>NZ_FUWZ01000002.1:0-584640 GCF_900167135.1 Chitinophaga eiseniae | reverse complement strand
GATGAGGATGAGGATGAGGATGAGGATGAGGATGAGGATGAGGATGAGGATGAGGATGAGGATGAGGATGAGGATGAGGATGAGGATGAAAGTGCAACTGACGAAGATACAGAGAAAAAAGACTAATATAACAGCCTGCTTTTTCGCAGGCTTTTCGAGAGGTCGGCTTTCGCAGGCTTTTTTATGCGCTTCGCGATGTCCAATGTCTTTTTTGTCAAAATGTCATATGATTGGGTAGTGTCTGTATTCGCGTTTTTCGAAAAAATGGACATTGTTTGATGATTTTCGACATTTCTATCGGGAGGTTGGGTTTCAGGAACACCCTATTGTTTTTTTTTCTGTCATTCAGACATCGATGGATGCTTCATTGGTTTACGGCTTAGGCAGCGGTATCGAAACTCCTTTTCAGGCGAAACCGGCAAAGCACCCGTATCAACTCCCTTTGGGATAATCATTTTTTTGCGCTAAGGTCAAAGGCGCTTTCCATGTATTCGATGTCTCCTCTGGAAATACCCATTGTCTCCGCTACTTGTTGCCAAGTACTGACAGATTGAATTATTTCATCCATTAAGGTTTTGGCTTCTTGGTTACTTAATCTGAAAGCGCTTGCTTCTTGTAACGCCAAGTCTAAACTTAGAATACCGCTATCCTCAGAAATATTTAGCTTTAGATGCTCAGAATATAATACTGGATTAATATCATAAGCAGGAGATAAAACCCAACCCCCTGATGTTAACAAAAAACCATGATTACGTAAATGATCATCAGTATTGGAGACACAAATGTTAAAAACCATTCTTTTCCAGAGTTCTTTCATGTTTTCATTTGGATTCGCCCCGGACTTCATGATGAACTCGGCAATATGTTGGTAAGAAATGCCGTCGTTTCCATCTGCACCATCAGTCAATCCTAATAACGTCATTGCAGAGGCAAAATGTATTCTCCCCTCCTCTGTACGGTCAAAGCGTTTTGTAAGATAGGTATGATGCCGTGCTGTGTATTGCTCAGCCCTCCCGACTGCTATATTTATACCAGCACCATTTGCCAGCTGCATTACTACAGCCTCCCAAATTCCAATATCATACTCATCAAACCGGCTGGGGAATTTTGCAATCCATAAATGCCCATTGGTGTCAGTTATACTTGCTTTGGGCCTAGCTCCCCCAAGAGAGGTACCAGGAGCCAATAATATTCTCATCCATTCTCCAAATCTTGGATTTTCGCGGGCATTGTCTTGCTCTATTTCTAGACTTGCAGCCTCTAATGTTCGAATATTATGTATTGGAGGTGCGGCACGTTCAAAACTACTGTCCAAAAATGGACCATCCGGATCTAACTTAAAGCGTATTCCGCCCATTCTTGGGAAGTCTGCTACTCCGAGCAAATAATCACTTTCAAAAAGCTTTTTAGGCGCTCGTTTCTCCAATCTGGCATTATAACTTTCCTTTCTTTCCATTAGAACCCTGCCCCATCTGTCGGGTGCAGAATCAGTAAAAATACCAAAGCTAGACTTTTCTTCTCTTGTGAATTGGGGGCCATTATACAATCCCAAATCAGGATCAAGACTTAAAGCCGGTCCTTCTTTCAACCATTGTTCATCATAGGTAAAAGAAAATATATCGCCTTCTCGCCCAACATCCGCCCTCAATTGTCCCATAAGACGTGGCCCATTGATGCCAATCCAGTCTGCATACACCCATATATTCTTTGCAGCTCTCATGACTTTTTCATTCTATTAGGCTTCATTATCCCGCTCTTCATACCAGAAGCTTTTCTAGCGGGCGCCAATTTAGCATGTAAATACTTTGCGTCCTCTAACTTTCTACCCAATAAATCATCTGAAGCCACTTTATTAATGTCTTTCTCAAGTCCTAATACAAAAAGTACTTGCATATAAGATCCAATCGCTACCCCTGGGTCACCTCTTTCAATATTCCATAAAGTAGATCGGGCAATACCAGACCTCTCGGCTACTTGTTCTGCTGTAAGCTTCCTGCGCTTTCTTGCTAAACGCAGATTCTGGCCTAGCTCTTCAAGTAACTTCGCATTAGTAGGCAATAATATGACTTTCTTGGAATTCAATTTTGTTTGATATTTTAAACAAAATTAATACTTTTGATTGAAATAGCAAACAATTATTCGCTTTCGAATGTTGATTAACATCATTTGAAAAAGTTATGCATTCGAATGGTCTTAGTCTGAATAAAAAAAATTAATGATTGATATTTCAGACATATTTAATTAAAATGTTTGAAATATCGAACAAATAATTTAATCCCTATTTAGCCACTTCTGCCTGCGTATCAACACCTTTTCCTGCGTAGTAAAATAACCTGGGAAGGTACAAGGAGCGATGTACCAACAGTAACAAGCGTTTGAACGAGCCATGCACGCTTCGTCGATATGAACTTTTTTAGGGGAGGCAAAATGTCATATCTATTGGACGGTAACTGCATTTAGTAAAAGGCGGTTTTTAACAAATAACGCATTTTTGATGATTTTTGACATTTTTAGCTCGGTGATCTTCCTCGTTGACCTGTGAAAGTCATTTGTTTACTGTCAATCCGGCGTATTGCCGATAGTCGCCTTGATTCCTGGGATGGTTGCTTTACTAAATGCAATCTTTACTTTGGGGGCGTACCTGGCGCGATATCAATTCCCTTTCCGGGCAACAAAATAAAACAACGGGGGAAAGAAGCGTTTGAACCATAGCAGGATCCGTTCTTCCCGGGCAATCAGTACCTGTTTTTTTCGTTTACGCATCCCTGTAATGATGCGGCGGGCGCATTTTTCCACCGGGATGCCATGTGCCTGGCCGGGGTCCATTTTGCCGAAGGGTGAGCCGTCGGCCGTGATGGCGGCGTAGGTGATGGGTGTGTGGATACGGCCGGGGCTAACGATCGTGGTATGTAACTGAGGGATGGGTTGCTCCGTTTGCAGGGTTTCAAAGTAGCCTTGCAGGGCGTGTTTGGCAGCGTTATAGCCGGAGCGCCAGGGATAGCCCATTAGTCCGGCCATACTGCTGATCACGACGATCTGGCCGTGCTGCTGCTGCTGAAAGTAAGGCAGCAGGGCTTTTGTGAGCATCATGGGACCGAAAAAGTTGACCTCCATCAGCTGCCGGATGGCGGATACCTGCGTGTCTATAAGCTTAGAGCGTTGGGTAACACCGGCATTGTTGATCAGCACGTCGATCCGGCCATGCAGTTGCCAGGCTTTTTGCGCGCCGGCTTCCACCTGTTCGGCGACGGTGATGTCCATGGTCAGGATATCGCAGAAAGGGGTGTGTTGCAGGCATTCCCGCTGTATGGTCTCCAATGTGTCTGTATGCCTGGCGGCGAGGACCAGCCGGGCTTTTTCCTGTGCTAACAAAAGCGCCAGCTGCCGGCCTATACCGGAGCTGGCGCCTGTAATAAAGATCACCTGGTCTTGGTAGGACATAAGGTTGTATTATCCCTTCAGGGGAACCAGTTTAATATTTTTCCATTTTACCTTGATACCGCCGCCGGAATGTATTTGCAGGGCAATCTGTCCGTCGATGGCGCCGATTTTTTCGTCTTTCAGGGTGATCATTTCATGGCCATTGAGCCAGGTCGTCACCTGATCGCCGTTTACCCGGATCTTCATGGTATTCCATTCGCCCATTTTCAGGTATTTTTCTTTTTCCGCTTCCGGTTTGATGAGCCATCCGCGGCCATAAGATTCATAGATACCGCCGGTATGCATGTTAGGAGGCGCTACTTCTGCCTGCCAGCCGGCAACTTTGGTGCCTTCGAGAGAGGAGTGGAAGAATACGCCGCTGTTACCGTCGGCTTCCTGTTTGAACTGAAGGGTGAGCTCGAAATTTTGATATTTATTATCCGTGGCAAGGTAGCCGTATTCTTTATCCGGACCGCTTTCGCAGATTAATTCACCTTTTTCTACATACCATTTTTCAGTACCGTGTATTTTCCAGCCGTCCAGGTTTTTACCATTGAACAGGGACTGGGCTTTCTGTGCAAAAGTGCTGCTGGTGCCGAGTACAAGGGCGGCGCCCAATACAAATTTTAAAAAAGACCGCTTCATATAGATCATTGGATTTTTGAGATGAGTATTATAAACGTGGTTCCGTTGTTCACCGGATAAAAAAAGTCCCCCGGTGTTGGCCGGAGGACTCCAATATAATATCAAAATTCCAGATATCTAAATGAGAAATGATTAACGGGCGATGTTCACTGCACGTTTTTCCCGGATAACCGTCACCTTGATCTGGCCGGGATATTGCATCTCAGTCTGGATCTTATTGGCGATTTCGAAGGACAGGCGGTCGGCATCGTTGTCGGACACCTTATCACTTTCCACAATGATACGCAGTTCCCTGCCGGCCTGGATAGCATAGGCTTTTTCCACACCGTCGTGAGCGAGGGCGAGGTTTTCCAGGTCTTTGATACGTTGCAGGTAGCTCTGCATGATTTCGCGGCGGGCGCCGGGACGGGCGCCACTGATGGCGTCACAGGCCTGAACGATCGGAGAAATCACGTATTGCATTTCCATTTCATCGTGGTGGGCGCCGATAGCGTTTACCACAGCGGCATGTTCGCCGTATTTTTCGGCCAGTTTGGCGCCGAGGAGGGCGTGGCTCAGTTCAGTTTCTTCGTCCGGTACTTTACCGATGTCGTGCAGCAGGCCGGCGCGTTTGGCCAGTTTGGGGTTGAGGCCCAGTTCGGCGGCCATTACGGCGCAGAGGTTCGCTGTTTCTTTGGAGTGCATCAGCAGGTTCTGACCGTAGGAGGAGCGGAAACGCATTTTACCTACGAGACGTACCAGTTCTTTATGCAGGCCATGGATACCCAGTTCTATCACGGTTCTTTCACCGATGTCCATTACCTGTTCTTCCAGTTGTTTCTTGGTTTTTTCTACCACTTCCTCGATACGGGCAGGGTGGATACGGCCGTCCTGTACCAGGCGTTGGAGAGACAGGCGGGCGATTTCACGGCGCAGCGGGTCGAAAGAGGAGAGTACGATGGCCTCAGGGGTGTCGTCCACGATGAGGTCAACGCCGGTAGCGGCCTCAATGGCGCGGATATTACGTCCTTCACGGCCGATGATCTGGCCTTTGATTTCGTCGCTTTCCAGGGTAAACACGGTAATGGTGTTTTCGATGGTCTGCTCCGCAGCAGTACGCTGGATGGACTGTATGATAATTTTCTTGGCTTCTTTGTTGGCTTTCAGCTTGGCATCTTCGATGATTTCCTGAATGTGGGACAGCGCCTGGCTGCGGGCTTCTTCTTTCAGGCTTTCCACCAGCTGGTGTTTGGCTTCTTCAGCCGTCAGGCCGGCTACTTTTTCCAGGCGGCGGATATGCTCTTCCTGGTGTTTTTCCAGTTCGGTGCGCTTGATCGTTACCAGTTCCATCTGGCGGTTCAGCGTTTCCTTGATGGCCTCGTTTTCGTTGATGTGCTTCTGGAGCTGCTCATTTTTCTGATTGAGGGACTGCTCTTTCTGTTTGATACGGTTTTCAGACTCCGCTATTTTCTGGTTGCGCTGGGTAACCTCTTTCTCATGCTCACTCTTCAAATGCAGGAATTTCTCTTTTGCTTCGAGTAACCTGTCCTTTTTAAGATTTTCAGCGCTTACCTGTGCATCTGCGACGATTTTTTTAGCCTGTTGTTCGGCGTCGTCAATTTTTTGCTGTGTGTTCTTGGCAAATATCACCTTACCTAGCACTATTCCTAAGATCAATGCCACTACTGCAGCTATTGTCGTATAAAGTGTAACATCCATATGAATTATTTATACTTGATTTATGTAGTATCCTCATACCCAAGTCACTGCTAAAACGCGACAGGGGCGAGAACTGACCCGCGAAAATACAAAAAAATAGCAGTAAAGCGTGTTTAATACGTGATAATTAGCGAATTAGCTAAGTCATTGTTTAACAATGGGTAAAGTGAATTTAACCCAATGCCTGGTTGATGATTTCTTCCAGCTTTTCCAGTTTCTCCTGCAGAAAGGGAGCAGTGACGGCCTGAGCCTTGCCGCCGCTGGTGCCCGGGTGGGTCGCGTACATAATGAGGGCCATAGCAATATAGTCCTGCTGGTCTTTACCAGCATAGGCAGTCTTAAAATCAACGATCTTCTCATTCACTTCCTTCATAATACGACGTACCTCTTCCTCCTCTTCCGGCCGTATTTTTATCCGGTAAGAGCGGTCAGATACAACGATATTGATGGGAATGAGTTGTTCCATATGTTGAAATTATTTTATGTCAGCCGTTTAACAAGGCGATACACCGGTCAATCTCTTTGATATACTCATTGATCTTGTTGCGGATCTCCTTTTTAAAGGCTGCGTCTTCTGTTGCTGTGGCGCCCCCATGGGCGGTAGCTGCTATCCTCGACAGATGCAGTTTGTCTTCCATTGCCTGTATGGCCAGCTGTTGCTGTTGCAGTGTCTGTTGTTGTTGGTTGATTTCGTCTTTTAGCAACGTATTCTCCGACTGCACCTGGTGAAGTCTCTTCACCAGCAGTTGTAGCTTTTCTTCTACCCGTTGAATATATTGCTCTAATACCATTTTAAACAATTGATATATTTTCGATTTTTTGATTTACGGATTTCGGGATTAAAGAAGTTGATCAATCGCTCAAATCTGTAAATCAAAAAATCGAAAATCGAAAATTATCTCCGTATTTCCGCTTGCAGCTGCGTTTCAAAAGTCTTTACCAGCTTGTCCATCACCCCGTCGATTTCTTTGTCGGTCAGGGTTTTCTGGGTATCCAGGAAGGTAAAGCTTACTGCATATGATTTTTTATTGGCTCCCAGCTTCTCGCTTTCGAACACGTCGAAGAGATTGATGTCCTGCAGCAGCTGTGATTTTACAGCACGAGCAGCGGCCTCAACGGCTGCAAACCGCATCTGTTTATCCAGCACCAGGGCCAGGTCTCTCCTAACGGCGGGGAAGCGGGGGATTTCCCTGTAAAAGTTATCACTTTTTTGTAACAGTCCGAGTATTTTATCCCAATTAAAAGTGGCATACCATACCGGTTGTTTAATGTCGAACTGCTTCAGTTTCTGTGTGGTAACGCCTCCCAGGGTAGCTACCACCTGGTTTTTTACTTTGATTTCCCAGGCCGGCTGCAGGCTGGTGTCGGTACCTTCCACCCATTGAAACTGCTGATAACCCAGTTGTTTCAGTACGTTCAGTACAAACCCTTTCAGATCGTAGAAGTCAACCGGACTGGTTTTTTGCATCCAGGTTTCCGCCGTTCTTTTACCGGTCAGGTATAAAACGAGGTGGTTGTTCTCTGCATAGCCCTTTTCGAGTACCTGGTAAGTTTTGCCGAATTCGAAGAAGAACAGGTCTTCATTCTTACGGTTCAGGTTGTAGGAAATGCTTTCCAGGCCGGTTTCCAGCATGGAAGGGCGCATGATGTCCAGTTCCACGGTGAGGCTGTTCATCATTTTCACGGCGCGCTCCAGTACTTCCGGCGTATAGTATTTGCTGTTGGTGATGGAGTTGGTGAAAATTTCATTGAAACCATTGCCGGCGAGGTAGTTGGCCACTTTTTCCCGGATACCTTCCTCATCGGGATGGGCAGACAGGGAGGGGGAGATGGTGACATGGGACGGGATTTCGATATTGTCCAGGCCGTCTATCCGCATTACTTCCTCTACCAGGTCTGCCGGCAGGCTGATGTCCGGTTTGCTGAAGGGAACAGCTACCCGCAGGCTTTCGGCGGTTTCTGCGATCATATCGAAGCCGAGGCTGCGCAGGATATTTTTGATTTTTTCCGGCGCATATCGGCTGCCACTGAGTTTGTGGATATAAGCGTAGGTGGTTTCCACCTGTGTTTTCACTTTTGGTGCCGGATATACGTCCACGATATCGGACGCGGCTTTACCGCCGGCCAGCTCGCAGATCAATGCCGCTGCGCGTTGCAGGGCGAAGACCGTATTGGAGATATCCACGCCTTTTTCAAAGCGGGTAGCAGCATCGGTGCGGAGGCCGTGCCGGAAAGAGGTGGTCCGGATACCGCCGGGAGCAAACAAAGCGCTCTCCAGGAAAATGTCTTTGGTGCTGTCGCTTACGCCGGAGTGCAATCCGCCGAAAACGCCGGCAATACTCATCCCTTCACCAGCGCCGTTGCAGATCATCAGATCGGTAGCGTCCAGCTTTCTTTCTTTTTCATCGAGGGTTACGAAAACGGTATCCTGCGGGAGGTTTTTCACCACCACCGCATTGCCTTTGACAGCGCTTGCGTCGAAGGCGTGGAGCGGTTGACCGGTTTCGTGCAGCACGAAGTTGGTGATATCCACAATATTATTGATCGAGCGTACGCCGATGGTCAGCAGGTGGTTCTTCAGCCATTCCGGAGAAGGGGCCACGGTAACGCCGGTGATGCTGATGCCGCTGTAGCGCGGGCAGGCATCGGTATTTTCGAGGGTGACGCTGATCGGAAGTTGTGCCGCTGCTGCTGGCAGGGCTTTGATTTCCGGCAGCTGCACCTGGTATTTGTGGGTATGTTCCAGGTTGTTGAGGAAAGCGCATACGTCTTTCGCTACGCCGATATGGCTCATGGCATCCATACGGTTGGGGGTGAGACCTATTTCGTAGGTCCAGTCCTGCGCCGGTTTAAATACATCGGCAGCCGGTGTGCCAGGCTGCAGGGAGGCATCCAGTACCATAATACCGGCGTGGCTGTTGCCCAGGCCGATTTCGTCTTCTGCACAGATCATACCCTGGCTTTCTTCGCCGCGGATCTTCGCCTTTTTCATGGTCAGGGGCTCGCCGCCCAGGGGATAGATGGTGGTGCCGATAGGCGCTACCACCACTTTCTGTCCTGCCGCTACGTTGGGCGCACCGCACA
Source organism: Chitinophaga eiseniae (assembly GCF_900167135.1). Classification (GTDB taxonomy): domain Bacteria; phylum Bacteroidota; class Bacteroidia; order Chitinophagales; family Chitinophagaceae; genus Chitinophaga; species Chitinophaga eiseniae. The sequence continues at coordinate 575,793 of NZ_FUWZ01000002.1, read as the reverse complement.
CAATGTGCAGCGGTTCGCCATTGCCGGTGTTGACAGTGGTCAGTTTCAGTTTGTCAGCATTGGGGTGCTTCTCGGCGGTCAGTACTTCACCAATCACCAAGCCGGCAAGGCTGCCCTTTACCGCCTCGAACTTATCAAGGCTCTCAACTTCCAGGCCTATTCTTGTCAGGATGGTGGACAGTTCCTCCGGTGTAGGTTTGACCGGTAAATACTCACAAAGCCAGTTGTATGAAATCGTCATTTGTCTGCTTGGTTTATAAAGAAGCGTAAAGTTAAAGAATTACAAATTACGAATTGCGAATTACCCCTTTACAGCCGCATTGCCGGGAAAAAATATCCCGGAGAAGGGATGAACAGCGGTTTCCCTGCCCGCATTTTCCCGCATATCCCTGCCTGGCCACTATTCCGGACGCCTGCCGGTAGCCCTGGCAGCTGATGTGAAAATCTTTTTTACACAATGTGTGTGAATAATCAGACCTTTGCATGTGGTTTTTTCGGTTTTTGGTGGATAACCTATAATGCGTGGTGGATAACCCACTTGTTAATGGTGGATAAACTGTGCATGAGGCTTAATAAATTTAGTCGTCAAATAAAAAAGGTTAATTAAAAAAATGCCTTTACCTTAGTTTGTACGGCTCGAGAAAAATTTACAATTTCTTAAAGCGGCAAATGCTGCCGGATACAGGAATAATGCAAATAAATACCGGAAAGGCCCATTGACTGTAACCTTTTATTAACTTTTTTTAATACTCTGACCATAAATGGATCTCAATCTTAAGAAGGACCGCAATGTTCGCAGAAAACCGGCCATTGAAGTGTCGTCCTTGGTGTACGGCAAGGTACCACCACAGGCTAAAGAATTGGAAGAAGCTGTTTTGGGAGCCATCATGCTGGAAAAGGGTGCTTTTGATATTGTTGTAGAGATATTGAAAGGCGAGTGTTTTTATGTGGAAGCACACCAGCTGATTTTTTCCGCCATGACCCGTCTGGCGTCGAAATCGATGCCGGTAGACATTCTCACCGTGACAGAAGAGCTCAAGTCCATGGGCTCGCTGGAGGCGGTAGGCGGACCATTTACCGTGATGAAACTCACCAATGCGGTGGTGTCTTCGGCCAACATCGAAGCACACGCCCGTATCATCCTGCAGAAATTTATTCAGCGGGAGCTGATCCGCATTTCCGGAGAGATCCTTACCGAATCTTACGAAGATACTGCCGACGTGTTCGACCTGCTCGACAGCGCCGAATCCAAACTCTTCGAGATCACCAATAACCACCTTCGTAAAAACTACGACTCCATCGACCGCGTACTGGTAAACACCATGAAGCGTATCGAAGACCTCCGTAATAAAGGCGATGATATCACCGGTGTGCCCTCCGGCTTCCCGTCACTCGATAAAGTGACTTACGGCTGGCAGTCTACCGACCTTATCATCATCGCGGCCCGTCCTTCCGTAGGTAAAACGGCTTTCGCCCTTAACCTCGCCCGTAACGCGGCCCTCCATCCCCGCTTCCCGAAAGGGGCGGCCGTATTTTCCCTGGAGATGTCCTCCGGCCAGATCGTACAACGTATCCTCTCGGCGGAATCGGAAATCAAACTGGAAAAAATCTCCCGTGGTAAACTGGAAGAATATGAAATGAAGAAGCTGATGACCCACGGTATCGAACGCCTGGCGAAAGCACCCATCTTCATCGACGATACCCCGGCGCTCAATATCTTCGAGCTGAGAGCCAAATGCCGACGATTGGTACACAACCACGGCGTAGGGGTGATCATCATCGACTACCTCCAGCTGATGAGCGGTAGCGGCGACGGCAGGGGTTCCAACCGTGAGCAGGAGATCAGTAAAATCTCCCGTGACCTGAAAGGCCTCGCAAAAGAGCTGCAGGTACCGGTGATCGCCCTCTCCCAGTTGAGCCGTGATGTGGAAAAACGTAAGGACGGTAATAAAATGCCTCAGCTGAGTGACCTCCGTGAATCCGGTGCGATCGAACAGGATGCCGACATGGTAATGTTCCTGTACCGCCCCGAATACTACGAGATCAACGCCAACGAAATGGGCGAATCCAACAAAGGTGAAACGCACGTCCGTATTGCGAAACACCGTAACGGTCAGCTGGACACCATCAAATTAAGAGCTGTACTGGAATTCCAGCGCTTCGAAGATGATGGCAGCCTGGAAAACCCCGGAGGGGGAGGTAGTCCGTTCGCAGGCATTTCCCGCCCGCAGGGCGGCAACGATGAGGCGAAGCTGTATATACAGAAGGGCTCAAAAATGAATGACATGAACTTTGACGAAGGTTTTGAAGATGCACCGTTTTAGCACCTGTAACGATATTTGCTTAAAGGCCGGCATCACCAGATCGCCGGCCTTTTTGTTGGTACCGGATAAATTTATCACTACCGGAAAAAATTACCCTGTTAGCAGTCAATAAATAATTAATCAGACGAATCAATGAAACAGCTTTATTTAAAATACCAGCCTTATTACAAGGACAATTTCCATTTAGCCTATCCTGTTGTTATCTCCCAGTTGGGCCACACGCTGGTGGCCCTGTCAGACAGCATCATTATCGGTCATACCGGTAAAGTGCCTCTGGCGGCGGTATCCCTGGGCAATAGCCTGTTCAACATTTTTATGGTGACCGGCATCGGCATGTCTTACGGGCTCACCCCGCTGATTGCGCAGGAAAACGGCCGCGGTAATAAAAAAGCCATCGGCCACCTGTTGAGCCACAGCCTGATCATCAATATGGTCGTAGGTTTCCTGTTGTCTGCCGTCATTTATTTCGGCAGCAGCCACCTGGAATTACTCAAACAGGAAGCGGATGTGGCGGAACAGGCGCGTCCTTTCCTCCGCTACCTCGGTTTCTCCTTTATCCCGCTGATGCTGTTCCTGTCATTCAAACAGTTTGCGGAAGGGCTGGGCTTCACCCGGCAGGCGATGAACATCAGCATTATCGGTAATGTGATCAATATCATCATCGGTATCACCCTGGTGTACGGTCTTTTCGGGATGCCACGCCTGGGGGTGATAGGCGTAGGTATCGCCACTTTTACTGACCGACTGATCATGGGCATCACCATGGCTTTTTATGTATTGAAGTCCCCCCGCTTCAAGCCTTACCTGCAATCGTTCGGGTTCCGGCACCTGGAATGGGCTTCCGTTAAAAAGATCCTGGGCATCGGTACGCCGGTGGCGCTGCAATATATTTTTGAGATCAGCGCCTTCAGTGGCGCGGCGGTGATCGTGGGCTGGATGGGCGCTGCTGAGCTGGCGGCTCACCAGATCGCACTCAGCCTGGCGGCCATGACCTACATGATGGCCAGCGGTATCTCTGCTGCCGCCGGTATCAAAAGCGGTAACAACTTCGGGAAAAAAGACTACCAGTCCCTGCGTCATTCCGCTATCGCCAGTTACCATATGGTGCTGGTGCTGATGGGCACGACCGCGCTGATATTTATGCTGCTTAAAAACCTGTTGCCAGCCATGTATATCAATGATCCGCAGGTGATACCTATCGCTGCCGGGCTGCTGGTGATCGCCGCTTTCTTCCAGTTGTTTGACGGTACGCAGGTAGTGGGACTGGGCATTCTCCGCGGTCTTGGCGACGTGCGGATGCCTACGCTCATCACGCTGTTGGCTTACTGGGGCATTGGTATCCCGCTGGGGTACGTGCTGGGTATTCAGCTGGGGTATGGTGTGGAAGGCGTATGGTGGGCGTTGTTACTGGGGCTGCTGACCGCATCCGTGCTGTTGTTTTTCAGGTTCCATATCAAAAGCCGCAAGCTGGCCAATGCGGGTAATGACAAAATAATCCAATAATTTGCGCCCCATGGACAAGCCTATTTTTTACGCGCCGGATATTGCTGCAGATGCTGCAGCTTACACGATGAACGAGGATACTTCCAAGTACTGTATACAGGTGCTACGGCATGAAAACGGCGATGAGGTGCTGCTGGCTGATGGCCGCGGGCGCCGGTTTCATGCGGTGATCACGGATGATAACCGCAAGCGCTGCGGGGTACGGATTACCGCCTGCGATACGTTGCCGGCGCCGGCGCCGGCGCTTCGTATAGCGATTTCATTTACTAAAAATGCCTCCCGGATAGAGTGGTTCCTGGAAAAGGCCGCGGAAATAGGGATCACTACAATTATTCCACTGGTAAGCCATCGTACGGAAAAGGAAAAGATCAAAGCCGAAAGACTGCAGAATATCCTGGTATCGGCCATGCTGCAGTCGCAGCAGTTTTATCTGCCGCAGCTGCTGGAGCCGCAGCCGTTTGACAGGCTGGTGAGCACCAATACCGATCCGCAGCGGCTGATCGCTCACTGTTTGCCCGGACAAAAGCGGGAACTGATACATCATTTTCAACCCGGGAAAGATACTGTTATCCTGATCGGGCCGGAGGGTGATTTTACGCCGGAAGAGATACAGCTGGCGCTGGATAAGGGGTTTGAGCCGGTGTCGCTGGGCAGCAACAGGCTGAGAACGGAGACGGCGGGAATGGTTTCTGTAACGGTAATGAATATGTTAAATATCGATGCATCCGAATAGCGGAGGCGATGTTATATCAAAAAGGACGGCCTGGAACATAGTGTTCCGGGCCGTCCTTTTTATCGTTTATCCGTTGATGTTAGCGCTGTTTGTCTTTCAGGGTAGGTTCTTTAAGTTCTACTGGTTGAGCAGTGCCTTTCCGCATGCGCATGTTCAGCATTTCCACGCCGAAAGAGAAGGCCATGGCGAAGTAGACATAGTTTTTCAAGTGCAGTTCGTGTGCTTTCTCTGCATTCCAGCCTTCCACGATGAGGATGGCGCCTACCATTACGAGGAAGGAAAGGGCCAGCATTTTGAGCGTGGGGTGTTTGTGGATGAAGTCACTGATGCGGGGAGCAAACAGGAACATTACGATCATGGCGATGATGACGGCGATGATCATAATAGGCACTTGTTTGGCGATGCCTACGGCGGTGATGATGCTATCGAAGGAGAACACGGTGTCGATCAGGATGATTTGTCCTACCACATTGAGCATGGAGGCGACAGGTTTGTTGCCGTTCTGGGTTTGACCGGTCGTTTCCTCACCTTCCAGTTTGTGGTGGATTTCCAGGGTTGTTTTGACGAGCAGGAAGAGGCCGCCGCCCAGCATGATCAGGTCGCGCAGGCTGAAGCCGTGGCTGCCGATATGGAACAGCGGGTCTACGGCCTTCACGATGTAACCGATGCAAAGGAGGAGGATAATACGTACTGCGATGCCGGTAAACATCCAGATGCGGCGTGCCGCCGGTCTTTTTTCCGGGGGCAGGCGGTTCATGACAATAGAAACGAAGATCACATTGTCGATGCCTAATACCACTTCCATGAGTATCAGTGTCAGAAGGCTGATGATAGATTCAGCTGTCAGGAATTGTTCCATATAGGTTGTAGTTGAAATGCTGCATTATCTGCCCAGGCCGGCGCAAATTTTCCTTACGATGGCAGGTCCTTCGTAGATGAAGCCGGTATATACCTGTACCAGCGAAGCGCCTGCGTCCAGTTTTTCCTGTGCATCGGCTGCGGTGAAGATGCCACCGGCGGCGATGATAGGAATGCTGCCCTGGCTGCGCTGATGGATGTACTTAATCACGGCGGTGGATTTCTCCCTTACCGGGAGGCCGCTAAGGCCGCCGGCGCCGATCTCCGCGATGGTGGCCGCCGGAGTGGCCAGTCCTTCCCGGCTGATGGTGGTGTTGGTGGCCACAATGCCAGCCAGTTTCGTCTCCTGTACAATCTCGATAATATCGTCCAGTTGCTCGTTTGTCAGATCGGGTGCTATCTTCAGGAGGATGGGTTTCTGTTTCAGTTTCTGTGCATTGAGCAGTTGCAGATGATGCAGCAGCTGTTTCAGCGGTTCTTTCTCCTGTAAGGCTCTCAGGTTAGGGGTATTGGGAGAGCTGACATTTACCACGAAATAGTCGGCCACGTCATAGAGCGCATGAAAACATTTTTCGTAGTCGCTTACGGCTTCTTCGTTGGGGGTATTTTTATTTTTACCGATGTTGCCACCGACGATGATATTGGATTTTCTCCGGCGCAATCTTTTGGCTGCGGCCGCGGCGCCTTCGTTGTTGAAGCCCATACGGTTGATCAGGGCCTGGTCTGCCGGCAGGCGGAAGAGGCGGGGCTGGTCATTGCCGGGTTGTGCCAGCGGGGTCACGGTGCCGATTTCCACGAAACCGAATCCCAGGCAGGCCAGTTCATCAATGTATTTGGCGTCTTTGTCAAACCCGGCGGCCAGTCCTACCGGGTTGGAAAAACGGAGGCCAAACAGTTCCCGCTCCAATCCTTTCGTTTTAACGTCGCAAAAGGCCCGTAGTACATTTTTACCGAAAGGGAGCGCATAAATTGTTTTCATTCCACGCATCACAACGTGGTGGATCTTTTCCGGCTGAACGCGGAATAGCAGTTTTTTAATTAGTTGATACATTGCGGGGTCAAAGATAATCAGGATTTATATGATTTCTACTGATTAGCCTGATTCAGCAGATACAGATATTTTTACAGGGTTGTTTTGTCTCTACTGTTCTGTGTGGATTTTTATATCACTGTTTACCGGGGATCATACCCACTGGCGGTATCCCCCAAAAAATCTTTTTATAAAAAATATAACAAAAAATTGGCATAATTCATATTTACTCCGCAGGCGAATCAGTAGAAATCATGTAAATCATAGTTATATTTGTGCCTCATCATGTTGGAACTCCAGTCATTCGAATCATTGTTCCGGGAAAATCATGCGCAATGCGTCGCCTTTGCCACTCACTATATGGGAGATTCCCATGCGGCAGAGGAGGTCGTACAGCAAGTGTTTTTGAGACTCTGGGAAAAGCGGGATAGTATCACTATCACCGGGCCGGTGAAAGCATATCTGTTTTCTGCCATCCGGAATACCGCTATCAGCCAGTGGCGTAAGGAAACGGTCAGGGTGGACAGGGAGACCCACTACAGTACTATACGGGAAACAGCCACAGAGGCCACCGACCAGGCCCGCGAACTGGAAAGGCTTTACCAGCAGGCGCTGGACAGGCTGCCGGAAAGATGCCGGGAGGTATTTGTCCTGAGCCGCCAGCAACAGATGAAATATGCCGAAATTGCGGCCACCCTTGACATCTCCGTAAAGACAGTCGAGAACCACATGGGCAAGGCCCTTCGTATCCTGCACCAGGAACTGAAGGAATACCTGCCGTTGTTAACTGGCTTATTTTTTTAAAAAATTATAGAGGGCGCATAGGGGAAGCACAATTTTCCATGCGTCTACTTATATGGGCAGCCGACTAAGGCAGACCTGATAAAAAACGTACAACTGCGCATGACATCAAGCTATTCTGATGAGGCACTGTATACCTTGCTTTGCAAGTATCTGCTGAATGAAGCGGATATGGAGGAGCGTGCCTGGGTGGAAGCCTGGTTGCAGGACGATACCGGCAATGCCAGATTACTGGCGTCGTTGGGTAAAGTGCTGCAAACGGCCGCTGATCAGGCGGTAACGGTGCCGGTGGAAACAGATCACTCCTGGCAGCAGTTGTATGCTAAAATGAATGTGACGCCACAACGGGCGTATGCCGTACCGAAACAGGTGCAGAAAGTACCTGCCCGCAAGTCCGGTTTTATTTATACCTTGCTGAAAGTGGCGGCGGTATTACTGATAGCCCTGGGTGCCGGATGGTGGTTCCTGACAGGAAAACAGCCTTCAGCTGTCTTTGCCGGACCGACCACCGCTCAACTGCCGGACGGCAGCAGTGTGCAGCTGATGACGGATTCCAGGCTGGAACTGGCCAAAGGCTATAATAACAGTAACCGGACCGTGAGCCTGCAGGGGGTGGCTACCTTCGATGTGGCCGGAAACGCCGGCCAGCCGTTTGTGGTGTTGCTGGGCCATACAGAAATAAAGGTGCTGGGCACCCGCTTTACCGTACATTATATGCCCGGCCGGCAAGCCGTTTCGGTGCATGTGGCAAGCGGTAAAGTGATGGTGATCGATCATGACAAGGCAGACAGCGTAGTGCTTACACAAGGCATGCTGCTGCGGCATGATAGTCTCCGCCCCGCTTTCCGTATTGCGACACACATAGCTGATATAGAGAAAAAATCACTTGCTTTTCACGATACCCCATTGGAGGAAGTACTGCAAACCATCACAGAGGTGTATGACGTAAAAGTGGAACTGGAAAATACCGCGCTGTTGAAACTGACCGTCAGCACTACCTTTAATGGTGAAAGTATAGACGAGGTAATGAACGCACTGGCGATGACGCTCAATGCATCGTGGGAGAAAACAAGTGAAAGACAATATAAATTAAAGTAGGCACTACCTATGGCATTTAGCGAACTTGCCGGGAGATTTTCTGTAGCAGATCTCCCTGTGGGTTCGCTATTCATCATTTGTTGCAGGTGATGTCTTCCTTATATCCCGATAACAAAGTCATTCATTAAAATTATGTCGTTAGCCGGCAAACTGCTGACGGGGATCTTATGTTTATTGTTATGTTCCCCGTTAAAAGTTTCAGGGTGGGATTGGCAAACAAGAGTCACAGTGGTAGTAAAGGACCAGCCTCTGAAGGCGGTATGTGAAATACTGGAGAAAGAGTATGGTATCCACTTTTCATATAGCAGAGAACTTGTTGACTTGTCCCGGAAAGTTACCGTCACAGCATACCAACAGCGGCTCAAAAGCCTGCTGGAGCAGCTGTTTGCGCCTGAAGATATCCGTTTTACCCGCGTGGGAGACCAGCTGGTATTGCAACAGGTGAAACGCTCCACCCGCACTATCAGCGGTTACGTACAGGATGCGGTCAGCGGTGAAAAGCTTCCCGGCGCCACTATCTATGCCCCCACACTCAAACAGGGAACTACTACCAATCAATACGGTTTTTTCAGCCTGACTACGGTAAAAGATACCAACAGTCTGATTGTATCTTATGTTGGCTATGAGCCTGCGCTGCTGCCGGTGGAAGGGCAGGCCAACAGGATACTGCTGGTACCCCTGCAGCCGCTGGCCAGCCTGCAGGAAGTGGTGGTAAGCGCTACCGATAAAACCAAACTGCAGGACCAGACCCAGATGAGCCGGGTACATCTGCCGCTGGCAGTAGTACAGTCTATGCCCAAACTGCTGGGAGAAGCGGACGTGATGCGTACCCTGCAATCCATGCCCGGCGTAGGCGGTGGTATGGATGGCGCCGGCGGCCTGCATGTGAGAGGCGGCAGCCCTGACCAGAACCTCATCCTTATGGACGGCACACCGGTGTTTAACTTCTCCCATTTCTTCGGGGTATACTCCCTGCTCAACGCGGAAGTGGTAAAATCAGCAGACCTCTATAAAGGCGCTTTCCCGGCGCGCTTCGGCGGGCGCCTGTCATCCGTGGTGGATATTTCTCTGAAAGACGGTGATATGCGGCACTACCACGGCGACGTGGCTATCGGGATGATCTCCGCCAAGTTTAACGTGGAAGGACCAATCATAAAAGATAAAACATCCTTTATCGTTTCTGCCCGCCGGTCGTATCCCGACCTGCTATACAATGCCACGCTGCGGACGGATGGTGATTTCGGGAGAGGCGGCGCCCTGCTCGCGTATTTCTATGATGTAAATGCAAAAATCAACCATATTTTTTCGGCGAAAGATCGCATTTACCTGAGCCTGTATAAGGGGGAAGATAACCTGCGGATTAAATCGGTACCGGATACCGCATTGCCGGATGCCGCAGGGCGTGTCACAGAAAGCAGCCGTTTCCAGCTGGGATGGGGTAATACCATCGGCGGGCTGCGCTGGAACCATATTTACAGTACCCGCCTTTTTTCCAATGTCAGCCTTAACTACTCCCAGTACGCTTTCCGGACGGAATATAACTTCAAATCCAAAATGCCCGCCACCGGACAGGCTTCTGACCTGTATGGGAAATATTTTTCGCGGATGAAAAACCTGGGACTGAAAGTAGATTTTGATTTCCGCCCCTCGCCCAATCACTCGTTCCGTTTTGGTACAGCGGTTACCGCACATTATTTTAAACCGGGGCTGATGGATATGTCCGACAAAGGGGCCATTCCCGTGGTGCCGCTGGACACCGGTAAGAACGGGCTGGATATACGTGGTACCGAGATGTTATTGTACCTGGAAGACGACTGGCGGCTGACGGAAAACCTGTATGCCAACCTGGGCGTGCATACTTCCGGCTTCCTGGTGGAAGGCCGTTTTTATCATTCCCTGCAGCCAAGGGTAGGACTACGATATATGTTGCCGCGCAACTGGGCGGTGAAAGCGTCTTATACGCATATGAACCAGTATATTCATCTGCTGTCCAGCGCGGGGACTTCCCTGCCGACAGATGTGTGGGTACCTTCCACCCAACGGGTGGCGCCCATGTATTCCCGGCAGGTAGCGGCAGGTATCGCGAAAACCAGTATGAACAATGCTTTTGAATTCACGCTGGAAGGATATTATAAGACCATGTATAACATGATCGAATACTCGAACAATAACACGGCGATCACCGAAAACCTGGAGCGTTGGGATGAGAATGTGGTGATCGGTAAAGGCTGGAGTTATGGCGGCGAGGCGATGATCAAAAAACAAAAAGGTTCCACCACCGGCTGGATCGGCTATACGCTGGCGTGGAGTACACGGCAGTTTCCGGATATCAACAGGGGGCGCATCTTCCCTTATAAATACGATCACCGCCACGATGTGGAAATCGTATTGACCCAGCGGATCGGTAAGCGGTGGGAAGCCTCGGCTTCCTGGCATTATACCACCGGTGCGCCGTTGACACTGCCGGTATCCAGCTACCAGGGCGTGGGCACACCTTCTCCCTGGGACCCGGGCAACGGCGGAGACGTGGCGCTGGACCGTTATGACGGGCGTTACAACTATCGTGCAGCAGATGTACACCGCCTGGATGTGGGGATCACGTATTCCAAACAGAAAAAGCGTTGGCGCAAGAGCTGGAACCTGAGCGTGTATAATGTGTACAACCAGAAGAACCCATTCCTCTATTATATGAAACGGGACGAAGAGGAGAAGCAGCGTTACCTGTCAAAGGTAACGGTGATGCCTATCCTGCCCAGCATTACCTATTCGATCAAATTCTAAAAAACACAGTGTATGAGATCTTTTTTCGTATATGGTATACTGTTAATGACCTTACTGTCCGCCTGCGAAGAGCGCGTGAATATACAGCTGAAATATGAGGGTGACAAGATTGTGGTCAACAGTCTCCTGCAACCGGACAGTGTGGCGTATATCCGTATTACCCGCAGTGTACCGGCCAATGTGTATGATGAAAGCGGTTTCGCGGAAATCCGCGATGCACAGGTGACGCTGTTGCAGAACGGCATCGCTATGAGCGCTGTACAACAACAAACCATCAAAGGACGTACTTACTTCGTTTCCAAAGAGAAGATATCTAACGGTAACGAATATACGATAAATGCATCAGCTCCCGGACTTACGCCGGTTACTGCAAAGGATACGCTGCCACCGGCGCCGGAGATTTCCGGTGCGGCCGCGCAGCGGAGCAGCACACGGGTTGTTTTCACCCTGAAAGACCGGCCGGGTGCGCGGGATTATTACAAAGTGCGTGTATTTACATGCGGTCCCGGCGACCGGCCTGATACGATGCGTAATTTCCGGCTGGACCCGGCTTTCAACAACAACCTGATAGACGTTATCACCAATGCCCACTATGCCAGCCTGATCATGGATGATGCGCGCTTTGACGGTAAAACGGTCAACTTTGTACTGGAAACGGAATATCCCATTAACGCCACGCGCATGATGGTGGAAGTCAGCGAGCTTACATGCGGCGGCTACAAATATTTCCGCACGTCGGATGCGCAGATAGGGAACGGCGGCGTGCTGATCACTGAGCCGGCGACGGTATATACCAATGTGGTGAACGGTTACGGCATTGTGGCCGGCATCAATGCAAAGAGGATCGTGTTTACGACAGAATAAATAGGAAACTTATTTTTTTTCCTGATCCGATAAATGCATTCTTATTTTATGATGTAGGTTTGTCCTGCAATAGTTTCAATATTACACCCTATGAAACCCCTGCGCCCGCTGTGTTTACAGCGGGCGCTTTTTTTGCGGGTGCTAAAAAAATGTTAATGAAACTTTCCTTTTTGCGTAAATCGTTTTCCTGATCCGTCAGCACTAGTTGTATGCGGCGGTGTACTTTTGGTATGACAAGATGCTTCGGCGTATTTGCTATACATAATAGAGAAGAGAAAGGTATCTGTTGTTTGTAACCTCATTTTTCCATAACGAGTGATGAATAAAAGTCCTGACAGCGGCCGGTTCCCCGGTCGCTGGAGGCACTAACCGCAAAAAGCTTATGTGTAATTATCAGACTTTATATCATGGCGGCAATGGATATGTTATTCGCTGCGCTCATTGCAAAGGCATTCAGATGGCCTTTGGTACCAGTGTTGTTAACCTGGCCCCGGAAGAATTTTTTTGTTTCGCTGATATGGTAGTCCGTTTATCTGATAACAGCGACCCGCTTTACCAGGAGCATGAGAAAAGTATCTGTCTGCCTTTACCTGCAGATCATGTGATGATGCTGCTTACGCCGGCGGAGGTGAGAAGCCTGGCCAGGATGGTCCTGGAAGTGCAGGCGTTGCTGGAGGCTTATGCTATACTGGACGCGGCTTCTCCCTGTTCTTCGGAGGATTGATGGTTCCTTTTGTTTTCCCTGTGTTGACCCTGGTCTTTTTGTTGCCGGGTGGCCTTTCTATGGCGCCACTACAGAAAAATAACGGCCATGTTTGAACTTTATCCGTTTTGGGGATGTTCTAATAGCGCGCAGATCAGCCATCCGGGCTGATGCAGGTACGCCGCAAACCCAAAATCCGTTATCATGCCGCTACATGAAGTGCTGACATCTTTCACCCAAAGAAAATTATTATGCTTGCTGGCAGGCATGTTGTGCTGCTGGGGGTACAGTGACGCGCAGAAAAAGACGATGCCTTCCGAAAAGCGCATCCGCGAAGTCATGCAGCAGGCCTATCACCAGTTCAAAAGCAGCAGTGGCGGTGCTAACGCCAGTTACATTCCCTACCTGGCAAATGTAGACCCCGAGCTGTATGGCATCGCTATTTGTACGGCCGACGGGAAAGTGCTGGAGCTGGGCGACAGTAAATATGAATTCGGTATTGAGTCTATTTCGAAAGTATTTGTACTGGCGCTGGCCTTGCAGCAGCGGGGCGCCAGGGCGGTGGAAGACAGTATCGGCGTTAACGCTACCGGGATGCCCTTCAACTCTGTGATGGCGGTGGAGCTGGACCCGCAGCGGGCGGTCAATCCGCTTGTGAATGCCGGCGCCATGGCGACCAACAGTTTTATCAGGGCGCCTAGCAGTGCGGCCAAATGGATGATGATCGATGATATGATGGCCAGGTTTGCTTCCCGGCGCTTATCGGTCATCCAGCAGCTGTATGCTTCTGAGACAGCCACCAATCTGCATAACAGGGCTATAGCGTGGTTGTTGTATTCTTATGGCCGTTTTTATGACGATGTCAGCGAGGCGGTAGACCTGTACACCCGTGCCTGTTCCTACGGTTCCAGTACGCGTGACCTGGCCATCATGGCCGGTACGCTCGCCAATAGCGGCATAAACCCCGTCACCCGCGAGAAAGTGATCGATGCTGCGCTCTGTCCGCGCATCCTGGCTACCATGCTTACAGAAGGGCTATACGATAACACCGGTTCATGGATATACCATGCCGGTGTGCCTGCGAAGAGCGGCGTAGGCGGCGGTATGATCGCCGTGGCTCCCGGTAAGATGGCTATTGCGGTGTTTGCCCCGCCACTGGACAAATCGGGCAACAGTGTAAAGGCGCAGAAAACACTGCAGTACATTATCGATGAACTGAAGCTGAATTTACTGCTGCCCCAGGGCTGAAGCCCGGTGATTGCGGCGCGATTATCCCCCGCAGACAACGTATCATACCCTGCAGCACTGTTCAAGGCAATAGCCAGCGGATGATGGCCGCGGGAAATTGCGTATTGCCGTTACCGTGGTGGCTGCACGGGCCGCCGCCGCGTTGGTGGCAGCAGGAACAAAGGCTGGCACTTCCCTGTAAAATGTCATTTTTTTCCGGTATATTTCTTGTGGCCATTCTTAACTCCTGAACAAGTTTCAATCATCACATGTTGTATACTTATGGACGTAAAAGATTACTACAAGATACTTGGTGTAGAGAAGACAGCAACAGCAGAACAGATCAAAAAGGCGTACAGGAAACTCGCGGTAAAATATCATCCTGATAAGAACCAGGGGGACAAAGCCGCTGAGGAAAAGTTCAAGGAGATAAATGAAGCGTATGAAGTGCTAAGCGACGAAGAGAAGCGCAAGAAATACGATCAGTTCGGAGAAAACTACAAGTATTACGAGCAGCACGGCGGCCGTCCGGAAGATTTCGACTGGTCGCAGTACGGCGGTAGCAGACAAAGCGGTGGATACACCTATTCCGGCAATATGGAAGACATGTTTGGCGGAGAGGGTGGATTTTCCGATTTCTTTGAGCAGTTGTTCGGTAACCGTTTTTCCGGCGGCGGCCGGCGGCAGCAGGGTCCGGCCCACGGGCGGGATGCACAGGCCACCATGGAGGTATCGCTGGAAGATGCCTACAACGGCGCCACCAGGCAGGTGGAGGTAAACGGCAGCCGGCTGAACATCAAACTGAAGCCCGGGCTGCAGGAAGGCCAGGTGATCCGCCTCAAGGGAAAAGGCTCGCCCGGACGCCAGGGAGGCCCGCCCGGAGACCTGCTGATCACTATCCAGCTGGGCGCCCACCCGTCATACGAACTGAAAGGACAGGATATTCATACCGAAGTGCCGTTGCCCCTGTATACGGCCATTTTGGGCGGTAAACTGACCGTACCTACGCCTGCCGCTTCGCTGAGCATGAACATCCCCGCAGGCACAGACAGCGGCAAGGTATTCCGCTTAAAAGGTAAAGGCATGCCGGCATATGACCATAAAGGCGCTGCCGGCGATCTGTACATTAAAGCGATCGTGCATATTCCCAAGAATCTTTCCGACAAGGAAAAAGAACTGTTTCAGCAACTTTCACAACTAAATGAGAATGGTCATGCTTAAACTTTTTGATTACCTGGAAGAAGTGATTGCCACTGAGAGAATTTCACAACTGAAAAATCCGCCCCTGTTGTATACCGCCAGCGAAATCATGCAGGAGCTGGGATATGATAATCCTGCTATGATACAGGAGCCACTGGACAGGGCCATGCATGCCTGTGCCTCCCTGCAGATACCTGTCAGCTATAACTTTCACAAAATATATTGTTTTAAAGACGGTGGAGAAATGGAAACAGACTGGCAACTGTCGGAACTGGCCACCTATTTGTTGATGATCAACTGCAATCCGCTAAATCCGCTGGTCGCTAAAGCTCAGCTTATCTTTATGATGAAAGACCGCGTATGAGAGACGTCAACAGGACCGGTATTCTGATTGTGATCATCATGGGTACCACCATGGCGGGGATAGACTCCAGCATTGTTAATATATCCCTGCCCGTTATGAGTAAACAATTCAATTGTACACTCAGCGAAATAGAATGGGTGATCACTGTATACATGCTGAGTTTCTCCGTGCTCATGCCCCTTACCAACTGGCTGAAAAACCGCATCGGCTTTTTTAATCTTTATATCGGCGCTATTTCCCTGTTTACGTTCGGATCGTTATTGTGCGCGTTGTCCACCACCCTGCCGTCTTTGCTGGTAGGCCGCGTGGTACAGGCGTTAGGCGGCGGCGCCATGGCGCCCACTTCCATGGCCATTATCTCCTATGTGTTTCCCGCCAGGGTACGCGGCGCTGTTTTAGGCTGGTGGGGACTGGGCAACCTGGTAGGGCCGGCCATCGGGCCTACACTGGGTGGTATCCTGACAGAGCAGTTCGGATGGCCTTCTATTTTCTATATCAATCTGCCGATAGGCGTCATTACGGTGTTGTTGTCTTTCAGATACCTGAATGTGCTGCGCAGCCAGCCTAAGTTAAAACTTCCTTTCGACCTTTTGGGTTTTACCTTCCTGACCATCTTCCTGGTGTGTCTGCAATATGGGGTGGCCCGCGCCGAGGTGCTGGGTATCACTTCTCCCGAAATACTGGTGACCCTGGGGATAGCGGTGGTGGCGCTGCTATTTTTTATCCTGCTGGACCGCCGCCAGCAGGCGCCGATTATCGACCTTCAGTTGTTTAAAAACTATTCTTTCGTCAGTTGTATACTGGTCACCATTTCCCGGGCGGCTGCCTTGTTTGGCGGGCTGTTTCTGATGCCTTTCCTGTTGCAGGAACAAATGGGTTATTCAGAAGGCGCATCGGGGCTGCTGATACTGCCCAATTCCGTTTTCATGGCTGCCCTGATGCCGTTTGCCGGCAAGTGGTCTGATAAACACGGCTCCCGGGAAATATCCATGCTGGGAATTATGCTGCTGGCGGCTTCCATGTATCTTTTCGCTGTGCTGGACCGTGGCAGCAACATTTGGTCGGTGATCACTGCCATGACGGTGAGGGGGCTTGGTATGGGCCTGCTGCTGGCGCCGCTGAATGCCGCTACCCTCAGTTCGGTACGGCCGTCAGAGGTTACCATGGCTTCTTCCCTGAGCACCCTGATGCAACAGGTAGGCGGGGCGATTGGAATTGCTGTGCTTGCTATTATTACCCAGACGGCTTACAACAACCATGTGCTGGCCGGTGCAACCTCCATGCGGGCGCACCACCTGGCACTGCGGCAAGGGTTTCATATTTCCCTGATCATCCTGCTGGTAACCCTCGTACCTGCCTGGTTCCTTCCCCGCAGGAACGTAGTGCTGAAAGATGTTGATGCGCATATCGATACCTGATGTATATTGGCACATATTTTTTGAAGGAAAAAGTGGAACTATACCATCATCTATGGCTATTAACAGCAAGAAACACATTTTGATGATCGATGACGACGAGGATGATTTTTTCCTGGTGAACGCTTTACTGCAGGACATTTCGCCCAACGAGTATGTTTTACAGTGGGCGTCTTCCTACAGTGAAGCGCTGGCTATTATCGAAACCCGGGGGCACGATCTGTACCTGGTTGACTATCGTTTGGGCGCACATACCGGTATTGATGTGTTGCATCATTTCCGCAACCTGGGTTATAAAGCCCCGGTTATTCTTTTTACCGGTAAGGGAGATTATCACATCGATAAAGAAGCCATGCAGGCCGGTGCCGCGGATTATCTCGTAAAAAGCGAAATTACCGCAGTGGGATTGGAACGTGCGATTCGTTATACACTGGATAAATTCACGCATCTCAACGTGATTGAGAAAAGTGAAAAAAGATATTTCAGCATTTTTGAAAAGTCCAACGACGCTATTCTGTTGGCCGATTGCGAGCATCGTATTGTGGCGGCCAATCCGGCAGCCATCCGGTTGCTGCGCTATGAAGAAACTTCACTGTATAAGAGTCACCTCGGTGCGCTGTTTGCAGATGAAAGCCAGATACAGGCATTTGTAGATCAGCTATGCAACGAGGAGGGCGTGGTAAGTCAGGAGTTCAGGTTCCGCACCTATCAGGGGCAGCAGCTGGATGTGGTAGTGAACGCATCGTTGCTGGATGAGAAGAAGCAGCTGTATCTCTGTATCATCCAGGATATTACAGAGCGTAAAAGAAAGGAACAGGAAAAGCAGCAACAGGAGAAGTTTGCTATTACGGGGAGAATAGCCCGCCTGATCGCGCATGAGGTGCGTAATCCGCTGACGAACATTCTGCTGGCCGTATCTGAACTAAAAACATCTGAAATGCCGCAGACGGCCGATTCCCAGTTATATCTCGATATCATGGAGCGGAACTGTCACCGTATCAACCAGCTGGTGACAGAGCTGCTGGAGTCTACCCGTATGTCTGAACTGAATATGCTGCCGCAGGGCCTCAACGTGCTGATAGAAAAGACCATTCATCTGGCGGCGGACCGTATGCAGCTGAATGATATCCGGGTGATTAAAAAACTACGGGAGCCGGACCAGCAGGTGATGGCCGATGAAGATAAGCTGATCATCGCCCTGCTGAACATTATTATCAACGGCATTGAGGCTATGAAAGCGGGTGATGGTACGCTGGAGGTAGAGAGCTGGCATGAACAGGACAAGGTGTTTGTTCGTATAAGCGATACCGGTAGTGGCATTCCGCAGGAGAACCTGGCGAAACTGTTTGAACCGTTTTTTACCAGTAAGACCAAAGGTACCGGCCTTGGGCTGACGGCTACCCAGAACATCATCCTTAACCATAAAGGAACGATCCACGTAGATAGCCGTCCGGGAGAAGGCACAGCGTTTCTGATCAGTTTCCCGATCGTGAAGGCGGTTACTCCGTAGCGTCCGCCTCTTTAATACCTGTTTGTGTGAAGATGATCTTCCGTTGTTTATACAGGTTGCCGATCGTCATTTTGAACGTTTTTTTGCTCATACCGAAGAACTCCTGTATTTCTTCCGGGGTGGATTTATCGTGATACGGCAGGTAGCCGTTGTTTTCCTGCAGCAGGCGGAGTATTTTCTCTCCTTCGTCTTCCACGCGCTTGTAGCCTGGCTGGCCCAGCACTACGTCTATTTTGTCTTCCCGGATGCTGCGGACGAAGCCTTTGAGTTTATCGCCGACTTCCACCGTGCGGAACAGTTCGTTGTGGTGGAGGATACCGGTGTGCTGGTTGTTAATGATCACCACATAGCCGATGTCGGTACGGCGGTACACCACCAGGGTGACCGGGTCCATTTCCTTTACGGTCAGGTTTTCATTGCTGAGGAAGCGGTCTATCTTCTCTGTGGCGGCGAGGCGGCCGGTCAGTTCGTCGATATATATTTTAACGAGGTATTCCTGTCCGGGCACCATGCGGGTCAGCTGTTGCGACTGTGGCACGAAGAGGTCTTTCATCAGGCCCCAGTCCAGGAAAGCGCCCTGTTTGGTGGTGCTGACGGCTTTCAGGTTCACGATATCGCCGGCGATGCCATAAGGCTTCTGGGTAGTGGCGATCAGCCTGTTTTCAGAATCATGGTACAGGAAAACTTCCAGTTCATCGCCTATTTTGGTGCCTTTAGGCACAAACCGCAATGGCAGCAGTATCTCCTGGTCCACACCTTCCAGATATACGCCGAAATCGGCTTCTTTTTTAACCCTTAACAGGTTATACGCACCCACCTTTATCATATAGAGAAATTAAGTATTCGGCTGCAAGTTACTTATAGATTACGGATTGTGGGAATCATATTCTGCTTACTTTTGCAACATTGGCCATTGAAGGCTGTTTTTTGCCTGTAATTGTCGATCTAAACCAACCAACCATCTTATGACGATTTTATCATTTACATTGATCCTGCTCGCCGGGGCCTTTCTGGCGGGGCTATTGGGGTCGCTTACCGGGCTGGGAGGCGGTGTGGTGATCATTCCGCTGCTGACACTCGGTTTCCACGTTGACATCCGCTATGCGATTGGTACCGCCCTGATCGCGTCTATTGCCACCTCTTCCGGTTCTGCTTCTGCTTATGTCAAGGAAGGGATCACCAACATCCGGCTGGGCATGTTCCTGGAGATCGCCACTACCACGGGGGCCGTGGTGGGAGCGCTGATAGCGGTCTTCATCCCTACCAATGTGGTGGCTATTATCTTTGGCTGCGTGCTGATCTTTTCAGCGCTGATGTCTTTTCGCAAAAAGTCGGAGGCCATTTCTGACGACGATGTCAGTAAACTGGCGCGTGACCTGAGGCTGAACGGGACCTATCCTTCCGGAGGGGAAGTGGTGTCTTACAAAGTACGGCATGTACCAGGCGGTTATTTTATGATGACCTTCGCCGGTGTGATGTCCGGCTTGCTGGGTATCGGTTCCGGCGCACTGAAGGTGCTGGCGATGGACAACATCATGCGGATTCCGTTTAAAGTGTCCACTACGACCAGCAATTTCATGATCGGTGTTACCGCCGCTGCCAGCGCCGTGGTATACCTGCAACGTGGTTATGTCAGCCCCGGCCTCTGTATGCCGGTTGTGCTGGGCGTGTTGCTGGGCGCTTTCGGGGGCTCGCGCCTGCTGGTGAAAGCCAATACCAAATGGTTACGTATAGTCTTTGGCGTAGTAATCACTTTCCTGGCGCTTCAGATGATTTATAATGGTCTCAACGGAAAACTGTAGTACATGAAGCGCTTATTATCGAAACATTTCTGGGCTGATAAAGATATACAGCAGCTGATCGGTAAACAACTCCGGGTGGGTGTTATCACTTCCAGCATCATCGTATTCCTGGGCGGGGTGGTATACCTGTACCGTCACGGACATGAAGCCCCCAACTACGGTACTTTTGCCGGTGTGCGGCAGGGGCTTGACAACCTGCCGGGTATCTTCACGGGTATTATGGAAGGCAAGGGCATGAATGTGATCCAGCTGGGGATCGTACTGCTGATTGCCACGCCTATTATCCGTATAGGCCTTTCCGTTTTTGCTTTTTTACTGGAGAAGGATTACCTCTATGTGGTGATTACCCTCATTGTACTGGGTGTGATCACTTTCAGCATGGTAGGGGGATTGGAACGATTGTAGAAAATCAATTTCGTATAGACGAAAGGGTTAGTGCAACTGCACTAACCCTTTTTTGTGAATACAACGATTGCTGACAGTTACCAGCCGGGGTTCTGCGGATAAGGCGTGCCGGTGGTGGTGGCGTCTATCTGGTCCTGCGGAATAGGGCGCAGCCAGTGTTTGGGCGATTTGAAGTTGATCCTGGCGTTGTCGTCGCAATGTTTCTGTAAGCGGGTGAGCAAGGTGCCGGTCCTTACGAGGTCCAGCCAGCGCACGTTTTCGCCGGCCAGTTCACGGGAGCGTTCATCGAGGATGAAGTCGATGTTAAGGTCGGCAGCGGTGATATCCATTTGGGTTTTATCGCCGGTGGGGAAAGCGGCCCTTTCCCTGACGGCGTTCACATACGGTACTGCTTCGGCGGTACGCCCGCTCTGCATCAGCGCTTCGGCCGCCACCAGGTATGTTTCTGCAAGGCGGTAAGCGATCAGGGGCCGGATGGAGGGCGCGTTCATATCAGAACGTTTGGTATCAACATATTTGGACAGGGCCGGTGACATTTTGATGGAGTATTTGCTGGACGGTATCAGTGTGTAAGGAGCCGCAGCTATCTGTGCATTGGAGAAAGTTCCCTGCGGCATGTAGATGCAGGTATCGCCCAGCTTCATTTTCGGCCGACCGGGAGCGGCGCCGGCCGGAGCGCCCGGCGGCAGCGGATTAGGCCATACGGGGATGCTGCTGGCGTTGTTGCAGAACCATACTGTCTGGAAGCTCTTGTTAAAGCGGGTATCGTTTTTCCTTTCCGCAAAAACAGTGTCTGTCAGCCATTTGGTGGGCACGGTACGGATGTAGGGACGGCCATCTTTGATGTTACGGCCCATGCCGTCGATTTTTTCGTATTGTGGTACGAAAAGATGTACCAGCATGTTGTCCGGCGTGCGGTTATCCTGGTTGGGAGAACCGTTGTAAGCCAGGCTGGCGGTATGTTGTACGGTCCACAGCACTTCTGCGTTGTTTTCGTTGCCTTCGGAGAATACGCTGCCGAAATCAGGGAGCAGGTTCAGTCCGAGTGACGGTGCATTCGTGAGCAGGTCTATCGCTGTTGCTGCGGCGTCCTGGTAGTCGGTAGGTTTGGCGGCTTTGCTGCCGGCGCGGGTCAGGTAAACTTTGGCCAGCACATGTTTGGCGGCGGCGGCGTTGGCGCGGCCGGGGTCTATGCCTTTGGGGCCGGGCGCCAGGTTGGGAATAGCTTCTTTCAGATCGGTGATGATGGCGTCGTATACTTTGGCGAGCGGATGGCGGTCGGCCGAGGTAACAGGCCCGGAGATGAAGGAAGTGGAGAGGGTCACATCTCCCCAAAGCTGCACCAGCACAAAGTAATAGTTGGCCCGCAGGAATTTCGCTTCTGCGATGGCTTTTTTACGGATATCTTCGGAAATGCCGGTGGCCTCGGGAGCGAACTGGATCACCGCGTTACAGGTGTTGATATACGTGTAAATATTGTTCCATTGTGCTTTGAACTTGCCATCGCTGGGCAGCAGGCCCGGATCGTAGGTCATGAAGTTCTGGTTACCGTCATTGCCCCTTTTAAATTCGTCTGTGCCGGGTGTGGTCATGGAGAAATAATCTTCGCAGCCCCAGACGGTGCGGGTACCTGCATATGAGGCGTCCAGTGCGGCGTTTACGCCCTGTGACGTTTTATAGAAATCCGGTACCAGCACGGCCCGGGGTGTTTCATTCAACATTTTGCTGCAGCCTCCCAGGAGAGAAGCGGCGGTGAGTATGCCTGCAGCGAACCATATCTTTTTCATCACACACAATTTTGAAGGTTTATAAAGTAAGGTTTACACCGAAGAGCATGGACCAGGTGGCGGGGGTATCTGCGTTGATATTGCCGGCAGATTCCGGATCTACGCCATGGTACTTGTTGCGGTAATCGGAGAAGAAGATGAAAGGGTCCTGAGCAGTTACGTATACCCGCAGGGACCGGGCTTTCAGCTTTTGTACAAAAGAACCGGGGACGTTGTAGCCCAGGCTCAGCGTCCTTATTTTCAGGTAGCTGCCGTTGAAGTAACCCAGGGTAGCGTTGTATTGGGTCTGTGTCCTGGACTGGTTGGGTTTGGGGAAATGATTTTCTCCGTTGTAAGGTGTCCAGTAGGGCACATTCAGGTTATTGTAGTTACCCTGGAAAGTGTTGGCAAAGCCGCCGCCATACAGTTTGCTGTTGAGCGTGCTACCGATGCGGGCATACATCACCACGGTAAGGTCAAAGCCTTTGTAGCTGAAGCGGTTGGTCATGCCTCCTTCCCATTTGGCTTGCGGGGAGCCAACAATGGTTTTGTCGGCGTCGCTGAAAGTGCTGTCGTTGTTGACGTCTTTCACGCGGATGGTGCCAATTACGGAGGAGTTGCCGGTTATTTTCTGTCCGTACCGTTGTGCGAGGAGCGAGTCTGACTTGTTATTCTGCCAGATGCCGACGCGCTGATAGTCGTAGAAGGCGCCGATAGGCTGCCCCACAAACCAGCCATTGGAGATGTCCTGCTGGATGCCGTTGTACAGCTCCGTGATTTTGCCCCTGTTGATGAAGAAGTTGAGGTCGGACGTCCAGGTGAAGTCACCGTTGCCCTTACCTTGTATATTGACTGTAGAGAGATGAATATCGACCCCTTTGTTTTGTGTTTTGCCTACGTTGACCAGCACGTCGCCGGGGATGCCGGAGGTGCCGGGCAGGTGGAGTGGTAGCAGCAGGTTGCTGGTTTGTGCGGAATACACTTCCGCGCTACCGGTGATACGGTTGTTAAACAATCCGAAATCTACCGCGAAGTTGGCGGTGGTAGTGTATTCCCATTGCAATCCTGCATTGGGTGCGGTATTGATAAATACGCCGGTAACGTTGGTAGAGCCGTAGTTGTAATTAATACCTTTCAGTGCGCCGAGCGTCTGATAGGGATTGATGGCGGTGTTGCCGGTGCGGCCGTAGCTGGCGCGGAGCTTCAGGTTGGAGAACACCCGGGATTCCCGCATAAAATCTTCATTGCTGACGATCCAGCCTGCTGCGGCGGAGGGAAACCCTTTGAACTTGTTGCCGGGTGCGAGGCGGGAACTGCCGTCGCTGCGGGCGGTGAGGGTGAGCAGGTAGCGGTCTTTAAAGCTGTAGTTGAGGCGTCCCATGTAGGAAACGATGTCCCATTTGCTTTCGGAACCGCTGCCGGCGAGGTTGAGTCCGTAGGTGGCGTTGAAGTATTGCAGCTCGTCGGACAGCAGGGTGTTGTTATTGTAGCTGTTGGACTGGCTGCGGGATTCCTGCAGGCTATATAGTCCGGTGAAGTTGACGTGGTGTTTACCGAAGTGTTTATCGTAGGTCAGCAGGTTTTCCAGCGTGTAGTTTACGTCGGAACCGTACCTGTTTGCGCTGGTGTTGAGGCTGCCGAGGTTATCGGTGGTTTTGCTGCTGTAGAAATTGCCGTAGTTATCGCTTTTTATTTCCGCACCGCCGTTGAACCGGTATTTGAGTCCGGGGAGGATGTTCACGTCCAGGTAGGCGGTGGTGAAGGTACCGTTCCGTTTTCTTTTCTCTACGGTGGCGCCGGGGAGGAAATCGGCGAGCGGGTTCCATATCTGTTTCTGGCTGCCGGCGAGGAAGTCATTGATCACGACGCCGTTGCTGTCGTATGCGGGCGCCATGGGGCTGGCCCTCAGGGCTTGTCCCATGGGGTTTACGCCTTCGCCGGTGGTGGTAGAGAAGTTATTGAGCGAGCTGACGCCTATTTTGAAGGTATTATTGATCTGATGGTCTACGCTTACTTTCACGGTAAAGCGTTCGAAGGCCTGGCCGGGATAAACGCCTGTTTCCTTGTAATAGCCCGCGGAGGCGGCGAATTGTGTTTTTTCGTTGCCGCCGGAGATGCCGACCTGGTGGTTGGTCATGATACCTGTTTTATAGATCAGGTCTTGCCAGTCGGTGCTGTTGCCTTTGGCGAGTTGTCGTCTTTCTTCTGCGTCGAAGCCGTCGATGAGGATTTGCGGATCATCGGGGCCGCTGTATTTGAGCGGCTGGTCCTGGGTACCGTTCCAGTAGGCCCATTTCTTCAGGTCGGCGTATTGCCGGGCGTTCATAAGGTCGTATTTGCCGGAGGGTTTTACGAAACCGGCGTAACCGCTGTAAGTGACGACAGCTTTACCGCTTTTTCCGCGTTTTGTGGTGACGAGGATAACGCCGTTGGCGCCGCGGGAGCCATAGATAGCGGTGGAGGAAGCGTCTTTCAGCACATCTACCGAGGTGATATCATCCGGGTTCAGGTCGTTGATATCACCGTTGAACGGGATGCCGTCTACCACAAACAGCGGTGAGTTGCCTGCTTTGAGGGAGCGGGTGCCACGGATGAGGATGGTGGGTTTTGCCCCGGGTTTGCTGTTGCCGCCACTTTTTTGGATATCGATACCGGCGCCTTGTCCTTTGAGGATGGAGGTGAGGTTGGCGGCGGGGATATCGCGGAGTGCCTGTGCGTTGATGGAGGTGATGGAGCCGGTGACATCAGCGCGTTTCTGCGTACCATAACCTACCACTACCACTTCATTCAGTTCTCCTTTGTCTGTTGCCAGGGAGATGCTGACGTTGTTCATGTCTGTGTTTTCCACTTTCAGTTCCCGGGAGATGAAGCCGGTATAGGTGATTTTTATGGAAACGTTTGCAGGCACGTCTAATTTAAAAGTGCCGTCTACGTTGGTGGTAACGCCGCGGGTGGTACCTTTTACCACGACGTTGGCGCCGGGCAGAGGCTCTCCTGTTTGGGAAGTTACGCGGCCTTTGATAGTGATGGTTTTGTTCTGTGCATATAACGGGGAGGTATATACGCAAACAGACAATAACCAGCACATCATGAGAGAAAACAGGCGCAGGGGGTAGCCCTGCCATCCTGGGATCAGAAATTTCATAACGCTTAGTTTTTGTTGATAAAATGGATTATAGGTTAGTTGGTAATGTCCTTGCCATAAAGCCTTAATGCCAGTTGTGCTTCAAAAAGGGATGCGGGTGCGACGGATTGTCCGGGCAGCTCATTAATGCCTGCATGTTCGACGGTTACTTTTGAATCAGCCTGAAAGCCTGCCAGTATCGGTGTTGCGATGGTATAGTTCCTGCGGCGTTCCATATCCCAGAAATTGTAATGTTGGTCTTTAGCGGAGCTATGACAGAAGTTCCACAGCACGAGTTGTTTGCCATGATGCGGATGACCGGGTTCCGGTCCGCCCAGGTTGTAGTATACGCCGCCGCGGATATCATCAAACAAAGTGGCATAAGGTTGTCCGGAGTGGCTATCAAAATTCTGGTCGGTGCCGAGCGCGCATTGCGTGATGACGGTCCCTGCGGCGCTGTAGCCGGTGCCGGGGCCGTGATGCTGGGCGCCGTTGAAATAACATTGTTTGATCAGCACGCCGTAGCCGGTACGGGCATGTACGGAAGCATGACCTTTTTTTCCGAGGAAGGTCACATTCTGTACAGTAACCTGATAGCCGGCGCGGATGTTGATACCTTCGTTCCAGTCTGAAAACACGCAGTCGCGTATCCAGCTGTTTTTTACATATTCCATTCCTACAGCCTCCCAGGCGTAGTCGTGGACTTCATTTTTGTGATGCACGAAGTCTTCCGGATAATTTTTCCAGTTGCTGGAAAAGCGTATACCGGTGATGCCGCATTCTTCGAGGCTGTTATAGGTGACCAGTTCAAATGGTTTATTATCTACGAGATGGATGTCCAGGTGCAGAGGATTTTTAAAGGTGACGGTATGTCCATTTATTTTTTCGATGGTGTGTATTTCCTGTACCTGCATGCCGCCGTTATCGCCGAAAAGGCGTGTCCACTGGGGTTTCAACGGTAGCGGGGCGAAGTACCATTTCGTATAGGCTTCGCTGCGGTGCCTGATGATGACGTCCTGTCCGGGCTGGAGTTGGGATGCGTCGGCCACTTCTACGGAGAATGTTTCACGGGATGCATTGGCAGTAATGGTGGTCAGTTTTTGTTGCTGATTTTGCGCCGGGCGGAAAAGAAATTGCCGGCTGTTGATTCTCTTTTTATCCTGGTAGATTTCTGTGCCGCCTTCCTGACTGCCGCTGCCTTGCAGGATAATGTTACTGCCGGTGATAAGGATCTGTTTTTTGTTGTCTTCATCGGGAGCCAGCAGGTATTTCCCTTTTGGGAAAAAGACGATGCCTCCGCCGGGATTGGCTGCTGCTGCATCTACTGTACGTTGGATGGCTTCGTCGTCGTACCGGTCGTCGTTAGGAACGGCGCCAAATTGTGTCACATCAAACTTTTTCTTACCGGTCAGTTCGGGTAACGGTTGTTCTGAAAAATGATAACCGGCATAGGAGAAGTCGGGTAATGTGGGGACGGTATTATTTTTCCGGGCGGCCACAAATTCTTTCCATAGTGGAGCGATGGGTGGTGCGGCGGCTACGGCGCCATCGACTGTAATATTCCGGGCGGAGCCTTCCAGTTTCAGGAACGGTCCGGATGCGGGATGTCTGATGGCTTTCATTTCCACCATTTTGGAGTCTGCGATGCGCACCAGCGGCTCTTTACCGGTGTTGCCAGGAAGGGACCAGCTGGTGAGCTGTACCTGGTCGATGTCACGGGCAATTACCGCCGGCCGCGCTTCGGGCAGATCGCTGGTATAGGTGATACGATGGAATCGGATATTTTTAGCGTGGCGGACATACAGGGCGTAGGCTGGTATCTGTTTGCCAAACATTTTTATTTCGGGATAGTCGCGCTCCCGCTCTTCCAGGTTTACCTGCGCATCTGCAGCAGTCCCTTCACCGGGGATGTTGATGTGGATGTTGTCGAGCGTGATGCCGTCGATATAGTGGCCGGGGATACCGCTGATGAGCATGCCGGTCCAGGTGCCGTGTTTAACGGTTACGTTTTTGATGCTGATGTTGCCGATGCTGCCGACTTCCTGTCGGGCGTCGCCTTCGCGGAAAGTCTTCAGTCTGGAGCCGAGGCGGATAATGATGGGCATGTTCACCCTGTCCATTTTTACATCGCTGATGTTGATGTTACGAAGGTGTGCGCCATCTACAGAAAAAAGCTTGATACCACCTTCGCGGGCGAATGCCACATCGATATGGCTGACGTTTATATTTTCAAAGTTGCCAGCCGATTCCGTCCCGAATTTAATGGCGCCTTCACCTGTGTTGATTTTAATATTGCTGACGGTCACATCGCGGCAGGGATAGGGACTGGTGGTTTTAAAGCAGATAGCGTCGTCGCCGCTGTCGATATCACAGTGTCGGATCACCACTTTTTCGCAGCAGTCGATATCGATACCGTCGTTATTACCCAGTCCGCGGCTTCTGATGGTGACTTTTTCCGTTAAGATGTTTGTGCAATGGAAAAAATGCATGGTCCAGGCGGTGGGACTTTGCAGGTGTATGTCAGATACCTGTACCTGCCTGCAACGGACAAAGCGTACCAAGAAGGGCCGTCTTTCGTGGCCGCCGGAAGCTCTTACCAGTTTACCCTGGCCATCGATGGTACCTTTGCCGGTGATGCCGGTATTGTTTACGTCCACGGCGCCGATCAGGGCATAGCCCATTTGTTGACCGAGACCGTCTTTAAAGCCGTCTACGATCTGATAATCTTTGATATCCGGGCTACCGAGCAGGGTGGCGTTTTCTTCCACCAGAAGCAGTACGTTGTTTTTTAGCAGCAGTGTGCCGGTAAGCCATGTGCCTGCGGGTACGCGTACTTTCCCTCCGCCGTTGGCGGAGCAGGCGTCAATAGCTTGCTGAATAGCGGTTGTATTCAGTGTTTTGCCGTCGCCCACCGCGCCAAAGCGGGTGATATCAACGGTTTTTTTATCCATGGCAATGCCCATAGAGGCTATCAACAGCCAACAGAAAAGCTGTAGTAACAGGAAATTTTTCATAACGCTGTGGAAATAGAGAGACAGGCGGCGTCCGGTTCTCATCGGTTGCCACCTGTTTTTTTATAAAGTTCCGGTTGTTTCTACTTTGATGACAGTCGCAATCGTATCAGGAGCCTGAGCAGGTACGTTAATAACGAGTCCTTCCGCTGTGGAGGTAGTGTTGAGTTTTTTGCCGCCGGCGAGCAGCCGGGTGCTGTTGATGCTGTTTTTCAGACCGGGGATGACCAGTTTGCCATCAGTGGGCCAGTTAAATACATGGAAGTAGAGCGTGGTGTTGCTGCCTTTCACTTTTTTGGTGCAGCGTCCCCAGGGGAATGCGCCGAAGGGGCTGCCGTTGGTGGCGTAAATAGCTTCCCCGTTGACTTTCATCCACTGGCCGATGCCTTTCAGTCCGTCGATGCTGGGCTGTGGAAACTGACCCAGTGCGTCTGGTCCTACGTTCAGGAGATAGTTCCCGTTTTTGGAGGCGATATCTACGAGGTTCCTGATGAGTGTTTCCGTGCTTTTCCATTTGTGGTCGTAGCTTTTAAAACCCCAGGTGCCATTCATGGTCATGCAGGTTTCCCAGTCGCGGCCATCCAGTTCTGCCTGTGAAGGAATTTTCTGTTCCGGTGTTTTATAGTCGCCCGGAAAGTTGGGTCTTTTAAGCCTGTCATTGGTGATGATATTAGGCTGGAGTGACAGCACGGCCTGCAGTTTCTTTGCATATTCGTCGGTCATGTTGGTTGGCGTGTCCCACCATAATACAGCTACGTCGCCGTAGTTGGTGAGCAGCTCTTTCACCTGTGGCACCGCTACTTTATCTATGTATTCACCCATGGAAGCGCTGGTTTGCGCCGGGTCCCAATGGCCGGTATTGTCCTTTGTATAGGCGTCTATTTTAGCGGAGTCGGGATTGGCCCAGCCTTCGGAAGTTACCTTGCGTGCGGCAGCGCCGCCGGGGTTGTTCCAGTCCTGTGCCTGGGAGTAATAGAAGCCCAGTTTAAGGCCATATTTTTTACAGGCGGCCGCCAGTGGCTGAAGCACGTCTTTACCGTAAGGGGTGGCATCTGCGATGTTCCATTTACTGGCGGCAGATTTGAACATAGCGAAGCCATCGTGGTGTTTGGCTGTGATGACGATATATTTCATGCCTGCGTCTTTCGCTGCTTTTACCCATGCGTCTGCATTATATTTTACCGGGTTGAAGGATTGGGCCACCTGCTGGTAGTCCGCCACTGATATTTTACCGCGGTTCATGATCCATTCGCCGCCGCGGCCTATGGGCCGTCCCTGCCAGCTTCCCGCCAGCTGCGCATATACGCCCCAGTGGATAAACATACCGAAACGGGCTTCCCGCCACCATTTCATATGTTCGTCGTGCGCTGTTTGTGCGAAGATCGCTTGTGCAGCGCAGCAGATCGCCAGCAAAGAGAGGAATAGTTTTTTCATTACGTGATGTTAGTTGTTATAGGTGATGAAAATGATCGATTTTGGTGAATGGCCGGGCGTCTGGTGCCGGATGAATGGTTGATGTATAAAGCTTTTAGCGGATCACAACTACTGACAATATATCTTTTCCGTTCGTTTTACTGCAATCGTTTGCATTTTTATTGCAAAAAATAAGCGCTGAGCGCTTTTGTTTGATTTTATGGTGTTTGTTTTACGCTTATAAAGGTCGGAAATAAATCACCTGGTGAGTAAGCTGATTTTCACTTTTTGTTATGGTTTTTTCGCAATGTTGGTGAGGCTGGAAAAGAATAGCGTCACGAAGTATTTCTGAACTTTTCCAATATTGTTGCGAGCCCATCAAGTACTACTGCAAAATCAGGTATTTCTCCATGAAGCATGTGTGTTGTCATATATTGATAATCATTCTGGTACGAATCCAGCATGTGTGCCGAAGGAATGAAAGAAATCTCTTTTCTATCAACCTCCATCCTTTACTAAGGGAGGTGCCTCCTTTAAATACGAAACAGTTAGCGTAGGGCAATTGAAAGATTGCCTTTAGTGTCAGGGTTACCCACCAGTCTTTTTCGATAGCATTAGCCGATATTCCGCTTCTTCGCGCAGCTTCCATTAATACAGCTTTTTGTTGTTCTCTGGGCAGAGAAAGCCATCCGGTCATTTTTTCATAATAGTAAAAGGCTTGAATAAGTTAACAATAAAGTCATTGACTTTAGCCGGGGCCAACGACAGGTCGTGTTTTAGTTTTTTGGGATCTTCCTGCTCCAGCAGTTTTTTGATTTTATTTTTAGTGGCATCATCCACCTGGTGCAGTGCTGTTTCCTCCAGTGCGAGTATTACCAGGGAGCTAATCTTTCCTGTTCTGGACACTCGTTTCCGGGAGGTAGCTTTAAGTCTGACCTCTAGTTTTCTAATCTTTAATTTTCTGGGAGGACCGTCAGTCAGATATACCAGTTTGGTGGGTACCTGTGTGCTTAGGCCAAGCAGATTCAAGGCATTAGCGCCGGAGGGGACGATGCGGATTTTTTCCTTTTTGGCGATCATCCTGACCACATCTTCAGCTCCAGGGGTTAATTCTCCCAGTATGCTGTCGATTTTCGGCGTGTAATAAATGCCATGTGCCAAGCGCTTGATAGTACCACTACGTGCCATCCGGAACAACGCTTGTTTTATGGCTGCCCCGGTGCCAATACCCCGAAAGTCCGTAGGGAAAATAAGCGCCCCCGGTTTTTTTCTGGCTATCTGATCAGCGATTTGTGTATGGACTTTTTTCATTGCAATGAAAATACTTTAAAACTGACAATTCATCAAAAGAAAATTTAACTAAAATTTGAAAAAAGGTTACATTTCATTATTCTAATAATTTGATTATCAAATTATTAGAATAAATATTATTTATTATTAATATGATATATTGATATCCGGGTTTTTAGATGCCATTCCGTAAAAAAGAACCTCCTTTAAGTCCTGATGATTAATCCCGACGCTCCTTTTTTACTCATCGCCACAAAAACTATTTTGAAATCTGCAATCGTTTGCATAATTTAGAACTACAGCCAGGATCTGAATCGCCAAAAACACTTTGGAAACCATAGACCATTTGCAGCCTCGTACCTGAGATAATCCCGGAAACTACCCTGTAGCCAAGTGTTGTTGAAAACCCGTTTCCACCGTACCCTTTTATTGATCGTAAAAAACTAACGCTTTATGACATCCTCTTAATGCCATCAACGTCATGAGCAAGACTGCGCCCGTCTGCTCCTGAAATCATTTTAAAGTGTATAACAGTTACGGTTATACGCTAATGGGCGACCTATGTTTTCTGCACCCTCATTATCCACCTTTAAAGTTTTTTGATGATGAAAAAAAAATACGCAATACTCTTGTTATTGCTGTTGTCCGTCTCGACCGTCCTGTCGCAATCCCTGCCGGCCAATTTCCAGCGGGTACAGGTGGTGAACGGCATCAGCAGTGCCACTTCCCTGGCCTTCCTGCCTGACGGCCGCATACTGGTCTGCCAGGAAACAGGACAGTTGCGGGTGATAAAAAACGGCGCCCTCCTGTCAACACCAGCTGTTTCACTGTCGGTCAACAGCAGCGGGGAACGTGGTCTTATCGGCATCGCGGTAGACCCTGCCTTCGCCACCAACCACTACATCTACCTGTACTACACTCATACCTCCGGCCCGCATAACCGCGTCAGCCGCTTTACGATGAACGGCGACGTGGCCGGCTCCGAAACGGCCATCCTGGACCTGCCCACCCTCAGCGCTATCTACCACAACGGCGGTGGCCTCTCTTTCGGCAACGACAACAAACTGTATGTTTCTGTAGGAGATAATAAGGTAGGTAACAATGCCAGCAATCTTGACAGCTACATGGGCAAGGTGCTGCGCATCAACACCGACGGTTCCGTGCCGTCGGGCAACCCTTTCAGCGGCGGCGCCCAACGCAGCCGCGTATGGGCGTACGGGTTACGGAATCCTTTCACCAACTCCATAGACCCCGTGACAGGCAAAATCTTCATCAACGATGTAGGTGAATCCACCTGGGAAGAAATTAACGACGGCACCACCGGCGGCCGTAACTTCGGATGGCCCACCCAGGAAGGTAACTGCACCAGCGGCTGCTCCGGCTTCACCAATCCGCTGTACCGCTATAGCACCAACCGCGACGGCTCCCCACCAGACGGCCAGGGTTGTGCCATCAACGGTGGTACTTTCTTCAACGGCGCCATCAGTAACTATCCGGCTACCTACAACGGGAAATACTTTTTCCTCGATTACTGCGGCGGCTGGATCAACTATATCAACCCCGCTTCTCCTACCCGCACGGCTTTTGCTACCGGCCTGGGCGGCGGGATGACCTACCTCAAACAAGGCCCCGACGGTAACCTGTACTATCTGAGCCGCAATAACAACGCACTGTATAAAATTGTGTATACCGGCACACAGCCGCCGGTGATCACCACACAACCGCAGCCGGTCACCGTACCACAGGGACAAACCGCTGTCTTCAGCGTGACGGCCGTCGCCAATCCTGCGCCCACCTACCAGTGGCGTAAAAATGGCAGCAATATCAGCGGAGCTACTGCGGCTTCCTATGCCATCGCCAATGTGCAACCGGCAGATACTGGCCTCTACAGCGTAGTGATCTCCAACAGCGCCGGCAGTACTACCAGCAACAACGCCCGGCTGACGGTCTCCGCCCCAAACACCCTCCCGGTAGCCACCATCACCGCACCGCTGAATAATGCAAAATTCCGTGCAGGCGATACCGTTAGTTTTGCAGGCACCGGTACCGATGCGGAAGACGGCACGCTGCCGGCCAGCGCTTTCCACTGGTGGGTGGACTTCCATCATGCCAACCACGTACATCCGGGACCACAGACGCCGGACAGCGTGAAAAACGGCAAATTCGTCATCTCCGCTGAAGGACACACGGAAACAGATATCTGGTATCGTATATACCTCTCCGTTAGAGACAGCCGCGGTGAGCAGGACACCACCTACGTGGAACTGTTCCCGGTAACTTCCCATCTTTCCCTGCAGACACAACCCGCAGGCCTGCAGATCAGGCTCAATGACATTCCCTTTACCACCCCGTATAGTACCCCTGCTTTATCGGGCATGGTGCGGCCTATGGAAGCCCCGTCTCCACAAGTGCTCAATGGTGTCACCTATATCTTTGACCATTGGGCACACGGAGGCAACCGGGTACAGAACATTACTGTTGCCGACAACGACACTACCTACACGGCCGTGTTTAAAGCCGCTCCGGCTGCCACACTGCTGAAACCCACGCAGGACGCCTACGTCCGCGACGGTACCAATGCCGGCACCACCTGGGGCGTAAGCGACTCCACATTCCTCATTACCAAGATTGCACCGGCTGGCCAGCTCAACAATGGGCGGGAAGCCTACCTGACCTTCGACCTTACGAATGCGGCCAGCAGCGTGTCTTCCGTGGTATTGCGGCTGTACGGACGTGTAGACGGTACCGTGGCTACCAGCGTTCCGGTAGGTGTTTACCCGCTGAGCAACACCACCTGGACGGAGAAAACCATTACCTGGAATAATAAACCGGCATCAGGCAGCACCCTGCTGGCATCTACCGTGCTCACGAACGATACGGCACGCTACTACACCTGGGACGTGACCAGCTACGTACAGAACGAACTGGCCGCCGGCAGGAAGAAAATTGCCTTCGTCATGAAGAGCCAGCAGGCACACGATCCGCGTATCTTCCTCAATTCAAAAGAAGCCGCCGCCAACCCGCCGCAACTGGCTGTCATCGGCGATAGCAGCGGTCCGGGCCCCGTATGCGTTCCCGCACAAGCCAGCGGAGACGATGGCAACGTAGCCGCCAACGCCATCGACAGCGACCTGAACACCCGCTGGTCAGCCTCCGGTGAACAGTCTATCTGGTTCTGCCTTGGCAGCAGCAACACCACGATAAATGGTGTAGATATCGCCTTCTATAAAGGAGATACCCGCCGCGCTTCGTTCGATATACAGGTGAGCACCGACGGTACCTCCTGGACCAGCGTAGCAACGGGCCTGCAAAGCAGCGGCACCTCCGCCGGCTTTGAATCATTCAATTTCCCGGCTGTAACGGCCAGGCATGTACGAATTCTGGGGCATGGCAATAACGTCAACGCGTGGAACAGCTACTCGGAAGTGAAATTTAAAACAGGGACAGCCCTCGCCGCCAAAGAAACCGGGCTGGCGGTGATGAACGCTTATCCAAACCCGGCCAGCTCCGTGGTGACAGTGACCTTCCAACTGCCGTCCGACGGACGTACCACACTGGGCGTATATGATCTGGGCGGTAAACTGGTACAGCTGCCGGTGAATGGCCAGCTGGCCGAAGGTACCCATACGAAGACCATCTCCGTATCAGGACTGCCGGCAGGGATGTATTTCCTTAAACTGGTGCACAATGGCAAAGTGATGGTGAAACGGGTGATCGTAGGCAGCAATGGCATGCATACTGACAGATAACAGATAATCCATAACGCTTAACAGAAAAGCCCCCGCGTTTTCGCAGGGGCTTCCTTATATAATACAGGTTATAATCGCTTATTAGTCCTGGTCTACCGCCTCCATGGCTTTCAGTTCCAGTACTTCAGTGGTCCAGCTGCGCAGCTCTTCGCACAGTTGCGGGTGGTTGAGCAGTGACTGACCGTAAGAAGGGATCATCTTTTTCAGTTTCAACTGCCATGCTTCTGTTTCCACGTAGTCTTTAAAGCAACGTTTCAGCAGGTTGAGCATGATAGACACTGCGGTAGAAGCACCGGGAGAAGCGCCAAGAAGGGCGGCAATAGAGCCGTCGGCAGCACTGACAACTTCGGTACCGAATTCGAGGATGCCGCCATGTTCAGGATCTTTTTTGATCACCTGTACACGCTGACCGGCAATCTCCAGTTTCCAGTCCTCCATGCGTGCTTCGGGGAAGTATTCGCGAAGTGCGTCCAGCCTGTCTTCCGGCTTCTGACGTACCTGTGCGATGAGGTATTTGGTCAGCGGAATATTATCGAGGCCGGCGGATACCATCGGGTGGATGTTGTCCAGGCTGATGGATTTAGGCAGGTCGAGGAAGGAACCGTTTTTCAGGAATTTGGTGGAGAAGCCGGCGTAAGGGCCAAACAGCAGTGCTCTTTCTCCATCGATCATACGGGTGTCGAGGTGAGGCACTGACATGGGAGGCGCACCTACAGAGGCTTTGCCATATACTTTCGCCTGATGTTGGGCAATGATGTCAGGGTTGGTGCAGCGCAGCCACTGGCCGCTTACCGGGAAACCGCCGAAGCCTTTGCCTTCAGGGATATCAGATTTTTCGAGCAGGGGCAGGGAAC
This sequence comes from Chitinophaga eiseniae, assembly GCF_900167135.1. Classification (GTDB taxonomy): domain Bacteria; phylum Bacteroidota; class Bacteroidia; order Chitinophagales; family Chitinophagaceae; genus Chitinophaga; species Chitinophaga eiseniae. Next base: position 539,968 of record NZ_FUWZ01000002.1, on the reverse strand, counting down.
CGCCGCCGGCGCCAATGAAAACGAAGTCTGTTTTAAGGACATTTTTTTCGCGGGTCTCGCGGTTTTTTACCTTGATCTGCCAGCTGCCATCTTCCATCCTTTTCAGATCACGCACATCGTGATTAAAATGAATGGTAACGCCATCCAGCTGCTCCAGGTGGTTGAACAGTGCGCGGCTCAGCGCGCCGAAGTTCACATCGGTGCCTATTTCCATGTGCGTGGCAGCCACTTTCTGAGCCGGGTCGCGACCTTCCATCACCAGCGGCATCCAGGCTTTCAGCTGTTCTTTATCTTCGGAGTACTCCATCTTCTTAAACAGATGGCATTGTTGCAAAGCTTTGTAACGCTTCTTCAGGTAATCCACGTTCTCTTCTCCCCAAACAAAACTCATATGAGGGATACGCTGGATAAACGCTTGCGGATTCGAAATAATGTTGTTTTCTACCAGGTAAGCCCAGAACTGCCGGGACACTTCAAACTGCTCGGCGATATTCACGGCTTTTTTAATGTCTACTGAACCATCCTGCTTCTGCGGCGTGTAGTTCAGCTCACAAAAAGCAGAGTGACCGGTACCTGCATTGTTCCACGCATCGGAACTCTCTGCAGCTGCCATATCCAGTCGCTCATAGATTTCGATGGTCAATTCTGGCTGCAGCTCTTTCAGGAGTGTACCCAGGGTGGCGCTCATGATTCCTGCGCCGATTAAAACCACATCCGGACCTGTTTCAGACGTACGCTTGCTTCTAAACATAACCCCATTTTTATTCGAGGTGCAAAGTTACAATCAAATCATTTAGCGCGGGTAAGAAAATGAAGGATTAAGGGTAATATTAACAATCTGATTACAATTCTTTCTGAATAAATTGAAAGTTGACCAGTCTCTGGCGAAAACAGTTAATTGCAATCGATGGATATTTTGTTTGTATTTATTTGATTATCATGTAGTTATAATATAATGTATGGTGAAATCTTACATATGATTATGGCTTTTGGGAGATTGATATTATCTTGTACGGACCTGATATTTTTTTAACGGGCATGGCTATGTGGCTGGACGAATGATGGATGACGAATGATGAATGATAAACTGCCCGTTTTTAGATGATTATAGGGGGGAGATAATGGCGCCCGCATAGTTATCTAGCGCCATAAAAATATAGCATATGTATCATTCCTGGTCTGTCGTCCGTAATTTGATCTTTCTGTTAATATATAATGTGTAGCCGTCGATTCCTGCCGGAACGACTAATTTTAATGTATGATGAACAGACGCGAATTCTTCCGCGGCGTATCCGCCGCCATCGTTATCCAGGCCTGTGGCAAGATCGTCACCGCAGCCACCAGCAAAGACTTTAAGAATAAAACGGTATTCCGCTTTGCCATCGGCTCCGACTGGCACTATGGAGAACCGGGAACAGCCTGGGAGCAATATTACCATGACCTGGAAAAAGCTTTCCGCATCTACGAAAAAAACAATCCCTGCGCGTTCTTCGTACTCAACGGAGACGTGGTCCACAACGATCCGTCTTTCATGACACCTGCGGCCACCCTCTTCAAACAGATCCACTCCCACGTATACGCCACCCGCGGCAACCACGACCATGTGACGCCGGAAGCATGGCAACAGGCATGGGGTTTTCCGCTCAACCACGACGTAGTGATGGGCGATAATGTGATCCTGCTGGGAGACACCGCCGATATCAATGGAAATTACCTCAGTCCGGACGTAGCCTGGTTCCGTGAAAAGCTGGAGCAACATAAAAAGGCGGCCAACATCTTCATCTTCGTCCATATCACCCCGGTAAAGTGGACCAAACACGGTATCGACGCACCGGAATTCCAGGCACTCATCAAACAATATCCCAATATCCGCGCAGTATTTAACGGGCACGACCACCAGGAAGACAGCGTGAAAATGCTCGATGAAAAAATACCTTTCCTCTGGGACGGCCACGTAGGCGGCAGCTGGGGCGTGGAATACCATGGTTTCCGCGTGGTGGAGCTCAAACAGGATGGCAGCCTGTTGTCATTTGTGATGAATCCCTACCAGAAACAGGGAGAGCAGACCTTTAAACGTGCAGGCGTGCGCAAATAAGCCGTATCTTTCCCTGCCAAAAACGATAGCGAAAGATGACGACACTGGAGACAATTGAGCAGGAACATCAGTTTGAATATCCTGCATTGTATAAACAACTGGACAGGGACGGGATGTTGTCCTGGGGGCAACTGGGACCGGGATGGTATTCCCGCGAATTCCTCCGCGCAAAAGACCATCCGCCCTTTTTACTGTTTGCCATCGATTTTGAAATCATCGACCAGAAAGATATTTCCGGAGAAGTGGCAGCAGGTATGCTGTTTGCCGACAAGAGCCACCGGTTTGTTCCGCTGGGTTACACCGGCGCGGGCGACTGGTACGCCTTTTATTATAACCTGAAAGACGGGGACGACGTGCCGATCGTACTGGTATATCACGATTCCAACGAGGCCGTGATCATGGCCAAAAACCTACAGGATTTTATTTTCGCACGGATGCTGGAAGCAGTGGTGGAACAAAACCCTGAATATCCGGGCCCGATCTCGGAAGGCGATCAGGCGGTCAATGCCGCCAATTTTCTGCGTACACATGCGCCCTATCTATCGCCCCGCCAGCAGGAAATCGTAGCCGGCATATACGCAAAGGGCGTCATCACGGAAGATGAGTTGCGCGACATACTGGAAGCGGAGATCGGTTTTGACTGGCTGGACAGCAGCTTCCCTTATCAGACAAATGATTAAATGTTTCCCAGGGCTTAGGCCCTGGGCGACTATTGGGCTGTGGGCGCATCAACCTGTTATTCCTTATAGAAATCTATCAGGGACCCAAAATAGGCTTCCTGCCAGCCGGTAGTGATGTCTTCAAAAGCTTCGTCCGGAATATTGGTATGCCGCAACTCCACATCGGTGCCTTTTTTACCGGTATGCAGGATGATCGTCACAATGGACGGCGCTTCTTCATCTTCCCCGAAATACCATTGCTGCACAATCTTCTTTCCCGGCTCAAATTCAAGGTTCTTGCCCACAATGCTTTCTTCCCACAGGGCGAACTCCGATCCCGGCTCGGTAGACATTTCTGCTACTTCGCCCGTCCATAGCTGAATGGTGGCCGGATTGGTCAGCGCCGCATATACTTCTTCCGGGGGAGCCGGGATGCTAAAATATTTCTTGAAATCTTTCATATCAGTTTTCTGCTTGCCCAAAACTAGCCCATTTTGATTTATGGATTTTGAAATTTACGGATTTACGAATTTCGGGGATTGGTGATATTGCTTTTATGTGGAATAATTTGACTAACTTTTTCAACAAAAATTTAACTAAACACAGTGATCAAATCCCCGAAATTCGTAAATCCGTAAATCCGTAAATTTCAAAATCTATAAATCCAATAACTCAATAACCAAATGACCAAATATCCAAATGAACCTGTGTTTTTCGAGACAGGAGCCGCCTTCCGCAAATGGCTGGATAAAAATCATCATAAAGCAGCAGAACTGCTGGTTGGATACTACAAGACCGGTACCGGTAAAAAGTGTATGTCGTGGTCTGAGTCGGTGGACGAAGCCATTTGTTATGGTTGGATAGACGGGGTCCGTAAATCCATCAATGAAGAAAGTTATACGATCCGCTTTACGCCCCGCAAACCCAAAAGCATCTGGAGCGCTATCAATATCAAGAAGGTGGAAGACCTTACCCGGGAGGGCCGGATGATGCCGGCGGGCCTCGCTGCTTTCAATAAACGGGAATTGGAGCGTTCCGCTGTATACACCTATGAATTGAAAGCGTCGGAGCAGCTCTCTGAAGAATTTGAACAACAATTCCGGGCCAACGAAAAAGCCTGGGCTTTTTACCAGAAAATGGCGCCGGGGTATCGTAAGCAGACCGCGCATTGGGTGATGACAGGTAAACAAGCTGCCACCAGGGAGAAGCGGCTGGCCGAGCTGATACGGGACAGCGCTGCCGGCACAAAAATCAAAAGATATAACTATTAAGAATATACGAAACCATGGAAAAATTAAAAGTAGCCACCGCACAATTCGAGAACAAAAGCGGAGATAAAGCGTATAATCTCCAACAGATAAACGACCTGGCGGCGAAGGCCGCCGCTGATGGCGCACAGGCCATCGCTTTTCATGAATGCTCCGTTACCGGGTACACCTTTGCCCGCCACCTGTCGAAAGAACAGATGCTGGACCTGGCAGAGTTCATTCCGGACGGGCCCAGTATCCAGCGGCTGACGGCCATCGCCCGCGAACATAATATCGCCGTTCTGGCCGGCCTCTTTGAAAAAGATGCGGCCGATAAACTGTATAAAGCTTATGTCTGCGTGGATAAAAACGGACTGGTGGCCAAATACCGCAAGCTGCATCCGTTTATTAACCCGCACCTGACGCCCGGCGATGAATACGTGGTGTTTGACCTGCTGGGATGGAAATGCGGCATCCTCATCTGCTATGATAACAACGTCATTGAAAACGTAAGAGCTACCGCTTTGCTGGGGGCCGATATCCTCTTTATGCCGCATGTGACCATGTGTACGCCCTCTTCCCGCCCCGGCGCCGGCTTTGTAGATCCTGCCCTGTGGCACAACCGCGAAGCCGATCCTACCTCCCTGCGCCTGGAGTTTGACAGTCTCAAAGGCCGCGGCTGGCTCATGAAATGGTTGCCCGCCCGTGCTTACGACAACGGCATATACGTCGTGTTCTCCAACCCCATCGGTATGGACGACGACCAGCTTAAAAACGGTTGCTCCATGGTCCTTGACCCGTTCGGGGATATCCTGGCAGAATGCCGCCAGCTGGGCGACGGCTTCGCTATTGCCACGCTGACGCCTGAAAAGCTGCAGCAGGCCGGTGGTTATCGCTACCGTAAAGCCCGCCGTCCCGGGCTGTACCGCGATGTGATTGGTCAACAACATACCTCCGAACAAAAGGTAGTATGGCTGGACAATAAATAAGTTTTACTATTTTTAAAAAATCCGGTCAGAACAGAGGCAGCCGGGTTGGCCAACGATGCATCCAATTCCACATAGTGAGACCGAACTACTAAAGCGTTTGGCCGACGGAGACGCGGCCGCATACCGTGAGCTGTTCGTTCGTCACTGGGATGCGGTGTATTCCTCCGCCCTGCTGCTCTCCCGTTCTCCGGATATCGCAGAAGATATTGCCCAGGAGGTATTTGTGACCCTCTGGGAAAAACGTGCGCAGCTGGCACAGGTAGAGAAGCTGGACGCCTACTTCTTTATCATGGCCCGTAACCTGCTCTACAGCCGGCTGCGCAAACTTGCCTCCCAGGATGCCTACCGGCAGTACCTGCAGGACTACCACCATGAAAACACCCATAGCGGCGCCGAAGCCAGGGCCGAATTCAGGGAACTGGAAAATGCCATCCATGCCGCCATCCGACGCCTGCCTCCCCAGCAGCAGAAAGCTTTCCGTATGAGCCGCTTCGATGGCATGGGACATGAAGAAATAGCCCACGCCATGGGACTGTCCCGTATTACCGTTAAAAGTTATATCGTACAGGCGCTGGCCACCCTCCGGAAAATATTGGAACACTATCCCGGCCTGCTCGTGCTGGCCATCGCCACCCTTACCCGCTATACCTGAAAAAAAAATTTTTTCCGCAGCACCTCCTTTTGTTCCATTAGTGCGTCTTTACCATTACAACGTCGCATACTGGCTATGGAACCAACACCTTTATCAACCCTGATAGCACGATATCTCAACGATGCGCTGAGCGAAGAAGAAACCGCGCAGCTCTGGGAAACCCTGCGGCAAGGCCATGGGCAGGACGCATGGGAAGAAGCCCTGGTAGCCCTTTTGCAGGATAAAACGAAACACGGTCAGGCTAATGCCGAACGGATGGAACAAATCTATGCTTCTATCCGCCCTGCCGATACGCCGGTGGTGCCCATCGCCCGGCGGCGCCGCTGGCTGTATCCGGCGGCTGTCGCCGCTATAGTGGCGGTGATCGTCGTTGTCGCCGCATTCTGGCGCTTCCGGCCGCAGCAGCCAGTGGCAGGCGGCATCAACAGCCCGGTGCATCACGTGGTGCCAGGCAGCAACAAAGCAACGCTCATACTGGCAGACGGCAGCACCATCACCCTCGATAGTACCGCCAATGGTGCACTGGCGCAACAAGGCAATGTGCAGATAGTGCAGGTCAATAACGGCCAGCTGGCCTATGAAGCCGGCGGCGACCATCACTCCGGCGCGGTACAATACAATACGCTGGCCATCCCCCGTGGCGGCCAGTTCCGCGTGACCCTGCCGGACGGCACCAACGTGTGGATCAACGCCGCCTCTACGCTGCGTTATCCGACCGTCTTCTCCGGGGCCGACAGGACCGTGGAACTTACCGGGGAAGCCTATTTCGAGGTAGCGAAGATGCCGGGAAAACCTTTCCACGTAAAAGCCGGCCATATGGACGTACAGGTGCTGGGCACGCATTTTAACGTAATGGCCTATACGGAGGAGACCGCAGTACGGACCACCCTGCTGGAAGGCGCCGTAAAAGTACATACCGGCGGCGGCGGCACCGCCCTGCGCCCAGGGCAGCAGCTCCGCATGGACCAGGCCGGCCAGGTGTCGGTGGTCAATGACGTAGACCTGGAAGAGATTGTGGCATGGAAGAACGGTTACTTCCGGTTCAACCACGAGAAATTACCCGGCGTGATGCGACAGATAGCCCGCTGGTACGATGTAGACATCGCCTATGAAGGCAATATCCCCGACCGGGAATTTGGTGGGAAAATATCCCGTAACAGCAGCATAGAAGAAGTCCTGAAGATACTCGAGCTAAGCAATATCCATTTCAGAATAGAAAAAAAGAAGATCATCGTCATACCATGAAAACAACCGTTATGAAAAATGATTAATTAACACGGCAGGGGCCCAAAAAAGAAACCGGAAGTGTTCCAGCACTCCCGGCGGTCGTTTGGGTAACCCATGAAAATCGTTCCACGACTCTCGCTTCCGGCTTTTATACCGGGACAGGGCTTTTATTACCCAAACAATTCAAAAGTATGCAATTTAGTTCTATTTGCAGGCGACCGGCCTATCAACCACGGTATATCGCCAAAATGCTACTGGCCATGAAACTATCAGCCATTATTGTACTATTCGCTTGTATACAGGTCAGCGCCAAGAGCTACGCTCAGAACGTTTCCCTGTCCGAGAAAAATGCGCCGCTCGAAAAAGTTTTCCGTGCCATCGAAAAACAAACGGGGTATGTCTTTTTTTTCGATCACCGCCTGCTGGATAATGCCCGGCGTGTAACCGTAGAAGTGAAATCCGCCTCGCTGGAGAAAGTGCTGGAGCTGTGCCTCCGGCAGCAGTCCCTCACCTGGAGCATCGTTGGCCAGAATATCGTGATTGAACCGGCCGATAGTAAAAAGAACACTCCACCGGCTACCCCGCTGCAGGAACAACAGCCGGTTACCGGCCGCGTGACCGCCACCACGGGAGAACCGTTGCCGGGCGCCACTGTAGTGGTCAAAGGCAGCAAGACCGGTACTCAGACAGACGCCGAAGGCGCCTTCAAACTGATGGCTCCCCGTACAGCCGTTCTCGTGATATCCTATATCGGATACAAACCACAGGAGGTGCTTGCCGCCGGCAAACAACCGCTGCAGATACGCCTCGAAGCCGACGTGAACAAAGCCAACGAAGTGGTGGTGATCGGCTACGGTATCGCTAAAAAAAGCGACCTTACCGGCTCCGTATCACAAATCAAATCCGCCGATATCACCGCACAGCCCAATACCAACATCATGCAGGCCCTGAGCGGCCGCGCTCCGGGCGTACGCGTGATGCAGAACAACGGCGCCCCCGGCGGCGCCATCAGCGTCCGCATCCGCGGTATTAATTCCATCATGGGTGGCAACGAACCGCTGTATGTGATCGACGGCTTCCCATACAATGGCAATCCCACCTTTTTGCAGCCTTCCGACATCGCCTCCATGGAAATCCTTAAAGATGCGTCTTCTACGGCCATCTACGGCTCCCGCGGGGCAAACGGCATCGTGATCATCACCACCAAAAGCGGCCGGAAAAAAGAAGCGACCAACGTGGAAGTTACCGCAGGATACACCATTCAGTCGGTCTCTAAAAAGATGAAGCTGATGAACGCACAGCAATATGCCACGCTGTACAACGAACAAGCCGCCAATGACGGGCTGGCACCGTATTTCACGAAAGAACAGATTGATTCGTTTGGTCTTCGCCCGGGTACCGACTGGCAATCCCTGGTGATGCACAACGCCCCCATCTACAATACCAGCGCCACCGTGAGCGGCGGTACCGACAAAACACGCTTCTCCCTCTCCGGGGGCATGTTCCTGCAGGACGGCATCGTTCGCAACAGCAATTACAAACGATATTCTATCCGCGGCAGCGTGGAGCATGATATCAGTAAAATATTCAGCGTATCTTATAATGCCACGTTAACACGCATGGATACACGTAGTCAGAATTCCGGCCTCGGCAACCGTGGCAGCGATCTGATTTCTGCCATGCTGATGGCGCCGCCCACGCTGACGCCCTATCTGCCCAACGGAGGTTACCGCCGCCTCACTACCGCCTATCCCTTTATCTCCAATGCCATCATCAATCCGATGATACCCATTTATGAGATATCGGACCGCCTCAAGGGGGACCGCGTATTTTCCAATGCCGCACTAACCATCAAGCCGTGGAAAGACTTGTCCATCCGTATTTCCGGCGGTATAGACAACCTGAACGACCGGTCGGACTACTACGCGAACATCGAACCCTCCACGAACTCCGTTGGTTCCGCGACAGTAAGAACGGTCCAGTCCACCAGCCTGCTCAACGAGAACGTACTATACTACAATAAAAAAATCGGTGTGCATGGTATCAACGTCACCGCTGGTTTTACTTACCAGGACTATGTACGTACCTCCATGGACGGCTCCGGTATAGGATTTCTCAGCGATGTGACAAAAACCGGTTCCCTTGGCAGCGCCGGTACACCCGGTGTTCCGGCCAGCAGCTACCAGAAGTGGGTACTGCTGTCTTATCTCGCAAGGGTGAATTACACTTTGATGGACAAATATCTGTTTACCGTCAGCGTACGCCGGGATGGCTCTTCCCGTTATTCTCCGGGCAACAAATGGAGTACCTTTCCTTCCGCCGCCATCGCCTGGAGGGCCATCGACGAGCCTTTTCTGAAAGGTTCCCGCGTTGTATCTGATCTGAAGGTAAGGGCCAGCTACGGCGCTACCGGCAGCGCTGCGGTAAGTCCCTACCAAACCATGAATCAACTGAAGTCCGGCAATACCATCTTCGGCGATGCGCTGTATACCTCCATGGCCCCCGATATTGTACTGCCCGGTAACCTTAAATGGGAAACCACTTACCAGGCAGACTTTGGCGCAGACGTAGCCTTCTTTCAGGACAAGGTGCGCCTTACCGCCGACTTCTATCACAAAAGGACCAAAAACCTGCTGAATACCGTGCAGTTGCCCGCTTCCATGGGATACCGCACTACCCTGCAAAATGTGGGCGAGATGGAAAATAAAGGGATGGAGTTTGCAGTTGACGTGGCGGTGATGAAGAAAGCGGTTACCTGGGACGTGAACGCCAATATCTCCTTTAACCGCAATAAAATCGTGAAACTGTACGACGGACAGGATATTTTCGGTAACACCTTTTACACCGGTTCGCTGAATGATTATGTGAACCTGCTGCGGGAAGGACAACCCTTTGGCATCTTCTACGGGTATGTGGAAACCGGTTATACCGACAAAGGAAACCTGCAATATGCCGATCTCAACAAAGACGGTAAAATCAGTGCGGATGATAAAACCTACATCGGCAATCCGAATCCTGATTTTACCTATGGCCTGAATTCCGTGACCAGCTATAAAGGCTTTGAGTTGTCTGTCTTCATACAAGGTTCCCAGGGGAATGACATCTTTAATCTTAATAAGGCCGCTACACTGGATTTGGGTATGGGGTTGAACCTGCCTGCCGACGTAGCTTATGATCACTGGACACCGGAAAACACACAGGCGAAATATCCGAAGATCACCCGCACGCTGTCAGCCAACATGTCTACCCGCTTTGTGGAAGACGGTTCTTATCTGCGCTTTAAAAATATACAGCTGGCGTATAATCTGCCGCTGGAAAAAATGCACGTGAAATGGTTTAAAAAAGCCCAGGTATATGTGAGCGGACAAAACCTGATCACCTTCACCCGTTATTCCTGGTATGATCCGGAGGTGAACGCCTTTGGCTCACTGATGGCGGCCGGTGCGCAGAGTTCCGTAAACCAGGGAATTGATTATGCCACCTATCCTACCAATAAGTCGGTGACGTTTGGTATCAGATGCGGTTTTTGATTTTCCAACATTCAATCTTTTTTATGAAATATAGTATCCTTGTCATATTGTCTGTGCTGTTGTTCACTTCCTGCGCAAAACTGCTGGATGAAAAGCCGCAGTCAATCGCAGCAGAACAGTTTTATAATAACGCCGCCGAAGTGCAGGCCGGCCTGAACGCCATCTATACGCCTATTCGTGCAGGAGGCACCATGGGCGCGCTGTATCAGGTGCAGCAGGAAATTTATACGGAATATATGTATGGCCGTGGCAGCCACGCGCCGCTGAATGATTACGCCGGTCTGGATAATACCAATATTACCCGTATCGCTGGTATGTGGGCTGCGTTTTACGAAGCGATCCGCAACGCCAACATTGTGATCCAGAAAACGCCTGCCGGTAAAAATCTCAGTGAAGAAGATAAAAACAAATTCCTGGCAGAAGCCCGGTTCATGCGGGCGTTGCTGTATTTCCACCTGGTGCGTAACTGGGCCGGTGTGCCTATCCGGAAGGAGCATAACATGGATTCACTGAACGTACCGAGAAGCAGCAGGGAAGCGGTGTATCAGCTGATTACGGAAGACCTGCTGTTTGCCGAGGCTCATCTGCCGGACGCCGGCCGGCTGGTGGGAGCACCGTCCAAATGGGCTGCCAAGACCGTACTGACGGACGTGTATATGAACGTGAATGATTATCAGAAAGCGCGGGACAAAGCGCTGGAAGTGATACAGTCCGGTAAGTTCTCATTGGTAAATGTGATGGTATCTGCCGATTTTGATAAACTGTTTGGTCCGGATATTATCACCACGCCCGAAGAGATCTTTTATCTGAAGTTCTCCCGGCAGCCATCCGGACAAGGGTTTCAGTATCCTATGTATGCGCATTATCCAGGTGCCGGTTATTATCCTCCGGGTGGTTATTACACTTTGTACAGCGATGCTGTCAACAATACTTTTGCAAAGAACTGGGACAAGAACGATCTCCGGTACGATTATAACTGGTACGTACAAACGTTTGGCCTGGGGCCCGGTACCATTCTCAATAAAAAATTCAGTGACCGCACCACCACCACTGCAGCCGGTAATGATTACCCCATGTACCGCTACGCTGATCTGCTGCTGTTTTACGCAGAGTGCGACAGCCGCGTTAACAACGGCCCTACCACCGATGCGCTGGAGAAACTGAACATGATACACCGCCGTGCTTACGGTAAGAACCCGATGGTGGCAGATGCTGCCGTGGATTTTAAAATGGCGGACTACGGCAGCTTACAGGCCTTTGTGGACCGGGTAGTGCAGGAGCGCGCTTATGAAGACTGTGGAGAGGGTAAGCACTGGCTGGACCTGAAACGGCTGGGCATTGCCAAGAGCGTGATCAAAGCCATGAAAGGCATTACGATGGCCGACAGGCATCTACTGTGGCCGATTCCTACCACTGAATACAACTATAACAAAGCAATTGACCCAATAAAAGACCAAAATCCCGGTTATTAAAATGACAACTATGATCAGACAAATTAAATGGTGGCTGTTGGCCATTTGTTGCCCGTTGACCATACCGGTCGCCGCACAGGCCGGTACGCCCAAAGAAGTGGATATTTGTGTGTATGGTGGCACTTCTGCCGGTATCATGGCGGCATATACCGCCAAAAAGCTGAATAAGACCGTATTGCTGATAGAGCCGGGCAGACATCTCGGCGGACTGACCACCGGTGGCCTGGGCTATACGGATATCGGTAATAAATACGCGATCACCGGACTGGCCCGTGACTTCTACCGTCGTATCGGTGCGCACTATGGTAAGTTTGAGCAATGGATTTTTGAGCCGCATGTAGCTGCACAGACATTTGACGGTTATCTGAAAAACGCGAAAGTGGAAATCTGGTATGATCATCCCCTGAGCAGCGTAAAAAAAGAGAACGGCTACATCAGGGAGATTACGCTGGAAGGCGCTACCCCCGTAGTGGTGAAGGCCCGTATGTTTATCGACTGTTCCTATGAAGGCGATCTGATGGCAAAAGCCGGTGTTTCGTATACCGTAGGCCGTGAGGCGAACAGTACCTACCAGGAGACCTACAACGGTGTGCAGCTGAAGGACAAGCACCAGTTCCCCGATGGGATCGATCCCTACAAGACGCCGGGAAAACCGGAAAGCGGGCTGTTGTGGGGCGTTAGTCCTACGCCGATGGCAGCGCAGGGCAGCGGCGACAAGTATGTGCAGGCGTATAATTTCCGCATCTGTCTTACCAATCGTCCGGAGAACATGGTCCCTGTTACGCAGCCGGAAGGTTATGACGCTTCCCGGTACGAGCTGCTGCTGCGCGTACTGGAGAAAGCACCGGCCAAAAGCCTGCGGGCGTTTCTGAAGTTTGACCTGATGCCGAACGGTAAAACGGACATTAACAATAACGGCCCTTTCTCTACCGATATGATCGGGATGAACTACGATTATCCGGAGGCGGATGCAAAGACAAGGAAAGAGATCATTCGGCAGCATGAGTTGTATAATAAGGGCTTGTTATATTTTATCGGCCATGATCCGCGGATGCCGGAGCTTTTGCGCCGGGAGATGCTGCAGTGGGGGTATCCTAAGGATGAATATGTGGCCAACGGTCACTGGTCGCCGCAGCTGTATGTCCGCGAAGTGCGCCGTATGGTGGGCGAGTATGTGATGACGCAGGCCAATTGCCAGGGGCGTGCTACCGTGACCGACGGTGTGGGCATGGCGGCCTATACCATGGATTCGCATAACTGTCAGCGGATAGTGGTGAATGGTATGGTGAAGAACGAGGGAGATGTACAGATTGGCGGGTTTGGTCCTTACCCGGTGTCTTACCGGTCGCTGGTGCCTAAGACGGGCGAGTGTGCCAACCTGCTGGTGCCGGTTTGTTTATCCGCTTCCCATATCGCGTATGGATCTATCCGGATGGAGCCGGTGTTTATGGTGCTGGCGCAATCTGCCGCAACCGCGGCGGTGGTGGCTATCGACAGCAAGGTGCCGGTGCAGCAGGTGGCCGTGAAGAAGGTACAGCAGCTGCTGGCAGCCAATCCGCTGGCCGATAACAGCACGCCGGAGATACTGGTGGATAATGATGATGCGGCCCATGTAACGTTGAAAGGCGACTGGAAAAAAGAAACCCATGGCTGCTACGGTCCTTCCCTGTACATGGATGACAGCAAGGGCGGTATGCCGAAGTCTGCACGTTTTGCACCGGAAATACAACGGGAAGGCGAGTACCATATTTACAGCTATCTGCCCAAGCTGGCCGGCCAGGCGACGGTGACCCATGTGCGGGTTTTTGACGGAAAGGTGCTGAAGCCGGTGAAGATAGAGACAGGGGCGGTTAAAGTAGAGGGACAGACTTCCGGCGAATGGGTGTCGCTGGGTACTTTCCGTTTACCGAAGGGGAAGAAAGCTTACGTAGAGATTAGCAACGAGCAGGCCGATGGTGCAGTGGTGGCAGATGCGCTGTTGTTTATCGCCCGGTAGATTATCATTTCAGATTTTGAGACAGACCGTCCGGCATGATGCCGGACGGTCTTTTTTTTGAAAAAATGGTCATCGGCAGCAGGTGGTCATCTCCCGAAAAAAAAAATTTTAAAAGGAAATATTACGCGATAGTCCGACGTTTTATGCAGAAATATGCATGAAACTGCATTTTTATATTTGTTTGAATGCGTTTTTTTGCCGAATTTAAAGCAGAATAATACTTCCTATGCTGAAAAAGGAACGTCAGGCATATATCTTACATCAGGTCAACCTCCATAACAAGGTATTGTCGTCGCATCTGAGCGAGCAGATGGGGGTTTCGGAGGATACGATCCGCCGGGACCTGGCGGCGCTGGCACAGGAAGGAAAAATCCTCAAAGTACATGGTGGCGGCTTGTCCAACTCATTTCATCAGGGAGCGGTAGCGCAGGATGTATATGCCATTGAGGAGAAACGCATCATTGCCCAGAAGGCGGTAGGGCTGATCCATGACGGTATGTTTGTACTGACCACCGGCGGCACTACCATTCTGCAGCTGGCGCGGATATTACCGCCGGAGCTGCGGGCCACCTTTATCACCGTGAGTTTACCGGCAGCTTTTGAATATGCCAATCATCCCAATATAGAAGTCATTGTGATCGGCGACAAGCTGGCTAAAAACTCGAAGATCACCGTTGGCGGAGAGGCGATCGCCAAAATAAGGGATATCCGGGCGGACCTGTGTTTCCTGGGCGTCAACGCCATTGATGTGCAGGCGGGACTTACGGACAACGACTGGGAGGTGGTGCAGGTGAAAAAAGCGATGGCCGGTACCGCGAGAAAAGTGGTGGCCATGTGTATATCGGAGAAGGTGAATACCGCAGAGCACCTGAAAGTATGTAATGTAGAAGACATCGATATATTAATCACCGAGTTGCAGCCAAAATCGAAGAAGTTGCAGCCATACAGCAGCAAAGGAATCAGGATTTTATAGGTATCCTATCTGTTATTTAACACGTTCATCAACAAATAGCCCACCCGGGCTGTTTTACAGGACAACCAATGTGTGAAGAGATCGTTGTGGAAAACAAATTTCGGGAATGGCCGGTGCAGGCAGTATGACACCGTTCCGGCCTTAGCTTTTACAACAGGCACAAATAAGAGGATTCAATAAGGCAATCAACCATTCAACAGTTGTTATGCGACTGTTTTAAGGGCTTCCAACAACAGTAACCAACATTTAAAAATCACTTATGATCACGCGTGTATTTATGCGATTGACAGGAGGTGGCCGTGTGCTGCTTTTACTGTTGATGACCTGCCTGGCAGCCACCGTCAGCGCGCAGGTGAAAATATCCGGTAAGGTAACAGACGAAACCGGAACCCCTTTACCTGGAATTACCGTTACGCTCAAAAACAGTAAAGCCGGCGCCAATACCACAGTAGACGGGCTGTACAGCTTTATGGTCAATGTGCCGGCGGGCAACTATGTGCTGGCTGTTACCGGTGTAGGTTTTACCTCCCAGGAAATACCTGTCACGATTGGTACCTCCAACATCACCCGGGACGTGACCATGGGTGTTTCGGTATCCAATCTGGATGAGATCGTGGTGACGGGTACTTCCCAGGGTACCACCCGCCGCCAGCTGGGCAGCTACATCAGCTCCGTGAAAGCGGAGGACCTGAACAAAGGCGCCACCGGCAACGTATTAGCTGCTTTGCAGGGTAAAACGGCCGGTGCGCAGATTACCCAGAACTCGGGAGACCCTTCCGGCGGTATCTCTGTAAAACTGAGAGGTATCAGCACCATCGGCGGTTCTACTGAACCACTGTACATCGTAGATGGTGTGATCGTCGATAACTCCTCCACCCGTGTTACCAATGCCGATCCTAACTATGGCGCCAGTACCCAGGGTGGTAATAACTTCGTTGGTAACGTTGGCCAGAACCGTATGGCCGATATCAACCCGGACGATATAGAACGCGTGGAAGTGCTGAATGGCGCCGCTGCCGCCGCTATCTACGGATCACGCGCCAACGCCGGCGTAGTGCAGATCTTCACCAAAAGAGGCAGCACCGGCGCCCCGGTGATCAACTTCTCCACCGGCATCTCCATTAATGAGCTGCGTAAAAAACTGGATGTCAACCGCGCTCCTACCAAGTTTGGCGGGAATCCGAACGATTCCACCCAGAACATCCTGACACCGGCAGTGGTGAGCAAATTCCCTGTGCAGCGGTACGACTACCAGGATTATATTTTCCGTACCGGAGTAGGTACCGACAATAACGTGTCTATTGCCGGCGGAAAAGATAAAACCAAATACTACGCTTCTGCGAGCTACTTCTATAACCAGGGTATCATCAAGAACACGGATTTCAACCGCTTCAGTTTCCGGGTGAACCTCGACCAGGAGGTGACCAAATGGCTCACCATGAACGCGACGGTCAACTATGTTTACAGTAAGTCGAAGGAAAAACCTGACGGTAATACTTTCTACTCGCCGATGAACTCCGTGACCATCCTGGGCAACTACTACGATATACAGCAACGGGATGCCGTGGGCAACCTGATGAAAGTAGGTAACCTGGGGCGTGTGAACCCGGTGTCCATCATCGAAGACTTCCGTCAGCAGCAACAGGTGGGCCGTGTTATTGCCGGTCTGGGCCTGAAGGCGAACCCGATCAAAAACCTGACACTGGACTATCATGTAGGTATCGATAACTACTACCAGGACGGTACTACTTTCGTTCCGCCCTACGCCTATAACGTAAGTACCGGCTTCTATGGCGGCGGCACCTCACTCGACCCCGCGCAGAATGGCTACGCCAGCGCCGGCACCAATACCTCTTTCCTGATCAACCACGATGCGAACGCCACTTACAACGCCCGTATCAGCAACAACCTGGAATCTGTAACGCAGGTAGGATACTCCGTACAATATCAGCGGCAGCATTATTCCCTGCAACAGGGACGGGGCATGCCGCCTTTCGTACAAACGGCGGATAAAGCCACTACCGCTATTCCCGGTGCCGACCAGCGTTCTGAGTTCTCTATCTCCGGTGAATATATCCAGCAGAACTTTAAGTACCGCAACCAGTTGTTCCTTACCGGCGCCCTGCGTGTGGACGGTTCTTCTGTATTCGGCAAAAACGAACGTAACCTGCTGTATACTAAGCTGAGCGGCAGTTATGTATTGTCCGGTACCGATTTCTGGGCTAAATCTTCCGTAGCCAAATGGTGGACGCTGTTCAAGCTGCGCGCCGCCTACGGCGAATCAGGCAACCTCACCGGTATTTCTCCGTACGCCCGCTATAACACCTACGTTGCCAACGCTTTTGTGGGCGCCTCCGGGTTCCAGGGACCGCTCACCTACACCGATCCTGATGTGAAACCTGAAAAGCAGAAAGAGCTGGAATTCGGTACAGACCTGTCTTTCCTGAACGACCGCATCGGGCTGAGTGTGAACTACTACCGTAAAAAGGTGGAAGACCTGCTGATTGACCGTGCGGTGGCGCAAACCAACGGCTATAATTTCATACGCAGCAACATCGGTTCACTGCGCAATAACGGTATAGAAGTGGTGCTCAATGCCATTCCGGTAAAGACGAAAGATTTCTCCTGGAGCCTGACGGCCATCTTCAACCGTAACCGCAACGAAGCGATAAACATCGGGCAGTCGCTGGTGCTGTTGAATACCGTAGGGGGTGCGCCCGTGGCTATCGCCGCCGGTTATCCTATCGGCTTCTTCTACGGCACCTTCTATGCCCGCGATGCCAATGGCAATATTCTCACTACGCCGGCCGGCATTCCTGTTACGGAAAGAGGTACGCAGAAAGGCCCGTTCGACTACCAGGCGCAGCGTGACCCGGCCACCGGCCTGCCGCTGGCTTCCGCTCCGGCGCTCAACAGGAAAATCGGTGATCCTAATCCCGACTGGACCGGTACTTTCACCACCGATCTGCAATACAAAAAACTGGGGCTGCATATACAACTGGATGCCGTACAGGGCGTGGATGTTTTTAACGCCGACTTCAGGACCCGCCAGGGTGTTGACAACGGTAAGATTGCCGAGCAGGAAGACCTGGGCCAGCTGCCCAGGGGCTGGATCGCCGGTGTGTACAACATCCAGGAATTCAGGATCGACGACGGCAGCTTCGTGAAACTGCGTGAAGTGTCTCTCAGCTATGATTTCGGAAAGGTATTCAAAGGATTGAATAACCTGACCGTGAGCCTGGGTGGCCGGAACCTCATCTCATGGGACAACTACAAAGGATATGACCCTGAAGTGAACGCCGCTGGGCAGAGCACGCTTTTACGGGGCATTGACTTCGGCGCAGTTCCTGTTCCGCGCACTTATAACCTGACCGTCCGCGCTAAATTCTAATGCTAAAAAGACAAATCATGAAACGAACTACTTTCTATACATACATGACCATGGCCACGTTACTGTTGTCTGCGGCGGCCTGTAAAAAAGATTACCAGGACCCTTCCGGGCCATCCCAGGACCAGGCCTTCAGTTCACCCCAGGCGATTACTAATACGGCAGTAGGGTTGCAGGCCAACTTTGTCAAGGATAGGACCGGCCTTATTTACACCACCACTACCGCCGGCAGCCTGCTAAGCGGGGAGACGTTTGTCACCAATCCGGGTAATGCCGATGAAGGACAGCTGGGTACTGGCGGCAATACGGTGCTGAACAACAACGTGATCGTGACTGGTATGTGGGGATACACCAACAAAATCCTCTTCGACGCGGAAAATATACTGCGCGCCACTAATACGGTGGTGACCGACAAAGGTTACGCCAGCGGCCTGATAGCCTATACATCTATTTTCAAAGCGCTGGCGCTGGGAGTACAGGCTAATTTCTGGGAGCAGGTACCAGATACCATCGGCAAGCCCGATGCGGTGAGCGACGATGTGCATTTTATCCCGGGAAAACAAGGTTATGTGCGGGCGGTGCGTACCATCGACAATGCATTGAATACCATTGCAGCTAATCCGATCAGCACCAGCATTACACCGTTTTTACCCAAAGGGGTGAATATTGTCAATACCCTGTATGCGCTCAAAGCCCGTTACGCGTTGTATGCCGGCGACTATACCGCCGCGCTGGATGCTGCCGGTAAAGTAGACCTTACCGCGGCCGGTGTCAGCACTTTTAATTTTAATCCCCAGGTAGCCAATCCTATTTTCACCCTGGTCTCTTCTACCAGCAATATTTACCAGGTAGTGGATTCTACGATGGGACTGCCTGTAGCGCTGGAACCCACGCCTACAGACGCCAGAATACCCTTCTACATGACAAGGCAGGCAACGGGGTTGAAATTTGTCATAAATGGATTCTTTAAATCCAATATCCAGCCTATTCCCATCTTTTTGCCCGGGGAAATAATGCTGATCAAAGCGGAATGTTATGCCCGTACCAACAGGCTGGCGCAAGGGCTGGTGGAGCTGAACAAGGTAGTGACTAAAAAGCCTGCGGATGATCCTTTTGGAGTAGGCGCCAACCTGCTGCCGGTGGCGGTAGCCACCATTCCGGACCTGCTGACGCAGATTTATAAGCACCGCCGCATCGAGATGTTTATGTCCGGACAGGAGATAGAAGACCAGCGCCGTTTTGCCCGTCCGACGACCGAAAGGAAACGGAATTATTTCCCTTATCCTTTTGTGGAAAGGAATGACAATCCGAATACACCGGCCGATCCAACTTTTTAATAAGTTTTTTATCTTTACTAACGGCAGCCGGAGGGTATCTCCGGCTGCCGTTCATATTTACATCCTGTACCCTAAATGTCCTATAGCCATGACAGAAATCGGCGCTGTTGCCCTGGTGATCGTTATCCTGAACCTGGTGGTGTCTTACAGGGGATTTAAAGACACTGGTTTTTATTACAAATACGCTTTTATCGTGGATGAAATACTGGTCCACAAAGAATATTACCGGCTGATCTCTTCCGGCTTCCTGCATGTAGGATGGACCCACCTGCTTTTTAACATGTTATCGCTTTGCTTTTTCAGTGCAGACGTGGAAGCGGTGCTGGGCATTAAAAACTTCGTCATTATCTATCTGAGCAGCCTGGTGGGGGGCAACCTGTTGTCCCTGTTCATCCACCGGCAGCAGGGTGATTACAGCGCAGTAGGCGCGTCCGGCGCCGTATGTGGTATCATCTTCGCCTGCATAGCCCTGTTCCCCGGCATGGACATAGGCTTCTTTGGTATTCCGTTGTACATACCCGCATGGATATACGGCGTGTTGTATATGTTGTTCACCATCTTCCGGATCAGAAGCAATAATGACAATGTAGGGCACGAAGCGCACCTCGGCGGCGCTTTTATCGGGTTGCTCTTTGCCGTGTGCCTGGAGCCGCAGGCCGTGAAACAGCATTACCTGCCGGTGTTGGCGGTGGTAGCGCCCTGCCTGGTGTTTATGTACCTGCTGGTGCGGAAACCGCATATTGTGCTGACCGGCAATACGCGCGGCCCGCAACGTTACCTGAATATAGAAGATCGTTACAACCAGCAACGGGCCGCGCAGCAGCAGGAAATAGATGCTATACTGGACAAGATCCACCGCAAGGGCATCAACAGCCTGTCGGCCGAAGAGAAACAAAAACTGCAAAATTATTCAGAACACTGACAGAAGAAATTCTATATTGCCATGCCTAAACGAAACCTGTGCATATGAAACCATCTGTTACTGTACTGTGCCTGGTAGTGCTGGCTTTGTCCGCCTGCCGTAAAGATAATACCGGTAAGGATCCGTCATACAATTACAACGATGTTAACATAGCGGCTATCTCCGATGTCCCCGCCTTTATCTACGAGAGCGACCGGCTGGTGGCGATCGGCAATGAAAGATTTACCTATGATGATAAAGGCCGCATCGTGGGAAGCCGGATTGCACACCGGGACACACTGAACAAACTGATTACCGGGTATGTCTACAAAACCAGGTTCATGTGGGTTAATGGTCTGTGTGCGGGCAGCATCGCCGACTCCTTGTACACCTATGTCAAAGGGCTGGATGGCAGCATTAAAAATGAGTGGTTTGCCAGCGGTACTGTCCTGAGCAATTATGATTATAACCTGTCTACCGGTTATTTAAGTTCCGTTTCCCTTGTGCCCGGCCGCTGGAACACCGCCTTTTACACCTCCCTCAAATATGAATATGACGGAAAAGGCAATGTTATTAAGATCGTAGCAAGTCAGCCTAACCCTATATCAAGGCCGGGAGCGCCGTTTGAGCTGATAACAGTCATGACTTTCCAGTACGACAATCACCCCAGCCCTTTTTACGCCATGTACAAAAAATATGGTTTTATGCTGCCCGCGTTACAGCATTTTGCCACCAGTGTTTCTCCGAACAACGTCATCAAAGTGCAGATGAAGCTTGATAACATGGTAGAGCTGGTGCAACAATATACCTATGAGTATAATGCGGCTGGTTACCCGGTAAAAATGACCACTAACGGTGGCAGTGTAACGGGACAAACGACCTACATCTCTTACCGTTAGAAGCCGTGTTGTCGGCGCATTTTGCCGTGTTGTCGCTTCTTCGTGGATAAACTGCTCCCGAGCAGCGTGCTTTGCAGTATATTTATACGGCACATGAAAACATTCCTCTCATCCAAATATATCAATATCGCACTGCATACGTTGATCTGGGGTGTGCTGCTGTTATTGCCTTATGTGGTGTCGTCTCCGGAAAACCAATACAGTATTGGTCCTATGCCTGGCATATTTTTTACCATCGCCGGCGTGATCCATATGGGGCTCTTTTATGGCAATGCTTTTTACCTGTGCCCGCGGCTGCTCAACCGTCGTTACTGGTGGTTGTATGTTCCTGCCGCTTTGTTGCTGCTGTTTATCTCCTTCCAGTTAAAGTACCATATCATGGCCACCTGGTTTCCCGGGTTGTTGCAGAATAAAGCTGCTTACCGCTTTGTCTTCGGGCCTTCCGTCGCCGTGCTGGTGATCAGCCTGCTGTACCGTAAAATACTGGACCGCATATACGAAGAACGCCGGCAGAAGGAAAAACAGGCCGAGCAATTATCTACTGAACTGAAATTTCTACGGTCGCAGATCAGCCCGCATTTTTTGTTCAACGTGCTCACCAATATGGTGTCGCTGGCCCGGAAGAAATCGGACCAGCTGGAGACTTCCCTTATCATGCTGTCGGAGCTGATGCGCTACATGTTGTACAACACCGGCGGCGCCAAAGTGTCGCTGCAGAAAGAAGTGACCTATCTCAACAGTTACATCGCCCTGCAGGAGCTGCGTTTCGGCAGTGATGTGGACATCCGCAGTGACATGCCCGCTCCGGGTTCGCTGGCGCATTACCTGATAGAGCCGATGCTGCTGATCCCATTTGTGGAAAACGCTTTTAAACACGGCACCGGGGGAGATAAGCCCACCATCAGGATACAACTGTCCGTTCAGGAAGATGTGCTTACCTTTATAGTAGAGAATCATGTAGACCAGGTACAGGACATCAGTAAAGACGACAGCTCCGGCATCGGGCTGGCCAATGTCACCTCCAGACTGGAATTGTTATATCACCATCATTATACACTGACCGTTAACAACGACAACAACCGGTTTCTTGTTCACCTAACGCTGAAGCTTATATGATACGTTGCATCGCAGTAGACGACGAACAGCTGGTACGGGAGTTACTGGAAGACAGTATCCGGCAGGTCCCTTTCCTGCAGCTGGTGGCCACCTGCAAAAATGCGATGGAAGCCATGGAAGTGATGCAGCGGGAACAGGTGGACCTGATGTTTCTCGATATACAGATGCCCCGTCTCAGCGGGCTGCAGCTGTTGCAGTCACTGCAACGGCCACCTCTTGTGGTCCTGGTGACTGCCTACGAGCAATATGCGCTGGAAGGCTATAATCTTCAGGTGGCAGACTACCTGCTGAAACCCTTTAGCTTTGAACGTTTCCTGAAGGCCTGCCAGCGGGCGGCCGAACTGTTCCGGCTGCAGCAGCCGCCAGCACCTGCCCGTGCCATTACCGACTTTTTCGTGAACGTGGAATATGTGCAGGTGAAAATTGTGGTGGCCGATATTGAATACATCGAAGGGCTGAAAGACTACATCAAAATTCATCTCTCTTCCACACCCAGACCGGTGCTTACCCGCATGACCATGAAAGCCGTCGCAGAGAAGCTACCTGCAGATGACTTTGTACGTACGCATAAATCCTACCTGGTAGCGGTGAAGAAGATCACCGCCGTTAAACGCGATCTCGTTTGTATTGGGGAGAAGGAAATACCTGTCAGTGATTTCTTCAAGGAGAATGTCACCCGGCTGGTGCAAGGTCCTTCCCATTAACCTGGACAGCTTTGCCATCTTGTCGCCACACCTTCCCGTAATGTCTACACCTCAACATCCCGGTCGTGCTGCTCACTAGCTTTGTGAGTAAATAATACTTCCGGCGATGACAAAGTACCTGATATGGATTTTTTTACCGGCCCTGATGGGGAACGCTCATGCACAGCAGACGCTGAAAGACAGTACGGGGAAAGCCTTATCCGACACCGTGCCACGTGGTACGCCTAAAAATCTGAAACTGGTGACGGTGAGTGCGGGCGCTTTCGAAGCCAGCGATAAAGCTAAAGGCGCCTCGCTTACCCCCATGGATGCCGTCACCGTGGCAGGCAGTAATGGTGATCTGACGCAATCGTTGCGCTCCCTGCCGGGTGTCCAACAGATCGGGGAAACAGAAGGGCTTTTTGTGAGAGGCGGTACCAGTGATGAAACCAAACAGTTTA
The DNA here is from genome assembly GCF_900167135.1 of Chitinophaga eiseniae. Classification (GTDB taxonomy): domain Bacteria; phylum Bacteroidota; class Bacteroidia; order Chitinophagales; family Chitinophagaceae; genus Chitinophaga; species Chitinophaga eiseniae. The sequence continues at coordinate 516,343 of NZ_FUWZ01000002.1, read as the reverse complement.
TCGACGGCACGTTGTTCAAATATCCCAACTATCCTTCCGTGCCGGGCATTCCGCAAGGCGCCCGTATCAACCCTTTCCTGTTTAAAGGCATCCTGTTCAGCTCCGGTGGTTACTCCGCATTATACGGACAGGCCATGAGCAGCGCGCTGATATTGGAAAGCGTGGACCTGCCCGAAAAATCCTCTGCCAGCTTCTACCTGTTTCCCGCCAACCAGGGCGCGGGACTGCAGCACCTGGGAAAAGACAACCGCAGCAGTTTCGGACTGGGGCTTAACTATTCCAACCAGACGCTGTACAATGCGCTGGTGCCCCATGTGCCTGATTATTTTCAGGGGCCTTCATACCTGGAAGGGAATGCCAACTACCGCGTAAAGACAGGCCGCAGCGGTATGTTCAAGGTATATGCTGTATGGAATAAAAGCGCCGTAGGCATGTATAACCAGGATGTTGACAGTGCGGCGCTGCGTTCCGGATACCTGGTAAAGGGCGGTAATATCTACACCAATATGAGCTATCGTACTATGCTGGGTAAGGACTGGAAGATGGAAACAGGGCTGGCTTACAGCAACAACAAAGATAAGCGTACCGTCAGCCTGGTGGATGCTGCGGAGAAGCCCGCCACCCTGCCGGAGGTGCCGCCTACTTTAAAAAATAACACCAGCGATATCCGGTCAAACTTTGCGCAGACCCGTGTGGTGTTTACCCGTTTTCTCGCTGGTGAGCAGGCGGTGCGTATAGGTGCAGAACATTTTTATACGAAAGACGCCGGCGTGTATCGCGACAGCGCCGTTGCCCAGACAGACCAGCTCTCAGCTGTTTTCGCAGAAAGTGACATCTATCTGACCAGCGGCCTCGCGGCCAGGGTGGGGCTGCGGTTGGAACATACTTCCCTGCTGGCGAAGTGGTCGCTGTCACCAAGGGCCAGCCTGGCATGGCGGTTGAGCGACGAGAGCCAGCTCAACTTTGCCTACGGTCTCTTTTACCAGGAACCGCAAAACGAATTTCTGTATCGTAACCGCGACCTGTCTCTTTCCCGGGCTGCCCATTATGTGGTGAATTATACGAGAAGGGCACATAACCGTTTTCTCCGTGTGGAAGCTTATTACAAGCAGTATCAGGACCTGATCAGGCTGCTGCCGCCCGATGTTAAAAGCGTGTCTACCGGTAACGGCTACGCGAAAGGCCTCGAATTATTTTACCGCGATAAAAAGACTTTTAAGAACCTGGACTACTGGATTACCTATACCTACCTGGACACCAGGAGGGATTACCTGAACTACCCGATGTCGCTGCGGCCACCTTTTGCCGCGCCGCATACCATGACCATCGCTGTGAAGAAATTTTTCCCGGACCTGTCAACGGGCGTGAACGTGTCCTATGCTCTGGCAGCAGGCAGACCGTATTACAACATCCGCTACAGCGATGGCTGGCAGTTGGCAGACCAGGGCACTACAAAGCCCTATAGTATCGTGAACCTGCATATTTCCCATTTGATGACATTGTTTCCGCGCTGGAAGCATAAAGATTTCTCCGGTTTTGCCGTGGGGGTGAATAATCTGCTGGGCACCAAACAGGTATTTGGTTACAACTACAGCTATGATGGTCAGCATAAAATGGCGGTCTCACTGCCGGCCAACAGGACCTTTTTTGTCGGCTTCTTCATGAGCCTTGGTATAGACCGCACAGATGATTTTCTCAACAATAATTTATAACCACAAACCCGCTCATTATGAAAAAAACAATTCTCTTCTTTATGCTGCTGCTGGCCTGTGCCGTCTCCGCGATGGCGCAAACGCTGGACGAAGCGGTGCATAAGCTGGACAATGCCGCTTCTGTAAAAGACTACGAAGCGCTGGAAAAAACGTTTACTGCGCTGTCTGCACAACAACCCGACTCGTGGCTGCCCTGGTACTATGCGGCGTATTGCAATGCGAAGATCGGTTTTCTTTACCAGGATGATGGTGACAAGATAGAGCCATATAGTGTGAAAGGCGAAGAGCAGATAGGCCGTGCACAGGCGCTGCTGGACAGTGCCAAACAACGACAGGAGCTGTCTGAAGTGCTGACGGTGGCCAGTATGGTAAACCGCACTAAAGTGTTTATCAATCCGATGACGTATGGCCGTAAGTACGGTATGCTGTCGGAAAAATACCTGCAGCAGGCACTTCAGCTGCAACCGGAAAATCCGAGGGCTTTGTTCGTACGGGCGTGGGTGAAATACTATACGCCTAAAATGTGGGGCGGCGACAAGCCATTGGCAAAGGAACTGGCAGAGAAAAGCCTGGGACTGCTGGCAAAAGATAAATCCGGAACAGCACCTCATTGGGGCAAGGTGGAAAACGAAGCGTTGCTGGCCAAGTTCAGGTGATTATTCATCGTTAAAAAAATCATGTTATGTTATTTCCTTTTCTTATCCTTTTCAGGATATTATTTGCGGCGAGTATGGTATTTATTATCGGTTACATCTTTGGTGGTTTTTCGAAGCGGCCCGCGCTGGCGCGTATCTCCAAGGTGGCTGCCATACTTGTTATTGTACTCTTTATCGGTGTAAATATCCTGTTGATGCGGGCTGCCTTTCATCGTGACGGGCACGGTGGATGGCGGGGTTGTGAACAGGCGAAGATCGAAAAGGAGGGCTGACCAACCGGTCAGCCCCTTTTTTTAGATTATCTATAACCGTTAGTACTAGTGCCGGCCATGCCCGCCGCCACCAAAATGTCCTCCACCTCCTCCGGAATGTCCGCCGCCGCCTTGATGAAAGTTTCCTCCTGAACGGGCAGACGGACGCATAAAGCTGCCTTGTGACCTTCTCATGGCCACCGGCCTGTTCATGCCTGCCTGGTGGTTGCCATTCCAGGCGCTGCGGGAAGCGTGGGTAGAATTATTGTTCGTGAAATTGTTTCTATGGTTGTTCACCGTAGTGTTGCGGTTATTATTACTGACCGTCCGGGTGATGTTTCCGCGGTTATTGCTGACTATGTTGCGGGTGTAACTGGTACGGTTTACATTGTTGTTGACAACGCTTCTGTTGATGTAGGTATTATGCACCACTGTCGTGTTTACCCGGGTAATGGCCGTGTTGTAGTGGAAGGAGTTGCCTCTCCACATGCCGCCTGTAAAGCCGGTGCCGTAATAACCGCAGCCGTAGTTAATACCGCCGTAGTAGCCGATGTGTGGTCCCCAGGAGCCGGGATGCCAGCGGTATACGCCTCCGATGAAGCCCCAGTAGCCAGGTGTCCAGAGTGCGCCCACATAAGGGGCTCTTACCCATACGCCTGGTACCCAGTAGTAGCGGGTGTTGTAGGCCCAGTAGCCGGGTACCCACATGTACCCGTCGCCGGGGCAGGGTGGTTGTGTATAGACCGGTATTGGTGGTGGCGCGATGCCCACGGATACGCCGATGCTTACCTGTGCTTCTGCTTGCGGTATGACTGCGGTCATGGCTAACAGGATGCCTAATATCACTACAAACTTTTTCATGACCTGTCTGTTAGGTTCACTTACTTGGACGGCCGGGAGGCAGGTAAGTTTAATGGGGGAGTGGGGGCTGGGTGAGTAGCCACTGGCGCCAGTCTTCCGCCACCCTGTCCCGGTTGAAACGGTCGTAGTCCGGTTCCCCGTTGGGTTTTAACGGGAAATAGTTATGTTCTGTGCCGATGTATTCGCGGTAGTAAAAATTCTTCTTATGCAGCCGGATCATCTCGGTACGGAAGAGGTCCAGGTAAGGTACGCCGGCGCCCCTGGTACTATCCGTTTCGTGTGCCCGTTCCCGTGTTATCAATGTGAGCATGCGTCCTTGTGGGTTTCCGCCGGAGTAAATCAGGGGTGAAATACGTGCGCTGCGGCTGGCCATTTTAGCTGCAATGGTGCTGCCTTCTGAATGGCCTGCCACCACCAGGGGGCTGGGGCTGATCCATGGTTGTTGCAGCAGAAAGGAGATTACCGCCAGGTTACATCGGATGTAGGATATCATGTGGCTAGATAAGAATAATAAATACTTCCGGGTAACAATATAATATAATATCCGCTGCCATGAATGGGGCCAGCCAAAAATGGCCGGCCTTTACTCGTACGAAAATTTATTGCTCGTTGTAAGCAAGAGAGATGTGGTGTATCTCCCGGGCATGAAGGTAACACCCGCTTTTGCTGCGTATTTATGGAATCGGGAAAAAAAAATGCGCAATCAGGAAAATCTTAATTAGCCTGAATGTCTGCGTGTAATCGGTACCGTGGTGGTACGCCCGCGATAGTTGTGCCGGCGTAGGGTTTAGTGTGTCCAGATCATGCCTTGGGGATTGATATTCCAGTGGTACTTCTGGGCTTCTGCGAAGTTTTTGAAGTCTTGCTTTTTTCCCAGAACAATTTCTTCAAAGGCGGTGAACATCTGCCTTGCGCAGATTATGGGCTGCATGCGCCCGACGCCGGTACATAGTCCGGGGATGGCAACAGAATGTATTTCCGGGTGCCGATGGGCATGGAGCAGGATTGCCTTCATGGCCAGATAAGCGTTGATAGACGTATCGATATTGAAGTTGGTGGGAATTCGCATCGTTGGCGCCGAAATCAGCCATGGAATGTCCGGGTCGCCGGTTTCCAGTGTGAGTGCGGTACCTATGAGCAGTTCGCCTTCAGGTAGCTGTTTGATCTGCTGCTGGAGGCGCTTTTCGAGGTCCCATCCCAGTCTTTCTGATAATGCATAGTCGAGTGACCCGTCCATGAAACCAAACGAATTGGCAGGACTTACAATGGCATCGGCTTTCAGACGGGTAATATCTCCTTCTGTAATGCTCACTGCTGGTATTCCGGCGAAAAATTCCTGCCAGGCGGTTATGAGCTTGGGGTTAGTGTCGGCAAGTATGTATTTCATGGTATAAAATTACGGTACAATCGTCGTAAACAGGTAAGTAGCCATGATCACCAGCAGCACAACGCCCTGCAGGATATTGGTGCGGCCGGCGTTAAAGGATATGCTGATGGTAAACAGTGATAATATCAACAATAAGGTAGATTTGGTATCTATGCCGAGGGTGACGCTGAAACCAGCGAAGACGGTCACAATCGCTACGGCGGGGATGGTGAGGCCGATGCTGGCCAGTGCAGAGCCCAGGGCCAGGTTCAGGCTTGTCTGCAGCCTGTTGCGTCGCGCCGCCCTGAGCGCTGCCAGCCCCTCCGGTAAAAGGATCACCGCCGCAATGATAATACCCACCAGGCTTTTCGGAGCACCCATGCTGACCACCATCGATTCAATGGCGGGGGATAATTTCTTGGACAACAATACCACCAGCGCAAGAGAAATCAGCAGGAACAACATACTGATGGTGGTGGTCAGGTTGCTGGGAGGAGCGGAATGGCTCTCAGCCTCGTTTTCCGGGAGGAAATAATCTCGGTGACGGCCGGTTTGTACGGAAACAAATCCGCCATACAGCACAAGAGAGATAATCGCCACAAACAGCAGCTGACTGTTGGAATATACCGGTCCGGGCGTGGTGGTGGTATAGTTGGGCAATACCAATGTCAGTATCGTGATGGCCGATAGGGTGATAAGGGCCGCATTGGTGCCTTGTTTGATAAATACCTGCTCTTTGTACCGATAGCCTCCTACCAGCAGGCAAAGGCCGATGATGCCGGTCAACAGGATCATAATAGCGGCAAACACAGTGTCACGGGCCAGTGTAGAGCCTTCGGCACCTTCGCTCAGCATCAGGGAAACGATCAGCGACACTTCTATGACCGTGATGGCCAGCGCCAGGATCAGCGTCCCGTACGGTTCACCCACACGGTGGGCCACTACTTCAGCATGGTGCACCGCTGAGAGTACGATACTGATCAGGGAAACAGCCATCACCAGCGAAAAAAATGTATTGTCTGTGCTGCCTGCCAGCATAAGGATAAACAACCCGATCAACGGGCTTAAGAGACTCCAGATGGGTAAAGCGATATTCCAGCGTTTGTATAGTATGTGTTTGTATGGCATATACGTAATTACAAAAAAATATTTAATTAGTTCATTAAAAAATGCCTTCTGCAGGTGAAGGATAAAGTTTAACTTACAGAACAGATGTTGTAAAATGAGAACGCAACTGATCACACCGCTTCCTTCGCTGGCGAATTATGTAAGCCATATCATGGTATTGGAAAGTGAACGGCTGTCTGTCGATACTTTTCTGCCGTTGATTGCAAAAGGTTGTCCCAGTATTGTTTTTCAGCTGACAGCCAGCCATCTTAAGACAGATCATCTTGTCCTATATGGGCAGAACATACGCCCCATTTTGCTGCCCGTGTCGGCATCGGTAACACTGATTGCCTATTTCCTGCATCCGCATACGCTGAAAACATTATTTGGCTGGAGCGCCCGGGAGATGACAGACCTGAGTGCAGACCTTAGCTTGTCTGAACCGGCGCGCGGGATGCACCTTCAGGAGCAGCTGCTGAATGCACCGTCATTGGAGCAAAGACTGGTGTTGATGGACAGTTATCTGTTGCGGTTGATATCCCCCGGTAAACTGGAAATCAGCCAGCCGGTGATGTATGCCACGCGGCTGATACAGCAACATGGCGGCGCGCTGCCTATGATGAAGGTGCAGCAGGAGCTGTACATGACCGAACGTACTTTACAACGGCTGTTTGAAATGCATGTAGGAGTATCCCCCAAAACATATGGCCGTATTTGCCAGTTTGATGCGGCGTTGCGGCAACTGAGCGGCAACGGTTTTACTGACATGGCCGGTGTGGCCTTCCAGCACGGATATGCGGACCAGAGCCATCTGATAAGGGCTTTCCGCGACTTTACAGGCCATACGCCGCTGGAGTACCAGAAAGCGGCCACAGACTTTTCCTCCTGAAGATTGTCGGGTTTGTTCTATATCACGGGGTAGCGGTGTCGTTACTTTGTGTCAAAAAACAACGTATGAGAAAGTTAATCGTTTCTACCTGGATGACATTAGATGGTATTTTTGATGCTGAAAGCATGGGGCAGTGGTTTAATCCTTATGACAGCCAGGCCCGGCAAGACCTCATCCGCGAAGGTATCCTGTCAGCGGACGCCATCCTCTTTGGGCGTAAAACTTATGAGATGCTGGCACCTTACTGGTCTTCCCTGAAAAATAACGAAATGGGCATCGCTGATAAATTGAACAGCGTGCAAAAATACGTGGTGTCTGCTACCCTAAAGGAAGCCTCCTGGGAGAATTCTACCATTATCCGGGAGAATATTGAACAGGAAATCACCCGGCTGAAACAACAACCTGGTAGGGAGATACAGATAGAAGGCAGCGGAGAACTGGTACGGTCGCTGACCAAAGCAGGCCTGGTCGATGAATACCAGTTGCTGGTACATCCGGTTGTCATGGGCGCCGGCAAGCGTTTCTTTGCCGACGGTATCCAGGCAGGCTTGCAGCTCACCGCTACCCGCCAGCTGGATAAAGGCGTACTGCTGCTCTGTTACCAGCCGGCATAACGGTAATGCAGCACCGTGATGCCAGAAGGGTACGTCGCAGCACTCACCAGCGACAACCAGCGACAGCCCCAGGACCGCCTTCACTTTGTCGAAAATGGGCATTCCCCTGCCGATAACCGCAGGATTGATGATGAGATGGTACTCGTCGATCAACCCTGCCGAGATGAGCGCAGCAACGAAAGATACGCCCCCGAAAACGATCAGGTTTTTCCCCTGCTGCCGCTTCAGCGCGTTCACCTCTTCGATAAGATCACCTGTCGCCAGCACGGTATTGGGCCAGTCCACCCGGTCCAGGGTGTGCGTAAATACTACCTTGCGGGCATCCCGGATATGCCCGGCAAATACGGATTGCGGATTGGCGGTGTTAGCCGCCATCCTTTCCCAGTGGCCGATAAAGCCCTCTTCGGCCATTTTCCTGCTGAGCAGCACGTCGTCTGCGGTAGCTATCAAAGCGGTATGGTAAGCCTGAAGGGCAGGGTCCCAGGTCCATGCTTCTCCATAATTCCACACCATCCAGCTGCCGCTCCCATTGACAGCAGCAGCAAAACCGTCAACCGACAGCTGCATCTCTAAGATCAGTTTTCTCATGACCAGGATATTTTTTACAAACCTATCTTCATTTTCCGGGAGCGCACGGGGGCAGATGTGACAAATTAGCGGGGCAAATAATCCGCAAAAAAACTGGTCGCTAAATAACTATTTTTGCAGCCAACTTAAAATCTGATAGCTTATGGAGAAATTACAACGGGAAGTCCGCTTCTTAAAAGCCTATTCCCTCATCCTCACGACAGTACTGATAGCGTTCTTCTTTATGGCGTTCCGGACTGACTTTGGAAAACAACGCTTCCAGGAAATAGATGTGGAAAGAATCAACGTGGTGGAAAAAGACGGTACCCTGAAAATGGTGATCGCCAACGGCGAAAGACAACACCCGGGCATGTCGGAAGGCAAAGAACTGGCGCCCAGGAAACGGCAGCCGGGGCTTATTTTCTTCAACAGCGCCGGTGATGAATGTGGAGGCCTGGTGTACGACGCTGACAAAAAAGACGGAGCAGGGATGGTGTATTCGGTAGACCAATACCGGAACGACCAGATCATGCAACTGCAATACATGCAAGACCTGGAAGGAAGCAAGGCCCGTACCTATGGCCTGAAAATCTGGGACCGCCCGGATGATTTCACCCTCACCCGCCAAAATCAGGTACATGACTCCCTGAAGACACTGAAAGATGAGAAGGTATATGAAGCGGTGATGAAACAGCTGGTGGCTGAAGGAAAGTACGGCACTGAAAGACTCTTTGTAGGTCGCACCTGGAAAGATGAAGTAGGCCTGTTTATCCGCGACAGTAAAGGAAAAGTGAGAATTAAAATCTACGTGGACAAACAAAATCAAACGAAGATAGAAACGTTTGATGAACAGGGAAAACCGGTCACAAAGTAATGACGATAAAAAGCCGCTTACGAAGCGGCTTTTTTATGGCTGTCTATTTACTTTTTCCGGTCGTATATTTTTGTTACAATGCCGGCGAGGCAACCAGGCTGGAAACCTTTAGCTACAGGATCTCTATGTCATGGGTAATATTTGCTTTGTCAGGACTTATAGCAGTGCTGATCGCCGGACTGACCATCAGTATCCAAAGTGTCCGGGTTGCCCTGGTGAATCCCATCAACAGTTTGCGCGGAGAATGATGCGTACTTTTCCACCGCCGTAAAGCAAAAACAAAAGTTAATGTTTAGATAATATCGCTGCTGTTTTTTTGCCCTTATGTTTGCGACTGGAAAAATTGGAATGAATCTATGAGCGAAGTGCTACACGACTTATCAGATTATTCACTGTTGGAACAATGCAGGCTCAATAATGTAAAGGCGTTTGAAGTATTGTTCGACCGGTATTCCAGAAGGTTATATAACTATGCCCTGAACTATTTGCAGGACAAGGGTGTTGCTGAAGAAACGATGATGGACCTGATGCTGTGGGTATGGGAAAAAAGGCAGCAGCTGGACCCGGACGTGCAACTGGCGCCCTACTTGTTCCGTGCCATGAAAAATGCCGTTATCAAAGCCATGACCAAAAAGTCATTGGCGATACTCCCTATAGAACAGGCTTACGACGATGAAACGCTGGTCTCCCCGGCGGCAGACAACCAGATGGATTGCCACGAGCTAACCCAGGTATATCTGGATAAATTGGATGAGCTGAGCCCGCAGCGCCAGCGCGTGTTTAGAATGAGCCGGCACGAACACCGCTCTCATGCGGAAATTGCCAAAGAACTGAATCTTTCCCTGTTTACCGTAAAGAACCATATCAAAGCTTCCCTGACCCATTTCCGGCATCACCTGAAAGACTATACGGACGTTACCATGGCGGTACTGATTTACTGGTGGACGCGATAAGGCTGTCCGCCAATGTTATGTAATTGTTACCTGTGATCACCCCATTAGCCCCTGCCCTTTTTTTTCTCCCCTATATAATTGGGCGGACCATCGTTCTCAACAATCAACATGGCAAATACGATCACGAAAGCATTAATGAACAAATACCTGGACCACCGCTGCACTGCGGAAGAAAAGCTGCGGATAGCGGCTTTTATGCAGCAGCGGGAGGGGCAGCAGTTACTGGACGAGGTGTTAACAGAGCGGCTGACGGCAGACATGCTGCTGATGGAGCAGATAAGGGTGGATGATCAGCAGGCGGAGGAGTGGAAAACAACACTACGGCAACGGATAGCTGCGATGCAGCCGGAGCAGGAGCCTGTGGTCCTGCGGCCGAAGCGCCTCGCTTTCCTGCGCCGCGCCGCTATATGGACGCTGCTGGTATCTGCGCTGGGGACCATTGGCGTACATCAATACCGGAAGCAGTATAAAACCAATGCAATCACGCTGGCCAACCTGGAGAAACAAAATCCGAAAGGACGGCGGGCTGTGATCACGCTGGCAGACGGATCGGTCATACACCTCGGGGCAGACAGTAAACTGGAATATCCCGAAGTCTTCAACGGTCCTACCCGGGAGATCACGCTCACAGGGGAAGCTTTTTTTGAAATCAGTGAAGATCCGACGCATCCTTTTATTGTGCATACCGGTACCGTGCAGACAAGAGTATTGGGCACCTCTTTTAAGATCAATGCTTTCAAGGGAACGCCACTGACAGTTGCCGTAGCCACCGGTAAAGTACAGGTAGAGCACGCAGGCAACGGCGTGACCGTGCTCGCCCCTGGTCAGCAGGTCACCTGGGACCCGGTAGCGCAGCAGACAGCCATCGCAGAAATGCCTGTGGCAGATATTGCCGGCTGGAAAAATGCCCGCCTGGCGTTTAACAATAACACGCTTCAGGAAGTGGCAGCAGTACTGGAACGCTGGTATAATGTGAGCATCCGTTTTAAACAACCTGTGACCGCACAAAAGCGGATAACTGTTACACTGTCAGCTAACCGGCCAATGGAAGAAACCCTCCGTGTGCTGAGCACTGGCAGCAGGTTTACCTACAAAATCAATAATCGTCAGATTACTATTCATTAACAGAAAACAATCACATGCCCTAACAGTACACAACTAAAAAAACGTTCCCGGTATCTGACAAATACACGGGAACGTCTTAAAAGATGATTTCATGATGCCTGATAAGTTTTGGACGACGAACAGGCACCCTGAAAAAGGATACCAGATTTCCCGGAAAACCGGGACTAACCAGTAACATTCAAAAGTATGGAAAAAGGATTAAAAAGAAATCCTTTAAGATTTAGCATGCATCCCACCTTCGCCTGCCAGCGGGCCCGCCCGGATAAAAAGGATACCGGCGCTCCGTTGGGACAAAGCGAGGGAATAAGGCCCATAATTTATTTCCTGATGAGATGTTCATTTATTGTGCTGGTATTGCAACTCACCGCAGCTGGGTTGCTTTTGGCCGCGAATGTAAAGAGCCAGGATCTGACCCGGAAAATAAACCTGCAGTTGAACAAGGCAGCCCTGAAGGAGGCTTTGCTTGCCATCGAAAAGCAGGGCGAAGTTAAATTTATGTTACCGGAAGAACTGCTGGAGAAAACCCATAAAAAGGTGACCCTCAGCAGTCCCGCTATCCGTATCCAGGACGCCCTGCATGGTATCCTCGAAAACACCGGGCTGGAATATAAACTGGTGGAAGGTTATGTGGTGATCGCTCAACAACCGGTGCCTGTAAAGATCAGCGGCAAGGTGATCGACAGCAAAACAAAAGAGGCCATCCCCGGCGTATCTGTACGGGTGAAAGGCACTTCGGTAGGCGCCTCCACCGATATCAACGGGGTTTTCAACCTTACCGCGGCACAAAGTGGCGTTACGCTCGTGGTCAGCTATATCGGCTATGAAACGAGAGAAGTGAAAGCTACTGCCGCCGGTGGTACGATGATCATCGCCCTGGCCGTTTCCAGTAAACAACTCAGCGAGGTGACCGTCAACGCACGCCGTAAACTCAATACAGAAATCGCGGTATTGCAGGACCGAAAAAATGCCGCCATCGTGCAGGACGCCATATCCGCCGCACAGATAGAACGTACCGGCAGTATCACCACCACCCAGGCGCTGCAGAAAGTGTCCGGCGTCACCATCACGGACGACAAGTACGTTGCCATCCGCGGCCTGGGCGACCGTAGCGTGATCGGTCAGCTCAACGGCGTTCGCCTGGCTTCTTCCGATCCGGACAGAAGTACCATCCCGCTCGACCTGGTACCGGCATCTCTCCTGGATAATATCACCATCTTCAAGACGGTTACGCCCGACAAACCTGCCGACGCGGCAGCGGGCATCGTCGAACTGAAAACAAAATCCGTTCCCGACAGCGCGATATTTAACATCATCGCACAAACCGGCTTTAATTCCAATATCGGTCCTAATGGCCGCGTGAACAGCTTCTACAACAGCGATATGGGATTTTTCGGTACCAGGGTGAATAAAAAAGACCTGTCTGCCGAATTCCTGAACCTGTCCAAACAATATCCCGGCGGCTTATCCCAGATACAACAACTGATTGCCAACAGCCCCAACAGCCCTGCCTTACAGCAGGAGGCTACCCGCATCAATAACCTCATGCACAGCTTCGATCCGGTGCTTACCACCAATTACCGCAAAGCGCCGCTGAACCAGCTGTATTCGGCGACCTATGGCAACAGCTTTAAACTGTTTGGAAAACATACGCTGGGTGTCATAGCCGGCGCCAACTACTATAGCCGTACCACCGACATCTACGGTGGAGACCTGACACAGTTCAGCGTTTACCAGGGTGTGATCACCGGTAACAAAGACGTGTACAGCCCACGTAACATACCCAACTATATTACCCCGAACAACCTGTTCATGGGTAAATACCAAACCTATAAAGAGAACACCGGAACACAAACAATCAACTATGGAGCATTGACGGGGTTGACGTACAAGTTCAACCCCCGTCATGAAATCAGTATGCAGTACCTCGGCAGCTGGGGCAGCGAGGCACAGGCCGTCAACATGTACGGGCAATACCAGTACACCGGCCTGCCGGGAGAAGTGAGCAGCACTATCTACTCGCTGAAACAGACATACCGTACCCTGCATACCTTCAACCTGCAGGGAGAGCATAAGTTCATGAAAGGCGAATACAGCCCTCGCCTGAGCTACAACGTCGCTACTTCCAACTCCTCACAGAATGATCCCGACTATCGTTTTGTGACGCTGACAGACTATGCACCGCGTAACGGAGGATACTATTATAAACCTGCCGTAGGTTCTTTCCCCGGCTCAGGTGACTACGTCTTTACAAACCATCTGTACGCGCTCAACTCCGGCTATGTGAATGGTTACGGTACCTACGGCATCATTCAGGCCGAGCCCAATGGCCGCCGCTGGCGCAGGCTGAAAGAAACCAATTACAACTATAAAGCCGATGTAACGCTGCCTTTCCCATTGTTTGGCAAAAAACAGGAATTTAAAACCGGTGTGAACTACCTGAACCGTGACCGTCGCTTCCGGGAAAACATGTTCTTCCTGCCGGGTTCTAATTTCTCTACCTATGGCGCCTATCCGCTGTACGCTGTGGAAGGCAACCTGAACCGCCTCGTTAGCCCGGAGATGATCGGTATTAAAATCCCCGGCGGAAGCACCGGCGAAGGCGCCAATCCTGTTGGCGGGTTTCTGTATAACAGTCAGAAATCTCCCAATAACTACACCGGTTTCTTTGAAACCAACGCCTTCTACGGGATGATGGACCTGCGGTTGCCCGCCAATCTGCGTCTTACCGGCGGGGTACGTTTTGAGAAAACCAATATTCAGTCTTCCGTAGATACTTCCGATGTTTATCTCGATCCATCGCTTACCGCTCCCGGTCAGGATGGCACGAAAGTGCCTGTGGTGCTCATCAATCCCAATACCGCCTACAAGACGGGCTATAAACCTTTTTATTCCTTTAACCTGACCTATACGCCGCTGGAAAGCATGAATTTCCGTGTAGGTTACAACACCACCCTGGCAAGGCCGGAGCTGCGTGAAATCACCAACGTTTTCGAATTTGACGCCTTCCAGATGGGATTGGTGGTAGGTAATCCGAACCTGATCAATCAACAAACGGAAAACCTCGATTTCAGGTGGGAGTGGTTCCCCCACCCGGGAGAAGTGCTGTCTGTGTCTTTGTTTGGAAAGCGGATACAGCACCAGCTGGTGAAAGTGTTCAGCCTCAAAACAGACGGTCTTGCTGCGAAATATCCGGAATATCCCACCATCCAGTTCCAGAACGATCCGAACGAAGGTAAGGTATGGGGCCTGGAGCTGGAAGTGGTAAAAGACCTGGGCCGACTGTATGCGCCGCTGAAGAATTTCAACATCGGTTCCAACCTGTTGCTGGCGCAAAGCCTCATTAAGAAATCAACAGAGCGGTATAAAGCCAACAAATCCCTCGACCGCCATACACCCGAGTACAGTCCGTTGTTTGAACAGGCGCCTTATTCGGTAAACGCCTGGCTCAACTATAAGAACGGCCGTTCCGGCACCGACCTGACCGCCACTTTCAATATGGTGGGCGAGCGGCTGGTGCAGATCAACCTGACCGGAGAGCCGGACCTCTACACGCGTCCTGTGCCGGTGCTGGATTTCGTCTTCACGCAGCGTGTTACCAAACGTTTGCTGTTCAAAGGATATGCGAAAAATATCCTGAACCCGGCGATAGAAACCGTATATGCGGCGCCGGGCACCGGCGGCCTGTGGTATGGTAATAAATACGTTAACCGCAGCTTCAAACGCGGTAGCGAAATCATGCTGGGCTTTACTTACAATTTGTTCTAACGGTAACGGTTATCCGGAATAAAAAAATGAAAATGAAACGTATTTCCATTATAGCAGGGATGTTGCTGGCAGGCGCCGGTTTTATGTCATCCTGCAATAAAGATAAAATGGACCACCTGTACGACAACAGGATCGTTCAGGATGTCCGGGGTAATTCCGGCGTCCGGATCGTGAACCTGAGCACGCATAACCAGGTGGTCGCCAACAATGACACGCTGACGAACTACGTGGTGCTGTCCTATCTTGACGACAAGTGGCGGTATCCCGCTACGAAATATTTCCCTGACAAAGGACGTCTCGGTACCACCTGGACGCTGCCGCGGGACCTGTTTCGGGATAACGGGAACGCACATCTGAAAATAGAAACCAAAGAGCTGACGGTGGGTGAAAGACCGGTGGAACTGGATGTGAAAGACGACTACAATAACCCCGTTGATTATTATATTATCCGTGGTCCTTTCCTGCTGACAGGTAATATTCCGGAGGTGAACAAGGTCCCCCGGTCCGTAGAAGCACCTTCCCGGCCGGACCATTTCAAAATCCGTATTGTGAACCTGGCTTCCGGGATCAAACGTCCTGATGGCGCACAGGAGCTGGTAGACGGGCCGATGTCGCTGGCTTTTGCTGACGGAACGCCGGTCAGCGCCACCACATCCAATATTACGCCCGGCCACTGGTCTGAATATGTGGAAGTGCCTTATGGTACTTACCAGTTCAGGGTGCTGACAGCCAGCGGTACGCAGGTGACAGCTTCCGGCGGCGCCCGCGAGGAAAACGTGGCCATGATAGACAGGGCTACCTCTACCATTACGCTGGGTTCTGTGCAGCCTATTGTTACAGGGCTAACTTATGCGCCTATACGTACTTATCAGCCGGGAGGGATATATACCATCGTCATTACACCACAGGTATTGCCCTATTCGATTCCCGGTGGCCATGATGAATCTAATTTTACCCAGAATGCTTTTCAGATCATAGCGGATATTGCCGATCCGGCCAATGTGAACTACGGCCGTCTGCAGGCGGTGAATGCTTTCCCCGGCGCTGCTTCCCTGCGGCTGAAAGTGAACGGCACGCAGGCTGGTGGCAACATCAGCTACGGTACCGCCGGCGGGTATACGAACATCGTGGCGGCCATGACCACCATTGAAGCGACCGACGCCTCCGGTAAAGTGCTGGCTTCCACGCAAAAGATGGTAAGCCCCGGCGGCAACTATACCGCGTGGGTATACGGCGATGCCAAAGGAGTACCGCAGATCGCAATGGCTGCCAACAACCTGAGCGGCGGTGTTTTTGTACCCGGCGGCGACGGGCAGGACGGCTCTTTCCTGCGGGTACAGTATAAACATCCGATCCACTTCCGCTTCTATAATTTCTGCCCGGATATACCCAATGTAAATTTCACATCGCCCAATGGCCAGTCGTTCGGCAGATATGGCGTTACCCGCGGACTGCAGCCGGGCATTGTTCCGGAAGATGCCACCAATACGGTTGTTGGCCTGGTAGACGATGCTTACCATATTATGGCGTTCCGGTCAAACCCCGGTGTATTTCCCGGCTCATGGCTCACACAGGTACCGGTCGTAAAAAGTAGCGACCTGGTAGCGCGGAAAGAAATGTATGTACGGGGCATTATACCGAACCAGGAGCCCGGCTATTACTCAATAGCGCTCATAGGAAGAGATGGCGCCGGCGCCCCGGAAGCATCCAGGGCGAAGATGATCATTGTTAAACATAACCGGTAGCCCTAAACTGTTAAAAGCATGAAACAAACATTCTCCATTATTATAGCAGGACTGGCGCTGGCTTTATATAGCTGCGCCAAGATAGAACATAAGAAGATTGATGACCCGGCGTACCTCCGTGTGTTCAACAATCTCAACTATACCGTAGCGCTGGAAAACAAAGACGAAGAACAGCCGTTTCTGACGATGCTCATCGATCCGCAGACAGATGCTTCCGGTATGCCCGTCAGCGCAGCTATTATCGGTGATTTTCTGGACCAGCGCAGCGCCTATGCACCGCCATACCCTTCGCATATAGGTAGCAGTAACTCCTTCCGCAACCCGGAGTACCCCGGTAAGGAAGACGTGCTGGTAGGGCCCATACTCAATGGTTTTGACCTCTCCAGCTGGGCGCAGATACCTTCTGGTCAGCATCGGGTGATGTTTATGTACCGCCCCGTAAGCGGGATACCGTTTTTTAGCCTGGAAGACCGGCTGAAAAAGAAAGTCTTGCTGGACACCGTTCTCCAACTGGACAGCCGTGAGGTGTACACCCTGCACATCCTGCAGAAAAATTTCAGGACCAAGGAAAACGGTATGCTGTTACGCCGCGAAATTTTCCACAAGCTGTCGCTGTCTGATTCGCTGGTGTATGTGAACTTCTATAACATGAGCGCAGAAGGATATGAAGCGGCGGACAAAACGAAGAAACCAAGGAATGTAGACGCCGGCATGCTGCAGTATGGAATAAAGGACGAAGCGAATGTCTGGATGACACTCCATACCGGAGACGGATTGACGAATCCGGTACCGGGATATAATTTCAGGTTCCTGACGACACTGCGCCGCAATAATACGTCCAACGCCGTGAATAGCTACTTCAGCTTTCCGTTGTTTGCGGACAATGCCGCCGATGGCATCCGGACTACGGCATGGCAGCGATTCAGCCTGCTGTCGCCGGGACTAAACCCGCTTAACAACCCTTATAACGATAATAATGGTGAAGTGGTGGATGGTAACTACGCCGTGATTTCCTGCTACGGAAACGGTACCCGCGCGAGCTTCGAGCGCTACATCTGCAGCCGTCCCAATATGATTGTCAATATTCACTCCGGAACAAACAACCCGCAGTCGTTTGCTACCGTGAACACCATCGAAATAGTAAACGGCACCGCTTATTTAACTACCGTACAACGTAAATATCCGACGCCGATATACTAAGCGGAGGCCCTAAATCATCAAGCTATGAAACATTATATTATCATATTCTTAGCGCTGACCGGGATGATGTTTACTTCCTGTAAACATGATAAACTGGATTTTGAGCAAGAGACGAAAAACTATCGTCCGGCTGCGGATTTTATCCGGAACAACTATGACCTGAGCCTCTTCTATGCAGCCATCGAAAGGGCCGGCATGTCGGCTGAACTGAACGGCCCCGGACCTTTTACCATACTGGCACCCAACAATAAGGCTTTTAATGAGATAGGTATCCTGAGCGCAGCCGATCTGGCCAAAATGCCGGTCGACAAAGTAAAGGAGCTGGTGCAACTGCATGTGCTGCCCCAGACGTTACGCGAAAGCAACCTGGCGCCTAATAGTGTGGACGTACGGTTTAAAACAATCGGCACACGGGAGTTGCTGGTAACAATGTCCACCAACCCTTACGGCGCAGCCGGTAACCGCAACGCCATTTACTTCCATGGTTGCCTGACAGAAGTAAAAGACGTGGTGGTCACCAACGGTGTATTGCAGGTGCTGCAACAGGTGATAAAAGATCAGCCGGGGACCGTACAGGACCTGCTTTCGCAGCATGAAGAATTTAGCCTGTTTGTAGGTGCACTGAAACGCTTCGGCTTCTGGGAACAGCTCAAAAGCGGTGGCCCCTGGACGATCCTGGCGCCCACCAATGCCGCACTCAAGGCCAATGGCCTGGATGAACAGGCTATCGCAGCGTTAAGCCCTGACAAATACATCATGGCCCGCCTGTTTGGAAGCTACATCATACACAAACAGCACTATTTCTTCTCTGATATCCGCGCCTTTAAAACCATGACCGGCACCAGCGACCCGCTGAGACTTAATATAAAGGATGATACCTACCTGCTGGAGATTGCCAGCCTGGACGTTACAGAAAACGGTGTTCTGAAAATCAGGTATGCCTGTTCCATCCGGGAAGACAGAAACCACCAGCCACTGAATGCCGTGCCGGTGGAACGGAAAGGAATCGTGGATTATAATACTGACAACGGCGTGGTGCATCAGCTGGATGGCTTGCTGTTGAAACCCGAACAGGCCATAAAATAAGGTCAACAGTTAACGACATAATCATCATGAAAAATAAAATATACAGAACAATACAAGCAATGATCCTCTGCGGGGTGTTCTTTAGCATGGGATTGTTGCAAACCGGTTGCAGAAAGGAAATGTTCATGCCGGAACCGGAGGGTGAAACTGTTCCCTATAAAGACAGTGCCAGCACCGATATCCCGACAGTCCTGAAATCGTCTCCTTACAAATTGTTTTATGCTGCCTGGCAGCGTAGTGATATGGAAAAAGACCTGTTGGCATTGGGTGCCAGGGCATCCGTTACCGTGCTGGCGGTTGACGATGCCGCCATGAAGGCTGCGGGACTGGACGAAACCGAAATCGGCAAACGTTCCCCGGAGGAGCTGAATCAACTGATGAGATTTCATATGCTCAATGAAAAACTGGAACCATTAACCCTTCAGACGCAAAAACTCAGTTCTCCCAGGATGACGATGCTCGAGAATCCAAATTTACAGGAGTACCGCAATGGTTCGGGATCGGGCGTGGGCCGTCCTTATGCCTATACCTACCGCCACTTTATGGCGATGGCGAAAGACAGTCAGCTGATCGTCGATGGCCAGCTTTGCGGAAAACATCCACCGGTGGCCGCGAGGAATGGTATCATCTGGCCGGTGAACAGGTTATTACAAAAACCTGAAAAACATGTCCGGGAAATACTGGAGGAAGATGGCCGCTTTACCATGCTGCTGGCCATCAACGATATGAATGAGGCCAGCTGGATGGAATATACCTGGGGGTCTTTTGTGCGCTACGCCGGCTATTTTTGGGGCGTGGACCCCGCCTCTGGCGCAGTTGTTTTTAACGCTTATCTGGCTCCTACCGATGAGGCTTTCCATCAGGCAGGTATCCAGGATATAGACCAGGTCACGAAAATCAACAGCCGCTTTATCCCTGAGCTGGACTGGGAGTCTTACACCATGACTGGTTTAATTCCTACGGACAGTATACTGGACTATCATAACTGGGGCCGGTCTTATGCTCCCATTGACAATAGCGGTTTTATTCCTTCTGCGCATACTGTATTTTATTCTAATGATCTTGATGATAAACTGATCGGAGATTATTGGATATCACTGGGGAATACAACTACTGCCGGTTATAAAATGCCGTTGCAGTTTATGCGTGAGGGTAATAGCATCAAGGTAAAGCTAAGAAATGCCAATACCCCGCCGGCTACTATCATCGCAAGAGATATCAACACCTTCGAAGGCCCGCTGCATATCGTGGACAGGCTTCTGCTGCCGGATAATTTCAAGGTGAATTAACAGTTGATCCGTTAAAGATTCATGATGACTACAAATACTACCTTATCCAGACAATATTTCTCCCGCCGGCTGGTGGTCATTGGTTTGTCTTTGCTGATGGCAGGCGCCTGTAAGAAAGACGATACTGATGCGCCCAAAGCTAACGACCGCCTCATGGAGGTGGTGATTGACAACTTTAACCTCAGCAAGTTCAAAGCGGCGGCGGACCGCAGCAGTATGCAGCCGTTGCTGACCAGTGCCGGGCCGCTGACGGTGCTGGCGCCGTCCGATGCGGCTTTTACTGAAGCGGGATACCCCACTACGCTCAGTGTTGGTACCGCCGGTATCTCCCTGATGACCAGGATCACGGGGTATCATATTCTCAACGGGAACTACGACCTGAATAAAATGCCTTTCCTGTTTAACCAGGAGATACGCACCTACAATGGCGGTAAACTGTATGTGACCCGCTGGGTGAAAGATAAGGACACTGTGCTGACGGTAAACGGCAGCCGGGTGCTGGCAGTTGGCATGAAAGCGAGCAATGGCACGCTGCAGGTCATTGACCGTATGCTGGAGCCATATCTCTATGAAACGGTGACGGAAGCTATTTCGGCAGAACCCGGTCTGAGCCTCTTCAGTCATGCCTTACAACGTTCCGGTTTATCCGCTTTGCTGAAAGGCAAAGGTCCCTATACCGTGTATGCTGCAAACAACGCTGCCATGACAGCCTACGGCTATAAAACGCTGGAGCAGATCGAAGCAGCCGATCCCGGGGTACTGGCCGCACTGTTGCGTTATCACATTGCGGCCGACCGCCGGTTTGTGTATGACTATATCCTGAGTACCGGTAGTAGTGCTGCCACTACACAGAACATGCTCGATGACAACATTGTGAAAGTGCAGCTTACGCCGGACCCGCTGTCGCCGGGCCTTTACAATGGTATTACACTGCAAGGGCCGGGCAACGATGCTCCCGTAAAGCTGGTAAAGCAGAATGGCATTACCGGTAACGGCGTACTACACATAACCGACCATGTATTAAAAATCACAAAGTAGAATCAGTTATAATCTTAAGTGATGAACACAAAAAAACTAATTGTAACAATATATTCTTTCCTGCTGCTGCTGTTGGCGTCTCTGGCCGGCAAGGCGCAGGAAACCTCCGGCGGCCTGACGGGGAAGGTACAAGACGGCCAGGGGCAGGCTTTGCCGGGAGCGACCGTCATCGCACTGCACGAACCTTCCGGTACCCGCTACCCGGTGATATCCGACGCAGGCGGCCGTTACCACATATTGGGTATGCGTATCGGCGGCCCATACACTGTTACCGTGACCATGATGGGCATGGCGCCGCAAAAATACCAGAACGTGACCGTGCGCCTGGGAGAACCGCAGCTGTTGAATATAGTGCTGAACGATGACCGCAAGCAGCTTTCCGAAGTGGTGGTGAAAGGCGCAAAGGCAGGGCCTAAAGCCAATAACTACGGCGCCGGCCAGAACATCAGCCGTAGCCAGATCAACAATATGCCGACGGTGAGCCGCAGTATACAGGATATTACCCGCATGGTGCCACAAGGCAGTAAAGACAATAGTTTCGGCGGCTCCAACTTCCGTTACAACAACGTTACCATCGACGGCGCCATCAACAACGATGCGATTGGCTTCAGTCCATCTATGGGCGGACAAAGCGGCACTTCCGGCCAGCCCGGCAGCAGCACCCGCACCAACCCCGTTTCCCTCGACGCGATCGAAGACATGCAGGTATATCTCGCCCCCTTCGACGTGAAGATCGGTAACTTCACCGGCGGTAGTGTGAATGCCGTCACCCGCAGTGGTACCAATACCCTCACCGGTTCGGTATACGGCTTCGGCCGCACCGCTGCCATGATCGGTAAAAACAAAGCCGGCAACGGTGACAAAATGAACAGTGACTTTAAAGACTACCAGGCAGGTATACGGCTCGGTTTCCCGATCATCAAAAGCAAACTATTCTTTTTTACCAATGAAGAAATCACCCGCAGAACAGATCCTGCGCAACTGCTGGCCGGTAAGGAAGAAACGGCCCGTATCCTCAGCGAGAAAGATGCCGACGATATCCGCCAGGCGACGATCAAACGCTACGGAGATATCTTCGACCCGGGCACTGCGGGGCTGTACAACTCCTCTTCCGAGTCCAATAAATTCTTCAATCGTATAGACTGGAACATCAACGATAAACACCAGGTGTCTGTCCGTAATAATACCATTACTTCCAGCGCTATCAGCCTGGACCGCGACCAGCAGGATTTTCGCTTTGGCAGCATGGCTTTCAAACAAACGAACAACCAGAGCAGTACCGTTGCTGAACTGAAAAGTCGTTTCAATAACGCCTGGTCCAACAGTTTTGTCGCCGGTTTTACTACCGTGCACGACTACCGCGATCCGCTCAGCGATCCTACGTTGCCGCAGGTACAGATCATGGGCCGCACGCCAGGTACCACTATCTACCTGGGTACTGACAGGGAGGCGTCTGTATTCAATATGAAACAGCGTACCATCGAGATCACCAACAATCTCACCTGGACCAAAGGCAAACATACCGTACTAATGGGGACACACAATGAGCTGTATCATATCGACTACGGCTTCGTGAACGCCTGGAACGGCCGCGTAGACTACCTGAGCATCGACGACTATCTGCGTAATACGCCTTACCGCGTAAGAGGAAGCTACAATTACACCAATAACAGTCGTGACTATATTATGAGCAACCCCGGCGCTGTGTTCAATGTAAACCTGTATAGCGTGTACGTCCAGGACGCGATCCGGGTAACGGACAAGCTGACCGTGACACCCGGGCTGCGTGCCGATTATACGCATCTGCCCACCAAACCGGAGCTGAGTGATAAAGTGACCAATGCGATCGCTGATCCTTACTTCGGATCTACATACCACTATACGCCGCTGAACCGTATTGAGAACCGGTATTTCGGAAAGGTGCAGATATCTCCGCGCTTAGGCTTCCGTTACGATTGGCTGGGAGATCAGCGCCTGATCGTTCGTGGCGGTGTGGGTATGTTTACCGGCCGCATTCCTTTTGCATGGCTGGCCTACGCTTATTATAACAACGGCGTGAACTACGGCTCCTTTGACCAGAAGGCGGACCAGAAGCCTTTCGCTCCCGGCAGCGACGCCATCAAGCCGGGCAAAAACGGTATTGCCGACTTCATTGAAAAGAACGGTACAGTCATCAACAACCCTAACGCCGGTAAAACACAGGTAGACCTGATCGACAACGATTTTGTGATGCCGAAGATCCTGCGTGCCAGCCTGGCGATCGACAGAACTACTGCCAGTCAGTGGAAGTTTGGAATAGAAGGTATGGTCACCAAGAGTATAAAAGAGGTCTTCTTCCAGCAGGTAAATATCACTGACAACCCGAAATATTACGCTTACGATAAAGACCGCCAGCAGCCTGTTTATTCCGGCAATATTGATCCCCGTTTCTCCAATGCTTACCTGTTGAGCAACACCAATAAAGGTTTCCGCTACAGCATCACCGGTACCGCCAGCAAAAACTTCACCAGCGGTTTATATCTGTCAGGCGCATATACCTACGGTCAGAGCAAGGACGCCTTCAATGGTATCCGTAACTCCATGGAATCCAACTGGCAGCTGAACCAGGCGTTGAGCCCGAACAATGCACCACTGGCTTATTCCAACTTCGACATCCGTCACCGTTTTGTGGTGAATGCCAGCTATCGCAAGGCGTGGAATGAAACGTGGGTGAGCACGCTCAGCCTGTTCTTCAGTGCGCAGTCGGGCAGCCCGTTCACCTACGGCGTTGTGAACAACAGCGTACAGGGATTGCCGCAGCAGGTGAGCCTGGCGTATATCCCGCAGACAGAAGAGGCGGTCCGTTTCTTCAGGGATTATACCAGCAACGGACAACAGATTACGGCCGCTGAACAAGCCGAAGCGTTTAACCGTTACGTTGACGGCAATAAATACCTGAGCAGCAGAAGGGGGAATTTTACCGAAAGAAATATGGGCCGCACACCGTGGAACGTGCAGGCAGACCTGCACTTTGCGCAGGAGTTCCACCTGCGTAAGCTGAAAACACATTTTATCACTTTCACGGCGGATGTGGTGAACCTGACCAATATGCTGAACCGCAACTGGGGTATCAGTTATTTCTCTCCCAATACCTTTAACTCTACCGCCAGTGTTGGTTTAACGCCTACCCTGTTCCCGCCGGAGCAAAACAAGGGCGGCATACCGGTATACACTTTCTCGGACCCCGGTACGCCCTATTCCATTGATTATTTCGGTTCCCGTTACCAGGTGCAGCTGGGACTGCGTTACACCTTTTAAACAACAGACGATATGCAAAAGCTCACAACATATTTAGTGGCGGGATTGCTGTTATGCCTCATGGGTATTATACAGGCCTGCAAAAAAGATAAAATAGCGGCGGTAGTCCCGTTCGAGGTCAAAAGTTATTATCCTAACAGCGGCAATGCAGGTACGCTGGTAACTATTACCGGCAGCGGCTTCTCTGACGGAAAAGCCAGCATATCCTTTAACGGTACCGATGCAGAAGTGTTGAGTACCACGGATACTTTGCTGGTGGTGCGTGCGCCGGAAAAAGGGCAGAGCGGCACCGTTACCTTTTCCAACGGAAGCAAGTCACTGACGGTAGGTGAGTATACCTACCAGAAGTTAAGCGTGCAGAAAATATTTCCGCCTAACGGTACCGCGGGTACGCAGATACGTATCAGCGGCGCCGGTTTCAGCAGCCTGAAATCGCCTGTTGAGGTGCTGATCAACGGGAAGTCCGCTACCGTGGTGAGTGCCAGCGATACCTCCCTGGTAGCTACCGTGCCGGAAGGCGCCGGAAGCGGACCAGTGACGGTGAAGGTAGACGGGATGGTATCTGTGGGGCAGCCTTTCCAGTTTCAGACGATCAGCAGTATTAAACCGTTGACCGGTGGCCAGGGTACCCGTGTAACCATTAGCGGTGAGGGCTTCGCTGCGGTGGCTGCTGATAACGTGGTGGAGTTCAACGGTAAGAAAGCTGTCGTAGCAGAAGTGGCTGTTGGCAAGCTGGTGGCCATAGCGCCGGAAGGACTGACCAGCGGCCCGCTGGCAGTTACCATCAACGGACAGAAAATTGTAGGTCCGTCGTTTACAGTAGTCCCCCCGCCTTCGCTGCGGCTGGTGAGCCCACTCAGTGGTCCGGCCGGGGCTGAGATGATCATTGATGGGAAAGATTTCAGCACTGTGGCAGATGAAAACGTAGTGACGATCAACAATGTGAAGGCAGTGGTAAAAGAAGCGACCAATCTGCGTCTTACGGTAGTGTTACCGGCAGGTATGGGCAAAGGAACGGTCATGGTAAGCGTGAATGATCAGCCGGTGAAAGGGCCGGAGTTTACAGAACAAAATCTGGGTATTCTTAAAATGGAACCTGCCAGTGGTTTGGCCGGCACTAAAGTAGTGATCACGGGTACCGGTTTCAGCGTAAACCCTGCCGAAAACGAAGTGACGTTCAACGGCGTAGTAGCGCAGATACTCAACGCGACAGCGACCACGCTGGAAGTGATGACGCCGGCCAACCTGACCACCGGTCCTGTAAAAGTGAAACGTGCTGCACTGGTAGCGGAAAGCCCTGTTCCGTTCAGCCGTTCCGGTTTGTTCACACTGACCAATCAGATGGGAGCTTTCATTGGTCCGCTGGTGGTAGATAGACAGGGTAACGTATTTGTGTCTAACACCCGTGAAAACTATATCTCCAAAGTGACACCTGCTGGTGACGTGTCTATTTTTGCGGGAGAACCTAATGAACGTGGTGTAGCCGACGGTAATGGCAGAAATGCCCGTTTGGGAAATATATACGGTTTGGTGCTGGATGAAAACGATAATATCTATGTTTCGGAGGTATCTAATAATGGTGGCGCTCTCCGTAAGATCACGCCGCAGGGTGAGGTGACGACACTGAAAAGTGGTTTGCCGAATGACGTCGGTTCGCTGACGAGAGATAAAAAGGGTAACCTCTACTATACGCAGCTGTACAGAGGTGTGTTCAGGGTATATCCCAATGGTATATCGGAAAATGTGTTCCCACGGACGGCAGAAGAAATCAGAATTGCCATTAGTAACAACAATGATCTGTTCGTAGTGGGAGACAAGTATGAGCCTACCTTCTACTGGCAACAGTTGGGTAACAATAAGCTTACCTGGGTAGGATCGTCCGTTGGTTACCAGGACGGGCCTGTATCTTCTGCGTTGTTTGGAGGTACTATCTCTTCACTGTTGCTGGACCATGAACAAAACCTGCTGATCGCAGACGCTCATAACTATGCGTTGCGTAAACTGGACTTGTCCACCGGGCAGGTAAGTACGGCGGTGAAGTTGTCAAAAGGCTTTGAAGATGGCAGTCTGGATAAGGCGAAGATCGGTCTGATAGCGGACCTGGCTATCGACAAGGACGGAACTATTTATATCTCTGATCCGAATAACAGAGCCATCAGAAAAATTGTGCTTAAGTAAGGGTGCTTGCATTTGAGAAAGGGTAGGGCTGTTCCGGAAGGGCAGCCCTTTTTGCTGTTAAATACTGTTATTATAGCTGGACTTTTAAACAAAGTAAAATCGGACTTCTGAACAAAGTCAGTGGATTTCAGGTGTGCTACTTTTGTTTCAACAAAACAACTACAATATGAAACAGAACAATTATCAGGGAGCGCTGCAAATTCCTTTGGGTTCAGGATTTAACGCGAAGTCTACAACAAGTGATGTTATCGGCGGTGTCGATCTCAGCGGCAAAATAGCCATCGTAACCGGAGGAAATACCGGTATTGGCCTTGAGACCACCAGGGTGCTTGCAGCTGCGGGAGCAACGGTCATTGTACCTGCCCGTGATGTTGAAAAGGCAAAAAGAAACTTACAGGGTGTTGGTAATGTGGAATTAGTTTCCATGGACCTGATGAACCCTGATTCTGTTGATGACTTTGCCACCACCTTCCTGGCGTCCGGAAGGCCGCTGCATCTGTTGATCAATAACGCCGGTATAATGTGGGTGCCGTTGCGGAGAGATAAGCGCGGATATGAATCACAACTGGTTGTCAACTATCTGTCTTTATTTCAGCTTACGGCGAGGCTGTGGACTGCATTGCAGAAAGCGGGTGGGGCCAGGGTGGTTAATCTTTCTTCAGGCGGGCACCAGTTTGGTGATTTCAGCTTTGAAGACCCTCATTTCCTGAGTCGGGAGTATGAGACGCTGCTGGGATATGGACAGTCCAAGACCGCTGTCAATTTGTTCTCCCTTGAAATGGATAACCGTGCCCGCTCATCAAACGTAAGGGTATACGCAGTAAACCCCGGCTCCATCGGAGGAACAGAATTGGGCAGAGAGGCGCCGCCGGAGTTGTTTCAAAAAATGGGTTTTTGTGATGCGGAAGGGAATTTGTTGCCCGAAGTGGCCGCTTCTTTGAAGACGGTGCCGCAGGGCGCTGCTACCACCATTTGGTGTGCTACGAGCCCCTTGTTAAACAATATCGGCGGCGTGTATTGCGAAGACGGGGATATTGCAGCATCCACGAGCGTGAAACCGTATTCATTGGATGAGGATAATGCAAAACGGCTATGGGCAATGAGTGAAGAACTGACAGGAATTACATTTAACATCCCGATCCGTTTATAGGAACAGAATTATAATGTTATTTTTGATTGGTGAAGCGGTTTCGTTGTTTACACAGATCATTTTTTCCGACCATGAAGTATATAGCCCAATATATCACAGAAGATATAAAGCTTTCCTGCTATGAGGACAGCTTTTTTAAGTCAGACATCATGTTTGACCAGCATATGCTGGTGTGGTTTATATCCGGTGAGACGAAGATCGTACAGGCTGAAGCTACGTACTTTTTTAAGCAGGGTGATATTTTCCTGATTCCACGAAACCAATTGGCGACGATTATTAATTATCCTAAAAACGGACAGCCGCATAAGACAGTGGTGATGCATCTTTCAACAGCCAGATTGCGCGAATATTATGCAAAGCTGGACATACAGCCTCAGATGCAAACAGCCCGGAAAATCCTTTCCTATAATAATCATCCTTTATTGGAAAGCTGCTTGTCTTCTTTGATTCCTTATTTTGATATGAAGGAGCTTCCGCAGGACATTGCCTCGCTGAAGATAACGGAAGCCATTAGTATTTTACGTACGATTGATAAGGACGTGGATAATATACTGGCGAATTTCGATGAGCCCGGAAAGATCGATTTGGTGAGTTATATGGAAAAGAACTTCATGTTCAATCTGCCGTTGGAAAAATTCGGATATCTTACAGGGCGTAGCCTGACAACTTTTAAACGGGATTTTCAGAAGTCCTTTCATTCAACGCCGCAACGGTGGCTTACACAAAAGCGGTTGGAACTGGCGCACTATCAGCTGGCAGAAAAAAATGCCAGGCCGGTGGATGTTTGTTATGAGGTGGGTTTTGAAAACCTTTCCCATTTCTCTTTTGCTTTTAAAAAGCACTTTGGATACACCCCTACGGAGCTGTTGAGCAGACAGTATAAAGCGTAAAGGTTGAGGGAAAAGAACCATGCCAGCGGTTGTGGCCTTTGGCATGGTTGTTTTTTTAAATTATACGCAGTCTATTGTCCGACGGCAGCCAGGGCAGGTAGTCTGGTCGAAAGAAGTCAGGCAGATGAAGCCTTGTTTCGGAGGCGTAACATTCAATGCAGAGATTTTTACTTTTGCCAGCTGGAGTTTTTTGGGAAAGGTGTTCTTTTTCATAAATGTGGATTACATGAATAGTCCCCTCCTGTCTTTAGCCGGGGAGGCAATGCCGTGGAGTGGATGTTCAGCATTGAAGTGTGACGGTCCGTCTTTACCTGTTAGAGGCAAAGGATAGTTTCCACGCAGTTACGGCAAGTCGTTTCTGCATAAGAGGTCTCGCAGATAAATTCTTTCTGTTTGAGCTGGTTAGGATTCAGGATGGCGATTTTCATTTTTGCCAGCTGCAGTTTTTTCGGAAACGTTTTCTTTTTCATAATTGCGGATTACATTAAACAGATGTTCCTCTCCTGTCTTTAGCCGCGGAGCAATGCCATGGAGCGGATGTTCAGCATAAGAAGGTGGAATACTATGAGTATATATAGTGGGAGGAAATCAGCAAGTGGGTTGTGACCTGCATAGGTTTAATATTTTGAGGAATTTGAAAGAAAAAGGTCGTGCCGGTCTAATTTAGGAGAAATTTTTTCAATGTTGTAACATTGACGGTTTTTGTACTTAAAAAAATCGGATAATATGATGTTCCTGCCGGTGTGGTGGAGGTGAGGTCACGTTGCAGGCTCCATTTGTAGATTAGGTTAGTGTTTACTTCTAAAAAATTAACCTGTATGCATGTATTCTCCAAGACGCTTTTGTTTATTCCTATCCTTTGCGGAGCCATGATTTCCGCTAATTCCTCCGATTCCCGGTATCGTTATCCTGATATGAAGGCCATCTATCGTGGTGTGGATTGTAAGGGCATTATGCCGTGGTCTTCCACCACTACCTATACAGGGGGATATTTGGTTGTTTATCAGGGACATAAATGGGTGGCTAAATATTGGACTCAGAATGAGACACCCAGGACCGGAGATGATTCGCCCTGGACGGATTTGGGAGCATGTAGTATATGACGATCATCTTGCACTATTGGCAATAATGGTACTAAGCAGATTTTTATGATGACTGTTATGGCCGGTGACTTTTTACAATGCCCTGGCCCGGACTTTGCCGGGGACAGGGCATTGTCGTGTGAAGTGAACCCCTTATACTATTCAGGCTGTCGTCAGGAGCTGATCTTTGTACAGCGATGATAACTATATCTCATAGGTGATCACCAGTTTCGGACGACCGCTGACATTGGTGGCACGGCCCTGTGAAAATCAGGCTGCGGTAGTAAGCTTCTGTCTGCAGTTGCATGCTGAAGCCGTTATTCTGCCCGCTGTTGATGATGTCCTGTACCAGCGCGGTAACGTTAAGGGTTACACTGTAATTCCACTGTGAGGTGGAAGCTGGGACAGCTACGGCGTTAGTAGTCGTGGTAGTGGGCTGGTTATTCCAGGTAATAGTGCTGGCTTTCCAGGGGCCGGTTACACGTTTTATCCAGGCAGGATTAGTGCCATAGGAATTATAAGGCGACCCTGGATAGTAGGAATTGCCTTGCGGCGCGGCCGCGCTGCTTGTCACGCCGGTCAGTGTAAGTGTGGCTGAAACAATCGTAGTGCCTGCGGGAATGGTGTTAAGACCATTGAACCGGAAGAACTGCCGGCCGGTGCCCGGTGTACCCTGGAATGTCCACGAAAGGGCGAGGAAATCTATGGAAGAACTAAAGTTGACGTTTACCCAATCCGGTTTGTTGTAGACGGCCGCGTCGTCCTGGGTGCCGGCACCTCTCTGGAGGCCGTCACCGATACCGAGGGTAATGGTTTTTTGTCCGCCTTTAGTATCCGCGTTGAGCGCTTGCGGATGCCGCTGCGGATCGGTAGCTGTTGCCAGGTCTTTACGGCAGCTGGTCATCATGAATACAGATGAAACGATAAGGGGAAGGAAAAGATGAGAGATCTTTATACAGTAAAGGTTTAGTGAGTGATAAAATGGGTAAACGAAGAGGGAATTGATGTCCTACGCAGGCATCGTAGTGGTGATGCGTGATAATTGTATAACAGGGCTTTAAATGAATTTCCGGGTTGTTGTTGATTCAGGTTATTTTGAGTTGTTGAGATGTGTATGCGGCCTCTGTATTAGGAGATTTTAAAGAGCCGGCAGCTAACAATACAGCTAACATTAACAATAATTTATCTGATTATAGTTATGATAAGAATGGAAACCTGCTTTCCGACGCCAATAAAGGAATTGGCAGCATTATCTATAACAACCTGAATCTTCCCGAAAAAATTTCCGTTTTGGGAAAAGGGACTATTACCTACTATTACGGTGCAGATGGTGGCAAGTTATCTAAAATAGTTGTTGACAGTACTTCCAATCCTGTACGGACCATCAGGACTGATTATGTGGGCGAACTGGTCTACAGAAATGACTCTCTGGAATTTATTCCGCATGCGTCCGGACGTATCAGGGCCACATATGTAGCCAATAATCCTGTAGGTTATGTTTATGACTATTTTGTAACTGATCATTTGGATAATACTCGCTTGATTTTAACGGAGCAATCGTCTGTCTTTACTTACGCAGCTACCATGGAAAAAGACGCTGCTCCAAAAGAAAACTTATTGTTCAGTAATGTTGACAACACAAGAACGGATAAGCCGGTAGGTTATCCATCAGATGAAAGTTCCGGAAAAAACAGTTTTGTCGCGAAACTAAATGCAAAGGCTGGTGGCCAAAAGGTAGGTCCTTCTCTCGTATTAAGAGTAATAGCTGGGGATACGGTGAACATCGGGGTTAAAGCATTTTATAAGTCGGTTGGTACCAGACCGGCAGATAATGCACCTTCTCCTGAAGATATGGTGGCTTCGCTGTTGCAAAGTTTTGGTGGCAGCGCAGCAACTAGTGTAGATGCCCATAACATATCTTCTGCTACAAGTGGACCTCTGAATGCCAATTTTTATAACAATGAATATCAACGTTTAAAGCAGCGGGATGCCGATCCTGCTCATCCGGATAAACCGAGGGCTTACCTGAACTATGCACTATTTGACGATCAATTCAATATGGTTGACGACAATAGTGGCGTAAGACAGGTAAAAGAAGAACCAGACCAATTGCAAACGTTGGGTTCGGATAAAATGATCATTAAAAGAAGTGGTTTTCTCTACGTCTATACCAGTAATGAAACACAACAGGATGTTTATTTCGATAACCTCGTTTTAGCCGTGAGTAATGGGCCGGTGCTGGAAGAGACCCATTATTATCCCGGTGGACTTGTAATGGATGGGATCAGTTACCGGGCAGTGGCAGGCATCGAACCTAACAGAGTACTGTTCCAAGGCAAGGAGTTACAGCGTAATGAGTTTAGCGATGGAACAGGGCTGGACTGGTATGACTTTGAAGCCCGCTATTATGATCCGCAGCTGGGTCGTTGGTTTTCTCCTGATCCGGCTCGCCAGGATTGGAGCCCATATATGGCAATGGGAAACCGGTTTATCACTGTTAGAGATCCAGATGGAAGATTCTGGCACATTGTAGCCGGAGCCCTTATTGGCGGAACATTAAACTTGATAAGTCATGCAGATAAAATTCATTCCTGGCAGGATGGGTTGGTGGCTTTCGGTATAGGTGCAGCGGCCGGAGCCCTGGGAGCGGCTACAGGTGGAGCTTCGCTTGCCGCTTTCGGAGGAACACAGGCTGCGTCTACATTTATAGGAGGGGCAATTAGTGGGGCAGTCGGGAGTGCTTATGCCAAAGCTGTAGAAGGCGGCGGTAATATGCTATATTTTGGTGATTCGTTTAAAGCGAGTGATATTGTACAAGCTGCGGCATTTGGTGCTGCAACTGGAGGCGCTATGGGTACAATTTCCGGAGCCCTCAAGGGAAAAACAGGTTTAGATCTTTTAGGACGTCCTAACATCAAGATCGGAGGAGGCTCTTCTATAGGATTGTCTTCCAATGGCAAGGGAATTGATCCTGTTTATTCATCGAATAATCCTCGACTAGCTACAGCCGGTTTAGGTGAGGGAGGAAGTATGACTTTTCCTGAATTTGTCGAAGGAAATATTTACAGGCCGGCACACACTATCTATCGAGATGGGACGATGGTACTTATGTCAAGTGCCGAAGATGCAGGAGCAGCTGGAGCTTCGGGAGCATCGAAAGCTTTGACTAATTTAGAGGTTAATATCAATTTAAATCAGGAACTTGGTGCCGCTGGAGGAATAAATTCATCTGCTCATTTGGCCAGTGAAGCTGCAAAATTTTCGAAACACCTTAGTCAGCTCGAGAAATATGGACAAGCTGGGTTTAAGGAATTGCAAAATGGTCGATTTAGATATTATGGTAATGTTACCCCTGCAAGCACACCTGGTGAAATGATAGGTAGACGAGTTGTAAGAGAATGGAATCCTGCTACAGGCGGAACTCGAACTTGGATGGAAACCCTTGATGGTGCTGACAGAATAAGAATTGTTAGGCCTGAAACAGGAGGAGTTAAAGTTCATTTTATGTTTGATAAGTCTGGAAATTTTATAAAAAAATGGTAAGTTAAAAGATTTGTATATGGAAATAAGAATTGAAGATATAAAACAAATATTGAAAGATTTATTAAATGGCAAAATCTCCAGAGAAGACGCATCGTTATGGGCATATAACCTAAGACAAGAAGCCGACGGTAACAAACTGGTATATTATCCAGAGGGCAATGAAGAAATATTGTGGGAATCAATTTTATTTATTGAAGGAATAGACCTTCAAAATACCCCCAATGTCTATCTTCATAATAGAGAGGATATACAAGCGTTTTGGGATAAAATGGAACCTTTGGGATAATTATAGCTGTTGCTGCACGGGTGAAAGTTAGTTGCGAGTGCAGCAGAAAAATGATTAGGAAAGGAATACAAGAATGTTACGAATAAGGCAGGAGACTAAATATTTATGTAAGGCGATTGAGAAAATTAGATTGGATACCCATTTAAAAATGTTTAAAAGCGGGAAATTGTATGAGAGAAGCGTCCATTTATAAAGAACAGCTTTATCAAGAAGATAATTATTAGTGAGGGTAGGATTACATAAAGTGTATCAATTTCGATTAAAGATTAAGTTTTCCATGATTTTAGACATTTTGAGAGGAGTGAGGAGATGAGATTGTATCCTGGAGTCGAGTTGAATGGACAACACACGGCCGCGCTATAGCTCATCCTTTTCCTCATCAACATGTCTTTTTCTATAATGGGAGGACTTGGAATGTATTAAAACCAGCAATACCTTTTCCTTAGTAAAGCAAATGTAATATGGATATCGCTTTCGAAATTTTGTTACCAGTTGAATCAATAATACCATCTATTAAATTTGAGGTGCCTGAGTTTGAATGGCAGGGAGAGAAGTATCCACAAGGTCCTGAAGAGGCATATGTCCATCAATTTAAACTGGTAAAGTCTCCCGTTACTCAATATATTATACCATTGTTGCCTGAGAGCCTTAAGAGTGAAGGCTGGCAGTGTATTGCTGTAATGGAAGGGGTTGATGAGCTGGCGCAGCGGTTGATAAACGAAGGGCAGGAGATAAAAAAGAAAGATGCTGATTTGTTTGCTTTACTAACGACATTAACTCAGCACGAGGAGAGATGGGTGATTGTTTTTGAACCAGATTGCGATCAGATTGATTTCGTAATCGAAGGTGGTTTGCAGTTGGTTTATAACAATATTATTGAGTCTTTGACTATAGAAAAGCGCGGTTTTGTGATTTGGTTTAATGGCTTC
The DNA here is from genome assembly GCF_900167135.1 of Chitinophaga eiseniae. Classification (GTDB taxonomy): domain Bacteria; phylum Bacteroidota; class Bacteroidia; order Chitinophagales; family Chitinophagaceae; genus Chitinophaga; species Chitinophaga eiseniae. The sequence continues at coordinate 481,890 of NZ_FUWZ01000002.1, read as the reverse complement.
AGTAGGGAAGTTTTACCATAAAGTCTGTCCAAAAGTAATTAAGTTGCTTAGTTGTTCGGGTTAATTTCGAGCTATAAATGGAGTAATTTAGCACACATAAAAACGCCTTGCAGGTTAACTGCAAGGCGTTCAATTTTTAGTGACCCTGTAGGGACTCGAACCCTAGGCCCGCTGATTAAGAGTCAGCTGCTCTACCAACTGAGCTACAGAGTCAATAGCTCCCCGAAAAACGGGTAGCGACAAATTTAACGGTTCTCTCGCATATTTGTGTCCTTAATTTAATTAAATTTGGTTACAAGGTAAAAATGTGGATAATTATCCATTATGTTGATAATCTAACCGTTAGCTTATTATAAAATTGTTTTTCATGCAAGAAGCGTACATAGTAGCCGGCTACCGCACTGCGGTAGGTAAGTCCAAAAGGGGAGGATTTCGTTTTTACAGACCCGATGATCTGGCCGTAGATGTGATTACCGGATTGCTGCAATCCGTACCACAGCTCGACCCTAAGCGGGTAGATGACCTTATCGTGGGCAACGCCGTTCCGGAAGCGGAACAGGGACTGCAGATAGGCCGCATGATCTCCGTGCGTGCACTCGGGATCGATGTACCAGGGATGACGGTGAACCGCTATTGCGCCTCCGGCCTGGAAACAATTGCTATCGCAACAGCTAAAATACAGACAGGGATGGCCGACTGTATCATCGCCGGTGGTACGGAAAGTATGAGCCTGGTGCCAGTGGCCGGCTGGAAAACCGTGCCCAACTACACCGTGGCCAGCACCACCCCTGACTATTATATCGGCATGGGACTCACCGCTGAAGCAGTGGCCAATGAATTTAAAGTGAGCCGCCAGGACCAGGATGAGTTCTCTTTTAAATCCCATCAGAAAGCGTTGAACGCTATCAAAGAAGGCTATTTCAAATCCGGTATACTGCCCATCAATGTGGATGAAGTATACGTGGACGAAAAAGGCAAAAAACAAAAACGGACCTTCACTGTAGACACCGACGAAGGACCCCGTGGAGATACTTCCCTCGAAGCGCTGGGTAAACTGAAACCGGTGTTTGCTGCGGGTGGCTCTGTTACGGCGGGCAACTCCTCGCAAACGTCCGACGGCGCCGCTTTCGTGATCGTGATGAGCGAGAGAATGGTGAATGAACTGGGGCTGAAGCCCATCGGTCGTTTGGTAGCCTGCGTTTCTGCCGGCGTACATCCCCGTATCATGGGGGTAGGACCGGTAGCTGCCGTGCCTAAAGTGCTGCAACGTGCAGGTAAAACCCTGCAGGACATCGACCTGGTGGAACTGAACGAAGCTTTCGCTTCCCAGTCCATCGCGGTGATCCGCGAACTGGGTATTAACCCCGATATCGTGAACATCAACGGTGGCGCTATCGCCCTCGGGCATCCGTTGGGCTGTACCGGCGCCAAACTCACAGTGCAGATCCTTAACGACATGAAAAGGCTGAATAAGAAATACGGCATCGTGACTGCCTGCGTAGGTGGTGGCCAGGGCATCGCCGGCATCATCGAAAATATTACCTGATTTTTTTCGTAATACATTATAGCTCAATGCCGCAGGAAGATTTTCCTGCGGCTTTTGTTTGATATCACCCCCTGATTTATGATAAATTAATCCCGTTGAATTAAATTTTTTATTAATTTGGCGGAATTAAAGGCCATCCCGCTATCTCAACCATATCGCTTTATGGATCGCAGACAATTCCTGACCTTATCGCCTGCCCGCAATACGCGGAACAGCAAAGCTGTTGCCCGTACGGCAACCGGATTGACCCCTTACACCGGCGCCTGGGGCACCCAACAGCTTATCCACCTGCTCAAACGGACCACCTTCGGTGCGTCGCCGGAAAATATCAAAGCCCTCAACGGCCTTGGCATGCAGCAGGTAGTGGACATCCTGCTTACCGCGCAGGCAGATCCCACACCACCGGTGAATAACTACGGTGCCGACAGTACCGGCGTAACACCCGGCGCCACCTGGGTAAGAGCCGCCATGGGCGACGAAATGCTGGAAAGAAAAAGAATCGCTTCCTATAAAGCGTGGTGGGTAGGGCAAATGCTTAACCAACAGGCAAGCATACACGAGAAAATGGTGCTCTTCTGGCACAACCACTTCGTGACAGAAACCAGCATGGTAAACGATAGCCGCTTCATCTACCAGTACAACCTGACGCTCCGGCAATATGCGCTGGGCAATTTTAAAGCACTGACCAAAGCGGTTACCCTGGATCCCTGTATGCTGGTGTATCTCAACGGTTACCTGAATTCCAAAGGCGCCGCTGATGAGAACTACGCCCGCGAGTTACACGAACTGTTTACCGTCGGTAAAGGCCCCGATTCGCACTATACAGAAGACGACGTAAGAGCGACGGCCCGTGTGCTTACCGGCTTTCGGGTAGACCGTACCGCCATCGTCAGCACTTTTAATACCACTCAGCACGATATCGGTAATAAAGAATTCTCTGGTTTCTACGGTAATAAGGTCATATCCGGGCAAACCGGCCCTGAAGGCGCTAAAGAGCTGGATACACTGCTGGATATCATTTTCGCACAACCCGAAGTGGCTAAATTCATCTGCCGAAAACTCTATCGTTTTTTTGTATACTACGATATAGATGCGGCCACGGAAACGAATGTGATCCTGCCTTTGGCAGACATCTTCCGTAGCAGTGGCTTTGATATTAAAGTCACGCTCAATGCGCTGTTTACCAGCGAGCATTTCTTTGATCCGCTCAATATGGCCTGCCTGATAAAGAGCCCGGTGGACTTCTGCATCGGCATGTGCCGCGAATTCGGAGTGACATTCCCTACAGACTATACCACCCAATACCAACGCTGGGGCGACCTGCATAACGCTATGGGCGCCATGCTCCAGAACCTGGGAGATCCGCCGCTGGTAGCCGGCTGGGACGCCTATTACCAGGAACCGGCTTTTCATGAATTGTGGATCAATACAGCCACGCTGCCCAGAAGAAACCAGTTGAGCGATGGCATGATCGCTGCCGGCTATAAAAATGTGAAGATCGATCCGCTGGCCTTTGCTGACAAGCTGTCCAATCCCGGCGACCCGGTAGCACTCGTCAACGATTCGCTGGATATCCTCTATCGTGTAGGCGTGTCCGATAAAGTGAAAGCGTTCCTGAAAGACACCATCCTGCTGGCCGGACAAAGTACCAACGGCTACTGGACCAGCGCCTGGAACACTTACAAATCCAATCCCGGCGACGCTGCCAACACCAAAGAGGTGACCAACCACCTGCAAGCCCTTTACAAATACATCATGAACCTTTCAGAATATCAGTTGTCCTGAAAAACCTTTCTATGAAAAGAAGAGATTTCCTGAAATATACCGCCCCGGCCGCGATATTGCCCACCATCATCAACGGCTTTTCTATCAAAGCTTTCGGTACCTCGCCGATGCTGGCGGCATTAAGCGGCGCTGCTTCGGATAATGACCACGTGCTGGTCATGATTCAGCTTACCGGCGGAAATGATGGGCTCAACATGGTCATCCCACTGGATATCTATGGAAAATATCAATCAGCCAGGACAAATATTGCTATCCCGGAAGGAAAAGTACTGCGGCTCGACAACTACCTGAAATCCGGTCTGCACCCTGCCATGAAAGGTGTGCAGCAGTTATATAACGAAGGAAAGGTGAGCATCATCCAAAGCGTGGGTTATCCTTCCCCCAATTTCTCCCACTTCCGTGCAACAGACATCTGGCTCACAGGGTCTGACTCCAACGAGATACTGACCAGTGGATGGGGCGGCCGTTACCTCGATTCCCAATATCCCGGACCGCAGGATAACTACCCCAATGCCGACAACCCGGACCCGTTGGCCATACAGATCGGTTCTATCGTGTCCCCGGCGTTTCAGGGAGCAGATGCCAGCAGAGGCATGGCTATTACCAGTGCCACTGATTTCTATAACCTGATAGACGGCATCATAGATCCCGTTCCCAATACCAAAGCCGGTAAGGAGCTGGAGTATATACGGATGATCGCCAAACAGACCAATAGTTATGAGAAATCGATCAAATCAGCAGCCGCTAAAGTTACTTCCCAGGGACCTTACCCGGCCAATAACAGCCTCGCGGATCAGCTGAAGATCGTAGCCCGCCTGGTGGCCGGCGGACTGAAAACCCGCATGTACATGGTGAGCACGGGCGGTTTCGATACCCATGCCAGCCAGGCGGAGTCGGGCGATACTACCACAGGCGGCCATGCTAAATTACTCGGTGGCGTGTCGGATGCCATCAAAGCTTTTATGGACGACCTGAAAGGCCTGAGAGCTTCCCGCCGTGTCGTGGGCATGACCTTCTCTGAATTCGGACGCCGTATCAAATCTAATTTCAGCATGGGAACGGACCATGGCGCCGCTGCACCCATGATCGTATTCGGCGATTACGTCAATCAGGGCGTGCTGGGTAATTCCCCGGCCATCCCCGATAATACCAGCGTGGCAGACAACGTGCCCATGCAGTATGATTTCCGCTCTGTGTACGCTTCCATCCTGGAACAGTGGTTCTGTGTAGATCAGACCGATCTGAACCGAATCCTCCAGAAGGACTATCAGCGGCTGCCACTGATCAGCGGTGTGGCTTGCGGCGTTATTACCGGTCTGCCTGACCTGGATACAGACAATAAAAAGCTGATTACCAACAGTCCTAACCCCTTCACCAGCGCAACCACCATCACCTATATCACCGGCAGCGGCAATACCATGATACAGATTTTCGACACTATGGGACGGCTGGTGAGCGTGCCGGTGAATAAAGTCCACACACCCGGCACTTATACTTTCACTTTTGATGCGGAATACCTGGCCAACGGGGTTTATTATGCCCGCTTCCAGAATGGCGCTGTACAGCAGGTACGGCCGATGCTGAAAGTTAAATAGTGCGATATAAATGCATCGTTGTTGCAAATGAGTAAAGTTTATTACCTTTGCGTCGGTGTACAAACATTTACAGAAAATATTAGCACTCATTCTGCTGGGAGTATTCACGCTGAATACGCTCCCACGGGAGTTTATACACATCTTCACCGGCCACCACGACACGCAGGACACGCATGCCACCGCCGGTGATGCCATGTTTTCAGCAGAGCACCGCCACTGCGATTTTCTGCAGATAGGGGTGGAGCCGTTTGATCAGTACACTACTACCTTTATAGCGCCGGTACGACCGGTGATATGGGTGTTTCAACCACGGCAGCTGCCTGAAACCAGCTATATTACCCATCGTGCTCTCTCCCCGCGGGCACCTCCTGCTGAGGTTGCCTGATTTTCAGCTTCACATCAAAAATAGCTGCTATTGCCATCGGCAATAACCGGTTGTTGGTATTCACTGTTTTATTATTTTTTATTACTTACGTATGCATTATTTGCGTGTATTTATACTCGGATTAATGGGGGCGTTGCTGTTGCTGCAACCTGCCGCCTATGCCATCACTCCCGAAGACGGCACTTTCTCTAATGTGCTCACCGGGAAAGTGACTGATAAAGTTACTCATACCGTCATCCCCGGCGCTACGGTGTATCTGCCGGACCTGCATGTAGGCGCCGCCGCCGATGCACAGGGAAATTATACTATCAAAAATCTGCCGAAAGGAAAATATATTGTGGAAGTACACTCCATGGGCTACGCCGCCTATACGGAGACTGTGAACGTCAACGGTACTACCACCAAGGATTTTGAGCTGACAGAGACGTTGATCGAAAAAAATGAAGTGGTGATCACCGGCGCCAACCTGGCCACTTCCGTGAAAAAGACACCTACGCCCATCAGTATCATCCGCCGCGATGTGCTGGACCAGAGCATTTCTACCAATATCATTGATGCGATTGCCAAAGTGCCCGGTGTAAGTCAGCTCTCTACCGGTCCGGCTATCTCCAAGCCTTTCATCCGTGGCCTCGGCTATAACCGCGTAGTGGTAGTCAGCGACGGTACCCGCCAGGAAGGCCAGCAATGGGGCGATGAACACGGCATCGAAGTAGACGACTACAACGTCAGCAAAATAGAAATACTCAAAGGCCCGGCCTCTCTCGTATATGGTTCGGATGCACTCGCCGGGGTAGTAAACATTGTTCCGCCGGCCCCACTGCCGCAAGGCAAGATAAAAGGCAATGTGGAAGCCAACTATCAGACCAACAATGGGCTGATGGCCTACCATGCTGATATCGCCGGCAATAACAACGGGTTCAGCTGGGGCGCCTACATCACCCAGAAACAGGCGCACGACTATAAAAATAAATACGACGGGTACGTGTTTAATTCCCGTTTCAACAACACCAACTACGGCGCTAATATCGGTATCAACAAACAATGGGGTTTTTCCCGCCTGAGCTTCACTTCCTTTAACCAGCACCTCGGTCTGGTAGAAGGGGAGCGTAACGAAGAAGGCAGGTTTATCAAGCCCATTAACGATAACGGTAATGCGGAAGAGGTACCTGTTACCGACAGCGATAACAAGTCTTATAGCATGACGGTGCCCAAACAACAAATCAACCATCAGAAGCTGGTATGGGACAATAGCCTGTATCTCCATAACGGCGGCCGTATTGGATTAACGCTGGGCTACCAGTGGAATAACCGTCGTGAATTCGGCGATCCGCTGCATCCCGATGAACCGGAGCTCTGGCTGAAGCTGCAGACCTTCAACTACGCGGCCAAATATTATCTCCCTGAAATGAACGGTTGGCAGACAACGGTTGGCGTTAACGGTATGCAGCAGAAAAATGAAATTTCAGGAGAAGAGTTCCTTATACCCGCGTACAACCTGTTTGATATCGGCGCATTCGCGGTCACCAGCAAGACCTTCAATAAGCTCACCCTGAGTGGCGGCGTACGTTTCGACAGCCGCTCCCTGCGCTCTAAATCGCTCCTCCTTGATGCTGATGGTAAGCCGGCAGCATCCGGCGAAGCTAAGTTTGACGCTTTCAGCCGCAATTTCTCCAATGTGTCCGGCAGCGTGGGACTTAGCTATGAAGTCAGTGACCGGGTGGTGCTGAAACTGAATGCCGCCCGTGGCTTCCGTGCTCCCAATATCTCCGAGCTGGCTGCCAACGGTGTGCATGAAGGCACCATCAAATACGAATATGGCAACCAGGAGCTGAAACCTGAAGTGAGCACACAGATCGACGGCGGTGTTGAATTCAATACCCAGCACGTTTCCCTGACGGCTAATGTGTTCTATAACCACATCAACAACTTCATCTTCTCCCGTAAGCTGGTGAATGCTGCCGGCACGGACTCCATTCCCGCAGATGATAACGCCGAAGGATTCGCTGCCTTCAAATACCAGCAAGCCAACGCTAACCTTTATGGCGGTGAGCTGATGCTGGATATACACCCGCATCCCATCGACTGGCTGCACTTCGAGAACACGCTTTCTTATGTGAGAGGTACCGCGCTCAATGCTACCGATTCCACTAAAAACCTGCCGAGTATTCCGGCCGCCAGATGGTTGTCCGAGCTGAAAGGCAAGTTCAAAAAAGTAGGTGGTCCGCTACGGAATGCTTACGTAGGTGTACAGATGGATATGAATTTTGCTCAGAACGACGTGTTTTCGGCTTATCAAACCGAGACACCCACAGGAAGCTATACGCTGCTGAATGCAGGTCTGGGGTCAGAGTTCGTGAATAAACACAACAAGACCCTGTTCTCCCTCCACTTCGCAGTGAACAACATCGGCGACGTCGCCTACCAGAATCACCTGAGCCGTTTGAAATACGCACCGGTGAATGAGGTGACGGGCCGCAACGGGGTCTTTAACGTAGGTCGTAATTTTAGTGTTAAACTGGCTATTCCTATTGATTTTAAATAGGTTTTGTCCGGATTATTCAGTCATAGAAGGCTGGCCTGCGGGCCGGCCTTTCTTTTGTCATCTACTGCCTGGCTGTGGAATCTTTCGTTTTCGTATAGGTGGCCTTGTTATCCTTTATTTTGAAGCGGAAAGCATCCTGCCGGATGTTAAATGTAATAACGGTATCTTTTCCATTGATCGTCATATAGGGCGTGGGCAGTGTCTTCTCTGCAGTGTCTGTCGCGCGGATATAATTGACGAGCCTCTTTGCGTCTTTTTTGATACTGATCGTTTGCGACGCATCAGCTGTCTGTTCGAAGGACACGGTGATCCCTGACAGCGCATAGGAAGCACTGCTGCTGTCAGGATGCCCCGACTGCAGCTTAAACGCCACCGGCTTACCGGCTTTGGATGAAAAGATACCGCCAATACCACGGTTGCCCGGCTGCTCCGACTGGGTACAGGCCATTAACGATAATACTAGTACAGAAAACGATAAAAGGATAATAGCTTTATTCACAATTCAAGGTTAATTTGAATATAAAGCTATCGAATTTTTTCGCTTTCCTGGGTATGTTTTACCAGATAGGTTTTCGTCGTATCTTCCAGAATAGCACTGGAAATGATGTAGTAGTTGGTGTCTTTTCTGAAGATTTTGAAGAGGGGAACCTCTGGGTTCCAATACTGCTCAATACCACGGGTGTCATAGCAGAAATAGCCTAGTAGCGTGTCTTTACTAATTCTGAGTGCGCATTGTGCGTTAAATGCATATTGGATGCCATCAGCATTGAAGAGACAGCTGTCGTTTGAGATATTGATTTCATAATCGGTTCCTACATTAATACCGTTCATTATTTCATCGGTAGAAGTACTTAGGCTGTAATGACTGGGCCATGCCGAAATTCCGCCCGCAGAAGTTTGATGATTGCAACCAGAAATAAGTTTCAGCATTATCAGCCATGCTGTCTTTTTAAATAGATTTTGCATATTGATGATTTTCTTGAGGGTTGATAATTTCGGTTTTATTGAGTTCTCTTATAATCAGAAGGGGGTCGATTCGGCCATCAAATCCTTTGCCCACATGCTCTCTTGTTCGTACTTCAAAGTGAAGGTGTTCTTGTTCCGGTCTGAGACTGGCAGCATTACCGGTCTTTCCACTGAAACCAATGATATCTCCCGCTTTTACACTTTCGCCGACTTGGTATTTTGATAAATCCTTTAAGTGGGCGAAAAAAAAGTAGTAGCTATTGTTGTCATATTCTCCGCTTAAAAGAAGAGCGTTCCCGTATGAGTTTGAATGGTACGATGATACAATAAATCCGTTGACACATGCATAAACAGGAGTGCCTTCCGGAGCATAAAGATCTAATCCTTGATGTTTACCACTCTTACGTTCAGAGATGAATCCAAATTTGCTTCTTTCAGGTGCCCATTGATTGTACCAACCTCTTAGTTGCATGTTTTTTAAAGGATGGTGCCATTTGTTATCATTCGCACCAATGACTGACAACATTGGACAGTTGTCATTGCATCCATTTTTATAGCTGAGTCCTTCTGTATACTTTTTGTGAATTATAACATGAACCTCCTTCTTACTTACGATGCCATCTTTGTTCCTATCAAGACCTTTGTTCTTTTCATACCAACTTCTCTGTGTTTGTCTATCATGTTCCTCACTAAACACCACATAATCCTCTCGCTTTCCTACACCGTCCGGTTTAAGAATGGTCATGTAAAAATCTTCCAGCGAATTCAGTCTCCCCTTGAACTCCCGCAGGTAGTGATAGACATAATCTAATTGTTCCTCCGCTGACATATTGGCCAGTTTTTTCTTTGTAATACCAAGCTTCCACCGGCTGTTCATCTGATTGATTCCTTTCTGCGTAAACTGCACCAACCCCACCGCATGTCTCCCCAATACCCCTTCTGTCAACTTTTCCGCTGCCGGCGTGTTCCACGGCTTATGCCCACTCAGCAAATGCGGCAGAAACGACGCTCCGGTCTCAAACGCCATACACGTCATCAGGTGATTAGGATCTGCGTGCAGCTTCTTCGCGATACGGATCACTTTTTTCCGGAACGCACAGCTTACTTTACTGCCCCATACCAGCGACTGGCACGCCGGTTGCTCCGATGGAAGGTTTATTCGTTCTATGACGGCAGTGGACCGTGCCTTTGTGCCGGGTGACAGCCGGAGCTGCTGCCCGGGATACACCAATAACTGCTGAGAATACACGGCGTTGAAACCAGGAAGCGTTATCAACGCGTAGATCAGGCTTACTGCCGACAATGATTCCAACGGGACAGGGAGCAGTGCAGTCCCTGTTTTATCGATCATTACCTGTTGTGTGCTGACAGTCGTATCCTTTTCCAGCAGCGGTTTCATGGCGGCTACAGGGTACGGTATGAGCGGCCGCTGTAGCGGCGGGGAACCGTTGCGCCGCAGGATAGTGATGCGCAGCTGTTGACCGGCGAGGTTGACGGCATATATTTTCAGCGCCATTTGTTGATGATGGTCGGTGATAAAATACATTCGCTGGTCTTGTGGATCGGTGAAGTAAGCCTTTACGATACATGATCTGCGATGCAGCAACAACCGGGGATGCGCCTGTTGTTCGATGGGAATCCTGTCTGTCGGTTTTAGCTGGAAGTCGAGGTGAAGCTGCCCGTTATCCCATCCTGCGGGGAGCCGGAGGCTGCTGACAGGCAGGGGATACGAGACTTTAGTGTCCGGTGGTACCAGCAGCGAACGGGAATGCACCAGTGTGCTGTGTAACGCTTGCCGGGCATATACCTCCAGTAATACCTTTCTCTTTTCAAGACCGCTGTGTTCAAAGTATAAACAGATATCCTGGTCATACCCTGCCTGGCGGATGACATACCCGTTGGGTGTTGTCCATTGGGCAGCAGATACCGCCGCATTTTTTACTTCAAAACGCAGCGCTGCTTCCTGTTGCAGGTCATAGAGGTACGCGTACAGCGTATAATGCCCGCAATGGGTAAACAGGTGCCGGAAAGTACTTTCCCCTGCACAATGCGTGTTTTCCGGACCTTCGAGTTTCCAGTGCAGTTTGAGTTGTTCTCTCGGCGTGATATCCGGAAAGGTAGTTTCGCTGATACTGAATGTTACAACCGCACCGCTGACAGGTGGGCGGTCTGCATGAATATGCCGGACCCGGTTGTTGCAGATGGTGACTGACTGCTGCCATACTTCGTCACCGGTGACGGCACGGACTACATAATGGCCGGGTTGTTCAAAGGTGTATTCGGTTTCGGGGCCGGTGTTCCTGGCTTCGCTGCGAAATCCTTTTTCATCTGTCCGGTCCCAACGGAAGCTGTCGGTCGCTTCGGCTTCCGCTACGGTAAAACGAATACGTTCTCCGGGCCTTGCGGTATGCGGTGAGCAGATGATGCCGGTAGGCGTTACCTGTATCGTTTGCGTCAGCAGGACATCTGAATCTTCTCCGCCAAAAACGCGCAGGGTGAATTGTCCATCGTGCATAAAACGATGATGAAAAAACATCTCTCCATGGAGGTCTGCCTCCTGCGCACCCTGATCATTCTCAAGCACCCAGTGCAACAAGCTGATATCTTCCCCGGCGGGAGGGCGATCGAAGGTCACTTCCCAGGACCCATTGTGGAGCTGACGGATTTTCGCCGGCCCTTTGATGCGGGTAATGCGTGGGGCAGACGGAGAAAAGTTGATCGACAGTTTATCTGCCGGTGGCTGATTATCGGTGCTGCACAGGCCGGGTGGATCGTCGGTGCCGGCGGGGAGTTGTCCATGCGTCAGGAGATGTAACCGGCCTCCCCGGAGACATTGCGCTGTCGCATTATCCGGCAGGGGATAGGCGCCGTTGGCCAGGGCAATGCGCTGTTGGCCGATGGGTATCTGCCATAACAGCTGCGGCACACAGGGCGCCGGTTGGCCGCCGGCAAGACAGCTGCTGAAATGCAATGCACGGTGATCATTCTCGCGTGTGGTCACAACAGGCTTGTCTGTACCGCTGCTGCTGTGAACATAATACCGGTGATGCGACACCACCTTTACAGGCGCCGGTGCTGCAGCTTTATCGCAGCTGCAGAGAGCGCCTTCACATACCAGATGTCTGGCCGTACTACAGGATGGTGTCATATCAGGATAGTTTTATTTTTTCAACACTGTTGATAGCAATCGTTCCTGCGGACATCAGCGTCAGATCCTGACGGATGCTGTTGAGCAGGATGCTTTCTGCCTGCTCTTCCAGCTTGCGGGAGCTGCGCGTAAAATTGTCCTGCGCCTGCTGGGTAATATGGGTCGCCAAAACGGTATGATGATTCCCGGCATACAGACTGATATTTTCACCGGCGCCTTGTGTAAGATTACCACCTGCATGCATATCCAGCTGGTCCGCTGCTTCAATGCTGATATGGTTGGCTTTCAGCAGCAACTGTCCCGGTGAGGCGATGGTAATATTACCATGATGCGTATCCAGGAGTATCATATTACCATTGCGGTCGTGGATCTGCAGTTGTTCCGCGCCGTTGCTGTCATCCAACTGTATGGTATGCCCGCTGCGTGTCCTGATGATCTTCAGGTTGTTGCCGGCATCGCTGAACTTCGTATTGTCTTTACCGTTATAGGCGGTGCCTACGGCAAAAGGCAGCTCCGGATTACCGCCTTCGAAGTCCACCCATACCTCTTCTCCTTTTTCGGGAATAAAATGAAAGCCTTTGCCGGCGCCGCCATGCGGTGTTATCAGGCGTATCCAGGGAGAGCTGCCCTGTTGCTGCCAGTGATAACGTATCCGGATGCGCCCCATTCCTTCAGGATCATGATTATCGGTCACAATAGCGCTCTGCGCTTCGCATAGCGGCGCTATGCCGCTATGGCCGGAAGGAATGCAGCAATCGGTAGGCGTACAGGTAAACTGGTTATGATAAGCCCCGTCTCCCTGGCAGTGATGGTCAATACGGGTGACGGTAAAAGTGCCTTCCAGGTCCGGCGAAGCAAGAGAGGCGGCAGCTTCGATGATGTCGCCCACCCGGATGCCGGGATGCTCGCTGCGCCCGGTAAGCTGCACTGCTGCCGCCAGCTGTCGCCTTTCATGCAGCTGTGCCTGTAAGGCAATGCCCGCCTGCTGTTGGGATGTTGCCTTGTCAAAACCTTCTTCATGATAAAGCTGCCTGCTGGCCTGCCTGGCCCGTGCCGTGAGCGGCCCTGTGCCGGAAATGCCCGTCGGCCGGGGAGAAGTGCTGCTGATAGCAGCCCCTGCCTCATAGTCATAAGCGGTAAAGCGCCGGTCGCCGGATGTCAGTTGCAGCCCGATATCAAAATGTACCAGCTCTCCCGGATGTGACAGGCTGATTTTAGCAGGAGCATAAGCCCCGAATATCATCTGCTGGCCATTGTAGAAATACCATTCTCCAAAGCGGGCGGCCAGCCGCTGCAGGAAAGCAAAGTTACTTTCCCTGTACTGGACCAGGTAAGCATGAGGAGCCGGATTGCCCGGTGCTATCTGCAAATCAATATGCGCTGCCGCCGCTTTCAGGCAATGCCGCGCAATATGGGACAGCGTCTGCGCTTCATATACCCGTAACTGTGGCGCCCCGTCCAAAACAATGCCGGGATCGGTACCTTTCAGCACACAAAACCCCTGCGTGGCGTCGCCCTTTTTCCCGGTATGAATGGCCGTGATCAACCCCTTAAAATGCAAGGTCCCTGTTTGCGGCATGGCGGCTGCGGATACCTCCACAAATACGTCCTTCCCCAGCAGGTCCTGTCCGTTGCCGGAAATCTCCGGCCATAAGCTGCTCAGCCACCCCTGGTCAATGTGTATCTCAAATGTATGATGTCCGTCTATCCGCTGCCGTATCTGCAGCTCCCGGAAATGAGGAAACGTTTTTCCGTCTATGGTTATTCTGGTGCACGTATTTAAGGGCATAAACAATCGGTTTTTCGGGTTAACTGTAATGTATATACGAATTAGGATCAGGGCCAGGGATTGTGATAAACACTCTGGTTTAACGCCAGCTCCCGGGCGGATAACTTTAGCCGTACCTGCATGGGGGTTTGCCCGCCGGCATCAAAATGTTCCCCGTACCGGACACAATACGCATCGGAAAACCGCAGCTCTTTCATACGGGACATCACATCACGCCGCCAAAAAGTAATGGTGCCGCTTTTAGTGCCGGTATTGGAAATCATCCAGTCGAAAAGACGGCTGCTGCCGTCAGACTCGATAATAATACGAATAGTGCCCCCTCGGGGCCGGTGGGAAGGCTTGCCGGTTTCGTCCGTTTCCTGCGAAAAGGTAAAATGACATTCCAGCACATTCATGGTGGCTCCTTCCAACAATAAGGTCGCTTTAAAAGACATATAATTGCTGATTTATTGGTGAATAAACAACAAGTATATAAGATGAAGACTGGTAGCGGGTTTGATAGGAGTTTCCTAAGGAAATGGGGCAGCTGCGTCAACAGGGTTGATCAGGAAAAACAAATCGTCCCTGTTCATACTGAAGTTACAAATATTCTGTTTACGGAACTTTTTCAGCGACGATTTTTTTCTGTTCATCGCAGAAGATTTACCATTTATATAAAATTATAGCTTTTGTGTTGGGGGATTTTGTAGCTTCGCCTTGCTTTGTAAGATGTGAGTTCGATCTTCCCGCCCTGGAGGCTAAGCAGTTTTCCCTCTGGTTATTTTATTATTGGTTTTTGCTGGTAAAGATTTTCTGACCACCATTGGTTCAGATTTTGGTTGAAAAAGAAAGGGGCTGTTTTCACAGCCCCATATTTTTTCAATGATGATCATTCCTTAATGATGATGTTGCCGCTCCGGCGCATTTATACCCGCTGTACTTTCGTCATAATACACAAAAAAATACAGGTAGATAACCCGCGAAATACGCATCAGCCAGGGCTGTATCAACACCAGCAAAACGCCGTTGACGGCCAGCCAGATGAAAATACTGTTGTCTCTCCAGGTAATACCAAAAAATATGGCATACCAGATAAGATTGAACACACTAAACGCCACGGAAAGCGCATAACTCACGTACCCCGTCCCAAACCAGAAACCCGTCTCCAGCTCAAACTTCTGGCCACATACCGGACAGTTGTCGTGCATATTGAAAATTTTGGAGAAACTAAGATGAAACGGATTCTTGTCTTTGTACATATCTCCTCTCCGGCATTTGGGACATTTCATCGTTAACAGGCTGACGAAATAGTTCGGGCGTTTGTGTTCCATATTTTTTTACACTGATTCGGTGCAAAAATAAGTTTTTTAATTCACTAGACGGTCTCCAGCTTGCGCTCGCCTATCTGCTGGCGCCACATGGCGTAGTATAATCCCTTCTCTTCCAACAGTTCTTCGTGCCTGCCCGTTTCTACGATATGGCCTTTTTCCAGCACGTAAATACGGTCTGCATGCATGATCGTGCTCAACCGGTGGGCGATCATCACGGTGATATGCTGCTTGCTGGCGGTCACCTGGCGGACTGTTTTGGTAATCTCCTCTTCTGTAATGGAGTCCAGCGCGGAAGTGGCCTCATCAAACACCAGTAAACGAGGCTTACGTAATAACGCCCGGGCAATAGATAACCGCTGTTTTTCCCCTCCGGAGATCTTAATGCCGCCTTCGCCGATTACAGTCTCCAGGCCTTTGTCCGCCCGCGCCAGCAGCGAATAACAGGCTGCCTTGCTCAAAGCGTCCATAATCTCTGCGTCCGACGCGCCGGGGTTCACGAACAACAGGTTCTCCCGGATAGTACCGGCAAACAACTGCGTGTCCTGCGTTACAAAGCCTACCTGGTGCCGCAGATCGTCCATGTCCGCTTCATTGGCATCTACGCCATTGTACAGGATATGCCCTTCATTCGGCTTGTACAACCCTACCAACAGCTTTACCAGCGTGGTTTTGCCGGAGCCGGAAGGTCCCACGAAAGCAATAGTCTCCCCCAGCTGCGCGGAAAAGCTCACCTGGTCCAGCGCCTTGGTGGCGGCCGTGAGATGTTTGAAGCCCACCTGCCGGAAAGTAAGATCGTCAATATGATTGATCTTTACCGGGTGCGCCGGCGTCTCTTCCACAGGCGTATTCAGGATGCTCTGGAAGTTCAGCAGCGATACCTGCGCCTCCCTGTAGTTAAGGATAATGTTCCCCAGCTCCTGCAACGGCCCGAAAATAAAGAAGGAATACAACTGAAGTGTCATCAGCTGCCCGATAGACACATAATCACGATAGATGTAAAACAACAGTAAAAACAGGATGCTTTGCCGCATCAGGTTCACAAAAGTCCCCTGCACAAAGCTGATACTGCGGATGCTGCGTACCTTCTTCAGCTCCAGCATCAGGATCTTGATGGTCGTGCTGTTCAGCCGGCGGATCTCCTGGTGGGTAAGCCCCAGGCTCTTCACCAGCTCTATGTTACGCAACGATTCTGTGGTGGAACCGGCCAAAGCAGTGGTCTCCTTGACGATCGTTTTTTGGATCACCTTGATCTTACGGCTCAGCACACTCATCAAAATGGCGAGCAACACACAGCCGATAAGATATACGAACGGTAAGGTCCAGTGCACCATGGTGGCGTAAACCATCACAAACACCACACCGATCATCGATACAAACAGCACGTTCACAAACGATGTAATGAACTTCTCACAGTCTGTCCGTACTTTTTGCAGGATAGCCAGCGTTTCGCCGCTGCGCTGGTCTTCAAACTGCTGATAAGGCAGCCGCAGCGAGTGTTTCAGCCCGTCGGTATATACCTGGGCGCCGAATTTCTGCACGATCACGTTCACAAAATAATCCTGGAACGCTTTCGCAATCCGCGATACCATGGCCACGCCGACAGCCGCGGCGATCAGCCACAGCACACCGGACAAATACTGCCCCTCCGGCCGCAAAATACTTCCTCCCTTTACGGTGGTGTGCGGATGAGAGGCAAACCGGTCAATGATCCACCCGAATATCATCGGGTCTAATAACGAAAAAAGCTGGTTAATACTTGCCAGCGCCATAGCTAATACTACCAGCCATTTATATTTCTTCAGATAATGTAGCAATAGTTTCATAATATGTTCTTTACAGGTGCACAAAGTTACTGCATGTTGCAACATATTAAGGGTAATCAAAAGGTCATTTTTTGACCAAAAATCAGTAACTTAATAGTAATAGCTCTTTGTTTGGCAACGGTGATAATCGATTACCTGATTAAATCTCCACATATGAAGACGTATGATGAAAAACATATCAAAAACATCGTACTGTTGGGCGCTCCCAAAAGCGGCAAAACCACCCTCTCCGAAACAATGCTGTTTGAAGCCGGTATCATCAGCAAGCGCGGAACAGTAGAAGAGAACAATACGATCTCTGATTACCATGAAATTGAACACGAACGCGGTAACTCTGTCTATGCCACCACCATGCACTCCGAATGGAAAGACTACAAAATCAATATCATAGACACCCCTGGCCTGGAAGACTTTATCGGCGAAGTCATCGCCTCTATCCGTGTATGCGACACCGCAGTACTCCTCCTCAATGCCCAGTATGGCGTCGAAGTAGGCACTGAACTCATCTGGGATTATGTGGATAAATACCGGAAACCCACCATCCTGGCGGTCAACCAGCTGGACACGGAACAGGCCAACTTCAACAAAACCGTGGAAGACGCCACCCGCATCCTGGGCAACGCTGTTACTGTCATGCAGTACCCGGTCAACCAGGGACCCGGCTTCAACGCGATCATCGACCTGCTGAAAATGACCCTCTACCGCTTCCCGGAAAAAGGCGGTAAACCGGAAAAACTCCCCATCCCCGACAGCGAAAAGGAAAGAGCGGAAGCGCTCCACAACGCACTGGTGGAAAAAGCAGCGGAAAATGACGACACCCTCATGGAGCAATACTTCGAAAAAGGCAGCCTCGATGAGGATGAACTTCGCCAGGGCATCAAAATCGGGATGCTCAAACATCAGGTCTTCCCCGTTTTCTGCCTGTCGGCCAAAAATGATATGGGCAGCGGCCGCCTCATGGGCTTTATCGACAATGTAGCCCCCGCCGCCGCCGAAATGCCCGCAGAAATGGCTAACGATGGCAGGGAAGTTCCCTGCGACCCGGCCGGCCCTCCCTGCCTCTTCATCTTTAAAACACTGCAGGAGCCACATGTCGGACGTCTCTCTTTCTTTAAGGTGATGTCCGGCGAAATAAAACCAGGCATGGAGCTGTTCAACGAGGAAACCAACAGCTCCGAACGCATCAGCCAGATATTCATCGCCGACGGCAAAAACCGCAATAACATTGAATCCCTCAAAGCCGGTGACATTGGTTGTACCCTCAAACTGAAAAATACCTTCACCAACCAGACCCTCTCCGATAAAAACAAAGCCATCCAGATAGATCCCATACAGTTCCCCACCCCTAAAGTCCGCGTGGCCATCGAAGCTAAAAACAAGGCCGACGACGAAAAACTCAGTGAAGTACTGGCGGAATTACACATGGAAGATCCCACCCTGCTGGTGGAGTTCAACCGGGAACTGAAACAGGTGATCCTCCACGGCCAGGGCGACCTGCACCTGCTGGTCACCAAATGGCGCCTGGAAAACATCTATAAAATGCAGGTAGCCTACCTGCCGGCTAAAATACCCTACCGCGAAACCATCCGCAAACCCGCTCTGGCCTCCTACCGCCATAAAAAACAGTCCGGCGGCGCCGGCCAGTTCGGGGAAGTATATATGAAAATAGAACCCTGGTTTGAAGGAATGCCCCCCCTGAAAGAATACCCCGTGCGGGAAACGGAAGAAGTACCGCTGCAATGGGGCGGTAAACTGGTGTTCAATAACTGCATCGTGGGCGGCGCTATCGACAGCCGCTTCCTGCCTTCCATCCTGAAAGGAGTCATGGAAAAAATGCAGGAAGGCCCACTCACCGGTTCCTATGTCCGCGACATACGGGTAAGCGTATACGATGGTAAAATGCACCCGGTAGACAGCAACGATATCTCTTTTAAAATAGCCGGTATGATGGCCTTCCGCGACGCTTTCCACCAGGCGGCCCCGCAACTGCTGGAGCCGGTGTTCGATGTGGAGGCCACCGCCCCCGATACCATGATGGGAGACATTATGAGCGAATTACAAAGCCGCCGCAGCGTTATAACCGGCATGGATACACTGAATGGGTACCAGGTGATCAAAGCCCGCACACCCCAGGCGGAACTGGATAAGCTGTTCGCCGCGTTGCGCAACGTTACGCAGGGTAAGGCGAAGATCCATTCCGAGTTCGCTGAATACGCGCCGGTTCCCCCGGAAATACAAAAGAAACTCAGTGATGAATACCAGAAAGAAGAAGTGGTGTAGCTCACCTCCAGCCTTCCCGGTCAAGGCTTCTGTATTGTATCGCCTCTGCCATGTGTGCGGTCCCTATACTGTCACTCCCCGCCAGATCGGCAATGGTGCGGCTTACCTTCAGTATCCGGTCATACGCCCGGGCTGACAACTTCAGTTGCTGAATAGCATTTTTCAGTAACTGGTGACAATTATCCGGAAGGGTGCAATATTCCCTCAGCTGCTGACTGTTTACCTGCGCATTGCAATAAATACCCGCTATCCCGGCATATCGCGCAGCCTGCACTTCTCTCGCGGCGATCACACGGTCACGTATAAACGCGCTTTTTTCTTCTTCCCGGTGGCCGGTCAGGTCACTGAAAGCTACCGGCGTCACTTCTACATGCAGGTCAATACGGTCCAGCAAAGGCCCCGATACCCTGTTGAGATATTTTTGCACCATGCCGGGTGAACAGCTACAGGCTTTCTCAGGATGGTTGAAATAACCACAGGGGCAGGGATTCATCGAGGCCAGCAACATAAAGCCAGCCGGGAAATCAATGGCGGAGCGGGCCCGCGAAATCGTTACCCGCCGCTCTTCCAGCGGCTGCCGCATCACTTCCAGCACCTGCCGCTTGAACTCCGGCAGCTCATCAAGGAATAAAACGCCATGATGCGCCAGCGAAATCTCCCCCGGCTGCGGCTGGCTGCCCCCGCCTACCAGCGCGGTGTCACTGATGGTATGATGAGGCGAACGGAAAGGCCGCTTCGCCACCAGCGACGCATGCTGCGGCAGCTTGCCCGCCACGGAATGGATCTTCGTCGTCTCCAGCGCTTCCTGCAGCGTCAGCGGCGGCAGGATGGTCGGCAGGCGCTGGGCCAGCATCGTTTTGCCTGCCCCGGGCGGCCCGATAAGAATAGCATTATGCCCGCCGGCAGCGGCTATCTCCAGGGCCCGCTTAATGTTATGCTGCCCCTTTACGTCGCTGAAGTCAAGATCAAAAGTGACGCACGACCGCTCAGGTGGCACTGCAGGCACCGGTTTCAGGCTCCCTGGCTGACTGAAAAATTGCATCACTTCCGACAGGTGAGATACGCCATACACTTCCAGGGGCCTCACCATGGCCGCCTCCAGGGCGTTGACCGCCGGCAGCACAAGCCCCTTGAAGCCTTCCTGCTGCGCCTGTATAGCCATGGACAAAGCGCCGCGCACCGGCAGCACACTGCCGTCCAGCGATAACTCCCCCATCAGCAGGTAACGTCCAAAAGCATCGGCGGGTATCTTCCCCGAAGCACCCAGTATCCCGATGGCAATAGGCAGGTCGTAAGCCGCACCGGCCTTACGGATGGCCGCAGGCGCCATATTAACGACCGTCCGGGTACGCGGCATCCGGAAACCAAGATGACTGATGGCCGACTCAATCCGCCGCTCACTCTCCTTGACAGCGCTGTCCGGCAGCCCGACCATGTAAAAACGGTTCCCCTGCTGTGATACATTCACTTCTATGGTGATGGTAATGGCATCTACGCCGCGAATGGCGCTGCCGAAGGTTTTAACAATCATATGGATGTGGGTTAACAGCTACTAATATAACAAATTACCGGCTTTCCCAAGCCGGTTTAATTCGCTGTCATCGCCCGTTCGCCGCTATTCGCCGGCTTCATCCCCTGATCAGTGGATCTGGGCCAGCAGGTCCAGTACTTTTTCCCGCCGGAGGATCAGGTAACCGATTTTCTCTTTGGCAATACCATCTTTCAACAGGTAAGTAAAGTGAAGATCGTCGTCGATCACTTCCGACTCAAAGTATTTAAACAATATTTTGGACTCGTCCCGTAGTTCTTCCACTACTTCATAGAGGTGGGTGGAGAGGATAAAAAGACAGTTGGAACTGCGCAGCAATCCGCGGATAACGGCCAGGGAGCAGTTTTTGGCATCTTCCACATTGGTGCCTTTAAACATTTCATCGATCAGCACCAGCCAGTTCTTACCGTTGTTGATTTGAAGGATCGTGTTTTTGATGCGTTGTACTTCGCTGTAGAAATAACTTTCTCCTTTGAAGATATTATCCTGCACCTGGATATTGCTGACGATGCCGTGGAAGAAATTGAGTTCCATTTCTTGCGCGGGCACGCCCATGCCGATATGTGCCATGAAAACAGCGATGCCCACCGCCCTGATGAAGGTGGTCTTCCCCGCCATATTGGCGCCGGTGAGGAACATGAAGTGATTGTTTTCATCCAGCGTCACGTCATAGGCCACAGGGTCCTGTAAAATGATATGATACAGCTGCCGGGCTTTTATTACAGGCCTTGTACCACTGGTAAAGACCGGGAACTGCAGCTTGTAGTGTTTCATGGCCTTGGCCATGGCATAATAGGCGTCCAGCTGATGATAAAGGGTCACCAGCTCTTCCACTACTTTTCTGTGTTTTTTCCGGATATAATTATCGTACCGGAGAATCTCCACATAATTCATTTTACCTGCTGCGTCCACTTCCAGTATATCGCTGAAATCTTTTTTGTGTAACAGGTGTTGCGCCCTGTCCAGTAATATTTTCAAGGTCTTGGGAGCATGATCGGAATTGAAGACGTCCACAAAGGTGCGGAAGCCGCGAAGCAGGTTGACAAGCTGGGTAAAGGAAAATTTGATGAAGCCGAAGTCCGGCGCATACAGCGTTTTATTGATGACAGCCTGCAGCCGCAATGCGACCCCCTCTGTATTGGAAATGGGTTCTATCTGGGCCTCCATGTAGTTTTCCACTACTACAATGGTGCCATTGGAGATAATGGAGGGCCAGCTGCCTTCCAGTTCGAGAATATACCGGAGGGCTTTCTGCCGTTGTTCAATAGCGGTAATGTCCTGTAGTGGTGAGCTGAAAAGCTGGCGCAGATAGTCTCTTCCGCCTGCAGTGGTGGTAAAGTCCAACCGGTGGAACAAAGAAAACTCTTCATCGCGGTTGAAGATGGAAAGGTCATAATAGGATGTTTTGTCCAGCTGCATGCAATATTATTTTGGTTAATATATAGGGGAAGATGCAATCATCAGAATTTTCCACACCAATTTATAAATTTTGATATTTAGTCATTTAAAAATTTATTCCAAGGAAGCAAGGCCTCAAAATGAAAGCCAGGCAACCTTGGAATAAATGCTGAATATCAGGATGTTTAAATTTCGAAATGAAGACGATGGCCTTTGGTGGTCTCATTGAACTGACCGTTGGCGTAGGCGAGGTGGCCGCTGACGAAGGTATGCGTGATGGCAGCCGGGAAAGTATGGCCTTCAAACGGGCTCCAGCCGCATTTGTAGTAGATATTTTCTTTGGCTACCGGTGTTTTGTCCTGCATATCCACGATCACGCAATCGGCGAAGTATCCCTCCCGCAGGAAACCTCTTTCCTTGATGCGGAAGCAGATAGCGGGAGCATGGCTCATTTTTTCTGCTACTTTCTCAATGCTGAGTGCGCCTTTTTTTACGTATTCCAGCATCAGCAACAGGCTGTGTTGTACCAGGGGAACGCCTGACGGCGCCTGCTGATAGGGCTGTTGTTTCTCGGTCCAGGTATGCGGGGCGTGGTCGGTGGCGATCACGTCCAGCCGGTCGTCGAGAAGGCCCTGCCACAGTGCGGTTTTGTTCTCCGGCGCTTTAATGGCGGGATTACATTTTATCAGGTTACTGTACAGTTTATAGTCGTCTGCGGTGAAGTGCAGGTGGTGTACGCATACTTCTGCCGTGATACGTTTCTGAGCCAGCGGCATCATGTTGGTGAACAGTTGCAGCTCTTTGGCAGTGGAGATATGGAGGATATGCAGGCGGGAATCGTGCTTTTTGGCAAACTGCACGGCTGTCCAGGATGATTCAAAGCAGGCTTCTACATTGCGGATCAGCGGATGATCAGCGGCAGTGAGATGATCGCCTTTTTCCTGTTTGAAGGCCTCCATATTAGCGCGGATGATTTTTTCATCTTCACAGTGGGTGGCGATGAGCATTTCCGTTTCGGAAAATATTTTTTCCAGCGTCAGGAAGTTATCTACCAGCATATTACCGGTGGAGGAACCCATGAATATTTTAATACCGCATACACGGTCTTTTTTGGCGTTGGTTTTCAGTACCTCTTCCGCATTATCGTTGGATACGCCCATGAAGAAGGAGTAGTTGGCCAGGGAATGTTGCCGGCCGATATCGTATTTGTCTTCCAGCAGCTCCTGGGTGAGGGCGGCGGGTTTGGTATTGGGCATTTCCATGAAGCTGGTAGTGCCGCCGGCCACGGCAGCGCGGGCTTCTGTGTAAATGGTGGCTTTTTCGGTGAGCCCCGGTTCCCGGAAGTGCACCTGGTCATCGATCACACCGGGAAGAAGGTATTTGCCTTCGCCGTTGATTTCTTCGTAATTGCCGCTCACAGTGAGGTGGGGGCCCATTTTGGCGATGCGGCTGTCTTTAATCCATACATCCTGTACGGTGGTCTTTCCTTCGTTGACCACAGCGATATTCCTGATGAGATATTGTTGCATGGTTACAAAGATAATTCACACCGTGCTTATGAGAAGAAGTAAAATGGTTATCCTTCGAGGTGAATGGAAAATACGATCATCCGGGATTGCAGTTTGTCAATCACATTGGCGTAACGGAGGTTCGGATCTTTTACCAGCACGTTGCCGAAACCGTTGCTGATCTTGAATTCGGGAGAAAAGATGAAACTTTCGAAATAAAACTCAAACCCGGCGCCTGCCTCATAACCATAGTCGCTTTTCTGTATTTTGATCAGGTTTTCCGCGCGGCGGGCTCGTGCGTTGGAAGCCAGGTCGTAATCGTACTTCAGGCCGCCGATCACATACACCCGCATATTGCCGATACGGTCTGATTTGAACTTCAGCTGCAGGGGAAAGCTCAGCAGGATGGATTCTATCTTTTTTTCGGTGTTCTCCGGTTTGGGATAGGTATCGCGGTAATAGAGGTTTTTGGACGCAAAAAGCAGCTGCGGATTAAAACGGAGGTCAAAATGCTCCGACAGGCGGGCATTGGCCAGCAATCCGAGGTTAAACCCCATTGTTTTCAACGGCTCCGCGATCATGGTCGAGTCATCGGCCAGGAAGGCGGTGGAGTGCTTCAGTTTAAAAAAGGACTGGTTGGCGGCCAGGGTAATGCCGAAATAATAGGGTTTTGCATCGTGGTCTATCATATTCAGGTTGGTCTGTGCTGTTGCCGGCAGCACAAACAGGATCAACAGGGATATCAGCGCGTAGCGCAGTAGATAGAACATATGCCGAAAGTGAGCGTTTTGCATGTAACGGCCGGGAATCCTGTGTTAAGTAATATGGTTCGCATTTCTTCGCCCTGCGGGAACACTTTCACGGATTCTGGCAGATAACTGTAGGCCGCTTTGCTTTTGGCTACAAATTTCCCGATCAGCGGTACGATAAAACGAAAATACGAATTATATAATTGTTTAATGGGAAAAACTGTCGGGTTCGAAAATTCCAGGATCACCAGTTTTCCGCCTGGTTTCAGCACCCGGCGCATTTCGGCCAACCCTTTTTCGAGGTTTTCGAAATTGCGGACGCCAAAAGCCACTGTTATGGCATCAAACGTCTCGTCCGCAAAACTTATTGTCTCACTATCGCCCAATTGCAGGGTGATTTTATGCTCCAGCCCCAGTTTCCTGATTTTTTCCCGCCCGTGGGACAGCATCCCCTCGGAGATATCGATGCCGGTAATATGCTCCGGATGCAGCTTTTTATTGGCCATCACCGCAAAATCACCGGTTCCGGTGGCCACGTCCAGCATTTTTTTAGGTTGCAGGCTTTTCAGGTATTTCAGGGCTTTACGGCGCCAGATCACATCAATACCCAGCGACATAAAATGGTTAAGGAAATCATACCGGTAAGCAATATCATCAAACATGGAGGCTATCTGCTCCTTCTTGCTTAATTTTGACCCTTCAAAGGGTACGATCTTCTGGACGTGTGTATTCGCTGACATGGCCGCAAAGTTAAGTCATCTGAAGGAATGCAAACAGGAAGATGCGGGATTTTTAATGGAACAAAACAATATCATGGTTATTAAATCTGCAGAATATCTGATCAGCAGCCCCGACTGGGAAAAATGCCCCACGCCGAACATGCCGGAATATGCTTTCATCGGCCGGTCCAACGTGGGAAAGTCCTCGCTGATCAATATACTGGCCAACAATGAAAAGCTGGCCAAAACATCCGGTACGCCCGGAAAAACGGTGATGATCAACCATTTTATCGTCAACAAAGAGTGGTACCTGGTAGACCTGCCCGGATACGGCTTCGCTAAAAGAAGCATGTCGCAGCGCAAACAATGGGAACGGATGATTGAAGACTACCTGCGCAAAAGGACCAACCTGGTGACCATCTTTATATTGATAGACAGCCGCCACAGCCCGCAGAAAATCGACATTGATTTTATCAACCAGCTGGGAGAATGGAACGTACCTTTCAGCCTCGTGTTCACCAAAGCGGATAAAAGCACGCAGGCGGAAGTAAGCCGCAACGTAAAATCGTTCCTCAATAAAATGCGGGAAACCTGGGAATTCCTGCCTCCTCACTTCGTTACCTCTACCGTTAAAAAATCCGGTCGCGACGCGATCCTGGGCTACATCGAAGAGTTGAATGCGCAATTCCGGGCCATTGCCTGAACAGCACAACAACCGATCATTCCGGGTCAGACGTTTATGCCATAACGTTAGCTATCAGAGGAAAGATGGGTTGGAAAACAGATCGCCGGAAAACGGCTGGGTTAGGGGGAGACAATCACCCGACGTGCGGGACACGTCAAAAATTTGAGGCAGATACAATTTACTTTCAGGAGGAGGACCTTGCTTAATTTACAATTTTATTGGCGCAGCTGCTGCTGGCGAAGGCCTCCGGCTTTGCTTTGAAAGCGAAGCCCATTCCAAGGATATAGCCCATCGCTTCCCGAAGGGCCAGATTGCTTTTGAACTGTGGATTGGTATTGATATCGGCGTGTACTTCCATGTCTACGTCATATTCAGTAAACAGGTCGCACAGTTCATACGCAATCTCAATACTTTTGGCCACTTCCACCAGCATACGTTCCTTGATGGAATAACAATCCTTGGTTTTTTCATTGTGGATAAACATAAATCCGCCATGACCTTCCCGGAGGAAGACAATCACCGTAGCGAATTCAGTATCCAGTCCTTTTACCTGGGAATCCGTGCCTATGCATACCTTCAGGCGATAACCCCGGGCGGTTTCCCGGATGATGGCCTGCCGCACTTCTTCCTTTACCGGAAGGTGGATAACCTCTCCATTAAATCTTCTCCATTGCATAAAATATATATTAAAGCGTGAACATGCAATTGTGTCAGATAGGATATTGCCAGCCAGATGAAGTAATGCCAAGCTATTTGGGTCAACAAGATGGAATCAGTCCATTGGGGGTTAAACGGCAAACATATATTTATCGAATATACGAAAAGCTGCCAGTTATTTGCCAACAGCTTTTTACTAATTTTTTTTCGGGAGATGTGTGCCTGCGGATTAATACTGTCCGGTGCTCAACAACACGAGGGTGCAGGCTTCCTGCGGCCTGATATCATGCTGCCGCGCCAGTTCCTCCAGTTCATCGTTTTCAGTTCCGGGATTGAATATAATGCGCCGGGGCCGCAGCTGCAGGATATAGTCGTAGTATTCCTTCTGCAGGAGCGGGTTCATGTACAAAGTCACGGTGTCTACATTTTCCAGTGGAGGATGTGTTGTGATGACCGGTACTGCTCCGATAGTAGCGGCTCTTTTACCGATAGCGACCACCGGGTGGCCGTGAGCGGTCAGCCGGTTCACCGCCAGGTAGCTGTATCGTTCCGGGTTGGGTGATGCGCCCAGCACGACGGTCAGTTTCTTATCGTTGGTGGTTTCCATATACCTAAGGTACGAATTTCAAAACAAGTGGTAAGCGCTTCGGGGCATATGGGCCAGGATGTCGGGGAAGGCCGTTTCCAGAACGGGAAACTGAAAAACAAAGCCCTCCTGCAGGGCACGGGTGGGCAATACCCACCTGCTTTTGAGCAGCAGCTCAGTTTCCGTGCCGATAAGCGCAGCACCGATGCTCAGCAGGGGCGCCGGCGCCGGCAGCCCAAACAGATGGCCGGCCGTTTTACGGAGCAGTCGCATAAAGGTGCGGTTAGGCACCGGATGAGGGGCGGTACAGTTGTATACGCCGCTGGTGCTGTCGTTGTCGTACAACCAGCGGATCATGCGGCATACATCATTGATGTGCACCCAGGTAAACATCTGCCGGCCGCTGCCCTGATACCCGCCCAGCCCGAACTTCACCAGATTCAGGTAGGGATGCATCACGCCGCCGGGCTGCCACCCAAGGGTAACGCCTATACGCAGAATGATTTTCCGTGTATGCGGCAACGTTATTTCGTTAAAGGTGGTTTCCCAGCGCTTACATACCTGCACGGAAAAGTCATTGGCTATTTCCCCGGTAAATTCGTCCATCGGACGGTCTTCTGCATGACGGTAAATGGTGGCGCTGGCCGCGTTAACCCACAGCTGCGGCGGCTTCTCCAGCGTTTGCACTACTTCGCCCAGGACACGGGTGGCATCTGTACGACTGTTAAAAATGGCCTGCCGGTTGGTTTCGTTGTAGCGGCAGTTGACACTCCTGCCCGTCAGATTGATCAGCAAATCAGCGCCTTCCAGCGCAGCGGCCCAGTCGCCCCGGGTACGGCCGTCCCACGCTATATACTGTACCCGCCCGTTGCCAGGCTGCGGCTGGCGCGTCAGGATTACGATGTCGTTGTCTGCCCCGAAATATTCCACAAGTCCATGCCCGATGAAACCCGTGCCTCCGGCTATGATAATGCGCTTGTTTTTCATTTTTTATTGTTTTATAGTTCAGAACTTTCAGGAAATATTGAAATATAATGGCAAAAAAATAAGCCTACTTGATAAGCTTAAGCAGGCTGCTGTAAAACCAGTTCTCTTCCGATTTAATGAAAGCACTAATGGTTTTATCTGTTTGCTGGGCAAACTTATTGATATTGGAAATGGAGTCCTTGAAAGCTTTCAGTTCTCTGTCTTTGGGATCACCTTCAGCCTGTTGCAGCTGCATCAGTACTTTCATGATTGGGTCCAGCTCCCGTTTTTTCCTTTCCCGGGCGATATAAGTGGCTACTTTCCAGATATCTTTTTCCGCCACGAAGAACTCCTTGCGCTCTCCCGGGATCAGTACGCGCTCCACCAGTCCCCAGTTAATCAGCTCCCGCACGTTCATATTGGTATTACCGCGGGAGATATTCAGCTCCGCCATAATATCATCGGCGCTCAACGGGTCAGGCATCACCAGCAATAACGCATGGATCTGGGCCATGGTGCGGTTGATACCCCATTGTGCTCCCAGTGATCCCCAGGTTTGAATAAACTGCGCTTTTGCATCCACTAAATTCATGTAGGTTCTGATTTGTTGTGCCTCAAAAATACACCAAGTTTTTGAACTTTCAAAAGTTTATGAAACAAAATATGGGAAGTGGTGTAACGGGGAAAATAGCCTGAATAACATAGTAACCCCAGGTATAAGCCCCGGGGCTCCATTCCCCTAAAAAAGAAAGACCGACGCCAGGAATCCGTAACACTTCTCCGGCCATTCTCCGGCTCTATTCCCTAAAAAACAAAGACCGGGGCATCCGCTCCGGTCTTCATTTATATTCATAATAAACAAGTTCGTATCAGGTACTACACCAGCATGGTTACCGGATTTTCCAGGTAAGTCTTCAGGGTAGCCAGGAAACGGGCGCCTACGGCTCCGTCCACGCTTCTGTGGTCGCAGCTGAGGGTCAGTTTCATGATATTGGCGATTTTCACCTGGCCTTTTTCAACGATAGCGGTTTCTTTGATGCCACCTACAGCGAGGATAGCGGAATCCGGTGGGTTGATGATGGCGGTGAACTCGTCGATGCCCAGCATACCCAGGTTGGAAACGGTGAAGGTGTTACCGCTGAAGTCCTGAGGTTGCAGTTTTTTGTTTTTAGCTTTGTCGTACAGGCCTTTGGCTTCACCGGCGATCTGGCTCAGTGTTTTCTGGTCTGCAAAACGGATCACCGGTACAATCAGGCCGTCTTCGATGGCTACGGCGGAACCGATATGTACGTGCTGGTTGTGGCGGATAAAGTCACCCATCCAGCTGCTGTTCACATCCGGATGCTGACGCAGTGCCAGGGCGCAGGCCTTGATCACCATATCATTAAAGGAGATTTTCACCGGAGATACCTCGTTAATTGCTTTACGGGCATCCATGGCTTTATCCATATTCACATCTATTTTCAGGTAGAAGTGAGGTGCTGTAAATTTACTTTCGCTCAGGCGTTTGGCAATCACCTTACGCATCTGTGAAAGCGGCGTATCGGTGTAACCTTCCTGGCCGGCAGGTACGAAAGCAGGGGCGGACGGAGCAGCAGCACCGGTTTTGGCAGCAGGAGCAGCGGCCGGTACGAAGTTGTCCACATCTTTTTTCACGATACGGCCATTGTCGCCGGAACCGGCAACCTGGTTGATATCGATTCCTTTTTCAGCAGCCAGTTTACGTGCCAGCGGGGACGCTTTCACGCGGCCATCGGAAGAAGTGGCGGCAGCAGGCGCTTCGGCAGATGCAGCTGCGCTGGTGGCAGCGGGAGCAGCAGCTTCAGCAGGCGCTGCTTTGGCAGGAGCGGCGTTCTCGCCCGCCAGGATCGCGTCCACATTAGTGCCCGGCTTGCCCACGATAGCGATAATGCCGTTTACCTTGGCGGCTTCTCCTTCTTTTACGCCAACATACAGCAGTGTACCGTCCGCATAACCTATCACTTCCATGGTAGCTTTGTCGGTCTCTACTTCTGCCAGTACGTCATCGCTTTTTACTACGTCGCCTACTTTTTTATTCCAGGCAACTATCTTTCCTTCTGTCATCGTATCGCTCAGCAGGGGCATACGGATAACAGACGCATTTTTCAGTGCTTCTTTTAATGCAGCATCATCAGCAGCAGGCGCGGCGGCGGCCGGTGCAGCTTGTGGTGCCGGTGCAGCGGCTTGCTGGGCAGGTGCCGCAGCGGTATCGCCGGAATTTCCCTCCAGCAAAGGCTTATAATCTTCGCCTGGTTTACCAACAATGGCGATAATACCATTCACTTTGGCTGCCTTGCCTTTTTCCACACCAATGTACAGTAACGTGCCCTCTACGTAGCCTATTACTTCCATCGTCGCCTTGTCTGTCTCCACTTCAGCAATAACATCGTCTGCCTTTACTTGATCGCCCACCTTTTTATGCCATTCCGCAATCACCCCTTCCGTCATCGTATCACTCAGGAGGGGCATTCTGATAACTTCTGCCATAGTGTTTATTAAAAATTTTGCTCAAACCTACATGTTTTTGCGCAAAAACGCAAAGAAGGAATGCTAATCGGTTTAAAAATGTCTAATGATCGTTAAGATATAATAAGTGGAACGCAATTAAAAATCAAGCTCCATATTAAGCCGGTCTTTTAACTCTTTTACCAGCGGATATTTCTCTGACATATGCTGGAACTGTTCCCTGCTGGAAAGTGGCGCAGGGCCCAGGTCCTGTACCTGCTGGCTCTCGTCCAGCTGGAGGGTCAGCACAAGGGTCGGATTATTGAATTTCTGCTTGAAAAACTCGGAAATCGCCATTTTCTCCTCTTCCATGAACCGGTGCTGCACAATATTGCGGCTCACAATGCCGATCTCGGTAGCGCCCAGCAACTTCAATACGGCCAGTGCCAGGTTGCTCACCACTGTCATCTTGTTGGCCTGGCGGAACCGGTCAATGAACTCCTCCCAATAAACCTCCAGGGCGCCGGCTGTTAGCGGAATACTCTGTACCTGCGCACTGGTTTGCTGTTTGGCGGCCAGCGCCTCTTTCATCGCTGCCAGTCCGGTCAGCTTACTGGCGGGCGTGGCTGGTTTGGCAGCAGCTGTAGCGGCACCCGGCTGGCTGCCGGTGGCATAAGCTGTCGTCTGCGTATTTTGCGGGGTCACGGGCGTGGCACTGGTGGCTGCCGGAGCAGGACGGGCAGGTGCGGCCGGGTTATGGGCGATGGAAGTACTGTCGGCTGAATGCCCCGCGGGCGCTCCGGTATTCATTCCGGTAGCGGCTGGACTGGCGGTCTGGCCGGGATTGGCCGCGGCTGGTGCCTGTGCCTGTGCTTGCGTCTGTGTCTGTGTCTGCGTCTGCGGCTGTGTCTGAGCGGTAGCAACGGGCGTACTGTCTACGGTCAGTCGCGCAGTTTCGGGTGACTGGGCCGCTATACTGGCAGTAGTAGCCGGTTTGGAAGCAGCGGGCTGCGGGCCGGGGGCCCTTAACCGCTGTGGCGGCGTACCGTCAGCTACCAGCTTTTTTTTTAACACCTCCCCGTTATGCTCATCGCTCACCAGGCTGACAGCCTGCTGCAGGTAACAAAGCTTGATCAGCGCCATCTCCACATGCAGGCGCTTGTTACGGGCCAACCGGTAGTTGATCTCCGTATCATTGAGCAGGTGAAGGGCGGTAATCAGGTAGGCCGGACTGATTTTGCCGGATAATTGTTTATAACGGTCTTTCAGGTTGCCGGACACTTCTACCAGGTGTAAAGCTTTCTCCTCTTTACTGAGCAACAGGTTGCGCAGGAATTCGGCCCAGCCGTTCAGGAAGTTGTCCCCCTCAAACCCTTTCTGTAAAATTTCATCAAATATTAACAGGGCCGTGGACACGTCCTGCTGTAGTACAGCGTCCATGATCCGGAAGAAATAATCGTAATCCAGGATGTTCAGGTGCTCCAGCGTATTCTGATAGGTAAGATGCCCGCTGGTAAAGCTGACGATCTTGTCCAGCGTGCTCAGCGAGTCGCGCATGCAGCCGTCCGTCTTCTGGGCTACCAGATGCAGCGCATCGGCATCAGCCTGGATATGCTCTTTCTCACAGATCTCTTTCAGGTGGTCTACCGTATCCTGTATGGTAATACGCTTGAAATCAAATATCTGGCACCGGCTCAGGATGGTCGGTAATATCTTGTGTTTCTCCGTGGTGGCCAGGATAAAGATCGCATAGGAAGGCGGCTCCTCCAGCGTTTTCAGGAACGCATTGAAGGCAGAGGAACTCAGCATGTGCACCTCATCTATAATATAGATCTTGTATTTGCCTGCCTGCGGAGAAAAACGTACCTGCTCCACCAGCGTCCGGATATCGTCTACCGAGTTGTTGGAAGCGGCATCCAGCTCATGAATGTTGAAAGAGCTGCCCTCGTTGAAGGATTTACAGGAATGACATTCATTACAGGCTTCCCCATCAGGCTGGAGATTCTCACAGTTAATGGTTTTAGCCAGAATACGGGCACAGGTGGTCTTCCCTACGCCGCGTGGCCCGCAGAACAGGAAAGCGTGCGCCAGCTGATTATTGCGGATGGCATTCTTGAGCGTGGTGGTGATATGTGCTTGTCCTACAACTGTTGAAAAGTTCTGCGGACGGTATTTACGGGCTGAAACGATAAAATTCTCCATATGACTGCAACGCTTTCGCGAGCGTCGAAAATACGCACAAATTCAGTAAGAGAAAAATGGAAGCCATCAGCGCGGCTTTCAACTCAGCCTTCCGGCTCCATGGTCAGCAAAAACTCCAGGAAGGATTTCCGGAGCAGGATATTGCTGTTGTTATACTGTTCCATCACGGTGGAAATGATTTCGTGCAACTCCTGCAAGGCCACATAATCCGGCACCTGGTCCTGCATAAAAATACAATCCTGCGCGGCAAACCGCTGCACTTTGTCATACACCTCCGGAGAAAGGCAACTGGTATATCCGGGAGAACTGGTCACCTCATGCAACAACCGGCGGAACCGCCAGCATTCGGCCCGCAACTCTTCCATCCACGGCTCCAGCATGGCAATGGCGTCATGCCCGGCATTGAAAACCTGGCTGATAGCATGGATCACCCTGATCACCTGGTCGTTCAACCGGTTGGCGAACTCCTGGTGCATCAATATCTGCTGATACCGGGTCGTCAGCAGCCGGACAGCCTCCGGCCCCCTGGCCAACGCCCGCCGGTAATGATAGGAATACGCCTGCTGGTCGTGCTGCTGTAGCCAGCGTTGCTCTTCGGCTACCTGTCCGGCCAGTCGCCGGGCCAGCTCCCGGGCATCGGAAGCTTTCTGCGGCTGCCCGTCAAACTCAAAGACACGGGTCTGAAACTGCCCCGTAGCGATGGCCTGCAATGTTTCTACGTCCTGTTTGTCCCGGTAATAGCTCCTGATCCGCCATACCACGTCCGGATGATACAGCTGCGCCATATCGGTAACACCGGTGGCAGACAGTGCCCGCTCATCTTCCGTATTAACAGCGGTAAACGCCCGGTTATCATAATAATCATGAAAAGCGGCAGGGTATTCGTACAGGCGGTGCCGGTGGGTGAGCGCGGCTACGAACTCGGCAGGGCTGATGGTGTCGCCGCTACATCCCGGTGACAGCACATCGTATACCTGACGGGTGCTTTGTTCCTGTAACAGTTCAGGGTTATTGAATAACTGCCACGCGCTGGCGGTAACCTGCTCACAACGGATACCGGCAGCGAGATAGCGTTGCTCGCGGTCTTCCCGCGTAGGGTGGGTGGTCCATTGTTCCCGCAGCTGTACCCGGCTTTTCAGAAAAGTGTGGAAATAGCTATCAGGTATCAGTGGCAGCCCCGCCGTGTCGGTTTCCAGGTGGTTCTGCCGGACATAATAATCGATGACGGCGCGGTGAACATGGAAGATGTTCCTGAACCGCTGCCCGTCTGTTTCCAGGTCAGACAGCTTATGCATGCAGTGGTCCAGGCAATAGGTGCCCATTTCCACCCGGCGGCCGCCGCTCACAGCAGCTTCGGTGCCTGCCAGCGACACGGCCAGCGCATCTGCCTGGAATTCCATCTCCCGGCTCAGCTCAAGATATTGCCGGTTGATAAGCCGGTAAAGTTTACGGAGTAAGAACCGGATGCTGTTGACCACCATGGTGGTCACATGGGCGAAAAATCCCGTCAGTCCGCCATTGTGGCTCCATCGCATGGCGAGGTCGTTCCAGCTGTCGTTTTCGTACAGCATATTATACAAGACCTTGTTCCACATATAGGCATAGCTGCCGAATTTCATACTGCGCCTGGAGAAATGCGCAAATTCCTGTGTCAGCACCATTTTAAACTCGCTGATATTGACACAGTTCACCAGCCCCAGCCCGATTTCCAGGTTCATCCGGCCAGGCCATAACAAATTGAAAAAGCTGGAGTTGTAAAAGACGGAAACATTTACTTCCGGCACCACAAACACTTTCTCCGGAAAACGGATACGGGTTTCCTGCACCAGCTTCGAAATAAAATCAAATAACCGGGGATGATCATCAGCATCAATAGGGGCACGGTAAGGGTTTACCGGCGCCCGCCGGTAAAAGAGAAACCGTACCAGCAAAAATATCATCAGTCCGCCCAGTATGATCAATACAGGGCCGGCAATAAAGGTAAAGATACCGGGATGATATCCGGTAAGGGCTATACCGGCTGTAACAAAGGCTGCGCCCAGCGCTACGGCTGTTAATAATACCAATACGTACAACAGAAAAAAGAGCAATATAAAACCAATCACTTTTACTATCTGTAGCCTAAACGCTGCCGTGGGTTGAAAGACCGCGGGATCATTAATCCCTGGACTTGCAGGATATAAGTTGGTCATAACAAAACATCAGGTTAAATACGATAGCCGCTGTAAAAGGGATTTAAATATAACCAATATTCAGGGATTTATTACGGCCAACGGTAGTGCCGGATATTGGTATGATGCCGCTGAAGGCCGTGCTGTGGCGGAAGGGAAGCGAAATGGAGGTGTGAAGTTGTCATGAAAAGGTTTCCGGAAATAAAAAGCCCGGCTGCCAGATGGCGCCGGGCGATATCGTTTAGCGTATTATTCCAGTATCGGATGTCTTTCTACCGGGACATTAGGGTCAAACATATAGCGGTAGGTGGTCAGCCTCCTCGACGGGGTGGCGCCCAGGCTGGCCGCCACATTCAGCATACGGGGATTAAAATCGCCAATCCACTGCATTTCATAGGATTCATAAGGCATGCTTCTGGGTTGTATCACTTTAGCGCCCTCCACGATAAGATAGGCATCTACCCCCTTGCCCTGGAACTCAGGAACAACGCCGAAAATGATGCCTACCATCTTGTGACACTGCCTGGTCAGCTTCATCCAGACAAAAATCAGCTTACCCCACCAGTTCATTTTTCCCTTCATGTGTTTGATATACTGGTTCAGGTCCGGCAGGTTAAGCCATATGGCTATCGGCTCGTCTTTGTAATAGGCAAACCAGGCGATCTTCTCATCCATCAATGGTTTCATCTGGTTAAAAAGGCTCAGCACCTGTCCTTTGTTCATTTCTTTGCCGCCTGCATGCTGGGCCCAGGCCTTGTTGTAGACGATGCTGAAATCCTGGGCGAACTTCTCCAGCTGGTTCTTTTTAATATGCCGCGCGGAGAAATCCGGGTCCTGGCTAATAGCGGCATGGCGGGAATAGAACTTGTCCGCCAGCTCCCCACGGGAGCCCATACCATAACATATCTGGTTAAAGAACAGCCGGAAGCCATAATTTTCAAACAGCCGGATATAATAGGCAGGGTTGAAATTCATGGCGTATAAGGGCTCATGATAACCTTCCGTCAGCAGCCCCCACCAGTTGTTACGCTCCCCGAAGTTGATAGGCCCGTCCATAGCGCCCATTCCCCTTTCCTGCAACCATTGTTTGGCGGTGTTGAATAAGAGGTTGGCTGCCTCCTGGTCGTCGATACAGTCAAAGAAGCCCATACCGCCCACTTTCACCTTGTCCCCTTTATTGGTGTACTTCTTATTTACAAATGCGGCCACTCTGCCGATCAGGTTACCCTGCTGGTCTTTTATGATCCACCGTACACACTCCCCGAATCGGAACGCTTTGTTCTTCTGAGGGTCAAAAACAGCTTCAATATCCTTGTCCAGTGGTCTGATCCATCCAGGTACGTCCTTGTTTAGCCTGATGTGTACTGCTAGAAACTCCGCCGCTTTTTGGGCGTTGTCAACTAAAATCAATTCCATGGATACTATTTGTGCAAATTTGCGCAAAAATAAGAAAAACAGCCGTTGGCATTATTTTTTCTGCTGATATCTTATGAAGCGAAACTATATCGTCCCTCTGATCCTCTGTATATTCACCATTATCCTCGCATTGGGCTATTGCCGGCAGCAAACGGAAGTACGGAGAGTACTGACGGAAAACCAGCGACTGTGGAATGAAAACCGCGACCTGCGCAAAAGCCTGGAACAAAGTAATAATGTAAGCCGTCAGATCGACGACCACCAGGACGTTCAGCAGCGGGTGGCAGGGCAGTTTGTGGAAAGACGGGCCTATTACCGCCGCAACTGGCAGCAGTTTATCACGGTTACCAACAGCGACTACCGCACCGGCTTCCTGGGCGGCATCAAAAACCTCAGTATCACCGTCCGCAATCAAACAGAATACCCGATCGATAATGCAGTGGTAACGGTGCAGTATATGCGCAGTAACGGCGAGGTGTTTAAAACGGAACAATACACTATCAATAATATCCCCGAAAAAGGTGAGCGAAGCGTAGCTGCCTCCAACAGCCGCAAAGGCAGCAAAGTAAGCGTAAAGCTGGTGAGCGTTACCAGTCAGGCGATGAACTTCTGCTGGGCCGCCGGCAAACCCGCGCCGGCCGGAAACCCTGACCCGTTTGAGTGCGTGCCCTCCCCGCCGAAGAATCCTTAACTTTGGCGCATGATCACATTACAACAGGTAGCTATCCCCGGTGAGGCCATCAAAGAACTGTATGAAGAAGCTTTCCCCTATGAGGAAAGGCGGGACTGGCCGGTGGTATTGTCGCTGCTGGACAGCGGCAAGCTGAAAATGCTGCGGCTGGAAAAAGAAGGCGCTTTTGCCGGATTTGTTTGCTACTGGCCTTTACCGGATTATACTTTTGTGGAATACCTGGCAGTACATGCGTCTGCCCGCGGCGGCGGCATCGGAACCCATATCATGGAAGAACTGGAAAAACGTTTCGCCCCGTTGGTTTTGGAGGTGGAGCCACCACTGACGGAACAAGCAAAACGTCGTATCGTTTTTTATGAAAGACTGGGTTACCAGGCTTTTGATCAGCCCTATTACCAGCCTCCCTACCACAACGGACACCAGCCGCTGGAACTGCGCTTAATGCAGAAAGGTTCCACCCATGACGGTGAAACCTTCCTGAAAATAAGAAATCAGATTTATCGTTTCGTTTACAACATCGGTTAACCTCTTCTTACCCTTTCTCCATTGCCACTGCCGCCGCCATTACCGCCACCGGATTCTCCGCCGCGGGATGGACGGGACTGCTGCTGTTGTTGTTGCTGTTGTCTTTGCATTTGCTGTTGTTGCTGCTGTTGCTGACGTTGTATTCTTTCCATCTGTTGTTGCTGTTGTTGCTGCTGGCGCATCTGCTGCTGTTGCTGTTCACGCTGCGCCCTTTGCTGTTGTTCCCTTTGTTGTTGCTGTTGTCTCATCTGCTGATCGCGTTGCATCTGCTGTTCGCGTTGTATCCTTTGCTGTTGTTGCTGTTGTTCCTGCTGTTGCTGACGGATCTGTTGCTGTTGTTGTTCGCGCTGCGCCCTTTGCTGTTGTTCCATTTGCTGCTGTTGCCTTATCTGCTGGTCGCGCTGTATCTGCTGGTCCCGTTGTATCCGTTGCTGTTGCTGTTGTTGCTGTATTTGTTGCTGTTGTATCTGTTGCTGATTGTTATTCGGTACTCTGGACGGACGATCGTATCCCGGCTGAACACCGCCGCGGTTATTGGTGTTGTTATTATTGTTATTCCCGTTGTTATAGTTCGGTTCGCGGGAAACGCGGCCGCTATTATTGTTATTGCCGTTGTTACCGTTGTTGATGTTGCCGTTGTTGCCGTTTACTACGCGGCTGGGCCTACCGGCGTCACCCCTGTTAAGGGAAGATGCATCCGGACGGAAAATCTGCAACTGGTTGTTTTGTATCCTGCCGGCACCGGGTCTGTCGCTATTAGCCACTCTTACAGGTCTTACATTGCTGCCGGTATACCGTTCCACTTCCCTTACGTTAGGACCTCTGGATATCCTGCCATTACCATAGTTATTGTTGATAATGGTGGTATTGTTGATGATGGTGGTGTTCCGGCTGTTGTTGATATAATAATTGTTGATCTGCCGGCTGCCAATATATCTTCTGGGAACAAACGCCCAGTAGGAAGTCGGCATATGGTAGGAAGAAGGCCCCATTGGCGCCCATCCGTAATAATCTCCTCCACTTCTCCAATCAACCCATGCCGGTCCCCATTCGTTGCCGGGTATCCACATCCATCCATACATGCCGTCAAACATCCAGCGGCCGTAGTGGAAAGCTGCCCATCCCCAGGAATAGTCAGACATCCAGGTCCATCCATAATCGGTGTAAACCCAGTGCCCTCCGGTGTAGTAAGGACGGAAGTCCGCTCCTGCGTTAGGTATCCAAACCTGGTTGTAGCCGGGATAATTCATCCACCGGCCGTAGGGACTCAATTCATCATAAAAAGAGATGGAAGCCCCCACCTGTACCTGTGGTCCCGGGCTGTAGGCTGAATATGTGCTGGCGCAACTACCCAGAAAGAAGGATATAAGTAAAAGAGATAATCCTGTGTTTTTAATTAATCTGTTCATACTCCTGTTTTTTAGTCCTGATTGGTTTCGCTGTTATTAGACTTTGCGGAGATTCTATGGCTTGTTTTTGCGTGTTCCGGTTTATACTTCAATGATCTGCTACTAGTATCGTGTGGTGTTTCAAACGCGGTCTAAATGCAGTTAGTCATTAAGGCGAAATGTTAAACAAAATTGTTAAAATTTTTATAACGCTTTTCGCTGCAGATAGAGCGTTACAACTGCTATCAGGCAAAAATGATTCCAATTTATTTACCTAAATCTAAGTCGTACTGATCCAATGTTTTAGGAATTGCGTATTATTGCTGTGTGAATGATTTTCATCATGTGAGATTTTGTTTAACTGCCAACCCCCCTTTGTCATAATTTTGAATGCTTTTTTCTTACCCAAAAACCTATATGCCCATGTCCGTTTTACCAACGTTGAAGTATAAACGAATTTTTACCTGGCTGGTCCTTTTATTCGTGGTAATGTTCCTGCTCCGCCTGTTATATGGCTATACGTACTCCTACACGAACGAAAGTGTTGGTCAGCAAGAGAGTTTCCTCTCGCAGGTACAGCAAAAAAACTATGCCTCTGAGAAAAAAATCCAGCTGAAAGGAGATGTGGCCCCGGTTCCGGCAGCCTCCAGTCAGAAGTATGAAAAAGTAGCGTACGTAAACTCTCGTTCCACCAGTTTTACGGAAGATGAAAAGCAACTGCATGGCACCATCCGTCAGTTTGGCGCGATCATCCAGTACCAGCAGGAATCGGGCAACAAGGGCAATCGCGATCTCCGGTTGATGATTGGCGTATCACCGGAAAAATTTGATTCCTGCTACTATGCTATCCAGAGAATCGGGACCATCAAATCTACCAGCATTACCAAAGTGGATAAAACGAATGAGTATCGGAAACTCAATGCCAGCAAGGTGTCTATGGAGAAAAACCTGGCGTCGCTGAACAGCCTGACTTCTCAGCCCGGCAAGATTGACGAACGTATATTGCTGCACGAAAAAATTGCAGAAGTGGAGCGGCAGCTACAGGAGCTGGGCGTGGAACTGGGCAACTTCGATGTGGAAAACGAGTTTTGCACCATACAGTTCAGCATGTATGAAGGTGCGGCGGAACGGGGCATTCCGTTTTATTCGAGAGTTAAGACAGCGCTCGAATGGACCGTGAAATATTATGTGTTGCTGATGGCCGGTCTGTGCCTGGCATCGCTGGGCGCCTGGCTGCTGCTGAAAGTACTGACCATGATAAAAACATCATAGTTGTTTTAGGATTTTTTGATGTGCGATTTTGGAATTTTTGGATGGATAAAAAAGAAGACCGGAGCGATTATAACCCGCTACGGTCTTCTTTTTTATCCATCCAAAAATTGTAAATCCCCCAATCCTTAAATGGTGTACTCGCCGACTTTCGTTCCGTCGTCGCGCAGCATAGTGAGGGTGAGCTGCTTTTGATCGGCTTTTATTTTAATCAGCGTGCGTTTGCCTTCCTGCGGGCCTCCGCCGATGATCAGCGGGTAGTTATGCTGCCCGGAGACAGGCGCGTGCACGCCATAGGTGTGTGTATGGCCGCATACCAGCAGGTCTATTTTGTATTTATTGAACAGCGGGCCAAAGAGCTGGCGGCAGTGGGACGCGCCGTGCCAGTCGCCGCCATGGTAGTGGGGGATGTGCATCAGTACCACTTTATGTTTTGCCTTTTTATAGGCCGGGCTTTGCAGTTGTTTTTCCAGCCAGCGTGCCTGTTCTTCGCGGTAGCCGTCGAAGTCGGCGATGCCGGCGTATACAGGGGCGCTGTCTTCCTTGTCTTCCCCCGTGTCGAGCACGATGGCGTGTACGGGGCCCCAGGTAAAGGAAAAGTAGCTGCCATGCCCCGGGTTGTCAAAGTACTGATGCCATTCACGGGCGTATTTGCCGCGTGTTTCGTGGTTACCTCTCACGTACATGAAAGGTTTCTGTGTGGAAAAGGTGTCGCCGCAGGGGGAGAGCAGGTGGTCAATGATCTGTTGTTCGTTGGACTGATAATCAAACATATCGCCGTTGAAGAACACAAAATCGTAAGGATCGTTGCCGTTGAGGCCCATCAGGTGGGGGATGGACTTGGGACGGTCGTGTATATCGTTGAGCATGAGCCAGGACACTTCTTTCGCCTGCGTGTTGGGCGCAGTGAAGGTGTAGGTGTCGCTGGTGAGGGTGTTGCCGTAGGTAAGTTTGTAGGGCTGAAAATCGGTGATTTCCCTGGAGAGCACGCGGTAACTGTATTGTTTTCCGGGTTCGAGGTGGGATAGTGCTATCCGGTGGAGCTGGTTGTTGGCATCCACCAGTCCTTTCGTTATGCTGTGGGCTTTCTGGTTGAGCTGGCCGTCGGTACCGTATTCCACCCAGCTGTAGCAGGGGCGGGAGGTGAGCCACATGACCGTGATGGTATCGGGGGCGGGCATTTGCAGGTACGGTTTGCACAGGAAGGCGTGGGCGGGCTCATCAGTGGTGGTAGTGGTATCCCTTTTACGGGTGGCGCCGGCAGCGAGGGGTGCCAGGCCTGTGACGCCGAGCAGACCTGCTTTGGACAGGTTGCCCAGGAAGCTGCGGCGTGACAGTTCATTGTTCATTTTCTTCATATTATAGTCAGATATATGTGAGGAATCGCTAAAAATAGTTAGCAATAAAAGAAAAGGGCATTATTTTTATATGAACGGAGGAGGGAACAGAGCAGAAAGGGGCGAGAAGTTATAAATATTGAAAAATCTATATTTGACACATTCCGCGTTGTCTGGCCGCGAATTTGGCTGTTGATAACTGAAAACAACCTGTAAATTGAGGCCTAAAAAGGTTTTTTTTCCTCAATAGCTTTTTGATTTTCCCCCATTTACTATTACCTTTGCGCCAAATTTTAGAAACGATTCTGGTAATCGTTTTTGAGGAAATAACTTTTTAGTATTTTATAAACCTCTTTAAAAATATGCCTAACACAGGTAAGATCAAACAAATTATCGGTCCCGTGGTGGACGTGCACTTTGATGACAAATTGCCCGAAATCTACAACGCATTGGAAATTACCCGCGAAAATGGTCAGAAAGTAGTATTAGAAGTACAACAGCACCTGGGTGAGGACAGTGTACGTTGCGTGGCAATGGACTCCACTGATGGTATGGTTCGCGGAATGGCCGTAGTGGACAAAGGTGCACCTATCAAAATGCCAATTGGTGACCAGGTGAAAGGACGTTTGTTCAATGTGGTAGGTGAGGCTATCGACGGTCTGGGTGATATCGCAACTGACAACGGTTACCCCATTCACCGCCAGCCGCCTAAATTTGAGGACCTGGCTACCGATACCGAAGTACTGTTCACCGGTATTAAAGTAATTGACCTGATCGAGCCTTACGCAAAAGGTGGTAAAATCGGTCTGTTCGGTGGTGCGGGTGTAGGTAAAACCGTATTGATCCAGGAGCTGATCAACAACATTGCAAAAGGTTATGAAGGTCTGTCCGTATTTGCCGGCGTGGGTGAGCGTACCCGTGAAGGTAATGACCTGATGCGTGAAATGATTGAAGCCAACATCGTAAAATATGGCCCTAAGTTCATAGAATCCATGGAACATGGAAACTGGGACGTAACCGCTGTAGATAAAGAATTACTGAAACAGTCACAGGCAACCTTTGTGTTCGGTCAGATGAACGAACCTCCCGGAGCCCGTGCGCGTGTGGCCCTGTCCGGTCTGACCCTGGCGGAATACTTCCGTGATGGTGACGGCTCTGCAGGTGGCGGCCGTGATATCCTGTTCTTCGTAGACAACATCTTCCGTTTCACCCAGGCAGGTTCCGAAGTATCCGCGCTGTTAGGCCGTATGCCTTCTGCGGTGGGTTACCAGCCAACCCTTGCCACTGAGATGGGTCTGATGCAGGAACGTATCACTTCTACCAAAAACGGTTCCATTACCTCCGTACAGGCGGTATATGTACCTGCGGATGACTTGACCGACCCTGCTCCGGCAACTACCTTCTCCCACCTGGACGCTACCACCGTATTGGACCGTAAAATCTCCGACCTTGGTATCTACCCGGCAGTAAGCCCGCTGGATTCTACTTCCCGTATCCTCACCCCGGCGATCGTGGGTGAAGCACACTACAACTGTGCGCAACGTGTGAAACAAATCCTGCAGCGCTATAAAGAATTACAGGACATCATCGCCATCCTCGGCCTGGACGAGCTGAGCGACGAAGATAAACTGACGGTATCCCGCGCCCGCCGTGTACAACGTTTCCTGTCACAACCTTTCCACGTGGCAGAAC
Source organism: Chitinophaga eiseniae (assembly GCF_900167135.1). Lineage (GTDB taxonomy): Bacteria > Bacteroidota > Bacteroidia > Chitinophagales > Chitinophagaceae > Chitinophaga > Chitinophaga eiseniae. The sequence goes on along the minus strand of NZ_FUWZ01000002.1, from coordinate 438,747 downwards.
AGTTTACCGGTCTGAAAGGTGTACTGGTACCGATCGAAGAAACCATCCGTGGCTTTAACATGATCATGGACGGTGAAGTGGACGAATATCCTGAAGCAGCCTTCAACCTTGTAGGTTCTATCGATCAGGCTATCGAAAAAGGTAAGAAATTACTGGAAGCAGCTAATAACTAATCCGAATGGTCCCCCGGGACCATTTACCAATCACCATTCACGATCATAACATGCTATTAGAAGTATTAACACCAGAAAGAAAATTATATGCAGGCGAAGTGTACGGCGTACAACTGCCCGGCATTGATGGTTCTTTTGAAATACTGGATAAACATGCGCCCTTAATCGCAGCGCTCGGAAATGGTAAAATGAAAGTGCTGAAGGATAAAAGCCACAGCGAATTCTTTACTATCACCGGCGGCTTCGTGGAAGTGCTGCGCAACAAGGCTACTGTGCTCGTAGAAGGTGCGGTGGCAGTAGAAAAATAACCTACTACCAGTAGTTATATATCATTTAACGGACAGGCCGGGTAAGATTACCCGGCCTTCGTTTTGTCCTAACTATTCCAATCTTAGAAGACCCGTCAGCCAGGTATGAATACCCCCCGGGATTTCCGCTAATCCTCACTTCCGTACAATACGTCCCCGCAGGGCCCACATTACTGTCGGACCGCGGTTATGCACGTACATCCATGAGCAGCCCTTTCACAGGCTGTGTATATTACCTAATGAATAATGCGCTTATTAACTGTTGATATAATTCTTCCTATCGTTGTCTCAGGTAAATTCGGGCGTCTTTCTGTGAAGGTGCAATGTTTTTCATAGGTAGCCTTCATAGGTGTATTCTATCGGTTGTTCCTTACCTGAACTATAACGGGTTATTTTGTGTTATTACTTTAGCAAGATATTTAATTTGTTGCAAAAAAAGTCATTCCTTTTTATTCATTTTTGCACAAATAGCCTCTCCCGAAGCACATCTGCTTCGCTTTCAAATTATTAGAAAATTTAATTTAGTGAAGGATCGATAGGAAAATTTGCCATCATGGCGAAATTACTGCCAAGATTTCTCAACGCCTGCTGCCATATTTGCTGCTCCCGCGATTCAAATACCAGCGACGGCGTGCTCTCGGAAGGGATCCACGACTTCTCCCGCAGCTCTTCCTCCAGTTGGCCGGTTGTCCAGCCGGAATAACCAATGAAAAATTTGATCTTCTGCAAATCCAGCGCACCCTGGTTCAGCAATTCCACCACATCGTCAAACCGGCCGCCCCAGTACACTCCCGGCACCACCTGCACCCCTCCCTGGATCTGGTCGGGCAGCTGATGCAGAAAATGAATGGTGTCTACCTGTACCGGCCCCCCGTAATAAACCGGGATGCCTGGATAAATGACGTCAGGGATCAAACTGTCCAGCGTCTGGTCAAATAACCTGTTGATAACGAAGCCAAAACTGCCCTTTTCATCATTTTCACACACAAAAATCACCGTGCGGGCAAAATTGGGATCTTTCAGAAACGGATCGGCTATAAGCAAAATACCGGGCGCCAGACTAACCATATGCATACGTTTTGATCTCTAACCAAATTTAATTAATTGATTACAAAGCAGGAAAGAAATAAAAAGGAAAAAAAGAGTGGTTAGGAAGGATAACAAAACTCATTGAAAAAGAAGGAAATAAAAAAAGGAGGCTAGATAACCTCCTTACCATTTTATCAACCAAAATCTAAATCGCTTATGGAACGAATCCACGTCGATGTATGTAGAAAGTTTAATTTACTTTGTTATAATTGTTACTAATCAAATTTAGTACCAATTCTGTAAAGCAAAGGTAAGGAAAGTCGCATTAATAAAATCAGACATCCCCCGTTAAAATTACGTTAAAGTAATATTGTATTGATGTTAAGACGCCTCGCAGCGTTTGTAACTATTTAATTTTGTATCATAGTTGCTATAGCAAATATCTTTTTTAACAAGGTTTAATATATCAGGTTAAGTATATTTAAGGCCTGAGCAGAATTTCATGATACCACTAAAGAAAATTTTTCCTGTAATCGTCATCCTGATCACGCTGTCCCTGCTGGGCATTATCTACATCCAGGTAAGCTGGATCAAAAGTGCCATTGCTATCAAAAAAGAACAACGGGTGGAACAATCCACCAAAATGATCAGCGAAGTACAGAATGATATGCTGGCGGCCCGGCAGACATACGCCATGTTCCGTTTCGAGAAAAGAGAGCCGGCCACCACCGTAAAAGGTTTCGGTCTCGACGTGACCAGGGGCGAAGTATACCTCCCGCCGATGAGTGAAGTATACACCAATCCGCAGAAACTAAGGAAGCTCATCCAGGATAAAATGAGGAGTAATCACCTCGATTCGGCCCGTTTTGAGTTCGCCATCCTCACCCCCATTCAGGGAATCGGTTCCCAGCCCAGGGTACACTCGGCCAATTTTGAAACGGCCTACCGCCAGAATATGGAAGACAGCGTCAGCGAAAGGAAACGGTACCACATCACCTATATCATGCTGGATGAACTGAATAACCTCGGCCCGCAGACTGAGACGCTCATGATCATCATGCCAACGGTAGACGATTCCATCGCCCGGCAGCTGGGCATGATGATCACCGGCAGCATCCTCTTTACCATCATCATCATCACCGCATTTGCCCTGACCATCCGCACCCTGCTGAACCAGAAAAAACTGTCGGAAATAAAATCGGATTTTATCAATAACATGACCCACGAGCTGAAAACACCCCTGGCCACCATTTCCCTGGCCATCGATGCTATCGGGAATGAAAAAGTGATGAACAACACCGATAAAATCCGCTACTTCTCCGGTATCATCAAAGAAGAAAACAAAAGGATGAACAAACAGGTGGAAAGCATCCTGCAGTCGGCCCTTCTGGAAAAAGATGAGATAGGCCTCAAACTGCAGGCAATGGACGTGCATGAGGTCATCCGTAATACCACCGACAACCTGCAGCTGCAGCTGGAATCCAAAAACGGCGTGGTAGACCTGCAGCTGGATGCCATTAACCCGGTGATCATGGCGGACGATGTGCATTTCTCCAATGTGGTGTTTAATCTGCTGGACAACGCCATCAAATATTCCAACGAGAACCTGGAAGTCAAAATACAAACCTATAATACGCGCAAAAGCCTGTTTATCATTATCACAGACAACGGTATCGGTATGAGCCGGGATACTATTTCCCGTATCTTTGAAAAATTCTACCGCGCCCACACAGGAAACGTGCACAACGTAAAAGGTTTCGGCCTCGGCCTCACCTATGTAAAGGCCATCGTAGACGCCCACAAGGGAAAAATAAAAGTGGAAAGTACCGTAGGGAAAGGCAGTAAGTTCACCCTCGAGTTCCCACAGGAATAGATAAAAGATCCAGCGTATGACATTAAGTGAAAAAGAACTGCAGCATTTTAAATATCCCATCGCTGTGCCGGGCATCGGCATCGACATGCAGGATAAACTGAAAAACGCCCGTGTACTGGTGGTCGGCGCCGGTGGCCTCGGCAGCCCTGTGCTGCAATACCTCAGCGCCAGCGGTGTTGGCGTGATCGGCATTGCCGACTATGGCGTGATCAATGATGAAGACATGCACCGGCAGCCGGTGTATCAGATGCAGGATATCCGTAAACATAAAGCGAAAATGGCTGCCAGCCGGTTATGGGCGGTCAACCCATACACCAAACATTACCCGATGCTGGTGCAGGCTAAACCGGAAAATATCGCGCTGCTGCTGCCCGGCTTCGATCTGGTGATCGATTGCACCCAGCACCAGCCAACACATCTCCTGCTCAATGACGCCTGCGTGAAACACGACCTCCCGCTGGTGATCGGTGAAGTACACAACTGGCAGGCCTGGTATGGCGGTTTTAATATACTGCTGCCCGACGGCAGCCGGTCCGCCACCTACCGCTGCGCCCTGCCGCTCACAGAAGAATACCGCAACTTCGACGCCGGCGCCCTGGGCGCCACCCACGGCGCCACCGGCATGCATATCGTGCTCGAAGTGATCAAATACCTGATAGAAGTGCCCGGCGGCCTCGCCGGTAAATTATACGGCATCGATTATCTCCATAACCTCACCACCGTACACGAGCTCGCCGTCAACGCCGAAGTGCTGGAAAACACCCGCACCGCCGGCATTCTCACGGCAGACGAATACGGACTGGAGATTGTGCCGGATGTCGAAGACTAAATTGTGATAACCATAAATAAGAAAGCACCCACATCGGGTGCTTTCTTATTTATAATTTATAGCCAGAGGTATTAAATGTGTAGTTTCAGAGAGCTGCGCAACTCACCTACCTTCAGTTCGTGTTTCATGCCCAGTTTCAGCGAGTAGTTCTCCTGCTGATGCCCGGACGGGAAGCCGAAACATACCGGGTAGTCATATTCTTTTACCATATTGTGGATGATCTCGTATTCGGTCTGACCGAAAGGCGTTGTGGTTTCCCTGCCATCGGTAAAAGCGCCTACCACCAGGCCGGCGAGTTTGTCGAGCCAGCCGGCACGTTTGAGGTTATACATCATCCTGTCGATATTATAGCGGTATTCTCCGATATCTTCGAGCAGGAGAATTTTATCTTTGGTATCGATCTGCGATTTGCTGCCGGAAGCATTGGCCAGCAGGGAGAGGTTGCCGCCTACCAGCAGGCCGGAGGCGCTGCCTTCGCGGTTCAGTGTATGCGAGGCCGTAGTATAGCGGTAGGACTTGCCCTTCAGCACGGCTGCCAGGCTGCTGACGTATTCATCCCCGGCTGTTTCCGGCGTGATGCCACTGCACATCAGCGAGTGGATGGTGGGGATGCCGTAACGCTGGTGGATATGGGCGTGCAGGGTGGTCACATCGCTGTAGCCACAGAGCCATTTGGGATGTTTGCGGAAACGGGTAAAATCGAGCTTGTCAAGAATACACACCATACCGTAGCCGCCGCGTCCGAACACGATCGCCTTTATTTCGGGATCATCCAGCATATCCTGCAGCTCTTCCAACCGAAGCTCGTCCGGCGCAGAGAAATTATGAAAGCTGGTACCCACCGTGATGCCCAGGTGCACCCGGTAGCCCCAGGAGGAAATCACGCCGGCAGCATATTCAGCCGCTTGCAACTCCATTTTACTGCTGGGGCACATGACTCCTATCAGATCGCCTTTTTTCAGATATGGCGGAATTTTTACCATTGTTCTTTTGTTTACCTTTGCAGATTAGTGAATACTTTTACTATTCGCTAACTAAGGTGATAAATTGTTTGGTGATTCCAAAAACAAAAACGAGAAAAGAAATTTATTTAAGCATTCTTTAAGATAGTATGGGAAATTTTAACAGATATCTAATAACTGCGGCCTTACCTTATGCCAATGGCCCCGTCCATATTGGACACCTGGCTGGGTGCTACCTGCCCGCAGATATTTACGTGCGTTATCTGCGCGCTAAAAAGGCAGATGTGAAATTTATTTGCGGTTCTGACGAACACGGGGTGCCTATCACCATCAAAGCGATGAAGGAAAACGTAACCCCGCAGGACGTTGTAGACCGTTACCACAAAATCATCGGCGACAGCTTCGCCGCCATGGGCATCTCTTTCGATATTTTCGCACGCACCAGCGCTCCCATACACCATACCACTGCGTCCGACTTTTTCCTGAAGATGTACAATGACGGCCTCTTTGAAGAAAAAGAATCAGAACAGTACTTCGACCCGGAAAAACAGGTTTTCCTGGCCGACCGCTATATTGTGGGTACCTGCCCCAAATGTGGCAACGATAAAGCCTATGGTGACCAGTGCGAACGCTGCGGCACTTCCCTGAGCCCGGATGAACTGATCAACCCGCACTCGGCCCTCAGCAACGCCGTGCCGGTCAAAAAAGCGACCAAACACTGGTACATGCCCCTCCAGAACTATGAGCCATGGCTGAAAGAATGGCTGCTGGAAGGCCATAAGGACTGGAAAAATAACGTATACGGCCAGTGCAAAAGCTGGCTGGACGCCGGTCTGCAAAGCCGCGCCATGACGCGTGACAGCAACTGGGGCATCAAAGTACCCCTGCCCGACGCAGAAGGCAAAGTGCTGTACGTATGGTTCGACGCCCCTATCGGCTATATCTCCGCCACCAAAGAGCTGACACCTGACTGGGCCGATTACTGGTGCAAGGAAGACACCAAACTGGTGCATTTCATCGGGAAAGACAATATCGTGTTCCACTGTATCATCTTCCCCGCCATGCTCAAGGCCCACGGCGGATTCGTACTGCCGGAAAACGTGCCGGCCAACGAGTTCCTCAACATCGAAGGTGAAAAAGTATCTACCTCCCGCAACTGGGCGGTGTGGGTACACGACTATATCAAAGATTTCCCCGACCAGCAGGACGTGCTCCGTTACGTGCTGTGCGCCACCGCCCCGGAAACAAAAGACAACGACTTTACCTGGAAAGACTTCCAGACCCGCAATAACAGCGAACTGGTAGCCAACCTGGGCAACTTCGTGAACCGCACCATGGTGCTCACGCATAAACTATGCGGCGGTAAAGTGCCCCGCTTGCATGAAGAAGCGGCAGATGATACAGACAAGGAAATGCTCGCCGTATTCCAGGCAACGAAAGAAAGCGTGGAAGCCAGCCTGGAAGCCTACCGTTTCCGCGAAGCCCTCGCGGAAGTAATGGAACTTTCTTCCAAAGGCAACCAGTACATGCAGAAGAAAGAGCCATGGATATTGGCCAAAGCCATCGAAAATATCAAAGCCGGTAAACCTGCAGGTGACTATACCGAGGCCGACATCCCGGCATTACAGGCTAAAATAGACAACTGTCTGCATATCTGCCTGCAGCTGATGGCCAACCTGGCCATCTTCACCCATCCGTTTATGCCTTTCACTTCCCGGAAGATCTGTCATCTCCTGAAAGTGGTAGACCGTATGCTGGAATGGGAAAACGCCGGCAGCGCCAAACTGGTGAGCGTAGGTTACTCCCTGCGCGAACCGGAGCTGCTGTTCAAGAAAATTGAAGACGACACCATCGCCGCACAGGTAGAGAAACTGCACGCTGGCCTCGTGAAACCGGCCGCCGCCGCTGCACAACCTGCCGCACCTGCCAAAGCAGAGATACAGTACGATGATTTCGCCAAACTGGACCTGCGCGTAGGCACCATCATACAGGCCGAAAAAGTGGAAAAAGCAGATAAACTGCTCAAACTGCTGGTAGACATCGGTACAGAACAACGTACAGTCGTTTCCGGTATAGCCATGCACTTTAACCCTGCTGACATCATCGGCAAACAGGTGACACTGGTGGCCAACCTGGCCCCCCGCAAAATGCGCGGTATCGAAAGCCAGGGCATGATCCTCATGGCGGAAGACAACGGTAAACTGGTATTTGTGAACCCGGCAGAAACAGTCGCTCCCGGCAGCGGCGTCAGCTGATCACGCAAAGGATTATAAGTAAGCAAAGAACGCAAAGGAGCGAAGACCACCTTTCAGATCCTGTGATGTATGTACGATCTCCGTCATACTCAGACAAATACGATCTGAAAGGTGGTCTTCGCTCCTTTGCGTTCTTAAACTATCAGCAAAAAACTTTGCGTCTTTGCGAGCCGCCGGTGCCTTTGCGTGAAAAAAAATCCTAAATTCAAGGATCATAAAAGGCTAAAGCTATGCAAAGACACATCAACAAAGTAGCCGTCCTCGGCTCGGGAGTAATGGGATCAAGAATTGCCTGCCACTTTGCAGGTATCGGCGTACAGGTTTTACTGCTGGATATAGCGCCGAAAGAGCTGAATGATGCTGAAAAGAAAAAGAACCTCTCGCCGGAGAGCCCCGCCGTGAAGAACCGGATTGTGAACGATGCGCTGCAAGCTGCCATAAAATCAAACCCCTCGCCGGTATATACCAAAGATGTGATCAAACGCATCAAAACCGGCAACTTCACCGACGATATGAAACGGATAGCCGATGTGGACTGGATCATTGAAGTGGTGGTAGAAAACCTGGACATCAAAAAAACCGTGTTCGAACAGGTGGAGCAATTCCGCAAACCCGGCACCCTCATCACTTCCAACACCTCCGGTATCCCCATCCACCTGATGACGGACGGCCGCAGCGAAGACTTTAAAAAACATTTCTGCGGTACCCACTTCTTTAACCCGCCACGGTACCTGCGCCTGCTCGAAATTATACCCACACCGCATACAGACCCCGCTGTGATCGATTTCCTGATGCACTACGGTGACCTGTACCTCGGCAAAACCACCGTGCTCTGTAAAGACACGCCAGCGTTTATCGCCAACAGGGTAGGGGTATATTCCATCATGGCCATCTTCCATATCATGCAGGAAATGGGACTGGGCATCGACGAAGTGGATGCGCTGACAGGCCCGGTGATCGGGCGTCCCAAATCAGCCACCTTCCGCACCGCTGACGTGGTAGGGATCGACACCCTCGTGAAAGTGGCCAAAGGCGTAAAGGAAAACTGCCCCAACGATGAAGAAGCAGCCATCTTCGATATCCCTCCTTTCCTGCAGAAAGTAGTGGAAAACAACTGGTTGGGCGATAAAACAGGACAAGGCTTCTACAAAAAAACAAAAGGAGAGAGCGGTAAGGAAATTCTTACGCTCAACCTGCAAACGATGGAATACGGGCCTAAACAGAAACCTAAGTTCGCCAGCATCGATGCCGCCAAACCGGTGGAAGACCTGAAACAACGTATCCGCATGCTGGCAGCCGCCACAGATAAAGCCGGACAGTTCTATCAACAGTTTCACGCCCGCCTCTTCGCTTACGTGTCCCACCGCATCCCGGAAATAGCCGATGATATCTACAAAGTGGATGACGCCATGAAAGCCGGCTTCGGATGGGAGATAGGTCCCTTCGAAAGCTGGGACCTGCTGGGAGTGGAAGCGTCCGTAAAACTGATAGAAGAAAAAAGCCTCACCGTAGCACAATGGGTAAAAGACATGCTGGGCAAAGGCATCAAAAGCTTCTACAAAGCGGAAAACGGCAAAAAATTCTACTACGATATCGCTACCCAGGCGTACAAAACTGTACCGGGCGAAGGCGAATTCATCATACTGGAAAACTTCTCCAACAACATCGTCTGGAAAAACAGCGCCTGCAAACTGATAGACATCGGCGACGGTGTGGTATGCTTCGACTGGAAAACCAAGATGAACACCATCGGCGGTGAAGTACTGGAAGGACTCAATAAAGCGGTAGACCGCGCAGAGAAAGACTTCCGCGGACTCGTGGTAGGCAACGAAGGCACCAACTTCTCCGCCGGCGCCAACGTAGGCATGATCTTCATGCTGGCAGCGGAACAGGAATATGATGAGCTGGACATGGCGGTACGCCTCTTCCAGCGCTCTACCATGCGCCTGCGTTATTCTTCCATCCCGGTAGTGGTAGCGCCACATGCGCTGACCCTCGGCGGCGGCTGCGAAATGGCGCTGCACGCTGATAAAGTACAGGCTGCCGCAGAAACGTACATCGGCCTCGTGGAGCTGGGCGTAGGCCTTATCCCCGGTGGCGGCGGCACCAAAGAAATGACCCTCCGCGCCAGCCTCGAATTCAAAGAAGGCCGCATCGAGGAAGAACCACTGAAAGATTACTTCATGACCGTTGCCACCGCCAAAGTGGCCACCTCCGGTTTTGAAGGCTTCGATATGGGCGTGCTCCGCAAAGGACACGATGAGGTGACCATGAACGCCTCCCGCCTGATAGCCGACGCCAAACGCAGCGTGATAACGCTGGCAGACGAAGGTTATACCAAACCGGTGGAAAGGACCGACATCAAAGTAATGGGCCGCAGCGCGCTGGGCGCGCTGCTCGCCGGCGTATATGCCATGCGCTTTGGTAATTACATCTCCGAGCACGATCAGAAAGTGGCCAATAAACTGGCGTACGTGATGTGTGGCGGAGACCTGACAGAACCGTCTTTCGTGAGCGAACAATACCTGCTGGACCTGGAACGGGAAGCCTTCCTGAGCCTCTGCGGTGAACGCAAGACACTGGAACGCCTGCAAAGCGTGATCAAAACAGGTAAACCGGTACGTAACTGATAATTCCCGTCTTATCAACATAAAGGGAAATACAGGGGAGATTTCGCCATAAGATCTTTCACTGTGTTTCCCTTTTCTTTTTTTATCATGTTAAAACACCAAAGCCAGCTGTGTCTATCCTCTCCTTACAAAACATTTCAAAGAAATTCGGCGCCGTACAGGCTTTGTCCGGCGTATCGTTCGATGTGCCGCAAGGGGCCGTCTACGGCGTCCTCGGCCCGAACGGCAGTGGTAAAACCACCCTGCTGGGCATCGTCACCGATGTCCTGAAAGCCGACACGGGCAGCTTTACCCTGTTCGATCAGCCCGCCGCTGCCCGCCAGCGCCGGCAGATAGGGACTTTGCTGGAGACCCCCAACTTTTATCACTATCTCAGCGGGTACCGTAACCTCGAGATAGCCGCCGCCATCAAACAACGGGATAAAAAAGACATCGGCCGGGTATTGGAAGTATGTGGCCTCGCCACCCGGCAACATGCCGCTTTCAAGACTTATTCCCTCGGGATGAAACAACGGCTGGCCATCGCAGCGGTGCTGCTGGGCGATCCGGAAGTGTTGATACTGGATGAACCTACCAACGGGCTGGACCCCGCCGGTATTGCGGAAGTAAGGGAACTGGTGCGGCACCTGGCCGGCGCCGGTAAAACCATTATCCTCGCCAGCCATCTCCTCGATGAGGTGGAGAAAGTATGTACCCATGTGGCCATCCTGCGCAACGGCAGGCTGCTGCGTTCCGGCAGTGTAGACGTGGTGATCAGCCGCCATGACTACCTGGAGCTGGCCGCTGCGGATAACGAAGCGCTTAAAACAGCGCTGCTGGCCTATCCGGGCTGTACCAGCGTACAGCTGAACGGCAGCGTGGTAACGGCAGTATTTAATGCAACACCGGAACCGGCGCAGGTCAACAGCTATCTGGCGCAGCAGGGCATCTGGCTGCAACACCTGCAACTCCGCAAAAAGAGCCTCGAAAAAGCATTTCTGGAAATAACCAACGATCCCGCATGAAACAACTACTCTATACCGAATGGCTGAAAGTAAAGAACTACCGCACTTTCTGGATAATGCTGCTTGTGGCGGTCGTTATGATACCGGCAGGCAACTATGTGCCGGCACAGGTCATGGCCAGCCGCGACCTGGAGCAGGCGGCCAAAATGCTGGGCCAGTCCCCCTTCGGATTCCCGGTCGTATGGCAAACGGTGGCCAACATCAGCAGTTACATGACAGCGCTGCTCGGACTGATGCTCATCATTCTGGTCACCAATGAATATACTTTCCGTACCAACCGGCAAAACATCATCGACGGGTGGGAACGCCGGCAGTTTGTGTACGCCAAACTGATATGGGTAGTACTGCTGTCGCTCGCGGCGCTGCTGACGGCCGTGCTCACCGCCTTTGTATGCGGACTGGTGTACGGCAGCAACAGCTTCAGCCTCGAAGGCTTCAGTTACATGTGGTACTACTGGCTGCAGGTGGTGCTGGAACTCTGCCTGGCCTTACTGGTGGCCGTACTGGTGAAAAGAGCCGGCTTCGCCATGGCTATTTTCCTGGGATATATCATGATGCTGGAACAAACGCTGGTACTGCTGCTGAAAAGATATGCCGGTCCCGTTGGCGGGCTGTTACCCCTGCAAACCGGTGACGAGCTGCTGCCTTTTCCGCTGGTGGGAAAAATGGTGGCCAACTTGTCTGAACGATACGATGACAGCGTTTATCTGCTCTTTCTGCTGGGCTATATCGTACTCATCATCTACCTGGTTTTCAGGAAAGTATTAAAGTCGGATTTGTAAAAAAAGCTATATATTTCACATTCTTTTAAAGCGAAATGTTTGTGAGAGAGCGTAAATTTGTGAAGCAAAGCAAAAAACGTGAAATATGGAAAAACAGGAGCGCATCATATTAGTGACGAATGACGATGGTATAACGGCACCGGGCATACGGGCTTTGATTGAGGCAGTACGGCCGTTGGGAAAGGTAGTGGTAGTGGCGCCGGACAGCCCGCAGTCGGGCATGGGGCACGCGATCACCATCGGCGTGCCTTTGCGGTTGAACCAGGTAGATATTTTTGAAGATACAGAAGCATGGCAATGTTCCGGTACACCGGTGGATTGTGTGAAACTGGCGAGAGATAAAATACTGCACCGCAAACCGGACATCTGTGTAAGCGGCATCAACCATGGCGCCAACCACTCTATCAATGTCATTTATTCCGGCACCATGTCAGCAGCCATGGAAGCGGCTATCGAAGGTATCCCTTCTGCAGGCTTTTCTTTCCTGGAGTATAGCTATGATGCTGACTTCTCGCTGCCGGCCAGCGTAGCCCGCGAGGTAACAGAACGTATGCTGCGTTCCGATCTGCCCGCCGGAAGCCTGTTCAACGTGAATATACCGATAGCAGATAAAAAGGATTTTAAAGGACTGCGCCTTTGCCGCCAGGCAGACGCCAAATGGGTAGAGGAATTCGACGAACGCCGCGATCCGCACGGTAAAAAATACTACTGGCTCACCGGCGAGTTCAAAAACAGGGACGTAGGAGAAGATACGGACGTATGGGCGCTGGAAAACAACTATGCCTCTGTAGTACCGGTACAGTTTGACCTGACCAACTACAAGCTGAAGAAACAGCTGGAAGAATCCTGGAAGGATCTCTAAGAACCAAGGCACTTTTGCCACTATTATAACCTTATGTTGAAAAAAGACAATCTTTCGTTAGGAATTGTACTGGGGCTGATAACTCCGCTGGTAGCATTTTTCCTCTATTATTTTTTCCTCATCAGACCCCATAATAACATAGGGCTGGGACAGTTTTTCAGTATCCTGAAAGACAACCGGCAAATGCTTCCCAAAATTGTGAGTATCTGCCTGTTGCTGAACGGACTCGTCTTTTTTCTGTATACCAGGACCCGGAAAGATGTTACCGCCAAGGGAATCTTCCTGGTGACAATGCTGTATGCTATTGTCATCCTGTTACTTAAACTGATCAGATAATTTTTAATAAACACCAGATTGAAATATTACATTATTGCAGGAGAGGCATCAGGGGATTTGCATGGCAGTAACCTGGTGAAGCAGATGAAGCAGCTGGACGCAGCTGCGGATATACGCGGATGGGGAGGCGATATGATGGAAGCCGCCGGCGTGAATGTGGTAAAACATTACCGGGAGCTGGCTTTCATGGGCTTTGTGGAAGTGATCATGAACCTTCGCACGATCCTGCGTAATATGGAGACCTGTAAAAAAGATATCGCTGCCTTTAAACCCGATGTGCTGGTACTCGTAGACTACCCCGGCTTTAACATGCGTATTGCCGAATGGGCCAGGCAGCAAAGGATTAAAATTGTGTACTATATCTCTCCGCAGGTATGGGCCTGGAAAGAAAACCGCGTAAAAAAGCTCAAACGCGATGTGGACAAGATGTTGTGCATACTGCCTTTTGAGCAGGATTTTTACCGTAAATGGAATTATGAAACGGAATATGTAGGCCACCCGCTGGTAGAGGTGATCAAGGCCGCCAAAGAAGAACCGGCCGATGCGCCGCTGGCTGACAAACCCATTATCGCCGTGCTGCCAGGCAGCCGCAAACAGGAAGTCAGCGTGAAACTGCCGATCATGCTCACCATGGCCAAACATTTCCCCGAATACCAGTTTGTGGTGGCGCAGGCGCCCAGCCTTGACGACCACTTCCTGGAAAGCCTCACCGGACAACACCCCAATGTGTCTATGGTGAAAGGTAAAACCTATAAGCTGCTGCGCCAGGCCGAGGCAGCCCTCGTAACCTCAGGCACAGCCACCCTGGAAACAGCCCTCTTCGGCGTGCCGGAAGTAGTGTGCTATAAAGGCAATCCCATCTCTTATTTCTTCGCCAAAAGACTGATCAAGGTAAAATACATCTCGCTGGTCAACCTGATCATGGACCGCCTGGTGGTAAAAGAGCTGATCCAGCACGACCTGACAGAAAACAATCTGCTGAAAGAACTCACCAGCCTGTTGAAAGACGATAAAGCCCGCCGGCAACTGAAAGCCGACTACGCGGAACTGTGGCATAAACTCGGCGAAAAGGACGCCAGCAGAAGAGCTGCAGCCATAATTGTCAACTACGCTAATTCGTAATTGATTTAGTGCTTTCTTATCAGCCTGACAATCAATATAATCAGCGCAATCAGAAAAACGATGATAGAGATACGGTTCATGCCGTGCATCATCGCTACATAACGTGTTTTAGGCGCGTTAGGGTCCCCTTTGCCAATATAGAAGTATCTTAATATTTGTTGCCAGAAACGTTTCATCTACCAAAGATCGTAAATCAATGCTATTTTTGAAGCTGGCTGAAATATCAAGATATGAAATACACGAGATGGGGTCGATGGCTGGTATCGATCTTTTTTTTAACCTGTTTTACTAAATCGATTTATGCTGCGGGAACCGTGACAGACACACTGGTTGCCGGATGGGAATTCTCCCGTGTGGATGAAGGCGTATGGCGCCCGGCCACCGTGCCTGGCACCGTGCATACCGATCTGCTGGCGTTGCAACTGATACCCGATCCGTTTGTAGGCACCAACGAAAAAGCGGTGCAGTGGGTGGACAAGAAGGACTGGGAATACCGGAAAAAATGGAAACTGTCTGCCGCCGATCTGCAATACGATGTGGTGGAGCTGGATTTCAAAGGATTGGACACCTACGCATCGGTATATGTGAATGGCCAGTTGGTGCTGCAATCCGCGAATATGTTCGTGGAACAGGTGGTCAACGTAAAACGCTGGCTGCGCGAAGGTGACAACGAAGTACGGGTGCACTTTGACAGCCCCATTAAACACGACATGCCGCAGTTCCTGAAAGACCAGGTGATCTATCCTGCCGGGAACGACGCGAGCGATATCCCCCTGAGCATCTATGCCCGTAAAGCGCCCTACCACTACGGCTGGGACTGGGGCCCGCGCCTCGTCACCGCCGGTATCTGGAAACCGGTGCTAGTGAAAAAATGGAATAAGGCCGTGATCCGCGACGTATGGTGGCAACAGCAGCAACTGACGGCTGCCAGCGCTACGCTTAACGCCGTAGCGACGGTAGAAGCAGTGGCGGCCGGTACGTATAACCTCCGGTTAACTACGCAGGTGAACAATGCCAGTAAACTGACCACCACCAACACTAAAGTAGTCCTGAAACAGGGCCGCAATACTATACAGGTGCCGGTACAGATCCGGCAGCCGCAGCTGTGGTGGCCGGCAGGGCAGGGCGAACAAACCCGTTATGCCGCGACTGCGGAGTTGTTGGATAATGCAGTGGCTATCGATAAAAACAAACAATTGGTAGGATTGCGAACAATAGAAGTGGTGAATCAACCAGATAGCCTTGGCGAAAGTTTTTATGTGAAAATCAACGGACGTCCGGTTTTCATGAAAGGAGCCAACTACATCCCGCAGGACAATTTCCTGCCAAGGGTTACAACAGCTACCTATACAAAACTGTTTGAAGATATGCGCGCCAGTCACTTTAATATGGTGCGCGTATGGGGTGGCGGTATTTATGAAGACGATCTTTTTTATGATCTGGCAGATGCCAGTGGTATCCTTGTATGGCAGGACTTTATGTTCGCCTGTACGTTATATCCGTCAGATACAGCTTTCCTGAACAACGTGAAAGCGGAAGCAGCATACAATATCAGGAGATTGCGTAATCACCCGTCGTTGGCCCTGTGGTGTGGTAACAACGAAGTAGCAGTGGCGATCAAAAACTGGGGCTGGCAGAGTGGCTACGCTTACACGGACGAACAATGGAGCCAGTTGCAGCAAGGATACGATCAGTTGTTTAAAACCGTACTGCCGGCGGCGGTAAAGGAAAATGACCCCGGTCGTTTTTATTTTCACTCGTCCCCCATCAGCAACTGGGGTAAAAAGGAAGATTTCACCAAAGGTGATAACCACTACTGGGGCGTATGGCATGGGATGGAATGGTTTGAAGCATATAACACGCACATTCCGCGGTTTATGAGCGAATACGGTTTTCAGTCCTTCCCGGAAATGGCCACCATCGATAGTTTTGCCACTAAAGCGGATTATGACATCTATTCCAACGTGATGCAGTCGCACCAGAAGAGCCCCGCCAAAGGCAATACGGCTATCCGTACCTATATGCTGCATTATTACCAGGCGCCGAAAGACTTCCCTTCTTTTGTGTATCTGAGCCAGGTGTTGCAGGCAGAAGGAATGAAAACAGCCATAGAAGCACATCGCAGGGCTATGCCGTATTGCATGGGCACTTTGTACTGGCAGCTGAATGACTGCTGGCCCGGGCCGTCCTGGTCGGGGCGAGATTACTACGGCCGCTGGAAGGCGCTGCAGTATTACGTAAAAGACGCATTTACCCCTTTACTGCTCTCTGGTGTTGTTGAAGACAAACAGCTGCACCTGTGGGCCGTGTCCGATGAAACCCGCAACAAGAAGGCGGATGTGGAGCTGACGGTGATGGATCTTGCCGGGAATCCTCTCTGGAAAAAAACATTGTCTGGTATAAACATCGCTGCCAATACCAGCCGGAAAATTTTTAGTGTGGACACGACAGCTATCCTGAAAGGGAGAAATCCTGCTGAGGTAATATGCTATGCACAACTGCGAATTGACAATAAGATTATCAAACGTAATATCATTTATTTTGCTCCGGCGAAGGAGATGCCGCTGGAGAAACCATCGGTAGCCGTCACTTTCGGAAAACAGGCAGCCCAGGATGGTAGTGTGCTGATGACCATCCGGACGGACAAGTTCGCGAGGAATGTTTATTTACAGTTGAACAATGCAATGCCGGAAGAGCGTTTTGAAGAAAACTACTTCGATCTGCTGCCGGGTGAAACCCGCACCGTCAGGATATACACCAGGCGTAATCCGGTAGACATCAAAGCGGCACTGACAATTACCTCTTTGGTAGATACTTATAAAAATTGACTATGAGAAAATTATGGATGGCATTGGGTTGCGCGTGGCTCGCGGTAAATGCGGCCAGCGCGCAAACGGAAGAACCGCCGTATGTACCGGAAACAGACCCGGTGGTGGTGCAGAAACTGGAAGCGTGGCAGGACTGGAAGTTCGGGATGATCATTCACTGGGGACCTTATTCCCAGTGGGGCGTAGTGGAGTCCTGGAGTATTTGCCCGGAAGATGAAGAATGGATAGGGCGTAAATATCCCAAAATGTCTTATTTCGAATACCTGCAAAAATACCAGGCGTTGGGTAAAACCTTTAACCCTACCGGGTTCGCACCCGAAAAGTGGGCGAAGGCCGCGAGGGAAGCCGGTATGAAATACCTGGTATTCACGACGAAGCACCATGACGGCTACTGTATGTTCGACACCAAACAGACTGATTACCGGGTGACCGCGCCGGACGTAGCTTTCAGTAAAAATCCGCGTGCCAACATTGCGAAGGAAGTGTTTGAAGCGTTCCGTAAAGAAGGTATTCATGCCGGGGCTTATTTCTCCAAGCCTGACTGGCATTCTGATGCTTACTGGTGGAACTATTTCCCGCCGCGTGACCGTAATGTGAACTACGATGTTAAGAAATACCCGGAGAGATGGAACCAGTTCAAACAGTACACCTATAACCAGATAGAGGAGTTGATGACCGGTTATGGCAAGCTGGAGATCCTCTGGCTGGATGGCGGCTGGGTAAGGCCGTTGAAGCAGCAGACCAGGGAGTCTTTGTCATGGAGCAAAACCCTGCCGCAGGACCAGGACATTGATATGGGACGTATCACCAAAATGGCCCGCAGTCACCAGCCGGGGCTGATCGTGGTAGATCGCAGCGTGCATGGCCCGTATGAGAACTACCGCACGCCGGAGCAGCAGATCCCGGAAAAGCCACTGGCGTATCCTTGGGAGACCTGCATGACCATGGCTAATTCCTGGTCCTATGTGCCGGATGACAAATACAAGCCGGTTGGTAAGCTTATCCACAACCTGGTGGATATCGTGGCCAAGGGCGGCAACTACCTGTTGAATGTGGGCCCTGGTCCCGATGGTGAGCTGCATAAGGAGGCGTATACTACCATGAAGGGGATCGGCGACTGGATGAAGGTAAATGGCGCTGCTATATACGGCACCCGGGCGGTAGCGCCGTATAAAGACGGTAAAGTATGTTTCACCCGGAAAAAAGACGGCAGTGTATATGCCATTTACCTGCTGGACGAGCAGGAGCGGTTGCCGGCCACTATTGTTTTTAAAGGCCTGAAGCCGGCTAAGGGAGCCTCTTTGCAGCTGCTGGGCGCTTCCGGTAAACTGATGTGGAAAACCGAAGGGGAGACAGTTACCGTACATATCCCTGAAAAGCTTCGGCAGCAAGCCTGGAATTATGCCGTAGCGATCCGGATAGGGGCTGTGGAAAAAATGTGAAAATGATGTGAATTAGTGTTAATTTATAGTGAATAATAAAAACAGGCAGCCAATAACCCAAGGCCGCCTGTTTTTTGTTTTATAGGTAGATATGTCCAAAAAGGTTGACTATGAACATGCAAACCCAAGTGAATAAGAATCCCCGGATTTTGCTGGCTGAGGATGATAAGGTACTGGGAGAAATCGTCAAAAAAAACCTGGAGAGCATCGGTTATCAGGTGGAGCACTGTGTGGACGGTGAGGATGCCTGGGAAGAATTCCAGCGCAGACGGTACGACATGCTGCTGCTGGACATTGTTATGCCCAGAAAAAACGGTTTCCAGCTGGCCCGGGAGGTGCGCAGCAAAAACACGCTGGTACCCATCTTCTTCCTGTCTGCCGAAAAAACCATGGACGCCGACAGGCTGGACGGTTTCAAGCTGGGAGCGGACGGTTACATCGTAAAGCCCTTCAGTCTCCTGGAACTGCAGAGAAGGGTGAAAGCCTTCCTCAAGTGGACCCGGCCCCCCAAAACAGAACTGCTGATCGGCCATGTGGTGGGCGAACATACGTTCAACTACCGCAAAATGAAAGTGTATCCCAAAGACAGTGAAAAAGCCTATGTGGCCACGTTTTCCCCGACAGAGGCCAAACTGCTGCGTTACTTCTTCAACCGCCCCAATGTCATTATCAAAAAAGATGAACTGCTGATGAAGCTCTGGGGGCGCGACGACGTCACCTCCAGCCGCAGTATGGATGTGTTTATCGGAAAGATCCGCAGACAGATGAAACGGGAGCCCCGGCTTAACCTGGAAACGATCTTCAACGTAGGCATGCGCCTGAATGTCCCTAAAGACCTCCTTCTGCAAAAGATCACCATCCCCATCAATCCCCAGACAAAACAATAGCTGTGGCCTTTTGACCCCCTGTTTCTTTCAGATTATATTAAATCGTAACTTTAGGCCCAATGGAAACAGCGGCAGTTCAAAAATATAATCTAGACGAAGAGCAGGAGAAAAAAGAAATCGTCCGGCATTACCGCGCCTTGCTGAGAGCGCTTAAACCCCGTCTGAAAAAAGGCGACAGGGAGCTGGTACGCACTGCTTTTGAAATGGCAGCGGATGCCCATAAGGAAATGCGCCGTAAATCAGGCGAACCCTATATCCTGCATCCTCTCGCCGTGGCACAGATATGCGTGGAAGAAATCGGCCTGGGCGTACGCTCAGCTATCTGCGCCTTGTTACATGATACCGTGGAAGACACGGAGGTGACCCTCGAAGACGTAGCCCGCGAATTCGGTAATGAAATCGCCCACATCGTGGACGGCCTTACCAAAATATCCACCGTCATCGACTCCAGCACCAGCACCGCACAGGCGGAAAACTTCAAGAAAATACTCCTCACCCTGGCAGACGACCCAAGGGTGATCCTGATCAAACTGGCCGACAGGTTGCATAATATGCGTACCCTCGACAGCATGAGCCGGGAAAAACAACTGAAAATAGCCTCTGAGACGGTGTTTATCTACGCTCCGCTGGCACACCGCCTCGGATTGTACAATATCAAGTCCGAGATGGAAGACCTGGCTATGAAATACACGGAGCAGCAGACCTACCGTGAAATTGCCCGGCGCCTCAAGGAAACCAAACGTGAACGTACCCGCTATATCAACGAATTCATCAAGCCTATCAAGGAAGTGTTGCAGGAGGAAGGGTTTAACTTCGAGATCTTCGGCCGCCCGAAATCCATCCACTCCATCCACAACAAAATCAAAACAAAAGGCGTAGCCTTTGAAGAGGTGTACGACCTGTTTGCGATCCGTATCATCCTCGACTCCCCGATAGACAAGGAAAAAGCCGACTGCTGGAAAGTATATTCCATCATTACCGACTTCTACCACCCCAGCCCGGAACGTACACGCGACTGGCTCAGCAACCCCAAATCCAACGGATATGAAGCCCTGCACGTAACCGTAATGGGCCCGCAGGGTAAATGGGTGGAAGTGCAGATCCGCTCCAAACGCATGAACGACTACGCCGAAAAAGGGGTGGCCGCTCACTGGCGTTACAAGGAAGGCGCCCAGAACCCGCAACAGGAATCCAAGTTCGACCAGTGGTTCACCCAGATACGGGAAATCCTCAGCAACCCGGACTCCAATACCCTCGACTTCCTTGCCGATTTCAAAAGCAATCTCTTTACCGAAGAGATCTATGTCTATACGCCGAAAGGCGACCTGAAAATATTGCCGGTCAACTCTACCGCGCTGGACTTCGCCTACGCCATCCACAGCGCCGTGGGCAACAAATGTATCGGCGCCAAGGTCAACTATAAACTGGTACCGCTCAGCCATAAGCTGCGCAGCGGGGACCAGGTGGAAATCATTACTTCCAATAAACAGAAACCTTCGGAAGACTGGCTTAACTTTGTGCTGACAGCCAAAGCCAAGTCCAAGATCAAAGATGCCCTGAAGGAAGAAAAAAGGAAGGTGGCCATGGATGGGAAGGCTGCGCTGGAGCGTAAGCTGGACCATATGAAGATCACCGCCAGCCAGCATAACATCAACGAGCTGGTACAGTTCTATAAACAACCGTCGCCGCTGGATCTGTATTACCAGATCGCGGTCAAAAATATCGACCTGAAAGAGCTGAAACAGTTCTCCCTGCTCGGGGATAAACTGGAACAGCCCAAGCCGGTCAAACAGCCGGAACATGTGCCGGAAGAACACGTCAAACACCAGATCCCGAGCAAGAAAGATGCGGAACTGATCATTTTCGGCGAAAGTTCCGACAAGATCGCCTACAAGCTGGCCAATTGCTGCCGCCCCATTCCGGGCGATGACGTGTTCGGCTTCATCACCGCCAGCGAAGGCCTGAAGATACACCGGACCAACTGTCCCAATGCCGCCCAGCTGCTGGCCAACTATGGCCATCGCGTGGTGAAAACCAAATGGGTGAAGAACAGGGAAATCTCCTTCCTTACCGGGTTACGGATCATTGGTATGGACGATGTGGGCGTTATCCACAAAATCACCAATATTATTTCCGGTGAACTGAAAGTCAATATCTCCGCGCTCAGCATCGAATCCAAGGAAGGGCTGTTTGAAGGCCTCATCAAGGTATACGTACATGATAAGGAAGAACTGGATGAGCTGGTAGACCGGCTGAAGAAACTGGATGGCATCCAGTCCGTACACCGACTCGAAGAATCACAGTTATAGGCAGGCAAATGCCGTCACGCAAAGGCGCTAAGCAGCAAAGGAGCAAAGGGAATAATATAATAATTTTTAATATTTTCCTGGCTCCTTCGCTCTTTCTACCCTTTCCGCCCTTTGTGTTCTCTGTGTTCTTTGCTCTCTTTGTACCCTTTGTATTTCTTTGCGTCTTTGCTGCTTAGCGCCTTTGCGTGAACGGCTTGGCGTGCCAGCAGCGTTGCCTTTAGGGGTAAGATAATAACGCAGGCCTTTGCGGGCTTACAATCCCCGTCTAACTCCGCGCTCTTTGTGAGAGAAATTTGATTTTGTGGTATTTCAGCGTAATTTTGCCACTTCTTTTAAAAGCAACCTCCGATAATTAATTAAATCATTATGGTAGACGTTTTGTTAGGCCTGCAATGGGGCGACGAAGGCAAAGGTAAAATTGTGGACTATTTTGCCGGCAGGTACGACGTGATTGCCCGTTTCCAGGGTGGACCAAATGCTGGCCATACGCTGTATGTAAACGGTCAGAAAGTAGTTTTACGCACCATTCCTTCCGGTGTGTTCCATGACAAAACCATTAACCTGATCGGTAATGGCGTGGTGTTGGACCCTGTAGCTTTCAAGAAAGAAAGCGAAGATATCGCTGCTCTGGGCATCGACCTGACAAAA
The DNA here is from genome assembly GCF_900167135.1 of Chitinophaga eiseniae. Lineage (GTDB taxonomy): Bacteria > Bacteroidota > Bacteroidia > Chitinophagales > Chitinophagaceae > Chitinophaga > Chitinophaga eiseniae. Next base: position 416,468 of record NZ_FUWZ01000002.1, on the reverse strand, counting down.
AACCTGTTTATCGCGGAAAAAACGCATATTATTGTTCCTACGCACCGTGCGCTGGATAAAGCTTCCGAGATCTCCAAAGGGCACGATAAAATCGGCTCTACCCTGAAAGGTATCGGTCCCGCTTATATGGACAAAACCGGCAGAAACGGTCTGCGTGTGGGAGATGTGATCTCTGCTGATTTTAAAACGCTGTACGAAAAGCTGAAGCAGAAACACCTGCAGATGCTGTCCCAATACAATGTGGAAGGACTGGACGCGGACATCGAAGCCTGGGAAAAAGAGTTCTTCGAGGCAATACCTTTCCTGCAGCAGATGAACATCGTCAGCGGCGAATACTTCCTGAACGAAAAACTGAAAGCCGGAAAAAAAGTACTGGCGGAAGGCGCACAGGGAAGCATGCTGGACGTGGACTTCGGCACCTATCCGTTTGTTACTTCCTCCAACACTATCTCTGCCGGCGTATGTACCGGACTGGGCATTGCCCCGCAATGGATCAAGGAAGTGATTGGCGTTACCAAAGCTTATTGCACCCGTGTAGGCAGCGGTCCTTTCCCGACAGAACTGCATGACGAAACCGGTGAACAGCTGCGTGCCGCCGGTCATGAATTTGGCGCCGTAACCGGCCGTCCCCGCCGCTGTGGCTGGATCGACCTGGTAGCCCTGAACTATACCTGTATGCTGAGTGGCGTTACCCAACTGGTAATGACCAAAAGCGACGTACTCGACGAATTTGACGAAGTGCTCGCCTGCACCGCCTACGACATCAATGGCCAACAGACTAAACAATTGCCTTTCCAACTCAACGGACTGGAGGTGAAACCGGTATGGGAATCCTTCAAAGGATGGAGCGATAAGACTGCTACCTGCAAGCAGTTCAACGAGTTACCTTCAGAGATGAAAACTTTTGTGGAAGCAGTAGATAATTATCTGGGCGTTCCCGTGAAATACGTTTCCAACGGGCCGGGACGGGACCAGATACTGGAGCGCTAAACCACAAAAATTAAGGAAAAAAAACGGCAAAAAAAATTTGGCTAATCAAAAAAACTGTTAAAACTTTACGGCAAAGAAATAAGTGAACCTATTATGAAATCAAAATCTGATAAAGAGAAAGAGACGAAAAAAACTACTTCTCCTAAGACTGCAAAAGACGCTCCTAAAGCTGCGGCCAAGCCTGAGAAAGAGGTGGATGAAGATGATGAGGACGACGAGGATGAAGAGGAAACTACATCCAAGAAACCCTCAAAGAAATCAGATAAGTCAGCTTCCAAATCCAAACGCAAAAGCGATGACGATGAAGAAGATGACGAGGATGATGATGATATGGATGATATGGATGACGCGTGGGAAAAGGGCGAGGACGATGACTATGATCCGGACTTTGAAGAGTTTGACATGCCTAAGTCAAAAGGTAAACGCGGCCGCCCTGCAGGTGGCAGCAAAAAATCCGATGACGACGACGATCTGGGCCTGGACGACGACTTCAAGGACATGGACCTGTTCAATGACCGCTTTGACGACGACGACGACGATTTTTAAGGATTAAAAGCGATTAGTATCAGAATATTTCACACTTTTCCGGTCAACGATCAGAAAGTATTTAAACAACAAATGTTGAATTGGGCCAACCAGTTCAACATTTGTTGTTTATTGGATAATAATAACTATCCCTCTGCTTATCATCGTTTTGAAACACTGCTGGCAGCAGATGCGCTGCAAACGCTGATAGCGCCCGCCGGTAACGCCTTTCCCGCGCTGGAACAGTTCTATTCCACCCACCGCGACTGGCTTTTCGGTCATCTGGCCTACGACCTGAAAAACGAAACAGCCCCCGGTCTCCGCTCCGATAACCCCGACGGTGCCGGTTTTCCGGACCTGCACTTCTTTCAGCCCCGGGTCGTTATCTTCCTGGAAAACAATACCGCCCGTATCGGTGGCCTCCATTTCTCACACGAAGATGCTATGCGGGTGTACCAGGAATGTATTCGTATGCCCGTTACCGTTATTGCGCCTTCCGCCCCGCGGCTCACCGCTTTACAGGCACGCCTCGATCACGCCCGTTATATCAGCGCCGTAAAAGGGCTGCAGGCCCATATCCTCCGCGGTGATTGTTACGAGGTGAACTTCTGCCGCGAAAATTTCATGGAAGATGCCAGCGTGTATCCGCCCGCGTTGTTCTCGCAGCTCAATACATTGTCCCCCGCCCCGTTTGCGGCCTACTATCGTTTGCAGGACCGTTACCTGATCAGCTCCAGCCCCGAAAGATATCTTCAGAAGACAGGCCGCAGGGTCATCTCCCAACCCATTAAAGGCACCAGCAAAAAAGACGCTGACCCGGCCCGGGACCAGGCGCTGCAGGAAGCGCTGCGCAGCAACCCCAAAGAGCGGGCGGAAAACATTATGGTGGTGGACCTGGTTCGTAACGACCTGTCACATACTGCCTTGCGGGGCAGCGTACACGTAAAGGAACTGTGTGGTATTTATTCCTTTGCACAGGTACATCAGATGATCTCTACCGTGGCGGCGGAAACAGCCCCCGGCACACGGTTGACAGACATTCTGAAACACACGTTTCCCATGGGGTCCATGACCGGCGCGCCCAAAATCCGCGTGATGCAGCTGATAGAAGAATATGAACAAAGCCGCCGTGGGCTCTACTCCGGCGCCGTAGGGTACATTACGCCGGAAGGTGACTTTGACTTCAATGTAGTGATCCGCAGTATTATCTACAACGCCACCCGGCAATACCTGTCCTTCCAGACCGGCTCCGCGGTCACCTTCTACAGCGATCCGGAACTGGAATGGGAAGAATGCCTGCTGAAAGCTGCGGCTATGGTGCGGTTATTTGAATAGCTGTGCCATCGCTTCCCCGATAGTAGGATAGGAGAACTGAAACCCCGTGTTCTGGATCTTTTGTGACGACGCATTCACACTTTTTAATACTTCGATGCTCATTTCCCCCAGCGCCAGTTTCAGGGCGAAGGCCGGCACGTAGCTGGTAATGAAACTGTTGCCTTTGGCAGCACGGGCCATGGCGAGCATCAGCTCTTTATGCCGCACCGGTCGCGGCGCTACGGCGTTATAGACGCCTTCCAGCTGGTCGTTGACGATGGCGTTGAAATACAGCCGTACAAGGTCCTGTATATGAATCCAGCTGATGTACTGATCGCCGGACCCCAGCACTGTGGCAAAACCAAACTTCAGGGGCTTGTAGAATTCTTTGAGGGCGCCGCCTTCCCGGCTCAGTGCTATCCCGGTACGGAAAATCACCAGCTTCTTGTCTAGTGTCTTTACCGGCGCGATGCTCTGCTCCCAGGCGAGGGTGGTGCTGCCCAGGAAGTCGGTGGCAGCCGGGTCTGTTTCGGTGAAAGCGTGATCTTTCGTTTCCCCGTAATAACCGGTTGCAGAAGCGCTGATTACTTTTCTGATTTTATTGGGATGGGTTTGCAGGGATTTCACAATCAGTTCACTGCTTTTGGTGCGGCTCTCGAGGATCTCCTGTTTCCGGCCTGCTGTCCACCGTTTTTCTCCAACGTTGGCGCCTGCCAGATGGACAATATAATCGGCCTCCTGCAGGGCGTTTACATCCAGCGTTTGATTGTCCACGTCCCAGGCGGCATAGCGGACCGCTGTATTGGTGCCCTTCTCCGGATGTCTGGTAAGGATGATCACTTTATAGCCGCGCTCCAGCAGCAGCCGGGTTAGTGCCGTTCCCACCAGTCCCGTACCACCGGTTATCATAACGGTCTCCATCAGGTATATCTTGCTTTAAAAATATTTTATTAAAAATACACAATAAATCCCGCCTTTTGGTATTTAAGTAAAGACGCGGTTTACATCGTGTAAATTGCTGTATTAATTTCTGATTTTTAATGTAAGTTTGGAAATGACGCGGCTGTTCACGTCATCTACCATTTTCATCATCAGCATTATTTGAAACTACATCAGAGTATGCATACGCTATACCGCATTCAACTGTTACTGATGCTGCTCTTCGCCGGCAGCGCAGCAGTAGCGCAGAAAATCTCCTATTCCGAACCAGAAAAAGATGATTACAAAAGTACCGAATTTGAAATCATCGGTAAGGTGGGTGGCAATATACTCGTCTATAAAACCGACCGGGGCGACTACTCCGTGTCTGTTTATGATGCTGATATGCAACTGAAGGACCGGGTGAAACTGGACTTTCTTCCCAGGAAAGTCATCAGCATGGACTTTGTGGCCTACCCCGATAAGGTGCTGATGATCTACCAGTTCCAGCGTAAAGATGCCGTATTCAGCTTCTGCGCCACCATGTCGCCCGAAGCACGCTTCAGCGACGCCCCCGTACTGATCGACTCTACCCGCATCGGCATGTACTCCAAGGAAAACAAAGTATATTCTGTGGAGGTGTCTGAAGACAAGCGCCGCATCCTCGTGTATAAAATCAACCAGGACAAGGAAGACAATAACGTGTTCTATACTTTCCTGTACGACAGCGCCATGACGCTGGTCAACAACAGCCGCCTGTCGCTGCCCATGGCCGGCAGGAAGCAGTTTCTCAGCAACTTTAACCTCACCAATGACGGCGACCTGGTGTTCAATAAGCTCGAACGTACCTCTAACCGCGATTATGTGGTGAGTGGTAATATGGTGATGAAACGCGCGCTGGTAGACAGCTTTGAGATGGCTCCCCTGTCGTTTAAAGGCCAGCTGCTCGATGAAGTAAAAATGAAACTGGACAACAGCCGGCATACCGCCCTGATCACTGCCTTCTATTATAAGCAGAAGCGGGGCAATGTGGAAGGCATGTACCTGTATAAATTCGACTATCAGAACAATAAACCGCTTTATGAAAAATCTGTCGTGTTTTCCAATGAGCTGAAGATGAATGCCCGCGGCGAATCCAATACCGCGAGCGCCTTTAATGACTATTTCATCCGTAAGGTCATCAATACCGCCAATGGCGGCTTCCTGCTGACCGCGGAATCATTTTATACTTCTTCCCGCTATCAGCCATGGAACCGCTGGAACTATATGTACGGCGCTCCCTACGGCGGGATGTATTATTCCCCTTACTACTATTCTCCTTATTCCCCGCTGTATTATAACCCCTGGTACTGGAACAACTCCCAGGGCGTACGCTATCACTACGATAACGTGGCGGTCCTGTCTTTCGATGAAGAAGGCAACATGCAGTGGAACAACTTTGTCCGCAAAAGCCAGTACGACGACAATGCAGACCTGTACCTGTCTTACCTGATGGTAAACATCGGCAGTGAACTGCGTTTCCTGTATAATGAGCTGGACAGGCGTAATTACCTGCTGACAGACGCCAGCCTGGCGCCTGGCGGAAAAGTAACCCGCATGCCTACCCTACGCAACCTGGACAAGGGTTTTACCTGGATGCCCCGGTACGGAAAACAGATCAGCGCCCGGACAGTGTTGGTGCCGTGTGTATATAGAAACTATATTTGCTTTGCTAAAATTGACTTTTAATCACACCTTTGCACTGTGATACGATTTTTCCGTTCAGGCAATCCGCTTACGGTATTGCTGTTGCTGATATACACATTACTGGTTAAGTTTTACTATCTGATACATCCTTCCGCATATATGGCGGACGGGTCTGAAGGCCTTTTGTATAGCCTGCTGGTCAAATGGCTGCAGGTGCTGACCGGCGGCAGTCCTTTCGTATTTACCGCACTGGCGGTTATGCTGATGCTGTTGCAGTCATTGCTGCTGACCAAAATCATCAACCATCACCGGCTGTTTCCGAAGCCTACGTACTTACCGGCCATGTGCTACCTGCTGTTCACCTCCCTCTTACAGAGCTGGAACGTTTTTTCTCCCGCCCTGCTGGTGAATATGATCATGCTGTGGGTATTTTCCAGTATAACGGAGCTGTACACACGGACTTCCGCCCGCGATGTGGTGTTTAATATCGGCTTTGCCTTGGGGATGTGCGGACTGATTTATTTCCCGTCCATTATTTTCTGCCTGTTGCTGTTGGTGAGCATGCTGATTATGCGGGCGTTCCGGCTGGCGGAATGGATCATTGCCATTCTCGGACTCATCTGCCCTATCTACCTGATGGGCACTTACCTGTTTCTGACCAACCAGATGACGCTGCTGCGGCAGATCCCCAATATAGGATTGTCGCTGCCGCTGATCACTGATTATAAAGTATGGGGCGCTATGATCGCCTGCCTGTTGTTCTTTGTGCTGGGCTGGCTGCTGTTGCAGCGTCCGCTGATGAAAATGCTGATCCAGGGCCGTAAAATATGGGCGGTGCTGATTGTATACGTATTGGTCGCCATGCTGGTGCCTTTCTTCAATGTACATTTTTCTCCCGCGTACTGGGTGCTGGCCGTGCTGCCGGTGGCCATGTTTGCCGGCAACGTGTTCTGGTCTGTCACCAACGAAACCTTCGCCAACGTTATTCACTTCATTGTGCTGGGGTATATGATCGTTATGCAGTATTTCAGCTAAACCGCTTTTTTAAGTAATTGACCGCCAGTATTTTGTTAAATCAGGATGAGCGGCAATGGAAAATTGCGAATGTAGAAGTAATTTTGTCCTTTCCTGCTCCCCTTGATATAATGGTTTAATATCATGTGAATGGTTGGAAAATCTATTTATAAAATATTATTTACATATAAACACAAAACATTTTCAGATGAAATTTGGCGTTGTCACCTTTCCGGGCTCTAACTGTGATCATGACATGATTGATTCCCTGCGCAATGACCTTGGGCAGGAAGTAATAGAGCTGTGGCACAAGGATAAAGACCTGAGCGCATTCAGCACAACAGATTGTATTGTATTACCGGGTGGTTTTTCCTATGGTGACTACCTGCGTTGCGGCGCCATCGCCAGGTTCAGCCCTATGATGCAGAGCGTGATCGAATTTGCCAACAAAGGTGGTCGTGTGATCGGTGTATGTAACGGTTTCCAGGTGCTGTGCGAAGCAGGACTGCTGCCAGGCGTGTTGCTGCGTAACCAGAACCAGCAGTTCATCTGCAAAAACATTTTCCTGAAAAGTGAAAACAACGTGGCTTCCATCACAAAAGACGTGACCGGCCGCCCGCTGATGATCCCGATCGCCCATGGTGAAGGCCGTTACTATGCGGACGACGCTACCCTGGACGAGCTGGAGAAAAACAAACAGATCCTCTTCCGTTACTGCGATGAGTTTGGCAACATTATTGACTCAGCTAATTATAACGGTGCCATCCGTAACATCGCTGGCATCTGCAATAAAGAAAGAAATGTCTTTGGGATGATGCCTCACCCGGAAAGAGCTACCAGCACAGCGCTGGGGAACACCGACGGGCAGCTCATATTCCAAAGCCTGATCAACAACAATTAATCAATCAACCAACCAACCAATTAAAAAGAAAAAGCATGAAAAAATTACTCACAGCACTGGCCCTGTTCGCCCTGCCCATCCTGGCAAGCGCACAGATTGAGAATCCGGTTAAATGGAGCTTTACCTCCAAAAAGGTAAATGCCACGACTTACGAAGTGCACGCTACGGCCACCATCGAAAGCGGCTGGCACCTGTACGCACAGGAAGCAGGCGAAGGCCCGGTACCTACCAGCTTCAAATTCGCTAAAAACCCGCTGGTAGCCGCCGACGGTAAAGTGAAAGAAAACGGTAAACTGCACAAGTCTTTCGATAAAAACTTTAACTCTGAACTGAAATACTACGAAAACACCGTCAACTTCGTACAGACTGTCACCGTGAAAGGTAAAGCAGCTACCAAAGTAAAAGGTTCTGTAGAGTTCATGGTATGCGACGACCACCAGTGCCTGCCTCCGAAAGAAGTGGAATTTGCGGTAAGCGTGGGAGGAAAATAATTGCGCACCATCACCAAAAATATGTCTATACGATGAACGAGTTCCTCCAGGGGGACTCGTTGTCGTTTAACCTACTGTATATTCTTTAAAGCCTATTGACTATATGAAGCATTTGCTTTCATTGCTGATACCGGTCTTCCTGCTGTTCGCCTTCCGTGCCGACGCACAAGACCAGAGCCCTAAGCCTGTTAAATGGGAGTTCTCCGCCGAAAAGAAAAACGATCAGGAATACGTACTCCATGCCAGGGCAACGATAGAGAAAGGAGCGCTGTTGTTTTCCACTACCATGGGCAACGACGACCCGAATACCCGCATTGTTCCCGACAGCAGCACCAAACTCACGCTGGGCAACATTACTGAAAAAGGTCAGCTCCAACAGCGCAAAGAGCCGCTGTTCGACAACCTCGAGATCAAATACTTTGAAAACGAAGTAACGCTGACGGCCGAATTGAAAGGCGCGCCCGCTAACGGTAAAATCAAAGGTAACATCACCTACATGGTGCTGAAGGGAGAAGAAGTTCTTCCGGAAGAGGCTGCTTTTGACCTGGAAGTGGCGCCTGCTGCCGGCAACGCGGTAGCACCTGCTGCTGATGGTACCACTTCCCCCAACGACGTAGCGGAAGACGATGCATCCAATAAGTCGCTGATGTGGATCTTCCTCGCCAGCTTTGGTGGCGGTTTCATTGCGCTGATCACGCCCTGCGTGTTCTCCATGATCCCCATCACCGTGAGCTTCTTCACCAAACGCAGCGGAACAAGGGCGCAGGGCATTAAAAACGCCTTCCTCTATTCCTTGTCCATTATCGTGATTTATACCCTGCTGGGCTTCCTGATCACCAAGATATTTGGCGCCAGTGCACTCAACTCGCTTGCGAGCAATGGCATCGCCAACATGATTTTCTTTGTGATCTTCCTGTTGTTTGCCTTTTCGTTCCTCGGCGCGTTTGAGATATCTCTGCCCAGCTCCTGGGCCAACGTGTCTGACTCAAGGGCAGGCATGGGCAGCTTCCTGGGCATTTTCTTCATGGCCCTTACGCTGGCTATCGTATCTTTCTCCTGTACCGGTCCTATCCTGGGCAACCTGTTGGTACTGGCGGCGAAAGGCGGCAACTCCGGCCCGCTGGTGGGTATGTTCGGCTTCTCGCTGGCACTGGCCATTCCTTTCTCCCTCTTTGCGTTATTCCCCAGCCTGCTGAATAAGATCGGCAAATCCGGCGGATGGCTCAACGCGGTGAAAGTGACCCTTGGCTTCGTGGAACTGGCGCTGGCCCTCAAGTTCCTGTCCAATGTGGACATGGCTTATCACTGGAACCTGCTGGACCGTGAAATATTCCTCGCCCTGTGGATCGCGATCTTCGCGCTGCTGACGCTCTACCTGATCGGTAAGCTGAAGTTCAGCCACGACAGCGACGTACCGTTCCTGTCGGTGACCCGCCTCTGCTTTGCGATTGCCACCTTTACCTTCGTGATTTATATGGTCCCGGGTATGTGGGGCGCTCCGCTCAAAGGCATCAGTGGCTTCCTGCCGCATGAAGGCTCGCAGGATTTCAACCTGAGCAAATCGCTGACAGACATACAGGTATCGCTGGAAAGCGGTGGCGGCGGTGGTAACACCGGCGGTCATGCCAATACCATCAAACCGAAAAAGCTGGTAGACATCCTGCACTCTGAAATTCCGGGTGTGGAAAACGTGTTCTTCGATTATGAAGAAGCCCTGGCAGCGGCCAAAGCGGCCAACAAGCCGCTGATGCTCGACTTTACCGGTCACACTTGTGTGAACTGCCGTAAATTCGAGAAATCAGTGTTGTCCAACCCGGCGGTGATGAAGGTCCTGCGCAATGATTTTATCGTAGCGTCTTTGTACACTGACGAAAAGACTTCCCTGCCGGAAGCGGAGCAATATGTCTCTAAATTCGATGGCACCAGGATCAAAAACATTGGTCAGAAAAACCTGGACCTCGAGGCTACCCACTTCAAGCGTAATTCCCAGCCGTACTATATTCCGGTAGATCTGGAAGGTAATGCCCTGGTGAACAAAGGCTACGGATATGATCCGAAAGAAGATGCCAATGCCTTTATCGAGTACCTGGAAAAAGCAAAAGCGGAATTTGCCAAAAGACAGCAATAAGCGAACCTGCTGATAAATAAAAAAGCGGAGATCATTGATCTCCGCTTTTTTTATGCCGGTAGATGCCGGTTATCAGAAGTTATAGCTGGCTAATGCGTCCAGTTTGATTTTCTCCTGCTGGCCCGTGCTGAAGTTTTTTACGCTTACCAGGCCTTCCTGCAGTTCCGCTTCGCCGGGGATCACTACGTAGGGGATGCCTCTTTTGTTGGCGTATTTAAGCTGTTTGTCCATCTTGGCGTTTTCGTGGAACAGTTCCGCTGCGATGCCTTTGGCGCGGAGCTGCATCATGTAGCTGAAGCAGGTGCGGGCGCTTTCATCGCCGAGGTTCAGGAACAGTACTTTGGTGGACTGTTGTGCTTCCTGCGGGAAGAGCTGCAGTTCTTCCAGTACATCATAGATGCGGTCTACGCCGAAGGAGATGCCTACGCCGGAGATGCCTTTCAGGCCAAAGAGGCCGGTGAGGTCGTCGTAACGTCCGCCGCCGCCGATGCTGCCCATTTTTACGGTGGGCGGGGCCTTTACTTCCACGATCATACCGGTGTAGTAGTTGAGGCCGCGGGCCAGGGTAACGTCTATTTCCGGTGTGGTATTAAAGGAGCCGAAGCCGGAGTTGAGTACGTAGGACAGTTCCTCGATGCCTTTGAGGGCGGTGGGGGAGGACTGGAGCAGGGTTTTGAGTTGCGCCAGTTTTTCCTCGCTGGTGCCGCTGATGGCCAGGAAAGTTTCGATGGTGGCGATGTCCGCGTCGGTGAGGCCTCTGGCGGCCAGTTCTTTGCGTACGCCTTCCGCTCCGATTTTATCCAGTTTATCGATGGAGATGGTGATGTCGGTGAGCAGTTCGGGTTTACCGATTACTTCCGCGAGGCCGCTGAGGATCTTGCGGTTGTTGATGCGCAGTTCATAGCCTTGCAGTCCCAGTTTGGTGAGTACCGTATCGTAGATGAGGAGTAGCTCCACTTCGTTGAGGAGGGAGTTGCTGCCCACCACATCGGCATCGCACTGGTAGAATTCGCGGTAGCGGCCGCGCTGGGGTTTGTCGGCGCGCCATACCGGCTGCATCTGGTAGCGTTTGAAGGGCAGGGCCAGGTCGTTCTGGTTCATCACCACATACCGGGCGAAGGGGATGGTGAGGTCATAACGGAGGGCTTTTTCGGTGACGGCGGCTACCAGGGATTTGGTGTCGGTAGCTGCTTGTGCTTTAGGGAATATATCTCCGTTATTGAGTATTTTAAACATGAGTTTATCGCCTTCCTCGCCGTATTTGCCGGTGAGGGTGGAGAGGTTCTCCATAGCGGGTGTTTCGAGCGGCTGGAAGCCGAATACTTCGAATGTTTCGCGGATGGTCCGGAAAATATAGTTGCGTTTTCTGACTACAACAGGGCCAAAGTCGCGGGTTCCGTTGGGAATACCGGGTTTTATCATCTTGAAAAAAAATTAGTATTAAGGGTGGTGGTGATTATTCCTGATCGGTGATGTTTTTACACGCATCATAGATCAGTTGATATACAGGGGTGAAGAGGGCGTCGTCGAACCAGGGGTCCGGTACGTCCTGATCATCCGCCAGCAGATGTCGTACTTTGGCCTTATCCGCTTCATTACGGGCTTTTTTCAGCACGTCGCGATGGTTGTTATGGTCCATCACGTAAATACGGTCAAACCGGTCGAAATCGGCGGCTTCAAATTGCCTGGCGGCGAGGCCGGAGATATCCACGCCCTGACGGCGGGCTTCCCGGATGGCGCGGTGGTCCGGCGAATGGCCGATATGCCAGTTGCCCGTACCTGCCGAGTCTATTTGCCAGTCCAGCCCCTTTTCTTTAGCAAGATGCCGCATAATACCTTCCGCAAGGGGAGAGCGGCAGATATTACCGAGGCATACCATCAGTATTTTCATCGTTTCAGAGAATTGCGTATCAGGCCGCAAACCTACAAGTTATTATGGAAATGTTCATCTATTTGCATCTTTTAGTCAACAAAAGCAGTCGGCCCGGCTGTTTTTGCTTCGATACAGGTAATGCTTATGTTAACTATAAACACCGGGAAATGATTAAATTTTAAATCAAAAAATTACAACATGTTGAAAAAATGCCTCAAATTGCGCTTCAGTGGCCATCCGGTAAGGGTTTTGCAGCTTTTTTTTAACATTCCTCTAAAATTCCCAATTCAAGTTTAAAAAATATTTTTTTGTATAATTGTAATTCGCAAGATGGAAATGCAAGACGAACAAACAAACAGGCTACGGGAAAACCGGTACAGGCCTATGGGTGAACTGATAAGAGGTATCTTCTTTATCCTTTTCGGGCTTTTCGCGATTTTCGCGCAAAGGCTTGGGCTGGGTGAATTCCGCATATCCCCGCAATGGATGATGGTCATAGGCATTGTGTTGATGCTATATGGTATTTTCAGGGTATATAACGGTATTCGTAAGTTATTTTTTAACAGGAACTAAAGGAGGGGAAGATATGTTTTTCAGGATTACTAAAAAGTATGCTGTATATTTAACAGCCTTGACATTACTGGCGGCCTGCCGCAACAATCCGAATGCGAAGAAACTGGATACCGGCACAGAAGGCGAAATACGCATCAGCGTGGATGAAACGTACAAGCCGTTGCTGGATTCGGAGATCAAGGTTTTCGAGTCGTTGTATCCGAAGGCACATATCGTTCCTTCTTACAAGCCGGAAGCGGAGTGTTTTAAAGATCTTATAAATGATAGTGCACGCATGGTCATCGTGACCCGCGATTTCAATGCAGCCGAACGTGATTATTTCAAGAAGATAAAGATCACACCACAGAGCCTGTTGCTGGCGTGGGATGCGCTGGCGCTGGTGGTGAATCACGCCAATCCTGATTCCATTCTGACAATGGACCAGGTGCGGGGTATCATGGACGGCACCAACAAAGAAAGAAAATGGCAACTGGTGTTTGATAATGCCAACTCAAGCACCGTACGTTATATCCAGGATTCCATTAATAAAGGTAAACCTTTGCCAGCCAACACCATGGCAGCCAAGACTAACCCGGAAGTGATAGATTACGTCGCCAAGAACAAGGACGCAATCGGCGTGATAGGCGTGAGCTGGATCTCTGATCCCAGTGATTCACTGGCCCTCGCATTCACCAATAAAGTGTCCGTTGTAAAGCTGAGAGCGGATAATGGTTCGGAATTTGTATTGCCTTATCAGGCTTACATTGGTATCGGATCTTATCCACTAAAACGTGGCTTCTACTTTTGTCTGAAAGAGCCTTACCATGGCTTAGGCTCGGGATTTGCTACCTTCCTTGGTAGTTATGAAGGACAGCTTGTGATCAAGCAGTTCCGCTTATTCCCGGCGAGATTGAATGTAGTTTTCAGGGAAGCCAACCTTAAATAGTCAAAAAAACACAACTAAAACTAAAACCAGATTGCAAATGAACAGACGGAAAAGTTTACTCGTAGCATTGCTGTGCGCCGCCTCCGGCAGTGTAATGGCTCAATCTGTGCAGGATGGATTGAAAGACCTGTATTATGGTAAAAACCTGTCCGCCAAACAGACTTTTGAAAAAGTAATTGCTGCGAAACCAACTGAAGACAAAGCTTATTACTACATGGGTATAGCACAACTCGCCATGGAAGATGTAGCCGGCGCTACTGCCACCTTCCAGAAGGGTTTGCAGGCAGTGCCGACTTCTGCTTTACTGCAGGCCGGCATGGGTCGTATCGATCTGATCAAAGGTGATGCTGCCGCTGCCAAAGCGAAGTTCGAAGCTGCTACCGCCGCTACCCAGGGCCGTGACGGCGACGTTGCACGCGCCATTGCCGACGCTAACACAGAAGTGAAAGGGGGTGACCGCGCCTATGCGCTCACCGTAATGGACAAGCTGCTGAACAACGAAGGCCGCAGGAAAAGGGAAATGTACACTGCCACTCCGGCTGACTATATCGAACAAGGTGACGCCTATCGCTACCTCGGCGGTGAAAACGGCGGTAAAGCTATCGCTGCTTACGAAAAAGCACTGGAACTGGACGCCAACAGCGCTGAAGCCGTAATGAAACAAGGCCTCGTAAACTACAACGCGAGACTGAAAGCAGAAGCGGTAGCTGACTGGACCAAAGCAACCAACATGGACCCGAACTATGCTCCTGCTTTCAATGAGCTGTTCCTGTTCTACACTACGCCGAAAAAAGACCAGCTCTCCTGGGAAAAAGCGGCTGAATACCTGGAAAAATACATGGCGATCGCCGATCCTGCAGATAAAACCAAAAACGAATACCTGGCCGCTTCTGTAGCTTTCTTCAAAAAAGACTACGATGGCGCTATCGCTAAAGGTCAGGCTGCAATGGCCGGTGCCAACGAAATATACAAAAACAAGTTCAGCCTGCTGGTTGGTGACGCTTACCTGCAAAAAGGAGATTCCCTGAACGCGAAAAAAATAATGGATGATTATGCGCAGTCTGTAGGCGAAAGCAAACTGGATTCCAGTGACTACAAATTGCTGAGCACTATCTACCTCCGTCTTAAATCTTCTGACTCCGCTACTCAGGAACAATATACTGACAAAGCGTTGGCTTACCTGGAAAAATTCGCCTCTTCCACCACCGTTAAAGATCCGGACACTTACATTCAAATTGCTGAGGCATTAAAAACTGCCAGGAAATATGAGCAGGCCGGTGACTGGTACGACAAAGCCAACGAGCTGCGTCTGGCCAATAAGGAACAACTGGGCGCTATCGACTATTTCAACGTAGGTATCAACTACTACTACGCCGGGGTGAACGTATCTCCTTACGACACCGCGCTGATCAATAAATCAGACATTGCCTTCCAGAAAGTGATCGAAGAGAAACCTGAATTGGGTACCGGCTACTATTGGAGAGGCCGTGCCAACTTCGCTAAAGATCCCCAGGCACAATCCGGCATTGCTAAACCTTTCTATGATAAATACATAGAAATCACTGAGCCGCTGGGTACAGATAAGAATAAAAGCACGTTGAGCTTCGCTTACACTTACGAGCTGTTGTACTACTACTTCAAGGAGGATAAAGCCAATGTTCAGATCTGGGCTGATAAACTGTCTGCTATCGATCCGAACAACATTACCGTTAAACAGGTAAGAGAAAACATGGCCAGCCGCGAAAAACCAGCTGCTAAACCAGCTGCCAATAAAAAATAATATAACTGCTTGTCATATAAAAAGCCCCGGGCCGTTTTGGTCCGGGGTTTTTTTATGGGCGTGCCGGAAATTAATCCCTTTGCTCTGCTGTCAGATTGGCACTTTGCTTGCTCTTGCTGCGTATTTGCATCGTAATAGTTGATAGGGCGGTGGAAGAGGGCTTTCGGCCGATGTGCCGGTAAAAGCAGTAATAGTGGAGTGTTGTAAGTCTCTCGACGGCGTTGGATGGAAAGCAGTCCGGCTTATCATCCACCTGAAAATACCGGTCAACGGTAAAATATTGACAAAATGACCGGTAGACTGCGATGCAAAAAATGTATTTACATGTAGGTTAATTGTTATATCTAATTATTAATCAGTATTCTATTGGGCGATTGATTGTGTAAAAAACACAAAAAGGCTTTATATGCTTGGTTTCCGGTGGGTGAACCCGGGATCGCGGGAATGGTTTCCCTGGTTTCCGGTTGGCAAAAAAAGATAATATTTTAACCTTTAAATAGATTTGATATTTGGTTTAGTTACAGTATTTTTGCGCATTCGGACAATGTTTTATCGGGAAGCTTATGTATACAGATACTGTATTTTTGTCAGCAACGACTACTCCTTTTAGCTATTTCCCTATAGTACTGCAATTACTTGCTGCTTTAGGTTTCGTTGGGATCACCATGCTAGCCACTCACTTTCTGGGTCCCAAGCGTAAAACAAGTGATAAGCTTATTAACTTCGAGAGCGGCATCGAGCAGCGCGGGAATGCGAGGCAGCCTGTGGCGATCAAGTACTTTCTGACGGCTATTCTCTTCGTGTTATTTGATGTGGAAGTGATCTTTTTCTACCCGTACGCTGTTAACTTCAGGTCTCTGGGTTGGGAAGGATTCGTCGCGGTGCTGATGTTTGTGGGCTTCTTCCTGTGTGGGTTTATCTACATCGTGAAGAAGGGTGCCCTGAAGTGGGAAGACTAATCTTAAACCTTTAAATCTTAATCCAATGGCTCGTCCGGTTCAATATAATACCAATGTGAAGATGGTGGAAATCCCTGAGGGATATTCCGGTGAAGGGTTTTATGCCACCTCATTTGATAAGGCCATCGGCCTGGCGCGTAAAAACTCCATCTGGCCTTTGCCATTCGCTACCTCCTGCTGTGGTATTGAATTTATGGCTACGATGGCCGCCACCTACGATCTGGCGCGCTTCGGTGCGGAACGTATGGCATTTACCCCCCGTCAGTGCGATCTGCTGATGGTGATGGGCACTATTTCCAAAAAAATGGGCCCTATCGTGCGCCAGGTATACCTGCAGATGGCAGAGCCGCGCTGGGTAATGGCTGTAGGTGCCTGTGCCTGCAGCGGTGGTATTTTTGATACTTATTCTGTTTTACAAGGAATTGACCAGGTGATTCCGGTAGATGTGTATGTTCCGGGATGCCCTCCCAGGCCGGAAGGCATTATCGACGGATTCATGAAAATACAACAGCTGGTGGGCAATGAAAGCCTGCGTCGCCGTAACTCCGACCGTTATAAAGAACTGATGGAGTCCTACGGCATCAAATAGGGTGTGAATGGTAACTTGTAACTCGTAAATCACTTATTGTTAATGTCTTTAACAAACGAACGCATACAACAACGCCTGACGGAGAAGTTCGGGGATGTACTGACCGGTTTTGAAGAGCCGTTTGGAATGCTCACCTTCACCGCACAGAAAGATTATAACCTGAAAGTAATGCAATTCCTGTTTGATGATGAGGAATTGCGTTTTCGTTTTCTGACAGACATCACAGCCGTGCATTATCCCGAAAGGAAAGGAGAGGAGTTGTGCGTGGTATACCACCTGCACAACTTCGTGGACAATGTAAGGCTGCGCCTTAAAGTATATACGCCGGTGGCTTCACCGAAAGTATTTACCGCTACCAGCCTGTATGAATCTGCCAACTGGATGGAGCGTGAAACCTATGATTTCTTCGGGGTGGATTTTGTAGGGCATCCTAACCTGATCCGTATCCTCAACGTGGATGAAATGACTTATTTCCCCATGCGCAAGGAATTCCCGCTGGAAGATCCCATGCGTACAGACAAAGACGACGAAATGTTTGGAAGGGGCGGTCACTTTTAATTCAAATAGGCTATGTTAGACCAGAAACAACATATAAAACTGCCGGAAGGCTCCATAGAGAAAAATACGACCACGCTGAACCTGGGTCCTACCCACCCGGCTACGCACGGCGTATTCCAGAATATCCTGGAAATAGACGGTGAAAGAGTAGTGAGCGCCGTATCCACTGTAGGATACATCCACCGCGCTTTTGAGAAGATCGCAGAACGCCGTCCGTATTACCAGGTCACGCCGCTCACGGACCGGCTGAACTACTGCTCTGCCCCCATCAACAACATGGGCTGGATCATGACAGTGGAAAAGCTGCTGGGACTGGAAATGCCCAAGCGTGTTGACTACCTGCGGGTGATCATCATGGAGCTGGCCCGTATTGCGGACCACCTGATCTGTAGCGCGGTAATGGGTGTGGATACCGGTGCATTGACCGGTTTCGTATACCTCATGACCTACCGTGAACTGATATACGAAATTTACGAAGAGATCTGCGGTTCCCGGCTGACGACCAACATAGGCCGTATCGGCGGTTTTGAAAGAAATTTCACCCCGGCTGCTTTTGAGAAAATTGAACGTTTCCTGAAAGAATACCCGGCTGCCCTGACAGAATTTGAAACCCTGCTGACCCGTAACCGCATCTTTATGGAACGTACGCAGGGCGTAGGCGCCATCAGCGCGGAAAGAGCCATGAGCTACGGCTTCACCGGTCCTAACCTGAGAGCCGCCGGGGTGGACTACGACGTGCGCATCGCCAATCCATACTGCTCTTACCAGGACTTCGACTTCTCCATACCGGTAGGTACTACCGGCGACTGTTACGACCGTTACCAGGTGCGTAACGCAGAAATGTGGGAAAGCATCAGCATCATCCGCCAGGCCATGGAGAAGCTGAAAGGTTTACCGGACGATGTATACCATGCAGACGTTCCGGCTTATTACCTGCCTGAGAAAAAAGACGTTTATACTAAAATGGAAGCACTCATCTATCACTTTAAAATTGTGATGGGTGAAACAGAAATACTGCCCGGCGAAGTGTACCACTCCGTAGAAGGGGCCAACGGTGAACTGGGCTTTTACCTGATCAGCGATGGTGGCCGCAGCCCCTACCGGTTGCACTTCCGCCGTCCCTGCTTTATCTACTACCAGGCTTACCCTGAACTGATTAAAGGCTCCATGTTAAGCGACGCTATCGTGTGTATGAGCAGCCTTAACCTGATTGCCGGTGAACTGGATGCGTAGTAGTACCTGCCCCTGCGGGTACTATTTGTTTTTATGAGAGCGTCTAAAGAATAAAAAAGCTTACTTAAACATAATTTTTTAATGGCTGTGGTTCAATTTTCTGAAGAGAAACTGAATAAAGTAAAAGAGATCATCGCACGCTACCCGGAAGGGAAGCAGAAGAGTGCGCTGATACCTGTGCTGCATCTGGCACAGGAAGAATTTGGCGGTTGGCTGAGTGCAGAAACCATGGACTACGTGGCAGGCTTACTGCAGATAACGTCCATCGAGGTATACGAAGTGGCCACTTTCTACAGCATGTTCAACCTGAAGCCGGTGGGCAAATACCTGTTTGAAGTATGCCAGACAGGTCCCTGCATGGTAAGTGGTTCGGATCAGATCATTGACTATATTAAGAATAAACTGGGTATCGGTGTAGGTGAAACTACGCCTGACGGCATGTTCACCCTTAAAACGGTAGAGTGCCTCGGTGCCTGTGGTTATGCGCCCATGATGCAATTGGGTAAACATTTCCGCGAACACCTGACCCCTGCCAAAGTAGATGAGATCATCGCGGAATGCAGGGCCAAAGCTAATTGATGCATCAGCAAAAGAATATAGTCATGCGTATCGGGTTATTCATCTATCAGCACCGGCAGACCATCATCGAAGCAGGATTGCTGATAGCAGCACTGGCAGGACTGTGGCGGGTGAACAACTGGTTCCTCTCCTTTATCTGCGGCGTGGCTTCCGGGTACCTGTTTTTCCGGCTGGCAGAACGGGTGGCGCAGCACCGGATACGCAAGGCATAAAAGATATATCATACAAATCTGTTGATGGTGCTGGTTTACCTATCACCATTAAACCATAAGGAAGACAATGGGACGCAAATTACTGTTAGACAAAGCACACATAGAAGGTATCCGGTATTATGACACTTACCGGGCTAACGGCGGTTATGCTGCGGCGGAGAAAGCCCTGAAATCCATGGGCCCCGAAGCTGTAGTGGAAGAAGTAAAGAAGAGCGGCCTGAGAGGCCGTGGTGGCGCGGGTTTCCCTACCGGCCTGAAATGGAGCTTCATCGCCAAACCGGAAGGTGTTCCGCGTTACCTCGTTTGCAATGCGGACGAATCAGAACCGGGCACATTCAAAGACCGCTACCTGATGGAGTTCATCCCTCACCTGCTGGTGGAAGGCCTGCTGATCTCCAGCTTCGCCCTGGGCGCTAACAGAGCCTATATCTATATCCGCGGCGAATACGCCTGGATACCGGACATCCTGGAACAGGCCATCGCCGAAGCCAAAAACAAAGGCTGGCTGGGTAAAAACATCCTGGGTACCGGTTACGATCTCGAAATATTTGTACAACGCGGCGCCGGCGCCTATATCTGCGGTGAGGAAACAGCCCTGCTGGAATCGCTGGAAGGTAAACGCGGCAACCCCCGTATCAAACCGCCATTCCCGGCTGTAAAAGGGCTGTGGGGATGTCCTACGGTAGTCAACAACGTGGAGACCATTGCTGCCGTAGTGCCCATCGTTAATATCGGCGGCGATGAATACATCAAATTCGGTATCGGCAAATCCACCGGCACCAAACTGATCTCCGCCTGTGGTAACATCAACAAACCCGGCGTTTACGAGATCGAAATGAACATCTCTGTAGAAGAATTTATTTACTCTGACGAATACTGCGGAGGCATCAAAGGGGGTAAACGCCTGAAGGCCTGTATCCCGGGCGGTTCTTCCGTACCGGTGCTGCCCGCCAACCTGCTGCTGAAAACAGCGAAGGGCGAAACCCGTATGATGACCTACGAAAGCCTCAACGATGGTGGTTTCGCTACCGGCTCCATGCTGGGCTCCGGTGGTTTTATCGTGATGGACGAAGACCAGTGTATTGTGCGCAATACCCTCACCTTCGCCCGTTTCTACCACCACGAAAGCTGCGGCCAGTGCAGCCCGTGCCGTGAAGGTACCGGCTGGATGAAAAAAGTGCTGCACAACATCGAATACGGAAAAGGTAAAATGAGTGATATCGACCTGTTGTGGGATATCCAGCGGAAAATTGAAGGCAATACCATCTGCCCGCTCGGCGACGCCGCCGCATGGCCTGTGGCTGCTGCCATCCGTCACTTCCGCGACGAGTTCGAATGGCATGTGACACACCCGGACGAAGCGCTGACACGCAATTTCGGCCTGGCCCACTACGCCGATCCGTTGCCTGCACCGGCACCAGCCGCTGTGTAGTTCACGCAGAGAATTATAAGAGAGCCAAGACGCGAAGATTGTTTCTGATATTGTTAACCCACTAATATTTCATCCATTGACAGAAAATGAAATCTCCCGGGAGATTGTGGACGCATGTTATAGTATACATGTAAAATTTGGCCCCGGTTTGTACGAGTCGGTTTATGAAGAACTTCTGAGTTTCGAATTGGGTAAACGAAAGATATGTTTTTCAAGACAGGAGGATATAAAGCTGGTTCATGATGGCTTAGTGCTGGAAAAGGCATTTAGGGCGGACCTGATAGTCGAAAACAAAGTGATCGTTGAAATAAAATCAATAGAGGAACTAAAGGATGTCCATTACAAACAAGTATTGACATATCTGAAGTTGACCGGATTTAAACTGGGATTATTGATCAATTTCAATGTAACATTAATAAAAACAGGAATACACAGAATAGTTAATAAACTGTAAAAAACTTAAACTTTGCTTCTTAGCTCTCTTAAAAAGCTTTGCGAGCAAAAAATATATCAAGATGGCGGAGGAAAAAAAATTATTCAAGGTTAAGATCGATAACATCTCCGTGGAGGTCGAACCTGGTACTACGATACTGAATGCGGCCCGGACGATAGGAGGGGATGTGGTACCGCCGGCTATGTGCTACTACTCCAAGCTGCAGGGCAGCGGTGGTAAATGCCGTACCTGCCTGGTGAAAGTAACCAAAGGCTCCGAGGCCGACCCGCGCCCGATGCCTAAACTGGTGGCCAGCTGCCGTACCACTGTAATGGACGGCATGGAAGTGGCCAACATTACTTCTCCGGAAGTACAGGAAGCCCGTAAAGGCGTGGTGGAATTCCTGCTGCTCAACCACCCGCTCGATTGCCCCGTTTGCGATCAGGCCGGTGAATGCGACCTGCAGAACCTGAGCTATGAACACGGCGCTGAAGCTACCCGCTACGAATTCAAACGCAGAACTTTCGAAAAAATCGACATCGGCGACAAGATACAGCTGCACATGACCCGCTGCATCCTCTGCTACCGCTGCGTATTTACAGCCGATCAGCTCACAGAAAAACGCGAACACGGCATACTCGGCCGTGGAGACGCTTCTGAGATCAGCACCTATATCCATCAGTCCCTCGACAATAACTTTATCGGCAACGTGATCGACGTTTGCCCGGTAGGCGCCCTCACCGATAAAACCTTCCGGTTCAAAAACCGCGTATGGTTCCTGAAACCGGTAGACGCCCACCGTGACTGCAACGACCCGAAATGCTGCGGTAAAACCGTGCTGTGGATGCGTGGCGATGAAGTGTTCCGCGTTACTGCCCGTAAAGACAAATACGGCGAAGTGGAAAACTTTATCTGCGATACCTGCCGTTTCGATAAAAAAGAAAAATCAGACTGGATCATCGAAGGCCCCCGCAAAATAGACCGTCACAGTGTTATTTCCCAGGGCCATTACGTGAATACCGTTAAACCGAAAGACCCGCTGGTGGAAGTACTGGACGGAAGACAGCCTAAACTGCTGTTCGATATCCACACCACAAGCGAGGTGAACCGGCCGGAAATTGATCTCTCCAGGATCGACGGTCCTGCCCATTCGGACGATTTTAATAAGTAAGCATCGTATTCGTAATTCGTAATTCGTAATTGGAAAATGACGTTATTAAGCATAGACTGGTTTTTTATTCTTGAAAAAATACTGCTGATATCCGCAGTATTGGTGCTGTCACTCGTAGTGGCCATGTACTCTACCTGGGGCGAAAGAAAGGTGGCTGCCTGGATCCAGGACCGTCTTGGCCCGAACCGCGCCGGCCCGATGGGCCTGCTGCAACCGCTGGCCGATGGTGGTAAACTCTTCTTCAAGGAAGAGATCATTCCTACCAACTCCAACCGGTTCCTCTTTATCCTCGGCCCGTCTATCGCCATGTTGGTGGCTTGTATGACCAGCGCCGTAATTCCCTGGGGCGATACGCTGACCATCGCCGGCCGTACCGTGTCCCTGCAGGTGGCCGATGTCAATATCGGTATCCTGTTCATCTTCGGGGTATTGAGCGTAGGCGTATATGGTATCATGATCGGAGGCTGGGCTTCCAACAACAAATACTCCCTGCTGGCATCCGTAAGGGCCGCTTCCCAGATCATCTCCTATGAGCTGCCGATGGGCCTCGCGCTGATCGCATTGCTGATGCTCACCGGCACGCTGAGCCTGAAAGAGATCGTGGAACAACAGCGCCACGACTACTGGAACGTCGTGTACCAGCCGCTGGGATTCTTTATCTTCCTGGTGACCGCTTTTGCTGAAACCAACCGCGCTCCTTTTGACCTGCCGGAAGCAGAGAACGAGCTGAACGGCGGTTACCACCTGGAATATTCTTCCATGAAACTGGGCTTTTATCTTTTTGCGGAATATATCAATATGTTTGTCAGCTCTGCGCTGATGGCCACCATGTACTTCGGCGGATACGCTTTCCCGGGTATGGACAGTCTGGGCGTTAGCCCCAACCTGCTCACCATCCTGGGCTTCCTGGCGCTGTTCGTGAAGATACTGGTGTTTATATTCTTCTTTATGTGGGTACGGTGGACGGTTCCGAGGTTCCGTTATGATCAGCTGATGCGCCTGGGCTGGAGAGTGATGATTCCGCTGGCATTGGCCAATATGCTGATTACCGGTGCAATTGTACTGTTCCGTCAACACTAATTTTTATCAAATAATTTATACACACCACAGGTGTGGACGAAATAAAGCATTTATTATGCAAGCATTAACAAACAGGGCCAAACCGGTGGACCGCAGTCCATTAACCTTCCTGGAAAAGATGTATGTTCCTGCCATCGCCAAAGGCATGGGCATCACCTTCAAACATATCTTCAAACGGAAAGCTACTGTCAGCTTCCCTGAGCAGCGCCGTCAATTCAGCCCGGTGTTCCGTGGATTACACGTATTGAACCGGGACGAGGAAGGCCGTGAAAGATGTACTGCCTGTGGTCTGTGCGCGGTGGCCTGCCCTGCAGAAGCCATCACCATGGAGGCGGCAGAAAGGAAACCCGGAGAGGAGCATCTGTACCGTGAAGAGAAATATGCTGCCCGGTATGAGATCAACATGCTGCGTTGTATTTTCTGCGGGTTCTGCGAAGAAGCTTGCCCCAAAGATGCGATCTACATGTCTGAAACCTTCGCGCCGTCTAACTATCAGCGTAAAGGCTTCATCTATGGCAAACCGGACCTGCTGATCCCTGATCCGAAACAATCGTCCAAATAATTATTCACAGTACGCATTAGCTAAAAATACATAGTCAAACATAGCAGAGATGGGAATGAGTATACAACAAATAATTTTCATGGTGCTTTCAGTCATCGCCCTGGTGTCGGCGCTGGGTGTGGTATTGAGTAAGAATCCCGTGACGAGCGTATTGTGTCTGATCGTAACCTTCTTTACCATTGCAGGTCATTACATTATGCTGAACGCCCAGTTCCTGGCGGTAGTGCATATCATCGTATATGCCGGCGCTATCATGGTATTGTTCCTTTATGTGATGATGCTGATGAACCTGAACGCGGAGCTGGAGCCCCAGAAGCGCAACTGGCTGAAATATGCCGGCGCAATCAGCGGCGGCGCTTTGCTGGTGGTACTGGTGGCTGCCCTGCGCGACGCCAGCATGCCGGCGATAGGTACAGAAGCCAATGAGATCGGGCTGATCAAAAATCTGGGCCAGATGTTATTCACGCAATATGTGGTGCCGTTTGAAGTGAGCAGTATCCTGTTCCTCAGCGCGATGGTAGGTGCCGTTGTTATCGGTAAAAAAGACTAAACAGACGGATTTTATCCGTCATTCGTAATTCGTAATTCATTTTTATGCCTGTTCAATATTACATATTCCTGAGTATCGCCCTGTTCTGCATTGGTGTGATGGGGGTGCTGATGCGCCGTAACGCCATCATCATTTTTATGTGCATAGAGCTGATGCTGAACGCCGTCAACCTGCTGCTGGTAGCATTTTCCAAAATGTGGGCGGATGCCGGAAAAGTGGATGCGGGATCAGCGCAATTGTTTGTATTCTTTATTATGGTGGTGGCTGCTGCGGAAGTAGCGGTGGGCCTGGCTATCATTACAATGGTCTACAGAAATACACACTCGGTAGATATAAACATTCTTAACAGGCTGAAAAATTAATAATTCATCCTCTTTAATTATTAATTGTTTCGACGTCGTAAATAGAATTGATAAATGATTAAACTAGTTTGGCTGGTACCATTTTTACCATTATTAGGGTTCCTGGTGAATGGTTTGGGACGCAGATTTTTATCCAAGTCCCTGGTAGGATTTATCGGAAGCGGTACTGTACTGGCTTCCTTTGTGGTGAGCTTATTAGCATTTTTTGAAGTAAAAGCCCCGGGATTTCAGGCGCAGGTGGTTCACCTGTTTAACTTCATTTCCGTTGGCAGCCTGCATATTCCTTTCGCATTCCAGGTAGATCAACTGAGTGCGTTGTTCCTTCTGATTATCACCGGTGTGGGCACCCTCATCCACATTTACTCCACTTCTTACATGCATGACGAAAGCGATGAGAGTTTTGCGAGATACTTCGCTTACCTCAACCTCTTCGTATTTTCCATGCTGATACTGGTGCTCGGCGCTAACTATGTGATGATGTTCATCGGATGGGAAGGCGTTGGTCTCTGTTCTTACCTGCTGATCGGATTCTGGTTTAAAAACACCAGTTATAATAATGCCGCCAAGAAAGCATTCGTGATGAACCGTATCGGGGACCTGGGTTTCCTGCTCGGTATCTTCTTCATGATCATGCAGTTTGGTACGGTTACTTTCCCCGATGTATTTGCCAAGGCGGCGCCGCTGGGCATGAACAACCCCACGCTGGCGGCTATTGCCATGCTGCTGTTTGTTGGCGCCATGGGTAAATCTGCACAGATACCCCTGTACACCTGGCTGCCCGACGCGATGGCCGGTCCCACCCCGGTATCTGCCCTGATCCACGCGGCGACGATGGTGACCGCCGGTATCTATATGATCGCCCGCAGCAACGTGATTTATACGTTGTCCCCGTCCATCCAGATGGTGGTAGCGGTGATCGGTGTTGCTACCGCCCTGTTTGCCGCTTCTATTGCACTGAAACAAAACGATATTAAAAAAGTACTGGCTTACTCCACCGTGAGCCAGCTGGGATATATGTTCCTCGCGCTGGGCGTTGGCGCTTACTCCGCCGCCGTTTTCCACGTGATGACGCACGCTTTCTTTAAAGCGCTGCTGTTCCTCGGTTCCGGCTCCGTGATCCACGCGATGGGCGGTGAGCAGGATATCCGTAAAATGGGCGGGCTGAAAAAATACATGCCTGCCACCAACTGGACATTCCTCGTAGGATGCCTGGCCATTGCCGGTATCCCTGGTTTATCCGGTTTTTTCTCCAAAGATGAAATCCTGGCCAGCGCTTATGCCCACAATCCGGTACTGTATGCACTGGGACTGATTGGCGCGCTGATGACCGCTTTCTATATGTTCCGCCTGTACTACATCACTTTCTCCGGAAAGTTCCGTGGTACCCACGAACAGGAACACCACCTGCACGAGAGCCCTTCCCCGATCACTATCCCGCTGATCATCCTGGCGGTGCTGTCTGTGTTCGGCGGTTATGTGGGCCTGCCGGAAGTATTTGGTAAAAACCTGCTGGCAGAATACCTGTCACCAGTGTTTGCTCCTTCTGCGCCTTTTGTGACAGAACATCATCTGTCTCACGGCACAGAATGGATGCTGATGGGCCTGAGCAGCGTACTGGTGATTGTCTTTATCCTGATTGCCCGTCAGAAATTCGCGGCATATGAAGATACCGGCAAAGAGAATGCGGGTCTGGCGAAAGTGCTGGAGAACAAATGGTACATCGATGAGCTGTATGATGCTATTATCGTAAAACCGTTGCAGGAGCTTTCCCGTTTCTTCCGTGACACTGTTGAAAAAGCAGGTATCGATAAACTGGTAAATGGTGTTGGCCGCAGCGTTCAGTGGAGCAGCCAGCAGATCCGCCTTATCCAGAGCGGTCAGGTAGGGTTCTACATTTTTGCCATGGTGATCGGTATGATCGTATTATTTGTGATCGGATTCTTATTATAAACCAATAGCGGAAGTTACAAGCGCAGATAAATTATGTTGACAGTTTTATTAATACTGATTCCTTTCATAGCGGGCCTGATCGCATTCGGCCTGAAGGGGTCCGGGCCAAAGGTGCTGGGCATGATTGCATCCCTGGCGTCGGTAGCCACAGCCATCGGAACCGTATGCACACTGCAGGCCGATCCGAAGAAACTTTCTTTTGTTACCAACTGGATACCACAGCTGGGCAGCCAGTTCAGGGTGGGCCTGGATGGTATGGGCACGATGCTGTGTTTATTGACAGCGATCGCCTTCCTGCTGGTTTTCATCACCATTTATAACCGCGACATCGAAAGGCCTAACAGCTTTTACGGACTGATGTTGCTCTCTCAGGCAGGCCTGGTAGGTGTTTTTACCGCCTTCGACGCCCTGCAGTTTTATGTATTCTGGGAACTGGCGCTGATACCGGTATATTTTCTCTGTTCCATGTGGGGCGGCGAAAAACGTATACCCGTTACGTTTAAGTTCTTCGTTTATACCTTTCTCGGTTCCCTGTTAATGCTGGTAGGTATCATCTACCTGTATTTCCAGACACCGGACCATTCCTTTAGCTGGACATCCTTCACCAGCCTGCAGCTGAGCATGGGTGACCAGAAATGGCTGTTCTGGCTGTTCTTCGTGGCTTTCGCCATCAAGATGCCGGTGTTCCCGTTCCATACCTGGCAGCCGGACACTTACGAACAATCGCCTACACCGGTGACCATGATCCTTTCCGGGGTGATGGTGAAAATGGGCCTGTTCGGCGTACTGCGCTGGCTGGTACCGGTGCTGCCGGAAGGCGCCTCCATGTGGACCGATGTGGCCATCGTGCTGTCTATCATCGGTATCATCTACGCTTCCTGCATTGCCATGGTACAGAGTGATCTGAAACGACTGATCGCTTATTCTTCCATTGCACACATCGGCCTGATGAGCGCCGCTATTTTTGCGCATAATGAACAAGGGACCCAGGGGGTATTACTCCAGATGTTCAACCACGGTATCAACATTATCGGCTTGTGGATCATCGTGGAAGTGATACAGAACCGCCTGGGCATCAAGAATATGGACCAGCTGGGTGGTATGGCCCGCAAGGCGCCCCGGATGGCTATCTTCCTCGTGATCATCAGCCTGGCGAACATCGGTTTACCGCTTACCAACGGCTTTATCGGTGAGTTCCTGATGTTCAGCGGCCTGTTCCAGTATAATCACTGGTTCATGGCTTTCGCCGGACTGGGTATCATCCTCGCGGCAGTTTATACGTTGAACATGATTCAGAAAGTGATTTTCGGTGAAGGCAATACCCTGACAGATACCACTACAGACCTGCAACCCGGTGAAACGGTAGCACTGAGCCTGGTAGTGATCATCATCTTCGTATTGGGTGTTTATCCGCAGCCGATGCTGGATCTGGTAAGCAAGGCATTTTAATATTTAGTTATTTTGATATTTAGCCATTTGAAATGACTAAATATCAAAATATCCAAATGAGAAAATTTTAAATGGGTTTTGTAACGAAACAATATGAATGCACTAATTTCTACTGCTTTATCGGGCGTTTTTCTGATGTTTGTCGGTTTATTTGTACGCAATAAGCAGCATATTAAATTTTTCGCCATCGCGGCCATCATCATATCATTTATCGCCAACCTGGCGCTGTACCCAACCGTGCAGCTGGGCGGCTATATCCAGTTTGGTATGATTGAAGTATCAAAGTTCAGTGTGTTGTTTAATGCAGTGGCTTTAGGTGCAACCCTGATATATTTCCTGTTATCGGGGAGTGAGTTTGAAAAAGTAGGTGAGCATGTGGGAGATTACTTTGCCCTGATCTTCTTTATACTGGCGGGCGTTTCGCTGGCCTCCTCCTTCAGCAACCTGCTGATGTTGTTCCTGGCGATTGAGATCATGTCTATCCCGCAGTATGTGCTGGCGGGTGCTGATCGCAAAAGCCTGAAAAGCAATGAGGCGTCCCTGAAGTACTTCCTGATGGGTTCTTTCTCTACCGGCATCCTGCTGATGGGCATTGCCCTGATTTATGGCGCCGCCGGTACCTTCAATATTACCGAGCTGGGACTGGGTGCGGATCCTGTACACCCCCTGGCGCTGTGCGGTATTATCCTGATGGCTTTTGCCCTCGCCTTCAAAGTGTCTGCAGTACCGTTCCACTTCTGGACGCCTGACGTATATGATGGTTCACCTACCGTGTTTACTTCTTTCATGGCTACGGTAGTGAAAGCCGGCGGTTTTGTCGCTTTCCTGCGTATGTTCCATGTGGCATTCGCTGGTGGCGCTATCAGCCATCACTGGACGCTGATACTGTCTATCATCACCGCTGCCACCCTTATCCTGGGCAACTTCAGCGCAGTGTTCCAGCAGAGCGTAAAACGGATGCTGGCTTACTCCAGTATCGCACAGGCGGGCTTTATGCTGTTTGCCGTGATTGCGATCAACCAGTTTGCCACACAGGGCATTGTCCTGTATGCAGCTGCCTATAGCCTTGCGACCATTGGTGTATTTGCCGTACTGCTGAAACTGAAGGACTACACTTTCGAAGGATTTAACGGTCTTGCCCGTAAACAGCCGCTGCTGGCGCTGGCAACGACCATCTTCCTGTTCTCCCTGGCAGGTATCCCGGTAACAGCGGGTTTCTTTGCCAAATACTTCGTACTGTCTGCCGCTATCCAGCATGGTCATCTCCTCTGGCTGGTGATTGTAGGTGTATTGTGTGCCGCGATCAGCGTGTACTACTACTTCCGCGTGATCATGGCGATGTATTTCAAACAGGGTGATCCGGAAGTAGAACCGGTGTCCGGCGGTTTCAAAGCAGCGCTGGTGCTGACCATTATCCTGGTGCTGGCACTGGGCCTGTTCCCCAACCTGCTGATTGGCTGCCTGTAAAATCGTTACAAGACAATTTTTTGCATAGACAAAGGAAACGGTCACCTCCGTTTCCTTTGTCATTTTTAGCCCCCCCCGTGACCGTTCAAACGGCATAGTCCACGTTCCTTCACTTTTTATTTTGTGTCTGTCTGAACTTCCATTAACTTTATTACATGCGGTTTTTAGATATATTTTCCCTTGCTTATCGTTCCGTGAGCGGCAACAGGCTGCGCACCGGTCTTACTGTTTCTATTATTGCTGTGGGCATCACAGTACTGGTGGGCATTCTGACCGCCATCGACAGCATGAAAAACAGTATTTACTCCAGCTTCGCCAGCATGGGGGCCAACAGCTTTTCCCTGAGAAACCGCGATATGCAGGTACATATCGGGAATGACGGCGACAAGGCCTCCAAAGGCAATAAAAACGTAAAAAAGGTCCGGAAATCCATCAGCAATAAAACCATTTCTTACCAGGAGGCGATGCAGTTTAAAGACCGGTACCATTTTCCTGCCACGGTGAGCGTTAATTTCAGGGCCACCGGCATCGCCACGGTATATAAAGACGACAAGAAGACGAACCCCAACGTGACCGTTATCGGCGGAGACGAGAACTATCTCGATATCTCCAGCTATACTATCCGAGACGGCCGCAATTTTAACGCACTGGACGTATCGTCCGGGCGTAACGTGGCTATCCTGGGCAAAGACGTGGCAGAGAAGCTGTTCGGGAAAAAAATGAAAAATGTGGTAAATAACACCATCCGTGTGGGAGATGTGCGTTATCGCGTGATCGGCGTGCTGGAAAGCAAAGGCAGCAGCAACCTGATGAGCGCGGACAACGTGGTGATTACCACGGTCAACAATACACGAAGAATTTTTAACCGGCCCAACGCTTCTTATCAGATAGGCGTGTCCGTGAAAGATATTAAACAGATGGAAGCCGCGCAGGGCGAAGCCATTGGCACCTTCCGGGTAGTGCGGCAGCTGGCGCTGAACGATGAAGATAACTTTACCCTCAGCAAGAGCGATAGTATCGCAGAGATGTTGTTCCAGAGTTTGGGCACGGTGAACCTGTTCGCCGTAGCTATCGCTGCGATCACGCTTTTCGGTTCTGCGATAGGACTGATGAACATCATGCTGGTGTCGGTGGCTGAAAGGACCCGTGAGATAGGGGTCACCAAAGCTTTGGGTGCTACCAGCAAAACCATCCGCAAACAATTTCTCTACGAAGCCATCATCATCAGTACCATGGGCGGCCTCTTCGGCGCCCTGGCAGGTATGCTGCTGGGCAATATTGTGTCCATGTTACTGAAATCTTCTTTTGTTGTGCCCTGGGCATGGATTTTAACCGGTGTCGGCCTCTGCGCCGCCGTAGGACTGGTTTCCGGTATCTATCCCGCCTACAAGGCCTCTAAACTGGACCCCATTATCGCTTTGCGTTACGAGTAGAATTCCCGGAATCAATTTGTTATCTTGTTCTTTCCAAAAGAAAGAGCATATGCCTTTATTGATCGTTATTGCTGCTATTCTCCTATTGGTGGTACTGGTTACCTGGTGTAAGATAAATACCTTCGTGTCTTTCCTGATTGTTTCCCTGCTGATGGGCCTCGCGCTACGCATGGACATAGGAGCCATTACCCAGTCCATACAAACCGGTATCGGTAAAACCTTAGGTTCGCTGATCGTGGTCATTGTTTTCGGCGCCATGTTGGGTAAACTGGTGGCTGAAAGCGGTGCTGCGCAACGGATCGCAGGTGGACTGATGCGTTTGTTGGGTCCCCGTTATATTCAGTGGTCGCTGATGCTGACCGGTTTCATTGTGGGGATACCGCTGTTTTACAACATCGGATTTGTATTAATGGTGCCGCTGATCTTTACGGTGGCGGCGCAAACCCGTTTACCGACGGTGTACCTGGGCATCCCTATGCTGGCGGCGTTGTCCGTTACCCATGGTTATCTGCCGCCGCATCCTTCGCCTACCGCGCTGGTACAGCAGTTTCATGCCAGCATGGGCCTTACGCTGCTCTATGGTATTTTGCTGGCGATACCGGCCATTATCCTGGCCGGACCGGTGTTTTCGCGGTACCTGAAAAGGTATGCCAGCGAACCCGGAAAAATGTTCGTGGCGCCGCCCCTGCCGGAAGCGGAGCTGCCGGGCATGTTCCCGAGTATGTTTGCTGCCATGTTGCCGGTATTGTTGCTGGCGGTGACCGCCCTGCTGAAGTTATGGCTGCCAGCCGGTGAATTGCCCTATAAGATCGTCACCTGGCTGGGAGATCCGCTGATCGTGATGTTGCTGGCGGTGTTAAACGGGATGTACCTGCTGGGTACCCGACGGGGCATGCCTTCCAAAAAGATGTTGGGGCTGATGGATGATGCAGTGAAAGATGTGGCCGTGATCATCCTGATCATTGGCGGTTCCGGTGCGCTCACGCAGCTGCTGCATGACAGTAAGGTGAGTGACTATATTGCTGAGACGCTGCGGAATATGCATATGCATCCGCTGTTGCTGGCATGGGGCATTGCGGCGATTATCCGCGTTTGTATCGGATCGGCTACAGTAGCCGGTTTAACGACGGCCGGCATCGTGGCGCCGCTGATCGCCAGTTCGGGGGTAAACCCCAACCTGATGGTGCTGGCTACCGGCGCCGGCAGCCTGATGTTTTCACACGTCAACGACGCCGGGTTCTGGATGTTCAAAGAATACTTTAACTTGTCAGTGAAAGATACGATCAAAACATGGTCAGTAATGGAAACCATCGTTTCGGTAACAGGACTTATCGGTAGTTTATTGCTGAGTATGATTGTCTAACGTAAACCAATAAACGAAAATGACACCGACGGAGAACTTTAAAGCACTGGGCCTCTCGCTGCCACCAGCGCCTGCACCGCTGGGCGTTTATAAACCATTGCTGATAAACGGAAAACACGTGTACGTTTCAGGGCATGGCACCGTGCAGGACGATGGCAGCCTGATCATGGGCCGCATCGGCAGAGACCTTACACCGGAGGAAGGTAAACTGGCCGCCCGTCAGGTAGGATTGGCCATCCTGTCAACGCTCGTAACAAACCTGGGCAGCCTGGATAAGATCAAAAGGGTCATCAAAGTACTGGGGATGGTCAACTGCGTACCGGAGTTTGAGCGGCACCCTTATATTATCAATGGCTGCAGCGAATTGTTTGCAGCGGTATGGGGACAGGAGAACGGCGTGGGCGTACGCAGCGCCGTTGGTTTCGGCTCGCTGCCGGATAATATACCGGTGGAAATAGAAGCCTTATTCGAATTGTATTAATGATATAACCTATGGAATGGTATCAACTTAAAACACCGGCGCAGGTGGATTCTCCCGCGTTGCTGGTATATAAAGACAGGATCGGGGAAAATATCGGTCTGGTAAAAAACATGATCGATGATGTACAGCGGTTACGGATACACGTAAAAACACATAAGATCGCCGAAGTGGCGCAAATGATGCAGGCGGCTGGCATACAGAAATATAAGTGCGCCACTATCGCGGAAGCGGAAATGCTGGGCATGGTAAAAGCCAAAGACGTATTGCTGGCCTATCAGCCGGTAGGGCCTAAAGCGGCGCGTCTGCTGGAACTGGTGCAACAGTATCCGGACACGGATTTCGCCTGCCTGACAGATAACAAAACTGCCGCCGAAGCTATCAGCAGCCTGTTTGCCGCGGCCGGAAAGCGACTGAAGGTATACCTCGATCTGAATGTGGGTATGAACCGTACCGGGATTAAACCGGAAGGAGCGCTCGACTTGTACCGGTACCTGTATACTTTGCCGGGCATACAACCGGTAGGCATACACGCTTATGACGGACATCTGCATGATACGGACATGGCTACACGGAAAAAGCGTTGTGATGAAGCATACGGCCCCGTGCCGGTATTGCAACACGCCATCGTGGCATGTGGGCTGCCGGAGCCGGTCATCGTCGCCGGCGGTTCCCCTACCTTTCCTATACATGCCGCGAGACCGGTCATAGAATGCAGTCCGGGTACTTTTGTTTTCTGGGACTGGGGCTATGGTAAAAATCTGCCGGAACAACCCTTCCAATGGGCGGCGCTGGTACTATCGAGGGTCGTTTCTGTTATCGACGACCAGCTGTTGTGCCTCGACCTGGGACATAAATCGGTGGCGGCCGAAAGCCCGCAGCCAAGGGTGCATTTCATCAATGCGCCGGAAGCGCAACCGGTATCCCAGAGCGAAGAACACCTGGTGCTGAAAGTGGCAGATACCGCTGCTTATCCCGTGGGTACGGAATTCTACGGCGTACCGTTACATATTTGTCCGACAGTGGCATTATACGAACGCGCCTATGTTGTGGAAGACCATGTGTGTACCGGTACGTGGAAGGTGATCGCCAGGGACAGGATGATTGAGCACTGATATCACGAAATACCATAAAAAAGTCCGTCAATTTTGTATTGACGGACTTTTTTTATTACTAAAAAAATATTACGGATGTTGTATCACTTTGAGGTTATCGATTTCACCTTTGAAAGCGTTCGCGCTATCGCCGATCGTTTGTAAAGGAAATACGAGCGTCTGAATGATCATATTCCTGTCTTTCGTGCCGGGGAATGATCGCATAGCGCCTTCCAGTTTTTCTGCTAACCGGCCGTTGATAAACAGGGAGGTGCCTTTGTTATTGCCGCTGATCCTTACGTGGGTCATGCTGTCTGCGTGGAACCTGTAATTGAAGTGGTAATGATAGCCTTCACGGGAGAAGGCTATTTTGCCATCCTGGTATGTCACCACCGCATGTGGAGAGGAAAAGAGTACGGCTCCCGGCTGGTTATCAGCAGCTGGCTGAATATCAAATTCAACACTGTAAGGATAACCCACTTCGGTTAACGGTGTTTTTATATAGCTGCTGCCACCCTGCAGTACCAGTGTTTTCCGGGGTGAGATGCCCACCTGGTGTTGTTGAAGCGCTGCTCTCTTGTTGCCGCTGATATCGTTGATCCTGTTGTCTGAAAAATCATATTGCAGGGCAAGGGAGTCGCGGCTGGTTATTTTAGCCCGCATATTGAGCCCGGGCCCTTCTCCGATCAACCGGCTGTGGGCGGCAAACTGTTGATAGTCGCTCTGCGATGTATGGCCGTTCCACATTTTTTCTGCCAGTACCTGCATGGAAGGGAATACACGATCATGCACGTCCTGTTCAGTGATACCGTTGCCCGGGTGATCGTTCCATACTGCGAAAGCGCCGCCTTTTATCTGCGGATGCCCCATCGGGAATACTGCATCTCCAATCATATTAGGCTCCCATTGCTGGTATATTTTTGCGACGTTGAGATAGTCGTGATAGTACCCAGCTGCCGGAACGATGTATAACCATCCGTCGGGCGTGCTGATGAGATCATATCCCTGGCGCATCATGTCTGCCGGCTCGGCATAGCCGTTGTACCACGCGTTCATGGTAACACCGGCTGATTTTACAGGTGTAGAACCCTGTGCGTGGGTGAGGGAACCCCACATCCGCACTTTTTTACCGAAGCTTTCTACATAACGGATGTAATGGTCTGTGAATGCCCTGAATTTCTCTGCTTCTTTCTTTGCGTACTCATCGGTGCCGATGTGTACTTCGTCGCCTTTAAACACAGGTTCCGGCCCTTGCAGGTATTCCCGGAAAACCTTGTCGATCATATCGTAGGAAGCGCTGTCAAGATTGAGATGGTCTCTTCCATAGGAGAGGCTGGCGGTTTGCGGAACGACTTTCGTGAAAGCCAGTGAGTGCGCCGGCACATCGATCTCCGGGATAATTTTTACGGCGCAGCTGTCAGCAAGGTCCTGCAAGGCGATGAAGGCTTTCTTGGAATAGCTGCCGTCTTTCGCGGTAAGACCGGGAAAGGTGCTGTTTTCCAGTCTGAATGCTGCATAGGTACTGTCCCAGTTGTTGCCGAAAAATTGTTTAAAGCCGTTGTCGTTGAGATGGATGTGGAAGTCGTTCATCTTGTAGTAGGCCATGAATTTTACATAGTGCCGGAGAAAATCCATGGAGAAGAATTTGCGGCCTGCGTCCAGCACAAAGCCACGGACGGCATATTTGGGATAGTCGCGCGTGATACCTTGCGGGATATGACGATGTTGCCGGTCCTGTTCCAGTAGCTGTAACAGGGTGCGGGTGGCCCAGAAAGCGCCCTGCGGATGCATGGCCCGGATACGGATATCTTCCGCAATCTCCAGTTGATAGCCTTCTTTTCCCAGTGCCTGGTCTGCGGACCTTAAGCTGAAATAGATATCGCCTTTACGGGGCTGACCTGTACGGATACTGATCTGTGGAATACCGGTCAGCTGCTGTAGATCTGCCTTGAAGACAGTTACGCCGGGCAGCAGCGCCGCGGTGTCCCGGGGATCTATCACCAGTGCCGGTTTACCGGGCAGGGTATAGTTTCCTTTCCCGCCATACCATTCTCGCAGCGCGGGGATCACAAAAGGCGTCGGATTACCTGTACGGGCGGCATATTTTCCAGGCACTGTCACGGTAATGTTGGGCACATCCATGGTGGCGCTGTCCTGATGGCGTTGCAGCACAAAATAAAGGCTGACCGGCACATCCACGAGCGGCGTGGTAATATGTCCTTCCCGGTCTATAACCGGTAACCGGTCTGTCCCCTTCAGCTGTAACGAATAGCCGGCTGGCGCCGCCGGTAGGGGCAGCTGCCGTGTAGTATTAGTGATAGGGGGTATTTTTTTTACCGAAGCAGCTGCCCGGGCAAAAGTGGCGGAATCTGCGATGTGCTGGGCGGTGGCAGAGTGCCACAGGAAGCCCGACAATACGGCGAGGCATTGATATTTCATTGTTCCTGTCATTTATAAAGCCCTTTGCACACGGCAAAGGGCTTTTTGATAGCGTGAAGTTAATAAATCCGGAAGATGTTTACCAGGGTTCGTTTTGTGTAAGCTCCTTGTTTTTTTCCAGCTCCGTTTTTGGGATCGGAAGCAGGTAATAAGCGTCTGTGAACACTCTTGGAGAAGAGGCGCCCAGATCGGCTTCTACGACTTCATACTGGTATACACCGTTGTTGAGGGTGATACGCATGCCGTGAAATGTTTTACCATTCAACACGCTCACGGCGGTACGCCAGCGGCGGAGGTCCCAGTAACGGTGGTTCTCGTAAGCCAGTTCTATTTTTCTTTCATGCATGATGATATTACTCATCTGCGCCTGTCCCTGTCCTGCAGCCACCGCCGGCATCTTAGCGCGTGTACGCACGAGGTCCACGTATGTTTTGGCGGTAGCCGGGTCGTTCAGGTTGTTCATGGCTTCTGCATAATTCAGGAAGATCTCGCCTAACCGGAATTCTATCCAGCTTTGGGTGCTGCTCCAGATTTTATCCAGGGCCAGTGTTTCGTCGAGATATTTGCGGATATAGTAACCGGTTTTTGTATTGTCATTGGTGGTATTACGGCCTACAATTTCATCGGTACCGCCTACACGTGTCTGGATCACGCGACCTTTCCACGGAGCGCCTTCATACAGGATAGTGGCATAAAACCGCGGATCACGGCCTTTATACGGCTGCTGCGGATTATAGCCGGATGCCGGGTCTGTAATGGCTTTACCGGTAGCCTGCATTTCATAGTCATCTACCATTTCCTGTGTCGGTTGGGTAAGACTGGTGTAGTCGCCGGGATTGTCAAAATACGGTACGTTCATGGCATCGTAATTGTGCACGCGGCTGGGGTCGAGGTACTGTATCTCAAAAATACTTTCGGACGATGCCTGCTGTTTGGTATTGAACAGCGAAGCGTAGTTCGACACAAGGCTAAAGCCGCCGTTGTCGATGATCTCTTTGGACGCTTTGGCGGAGGCGTCCCACCTGCGGGCATACAGCATGGCACGGCTTTTCAGGGCGAGGGCAGTCCACCGGGAAGCCAGGCCTGCTCTGGCGCTGGCAGGTAGTTTGCCGGCTGCGTCATCCAGTTCCGTTGCAATGAAATTGTATATCGTGGTGGTGTCTGTACGTTTTACCATCAGGTCTTCTGTCAGCGTCTGTGGTTGTGTGATCAGCGGTACGCCGCCATAACGTTTCACCAGCTCGAAATAGTAAAAAGCGCGCAGGAATTTAACCTGCCCGATAAGATTATTTCTGTCGCTTTCTGACAAGTTAGGGACGTTCCCTATCTGTTGAAAAAAGACGTTGGTTTTGCGGATGCTTTTGTAGGTGTCGCTCCAGATGTTTAGTGGCGCGTTGATGGACGTATATTTGCCGTTGATCTGCAGCAGATTGGCTTCCAGCCAGCCATAGCTGCCCCTCGCTTCATCTGTGATACAGGCGAGGGAGGAAGTGCCGTCCGGCGAAACATCAAAACCGATCGGCAGGTTTTTATAAATATCTGCTATATAAAGTTGCACCAGTTTGGGGTCCTTCCAGATGATTTCGTCTGAGAGGCTGTTTACCGGTGACTGGTCCATTTTTGAACAGGAAAATAATCCTGTTATGCATGTCCAAAGTACCAGGTGGATATATATCTTTTTCATGTCTCTTTCCTTGTTTTCGGTTAACCGATAAATTATAAAGTCAGGTTTACGCCAATGTTTACGCTGCGCTGCTGCGGATAATACCCGCGTGTCTCGGAAGGCACTTCGGGATCGAGTCCTTTCAGCCTGGAGAAAGTCAGCAGATTGGCGCCAGCTACGTATATACGTGCCTGTTGTATGCGCGCCTGTTTCAGCCATCCTGCGGGAAGGGTGTATCCAATGTTGAGGCTGCGTAGTTTGAGATAGCTGGCATCGCGCAGCCAGAAGGAAGATCCTTTCAGGTTATTGGCATTACCGTTGATCACAGGCCGTGGAAACTCCGCGCCGCGGTTATCAGGCGTCCAGTAGTCCAGCATGTAAGTCATAGGATTGGAGATATTGAAAAAGGGATAAGCCAGTTCTGCACCGATGTAAGTGTTGAAGTTGGTAGCGCCCTGCCACAGCATGCTGATATCGAAGCCATTCCAGGAAGCGCCGAGGTTAAGCCCGTACACAACTTCCGGCATTTTGCTGCGGCCGATGATCGTGCGGTCCAGATCGTTGATGACGCCGTCGCCGTTGATGTCGGCATAACGGATGTCACCGGGCTTAGGTTGGAAATTGTATTGTTTGGGGGCGTTTTTAATTTCTTCTTCACTCTGGAAAAGTCCCATGGCAACAAGGCCGGTGTACTGGTCAAACGGCCGTCCTGTTTGCCGTAACGACGCCTGGATGTTGGCTGCTTCGTCCATGAAAATTACTTTATTACGGGCGAAGGTAAAGGTGCCGCGTGCGTTGTAGTTTACCTTGCCGATACGGTTCTCATGGCCTATTTCCACTTCGAAGCCCTGGTTGTCTACAATGCCCACATTCTGATAGGGAAGTTGCTCTCCGAAAGTACCGGGCACAGAGGCTGTCCTGGGACGCAGGATATTGCTGGTGCGTTTGTAGAAGTAGCCGGCATCCAGTGTCAACAGGCGGTTCCACAGAGAAGTTTCAAACCCGATATCAGTAGTAGTGGCAATCTCCCAGCCGATGTTCTGATTGGGGTACCCTGCGGAGAAAATGCCGTTGTAAGGTTTGCCATCGATGATGTATACAGAGTTGGTACCACCGCCGGAACCTGCATAGTAAGAAGGCAGGTATTGAAAGGCACGTACGCTGTCATTGCCCAGTTGACCATAAGAAGCTTTTATTTTCAGATAGTCGATGGTGCGTACATTGTTTTTAAAGAAATTTTCTTCCGACACTACCCAGCCGGCAGACACGCCCGGGAAGAAGCCCCAGCGCTTGTCGCTGGCGAAGCTCAGCGAGCCATCATAACGGAAAGTAGCGGTGAGCAGATATTTGTGGGCGTAGGCATAGTTGAAGCGGCCGGCCACGCCTGCACGGGAATAGACATCTGCCGTACCGTCGTTGTTTAAACCGCTTTTGGAACCGGCGAATAATTCGTCGAGCAGCGGGCTGTCGAACTGTTCACGATAGGCCTGCATTTTATCCATACGGTAATTGTAGGTTTCGTACAGGAGCGTACCATCTACATCGTGTTTGCCGAAAGAACGGATATAGTTGACGATCGCTTGTGTGGTGATGCCTGCCTGTTGCTCGGAGTTTTGTGTCAGGTTGATGTTACCGGCGCGGGTGATTTTATCATAGTCCTTTGTGGAGGCATTGTACTTATAGTAGGAATACGGTGTGGAGAACTGTTTTTCATAAAACATTCTCTTGTCAAAAGCTGCTACGCCCTTTACAGAGAGACCTTCCACGCCGGGAATAGTATATTTCAGCGCAAAGTTACTCTGGAAGGTATTCCAGTCCTGTTGCCGGTGACCGCTTTCTGTCGCGTCCAGCATAGGGCTGCGTCCGCCGGTGGTGCCGCCTGGCAGGCCATTGGGATAATAGTTGGCGTCGAGCGGAGAGGCACGTATGATAGCGTTGAAGATGGTGCCTGCGTCCACACCGGGGCCTGTTCTGCGTTCAAGGCGTCCTGCGAGGTCTACGGAGGCCACCAGGTGTTTGCCGATATTGGCATCTACATTGGAGCGGATGTTATACCGTTTGTAGTTGGTGGACTTATACAGGGAATTCTGGTCCAGGTAACCGATCGAGACATAGTATTTGGCTTTGTCGTTGCCGCCTCTTACGCTCAGGTCGTGCTGTGTTTGCATAGCGGTATTGTTCATCGTGCTTTTCCACCAGTCGGTATTGGCGAGGCCTTTTAAGGGATCGGGGTTGTTGCGGATGGTGTTGATGTCTTCTTCGGAATAGCGGGCCGGCTGGCCGTTGGCTGCCAGTCCTGCGTTGTACATTTCTGCATATTGTACCCCATTCAGCTGTTTCATCCGGATGCCGGGTTGCTGATATCCTACGTATCCGTTGTAGGAGATGGTAGGAGCACCGCTGGTACCGCGTTTGGTGGTGATGAGCATAACGCCGTTGGCCGCCCTGGAGCCATAGATGGCGGCGGAAGAGGCATCTTTCAGAATGCTGATGGTTTCGATATCGGCGGGGTTCAGCTCACTGAAGCTGCGTTGTATACCGTCTACGATCACGAGCATGCTGTTGTAGCCGAAGGTGCTTTTACCTCTGATGCTGAGGGAGGCGCCGTCATTACCGGGTTCTCCGCTGTTCTGCCGGGCAATGA
Source organism: Chitinophaga eiseniae (assembly GCF_900167135.1). GTDB lineage: Bacteria > Bacteroidota > Bacteroidia > Chitinophagales > Chitinophagaceae > Chitinophaga > Chitinophaga eiseniae. Next base: position 375,650 of record NZ_FUWZ01000002.1, on the reverse strand, counting down.
TGCCGGGTGCGCGTCCTGCCAGTGCGTTGGATAGGTTGGCCACCGGCGCGGAACGGATATCTTTACCGCTGACGGTAGCTACCGAGCCGGTAAGGCTGGCTTTTTTCTGTACGCCGTAACCGACCACGATCACTTCACTGAGCCCTTTGGTGTCTTCAGCCAACACGGCATCTACGGTGGTGCGGTTATTTACCGGAAGTATGAGCTGCTGATAGCCGATATAGGTAAAAACAAGGTTGGCAGTACCGGGCGTTTCCAGTTTAAATTCGCCTTTTTCATTGCTGATGGTACCTTTCCCGGTTTTGTCCACTTTAATGCTGACGCCGATTAAAGGTGTACCATTCTTGTCGGTAACTTTTCCCTGTACCGTTAATTCCTGTATAACGGTGTTGACAGGCGCTATTACGATGAGGTCATTTTTCAACAAACGGAATGTAAGGCCGGTATTGTTCAGTACGGTGGATAAAACAGTTTCCACCGGTTCGTCATTTACATTGACGGATACGGTAAGGTCAGGTGAGATGGCGTCATCATTGTATACAAAGCGACAGTTGGTTTTTTTCTCTACTAACTTCAGCAGCTTCATGAGCCTTACATCAGATACGTTCAGCGTTACTTTGGAGCGCTGTGAGTAGGCGGCGGCAGATACCTGTAAACAGGTGATCAGTGTTATAAAGAACGATAATTTCATCAGAATGATCGTTTTAAGGATCAGGAAAGGATATGAGGTCCCCTCATGAAAAAAACTCCTTGATTTTTTCATACATTTAGAAAACTTTTGGTCAATAAAAAAGTAACAGGTCCCTGTCCGCCAAGAGAGGAGCCCTGCAACTGTTGATCAGATGTGGGGGAGATGTGTCCGCATTTCCCCTTTTAGTTTGTTCACTGTGGTAATCAGGTCATAAGTGGTGTTTACTTGGTGATAAAAATGTCTCGCTGGTTTATCTGGTAATGGAAGGGGGCGGACAGCTGCAGTGCTGTCAGCGTTTGGTCCACTGTTTCATTCTCAAAGATGGCGGTGAATAGCAGCTTTTTTAACGATGGGTCCTGGATATGGATGTTTACACCATACCAGCGTTCCATCTTTACAGCGATTTGTTCAAATGTTTCGTGACTAAATACCAGCTTGTTTTCTTTCCATAAAGTTTCATTGAGCGTGCTGTCGTGGTTGGCTACACTGTTTTTCAGTTCATAGAACGATGTCGGATGCTGTTTGGATGATGATGTGTACAGGATGATTTTTTCGTTTGGCCGCAAGCGTATTTTGGAAGACGTTTGTTCCCGCAGGGTGATTTCCACCGCGCCGCTCACCAGCAATGTTTCGTCTGATACGTCGTTTTTATATGCTTTTACGTTGAATGAAGTTCCCAGTACGGTGATGTCCATACGTGCGGTATGGATAACAAAGGGCTGCCCCGGATTTTTCGCTACATCAAAAAATGCTTCTCCTTCCAGGGAAACGGTCCTGTCATCTCCGGGATAACAGGTCAGTTTACTCTTTTTATTGAGCCATACGGAGGTGCCGTCCGGCAGGCGATGTTGTACAATGCTCGCGTCGGCACTGAGGAAGGTAGACCGGTGCTGATAGTGGTAGATGGCGCCCCATGCGCTGCCTGCTATCAGGGCCACGACGGCGGCGGCTTTGAACCACGGTCGCAGGTAGATTGGCTTGCGTACCGGTGGCGCCGGAGCAATGGCCTGCCAGCCGGCTGCTTTCAGTGCGGCGGCTTCCGGGCTTCCCGGCAAGGCATCGGATTTCTCTCCGGATACATCCAGTTGCTCATACCATTCTTTGATCTGTGCTAGTTCTGCTTCGGAACACTGGTTTTTGCTGTATTTTTCCAGCAACAACAGCAGCCGGTCGTTGTTGAGCGCATTGTTTTCCATAACTCGTACTTAAAGAGTCGGCCGAAAGGGAAGGATATACCAGGTGACGAAAAATTATTTTTCGCTCCGGGGAAAAAGATAGGTATTGGCCAGCTTATTTCGAAGGCGGGCAAGTGCGTTACTGATCTGGTTTCTGACAGTTTGTTCGGAAATGGCGAGTTGACTGGCAATTTGTGCGGCGCTCATGCCTTTATCGCGGCTTAGCAGAAAAACTTCCTGCATTTTAGCAGGCATGGCCTGTACTTCCTGTTGCACAAGGGATTCCAGTTCGCGGAACTGGACGGTGTCAGTTACCGGGTGATGCGGTTCATCCGGTGTTTCCAGGTATTGCTGATAGTAGTTGACCCGTACGGCGCGGGCGCGGTAATAATCAATGATTTTGTAGTCCAGCGCTGTTAGCAGGTAGTTTACCAGGGTAGACTTCAGAACAAGCGTATGGCGGCTTTTCCAGAGATGGGCAAAAATCTCCTGGAGCAGGTCGGAGATATCTGAAGTGGCTTGTATTTTTTTGAAGGCCCGGCTGTAAAGCAAATCCCAATGCCGATCGTACAGGATACGGAAGGCATCTTCTTGATTCTGCTGTAATGCAGACACCAGCGCTTTATCTGACCAATCCTCCAATTAGGTTACTTTTCGTACAAACATAACAAAGTTCGTTGGCTTTATGGAGGGGGAACTACGCTTAGTAATACAATTGTGATAAAACATTTGTCTCATCAAATGTTTTGGGTTTTAGTCCCATAAATTCGGTGTATTGTGTAAGGGTGAGCAACGGTTTCAGTTTGTTGTGCAGGCCGTTCTGCATGCTGTTGAGCTTTGTGGTATAAGCCTTTTTGTTGGTTTGCTGCAGGGGTTGAATATTTACTTTCTGTTGCAGGTAAGTGGTAACAATGGTGAGCAGCCTTGGTTTTTGTTTGTCTGTCAGCAGGAGAGATTTGTCCAGTTTGGAGACGATGGAGTTGGCAGTTCCTTCCACGTTCATGGTGGGTGCCTGTGGCAGTATAAAGTTGGCAGCGGCATTTACGTGGCTGCAAACAACAGCTGCCAACATCAGGAGGAGGAGTAACTTTTTCATACGCAGTGGATCGATTTTGGTTACGGTCATTAAATATACTAAATAGGCCGTAACAACGCTCCGCTACTGCATCACCAGTTTCACATAACGGTGATGGTCTTTCATAATATCTTCATGAGTCTGGTAAATTGCGATCAATGTTTTATTGTCTACCCACCGAACATCATCCAGGCCGTAGTCGTTTATACCGGCTTCGCCTACCAGTTTGATATCCTTGTTGTTGATTTCAAACAGTTGGAAACCATTGGGGTTGAAACCGGCCTCTATGTCCATGCTGGGGCAGATAAAGTACTTTTTATCGGGAGAAGGAACGGGCGCTGTCCAGGTGTACAGGGTATCGCCATTCTCGGGATTCAGCAGTTCAAAGCCGTCGGCTTCATAGTAGGTAATGAACAGGCCATGTCTTTGCAGTTCCGGATAATAGCCGGCGTAGCGGTAACGGGCATAATCTTCGCCATCGTCTTCCGGATTGTCGGTCCGTATTTTCTGACTGCCGTTGGCGAGCTGAAAGATCAGCTGAGGGCCATTCCGTTTTACGTTGGTTACTTTAGACAGGGCGTTGGTTTCTGAAGTATCTCCGGAAGGTTCATAGGCAGGATATTGCTCATAGGTAGTTTTGTCAATAAAGTAGACAAGAAACTTTTTCTCACCTGCTTTCACGGTGTCGATATATTCAGGCGTAACGCTGATAGCCGTTTCAGGTGCTGTCGTGTCGCCGGCTGTCTGCGTGCTGTCTGCGCCTGATGGTTTACCAGTGTTGTTACACGCGTACATAAAGTGAACAAACACCATCAGGAATAGGATCTTCTTTATCATAGTACGGAATTTAGGAATACAAATGTAGGTATTTATCAAAGGCAAATCACCTGCGGGGTAAACGTAGGCCGTCGGCTGGTGTGAGGGTAAAGTAGAAAACATAGCCTGTCAGCATACCGCTGAGAAACCCTGTCAGATGGGCGGCATTGTCAATGTCCTGGGAGAAACCAGCCACAAGAAGGTTCAGCAGGATAAACAGGCTGATATAACCGAGAAAATTATGGCGGGCCATGGGCGGGAAGAGACGGGTGGTAAGCAGCGCGAAAAATACGCCGTAGATGCCGAAGATGGCGCCGGATGCTCCTACGCCTACCATGTTGCGGTGAAATAACACACTGGCATAATCGGCTACCAGCCCGGTAACCAGGTAAGCGATGATAAAGCGGAAGGGCCGGATGACAGGCTCCAGGAAAACGCCGGCAATAAAAAGCCCCAGCATATTGGTCAGCAAATGCCACCAGCCGGCGTGCAGAAACATGCTGGTCAGCAGTCGCCAGTATTCGCCATGACCAATGGTGAGCGGCCAGTAGTTGGCGCCCCGGTGCAGCAACTGTTCCCCGTTGCCCCACCAGAGATCCATACCGGCCATAACAGTCAGCATATACACCAGTATATTGGCGGTTATCATCAGCAGGGTGACGGGCATTTGTCTGAATCTGGTGCGTTGGTACATCCGTTAAAAGGTACGGATAATTCGTGAATGGGTTTATTGGTAGATGTAGTCGAGATTCACCTGGGTATCTGACCCGAGTTTGGTGTATCCTTCACAATGCAGGTGTACACGGGCTCTTTGCGGATAGCCATCTCTATAGGCGTAGAAGAACTGCACGGTGGTGTTACGATAATATTGCTGGGAGGTGCTTTTGTAAACGGCCGTTTGTTGTTCGTCCATTTTGATCAGCGTAGGATTGTTGGTACTTACCGGTAGCAGGAAGGTGGCCAGGTTGGGCATCGGTGTTGGTTCCAGTACCGGCGCGATCCCGGGGCCCAGCACCAGCTGGTTGGCCAGCGGCCGCAGCGGGTTGATGGTATCGTCCCATTCATACCGGGCGGAGCGCACATAAAAACCGGTATCCTGATGCTGACCGGTAAAAGTGTCTGTACAGATGCTTTTCCAGTCGGGGTTGCCGTCGGTATAGTTCCAGCTCATAGCCTGCGATGAGTCGATGTACTTCAGAGCGGAGGGCATTCCTTTTTTCCAGGCGAGGCGGGCGGTACGTAAAGGGGTACTGTCTGCCGCGAAATATTGTACTTCCGTGATATTGCCCAGCGCATCCCATGCCTTTACAGTGGCGGTTTGTACCAGTGTTTTCTGTTGATGGCTTTCCATGGCCGATTCCATACCGGTAAGGCGGTGGAAGCTGTCGTAGAAAAAGGTGGTGACGTTGGTGTCCTGGCGGCTGTAATGTTTCACCAGTTTAAGGAGATGTCCGGTCGAATCGTATTGAAAAGTATACTGCGGGATACTGTCACCATGTATGGTGATGGCGGTCAGCCGCACGGGTGCTTTTTTAGCCCGGTGGGTACTGCAGGCAGTGAAGAGGATGGGTATCAGCAAACAGTAGAGATACTTTGTCATACAAATGGCGGAAATAGGTGATGTATGAAAGTAACAAAAAAAATCCCGGACTGTCACCAGTCCGGGAAATATTTTATTCCGGGTGTCCGGAAAATACTACTCAGCCACTACTTCAAACTCCATTTCGGTTTCGTTGCCTTTACCGAAATCCAGGCGTGCTTTGTAAGTACCTAATTCTTTTACATCATCCAGGATGTGGATGCGGCGACGGTCAATTTCGTAACCTTTCTGTTCTTTGATCGCACGGGCAATCTGAACACCGGTAACGCTACCGAAGATTTTACCGGAAGTACCGGTTTTAGCGCCGATTTTAACAGGAGAAGCTTTCAGTACTTCCACCACTTTCGCGATTTCAGCCAGCAGTTTCTCTTCTTTCACTTTCTGCACTTTCAGGCGTTCCTGCAGTTGCTTCATGTTGGAAGGACTTGCTTCTACCGCGAATTTCTGCGGAATCAGGAAGTTCCTGGCGTAACCATTCTTTACGTTAACCAGTTCATTCTTCTGACCCAGGTTATCTACGTCTTGTATTAAGATAATTTGCATAACTTCTTACTTTAAAAGGTCAGTAACATAAGGCAATAAAGCCATTTGACGAGCTTTCTTAATAGCCTGGGCTACTTTACGCTGAAATTTCAGGGAGTTACCTGTGATACGGCGGGGTAACATTTTACCCTGGTCGTTCAAAAATTTCTTCAAAAACTCACCGTCTTTGTAATCTACGTACCTGATGCCCATTTTCTTGAAACGGCAGTATTTCTTCTGACGTTTCTCAGTTTTTACGGCTGTTAAGTACTTAATTTCTTGTTTTTTTGGTTTAACTGCCATAATAATTAAGCTTCAGTGGTTTTAGATTCTGCATTTACACCATGTCTTTTGCGGTTGTTGTACTCAACAGCGTGTTTGTCGAGCGCAGTGATCATGTGGCGTAATACATTTTCATCACGGTTAAGCTGGATTTTCAGCTTCTCATTGAGGTCGGATGGCGCACTGTATTCCAGAACCAGGTACATGCCTGTAGTCTTTTTCCGGATAGGATACGCCAGTGATCTTAATCCCCAGGGATTTTCGTGCGTTACATTTCCGCCGTTCTCTTTAACGAGGTCAGCGAATTTTTTCTGAGCCGCTTTGTATTCGTCCTCAGAAAGCACAGGGGTAAAGATCACCATCAATTCGTAGTTCATAATTCCCTGTTTAAATGGTTTTAAATAAAAAAAATTGGAGTGCAAAGATACAGAACTATTGATAATTTCCGCGTGCTGCTGACTTTTAATCCCTAAATATCTTGTCTTTTCTCCTTCTTAATGTATAAAATATTGTAAGTCAATAATAAAACAGCCGTTCCGGTACTACCGGAACGGCTGTTTTCAACAGGCTGTCTGAAAAATATTACGGGTTTACCATCACTTTCGTTACCTGCACGTCCAGGCCGGACTGTACCCGCAGAAAATAGACACCTGCCGGCAACCGGCTCACATCCAGCGACCGGGTGTTTTTACCCTTGATCAGCGTGGTCTGTTCCTGATGGCGAACTCTGCCTTGCATATCGATCAGCTGTATCGCTGCCGGTCCGTTCTTGCCCCAGTCAATCCAGTACTGCAGCTGATGGCCCAGGATACACCACCAGAACCGCCACCACAGGTCCTTGCCTGTCAGCCACACTGTTTTCGCGGGGCTGTATTTAACGGTACCGTCCAGTCCTGTGTATTTTAACCGGTATTGGGCTATACCCGGCCAGGGGGCATCGTCATACCACAGGTAGGCATGTGCTTCCCCGGTAGTGCCATAGGCGGCCAGGGTGTCTACCGGCGTAAAATGTACCAGGTTGCGGGAACGCTCTATCACAAAGGTGCCGCTATTGATTTCATAAGGCGTATTCCAGGTAAGCTGCACCTTGCCGCCATCGGCTTTGGCTTCGAAACTGTTCAGCGGCAACGGATTGCCCAGTATCCGCAGATCGTAACGGCTTAATACCGGATAGTGGTCGGTGGTGGTGGAACTGTAACTGCTCACCAGCTGCTGCACCTGCTGCAGTACCCTCGCGGAGCCGGGCAGGTAGGCTACGCCGGTCTCGTCAGACCCGATCACATTATCGATCACCGAAGAGAAGCTGGCGGTGGAACGTTCCCCTGCAAGGCTCAGCGGTAAGGTCAACGGCTTGTAATGCAGGGTGTCATTCATAAAATCAATATAAGAGGTCGTAGTGTCCGGAGCCCTTTCTGTGGTGATGGTCCGGGCCAGGTCATCGTTGAAATCGCCCAGCACGATCAGGTTATTGTAAGGATACTGCGCATCCAGCGTGTCTTTTAGCTCTTTGGCCCCGTTCTTCCGGCGGTCCCAGGAAACCAGTTTTTCAGGTTTGGTGCCGGTATTGGCCTTGGCGTGCAGTAATATAAAGTTGATCCGGGCGGAATCATTATCCAGTTTGGCGGTCGCCTCCATCAGGTAAGGAAAGCGGCCGGACGACCAGTTGTAATAAGCCGTGCTGCTGCCGCCCTGGCGTAATACGCCATAGGTGCGGATCTTGCGGATAACGGATGTCTTATACACAAAAGCCAGTTTTTGCGCCAGCGCATAGTCCACATCAGTGAGACTATCGGCATAGGAACTAAAATCGGACATGACATAACTATAGCCTGGCAACTGGCTCACGACAGCCCGGAAACGGGCGGTATCCACCACTTCCGCCAGCGCAAAAACATCAGCGTCGAGGTATTGCATGATGCGGGTCACGTTGGCCTGCTGTAAACTGTCATTGGCCGGGTTCTGCGCCGGGCTGCCAAACCATTCAATATTCCAGTTCACCACTTTCAGGGAGCGCAGGGAAGTGCCGCTCAAACGGATATGGTTGTCGCTGAAGCCGGGCGCGCTGAAGGACAGTGTACCGTTGTACGTCGTGTTGGCGGCGGTGGGAACGAATTTTACCCATAGCTGCTGCGGACCCGCGTTGAGCGTCGTCTGCGGGATGGTCAGCTGGGTGCTGTAAGTATTGCTGTCGGCAGACAACCGGAAACCAGCCGGCGCACTGATGTGCAGATCGCCGGTGAAGTCGTTGGCCCAATAGCTGACCTGTTGCGGAACGGACGCCTGACCGGATTTTACATAGTCGAAATCAATGGCGGCCGGACTGCTGGTGAGGGTGGGCGCAGGCGTTGCCGTGGTGTCTTTCAGTCCGAAGTCGTCGATGGTCCAGCGGGCTGCCTGCAAGGCGGGAGAGGACGTGTATACAAAAGCAATGTAAACACTGGCTGCTTTGTGACCGGCAAGGTTAATGCCGTTGCTGCTGGTCCATACGTCGCTGCCGGTAGCGGGGAAGCGGCCGTTCAGCGTATGCCAGGTGGCGCTGCGGGGATCGCCGCTGCCGCTGTAATCGGTAGATACTTTCAGCACAAGGGCCGGACCGGTAAAGGCGGTGCGACTGCTGAAATGAAGCAGCGGCACCTGGAAACCCGTCAGGTCAAAAGCCGGTGATATCAACCAGTCTTCATTGTCCTGGGCGCCTCCGCTGAAACCATTGATCTGCACACCGTTACTGTTATTTTGTCCGAAAGTGGTGCAGGCCCATGTCTGTGCGCCGGTGACGCTGTATTGGCTAAAGCCGCCGCTCAGCATAGTGCTGCCGGCAGGCGCGCAGTTGTTAAAGTCGAAATTCAGCTGTTGTGCGCCGGTGCTGAAACGCCATTGCGTACTGTCGGCCATACCGGCAAAGTCATTGCCGGAGAGGTCTTTCACCAGGGCACTGTCAATAGTGACATAGTAACTGCTGTAGGGATGCAGTATTTTATTCAGCGTGAGCTGATGATTGCTGATGGCAAGGGCAGGGTGACCAATGGCAAACGTGTCGGTTTGACCGCTGCTGCTGTTATGCAGGTAAAGACGGCCCTCGTTGGCTGCCACCGTTTCGCTGAAGATGATTTGCAGGGGCGTGGCCGGGGATACGTCGGCCGACTGGTTCGCAGGTGCGAGGCTGGTGACCACAGGTGGTGTGACATCTGCGCCGGCGCCGGCCACAACGATGTTGTCTACCGCAAAGGACGGCCGGGAGCCGGCGCCGCTGATCTGCCGGTTTACCCAGCGCAGCTGCACCAGCGGTTGATTGTTGCATTCAGCGGGTAAAACGATGCTGATGGCCAGCGGCTGCTGTGGTTGTGTAATGCCAGACCCTGTCTGGGTAACGGTATTGTTCTGGTACGTCGTGCCGCTGACGTTAATGAAACTACCGGCGGCGCCTATACGATACTGCAGCCCCATTTCATTAATACGGGTATTGCTGTTACCATCGTATGGATTCCTGATAGTCATCGCGTCATAACTGACAGTGACATTCACCTGTCCGCCGGTGTTTATCGCCAGTACCAGTGAGTTGTCCACGGAACCGCTGTTCAGGAACCCGAGCTTGCCGCTGTAGTTGTATACGCCGTTGGCCGTACCGGAGGCGCTGCCATTGGACGTCAGCGCCTTGTCTGCCGATGGCGCCGCCGTGTTGAAATTACTGCCGGGAGAACCGCTCAGTGTCCAGCCCTGCCACCCGTCAGGATATACGGTGGAAGCGGCCGACAGCGCGTCGAAATTCTCCTGGTAGGGCAACGGTCGCGGCTGTGGCTGCGTCTGCGCTGCCGCGCCGCCACTGTAAATAAAGGCCAGTAAAAGAAAAAGATAACGTAAAGGTCTACTCATAGATTAGAATTAAGATTAAAAAGGGGGTCAGATTCAGTATTTTGGTTATCTAAATCTACTAAATTGCCGCCGCCTGAAAATGTTTTTATATGATTTATATGTTAATTAAAGGAGATTAATAATATTGGTTTTTTATTGAATGTTATTGTTGCTGTAGTGAATATGGTTGTATATCGGGTAAAATTTCATACGATGATTGACATCTTGTCAGCCTGCACCCGACTGGCATATCGTTTGAAAAAAGTGAGCAGAAAAAATCAGATAATCAATGCAAAAAGGAGCAATACGTGTTCAAACAGAGAACATTTTCCCCATCATCAAAAAATTCCTCTACTCAGACCACGAAATCTTTATCCGCGAGCTGGTAAGCAACGCGGTGGATGCTACGCAGAAACTGAGGACCCTGGCCAGCGTCGGCGAATACAAGGGCGAACTGGGCAATATTGACATTGAAGTAAGACTGGACAAAGAAAAAAAGACGATCACCATTGCCGATCATGGCATTGGTATGACTGCTGAAGAAGTAGATAAATACATCAACCAGGTAGCTTTTTCCGGGGCGGAAGAGTTTCTGAAAAAATACAAAGGCCAGGAGAGCGGGACCAACATCATCGGCCATTTCGGCCTCGGCTTTTACTCTTCTTTCATGGTGAGCAGCAAGGTGGAAATCTTCAGCAAATCATGGAAAGACGGCGCAGCAGCTGTACGCTGGGAATGCGACGGCAGCCCGGAATATGAACTGGAGGAAGTAACCAAAGAAGAAAGAGGCACTGAAATCGTGATGCATATCAACGAGGAAAGTGAAGAATTCCTGGACGAAGGCCGCATCCGTTCCATCCTCACCAAGTTCTGTAAATTCCTGCCGGTACCGGTTAAATTCGAAGATCAGCAGATCAACAACACCAACCCCGCATGGACGAAAAAGCCCAGCGAACTGACAACGGAAGACTACCAGAATTTCTACAAAGAATTATATCCCTTTGCAGAACCACCGCTGTTCTGGATCCACCTGAACGTAGACTATCCGTTCAGCCTCACCGGTATCCTCTACTTCCCGAAAATCACGAAGAGCTACGAAATACAGAAAGATAAAATCAACCTGTACTCCAACCAGGTATACGTGACCGATGAAGTAAAAGACATCGTACCGGAATTCCTGATGCTGCTGCATGGTGTGATCGACAGCCCGGATATCCCGCTGAACGTAAGCCGCAGCTACCTCCAGGGCGACCCCAACGTGAAAAAAATCAACGCCCACATCACCAAAAAAGTAGCGGACAAACTGGACGAAATGTTCCGTAACGACCGCAAAGGTTTTGAAGAGAAATGGGAATCCATCGGCCTGTTCGTAAAATACGGCATGATGACCGATGATAAATTCATGGACAAAGCCAACAAGTTCCTCGTGCTCGAAAACGTGGATGGTGGCACTTTTTACACCCGTGAAGAATATAAAGCCGCTGCGGAGGCACTGCAAACCAATAAAGAAGGCAAACTGGTGGTGCTGTACGCTACCAACCCGGTGCAACAGGACAGCTATGTGCAAGCTGCTAAAAACAAAGGGTTTATCGTAATAAAAATGGAGACCCTGGTGGATGCCGCCTTCATCAGCAACATCGAACCGAAGTGGGAGAACATACAGTTTACCCGGGTGGACGCTGACATCGCCGATAACCTGATTGATAAAGATGAGAACAATAACACCGTACTGACAGAAGATCAGGAAGGTAAACTGAAGGAAATCTTCACTGCGCAGGTAACGCAGCCGAACATCAAAGTGGAACTGAAAGGCCTGAATGCTGAAGCACAACCGGTAATCGTTACCCGCCCTGAATTCATGCGCCGTATGAAAGACATGGCCAGCATGGGCGGCGGCGGTATGAGCTGGTATGCAGCCATGCCCGACGAAATCAATATGACGGTCAATGCCAATCACCCGGTATACCTGAACATCCTCGACGAAAAAGACAATGCGTTGCAGGAAAAACAGGTGAAAAACCTGGCCGACCTGGCGTTGCTGTCCCAGAACCTGCTGACCGGGGCAGACCTGACCGCCTTTGTCAACAGAAGCGTGGAACTGATGGCAGGTGCAAAAAAATAGGAAACCTCCGCATAAAAGAAACCCCGGGTTTGCGCCCGGGGTTTCTTGTTTATATTATATAGGTATAACTCCTGTTCTTAATTGGAAGCCCTGATGTCAATGACTTTCAGCTGCAGGGTGGTTTGACCGTTCCATTCGTTTTCGTCAATATTAAATACAATATCAAACGGTTTTTTGCTGTTGATGATAGGAAACTTGTCGGCCATATAAAACCCGATGCCCGAAAGGGTAGGACCGCTGCGGCCCTGCCTCACGGAGAATTTGATATGCTCTTCTTTCACCAGTTTGGAATAACCGGTGTCGGTAATATTCCTGGCCAGGAAAACAGGGCGAAGGTTGTCGGGTCCCAGTGGCTCAAACTGTTTGAGAATATTATAGAATGCCGGTGTGATGTCAGTGAAGTAAATCTCCGTATCGATAACTATTTCCGGAACGAGTTGGTCGGGCCGGATACTGTTGGCCACCACTTCTTCAAAGCGTTGCTGGAAGGCGGCTACGTTCTCCGGTTTCAGTGTCATACCAGCTGCATAAAAATGGCCGCCGTAGTTCACCAGCAGGTCTTTACACTGATGGATCGCTTCATATACGTTAAAGCCGTTCACCGACCGGGCTGAGCCGGCCACCACATCGTTGGATTGGGTGAGAATGATGGTGGGGCGGTAGTAATATTTGTCGATCAGCCGGGAGGCTACGATGCCTACCACGCCCTTGTGCCAGTGCGCCTGGTACAATACCGTAGATTTTCTACGGCCCACGGATTCGTCGTTTTGCAGCAGGGACACCGCTTCCTGGGTGATCGTATTGTCTATTTCCTTGCGGTCGAAGTTGTCGGCATGCAGGACAGCTGCAATGGCTGCCGCTTTTTCCACGTCATTTTCGATGAACAGGTTTACCGCCTTGCGGGCGTCGTCCATCCGCCCGGCCGCATTCACGCGCGGGGCAATCACAAACACGAGGTTGGAGATGGTGAGCTGTTCTTTCAGTTCGCTGAGGGTGATCAGTGCCTGGATGCCGGGCAATGGGCTGCTGTTGACTTTTTTCAGTCCGTGAAATGCCAGCACCCTGTTTTCCCCGGTCATGGGCACAATGTCGGCCGCAATGCTGGTGGCTACCAGGTCCAGGAACTGGTTGGCCTCTTCCATCGGGATGCCTCTTTTCTGGGCGAAGGCGCAGATCAGTTTATAACCGATGCCGCAGCCGCTCAGTTCTTTATAAGGATAGGGGCAGTCGTATTGTTTCGGGTTGAGGATGGCTACCGCCGGCGGGACGATGGCGTCGGGCAGGTGGTGGTCGCAGATGATGAAGTCAATCCCCATCTCTTTGGCCGTTGCGATCAGTTCCACGGATTTAATGCCACAGTCCAGCGCGATAACGAGGCTAAAATCGTTGTCGCGCGCGTAGGCGATGCCTTCCGCGGAAATGCCATACCCTTCCCGGTACCGGTGCGGGATATAAAACTCGATATTATTGTAGAGTTTGTGTAGAAAAGCGTACACAGTGGCTACAGCTGTACAGCCGTCCACATCATAATCTCCGTAGATCAGTATTTTTTCATGGCGGAAAAATGCCAGTTCAATGCGGGAGATGGCTTTGTCCATGTCCTTCATCAGCCAGGGATCATGAAGGTCGTCGAGCGTGGGGCGAAAAAACTGGCGGGCAGCCTCATAAGTGTGTACATGCCGTTGTACGAGCAGCCGGCACAGCAAAGGATGTATGCGGAGCGAGGATTGAAGTGCTTTTTCCTGGTTTGGTTGATATGCTTTGACTGTCCAGCGTTTTTGCATTATGTTTTCAGGTAAGAGGAACCGTTTTAAAAGTGAAAAATGTAAAATAACAAAGTAAGTGGCAACAGCTGTTGGTTTGCGTGCAACCTGTATTACAGCTACAGTTTACATTTATTATTTTACATTTTTAATTTTTTCTTCTAAAATGTTCGGTCCGTCGTAAACCTTACCAACGATTCCAGGCCGTCCCGGATATCGCTCTGGGGGAGTTTATGAAGGATGGCGAGCGCCTCATCACGGTATTGCAGCATTTTTTGTTTGGTGTAGTCGATGCCGCCGGAAGCTTTTACCAGTTGGATGACTTCTTCCACGCGGTCTTTTTCGGTATTGTGATTTTTAACGATGTTGATGATCCTGCGGCGGGTGTCCGGTGCCGCGTGTTCGAGTGTATAAATCAGCGGCAGCGTCATTTTCTTTTCGCGGATATCAATGCCGGTGGGTTTCCCGATTTTGGCAGACCCGTAGTCAAACAGGTCGTCCTTGATCTGGAAGGCGATGCCCACTTTTTCCCCAAACAGCCGCATTTGTTCCGTGGCATGGTCGTCATTGCTGGAGCTCCATGCGCCCGCGGCGCAGGCAGAAGCCAGGAGGGAGGCTGTTTTGCGCCGGATGATTTCAAAATAGATATCTTCCTTGATGTTCAGTTTCCGGGTTTTCTCGATCTGCAGCAGTTCCCCTTCGCTCATTTCCTTTACCGCCTCGGAAAGGATCTGTAAAGACCGGAAGTCATTATTATTTAATGACAGCAGTAATCCTTTGGATAATAAATAGTCGCCCACCAGGACAGCTATTTTATTTTTCCATAATGCGTTGATGGAAAAAAGTCCCCGGCGCTGATTGGCATCATCCACTACGTCATCGTGCACCAGGGTGGCAGTATGCAGCAGTTCCACCAGGGCGGCGGCCCGGTAGGTGCTTTCCCCGATTTCCTTGCTGAAAAGCCGGGCAGACAGCAGTACGAACATCGGTCGGATCTGCTTCCCTTTCCGCTTCACAATGTAGTGCATGATGCGGTCCAGTAGCGGTACGTGACTTTTTACTGAATCCGCGAATTTGTCCTCAAAATCCTGTAATTCCTTACCTATCAGTTGCTTGATATCGTCCATGTATAAAAATAAAAGGATTGCTAAGCTAGGTTTTAAATGGGAAATTTTAACATTTTGGCCTTGAATTTGTATATGAAGTATAACATTCCTTTAACACAGGGGAAGGAATCCTTTAACAAGGGCTAAACAATACTTTAACTTAACGCAGAAATAAGGTATATAAATACTTTCAGTTAAGCTCTAATATTGAAGCACTTATCAATGAAAATAATATTGCAAGAAAAATTTGTATATTCATTTATGATATTTACCTTTGCTAGGTAAAAAACGGGTTATTAGTAAATTTTTAACAGTTTTTAAATAAAACACAATTATGGCAAGCAAAAAGTACTTATTACTGGCAGGCGCTGTGGGTTTACTATCAGCATCTACCGGTTTTGCACAGGTTCAACCAACCGGCTATGATGCATTGGATTCTTCCAAAGTGTCAGGCAAGCGGTTGGTACAACAAAATAACTTCCTGAACCATCAATCTAATTTCCCTGCTAAACCAAGGGATATGTGGGAACTGGGTCTTCATGGTGGTTTACACCTGATCAGCGGAACCGTTCCTCCTCAGCCTGGATTCGGTGGTGGTATCTCCCTGAGAAAAGCACTGGGTCATACGTTCTCACTGAGAGCTGAGTACATCGGTTCCATCGACAAAGGCCAGGACTATAAACTGCGTCCTACCTTTGCTTCTGCTGGCAACCCATGGGCTGCTACCGCTGCAAGAAACGGTGGTATGATCGTTCCTAACTACCGTTCTCAGAACCACCAGTTGTCTTTGGATGTGATCGCTTCTCTGAGCAACATCCTGTTCTACAGAGCAGAACCTAAAGTAAACTGGTACGTACTGGCCGGTTACTCCATCGTAGCTGCTGACGTTGACGTAGACGCACTGGATGCTAACGGTAACGGTTACGACTACAGCTCCATCAACTTCGGTGCTAAACGTAGCGACATCAGAAAACAACTGAACAACCTGAGAGACAAAAAATATGAGCAAAATGCTCCTTCTCAGGGTAACAGAATCTCCATCGGTCGTAACGATGACAACCAGCTGATCCGTCACGCACTGGATCTGGGTACTGGTGTAGCGTTTAAAGTTTCCAAACGCTTCAACATCGGTATTGAAGAGAAAATCACCATGCCTTTTGACGCTTACCTGGATGGTTATCCTGGTCCCGGCGGTTCTACAAAAGACTTCTACTCTTACACCAGCCTGCGTCTGAACTTCAACCTGGGTAACGCTTCTAAACGCGTACAGCCGCTCTGGTGGATCAACCCGCTGGAATACGCTTACAGCGAGCTGAGCAACCCTCGCCACATGAAACTGCCTACTCCGGTGCTGCCTGATGCTGACGGTGATGGCGTAACTGATCAGTTCGACCGCGAACCTAACACTCCTGCAGGTGCACCAGTTGATTCTCACGGTGTAGCTAAAGATACAGATGGTGACGGCGTTCCTGATTACAAAGACAAACAACTGATCACTCCGACTTACTGCCAGCCAGTTGACGCTGACGGTGTTGGTAAATGCCCGGATCCTGAGTGCTGCAAGAACAGAGTAGAAACTTCTTGCGCTACCCTGGTACTGCCTAGCGTTTCCTTCAAAGGTTCTTCTACCAAAGTTGGTCGCGATCAGGAAGCTATCCTGGCTTCTGTTGCCTCTACCCTGAAAGCTAACCCTTCCTGCAACGTGCTGGTTACTGGCCACGCTGGTGCAAAAGGTAAAAAAGGTGGTGTTGACCTGAGCAGCCGTCGTGTTGACGCTGTGATCGACTACCTGGCTGACAAACAAGGCATCGACCGCGGTCGTTTCATCAAACAAAACACTCCTGGTGAATCCGGTACTGTTGACTTAGCTCCTGCTAACTAATCAGTCCATCTCACTAAGATGAAATAATTAAAAAAGCCTCTCCCATTACTCCGGGAGAGGCTTTTTTAATGTCAACTAACCCCAAACAGCCTCTTCCTCTGTCACCTTTTTATTGCTGATCTCAATATTTACTCCTAATTTTGGAGGCTTTTTTAAAAATTTTTTTTACGTGGGCATGAACATTAACAGGGTCTCCCTGGCAGGTTTAGTAGTAGCGCTGGGTATCATCTACGGCGACATCGGAACTTCTCCGCTCTATGTTTTTAAAGCCATTGTTGGCGGTAACCCCATCAGCGACCTACTCGTTATCGGCGGTATATCCTGTATTATCTGGACACTGACCTTACAAACCACCGTTAAATACGTTATTCTTACCCTCCGGGCAGATAACAAAGGGGAAGGTGGTATCTTCTCTCTCTACGCCCTTGTCAGGCGGCATGCCAAATGGGCGGTTGTTTTTGGCATGATCGGCGGCGCTGCCCTCCTGGCAGATGGGATCATTACCCCACCTATCACCGTGACTTCGGCCATCGAAGGTCTGCGTACCCTTGAGGTATTTAAAGACCTAAGCCAACTCACCATTGTTAAAATCGTATTGACCATCATCACCGGCCTGTTCATCATGCAACAGTTCGGGACCGTGTCTATCGGGCGCATGTTCGGTCCCATCATGGTATTGTGGTTCTCTATGCTGGGCATCCTCGGCATCTCTCATGTCACAGACGATCTGAGCATCTTCCGGGCCTTCAGTCCGCACTATGCCATCGAACTGCTGACAACCTACCCGAAAGGATTCCTGATCCTCGGCGCGGTATTCCTTTGTACCACCGGGGCAGAAGCCCTCTATTCCGACCTGGGCCACTGCGGCCGTGGAAATATCCGTGTATCCTGGATCTTCGTGAAATCCTGCCTGATACTGAACTACCTCGGCCAGGGCGCATGGCTCCTGAGCCAGAAAGGACAAATCCTGCCGAAAGACCAGAACCCCTTCTTTATGATCATGCCGGAATGGTTTATCATCTTCGGGGTGCTGATCGCTACCATGGCCTCTATCATCGCCAGCCAGGCGCTGATATCCGGCTCCTTTACCCTCATCGCGGAAGCCATGCGGCTCAACCTCTGGCCTAAAATGCGGGTAAACTATCCCACGGAAATGCGCGGACAGCTCTATATCCCTGGTATCAACACCATGCTGTTCGTCGGCTGCGCGGCCATCGTGATCCTCTTCCAGGAATCTTCCCATATGGAAGCGGCCTACGGCCTGTCCATCACCATCTGTATGCTGATGACATCCTGTCTGTTTGCTTTCTACCTCTATACCCGAAGGGTGTGGACGGGCTGGATACTACTCTACCTCGTCGTATACCTCTCCATCGAGTTCTCGTTCCTCTTTGCCAACCTCGTAAAGTTTATGCACGGCGGCTATGTAACCGTGGTCGTGGCAGGAGCCCTCTTCCTCGTTATGATCGTTTGGTTCAAATCCCGCAAGATCAAGAACCGATACGTGGAATTCGTACGGCTGGAAGACTATCTGCCCATTATCCAGGAACTGAGCAACGACACCTCTATTCCCAAATACGCCACTCACCTGGTGTATATGAGCAGCGCCGACAACCCCAAAGAAATAGAACACAAAATCATCTACTCTATCCTCAATAAAAAGCCGAAAAGAGCCGATATATACTGGTTTGTACATGTGGATGTGGTAGATGAACCCTACCTTAGCGAATACTCCGTTCAAACCATCATCCCTAACGAAGTCATCCGGGTGGAATTCAGACTGGGCTTTAAAGTGGAACAAAGGATCAACCTGATGTTCAGAATGGTGGTAGAAGATATGGTGAGAAATAAGGAGGTGAACATCACCAGCCGTTATGAATCGCTCAGTAAAAACAACGTGGTGGGCGACTTCCAGTTTATTGTCATGGAGAAATTCCTCTCGCATGATAATGACCTGCCATTATATGAAAGAATGGTCATGAAGATGTATTTCTTCCTGAAAAAAATCAGCCTGTCGGAAGAAAGGGGCTTTGGACTGGATTCCAGTTACGTGACCATCGAAAAATACCCGCTGGTAGTGGCTCCTGTCACCAACCTGCAGTTAAAACGAATTGTTCACCACTAATATTTAGGAATTTTGATATTTTGATATTTGAATATTTAGAACTCGAAAATCCCGGTTTTTTTTAAGATCTTGGAAGACATGGATTTTGTACTGGGTTTGGGCTGGTAAGCGAAATAACCCAATCTCTAAATATCAAAATTTCTAAATTATTGTATGGTGAACAAATTTTTTGGCGTGCTGGTATTACTGGCACTGCAACAAAACGTATGGGCCCAAAGCGGTCCGGCCGGCGATTATCAGGAGAAACCTGATCCCAGACCGGTCAACAAAGCTTCCTGGGAAGCAGTGAAAGGCGACCAGCTCCACGTCGCTTTCGGTTCCACTGACGTTCGTTATGAAAAAAGAAATGCGCCTGATCAGCAAAACCTGGCAGCCTCCTGGAATGCCAAAGCCTGGAGAGGAGAGCGGGTACATACCCAGTTCCTGATCTGGACCACCCGTCCGCTTAACAAAGTGAGCGTAACCACCAGCGCCCTGCAAGGCAGTAAAGGCGCTACTATTCCTGCCAGTGCCATTACCACCGGTTTTGTAAGATATGTGATGACCGATGAACTGAACAAGGACGGCAGCGGCTGCGGCTACCGCAAACCGGAGAATTTCGACTCCTCCCTGGTGGCGGATGGTATTGACATTCAACGCACCAAAGACATTGCTGCCCATCAAACGCAGCCTGTATGGCTGAGCATACAGGTACCTGCCGGCACCACGCCCGGCGTGTACAAAGGCACCGTGAAAATCAACGCCGGTGGCGCAGTGAGCAGCCTTCCCTACGAAATAGAAGTGCTGCACCATACCTTGCCCGCTCCGAAGGACTGGAAATTCCATCTGGACCTCTGGCAGAGCCCTGACGCGGTGGCCCGTATGTATAACGTAAAACCCTGGAGCGACGCGCATTTTAAGGCAATGAAGCCCTATATGCAGATGCTGGCGAACGCCGGTCAGAAATGCATCACTGCCACGCTCATTTACGACCCGTGGAACAGCCAGACAGAAGATGTGTACGGGACGATGATCAAATGGACCAAAAAGAAAAATGGTACCTGGTCTTATGACTATACCATCTTCGACAAATGGGTGGAATATATGATGGGACTGGGTATTAAAAAGGAAATCAACTGCTACAGCATGATTCCCTGGAACCTGAAGTTCTATTACTATGATGAAGCCAAAGGCAAAGACACGCTGCTGATCGCCAAACCGGGCTCCCCGGAGTATGCGGCCCACTGGCAGCCTATGCTCAATGACTTTGTGAAACACCTGAAAGCCAAAGGCTGGTTCAATATCACGACCATCGCCATGGACGAACGCCCGATGGCGGATATGCAACATGCGCTGGCGCTGATCCGTAAGGCGGACAAAGACTTTAAACTGTCACTGGCGGGCAGCTATCACGCGCCGCTGGACAAGGATATTTATGATTTCTGTGTGGCTTCCAAGGAGCCGTTCCCCGATGAAGTGCTGCAGGCAAGACTGAAAAAAGGGTGGCCTACTACCTTCTACACCTGTTGCACAGAGGGCTTCCCTAATACCTTTACTTTTTCGCCTCCGGGAGAATCCGCTTTTATGGGCTGGCATGCCGCCTATAAAGGATACACCGGATATCTGCGCTGGGCCTTTAACTGCTGGGTGAAAGCACCGCTGCAGGATAGCCGTTTCCGCGCATGGGCAGCGGGCGATACCTATTTCGTATATCCCGGACCGCGGTCGTCTATCCGGTTCGAGCGCCTGGTAGAAGGCGTTCAGGATTATGAGAAGGTCCGCATCCTGCGAGAGGAGTTCACCAAAGCCAATAACCGCGAAGGATTGAACAAACTGAATCAGCTGTTGGCGCCATTCGATATCAATGCGCCGAAAACCACGCCGGCGGGCAATCTGGTGAGGAAAGCGCAGGAGACGCTGAATACCTTATAAGATACCATATAAAAGAAAAATCCTCCGGGGAACCGGAGGATTTTCTTTTTAACACAACTAAAAAACAATCAAATGTCCGAATGGAATATCTCTATGTTCATCAATCGGGCTTTTTCCCATCTAAAAATGTATTGATAGTATTTATTTCAGTGTGATTGTTCTGGCCCGGATCGCTCACCGTGTAATTGGAATAGAAGTGCTCGGCGGAGCCGGCACCGTTATCCAGGGTTACATTGCGGCGCAGGTAAGCCGGAACGTTCTCAATTTCCGCGTTGTTGTCCATGTTCTTCACGTTGAAGCTGATGCTGCGCAGTTTAGCGACTCTTTCAGCCTGTTTACGCTTTTGTTCTTCCAGTTCTTCGTAGGAAGTCTGTTGCATGGGCACTTCCGGAGGCAGCGGATTACCGGGTTCTTCTTCCCTGTACACCATTTTCATTTCCGGTGTTACGGGCGTACCTGGTTCCACATAGATATTGGTGGGACGGTTCAGGTAACCACCTGCGCCGCTGCTGCCCTGCGGCTGTATGATATTCACATTAGGCTGGGCCGGTTGCTGCACATGTTGCTGTTGCGGCGGCATATGCTGCTGCACGTGCTGCTGTTGTTGTGGCACATGTGGTTGTTGCTGCGGCTGCGGCATGTGTTGCTGAACAGGTTGCTGAACAGGCTGTGGTACCGGTTGTGGTTCCGGAGCTGGCTGCGGTTGCTGAGCAGGCACCTGTTGTATGTTCAGTACATAGTTCTGCCGTGCAGGTGCGATAGGCGCCTGTTGCTGCGGTTGCGGAGGGGTGTATCCGGTAACAGGTTCAGGGTGGGACACTACGGGTTCCATCAGGCGGGGGGCCATCAGGTCCTGTGGCTCCTGGAACAGGACACCCTGTGACTGTTGTAAGTTCATTTTTTTCTCATCACCGTCTTTACCCAGCTGCATTACGATTTTAGGTTCGGTGCGTTCCGGGGTGGAAGGGGTCATTTTCATCTGCTGGATGGGTTTCTGTTCGAAACCGGTAGCGATGATGGTAACACCCAGTTTACGGTCCAGCGTCTGGTCGTAGCCCACACCGAGGATCACGTCGCAATCCTCACCGGCCTGGCTTTGAACGTAGGCCTGGATAATATCCATTTCATCGAGGGTGTGTTCAAATTCACCTTCAGAAGAAGATATATTGATGAGGATCCATTTGGCGCCACGGATATCGTTGTCGTTCAGCAACGGAGAGGTCAGTGCGTCTTCGATGGCACGTTGTGCGCGGTTTTCACCTTCCGCGATAGAAGCACCGAGGATAGCCACGCCACCGTTACGCATAACGGTGCACACATCGGCAAAGTCCACGTTGATCTGACCGGTGGAGTTGATAACGTCTGTGATACATTTAGCGGCGGTAGCCAGTACGTTGTCCGCTTTTTCAAAAGCGGCCTTGAACTTCAGGTCACCGAATTTCTGTCTTAATTTATCGTTGGAGATGATCAGCAGGGTATCTACATACTCTTTCAGGCGTTGTACGCCTTCATCGGCCTGCAGCATTCTCTTTTTTCCTTCATAAGAAAACGGGGTGGTAACAATACCGACGGTCAGAATGCCCAGTTCCTTGCATATCCGCGCGATGATAGGAGCGCCACCGGTACCGGTGCCACCGCCCATACCGGCAGTGATGAAGGCCATTTTGGTATTCACCTCCAGTATTTTTTTGATTTCTTCAAAGGATTCTTCCGTTGCCTGCTTACCAATTTCGGGATTGGCGCCGGCACCAAGGCCCTGTGTGAGGTGTGGTCCCAACTGGATTTTGTTGGGCACAGGACTGTTGGCAATAGCCTGAGCATCAGTATTGCAGATAATAAAATTCACCCCTTCAATGCGCTGGCTATACATATGATTCACCGCATTACTTCCACCGCCACCAATGCCGATGACCTTGATGATAGAAGATTTTTCCTTAGGAAGATCAAAATGTATCATGACTCTATACTTTTATGGGTTAGTACGGATAATTAATAATGAACTTGTTCGGTGTTATAAGCGTGTATTCTTTGCCGTTAATATGGTTCATTTGTCCTATCATTATTAATTATCGTTCTTTGTTCTTATATAATAAACGTTTGCAGTTCACAACAATTGCGCCATTTCACATTTACAGTTTTGCGTCTTCTTCTTCTGTAAACATGTCAATGATCTTCGTTTTCATTTTATCCAGGAAATTCTTCAGGGAAGCGTTCCTTTCTTTGGCTTTTCTGTCCTGGATTTCCTGGGTGCTGGGTGTTTCTTCTACCCATTCTTCTTCCTGTTGGGCTACCGACTGAGCGGCTTGTTCTTTCGCGAGGTAACTGGTATTAATTTTTATGTAATTTTCTTCCAGTGTTTTACGATCATTTTCATAATCGTTGTAGCCTTTGAGGATCAATCCTACGCAGGTGGCGTACATGGGTTTGGTCAATTCTTCGTCGAACAGGCCGCTGGCCAGGTGTTCGTTGGGGAAACCGATGCGTGCGCTGGCGCCGGTAGTGTACTCGGTCAGCTGGATCAGGTGTTTCAGCTGGGAACCGCCACCGGTGAGGATAATACCACCATTCAGCATCTTATTGTCCATACCGATTTGTTTGAGGTGATATACTACGAAATCGAGTATTTCACTCATACGGGCCTGAATAATATGCGCCAGGTTTTTCACGGAGATTTCTTTGGGGCTCTGTCCGCGTAAACCGGGAATAGTGATATAGGCGTTGCTTTTCGCTTCATCGGCCAGTGCATAACCGAATTGTACCTTCATCTGTTCGGCCTGTGTTTTCAGCACACCGAGACCGTTTTTGATATCGTTGGTAATGTTCTCGCCACCATAGGGAATAACGGCTGTGTGCTTGAGGATGCCTTCGTAGAACACCGCCAGGTCGGTGGTACCACCACCAATGTCTACAATGGCTACTCCTGCTTCGAAGTCCATATCGCACATAACTGCTGCGGCAGATGCCAGCGGCTGCAGCACGAGGTCGCGGATCTTAAGGCCGGACTTCTCCACGCTGCGGTTAATATTGCGGATGGCGTTCTTGTCGCCGGTGATAATATGGAAGTTTGCACCCACCTTCACTCCGGACATACCGATGGGATAGGTGATGTTCTGCAGGCTGTCCACAATATATTGTTGCGGGATCACATCGATGATCTGATCGCTCGCAGGGATAACGGTTTTATATTGATCGTTGATCAGCTGGTCGATATCTTTCTGGGATATTTCCGCCTCAACATCATTGCGGACGATATCGCCACGGGTTTGCAAACTTTTGATATGATGACCGGCGATGCCGACATATACTTCATTGATTTCCAGGTGGGGGCTGGAAGCATAACAGTTTTCCAGGGCTTGCCTGATAGCTTTAATCGTCTGGTCAATGTTCAGCACCATACCGTGCTGCACACCAAACGATGTAGCTTTACCGAATCCCAGGATTTCCAGTTTCCCGTATTCATTCTTCCGTCCTGCTATGGCAGCAATCTTCGTAGTTCCGATATCGAGACCTACAATGATGGGAGCTTCCTGATTCATGGCGTTGTTTGTTTTTTTGATGTGTTAACAGATTTATTCCCTGGCTTATACACTGCTTTAGGTTGTTGCTTCGGCGGCGTCGCTTTTTCCGTTTTTGTTTTTTTCGCGGGCGCTTTTGCCGTTGCTTTGTCTTTGTGGGCAGCCGCAGGTTTTACCACTGTTCTGGCTGCCGGTTTTTCGGCTGGTTTGGCGGCCACCGTTGGATGTTCCGGTGGTTTGACTGCCGTTGTTTTCTCCGCGCTGTCTTCACTCTCTGCAATGGGCGGCTCGTCTGCTACCAGCTGTCTGACCGTATCTTTGGGTATCGCCGGTTGTAGCGGTGGTACACCATCCTTACGCGTACATACGACTTCATTCTCAAAAGCGATGTTGATGCGCGAATAATTATTCCAACCTACCTTATTCAGTCCTTCCTTGTAAAAAGCCAGCAGTTTGGTGAATTTTTTTTCAATATCGGCGCCTTCTCCGAACACGATCACCTGGTCGCCCAGTTTGGGAATGAACTCAAACTTACGGTCGGTGGTGATCATCAGCTGTTCTACCTGCGCCATCCAGAAAGCGTCTTTGCCGATAAAACGGCCCATGTCCACTATCTGTGCGGCCAGCAGGCTGTCTGTCCGTTGCAGCTTGTCCGCGTCTGTGGGAAAGCCGGTAAACACCGGTACCCTGGCGGCGTACCGGGAGGATACCGGTATACGCTCTGCTGCTTCGTCGAGGTAAAAGCTGTTGCCCGAAAAGGTAAACACTCTGGCTACCGGTTCCCGCTGTGTTACTTTTATATGCAGTTCCTGTTTGCTGTTGAAATAGATCTCTGCATTTTTCACCCAGGGGTCCTGGTCTGCCACTGCTTCCAGGGTACGGATGTTGATATCCCGGATCGGCTTGCCCACCGGGTTCAGCGCCTTGTCTTTCGTCAACAATGACCGGATATCCTTGGCTTCAATGAAGAAGTTATCGTCCTTCCCTTCAAACTTCACCTGAATACCTTTACAGACACCTGATTCCTTGTCGTTATTGGCCGCCACCAGGAGGATAATAAAGCCCGTCACCGCTGTCACCCAGAGGAGCAGCGCGCCCAGTCTTTTTAATATCGTCGTGGTTTTAGCCAAAATTTTTCTTTTTAGTGAAGCAGTTGACTGATCGGTCCTTTTAACTGGTCAATGTCGCCTGCTCCGGCTGTTATCAATAACGGGACGGGTGTTTTCTTCAGCCAGTCCAGTACTTCTTCTTTTTGCATGATCTGCACCGGTACGGTGATCTTCGCTGCCAGGATATCGCTGGTCACCCCTTCGATAGGCAGCTCCCTCGCCGGGTAGATAGGCAGCAGTATCACTTCGTCCGCCAGGGAGAGGCTTTCTGCGAAACCCTCCGCCAGGTCACGGGTGCGGGTGAACAGGTGCGGCTGGAATATCACGGTGCAGCGCCTGCCGGGGAACAATGCCTTTGCACTGGTGATCAGCGCGCGCAGTTCTTCCGGGTGATGGGCGTAGTCATCGATATACACCTGGTGATCGTTTTTGATCACATATTCAAAGCGCCTTTTGATGCCTTTGAAACTTTCTACCGCCGCTCTGATCTTTGCTGCGTCGATGCCCAGCAGATGTGCTACGGTAATAGCCGCTACTGCGTTTTCCACATTGTGCATACCGCCAATATGCATCCGGATATTGTCGATCATCCAGTCTTGCTGCATCACATCAAACTCATATCCGCCGTTGATCATCCGGATGTTGGCAGCGTATGCATTGGCGGCATCGTTTTGTAAACTGTACAGCAGTTTGTTGTCTGCCTTCAGCTCATTTCCGCGATGCAGGCCGAACTTAGCAATCAGCGTGCCATTGGGCTTTATATTGTGCGTATATGTGATAAATGCTTCTTCCATAGCTTCCGGTGTGCCGTAAATGTCCAGGTGGTCTGCATCCATGGCAGTCAGGACAGCGATATCCGGACTTAATTTCAGAAAAGAGCGATCGTATTCATCTGCTTCGATCACCGCTACCGCCTTGTCGCTGCTCCAGAAATTCCTGTCGTAGTTCACACTGATGCCACCGAGAAAAGCGTTGCAACCATAACCGCTGTCCGTCAGCAGATGCGCGATCATGGTGGAAACGGTGGTTTTACCATGGGTGCCTGCTACGGTAATAGCGAAGAGCGAACGGGTGATTTCCTGTAGTACATCGCTGCGTTTCACTACTTCAAAGCCATTGTCCCGGTACCATTTCAGTTCTTCATGGGTGGCCGGGATGGCCGGCGTATATACGACCAGGTTAGCTTCCCGGTCTGCTGCGTTAATATCGTCTGTATAATGGATCTGCATACCTTCGGCTTCCAGCTGCTTTGTGAGCGGGGTGGAGGTACGGTCATAGCCGCTGACTGCCACTCCTTTCTCATTGAAGAAGCGGGCGATGGCGCTCATGCCGATACCGCCGATGCCGATGAAATAAACCCGTTGTATGTTGTTCAAATCCATATGAATCCTTAATCCCTAATATCTAAATCAAAAAATGCTCATTACTTCTTTTGCGATCACCATATCCGCGTTGGGATTGCCCAGTTCGCCGATATTTTTCTCCAGTTGTTCCATCAGCGCCCTGTTTTGCAGAAGGCTGAACAACACGCCGGAGAGCTGTGCGCCCACTTCGTCGTTTTTGATCATCAGCCCCGCCTTTTTGTTCACCAGGTTCATGGCGTTGGAAGTCTGATGGTCTTCCGCTGCAAAAGGGTACGGCACAAAGATGACCGGCTTTTTCACCACGCAGAGTTCTGCGATGGCCAGTGCGCCTGCGCGGGAGAGCACCACATCTGCAGCTTTGTAGGCAAAGTCCATCACGTTGATGAACTCGTGTACTTTGATATGGCTGCTGTAGGGCGCTGCCGCCGCTTTCGCGGTTTCGTAGTACGGTTTGCCGGTTTGCCAGATCAGCTGCAGGTCTTTCTGCACCAGCGTGGGCAGCAACGGCTGCAACGCTTCGTTGATCGATTTGGCGCCCAGGCTGCCGCCTACCGCGAAGATGGTTTGTTTCTGACTGCTCAGTCCAAAGTGTTGCAGGGCGTCTTCTTTGGTGACGGCGGATTGGGTGATGTTGTTCCTGACAGGATTGCCGGTGAAAACAATCTTGTCTGCCGGGAAAAATTTGTCCATGCCATCATAAGCCACGCAGATTTTCTTTGCTTTTTTACCCAGTATTTTGTTGGTTTTGCCTGCAAAGGAATTCTGTTCCTGTATGAGCGTCGGAATACCATTTTTCTGTGCCCTTCTCAGCATGGGGAAGCTGGCATAACCGCCAACACCCACGACTGCATCCGGTTTGAATTCGGCGAGGATGTTTTTAGCCTGCCGGAGACTTTTCCAGATTTTGAAAGGCAGCAGTATGTTTTTAAAAATATTGCTGCGGTTAAAACCGGCTATTTCCAGTCCTTTGATGGGATAGCCCGCCTGCGGTACTTTTTCCATTTCCATTTTACCGACGGCGCCCACAAAGAGGATGTCAATATCCGGCTGGATTTTTTTCAACGCATTGGCAATCGCTATCGCCGGGAAGATATGTCCTCCCGTGCCGCCACCTGCTATAATCACTTTGCGTTGCATGTCCTTCAGTTACGATTGATTGTCTGTCTCTTTTTTTATATAGATACGCATTAAGCCACCGCAGCGTTTTCTGCATTGGCCGCCATGACGCGTTCCAGTCTTTCTTTTTCTGCCTGTTTTCCTTCCATTTCCTCCACATTGCGGGCCACGCTCAGGATAATACCGATGGCCATACTGG
Organism: Chitinophaga eiseniae; assembly: GCF_900167135.1. Taxonomy (GTDB): domain Bacteria; phylum Bacteroidota; class Bacteroidia; order Chitinophagales; family Chitinophagaceae; genus Chitinophaga; species Chitinophaga eiseniae. Next base: position 347,428 of record NZ_FUWZ01000002.1, on the reverse strand, counting down.
TGAAGAGGACGGAAGATCCACCCATGCTGACCAGCGGCAGCGGCAACCCTGTTACGGGGAACAGCTGTACGTTTACCGCCATGTTGGTCAGCGCCTGTATCACCAGTGTTACGCTGAGTCCCAGCGCCAGGAAGGCGCCAAACGCATACGGACATTTTTTGTAGATCCGGATGCAGCGCAGCAGCAGCAGCATGTAAGCCGCCAGTATCAGGAAAGCGCCCATCAGTCCGTATTCTTCGATGATGGTAGCGTAGATATAGTCGGAGTAGGCATGCGGCAGAAAGTTACGTTGTGTACTGTTGCCGGGGCCTTTCCCGAGTATACCGCCGCCCGCGATGGCGATGTTGGCCTGCTGCACCTGGTAGGGCACTTCTGTATGGTCGTCGTTCACGAAGCTGTCCAACCGCTTTTCCCAGGTTTTGGTACGCATCTCCATACCGGAGATTTTCGCGATGGCAAACATCAGTACGATCGCCAGCGCTCCCGCTGCCACCATGCCGGCGAGGAACCTTACCGGCACCCTGCCAATGAAACAGAGCAGCATACAGCTGGCCATTAACAGCAAAGCCGTGCTCATATTGGCCGGCATAATGAGTACGCAGATAATGCCTACTGGTATGATGATGGGCAGAAACCCTTTCTTAAAATCGTTGATCACATGCTGCCTTCTGGACAACTGGCGGCTGACATACATGAAGATGGCCAGTTTGGCTACGTCCGATGTCTGGAATGTCAGATTGATGATCGGCAGCCGTATCCATCTGCTGGCGTCGTTGATATGCGAACCGAATGCCAGCGTATAAATGAGCAGCGGTATCGATACCAGGAAGCCTACCTGTGCCACGCGCGAGTAAATGGTATAGTTTACCCGGTGTGCAAAGTAGATGATCACCAGGCCCATGCCGAGTACGACGAGCTGCTTCAGGAGATAATACTCCGTATGGCCGCCCCGTTCGCGGTAGGCGAGCGAGCCGGTTGCGCTATACACAGCCAGCAGGCTCACCAGCGATAGAAAGATAACTATCGTCCAGATGACCTTATCGCCTTTTGTTCTATAGAGCAATCCGTTCATATTGTTAATAATTTCGTTTTTTCGTTTCCGTTATTCAACCCTTTTACCTGCAATCCGGTGTTTACAATGCTTTCACCGCTTCTTTGAATTTCCGGCCCCTGTCTTCGTAATTTTTAAACAGGTCGAAGCTGGCGCAGGCGGGGGAGAGCATGACCACGTCTCCTTTGGTAGCGTGGGCGTAGGCTTCGCGTACCGCGTCCATCATGCCGGATGTGCTGATCATGACAGGTGTATCTTTTGATAACGCATCAATGATCGGTGTGTTGTCCACACCCATACAAATAATGGCTTTTACTTTTTCTTTCACCAGGTCGCGGATAGCGGAGTAGTCGTTGCCTTTGTCCACACCGCCCATGATCAGTACAATGGGCTTTTCGATGCTTTCGAGGGCGAACCACACGGAGTTTACATTGGTAGCTTTGCTATCATTGATAAAATCCACGCCTTTTACGGTTGTCACATATTCCATCCGGTGTTCGAGGCTTTTGAAAGAAGCCAGGCTTTCGCGGATTTTTTCCTTTCTAATATCCATGGTTCTGCCTGCAATTGCTGCTGCCATCGAATTATACAGATTGTGTTTCCCTTTTAGCGCCAGGTCATACATCGACATGATGACCGGCTCTCCGTCAACCAGTATTTGCAACTGCTCGTTGGCGATAGATCCGCCTTCTTTCAGTGGTTTCATGATGGTAAAAGGTATTAATGTTGAATAAATGGGTTGCTGCGCCAAATGCTGCATGATCTCCGGATCATCCATACAGTAGACGAAATAGTCTTCTTTTGTCTGGTTCATCGCGATCCTGAACTTGGAGGCTACATAATTTTCCATTTTGTAGTCGTACCGGTCCAGGTGATCAGGCGTAATGTTGAGCAGGATGGCCACGTTGGGCTTGAATTCCACGATGTCATCCAGCTGAAAGCTGCTGATTTCAATCACATAATACTCCGCTGGTGCGGTTGCTACCTGCCTGGCATAACTAACGCCAATATTGCCGACCATGGCCACGTCCAGTCCTGCCGTTTTGAAAAGGTGGTAGGTGAGGGCGGTGGTGGTGCTTTTGCCGTTGCTGCCGGTGATGGCAATAATCTTTTTACCTTTTGAAAAACGGTAGGCCAGTTCAATTTCGGAGATGACAACTACGCCTTTTTCGCGTACTTTTTTCATCAGCTCTGTTTTTTCGGGGATACCCGGACTTTTGACGATCTCGTCTGCGCCCAGTATAACATCCCAGGAGTGATGGCCTTCTTCGAAAGGAATATGGTTTACCGCCAGTTCCTGTTTATAGTTGTCTTTGATAGTGCCGCCTTCGGACACAAAAACATCATACCCCTGCTGTTTGCCCAGCAAGGCTGCTCCTATCCCGCTTTCTCCTGCTCCTAATATGATGAGTTTATGCGCCATTTCGTATATACTTCGTTGTTAGTTTTTTGTTTTTTTTGTTATCTCATTTTCAGTGTTGCGATCGTAAATACCACACACATGATGGTGATGATCCAGAAGCGTACGGAAATTTTACTTTCGTGATAACCGAGTTTCTGATAGTGGTGATGCAGGGGCGACATTTTCAGGATGCGCCGGCCTTCACCGTATTTTTTCTTGGTGTATTTGAAGTAGGACACCTGCAGCATTACTGACAGGAGCTCTACGAGGAATACGCCACAGAAGATAGGTATCAGCAGTTCTTTGCGTACGATAAACGCCAGTGCTGCGATGATACCCCCCAGCGCCAGGCTGCCGGTATCGCCCATGAACACCTGTGCGGGGTAGGCGTTGTACCAGAGGAAGCCCACGCAGGCGCCTACAAAGGCAGCAATGAAGATGGACAGTTCACCAAGGTTGGGGATGTACATGATATTGAGGTACTCCGCAAACTGGATGTTACCTGATACATAAGCAAAAATGCCGAGACATATTCCTATGATACCCGACACCCCTGTGGCCAGCCCGTCCAGTCCGTCCGTTATGTTTGCGCCGTTGGACACGGCGGTAATGATAAAGATGACGATCAGGATGTAGACGATGAACGTGTATTTCTCTGCGCCGGGGATCCACGAGATCAGTTTGGCGTAGTTGAATTCGTGGTTCTTGACAAACGGGATGGTGGTGATGGGTGTTTTTACATCGGCAAACCGTTGTCCGTCGCGGGTCACTCTTTCAGGGTGATTGGTGAGGCGTCTTTCGTAGGGCGCCAGTTTCTGGGTGTTCATCAGCTCGCGTGATACCACCACATCGTTATTGAAGTAGAGGGTGGTGCCTACGATGAGGCCCAGTCCTATCTGTCCGAGTATTTTAAAGCGGCCCGCCAGCCCTTCCTTGTTCTTTTTGAATACTTTGATATAGTCGTCTACGAAACCGATGAGGCCTAACCATACGGTACAGAGAAGCACCAGCCAGATGTACACGTTGGCCACCTGCGCAAACAGCAGGGTGGGGATGATGATGGCCGCGAGGATAATGAGGCCGCCCATGGTGGGGGTGCCCTTCTTGGTGTTTTCACCCTGAAGGCCCAGCTCGCGGATCGTTTCACCGATTTGTTTGCGCTGCAGGAATTTGATGATACGTTTACCCAACAACAGGGAGATGACCAGCGACAGCAGCAGGGCCATCGTTACACGGAAGGTGATAAACTGGAACATACCACCACCGATGATGCTGATCTTGAATTCTGTTTTCAGGTAATTTAAAAAATAATATAACATATGTTTTAGTCGGAGCCTTCCCGTCCGCCTCATTTGGATGGGGGGCTGTTAAGTCATTGAGTTATTAAGTATTTAGTTTCGTTCCGTTTAAATTATTTGTCGAGCAGCCTCATTACTTCTTCCAGCACTTGTTTATCATCGAAGGGATGTTTCACCCCTTTGATTTCCTGGTATTTTTCGTGTCCTTTTCCGGCCACGAGGATGATGTCTTCTTTTCCGGCGAGGGTGACAGCGGTTTTGATCGCTTCCCTGCGGTCGGTAATGGAGATCACTCTTTTTTTCTGGTGTACCGGCACGCCGGCTTCCATTTCGCGGATAATCGCGTCCGGATCTTCGGAGCGGGGATTATCGGAGGTGAAGATCACCCGGTCGCTGCTGTCTGTGGCTACTGCCGCCATGACGGGCCTTTTCGCCGTATCGCGGTCGCCGCCGCAGCCTACTACCGTGATCACCTGTTCATGTCCTTTGCGCAGGTTTTTGATGGTGGCCAGCACATTTTTCAGGGCATCGGGGGTGTGGGCGTAGTCCACGATTGCGATGATCTGGTCATGTGCAGACACGATATACTCGAAGCGGCCTTCCGCGCCTTGTGTATTGCTGAGGGCGCGCAGTACCGTGGCTTTGTCCTGTCCGAGTAATACGGCTGCGCCGTATACTGCCAGCAGGTTATAGGCGTTGAACTCACCGATCAGGCGGAAGTGCACTTCTGTGTCGCCTACCTGCATGATCAGCCCGGTGAGGTTGTTCTCCAGGATTTTTCCTTTGAAATCGGCCAGTGTACGCAGGCTATAGGTGGCTTTGCGGGCTTTGGTGTTTTGCAGCATCACCATGCCTCTTTTATCATCGAGGTTGGTGAGGACAAAGGCCGAAGCCGGCAGGCTGTCAAAGAACGATTTTTTAACCCGGATGTATTCATCAAATGTTTTGTGATAGTCCAGGTGGTCGTGGGTGATATTGCTGAAGATGCCTCCGGCGAATTTCAGTCCCGCGATCCGTTGCTGATGGATGGCGTGGGAGCTTACTTCCATGAAGGCGTACAGGCATCCTTCTTCCACCATCCGGGCCAGCAGTGCGTTGAGGCTGATGGGGTCCGGGGTGGTATGGGTAGATGGTATAACGGTATCGCCTATCTGGTTTTGCACGGTGGACAGCAGTCCGCAGTGGTAGCCCAGCTGGGAGAACAAACGGAACAGGATGGTGGCGATGGTGGTTTTACCGTTGGTGCCGGTAACGCCTACCAGCTGCAGTTTGTGGGAAGGGTTATCATAGAAGTTGCCTGCCATGATACCACTTGCCGTGGCGCTGTTATCCGCCTGTACATAGGTGACCGTGTCGAGGAGTATTTCCGGCAGGGTTTCGCAGATGATGGCCGCGGCGCCTTGTGCGATGGCTTTATCGATATACTGATGGCCATCGGTATGTACTCCTTTCACGGCAATGAAGGCATCGCCGGGTCCGACGGACCTGGAATCAATGGCGGGTGCGTTCACGGGGATGTCGGTATTCCCGTGTACGGCCCTGATGCCTACATTGTATAATATGTCGCGCAGCGTCTTCATCTAGCTCAGTTCTATTACGATCGTTTGTTCGGTTCCTATTTTAGTGCCGCCGGGCAGTGATTGTGTTTTCACTTTACCGGCGCCTTTTATGACTACGCGCAGTCCTGCGTTTTCGAGCAGGTACAGCGCATCTTTAAGCCCCATGCCTGTTACATTGGGCACGGCGCCTTTCGCCTGGGTGAGTGACTGGAAGGTGACCTTCCTGTTGCTCACGCTGGGGCTTACCCAGCTGTTGCCGGCGATGGTGCCGTTTATGGGCATCTGCAGGGTATTGAGTATCTGTTTCCATTCGCCGCCTTTCCCGTTTTTCAGGGCCAGGAGGGTGTCCAGTTGTACGTTTGCCTGCATGGGTTTCTGTTTTTCCACAGCGATGGCATAGAGTTTATCAGCCACTTCGCGGAATACAGGCCCTGCCACATTTGCGCCGTAAAAGCGCAGGGCGTGCGGTTTGTTTTTGATCACCACTACGCAGGTGTACTGCGGGTCATTGGCAGGGAAGTACCCTGCAAATGAGGATTGGTAGATCTTGTCGGCATAACCGCGGCTGCCGTTGGCCACCAGGGCGGTACCGGTTTTAGCTGCGAAGTTGTAATAGGGGTTGCGCAGTTTCCTGGCGGTGCCGTCTATTGCCACTCCTTCGAGCATGGCCTGTACCTGTTTCAGGGTACTGTTGGAGCAGATGCTGTCCAGCAGTACGGTAGGCTCAAACTGTTTAACTACCTGGCCATATTCCTGTACGGAATTGACGAGGTAGGGTTTCATCATTTTACCGTTGTTGGCCACTGCATTGTACAGCATACAGGTCTGCAGCGGGCTTATCAGCACTTCATACCCGAATGCCATCCAGGGTAGTGAAGTGTTGCTCCATGTTTTGGAGCTGGTGGTTTTAATCACCGGATGGCCTTCCCCCACTAAGTCGATGCCCGTGTTCTGGTCCATCCTGAGTCTTTTCAGGTGTGCCACGAACTTGTTGGGCTGTCTGCCATAGTGTTGGACGGCCAGTTTAGCCATTGCCACATTTGAGCTGAGCTCAAATGCGTGTTTGATGGTCACGTTCTGGGGGCCGGGATGCGGTTCGGAATCGAATACCGTTCTGCGTCCTACCTGCCAGCGTCCGCCGTCCATGTTGACCATCGTGTTCATGGTGGCGAATTTATCTTCCAGCACAGAGATGACGGTGGCCAGTTTAAAGGTGGAACCTGGTTCACCTACCTGCAGTGCGTAGTTCATGTCTTCCCAGTAGCTGCCGTCGGGTTGTCTGCCCAGGTTGGCGATTGCTTTGATTTTACCTGTCTTCACTTCCATAAGGATACAGGTACCGTGGGCGGCTTCGTTTTGCACCATCATGTTCATGAGGGCTGTTTCCACGATGTCCTGCATGTTCACGTCGAGGGTGGTAACGATATCGCGGCCGTTTTCCGGTTCGATGTCATATCCTTCCACGGGAACGTATGTTCCGCCTGCGATGCGGCGCATGAGCCTTTTGCCCGTCACCCCTTTCAGGTATTCGTTATAGGTCCTTTCCAGGCCTACGCTTTGCGAGTTTTCGCGGGGCAGCCCGATGGTCCTGTTGGCCAGGAGTTTAAAGGGGTTGATGCGTTTGCTTTTGCTTTCCGCGATCATGCCGCCTTTGTTTTTGCCGAGCCGGAACATGGGGAAGGCGCGCATTTGCTGGTACTGGTTAAAGGGTACGTTTCTTTTCAGGAGAAAATAGCGGTCCTTTGTTTTGTAACCTTCCTGCAGCATTTGTGCGTATCCTGCTTTGCTGCGGTCGCCGAACATCTGGGAGAGGCAGAGGGAGAGGGAGTCGAGATTTTCCCGGAACACTTTCCCTTTTTTATCCCGCAGGCCATCGGCGGCGAAGTCGATCCGTATGTCAAAATACGGGATGGAGGTAGACAGCATTCTGCCTTCCTCCGAATAGATGGTGCCTCTTTCCGCGTCGAGGGCTACGTAGCCGGTATGCAGACTGTCGGCCATATTGCGCCAGTAGTTGCCTTTCACGTTCTGGATGTAAAAGACCTTGACCAGGATGGCGACGCCGAAGAGCGCCATGCCGATCAGGCACAGATACACACGCCACAATATGTCTTTTTTTACGTCCACGTTCCAGCTGTTTAGCTTTATGCTTTTAGCGGATAACTTCCAGGGTTTTAGTTGCCGGGAAAGCGACTAAGGCTAAAAGCTATGGGCCTAGAGCTATAAAAAGATACCTGACACTGGCTGCGATTTATAGGTGATGCTTGCCATTTTATTTTACCAGCATCCCCGTCCTGTAATAGTTTCAGGCGGGCAGCATCAGGTACCAGTATTCATGTCATTTTTCGTTTTCCTTTTTCAGCACTATTTTCTGTGGAGGGGAACTGAGTTGTTTGAGGCCCAGTTGCTCTACAGATTTGCTGACTTCACTCATTTTACTGCGAAACATGAGCTCACTCTTCACGTTGATATATTCCCACTTAAGTTCTTTTATTTCTTTGCCAAGCTGATTAATGCGGCGTATTTTTTTTTCGGCGAGGTGGCTGTTAGCGATATAGACCAGTGCCAGCACGGCGAGGAAACCGATATAGGGGAGGTTTTGTACCAACGCTCTGTAGTTGATACGCAGCCGCCATTCCCTTTTCGGTTCTTTTGCCGGTGTACTTTCGGTACCGGCGGGTTCTTCTTCCTGGTTTGTTTCTATAACTTCTTCCTGCAACACGCGCTATGCCTTTTTAATAAATTGACAATATAAAACTGAAAGCAAATCACAACAGATGTGTATAGGATAGGATAGGAGCTGGATGATACGGCGTACGGCAGTATCATGCTGTTTTTTCGGCCACCCGCAGTTTTGCGCTTCTCGATCTGCTGTTAAGCTTTAATTCTGCATCGCTGGCGGTCACCGGTTTTTTTGTGATTAATCTGAACAATTTAGGGGGTGTTTCCTTTCCAAACGGATCTTCCGGTGCTTCCTCGAAACTGCCTGTCTTCATAAAATTCTTTACCAGTCTGTCTTCCAGCGAGTGGAAGGTGATGATGGCGAGCCTGCCTCCCGGTTTCAGCGCATTGGCGGATTGGGTAAGCAAATCTTTTAGGGCGCCCAGTTCATCGTTGACGGCTATCCGGAGTGCCTGAAACACCTGTGCGAGGTATTTCTGCGGGTTGCCTTTTACGATGGGCTGGATCACGGATTTAAATTCCGCGATGGTGCGCATGGGGTGTGTTTTTCTTTGCCGTACAATGGTTTGTGCCAGGGTTTTGGCGTTGGTCACTTCTCCGTATTCCTGGAAGAGGAGTTGTAACCGGGCTTCGCCCCAGGTGGCCAGAATCTGGGCCGCAGTGAGGGTTGTCCGGGTATCCATCCGCATGTCCATGTCGCCGTTAAACCGGATGCTGAATCCTCTGTCGGCGGTATCGAACTGGTGTGAAGACACGCCCAGGTCCGCCAGTATGCCGTCTACCTGTTCCGCTTTGTGTAATTTCAGAAAACGTTGCAGGTGCCGGAAATTTTGTTGTACAAATGTTACGCGGTCATCGATGATCCTGTTATTGTATGCATCCTCATCCTGATCAAATACGATCAGTTGTCCTTTTTCGCCCAGTTTCTCCAGTATGGCCCGGGAATGTCCTCCGCCTCCAAACGTGGCGTCCACATAGGTCCCTTCGGGGTTAATGTGTAACAGCTCCGTTGTCTCCTGCAGCAGAACGGGTAGGTGATATTGTTGTTCGCCCATATTGCTCCAGTTTAAATTGATATGTTGTTGTCTCCTCCTCCCATTACCTGTTGAGCCAGATCACTGAAGGCCCCTGGTGAGAAATTTTCAAAGAACTCCTGGTATTTACCTTTATCCCAGATCTCGATTTTATTGGATGCTGCTGCCAGCACAATGTCTTTTTCCATATTTGCGTACGACAGCAGGTTTTTCGGTACCAGCAGTCTTCCCGCGCTATCCAGTTCCAGAATGGTGGCTCCGTTGAGGAAGTAGCGCCTAAATTCCCGCACTTTCGGGTCAAAATCGTTCAGCTTGCTGATACGTTCGAAAATGGGCTGCCACTCGTTCATGGGATACAATGACAAACATTTTTCAAAGCCTCGGTTGATGACAAACTGGCCCCCGGCGGTCTCTGACAACTGCTTTTTGAATCCGGCAGGTAGCAGAAAACGTCCTTTTGCGTCCAGCGTAGCCTCATATTCGCCTAGAAAACCTGTCATACCATGGGGCAAAATACTTGAAAAACCATTTTCTAACACAAAATAACACTTTTTCCCACTTTTTAACGAAAAAATACTTTATAAATTTTTTCCACAAGAGCATATACCGCAACAGAGAGGGTTTGGACTGTCTTTATCCCCCTTTTTTGCGCCCGGGAAGCGGGATTGTGTGGATAAGGCTTTGGGTAGTGTTAATATCGTGTTTATAACCTGTGAAAAACACACCAGTATTGACATTGAAGGGTATAAAACAACTGCTGCTTTTTTTCAGCCGGCGGGATGAAACCGCTTTTATAAATGGTATTTAATTATAATCCGACACTTTTGTTCCAGATTTTTTTTGACATTGTCAGCTGGTTTTTTATTTTCGGCAGGTAAGCGGCAAAAGGAATCATTTCTTCGGTAAAATGCCCGGATTCAGCGATTTGACGGCCTCTTTTGCAAAATTTTAACAGCAATGAAAATCTCTTCGCCTTACATTTACATTTAATTCTTAATTTTGCCACTCTTTTATGCGGAAATTTTTATTGTATACCAGTGTCCTTGCGCTGATCGTGGTCGCTTCTTCCTGTAATAACGAACTGAGAAGAATCGAAAAAAGCAACAACTTCGAAAAGAAGCTGGCGTATGCTGACAAATTATACCAGAAGAAAAAATACAACACGGCGCAGACACTTTATCAGGACCTTTTACAGGTGTACAAAGGCACTGAAAAATTCGAAGGCCTGTATTACAACTACGCATACTGTTCCTACTACGTGAAGGATTATGTTCAGGCAGCTTTTCACTTCAAAAACTACCTCGATGTATTCCCCAACAGCCCCAGAGCGGTGGAAATTGACTATATGCAGGCTTACTGCTATTACAAACAATCCCCCAAGGTGTCACTGGACCAGACCAATACCATGAAGGCCATCGCCCAGATGCAGACTTTCATCAACAACTACCCGCAGGCGGAAAAAGTACCGGAAGCCAACCTGGTGATCGAACTCTGCCGCAGGAAGCTGGAACTCAAGGAGTTCAACAGCGCCGAACTGTACTACAACCTGGGCTTTTACAAAGCGGCGGGCATCGCCTTCAAAAACCTGATGCGCAGCTACCCCGACTCTGACAAAAGCGACAGCTACAAGATAATGGCCATCCGCGCCTACTACAACTATGCTAAAAACAGCATAGAAGAAAAACAAAAGGAACGCTATGAGACAGTGGTCACCGAATACATGGACTTCGCAGACCACTATCCCAACAGCAAATTGAAGGCGGATGCCGAAAAATTTTATACCTTAGCGCAAAACAACATTAAATCACTGGAAAATGAGCAAAATAAAGAGAAGTCTAACCAGTAGTCTTAATCCCTGGGTAGAAACCAAAAATACTACCGATATTAAGAACAGGACCGGTAATTTATATGAGTCTATTGCCGTGATAGCCAAACGCGCCAATCAGATCAATATTTCCGTGAAAGAGGAGCTCCATTCCAAGCTGGAAGAGTTTGCCAGCCATACTGACAACCTCGAAGAAGTACACGAAAACAAGGAGCAGATCGAGATTTCCCGCTTTTATGAAAGGCTGGCAAATCCTGCTATCCAGGCCACGCAGGAATTCCTGGACAATAAAATTTATTTCCGCAAGAACGACGACGACCTGTTCAGCTAAGCCGCCACACATTATTTTGTGAGGTGCGTGATTGCGAAAAATAAAAACATTAATTTCATGGCGGCAGATTCAATTCTGCCGCTTTTTTTATATCTATGGACGATATCAAAATATTACAAGGAAAGAAAATCCTGTTAGGCGTCTCCGGCAGCATCGCCGCCTATAAAGCCGCCACCCTCACCCGTCTGCTCGTGAAGGAAGGTGCGTCCGTAAAGGTGGTCATGACACCCGCAGCGGCCGACTTTATCACGCCGCTGACCCTCGCCACCCTCTCCAAACACGAAGTTCCCCTCCATATCAGCGACCATAACAGCTGGAACAACCACGTCATGCTGGGCCGCTGGGCCGACGTCATGCTGATTGCCCCGGCCTCCGCCAATACCATCGCCAAAATGGCCAACGGCCTGTGCGATAACCTCCTGATGGCCACCTATCTCTCCGCCACCTGCCCGGTACTCTACGCACCGGCCATGGACGAAGACATGTGGAAACATCCCGCCACCCGTGCCAATGTGGCCCGCCTCCGGGAATATGGCCATACCCAGATACCGGTCACCGCCGGAGAACTTGCCAGCGGCCTCGTCGGTGAAGGACGCATGGCGGAACCGGAAAATATCGTCGCCCTGCTGCGCCGCCACTTCAGCGTGGCCGCCGGCGCCCGCAAACCGCTCAACGGCAAAATAGCCGTCGTGACCGCCGGCCCCACCATCGAACATATCGACCCTGTCAGATATATCAGTAACCATTCCAGCGGTAAAATGGGCATCGCCATCGCCGAAGCCCTCGCCGATGCCGGCGCCCAGGTGAAACTGGTGCTGGGACCTACCAACCAGACCACTCACCACAGCGGTATCCAGATCATCCCGGTACAGTCTGCCGAAGACATGTTCCGCAGCGTGATCGCCGTATACCCGCTGTCCGACATTGTAGTGGCCGCCGCTGCCGTGGCAGACTACCGTCCCACCCAGGTGGCGGATAAGAAAATCAAAAAAGGAGAGGACAAATTCAGTATCGCCCTCGAAAAAACACACGACATCCTCCGCACACTGGGTAATAATAAAGGTCCGCAGCAACTGCTGGTGGGCTTCTCCCTGGAAACCAACAACGAAAGGGAGTACGCACTGAAAAAACTGCGCGACAAAAATCTGGATATGATCGTGATGAACTCCCTCGCCGATCCGGGCGCAGGATTCAACCACGATACCAATAAGGTGACCCTGTTCGACAACAAGGGAAAAGAACGTGACATCCCCCTCAAATCCAAACAGGAAGTAGCCCGGGATATTGTTTCCGCCATAATTGAACTGCAACATGCGTAACTGTTTCCGCTTCGCCCTGCTGCTGGCAGGTATATTCGTTTTCATGGCCAACTGCCTGCAGGCGCAGGAGATCAGGGCTAATGTGACCGTTGTGGCCAACCAGGTCCAGGGTGTGGACCGGAAAGTGTTTACCACGCTGCAGACCGCCCTCAGGGAATTCCTGAACAACCGCCACTGGACAGACGATGCGTTTACGCCGGCGGAAAGGATCGAGTGTAACTTCCTGCTTAATATCACCGGTGCCATCGGGGAAAATATGTACAAGGCGTCCCTCACCATACAGGCCACCCGCCCGGTATTTAACAGCAGCTACGTGACGAGCCTGCTGAATACGCAGGACAATAACGTGGCTTTCCGTTACGTGGAATTCCAACAGCTGGAATTCAGCGACACCCGCGTGGTAGGCAACGACCCGATGGCGTCCAATCTCACCGCCATCATGGCCTATTATGTGAATATCATCCTCGGACTCGATTATGATTCCTTCTCTCCCCGCGGTGGCGATGCCTATTTCAAAAAAGCACTGAATATCGTTAATAACGCACCGGACGGAAAGGACATCTCCGGATGGAAAGCGTACGAAGGAAACCGTAACCGCTACTGGCTGCAGGACAACCTCCTGAATGCCAAGTTCCTCAACTTCCATGATGTGATGTACCAGTACCACCGTAACGGTCTGGACGTTATGTACGAAGACGTGAACAGGGGTCGCGCGTCGATTATGAACTGCCTCAACCTGCTGTATGCCATTCATCAGGACATACCCAACTCGATGTTGATGCAGACATTTTACTCCGCCAAAGCCGATGAACTGCAAAAGATATTTTCCAAGGCCATGCCACAGGAAAAAATGAGGGCCGCCGAACTGCTGGCCCAGATGGACGTGCCCAACGCGCAGAAATATCAGCAGATGAAATAACAGCCGGTGAACAGCTCCGGCAATACAATTTTTTAGAAAAGAATGAATAACCGTTTTAAAGCGCTCGTAACAGGATTTATATTTTTAATGGCAGCTTGTGGCGACCCGGGCAATGTCCCCAAGGAGTATATCCAGAAGAATAAGATGAGTAAGATCCTGGTAGACATGACCCTGGCAGACGCCTATGGCAACGAAGTGAGCGCGCTGACAGCGGGCGCCGTAACGGACTCCGTCAGACAGGAGAACGTAAAAATCTACTACAAACAGATACTGGACCTGCACCAGGTGTCGGTGAAAGACTTCATGGCCAGCTATAACTGGTATGAAAGTCACCCGGACCGTATGAAAGACGTGTTTGAAAAAGTGCAGGCGGATATCGCCAACAGAAAAAATAAACTGGGCAACCCGGTAGAAGAAAATGCACCGGTGAAATTCCGCATGAAAAGCTTTTTCCCCAATGCCGACAAAGCTTTCCTGTTACCCGCTTCTGATACGGTACGCCCCTTTATCAAGCGACAGCCATAAGATCAACATAAAACACCAAAACATGAACAAAGTAGTAGCAAATGCAGACGAAGCCATACAGGACATCCGGGATGGCGCGGTGGTAATGCTGGGGGGATTTGGTTTGTGTGGTATTCCGGAGAATTGTATCGCAGCGCTGGTCAGAAAGGGCATAAAAGAACTGACCTGTATTTCCAACAACGCCGGGGTCGATGACTTCGGACTGGGCCTGTTGCTGAAAACCCGCCAGATCCGTAAGATGATGTCTTCCTATGTCGGCGAAAACGCAGAATTTGAAAGACAGTTGCTGGCCGGTGAACTGGAAGTAGACCTGATCCCGCAGGGCACCCTCGCCACCCGCATACAGATGGCCGGTATGGGCATCCCCGCCTTTTTCACCCCCGCCGGTTACGGCACAGAAGTGGCCGTGGGCAAAGAAACCCGTGAATTCAACGGCAAACACTATCTCATGGAGATGGCGCTGCACGCCGATTTCTCTATCGTAAAAGCCTGGAAAGGCGATACCATGGGCAACCTGGTGTTCCGCAAAACAACCCGCAATTTCAGCACTTCCATGGCCAAAGCCGGTAATATCACCATCGCGGAAGTGGAAGAGCTGGTACAGCCCGGTGAACTGGACCCTGACCACATCCATGTGCCGGGCATCTACGTGCATCGCATCTTTGCGGGCGCCGGTTATGAAAAACGGATAGAACGCAGGACGATACAGATGTAACCCTTACGCCTGCACGTCATTTATTCCACTTTCCAAAATCAGTATGTTATGCCTCTCGATAAATTTGGTATCGCCAAAAGAATAGCAAAGGAATTAAAAGACGGGATGTATGTCAACCTGGGGATCGGTATCCCCACACTGGTTGCCAATTACATTCCCGCCGGTATCTCTATCATGCTGCAGTCCGAAAACGGTATGCTCGGTATGGGACCATACCCGTCTGCCGATGATATAGATCCGGACCTCATCAACGCCGGTAAAGAAACCGTGACGCTCCTGCCCGGCGGCAGCTTTTTCGATTCTGCCGAAAGTTTCGGTATGATCCGTGCCGGTAAGGTAGACCTCACCGTGCTGGGCGCCATGGAAGTGGCCGACAACGGAGACATCGCCAACTGGAAAATACCGGGTAAAATGGTGAAGGGCATGGGGGGCGCGATGGACCTTGTTGCCTCCGCGCAGAACATCATTGTGGCCATGATGCACACCAATCCCAAAGGCGAAAGTAAACTGCTCTCCGCCTGTACGTTACCGCTTACCGGCGTCAAGTGTGTGAAGAAGATCGTCACCGATCTCGCTGTGATGGAAGTTACGCCCCACGGATTCCGCCTGTTGGAACGCGCTCCGGATGTAAGTGTGGAAGAAATCAAGGCTAAAACTGCCGGCAGATTGATCGTAGAAGGAGATATCCCCGTTGTGGTGGTATAAATAATAACGACGGCGGCATACCGCTATGGCCGCGGTAAGTCCCCGAAAAGAGGTCGCTGAAATGACAAAATAATTGGGTAACTTACAACTTGCTAAATACAGATCGAGGTGCAAGTTGGTTTTCTCTGTTATAATGGTAAATATTTTCCTTCCGGTGACCCGATTTTTACGGCGGATAACCGTTCCTTCCGATATGGAGACGGCTGCTTCGAGACGATGCGGGTACAGCGGGGGGAAGTGGTATTGGGCGATCTGCATTTCGAACGCCTGCTGGCCAGCCTTAATCTCCTCCATTTCGACATCCCGGCCCATTTTACCAAAACCTTTTTTCTCCGGCAGATAGCGGACCTGTGCCATAAGAATAACCTGACCGACATGGCACGGGTGCGGTTCGCTGTATTCCGTGCGGATGGCGGATTATATGAGCCGGTCAATAACATGCCTTCGTATCTTATACAGGCATCGGAACTGAGCAGCACCGTATTGGAACTGAATGAAAATGGCCTGGTGCTGGACATCTTCCCGGACGCCAGGAAAACCAGTGATAAATTCTCTTCCATAAAATCCAACAATTGTCTCCCGTATGTGATGGGCGCCATGTACGCCAAACAACACGGCTTCAATGAAGTGCTGTTGCTCAATCAGTACGGCCGTGTGGCAGACAGTACCATCGCTAACGTTTGTATGGTGCATCATAAAACCATCTACACACCACCATTGACAGAAGGCGGTGTATGCGGGGTGATGCGCAAACATCTCCTGAGGTCAGAACTTCCTTTTAAAATGGAAGAGAAACCACTCACCGTGGAAGATCTGGAAAATGCAGATGAGATATTCCTGACAAACGCCATACAAGGCATACGTTGGGTCGGTCTCTTCCGGGACAGCAGCTATGGCAATGCCACGGCTGCCATTTTACACGAAGTATTATTCGATGGCAAAGTCTAGTATAAAACCTGTTATTAACCTCTGCTGGTTTCGTCGCGACCTGCGGCTGCACGACCAGGCGGCTTTATATCATGCTTTAAAAGACGAACACCCGGTAGTACCGGTGTTTGTGTTTGATACAGCCATCCTCGGCGATCTGGAAGATAAAACAGACCGCCGTGTACATTTCATTCATCAGACGCTTGAAGCGATGCAGCAGCAACTGACAGCCGCGGGCGCCACGCTGGATGTTTTTTTCGGAACACCCGAAGCTGCCTTTGATCACTGGACCTCCCGCTATGATGTGCGTAAAGTATTTACGAACCATGACTATGAACCGTACGCCCGTGAACGTGATACGGCCATCGCGAAGCGGCTGAAATCGCAGAACATATCTTTTCATAGTTATAAAGACCAGGTCATCTTTGAAAAGAAAGAGGTATTGAAGGATAACGGTGACCCATATACGATTTTTACGCCTTATAGTAAAAGATGGCTGGCCACCCTAACGCCCTTTTATTACAAGCCGTACCCGGTGGAGAAGTACACCGGTAACTGGCACCGGCAGGCACCATTGAAAATACCTTCACTGAAAACGATGGGGTTCGTCGCTGAACAAACAGATTTTCCGCCGGCAGACATCCCGGAAAAAATCATCCGTCACTATGAGGAAACCCGCGATATTCCTGCCATACAAGGTACTTCCCGTTTGGGGATACATTTGCGGTTTGGCACACTCAGTATCCGGGAGCTGGTAAAAACAGCGCTGAAGGATAATGATACATTCCTGAAAGAGTTGATCTGGCGGGAGTTTTTCCAGATGATCCTGTGGCATTTCCCGGAGGTAACACACGCTTCGTTTAAGAAGGAATATGATCGTATTGCATGGCGGAACAATGAAAAGGATTTTGAACGCTGGTGCCAGGGGCAGACGGGTTATCCTATCGTGGATGCAGGGATGCGGGAACTGAATACCACCGGCTTTATGCATAACCGGGTAAGAATGATCACCGCGAGTTTTCTGACCAAACATCTGTTGATCGACTGGCGATGGGGAGAAGCTTACTTCGCTGCTAAATTGCTGGATTACGATCTCGCTTCCAACAATGGCAACTGGCAATGGGCGGCAGGTTGCGGTTGTGATGCGGCGCCTTATTTCCGCGTGTTTAATCCGTCGTTGCAGACGCAGAAATTTGATAAACAGCTGCAATACATCCGGCGCTGGGTGCCGGAGCTGGATGAGTTTTCTTATCCGGCTCCGATGGTGGAACATGATGTGGCGAGGAAAAGAGCGCTGGAAGTGTATGGAAAGGCGCTTTCCCGCTAAGACATCACGCAAAGGCGCTAAGCAGCAAAGACGCAAAGAAATAAGATAAGAAAACAAAGAAAGCAAAGGAGCGAAGATCAATTCGATTTGATCTTCGCTCCTTTGCTTTCTTATTGTCTTTATAAATCTTTGCGTCTTTGCTGCTTAGCGCCTTTGCGTGATGTCTTAGCGTGAAGCAATTTTTTCGGCGGCTGTCATCAGGGCATCTACTGCTGCGTGGCCTTCTTGGCCAAGGTCGAGACTGAAATCGTTGACATACAGGTCTATATGCTGGCGCATCACCTGTTCATCCATTTCCTGTGCGTGTGACTTGATGTAGTCAGACAGCTGCGGATATTCACTGTAGGCATGCTGCAGGCTTTTATGGATCAGGGCATCTACCTGTGCCCGTGTTTCGGCAGGAATATCTTTACGGATGAAGATACCGCCGAGGGGGATCGGGTTGCCGGTGGTGGATTCCCAGTATTCGCCCATGTCCATGAGTTTCACGAGGCCTTTGAGCTGATAGGTGAAGCGGTTTTCGTGGATGATCACGCCTGCGTCCACATCGCCGTTGAGCACAGCGTTCTCGATATCGGAAAACACCATTACTTTTTTATGGGTCGCTTCCGGGAAAGCGATGGAAAAGAGGAGGTTGGCAGTGGTATTTTCACCGGGGATGGCTATTGTCAGATTTTTGATTTCTTCCCGGGGGATATCTTTCTTTGCGATGAGCAGGGGACCGCAGCCACGGCCCAGGGCGCTGCCGCTGTTGAGCAGGTCATATTTGTCCCTTACTTTCAGGTATACGGCAAAACTCAGCTTGGTGACAGGCAACTTCCCTTCAAGCGCCCAGCGGTTGAGCGTTTCCACATCTTCCAGCTGCGTATCAAATGTCAGTCCTTGCGTATCGATCTTGTTATTAACTATGGCATCGAAGATAAAAGTATCGTTCGGGCAGGGTGAGAAACCTAATGATAAGTGCATATACTTAGAAAATTTTATTTATTAACATAAGCCTGCCAGGGAGTTGACCGTTGAAACCAGTTCTTCGTTCAACTGTTTCACGGCCAGCGGTATATTCCACTTGCTCTTGTCCCGTATTTCCACATAGTTGGAGATACTGCGGAGCTGGAGGAAGGGAATATTTTCCGAGAGGCAGGCATAATGGAAGGCGGCGCCTTCCATGCTTTCCACGTCGGGCATGTATTTGCTTTCCAGCCGGGTGATGGTGGGGATACTGCCGCTGACCATATTCACGCTGACGCCGGTGGCTTTGGGCAGGTGGGGCAGGTAAGGCAGGCCGGCGAAGGTGTTCACCAGGGCGTTTCCGGTGAACGGAGGCTGGGAGGCCTGCCAGAGTTGTATATCAAATAAATCTTTAAACTGATCATGATCTTCCGCGCCGAGGTCGGCGAGATATTCGCGTTCTACCATCACGAGGGAGCCGAGCGGCCAATCATGGCGGAAAGAGCCGGCAATACCTGCTTGCAGGGCCATATCGGGGCGGTTGGTGGCGAGGTGGCGGCCCAGGCTGTAGGCGTAATGCATCATGCCGATACCGGCAATCAGCAATTGAATGTCGCAGTTGGCCAGGCGGTATTGGTGGGCAGATACTTTTTGGCTTTCACGGTCCAGGAATTGCAAAAAAGGCTGGACTTCCAGTATGGTCGCAGCGGTAACCAATAATTTCATGCGGTAAAAGTACGGCAAAAATGATCGCTGGCAGTGTAAAACAATTGACAGGAATAAGGATAAACTTGGGACTACTCAGAGAATAGTGGTATTTTTGCGAAAATTTTTTGCAATAATGATTTATTTAACGCGAGTAGAGAACTTTAATGCAGCGCATAAGTTGTCTAACCCGGCATGGAGCAAAGAAAAGAACGAGGAAGTATTTGGAAAATGTGCCAATGACAACTGGCATGGTCATAACTACGAATTGCATGTAACCATAAAAGGGAACCCTGACCCGGAAACCGGCTTTGTGTTCAATGCAAAGACTTTGGGTGTGATTATCCGGGATGCTGTTATCGAGAAGATAGACCATCGTAACCTCAATCTGGACGTGGATTTTATGGCGGGTAAGTTTACATCGGCCGAAAATCTGGCGATTGCCATCTGGGACCAGTTGACCCCGCATTTACCTGCCGAGGTACAGTTGCATTGCATTAAGCTGTATGAAACTCCCCGTATATACGTGGAATATTACGGCGGCAAATAATATTGTCCACGCCTAATAGTATGACTTTGTGGAGTATTGGCAGGTGCGGGATAAGCATTTGGAATTCGAATAAAATCATATAAGAATGGCGTATAATAAGGTTGAAAGTTACGATGAAAAGATCACGTCCGGTCTTGTAAAGAACTATAAAGAATGCCTCGAGCTGCTGGGAGAAGATGCTGAAAGGGAAGGATTGCTGAAAACACCTGAAAGGATGGCGAAAGCCATGCAGTACCTCACGCAGGGGTATCAGCTCGATGCACGGGAGATCCTGAACGGCGCCAAATTTACAGAGGCGTACAGTGAAATGGTGATCGTAAAAGATATAGAGCTGTATTCCATGTGCGAGCATCATATGCTGCCTTTCTTCGGCAAAGCGCATGTGGCGTATATTCCCAACGGCTATATCACCGGTCTGAGCAAACTGGCCCGCGTGGTGGACGTATATGCCCGCCGGCTACAGGTACAGGAACGCATGACCCACCAGATCCTGGACGCTATCCAGGAGACGCTGCAGCCACAGGGCGTAGCAGTGGTGATCGAAGCGCAGCACCTCTGTATGATGATGCGCGGCGTGTCCAAACAAAACTCCATTACCACCACTTCCGCTTTCAGCGGCCAGTTCCAGGATGGTACCACCAGGAGTGAGTTCATGAAACTGATTAAAAAATAAGTCCCCCGGACATTCCAAAAATGGTTTAGCCAGTAACTGGTTAAACCATTTTTTGTTTTTAGTGCTTTTTGATGCAGCTTTGCAGCATCTGTAATAATTCTTTGTTAAATTCTAATTGATTGTATATTTGAATTATTTTTTATCTGATATAAACACTACAATATAGCAACCATGAAGCATGCATATGTATTTCCCGGGCAGGCATCGCAATTTCCGGGTATGGGTAAGAACCTGTATGAGACCAATGAGAAAGCAAAGGAACTGTTTGAGAAAGCCAACGAAATCCTGGGATTCCGCATCTCCGATGTAATGTTTACCGGCACAGAGGAAGACCTGAAACAAACCAAGGTAACGCAGCCGGCAGTGTTCCTGCATGCTGTGATTGCCTTTCTGACCACAGAACATTCCCAACCGGACATGGTAGCAGGGCACTCCCTGGGAGAATTTTCCGCACTCGTTGCCAACGGCGTATTGTCTTTCGAAGAAGCGCTGCGCCTGGTTGCCATCAGGGCTAATGCCATGCAGAAAGCATGCGAGCAGCAACCCTCTACCATGGCTGTGATCCTCGGTATGGAGGATGCCAGGGTAGAAGAAATCTGCGTTAAGGTAGCCGCTGAAACCAATGAAGTGGTGGTGCCGGCCAACTATAACAGCCCCGGCCAACTGGTGATTTCCGGTACCCTCAAAGCGGTGGAGACTGCCTGTGCTGAATTAAAAGCTGCCGGTGCTAAAAGAGCCATGATCCTGCCGGTAGGTGGTGCCTTCCACTCTCCGCTGATGGAATCTGCCCGTGAAGAACTGAAAGCTGCTATCGAAAAAGCGGCCTTCAATACACCTGCCTGCCCGGTATACCAAAACGTGGTGGCCGCTGCAGTGACAGCACCGGCACAGATCAAACAAAACCTGATCGACCAGCTCACCGGCCCGGTAAAATGGAGCCAGTCCGTACTGGCCATGGTAGCCGATGGTGCGACTGAATTCACCGAAGTGGGCCCGGGTAAAGTGTTACAGGGACTGGTGCAAAAAATTGCCAAAGAAGTGACGGTGAATGGCATCAGCTAACCGATTTGCGCATTTCCTGATTTTGATATTTAGAAATTTAAAATGCAGCGGAGATCACGCTATAGTGTGATCTCCGCTGCATTTTTTATATTCCAAAATCCGTAAATCAAAAAATCTCTAAATCTCTATGGCCATTTCATATTGTGACAGATAGTGCCCGAGTCCCGACTTCTCCAGGAAAGCACTTATCTCCGGATTTTTTTCATCTATGTTGATAATGCTCATGGGGCCATCCAGTGCGGCAGCTACATGCTGCAGCAGCGTACTGGCAATGCCACGGCGGCGGAAACCGGGATGTACGCCGATGTTGCGGATGCGACGGCTGTCTTTATGCACGGTGATATAACCTGCTGACTGTCCGTCCAGCAGGGCTTCCCAGGTGGCGGTAACCGGATGCTCCCTTTCTATGCTGGCTGCATTGTTGCTCCAGGCGGGTTCCATATCCATGAATGTATTGAACAAGGCCCAATCCGGCTGCGCTGTTTCCCGGATGGTGACATCGGGATTGGTGGCAGTAATGGTGGCGGTGCCTTTGTAGCAGTGGAATGTGCGCAGTTTATGAAAACCGCTGTTCGTATAGGCTTTAATAGCAGGTAGATTGGAAGTGATCACTTCCAGCAATATTTTCCGGATGCCGGCCCGTTGATAATGCGGGATGAATTGCTGATACATTTTTTGTATCAGGTGTTGTCCGCGATAGGCGGGCGTTACGCCGGTGCCGCCATTATACAGTACGGTGGGATGCGTGTCATGGTTAGTGCCGTGAAGGATAAACGCACCAAGATCGTTGCCGTTAAAAGCGCCGATCGACCATTCGCGCCGGAGGTTTTCAGCTTTCATCTTCTGTTCAAGGATGGAAGGGGTGAGGTGCATCGGTACGATATAGTCGCTGAATGCGTCGTTGAACGTATGGCTGAGGGTTTCGGTGGATTCTCCCCGGAGGTCTCTGAAATCGTGAAGAAAAATCATGGTAAAAATGTATGTCATCAATATTAATGATGATTGATGACATACCGGATGAGAATATTATAAACGGGAAGTTTAGGATAACTCCACGCTGACGTTCACCCACTCTGCGTCGAACTTCGCTGCATACTTTTTGTAAAAGTTGATGGCCGGTTCGTTCCATTCCAGTACCTGCCAGAGTACGCCACTGTATTGCCTTTCTTTCGCTTCTTCGATGATGCGGTCCAGCAGCAGTTTACCAATACCTTTACCGCGCCATTGTTCTGTCACGATGAGGTCTTCCATGTACAAGCGGCAACCTTTCCAGGTAGAGTAGCGAATGTAAAACAGGGCAAAACCCACTATCAGCTCTTTGCCGTCCGCATCGGGAGTGGTGGCCACAAAAGCCTTCCATACCGGGCTGGCGCCAAAGCCGGCTTCTTCAAAATGGGCAAGGCTTACGGTTACTTCCTGTGGTGCGTTTTCATATGCTGCCAGCTCCCGGATGAGTTCCATCAACCGGGGACAATCTTCTTTTCGTGCAATCCTTAACGTTATATCTGCCATGTGGTGTTTGTTTATACAGGCGAACCGGCTGTCTGATCCGGACGGCGGTTGTTTCGCCTGCTGCAAAATAATCAAAATTACGGGATCTGTTTGGCATCCGCACCAAAGGCAGGGGCCGCCCTGTACCCGCTGTCAGCGGGTACAGGGCGGCCTTCTGATGGCCGCTGGCTTCGCCGCCGGCCGTACCGGGATTGGCCATTGCATTACGGGAAGCGGTGGACCATCATTTTTTCCGCCGCCCGCAGGTAAATTGACAAACAATATTGTAATTTGTTGGAGAATCATTAGGATTTGATTAATTAACCTTTTATACATGAAAGAAATCCTGGTGCGGTTCGCATCTTATAACCACTGGGCTAACCAACAGCTGGTGGCGGTCATGTTGAAGCTGAATGCGGAGCAGGTCATGCAGGACCTTGGCGGCAGTTTTCCTTCCCTGTTTAAAACGGTCTGTCACATGTGGCACCGGGAGAGTATCTGGTATCAGCGGTTGCAGCTGACGGAACAACCGGTGGACCCGACAGCTTCATTTAGCGGTACTTTTGCGGAAGCCTGCGAAGCGTTGCTGCGGCAGTCGCTCCGGCTGCAGGAATGGGTAAAGCAGGCTACTGAAGCGAGATTGAACCATACCATCGCCTTTACGCCACGTAAAGGGGAGCAGGTGAAGCTGCCGGTACAGGATGCCGTGATGGATTACAGCAACCACAGTACTTTTTACCGCGGGCAGCTGGTGCGTATGTTGCACCAGCTGGGGGTTGACCGCGTTCCTGCTACTGACTACCATCGTTTTAAGCCTAAAAAGTAGGCGATTTATATTATTTTTACCTCATATACGCAGGAAAAATTCCCTTTTATGAATGCAGCTTCTTTTTATGGACAGGCCCCGAAACATCTGGTGGCAGTAGATTGTATCATCTTTGGTTTCGACGAAGGCAAGCTGAAGTTGTTGGTGATGAAGCGAAAACTGGCGCCTATGGCCGGCGAATGGTCGCTCGTAGGAGGCTTTGTTCAGGAGGAAGAGAGTACCGACGACGCTGCGGCGAGGGTCCTCAAACTGACCACCGGCCTGGAAAATATCTATATGGACCAGCTGCATTGTTACGGAGAAGTACACCGTGATACCGGCGCCCGGGTAATATCCGTAGCCTATTATGCACTGATCCGCATCAAAGACCATGACCGTCCGTTAGCCCAGGAGCATGGAGCGCACTGGCTGGAGCTGCATGAAATCCCGGGGCTTATATTCGACCACAACAGAATGATCAACGACGCATTGGTACAACTGCGTAACAATGCACATTTTCACCCTATCGGGTTTGAACTGCTGCCGGAGAAATTCACTTTATCACAGCTCAGAAGCCTCTACGAAGAAATATACCAAAAGACACTTGATAAGCGTAACTTCAGAAAGAAAATACTATCACTGGATGTAATGGAGAAGCTGGAGGAAAAGGATAAGACCTCTTCCAAAAAAGGCGCACACCTGTATCGTTTTGACCCCGCGAGGTATGAAGTGCTGATGCGTAAAGGACTGGTGTTCGAGATATAGTCAGTGCCGGGTGAAAATGAACAAAATGAACAGCTGCCAACGGTGCAGGGTTCGCTGTATTATTTTTACTTTTCCGGTTGAATTATGATGATCCTCAGACGATATATGCTGTTGCATATGTGCTGGTTGTTGTTTGTTTTCCCGACATTGCTGCATGGGCAGCATAAAGAAATCGGCAGGATTAAATCACAACTGCCGCACATAGGCGACAGCGTGACTTATGTAGATGCCCTGAACAGACTGGCGGCGGTGTATCAGGCCTGTCAGCTGGACAGCTGCGGCCGTTATGCGTCCATGGCAAGAGATATGGCCGTACGTATCGGTTATCCCTCCGGCAAAGCCCGGGCCCTGCGTAACCTGGGAAACTATTATGCCCTCCGTCCCCATCGTTACCTCTCCTACCTCTTTTATAATGATGCCCTGGAAGAAAGCCGTAAAGCCGGCGATTCTGTCAATGTATCGCAGGTGATGATGAATATTGGCATCTATCACTATTTTACCGGTAAACTGGCGTCGGCGAATGATTACGTGGCACAGTCGCTGCAGCTGACGAAGGACCTGAAAGAAGATTCGCTGCACGCCCTCGGGCTGGGCAACTATTACGCTATCAATTATACCGACAGCAGCACCCGGGAGGCAGTTGCTGCTGCACTGTCCGAGGCCACTACGCTGGCAGAACGCTACCGCGACACCCGTGAGCTGCTGTATATCCGGCTGCTGCTGGCCAACGAAGACTACCTGGCCGAACGTTTTGAAGCCGCAAAAAAAAGGGTACGGCAAGTGCTTGATACCGCCATCAGAGAAGGGTTTGAGTATTATGCCATGCGTGCCTCGATGGAACTGTCGGAGTACAAAAGCCAGCTCGGGGAACCGGACTCGCTGGTACATCTCCAGGATGCGGTGTCCCATGCCGTCGCCGGCGGATATATCGGTCTGTTGCTGCCGCAGGTAACACAGCTGTATCATTATTTCCAGCGGGAGAAAGATACGCTGCAGGCCGCCCGCTACAGCCGCATTGCACTGAATATCATGCAACAGCAGCAGGATGATATGCAGCAGGGAGAAATGGACTATATCGCCTATTCGCTGCAGGACCAGACACTGGACTCCCTGAAAATACAGTCAGACCTGCAGCAGACGGCGCTGCAGAAAACGAGGCTGGCACAACGCTACTCGCAATA
Organism: Chitinophaga eiseniae; assembly: GCF_900167135.1. Taxonomy (GTDB): domain Bacteria; phylum Bacteroidota; class Bacteroidia; order Chitinophagales; family Chitinophagaceae; genus Chitinophaga; species Chitinophaga eiseniae. The sequence continues at coordinate 321,629 of NZ_FUWZ01000002.1, read as the reverse complement.
CCTGTTCATTTTCGTGGTAGCCATTATCCTGCTGCTGCTGGTGCTTACCTGGTTCCTGGTACGTTCCTACCGCTCTTCCCGCCTGCGCTCGCAGCGCCTTGCCCGCGTGAAGACAGAGATCGCCGCCGCCAACGAGGTATTGAAAAAAAACGACGACTTCAAGAACAAACTGATCTCGCTGATCGCGCATGATTTCCGGACGCCGTTGTATAACATTATTGATATCACTGGTTTTGTCAATGAAGATATTCTCACCCCCGAAGATGCTACCGGTATGGTGATGGAAGTGGAACAAACCGCTACCGCCACCCTGACTGTTTTTGAAGAAATACTCAGCTGGATGCGCACGCAGCTGTCGGGATTTGTATACCGGCCGCATTCCTTTGTGCTGGCCGATATGCTGGAGATGTCTGCCCGTAACGTACAGCATCTGCTGCGTGAAAAAAATATCCGGCTGCAGCAGCAGGTGCCGGAAGGGTTAACCGTGCAGGGAGACTTTGAAATGCTGCAGTTTATTCATCGTAATTTCCTGCATAACGCCATCAAGTTTTCACCGGAGAATGGCGTGATAACGATAACGGCTATACGTGAAGGTAATTTTGTGAAAGTTTTCTTCCGCGACCAGGGGCCGGGCATAGACCCGGAGGTGCTGCCAGGGCTGTTTACCTACAACAGTGAAAGTTACGCCAGTAAGAGGACCGGTAAAGGAGCGGGCCTGGCATTGATCATCTGCCGTGACTTTATTGACAAGATGAATGGGGAGGCGGGTGCACAGAATAACGCAGAAGGTGGAAGCACGTTCTTCTACCGGGTACCGGAAATAGATGTTTAAAGGGATACTGTCAGGATGATAAAAGTATTGATGCGTAAAGGTTATGTAACAGCACTGGCGATACTGGGCTGTTTATTGTTGCGGGTGCAGGAGAGCAGCGGCCAGGCAGCCATATTGCCCCGTTTGCAGCGTGACCTGGCGCAACAGCATGACAGCGCCGGTTATGTATCTGTATTGGGCAAGATGGGTGCCCTGTATGCCAGTATCAACCTCGATAGTTCTTTCTATTATGCCCGCCAGGTGCTGGAAATCGCCGGCCGGCGACACGACCTTAAAGGCATGGCAGACGCCAACAACATGCTGGGATGGTATTATACGGCTAAAACAGATTATAATGTAGGCATCCAGTATGCGTATAAGGCGCTGCTGCTCAATGCGCAGCTGGGCGACTCCGCGCAAATGGTCCGTTCGCTGAACATTATCTATGGCTGTTATAAAAATTCAGGTCACCCGGTGGAAGCCAATAATTATTTCTATCGTGCTTTTCATATGGCCAACCGCCTCCCGCCGGATAAAGATTCTATGGCGGCCACGATGCTGGTCAACTATGCCTGGCGCTTTTTCGACGATAGTACTAAAACAGACTCTGTCCGCCTGGTGTTGCGGAGGGCCGGCACCATCCTGAAGAAATATCCCGACAGCAGGGCTGTTTTTTATGTTGCGGCATTCGAGGCCGACCTCATGGTGCAGGCAGGCAAGGGCAAAGCGGCAGAGGAACGGATTTATGCCCTCGCTGACCTTGCCCGGCAAAAAGGGATGCCCTATGTAGCGATGGACATGTATGGCCGGCTATATGATTTTCAACGCCTTGGTTACTTCGCAGATTCTACCCGTTACCAGGAACAGGCGTACGAAGTGGCACGGCAGTCGGCCAGCATGGAATTAAACCTGTACTGGCTGGGACGGTTGTACGATTATTACCGGCATCATCGGCAGCCGGAGCGGGTGGTGTACTATGGCAACGAAATTATGCGGCTGGCCGCGAAGGACCGCTATCATAACAGCCTGCCCCAGGCTGCCTATATCGATTTTTTTCTGAAAGAAAAAAAACTGGCGGCACTGTCTCTCTCTACCCGGATGCAGCACCAGGAGCTGGAAAAAGAGCTGGCAGCGAAAAAGAACCGCTCCCTCATTGTGGCAGGACTGCTGATCATCATATTCCTGTTGCTGGCGCTGCTGACCAGCAGGTACCTGCACTACCGGCGCTGGAAACAGCAGGAGAACGCGCTGGCCTTCAGTTATGTGCAGCTGGCCAGAAACAACGCAGCCCTGACGGAGAACGATGTTTTTAAGAACAGGCTGATCAGTATGCTGGCGACGGACTTCCGAACACCGCTGCATCATATCATCGCGGTGGCTGATCAACTGAAAACGGGCACGCTCACGCAACCGGAGGTGGTGAGCCTGTTGAAACAGATCGGTAATGCTTCCCGGAAAACGCTGGATGCGTTCAATAACATCCTGAAGTGGCTGAAGCTGCAGCTGTCAGGTTTCGTTTACAAGCCCGTCACCACAGAACTGCTGCCGGTCATTGCGGAGGCATTGCAGCCGCTGCAGGCGGAGATACAGGACAAGCAGCTGGTCATCGTAAACCGCGTTGGGCCACGGCTCACGGTGATTGCAGACCCGGAGATACTGCAGCTGGTGAATGTGCAGTTGCTGCAGGTGGCCGTGAGTACAGCCCGGCCCGGCACCCTGCTCCTGATCTCGTCTTACGGAGAAAAAGGAAAATCAACCGTGCGGTTCATGGCTGATGGCGGCGCCGCCACCCGTAAGTTGCTCGAAGAACTGAAAGACAAAGAACACAATATTTTTGCGTTAGGTATTATTATCAGCCGGGACTTTATGCAGAAGATGAAGGGAGGCCTCGTCGTAGAAGAAGAAGCGGAAGGGTTTCTCATGATGGAGTACACGATTTAATCCCATAGTATTCCATAAAACGTATATGCGTAACTGTTACATTATTACTTTGCTGTCCCTGTTGGGCTTACAGCTACAGGCGCAGACGCCGCAGCTGCCGGAACTGCAGCGGGAGCTGTCGCGCCAGCGTGACAGCGCCGGCTACCTCGTGGTACTGGGCCGGATAAGCGCCTTGTACGCTGTGATAGACGTGGACAGCAGTTTTCAGTACGCTATAAAAGTACGGGACATGGCAGCCAGGCTGCACGATGCCAGGGGGCACGCAGACGCCAACGACCTGATGAGCTGGTACTACGCCCTGAAAACGGATTTCGGCGTGGCCGGCATCTACGCTTACCGGGCTCTCAAAATACATGAACAGCTGGGCGATTCCGCCCGGGTAGCCAAAACACTCAGTAATATTTACCTGTACTATCGCAACACCGGCCGGAAGGAAGATGCCAACAACTACTTTTACCAGGCGTTTAAGATGGCCAGCCGGCTGCCACCGGACAAGGATTCCGTATATGGGATACTGTTAATCAACTACGTTATGCGTTTTTATAAAGACAGTGCGCATGCGGACTCGGTGCACTGGGCACTGAAACGGGCGCGCCAGGTGGTGAATAAGTACCCGCGCTCCAAAATCAGTTTTTATATAGATGCTTATTCGCTGAACGACCTGGTACAACAGGGACAGGGCAGGCAGGCAGAAGAAGCTATCTACCGGCTGGCAGATAACGCATTGCGTGCAGGGATGCCTTATGTAGCCATGGACATGTACGGGCGGTTGGATGATTTTCCCCGCATGGGCTACCATCCCGATACCGCCCGGTACCAGGAAAAAGCGTACCTGTTAGGAGTGCAAACGGGTAGCATCGAGTTAAACCTTTATTGGCTGGCACGGCTATACGATTATTACAAACAGAAAAAAGACAACGCCCGCATGGTGCAGTATGGCCGGGAGATCATGCAACTGGCAGCGGAGAAACGTTACCAGCCCAACGCGCATTCCTTTGATTATATCGAAATTTTTCTGAAGGAAAAAGCCGTCGCCGACCTGGCGCAGCAGAATAAACGTCAGCAGCAGGTGCTGGCAGCTGAACTGGCGGCTTCAGACAATAACCGGTTGCTGGCGGTAGGCGTGCTGATAGTACTGGTGTTGTTGCTGGTGGTAGCTTTTGAACGGTATTGGCATTACCAGCGGTTAAAACAGCAGGATGAAGCCCTGCTGCGGAGTTACCGGGATATAGCCGCACTGAATGCAGCCCTCACAGAAACAGATGCCTTTAAAAATAAGCTGATAAGCATACTGGCGCGGGATTTCCGGGGGCCATTAGTGCATCTGACAGAGGTAGCGGCAAGGTTTAAATCGGGTAAACTGTCCAAAGCGGAAATGGCCACCTGGCTCAGGCATATCAGTGCTACTTCCGGAAAGGTGCTGGAGGTTTTTGACAATATCCTCAAATGGTTGCGGCTGCAATTGTCCGGCTACCATTATGAGCCGGTGCGCTGCCGGCTGCTGCCGTTGATCCAGAGTGCGCTCGGACCGCTGGAAGCGGAGCTGGAAAAGAAAAGGCTGATGGTAAAGAACTATATTCCGGAAAACGTGTCGGTACTGGCGGACGAGGAAATGCTGAAGCTGGTGAACATACAGCTGTTGCAGATAGCCGTGGCCGTTGCCACAACGGGCAGCATGCTGGAAATAACCGTCGACCAGTCCATGGGGCAAACGGAAGTGCATATAAAGGCAAAGACAGGAGAAGATACCCGTTTTGTGCTGGCCGGACTGGAAAACTGGCAGGACAACGGACTGGCATTGGGGCTGGTGATCAGTCGGGACCTGATGAAGATGATGCAGGGCTATATTATAGCAGAAGGCCAGGAACATTCGTACCTGGCCTTCGGGTATATTTTACCGTGAAAAATTACTTGCCGTATTTTTCGCCGTCGTAAGCCCACTTGATATAGCTGGCGCCCCAGGTGAAGCCGCCGCCAAATGCGGCCATGATAAGGTTATCGCCTTTTTTCAGCTGTTTTTCGTAGTCCCACAGGCATAAAGGAATGGTCCCCGCAGTGGTGTTGCCGTAGCGGTGGATGTTCATCATGACCTTTTCTTCGGGCAGGTTGATGTACTGCGCAGTGGCTGCGATAATACGTTTGTTGGCCTGGTGCGGTACAAGCCAGGCGATGCTTTCCGCAGTGAGGTTATTCCGCTCGAGGATGCCGTTGGCAGCTTCGGACATGTTGGAAACAGCGTATTTGAACACCATTTTACCTTCCTGGTACACGAAGTGTTCACGGTTCTGCACAGTTTCGATGGTAGCTGGTTTTACCGAGCCGCCGGCCTTCATGTGGAGGTATTCGCGGCCATGGCCGTCGCTTTTCAGGATGCTGTCCACCACGCCGTATCCTTCGTAGTTGGGCTCCAGCAGTACGCCGCCGCCGCCGTCACCGAAGATGATGCAGGTAGTTCTGTCTGTATAGTCCATGATAGCGCTCATTTTGTCGGCGCCAATCACCATTACTTTCTGATAACGGCCACTTTCAATAAACCGTGCGCCGGTGTCCAGTGCATACAGAAAGCCGGAGCAGGCAGCACTGATGTCGAAACCGAATGCATTCTTTGCTCCGATTTTATCTGTTACAACATTGGCTGTGGCGGGGAAGGTCATGTCGGGGGTTACGGTGGCAACGATCAGCAGATCGATATCTTCGGGGGTGATGCCTCTCTTTCTGCAGATTTCAAGGGCGATCGGTACACATAAGTCGGAAGTACCTTTCCCTTCTCCTTTGAGAATTCTTCTTTCGGAGATGCCCGTTCTGGTTAAAATCCACTCATCTGTTGTGTCTACCAGTTTTTCCAGTTCCTGATTGGTCAGCACATAGTCAGGAACATATCCACCCACCGCTGTAATAGCGGCCGTAATTTTATTCATATAAACTAAAATATGTGTTTAAATCGAGGCGTAAAAATACGATATAAACGAATATTTCCTAAAAAAGTCCCATATGAACCCGTTAAAGGCTTGTCAATCCGTTAAAAGTTAGCATCTTTGCCGTTATTATCACAGGGATAAATTATTCCTCTTTTTTCGTAAGTTTAAGTAAATTATCGAACCTTTACCTTCTATGATCGCTTATTTGGATGGAAAATTGGCTTATAAGTCACCGGCTTTGGTTCATATGGATGTGCACGGAGTAGGGTATGAAGTTCAGATCAGTCTGAACACCTATTCGAGGATACAGGGCCTGGACAGCTGCAAATTGTTAACCTTCCTGCAGATCAAAGAGGATGCACATACGCTGTATGGTTTTTTCGAGGAAGCAGAAAAAAACCTCTTTTTATTGCTGATCAGCGTATCGGGAGTAGGCGCCAGTACGGCGAGAATGATGTTGTCTTCTCTTCAACCGGAAGACGTCCAGCGGGCCATTATGATGGAAAATGAAAAAATGCTGGAAAGTGTAAAAGGCATAGGAGCCAAAACAGCCAAAAGAATTATTCTGGAATTAAAAGATAAGGTTAAGAAACAAAAGGATACAGTCGGACTACAATTATCTGCCACTGTAAACAATACAATTCATGAAGATGCGTTAAATGCTCTGGTAACTCTTGGCATAGCCCGGAATATGGCGGATGCGGCAATCCAGAGAGTTATGAAGAACGAACCACTATTGCAAAACTTGGAAGAGCTGATCAAAAAGGCCCTGAAGAGTTTATAATTATATCAAGACCTCTATAAAAACCTATTTTTCTTGGCAAGAAGGACTTATTATGGCGCTTTTGCAGTAATAGGAATTGTATCTTTTATCATTGTTGACACCGCCGCAAGGGAACGATCCGGGAATTTTCATTTTTTGAGCAGAACGAGTTGGAAGTCGGACACCACAATTACTGGTAATACCAAAATCGATACTACCGGGAAGAAAGATACCTTGAAATATCCCCTTAAGGACAGGCGCGGCCCCAGTATATCTGATCCGGCGTCCAGGAACGCTATTGACCTGAACGACCCGGCCAATATCAACAAAACAGTAGAATACGATCCCGTTACCAAACAATATACCGTTACCGAAAAAATCGGCAACCAGAACTACCGTAACCCGACTTATATGAACTTCGACGAGTTCTATAAGCTCCAGTCAGCGCAAAGCGAAAAAAATTACTGGCAGAAAAGGGCCAGCGCCCTCGGTAACCTCAACCAAAGAGGCAACGGGCCGCTGCTGTATAATGGTAATAACCTGTTTGACCGCATCTTCGGCGGCAGTAAAGTCGATATCCGCCCCCAGGGTAGCCTGGACCTTACCTTCGGCTACCAGGGCCAGAATATCAAAAACCCCGTACTGGTGGAACAAGCCCGTAAAAACGGCGGGTTCAACTTCGATATGGGTATCAACATGAACGTCACCGGCAGGATAGGGGATAAACTAAAACTCATCACCAACTATAACACCCAGTCCACCTTCGATTTCGAAAACCAGGTGAAACTCGAATACACCGGCTATAACGACGAAATTATCAAGAAGATAGAAGCCGGTAACGTCAGCTTCCCCCTGCGCAGTTCCCTGATCTCCGGCATCCAGTCCCTCTTCGGGGTGAAAACACAACTGCAGTTCGGGCGCCTCACCGTCACCAGCGTACTGTCTAACCAGAAATCGCAGAAACAAAACCTCATGCTCAAAGGCGGCACCATGGTGCAGGACTACAACATCCGGGCCGACGAGTATGAAGACAACCGCCACTTCCTGCTGGCGCAGTTCTTCCGCGATACCTTCAACTACGCCATGTCCAACCTCCCCATCATCCGCTCCCTGTCCAACATCACGCGGATTGAGGTGTGGGTGACGAATAAAACAGGGGCCACCACCCAAACCCGCGACATCGTAGGTTTGATGGACCTCGGGGAATACAAACCCTATAACAGTAACATCAGGGTAAACACCACCTCCCATCTGCCGGACAGGGCCACGAACGACTTGTATCAGAACCTGATCCGCGATGCGGCCAGCCGTAACACCAGCATCGTTGTGAGCCGGTTGCTGGCTTTGGGCCTCAAACCCGTGTCGGAATTTGAAAAGACCTTCGCCCGGAAACTGGACTCCACCGAGTATACCATCAACAAACAACTGGGCTTTATCTCCCTGAACCAACAGCTGCAGCCGGACGAAGTACTGGCGGTAGCTTATCAGTATACCTATAACGGCCGTACCTACCAGGTGGGTGAATTCTCCCAGGACGTACCGCCGGACCAGAACAACAGCGCCAACTCTCCGGTGCTGTTCCTGAAATTGCTCAAGGCCACGTCCGCCCGTCCGATATTACCTATCTGGCAGCTGATGATGAAAAACATCTACGCCACCGGCGCCTTCCAGGTGAACAAGGAAGACTTTAAAATGGACGTGTTCTATAAAGACCCCGGCGCAGAAAGCAGACCTCCGAGCGATAAACGTTACCTGCCGGACGGCAAAAACGAATACGCCGGCGCCCCGATCATCACCGTATTAAACCTGGACCGGCTTAATAACCAGCTGGACCCCCAGCCCGACGGTGTTTTTGATTACGTGGAAGGTTACACGATCAATTCCCTGACAGGCAAGATCATGTTCCCCATGCTGGAACCATTTGCCGATGGTCTGAAAAAAGCATTCGGCGGAGACGTCGCCCTCGAAAAACAATACCTGTACCGGGTACTGTACGACTCCATCAAAGTAGTGGCACAGCAGTTCCCGCAGCTGAACCGCTACGTGATCCGCGGTTCATATAAATCGGCCAATTCGTCGGAAATTAACCTTGGCGGGGGGATCACTATCCCGCCCGGCTCCGTGACCGTTACCGCTGGTGGCCAGATGCTGCGCGAAAACGTGGATTACATCATCGACTATAACCTCGGCAGGCTCAAAATTATCAATGGCGGGGTGCTCAACTCCGGCGTACCGATCAATGTACAGTTTGAAAACAATGCCTTGTTCGGACAGCAGGTCCGTAACTACTTCGGTACCCGCCTCGATTACCTGGTGAACGATAAACTCAGCATCGGCGGTACCATCGTCCGCATGAGTGAACGGCCCTACTACCAGAAAGTGAATTACGGCGAAGATCCTATCAAAAACACGATGGTGGGCCTCGACGTGAACTACGCTTCCGAATGGAAAGGCCTCACACGTTTCCTCGATAAACTGCCCAATTACAGTACCACCGCACCTTCCAGCATCCTTTTCACCGGTGAGGTGGCCCGCCTGTTCCCCGGTCACAGTAAACTGATCAACCAGGCCGGCAGCAAGCAGGGTACTGCTTTTATCGATGACTTCGAAGGGGTGAAAAGCGGGTATGACCTGAAATTTCCGGCCACCAGCTGGGCGCTGGCCTCCACACCAAAAGGAGCTACCAACTCGTCCGGTACGGTGTTGTTCCCGGAAGCGGAAGACAACAACGTCCTTGAATACGGTAAGAACAGGGCTAAACTGGCCTGGTATATCCTGGAGCCAACGCTCCAGCTGCCGAAATCACCCAACCTGCCGGCAGGCATCTCCCTGGATGATCAGTCAGACCCCCGGGTAAGGCTCGTATACCAGAAAGAAGTGTTCCGCAACAGGTCCACCGACTTCGGCCAAAGCCAGCTCAGCACCCTCGACCTGGCCTACTATCCAACCGAAAGAGGCCCGTATAACTTTACCAGCAGCCCGCTGGCCATGGACCGCAATGGTAAACTGGCCCGGCCCAGAACAAGATGGGGCGGTATCATGCGCGCCATCGACAACAGCGACTTCGAAACAGCCAATATCGAATACATCGAGTTCTGGATACAGGACCCCTTCATCAAAACGCCCGGCAGCAATGGGGGCTCCCTCTACTTCAACCTGGGCAACGTTTCTGAAGACATCCTCAAAGACTCGAAGAAGTTCTTCGAAAACGGTATGCCCGACCCACGGCAGGAACCGAATAAAATCGATTCCTCCAAATGGGGCCGCCAGCCTAAGTTCCAGCAGCAGATCACACAGGCTTTCGACAACGATCCCAACATCCGGGCCTACCAGGACGTAGGATATGATGGTCTGAAATCTACTGATGAAGCAGCTTTCTACAGAAGCTATATGGACACACTGGCCCAGAACTTCGGCGGCTCCCCGGTATTCCAGCAGGCCCAGCGAGATCCGTCCAACGACGACTACAAACACTATCGTAACGCCGATTACGACGCTTCCCGCGCCGGCATCCTGGAACGTTATAAAAACTACAGCAACCCGGAAGGCAACTCCCCGGTGTCTGATCCGAAATCCACTTTCTCCACCGCGGCGACCAACATCCCTGAATCAGAAGATCTGAACAGGGACAATACCATGAACGAAACGGAAGAATACTTCCAGTACCGGGTAGACCTTAAACCAGGTATGGCCGTTGGCTCCAACTTCATCGTGGATAAAATAGAGGCGCCGGTAGACCTGCCCAATGGCCAGAAAACGAACGAAACATGGTACCAGTTTAAAATTCCGCTGAACCAGTTTAACGCAAAAGTGGGTAACATCCCCGACTTCAAGTCCATCCGCTTTATGCGTATGTTCATGACAGACTTCGCAGAGCCGGTGGTGGTACGTTTTGCCAAACTGGAGCTGGTGCGCAGCCAATGGCGCCGTTATATGTATGAACTGAGACCCGGCGACCCTGTGCCCCTGGACCAGACCACTACCTTTAACTCGTCTGCTGTCAATATTGAAGAGAATTCTTCCCGCAGCCCTATCCCTTACGTGCTGCCGCCGGGAGTAGTAAGACAGAATACCATCAGCACCAACAACACCACGCTGCAGCTGAACGAACAATCCCTGTCCGTCCAGGTATGTAACCTGCAGGATGGTGAAGTACGTGCCCTGTATAAAACGCTCAACATGGACCTGCGCCAGTACAAGAAAATGGAAATGTACATGCACGCAGAAGCCGTGGGTTCCGCCACCGCATTGAAAGACGGTCAGGTACAAGCCGTGATCCGCATTGGTAGCGACTTTGTGAGCAACTACTACGAATACCGCATTCCGCTGAAAGTAACGGCCTGGAACTCCAAAGCCCCTATCGAGATCTGGCCCGACGGTAACAATATGCAGCTCATCATGGAGCGCCTGAGCCAGCTGAAACAGAAACGTAACATGTGCGATTCCTGCTCTCCGCTGCAGGCATATCCCATGACACCGGTGGCCGATGAATTCGGCAACTTCATGTCTGTGGTGGGTAACCCCAGCCTGGGCGACGCCCGCACCATGATGATCGGTGTAATGAACCCGAAAGACGATGGCCTGCCGCGTTGCGCCGAAGTATGGTTCGATGAACTGCGGCTGTCAGACTTCGACGAAAAAGGCGGCTATGCCGCGCTGGCAAGGGTAGACGTGCAGCTGGCCGACCTGGGCACCATCTCCGTGTCCGGCAACATGCACACTGCCGGATTCGGTAACATCGACCAGCGCGTGAATGAACGCTTCCGTGATAACTTCCTGCAATACGACGCCGCCGCCAACCTGGATTTGGGTAAACTGCTGCCGAAGAGCGTAGGCATGTCTATCCCGGTATACGCCGGCTATTCACAGGCTGTCAGCAACCCGGAATATGATCCCTACGATCTTGATATCAAACTGAAAGACAAACTCGCGCTGGCAAGGTCCCGGTGGGAAAGGGATTCCATGCGCAAGAATGCACAGGACTTTACTTCCATCACCAGCCTGAACTTTACCAACGTCCGTAAACTCAATACACGGCAGGGTAAACGTCACCTATGGGATATCGAGAACTTCGATATCAGCTATTCATTCTCGCAGATCAACCGGCATAACCCGCTTATCCAGAGTGATTTGCTGACGAAACACCGCGGCGGTATCGGGTATAACTATTCCGGTCAGCCGAAATACCTGGAGCCGTTCAAAAAACTGATCAAAACCAAAACACACTGGCTGGACCTCATACGGGACTTCAACGTCAACTATGTGCCGTCTATCATCAGCTTCCGGGCAGATATTATCCGGCAGTTCGGCGCGTCGCGTATCCGTAACGTCGGCGGAGATGTGAAATACCAGCTGCCCGAAACGTATGATAAATACTTCACGTTCGACCGGTATTATACCCTGAAGTGGGACATCACCCGCAGTATCAACATCGAGTTTAACGCGGTGAATAACTCCCGCGTGGATGAGCCCGCGGGCAGAATCAATACCGGCGCGAAGAAAGACACCATCTGGCGTAACTTCTTCAAAGGCGGCCGTTCGGTGAACTACATGCATAACGCCAACTTTACCTATACGCTGCCTACCGCCAAGTTCCCGGCCCTGAGCTGGACCAACGTGGCCTTCGGCTACAGCACGGAATACCGCTGGACCGGCGCTTCCCGGCTGGCGCTCTACCTGGGTAACGCCATTGAGAACAGCATGCAGAAAACACTGACGGCAGAGTTCAAGTTTGTGGAACTGTATAATAAGTCCAAGTTCCTCCGGCAGGTAAATGCCCGCAAACCGGTGTCTAACAATAACAACAATCAGAACAAAAACAATAACAAAAACAATAACAGCAACCAGCAGAATAATCAACAGAACAACAACCAGTCGTCCGGCGACGAAATTTCCCCATGGATAAAAGCAGTGCTGAAACCGCTGATGGCCCTGAAACGGGTAGGCTTCAACTATAACGAGAACGCCGGTACCCGTTTGCCTGGTTACCTGGACAGTGCTAAGCTGGTAGGGATGAACTGGCAGTCGATGGCGCCGGGCCTCGGTTTTGTGCTGGGCAAACAACCCGACAAAAAATGGCTGGATGATTTTGCGAATCGCGGACTGATCACGAAAGACCCGTCGCTGAACATACAGTTCCAGCAGCAGTACACCCAACGGTGGGACCTGCAGGCGCAACTGGAACCGTTCAACGATCTGCGTATCGATCTGAGCATGACCAAGTCGTTTACCAAAACACATACAGAACTGTTCAAAAGTATGCAGGATTCTACCGGTGCTGATCTTGGGTTCCAACACCTGAGCCCGTATGACGCCGGTGGTTTTGAAATCTCCTACATCGCTATTAAAACGATGTTTGGCAGGATCAATACGGCTAACGGCGTGTCGGAAACGTTCCGCAATTTTGAAGCCTACCGGAATATCATTTCCCAGCGGCTGGGCGCGGCCAACCCGTACAACAAAGACCCGGGCGTTCCTTCAGGGGACCCGAAAGATCCTACTTACGCCTACGGCTATACGCGGTATGCGCAGGACGTGCTGATCCCCGCATTCCTGGCAGCGTATACCGGCAAATCGCCGGAGAACGTCGGCCTGTTGAACGGACCGGGTAATACCGTAAAAAGCAATCCGTTTAAAAATTATATGCCGAAACCGAACTGGCGTGTTACGTATAATGGTCTGACCAAACTGGAGCCTTTCCGCAGTTTCCTGACCAACTTTACGCTGACGCATGGTTATGTCGGTACATTGTCCATGAACTCCTATAATACCTCCATGTATTATGAAGATCCCCGGCTGGCGGGTTACCCGGCGTTCAGGGATACGGTATCCGGTAACTACTATCCGTACTTCCTGGTGCCTAACCTGACGCTGACAGAGCAGTTTTCGCCGCTGCTGGGCGTGGACCTCACCTTTACCAACAGTCTCAATGCACGGCTGGAATACCGGAAGAGCCGCTCTCTCAGCCTCAGTTTGATCGATTACCAGTTGACCGAGCTGCGCTCCAGCGAAATTGTGGTAGGCGCCGGTTATCGGGTGAGAGGACTGCAGCTGCCATTTGCTGTGGGTAAAAACGGTGGCAAACGTCTTCAGAACGATCTTAACTTCCGCCTGGACCTGAGCTTCCGGGATGATAAGACCGCCAACAACCGCCTGGATGCCGATCTGGTCATTCCTACCAGCGGCCAGAAGGTAGTGGGCATTGCGCCGTCCATCGACTATGTAGTGAATAACCGGTTGAACCTGCGTTTCTTCTATGACCGCAGGCAAACGATCCCTGTTATTTCCACCGCTTATCCGATCACCAACACCAGGGGTGGTATCACCTTCAGGTTCGTATTGTCGCAATAGTTAACTTACAGATAAGGCTAACCGTAAGCCGGCCTAACCTTTTATCCCCGGGGTTTTTATCCCGGGGATTTTTTTTGCCCTTCGGGCGATGCTTAACAAAAAGATGATCGCGCTTAACAAACACGCTGATAAAAATCATGATCTCTTTAACATTTCTTTTATAAGTTTGTGTCGTGAAATATTTCCTCATCATATGCATTTCGTTGGGCCTCTTGCTGCAGACTTTCAGCAAAAGCCTTATTGTGCTGCAGTTCAGGACGCAACAGTCTTTTATTGCGCAGGTGCTTTGCGAAAACCGCAATAAGCCCGAAATGCATTGTAACGGTAAATGTTATCTGAAAAAGAAACTGGACCGCGATGCCAGCCAGGACAAGAACAACAGCAGTAACAAGGAGCGTTACGAAGTAATGTTTGTGAATGCCCTGCCGGAACGGCTCACGGCGCCGTCTGCAGCGCCTGTGGTGCACATTGTATTTTATGCGGAACCCTTCTTTGAAACCCCTGTCCACACTATTTTCCACCCGCCGCAATCCCTGGTTTGACCATCTCCGGAATGCCTTTTTAGTTAGATGTAGTTAGTCAACCTGACGATGCCCGTATCGGGCTGTCTGAAGGCATTTTCCATCCTTCCCGTGGGTAAAGCCCCGGGTTACGATATCGGTAAAGCTTTTAGCCGGCTTTCTGCCTTTATGCGTAAATGTTTTCCTGACAAACCAAGATGTATGTCTGTAAAGACGTGCATCCAACTGACGACCTAATGAAACAAATTTATTTACTGCTCATTGCCTGTTTGGCGATGCGGGCGGGCCATGCCCAGGAATTGGCCGGGCGCGTGGCAGATGCAAGGACGAGGGAAGCTCTGCCAGGCGTAAGTGTGAACCTGATAGCAGCCGGGAAAGGCTGTATGAGTAACGCACAGGGACGATATCAGCTGCCGGTGGCAGCAAGCCCCGACACCCTGAAGATATCCTATGTAGGTTATATCACCCGGAAGATAGCCGCGTCAGCGGCGGCGGAAATGCCGGTGATCTACCTGGAAGCCAGTTCCACCAACCTGAACGAGGTAATTGTGTCCTCTTCCCGGGAAAAGCAACGGCGTACGGAAGCGCCTGTAGCTATCAGCACCATTTCTCCGCAGACGCTGCAGGAAACCAAAGCCACCACGCTGGATAAAGTGCTCAACAAAGTGAGCGGCGTATACATGGTGGACCTGGGCAATGAACAGCATACCATGGCTATCCGGCAGCCTATCGGTTATAAAAGCCTTTTCCTGTATCTCGAAGACGGTATTCCCATCCGCACCGTCGGCGATTTTAATCACAATGCGTTGATAGAAGTCAACATGGCGGCCCTTCGTAATATTGAAGTCATCCGTGGCCCTGCCTCCTCCCTGTATGGCAGCGAGGCCGTAGGCGGCGCCGTGAATTTTATTACGGCAGCGCCTACACTGGTGCCCACGGCCAAAGTGCAGCTCGAAGCCAGCAACTGGGGATATAAACGAACAGATTTCAGTGTTTCCGACACCAGAGGGAAGGCAGGTTTTTTTGTCGGTGGTTATTATGCCAACCAACAGAACGGCTATATGGACCACAGCGATTTCCATAAGCTGGCAGTGACTGCCCGTACTGATGTACAGCTGAACGAACATAATAAATGGACCACTACCGCCACGCTGATCAATTACAAGACTGACCAGACCGGCGGCCTCGACAGCGCTCATTTCTTTGCCAAAGATTATCGTAACTTCCAGACATTCAGTTACAGGGACGTAAAAGCATTGCGTATTCGCAGCACCCTGGACCATGTCTGGAATACCAGCAGTCATACCAGCGTTACCGCTTTCTTCCGGCACAGCACCATCGGGCAGAACCCTTTTTATGCCATCAGGGACATCCGCAACACACTCAAGGCAAGAGGAGAAATCAACAGCGACGCTTTCTACAGCTACGGGGTGATCGCTCAGCATAAAAAAGATTTCAATTGGAAACAGGCATCGCTGATAGCTGGTATCAGCACAGATTACAGCCCCGCTACCTATCACGCTAACTATATCGATATCACTAAAGACGCCGCTGGTTATTACACGGGATATAAAGCCACCGATTCCTTGTTGACCAGCTATCGTGTTGGTTTGCTGAATACTGCCGTATATACCCAGTTTGCTTTTGCGCCGGTAGAAAATATGCGGGTGGTCGCCGCATTGCGGTACGACCGGATGGATTATGATTTTAATAATCATCTGCCGCCATCAGCGTTTACGGGCGCTCCCAGCGAAAAGAACAACTTTAATGCGCTGACGCCCAAGCTGGGACTGACGTACAACCTCCAACACAACCGCGGCTTGTATGCCAATTACAGCAGGGGTTTTGCTCCGCCTAATATTTCAGAACTGTACCGGGGCGTGAAAGTGCCGGTATTAAAATCTGCCACTTATGACAACTATGAAGCCGGCGGCTGGTTCGCTTTTGCGCGGCAGAAAGGTTATGTGGATGTGAGCGTTTACCAGATGAAAGGTACCAACGAAATTATCAGCGTACGGGATGCCGACGGCGCTTATGTTAATCAGAATGCCGGTGCCACCACACATCGCGGCGTAGAATGGAATGTGCGCTACACGCCGATGAAGTCTTTGTTTTTACGCACCAGCGGCTCTTATGCGCGTCATATCTTCGACGCCTATACGGAGAATGGAAAAACCTATAACAACAATGAAATGAACGGTGCGCCGAAATGGATCACCAATACAGAGGTCACCTGGAAACCGGCGTTCCTGAAAGGGTTCCGCATTGGCGGTGAATGGCAGCACATCAGTGGTTATTACATGGATGCCGCCAATACTGCGTGGTACAATGGGTATGACTTGTTCAATGTCCGCACCGGGTATCAGTGGAAAGGGTTTGAATGCTGGCTGAACTGTATGAATGTGGGAGACCAGTTGTATGCTACTACAGCGGAGAAATCGGCCTATGGTAAGAGTTATCGTATCGGGCCGCGGCAGACGTTCAATTTTGGGGTGGCCTATACCTTTGTCGGGAAGAAGTGAGCTCGCAAAGAAACAAAGTAAGCAAAGGAACAAAGTGCAGATAGTTTAAAGACGTTTTTTAAAGAGATAATTATGAAAAAAATCATATGGTTGTTGGTTTTGTGGTGGATGGCTTTTACCGCCTGCAGCCCGAAAGGCACACCGCCGGCTGGTCCGGTGGTATTGTCCCATGCAGGTAAAGATGCTTCGTGTCCTTACATTACCAAAGACGGTGAGGGACGTACCGTGATCAGCTGGGTAGAAAAAGACAGTACTGCAGATACCGGCATGATGTGTTATGCGGTATCTAACGATAACGGTTATACGTTTTCCGATCCGGTAAAAATTGAAACGACGGCTGGTGTGTACCCACATGCGGAAAACCTGCCTAAGCTGTTGTTCCGGCCGGATGGCGGCGTTATCGCCTTGTTTGGGGTGGAGCAGCACGATCCGCGTAATAAGTATGCCGGTAAGGTGATGTATGCGGTATCTGCCGACAGTGGCCGTACCTGGGGAGAAGCACAGTCGCTGGTGACAGATGCCGCCGGTTATGATCAGCGTTACTTTGATATGGCTTTGTTGCCTGATGGCGAAGCGGCCGCTATCTGGCTGGACAATCGTAAGGACACTAAAGCGGAAGGGTCTACCCTGTACTGGGCTGTGACTGCCGGAGGTAAAGGCTTTCAGGCGGCGAAGCCGATTGCGCAAACGGTTTGCCAGTGTTGCCGTACCCGTTTATATGTGGCGGGTAACGGGGATGTACATGTGGCCTACCGTGATATTATCAACGACTCCATCCGGGACATGGTACACCAGGTGTCGGTAGATGGTGGCCGGTCTTTTAGTGAACCGGTACGTATCAGTGCAGACAACTGGGTAGTGAATGGCTGTCCGCACACAGGGCCGGCGCTGACAGCCAATAAACACGGGCTGCATTTCGCGTGGTTTACCATGGGCGGCGGCCAGGGTGTTTTTTATGCCGGGTCGACAGATAACGGTAAAACCTATACGCAGAAGGAGTCACTGAGCAAAGCGCCGATGGCCAAGCACCCGCAGATAGTAACCATCCCGGACGACCGGGTGGTGATTGTGTGGGACGAGCCGGTGAAATGGCAGGGAAATTTCCGGAGCAGGGTAGGGATAGCGATAAAATCGCCCGAAGGGCAAACCATTACCAGCAGGGCATTAACGGCCGACAGTGTGTACGCTGCCTATCCGGTAGCCGGTGCGCTGGATGGTAACACCGTGCTGGTGGCTTATACCCGCAAGGGCGAAATTGTTTATGAACGGGTTTCCATCTGATTTTTGAAAACCCCAATGCTTAAAAACAAACAGGGCCGGACATTTGTCCGGCCCTGTTCATTCGATAATTTCTTACTCAGCTATAGCTCCAGCTATAACCCTCACTCCAGTCTTTGCGGGATGCCCACCGGCCATAAGTGCCCCGGCGGGTCTTGCCGAAATAAAGGCGCCACTGTTCTTTCCATCTCGGATAATACAGGCGCAATACGTACATAGTTAAGAACGTAAGCATAGGGATATGGTTTTCACATTAAAGGATAGTCTTATCTCGTCTTGGATTAGTCTGATGGCATTGGTATAAATCCTTTACATATAGGTAATGTAAAAGATATATAAGTGATTTCAAATATAGATAAACAGACTCAACTATGTACTCACATAAACGTGTTAATTTTTATCAATATAATACGCGTTCGCCTGCTGGAGCGGCGTCAGCACCAGGTCATTGATACAAACATGCGGTGGAAGGGAGGTGCAGTAATACACTACATCAGCCACATCCTGTGCGCTCAGCGGGATAAAGCCTTTATACACGTCTTTGGCCTTATCTTCATCGCCTTTAAAACGTACGAGCGAGAACTCAGTTTCAGCGGCGCCGGGGTGAATGGCAGTGACCTTGATCCGGTAGGGCAGCAGGTCTATCCTCATGCCCTGTGAGATGGCATCTACAGCGGCTTTGGAAGCGCAATACACGTTGCCCTTAGCGTAAACGTGTTTGGCGGCGGTAGAACCGATATTGATGATATGGCCGCTGGTACGGGAACGCATCCACGGAATTACTACCCGGGACACATACAGCAGGCCTTTTACGTTGGTGTCTATCATATTGTTCCAGTCGTCGGGGTCGCCTTCATCGATGGTGCTGAGGCCGGCGGCCAGCCCGGCATTATTGACCAGGATGTCCACGGCTTTCCATTCGTCGGGGATATTACTCAGCGTTTCCCATACGGCCTTCTCATCCCGTACATCGAAATTCAACGCCAGCACATTGGCGCCGTATTCCTGTGATAACTGTGTATGTAAAGCGTCGAGCCTTTCTTTGCGCCGGCCGGTGATGATCACGTCATAACCTTTCGCGGCAAATGTTTCTGCGCATGCCTGGCCAAAACCAGCGGTAGCACCTGTGATAAGAACGATTCCCATAATATCGGATTGATGGCTGTCACCCATGGTAAGAGCCTGTTGAAACAATACTGTAAAATTAGCGTGATATTACCTAAAAACGATGCTTTTTCCGTGGGTCAGCGGATGAGCGTGACAGTTCCTTTTTTGAGTATCTCCCTTCCGTTGAAATCAGTGCCCTGCAGTATCCACAGATAAGTGTCTACCGACGCAGGCATTCCTTTGTACGTACCATCCCACCCGCTCCTGAAATCAGTGGAGGAATAAACTTCCTGTCCCCACCGGTTGAATATCCGGAAGAACTTATAATGCACGATGCCCACAGGAATGAACCGGAAACGGTCGTTGATACCATCGCCATTGGGAGTAAACGCGTTGGGGATATACATCTCCGGCCCGGTGTAGTATTTTACGCTGATGGTGTCGTAGCCGGTACACCCCTGCTGGTTGGATACGCGCAGCACGTAGGCAATGTCTTTGTTGTAGTTCAGCAGCGGATGGGCTTCAGTAGGATCGCTCAAACCATCGGAAGGCTGCCAGGAATAAATATCCCCGCCGCTGCCCTGCATCACCAGCGTTTGTCCTTTGGCGAGGATGGTATCATTACCGGCGAAGGGTATTACTTCGTATATGCGTACGTTTTGGGTAACGGTTTTCTCGCATTGTTTATCCGTGTGCAGCGTCAGGGAAACTGTATAGATGTTGCCTTTATCGAACCTGTGCTGTATGCTTCGTTCATCGCCGGTAACCAGTACGCTGTCAGCTATCCCGAACTCCCAGGTGCGGCTGGTAATGCGGCCATAACGGTAAGAAGAGGTATCGGTGAAACTGATAGGGTTTTCCTTGCAGAACCCGGCGGTCGTGAAACCGGCGCGTAACCCGGGGTAGTTGCGGACTTCCCCGGTGGTGCTGTCCCGGCAGGTGAGCGTTGGATTAACGACCAGTTTTACTTTGTACACCCCGGTATCAGGATACTGATGAAAGAAAATGGTTTTAGTGTCTGTCACGGTATCGGTGCCATCCCCGAACGTCCAGTGATAGGTAGAAGTGTAACCTGCTTCACTGTAGTTGGGAAAGGCTACCTGCAACGCAGGCGATTCTGCACAGTTGCTGAGCACAGAAGGGAAACCGGCCACAATTTTAGTAGTACAGTCGAACACGGTTAGCAGGATGTCTTTACTATGGGTGCCCAGCAAACGCTTTGTTACCCGGTCATATTCATTCACACAGACCGTGATCACGAATTTACCGGCCCTGTCGGGCGTGCAGGTGATCATCCCCCGGTTGTCTATCGAAATGGCCGGACTGCCACCCATAGGGTTGGCGCCGGAATAGGGCGGAATATACCGTACGGTGGAATTGTAAGGTGGCGGCGTGGTGGAATTGGTTTCATTATTGACAGTGCCGTCTGTCAACGCGCTGCAGAGCTGATAAGTGAGACTGTCGCCATCTTCGTCATAAGCGGCGTAGTTGATCTTAAAGGGTAGCTTGTTGCAGATCACGATAGCGGAGTCTTTATCGAAGTACGCGCTGTTATTGTTTGGCCTGGATTCCGTGCCCGGGATGACCGTATAGTAGGTAGAGCCTTCATGTTCGGAGTCATAGATGTTGGTCAGTTTTTCACCGCGGCAGCAGCGCTGCGATGCCACATAATAACCACCTGGTATGGGCGCCAGTTCTATAGTGGCCGTATAGAACGCTACTTCCAGGTGCTGCACCTGCGGGGAGAGACAGGGGTTTTTCAGCGTATCTGTCAGCGGCGCCACCTTGCTGATATAAAGATATACGGAAGACATCACCCGTTCCCCGCCGGCGGTGTACACATTGGCCACCACCGGATTTTCAAACCGGTCAATACAACCCTGCCGGTCGCCGCAGGTAAAGTCTGCGTCGCGGTATAGTTTAAGGGTGATGAGATAACGGTAGCGGGAATTATCTCCACTCATGCCTACTGTCTTGTAATAAATTTCGCCACCGATGATGTGGTAAGCAGCTGTATGGAGATACATTAAACAACAGCCGAGAACCAATAACAAGGTGCTCTTCATGTTTCGGGGTACTACTATCTGAATTTAACAAAAAAAAAGCAGCCCCGGTTCAATCCGGCAACGTATTATTTCCCGTTACTACAGTGGGTTTGAGGTGAGTTGATTACATGCAATTAAATATCGGAATACCTAATGGATTACCTGTCAGCAGCTTTATCTGACGAGTGTGACGGTGCCTTTCCGGAGTACCGTTTTGTTGTCCACGTCCCGTCCCTGTACCACCCATACATAGGTGCCAACAGCGGCGGGTTGTCCATTGACCCTGCCATCCCATCCTTTCATATAGGCGGTATTGTCGTACATCAGCTTACCCCAGCGGTCAAACACCCGGAAGAAGTCCATTTTAACCATGCCTACCGGTATGGGGCGGAACACGTCGTTCTGTCCGTCGCCATTCGGCGAAAAAGCATTAGGGATATAGATTTCCGGTCCTGCGATAAAACGGACGAAGATATCGTCTGTGCCGGTGCAGCCTTCCTGTGAATAGGCGGTGACGGTATAGGTAACATCGCGGTTGATCATGGTCACCGGATTGGGGACCTTAGGGTTGTTCAGACCGGTGACGGGCGTCCACGTATAACGTACGCCGCCTGTGGCCTGTAACTGGAAGGGGACATTGAGCATGACGATGGTATCGTTGCCGGCGAAAGCGCGCACCTTTGGCACTACCTGTACCAGGGCGCTGGCTGTCACCTTTTTGGGGCATCCCAGTGTATCCGTTACCGTTACCGTAAAGCGTGTGGTGTCTTCCGGGTAGGCCAGCGTCATGGGATGTGTGGGCTCTTTGACGTAATAAGAGGGAGACCACCGGTAGTAGGCGCCGCCTTCCGCCCGCAGGAGCACGGGGGTGCCGAAGCAGATGGTGGTATCCGGATAAGCAACGGCTTTGGGAGGATTTACTACTTTCAGACTAACGGTATCGGCAGTATGACATTTCCCGAGAGAGGCTACTACTTCATAAGTCTGCCGCGGCGGAGCAGGCGTCACAAATGCATCGATCAGGTTACTGACCACCTGGTTGTTGCCCAGGTTGGTCCACTGATATGCATAAGCGCCATCTGCCTGTACGGTCAGATGGATTTCGTCGCCGGTGCAGACGGTGCTGTCAGGCTGCGTATGTATAAGCAGGGAATCCCGCACCTCTACCAGTACCTTTTTTTCGTTGGTGCATCCCTGTTGGTCGGTGAACTTAACGGTGTATGCAGTGTCGGTCCTCGGGAATACAATGGGATTAGGCGTATTGGGATTCAGTATTTTATAGTTGTCGGGCGTCCATTGGTAAGTGCCCGGCAGGTCGCTGGCAGCCCACATGCGGAGGCTATCGCGGTAACACAGCAGCGTGTCTGCGGTAGCGCGGAAAGGTGGCCGGTCGTACACGGTGAGCGGATGGGTGACGGTTTTCTCACAGCCTACGGTAGAGCGGAGGAACAGTTGCACGTTGTAGGTGCCGGGTTGTTTATACTGGAACCGGGGTGAGGGGATATTAGAGGTGTCGCCGGCGACACCGGTGCCGAAGTTCCACTTGTAATAGGACACAATGCCGCGGTCTACCCGGGTTACGTCCGGCGTAAACACGGACGGTTTTTCTGTACACAACCCCGCTACCCGGAAGTCAGGGTCGAATTTCGGGTAGGCGTACACGGTAGCCAGGGCGCTGTCGCCGCAGTTACTGCTTTTGTCTACCCACAGTTTTACAGTGTAGGTACCTTCTTTGGCGTAGGTATGCGGAAGCGGGTCGGGGGAGGTGGTGGTCACCTGCGGTGTCCCGTCGCCGAAATCCCAGGTGTAGGGCTTGCCGAGCGTGCTGTTGTTAAGGAAAGTGATGGTCAGGCTGCTGCAGTCGGCGTATTTGTCCGGCATAGCGGCCGTCACCTGTTTTACGCAGGTAGTAACGGTGATGTGAAAGTCTTTGCGGAGGGTACCTATTTTTTTCCCGTTACGGTATTCGTTGACGCATACGGTCACCACATATTTACCGGCCGCCGGTGCGGTGCCGCTGATAATACCTGTTTTCCGGTCGATGGTCACTTTGGGCCCGAGGGGCGATTGTCCGCTGAAGGGGCTGATGTACTGCACAAAACGATAGGGAGGGTTCGTCGCCGGGGGAGGGATGCCGGACTGGTCGGTCAGCTGGCCGCCGGTGTAGGCATCACAGAATTCGTATTCCAGCTGGTCGCCGTCAGCGTCCGCGGCGGAGAAGTCGTAGGTGAATTTTTTATCCGCGCATACCAGGATCGCTTCTTCTTTGGTAAAAGCGGGGCCGGAGTTTTTTACTGCGCCGGTGGCGTCTATGGCGCCGCTGTTGGTACCGGGTATTTCCGCGAAATAGGTGGCGCCGGTGCCACGGTCGTTGGTGCCGGGGATGCGTTCCGCCACGATATTCATCATGAAGGGGTCGCGGCAGCAACTCTGGAAGGCGATCGTGTACCCGTCTGCGTTATTGGGCAGGGTAATGGTCGTTTGGTAAGTACCTACCTGGAAACAGATCCTGGGCGGGTTGACGATACAGGGATCTATCTGGGTGGCTTGTTTGGTTTCAAAATTGGTCCGGTCGATCCGGTAATCGCTGACAAAGCTGTTGTTTTTTTTATCGAAAGAGGAGAGGATAATGGTTTTGGGCATCTCGGCGATCCGGTCGCCGCTTTCACAGATGCGGTATAATTTCATGGTGACCTGGTAGGTATTGGTACCGGGACTGGATTGTACCAGCTTATAGAAAATCTGGCCGCCGATAATATGGCTGGCATACATGGGCAGGATGTATGCTAAACCTATCAGGAGAAGGGTTATTTTCTTCAAAACAGGCGATTTTGGTTGTGTTGATAAAAGTTATGTCAAAGCTGACAGAACTCGGCGAACTGCTGCAAGACCACGTTGGCAGTTTCATATATTTCCCACATTCCCATATGTCCTACCTGATCAAAAATATGAATGCTGCTTACCCGGGGTAAAGTAATCTGCGGCAATATGATGTCTGTCGGTACGGCTGCATCATCTTTCCCGATGATGAACAGCACGGGTGTCGTTGTGTTTTTGAGGATCGCGGTGCGGTCGGGGCGGTGCATCATAGCTTCATAGTAAGCTATCATGGCTGCTTCGGAGCACTGCATACCCATTTGAACATAGGCGTCTGTCCGGTCAGGCTGCGCGGTTTTAAAGGCAGGGCTGAACATATTTGGCAGGGTTTGCCTGGCAAAGGTTTCAGCGCCATATTGTTGTATCATCCGGATGGATTTCCGGCGGGCCTCTTTTTTCTCTTCGGTATCTGCGGTGGCGGTGGAGTGGAACAGTCCCAGTCCCTGCACCAGCTGCGGATATTTTTCGACGAAGGCCAGGGCCACATAGCCGCCCATAGAGTGGCCGATAATAGTTGCTTTTTCCACATTTTCGGCTAACAGGATGGCATATACGTAATCAGCCATGGATTCGATGGTCAGCGGTGTTGTCACCGGTACGCCGCCGGCGCCCGGAAGGTCCGGGGTGATCACGCGGAAGCGGTCTTTGAGATAAGCCTGCTGGATGTCCCACAGACCGGCGTTCTCGGCGAAGCCGTGGAGGAGTACCACCACTGGTCCTTTGCCCTGATCATCGTATTGGCTGGTTCCGTTATGCATTGTTTTCCGCATGTCTTAAGCCGGGAATAAATCGTGAAATAAAAGCATGTACCAGTAACAAGATACAAAATATTACCGCTCCTTTAGACAGAAGATCGCCATTTCTGACGTAGAACGTTTGTTCCTGCCTGGGTGTTACAGTTGCCTTAAAAACAGCCTCTTCCCAGTAGGGCTGGGGCTGATGAATGTTGCCGGCAGGGTCTACCACGGCGGAAATGCCGGTATTGGCGCTTCTGACTACCCATTTCCGCGTTTCGATGGCGCGTATACGGGCGTACTGAAGATGCTGGCGGTGGCCTTCGGTGCGGCCCCACCAGCCGTCGTTGGTGATCACCATCAGCAGGTTGGCGCCGGGTTTCACGCCGGCAGCCACGTAGTCGCTGAAAACAGATTCATAACAGATGGTGGGAAATATGCTGATGCTGTCTGCCGGATTGGTGAGCATAGTGGCGGCAGGGGTGCGGCCATAGCTGCCGGAGATGCCCCCAAAATCGAGGGCCAGCTGCTGCATGAAAGAGAGATACCGTACGTAGGGCGTCAGCTCTACGCCTGGCACCAGTTCATACTTATGATATACCTGGATGTTTTGGGAAGTGTCGATCTGGAGGGCGGTGTTAAACGGTTCCCAGGGGGTGCCGTCTTCCATGCGGCGGGCGCTGACCGGGGCCTCTTCCGTTTCCCGGTACTGTTTCATGGTCACGGCGCCGGTGATCACTTTGGCTTTGGGATACCGCAGCAGCATGCGGCGGATGGCCTGCACCTCCGGCTGGTAGTTCAGCTGGTGCTCCCAGGCGCCGTTGGGGAACAGCGCTGTTTCCGGCCATACAAAATACCGGGTGTTACTGTCCGCCTTTGTTTCCGACAGCCGGATGAATTTTTCCAGCTGCTCCGTTGCGGAGCTGGCGGTAAACTTCTCGTCATACGGATCGATGTTGGGTTGTACTACTACCACACCGATATTCCTGGCAGGATCGTCCGGCGAAGGGTGAATGAAAGCGGAGCACAGCAGGGGCAGCAGGATAACGGCCGCCGGCTTCCATATTTCTTTGCGCAGCAACTGGCTCCAGCTCATATCGTATATCCGTGCCCGTTTCCATGCCTGGTAAAGGGTGATATTGGCCAGCAGTACCCAGAGCGTACCGCCGGAGGCGCCGGTGAACTGGTACCATTGTATCCATCCCGGCCGCATGGCAAAGGCGTTGCCCAGCACCAGCCAGGGCCAGCTCAGTTCCCAGGTCTGGTGTATCAGTTCGAAGGTGAGCCAGAACACGATCAGGGCAAAGTATGACATGGTTTCCGGGAGGCGGCGGCGACTGCCTTTGTAGGCCACCCAGGGAACACTCATCAGCAGCGCGTTGAAACTGTTGGCAAATACACCACTGGCCGGCACGGTAGTATTGCCCACCCACCAGGTGGTGGCCACATTCCATATCAGCAGGGAGAAAAATATCCAGCCAAAATATTTTCCCCTGTGGTGTATTTTTTCCGTCAGGTACAATAAGGGCATGAAACCGACGAAAACCAGCGGGGTAAAGGGCATGGTGGGCCAGGCCAGCCAGAGTAACAAGCCGCTGATAACACTGCAGAGGAAGAAAGATAATTTCATGATCGGATATACATCAAAAACAGGGGCGAAGATAAGGAATGCGCTCACGCTATTTTAAGTAGATTTTAATGATTTAATTCAATATTAAAACAGACATTTATTATAAGCATCACGCAGATAAAAAGAAAAGCTCTTGATAGGTTGAGAATACGAATTATTAAAAATCATATATATTAACACTCGGAAAGTTTAACATTTTTTTCATAATTTAGACCACTCATTGATACATGGCGGGCTGATCACATAGAAAGTACGTGACTGTCCGGATCGCGCTATAAAAAGTCAACTGAAGAGCCGTAGGAACGAACGATGGAAAATCAGGCTGCAGGCCGCAGCCGAAGTGGAGGCACTTGTTTAAAAATCAAAAAGAAGACGAAAGCTGGTCGTCTGAATTTCCAGCCGGTTACTTGACCTTACTCGTGAAGCAACGATATGGGCCCGTCCTCCCGGACCAGGCACCGCATATTGTGCTTAAAAGGTTTTTGCATTATCTAAATCAAAAAACAACGTCTAAATCTAAAACAACGACCAATTATCTGAACAGTTAAGCCAGAGGCTTCAACTGGTACCATTTCCAGGATCACTACTGTCACCGTATCCCGGATCAGGATTTTATTGTCTACTAAAACCTTTTAGTACGTATAACTTTTATGGCTATACGAACTAAGAGATGGCTATGCCATTGTTATCAGGTATCAGAAATCATCTTTCAAAATCTAAATTGCTCATGAAGAAAGGATTATTCCTTTGGTTGTTCGTGACCATCTGTATGCTGCAGGCATACGCGCAAACACGGACCATTACCGGTAAAGTTACCGACGCTAAGGACGGAACTCCCTTGCCTGGTGTAAACGTACTCGTTAAAGGCACCTCAAAAGGCACTATTTCCGGACCGGACGGACAATTCAAGGTGGAAGTGCCCGCTGGTGCTTCTCTCATTTTCTCCTTTGTGGGATATGCCAATCAGACTGTCGTAACAGACGCCAGTGGCAATACGCTCACCATAGCGCTCAAAGGCAGCAACCAGTCACTCAACGAACTGGTGGTAACTGCGTTGGGCATCAAACGCGATAAACGCACCCTCACCTATGCTACGCAGGAAGTGAAAGGCGCCGCCATCGTGGAAGCGAAACAAAACAACCTCGTAAACGCCCTTTCCGGTAAAGTGGCAGGCGTGCAGATCACCAACTCCAGTGGTATGCCCGGAAGCTCCGCCAGGATAGTGATCCGCGGCAACAGCTCTCTCACTGGTGAAAACCAGGCCCTCGTGGTAGTGGATGGTATCCCTATGGACAACGGCGAAGCC
The DNA here is from genome assembly GCF_900167135.1 of Chitinophaga eiseniae. Classification (GTDB taxonomy): domain Bacteria; phylum Bacteroidota; class Bacteroidia; order Chitinophagales; family Chitinophagaceae; genus Chitinophaga; species Chitinophaga eiseniae. Next base: position 293,826 of record NZ_FUWZ01000002.1, on the reverse strand, counting down.
GGTAACCCGGACGGCGCCCTCAGCGGCGGCGGTACCTCCAACCGCGCTGCCGATATCGATCCCAACATCATCGAAAGCATCAACGTGCTGAAAGGCTCTGCAGCTACAGCCCTCTACGGCTCCGCTGCTGCGAAAGGAGCAATCATCATCACCACTAAAAATGGCATGGGGGCCAAATCCGGTAAACCTACCGTTTCCGTGAGCTCCAGCTACTCTTTCGAAAATCCCATCCTGCCCAGCTTCCAGGATAAATATGCACAAGGCTCCGGTGGTAAATATGTAAATGGAAACGCCGGTCAGTTAGGTTCTACCTCCTGGGGCCCACTCATCGATACGCTGAAAGTAGGCGGCGTAGCTGTTCCTAAAAGAGATAACGTGAAGGAATTCTTCCGTACCGGCCATACCTCTGATAACAACGTGTCTGTCAGCGGTTATAGCGACAAATCCAATTACCTGGTGTCCTACTCTTTTGTGAAAACAGATGGCACCATGCCCAACACCGATTATTCCCGGCATGCACTGTTTGCCAAGTATGGCATTGAACTGGCTAAAAACCTGCGCCTCACTACGCAGTTCAACTATATTCACTCTGACAACAACCGTCTGCTGGAAGGTAACAGCCTGGCCAACCCGCTGTGGACCGTATATTCAGCACCTATCTCCTGGAATCCGCTTCCGTCTACCAAACCAGACGGTTCCCAACAGGTGTTCCGCGCCGCCCGTAACAACCCCTACTGGCTCGTGGATAATACCGGCCTGACAGATAAAGTGAATCGTATCATCCCGGTGATCAACCTGTCCTATTCTCCACTCTCCTGGCTGACCATCACCGAAAGGTTTGGCGCCGATATGTATGTCAACAATACCGACTATCATGAGAACGTAGGGATCATCGGCTCCAAATCCGTTGACGGCAGATTGTACAAACGCGATATCCAGTACCAGCAGTTCAACCATGACCTGATGATCCAGGCCCGGAAGAACTTCGGTGAAGACTGGACCACCGATCTGCTTATCGGTAACAACATCCTGTCCAACTACAATAACAATAACTATGTGGAAGGCGTGGCGCTTTCTGTACCTGGTCTGTATACTATCGCCAATACCAGCAACGTAAGCTCTACCTACAACCTGTACAAATCCAGGAAAGTAGGCTTCTATGCACAGGCCAACGTAGAGTGGCGAAAAATGCTGACCCTGGCAGTGACCGGTCGTTATGACGGTTCTTCCGTACTGTCTGCCGACAAGCAGTTCTATCCTTACGGATCTGTGAGTGGCGGCTTTATCTTTACCGAAGCGCTGGGTATGTCTGACAACAAAATCCTGAACTTCGGTAAACTGAGAGTGTCTTATTCTGCCGTAGGTAATGATAACGTAGGACCTTACTATTTACAGACCCCTTATATAAAAGCCTCTGTAGGAAATATTAACTTCCCCTTCCAGGGACAGAACGGTTATCTGCAGTCTACCACCTATGCTTACCCGCTTAAAAACGAAAGCGTGAAAGAATTTGAAGTAGGTCTCGAAACCAAATTCTTCCAGAACAGGGCAGGATTGGAAATAAGCTATTTCGACAGAAAAAGTGAAGACCTGCTGACAACCAGTACGCCTATTTCCGGCGCTACCGGTTATCCTGCTGCCAGCATGAACTCCGGTGATATGCGCAACAAAGGGGTGGAAGTAGTGCTGAACCTTACACCGGTAAAAACCAAAAACCTGACCTGGGATATCGGTGTTAACTTCACCAAAATTGACAATAAGGTGACCAGACTGGCGCCGGGCCTCAATAGTATCTTCCTCGCAGGCTTCACTACTCCCGGTATCTACGCATTTGCCGATCAGGCTTACGGTGTGATTATGGGAACCCACTTCAAACGGAATGATGCCGGTCAGATGCTTCTCAGCGATGATGGTTATCCGCAGGTGGCCGATGATATCGCTGCTATTGGTTACGTAACACCTAAATGGCTGGGCGGTATCACCAGCACCCTCACCTGGAAAGCGCTGACCTTCTCTTTCGTGCTGGACCACAAACACGGCGGCGACATCCTCAACCTGGACAACCATTACCTGTTTTTCTACGGCACACCTAAAGTGACCGAAAACCGTGGTACCAATGTGGTGTTCCCGGGTATCATAGAAAGCACTCAAAAACAGAATACACTGTCAGTACCATTAACACAGAGCTATTATACCGATATCTATTCTGCTGCAGATGAAAGCTCCATCGAAGACGGTTCTTTCCTGAAATTAAGACAGGTATCACTGGGATACAACTTTGGCGCTCTCCTGAAAGGAACACCTTTTAAATCGCTGGCGCTGAACGTTACCGGTACCAACTTTATCCTGCATAAAAACTATACCGGTTCAGATCCGGAAGTGAGCCTCAACGGAAGTGGCAACGGACAAGGTTTTGCCAACTTTATGGCGCCTTCCAATCATACCGTGATCATCGGTTTAAAAGCAACCTTTTAGTAGTATTTAAAAGCATAACAATCATGAGAAGATTACATATAGCCACCATATTTTTAGGTACTGTGCTGTTGGGTAGCGGCTGTAAAAAATTCCTGGATGTGAACCAGGACCCTAATAACCCGATGGAAGTATCGGAAAAGCTGATTCTTCCGCCCGTGGAGGTGACCGTGTCCACACAGGTAGTTGGCGGTTACAACGGATCTAATGCCGCCTATTGGATGCAGCAGCTGTCCCAAAACCAGCCGTCTCCCGGTCAGGAAACCTTCCGTATTTTCCCGGTAGATGTGGATAACACCTGGACGTTCTACATTTATCCGAACATCCTCAACAACCTGCGCCTGATGATGAACCAGGCCAGGGCTGCCGGCCACAATGAGTACATGGCGATCGGTAAAACGCTGTATGCCTTTAACCTCGCTATTGCTACAGATGTGTGGGGCAATGTGCCTTCCAGCGAAGCCATGAAGCTGCCGGAAGTTTCCCGTCCGAAATATGACAGCCAGGAATCTGTTTATCAACAGCTGCAGGTGCTGCTGGACAGCGCCATCTATTATGCTGGTCAACCGAAAAGCGCTGTTGTGCCCGGCACAGATGACTTCATCTACCAGGGGAATATGGCGAAATGGAAAAAACTGGCTTACATGCTGAAAGCCCGTTTTTACATGCGCCTCACCAAAGCGCCGGGCCATACGGCCGCTGCGCAGGCTGATCTTGCACTGGCTGCACTGGCCAACGCTTTCGCAGACAACAGCGATAATGCCATGGTGTCTTACACCGGCGGGGCACAGGCTGAAAGCCCCTGGTTTAAAAACACAGAGCCGGGCGCCGGTGGCGTAGTGATGAACAAAACTTTCATCGACTTCCTGAAAAACAATAACGACCCGCGGCTGCCCATCATCGCCACCAAAGACGTTGATGGCGGATATACCGGCCGTGTACCGGGAGCTACTACCATCCCGGACCCGACGGTACTCTCACAGGTGAACAGTTTCTATGCTGCCGCTGATGCGCCGCTGTTCCTCGCTACTTATACAGAAGCGTTGTTCATTAAAGCAGAAGCTACCTTCATCAAATCCGGCGCCGCCGCTGCCACGCCTGTTTACCAGGCAGCGATCAAAGCGCACATGGACATGCTGAAAGTAGATGGCGCCGCCGCACAGGCGTATATCAACAGCCGTCCCGCACTCACTGCCGCCAATGGTATCAAGGAAATTATCTACGAAAAATATGTGGCGGGTTTCCTCTCTATCGAAACGTACAACGACTGGAGACGTACCGGTTATCCGCAACTGCAGCTGCCGGAAAGCCCTTTCGTGAACTATATTCCGAGAAGATGGCCTTATCCTTCCAATGAGATACTCGCCAATCCGCAGCCGGACCAGAAAGTGACCACTGCCGACCGTGTTTGGTGGGATGCTAAATAATAGTAACGTTACCGTATAAACGAAAAAGACCGAAGCAATCGCTTCGGTCTTTTTCATTTATGCCAAGTCGTTCATTACCGGCTGTAGTTCGGTGCTTCTTTCGTGATCACCACGTCGTGCGGGTGGTTTTCTTTCACGGTGGCAGCGGTGATTTTTACAAACTGTGCTCCCTGTAAGGCTTTCACGTCTTTGGAACCAGTGAGGCCCATACCGGCGCGCAGACCGCCAACGAATTGCTGGATCACTTCAGACAGGTAACCTTTGTAAGGTACGCGGCCTACGATGCCTTCCGGGACCAGTTTCTTGATATCGTCTTCATCCTGGAAGTAACGGTCTTTACTGCCTTCCTGCATGGCTTCGATGGAGCCCATGCCACGGTAGGATTTGAATTTACGGCCTTCGTAGATGATGGTTTCTCCGGGGCTTTCTTCCACACCGGCGAAGATGGAACCTGCCATGATGCAGGAGGCGCCGGCAGCGATGGCTTTTACCATGTCGCCGGTATAACGGATACCACCATCGGCGATTACCGGGATGCCCATTTTCTTCAGTGCTTCAGATGCTTCCAGGATGGCAGACAGCTGAGGAAAACCAGCGCCGGTGACGATACGGGTGGTACAGATAGAACCAGGTCCCACACCTACTTTCACTGCGTCGGCTCCTGCCTGTGCGAGTGCCAGCGCACCTTCCGCAGTGGCCACGTTACCGGCGATCACCTGCAGTTTAGGGAAGGCTTTCTTTAATTTCTTGAGTGTATTGATCACTGCGATAGAGTGACCATGAGAGCTGTCCAGACAAACTACGTCCACACCTACATTGATGAGGGCCTGGGCACGGTCCAGTACATCGGGGGTAATACCCAGTGCAGCACCTACCAACAGACGGCCAAATTCATCTTTAACGGCATTGGGATAGCTGGTCAGCTGGAGAATGTCGCGATAAGTGATCAGGCCAACCAGTTTACCTTGTTTGTTAACAACCGGCAGCTTTTCTATTTTATATTGCTGAAGGATTTTTTCCGCCTTTTTCAGATCGGTGCCTTCTGGTGCTGTGATGAGTTTCTCACTGGTCATTACTTCAGCTACCAGGCGTTTTTTGTTTCTTTCAAAACGCAGGTCCCTGTTAGTCAGAATACCAACCAGTTTGTTATTGTCATTGATAATGGGAATACCACCAATGCCGTTTTCTTTCATGAGCTTCAGCGCCTGGCCAATAGTGGCGTCGGCTTTCAGGGTAACGGGGTCCATAATAAGACCGCTTTCGCTACGTTTTACCCTTCTCACCATCTCCGCTTGTCTTTCGATGCTCATGTTTTTGTGGAGAATACCTATACCCCCTTCTCTCGCCAGCGCGATAGCCAGGTTGGCTTCTGTCACAGTGTCCATAGCCGCTGATACCATTGGTATGTTCAGGCGTACGTTCTTGGTGAGTTGCGTGGAGATGTTTACTTCTTTAGGCAGAACTTCGCTGTAGGCCGGCACGAGGAGCACGTCGTCAAAGGTAAGGCCGTCAGCTACAAATTTGGGTTTAGATTTTCCCGCAGGCATGATGCAATTATTAATCAGTTAAAAAATAATTGCACGCAAATGTAGCTCTATTTTGCCAATAAATAAAATATTCACCACCAACACACCCCTGAAGGACTGTTAATATTACGTTATTAACCCCCGCAGCATGATCAGATGACCAGCTCGTAACGCTGTCCGGGTAAGCTTTTGAGAATGCTTTGCATTTCCATGCTGAACACTGCCTCCGCCACTTCGCTGCCGGTAAGGCCGGTCAACAGATACAACTCTTCCACGTGCCGGGGCGACTTCTCCCGCAGTAAGTGCATGAGTTTTTGTTCATTGTCTGATAATTGTAAAAACAATTCCCGCTGTATAACCAGTGGCCGCGAACGCTCTTCCCAGCCCATCATCTGTAAAACATCCGCCGCTCCGGTGATCAACATCGCTTTGTTGTTTTTTATAAGATGATTACAGCCGGCCGACGGCGGATCATCTGCCCTGCCCGGAAAACAGAACACGTCGCGGTGGTAACCGCCCGCCAGATCAGCGGTAATCAGTGATCCGCCCTGCATTCCGCTCTCCACCACGATAGTGGCATCGCAAATACCCGCTACAATGCGGTTACGCTTCGGGAAGTTCTGCCTGTCGGGCAAATGCCCGCTCATAAAGTCGGTCAGCAGCCCGCCCTGCGTCATCATAGCTACGGCCGTGTTTTTATGCGCCGCAGGATAAATACGGTCCAACCCATGCGCCAGCACGCCAATCGTGGGTGTACCGGCCTGTAAAGCCGTTTCATGGGCTAATATATCGATGCCGTAAGCCAGTCCGCTCACCACCGTCACCTGTGCGGCAGCCAGCTCTTCCGTAATTTGACGGCACATCCGCCGGCCGTAGCCCGACGGTTTCCGCGTACCCACCACACTGACCATTCGCGGAGCGTTTAATGAAGCGGTGCCCTTGTAATACAACAGCGATGGACTGTCGTAACAGTGATGCAGCCGCTGCGGATAGTCCGGCTCCGTGCAGAACAACGCCCGGATACCATACTTTTCCATAAAATGAATTTCTTTCTCCGCTTCGCTGAAATTGCGGAAAGCACCAATGGCATTGGCCCGGATGCTTCCCACTGTTTCAATACGCTCCAGCTCGCGCCGCCGCGCGCGGAAAATATCACCGGCACTGCCAAACGTCTCCAGCAGCTTACGGATAATGACATCGCCAATTAAAGGAATACGGGTTAAGGCTATCTGGTATAGCAACTCCTCGGGCATAACAAACAATTTCCTTTTAAATTACGATTTTCCCTTCAGCACGCATGTTGCCGGAACAGATTATTTTTGCAGTCAACAACAGTAATTTTTATGATGATGAAAAGGTTATGGTCAGGCGCACTGCTGCTGGGAATGCTGGCCTGTAAAACAACAACGCCGGTCACCGTGCAAACGTCCGCTGCTCCGGCCACACAGCTCACGCCTTATGGCCCCGCATGGGCCGCTTTATGGCAGCAACAGGCCGGCGAATACAAAGCCCTTTGCCTGCAGGCTTATCAGCTCGCAGCTTTGCGGCTGGACCAGTACCTGTCACAACCTCATCATCTGCCGCTCGCCGTGGTAACGGACATTGATGAAACGGTGCTCGACAACAGCCCGTATTCTGTTCACCAGGCGCTGAACGGCAAAAGTTATGACGATAAAAGCTGGATGGAATGGACCGCCAAAGCGATTGCCGATACCGTGCCGGGCGCCCCTGCTTTCTTTAAATATGCCGCGTCCAAAGGTGTGAAAGTATTTTACATCACCAATAGGTTGGAAGCGGAAAGGGCTGCTACGCTGGAAAACCTCCGGCACTACGGCTTTCCGGACGCTGTAGATCAAAACTTGCTGTTGAAAACAGCCGGCTCCGGCAAAGAACCGCGCCGCCGGCAAGTGTTGCAGCAATATGAAATTGTAATGCTCTTCGGTGATAACCTCAGTGATTTCGCCGCTATCTTCGATAAAAAAACTGTAGCAGAAAGAAATGCCGCCGCCCTGCAATCCGCTGCCAGCTTCGGTAGCCGGTTTATTGTGCTGCCTAATCCGATGTACGGCGACTGGGAAGGGGCGTTGTATAACTATCAGTATAAACTCACGCCTCAGCAAAAAGACAGCGTGATGAAAGCGCAACTGCGGAACTATTAGGTTTACGCAAGGTTCACGCAAAGCCGTCACGCAAAGCCGTCACGCAAAGGCGCAAAGCAGCAAAGAGCGCAAAGAATAAAATAAGCGAGCAGAGAAAGCAAAGGAGCGGAGATCAAATTTGATCTCCGCTCCTTTGCTTTCTTATTTAAACTTAAAAAATCTTTGCGCTCTTTGCTGCTTTGCGCCTTTGCGTGACGGCTTTGCGTGAACCTACTCCACGCCCACAATACGGAATACCGTTCTCCTGTTGGCGGCGCGGCCTTCTTCCGTGTCGTTGGGCGCAATGGGTTGTGTTTCCCCATAACCTTTGGAGGTCAGGCGGTTGATGTTGATACCTTTATCTGTCAGGTATTTCACGACCGCTTTCGCACGATTGGTGGACAGCGCGATATTGTCTTTATCGGAACCCACGTTATCGGTATGACCGGCGATTTCAATTTTAAGTGCCGGATTGTCCTGCATCAGTTTCACCAGTTTGTCCAGTTCTGTCACCGATGCCGGCTCCAGGGAGTACTGGTTGCTCTGGAAGAAGATATTGTGCAGAATGATGCTGGCGTTGACAGCCAGTGGTTGTAAGGGGATGTTTTTCTCGAAAGGTATTCCCGGGTGATGATCTTTCAGGGAGAAGTTATCGGAGTAAAACAGGTACCCCTTTTTATTGACGTGAAAAGCGTAGTCTTTGCCTACGGGCAACGGCGCCAGGAAATCACCGTTATCGTTGGTTTTCACGGCGGCTATCGGGTATCCTCCCTGCAGGTCTATTACATCGATATTGGCCGTGAGTCTTTTATGGGTGGTGGTATCGTACACATATCCTTTAACATAGAGCGTTTGCAGGGGGCGTGCTTCCGGGTACAGTTCAAAGCGGTAGATGTCCAGTGTGCCGCGGGTATCGGATCGGTCGGAGGCGAAGTAGGCGGTTTTGCCGTTGGCTTCTACTACCAGCGAGGCGTCTTCGTCGATGGTGTTGATAGGGTAGCCGAGGTTGGTGGCAGGGCCCCAGCTGCCGTCAGGCTGGCGGCGGGAGTAGAAGATATCGAGGCCGCCATAGCCGGGATGCCCGTTGGATGCAAAGTACAGCGTCTGACCGTCGGCATGGATGAAAGGGGTGGTTTCCCGGCCGCGGGTGTTGATGTTGGGACCCAGTCTTTCGGGGGCGCTCCAGCGGCCGTTTTCGAGGCGGCGGCTCATGAACAGGTCAGCGCCGGCATCGGTGGTTTCGCGGGCGAAATACAGTGTTTGTTTATCGGCAGAGAGGCAGGGCTGTGACTCCCAGTCCCGCGTATTAATGGGCGCGCCGATGTTCTGGGGCGGTGTCCAGCCGTTGGCTGTTTTTTCGGAATAGTAGATGTCGCAGCTGCCTTTGCCTTCGGGGAATTCGCAGCCGGTGAATACCAGCATGGTACCGTCCTGTGAAATGTTCTGCGCGCCTTCGTTGAAAGCGCTGTTCACCGGTTGGCCCATATTCTGTGCGGGCTGCCAGCCGCTGCTGTCGCGGCGGGAGATGAAGAAATCTTCATTACGGCCGTTGACGCGGCGGGTATAAATCAGTGTTTGGGCGTCGATGGTAAGGGAGGGGAAATATTCCGGGTCTTTGCTGTTGATCTGATCTCCCAGGTTTTCCGGATGAAAAGGCACCTGTTGGTGCTGGGCAACTGCGAAGGTGTAATTGGCTTTCAGTTTTTCCGCGTTGGCGCTGGGTGACTTGGCCGTGGCGAGGTATTGTGTGATCGTGTTCAGGGCGCCCTGAAAATCGCCGGTGCCGGCCATGGCGCGGGAATAGGCTACCAATACCGGTTTCAGGCCACTGCTGTCCAGCTGTTTGAGTTTGGTGAAGCTTTCTTTGGCGGCGGCATAGTCTTTCAGGTCTATGTAGCAGAGGCCCATCTGGCCGTAGGCGTCGGTGAAACCGGGGGCGGCTTTGAGGGCGTTTTGCAGCAGGGCGATGGCCTCCCTGCTTTTGTACATACGGACGGCGTCTACCGCCTGGTCAAAAAGGGCTTTGGCTTTCCTGGGGGCTGTTTCGTAGGTGACTGTCTGGGCCTGCATCTGCAGGCAGCAGCACCATAAACAGGCGGATAATAACAGCGCACGTTTCATAAGAATATCTGGCTTGTGTGACGAAGATAGAAGATAAAACGAAGAAGCCGCTGCTTTCATTGCAGCGGCTTCCCCGTTTTTATCGTTCTCCTGTTAAGGTACGTTGATGTATTTGTGTACCTGTAAAGACAGGCCCCATTCGGGATGGTCTTTGATGTAATCGATGATGAGTGGCGTCATTTCAGCGCTGCGGTCCCATTCCGGCGCTAGGTATAGCTTACACTGCTTACCGACCAGGGCGGCGTATTTCTCTGCCCAGGCGAAGTCGGATTTGTTGAAGATGACCACCTTCAGTTCGCTGGCGACCCTACATACTTCCGGCAGCGGCGCCTTAAATTTTTTGGGTGACAGGGTGATCCAGTCCCAGCTGCCGCTGAGCGGAGAGGAACCGGATGTTTCCATATGGGTACGGAACCCTTTTTTATGCAGGGCTTTGGTGAGTGCGTCGAGGTGATGCATTAACGGTTCCCCGCCGGTGATCACGGCGAGGCGTCCCGGGTGAGAAGCGGCCTCTTCCACAATGTCAACGATCTCCCGTTGCGGATGTTTGGCAGCGTCCCAGCTCTCTTTTACGTCGCACCAATGGCAACCTACATCACAACCTCCCAGCCTGATAAAATAGGCTGCCTTGCCCTGATAGTAGCCTTCACCCTGGAGGGTGTAGAAGCTTTCCATCACTGGCAGGGTGCTGGTCTTAATATTTGTGGTAATAACTGACATGACTTACGGCACAAAGTTCGGGTTTTACCTGAACTTTTAGTTCATACTTCCTTTCAGGCCGATGTTGGCGTGATAGGTATTTTTCAGCAGCGCTGCGATGGTCATGGGACCAACGCCGCCCGGCACAGGCGTGATAAAGCTGCACTTAGGCGCCACTTCATCAAATTTCACGTCTCCTTTGAGGCGGAAACCGCTCTTTTTGGTGGCGTCTTCCACGCGGTTGATTCCCACGTCCACTACTACAGCGCCTTCCTTCACCATGTCGGCGGTCACAAAGTCCGGTCTGCCGATGGCGGCGATGATGATATCGGCCTGGCGGCAGATATCAGCCAGATTTTGTGTGCGGGAGTGGGTGAGGGTAACGGTACAGTTGCCGGGGTTGGTGTTGCGGCTCAGCAGGATGCTCACCGGTGTACCGACGATATGGCTGCGACCTATTACCACAGCGTGTTTGCCTGCGGTAGGGATGTTATAGTGCTCCAGCATCAGCATGATGCCATAAGGAGTAGCGGGAATGAAAGCCGGTAAACCGCTGACCATTTTACCTACGTTCATCGGGTGGAAACCATCTACGTCTTTGCTGGGATCGATGGTGTTGATCACCAGTTCTTCGTTGATGTGTTTAGGTAAAGGCAGTTGTACCAGGATACCGTCCACGTCTGCGTTTTCGTTGAGCAGGATGATCTGGTCCAGCAGGTGTTTTTCGGAAATTTGTTCGTCAAAACGCAGCAGGGTGGAGTTGTAGCCGCATTCTGCGCATGATTTCACTTTGGAAGCTACGTAGGTTTCGCTGGCGGGATTGTTGCCCACCAGTATAGCTGCGAGATGAGGTACTTTTTTACCAGCAGCCTTTAATTCAGCCACCTGGGTGGCTAATTGGGCTTTGATAGCCTCAGAAACTAGTTTACCGTCTAAAATTTGCATGTGCAAAGGTAATGAAAATGAGGAATTACGAATATCGAATTCTCCATTTACAGACGGGAGAGGGAAAGAAGGAGGAAATACAGATTAAAAGAAGACGAATTAACCGTTAACACGAAGGACTTTCGCTGGCATCCGGCAAAACAAGCGACATGGGTGGCGCTTGTTTTGCCCGGGCATTGCGCCCGTCAGAATGCGCGATAGTGGAAATTATAAGGCAAAACATACATATATCTCCCTGCCACCCGCGGGCGGCAGAGAAGATTTTTGATCACAAAAGGAACATCAGATTTTTGGAGCGGCAGCGAGTATTTCAGCGTCTGCAGCGGCAGCATATTTTTCGAAATTGCGGATGAACTGGGTGGCCAGGTCTTTCGTTTTTTCGTCGTAGGCTGCTTTGTCGGTCCAGGTATTGCGCGGGTCCAGGATTTCAGCCGGAACACCGGGGCAGGCGTCGGGCATGGCCACGCCGAATACCGGGTGAGGGTGGAAAGTGGCGTTGTCCAGCTGGCCTTTCAGGGCCGCGGAGATCATCGCACGGGTATAGGACAGCCTGATACGGTTGCCGGTGCCGTAAGCGCCGCCGGTCCAGCCGGTATTGATCAGCCAAACGTTTACCTGGTGCAGGCGCATTTTCTCACCGAGCATCTGGGCGTACTGCGCCGGGTGCAGGGGAATGAAAGGCGCGCCAAAGCAGGCGCTGAAGGTAGATTTAGGCTCCGTGATGCCTGCTTCTGTGCCGGCCACTTTAGCGGTATAACCGGAAATGAACTGGTACATGGCCTGTCCGGGCGTAAGCCTGGAAATAGGCGGCAATACCCCGTAGGCGTCGCAGGTGAGGAAAAATATATTTTTAGGAATACCTCCGATGGAAGGCTCCAGCGCGTTTTCAATGTAAGTCAGCGGATAAGATACGCGGGTATTTTCCGTGATGGCGCAATTGGTGTAGTCAATCGTATTGGTGCCGGGGAAGAACTGAATGTTCTCCAGCAGGGCGCCGGGGCGTACCGCGCGGAAGATCTGCGGTTCTTTTTCTTCAGACAGGTCGATGCATTTGGCATAACAGCCGCCTTCGAAGTTAAACACGCCGGTGGATGTCCAGCCGTGTTCATCGTCTCCGATCAGTTTACGGGCAGGATCAGCGCTGAGAGTGGTTTTACCGGTTCCGCTCAGGCCGAAGAAAATGGCGGTGTCGCCGTCGTCTCCCTGGTTGGCGGAGCAGTGCATGCTCAGCACCTGTTTGTCATGCGGCAGTACATAGTTGAGGATCGTGAAAATACCTTTTTTGATTTCGCCGGTATATGCGCTGCCGCCGATGATGATGGTCTTACGGGAGAAGCTGACCATGCTGAAATTACCCTGCCGGGTGCCGTCAATGGCAGGGTCTGCGAGGAAACCCGGCGCCTGGATCACCGTCCAGTCGGTATGCATGTAGTCCAGCTCTTCTTCCGTTGGACGCAGAAACATATTATAGGCAAACAGGCTGGACCAGGGCAGTTCGGTTACCACCTTGATGTTAACACGGTAGTCCTGATCTGCACAGGCATAGCAGTCACGCACCCACACGTCTTTCCCGGCGAAATAGGCGGTGATTTTTTTGTACAGATTGTCAAACACCTCCGCGGAAACGGGGATGTTAAAGTCGTTCCAGTTAACAGTGTCAGCTGTGAGGTCGTCTTTTACGATAAACTTGTCTTTGGGTGATCTGCCGGTAAATTGGCCGGTATTGACGGCGAGTGCTCCTGTGTCGGCCAGTACGCCTTGTTTTTTGGCTAAGGTCTGTTCCACCAGTTTTTCCGGGGACAGTTGATAGAATACATTCGACACATTCTCTATGCCCAGTTCCCGTAAGTCAGCAACAGGGTTCCTTACGCTACTCATTTGCATAAAAAGCAAGATTGTTTTGGTGTAAAAGCAAAACTAGGCATTTTTTGATATCGTCAAATTTTATCGGTGTTACACCACTAAAATTTAGAAAAAATGAGTGGTACTAGCTGGTATTGTTGACGGATTTCTAATTTGGTCGCGTTTCCTTGCAGTATTTCAAAAGCCCGATGTGTGAATATAACATTAAGTATTTGCAAGGGAGTATCAGTTTTTAACAAGCTCTCTCCGCTTTTTGACCAGTTTGCCGGAATTTGAATTTATCACACGGCGGATTCATGAAATCACAAAATTTTGCCCTAGGTTTGGAGCCTCATTTGAAATACAGACGATATGAAGAATTTGCCCTTGGACTCGCAGCTGTTTGTTAAAAACCGCGCGCGTTTTGTGGCCAAAATGCAGCCACAGTCAATAGCCATTATCAACTCTAATGATGAATTGCCGACCAACGGTGATGCGTTGTATAAGTTTAAACAAAACTCCGACCTGTACTGGCTTACCGGTATCGATCAGGAAGATACCATGCTGGTATTGTTCCCCGACAACCCGGACCCGAAATACCGCGAAGTGCTGGTACTGGTGCGCCCTAATGAACTGAAAGAGAAATGGGACGGCCACCGCCTGCGCAAAGACGAAGCCTTCGCCGTTTCCGGTATCTCTACCGTGGTATGGCTCGACAGCCTCGACGCCTTGCTGCAGCAATGGGTGAACGACGCTTCCAATATCTACCTGAATTCCAACGAAAACAACCGCAAATCCAGCCACATAGCAGTAAGAGACTACCGCTACGCGCAGGAGATGAAGCTCCGTTACCCGCTGCACAACTATCTCCGGGCGGCAGTGATCTTCAAAGAACTGCGTGCGGTGAAAACGCCGGAGGAAGTGAAAGTAATGCAGGAGGCCGTAGATATTACGGAAAAAGCGTTCCGCCGCGTGTTGAAGTTTATCAAACCTGGCGTGTGGGAACATGAAATACAGGCAGAAATTGTGCATGAATTCCTGCGCAACCGCTCCGCCGGCGAGGCTTACGGCTCTATCATCGCTTCCGGCGACCGCGCCCGTACCCTGCATTATATATACAACAACGAGGAATGTAAAGATGGTGAACTGATCCTGATGGATTTCGGCGCGGAATACGGTGGTTACAATGCCGACCTTACCCGTACCGTTCCGGTAAATGGTAAATTCACCGACCGCCAGCGCCAGGTATACAATGCCTGTCTGCACCTGCATAACTACGCCAAAGGCATCCTCCGTCCGGGCATCACCATCGCCAAATACCACGAAATGGTAGGCGTGGAAGCCGGTAAGGAGTTTGTGAAACTGGGCCTGCTCACCGAAGCGGACATTAAAAACCAGGACCCGGAATCCCCGGCTTACCGTAAATACCTGTATCACGGCATCTCCCACCATCTGGGGGTAGACGTGCATGACCTCGGCCCGTCTTTCCACAAACCCATTCCGGAAGGCGCCGTGATGACCGTTGAACCGGGTATCTATATTGAAGAAGAGAAAATGGGCATCCGCATAGAAAACAACATCTGGCTCACTGCCAGCGGTAATGTGGACCTTTTCAAAAATATTCCTGTCACTGCCGAGGAGATCGAAGCACTGATGAAATAACGAAGTCAGTTACGGATTACGGATTATGAATTACGAATTAAGGAGATACTTTATGTGAGATACGCCTAAATTCGTAATTCGTAATCCGTAATTTGTATTTGTATTAAAGCCATTTGAATGCGACAACTTCCTAACATTATTACCCTATGCAACCTCTTTTGCGGCGCATTAGCCATTATTTGTGTGCTGCATGCGCCGGAATTCCGGGTGGAGTTTAACGGCAATGAATACACGGTGACCAATCCGGCGCCGGTCTACTGGGCTTCCGCACTGGTGGTGCTGGCAGCGGTTTTCGATTTCTTTGACGGGCTGGTGGCCCGTCTGCTGAAGGTACAGTCGCCCATGGGCAAAGAGCTCGACTCCCTGGCGGATGTTGTTACTTTTGGGGTGGTGCCCGGTATGATGTTGTATCGCCTGCTGCGCAGCGCCTATTACCAGATGCCCGACGCTTTTGAAGTATCGATGGTGAACGTAGCGCCGGCCTTGCTGGTGCCCTGTTTTGCGGCCTACCGGCTGGCCAGGTTCAACCTGGACACCCGGCAATCTGAAAACTTCATCGGCGTGCCCACGCCGGCTGTAGGCTTACTGGTGGCCTCTTTCCCGATGATACTCCTGTACAATCCCTATAACCTCGCCCACTGGTTGCAGAACGTATGGGTGCTCTACGGTATTATTGTGGCGCTCTGTTACCTGATGGTAGCGGAAATCCCCATGCTGAGCCTGAAAGTAAAGGAGAAATCCCTGAAGGCCAACTGGACAAGGCTGCTGCTGGTGGTATTGGCGCTGGTAAGCATCCCTTTCCTGAACTATGCAACCGTTCCGTTTATATTCATTTGTTATGTGATACTCTCGCTGGCGGTGCCGCCAAAGGTAACACCGGCGTGAGATTGACAAAGCAGCAAAGCAGCAAAGCACGTACAGGCCGGCAGCGGCTTTACGAACTTTGCTGCTTCGCTGCTTTGCGAGAGTAATTATTTTCCGTAGGTTTGCGCCAAATTTTAGCACAATGACTTTTACTGCACATATCAATGTGATGCCACTGAAAGAATTATTGGACCCGCAAGGTAAAGCGGTGATGAGTGGTCTCAAAAACCTTGGCATGGGCCAGGTACAAGATGTACGGATTGGAAAGCACATTACCCTGCAAATTGAAGCCGCCAGCAAGGAAGAAGCACATCAGATCGCTGAAAGTGCCTGCCAGAAACTGTTGGCTAACCAGGTAATGGAATACTTCGAAGTACAGATACAATAAAAAATCAACTTACGGATTGCGGCTAACGGTCATCTGACACGCTAATCGTAATCCGTAATTTGTTTACAGCACATGAAATTATACCTCATTCCATCTCCTATCGGCAATCTCGCCGATATCACCTACCGGGCCGTAAAAGTGCTGGAGGAGGCGGAATTGGTGCTGGCGGAGGATACCCGCACCTCCGGCGTGCTCCTCAAACACTACCAGATCAACAAACCGGTCACTCCCTACCATCAGCATAACGAACACAAGATTGTTCAGCACCTGCTGCAACAGCTGCAATCCGGCAAAACCATGGCCCTGCTCACCGACGCAGGCACCCCAGGCGTTTCTGACCCCGGATTCCTGCTGGTCCGTGAATGTATCCGTGCCGGCGTGCCCGTGGAATGCCTCCCCGGCGCCACCGCTTTTGTGCCCGCACTGGTCAACAGCGGCATTCCCATGAACCGCTTTATCTTTGAAGGCTTCCTGCCGCTCAAAAAAGGCCGCCATACCCTTTTCACCCAACTCAGTACAGAAGAACGCACCTTCGCTTTTTATGAGTCGCCCATGCGACTGGTAAAAACACTGGCCGATCTGATCCAGTACCTCGGGCCCGACCGTCAATGCTGCGTTAGCCGCGAACTCACCAAAATGTTCGAGGAAAATAAACGCGGCACCCTGCAGGAAGTACATGACTACTTCCTGGCAAAAGGGGTAAAAGGCGAAATCGTGGTCGTCGTCCAGGGCGCTGACTGATCCATCTCCCGTATTCAAAGCATTATCTCCCCCAACAACCGCCCATACAGGCCGGAGGCCTCCCGGTGTATATTTTGGCCGATTTTACGGGATACCTATCGTGAATTGTTTATTTTAGCCCAGGAATCTAAACTAAAACTGAATGAAGCACGGGGTATTAGGAAGCTGCCTCGCCCTTACCATGATGACGGGCAGCTGGTTACAACTAAATGCACAGTCAGACCGCTGGCAACAAAGGGTAAAGTATACAATGGACGTGGCGATGGACGCTCCCGCCAACAAACTGACCGGTAAACAACGCCTGGAGTATTTCAACAACTCCCCGGACACACTGAAGAAAGTCTTTTACCACCTGTATTGGAACGCATTCCAGCCGGGAAGCATGATGGACGTGCGCAGCCGCGAACTGGGCAAAATCGTGCTCGGAAAAGACAAAAACGGTCATCCCCGCCAGGACTGGGACGGCCGCGTGCGCGACCGCATCTCCAAACTGAAACCCGATGAAATAGGCTACCAGAAAATCATCTCCCTGAAAAGAGACGGTAAAACACAGGCCTTTAAAGTGGTGGAAACCATCCTGGAAGTGCCGCTGGACAAGCCCATCCTGCCCCATTCAAAAGCCGTGTTCGACATGGAATTTGAAGCACAGGTGCCCGTGCAGATCCGCAGAAGCGGCCGCCACAACGCTGAAGGCGTGGACTTCTCCATGTCGCAGTGGTATCCTAAAATGTGCGAATACGACTATGAAGGCTGGCACCCCACTCCTTATATCGCCCGTGAGTTCTACGGCATATGGGGCGACTATGATGTGAAAATCTCCATCGATAAAAAATACGTGCTGGGCGGTACCGGTTACCTTCAGAACCCTAACCAGATCGGATATGGCTACGAAACACCGGGCGCCAAAGTAAACCGCCCCGCCGGTAATAACCTGACCTGGCATTTTGTGGCGCCCAACGTGCACGATTTCGTGTGGGCGGCAGATCCGGACTACAAACACATCACACAGAAAGTGGATGGCTTCACAGCGCATTTCTTCTACATAGAAAACGATGCTACCCGTGAATCGTGGCCGCAACTGGCGAAGATGGTCCCGGTAGCCTATAACTATATCAAAACACATTACGGCGCTTATCCCTATCAGCAGTACTCCTTTATACAAGGCGGCGACGGTGGCATGGAATACCCTATGGCCACGCTGATACAGGGCAACCGTAATATCGCGGCTCTTTACAACCTGGCGCTGCACGAATGGATGCACAGCTGGTACCAGGGCATGCTGGCTACCAACGAAAGCCTCTATCCATGGATGGATGAAGGTTTCACCACATTCGCAGAAGATGCTACCTACCATAACACCATCGATTCCCTGAAAGGAAAGAACCCGCACGAAGGCTCCTATGACGGCTATTTCGCGCTTGTGAGAAGCCCGTTTGAAGAACCGGCTTCCACCCATGCCGACCACTTCAACAGCAACTACGGCTACAGCCTTACAGCTTATTCAAAAGGCGCTGTGTTCCTGGAGCAGCTGGGGTACGTGATCGGTAAAGACAACCGCGATGCCGGCCTGTTGCGCTATTACAACGAATGGCGCTTCAAACATCCGAACGCCAACGATTTTATCCGGGTGATGGAAAAGCAAAGCGGTATTCAGCTGGACTGGTACAAACAATACTTTATCAATTCCACCAAACACATAGATTATGGCATTGACAGCGTATACAGCAAAGGCAACAAAACCGTAGTGCGCCTGCGTCGTATAGGGCTTTTCCCAATGCCTGTCGACTTTATGGTGACCGATAAGAATGGTAATCAGGTGATGCACTACATTCCACTGTCGCTGATGTTTGGCGAAAAGCCCAACGAACAGCCTGCTGTAAAGCGTGTAGTCGATCCCGTTTGGTACTGGACCAACCTGACCTACGAGGTGGAACTGGACCTGCCGCTGTCGGACATTAAAGAACTGGAGATAGACCCCAGTCAGCGTTTGGCGGATACAGACAGAAGCAATAATAAAGCAGTATCCTAAAAGAGGAACCGTAAGATACCGGCGAAGACCGAAGCTGACAATGTCTGCTTCGGTCTTCGCTTTTTAATTTTCCTGGCTGCCCAGTACCTGTCTGGCTTTCGCTTCCCCGTCGGTGATCATGTTCCTGATGGCGCGGTTGATGAATTCCAGTCCTCCCATCCCGGCTGTTACCGGCGTATCGGGCCTGATCACATGCAGGTTTAATATCTTCTTTTTCCGGAAGGGGGCCGCTTCTGGTATATCAAAACACTGCCGGATGGTGTCTGACGGTACGCCGGCCGCCTGCAGCCTGTGTTGTATCGCTTCCAGGTAACGGAGGGAATGGTTGTATACCGTAGGTACGGCAATGTCTCCTTCAGACATATTGATGGTGCCCCAGTCCATGGTACGTTCCAGTACGTCCACCAGGTTTTTGAACTGCATGGGATATTCTTCCTGGGCTACCGGCGTGTGCAGTACTACATAGATATCCGTGGCGCCCCTGTCTATGGCCAGTTTTACAGGAGCATACAAAGGGCCGCCGCCGTCTGTGAGTTGCTGGAGCGGTTCTCCTTCCCCGGTAATATCTATGGGCGGCATAAATGCCGGTTGCATAAAAGAGGCTACCATGGCGTCCCGCAGCATGTGTACATCGTTGAGTTTTTTTACCGTGTATCCGTTGCCGTTAGATTCCCGGTTGGAGAAATAGATGTTGCTGCCGGTTTGCAGGCTCCTTGTGGCAATATACAATTCGCGGGGAGCGGCCATCAGCTGGCGGAAGCGCTCTTCCGTAACGATGGCGTTGACCTTATGCAGCAGGGGAATAATGTTGTACAGCGAAAGCTGGTTGTTGGCCAGCCGCTGAATAGCGTGATTGGTGGAAAAGAAGTCCTGTGTGACGTTGGCGGTAAAGATCTTTTCTGCCAGTGCTGCATCGTTGATGGCTGTCAGCAGGGCGATCAGTGAGCCGGTGCTGGTGCCGCAAACGATATCGAATGACTTGTCCGGATGATGTTGCTGAAGATACCTGACCACTCCTATGGCGAAGGCGCAACGGGCGCCGCCTCCTCCCAATACTAATGCTGTTTTCGTCATGATGGATTTTTCAAGAATGATGTACGGTTAATACTGCTAAAACCGGCAAGGGGTTATGATAATGACAATCGGTGGTCATCTCTCAAATTACAAAATCCGGGTAAAAAAAAATCAGGACGGCGGCGCGGTCCTGATAAGGTATCAAAATAAGCAGTATGCCAGGCGGTTAAAATATGAGTTGCTGTAACTGGTTTTCCCAGTTATGGCGCTGTAGTTCATGGAATTTCAGTTGTTCGAGATGGTGTTCAGTATGATAGGCCGTGAAATACAACATTTCCCGCATAGTGATTCTGCCCAGCAGGGGGTGGGGCAGGCGATACTTATCAAGATCTGTTTCGGACCATTTCCCGAGACTTTCCAGGAGTTTTTCCTTTTGTTTCAGGAAAGCCTGAATGAGCACCGGGCGCTGTGCGCCATAGATAACACCGGGCAGGTAGGTAAGCGTAGATTTGCCTCCGTGGGCCAGCACTTGCCGGTAGTCTTCCACCAGCGCTGTATAGGAGCGGGAGGGCTGGCGGCTGGCGCCGAAGTAGCGCAGCAGTATTTTCGGATAACCCATGGCGGTAGCTACAGGCCTGGTCGATTTGATAAGATGCTGAAGCTGTTGTCCGGCGGACCATTTGCCATAAGGCGTGGCGGTAAAGCGTTGATCCGGTAATGCCTGTACGAAATCAACAAAATGATCGAAACTGCTATTTATCTGAGAATGGATCTCATGCTGGTTCAGGTACATAGGAAATGATTTAGAGGGTTCATAAACACAAAACCGGACGCTTCAAACTAAACTGTTACCCGGGCCATTTGCATTCTCCCTGAAGTTACGCCGGTTTTGTGACCTGTCCAATAAAATGATAGATATAAAAAGTGATAATATTTACTTTTTGAATGGCTGTTTGGATCATTTGATCATTTCTCCCTGTAAAAGTTTAATTATTCCAGCACTTCACACAGAAAACCTTGTTTCTGTACAAAATCTATAATAATATTTTCAGCTACCTGGAGGTCACCAATCCTGAGCACCCTGTCGCAGTCGTCGAGGTCCACGTGACAGCTGGCTACCGTAAAACTGGAGGTGATGGCCTGTATCATGGCTTGTTTTTCCTGGTGACTTCTGATATTGGTTTTGAAGATGCCTATCATAGCGGGGAGATTTAGGTGGGTTATGCTTCTTTGTTGTCCTGGTTACTTTCCCGGGGATTGTCTTTCGGGTTGGTAAATTCATCTTCGCGCCAGTCGAACCGGCGGGGATCGCAGTAGTTACGGAAGCGTTCCCGCATCTTTTCCCGTTGTTCGGGAGTCATGTTAGCCAGTTTTTCCTTCCATTCTTTGCGTTGGCGTCCCCATCCGCCGCCCCATTTGGGGCCCCCGGGTTTGTGGCCATGCCAGCCAAAGAGCAGTTTACCCAGTACGAGCAGGCCGAGGGCTTGCCAGTAGGAGATGACGGGACCGTGGAAAAGCTCCGGTATCAGGTTGTTCCACAATACTTGTGTAAGGAGGATCACGAGGGCAAAGAAGGTGATGCCTAACAATACCAATCCTATTTTTTTGATGGGTCGCATATCTTAAAATAATTTGATTTTAGTTATTGAATAGTTCCTGATAAAGTTCTGCCAGTCGTTCCCGCAGATACAGTACTGCATAGCGTTTACGGGACAGCAGCGTGTTTACGCCGACGCCTGTTTCTTCGCTCATTTCTTTAAAGGATTTCCCTTCCAGTTCATGTTGCAGGAAGACCAGTTTTTGTTCCGGCGGGAGTTCGTCGATAGCTTGTGTAATAGCTTCCGATATGATCTTCCGCGTCAGCGGGGTGTCGGCCTGCAGGTTTTCATCAGCCAGGATTTCCGGCAGGAAAAGAACTTCCTCTCCTTCAATTTCGCGCGTAAAGTCGGTGAAAGGCGTTTCTTTTTTCTTGCGGAACCAGTCGGTGATACGGTTGCGCGTCACGGCAAACAGCCATCCGGTGATGGAGTCTATCTGGCTGCCCAGGCGCAGGTATTCGGTAAATTGATACAGTACGTCCTGCAATATGTCCTCCGCATCCGACGCGTTGTTGACACGCTGCCGGATGAAGTGCAGTAAACGCTTGCGTTCCTGCTTTACCGTAGCCTGTATGCGGTCGTTTTGCTCTTGGGCCATCATGCTGTTTGTGAGGAGCAACTGTTTCATCGTATTAAGGGAGACGAAACAGGGAAATCGATATTTTATTTTTCGGAAAAAAAATATCAGGGGCAACAAAACCGGCATCTATGGCGCTTATCCTCAGCTCTTTACCATCACGATGTATTTTTCCTTAAAGCTTTCTTCCGGAAAAATCTCGTAAAGCTCCAGCAGCCGCGGTTTAACGCCGCTTTCGGAGATTTCCTGCGCCAGGTCGCCGCCTTTCAGGCAGATCAGCCCTTTTTCGAACTGCTTGCCGGGCACGGCCGATTTTTTCAGGAGGGGTTTGCTCCACCGCCAGAGGTCGGCCAGCGGGGCTACCGCCCTTGATACAACGATATCGAATTTACGGTTTTTAATTTCTTCCACACGGGTGTGGGCGCTGGTAACGTTTTTCAGGCCGAGCGCTTCGGAAACGCCCTGTACCACTTTGATTTTTTTGCCGATGGAGTCTACCAGGTGGAACTGTACTTCCGGGTAAAAGATGGCCAGCGGAATACCGGGGAAACCGCCTCCCGTGCCCAGGTCCAGTATCTGGGTGCCCGGCTGGAAATCGGCGATGGCCGCTATGCTCAGGGAATGCAGCACATGCCGCTCATACAGGGAGTCGATGTCTTTCCGGGAAATAACATTGATCTTCCCGTTCCATTCCTCATACAATCCTTTCAGGGCTTCCAACTGTTGCAACTGGGCGGGCGTAAAATCGCTGAAGTACTTTAAAACAATTTCCATGGCGCAAAAGTAAAATCATTTAGGGATTTTCTGATTTACGATTTTTGATTTAGCGGATTATGGAATATAAAAAGACCGGAGCGTAATTGAATCGCTTCGGTCTTTGCTTTTATCAGACAAGAAATCAAAAAATCGTAAATCAGAAAATTCCCAAATGGTATTACCATTTGTTTTTAGACCTGAACATCAGTGCCGGTGTGAAAATGATGTAATACAGCACCATGAAAATGTCCATCAGCCAGCTGAACTTGAAAAGATCGCTCTCGTCGAGCCGGCGCATGGCGGAGTAGGTGATAATGGACTGTACCAGCACTTTGCCGGCGAAGATGCCCAGTACGTACCACAGGATTGGTGGCGGAAAAAACAGCGCGAAGATCAGGGCCGGATAAAACAGAAAATGCGTCAGGGAAAACAGGCCCAGCACAAATTTGTGTCCGAAACGGTAGTGTTTGCCGGTAGACATGTGCCTGGTCTTTTGCCTGAACCAGCTTTTCCAGCTTAGCTTGGGCTCCGAATAGGTAAAGGCCTGCTTGTCGATCACCACCCCTACGTTTTTACGGTTGGCGGCGGAATTGACGAACAGATCATCGTCGCCGCTGGCGAGGTGCTGGTGGCTGGTGAAGCCCTTGTGCCGGAAAAACAGTTCTCTTTTATAAGCCAGGTTGCGGCCCACTCCCATATAAGGCATGCCGCTCATGGCAAAGGAAAGGTGTTGCAGGGCGCTGAAGAAGGTTTCGTACCGGATTACTTTGTTCAGGAAGCCCGGTTTTTTATGGTAAGCGCCGTACCCCAGCACAATTTCCTTGTCATTCTCAAATCCCTGGCTCATCAGCGTTAGCCAGTAGGTGCTGCCAGGCTTACAATCGGCATCTGTCAGCAGCACATTGTCGTACTGAGCGCCTTTCAGGCCGATAGACAGCGGATATTTTTTCCCGGGGATGAATTTAGCGGCCTGTTTGATTTCAATATGCCGGTAGTGCGGATAACCCGGCTCTATGGAGCGGAGATAATATTTGGTATCGTCTTCAGAGTTGTCGTTGACCACTATTACCTCATATTCCGGTTTATGGTGCACATGATAACGCTGCTGTAATACTCCCGGCAGGTTTTTCTGCAGGTTAAGTTCTTCATCCTTGGCGCAGATGATCACGGAAAAAGGGCCGTCAGGCGCCTGGTCCAGGTCAAACTTACGACGATAGAAAGCTACCCGGGAAAAGACAAACAGATAATAGATCGTCTGAATTCCTGCTACGGTAGCGAAAAAGTATAAGGCAATTTCACCCAGATTGTCAAGCATAATGCTGGCAAAAATATAATATTTTTATTATCTGTAAAACAAATAAAAAATTTGCGGATTTTGAGATTTACGAATTTGGGAATTTTGGGAATAGACCCTGTTTTCATTTTTATGGAGAACAATCATCTCTCAAAATCCCAAAATCTCAAAATCCCAAAATCCCAAAATCCCAAAATCTCAAAATCTCAAAATCCGTAAATCCAATAATCAAATAACCCAATAACAAAATGCCCAAATAATCCGATCTTTGCACGCTGAAATTAAGAGCCGTGAATTTTGAACTGATAACTACAGATAGTGGCAGTAATGCCAGGGCTGGTAAGATTACCACTGCCCACGGTACCATAGAAACGCCGATTTTCATGCCGGTAGGCACAGTGGGCAGCGTGAAAGCCGTTACCCAGGAACAGGTGCGCGATGATGTGCAGGCACAGATCATTCTGGGCAATACCTATCATCTTTACCTGCGCCCGGGACTGGAAGTGTTGTCACTGGCCGGCGGCCTGCATAAATTCAACGGCTGGGAGCGCCCTATCCTGACCGACAGCGGCGGATACCAGGTATTCTCCCTGGCGGCCAACCGTAAAATCAAGGAAGAAGGGGTGGTGTTCCAGTCCCATATCGACGGCTCCAAACACCTGTTCACCCCGGAAAATGTGATGGACATCCAGCGGACCATCGGCGCCGATATCATTATGGCGTTCGACGAATGCCCGCCATACCCGTCAGAATACCGTTACGCCCGTAAATCCATGGACCTGACGCACCGCTGGCTGGACCGCTGTATACAAAGACTGAAAGACACCCAGCCCGCCTATGGCCACGAACAAACGCTGTTCCCCATTGTACAGGGCAGTACCTATAAAGACCTCCGCAAAGCCTCCGCGGAATATATCGCCTCCCGCGGCGCCGCAGGCAACGCCATCGGCGGTTTGAGCGTAGGGGAACCGGAAAATGAGATGTATGAGATGTGCGGACTGGTGACCGAGATCCTGCCCAAAGACAAACCCCGCTACCTCATGGGCGTAGGCACCCCCTGGAACATCCTGGAAAACATTGCCCTTGGCGTGGATATGTTCGACTGTGTGATGCCCACCCGTAACGGCCGTAACGGCATGCTCTTTACCTGGAACGGGGTGATCAACATCCGCAATAAAAAATGGGCCACCGATTTTAACCCTATCGACGCCAACAGCGAATGTTTTGCCACCCGTGACTACTCCCGGGCATACCTGCGCCACCTGTTTGTGGCCGGCGAAATTTTAGGCATGACATTGGCGAGTATCCACAACCTCGCTTTTTACCTGGAGCTGGTAAAAGAAGCCCGCCGCCAGATTCTGGCAGGCACCTTCGCTACCTGGAAAACGGGAATGGTACAGCAACTGAAAACGCGATTGTAAAAGTTCAGACTATAAAATAAACTAATATCTTTGGGCTCATGACTAAAATCGACTGGTACATTTTACGCAAGCTCATTGGAACGTTTATTTATTCCCTGATGATATTGCTGATCATTTCCGTGGTGATCGATATTACAGAGAAAATAGATGATTTCATTAAGTACAACATATCCCTGCATGATGTGATTGTGGATTATTACTTCGGTTTTATCCCGCACATTGCGGCATTGCTGTTTCCCCTGTTTATATTCATCTCCGTTATTTTCTTTACCTCCAAAATGGCGTACCGCTCGGAGATTATCGCTATCCTGAGCGCCGGCGTGAGTTTTCGCCGTTTCCTGCGCCCTTACTGGGTAGGGGCGTTCCTGTTTGGCGGTATCCTCTGGCTGGCCAACTACTGGGTGGTGCCGAATGCCAACCGTATCCGCACCACTTTTGAAAATACGCGTATCCGCACGCCGGACAACCAGCAGTCGCAATATGACCGTTCCAGCCGTATTGACAGTTTTACCTACGTATCTTTCGGGACTTATGATCCCAACTATAAAAGCGGCAGTAACTTCACCCTTTCGAAGGTGGACAAACAGCTGATGTCCGTTAAGCTGCGGGCTGACCGCATCTCCTGGGATTCCACCAAAAAAGCATGGAGGCTGGACTATGTGTCTGTAAGGCATATGGACGGGCTGCATGAAAAATGGTACAGCCGCCAGGATTCCATCCTTAAAATAGCGCTGGACCCCAAAGACCTGATAGAGGTGAAAAACCTGCAGGAAGCCATGACCACGCCCGATCTGCGTAAGTATATCCAGCGGGAGGCCATTCGTGGCTCCGAAGGGCTCAATACCTATTGGGTAGAGTATTACCGCAGGACTGCCGCCGCCGCCGCAGTAGTGATCCTGACCCTTATCGGGGGCATCATCGCCGCCAAAAAGGTGCGGGGAGGCAGCGGGTTGCACCTCGCCGTAGGTATCGTGATCAGCGCCAGCTATATCATCCTCATGCAGTTTACTACAGTATTCAGCACCAAGGCCGATCTGAACCCGCTTGTGGCCGTATGGATACCCAATGTGCTTTTCGGGGGACTGGCGCTTTACCTGTACCGTCGCGCGCCGAAATGACGACCAGGCCCCGGTTCCTCAGGCAGGCCCAACCAAGTCGTTGAATCGCTGTTTTATAGCAGCTCATCTATAAAATTCGCAACAGGCTCCCTTTCCGGGGAGCCTGTTGCCTATCCATACATTCACAGAGCAGCTGTTGCCGAAAGACAAGTTCACCTGAGAAAGATGCCCGTTTTGTAGCTATACCCCCGGAGCCCAGCCCTTTAATGCTGTCTTTTTTATCCGGCGTGAAAAAAAAGCGCCCTTATTTCCCTCCTTATTTATATACATCTGCCCATGCTGATCGGGTAAACAAAAATTGTCCAATCTGATAAATAAAAATGAATTTTTCAGCAACATGCTTTCAATATTTTCAATTCATTCTGAAAAAATTTACATTTCTTTAACGTCGATGCCGTACGGTTTATTTTTTATTTATAAATAATTGATTTGTAATGGCGTTAGATAGTTTGGTAGCCGATCATTTTCCCTGTCTGTTACGGATGTTTTGCTTATTAAATTGACATTAAATACTGCTAAATGGTGGTAACTTCGTTAACAAATCATTACTTTTGACAATTGATCGATTTTGTTTCATTTTATAAACAATAGCAGTAAAATGGGGTACATAAAAGAAAAATTCAAGGTTAAAGCAGATGAACTTAACATTGAAGTAAAGGACCTGGTAAAGAACCACGGCTCAAAAAAAATTGAAGACGTAACAGTGGCGCAGGTTTACCAGGGTATGCGCGGTATTACCGGCATTGTAACGGAAACTTCCCTGCTGGATGCCAACGAGGGCATTCGTTTTCGCGGATATTCCATTCCGGAGCTGAGAGATCACCTGCCAAAAGCGCCGGGTGGTGCTGAACCGTTACCAGAAGGGCTGTTTTACCTGATGTTGATTGGTGAGTTACCCAATGAAACAGATGTACAGACTTTATCCAGCATGTGGGGACGCCGTTCTCATGTACCTAACCATGTATTTGATGCTATTGAGGCATTGCCTATTACTACCCACCCGATGACGATGTTCACCGTAGGTATCATGGCGCTGCAGACTGAATCTGCATTTGCAAAGGCCTATGCTGAAGGTATCAATAAAAAAGATTACTGGAGCTACATGTATGAAGACACGATGAACCTCATCGCCCGTCTTCCCCGTATCGCTGCCTACATCTATCGCCGCAAATACAAAGGCGGTCAGCATATTCAGCCTAACGGCATGCTGGACTGGGCTGGTAACTTTGCGCACATGCTGGGTTACACCGATGAAGGCTTCAAAGAACTGATGCGTCTTTACATGGTGATCCACGCCGACCACGAAGGTGGTAACGTGAGCGCACACACGACACACCTGGTAGGCTCCGCCCTCAGCGATGCTTACCTCTCTTTCGCCGCCGGTATGAACGGTCTGGCAGGTCCGCTGCACGGTCTGGCCAACCAGGAAGTGATCAAGTGGATACTGGCCATGCGCGAAGAACTCGGTGGTGGTATGCCTACCAAAGAGCAGATCGAAGCGTATGTACGCAAAACCCTGTCTGAAGGTAAAGTGGTGCCTGGCTACGGTCACGCCGTACTGCGTAAAACAGATCCGCGCTTCACTGCACAGATGGAATTCGCTAAAAAACACCTGCCTAACGATGAACTGGTGAAAATTGTGTGGACCGTTTACGAAACCGTACCGCCGATTTTACAGGAACTGGGCAAAGTGAAAAACCCATGGCCTAACGTAGACGCACACTCCGGTGCATTGCTGGTACACTACGGCCTGGTGGAATATGAATTCTACACCGTACTGTTCGGCGTATCCCGCGCACTGGGCGTACTGGCTTCCCTTTGCTGGGACAGAGGTCTGGGTCTCTCCCTCGAAAGACCTAAATCCGTTACTACTGAATGGATGAAACAGTTTGTAGAAGGAAAAGTTACTGCCGACGCAGAATAGTTCCGCATACCGACTGAAAAACATAATTAGCGAAGATGAAAGCTCTAGCAGCTTTTATCTTCGCTAATCTTTTTAAATTATCTTCGTGGCTCACTAAAACCGGTTCATCATCTCAACTTTCACTGCCATATTATCCAACCCGATAGAATATCTCAAAGGCGTAGGACCGCAGAAAGGGGAACTGCTGCGTAAAGAGGCCGGCATACATACGTTCGGCGATCTGTTACAGTATTTTCCCTTCCGGTATGTAGACCGCACCAAGATAGACAAGATAGCTTCCCTGAGCGGCTATGAGGATTTTGTGCAGATACGCGGGCGTATCCTGCGGATGGAAGTAGTAGGAGAGAACAGAGGCAAACGGCTGGTGGCCACCTTCAAGGACGAAACCGGCGTCATAGAGCTGGTGTGGTTCCAGGGCTGGCAGTGGATGCAGAAATCCCTGCGTGAAAATGTATCCTACCTGGTGTTTGGCCGTATCTCTGTATTCAACGGGGTACCGCAGCTGGCGCATCCCGAAATGGACCTGCTCACAGAAGAAATTGCGACAGGAAAGCAACACCTGGAACCGGTGTATTCCACCACCGAAAAACTAAAAGCACGCGGACTAACGGCAAAGGCTATAGGAAAACTCACCAAAGCGCTGCTCGAACAAATGTCGCCCATGGAAGTGAGAGAAAATATTCCGGTGGAAGTGTTGCAGCAATACCGGCTGATGCCTCGGTCCATGGCCTATTTCAAGATACACCTTCCTGGCAGCGAGGACGAGGCGCACCAGGCGCAGCGCCGGCTGAAATTTGAAGAGCTGTTCATCGCACAGATCAGAATATGCCGCCTCAAAATCAAACGGCAAAAGCTTTCCCACGGTTATGTGTTTGGCGCCGTCGGCGAATCCTTTAATGAATTTTACAACAACCATCTGCCTTTCGACCTTACCGGCGCGCAGAAACGCGTACTGAAGGAAATCCGTATGGACACCGTGCATGGCCGGCAGATGAACCGTCTGTTACAAGGGGATGTAGGCAGCGGTAAAACCATGGTCGCCCTGCTGACCATGCTGCTGGCAAAAGACAACGGTTTCCAGGCCTGCCTGATGGCGCCAACGGAAATCCTGGCGCAACAGCACTATAAAGGACTGGCCGAACTGCTGCAGCATATGCCGGTCAAAATAGCACTGCTGACAGGCAGCATCAAAGGCAAAGCCCGTAAACAAATCCTGGCCGGCGTGGCCGATGGCAGCATTCATTTCCTCGTAGGTACTCATGCCCTGCTGGAAAAAGAAGTCGTGTTCCGGAACCTGGGTATGGCCATCGTAGACGAACAGCACCGTTTCGGGGTGGCCCAACGGGCACGGCTATGGGAAAAAAACAATATCCCGCCGCATATCCTTGTCATGACGGCGACGCCTATACCACGTACGCTGGCAATGACCGTCTACGGCGATCTGGACGTGTCGGTGATCGATGAAATGCCGCCCGGCAGGAAACCCATTACCACCGTTCACCGTACGGAATTCCAGCGCCCGCAGGTGATGAACTTCATCAAAGACGAAATCAAAAAAGGCCGGCAGGCTTACATCGTATACCCCCTCATCGAAGACAGTGAAAAACTGGATTATGAAAACCTCATGAAAGGTTATGAGGAAGTAAAAGCATTTTTCCCCGAACCGCAGTTTTACATCAGTATGGTGCATGGCCGCCAGCCGGCAGAAATGCGGGAAACCAACATGCAGCGCTTCGTGAGCGGCGATACCCACATCATGGTGGCGACGACCGTTATCGAAGTAGGCGTTAACGTGCCCAATGCCTCCGTAATGGTAATTGAAAGTACCGAACGCTTCGGCCTCTCACAGCTGCACCAGCTCCGGGGCCGCGTAGGCCGCGGCGCAGAGCAGTCTTTCTGCATCCTGATGACAGGCACCAAACTGGGACAGGTATCCAAAGAACGCATCAATGTCATGGTGCAAACCAACAATGGCTTTATTATCTCCGAAAAAGACATGGAACTCCGCGGCCCGGGAGATATCGAAGGCACCCGCCAAAGCGGGGTGCTCGACTTTAAACTGGCCGACATTGTGCAGGACAGGGCCGTACTGGAAGCCGCCCGCGCCAGTGCCGAAAAAATACTGTCAGAAGACCCCGATCTCGTCCTCCCTGAAAATCAAGGCTTAAAAGATTATTTGGCGCTTCAGCGCGGGAAATCTCAATGGAGTAAAATTTCCTGACGTTTTTAACGTTTATTAATTTATACCGTCTGAATAGTTGATATACTCCCTGAACATGTCGTCCGGACAGCGGTATTATATCTTACGCCCGTAACAATTTAATGGGCTTCTGCGTTTATAGATGTATATTGGTTTTTTTGGCATTAAAATAAATCTTATCCCGTTGAAATTTACCCTCCCGAGCGGCTTTATTGGAATGATGATCCTCCTGTTGTTTACCGGTTACACTGCCCGGGGGCAACAGTCAACCAATTTCACTCCCTTGAACTTTATTGAAAACAAAGGTCAATGGGACCCTCAGGTCCTGTATAAGTCAGACGTGGGTACCGCCGATATATGGCTGAGAAAAACAGGCTTCACTTTTATGCTGTACAGCAAGGAAGATATGCATGACCTGTTTGAATATATGCACGGGCATGGCGAAGCCGCCGACTCCGGCGCAGTGGTCGTCCCTAAAAACGGGACTGCCGCCAAAGCCGCCGCTACGGCCGGAAACGGCGAAACAGAAAGACCGCGCAGATTTCCGGATGTACGGGGACATGCCTATCAGGTTAACTTTATCGGCGCCAACGAAAACCCGGAAATCATCCCGGAAAAACCACAGGAAAGCCTTAGTAACTATCTGATTGGTAACGACAGGTCCAAATGGGCGTCCAATGTGAAATCTTACCAGGGACTGATGTATAAGTCGCTGTACCCCGGTATCGACGCACATGTTTACTCCGATGCTTCCCAATTGAAATATGATCTCATTGTAGCGGCCGGCGCCAACCCGGATAAGGTGCAATTGGCCTACGACGGCGCCACCAGCATGGAAATCAAAAAAGGGCAGCTGCTGATACATACAACTGTGGGCGACGTTATAGAGCAACTGCCTTACGCCTACCAGTATGTGAATAACCAGCGCGTGTCGGTAAAAGTATCTTACAAACTGAATGGTAATAAAGTAGGATTTAAAATTTCCGGTGATTATGACCCCGCTTACCCGCTGGTGATAGATCCGGTATATGTGTTTTCCACCGTGTCCGGTTCCCGGGCCGACAACTGGGGATTTACCGCTACCTATGACGATGCCGGCAATTTTTATGGCGGCGGTATTGTATTCAGCCCCGGTTATCCCGCAACACCAGGCGCCTACAAAACGGCGTTCAACGGCGGCGCTTTTGACATCGCCATCTCCAAGTTCAATCCCAACGGTACCCGGCTGATTTATGCCACTTATATCGGCGGTGACGGGCAGGAACAACCGCACAGCCTTTTCGTGGACGCCCAGGGCAATCTTGTTATTTCCGGCAGGACCACTTCAGCCAACTATCCGTATGACAAGGTAGAAGGTACTAACCGTGGCGGATGGGATATCGTAGTTACCAAACTAAACGCTACTGGTAGCGGTCTGATCGGCTCCCTGATCGTGGCCGGCGGCGCTGATGACGGCGTGAATATGCGTGAAAACCGGGCGGGCGGCGACTGGGTGTTGCTACGCAACTATGGTGACGATGCCCGCAGTGAAGTAGTGATCGACGATGCAGGATACATCTATGTAGCCAGCTGTACCCGTTCCAGTGATTTTCCGGTAACGCCGGGTGTTTTTCAGGGTTCCTTCGGTGGTTCGCAGGACGGTGTGGTGATGAAGATCAATCCGATGTGCAGGGGACTGGTATGGTCCAGTTACCTCGGCGGCTCCGCCGAAGATGCGGCTTATGTTATCGCCCTCAATAAACTCAATACTTTATACGTGGCCGGTGGTACCGCCAGCAGTAATTTTTCCGTTACCCCCGGCGCCCTTTACCCTACCTATCGCGGCGGTGTGTGTGACGGTTTTATCACGCATATTGCCAACGACGGTTCCAGGATATTACAGAGCACCTTCCTGGGTTCCAACGATCCTTCCGCCGACCAGGTGTATGGTATACAACTGGATAGGAACGGCTTTGTATACGCCATGGGAACCACCGAAGGTACCTGGCCCATCAAACTGCTTAACGCCGGTGATTACAATGATAACTCACTACAGTACATCGTGAAGATGCAACCGGACCTGAGCGCCTTTGTGTATTCCACTACTTTTGGCAAGCGGCGTCAGCTGGCTTCCACGCCTTCCATTTCACCGACCGCTTTCCTGGTGGACCGTTGCGAGAACGTGTACGTGTCCGGCTGGGGCGGCGGCATCAACAACTCCCTGCATTATCCCAACTCCGGTACTTTTGGTTTGCCGGCGAAAAATCCTATCCAGAGTTCTACTGACGGGATGGATTTTTACTTCTTTGTATTACAGCGGGATGCGGCCGCGCAGTTGTTTGGCAGCTGGTTTGGCGGTAATGGCCTGTATGAACACGTGGATGGCGGCACCAGCCGCTTTGACCGCAACGGTGTAATCTATCAGGGCCTCTGTGCATGGTGTAACGTAAGCCAGAACGGCAGCAAACCACGTTACCCGACCACTCCCGGCGCCTACTCCAGTGTGCCACCCCCTGCCTGCAATTACGGCGCTTTAAAAATAGCCTTCAACCTCGACGGGGTGAAAGCCGGTATTAAAACCCTTGGCCGAAGAACAAATTACTGCGTACCCAGCGAAATCACTTTCGTGGATACCACCCGCCTGCCGGCGGAAAGATGGGAATGGCATTTCCCGGATGGGACCGTGGTGAATGGAAAAGATACCATTAAACATACCTTTAACCAGATAGGCACCTTCCGGGTGATGCTGGTAAAAGTGGACCGTGCCAGCTGTAATGGTGCAGATACCGCCTATATTGATGTGAAGCTGGGAAACAATGAAGCCAAATTTGATTTTGACGCACAGCGGCAACCGCCCTGCGAAGCCCTGGCGTATGTCTTTACCAGCAATGCCACGCCGACAGGAGCCTTCCGCGACAGCTCGTTTATCTTCGATCTGGGAGATGGTTCCAAACCGGAGTACGTAGGACCATCCAAATTCCCTTACAATCATAAGTTCGCCGCACCAGGCATCTATAATGTAAGCCTTACCCTGGTAGACACTAACTTCTGTAACGCGCCGCAAACCATCACCAAGCCGTTGCGTGTGGCCGTAAACGTTACCGCCCGGTTCAATATGCCGGACACCGTTTGCGTAGGTACAGATTTACAGCTGGACAATACCACGCTGGGTGGGGAAAGTTTCCTGTGGACCTTTGAAGATAACGGGGAACAATCCACCGAGCCTTACCCGATACATAAATTCGCGGTGCCGGGCAGATGGAAAGTGAAACTGCTGGTGCTGGACGAAAACACCTGCAATAAGAAGGACAGTATCACCAAAACAGTATTGGTAGCTGAGCCGCCGGTGGCAGACTTCGACTTTATGCCCACCAAGGCCACGGAAAATACGCCGGTTACCTTTACCAACCTGACGCAGGGACAGGAACCGCTGCATTACTTGTGGAATTTCGGCGACGGCGACACGACTTCCGTTCGTAACCCGCAGCACCAGTACCTGAAGACCGGTACTTACAACGTGTGTCTGACGGCTGCCAACAGGGAAGGATGTACGCATACTGTCTGCAAACAGGTAACGGCCATCGTAGTACCGCTGTTTGACGTGCCCACGGCATTCTCGCCCAACAATGACGGCATGAACGACGTGTTTTATGTGAAGTCATTTGGTGTGACGAAGTTTAACCTCAAGATATTTAATCGCTGGGGACAGTTGATTTTTGAAAGTTCCGACCCCAGAATAGGCTGGGACGGCCGGTTTAAAGGAGCGGTGCAGCCCATGGATGCATATGCTTACGTGGTAAGCCTCGAGTTTACCGACGGGACCAAGGCCAATAAGACAGGAAATGTAACCTTGTTAAGATGATGAGTCATGAAGAAGCTGATTGTTAACATCACCGTGGGGTGGGTAATTGGAATGTTGCTCGCGATCAGTGCGTCCGCACAGGACCTCCACTTTACGCAGTATTTCAATTCACCGTTAACCACCAACCCCGCCAATACCGGTTTTATCCCTGACGGAAACTTCCGGGTAGGGGCCAATTACCGCGACCAATGGACCAGTATTCCGGTACCTTACCGGACCATGTCGGCATATGGTGATTTCCAGCTACTGAGCGACCGGCTCGTCTACGGATGGCTGGGTGTGGGGGGCGTTGTTCTTCGTGATGTGGCAGGTAGCGGGAATCTCTCTTCTACCAAAGGGTACGCTTCTATTGCCTATCACCAGCTGCTGGGCGAAAGCAGCCTGTTGTCACTGGGCTTTCAGGCCGGCGCTGCCAACAAACGCGTGGATATTACCAAACTGACTTTCGGGGACCAGTGGAACGGGAAGTTCTTCGACTCCCGGATGCCCACAGCGGAACCATTTACTCAGTCCAGTGTGAACTATTTCGACCTGAACGTGGGGATGAACTATGCTTTTTTTCCCACAGAGAACTTGTATATCAATACCGGCGTTGCTGTGCAGCATGTGAACACTCCCCGGGAAACCTTCTACGACGGCGAAAACAAAGTACCCCGCCGTTATACCGGTTTTCTGAATGCGAGCATTAAAACCAGTGATGTGCTGATCGTCAACCCCAGTGCTTACTACTCCCGGCAGGCCGGCGTCAGTGAGTTTGTCATAGGGTTGAACGCAGCCTACAATCTCTCCGGTGACGGCGATAAGCAGGTTTCCGGCGGTATCTACTATCGCGCCAAAGATGCTGCGGCGTTTATGGTGGGGTACCAGTTGAGTAATATTAAACTTCAGTTCAGTTATGATGTAACCACCTCCAACCTCGCTGTGTCCAACAGCAGGAGAGGCGCCTATGAAATCGGCCTGGTATACAGTGGCTTATACTCCAACCGAGGGTTTAACAATGCAAAAAGATCTACTATCTGTCCGTCTTTCTAAAGAGATACAGTAAATGGTTATTTTTGCCGGAAACATGCTATCACCACTTAAACATAATACACCAGGTATGAAACGTTTATTAATAGGTATCTGCTTTCTTATGACGGCCCAGCTGGCAAATGCACAGTATTATAAAACGGACACCAGTGCACCCCGTGGTTTCGATCGTTCCAGGCTTATCCTGGGAGGCTCGCTGGGTATGGTTTTCGGCGACTATACGAATGTGGATATTTCCCCGCTGGTGGGTTACCGTTTTAATGATTATATCGCTGCCGGTATCAACGTGAACGCGCAGTACGGCCAGTACAAAACATATGATGGTTACGGCAATACCGCACAGCGGGATAAATACACCATCTTCGGCGGTGGCATATGGGGGCGTGTATACCCTATCCCTATGGTGTTTGTACATATCCAGCCGGAGTACAACTATATCACGCAGAAATCAACGATCTACTATACAGATCCGAAACGTAATTTCAGCACCAGTTACAGTGTTCCCAGCCTGCTGGTAGGCGCAGGGTATACCCAGAGCGTAGGTGGCAGGGTAGGTATCGGTATATCTATCATGTATGATGTGATCCAGGACAATCGGTCTCCGTACCGCAATAACCTGGTTTACCGCGTAGGGGCCGGTTTAGGGTTCTGATTTCCCCCGAAAATTCTTTATACCACCCGTTTGGCGAGCGCTGAACGGGTTTTTTTTATTCCTCTTCATGTTACCTCCTTGTTAAATTTGTTTATAAATGCTAAACTTATTTTTACAACTTTTATACCTTTGTGTCATCAATTTTTAAAGCGATGGAGATTAAATTAGCTGTTTTTGATATTGCGGGCACCACACTGCACGACGAAGCCAATGTGGCGAAAGTATTGCAACAGGCCATTCAACTGGCAGGCGTGTATGTATCCCTGGAAGAAGTCAATGAAGTAATGGGATATGCCAAACCTTATGCGATCCGTTATCTGCTGCAACAGAAAAACGACCCGCGGTATGCGGACGACAGTTTTATCGGCGGGTTGCACACCCGGTTTGTGGAAGATATGAAAGCGCATTACGCGAATGATGGTTCCGTGAGGGAGAAGCAGGGGGTATCTGCCGTGTTTGCCGCTTTGCGGCAGAAAGGCATCAAAGTAGCGCTGGACACGGGTTTTGACCGCGATATTACCAACGTGATCCTGCAAAGGACCGGCTGGCAGCAGCAGGGGCTGGTAGACGCTGTCGCTACCAGCGACGAGGTGCCTTATGGCCGCCCATATCCTTATATGATCTATCGTATCATGGAAACGCTGGAAGTGCGCAGCATCGGGGAAGTAATGAAGGTAGGCGATACCATTTCTGATCTGGAAGAAGGTACCAACGCGGGTTGTCGTTATGTGGTGGGCGTTACTACAGGCGCCTATAGCCGGGAAGAACTGGAGAAAGGTCCGCATACCCACCTGGTGGCTTCTCTGGATGAACTGTTATCTATTTTATAAATTCTTGCTCAATAGCGATCATGCAACAACAACAAGCGGATGTAGCGGTAGTAGGCGCCGGCATCGTAGGATTGGCCATGGCGTACAAGCTGGCATCCAAAGGGAAAAAAGTGGTTTTATTTGAAAGGAACAGCAGGGCTATCAGTGCTTCCATCCGCAATTTCGGACTGGTATGGCCTATTGGTCAGCGTGCAGGTAAAATGTACCAGCGGGCCATGCATAGCCGCAGCGTATGGAAAGAACTGGCAGCGGCTACGGGCCTGCAATGCCAGGAAACAGGCTCCCTGCACCTGGTATACGAAAAAGACGAGCTGGCCGTGTTGGAAGAATTTGCCGCCGCAGCGCCCGCCAATGGATTTGACTGCCAGATGATAGCACCGGAAAATATTGGTCAGTATACGAAAGCCATCAAAACCGAAGGTTTGCAGGGTGCGCTCTGGAGCCCGACGGAAATGACTGTCAACCCACGGCAGGCCAGTGCCGCCATTGCACGTCACCTCGAAGAGAAAATGAACGTGACCGTTCGTTTTAATACAGCCGTCAACGGTATCAGCCTGCCTTATATAGAAACGAAAGACGAAAAGTGGAAAGTAGACCAGGTATATGTTTGCAGCGGCGCTGATTTTGAGACGCTGTATCCTGCTGCCTACGCGGCCGCGCCCCTCACCAAATGTAAACTGCAGATGATGCGCACCATTCCGCAGCCGGGCGGCTGGCAGTTGGGGCCTGCGCTCTGCGCCGGTCTCACCCTCGCGCACTATGCATCCTTCAGCGATTGTGCCGCGCTGACACCGCT
Organism: Chitinophaga eiseniae; assembly: GCF_900167135.1. GTDB lineage: Bacteria > Bacteroidota > Bacteroidia > Chitinophagales > Chitinophagaceae > Chitinophaga > Chitinophaga eiseniae. Next base: position 255,922 of record NZ_FUWZ01000002.1, on the reverse strand, counting down.
CAAACAACGCTTTGAACAGGAAATGCCGGAGTATGTAAAATGGGGCATCCACCTGCTGATTTCCCAGAATGGGGCGGGTGAACTGACCATTGGTGATTCGCATGAATATGGTCCGGACTTCGAACCATTTGATAAGGCGTTTATCAATGACCTTATTCTGAAGTATATGCATACTTTCCTCGAGGCGCCTGCCTATACTATCCAGGAACAGTGGCATGGCATTTATCCCAAACTGACCAACGGCGCCACAGAGCTGGTGATGTCGCCGGAAAAGGGCGTCACCATTGTGAATGCCCTCAGTGGGGCCGGTATGACGTTGTCTTTCGGCCTTGCAGAAGAACTCACCGCTCTTTAAAGCAGTTAACGATACAAAAAGGGACGATCATTTCGTATAGGCGAAATGGTTGTCCCTTTTTTATATATCTAACACCCCAGAAACCAGGTATCTAAATATCTAAATAACAAAATCCCAAAATGATTAGGATTTTGCATGAATTATTAATAAATTAAATGCAGATCAAACGTTATGAAAACTATTGCCACAACGATGGCCTTATTTTGCTGGTAACCTATTCACCATATTGCATCACCCAACTTTAGCAACGTTTCTGCAGCCAGGTTTTAACAACATGGCTGCATGTTCATAACGTGTTAAATGTAAAGCGGGTTCCTTTTAAGTTACCTGCTTTTGTTTCTTTATATCTCTAAAAGCCAATAATTCTATAAATTACAGGGTGTCCCTGCCCGTAGGCAGGGGGTAGCATTTTTTGACAAAAAAACAGCAACGGCATGAATGGTAGTTTAAAACACCTTAAGGAAAGAGACTGGACAGAAACAAGGGCGCATTCCAGCTGGCAGATCTTCAAGATCATGGCGGAATTCGTAGAAGGCTTTGAATCGCTTGCTAAAATAGGACCCTGTATATCTATATTCGGATCTGCCCGCACCAAGCAGGGCAACCGCTATTATGAGCTGGCGCAGGAAATTGCGCGCAGGCTGGCAGAAGAAGGATTTGGTATCATTACCGGCGGTGGCCCCGGCGTGATGGAAGCGGCCAATAAGGGTGCACAGGCGGCAAATGGTAAATCGGTAGGGGCCAATATTACGCTGCCGCATGAGCAAAATCCGAATGGCTTTATTGACCCTGATAAGCGGCTCAACTTCGATTATTTCTTTGTGCGAAAAGTAATGTTCACCAAATATTCACAGGGCTTTGTGATGATGCCCGGTGGATTTGGCACCATGGATGAATTTTTTGAAGTGGCCACCCTTATCCAGACCAAAAAAATGGAAGAAACCCCGATGGTACTCGTAGGCCGCGAATATTGGAGCGGTCTGCTGGAATGGATCCGTACCGTGATGATGGAAAAAGAAAGCAACATTAACCCGCAGGACCTCGGCCTGCTGAAGCTTTTCGACACTGCCGACGAGGTGGTGGAATATTTCCGGGTATTTTATACCACCAATAAACTCAGACCTAACTTTTAATGACGGCCGCGCCCGTCAGGCGCGGATATACCTGCCCGTTAGCCGGAAGAATAAATTCCGGCCGGGCAACGTTATGTGTATAGGTGTCGCCGCAACCGGTTTTTTCATAGCTTTGCAGAAATTTTATATATGGAGCTCCTACCGGCAGTTGAGGCATTTGCAGAGAAATACACCAGCGCAGAAAGTCCGCTGTTGTACAAATTGAACCGGGAAACACACCTGAAAGTGGAATTGCCGCATATGCTCAGTGGCCATGTACAGGGAAAGTTCCTGGAGATGGTGAGCCACATGCTGCGGCCCCGCCGGATACTGGAGCTGGGCACCTATACGGGATATTCTGCCATCTGTCTGGCCGCAGGCCTGCCGGATGACGGGGTATTACATACCATCGATATCAACGAAGAACTGGAAACCCTTTGCCATCAATATTTTGAGGCATCCGGGTATGCAGATAAAATAAAAATGCATATCGGAAAAGCAGCCGAAGTGATGACGTCACTGGATGAGATGTTTGATTTAGTGTTTATTGATGCTGACAAAGCCGGTTATGTGCACTATTATGACCTGGTCTGGGAAAAACTGCGTCCCGGCGGATTTATACTGGCTGATAACGTCTTGTACCACGGACAGGTACTGCAGCCGGAAAACGAGCAGGGAAGCCAGGCGAAAGCCATGATCAGATTTTGTGAGAAAGTGCTGGCCGACGACCGTGCAGAACAGGTACTACTCACCATTCGCGACGGTATCCTCCTGATCAGGAAGAAATAGACCGGCACCACACCATGCCCATTAAATTCGACAATACATGCAAGTAAGAAAATTTTTGTTGGTAGTCAGTTTTCTTATTGGCTGCATGCCTCTGCTGAAGGCACAGAAAATCACCACCCAGCAATACATTGCTGCCTATAAGAGCATTGCTATGGAGGAAATGCGCCGTACCGGCGTGCCCGCAGCCATCAAACTCGCACAGGGTATCGTGGAAACCCAGTCCGGCAACGGAACGCTCTGTCTGCAATCCAATAACCACTTCGGTATCAAATGCAAAAACACCTGGACCGGTAAAACCATCCGTTATGATGACGATGCCGCGCAGGAATGTTTCCGTGTATACGACAACGCCCGGGATTCTTACCGTGATCACTCCGATTTCCTGCGCAGCAATCCCCGTTACTCGTTCCTTTTCCGGTTTGACCAGGAGGACTATAAATCCTGGGCTTTCGGGCTGAAACAGGCCGGTTATGCCACCAATAAAACCTATCCGCAGCAGCTGATCAAGATCATTGAAGATTATAACCTCCAGCAATACTCGCTGATTGCGATGGGCAAAGCGGCCCCTGAACAGGAATCTTACGAAGAGAAACCGCCCGTTTATGCTGGTAACAACAACCGCCCGGATAACCGTCCGCCTGCCACCCGGCCACAGCAGGGAGGCTATAACAAGCCCGCAGCCGGCAACTATCCCAAAGGAGTGTTTGAAATCAACGGCCGCCGCGTGATATTTGTGAAAGCCGGTACTTCCCTGATCCAGCTGGCCAGCAAACACAATATCCGCCTGAGCAAGCTGGTTCGCTTCAATGACCTCGACAATGACAATCCTCCCCGGAAAGACATGTTTATCTTCCTGCAGAAGAAAGCTAAAAGCGGTAATAAAGAATATCATAGCGTAGGCAATGGCGAAACCATGCACGACATCGCACAGGCAGAGGGTATCCGCCTGAGATGGCTGCGCCGCCGCAATAAAATGCATGAAGGAGAAGAACCCGCTGCCGGTCAGCGCCTATCCCTCGAAGGTTTTGCTTCCCGCACGCCTGCGCTGGCGAAAAATACCCGTATCCTGAAAGAAGAAGACCAGGAACCGCCGGAAGATTTTTCAAAGGTCAAGGAAGAAGTGGTCAAAAACACCGGTGGCGCCGCGCCCGCACCGGAAACAGCTCGCACTCGCCCGCAACAGGGAGGCGTTCCCGTGGATATGGTGGAAGATCTGAAAAAAGTAGGAGAAGTAGGCTCCAATGGTACCGCTAAAACCACTACGCCGGCCCAACAGCCACCAGTATACCGGCCCGCTCCTCCGGCCCCGGTCCCGGCTACACCGGCCCCGGTATACAAGCCCGCCCCGGCATCTGCCGGTACAGGCGCCAGGTACCACGACGTACAGCCCAAAGAAACACTGTACGGTATCTCCAAAATGTACAATAAGTCCGTAACCCAGTTACAGGAATGGAATAATTTGCAGGGGTTCGATATCAAAATCGGGCAGCGCCTGTTGGTGAATAAATAAGCAGTGATCCTTTTCTGCTTATCATTGTTAAATATGGAAATGAAGTAGTATTATGTCGGTTATTCAGGTGCATGACAAGAAATTCCAGCCCTATATCGGTGCTACAGAGCTGCAGCAGCGCATTCAGCAGATGGCTGCAGACATGAGCCGGGACCTTAAGGACGAGCGCCCGCTGTTTATCGCGATCCTCAACGGTTCTTTTATGTTTGCCGGAGATGTGTTCAAATATCTCAACATTCCGGCCGAGATATCCTTTATTAAACTGGCTTCCTACAAAGGGACCAAATCTACCGGTAACGTGGTGCAGGCCATCGGTCTGGACGAAGACCTTTTCGGCCGCACGGTGGTGATCCTTGAGGATATTGTGGATACCGGTAAAACATTGAGCCAGTTCCTGCCACAACTGGAACATCAGCAACCTAAAAAACTGCTGGTTGCTTCCCTGCTGACAAAGCCGGAAGCCATGGTACATCCTATTAAAATCGACTATCTGGGCTTTTCTGTGCCTAATAAATTCCTGCTGGGTTATGGCCTCGATTACGATGGTTTGGGCCGCAATCTGCCGGAAATCTACCAGTTGGTGGAAGAAGCGTAGAATTCTCGCAAAAAGCGTCTCGCAAAGCCGTCACGCAAAGGCGCAAAGCAGCAAAGGCGCAAAGAAGTAAAATATAAGCGAGCAGAGAAAGCAAAGGAGCGGAGATCAAATTTGATCTCCGCTCCTTTGCTTTCTTATTTAAACTTAAAATATCTTTGCTGCTTTGCTGCTTTGCGCCTTTGCGTGACGGCTTTGCGTGAAAATGATTACCTTAACATATGCGAAAATTCCTATTACTCTTGTTGTTATGGGCTGGCAGTGTACATGCACAAACAATCTGGGTGTCGGGAGCAGTAGAAGACAGTATCACCCATCGCCCTGTGGCGGGCGTCACCGTCAGGGTTGCAGAGGATTCAACCAGGGTACTGACGAACGCCTTCGGGCTTTTCAAAATAGAGATTCCCTCCGCTGTCGCTCAACTGCTGTTTACCCGGGAAGGTTATCGCCCGTTACAGTTGAAGGTGAAAGCCGCTGACCGGCTGCTGATAACATTGTCGCCTATACGTAAAGCCCCTGACCCCATCGCCCTGGCAAAAGCCAGCGCCCGCACACGGCAGAACAGCAACCCCAACTACGGCAACGTAGGCATGGGCGTACACGCTTTTTACAATGAAACATACGGGACCACTTATGAAAACAAGTTCGCCCGCACGCAGGTGCAGCCGGTGTCCGTATTTGCAGTAGATGTGGACAGGGCGGCCTATAGTAATATCCGGCGTTTCCTGCGGCTGAAAGAACCGGTGCCGGTAGATGCTGTCCGGATTGAAGAGATGGTGAACTACTTCCATTACAATTACCCGTTGCCACCGGAAGGCCAGACCATGGCGGTATACAGTCATTATACAACCTGTCCCTGGGAGCCGGCGCATCAGCTGCTGCAGATAGCGTTGCGGGCCAAGGCTTTGCAGACAGACAGCCTCCCCCCCAGTAATCTCGTTTTCCTGGTCGACGTTTCCGGCTCCATGGGCGTGCCCAACAAGCTACCCCTGATGCAGGCAGCTTTCCGTATCCTGGTCAACAACCTGCGGCCGGTAGACAAAGTAGCGATCGTAGCCTATGCCGGTACGCCCGGCATTAAGCTGCCCGCCACGGCCGGGGACCAGAAAGAGACCATCCTCAATGCCATCGATAATCTCGTTGCCGGCGGCGCTACCGCAGGGGAGGCTGCCATTAAAATGGCCTATCAGATCGCCGTGGAGCAGTTCATCCCGGACGGTAACAACCGTGTGATCCTGGCTACAGACGGGGACTTCAATGTGGGGCTTACCAGTGATGCTGAAATGGAGGAGCTGATCATGGAAAAGAAAGAAAGTGGCGTGTTGCTGACCTGCCTTGGTTTCGGGATGAAGAATTATAAAGACTCCAAGCTGCAGTCCTTGTCCAGCAAGGGTAATGGCAACTTTGCCTATATTGATGACCTGGAAGAGGCCAGTAAGATTTTTGCGCGCGAGTTTGGCAGTACACTTTTCACCGTGGCGCGGGATGTACAAACAACGGTAACGTTTAACCCGGCCGTCGTAAAATCGTATAGGCTTATCGGTTATGAGAACAAAGTGTATGAAGCAGATACGGCTGCTTCGTCCAGGCATGGCGGTGGTATAGTAGGAAGCGGGCATTGTGCGGTGGCCATGTATGAGATCGTGCCGCGTGACAATGTGCCTGCGGCGGACAGTCTGCTGGCCAACATCAGCATCGCTTACCGTCATCCGCTGAATACTGCCCTTTATACGCTGGAAGCCGGCATAAAAGGGGAGGCCACAGCTTTTGAGAAGGCGCCGGACGACTACCGGTTTGCCGCTGCAGTGGCGTTGTTGGGCATGATACTCCGCAACTCCGCTTACCGTGGCTGCGGTGATACCGACATGGTCGCAGACATCGCCCGAAGGGCCCTGGGTAAAGACAAAGAAGGGTATCGACAGGAATTCCTGAAGATGGTGAAGCTGGTCCGTAAGAGGAAACGCTAAGGCTTATTTGGTAAGCCGGTAGCATTTACGCACCATCTTCTGCTGAAAATCGAAGGGCAATGTTTGATTAGTGATGTCTTTGATACTGGCTGCATTGATTTTGTCTTCCTCCAGTATAAAACGCCGGTAGTTATTGCTGAAATACACCACGCCGTCTTTTTTGGTGGCGAGCAGTACTTTGTTGAGCAGTTCAGCATGGTCCCTTTGGATATCGAGGAAATCCTTCATCCGCTTGCTGTTGGAGAAAGTGGGCGGGTCCATGATCACCAGATCGAAGGTGTTAAGTTTAAGGGTATCGAGATATTGCAGCACGTCGGCGTGCACAAAAGTATGTTTGCCGGTGTCGAAACCGTTGAGCTTCATATTTTCTTCCGCCCAGGCGAGGTAGGTCTTGGAGAGGTCTACAGACGTTACTTCCGAGGCGCCGCCGGCGGCAGCGTACACGGAGAATGAGCCGGTATAGCAAAAGAGGTTCAGTACTTTTTTATCTTTCGCTTCATGGCGTACCATGCCCCGGGTGGTGCGGTGGTCGAGGAAAAGGCCGGTGTCGAGATAATCGGACAGGTTGATCTTAAACTTCAGTCCGCCTTCGTACACCGTCATTTCACGGCTTTCGGCGCTGAGTTTTTCGTATTGACTTTGACGGTTTTCTTTCCGTTGCCGTTGTTTTACCCAAATATTGGCTGGCGGCACGTTCAGCACTTTACTGATCAGTTCCAGGCAGGTATCGAGCCAGGCTTCGTGGTCGGCTTCTTCCATCCCGTGACGGCGTTGATATTCGGCAATGTACACATGATCTTCATACATCTCTATGCTGAAGGGAAATTCAGGAATATCATCATCATACACCCGGTAGCAGGTGATGTTTTGCCGTTTGGCCAGTTTGGAAATATGCCGGAATACTTTGGTGAGCCGGTTCTCGAACATCTGTAGTTTGGAATCCATCTTATTTTGATATTTTGATATTTGGTTATTTAGTTATTTAAAGACGAAGACCACAGCGAACGGAAATCCGCTATGGTCTTCGTCTTTAAATAACTAAATAAAAAAATATTCAAATAATAAAATCAACTAAAAATATCCCTGACTTTTTCGAAGAATCCTTTCTCGGATTTTTCCGGATTAGGTTTGAAATTGTCGGAGGTCTGAAGTTTGTCGAGCATCGATTTTTCTTCTGCGCTGACGTGTTGTGGCGTCCAAACGTTTACGTGTATCAGCTGGTCACCTTTTTCGTAGGAGTTCACAGAGGGGAAGCCTTTGCCTTTGAGGCGGAAGATTTTACCACTTTGTGTTCCTGCGGGTATTTTGATTTTCGCTTTACCGTCGATGGTGGGTACTTCCACCTGGGTGCCGTATACGGCATCGGGGAAGGAGATATGCAGGTCGTAGGCTACGTTGAGGCCATCGCGCTGCAGTTCAGGGTGTGGTTCCTCTTCGATGAGGATGAGGAGGTCACCGGGGGCGCCGCCTCTTTCGCCGGCATTGCCTTTACCGCTCATGCTCAGCTGCATACCTTCCTGTACGCCTGCCGGGATGTCGATGCTCACCATTTCTTCGCCGTACATGCGGCCTTCACCTTTACAGTGGCCGCATTTGCTGGTGATGATCTGGCCTTCGCCGTGACAGGTAGGGCAGGTGGTAACCGTCTGCATCTGGCCGAGGAAGGTCTGGGTAACTTTTCTTACCTGACCGGAGCCACCGCAGGTGTTACAGGTCTGGAACGCATTTTTGTCTTTCGCGCCCAGGCCGCCGCAGTGTTGACACGGAACGTATTTCTTTACTTTGATTTTTTTGTTGGCGCCTTTGGCGATTTCCTCATAGGTCAGACGGATTTTCACGCGCAGGTTGGAACCGCGGGTACCACGACCACGACGGCCACCGCCACCGCCGCCACGGCCACCACCGCCGAAGAAGCTGCCGAAAATATCGTCGTTACCGAAAATGTCACCGAAATTGGAGAAGATGTCTTCCATGTTCATGCCACCACCTCCAAAACCGCCGCTGCGGCCGCCGTTCATGCCAGCATGCCCGAAGCGGTCATATTGCGCGCGTTTGTCGGCATCGCTTAAAACCTCATAGGCTTCGGCTGCTTCTTTGAACTTTTCTTCCGCCTCTTTATTGTTGGGATTGCGGTCAGGGTGAAACTGCATGGCTACCTTACGGTAGGCTTTCTTGATTTCATCCTGGGAGGCGGACTTGGAAACACCCAGTATTTCGTAATAATCTCTCTTGGTAGACATTATAAAAATCACTTATAACCGGTGCGGGGCACCGGTTTTTTTCAGTAAAAAATATTGTTTTACATCGAGCATAGGCGATCATTGCGGTATATGCCACATCGTCACGTCACTTATTTACCCACGATCACCTTGGCATGACGGATCAGTTTGTCATTCAGGTAATAGCCTTCCTGTAATACATCTACCACTTTACCCTGAAGGTCTGGCGTAGGCGCAGGGATCTCAGTAATGGCTTCGTGGAGGTCCGCATCAAAGGTGGTGTGCAGGCTTTCCATAGGTTTCAGCCCTTTGGCCTGCAGGGTGGTTTTCAGCTTGTTGAATACCAGATTTACCCCGTCTTTGAGAGCAGTGATATCGTTGGCAGTGCTCAGTTGTTTGGCAGCCCGTTCTGAATCATCCAGTACGTCCAGCAAAGATATGATAACTTCTTTACCTGCAGTTTGCAGCAGCTCCAGCCTTTCTTTGGCAGTGCGTTTACGGAAGTTGTCAAACTCAGCCTGCAGACGAAGGTATTTATCCCGCATTTCGTTCAGTTGCTGATCTTTTTTGATCAGTTCCTCTTCAGGTTCTACCTCTAATGCATTAGTCATATGAGATGTTTCACTGATATTTTCCTCAGCATTGAAATCAGGCATGCCTTTTTCGTTTTCTCCAGCATTGTTTGCCTGTCCGTTTGTCTGCATGTCTTGGTCTTTTTCTGTCATAATTGTAATGATTATCTGCAATTGTGCTTAGTCAATTATTTTGCCAACCCCTGTTTGGCCGCCAAAAAGACAGATCTTCTCTGTACCTTTGCCCCTCGAAATAATGTCAATGACCAAGGTTTTTTTAAAGAAACAGATACAAAACAGGGTATTACTGGGCCACCCCTGGATCTTCGGCAACGAAGTGGGCGAAATCAAAGGGGACGTGGTCCCGGGCGATATCGTGGATGTACATACCCATCAGGGCTCTTTTCTCGGCAGAGGGTACATTAACCCGCAGTCGCAGATACTGGTGCGCCTGCTGACCCGCGACAAAAGCGAGGAAATAAACCCCGAATTTTTCTACCGCCGCCTGCTCAAATGCTGGGAATACCGGCAGAAACTGGGATATGTGGAAAACTGCCGCCTCGTCTTCGGCGAAGCGGACGACCTGCCCGCATTGGTGATCGATAAGTTCAACGATTATTTTGTGCTGCAAACCCTGGCGCTGGGTATGGAAAAGTGGAAGCCCGCCATCGTGGAGGCGCTCAACCGCATCTTTTCACCCAAAGGGATCTACGAGCGGAATGACGTGCCGGTAAGGGAACTGGAAGGTATGGAGCAACAAAAAGGTTTCCTCAGCGCGCCTTTCGATACCAATGTCATCATCAACGAAAACGGGCTGAAGTTCCATGTGGATATCGTGAACGGTCAGAAAACGGGTTATTTCCTCGACCAGCAGGACAATCGCCGCGAGATCCGCCAGATCGTAAAGGACGCCAATGTACTGGAAGCTTTCTGCTATACCGGCACTTTCTCCTGCCATGCAGGTTATTACGGCGCTAAAAGCGTACTGGGACTGGATATCTCTGAGCATGCCGTGGAAACCGCGCGCCGCAACGCTGCGCTCAACAATCTCCAGGACGTTTGCCAGTTCCAGGCGGTCAATGCCTTCGACCAGCTGAAACAATACACCCGGGAGGACCGCAAGTTTGATGTGGTCATCCTCGATCCGCCGGCTTTCACCAAAAGCCGTGAAAATATCCGGAAAGCGGTGACCGGCTATAAGGAAATTAACCTCAGGGGCATGAAACTGCTCAATCAGGGCGGTTTCCTGGTAACGGCTTCCTGTACCAACCTGGTGTCACCGGAACTCTTCCTGGAAACCATCGACGCTGCGGCAAAAGACGCCAAAAAACGACTCCGTCAGGTTACCTTCCAGACACAGGCAAAGGACCACCCCATTTTGAGGAATATTGAGAATACAACGTACCTGAAATTTTTGATCGTAGAGATCGCGTGAGGATAAGTAGTAGTGTAGCTTTCGGTATAGGCTTTCTTTAGGATAATGTAATTGTCTGCTGGCGGGAAAGTCAATAGCTGAAAGCTATTTTACTACATTGAATTTTCCGGATTCCACCAGGTTGCCCCGCTGGTCGCGCAATTGAAAGATATAAAGACCGTTGTAGTAGTTGTCCAGATGGACAGTGGTACGGCTACTGATGCCTTTTATCTGATCGATTTTTTTTCCGAGAAAATTGTACACAATAAGATCGTATATGCGGTCGTTATTATGCTGTTGAATTTCAAAGTTGATAAAATTGGTGGCAGGGTTGGGATAGAGTTTCACAATTTGCCTACCCCCCTCCGGATTGTTCGGCAGGGACCCGCTTTGCGCTTTACCCGCAAGGGATAAGAGGCTGAAGAAAGTAAAAAAAATGAGGGTAGAGGTTTTCCACATAGTATTATAAAAATAAAGTTTTATTCAAATATTTCCCAATTTTTGTTTGTTAATAACGGCGCCTTAGCTCCATGTCTCACTCCTAAAAATAACAAACTATGCGCCATTTTGTTAGGTTTTCTGCTTTTTTAGATAAAATTTAACGGTTTTTATTTGGTGAATTAAATTGTTGTATATCAATGATTTAGAATCGTGGGCAATTCAAACGCTCCAAAGTACTGTTCCGGCTGTTAAGGAAACCCTTGAAAACCAATGATACTTCAAAGCCGCCAAAGCTCTGGCTGGCAGTTCTCAACTGCGAAATATTGGCATCATAGCTCATGGCCACCTCAAATTTTTCCATATCTATTTTTACGGTGGGTATCACCGCATCATTCCACCGCAAAAACAGCCCGCCGTAGATGGCCCGGGTAGATTCCAGCCCTTCGTTCATCAGCCCGTAACCGATCAGGGCGCCGCCGATATACTCTGAATACCCGCCCTGGTGCAGCTGGTTATAATGTGCAATCAGTTTTACCCGCTCTTCCAGCGGAATAGTGATGCCCGCGTTGAAAGACAGTTTAGGCGCCAGTTCAATGTTTTTATCGTTATAAAAGGAAATCTTGGCCCGGTTGAAATGATACAGCGCTGCGCCGATAAAGTAGGCCACATCTTCCCCGATCACGCTGTTGTAGCTAAGACCTACACCGGCATCAAGATAACTATATCCTTTCAGGGCCAGTTTGCCTTCTTCACCGGTAGGCGCGGCCGGATCGAAACGGCCGCCGGTGTACTGGTTGTTAAACGTCATGTTGGAAGGATCGAACTGCCGCTGCACCAAACCTCCCATGACGCCGAGGGATAAGAAACTTGTCTTGTCCTCGTTCAGCGACTTGTGATAATTGACCGCCGGGAAGATCTGGGTGGACTGCAGTTTGGAAGTGCCGGCGCGGTCATAGGTGAGCTGCAGCCCGGTGGTCACATAGTCGTTGCTGTTGCCAACGGGGAACTTGATTTCGCCGCTGACAGTGCCGGTTTGATAAGGTATGGTCACACTGTTCCATTGGTTTCGGTATACCGCCTGAAAGCGCACGTCTCCATTGAAAATGCCGATCAGCGCAGGGTTGCGCAGTATCGGCGTTTCATAAAACTGTGACAGGTGTATGTCCTGCGCTTTAAGCTGTACACTACAGCTGAAGCAGATGACTGTCAATAAGACTTTATATACCGTTTTCATATGAACCACTTGTAATTATCTGAGTAATGTTACGTTGCCTTTCAGGCGGAAAAATTCGTTGGCGTCGCAATATGCTTCCACGAAATAGATGTATACGTCTGCTCCCTGCGGCTGCCCGTTGAACGTGCCATTCCAGCCGGCATTGATATCTTCCACCTGTATGTTTTCCCGGTGGAAAACTTCCTGTCCCAGCCGGTTGAAGATGCGGAACGATTTCACAAGGCTGATGCCTTTGCCGCGCAGGTAAAAGATATCGTTCACCCCATCGCCGTTGGGACTGAAAGTATTGGGAATAAATATCAGGTCGGTGTTGCAGACAAGCTCGATCTTCATGACGGCGCTTTTCGTACAACCATACTGGTTAGTGCCGGTAATGGCGTAGGAAATGGACTTTCTGACAGCGGCATTGGTAAAGGGCGACGTTGGGTTATCGAGGTAGTCGGCAGGCGACCATTGCCATTTCACGATATCGGCGCTACCGTTGGCCATCAGGCGTACCACATCTCCGGCCATTACGGTCTGGTCGTTGCCGGCGCTGACGCTGGGTACCTGTTTCACGGATACTTTTACTGACAGGGGTGCGCTCATGGGACACAGCGGGTCGTTGGTGCCTGTTACCTGGTAGGTGATATCTTCCGTTGGTGTAGTGATCGGATTGGCGATGGTGTTGTTTGTCAGCCCCGTCACCGGTGTCCAGTTGTAGACGGCGGCGCCGGTGGCTTTCAGCTGCACGGAAGAGCCGTAGCAGGCGAAGGTATCTTTGCTGACGGTGAGATTGACTTTGGGTACTACAGCGATATCTACAGAATCTCTGGTCGTACATCCGTATACGTTAGCTGCCTCCACGAGGTAGCGGGTGTTGGTTGCCGGCGATGCCACCGGGTCCGGGCAGTATACGCAGCTAAGGCTGCCGCCGTTGAGCCACTGTACGGTGGCATCTGACACGGCGTGCAGGGTAACGGTATTGCCTTCGCAGATTTTAGACTGGGTGGCAGAAGCCCTTACAAAAGGTGTTGGATGGATGTTGATATCTTTCGTTACGGAGTCCTGACAGTTGCGGGCGTCGGTGACCACCAGTTTCACCGGGTATCCGCCGGAGGCGGAATAGGTAGTGGCCGGCGGCGTTTGCGCGGAAGACACCTTGCCGTTGCCGAAGTCCCATTGCCAGCCGGCGATCGGAATATTGGGCGAAGGTGTGGAGGCGTTGGTGAAAGAAACGGGCTGCCCGGCACAGGTGGCCGTAGCGGTGCTGAAATCTGCCTGTGGCGCCAGAATATTGATATTATCTGTTTTGGTAACGATATCGTCGCAGTAGGCAGGGTCTTTATAGCGGATGGTCAGCTGGTCGGTGAAGATACCGGCAGTGGCCCATGTTTTCACAAAGCGCTGGTCAGTGGTGGTATAGGTAGAGCCGTCGCCAAACTGCCAGGTGTAGTCCGCCACCAGGTTGATAGGCACGTTCAGCACCTCATAGGTAGCTTTGCTGCCGCGACAGATGGAGCTTACGCCTGCGGAGAAATCTGCTTTGAAATAATAAACGGTCTGGAAGCTGCTGTGGTTACAGCTGCTGCCGTTGTCGCTGATTGTCAGCCGCACGGTGTACCTGTCGGGTGTGGTATAGGTGTGCGTAGCATTTTGGGTGCTAACGACGGGTGTATTGTCGCCAAAATCCCATTGGTAGGTGGTAGTGGGCGTAGTGCCGACTGAAGTATTGGTGAAGATGAATTTGCTTTTGTCGTTGCAATCGCGGGCTACTGTAAACTGCGACACTGGTCCGGTGATGTTCACCGTTACCGGGGCGGCCGGTGTGTAACATCCGTTGCTGCCGGCTTTCATATTGATGGTGATGTTGCCGTTAGTCACGAAATTATGTCGTATGTCGTTGGCGTACACTTCTTCTTTGGTGCCGTCGCCGAAGTCCCAGCTGTAGCTGTCAGCGTACCTGGCATTGGCCAGTAACCGTACCGGTTCGCCTACGCAGGCGCTGCCGGGCGTGGCGGTGAAACTCACGTCTGAAGGGGGATTACCGGTGCGTACCTGTTTATCGAACGTTTTACTGATTTCGCAGCCGCCGTTGGTGCGGACGGTCACCGTCACCGGGTAAGTGCCTGTTTGCGTATAGGCGTGTGTGGTAGTACCGCTGGTGGTGCTGGCCGTAGCCCCGTCGCCGAAGTTCCATTTCCATTCCGCCACCGGATCATTGAGATCATTGGTGGAGGTGGCGTTGAAGGCGGCGGTATAAGGTACGCAACCACTGACCGGCGCGTCTATGGCTATTTCCGGCTGGGAGATGGTGATGTAAGCTGCTTTTTTCAACGTGGACTGGCAGCCGTTGCTGTTGGTCACCGTCAGCACGACATCATATCTGCCCGCTTTCGTATAGGTGTGGGAAATGAAAGCGTTGCTGGTAGTGACAGGGGCGGTGCCATCGCCGAAATCCCAGGTATGGGCCATGGCATTGGGTGTGGCGTCGGTGAAATTGGCAGTGAAGAGCTTACAGCTGCTGGTCACATCGGCGCTGAAGGACACCTGTGGGGTGGCGCCCACCTCAAAAGTACGGTAGTAGGTGCTGGTGCCGTTAGCGAAAGTAGCTACCAGTGTTACTTTTTTGGGTCCTGATGCCGTGTAGGTGATCTGCGGATTGACATCGTGGGATGTCCTGCCATCACCAAAATCCCAGCTATAGGCTGTGGGATTGCCGGTGCTGTTATTTTTGAATGTAAGTGTGACCGGGTTACACATGCTGGCAGGTACCGCAGTATAGGAGAAATCGGCCTGCTGGGCCCGCAAAAGGTGGCCTGGCAGAAGGAATATCAAAAGCAGCCATATGCTTAGGTATTTCACCTGGTGGTATTTCAGAGGATACGGATACATACCACAAATTAACTAAAAATATTATATATGTAATTTATTAATTTAATCTTTTTTGACTTATTTTCCGTTCGACAGCCATTGTAAACGGCCAATAGCGGTGACCCGGGCATGCTGATTTACCAGCTACCGGATCAGCGTAATATTTCCTTTCAAAATAGTTGACTCTCCGTTATCGCAAACAACTTCTGCGTAGTATATGAATACGTCAGGATTGAGCAAAACACCTTTAAAACGTCCGTCCCACCCGGTGGAAGCGTCATCCGTAGAGAGGCTGGCGCGTTCGAACATCACCTGCCCCCAGCGGTTGTAAATCCGGAAAATGCGTATGCTCTGTAAACCACGTCCGCGGATATAGAAAACATCGTTGACCCCATCCCCATTGGGTGAAAAGGTGTTGGGGATGAAGATGTTGGCCCCGTTGCAAAGGGTCGTTATATGGACATCATCCCCGGCGATGCAGCCGTACCGGTTCATAACGCTTACATGATAGGTGACAGACGACTTGAGCGTTGCAACGGGCGTCAGGCAGTCATGGCAACTCAGGCCGGCAGATGGCTGCCATGTAACTGCAGTAATGTCGCTGCTTCCTTTGACGGGGAGGGGGATCTGTGTGCCGGTAGCGCCTACAATGTCCTGTCCGGCCTCCACCTGCGGTACAGGGTGTACATCAACCCTGGCAAAGGCCGTGTCTGTAAAGCATCCGGCCTGATCGAAGCCTACCAGCCGGTAGGTGATAGTCCGGGAAGGCGTGGCAACGGGCTCGGCCATCTCCGGATGGTCCAGCCCTTCCGAAGGAGACCATTGATAACGGGACGCGCCACCTGCCTGCATTTGCACGCTTTTTCCGTAACAAATGCCGGCATCCAGTGCAAACACTTTAAAAGGCTGTATGACCCTGATGCGCACGGTTGCCTCGTTTTTGCAACCAAATTCACTCATGGCCTTCACCGTGTATACTGAGTCCTGATCCGGTTTTACCACGGGTGTTTTGCTGGCGGCGTTGGAAATATTGTAAGGCGTCCAACTGACGGTGGCCGTTGCATCGGTATTGGAAGAGAGTTGCAGGGACGCACCCTTGCAGATGGTGGCTTCTGCGGGCGCGGGACGCAGATTGGGGGCCGGATGCACCACGATATTGGCGCTTGCGCCCACAGGGCACGACCCGTCAGCGTTGGCGATTGTTAGCGTGACCGGAATAGTGCCAACGGCATTAACATCTATGTCAGGGGGCGCGGGGATATCAAATTCCAGTCCATTGCCCAGCTGCCATTTCCAACGGGTGCCTGGTATGTTGCTGTTGTCGGCGCCGCGAAGCTGTACTTTACCGGAAATGCACAGTGCAGGAATAGGAGAAATGGAGGGTTGTGGTTGCGCGGGAATCGATACCGGTGAGGTTTTACGGTCCTTACAGCCATAACTGCTGGTCATTTCCAATGTTACCTGAAAAGTGCCCGGGGCCGGATAGGAAAAAGTGCCATCCTTGTTGCCGGAGGTGCTGCCATCGCTGTTCGTCCATCGGCTGCTGTAGGGAAGACCGAGGAGATCGCCGGTAACGGATGTACTGGTGTTTTTAAACAGGACTTTTCCGCCTCCGCAGGCGGCACTGTTATCTATGGTGAAATTGGCGGTCATTTTATCTGCCACGATGCGGAAGTCGCCCTCGGCTTTAACAGCGCACCCCCTGTTGTCTATCAGCGACACGCGCGGTGTATAAATACCCGGCTGGGTATAGGTATGAGCCGGTGCTTCCGGTATGTTAGTGGTTTGCACAATACCGTCATCAAAATCCCATTGATAAGTGACGGTTTTGTTGGCGGTTGCTGCCATCTTCACGGGTAGCGGAATGCAGCCGTTTATCGGGGTTGTAGTGAATGATCCGTCCGGGCCCTCTACCGTCAATGGAAGTGTTTTGCTCGAAGAACAGTTGCCTTCGGCATAAACGGTGAGTGTCACGTTGTATGTTTTTGCGCGGACGTAGATATGTGCCCCCGGATCGTTTTGACTGGAGGTGCTGTTGTCGCCGAAATCCCACACCGAGCTTGTAAAATTGCTGGAAGTATTGGTGAATAACACTTTTACCGGCGGGCATAGCTCCTTAATTGGCGGAAAGGAAAAATCCGCCACAGGGTCCGGTACCTGCAAGGCACCGGGCTTGCTGATCTGGTCTGTACAGCCGGTCCGCGATGTTACCTTCAGGGATACCGTATAGGTGCCGGGAGCGCTGTAGGCTTTAACCGGGTTGTTATCGCTGCCGGTGGTATGGTCCCCGAAGTCCCATGCGTAATTGACAATGTCTCCGGTTGAAATACTGGTGAAAGCGACAGGACTGTTTTTGCATGCTATGCCGGACTGAACAGAAAAGTCTGCTTTGACAGCTTCCAGATTAACTATTTGCTGTGTCTTCGTTTGACAACCATAATGATCTGTGGTGGTCAGGGTAACAACATAAGCATTAAAGCCGGTGTATCGATGTGTTGTTTGGAGCGGTTGCGTGGTGTTGCTTTCATCAGGACTGCCGTCGCCGAAGTTCCATGTCCAGTGGATAATCTTATTACCGGCATCTACGGTGGATTTGTCACTAAAAGTCAGCGGGGTGTTTTTGCACGGCATTCCGCTCACCGTAAAATTTGTCATTGCCCCGTGTACTGCGATTGTTACAGGTGTGGCAACTTTTTTACACGTGTTGGCGTCTTCAAGCGTAAGCTGAATAACATACCTGCCTGACCGTTGATAGGTATGGGTCAGTCCCTTCGCAGGATCAATGTCGGTACCGGCCAGTTCCAGTATGGTCCCGTCTCCCCAGTCCCACACATAGTTCCTGATATTGGCGGGATTCACCGGACCAATGCCAACATGCAATGTCTGGCCAAGACATATCTGTGTGGTGTCCGGTAGCAGTAAGGGTTTTTCATCGATGATATAAATGTCTGCAGACGTTTCTGATTGGCAGACGCCATCGTCTATGAGCAGCGTCACCGTTTTTCTACCGGTAGTGGTATAACGGAAATCGGGATTTTGTTGTGTGGAGGTGGCGGCGCCTTCGCCAAATTTCCATAGCCATTGTTTTTTGAGTACAGGTTCCGGTCCGAAATTGGAATGATCAGTAAATTTCCGGTGGTAGCGGTCATTACAGTCGGGCGTAGTGGAGAACGCAGCTTTGGGCGGCTTGATTTTGATATACTGTGATTTGACCAACCGCCCGATACAGCCGTTGTTATTAACGTTCAGGCGAATATCATGTAAGCCGGGCTGAGAAAACCGGTGAACAGGATTTTCTTCTGTACTGGTGCTGTTATCCTGCAGGAATTCCCAAAGGTAGGTGACACCTGGTCCTTTAGGGGCAGACAGGTTAGTGAACTGTATCGGCTCCATTGGGCAGGACAGCGACGGCGAGGCGGTGAAATCAACCACTGGCGGGGTGCCCACCCGGAAGATGACATGGGTATCTATCAGACATCCCAGGGAAGATTTCGCCCGAAGGGCTACTGTATAAATTCCCTGTTGTGTATAGGTATGGGACGGGTTTGCCAGATTGGAGGTGACGCCGTCGCCAAAATTCCACTGATAGCTGGTGATCGCTTCTGCAGGGCTGAGGGCAGCCGTAAAGCTTACCTGGTAGGGAATACATCCGGAATCGCCTGCAGGAGAGATTGTAAGCACAGGCAGACCGATGCGGATGTAATCAGGTAGTGTGATGGTAGTAGCACACCCGACACTGTTGGCCGCAGTCAGCGTTACGGGGAAAGTGCCGCTGCGGGTATAGGTGTGAGATGTTTTTTGGGTGGTAGCCGTAGTGCCATCGCCAAAATCCCATTGCCATGAGTTGGCATATTGCGACTGTGCCTGAAAGATGGTTGTAAAAGGAGGTGTACAGCCATGTACAGGGGAGCCGACAGGATTTATTACCGGGCGGGGTTCAATTTCGACGTTCTGCGTGAGTTCCCGTGAGCAGCTGCCAAATGTTACCTTCATTTTTACGGTATAGTCGCCTGCGGCGCCGGCTATAAATCCAGCGGTGCCCCCGGTGGCGGTACTGCCATCCGGCAGCATCCAGGTAATATTATCCGGTGCCGGTGTTGTTGTACTGGTCAGCGTAACCGGCTCGCCGGGGCATTTTGTTTGTGTCGAAAAGCCGGGGACAATTTTCTGAACCAGGATGTAGTCCTTTTTTGCCAGGGGAGCTGCGCAGGTGTTGGGGGTTGTAGGGATAAGTGTTACGGTGTAGGCGCCTTCCGTGGTATAAGTGTGCGTATCGTCTGTGCCGTTGGTGCCGTCGCCATAGTCCCATTTGTAAGCAACAGGGGTACCGGAATTATTAGAGGATGTATTCCGGAAAGTAACGGTAAACGGTGTGGAACAGCTTTTGGTTTGATCTGCTGTAAAAGACAATACCGGCGGTTCTTTAACAGTGACAGTTGTCGGATTACTGGTGGCTTTACATCCCTGGCTGTTGGTAACGAGGCTGATGACCCGGTAGGTGCCGGGCGTAGTGAACTGGTGGCTGACGATCGGTCCCTGATCAGCGCCGCCGTCGCCGAAGTTCCAGAGTATGTTGGTTATGGCGGTTCCCTGACCAGGATTGGATTGGTCCTTAAATTGAACTGTTAGTGGAGTGCAGCCGCTGCTGTTATCCAGGGTAAACGAAACCAGGGGGTTGTTAAAAACGATGATGTCTGCCGATTTGGTCACTTTAGCCGCCGGGTAGTCAACCGTTAGGGTAACATGATAGGTCCCGGCGACCGTAAATATCCTGGAGGGAGAAAGATTGCCGGTTACCCTGGCGCCAACGCCAAAATCCCATTCCACATTAGTATAGCCGGGATCAACCTTTCCGTTAAAGTTCGCCGTTAGCGGGGCACAGCCGCTGGTTTTATCTGTCTGTATTTCCACGTTTTGTGCTGCCAGCCCGCCCGCCGGGACCAGCGGGATGAGAAATATGCTGAGAAGCACAAATAGGGAAATACGCGTGTTTTTCATCGGGGCAGTAGGTGTCGATTTGGCTGATATATCCTACATAACGCCTATGTCCCTATTATGGTTTAAAGACCGGATAATGGCGACGCCATTATCCGGTAATCTTCTATCTGATTAATGTCACATTGCCTTTCATGATCATGGACTCCCCGCTGTCGCAGATGACTTCCGCGTAGTACACATACACGTCAGGGTTCAGCAGGGCACCTTTGTAGCGGCCATCCCAGCCGAAGGAGGGATCGTCGCCGCTGATACCGAAACGTTCGAACATCACCTGGCCCCAGCGGTTGTAGATGCGGAACACACGCACGGTCTGCATACCACGGCCACGGATATAGAAAATATCATTCACACCATCGCCATTGGGTGAAAAGGTATTGGGAATGAAGATATTACCTCCGTTGCAGATGGTTTTGATATGAATATCGTCGCCGGCAATGCAGCCCCATTGGTTGCTGACGGTCACATGATAGGTGGTGCTGCCTTTCGGTGTAATCATTGGCGTGAGGCAATTGAAACAGCTCAGGTTGGTAATGGGCGTCCATTCTATCTGCGTAATATCGCTGCTGCCTGCGGAGGGCATGGGAATAACGCTGCCGGCAGCCACTTCCATGTCCGGACCGAGTTTGATTTCAGGGGAAGGCCGCACGGTCACCTTTGCCAGCACCGTATCGGTGAAGCAGCCGATGTCGTCATATCCTACTACCTGGTAAGTGGTGGTCGTCGCCGGACTCGCAATGGGGTCAGGTATGTCTGCGTTACTCAGCCCGGCGGCAGGTATCCATTTATAACGGTAAGCGCCACCGGATTGCATTTGCATGCTTTTGCCGGAGCAAATGTTGCCGTCCAGCGCATACATCCGGAAAGGCTGTATCACCGTGACTTTTACGCTGCCGTTGCTTTTGCAGCCAAACTCACTGGTAGCCTGTACATTATACACTACGTCATTGTCCGGTTTTACAACAGGATGTTGGCTGGCGGCATCGGAGATATTGTAGGGCGTCCAGCTCACCTTGGCGGCAGCGTCCGTATTGGCAGACAGTTGCAGGGACGCGCCTTTGCAGATGGTGGACTCCGCAGGTGTTGGCTGCAGGCGGGGCGCCGGATGCACGATGATGTTGGTTTCAGCCGTTGCAGGGCAGGAGCCGTCCGCATTGGTGATCGTCAGTCTGACCGGCGTTACGCCAAGGGTGCTGAAATCCATTTCCGGCGGTACCGGCAGGTCAAACTCCTGGCCGTTGCCCAGCTGCCACTTCCATTTGGCGCCTGGCAGATTTTTATTGTCACTGCCGCGTAGCTGTACTTTACCGGTTACGCATATGTCAGGAATTGGACTGATGACCGGTTGCGGCTGCGGCGGTATCACCACCGGCAGCGTTTTCTGGTCCTTACAGCCGTAGTTGCTGGTGATTTCCAGCGTAACGTTGTAAGTGCCTGGCTGTGGATAGTTAAACGAACCGTCTTTACCTGTGCCGGTATTGGTGGGCGTATACGTCCATTTGCTGGTAAACGGCAGTCCCAGCAGATCGTTGGTTACCGCTGTGCTGTTGTTTTTGAACAATACGGTACCGCCTCCGCAGGCGGCGCTGTTATCTATGGTGAAATCAGCCGCGGCGTTGTCTACCACGATCTTGTCGTTGCCTTCTGCTTTTACGGCGCAACCTTTATCGTCGATCAGCGATACTCTCGGCGTATAGATACCCGGCTTGGTATAAGTATGTGCAGGCGCTGCGGGTGTTTGTGTTTTTAATACGGTGCCGTCATCAAAATCCCACTGGAAATTGGTGGTTTTGTTGGCGACGGCTGTAATGCTGACTGGCAGCGGTACGCAGCCATTGGCCGGAGTGGCGGTAAAAGTGCCGTCAGGGCCTTCAATGGTGACCGGGATGGTTTTGGTAGCCGGACAATCACCTTCTGAATAGACTGTCAGTTTAACGTTATAGGTTTTGGCCCTTACATAGATGTGATTACCGGGATCATTTTTGGAAGAAGTGCTGTTATCGCCGAAATCCCAGAGTGACTTTACGAAGTCGCTGGATTTGTTGGTAAAGGGGACGGTTACCGGCGGGCAAAGCTCCAGGTTGGGCGGGAAAGAAAAATCGGCTACGGGATCGGGTATACGCAGTGCCTGTTTTTTGGTGATCTGGTCTGTACATCCTTCCCGTGTAGTGATTTTCAGCGTTACATCGTAGGTGCCGGAAGCGGCGTACGCCTTAACAGGATTGGAACCGGTGCCGGTGGTGTTATCGCCGAAGTCCCAGGTATAATCCACTACGCTGCCGGCAGACCTGCTGGTGAAATAGAACTGGCTGCCCTTGCACACCACGTTGGTAGGTTGAGAGAAGTCGGCTTTGACCGCTTCGAGATAGACCGGTTTTTGTGCCGGGATGATACAACCGTATTGGTCGGTGGTGGTGAGTGTTACCGTATAGGATTTGAAGCTGGTGAAAGTATGTTTGCTGTTGAGCGGCTGGGTGCTGTTATTTTCTACGGGACTGCCGTCGCCGAAGTCCCATGCCCAGTTAACGATTTTGTTACCTGCGTCGATCGTGGACTTATCAGCAAAGGTTAGTTCATCGTTGATACATCTTCTGCCGGTGACCGTGAAATCAGCCAGTGCGCCGTGGACATCCACTTTAACGGGAGCGGCTGTACGCCGGCATCCGTTTTTGTCAACAATAGTAAGCTGAATGGTATAGGTGCCGGATTTCCGGTAGATATGTGATCTGCCTTTGGAAGGATCTATCTCATAACCCTCGAAGTGTTGTTGTGTACCATCGCCCCAATCCCACGCATAGGAGTTGATATTGCCGGCGATCAACGGGCCGAGGCTAACATGCAGTGATTTACCGATACATACCCATGGCTCATCGGGCAGCAGTACTGGTTTTTCGTCGATGATATTGATATTGATGATCGTATCGGATTTGCAGACGCCGTTGTCTACCCTGAGCCTTACGGTTTTGCTGCCGAGCGTGGTATAACGGAAATCCGGGCTTTGCAGTGTAGAGGTAGCGCCGCCTTCTCCAAAATCCCAGAACCATTTTTTCTGCGCTACCGGTTCCGGACCGAAGTCAGAGGCATCGGTGAATTTCCGGTGATAGGGATCATCGCAGTCCGGCACAACGGAGAATCTGGCCTGTGGCGGCAGGATCTGGATGTATTTCGGTTTGAGCAGTTCGCGGATACACCCGTTGTTATTGACAATCAGGCGCACATCGTGCAGGCCGATGTGATTAAAACTGTAAGAGGGGTCTTTGCCGGTGATGGTACCATTGTCCTGCGGAAAAATCCAGATATAGGAAACACCGGGTCCTGTTGGCGTAGAGAGGTTGGTAAACTGTACCGGGTCGATGGCGCAGGATTTCAACGGGGTGGCGGTGAAGTCTACCACCGGCGGTGTGCCGGTGCGGAAGACAGTTTTGGCTTCCGCTGTACAACCGCTGACGGTCGTTATTTTCAGCGTTACGGTGAAGGTTCCCTGTTTGTCAAAGATATGGGTAGGATTCTGCAGATTGGAGGTGGTGCCATCTCCAAAATCCCATTCGTATTTAGCAACATCTTCCACACTGTTGACCTGAGCGTTAAACGGGATGGTGAGCGGGAGACAGCCTTCTGTGCCGGCAGGTGAAATGGTGACAGTAGGCGGATTGATCGTGATGTAATCATTTTTTCGTACTACTTCGGTACAGTTGCTGCCGTTGGAAGCCCTGAGCGTCACTGTATAGGTGCCGTAACGGGTATAGGTATGGGTGGGATTCTCTTCTGTGGAAGTGGCGCCATCGCCGAAATCCCAGTGCCAGGAAGTGGCGTTCTGCGACTGTGCTTTGAAGCTGGTGGTCACCGGCACTGCACAGGAGCGTGTAGGCGTGCCTACAGGATTTATTGTCGGGGGAGCGTTGATGTGCACTGTTTGTTCAATTTCCTGGGAACAGGCGCCAATAGTAGCCCGTATTTTTATTTTGTAATCACCGGCGGTAGCGGCAAAGAAAGAGGTGTTGGCGCCTGACGAGGTACTGCCATCAGGGAGCGTCCAGGTTATGTTGTCCGGTACCGGAGTGGTAGTACTGATGAGGGAGACCTGTTGGCCTGCGCATCCTTGTCTTAACTCAAAGCCGGGGGTGAGTTTTTTGATGACCACAAAATTCTTTTTCTGCAGAGGTGCTGCGCAATTGTTGGTGCTGGTGGGGATAAGGGTGACGGTATAGCTGCCTTCTTTGGTGTAGGTATGTGTGGCGTCGGTGCCGGTAGTGCCGTCGCCGTAGTCCCACGCGTAGGCAATAGGATCACCGGTGGTGTTGGTGCTGGTATTGGTGAAGGTGACGGTCAGTGGCGCCACGCAGCTTTGTGTTTTGTCTGCCGTGAAAGACAGCACCGGTGCTTCTTTGGCGGTGATGGTCACGGGATCGCTGCTGCTGCGGCATCCTTTGCTGTTGGTAACGAGGCTGATGACGTTATAGGCGCCGGTTTCAGTGAATTGGTGGGCAACGGCAGGACCGCCGTCGGCGCTGCCGTCACCGAAGTTCCAGACGATGCTTTCGATGGTACCGTCGCCTGGTGTGGAATGGTCTGTGAAATTGACGGTCAGCGGTTTACAGCCGCTGGTTTTATCTACCGTGAAAGACACGACCGGCCGTTTGTAGACGGTGATGTCTACTGTTTTGACTATTTTTTTGCCGGAGTAATCCACCGTGAGGGTCACCTTATACACGCCGGGGTCAGGGAATATCCTCGATGGAGTGGGGTTGCCGGTCACCTTGGCGCCGATGCTGAAATCCCATTCAATACTGGTGTAGCCGGGATCGAGCCGGGAGTTGAATGCCACTGTAAAGGGCGGACAGTCAGCAGTTTTATCCGGTAATATCTCTACGTTTTGCGCGAACAGGTCACAGGAAAATACAAGCAGGAGTAGCAAAACGATGGCAGTCGTAGTGTTTTTCATCAGGCATAGGTGGTCAATCGGGAAATAAAGTATAAAAATAACAATTATGTTTGTAAATAGCGATTTTAAGAAGAATGATAATATGGAGACAACTGACCCTCAATATTGGAATAACCGTTATCTGACAGGCGACACCGGCTGGGACATGGGGCGGGTATCGCCTCCGTTGCAGGCGTATATCGATCAGTTGGAGAACAAAGACCTGGAGATCCTGATACCGGGCGCGGGCAACAGTTACGAAGCCGCTTATCTGCTGGAAAAGGGGTTTCGCCGGGTAACGGTGCTGGACATAGCGCCGGTACTGACCGCGCAGCTTCGGCAGGCTTTTGCCGGTACTGATTTGCAGATAGTAGAGGATGATTTTTTCCGGCACCAGGGGCGGTATGACCTGGTATTGGAACAAACTTTCTTTTGCGCGCTGGAGCCGTCGCTGCGCCGGGACTATGTAATGCATATGCATACACTTATCAAACCCGGCGGGCACCTGGCCGGTGTATTGTTTAACAGAAGTTTCTCACATGATGGCCCGCCTTTTGGGGGTACTGAGAACGAATACCGGGAGTTGTTCGCGCCGTTGTTTGAATTGAAAACCATGGAGCTGTGTTATAATTCCCACCCTGCCCGTCAGGGGACCGAATTGTTTATTAATTTTTTACCGAAATAATCCAGTATGTACCGTTTTTTGATGGCTGCCCTGCTGATGTGCACCGGCGGCGTTTCACAGGCACAACAGCCGCAGCAGGAAGATGCAAAGGCTTTTGCGAGAGATATTCAACAACCTGGCGTACAGGTATTTGATGTGCGTACGGCAGCGGAATATGGCACCGGCCACCTGCCCAATGCTTTGCAGGCAGATTACACCAATAAGGCGGAGTTTAATGAGCGTGTGAAGTATCTTGACAAACAGAAACCGGTGTATATCTATTGTCTCAGCGGCGGCCGCAGCACCAAAGCGGCGCAATGGATGCGGGAAAATGGTTTCAGTAAGGTGGTGGAACTGGAAAATGGCGTTAATGCGTGGAAACAGGCGGGTTTACCGTTGGACGGCGTGAACGCCAAAAAACCACAGCTGACGATAGATGCTTATAACAAAAGCGTTGCTGAAGGTGTGGTGCTGACGGACGTAGGCGCCGAATGGTGTCCGCCGTGCAAACAGCTGGAACCCGTGCTGAAAACGTTTTTGCAAAGTCACCCGCAGGTGAGGTTGCAGAAAGTGGATGGTGGCAATGATACCGATGTGATGAAAGCCATTGGCGCTAAAGGACTGCCTACATTGATTGTGTATAAAAACGGGAAAGAGGTGTGGCGCAGGCAGGGAGTGGCTACAGCAGAAGAGTTGTCCGCAGCGGTGAAATAGTATTGTAAATAATATTCAATGAGAAGCGGAGCAACAGAGTACTGTAAAACAATATTCAATGAGAAGCCCCGGGTGTTGGCCCGGGGCTTTTTAATGTTATTGATCAGGGGAGAAGTGTTATCGCTGTCACGGTAGTTACCTGACCGGTAGTCACGTTCACGTTAGCCACGAGGGAATCTTTTACAGTGCCGTCGCCTGCGATAGCCAGGTTATACGCGCCGGCGTTCAGGCCTGAGATCAGGAATGCGCCTGTCAGCGGATCCGGTTTGGCGGCAGCGATGGTGTCGGCATTCTGAATAGCATACACGCCGGACACGTGGAGCAGTGGTAAAGCGATACCCTTGATGGAACCGCTGGTAGCTTGTGTATAAGTACGGATCACTGGTTTCAGGATGTACTTGTTGCTGCCGGTGGTAACCACGGAGCGGGCGGCGTCGAAGTCGAGCCACAGGCGGTATTCAATGCCGGCGGTCAATGTAGCGTGTACATTGAGTTTGAGGCCTGACTGCTGGGCGGACGGGGTGGTGAGCGGATAAGTGTTGCCATCTACTACCACGCTGTTGTTGGAACCAAGTATCAGTCTGATTTGAGAAATGTCGCCGGCAGGGAGTTCCTGGGAGGCGAGCACGGTGTCGAGACCGTTTCTGAAGTGAAGCAGGTTGTACACTCCGGGGCGCAGCAGATGGATGGATTGCCAGCCATTGTCTGTATTGGAGGCGTTCACCTGAACATCCTGGATGTCTACATTCACTGCGTCGTAATTGGCGGGAGCATCGGTAAGATATACCGTCATTTTAGCTTTGCCGCTGTTGTCAGAATCATTTTTGTTGCAGGCGGTAAATAACAGCGCGAGTGCAGGCATGGCCACGATAAAGGCCCGGATTCGGTTTTTCATGATTTAAATGTTTAGACAGATTTTGAATTCGCAAATAGTGTTGTTTATATAAAGTATGGCAGATGGACTAATGTTATCCTTTCGGCTGTCTGATGATTTGCATTCCAACATTCATAAGGGTTATACCAAATCACAGGCCAATTACTGTGACTGCTTAAGAAGGGAGAAGTTTAATAATGTGGAAAAATGAGCTGGAAGACTGATTTTAATGAGGTTAGTGTGCCGGAGAAAGACAAATCCCCCGGAACGGCGTCCCAACGCCGTTCCGGGGGATTGATATTATTAGTCATTGCGCTGTTGGGCGTGATCACCAGTTATAGATGCCTGCGTATTTCTTTTCCGCATAGTCGAGGAAGTAGCTGAATTGCAGGTCCTGTCCGGTTACTTTTTTGCACAGTTCATTGGAAGTATAGAACCGGCCGAAGGGATGGATATGGGTGCGCAACCATTCGAGGAGGGAATGGTAGTTGCCTTGGCTGATGGCGTCGTCCAGCCCGGGGACCTGTTTTTGTGCGGTGGTGAAAAACTGGGCGGCATAAAAGCTGCCGAGGGAATAGGTGGGGAAGTAGCCAAAGCTGCCGTGCGACCAGTGGATGTCCTGCAGTACGCCCTGCGCATCGTCAGGTACGTTGACGTGCAGGTATTTTTGATAATATTCATTCCATACCTGCCGCAGGTCGTTGACCGGGATGCTGCCGTCCATGAGGCCTTTTTCGATTTCATAGCGGATCATTATATGGAAATGGTAGGTCAGTTCGTCTGCTTCCGTGCGGATCAGGGAGGGTTTCACCTGGTTGATGGCCTGGTAGAAATTTTGCAGCGGCACTTGGCCCAGGTTTTCCGGGAACAGTTGTTGAACGCGGGCGTAGTGGTGTTTCCAGAAGTTCAGGCTACGGCCCACGTTGTTTTCCCATAGGCGGGACTGTGATTCATGAATGCCGAGGCTGGTGGCTTCGCCGCAGGGGAGGCCATATTGTTCGGCCGGTAGTCCTTGTTCGTAGAGGGCATGGCCGCCTTCATGGATACAGCTCCAGGTCATGTTCCCGAAGTCGTTTTCATCGATGCGGGTGGTGACCCTCACATCATGGGGGTTGAAGCTGGTGGTAAAGGGATGTTCGGAGATGTCCTGCCGGCCTGCCTGCAGGTCGTATCCCATGTTTTTCAGCAGGTCGATGCCCAGCTGCCACTGTTTATCACGGTTATAGTGCAGAAGCAGGAAGTCTTTTTCCACCTGTGGCCGGCTTTCAATTTTAGCCAGCAGGGGGGAGAGGGCTTTTTTCACATCTTCGAAGATCCTGTCCAGCATGGTGGTGGTAGCGCCTTTCTCGTATTCGTTGAGCAGCGCATTGTAGGGATGACCTTCATAGCCCAGGATGGTGGTTTCCTGTTTTTTGAGGGCGATCATTTTGGAGAGGGCCGGTGCAAAGATGCTGTAGTCGTTGGCTTTGCGGGCTTTGATCCAGGCGTGATAGCATTCGTTGGTGGTATTGGACATGTCCGCCACGAACGATGCCGGGTATTTTTTATTTTTATCGTAGTCTTCCAGCGAGAGGGCGATATTTTTCTGCTGGAGGGCGTCGAGGTCTTTGTGATGGTGCAGTTGCCGGAGGAGGTCGCCGAGGGCGTCTTCGGTAAACAGTTCATGGGCGATGCCGCTGAGGGTGGTCAGCTGCTGGCCTCTGAAGGCGGCGCCTTTTTCAGGCAGGTAGGTTTCCTGGTCCCAGCCCAATACAGCCATGGCGTTTCTTACGTCCGCAATTTTTTGCATCTTTGACTGGTACCCGGTATATTGTTCTGCAGTAGATTTGCTTCCTGTCATAACTGGATTTTTTTGCAAATGTACAGGATACCAATTGCTTTACTATGAAGATAAAAGAGATCATACAGGTACTGGAGGCTTATGCGCCTTTACCGTACCAGGAGAGTTACGATAACGCCGGTCTTATTTTCGGCGACCCGTCGTGGGAGGTGACCAATGCGTTGCTGACGCTGGATGCCACAGAGGCGGTGATCGACGAGGCCATCGCGCGGGGCTGCAACCTGGTGGTGGCGCATCACCCTATTGTTTTCGGGGGGTTGAAGAAGATCAACGGGCGGTCTTATGTGGAGCGGGTGGCTATCAAGGCTATCAAGCATGATGTGGCGGTGTATGCGGCCCATACCAACCTGGACAACGTGCGTAACGGCGTATGTGCGCAGATGGCGGACAGGCTGGGGCTGGAGCGCTGCCGGGTGTTGCAGCCCAAGACCGGTTTGCTGAAGAAGCTTTACACGTATGTCCCGGTAGCGGATGCCGAAAAGGTACGGGCGGCTTTGTTTGCTGCCGGGGCCGGAAACATCGGCAACTACAGCGAATGCAGCTTCAACATGGAAGGGCAGGGTACTTTCAACGGGGGCGCAGGTACAAATCCGTATGTGGGAACACCGGGGGAAAGACATTTTGAGAAGGAAATAAAGTTGGAAGTGATTTTTCCGGTATATTTGGAATCCGGGATTCTGAAGGCCCTGTTTACAAGCCATCCCTATGAAGAGGTGGCTTATGAAGTGGTGGCGCTGGACAATACTTACCAGGACGTAGGTTCCGGGCTGGTGGGTGAGCTGCCGGAGGCGATGGAAGAACAGGCGTTCCTGGCGTGGGTAAAGCAGCAGTTTCAGACTGGTTGTGTACGGTATACCCCTTTGAGGGGGCGTCCGGTGAAGAAGGTGGCGTTGTGTGGGGGAGCGGGCAGCTTCCTGTTGAAGCGGGCCATTGCGGCGGGGGCGGATGTCTATATTTCCGCCGATTTTAAATACCATGAATTTTTTGATGCTGATAATCAAATAGTTATAGCAGATGTCGGACATTTCGAGAGTGAGCAGTTCACAGTGGAATTATTTTATCATATATTGACTGAAAAATTCCGTAATTTTGCGCCTCTTAAATCTACGATTAAAACAAACCCGGTAAATTATTTATAATACATGGCTACCGTAAAAGAATACTCCGTTGAAGAAAAATTAGCATCTGTGCTCAAGCTGCAGAAGATTGATTCCAAGCTGGATGAAATCCAGGTGTTGAAAGGGGAGTTGCCGATTGAAGTAAAGGACCTGGAAGATGAGATCGAAGGGTTAAATACACGTCAGTCTCATATCGAGAATGAGATCAAAGGTATCCAGGACTTCGTTACCAGCAAGAAAACTGCTATTAAAGATGCAGAAGCGCTGATCAAGAAGTATGAGAAGCAGCAGGACAATGTGAAGAACAACCGTGAGTTTGAGGCGATCACCAAGGAAATGGAGATGCAGTCACTGGAGATCAAACTGGCTGAAAAGCATATCAAAGACGCAAACGAAGAGATAAAAGAAAAATCCCGCACCCTGGAAGTGGCTAAAAAGGCGATCGCTGACAAAGAGGCTAACCTGAAGCACAAGAAAGGGGAACTGGAAAAAATCGTGGCAGAAACCGAGAAGGAGGAAAAAGCCTTCCGTAAGGAAAGCGAAGACGCGAAAGCGAAGGTAGACCCCCGTTTACTGACTGCCTACGAAAAAATCCGCAAAAACTATCGTAACGGCCTGGCCGTGGTAACAGTAGAGCGTGATTCCTGCGGTGGTTGCTACAACGCGATCCCTCCTCAACGTCAGGCAGAGATCCGTCAGCACAAAAAGATCATCGTTTGTGAGCACTGCGGCCGTATCCTGGTAGACAACGACCTCGAAGCGACTGTCACCATCTGATGCGATCAGGCACACCGAAAACATTGAAAAAGGGCATCCATGGATGCCCTTTTTTCGTTTAGACGTTATCGTTATAAAAATATACTAATTTATTTAGCTTTGTTTTACTAAATATGTTAGCTTTGCCCCTGTGTCCCTTACGCAGGTAGTTTGCGTAGCAGTTCTTTTAATTTGTGGCAGGAAATTGGATGGGCAAGCAACATTCAAAAAATGTGGATTGTTAATTTGGGATTTGTGAAATTGTTGTGTGAGATTTGAGTTTATTCCAGGAATTTTGCCCTTATGCGTATTATTTTTTCTTTGATTCTTTTGCTGGGATTAGGATTTACAGTTGATGCAAGACAGAAGACGTATGATTTCAACAGCCGCTGTGAACAGGCGTATGAAGCCATTATGGAACTGCGGTTGAACACCGGAAAGGCGCTGTTGGAAGCGGAGAAGAAAGAGAACCCTGATAACCTGGTACCTTACTTTCTGGATAACTACGCGGACTTTTTCCCGTTGTTTTTCAATGAGGACCCGGCAGAATACGCCCGGAAAAGAGGCATGCGCTCCTTCCGGCTGGACAAGATGCTGGAAGGATCGCCGGATTCTCCCTACTATCTGTACACACAGGCGGCCATCAAGTTTCAGTGGGCGATGGTTAAAATCAAGTTCAATGAAAAGTGGGACGCTACCTGGGAGATCCGTAAAGCTTACATGACCCTGAAGGAAAACCAGCGCCGGTTTCCGGACTTCGTACCCAACCGCTTACTGCTGGGGGCCATGCAAACGGTTTTCGGCACCATCCCTGAAGGGTATAAATGGATCACCAATATCCTCGGCATGAAAGGCAGTATACACCAGGGCATGGAAAATGTGAACGCTTTCATCGAAAGCAATGCACCGGAGGCTAAACTGTTCAGGGAAGAATCCTATTATTACTACTGTTATCTGATGCTCTTTATTGTGAATAAGCCCGAAGACACCTGGGCGTTTTTGCAAAGAAAGCAGCTGGATACCAAAAACAACTACTTGTACGCCCTGATGGTGGCCAACCTGTCGCTCAACAACCAGAAGGCGGCTACCGGCATACGGGTACTGGAGGAAAAGCATGACAGCAACGAATACGCAGACATAGAATACTATAACTACGTTTTCGGATTGTTGAAACTGACGCGGTTGGACAACGATGCGCATGTGTACCTCGAAAGGTTCGTCAACGGGTTTAAAGGGAAGTTCTATGTAAAGGAATGCCTGCAGCGGTTAAGCTGGTTCTACTACCTCGAAGGCAATCAGGCCATGGCCAATAAATACCGGAACATGATCCTGAGCCGGGGAGGCACGGAAACAGACGCCGACAAACAAGCGCTGAAAGAGGCGGAAGGCGGCAAATGGCCCAATCCTTTCCTGCTGAAAGTACGCCTGCAGAGCGACGGCGGTTTCTTTAACGAAGCGCTGAAACTGCTGCTGACCAAAAAAGCAGCCGATTTCCCTGCAATGGAAGACAAGCTGGAATACGCCTACCGCCTCGGCCGTATCTATGATGAAACCGGGCAGGACGACAAGGCTGTTACCATGTACGAAGTGACCATCAAGGTAGGGGCTAACCGGCCGGAATATTATGCAGCCAGAGCTTCCCTGCAATTGGGGTATATTTACGAAAAAAGAAAAGATAAAACCAAAGCCGTTCAGTGTTATCAGCAATGTCTGAACATGAAAGGCCACGATTATAAAAACTCCCTCGACCAACGGGCAAAAGCAGGCATACAACGTGTAAACGGCAGTTGAGAAGGGAGGAAAATTGTGATTCAAGTTATTTCCTGACTTATGTTACAGCGACTAATCATTAAAAACTACGCCATTATTGACCACCTGGAAGTGGATTTTTCAGGTAATCTTAATGTCATTACCGGGGAAACCGGCGCCGGTAAATCTATCCTGCTGGGCGCCCTGTCCATGATCCTGGGAGAACGTGCTGACCCCGGCGTGCTGTTCGATAAAACCGGCAAATGCGTGATTGAAGGCATCTTCAAGGTGAAAAAATCACAGGTGGCCGCTTTTTTCCAGCAACACGAACTGGACCTGGAAGACCCGCTGATCATCCGCCGGGAAATCAGCGCCGCCGGCAAATCCAGGGCGTTTGTGAATGATACTCCTGTCAACATATCCCAGCTGTCTGAACTGTCAGGCTACCTGGTAGACCTGCACCAGCAGTTTGATACCCTCGAACTGGGCAACGCCGACTTCCAGCGGGAAGTAATCGACGCGCTGGCTAAACCCGCCGCCTTACAAGTATATCATCACCTGTTCCTGCAATACCTGCAGGTGCAGAAAAAATACAAACAGTTACAGGATGACCGCGACCAGGCCAACAAGGAGCTGGACTACAACAAGTTCCTGCTGGATGAACTGCTGGAAGCCGACTTCAGTTCCAATGAAGTGGAGGAGCTGGACAATGAGCTGCAGCTGCTGACACACGCGGAAGAGATCAAAAACACCCTTAACCGGGTATTTTTCCAGCTAAAGGAAGATGAACAGCCCATGCTGCAACAGCTGAAACAACTTCAGTCTTCTATCCAGCATATCTCCTCCTTCCATAAAGACATGCCGGCCGTAGCAGAAAGAATGCTGTCTGCCTACCTGGAGCTGCAGGATATTGCCGGTGAAGTGGATAACATCAACGATCAGGTACACTACGATGCTCAACGCATTGAACAGGTAAATGAACGGATGACACTGGGATACCGGCTCTTTAAAAAACACGGCGTACAGACCACTGATGAGCTGCTGGCCATCAAAGACGCGCTCACAGTCAAAGTGGACGGCGTGCTCAATCTCGATGAGCAGCTGGCAGCGCTGGAAAAGGAACAGGGGCAGTTGTATGAGGCCCTGAT
Source organism: Chitinophaga eiseniae (assembly GCF_900167135.1). Classification (GTDB taxonomy): domain Bacteria; phylum Bacteroidota; class Bacteroidia; order Chitinophagales; family Chitinophagaceae; genus Chitinophaga; species Chitinophaga eiseniae. The sequence continues at coordinate 222,085 of NZ_FUWZ01000002.1, read as the reverse complement.
GAAGGATGCTGCGGCCATTACCGCCGAAAGACAGGAGCAGGTGGCGCCTTTTGAGAAAAAGGTTAACACGCTGCTGGCGCAGGTAGGCATGCCTAACGCCCGGCTCAAAGTGGACATTATACAGGGACAACTGAACCCTTACGGACAGGATACGATCGAATTCCTGTTTGACGCCAACCGCAGCAACCAGTTTGCTCCGGTAGGCAAAGTGGCTTCCGGTGGTGAGTTGAGCCGCCTGATGCTCTGCATCAAATCACTGGTGGCACAGTCGGTAGCGCTGCCCACCCTGATTTTCGACGAGATTGACACCGGTATTTCCGGGGAAGCCGCCAGGCAGGTGGGCGTTATACTGAAAGATCTGGCCAAAGCGCATCAGATCATCTGCATCACGCACCAGCCGCAGATCGCAGGTAAAGCGGATGCCCATTATTTTGTATATAAAGACGCCCGTGCGGAGAAAGTGACCACCAGCGTAAGGCTGCTGTCTATGGACGAGCGGATAGATAAGATCGCGCAGATGCTGAGCGGCGAACGGCCTACCGCCGCCGCCCTTGAAAATGCCCGCGAAATGGTGAGATAATACCCCCGTAACCGTTATTGCCTCCCGGTCTGCATGCTAAAAAGCCATGGACGGGAAGCAATAACTTTTTTTTTCAACTATAACGACTATTTTTGCCAAAATTAATTTTGACCAAATGGCTCATAACTTATTAAAAGGAAAGAAAGGTATCATCTTTGGTGCACTGGACGAAAAGTCACTGGCCTGGAGAACTGCGCTCCGTTGTGTGGAAGAAGGCGCTGAAATAGTGCTCACCAATGCACCTGTCGCGCTGCGTATGGGTGAGATTAACAAACTGGCTGAAATCTGCAAGGCCCCTGTTATTCCGGCAGACGTAACCATCACGGATGACCTGAAAAATCTTTTTACCAAATCCATGGAGCATTTTGGCGGTAAAATAGATTTTGTGCTCCATTCTGTAGGCATGAGCCTGAACGTACGTAAAGGAAGATCCTATACAGACCTGGACTATGACTTTTCGCTGAAAACCCTCAATATTTCCGCGCTGTCCCTGCACCGTGTGCTGCAGACCGCTTATCAGATGGACGCCATCAACGATTGGGGCTCTGTAGTGGCGCTGACTTACATCGCTGCACAACGGGCATTCCCTGACTACAGCGAAATGGCCGACGCTAAAGCCATGCTGGAATCCGTAGCCCGCAGCTTCGGTTACCACTACGGCATCAAAAATAAAGTACGGGTGAACACCGTTTCCCAATCCCCTACGCCGACTACTGCCGGCAGCGGTGTGAAAGGCTTCGGTGGCTTCATCGGTTATGCAGAAAAAATGAGCCCCCTGGGTAACGCTTCTGCCGACAACTGCGCTGACTACCTGGTGACCCTGTTCTCCGATATGACCAGGATGGTGACCATGCAGAACCTCTACCATGATGGCGGGTTCTCCTTCACCGGCGTGTCCAACGCGATCATGGACGCCCTCGACAAAGAATAGTACTCAACGTTTTATAACAATAAAGGCTTTCCCACAGCGGGAAAGGCTTTATTGTTTAAATGGCCTTGTATCAAATGAAAAAGCCGCTACAGCGGTAACGGCTTAACTTTTTATCAGGCATAGGATGCCCGGGAGTAGTACAATCTGTAAAACGCTCAGGGTCTAGTACTCGTCTTCGTTGAAGAAGAAGTCGTCTTGCGACGGATAATCAGACCAGATATCTTCAATCCCCTCATAAATTTCTCCCTCATCCTCCAGCTCCTGTAAATTCTCGATTACTTCGATCGGTGCACCGGAACGAATGGCGTAATCAATAAGTTCGTCTTTAGTAGCTGGCCATGGAGCATCCTCCAGGTATGAAGCTAATTCTAATGTCCAGTACATCTTATTAAAATTTTTACTTTTTAATTTTCCGCAAAAGTATTATTTAATTTGAAATAAACAACTTTTACTATTTTATCGGTTATTTACTTTTCTTTGGGTTATGCTAACCGCTCGCAATGTTACCAAAAATTATTCCAACTTACCGATTCTCAAGGGAGTAGATATTACTGTCAGTAAAGGTGAGATCGTAACCATCGTTGGATCGTCCGGAGCAGGCAAAAGTACCCTGCTGCATATACTGGGAACGCTGGACCAGCCCACCCAGGGGGAAGTCTGGCTGAATAATGTCAATCTGACGGGTTTAAGCGGCAACGCGCTGGCTGACTTTCGGAACCGACATATTGGCTTTATCTTTCAGTTTCACCACCTGCTGCCTGAGTTCAGCGCACTGGAAAATGTATGTGTCCCGGGGTTTATTGCAGGCACCCGCAGCAGTGAAGTGAAGGAAAAAGCGGCCTTTCTGCTGAAAACCCTCGGCCTGGGGCATCGTTTGGAGCACAAACCAAGTGCGCTCTCCGGCGGTGAACAACAAAGGGTGGCCGTAGCCCGCGCCCTCATCAACAATCCCGACGTGGTAATGGCCGATGAACCTACGGGTAACCTCGACTCCCGGAATGCACGGGAGTTGCATAACATGTTCCTTCAACTGAGAGATCAGTTTCAGCAAACCTTTATTATCGTTACTCATAACGAAGAGCTGGCGCCGCTGAGTGACCGGCAATTACTGATGAAAGACGGGAAAATCATTTAGAGATTTTGATATTTAGGAATTTTGATATTTAAAAGTTACCTGGATAGCTGCGCCTTGTTGCCTGACTACGGGGCCACATCAGCGCCGGTAAATACCGAAATATCTAAATATCAAAATCCGTAAATATTTAATCCGGTTTTGAAGGTATTGCAGTGAGCGTTCACAATATCGCTGATGCGGGTGGAATAACCACCCCCCATCGCCACTGCGCAGGGAATGCCGTGCCTGTGCAACAGGCTGAAGACGATTTCATCCCGCTGCTGACAACCGGCAGCGGTTACATTGAGCTTGCCAAACCGGTCCGTTTCCAGTACGTCCACGCCAGACAGGTAACAGACGATATCAGGCTTTACTTTCTCTATCAGCCGTGGCAGGGCCTCCCCCAGCAGCTGCAGATAAGGACCGTCCGTCATGCCGTCAGGGAGCGGTATGTCCAGATCGGAAGTTTCCTTATGGAAGGGGTAGTTGTGGGCGCCATGCATGCTGAAGGTAAACACCTGGTCGTTGCCGGCAAAAAGGGCTGCGGTACCGTTGCCCTGGTGTACGTCAAGGTCCGCAATCAGCACTTTTTTCACTTTCTTTTGATGCAGCAGGTAGTTAGCCGTAATAGCGAAGTCGTTGAGCAGGCAGAAGCCTTCTCCCCGGTCGGCGAAAGCATGATGGGTGCCGCCGGCCACGTTGAAACCAAGGCCGTGGTCCAGCGCATGCAGGGCGATATCGATGGTACCCCGGGCAATGACGATCTCCCGCTGCGTCAGCAGGGGCGACTGCCGGAAGCCGATATGCCGCTGTTCCTTGTCAGACAGCGTCTGGTCGCGTAGTTTCTCCCACCAGGGCAGCGTATGGGTGGCCAGGATCACTTCTTCCGCCGCCGCTTCCGGGGCAAACAATTGCTCATGGCTGATAACGCCTTCCCGCAGCAGCTGCGCCGGTATCAGCTCATACTTCACCATCGGAAAACGGTGGTCGGCAGGTAACGGATGGGCATATATGTCGTGGTAAGCTATCTTCATGATGATCGGCAAAACTTATTGTGTCCGTATAATCGATTTTCCGGCGATTACAAACACAGATTCGTCCGGATAGGGGTCAAGGTTGGCGAGGCCGGTAAAGTCGCCAAAAGCGGGTAAAATGCCGCAATGGCGGCCAAAATAAAAACAGGGTAAACGGAGCCGTTGCCTGGCAGTACCTGCCATCACCACCGCCGGATGCAGATGGCCGGAGAACGTGTACAGGTATCCGTTGTTTTCTTCGCAGGGCTCGTGGATAAAATGGATGTCCCGGACGGTGAGGGTATCGTGGGTGTTAACCTCCAGCTGGCTGTATATCTCGTCGGCCATGATGTCATGATTGCCCAGCACCAGGTCTACCTGTATATGAGAAAACTGGCCACGCCATATTTTGAAATACTGTACCTCGTTGTTGTGCCGGCTGTGGAACATATCGCCCACGATAATCAGTCGTACCGGCAGGTAACGGGTGATCAGCTGTTGCAGCCGGAACAGGTCTTCCTGCATAATGCCTGCGGGAACGGCAATGCCGGCTTTCCGGAAATGGGCGGATTTCCCCAGGTGCAGGTCTGAAAGGACCAGTGCTTTCTCCTCTTCCCAGTATATCGCTTTCTCCGGCAATAAATGCCAGTGTTGTTGTTTAAACCGGAATATCTCCCCTGCCGCGGTGTCCTTGTTTTGCATGGGCTGCAAATTATTAATTCTATTCGTTGACTGCAATCAATTTTTTAATCCTGTCTTCCAGCTTCTCGCTGGTCATGGTGTCCCGCAGACTGTCTACCTTGATAGGGAAGCAGAAAGGCGTCAGCTTATCCGGTTCTGTGATCACGATATGGCTTTGCGCGATACGTTCCAGCGTTTCCCGCAGACGGGCCTCTTCCATCTGATAGAAAAATGCTTCGTTGAAAGCCTGCTTCAGCAGCAGGTTCTGCGGGTCGTAGTCTTTAAATACGTTGAACAGTAAAGAAGCGGATGACTGCAGGTGCCTGTTGGCCTTGTGTTTGCCCGGGTAGCCCTGAAAGATGAGGCCGGCAATAACGGCGATGTCGCGGAACTTGCGGCGGGCCATTTCGGTGGCATTTACACTGGTTTGCAGTTCTGTCAGCAGATTATCGGTGGTAAACAGCGCTTTGGCATTGTCCGCGGTCAGCGGAATGGGCTGGTCCGATAGCAACTCAAAGCCGTAGTCGTTCATCGCAATGGAGAACGTGATCGGTTGTATGCGGCTGATGCGATAAGCCAGCAGGGCGGCCATCACTTCATGTACCAGCCGGCCTTCGAAAGGATATACAAAAAGATGGTAGCCGTCTTTGGTAGTGATTTTTTCGATCAGCAGCTCGTTGTCCTTCGGGATATGGGACAGCGCTTCCTGGCGGTTGAACAGCGGCTGCAGCGCTATCAGCTCCGGGTCTTTGGTACGGCGGGAGAGCGCTTCGTTGAACTTCATGCGCAGCATACGGCCGAGGTTGGAGGACAGGGGGATACGTCCGCCCTGGTAGCTGGGCACGATGGTCCTTTTGGCGCTTGATTTGCGTACCAGCACCGTCATGTCTTTGATCATCACGAACTCGAGGTTACGGCCGGCCAGCGTGAAACTGTCGCCGGGCGAGAGCCGTGAGATAAAGCTTTCTTCGATGACGCCTACATATCCGCCGGTCATGAATTTCACTTTGAGCATGGCGTCGCTGACGATAGTGCCGATGTGCAGGCGGTGCCGCATGGCCAGCATACGGCTTTTGCAGTAGTAGTGGTCGCCCTGCCGTTCCAGTTTGCGGAACTCGTCGTAGCTGCCGAGGGCATCGCCGCCGGTGGTAAGGAAAGCGAGTATCCATTGCCATTCGTCTTCCGTGATATCCTGGTAGCAGAAGGTTTTACGGACTTCCTCGTAAATCTGCGGGGCATGGAAACCGTCGGAAACGGCGAGGGTCATCAGGTATTGCAGCAATACATCATAGGCCAGCAGCACGGGCATGCGGCTCTCGATCAGTTCCTCTTCCATTGCGGCTTTGAGTGCTGCGGCTTCTACCAGTTCCAGCGCGTGGGTGGGCAGGAAGAAAATGCGGCTGATAGCGCCCGGCTGGTGTCCGCTACGGCCTGCCCTTTGCAGGAAGCGGGCCACCCCTTTGGGGCTGCCCACCTGTATGACGGTGTCTACCGGCCGGAAATCCACGCCAAGGTCAAGGCTGGCGGTGCACACCACCGCTTTGAGGATACCGTTATGCAGCGCTTCTTCCACCCATATCCGCAGCTCCATATCGATGGACCCGTGGTGCAGTGCCAGGGCGCCGGCAAGCATGGGTTCGTGTTTGAGCAGCGACTGGTACCATATTTCCGACTGGGAGCGGGTATTGGTAAAGACCAGCGTGGTCTGGCTGTTTTCGATGATAGGCAGCGCCTGTGGCAGCATCCGGATGCCGAGGTGACCGGCCCACGGATAGTTCTCTATCTCATGGGGAATCACACTTTGCAGGGCGATATTTTTTTTCAGGTTGGCGCGAACGATAAGACCTCCATTGTGGTAAGGGCCCAACAATACTTCCAGTGCTTCGTCGAGATTACCGATGGTAGCAGAGATGCCCCAGACTTTCAGGGCAGGCTGTAACCCGCGCAGGCGGCTTAATGCCAGTTCCACCATGACGCCGCGTTTACTGCCCAGCAGCTCATGCCATTCGTCTGCCACCACGGTGTGCAGGTGTCTGAAAACGGTTGGGTACTCCTTCTGGGCCAGCAGCAGGTGCAGGCTTTCAGGGGTGATGATCAGTATTTCCGGCATCTGCAGCTTCTGGCGGGCGCGGGTGGCCACAGGGGTATCGCCGCTGCGGATGCCTACCTCCCACGGGATGTCCAACTCCCGTAATACCTCTTCCATGGCCCGTCCGAGATCTTTGGCCAGCGCACGGAGCGGTGTTACCCACAGCAGCTGCAGGCCATTCTTTGTTTTTTGCTGATAGTCTTTCGGATGGGCATCGATCCAGGCGATCACGGCGCCCAGGAAGAGCGAGAAGGTTTTACCAAAGCCGGTAGGTGCATTCACGATCCCTGACCGGCCCTGCAGGTATGCCTCCCAGGCATCTTCCTGGAACTTGAAGGGTTGAAGGTCCTTGTCAGCCAGCCATCCGGTAATCACTTTCCATCCACGTGAACGTTGTTGCATGAAATGAAATTAGCATAAAATGATAAATCGTGAATCGCTTATTTTTGCAGCATGCTCGCAAAATTTTTCAGGCTCTCCGAAAACAATACTACGGTAAAGAAAGAAGTACTCGCTGGTTTGACCACCTTTTCCACCATGGCGTATATCCTGGCCGTAAACCCCAATATCCTGTCAACGACGGGGATGGATTTTAATGCGCTGATCACCGCCACGGCACTGGCTGCCGCCATCGGTACGCTGGTGATGGCGCTGTATGCGCGCCTGCCGATAGGCGTGGCGCCAGGGATGGGACTGAATGCATTCTTCGCCTACACCATTGTATCGGGTATGGGCTACAGCTGGCAGTTTGCGTTGACGGCCGTTTTTCTCGAAGGGATCATCTTTATCATTTTATCGATGTTCCGGATCCGGGAAGCGATTATCAACAGTATCCCCGAAAACCTTAAACATGCTATTTCTGTGGGGATAGGACTGCTGATCGCATTGATCGGGATGGCCAACGCCGGTATTATAGAAACCGGTATGCATCACGTGGGAGAAGGCCGGCTGGAAGGCGTGATCCTGAAAATGGGCAACGTTACCAGCATCGGGCCGCTGATTGCGCTGATAGGCCTGATCGTCAGCGCCGTGCTGATGTACCGCAAGGTAAACGCTGCGTTGCTGATCGGTATCCTGGCGGCTACCGTGGCAGGTATCCCCTTAGGCATTACCCATCTGCCCGAAGGGCACCTGGTAAGCCTGCCACCCTCTGTAGCACCTATCGCGTTTAAACTGGAATTTGACAGAATCTTCAGCCTGGATATGGTGATGATTTTATTTACGCTGCTGATGGTAAACCTTTTTGATACGGTGGGCACATTGATAGGACTGTGCAATAAAGCCGGGCTGCTGGACGAAAACGGGCGGCTGCCACGGGCCAAGCAGGCGCTGATGGCCGATGCGGTGGGCACTACGGCTGCGGGCCTCTTAGGCACCAGCGTGGTGACGGCTTACGTGGAAAGCGCCAGTGGCGTAGCGGCGGGCGGCAGGACCGGCCTCACGGCGCTGACGGTATCTTTTATGTTTTTACTGTCGCTGTTTTTTGCGCCGGTATTTGCTATGATACCGCAGGCTGCTACGGCGCCGGCGCTGATTATTGTGGGAATGCTGATGATGGGCGCCGTGGTGAAAATCGATTTTAATGATGTGACAGAAGCCCTTCCGGCCTTCCTGGCCATTGTGATGATGCCTTATACCTATAGCATTGCCGAAGGGATTGTATTCGGCATGTTGTCTTACGTATTACTGAAGGTGCTGACGGGACAATATAAACAGATCAGCCCTGTGATGTATGTGCTGTCCATTTTGTTTATCGTTACTTTCCTGGTGAAATAACTAATCCTTTAACAGCACCTTTTCGTCTGTAACGCTGAGGGTATGCATCATGCCGCATTTGAGGGCGTAGTTGTTTTTCTGGTGCCCTGCCGGAAAGTTGTAGCATACCGGATACTTAAAGGATTTTACTTTTTCCTGTACCATATCGTATACCGTGCGTCCGAATTCTTCACCGGGATCATCCGGTTTTAACCTGTTGAAGCCACCGATGATAAGCCCGGCGAGATTGTCGAGTTTATGGGAGCGCTGCAGCGTGTTCAGCATGCGGTCGATGTTGTAAAGATATTCTCCCACTTCTTCCAGGAACAGGATTTTTCCGTTGGTGTCAATTTCTGAATTGGTACCGGATATACTTTGTATCACCGACAGGTTGCCGCCTATCAGCACGCCGCGGGCAGTGCCTTTGCGATTGTTGGCATCCGGCGGTGCAGTATACTGCATCTTTTTACCGGTGAGCGCCTGGTAAATAGACATGATGGTGTCCTGTATCACTGGTTCGGCGTTGTTGAAATCGTCCGGGAAACTGTTGCACATTTTGGAATGGAGGGTGGCGATACCATAGTGACGGTTGACATGACAATGCAACGCTGTGATGTCACTGAAGCCGATGATCCATTTTGGATGGCGCTGAAAGCGGGAGAAGTCCAGCTGGTCCAGGATGCGCGCTGTTCCGTATCCGCCGCGGCCGCACATGATCGCCTTTACATTAGGGTCATTCAGCATGGCCTGTAAGTCTTTTGTTCTTTCCGCATCTGTGCCGCCGAAAGAATAATCACGCATACCAACGGTATTGCCTATACGAATATTGAATCCCCATCTTTCCATGATGCGTAGGGAGGGTAGAATTTCTTCTTTATTGATATAACCGGCAGGGCAGGTAATGCCAATGATATCCCCGGGTTTGAGGTAAGGAGGGACCTGGGGTTCTTTGGCGGTGGAGGTACCGGCAACCCCCATTGCCGCGAGCGTTTGGGCTGCAGGTATACTGATGCCGGCCGTTGCGAGGGCGGATAAAAAGTGCTTACGGTTCATGGAATTAAAGTAACATATTTTCCCGCAAAGCACGCAAAGATTTTTGTTTTATATTAAGCACGCAAAGGACCGTAGATCATATCAATTGACCTAACCATGATCAAAAATACACTATATGATAATCGATAACAGTCATACTTTGCGTGCTTAATATAAAACAAAAATCTTTGCGTGCTTTGCGAGAAAAACAATGGAGAAAGGCCGGTTATTTAGACTGAAAAGTATAGGTAAAGCCAATTTTTCCGGTATTGTTATGAAAAGATGGATGTTGTGCTTTTATGGGTGCGCTGTAAGAATAGCGGGCATTGATGCCGAAGCCTCTTGGTAACTGGTAGCCGATGCCTACAGAGCCGCTGACGCTCAGGCGGTCCTGGTAACTATCAATAAGGTTGAAGTTACGGCCGTCCGCTTTTTCTTTGGCAGATACCACGTAGTTCACCTCTGGTCCGGCTTCCAGGTATAATTTAGGCAGCGCATAATACTTAAACATTATAGGGATGCTGATATAATCTTCTTTTCTTTCTGAAGCGTTATGGACCGGGGAAAACAGCATATAGGTCCCGCGGCCGCCGTTGCGGTAATACATTATTTCCGGTTGTACCGCCCAGCGTTCTTTTAATTTGATTTCAGCAAAAACGCCGGCGTATATGCCTGCACGGAAGTAGTCGAATTTTGCGTTGTAATTGGAAAGGTTCAGTCCTCCTTTTAAGCCATAGCTGACTTTTTTCTGGGCGTAGGCTCCTACTGCTACGGACATTACTGCCAGCAGTACAAATAGAATTTTTCTCATGTTACTTTTCTTTGTTTATTGATATAAATACGACGAATGTAGGTAGTGACAGCAATGCATTACAGGTGTAAAAGTAGCCGTGGAAATGTTAAGGAAATCTTTACGAAAACGGTTTTTAATTTTTTTTAACGCGACTGATAAGTTGGCTGTGGCAAACGAGCATGGCAACGTTTTTGCGGCGTACAGGCAAATACTACGTATATGCGTTATTTGTTCACTTTAATCGGATTATTGTTTATCATACCTGTTGTCAACGCGCAACAGGAAGCCTGGAAGATTGTACCGGGCGAATCCATTGGTCAAGTAAAACTGGAAATGCCGGCCAACGAGCTGGCATCGTTGGGCAAACCCGATACTGGCGACGCTGCTATGATGAAAGCATGGCGGATATGGTATGGCCGCAGGAAAGGCGGCGCTGTGGATTCGGCTGCAGTGCTGGCGGTGTTTACCGCTATGCGTACACAGGATACACAATACGTGAAAGAGATCAGGGTTACTTCCCGCCGCTTCCGGACGGCAGAAAAGGTAGGAGCAGGCAGTACCATGACCGCTATCAGGAAAGCCTATCCCGGCCTGAAACTGGTGAAGGTGTATGCAGCTAAAAACAAATCCCGCCGCATCGAAGTGTATGATGACGAAAAGCTGGGGATCGCTTTTGAAACGGCCAATGCCCGCAGCCGCCGTGCGTTGTGCAGCATGGTGGTGGTGCATACGCCGGGAGACCCCCCGGGTAGTTACCTCGATTATCACATCGGGTTCGACAACCTGCTGCCGGTGGCGCGTTAGAAGCCTTTACGGCCGGAGTGTATATTATAGGAAAGCCCGGCGCTGCCGATACCGGGGATATCAGGATTGTAATTGTTGTTGTTGAAAAGATAGGAGAAGTGAAGACCCAGTGAAGTATGGCCTATCATGAAACGGCATCCGGTGGTAAACGCAAACCCCGATACATGCACCTGGTCATTGGCGTCTTCGTCATCATCAATGTTGTCCACATTGCGGCTGCCGTTATGAAAGCCGTAACCGGCGCCGGTAAAGAGTCCCAGCCTCGTGTCAGACTGTGTGGTGGCAAAATTGCCATAGTTGTAGGTGAGGAACAACGGAACATCTGCCATAAAAAAACTCGTGGAGTTGCCTTCGGAATAGCGGGAGTAACTGGCGCGCAGATTACCGCCCAGCGCCAGCTGTGTACCGATAGCGAAGGCCGAACGCCTGGAGATGATGCCAAAGTTAAACCGCGGTGAATAGACGACACCTCCGGCAAAATGATTGTCGCCTGAGTAAAGTCCCGCTCCAATGGAGTGAGCGAAGTAAGCAGACTGGCTGCTTGCCGGCAAAACGATCTGGAGAAGGAATAGTATATACAACCCCGTGGATAGCTTCAGCATAGGTTATGCGGTGTAAATTTGGAAACAACAATCACTGTTCGCTGCTAATATACGACCTGATGTGTTTCTTTTATAACAGAGATCACAAAAATGCTTTGGGTATGGCTCAGGTTATCCAATTCCCCCAATTTGTTCACGTAAAACTCCCGGTACTCGTCCATATCTTTTACCTGTACCTTGATCATAAAGTCAAACTCACCGGATATATTGAGGCATTCCGTCACCTCCTGGAAAGAAACGATTTCCTGGATGAATTTTTTACCGTTCTTTTTATTGTGTTCTTTTAGTGTGATATACACGAGCACCGTCATCCCTTTGTTGATTTTCCTGGGATCTACGATGGCGGCGTATTGCCTGATAACGCCTGCCTGTTCCATTTTGCGGATACGCTCGTACACCGGCGTGGTGCTAAGATTGAGCTGTCGTGCGATATCACGGATCGTCATTTTAGCGTCCTGTTGCAACAACCGGAGGATGCCCATGTCCTTTTCATCGAGCGTGAGCGCGGGTGGTACCTGTTCTTTTTTTGGGTCCATTTTGGCGAATTTTTGGAAAAAATGTCTTTAAATAATTGGTTTTATGGGTATTTGTTCCAAAAATATTAAAATTGATTGATCTGTGTTCTAAAATTTTAGGTTTGTGGCGAAAATGATACTATGGAAAAGCGAATTATCCTGACGGTAGCCTGCATGGCGATTTTTTTTGAAGCATTGGACGTATCGGTGTTGAACATGGCGTTGCCGGGCATGCAGACCTACTTTCATTTTGGGCCTGACGCTATCCAGTGGGTGCAGACAGTGTATGTGCTGATGTATGCGGGGTTCGTGTTGCTGGGAGGGCGCCTGTCGGATACCATGGGAAGACGGAAAATTTTTATCACCGGCGCCTTCCTGTTTGTACTGGCATCGCTGGGAGCGGGTTTTTCCATGTCGTTTGCGTGGCTGTTGGTCTGCCGCGGTCTGCAGGGATTGGGCGTAGCGTTGGCCATACCGGCGGCGATGGCGATCATCAGTCATACTTTTACAGTACCGGCAGAAAAAAACAGGGCGTTTGGCATCTTCGGCGCCATGGCGGGCATCGGCTTTGCGACTGGCCTTGCTATTGGTGGGCTTATCAGCGCATGGATGGGGTGGCAATGGGTTTTCTTTATCAACGTGCCGGTCATCGGCGCAGCCATTCTGCTGGCGTACCGCTTTATTCCGCGGGACCGGCAGCCGGAGGCGAAGCAGGACAGTAACCTGCTGAGTGGTATCCTGATTACCCTGCTGCTGATGCTGACAGCCTGGCTGATCCACGATCTCGGCCATATTGCGGCGCATCCGGCTGGCTTCGTGCTGTTGCTGGCGGTGCTGCTGACAGTGGGCGTTTATTTTGTAAAAAGAGAACGCGTACATGCGTCACCGTTAGTTGACTTTGACCTGTTCCGTTTAAAGGGCGTAATCACCGGAAATGTCGGCGCCACCTTGCTGGGCAGCACTTTTCTTCCCTATGTCTTTTTGCTGACCCTGTACTTGCAGGAAGCGCTGGGCTTCAGTTCCTCCACAGCGGGACTGTTGTTATTCCCTTTCAGTATTTTGTCCGGGTTGATTTCCAAATACCTGCTCCCGCACCTGTTTCACCGGTTGGGTGTAACGCGCACCGGTATTGCCGGCAGCTGCTTTATGTTGGGCGGTATCCTGTTTTTTGGGCTGAGTTATTTCACAGCGTGGCATTTGCCGTTTATGTTGCTGGCGGTATTGTGTATCAACTCATTGGGGATGTCGATCACTTTTCCTGCTATTACCATTCTGGCCATACAGGCAGTACCGGAAACGCAGCACGGCCTGGCTTCGGGCATCAACGGTACCTGTAATGCTATGGGCGGCGGACTGGGATTGTCGCTGGTAGGATTGATGATGCAGCTGGCAGTGGTGAATCAATGGAACAGTTATGCAGCGGGCCTGGTAGTGCTGGCATTGATCGCTACCGGTGCTATTTTGCAGCTATATCGTTTCTGGTGGCGTGAGTCTGCTGTCGCAGAAGGACAACTGGCGGAAATACCATCGTAGGGTTATTCCGTCTGTCCACCGGCTTGCCGTAACAGCGCTTTCAGGTCTTCGAGGGTGTTGATGTCTGTCACCGGCTTGTCCTGCCGCCAGCGGCTGATACGGGGAAAGCGCAGGGCTACGCCTGATTTGTGCCGGTTGGAAGCGGCAATGCCTTCAAAGGCAATTTCAAATACCAGCAATGGTTCTACTGTTCTTACAGGACCGAATTTCTCCAGCGAATGCCGTTTAACCCAGTTGTCCACTGCTGCAATTTCTTTGTCGGTCAGGCCGGAATAGGCTTTGGTAAAAGGTACCAGCTGATCGCCGTCTTTCACGGCGAAAGTATAATCGGTGTAGAGGTTGGAGCGGCGTCCATGCCCTTTCTGGGCGTATATCATCACCGCATCGATGGTATACGGATCTATTTTCCATTTCCACCAGTCGCCCCGCTTGCGGCCTACCTGGTAGGGGGCGCTTCTTTTTTTCAGCATGAGTCCTTCGCTGACCTGCTCGCGCGACATTCCCCGTATCTGCGCCAGTTCATCCCAGGAGGCGGCGGCCACTTCCGGCGATAGCAGCAGCGCCGGTTGTTGCTGGCTTTGGACCAGTTGCGTCAATAATGTTCTTCTTTCCATCAATGGTTTTTCCCGGATATCAGCGCCTTCCCACTCCAGCAGGTCGTAGCTGAGAAAGGCCACGGGCGCTTCCTGCAGTTGTTTGCGGGTGACGTTTTTCCGGCCAATGCGTGTTTGCAGTGTTTGAAACGGGAGTGGTCTGCCATCGGCATAGGTGAGGATTTCGCCGTCTATCACGGTGCCATCGGGGAGCGTATCTGTCAGTAGGCTGAATTCGGGGAACTTGTCAGTGATCAGTTCTTCTCCGCGGGACCATACGAACAGCTGTCCTTCTCTTTTGATCATCTGTCCGCGGATGCCGTCCCACTTCCATTCCGCCTGCCAGTCTTCGATGGGGCCGAGGCCGGCGGGTGTTTCTTCGAGGGCGTAAGCCAGGTAGAAGGGATAGGGGCGGGACGCGTCTGCGCCGCTGGTGCTCTGGTGCAGGAGCGCTTCTATGGTAACGGCCGCGGGGTCCCAGGTGCCGCTGATCATGTGCGACAGCGTGGCGGCGGGGATATCGTAGGTTTTAGCGAGCGCGTTGACCATCATTTTCTGTGATACGCCGATGCGGAAGCCACCGGTGATGAGTTTGTTGAACACAAAACGTTCGTTGTCATCCAGGGTGTCCCATGTTTGCAGGATGAAGGCTTGTTTCTCCGGTTCAGCGGCTTTCTCCAACTGCTGCAGTTGCTCCAGCCAGTAATGCAGGGGATGGCTGGCGGAGTGACTGCGTGGCGGCAGCAGGAGGGCGATGGTTTCGCCGAGGTCGCCTACGGTGCCGTAACATTCGTTGAACAGCCATTCGGGCAGGCCGGTGGCCTGCATGCACCATGTTTTCAGCTGTGTGCTGTTGACCGTGCGTTTGGGCCTGCGACCGGAAAACAGCGCCAGTACCCAGGTTTTATCTTTATCCGGGGCGGTGGCGAAATACTGGCTCAGCGCTTCCAGTTTTTCGTTGGTTTTGGTGCTGTTGCTCAGCAGTTGGACGAGTTGGGCGAACTGTTGCACGGTATTATGTTTCCGGGTTAGTAATAGTTTCTTCGTCACCATAGGCGGTGCTTACCTCTCTGGCGTCGAGTCCTTTTTCGCTGAGATAGCGGGCGAATACGCTGCTGAAGCCGTGGGTGGCGTATATGCGTGTGGCGCCGGTGGCGGCCACCGCTTCCAGCAGGCCTTTCCAGTCTGCATGGTCGGAGAGCGCAAAGCCTGCATCGGCGTTGCGTCGGCGCATATGTCCCCTTACCTGCATCCAGCCGCTGCATACACCCAGCGAATAAGGGTTAAAACGGCGCATCCAGGCTGAGTCATCCGCCGAAGGCGGCGCTATGATGACCGCGTTTTTAAAAGCGGTTTTAGGTGTTTCGGGTGTTATTCTTTCTACGGTGGGTAACGGGTAACCCTGTGCTATCAACAGATCGTTGACATTGGTGATGGCGCCATGCCCCATCAGGCGGGTAACTTTATCCCGCAGATGGAAGAGCAGGCGCTGCGCTTTGCCGAGGCTGTAAGCGGTGATGACGGATGTTTTGCCGGCCTGCTGGTTTTCGTATATCCAGTTAGTGATGCGGGAAAATAGCTGCTGTTGCGGTTCCCAGCGATAGATAGGCAGCCCGAAGGTAGACTCTGTGATGAACGTGTGGCAGCGTACCGGTTCAAAGGGAAGAGCAATACCATCGGCCTCCAGTTTGTAGTCTCCGCTGGCTACCCATACTTCCCCGTTCAGCTCTACCCTTACCTGTGCGGAGCCGATCATGTGGCCGGCCGGATGCAGGGAGAGTTTGACGCCGTTGAAGTAAATGCTTTCCTCGTAGGGAATGCCCTGTACGTTGATATCGGCGCCCAGTCGCAGTTTGAGCAGCGGGATACTGGTTTGTTCGCAGAGATAGTACTGGTTGCCCCAGCGGGCGTGATCTGAATGCGCGTGTGTGATCACAGCGCGCTGTACGGGTTTCCAGGGATCGATGTAAAAATCGCCTGCAGCGCACCAGATGCCTTTGTCGGTAAATTGAAGCAGCTCCATTACCATGAATATACAAAAAAAAGGCCATGGCTGCTGCCATGGCCGTGTTCGACTCAACAAGCTATCCGTGGACAGCTGTAAAAATCTTTATTGATTCATTTTCACATCCACGCTGTCGCCTTTCTGGATGATGAAGATGTTTTTGTTCTCGAAGTAAGAGGGTATTTGCTCATTCTCACGAGCATACACCGGCTGGAAATTAAAGCGGGTGATAACGGTGGGCGATGCTTCCACCGCGCCGTTGAAATATACGCCGTTGTTGTGCAGGAGCCGTACGAAGTAGTAGGTGAGGTCAAAGCCTTTATACGCCATATCGGAGGGGCGCGCTCTGTAGGTCCTGCGGAAATATTCGCTCAGATAGCGGCTGTAGGTATCTGTTTTATCGTTGAAATAAGGGGAAGAGTAGAATACCTGCAGCGTTTTGAATTCAGGATCTTTCAGCTTCAGCACGTCCCAGGTAGGCATACCGAATATCTGCATCGGGTAGGTGGCGTTGGCAATGCTGAGTTTACGCAGGATGCTTTTAACGCCGCTTTCTTCGAAGGCGGTGACAATGATGATGTTAGGTCTGTCGGTGAGCAGGTATTTGGATAATTCTTCCGGGGTGGTGCTTTCGTTCCAGATGGCTTCGCGGATCCTGGATTTTTTCGGATTGTTCATTTTGTCGTAAGACGCTTTGAAATCGGCCGCGAGGCGGCTTTCGAAGGGGGTATTACGACGAAGCAGTACAATGTTTTTATTGGAAAAAGCCTCCTGTACGTAGTTGTGAATGGCTTCACAATGTGTTCTCAGGGTGCTGTTGGGAATGAACAGGAACGGGTTGTCGCTGATACCGGCGTCATTGGGCAGCGTGCCGGACACCAGGTTGATTTCTTTCTTTTTGGCGAAATCGCTCACTTCTTTCAGTTCCGGTGTGCTGAAGGAACCGATGATGAGGTCGGTGGCGTCGAGTGTTTTGTTGTTGATCAGGGACGAAACATTTTGACGGCCTTTGGTGTCGTACACATTGACTTTCAGGTTATAACCCAGTTGCTGCAGGCTGTCCAGCGCCAGCTGGGCGCCTTCGTAGAATTCGAGGCCGGGCAGTACGTAGCGGGGCATGGTACGGCCGGGAATATCGTTGGAGTTGGCAAATGCGGAGTCGAGGAACAGCGGTGCAAAGAGCGCGATGTTGTACGTTGGCTTCTTCACTTCCCGGGCGAAGGCCGGTACATTGAAGGGAGCTGCTTTGGCAGTTTCTTTTTTGTTTTCCGGTTTCTTTTCCGGTGTGGGTTTGCTCAGAGAAGGCGGGGGCCCGTCTACACGGCTGGCGCTCTTCCTGGAGGAAGAACAGGCTGTGAACAGTACCGACAGCGCCAATCCGGCCAGCAGGTTTTTAACAGATATCAATTGGCTCATAATGGGCGCTAATTTACAAAAATCATTCCGGGGTCGTGCACGTAAAGTAAAATAAGAAAGCAAAGGCGCAAAAAGATAGTGTCTATCCCTTGAGCCTTTGCTTGTTATATTTTTCAGGGAAAATTTATTCCCACTCGATCGTAGCAGGTGGTTTGGAGCTGATGTCGTATACCACGCGGTTGATGCCTTTTACCCGGTTGATGATGTCGTTGGACATTTTAGCCAGGAATTCGTAGGGGAGGTGGGCCCAGTCGGCGGTCATGCCGTCGGTGGAAGTTACCGCCCGGAGGGCTACGGTGAATTCGTAAGTACGTTCGTCGCCCATTACGCCTACGCTTTGTACGGGAAGGAGGATGGTACCTGCCTGCCATACTTTATCATAGAGTCCGGCTTCGCGCAGCCCTTCGATATAGATAGCGTCTGCTTCCTGGAGCATGGTTACTTTGTCCGGCGTGATGGCGCCGAGGATACGGATAGCGAGGCCGGGGCCGGGGAAGGGGTGGCGTCCGAGGAATACGTCGCTGATACCGATTTCGCGGCCTACGCGGCGTACTTCGTCTTTAAAGAGGAAGCGCAGGGGTTCTACCAGCTGCATGTTCATTTTTTCCGGCAGACCGCCCACGTTGTGGTGGGATTTGATGGTAACGGAAGGACCGTTTACAGATACGGACTCGATCACATCGGGGTAGATGGTGCCTTGTCCGAGGAAAGAGATGTCTGTCAGTTGCGCGGATTCATGCTGGAATACCTCGATGAAGAGGCGGCCGATGATTTTGCGTTTTTTTTCCGGATCGGAAACACCGTCGAGCTGGCCGTAGAAGAGGTCTCTTGCGTTAACGCCTTTTACGTTGAGGCCCATGTGTTTGTAAGACTCGAGTACCGTTTCGTATTCATTTTTACGTAACAGGCCGTTATCCACGAAGATGCAGAAGAGATTTTTGCCAATGGCTTTATGGATCAGTTCAGCCGCTACGGTAGAGTCTACACCGCCGCTGAGGGCCATTACCACTCTTTTGTCGCCTACCTGGGCTTTAATTTTTTCGATGGTTTCCTGTACAAAAGCCGCCGGGGTCCAGTCCTGCTGACAGTTACAGATATGTACCAGGAAGTTGCGGATGATCTGTTTGCCTTCCAGGGAGTGGGTCACTTCCGGGTGAAACTGCAGGCCGAAGATGGGGTTGGCAGCGAGGGTAGTGCTTTTGAAGGCAGCTACCGGGATATTTTCGGTGGTAGCGATGATCTGGAAGCTTTCCGGGATACGTTTGATGGTATCGGAGTGGCTCATCCAAACCTGGCTTTTGCCGGAGATGTCGTATAATAATTTTTCCTCTTTGTCATTGTGTTCCATAAAAGCGCGGCCGTATTCACGGATGTTGCTTTTGGCCACTTCACCGCCGAAGTTTTTAGCCATCAGCTGGGCGCCGTAGCAGATACCGAGCACCGGTACTTTTTCGGCGATGGCAGCGATGTCGATGGTGGGCGCTTTCTCGTCGTTGACGGAGAAAGGGCTGCCGGACAAAATAACGCCTTTGATGGAATCGTCCCAGGTAATTGGCTGGAGACAAGGTTTAATTTCGCAATAAACATTCAGTTCCCGGATGCTGCGTGCGATCAGCTGTGTGTATTGGGAACCGAAATCGAGGATAAGTATCTTTTCTGTCATGGTGGTGCAAAGATAAAGTCCTTCCTTCAATTTCGGATTCTGAAAATAGAAAATAGGAAATCTAGTTGTATCTTTCTCTTTATAATCTAAACTTATGCAAACCAAAATCACCCTGTGCTGCCTGGCAGTAACCCTTGCAATAGCCGGCCTTTTCAGCGCCTGTATTGGTCAAAACCGCGTAAAAGGCAGTGGCAACGTTATTAAAGAGGAAAGAAACGCCCCATCATTTCACAAAATCAAGGTAGAAGGCAGCATGAACGTGTTCCTGTCCCAGGGCCCGGCCAAAAAAGCCGTGATAGAGGCGGAAGACAATATTGCGCCGCTGGTGGAGCTGGTGGAGGACGGCGGCCGGCTGAAAGTGCGTTTCCGGCATAATACCAATATTTCTACCCGCAAGAGTGTTAATATCTACCTGACTACGCCGGATGTGGACGAGGTGTCGCTGGCCGGTTCCGGGGATATTAAGCTGGTAGACAAATTTAACAGCAAGGAAGAAATGAAGATCAGCCTGTCCGGCTCCGGTAACCTGAACGGCACTGTTAATGCGCCGGAAGTAAAAGCTTCCATCGCCGGTTCCGGTAATATGTCCTTACAGGGAGAAACCAGGACTGTCAATGTTTCTATTGCCGGTAGCGGGGATTATCTGGGCGACGGCCTGTTGTCTGAAGAAGCGGAAGTAAAAATTGCGGGCAGTGGTGACGCCAGTGTGCACGCCAGCGTAAAACTGGAAGCGAAGATTGCTGGTTCAGGAGATGTGAAATATAAGGGGAATCCGTCCGTGTCCAGTTCAGTAGCGGGTTCTGGCTCTGTTAGGAAAATTTAGGTTTACAATATTTACAAATTTTTAACATTTCAAAAATCATATCGAAAGCAGTTTTGCTGTTATTTACATTGATTTTCAAAAAAATCTAAGTCCTTTTGTCCAGATACTGCCGCAGCAATAACAAGCCGGCTGAGGCAGTATCTGGCTGGGGCACAAGCCAACTGAAAATGTCTCTCCGCTCCCCAAAGCTCAGCCCTGCAACTGTCAAATTATTATTAAATGACATAAATAATAGTCCTTTTTTGTATGTTTACAGTTTGGATTGTTGAACTCCTATTCCTTTTATGAACGAAAGACCGAAGGTCCTGGTGGTATATTATACCCAGACAGGCCAATTAAAAAGGATTATTGATCATGTGTTGGCACCACTGGCAAACAGTGTGGACATTACATACGAAGAACTGGTTCCTGTACAGCCTTTCCCTTTTCCATGGGGAAAGCAGCAGTTTTATGATACAATGCCCGAAACTGTGCAGGATACGCCTCGTGGCATCCAGCCGTTGAAGGTGGACGTGAATGCACACTTCGACCTGGTACTGCTGGCCTATCAGCCCTGGTTCCTGTCTCCCTCCCAGCCGACAGCCGCTTTCCTGCAAAGTGAGGCAGCCGCCCGTTTGCTGAAAGGCAAGCCGGTGATTACGCTGCTGGGCGGCCGCAATATGTGGCTCAATGCGCAGGAAAGGGTAAAAAATTACCTGCACCGCATGGGGGCCAACCTGGTAGGAAATATTGTACTGGTAGATAAATCACCCAATCTTGTTTCGCTGATCACCATTCTGCGGTGGGCTTTCAAAGGAAAGAAAGAGGCTACCCGCTTCCTGCCGCAGGCAGGGGTGCAGGAAAATGAGATCGTCACTTCCAGCCGTTTCGCCGGTCCCATTGCTACGGCGCTGGAGACACGAAAATGGGAATCGCTGCATCCGCAGCTGATGTCGCTGGATGCGGTGGAATTATTGCCTAACCTTGTGTTGCTGGAAAATAACGGTATCAGTGCTTTCCGTTTCTGGGCCAGATTCATCAGCGCCAAAGGCGGTCCCGGGGCGGCAGCCCGTCAGGGAAGGGTGACGATGTACCGGTCACTTTTGCTGGTAGGCATCTTCATACTCACACCGATCACGCTGTTCTCTTCGCTCATCAAGCTCAACCTCAAGCGGAACGAGTTGAAACGGGAGGTGGATTATTATAAAGGAATAGGTTTGCGCTAACCCGCTTTCGTACCGGAAATCTGCGCGGGTGGCGCGAAAATTGTAATTCCGTTTAGAGTTATTAATTTACGTCCGCTTAAAAGTATACAAAACCAAACATGTTTATCACCGCAGAAAGGCTGGCCAATAACGGTTGTCACTATGGGATTGCATGCGGCCTTAAAAGACGAATTATTTTCAAATGAAGGAAGTTTATATTACCAGGCTATCTAAATTTTTACCCAACAAGCCTGTTGAAAATGATGAAATGGAGAGCATTCTCGGAATGGTAGACGGAAGACCTTCCCGTGCGCGGTTGAAGATTTTGGGCAACAACAAAATCAAAAACCGTTACTATTCGCTTGACCAGGACGGCAACTCCACTCATTCCAACGCTGAGATGACCGCCAACGCAGTCAGCGCATTGTTTGATGAAAAATTCCCCATCAGCAAATTACAGTTACTGGCTTGCGGTACTACCTCGCCTGACCAATTGCTGCCTAACCACGCCGCCATGGTACACGGTCTGCTGAAATGCCAGCCTGTGGAACTGATCGCTGCTACCGGGGCATGTGCAGCAGGCATGCAGGCCTTTAAATATGCCTGGATGTCTATCCGTTGCGGTAACACTGCCAATGCGGTGAGCACCGGCTCTGAAAAATTCTCCGCCTGGATGCTGGCGCAGAAGTTCCAGCCGGAAGCAGAGAACCTGAAAGCGCTGGACGAGAATCCGATCATCGCTTTTGAAAAAGACTTCCTCCGCTGGATGCTTTCTGACGGCGCCAGCGCCGCGCTTTTCCAGGACAAGCCCAATGAAGAAGGCCTGTCCCTGCGTGTAGACTGGGTAGAGATCCTGTCCTACGCCAATGACCTGGAAACCTGCATGTACGCCGGTTCCATCAAAAATCCGGACGGCAGCACCAAAGGCTGGATCGACATGACGCCTGATGAATGGGCGCAGCACAGCGTATTCTCTTTCAAACAAGATACCCGCCTGTTGGGTAAGAACATAGTGCCTTCCGGCGCACAGATGTGGAAAGAACTGGTAGAAAGACATAACATCAACCTCGATGAAATTGATTTCTTCCTGCCACATTTATCTTCCGAGTTTTTCCGTTTAAAGATCGATGAAGAAATCACCCGCCTCGGCGTTCCTATTCCGCTGGAAAAATGGTTCACCAACCTGGCGTGGGTTGGCAACGTGGGTACCGCTTCCCCTTATCTGATGCTGGAAGAGCTGATGAATACCGGCCGCTTCAAAAAAGGACAGAAGATAGTGATGATGGTACCTGAAAGTGCGCGTTTTTCCTATGCTTATGCACACATCACGGTGGTATAGGCATTCACTTCTAAAACTGCAGTCATGAAAAAAGACGAAGTGCCGCAGGATAGTGATAACCTGCATGAAGGCTCATTCAAACAGATTATGTATGCGGTGGACAACTCCGGTAACTACGTACAGGTGCAGAGTTCAGGGTGGGAACCGGAAAACATTGCGCTTACGCAGGCCTGGGAAGAAGTCAATGAAAAAGTAGCAGCTGCCAAAGTGCTGGTGCAGTCCGGAGAAATCAGCCCCATCGCTTATTACATGGAAAAAAACCTGATGGACCTGGCCCTGCTGGCCAACTACGTAGGGAAGTTCCAGTGGCAGGTGAAACGGCATATGAAACCGGCCGTGTTCCGGCGCCTGAGCGATAAGATGCTGCAGCGCTATGCGGACGCCTTTAAAATCAGCAAGGACGATTTACTGCATATCAAATAAATGTATTATCACGCAAAGTCGCAAAGCAACAAAGCTGCAAAGGAAATTATGTTGAATGATCTTTGCTGCTTTGTTGCTTTGCGACTTTGCGTGAACACACAATAATTATGAACAACCATCAATTTCGTCATACGCAGACAGCCCACTGTGAAAGCGGTGTTATCTCCAACCTGCTGGGACATCATGGCCTGAAGATCAGCGAGCCGATGGCATTTGGTATTGGCGCCGGCATCTTTTTCGCGCATCTGCCCTTTGTGAAAGTGAACGGTGTGCCTGGCACGACTTACCGTATCTGGCCGGGCGCTATTTTTCAACGGGTATGTAAGCGGCTGGGGGTGAAAATGGAGACTGCGAAATTCTCCTCCCCTGAAAAAGGGATGGCCGCGCTGGACCGTGTAGTAGCCGGCGGTTCGCCGGTAGGGCTGCTTTCCAGCGTTTATTACCTGCCCTATTTTCCGCCTTCCTACCGTTTCCATTTCAATGCCCATAACCTCGTGGTATACGGCAAAAGAGACGATCAGTACCTGGTGAGCGATCCGGTGATGGACACCGTGACCGAGATAGATCCCGATAGCCTGGCACAGGCACGCTTTGCGAAAGGCTTTCCGGCCCCCAAAGGAAAAATGTACTACCCGGTACACGTCCCCGGAAAAGCGTCTTTCGAAAAACCAATTAAAGAAGGAATTGCACAGACCTGCCACTATATGCTGAAGATCCCCTTCCCCATGTTCGGGGTAAAGGGTATCCGTTTCCTGGCCAACCGGGTAAAGGATTATCCGGAGAAGGTGGGAGAGCGTAAATCCGCACTGTACCTGGGTAACGTGATCCGGATGCAGGAAGAGATCGGTACCGGCGGCGCCGGTTTCCGTTTTGTGTACGCTGCTTTCCTGCAGGAGTCGGCCGTGTTGCTGAACAAGCCGGAGCTGAGCCGCCTGGCGACAGAACTCACGCAGGCCGGAGATCTATGGCGTAACTTCGCTTTTTCGGCAGGCAGGGTATGTAAAAGCCGTTCAGCCAACAACGTGTCTTACAAAGAGCTGAGCGAAATGTTAATACAGTGTGCCGCCGCGGAAGAGACCTTTTTCAAAAAGCTGGCGAAGATTTAGAAATTTGAAATATTTTGATATTTGGTTATTTGATTTACGGATGTTGAAATTTTTTGATTTTGAGATTTAAAGCGAAGAACGTAAGAGGATCTTTAGGTTATCTAAAATTTCAAAATCAAAAAATTTCAACATCCGTAAATCAAATCAAAAAATAGCCAAATCAAAAAATAACCCAATAAAGGATGGCAAGTATAGCAGTAAAGGAATTGTGTAAAACCTATAAAGGCGCGGCGGAAGCCACGCTCAAAGGGTTGACTTTTGCCTTTCCCGAAGGAAAAATCGGAGGATTGCTGGGGCCTAACGGCGCCGGCAAAACGACTACCATCTCCATTTTATGCGGCCTGGTAAAGGCTGACAGCGGAAACGTGATGATACACGGGCTGCCGCAGGAAGCCGCTCACCGGGAGCAGATTAAAAAAATTATCGGCATTGTGCCGCAACAGATAGCCCTGTATCCCCAGTTGTCGGCAGTGGAAAATCTCACTTATTTCGGCAACCTGTACGGGTTTAAGGGCAAGGTGCTGTACAACAGGATCATGCATTATCTCGAAGTGTTTGGCCTGGAAAAAAGCGCGCACAAAGAAATTCATAAATATTCGGGGGGCATGAAACGCCGGGCGAACATCATCGCTGCTATCCTGCACGAACCCGATTTGCTGATACTGGACGAGCCCACCGCCGGCGTGGACGTACAGTCACGCAGCATGATCCTGCAATTCCTGCGCCGGTACAACGAGCAGGGGGCCAGCATCCTGTACACCTCCCATCTGCTGGAAGAAGCACAGTTGCTTTGCGACGAGGTGGTGATCATGGACGAGGGTAAAATGATACTCCAGGGAAAGCCGGAACTGCTGATCAGTGCGCTGCCCGAATGCCGCAACCTGGAAGATGTTTTTTTACATTATACCGGGCATGCCTTGCGGGATTAACAAAATGAAAAAAAGCTATGCTTAGATTACTGGCTACCATAAGAAAAGAATGGCAGCTGCTGTTGCGCGATAAAACAGGGTTAACGCTACTGTTTGTCATGCCGATGGTCCTGATCACCGTGATGGCCCTGATACAGGACGCGCCTTTCAAGGATTACCAGGATGTGAAGTTCGATATCCTGACGGTAGACAACGATCATGGCCGCCTGGGCAGATATATCCGGGAAGGGCTGGCATCAGGCGGGCAGTTTAATATTATCGATACGCTGGACGGGCGGCCCGTTACCGAACAGCAGGCCCGGGAGCTGGTTAACAATGGCCGGTATAAAATCAGCATTATTGTGCCGGCGGGTGCTACAGCCGCTATCGTGAGCAATGCCAACCGGATTGTGAACGATATCACGCAACGGATGGGCATGAGCGTGTCGCTGCCGGTAAAAAAGGGGGCCGATTCCATGAACGTGGTCATTTATTTTGACCCGGCGGCAAAAAAAGCTTTTAAAGGCGCTATACATCAGGCACTGGATAATTTCCTGACCCAGGTGGAAACGGACATGTTGCTGGACCGGATCAAACAACAGTTGCGTAACAAGGAGGTGCAGGCTACGCCCAACGATACCCTGCCGATCCGTTTGCAGGCTGTGGGACTGAAAGAACATGCCACCGGCAACAGCAGGCAGCTGGACGTGGTGTCTAACTCGGTACAGCATAATGTGCCCGCCTGGAGCATTTTTGCGATGTTTTTCATCGTGATCCCTATTGCCGGTAATATGATCCGCGAGCGGGAAGACGGTAGTTTGTTGAGAATGAAGCTGATACCCGGATCTTATCTGTTGATCCTGGCCGGGAAGATGCTTTTTTTCGTAGGTATCTGCCTGTTACAGTTTTACCTGATGATGCTGGTCGGCATCTATGCGATGCCACTGCTGGACCTGCCTAAGCTGGCGATGGGACACGACCAGGGCGCTACGTTGCTGGTGGCAGGAGCGATAGGGCTGGCGGCTACGGCCTACGGGATACTGATAGGCACGCTTTTTAAGACGCCCAACCAGGCCCTGAACTTTGGCGCTATTTCCATTGTCATCCTGTCGGCCATCGGCGGTATCTGGATACCGCTGGAAGTGATGCCGGTCAACATGCAGGTGATAGGCCGCTTATCGCCGCTCAGCTGGGGACTGGACGCTATCAACGATATTTACCTGCGTAACGGCGATATCAGCTATGTGTGGAAGAATGTGTTGCGTCTTGTGCTGACGGGCGGGGTGATGCTGGCCGTTGCCGGATATGTGGAAAAACGAAGAATGAACTGATAAACTATTTTCTAAACAACAGTAAAACTGTATTTTTACTCCCCACAAAGGGCATCCCTGTGTACAGACGGGGATAAACCTACAACTTGATTATGGAAGATTTAAAAAGCAAACTCAAAGTGCAGATCATTGAAGCATTAAATCTGCAGGATACCAAACCGGAAGATATTGATGACAATGCTCCTTTATTTGGTGAAGGGCTGGGCCTGGACAGCATCGACTCTCTGGAGCTGATGGTGTTACTGGAAAGGCAATATCATATCAAAGTGGAAGATCCGCGCGAAGGGCGCAAGATTCTGCAGTCTGTGCAATCCATGGCCGATTTCATCCAATCCAAACAGCCGGCATAAGTAAGAAGCTGACATGGCGGAAAGAGTGTTTATAACAGGGATGGGAATGATCACCGCCATAGGTGATAATGTGGCTGAGAACCTGGAACAATTAAGGCAACAACGCAGTGGTCTTGGTTATACCAGTTATATCGATACCATATACAAGCAGGTATTGCCGGTAGCGGAAGTAAAGCATCCCAACGATGCTTTGGCAGCCCTTGCCGGCATCACTCCCAGGGAAGGGTACACCCGTACTACATTGCTGGGGCTGACCGCCATGCGGGAAGCGTTGCGGCAGGCAGGCATTACCGACGTACAGACGGCTCCTACCGGCTTTATCAATGCCAGTACGGTAGGCGGCATGTGTGATACCGAAAAGGTTTATTTTGATATTGTTGACTCCTCCAAAGAAGGCGCTTTCCTGCAATATATCGACACGCTGGACTGTGCAGACTGTACGCAACGTATAGCTGACACCGTTGGTTTCAGCGAGCATATCGCTACCATCAGTACTGCCTGTTCATCATCCGCCAATGCGTTGATGTTCGGCGCCCGTATGATCAAACAGGGCTTCCTGCCCCGTGCGGTTTGCGGCGGTACCGAAGCGCTGACCCGTTTCACCCTGAACGGTTTCAATTCCCTGAAGAACGTAGACAAACAATTCTGCCGGCCGTTTGACCAGCAGCGTACCGGTCTGAACCTTGGTGAAGGTGCTGCCTATCTGGTGCTGGAAAGCGAATCGTTTGCCAGGGCCAACAACAGCCGTATCCTGGCGGAATTCACCGGTTACTGCAATGCCAACGAAGCGTTTCATCCTACGTCACCATCACCGGAAGGCGATGGCGCCTATGAGTCCATGAAAGCCGCGCTGGCGATGAGCGGCCGAACCCTGAAAGACGTGGACTATATCAATGTGCATGGTACTGCCACGCTCAATAACGATGTGTCAGAAGGGAAGGCGCTGGAACGGCTGTTCGGCAACGATGTGCCGCTGTTCAGTTCCACCAAACCTTTCACCGGGCACACGCTGGCGGCAGCAGGTGCCATTGAGGCCATCTATGCGGTGCTGGCCATTCAGCAGGGACTGATATTCCCTAATCTCAATTTTACAGAAAAGATGGAAGAGCTGAACATCACGCCGGTAACAGCGCTGATGGAAGGCGTTTCCGTGAACAATGTTATTTCAAACTCATTCGGCTTCGGAGGAAACAACGCCTCCCTGGTGATCAGCAAATATGAAGGTTAAGTGTTACATACAAGGAATGGCGGCCATTTCCCCGCAATCTACTTTTGAAGGGGATGTTTTTTCTGCGCCGCTGGTGCATACGGACAGTAACCTGCTTACCTGTATGGAACCTGATTACAAACCGTTCATTCCTGCCAATAGCCTGCGTCGTATGACGCGGGTGCTGAAGATAGGGCTGACCACCGCGCTGCAAAGTATCCGTGACAGCGGCGTGGAAGCGATCGGACCGATCGTGACCGGTACCGGTAAAGGCAGCCTGCAGGATACTGAAAAGTTTATCCGGGAGATAGAACAGTACAAGGAAACAGCCCTGAACCCTACGCCTTTTATTCAATCTACCTATAACTCTGTCAACGGTCTCATCGCCTTACAGGTAAAAGGCACCGCTTACAACAACACTTTCGTGCACCGCGGTTTTTCTTTTGAAAACGCATTGCTGGACAGCATGATGCTGCTGGCAGAAGGCGCTCCCAATACGCTGACAGGCGCTTTCGAGGAGATGACCGCAGAACATTTCTACATCAAAAGCCGCATCGGCTTCTGGAAGCCGGCAGCTACCGACAGCCGGCAGCTGTATGAACAGTTGTCACCCGGCAGTATTGCCGGTGAAGGCGCTACTTTCTTCGTACTGACGGGAAAGCCTGGTCCGGATACCAAAGCGGCGCTGACCGGTTTTAAAATGCTTTACAAACCTACCGCCGAAAAAGTAGCGGCGGGTTTATCGGTATTCAAAGATGGGGTTGACCTGATACTGACCGGCCGGAATGGCGACAGCCGTTATGAACATTTCTACCAGCAGGCGGACGCCTTGTTCCCAGGCATACCGCAGTTACCCTTCAAACATCTCTCCGGCGAACATGATACCGCCGGCGCCTTCGGCATGTGGCTGGCCGCACAGCTATTGCACCGGCAACAGGTCCCTGCTCAGTGGTTCCCGATGTTAAAGGATATCCCTGCCGCTGCCAACAGGATATTGCTGTACAATCATTTTTACGGCGAACAGCATACCATGATGGTGCTGGAACGGGTGTAGCTTCCTCTCTATTCATCTGCAAACATTTCTTAAAACTTTCCCCGGTTGGGAAAGGGCGATGCTGTGTAGCTAATTCAACAGCAATGACCCCGACATTTCCCCATTAAATACTATCATATTTTATATAAAAATATATTAAAATCTACTACACCTGGTTGATGTTTGTTACTGTCTTTATAGCGAATAGGTTAAATAGAAGAAAAAGGTAATTTGGAAAAATAATTGCTTTTTGATGCTTATTACACATTTTCAGGATATTTTGGTTGGTTTATTTTAAATATTTAATTATTTAAATATGATTAGTAAGGTATTTCGGGGGCTTAATGCGATAGCTTTTTTGGCGATTATATTGAGTTATATAGCCGTCATCAATCATTGGAAGGATGTCAATTTGTATTTGATGATAGGCATTGTAGCTTACTGTGTTTTGATTATCAGCGTAGGTGTTTGCATGTTGCAATTGATCGTTAAAAGGGCCGATGAGCGTTTTTGAACGCTTTGAGAGGGCTTCAAAAGAAAAGGAGATACAGTTTGCGGCTGTATCTCCTTTTCTTTTGAAGCAGTCAGGTATGGACTACAATACCCTGTACACGGGATATCGCATGTATTCCGGTTCTGCGTAAGGTGAGTTTTTATAAATAAAGTTCAGTTGTGCGCCGGCGCTGTTGGAGAATGCGGTATCTGTAGCTTTTCTCTTGTCCAGCAATGTTTTTAGCTCCGGATGGCTTTTCAGGTATTCGGCGGCGGTGTCTTCAAAAACATAGGGGGAGTACCCCTCTTTCTGGCCAAGGATGGCGTCAAAGAAATTCCAGGCGAAGAACGAGTCGCCGCCGGTGGGCTCCAGTGTTTCCATCAGGAAGCGGTTGGCCGTCTGGTTCATGGGAACGTAGTAGTCACCTGCGCGGAAACGGATGGAATCCTTGCTGCTGTTGACTTTGATGTCTGTATGCAGATAATGTTTTTCGTAGGGCCTTGGGTAGGTTTTGAAATCGCTGATATGATACACTTCTACATAGATGGTGGTGTCTTTGGGCAGGCGTTGCAGCTGTACGCGGTTATTTTTCAGCTGGTCGATGACTGCCCACCAGCCTTGAGGGATGATGTATGCCTGTGGTTTATCCACATAGTTTTCCGCGTTGGCGTAGTTATAGAATTTTATCTTTTTTTCATAAGGTTTGCTGCGGTCATAGTAGAGGCGTGGTAATCCGGAGATGGCGCTGGGATTGTGGCCGGAGGCGAACCCTTTGAAGGTGATGAGGCTGTATTTGTTCATATCAAACTTCCAGGCGAGGGGAAAACTTTTTTGCGTGATGACGCTTTGTTTGGTTTGGTCGCGGAGCTGTTTGATCTTAGCGCTGTGTTCGCTGGTGAACTGTATGAAGGCTTCCATCAGGGCGTAGGTAGCTTTTACGCGCTGGGGATAAGGTTTGAGCATATGTGTTTCCGGTACGAACCCGAAGGTATGGAAGAGGGTCGTGTATCCGGAGGAGTAACGGGGGAGGTCGGAGAATTCGACCCAGCCGCTGTCGGGTGTTTCGTCGAAGTGATTTACATAGGGCACCAGGTCGTAGTCTTTGGTTTTCATCAGCTGATACAGGCCGGGTTCGAAGGTGTTGTGCATGAATTCGCCCATGGGGCCACCCAGTTTGTTGTATTGGGTAGAGAGCAGGGTGATGATATGTTGATAATCGGCGCCGTTGCTGACGTGGTTATCGATAAATACGTCGGGGTCCATGAGGTGGTATATTTCCTGGAAGGCCCGGGCATTTTTGGAGTCAGTTTTAATAAAATCGCGGTTTAAGTCGAGATTTTGGCCATTTCCGCGGGAGCCGAAGGTGTCCGGACCCTCCTGGTCCACCCGGTAATAAGGTGAACGGTTGAGTGCGCCACCAATATTATAGACGGGGATAACGGCGAGGACGATATTTTCCGGCAGTTTGGTTTTTCCCTGGGCGATATCGCGGAGCAGCATCATGGAGGCGTCTATGCCATCCGGTTCGCCGGGGTGTATGCCGTTGTTAATCAGTAAAATGCGTTTGTTTTTATGGTGGAGGCTGCTGAAATCGAAATCTTTTGTCGGAGAGCAGATGACCAGGTGAAGAGGGAAACCGGCGTCGGTATTACCTACGGTGATCATCTTCAACAGTTGTGGATAACGGGCGGTCAGTTGCCGGTAGTATTGGATGACCTCCGGATAGGTGGCTGTTTCGCGGCCTGTTGTTTTTTCATAGCGGGTCATGAAGTTTTGGGCAGACGAGGAGGCCCATATCAGCATAAGGACTATGATAGCAGGTAGTTTTCTCATAAGTAGCATAAAAATATAAAAGCGACAGGAAAAACAAAAAGCCCTTCCCCTGTGAAGGAAGAGCTGTAAATATTTGTTACCGGAAAGGACTAAGCCAGGGTAGCTATTTTCTTAGCCAGCTTGCTTTTCAGGTTTGCAGCTTTGTTTTTGTGGATAACGTTACGTTTAGCCAGCTTGTCAATCATAGATGCCACATCAGATAATTCTTTCTCAGCTTGCGCTTTGTCAGAGATCGCCTTCAGGTCACGGATGGCATTACGGGTAGTTTTACCGTAGTAACGGTTACGCTCATTACGCTTTTTGCTTTGACGTACGTCTTTTTTCGTTGCTTTATGATTTGCCATTTTTCAAATTTCAAGTTTCGGACGGCAAAGGTAAGGATATTCCAAATACCAAACAAACAAAAAACAAGTTTTCCGTCCGGGGGTAAAAGTAAAGCTTTCCACCATATTTACAATCAACCCAAATCATATGATATTTTCTCATTTTTTCCATCCTCTGTATTGAAAAACGTGCGATATTTGCAATCCCATATATTAATATATCGGGCACCAACAGAAAAGTATTTGAACTGAAGATCAGCAAAACTCGTTGTAAATGAAGGACTTCTCATTTGTCACTAACTCACATCCTGCTTACATTGAATCGTTATACCAGGATTTCCTCAAAGATCCCAACTCTGTAGACCCTGATTGGGTGAAATTTTTTGAAGGATTTGATTTTGCGGTTTCCAACGCAAATGGTAAAGCGGCGGGAGCGGCTCCGGCAGCAGGCGGTAACGCAGTGCCGGTGAGTGGTGACCAACAGGCCAAGGAACTGGGTGTATATCGCCTGATCCAGGCATACCGCAAAAAGGGCCATCTCATTGCTAAAACCAACCCCATCCGTGAAAGAAAGGACAGAGGGGCCAACCTCGATCTGGCCAGCTATGGACTGGGAGATGCTGATCTCAAAACCCGGTTCTATGCAGGTATTGTAGTTGGACTGAAAGACGCCACACTGGAAGAGATTGTGGCCCATATGAAAAAGATTTACGCTGGTTCTGTTGGTATTCAGTATACCTATATCAACGACCGTGATAAATCCAAATGGCTGGAGAAAGAGTTTGAGACGATTATGAACCAGCCACTATCTCTGGAGCAGCGCCGCCGGGTGTTGCAGAAGTTGAACCAGGGCGTTATTTTCGAAAAATTCCTGCATACCAAATATATCGGTCAGAAACGTTTTGGCCTGGAGGGCGGGGAATCCACCATTCCTGCGCTGGACGCGATGATCAATGTGGCTGCTGAATACGGTGTGAAAGAATCTGTGATCGGCATGGCACACCGCGGCCGTCTGAACGTACTGGCCAACATTCTCGGCAAAACCTACGAGCAGATCTTCAACGAATTTGAAGGGCTGGCCGTTCCGGATATGACCATGGGCAGCGGCGACGTGAAATATCACCTCGGTTTCCGTTCCCAGGTGAATACGCCTTCCGGCAATTCGGTGAACCTGCAGCTGATGCCGAACCCTTCCCACCTGGAAGTGGTAGACCCGATCGTGATCGGTTTCTCCCGTAGCAAGGCAGATGTGATTTATGACAGCGACTATGACAAAATATTGCCTATCCTGATCCATGGCGACGCCGCCGTGGCTGGTCAGGGCATCGTTTATGAAGTGGAGCAGATGAGCAAGCTGAAAGGTTACTACACCGGTGGTACCATTCACTTTGTGATCAACAACCAGATCGGCTTTACCACCGATTTTGATGACGCCCGCTCTTCTGACTACTGTACCAGTGTGGCTTCCATCGTACAGGCTCCGGTATTCCACGTCAATGGCGACGATACCGAAGCGGTGGTGAAAGTATCCCAGCTGGCTGCCCGCTACCGTCAGGAATTTAATGAGGACATCTACATCGACATGGTTTGTTACCGCAAACATGGCCACAACGAAGGGGATGAGCCTAAATTTACCCAACCCAGCCTGTATGCGCTGATCGACAAACATCCGAATCCGCGTGAAGTATATACCCAGTACCTGCTTAACAATGGTGAATCCGAGGCGCAGGCGCTGGCCAAAGAAATGGAGACCGCTTTCTGGGGTGACCTGCAGGCCCGTCTGGATGAAGTAAAACAACATCCGCTGCCTTACTCCAAACAGAAACCGGAAGAATGGTGGCAGGCGCTGCGCAAGGCGACGCCACAGGACTTCGAGAGCTCTCCTGTGACCGCCATTAAGGAAGAAGACTTCAAACACCTGTTTGACGCCCTGATGAAATGGCCGGAAAAATTTGTACCGCTGCGTAAAGTGAGCAAACTGCTGCAGGATAAAATCAAACTGTACCAGGAAGAAGGTAAAGTGGACTGGGCTACCGGCGAACTGCTGGCTTACGCCAGCCTGCTCATTGAAGGTAAAGATGTGCGCATGAGCGGAGAAGACGTGAAACGCGGTACTTTCTCCCACCGTCATGCGGTGTTGTTTGATGAGAATACCAACGAGACTTACAACCGTTTAAGCGAACTTTCCGAAAAACAAGGCAAGTTCAGAATCTATAACTCCCTGTTGAGCGAATACGGCGTACTGGGCTTTGAATACGGTTATGCCATGGCCAACCCCAACGCGCTGGTACTCTGGGAAGCACAGTACGGCGATTTCGTGAACGGAGCGCAGACTGTTATTGACCAGTATATCAGCAGTGCTGAACAGAAATGGACGACCCAGAACGGCCTGGTGATGTTGCTGCCTCATGGTTATGAAGGTGGCGGACCAGACCACTCCAACGCCCGTCCGGAGCGTTTCCTGCAGACCTGCGCGGAAGAAAACATGGTGATCACCAATATCACCACTGCAGCTAACTTCTTCCATGCGCTGCGTCGTCAGTTGACCTGGCAGTTCCGCAAACCGCTGATCAACTTCTCTCCCAAAGCGAACCTGCGTCATGCCGGTGCTTATTCCACCATGGAAGAATTCACCCAGGGCGGGTTTAAAGAAGTGCTGGACGATCCGTTCATCACGGATGCTTCCCTGGTGAAGAAAGTGTTGCTCTGCACCGGTAAGATGTATTTTGACCTGAGCGACAAGCAGATCAAGGAAGATCGTAAAGATGTGGCCATTGTAAGGCTGGAACAACTGTATCCGCTGCCGGTAAAACAGCTGGAAGCCATTGCACAGAAATACAAAGGCGCTACTTTCTTCTGGGTACAGGAAGAGCCGCTGAACATGGGCGCTGCAGCGTATCTGCAGATGAACCTGAAGCAGATCAACTATGGTGTTATCAGCCGCAATCCAAGTGCGTCTACCGCTACCGGTTATGCGAAAGTGCATGCCCGTGAGCAGCAGCAGATCATTGACACTGCTTTTAACATCTAACTAAAACAGCAAACAATAAACAGAAACGAGTGTTCAGCTGTTAGCCATTAGCGACGAAGATTGTCAGCAGCTAAACACTGGTTCACCATCAACTGATAAAATATGGTTATCGAAATCAAAGTCCCTACGGTAGGAGAATCTATTAGCGAGGTAACAATTGCAAAGTGGTTGAAAAAAGACGGAGATTATGTGCAGCAGGACGAGGTGTTGTGTGAAATGGAATCAGAGAAGGCCACCTTTGAACTGAATGCAGAAAAAGCAGGTATTCTGAAAATTGCAGCACAGGAAGGAGCCACGCTGAAGATTGGTGATGTGGCCTGTACGATTGATACGGCTGCAGCAGCACCTGCGCAGGCGGCGGCGCCCGCGTCACCGGCAGCTCCGGCAGAAGCGGCTGCTCCGGCGGCAGCAGCAGCAGCGCCCGCGGCACCGGCTGTCAACAAAGGGGTCATTGAAATGAAAGTACCTACAGTAGGTGAATCTATCAGCGAAGTAACCCTGGTGAAGTGGACCAAAAAAGAAGGCGACTATGTAGAGCGGGATGAAGTGTTGTGCGAGCTGGAATCAGAGAAAGCCACTTTCGAGCTGAATGCTGAAGAAGCCGGCGTACTGACTTTGGTGGCCAAAGAAGGTGATACTTTAAAAATAGGCGATATAGCCTGCAAAATAGATACCAGCGCTCCGCGTCCGGCAGGTAAAGCCGCTCCGGCTGCAGCCCCCGCGGCGCAACCGGCGAAAGCTGCAGCACCACAGGCACAACAGGCCCCGGTGACCAGCATCCCGAATGATATCCGCACTACGCCCGTAGCGGCCGCAGTGATTGCCGACAAACAGGTAGACCCGGCCACCATCAAAGGTTCCGGCGCCCACGGCAAAATCATGAAAGACGATGTGTACGCCGCCCTGCAGAACCCGGGCGTGGCTATCGGCCAGGAAATGTTCTCCCGCAACGAACGTCGTGAGAAAATGAGCAACCTGCGTAAAACCGTCTCCCGCCGCCTGGTGGAAGCTAAAAACACCACCGCTATGCTGACTACCTTCAACGAGGTAGACATGACCAACATCATGGCGCTGCGTGCTAAATATAAAGACATCTTTAAAAAGCAACATGAGGTGAACCTGGGCTTTATGAGCTTCTTCACCAAAGCCTGCTGCTTCGCGTTACAGGAGTTCCCTTCCGTGAACGCCTATATCGACGGTGAAGAGCTGGTGTACCACGATTACTGCGATGTTTCCATCGCGGTATCCGCTCCTAAAGGGCTGGTGGTACCGGTGATCCGCAACGCAGAAAGCCTGGACATGGCCGGCATTGAAAAAGCCGTGCTGGAACTGGCCACCAAAGCCCGTGAGAACAAGCTGACCATTCCGGAAATGACCGGTGGTACCTTCACCATCACCAATGGTGGCGTATTCGGCTCCCTGATGAGCACTCCGATCATCAACATTCCGCAGTCCGCTATCCTCGGTATGCACAAAATACAGGAACGCCCGATGGCTGTTAACGGCCAGGTAGTGATCCGTCCGATGATGTACATCGCGCTGAGCTACGACCACCGTATCATCGATGGCCGCGAGTCTGTAAGCTTCCTCGTAAGAGTGAAAGAAATGCTGGAGAACCCGGAACAACTGCTGTTCGGTAAAGATCCGCTGAAAGCGCTGCTGAAACTCTAATTAACAGCTTTAAAAATATAACGGGGCGAAGAGCAATCTTCGCCCCGTTTTTTTAGGATACCTTTGCGTATGACCCGTTGGGAGAATTATGTAGCTGCTGCTACCAAAATTATCGGCGCCTATACCGGCAGCCTGCCTTTGCATCATTTCCTGAAAGCTTTTTTCAAGGAACATCCCTATATGGGAAGCCGTGACCGGCGCTGGATTTCACAGCTGGTGTACCACTATTACCGCCTTGGCGACTGGGGCCGGGAGCTATCGCTAACCGACCGCCTGGTGGCCGGCACTTTTCTTTGTGAACATACTTCTTCCGATCTGCTCAAGGCGCTTAAACCCGAATGGGATGAACAGATAAGCCTGCCACTGACAGACAAGGCTGCTTTGGTCGGACTACCGGTAACGGCTACACGTATTTTTCCGCTGTCGGATGAACTGTCCCCGGCGATAGATGCCGAAGCTTTCGGGCTTTCATTTCTGCAGCAGCCGCGATTGTTTATCCGCGTGCGGAACAACCGGCTGGACAAGGTACGGCGATTGCTCGATACCGCTGCCGTACCGTACGAAGTCTTTGAAAATGGCGCCACCGTGGCCTTACCCAATGGTACTAAAGTAGAGACCTTGCTGACTGAAAAAAGCTGGTACGAAATACAGGATGCTTCCAGTCAGCAGACCGGTACCCTGTTCCGTCCGGCACCTCACCAGCGTTGGTGGGACTGCTGCGCCGCCAGCGGTGGCAAATCCATCCTGCTCAAAGATCAGCAACCCGGTGTGCAGCTGCTGGTCAGCGATGTACGGCGTTCCATCCTCGATAATTTGCAAACGCGTTTTGCTGCTGCCGGTGTCAAAAATTATGAGGCCCGTGTAGCAGACCTTACCTCCGACCGCTTCCCTGAAACAATGGGACAACAACGGTTTGACGGTATCATCCTGGATGCGCCGTGCAGTGGTTCAGGTACCTGGGGCCGTACCCCCGAAAGCGTGAGTTTCTTTAAACGCGAAGAGATCACTAAATATCAGCAACTGCAAAAGCGTATAGCCCATAACGTTATACCGTTCCTGAAGAAGGGCGGTTCCCTGATCTACATTACCTGTTCCGTGTTCCGGCAGGAGAATGAGGACGTGGTGAAGTATATTGAAGAGAATAGCGAACTGCGGCAGCAGGAGGGGGGTGTTATTGAAGGGTATGGCAAAGGTGCGGACACGATGTTTGCTGTAAGATTTTCGTAATGTTTCTGACAAAAAATCTATTGTCAATTTTTTTGACAATAGATTTTTTGTCAACTCACTCCCGCACTAACGCCCACATATTAATATCAAACAGTCTCCCTTCCCATTCCATCCATTTCTTGAGTGTTCCTTCCTGGCGGAAGCCGTTTTTGATGAGCACTTTTTCTGAGGAAATATTGGCGGGCATTACTTCTGCTTCCATGCGGCTGAGTTCCAGTTCCCGGAAGCCGTAGCGGACCAGTTCGAGGATGGCTTCGGTCATGTATCCCTGGCCCCAGTAGGCATGTGCGAGGGCGTAGACGATGACGCCGCGGTGCAATTGCGGAAAACTGTTGAAGCCGATGGTGCCGATGAGCCTGGACTGTCCCCGCAGGGTGATGCCCCACCGGATACCCAGTTGATCTTTAAAGCGCTGGTGAAAATAGGAGATGACTCTTTCCGCGTCCAGCTCAGTTTTCAGCGGCATAACGTGGTAGTATTGCGTGACGCGCTGGTCGCTGAAGAGGTCCAGCAGATCGGCGGCATGCCAGGGCTGTAGTTCAACGAGTTCCAGGCGGTCGGTGTGCAGTATGGGGAATATGTTGGGTAGCGGATGCATGACAAAAGGTGGTTGTCTCTCTAAAATACAAAAAAAGGGCGGGATAGGTTCCCGCCCTTTATGGTTTATGTAGTATAAGATTTATTGGTGCAGCGAAATGGGGCCGCGTTGGATGATACCACCGCCGATAACGTCATCGCCTTCATAAAAAACGGCTGACTGGCCGGGAGCGATACCTTTTACGTGCTCAAAGAAGTTGACCTTTACTTTGCCATCTTCGTTGTGCAGGAGGCTCAGGGCGCCGGGGTCTTTGTAGCGGATCTTGGTGATCGCTTCCATACCGTCCGGGATGGTTTCATATTTGCCCATATTGAGACCGCTGACGAACATTTCATTTTTCTGCAGTTCGTCTTCGTTGCCCAGGACGATGGTATTGGTTTCCGGGATGATTTCGGTCACAAATACCGGGCGACCGAGGGCGATATCGAGACCTTTTCTTTGTCCGATGGTATAGAAAGGATAACCTTTGTGTTTACCCACGATGGTGCCGTCGGCCAGCACGAAGTTGCCGCCGTTGACTCTTTCTTCCAGACCTTCTACTTTCCGTTTGAGGAATCCGCGATAGTCGTTGTCGGGCACGAAGCAGATCTCATAGCTTTCTGCTTTTTTGGCCAGTTCTGGGTACCCGAAGTCGAAGGCCATCTGCCTGATTTCTGTTTTGCGGTATTTCCCTAAGGGAAGGATGGTACGGGCGAGGACGTCCTGCTGGATGCCCCACAATACGTAGCTCTGATCTTTTGTTTCGTCGATTCCTTTGCTGATAACCATTCGGCCGTTGTCGTGACGCCGGATCTGACCGTAGTGTCCGGTAGCAATAAATTCACAGTCCATGGCATCGGCCCGTTTCATGAGGGCGCGCCATTTGATATGTGTATTGCACAGTACGCACGGGTTGGGGGTGCGGCCGGCAATATATTCGTCTACGAAGTTATTGATGACAAAGTCCCCGAATTCATCGCGGATGTCCAGCACAAAGTGCGGAAACCCGTGATGCACCGCGGCTGCGCGTGCATCATTGAATGAATCGAGATTACAGCAGCCGGTTTCCTTTTTACTGGCCCCGGCAGAAGCATAATCCCAGGTTTTCATGGTGATACCCACCACTTCATAGCCCTGCTCATGCAACATCAGCGCTGTAACGGTACTATCAATACCGCCGCTCATGGCCACCAGCACTTTACCATGCTTGCTCATTTTAAAATAGTTTAAGGACGCAAAATTACTGATTTTCCGGGCAACCGCCTATTGATAGAATAAATGCCTGTATTGAAGCCGTTTATGGGCTTTAATAGCATTTTACCCAGTTTTAGCTAATATTTGTCCACACACTACAATTTGTAAACCCAACATTATATATTTATTGGATTAAGTATCTATTTAGCCTAATTTAGACGAGATGCTACATACATTAAATAAAGAGTATATATTAAAGCAGACAAATTCCGGCGTTGATGAAAAAGTCTTTCATTTCCCGGAAAAGATATTGCAGTTTGGCACCGGCGTATTGTTACGCGGACTGGTAGACTACCTGGTGGACCAAGGTAACCGCAGCGGCTGCTACGAAGGCCGTATTGTAGTGGTGAAATCCACTGATGGCGGTACCAGCGAATTCTCCGGCCAGGACAACCTGTATACCACGCATATCAAAGGCATCGCCCAGGGGGAACTCGTTGACCAGGTACTGATCAATTCTTCTATTAGCCGGGTTTTGCAATCGAATGCAGATTGGGGGGAAGTACTGGCAGCGGTACGACAGCCAGCCCTGCAAACCATCATCTCCAATACCACCGAAGTGGGCATACAGTACGTACCGGAGAAAATCGGCGACAGCGCCCCGGCGTCTTTCCCGGGTAAACTGCTGGCCGTCCTGAAAGAACGGTACGAATACTTCCGCGGCAGCGGTAATACCGGTTTTGTGATCGTGCCTACCGAACTTGTGGTGGACAACGGACGTTTATTGAAAGAGATCGTTTTAAAACTGGCCGCCTATAACGAAATGCCCGCAGCTTTTGTGCAATGGGTTGAAAACGAGAATCATTTCTGTAACTCGCTGGTAGACAGGATTGTGCCCGGAAAGCCCCGTAACCTCGCGGAACTGGAGGAGAAAGCCGGTTACACCGATAAGCTGTGGATAGAAGTAGAACCGTTCCTCTTATGGGCGATTGAAGGAGATGCCCACGTACAGTCGGTCCTGGGCTTTCATAAAGCAGATGAACGGATGCTCATCACCCCCAGCATCGTGCCTTTCCGCGAACAGAAACTGCGCCTGCTCAATGGCAGTCACACCGCGGCGGTACCGCTGGCTTACCTCTCGGGACTGAACACGGTATACGAATGCATGAATGACGATTTTATGCGGCATTTCTTTGAAGAAGTGGTCCTGCGGGAAATACTGCCTACCATCGAACAAACCTGCCCGCAGGCGGCCAGCTTCGCGCAGGACGTACTGGACCGCTTCGCCAATCCGTTCATCGCACATAAACTGATCAGCATCACCTTCCAGGAAAGCTCGAAGATGAATGCCCGCAATGTACGCACCCTCACCCGGTATTACGAACAGTTTAAGACATTACCGGAATACATGTGCCTCGGTTTTGCGGCCATGATACTGTTTCTGAAACCCTCCCGTGTGGAAGACGGTAAATACTTCGGTACCCGGAACGGAGAGGAATACCAGATCACAGATGATAACATCACCATTTTTGCTGCCCACTGGAAAACATATTCTTCCCCGCAGCAGCTGGCGGAAAAGGTTTGCGCCGATACCCGTCTATGGGAATCAGACCTGGCCGTTATTCCGCAGTTCGCGGAAACCGTGGCCGGCTACCTGCAGACCATGATGACCGGCGTGAAAAACGTGATGCAACTCCAGCAACCAAAAAATTAATCACTAGTATATGAAGGGATTTCTGACGGAAGATTTTTTATTACAAACAGAAACGGCTAAACGATTATATTTTGAGTATGCGCAATCGATGCCGGTGATTGATTATCACAATCATCTGCCTCCCGATGAAATTGCTCAGAACAAGGTCTTTAAAAACATGACAGACATATGGCTGCGCGGCGATCACTACAAGTGGCGCGCCATGCGGGCCAACGGGGTAGCGGAACAGTACATCACCGGCAGTGCCGATGACTTCACCAAATTCCGCCACTGGGCAGCAACAACACCGTACACCATGCGTAACCCGCTGTACCACTGGTCGCATATGGAACTGAAAAATCCTTTCGGCATCACCGACCTGTTAAACGAAGCTACCGCCGAAAAAATATGGGAA
This sequence comes from Chitinophaga eiseniae, assembly GCF_900167135.1. Lineage (GTDB taxonomy): Bacteria > Bacteroidota > Bacteroidia > Chitinophagales > Chitinophagaceae > Chitinophaga > Chitinophaga eiseniae. Next base: position 180,805 of record NZ_FUWZ01000002.1, on the reverse strand, counting down.
GCGGGTAACGACAAGCTGCCGAAGCTTTCCACCCAACAGCTGCTGCAACATTTTAAGGTAGAAGTGGTTTGCACCACCGATGATCCTACCGATTCGCTGGAACATCACCAGGCCATCGCCCATAAACCTTTTGGTACCCGCGTACTGCCTACCTTCCGGCCCGACAAAGCCATGGCAGTGGACACACCGGTTGTATTCAATGCATTCGTGGATAAGCTGGCAGTTGTTACCAACCGCGAGATCCGCTCTTACCGCGACCTGACAGAGGCGCTGCAACAACGTCATACTTATTTCCATGAAGCCGGCGGCCGGTTGAGCGACCACGGTATTACCACCTTCTCCTTTGCCACTTATACACAACAGGAGCTGGACAATATTTTCCTCAACGCCCGTGACCATCAGGCGGCCACTCCCTATGAGAGCGAGCAGTTTAAAACCGCCATGCTGCTGCAGATCTGCGAGTGGAACCACGCGCGGGGCTGGGCCCAGCAATTTCATGCCGGGGCTATCCGCAACAACAATTCCCGGCTGCTGCAGCAACTGGGCGCTGATGCCGGTGTAGACTCCATCGGCGACTGGAGCATGGCAGCTGCTATGAGCGCTTTCTTTGATGCACTGGATAAGAAAAACAAACTGGCCAGGACCGTTATCTATAATCTCAACCCCGCCTGGAACGAAGTGTTTGCCACGATGGCCGGCAACTTCCAGGACGGTACCATACCCGGTAAGATCCAGTTTGGCTCCGGCTGGTGGTTCCTCGACCAGAAAGACGGGATGGAGAAACAAATCAATACCCTGAGCAATATGGGGCTGCTAAGCCGTTTTGTAGGTATGCTGACAGATTCCCGGAGTTTTCTATCTTTTCCCCGTCATGAATATTTTCGTCGTATTTTGTGCAATCTCATTGGTCGTGATGTGGAAAACGGTGAACTCCCGAACGACATTCCATGGTTAGGGAAAATGGTCCAGGATATTTGTTACTACAACGCAAAAGCATATTTTGATTTTTAGATGAAGTCTGTAAAAGTTATCACTTTCGGGGAACTATTGTTGCGCCTGTCACCCGACCTGGCGAGCAATAGTTCCGCTATTTTTGTCGGTGGCGCAGAAGCCAATGTGGCCGCCGCACTGGCGCGCTGGGGTACGCCGGTGGCTTATATCAGTAAGGCGCCGGAAAACGGTTTTTCCAGAGATGTACTGAAACAACTGAGTGACCGCGGTATTGCCACTGACCGGATGTTATGGGGTGGAGACCGGATCGGTATCTATTACCTTGCTCAGGGCAGTGATCTGAAGCACGCCGAGGTGGTGTATGACCGCAAATATTCTTCTTTCAGCCAGATAACGCCGGGGACGGTCAACTGGGACGAGTTGTTGGGGGATGCCGAATGGTTTCACTGGAGCGCTATCAGCCCTGCGTTGAACCCTGATGCTGCCGTGATCTGTAAAGAAGTGCTGGAAGCCGCTACCCGTAAAGGAATGACTATCTCCACCGACCTCAATTACCGCAGCAAATTATGGCAATACGGCAAGCAGCCGCATGAAGTAATGCCTGAGCTGGTGGCTTATTGCGACGTGGTCATGGGCAATATCTGGGCTGCCCATACCATGCTGGGCACCACACTGGACAATGCAGCGCTGGAAGCAGACACCAAAACCGCGTACCTGGAACAAGCGGTGAAAGTAGCAACAGAGATAACGGCGGGGAATAAACGTTGTAAAAGGGTTGCCTTTACATTCCGTTTCAGCAAAGACACTACCCACGCACAATACTACACGTTCTATTATCACAACAGGCAGACCAGTATTTCAAAAGAGTATGAAACACAGGAAGTGGTGGACCGTGTAGGCAGCGGTGACTGCTTTATGGCGGGCCTTATTCATGCACAGCTGGAAGGAAAGGATGATCAGGGCATCATCTCTTTTGCCGCTGCCGCTGCTTATTCCAAGTTTTTTGTGAAAGGAGATTTTAACACTACCTCTTACGAGGATATAATAAAACTGATGTAATTATGGCACCACACCCGGAAACCATTATAGCTGCATTTGAGCAGAGCGGTATTATTCCTGTTTTTTACCACGACGATGCGGATGTTTGTTGCGAAGTGCTGCAGGCATGTTACGACGGAGGCCTCCGCGTATTTGAGTTCACCAGCAGAGGCGCACAGGCGCAGCAGAATTTCTCCCGCCTGCTGGCGTTGAAAAAGGCCAAAATGCCTGATCTGTACCTCGGTATCGGCACTATTAAAGATGCTACAGCCGCGGCAGCATATACACAACTGGGCGCCGATTTTATTGTGTGCCCCGTCACAGATCCGGAAACCGGCGCTTACTGCCGTTCACAGCAGATACTGTGGATACCCGGCTGTATGACGCCTACCGAAATATCCGTGGCTGAAAAAAACGGTGCGCCGCTGGTGAAGCTGTTTCCCGGTAATGTATTAGGACCGGCTTATGTAAAAGCCATCAAACCGCTGTTCCCGAACCTGAAGTTTATGCCTACCGGTGGTGTGGAACCTACCCGTGTGAGCATGGACGCGTGGTTTGATGCGGGGGTGGTATGCGTGGGCATGGGCAGCAATCTGCTCGCCAAATCATTGATCGAAAGCAAGGACTGGGCATCGCTGAAAGAGAAAATCGTGCAAACGTTTGCATTTCTCGGTAGTAAGCCGTAAATTAAAGCCAACTTATAAATTCCAAATCAGCCGTAATGAATTCCACAACTTTAGGTAAGTATCGCTGGCGTGTGTGTGCACTTCTCTTTGTAGCGACCACGATTAACTATATTGACAGACAAGTGCTGGGTTTGCTGAAAAGCGACCTTTCCAGTGAATTCAACTGGACGGAACAGGATTATAGTAACCTGGTCATGATTTTCTCTGCGGCCTATTCCGTTGGGTTACTGTTTTTTGGACGCCTGGTAGACAAAATGGGGTCCAAAAACGGATACAGCATTTCTATCATCGTGTGGAGCCTGTCGGCCATGGCGCATTCCCTGGTGCGTTCCACCTTGGGCTTTGGTGTGGTACGCTCTATTTTAGGGGTGAGCGAAGCGGGCAACTTCCCGGCAGCGATCAAAGCCACCGCGGAATGGTTTCCCAAGAAAGAAAGAGCTTTTGCCACCGGTATTTTCAATAGTGGTTCCAATATCGCGGCCGTTGTAGGTCCGGTGATGGTATACTGGCTGGCCCGTAACCATGGCTGGCGCCATGCTTTCTTCTGGACCGGCGCCATCGGTTTTGTATGGCTGATATTGTGGTGGATTTACTATGAAGTGCCCGCCCGTCAGAAAAGGCTGGGCAAGGTGGAATTTGATCATATTCACTCTGACCAGGAAGAGGAAGAAGCAGCGCCGCAACCGGTAAAATGGGGCAGACTGCTGGGCATCAGACAAACATGGGCTTTTGTATTCGGTAAACTGCTGACCGACCCGGTCTGGTGGTTTTTCCTCTTCTGGTTGCCAGGTTACCTGGAATCCATTTTCCACGTTGACCTGAAAGCCAACCTGGGTCTCCCTATTATCATCATCTACTCCGTCACCAGCTTCGGCAGCATCGGCGGGGGATGGTTATCTTCCCACCTGATTAAAAGCGGATGGCCTATTTTTAAAGCCCGTAAGGTGTCTATGCTGATTTTTGCGCTCTGTGTGGCGCCAATCATGCTGATTCAATACATCAATAACCTGTGGTTGGCCATTGCGCTCATCAGCCTGGCAACAGCAGCTCACCAGGCCTGGTCTGCCACCATCTTCACCACCGCTTCCGATATGTTCCCCAAACGCGCTGTCAGCTCCGTGGTAGGCATCGGCGGCATGGCCGGCTCCATCGGGGGTACGCTGTTCCCCATCGTGATCGGTACCATGCTGGAGCATTATAAGCTGCTGGGCAATATCGGTATCGGATATAATATCCTTTTCCTGATGTGTGGCGTAGCTTACCTCCTGGCATGGACGGTAATGCACTTCTTTGCACCTAAGATGGAACAGGTGAAACTATGATGGCCATTAACACTTAACACAACTAAAATAGAATAAAGAAGGAAGGCCGGCAGAATATTCTGCCGGCCTTCCTTTTACGATATGCTCAGAAATAAGTAAACAAGTAGGGTGGATCTATATACTGCTATCCGCTTATATCTTCCTGAATCAGCGAAATCAGCAATAATCCCGGATATCACAGTTATGTTATAACGACACCCCTCTTTTCCATGGAATAAAGTCATCCTGGTTCAGTTGCTCTGCTTTGGTATGTACCTCACCGCTGGCAGCTTTGATGACATATTCGAGGATCTGTTCGCCCATTTCAGCGATGCTGTGTTCTCCGCTGATAATAGTTCCGGTGTTGATATCGATGATATCTTTCATCCGGGTGGCCAGCCTGGTGTTGGTGGCCAGTTTCACTACGGGAGCGATCGGGTTGCCGGTAGGCGTGCCGAGGCCGGTGGTGAACAGTACGATATTGGCGCCGGAACCTACTTCGGCAGAGGTAGACTCCACATCGTTGCCTGGTGTGCATAACAGGTTCAATCCCGGTTTGGTCGCGTACTCCGTATAGTCGAGTACGTCAGTTACCGGAGAGGTACCGCCTTTTTTGGCGGCGCCGGCAGACTTGATGGCGTCGGTAATGAGGCCGTCTTTAATGTTGCCGGGGGAAGGGTTCATATAAAAACCTGAACCCACTGACTGGGCCTGGTTTTCGTAAGCCCGCATGATGCGGATGAATTTGTCGGAAATTTCTTCGGTCACGCAACGGTTGATCAGCTCCTGTTCTACGCCGCACAGTTCAGGAAACTCGGAGAGGATAGAAGTGCCGCCCAGTGCTACCAGCAGGTCGGAGGTATGCCCCACGGCCGGGTTGGCGGAAATACCGGAGAAACCGTCAGATCCGCCGCATTCCAGACCGATCACCAGTTTGGACAGAGGAGTGGGCTGACGCGTCTGTTTGTTCGCTTCTACCAGCGCCAGGAAGGTGTCCTTGATGGCGGCTGACAGCATGGCGAATTCAGAAGCGCTTTTTTGTTGCTCGTAAACCAGTACCGGTTTGTTGAACTTCGGATTCAGTTTTTTCAGGGCTTCCTGCAGGATCGATACCTGTGCATGCTGGCAGCCCAGGCTGAGGATGGTAGCTCCCGCCACGTTGGAGTGGTGGATATAGCCGGCCAGCAGAGCGCATAATGCATCTGAATCCTGCCGGGTACCGCCGCAGCCACCTTCGTGGGTGAGAAACTTGATACCGTCGATATTGGGAAATATAATATTACGTTTATCCGTTGCCGTTATATTCTCTGCTTCGTATTGTTTAACCGCGTCAATGTTGCCGCTTTTGTACAGGGCAACGAGGTCCTGCACCTGTTCGTTATAAACTTCCGCTGGTGAGAATCCCAGCCCTTTTTCGAACGCTGTTTTGATCACGCCTACATTCCTGTTTTCGCAGAAAACGAGCGGTATCACGAGCCAGTAGTTGCGGGTACCCACCTGTCCGTCTTCACGCTGGTAGCCCATAAAAGTGGCGTTCTTCCATTTGCTGACATCGGGCGCCTGCCACTGGATGGCGCCGTCTTTTTCATGGAAAGCGTTTGCATCGTGTACAACGTTTTCTGTTGTGAGGCTTTCCCCTTTTTTCAGCGGGCGGGTAGATTTTCCAACCAGTACCCCGTACATGGTAATGGGTTCGTTGCCGTCGATATCGTTGATCAGGAATTTATGTTTCGCAGAGATATTTTGCTGGAGCTGTATGTCTTGACCGTTGAATGAAACATGGGTGCCGGCGGGAATATCCTGCAACGCCACCAGCACATTATCATTCGGATGAATTTGTAAGTAAGTGTTCATAAAAGCTAAAGTAGTAAATAACGTTACCGGCTGTTAATACTATAATGTTAATCCTTGATAAGATTTTGACTATTTGCCTGACACGCTGTAACGTTTGATGGTAGCAAGTTACGAATGATTTATCATTTCCCGCAGACCGGTTGACAGTTAAAAAAACACCTGTTTTAGGACTGGTATTTTTTAATCATAACCTGATATGTTTTTGATGGCGGAACTGGTGGTGCTGCCGGCGAAACAGCCAGCTTCCGCTAAAACATGCTACATATTTTATATCTTACCCGAAATATTGTTTGTATGCTTATTCCACGGGTAACCGGATTTTTAGTGATGATCATTGTTTGTTGTTTCCTGCATGCGGCCGCCCAACAGGGGCCGCGGAACTACCTATACACCGCCTGGAGTGAGGCCAACGGAAATGCCGCTTTCAGCAATATGAGCTGGCGGGAGAACCAGCGCAGACATATGCAGGATGTTATCCGGCAATTGCCGGATGTTATGCGGGCGAGGATGCTGGCCGATGCGGACAAGGCGATGAATTTTACCTGGCCTGCCTTGCCTGCCTCTTTATATCTCCAGTTCCGTGATAATGGCAACCGGGTCAATTTTGAGAACGCACAGTTTGAGCGGCGTAAGATATTGTCTGCCCTGGTGGTAGGTGAGCTGGCTGGCGGTAATGGTAAATACATTCCCCAGATCGCTAATGGTTTATGGGCTATTATGGAAGAAAGCACCTGGGTGTTGCCGGCGCATGTTGGTGCGCAGAAAGCCGGTACCGGCCTTGCAGATCCGGCAGAACCCATTATCGATCTGTTTGCCGGTGAAACGGCAGCTACCATCAGCTGGGCGCAGTTCCTCCTGGGAACGAAGCTGGATAAATTTTCTCCCATGATCGGCCGGCGGATTGATTATGAACTGAACCGGCGTATTGTAACGCCGTATCTCGAACGGACCGATTTCTGGTGGATGGGTTTCAACGGCCGCCCGATGAATAACTGGAATATCTGGATCAATACCAACATTCTGCAGGTGGCGCTGCTGGCAATAAACGAAAGGGATATACGTAACAAGGTGATAGAAAAATCGATCCGCAGCGCTGACTTTTTTCTGAATAGCTATCCTGAAGATGGTGGTTGTGATGAAGGGCCCAGCTATTGGGGACATGCCGGTGGCAAACTGATAGAGTTTATCAACTGGCTGCGCTGGGCTTCTGCCGGCAAGGCGGACCTCAGCAGGAATGAGCTGATACACCGCATAGGCACTTATATTTACAAAATGCACATTGACAGCAGCCGGTTTGTGAACTTCGCAGATGCATCTGCCCGCACCACACCGCCGCCGCACACCGTATACCTTTATGGCGAGGTCTTCAAAGATCAGCAGATGAAGGAGTTCGGCGCTTATCTGTACCGCCTGGCCAATCCGGATACTACCCGTATCAATACCTATTCGTTGCTGACATTTATTTATGATCTCGAAGGACGCAAGTCATTTTTAAGCACCACTCCCAAAGCGCCCTACACCAGCGATAACTGGCTGCCCGATCTGCAGGTGCTGTCGCTTCGTTCCACTCCGGGCAGCTTCCACGGCCTGTTTTTCGCCGCCAAAGGCGGCCATAATGGAGAAAGCCACAACCACAATGACATCGGCAATTTTGTGTTGTATATGGACGGAAAGCCCGCCATTATAGATGTAGGCGTGGGTACCTATACAAAACAGACTTTTAGTAACGACCGTTACGGGTTGTGGTATATGCAATCACAATGGCATAACTGTCCCACGGTGAATGGGGTACAGCAGCAGGATGGACGCCGGTTTCAGGCTAAAGCAGTTGCTTATGCCGATAAAGGCGGCAGTAAGATGCTCAGCATGGATATTGCCGCGGCCTATCCCCAAGCCGCTATGGTAAAGACATTAAAACGCTCCTTTGTATTTACGCCGGCAGATTCCCGCCTGAAGCTGACCGAAGACTATGAACTACTGTCATGGAAAGCGCCCTACCAGCTGCATTTTATGACCTGCCTGCCCGTTGATCTCAAAACACCCGGAAAGGTAGTACTGCAGGGAGAGAACGTTAGTTTACAGATGACATATGACCCTTCCCGTTTTGAAGCCGACGTAGAGCGGCAGACAGTGGATGACAGCCGGTTGTCGCCCGTTTGGGGAGATGCTGTGTATCGTATCACCCTCAAAACAAAAGGACAGGCGTTGCAGGGTAAAAACAACATCGACTTTGAGATGAAACGCAAACGATAACCCTGGTAGAAACATGTGTTTTTTATAAAATATGATATGCCGAAATTGTGTTTAAATATCGTATAGTAAGGCTTTTCGTTTAAAATAATTGTAATTTTTACAATTAACTGACGCTATGATTTTTATAAAAGCTTTGTATTTTGCAAACGTTTGCATTACTTTGGACAAAAGCCGTGAAAGAGGAAAGACGGGTGACGATTAGCAAGCCGGCGGCCCCGTCCACGTTAGTACCAGCCGTCATACTGCATGACAGGCTGACGCCGGTTTGTGTGCCTCTTCCTGGAAACAACCGGCCATCGGCAGCAATAAGGAACTAATCATCTGAAATAAATAAGATAATCATAACGATATGAGCACACAGTATGAATCAAGGTATGCCAGCAGTCCTTCAGAGGTAAAAGGCATGGATACCGAAGCGCTGAGAAAGGCATTCCTGATAGAGAGAATTTTTGAGGCTGATCGTATCTCCTGGGTACACACGCATTACGACCGGTACCTCACCGCCGGCGCCATGCCGGTAAAAGGCGGTGTTGAACTGCAAACGATTGATCTGCTGAAAGCCGCTTATTTCCTGGAACGCAGGGAACTGGGCATGATCAATGTCGGCGGCCCGGGCATAGTGGAAGTGGACGGAGAACAATTTGAAATAGGCTTCAAAGAAGCCTTGTATGTAGGAAAAGGTAAACAAAAGGTGGTCTTCCACAGTAAAGATGCTGCACAGCCTGCAAAGTTTTATCTCAATTCCACCCCGGCCCATCACAGCTATCCTACCCGCAAGGTGGCGAGAGAAGAGGCAGAAGTGGTGACCCTGGGCGCGCTGGAGACATCCAATCACCGCACCATCAATAAGTTGCTGGTGAACTCCGTACTGGAGACCTGCCAGTTGCAGATGGGGATGACGGAGCTGAAACCCGGCAGTGTCTGGAACACCATGCCGGCACATACGCACGACAGAAGAATGGAAGTGTATTTTTACTTTGAAGTGCCGGAAGGACAGGCTGTCTGTCACTTTATGGGACAGCCCCAGGAAACCCGTCATATCTGGATGCAGAACGAACAAGCAGTGATTTCCCCACCCTGGTCCGTACACTCCGGCGCCGGTACCAGCAATTATACTTTTATCTGGGGCATGGCAGGAGAGAATCTGGACTACGGCGATATGGACCATTGCAAAATCACCGAATTACGTTAAAACCCGATCATCCTTTTATCATGAAAATGAAAAACATCATTGCAGGAAGCCTGCTGGGCCTGTCGGCCCTGCACTTTGGGCCGGATGCAGGTGCTGCTCCGCGGAAAACGGCTGTTGTGGCTCCCTCGCTCAATGCGCTCTCTGCGCAGTTTATCCGTGGTTACATGGAGAAAGTGGCCAACTGGCAGTGGCAGTCCATCGAACGGAAAGGTTGGGCAAATCCTCAGACCAACTGGACCAACGGCGCCATGTATGCCGGTATGGTAGCGTTGAGCCAGGTAACCGACAATCCGTTTTTTATTCAGCGGTTGATACAGGTAGGCAGGGACAACGACTGGAACACAGGACCAGACCGGTTTTTTGCGGATGAATACTGCATCGGCCAACTGTACGCCCAGCTATACCCCTATTATAAAGACCCGGTGATGATTGATAAATTCCGGAAGCTGGCAGACAGCATTGTTGCTGCTCCGCATACGGAGTCGCTGGACTGGAAAAACGGTATCCACCATCGGGAATGGGCCTGGTGCGATGCCTTGTTTATGGGGCCGCCGGCATTGGGTTACCTCTCTACCGCCACCGGCGACCCGCGCTACCTGGAAACCGCCGATAAGCTATGGTGGAAAACCACCGATTTCCTGTTCGATAAAAAAGACAGTCTCTACTACCGCGACGCCCGTTACTTTGACCAGAAAGAAAACAACGGCGCCAAAGTATTCTGGAGCCGTGGCAACGGCTGGGTGATGGGCGGGCTCGCCCGCCTGCTGGACAATATGCCGGCCAATTACGCTAACAGGGCACGTTTCGTGGACTTGTTCAAAAAAATGGCGTACCGCATTGCCGCCCTGCAAACAGCGGATGGCACCTGGCATGCCAGCCTGCTGGACCCTGATAGCTATCCCGCCAAAGAAACCAGCGGCACCGGCTTTTACGTGTATGCGCTCATGTGGGGCGTGAACAATGGCATCCTGCCGGAAAAAGATTTTTTGCCTGTGATCCATAAAGGATGGCAGGCGTTGGTGGACTGCGTACAGCCCAACGGTAAACTGGGATATGTACAGGTAGTGGCCGCCGCCCCGGGCAAAGCCACTGCCGATGATTCAGAGGTATATGGCGTGGGCGCTTTCCTGTTAGCCGGTTCAGAACTGATCCGGCATAATCTCCTGCAAAACAGCCCCGGTGATATTACCATCAGCAACCCTACAGGGCTGAACCGGGAAGGAGAGATCGTGGAGATTCCTTACGATCAGTTCACCGCGAAGCTGAACAAGGATACACGAAAATCCTTCAAAGTAGTGGACCTGTTGTCTGACCAGGAAATTCCTTATCAGCTGATATATGAAGGCGGCAAAACACCAAAAGCAGTATTGCTGCAGGTAAGCGTAACGCCGGCCGGCAGCCGTCAGCTGGGGATAAAGGCTGGCGCACCGGCTCCCGTGGCCGCCAAAGCGTACGGCCGTTTTGTGCCGGAAAGAAAAGATGACTATGCCTGGGAAAACGACCGCATGGCTTACCGTATGTATGGCGCGGCCCTGGAGAAAACGCCCAGAGAAATGGCCTTCGGCATTGACGTATGGGCCAAGCGTACCACCGATATGGTGATCGATAACTGGTACAAGCTGGATAATTATCACCACGACAACGGGCAAGGACTTGATTATTACAGCGTAGGCCTCACACTCGGCGCAGGGGATACGGCCCCTTACGGTAAGGACACCATCTATTTCCCGAAAAACTACCGCCAATGGAAGCGGCTGGACAACGGTCCGCTCCGCACCACCTTCGCGCTCACTTACGACACATGGCAGGCGGGCAATATACCCGTTTCCGTTACCAAAACCATCTCCCTGGACGCCGGTTCCCAGCTGAACAAAATGCAGGTGCAATACACCTTCAAAGGCGATCAGCTGCCGGTGGTGACAGGCATCGTAAAGCGGAAAGAGCCCGGCGCCGTGCTGCTGGATGAGCGGAATGGCGTGATGGGCTACTGGGAGCCGCCACATGGAGAAGACGGTACCCTGGGCGTAGGCTGTGTATTCCCGGCACCAGTGCCCGGCATGAAAACGGATAACGTACATTTACTCAGCCCCGGCGCCGCTGTTGGCCGTCAGCCGTACGTGTATTATGCCGGCGCCGCCTGGAACAAAGGAGGCCGTATCACCAATGCGGAAGAATGGTTTCAGTACCTCGAAGCATTTGCACAACGCATCAAAGCACCACTTAAAGTAACGATTCAATAAAACTGATATATGGACCTGTTTCAATTGAAAGGAAAAACCGCGCTGGTCACTGGTTGTAAGCGTGGTATCGGAAAAGCGATGGCGGTGGCGCTGGCCTCCGCCGGCGCGGATATCATCGGGGTATCAGCCTCGCTGGAATTACAGGGGAGCGACGTGGAAAAAGAAGTGACAGCGCTGGGCCGCCGTTTTAAAGCCTACCAATGCGATTTTTCCAGCCGCGACTCCCTGTACGCCTTTATAGGCCAGCTGCAACAGGAGGTAAAAGTGGTGGACATCCTCGTGAACAACGCCGGCACGATCCTCCGGAAACCGGCCGCAGAGCACCCCGACGAGTACTGGGACGAGGTGATCAACATCAACCTGAATGCACAGTTTATCCTTACCCGCGAAATCGGGAAGGGGATGATTGAAAGAGGCGCCGGAAAGATTATCTTTACAGCCTCATTGCTCACCTTCCAGGGGGGTATCAATGTACCGGGATATGCCGCCAGCAAAGGAGCGGTAGGCTCGCTGGTGAAAGCGTTTGCCAATGAATGGGGCGGCAAGGGAGTGAACGTCAATGCGATTGCCCCGGGCTATATCGCTACTGACAACACGGCCGCCCTGAGAGCGGATGAAAAACGCAGTAACTCCATACTCGACAGGATACCCGCAGGACGCTGGGGCGAACCGGAAGACTTTGCCGGACCAGTGATATTCCTCGCCTCCAAAGCTGCGGACTATGTACATGGTACCATACTCACAGTCGACGGCGGATGGATGGGCAGATAATTAATTTTACCGTTAATGGTTAATACATGAGTAAACGTACAGAAAAAACAATCGTTGATATCGCAGAAGAACTGAAGTTATCGGTATCTACTGTATCGCGCGCCCTGAACGACAACCCTAACATCAGCGCACGTACGAAAGACAGGGTGAAAAAAATGGCCCGTAAACTGGGCTATCGTCCCAATGCGCTGGCTGCCGGTTTACGCAACAATAAAAGTAAAACCATCGGCCTGATCGTTCCGCGTATCTCTATGTTTTTTCCCGCTGCCATCAGTACCATTATCCAGAATAAATTACAGGAACATGGCTACAACCTGATCATCTGTCAGTCCAACGATTCCTATGAACAGGAAGTAGCCCTGGTCAATACCCTGTATTCCGCCCGGGTAGACGGCCTGGTTGTCAGCACTACGCTGTACACCACCGATTTCTCCCACTTCGATGTCTTCAAAGACAACAATATCCCGCTGGTATTTTTTGACCGCGTGCCCAAAGACTACAACGTGAAAGTGATCAAGGGAGATGATTACCTCGGTGGATTTACCGCTACCAGTCACCTGATAGAAAAAGGATGTAAAGACATTGTACATATCTCCGGACCGCTGTCCTGTAACCTATATCTCGAAAGGGTGGCAGGTTATAAAAGCGCGTTGCAGCAACATAAACTGCCTTTCCGCAAAACCAGGATTTTCTACCAGGAACTGACACGCGACAACGCCTGGCAGACCTGCGAAAAAATCTTCGCACAAAAGCCTTATCCGGATGGCATTTTCGCGTCTAACGACACTACCGCTATTACTATCATGGAATACTGCCGCAAAATCAACCTGCGGGTGCCGGAAGACCTGAAAATAGTGGGCTATTCCAACGATCCCAGAACAGAAATCGTTACACCGCCTATCACCAGCGTGGACCAGTACCCGGCCATGATGGGCGAACGGGTGGTAGCAGCCCTGATGGAACTGGTCACCAGCCGTCAGACCGGTACCCCACGTTATTCACAGGAGATCATACCCATCCAGCTGATAGCCAGAGAATCCAGTGCAGCCGCTATAAAAGCCGCCGGTAAAAAGAAATAAGTCAACCTATAACAAAACTTATTATGAAGAAGAACCTGTTCTTTACCCTGGTACTGTTGCCCGCGTTGTTTATGCAATCGTATGCACAATCAGGTAAAGCTGACCAGGCATTGCTCCGCAAGGCCGATGAAACACTGCAGTTTGCCGCCAGACAATATAAACTGATGATGCGCCATGTGCCGGACACCCTGCTGCCCCGCAGTACCAACAAAGACGGCAGCCTCATGACTTCCAACGCCAACTGGTGGACATCCGGATTTTACCCGGGCACCACCTGGTTCCTGTACGAATACACAAAAGATCCGGTGTTTAAAACAGAAGCGCTGAAGCGGATGGCGCTCATCCAAAAGAACCAGTTCAATACCCGCACCCACGACCTCGGGTTTATGATGTATTGCCCCTTCGGCAATGCACTGCGCATTACCGGCGACACCGCCTATAAACGGATGCTGCTCAACAGTGCCCGGTCGCTGTCCACCCGCTTTAACCCCACCGTTGGCTGCATCAAATCGTGGGACCATGGCACCTGGAAGTTCCCGGTTATCATCGACAACATGATGAACCTCGAGTTGCTGACATGGGCCAGCCGCGAATCCGGCGACGCCCGGTTTGACAAGATTGCACGCACCCATGCCAATACCACCATAAAACATCACTTCCGGCCCGATTACAGCTCTTATCACGTGATCGACTACGACCCTTCCAACGGCGCCGTACTGCAAAAGAAAACGCATCAGGGGCTGGCTGACAGCTCCGCCTGGTCACGCGGTCAGGCATGGGGCCTGTACGGTTATACCATGATGTACCGGGAGACCAAAGACAAGGCCTATCTGAACCAGGCCCGTCATATCGCGGAATACATTCTCCGTCATCCGCGTATGCCGGCCGACCTGATTCCTTACTGGGATTACGACGCGCCGGAGATCCCCAACGCGCCACGCGATGTTTCCGCCGGCGCCGTAGCAGCTTCCGCACTGCTGGAACTGAGCCGTTATACCAACAAAGCAGAAGGCAAACGTTACTGGAATGCGGCGGAGAAGATGCTGAACAGCCTCTGCAGCCCGGCATACCTGGCGAAAGAAGGAGAGAACAACGACTTTATCCTGATGCATAGCGTAGGCTCTCTGCCTCATCAGTCCGAGGTAGATGTACCGCTGACCTATGCTGATTATTATTTTGTGGAAGCATTGCTGCGTTACAAACAGTGGGCTAAATAAACGATACCTTGAACAGACGTTTTTTCCTCAAGGCGGTACCCATGGCAGGTATCGCCGGTTCGCTGAAGACAGACAAAAGCTTGCTGGCTGATATGGCGGTGCCACCGGCGGCCACCGACCGGGCTTATAACCTGGAGCTGCTGCTGCGTATATGCCGTCCCGTGATGACCCATCTCAGTAAGGGGACACTGATGGCCGGTATGCCGACAGAAGTGGCGCCGCATTACAGCAAGCCGGTACGTAAGGTGACTTACCTCGAAGCCTTCGGCAGAGCGCTGGCGGGACTGGCGCCCTGGCTGGAGCTTGGGCCGGACAATACCATGGAGGGCAGCCAGCGTATTGATATGCTGACACTGACACGTAAAGCGATAGCACAGGCAGTAGATCCCGCTTCGCCGGACTTTATGAACTTCACCGGCAAGTTTGACGCACAGCCGCTGGTAGACGGCGCTTTCATGGCCCATGGCCTGTTGCGCGCGCCAACGCAGCTGTGGGACCGGTTGTCTGAACGTACGCAGCAACAGACCATCGATGCGCTTAAAAGCCTCCGTAGCATCAAAGCTTTCAGTACCAACAACTGGGTGTTGTTTGCCGCTATGATTGAAATTGCCCTGCTGCAGTTTGGCGGCGGGTGGGACCGCAAGCCGGTGGACCTGGCCGTGGAGAAAATCATGGAATGGTACAAAGGCGACAGCATGTATGGCGACGGCCCCCATTTTCATTACGACTACTATAATTCTTTTGTGATCCAGCCGATGCTGGTAGACATACTCAAAGTGCTGGTGGCAAAAGGGGAAGGCCGCAAAGAACAATATGCACTGGCGCTGAAAAGGATGCAACGCTACGGTGCTATCCTGGAGAGGCAGATTTCTCCGGAAGGAACTTTCCCGGTAGTGGGCCGCTCTATGCCTTACCGCAACGGCGCTTTCCAGGCGCTGGCGCAGCTGGCCCTGGAACGCAAACTGCCTGCGGAGCTGCAACCGGCACAGGTACGTTGCGCACTAACGGCAGTGAATAAACGAATTTTTGAAGCGCCCGGCACGTTCGATAAAAACGGCTGGCTGCAGATTGGTTTCTGCGGGCATCAGCCGGAGATAGCCGATGTATATACTTCTACCGGCAGCCTCTATTTATGCGCCACCGGTTTCCTGGATTTGGGATTGCCGGCGAACGATCCCTACTGGAGCGCTCCCGCTGCAGAGTGGACGGCGCAAAAAGTATGGAAAGGAAAGCCTGTGCAGAAAGACCACGCTATTGATATGTAGAGATTTTTTGATTTGCGATTTTTTGATTTCGTAAACTGATAAGTAAAAAGACCGGATCGATTTATTTCGCTTCGGTCTTTTTTTAGCTATCTAAAATTAATAGTTTGGTAGTTTTTAGAAAATTATAACAGATTATGGGACTGTTTTTAAAAATTACAGCTGAATCTCAGGGCGCAAAAGCGGTAGAGAAAGCGTTTATAAACAACAGCGTGATAAATGATATTCTTGATGGTTTAAATGATTATGCCTGGCAGGATCAAATTTCAGCGAAACTTAGAACGATACATCCTCAATACAGTCATATTACACTTGGTACCATTCTTCGACTTTTTCTGCTTAAGAATATCGAAGCCGGTAATCTAAAATCATTTTCAAGATATGTAAAGAAAAATGACAAACTGGTGATCGATCAGCTCAGGAAATTAAGGAGAAAACAATCTGATGGGCGCTTTCCCATCCGGCGTAAGCCATTTTTCATACACCAGCCTCACGGGCTCATACTGCTGTGAGGCGAGGAACTGCTGCATCCGCAGGTTGTTGCTCAATGTATAACGTACGATCCTGCGTACGCCTTTTTGAAGGTAGATCGTTTCCAGGGCATCGTTGAGTTGACGGTAAATGCCCATACGCCGGAAGGCCGGCGCTACATATCCATCTGACACGTAGAGCGTATTGCCGGTGTAAGCTTCAATGCGGCTTTCATCCGGCTCTTCCACATATGCGAAGATGAAACCTGCTGGTTCACCGTCTTTGGTGGCCAGCAGGCAGGTACCGTCATTTTCTTCCTGAGTGGAGATGACATGCTGCATGTAATTTTCCCTTATGTCTTCCCAGACGGCTGTCTGCGGGAAAAATGCCCGTTCTGACAGGTGTAGTTGTTCCATCATGGCTGCAAGGAGCGCATAATGTTCTTTTATGCGTATAGGCGTTATTGTTATCATAACATTGGATTATTCAGGTCTGACAGGGCTGCCGGTCCAGTCGGTGCCGGGCTGCAGCTTTTCTCCTTTCATCACCAGCGACAGCGGCGCGATGTTCACATCATTACCGATTTCACTATCGTAGAGGATAATGGTGCGGGCGCCGATGCTGGCGCGTTCGCCGATTTTTATGGGACCGATTTTCATGACGCGGTCTTCAAACAGGTGTGTCTGTGGCCCGCTGTCTTCGTTGAGCGCGGCGTCGGAGCCTATTTCCACCATGTCAAATTCGGTGATGTCGGTGGTGTTGAGCCATACGCGGTGGCCTGTTTTTACGCCGAGGAAACGCAGCAGTACCGGCAGCCAGGGCGTGCCTCTGAGAAAATCGAGCAGGAACGGCACCGACAGCGCTTCGTAGGTAGAGGTGGTGCCTTCGCTGCGCCATACTTTGGAAGTCCACATCGGATGCTGTACAGCGTGGTATTTGCCTGTCAGTATCCATTTCATGAATACTGTAAAGAGGAAAGCCGGCAGGCCAAGGAAGAAGAGGTAGTAGAAAGGTATTTTGAGCAGTATCTGCCACCAGGACTGTTCGGTTACCAGGTCATGTGCGTAGGCGATGAAAAGGATGCTGCAACAAATGACCATGGTTTCCGGTATCAGGATACGGACGAATTCTACCAGTCCTCTGGCCATCTTTCTTTGGGAAGAGGGGTGGGTAGTCAGTTCCGGCGGAAAGAAGTGGCTTTCCTGGCGGCGGGGCAGTGCAATGGCGGGAGAGCCGAACCAGTCGCGTGCCGTACTGCCGGCCAGCTGCTCTTTTGTGGGAGGCGTGGACAATACGCCGATCAGCATATTGGGCGGCAGCTCGTATCCCTGTGGTATGAGGGCACTGTTACCCACAAAGCTGGTATCGTGGATGATTGTTTTTTCGAGGACCAGTTGCTGTCCGCGTACATCGGATTCACCGAGGGTAACGGCGTCGGCGATGAAGGCGCCGTGGCCGATTTCGAGCAGCGGGTGGGTGACGCTGCTGGCGGTAGACACTTCCGTGTTTTTACCGACGCGGGCGCCCAGTGCGCGGAACAGGCCGGAGATATATACTGTCGCAAAAATCGGGTGGATCACGATCAATGTAAGTGACATCAGTTGGTCGGCAAACCATTTACGGACATAAAACAGGCTGTAAATGGGATAGGTGCCGGGTTTGATGCCCCATTGCAACAGGCGGGTCAGTACGACGGTCTGCGCAGTGAACAGGATAATATAACTCAGCGCCAGCGAAGGCGTGATGACCATGTAGTTGAAGTTATAGTCCGGCGCGGCGTTGTCCAGCTGGTTGAGCGTGATGATGGTTGGCAGCAGCGGCAGCAGGATGGTGAACGGAAATACCAGCAGGAACAGGGAAAAGATAAGGCTATATTTTCTGCGGGTGGCAGCAGATACCGGCAGTGGTTGCGGCATGTCATGCATGTCTTTTTTCACTTTCAGCTGTGCGGGGCTTCCATACCATACTTCGCAGGTAGCTACCCGGTTGCCCGCAGGCAGGTAGCTGAGGTCCTGCAGTTCGCTCCAGGGTTCCATGACGGTGTCGCCGGCGATGACAGCGCTGCTGCCAATGTAAGCGTGGTCGCCGAGGTGTACGGAGCGCAGTTTGAGCCAGCCGTCTTCCACCCATGCGTTGTTGATCACGGCCTGGGAACTGATGCTGACATCGCTGCCGATGGTCACCAGGTCTTCCGCCCCGATGGTGACGGCCGCCAGTTGCGCGTCGGAAGCTATTTTAACGCCCAGCAGCCGCAGATAGGCCGGGTAGAGGGGCGTACCATTGAGGAACTGGGAAGGCATGAGGCGCTGCATGGTTTTCACCAGCCACCAACGGAAATAGTATTGTCCCCACAGTGGATAATCGCCGGCTTTCATTTTTCCGATGATCAGCCATTTGGCGCTGATGATCAGTACAGAAAACAGCGGTGGCAGCAGGCAGAACATACACAGTGCGGTGATGATGGCGTATCCCAGGCGGCCGGTTTCCTGTTCCACATAGTAGTAGCCGAGGTAAGGCAGGAATATCTGCATGGCAAACAGGCCAAAGATCGCCAGCAGGGCGATGGTTTGGGCTGTCCAGCAGGTGAGGTGCCGCCACCAGGGTACTTTGTTGAAGCTGCGTTCTTTTTTTCCGTTGTTTTGCGGCTGTATGTTCCAGGTATCTACGAGTGCCTGCAACGGGCGATGGACATAGATGTCTTTCAGCGATGCCTGTGGTACGTTGGCTTCGCGGCGTAGGCGTGATACAAACGCGGCGGCCAGCAGGGAGTGCCCGCCCAGGTCGGTGAAGAAGTCGTGCTGCAGGTGGATATCCCTGTCCGGGAATACTTTGGCCAGGATGGCCATGACCCTGTCCTGCAGGGGGGCATTAGCATCAATCGCTTCATGGGTGGCAGGCTGTGCGAAGGCTGGGGGCAACGGTAATGCTTTGCGGTTTATTTTTCCGCTGGGGAGGCGTGGCATTTCGTCCAGCCGGAGGATGGTACCGGGCACCATGTAAGGCGGCAGCACTTTTGCCAGTGCTGCACGGAATAGGCTTTCATCAAAAGTTTGTCCGTTTTCCATCGTCATGTAGCCCACCAGCTGGTCCTGTTCGTTGTTATCTTTTTTGACTGCTACTGCCGCGGAGATGACGCCGGTAACGGTATTCAGCCGGTTCTCGATTTCCCCCAGTTCGATACGGTAGCCGCGCAGTTTTATCTGGTCGTCGAGGCGGCCCTGGAAGTCGATGTTGCCATCGGGCAGGATGATGGCGGCATCGCCGGTGCGGTATACCATGTCGCCCGGTACCATGTCCATAGAGGCCGGTTTGGGAACGAATTTTTCCCGGGTAAGGTCGGGCCGGTCGATATAGCCGTTTCCAACGCCGGGACCGGTGATCACCAGCTCCCCTCTTTCCCCGAGGGGGAGAACGTTGAGTTGCTCATCCACCACTGCCATGTTGTAGTTGGGCAGGGGATGGCCAATGGTAATGGTATCGCCGGGTTTGAGGGCGGCGAAGGTGGCGCTGACGGTTGTTTCCGTAGGGCCGTAACTGTTATAAAATGTTCTTGGCGGAGTGCCCCAGCGTGCCAGTACCTGCGGGGTACAGGCTTCACCGCCGGCATTGATCAGGCGGAGGGAGGGGATATCGTCTTCCATAACGGCCAGCAGGCTGGGCACTGCATGGAGGATGGTAATTTTTTCGTTACGCAGCACGCCGCCCAGTTCATCAATGGCTTTGGCGGTAGTAGTATCTGCTACCCAGAGGGTGGCGCCGGCGAAGTAGCTGACCCATGTTTCTTCGCACCACATGTCAAACGAAACAGAGAATCCCTGGTATACCTTATCATGGGCGGTGATGCGGAGGATGGTTTGTTCTGCTCTTACCAGGTGGCATATCTGCCGGTGGGAGATGGGGATGCCTTTGGGTTTGCCGGTGCTGCCGGAGGTATACAGGACGTAGGCTATATCATCCGGGGAAGGGCCGGTGCTGAGGGAGAATGTTTCCGTCGCCGCCGGTACCGGCGGAACGGAGAGGATGGCGGCATCCAGGCGGAGGGATTCCTGACTGAAGCAGGCAGCGGCCTTTACTTCGGTGAGCACGCCTTCCACTCTCTCGGCGGGCATTTCGCGGTCCAGCGGAACATATGCTGCCCCGGCTTTTACGATGCCAAGAATAGCGGCGTGCAGTTCCAGTCCGCGTGGCCACCATACGCCTACCACACTGCCCGGGCCTATGCCGCGTGCCTGCAGCATGGCTGCCACTGCATCGCTCCAATGGTCCATTTCAGCGTAGGTGAGGGATTGGTGTTGAAAGATCAGTGCGGTATGGTGTCTATGCGCGCTGACCGACTGCCTGAAGATATCGGCCAGTGTTTCCTGATGCAACAATTCCTGAAGCCGGGGTCCTTGTACTATACTATAGCCGTTCATAATTTTGCTGCCCGTAGTGTTGATGGGGCTTGATATCACAAAGTTACAGGGTACGGTGATAGCGCTGGCTTATAATTGGCTTAAAAATACGTTATTATAGGCGAATACCGACTTAGGGTCGTTCAATAAGGCCTAACTGTCGGTGAACGGCAGCAGCCCCTCCCAGGGGCCGTTCCCACTTTTCAAAACGGTACTTATTGTTAATAATTGGACCCGGCAGAGGGGCTGCAACAGTAAGGCGTACGGCGGCAAATGGGGTGTGTAACAATAACGACTATACGAATATTGTATAACCGTACCTATCCCTTCAGCGTATGGCCGATGGCATCGAGAACATGTGTCCAGTAAGTCTTCATGGATTCGCGTTCGGCGCCATTGGCCAGCCATTCGTGATGGAAGCTGATAGTGGTTTTATCCTTTGCCGGGATCACCCGTATCTGTAGGGTGGAGGTGTCTGCCTGTCCTTTTTGCTGCCATTTCATCCGGATCACTTTTACTTCCGTGACGCTGGTAACGGTGACGGTTATACCGGAAGCGGTGGTATAGGTATCTCCTTTTTGAAAAGCGATGTTGGCCTCGTTATCCAGCCATATGCCGAGAATGGGCTGGGAGAAAAGTGTTTCCCAGGCGGCTGCCGGTGAAAGGGCGAAGGTGCGTCTTACCCCGATTTCCCATCCCTGGGAGGCGGTATGTCCGGTGGTCTTTCCAGGTGTACTCATTTTTTTTATTTAAATAAAGGTAAAAAAAATATTTTGGCTCCTTTTTAATATGTAATAAATTAATTATCACTAAATTTAACAAAGATACGGTCCTGGAAAAAACGATCCGAAATCAGAAAGCATGATGGGGGTAAAAAATTTTTTTTATTTTTATTCAGACCTGTTTATTTAGTGATCGTAGAGGATAACGATAGTATTGCAACCAAAATCTGAATCCGTAATACGTCTCGTGAAGACTGTAGCATAAAAAACCAAAATCAGAACCTTTTTTCTTAACCAGTAAACAAAAACACTAAGCGAAGTAAATCTAAATCTAACGAAACCTGCAGCAATGCTGTAGATCTATGGCCAGAAACCGTTTAAGCTAAACCGTATTTTCAAAACTCAAATGCCATCGGGTATATCATCATGGGGAACATCATGATGCTGGAGAACTATGACCAAAATCTGATCTGATCAGACTTCTTTTTAATTTATCTAAACCAAAATCTGCAATTACATGAGGAAATTATTACTCGTGGTGGCTAGTATGCTGTTTATAGCAACGACCATGCTGGCGCAATCCCACCGCACGGTTACTGGTAAAGTGACCGATGAGCAGGGATCCGCTTTGCCCGGCGTATCTGTAAGCCTGCCCGGTGGTAAAACTGGTACTGTAACAGACGCCAAAGGTGCGTTTTCCCTATCTGTTCCTTCCGATGCAAAATCATTACGCATATCCTTCGTGGGATATGAAGCTAAATCCTTACCTATTACCGGAGAGAGCCTGGGAACGATCAAACTGACGGCAGACACAAAAGCGATATCTGAAGTAGTGGTGGTGGGATATGGTACACAACGTAAAAGGGAAGTGACGGGCAACATCGCTTCTGTGAAAGGCACCGCACTTGCCAATTTGCCGGTACAAAGCTTTGAATCCGGTCTGGGTGGCCGCGCCGCCGGTGTACAGATCACCGTGCCTAACGGCGTGGTAAACAACCCGCCGGTATTCAGGATCCGGGGTGTCAACTCCCTGTCCATGAGCGCTTACCCGTTGATCGTGATTGACGGAGTGCCTACTTTCAGCGGTGACGTAGGCGCTACCAACGCTCCGTTGAATCCATTGTCCAGTATCAACCCTGCCGACATCGAATCTATTGACATCGCGAAAGACGCTGCTGCTACCGCTATCTATGGTAGCCGCGCCGCCAACGGCGTGGTGCTCGTGACTACCAAAAAAGGTAAAGCCGGCCGCCCGCGTGTGATGTATGACGGCTGGGTAGGTATGACCACCCCTAACCGTTTGCCTAAAACGCTCAACGCACAACAGTATATCGACGTTAAAAACGAAGCGCTGGCCAACGCCGGTGATACCAGGCGTTACGAGTTCAACAAAGATGCGAACGGCAATAACATCGATACCAAATGGATGGATGTGGTATACCGCGACAAAGCCATTTCCCAAAGCCATAGCCTGAGCGTAGGCGGTGGCACGGAGAATACTAGCTATTATTTTTCTGCCGGCTATACCAAACAGGAAGGTATCCTGAAAAGAAATGATTTTATCCGCAAAAATCTCATGGTGAATGTAGACCAGAAGGTGGGCAGGATTTTCTCTGTGGGCACGAAGGTTTCTTACTCCAATGAAGCCAGCCTTATCTCCGGTTCTTCCGGTTCACTGGAGGGCGAAGCTTTCAGCTCCGGCGGCCTGGCCCGCCTGGCTTTTCTCACTTCTCCGATTGTGGCGCCGTACAACAACGACGGTACTTACAATACGAATGGCGGTTCCGGTATCGGGGGCGCTAAGGGAGGCCTCAACGTGGGGATCTACAATCCCAAAATTCTGCTGGACCTCGACCACTCCAATACAGAGGCGAACCACGTACAGGGAAGCGTGTACGGTCAGCTGAGACCCTGGGAATGGCTGACTTTACGTACGCAATATGGTATCGACTATATCCTGATGAACAACGACGTATACGCCAATAACAAGAATGGCGACGGCTACAGCGCCAACGGTGACGCTACCAGCACTTATACACAGTATAAAAGATGGATGTGGACCAACACGGCGCAATTTGACAAAACATTTAACCAGCATAGCCTGAGTGTACTGCTGGGGTCTGAGCAACAGCGCGATCAGCGTGAGCGTTATGGTATCGGTCGCCAGAACCAGATGGACCCTTACTTCAATAACTCCGAAGGTGGCTGGTTGACAGACCTGAGCCGAAACATGCTGCGCCGCGAGAACTACCTGTTATCCTGGTTCTCCCGTCTGAACTATAACTACAAAGAAAAATACTTCGTGAGCGGAAGCGTGCGTCAGGACCAGTACTCAGCGTTTGGTGAAGACAAGAAGAAAGGTACTTTCTTCAGTGTGTCTGCAGGTTGGGAAATCACCAAAGAAGATTTCTGGGCCAACAGCAAACTGGCGAATGTGTTCTCTACCCTGAAGCTGCGTGGTAGCTTCGGTAAAGTGGGTAACTATGCCGGTCTGGGCGACTATGATGCGTTGTCTCTCTACAGGCCGGTGCCTTATGGTGAAAGACCCTCCCTGTACTTCAGCCAGGCAGGTAACCCCAACCTGGGATGGGAAGTAAGTAAAAAGACAGACATAGGCATCAGCTATGGTTTCCTGAATAACAGGATTACCGGTGAGTTGAGCTACTACTATAACAATATCGACGGCCTGATCCTGTTTGTGCCTCAAATCCCTTCCGCCGGTATTCCTTCTACTTCTGCTATTGCTACTATTCCTGCCAACGTAGGCAAGATGTACAATAAAGGCGTGGAGTTCAGCATCAGCGCAGCTGCTGTTACTAAAAAGGATTTTACGTGGAACACTTCATTCAACATTGCTTACAACAAAAACGAAATCACGGAGCTGGCAGGCGCCCTGGACAAAATCCCGTTTGTGACCAGTTCACTGGAACAGACGAGCGTAAACCAGGTAGGCAACCCGGCCAGTATGATTTATGTTGTTCGTACCAATGGGGTGGACCCGCAAACCGGCAGAAGGATCTTCGTTAACAAAGCGGGGGAAGAAGTATTCTATAATCCGATAGGTGCAGTGTTCTCTTATGCGGATGGCAAACAGGCTCCCGCTGTTGGCGCCAAAGACGCGGTGGCTTACAAAAATACCAATCCCAAGCTGATCGGCGGTTTTGAAAACACTTTCCGCTACAGGAGTTTTGAACTGAACGTGCTGCTGACTTATCAGACCGGTTTCTATGTTTACTATGGCAGTCTTGCCGGTATGAAGGACCAGCGTTACTGGAACAATAGTGTTGACGTGCTGGACAGGTGGAAGAATCCGGGTGATGTCAGCGAGACGCCTAAAGTAGTGTATGGCGATAACATCTCCAATGGTTCTTCTTTCGCTATCAGCGCTAATGCGTTTAAAGGAGATTTCCTTAAACTCCGTACAGTGGGACTGACTTACATACTGCCGGAGACAGCGCTTAAATCCATTCGCGTGAGCGGCGCCAGGGTATATGTAAGAGGCCAGAACCTGGCTATCCTGACCAGGTATCCCGGTCCTGACCCTGAAGTGTCTTCCAATGGTAACAACGCTTCCGGACAGGGTATCGACCGTAACACCCTGGGTAACGGCCGTACTGTGACAGTGGGTTTAAATGTTAATTTCTAAAATGATTGACGATGAATAAAATTAGTGCATATATACTGGCGTTAGGTCTTACTGCTTTTGGTACTGCCTGTCAGAAAGATCTGCTGACACCCAAGCCGACAACCGATATTCCGGACTGGGAGGCATTTACGCTGAAAGAGAGGATTGCTAACGAAGCTACCGGTTTATATACCGTGATGAAAAACGGTAAGTTCCTTGGTGGCAAAGTGCTGATCGCAAATGATGTAAGAGGAGCGGACTTTGTGAATCTGACGACCAATAACGTAACCCTGAATGCTTCCTGGAAGATGACCGCCGTTGGCGAGTCCCAGGAGATCAAGGAGATCTGGTCCCAGGGATATATGGCCATTAACAACGTGAACGTGTTTTTGGCCGGTATGGCCGCCAAGGGTAACGCCGTGGTGGGCGACTCACTGTCAAAGATATACGCCGGCGACGCCAAGTTCGTAAGAGGTCTGTCTTATTTCTCCCTGCTGCAGTTATTTGCCCGTCCTTACTGGGATGGCGCCGGCAGTAAATTAGGCCTGGTGCTTTTCTGGGAGCCGCATACCAAGCTGGGAGACTACTCCCGTGCGCGCAGCACCGTAAAAGAAACCTATGCACAGATTATCCGTGACCTGGACTCTGCAGAAACGCTGCTGCCCAAGCTGACAGCAGCTACCCGTTTCGCTGCCAATAAGGGCAATGCTTACAGTGCCATCGCCCTGAAGATGAAAGTGTACCTGCAAATGGGACAGTACGATAAGGTGCTGACAGAAGGGGCCAAGCTGATTGCCGGCTCCGGACCATTCACATCGCCTGGCGGTTACGCATTGGAGGCTGATGTAAAGAACCTGTACATCCCCAAATATGCCGGTAAAGAAGCGGTGATATACATGCCGTTTGGTGCTTCTCCCGGCGATTTTCCCGGTACGCAGACGCAGCTGGGCTATTATTACAGCCCGGCCTCTGTTGGCGGTAACGCCGAGTATGCCCTGAGTCCTGCCGGTATCATGGGAGATCCCAATTGGGTAGCGGGCGATGCGAGAAGGCAGTTTATCCTGCCGGTGGGCGCGCGTTCTTTCCTGGTGAAGTACTCCGGTCCGAGCCCTTACCTGGACTTTTCGCCGGTGCTGCGTTGGGCGGAAGTATTGCTGATACAGGCGGAAGCAAAAGTGCGTGTATCCAACACCGTAGATCCTACCGCTATTGCTTTGCTGAACGCGGTACACGGTCGCTCGGACCCGGGCACGGTGTTTACCCCTGCCAGTTTCGCCAATGCGGATAAACTGATAGAAGTTATTCTGAGAGAAAAACATATTGAGTTACTGGGAGAAGGTAACAGGGCGATGGAAATTATCCGGCTGGGTATTCCGTTCCCTGGTAAGAGCGCCACTGTGCTGGAAGTGAAGCCGACAGCACCCAACTACATCTGGCCTATTTCGTCCGATGAGCTGGTGTATAACAAGCTGGCGGTAGATAACCAGTAATACCTTATTATCCTCTAATAAACAGACAGGCACTTTCTAGTGCTGGTCCTCTTTCATAAGCAAATAAGGGCTGCCCTTCACGAGTGGGCGGCCCTTTCCTTTTTATTTGGACGAGGTGGTGTCAGCGATGGGAGTGGGCAGATTCCCAGCCGATCATCGCCTGTTTGCGGATGTCTCCCCAATGGTAGTGGCCAAATTCTCCGGTCGCTTTAATCACGCGGTGGCAGGGAATCAGGAAGGCCACCGGGTTCTGGCCTACGGCCGTACCTACCGCCCTGGACGCCTTGGGATTGTCTACTGCGGCCGCCAGTTGCTGATAGGTGGTGAGATTGCCCATGGGAATTTTCAGCAGGGCTTCCCACACTTTCAGCTGGAAGGCGGTGCCCTTCAGGTGGAGTTTTATTTCTGAAAGACGGTGTTGCTCTTTCGTGAAGATGTAGAGCGTGTTTTGCTGGATGAGGTCTGTCATCTGCGTAAACTGTGCATTGGGAAAATTGGCGACCAGTTCCTGCAGCGCCGCTTCGCGGTTGTCCGCAAAAGCCATATGACAGATGCCTTTGCTGGTGGAGGCGACGAGGATGTTGCCAAACGGGCTTTCCGCAAAGCTGTAGTTGATGTGCAAAAGTTTTCCCCCGTTTTTATATTCGCCTGGCGTCATGCTTTCTATGTTGATGAACAGGTCGTGCAGCCTGCCGGTGCCGGATAGCCCTGTTTCAAAGGCAGCGTCAAAGAGGGTTGTTTTCTCCTGTTTCAGTAGTTGTTTAGCATGATGCAATGTGAGATATTGCAGAAATTTTTTAGGTGTAACGCCCGCCCATTCACTGAACACCCGTTGAAAATGGAACGGGCTCATGTGTACAGCAGCCGCCATGTCTTTCAGTTCAGGTTGTTCCCTGTAGTTGTCGTTGATGTAAGCAATTGCCGTGGCAATTTTATCGTAATTGTTCATGGCTTTATCATTTTAAGACAAAGTTACCCCGGCGAAAATCGGTAAAAAACCCGGAACTTGCGGATATGCCATCCTGCAGTTCTTTCTTGGTGGCAGTATGCTGCTGACTAACGCATTTGCCCGTACGAAGACGGCGGAAGCCCCTTCCGCCTGTCAAAAAAAATTCTGTTACATATATAATTTTTTGTAGATTCCGTATCAGGAAGCTTTACATACTATTTAAATCGATGGTCATGAAACTGAAAAAAACATTCATGGTGGCGGCAGCGTTAACGGCGGCGGTTACCTTGTGTTCACTGGCTTTGCCGCAGGAGCCGGAGAAGCCTAAAAACCTCAAAGTCTTGCCGAAAAACATCAGCCACGATGAGCTGATTGCCACTATGCGCGGGTTTAACGCGGCGCTGGGCGTAAAGTGCGGTTACTGTCACGTTGCACAAAAAGATGATCCCAAGAAACTGGACTTCGCCAGCGATGATAATCAGCACAAAGGTATCGCGCGGGATATGATGAAAATGACGCGTCGCATCAACAAGAAGTACTTCGGAAAAGATGTGATGGCTGTGTCCTGTTACACTTGTCACCATGGTAACGAAGAACCAAAAACCAAACCAGATGAAGCTGCGGCTAAGTAAGTCCGGCCAATGACATTGCAGAAAGGGGCTTTTTCCCCGTGGAGTTAGTCCCTTTCTATGTATAAGTCGTTGAATAATAGTGTTTTTTACCCGCTTGATTTCCACATATATCCATTATCCGTGCCCTGAGGGTTTTGCTGACAGGAAAATCCGTATCTTTACGTTTGTTATGTTGAGTTCAAAGCATAAAGCACTCTCCCGAATCTTTCTTTACTGCTCTCCTCAATGCTGAACGCCGGCCATAAAAGAGGCGTTTAATTTTATTACTGAAGATTATAAACACAATATGCTATTTGAGCAACTAGGGTTAATTGAGCCCATTTTAAAAGCAATTAAAAAAGAAGGTTACACCCAACCTACCCCCATACAAGTACAATCCATTCCGATCGTTTTAACAGGGAAAGACCTGTTGGGATGTGCACAGACCGGCACCGGTAAAACCGCCGCTTTCGCTATTCCCATCCTGCAGCAGTTGTATAATACCCGCTCCGGAGTACAAGGCGGGTATAAACATATCCGTGCACTGGTGCTGACACCTACCCGTGAACTGGCGACACAGATCGATGAAAGTTTTGAAGCGTATGGCCGGTTTACCGGGTTAAAACACGACGTGATATTCGGTGGCGTGCCTCAGCACCGGCAGACCATCGCGCTGCGCAACGGCACAGACGTGCTGATTGCGACGCCAGGCCGCCTGCTGGACCTGATGAACCAGGGGTATATTTACCTGGACCACCTCGAAATATTCGTGCTGGATGAAGCAGACCGCATGCTGGACATGGGTTTCATCAACGATATCAAGAAAGTGGTGCGTGAGCTGCCACAACAGCGCCAGACGCTGTTTTTCTCCGCTACCATGCCTCCCAATATTGCGAAGCTGGCCAACTCACTGTTGTACAAGCCGGAGAAAGTAGAGATCACGCCGGTGTCCACTACCGCTGAAAGGGTAGAGCAGTGTGTATTCTTCGTGAAGAAAAAAGACAAACAACAACTGCTGGACCACATCCTGCAGGATAAAAGCATCAAACGCACCATCGTTTTTACGCAGACCAAACACGGCGCAGACCGTATCGCCAAGAACCTGCGTAAGCGTAATATCAATGCAGACGCCCTGCATGGCGACAAGTCGCAGGCGTCCCGCCAGAACACGCTGGCCAATTTCAAGAATGGTCGTTTACGCGTGCTCGTTGCCACTGACATTGCTGCCAGAGGTATCGACGTGGAAGCGCTGGAACATGTGATCAACTATGATCTGCCCAACGTATCGGAAACTTATGTACACCGTATCGGCCGTACGGGCCGTGCAGGCGCTACCGGTTACGCGCTTTCTTTCTGCGCCACCGAAGAACGTCCCTTCCTGAACAGCATCAACAAACTGACCAAACAGAAGATCCCTTCCGTGCGTCATCCGTTTGAAGAATCTGCGCTGATAGAGGCCAATAATGCCGATCCGGACGCACCGAAAGCAGAACCGAGAAGGCCCAAACCACGTAACCGTAACCGTTATGGCCGTAAAGACAGGGTGGATAAACGTGATCAGAAAATAGATTTTTAATATCCGGGCCCCCGGGCTGAAGTCCGGGGCTATGATATGTTTTCAGGCTGTTTTATGGACGGCTGACACTGGGCTTTTTAAGCCCTTTTTTTGTGCCTTTTTAGCCCGAAGCTGATACTTTTAAAGTTCCTTTTGCCTCTCCTGCCGGGGAGCATTGAGGACGGTTTTTTTCGGCTGATTGCTCTCAGGCATGGTCGTGAGGATCATGCCGGCGGGAGAATTTGAATCTGTCTTTGATGTACTGGTTGAAGAAAATGCCTTTAGACTTCGTTTTTTTCATTTCCTCATACAGGGATTCCGGTACGGCTTCGTAGTCGTATACAGCCCCTGAAACAAACACAATCCGCAGTACAGCATGCAGGGCGTCGTAATGATATGTACGGATGACAGACGACGGCATGGTTTTTCCTGTTTTCCCATTTTCCAGGTCTCAATTATCATACCCGGTAGAAAATAATTTACCGGAAACGGGAGGAAAGGCTAACTTTATACTATGGCAAAAATGCCTTGTTGGAAGTTAATATTGCCATTATCATATATATCCAGAATTATATGCGTATTGCTATTCTCGATTATGAAAATGCTGTTCCGTCCAGCGTGGCGGGCCCGGCAGACATCCTGGCCGCCATGGCGCGGACAGCGCCGTTGCTGACAGGCAGTCCTGTCAGCGTACGGTTTGAGATAGACTTTGTGAAAGAGAAGGATGGCCAGCTCTGGCGGAAAGCCATGGGAACGGCTGTGCCCACCAAATTACCCAAAGAGGAAGTGTACGACCTGGTGATCGTACCGGCCATGGAGTCGGACAAGATACTGCCGGTGGTGCAACAGGAGCGGCGGCTGATTGACTGGCTGCGGCAACAGCACCTGCAGCGGGCTGAACTGGCCAGTATCTGCGTAGGGGCATTTTTGTTGGGGGCTACCGGTTTACTGAACGGAAAAGTAGCCACCACCCACTGGCTGTTTGCCGACCGTTTCCGGGCACTGTACCCGGAAGTGGAGGTGCAGGACGATAAAATAATTGTTGACCAGGGAAGCATTTATACCTGTGGTGGTGCTTTCAGCTTCACCACCTTTATGATGTACCTCGTGGAGAAATTCTGCGGGCATGAAGCGGCCATCATCACTTCCAAGATATTGATGATCAATATGCACCAGCAGCCGCAGGACGCCTTCTCTATTTTCAGGCTGCAGCATGATCACACCGATGACGTGATCGGTAAAGCGCAGCAGTTCATCGAAAAAAACTATGCAGACGCCATCAGCGTCGAGGCGCTGGCAGCCCAATATAATATGAGCATCCGGCATTTTATCCGCCGGTTTGAGCAGGCCACCGGCAATACGCCGCTGGCCTACCTGCAAAGGGTGCGTATCGAAGCTGCCAAAAAAATGCTGGAGAGCAGCCGGGAGGGCGTAGAACAAATCGCTTTCCGGTGTGGTTATGAAGATATGAGCTTCTTTCGCAAGATATTCAAGCGGTACGTGGCCATGACACCCAAGGCCTACAAGGAGAAATACGGCCAGAACGGCCTGCGGCTGGTAACAGCCGGTATGGCCTCCTGAGCGGATATTTTGTCTGCCGCCGCGAATATTAACCGGCCGTCTGCGAATATTACCCCGGCCAAAAACGAATCACCTCACTTCTTAATTTTGTTCCTGTTAGCAATCGTTATCGCTTACAAGGGGACACGGATATACGAATATGATCAAACTGTTCAGAGCACATAAATTATTACTTCCCTTGTTTGTTGCCCTTTATTGGTGCGCCGGTTGCGGGACGCCGGACCAAAAGACGGCTCCCGACAATACCGGTGCATCCGATAAAAACTATGTTTCCTTCATCCTTTCCGGCGATACGGCTAAAACAAAGCCGTATACGGACAGCCTTCGCGCACAGCTGGCGCGCCTGGATTCCACGCCCGATAAAGCTGTTAACCCCTGGTACCATTATCTGCATGGTAACCTGTATACACTGGAAAAGAAATATGACAGTGCCTCGCTCTCCTTCCGCCAAGTAGTGCCGGCCTCCAGGCAGACAGACCTGCAGACGTTAAAGGACTTCGCCACACTGAACCGTGCGCTGTCCGGCTCCGATATTGCTCAGGCTGATCTTGTAACCCGTATCCTGGAGGCCGTAAAAAAGGCAGAACAACATCAAAGTGTATTCACCTACCGGCTGTACGACCTGCTGGCAAAATCCTATTACAATAATCAGAATGTAGCCAAGGCAGTGGAGTACACGCAGCAGTATTACAACCACCATCCATTCCGTACCCATCCGAATATCCGTCAGCGTTATTTTGACATAGCCTTTATGCTCTCCGCACGGCAGCTTAATACCGCCGCTATGGAGCGGTTCCTGGACAGCGCCCGTCAGCTGGCACTGCAGATAGACGACACACTCGCGCTCGCCCGTACCTTTGACTATGAATCGCAGCTTTATTCTGCCCGGAAAGAGTTCGGTAAAGCCGTCGCCCCCGAACGGCGCTATTTCAGTTACCTGCAGTCGCAGCAGAAGTTGCACCTGCAGGCATTTAATAATATGGCGACCACGTTTGTACGCAATCAACAGACAGATTCTGCTATCTATTATTATAAAGCCGCTATTTTATGGGCAGGGCGTCAGCCGGAGAAAATGAACCTGCTGGTGGAATACCAGGGACTACATGAAGCCTACAAACAAAAAGGTGATTACAAAAATGCACTGGAAGCTTTACATGCGGCTTTCAACATCTTTGGCCGGAACATGCAGGTCATCGAAGCTTCCAGGATAGAAGAGCTGCACACCCAATACCAGACTGAGAAAAAGGACCAGGCGATAGCAGCGTTGCAGATGAACAAT
Organism: Chitinophaga eiseniae; assembly: GCF_900167135.1. GTDB lineage: Bacteria > Bacteroidota > Bacteroidia > Chitinophagales > Chitinophagaceae > Chitinophaga > Chitinophaga eiseniae. The sequence goes on along the minus strand of NZ_FUWZ01000002.1, from coordinate 148,284 downwards.
GAACTGAATAAAAAAGTCATTTCCCAGCAACGCTGGATTTTCGTAGGTGTCTGTACGTTATTGGCCATTGTTGCGTTTTATGTATACAATATTTACCGGCAGAAACTTCTCCGTGAGAAAAACGAAAGATTGTCCATCGAAAACAAACGACTGCTGCTGGAACAGAAGACACGCCAGATGCAGCTGAACCCTCACTTTATCTACAATGCCATTGCCAATATGCAAGGGCTGATCAGCACGGATAAAAAGCGGGAAGCCAACGCTTACCTGGTATCTTTCTCCAAACTGATGCGCAATGTACTGGAACTAAACCGACATGACCTGATTCCTTTGGAAGACGAAATCAGTTCACTGAAAAATTACATCGAGCTACAGCAGATGCGTTTTGAACACGCATTTTCCTATAGCATTGATACAGCCGATACAGATATATCGTCTATCCTGATACCGCCCATGCTGGTGCAGCCGTTTGTGGAAAACTCCATTGAGCACGGCTTTAAGTCTATCGATTACCGCGGTGTGCTGACCATCACCTTTCGCCAGGAGCAGCAGCGGCTCGTGATTTGTATCGATGATAACGGCGCGGGAGAACAGGAAAAGACACACGGTCCGCGCGAGAAAAAATCTTTGTCACGTATCATCACCCAGGAAAGGCTGGACCTCCTATTCAACAAAACGGCCCGCGAAGCGTACTTTGAAGCACAGCCCAAAACGGAAGGGCAGGGCTTCAGAGCGACCATCTATCTGCCTTTATTAATAGATTAAAACCAAGTCCGATGACTGTTTATATACTTGAAGACGAAATCAATATCCTGAAACATCTCATGGCGCTGGTGAATGAGATTCCCTACCTGCAGGTGGTGGGCTATTCCGGGGAAATAGCAAAGGCACAGGAAGAAATACCTGCGCTGCAGCCGGAGCTGATTCTGGCAGACATACAATTGAAAGACGGTAACAGCTTCACCTTGTTTAGCCGCATTGACGTTACCGCCAGCCAGATCATTTTTATTACCGCCTACGACCAGTATGCGTTACAGGCGTTGAACCTCGGCGCTTTCGCGTATCTGCTGAAACCGATCGAGACAACTGTTTTTGAAGAAGCTGTGGACCGTTGTTTCAAAAAAAGCGAGCAACAGAAATTTAACCAGCATCAGCTGGAGATCGCCGCCAATCACTATAAAGGAGGAACGCGTCCGCGCCGCGTGGCGCTCAGGAGCGCAGAATATACACAGATCATCGATATAGAGGATATCCTGTATTGTAAGAGTGACCGGGGCTATACGACTTTTTATCTGAAAAACGGCAGTTCCATCCTGGTTTCCAAAGTATTGAAAGAGTATGAAGCGCTGCTGCCGGAAGAAACGTTTATCCGTTGCCATCAGTCTTATCTTGTGAATGGTAACTACGTCAGCAAATATTATAAGGAAGGTTATCTTGAAATGTTTAACGGTGAAACGGTACCGGTGTCTGACCGTAAGAGAGAGGTGGTACTCAGTTTTATCGATAAAATATAAATGCGGATATTTCTCTGCAGCCTACAGATGTTGACCCGCCGTGTGCGGAAATTAATTTGCCCCAAAGTATGCAACGGTCCTGGGTTAACTTTAATCACTGAAAACCGTATTTCAGAAAAAACAGTGATTCCATGACACAAATAGCAGGAAAAAGAATCATAGGACTGTTGCTGGTGTTGGTATTGATGGGATGTTACGCCGGCTATGAGCTATTGCTGAAACCAACGCTCAGCGGCTCAACGTTGATTGATAACCCGACGGGCCGGGACATAACTGTTGCGATTGACCAGAAACAGTATGTCGTTCCGGCGCGTTCCTTTTTAAGGGTGGCGTTGACGGAAGGTGTACATGATATCAGCTGTGAGGCGCTGGGTATGCCCCCGCAGGAGCTGAATATGGAACTGACCTCTTATGGAGTGATTAACCCTTCGCGGTCCAAATATGTTATCTATAATACCATCTATACCAGGAAAAACCTCAGCTCCCGGTTCAAGCCCTATGCGGTGGAAGGCCGGGAAGTTTATTCTTTGCTGGGGGAGCCGGAAGTAACGAATGCTTTGTTTATTCCCGACCGTACCCTCGGCAAAGGTAATCTGGACGTAGCGGCGCCGTCCCTGAAAAGTTATCAGCAGGTGAACCAGGACTATGCCTACCTTACCCGGATTTTCCGTTTGGGGGATTTTTTTGAGTATTGTAATCAAAACAATTTATGAACAGCATATTCTACTTTCTTTGTATACTGACTACCATCACGCTATCTTTATTTATGAATAATGACGCCTCTGCACAGTCTCTCGCCGGCCGCTATGGCGGTGTTCAGGACGGGTTCTGTCTTTTCGATAACGGCCGTTTTTTCCTGTATGGTTATGCCACACTGGTGCCCGGGACTTATCATGTGGAAAAAGACCATATCCGGTTTGTTCCCGATAAACCAGCCAATACTTTTATTGTATTCGCCAGAGAAAATAAGGCGCTGCAAGACAGTGTACGGATGTATTTCAACGGATTTGAACGGGGAAAAACGTTTATTCAGTTTAATGATGGCAAAACGCGCCGTGTGTTCAATGAAGACGCAAACTGTTTTAAGCCTCCTTACATTTATGAAGCTGCTGCTGTTCCTTCACAGATCATATTTTCCCATGTGGATAGTGACTTTGGGATAGAAAAGATGGACCACAACACAGAGATCTATTCTCCCGAAAAAAAATACAATGATTTTGTATTCCTCTACCAGAAGCCTAACCGTTACCAGGAGCCGTTTGTAGGTGTTGTCACCAAAGAAGAAGGGGAGACGGTGCTGCGGACAAGTCTTACAGGAAGCAGGGGGCTTCTTCATCAGCCCAACGATAAGGAAGTAGAGGAAATGAAGGCTTACCTGGGTGACGACAAGAAAAAAGAAGAGAAGGAAGACGTGCTGTATGCTAACCGGTTTTATAAGTTGCTGACAGAAATAGATACTGCTGAATACACCTATAATGCCGCAGCGGGACAATATACAGCGCATGATACACCGCAGGATAAACTTGTTACTGAATACAACGATGTAAGCGTCCTGTATAAATACATGTTGCTGGGTCCGGCTTCCAAAGAAAAAAGAGCGCCTGGAAAAGTGCAGCTCCCACCGGTGTTTTATACCGCCTGTGGCGATCCGGAAAACTCCTACCGGTATAAACCGCTCGACGAGCCTTCCACGCCGCCGGATGGACCTTTACCCACTACTACTGCGCCGGTACAGATAAAATAAGTATGATGACAGCTATCAAAGAAAAGGAATTCCGGTTTCAGGGGCTTGACCTGAAGACAGAGATACGGCTGGGGTTTGCATTGCTGCCAATCCTGGTTGTTGTGCTGCTGGGATTGTTTTATCTCCTCAACGTATTTTTACCGGTCAATCCGCTACAAGTGCCGCGTGGCCTGATTATTCCCGCGATACTGGGTATCAGTATCCTTTCCATGTACTGGCTGGCGAAGCTGGTCCGTGACAAGACCTGGACCGTGCGGGTAAATGCTGAGCGTTTGCTGATCCGGTTTCGGAAACAAGAATTTGATATTCCACTGGAGAGCATCCGGGAAATAAATAATATGGGCAGTGCCGATTTTCGTTACCTTACTTTCTATACCAAAACGGGGCTGTCTGTCCGGATGCGGGTCGGCATCGGCGCTATGACGCCTTTTTCCAGAAAGGAAGACCTACAGACCGTAGACGAGATGATGTCCTGTCTGAAACCTTACATCGATAAACACTTCAACAAAAAAGACCTTCGGAATAAAATTCATCAGAACCTTTTTCCGCATTATGGCGTATATCTTGTCAAGACCGAACCCCTCACCTATAAATGGTTGGAAAAAAGAACGCCGGGGCAGGTGATGCTGATTTTTCTGGGCGCTGGCGTCATTATCCTTGTGCTGTTGTTGCAGGTGTTGTTTTATTACATAGACCACAAGTCCTGATGGAAAAAAAATTTCCTGTAGAATATTGGCTGGTAGCGAAGCCGAAGCGAAAGCTGCTGATAGCATTTGCCATCTTCCTGCCGTTGTTTGCGTTGTATGCCATTTGGGTGCATTCGTATGAAAGTGCGCTGATGGCTCTCCGTATACCGGGATTGGTCAGGATGGTGGTATTGTTACTGCCTTTTGTAGGGGTGATGTTGGCGATCGGTCATTATTTAGGTGGCATGTGGTATCGGTGTGAGCAACTGATATTTACTACAGATAGCCTGTTGTTTGTTCGCCGTGGCAAGGAGGTGGTATTTAGGCGGAAAAACATTACCCGGTTTAAAATCACGGAGCAGACAGATAAAGGTATTATCACCAGCTACTTTTTTACTGCAAATGGCATTAACTATTCTGTTTACACCAGTGGTACCGCTGTGATGCATGATTTTATTCACCAGGCATTTGTGCATTTTTTTTCGCTGGATAGCCGAGTGCCGGTAGTGGCTGGCGCACGTGGAGTAGAGGTACGGGAATATCTGTTAAGGTAAACAAGGTAAAAAACTGAACAGGAAAGAATTCCCTAACGAAGTATCCCGTTCATACGACACTTGCTTATCTTCAATAATTATGTTTTTATAGATAACAACAGCAGGGCAAAAGGGCGCAACAGGATGGCTGTGGATCTGCCCCCGGATTGCTCCGTTGCAGACTGCCTGCGTCCTGCCATTAGACGACCGCGGATATCACCGCGAGCAGGATTTGAACCTGCACATCAAGCCTGAATCGAAGTAGCCCGTCGCTACGGCACCCGCCGTTGTTATATCAGGGTAACAAGTCGAATAGGAATTTTCGTTTGGAGTGAAGTAGCCCATTCATACGACACCTGACAGATGTTGATGTTGCCCGGACAGGGATCGAACCTGCATTTTCATTGCTGAACAGTATGGCTGTAAATACGCTTCCCTACTGGTATTCAAACGTTCGGTGCACTGTAAATTCTGATCATGACAGGGCGTGCCCGTCACGATATGTTCCATACACTCCGCGGTGACGTAATTTTACCGCAGCTTTGTCCTTTTAAGCTACCGGGCCGGTAGTGCAGCGCGCCCTTTCAGCGCGCTGCGTTTTATGTAGTTAACAAAAACGGATGATTAAAGGGTTATGCTATGGATGTGTTCCAGTGCGGAGTGGCCATTTTCGATGGCTTCCATCACATCGAATACTTTATCGCTCCAGCCGCTGATGAGGTATACATCGTTTTGACGTATATCCACCGGAGTAGTACCCAGCCCTTGCAGGTCAAAGAGATACAGTTTGGCGTTGGGCGCCACTTTTCGTTTGTAGGCGGCCCAGCTGTTGGCGAATGTATTTTGTCCGCCGGTACTGTTCCACAGCTGGCAGTCCGTGAAAAGCATGACCTTGTCGGCCACACAGGCGCGTTGGATCAGGTCTGCTATCACGAGGTAGCCGTTAGTGGAGTAACCTACTTCTCCTTCCCTCCGGTAGAATGCGTCTACATTGGAGAGGATGCTGTTACCCGGCAGCGCTACGGTTTTCCAGGTGTCTCCGAACATGCCACTGACTACATGTTTGCATTTGTGCTGCAGTAACATGCCGAGCATCAGACCGATGTCATAGCCTTTGATTTTGCTGCGGGGAGACAGCGGGAACTGCATGGACCCCGATACGTCGTAGGCGATGACCACGCGGGTGTTGACATCGAATCCTTTCAGGTGCGTTACGCTGATTTTAACGGCTGTTTCCAGCGCCTGCATCAGTTGACCGGTAAGGCCGTGCTGCACCTCTTTCAGTTCACGGTAAGCTGCGAGGTAGCGAAAGGGCAGCTGTTTGGAATTCAATACCGCTGTCTCGTTGGTCAGGTAGTCGCATACCATGCTGATGTGTGCCGGGCTGATATCCGCCTGCAGCATATTGCGCAGGTTACGCATGGTGGCCATGTATCCCAGTTGTTTGCTGGCGATCAGTTCTTCCCAGGCTTCGCGCACGGCCACTCTTTTATCTGTTTCGCAGGCAAAGGAGCGCTGACCAACGGCAGACAGGGTTGTTTCCCAGGTATAGGGTACAGACAGGGTGTCGTTGACAATTTTGTTGAACACTTCCTGCTGGGCGTTGTCTTTGGCTTTCGGGTGTATAAGAAACAACGCGTCTTTCAGCGAGATGGCTGTTTTACGGTTGTATTTCGCAAACTGGTATTCATCAAACTGGTTGAAGGCTTCGGCCAGTCCTTTCTGTACCTGTTTGCTCAGCTTATGCAGCTTTTTTACCTGTGTGCGTTTGTTGGCCATGGTATAGTAAGCCAGTATTTCCGTGATTTCATCTGCACGTTGTACTACACGCGCCACTGTTTTACCTACCAACGCGTTGCCGCTGAAGCGTTTGGCCATTTCCACGGCCAATACCATCGGGATGCTGCGCAGGTACATTTTTTCACGGGCGTACACTGCCAGCCGGGCTACAAAAGCCGGATCGTTCTGGTCCATCAGTGCGCAGATACGAGCCAGTCTGTCACCGGCTCCTTCATAGAACTGGTCATTCAGAGAAGCTGTCACTACGCTGGTGTACAGTTCCATTTCCGGAGTTGTCTTGTACGCCGGTGCACCTGCATGATTGGTTACCTGTTGGGAGCCTTTGGTGAAAAGATTGAATTTCATATCGTTTTGTATTACTGTGTGATTGATGATGCAAAGATGTCTCCCTATGTGCGCAGTCTTTTTGCGCAGGTCGATTTTTTATTTATTTTTATTAAAATTTTTTTGGAATGCCTGTTAACCGTAACGCCTTAATAAGATATAAAACCATTGACACCTGCCTCCGGAACCGCCGCCGGCGCTGGACTTTGGCGAACCTGATCGATAAAGTGTCGGAAGCCCTGTATGACTATGAAGGCATGGAAAAAGGCATCAGCCGCCGTACCATACAGGCCGACATCCAGATGATGCGCAGTGATAAGCTGGGCTACAACGCGCCTATTATTATAGTAGAGAAAAAATATTATACCTACGAAGATCCCGCTTATAGCATTACCAATATCCCACTGAGTGAGCATGACCTGACCCGTATGACGGAAGCTGTGGAGGTACTGAAGCAGTTCAGGGGCTTTTCCCATTTCCAGCATCTGAACGACGTGGTGCAGAAACTGGAGGGGCACGTATATGCCTCGTCACATAACCAGCGGACGGTGGTCGATTTTGAGAAGAATGAGCACCTGCGGGGATTATCGCATCTCGGCATGATCTACGATGCCATTGTCCGGGAACAGACCCTGCTGGTGAAATATCAGTCGTTCCGCGCTAAATCCGCCAGTGAGATGCACCTGCACGCCTGGTGGCTGAAAGAATTTAAGAACCGGTGGTTTGCAGTGGGAACAAAAAACGCCACTGCTGGCATTATCACGCTGGCGCTGGACAGGATAGTGGAACTAAAAATCGATGAAACCGAAACCTACCGCCCTAACCTGGACGGACACACGCCGGAAGACTACTATCAACACGCGATCGGGCCTACCGTAGCAAGAACAAGACCCCAGCAGGTAACGATCCTCGTGACGCCGGAGCATGCGCCCTATGTGCTGACAAAACCGCTGCATCATAGTCAGCAAGTGATTTCTGAAGGAACAGAAGGGACGGTCATTACCATTATGGTAGAGCATAATTTTGAGCTGGAGCGGGAAATCCTCGGCTTTGCGGATGGTATGAAGGTACTGGGGCCGGAGAAACTGCGGAAGGTTATCCAATGGAAGCTGCGACGTGCAGCAGACACGTATGATAGCAACGAATAAAAATATTACCGCCGGCTTAACAACATAAGCCGGCGGTAATATTTTTAGAGAATTCCTGTCTGTTAGTTTTTATACACTCTTACGTAATCTACTTCCATAGTCCCTTTGGTGAAGGCCGGGTCGATAGCGCCACCAAAAGTTCCGCCGATGGCGAAATTGAGCAGGATAAAGTAATCATGGTTGAAAGGCAGGCCAGCCGCATTATTGAATGTAAAGAACAGTTTATCATCCACATACCAGCGAAGTTGCGTGGGCGACCAGTCCAGCGCATATTTATGGAACGCACCGGTTTCGTTGGCTACCATGGTAGTGCCGCCGTCTGCATTGCCGCCGGCGTGGCCCGGATGATGCACGGTACCGTATATTTTCTGTGGTTCGTTGCCTTTATGCTCCATAATGTCTATCTCGCCGCAGGCAGGCCATCCTGCTGTGGTGATATTGCTGCCCAGCATCCAGATGGCTGGCCAGGTGCCGCCACCGGTGGGCAGTTTGGCGCTGACTTCCACGCGGCCATAGGTGAAATTGAACTTACCTTTGGTGAGCAGGCGGGCAGACGTGTAATCTTTCCCGTCATAGCTTTCCTTCATGGCGTTGATTTTCAGGGTCCCGTTGGAAACCGCGGCGTTCTCGGCACGGCTGGTGTAATACTGTGCTTCGTTATTGCCCCAGCCGTTGTCGCCGGTGCCGATGTCGTATCCCCAGTTTTTTGAGTCAGGGGCACCATCCTGGTTAAACTCGTCGGACCAAATCAACTTCGTGGACACCGGTACTGTTACCGTTAGTGATTTGCCAATGGTGAGGCCGTCTGCACTTTTGGCGGTGACTTTCACGGTGTAGTTGTTTACTCCCGGTGTGTTGTACGTGTAACTCGTGCTACCGTTGGCGGTAGATCTGATATGACCATTTCCGAAGTCATAGTCATAACTCACGGCGTGCTCGGCGGCGGCGGTAAAGGTAACGGTGCCACTGCTGTCGGTGCTCACGACCGTGCTTACGGCCAGGTTCAGCGGCGCTACTTTCTCCGCCGGTTTGTTGTCATTTGATTTTCCACAGCTGCTCAGGGTGATGAGCAGCCCCATCATCATTCCGGTTAAATGTTTCATAAGTTATTGAATTGCGATTAGTTTAACATACCATGCACCCGGGTCCTGCACACAACGTAATGTCATATGCGTGTCGGTCCTTTCCAGTACCTGGAACTTGTGTGTTCCCAGGTATATACCCAGATGACCTTTTACCGGGAAGGTGATAAATTCTTCGGTGGCGCTACCATCGTACCCGAACGTTTCCGTATAGTCGGCCGCTTTAGCGCCGGTAAGGGTATAGTCTCCGGTGCCGGTCATGGCGGGATCGAAGTCTTTTAAGTATTCCTTTTTACCGAAGAGGTCATTGTTGGTGGTGTGGGTGAAGATGTTGCCGCTGGCATTGAAGGTGTAGATGTCATCGTAGATGCCAAGACCGGCTTTTTCATTCGGCGCGGCGGCCCACCATGCAGGTGTGAAGGCATCGGCGGCAGATACGCCGAGATGGCCGGGCGCATCTTTATCTACCCGCCATTTTTTTACACCGTTGTTGGTCAACATGCTGACCAGCTCCGGGTTGGGGATGAATGCGCGGTATATTTCCAGTTCCATGGTGTTGGTACTGGTGATGCCGGCTTTACCGGAGGCATACACGGTGATGGTGAATTTTTTCACACCGGTATGTTTATAGGTATACGTATAGGCGCTGATGGTACCTGTTTTCGGTGTCTGCCCGTCACCGAAATCCACTTTGTAGTTATAGGCGTGTTCGGAATGGATGCTCAGTTGTATGGTGCCGGTACCGTCGCCATTGGGGTGGGTGGCGTCTTTCCCGTTAACCGTGACCGTGAGTGCGGGTTTACCGGGTGTGGTGAGATCGCCGAATTTATAGTCGTCTTTGCCGCAGCTGCCGGCCAGCAACAGCATGGCGCCGAAAAGGAATGTCAGTGTGATATGCTTGATCATGCGTGATACGTAATTAGTTGGTTAATACGATGTCATCGAAGAGGATGGTGAAGTTTTGGCTGCCGTCGCCCTGTGTGCCGTTGTCCAGGAAGAAGAGTATGTTCTGCAGTTTCTTGCTGTTATCCATGATTTTGCCGCTGAAGTCGAACGTCAGTTCTTCCCAGGCATTGGCTTTGGTGGTAACGGCTTCCATGTTTTCCATGAAAGTGTTGTCCCCGCTTCTTTCCAGTTGCAACAGTACACGCAGCCCTGGTCGCCAGGAATATACTTTTACCTTGAATTTTTTGTTGTTGGTGAAATCTATCGGGCTGCTCATGCTGATATAATTGCCGGCCCATGTCTGGTCTTTTGTTTTGATGATTTTGCCAACGGTGGCGCTGCCGTTGATCCCTCCGGGATAGGGATTCGGTATCACCGAGGTGACGCTGCCGCCAAAATCGCCCCAGGCGTAGCTGACATCCGGCTGTTCAAAAGTCATTGGCAGGGTGAGCGCGTTGTAGATCGTCACCTCTTTGGTGGCGGTGGTGATGGCTGCGCCACCGCTGAGAGCTTCCACTTTTACCTGGTATTTGCCGGCTTTGGCGTAGGTGTGTGTAACATGGGCACCTTCAGCGATCAGTACCGGTACTTCATTGGCCGCATCGCCGAAGTACACTTTATATCCTCCGGTCGCGTACAACGCCGCCGCCGACACGGTAAGATCGTGCAGGTTGGCGTTGGCCGTGATGGTCAGGCTTTCAGGTGCCCGGAATGTTACAGCGAGTTGTTTGGTGGTTTCTGTTTTCTGGCCGGTGATGCCGCTCGCGATTACTTTTACGGGATAGGTACCTTCCTTGTAAATATGGGTGGTGTTTTGCCCGGGAAGTATGCGCACGGGTTCGGTGGTGGCGTCTCCGAAATAAATATCGTAAGCGGTAGCGCCGGCACTGTTGGGGGTAATGGTGACGAGGCCGGAGTTATCGTCTTTGATGTTGAAGTTGATGCCTTCGCTGGCAGGAGCTGTTCCTGTGTTGAGGAAGTCCGTATTATCGAAGTTGTCTTTGGTGCAGCCACTGCCCATGGTCATGAGCAGCAGCAGCGGTATATAGGTAAGTTTGTTCATGCGGTTGAAGTTTGGCTGTTAATAACCTGGATTTTGTTGCAGCTGGGAGATCTCGATTTCTCTTTGCGGAATAGGAAACAGTTCATTCTTGCCTGCTTTGAAACCGGTGATGACTGTGGCAGCGCGGCCGGTACGTACCAGGTCAAAGAAGCGATCGCCTTCCATGGCCAGCTCCAGCCGGCGTTCGTCCCAGATCGCCTGGCGCAGCGCTGTTCCGGAGACGGTGACATCATGCAGGTTATCGCGGAAAGCGCGGCGGCGTACCTTGTTGAGGTAATCGCGTGCTTTGGCATCGTTGGGCGTGGTCGCACGGTTGTTGGCTTCTGCCGCCAGGAGCAGTACTTCTGCAAAACGAATGGTGCGGTAGTTATTGAGGTAGTTGAGTTCTGTCTGACCGGAAGTTTCTCCTTTGCGCGGCAGGTATTTCTGATTATACAGGCCTGTATTTTTATAGGGCGCTGCCTGGTAGGTGATGGTGAACTCCGGATGCGCTGTTTTATAGGCTTCGATATCCAGTACGGTGGCAGCTTTCCGCTGATCACCGACGGTATAGGCTTTGGCCAGGTCCTGGGTGGGCAGGTTGGTGCTCCATCCCGGTGCATAAGGACTGCTGCCGGTAAGGCCGCGGATACCGCATTGCTGTACGGCATAGTTGCCCTGGCCCCGGGTGGCGGCGCCCCAGTTCCAGTAAGGGAACAGGTTGGAATACTGGATCTCGAATACGGATTCTGACCCGTTTTCGCCGGACTGTAAAAAGATATCGGCGAAATTAGGCACCAGTGTAAAAGGCCCGTTCACTACATTTTCCAACGTAGTAGCGGCCGCGTCGAATTTGTTCTGATAGATCAGCACTTTACCTAACAGTGCCTGGGCGGCGTATTTGGTAACACGACCAGCCTGCGGATTGGAGTTAGGCAGTACGGCGATGGCGGTGTTGAGGTCTTTTTCTATCTGTGCATATACTTCGGCTTTGGGTGACCGTTGTAAGGTCCGTGAATCGGAGAGGTTAAGCCTTCTGTCGAAAAACAGGGGCACATCCCCAAAAAACTTCACCAGGGTAAAATAATAGTAAGCACGCAGGAAATATACTTCTCCATAAAGCGCATCCTTGCCCGTGAAATTGATACTGTTGCCAGAGATGTTCTTGTCTTTGTACTGGGTGAGATAATTGGCGCGGTTGATGCCCTCGTAAGCCGACTTCCAGATCTCGGTAAAATAGTCGTTGGCCGGTGTGTGGGTATAGTCGTCGATCTGTTGAAGGCCCAATACGTCGGAAGCGTTTTCCCCGCCGGTAACGGCGTTGTCGGAGGCAATATCACCGATAGGGACGGTTTGGTTGAGCCATTGCAGCGGCGAGTATACACTGATCACCATGGTGTTGTAGTCATCGGAGGAGCGGAGGTAGTCTTTCTCTGTCACGAGAAAATCTTCATGTGCGTCATAGTCCACCCACTTCTTGCAGGAAGAGAGCAGGGCTACTATCACGAACAATCCGGCTATATACAGTAAGTTTTTCATGTTGTTATTTTTTTACAGTTTGAAATCAACGCCTACAGACCATGTTCTTGCTTGCGGATAGGCGCCGCGGTCCACGCCGGTGTTCATGATGAAGCCGGATATTTCCGGGTCATAGCCGGAGTAGTTGGTGAACGTGAAAGCGTTTTTCACCTGTGCGTATACCCGTACCTGTGAGAAGCCGGCTTTCCGGAAGAAAGTATTCGGCAGCGTATAGCCGAGCAGGATATTCTTGATTTTCACGAAAGAGCCGTCTTCCACGTAGCGGTCGGATGCGCGGATGTTGCTGTTGGCGTCTGTGAAAGAATAGCGCGGGTGGCGTGCATCGTTGGTGCTGCCGGGGCCGGTCCATCTGTCCAGCACATCGCGGAATTTGTTGGTGTAGTTGGCGTTTCTTTCGTAGGCGCGGTATACGTCGTTGCCTACTGAAGCATAGGTGAACACGTTGAGGTCAAACTTTTTGTATGAGAGGGAGAGGTTCCATCCCAGGGTGAATTTCGGGAAGGGGTTGCCGATCCCGGTTTTGTCTTTGTCGTTGATCACGCCGTCGCCGTTGACGTCCACGAAGCGGATGTCGCCGGGCTGGGCGCCGTCCTGCCTCGGGGCTTTGGTTATTTCGTCGGTGGACTGGAACAGGCCGGCGGTTTTATAGCCATAGAAGTAGCCGGGGGCTTTGCCTTTTTCAAAGCGGGTCACATTCTGGGATACACCGTTGAAGTAGTTGCCGCCCTGGATGAAAGCGGTGCCATCTTCGTTGGTGGCTGTCACGATGTTGCGGGCGGTGGTGAAGTTGAGGTTGGTGCTCAGTTTCAGGTCACGGCCGATATTTTCATTATAGCCTGCCGACAGTTCCACGCCGCTGCTGCGGGTGGAGCCGATGTTGGATTCAGGCACCTGTGCGGTTCCCAGATAAAGGGATGGTTCGGACACGAACAGCAGCCCTTTTACTTCTTTTCTGAAGTAGTCTGCTGACACAGAAAACTTGCTTTTATAGAAGGTGATGTCGAAGCCACCGTTGAACTGTGTCTGTTTCTCCCAGGCCATGCTGGGGTTGGCGTAGGAGGCAACGGTGGAACCGGGCACAAAAGAGTTGCCGAACGTGTAGCCGTTGTTGTTACCATCGCCATAGTTGGGGCCACCGGTGACGATTTTAACGGGAGAGGGTTTTACGTTTTCATTACCCACGGTGCCGTAGCTGCCTCTGATTTTCAGGAAGCTGATGAAATCAGAGCGGAAGAAATCTTCCTGGGAGGCTACCCATCCGGCGGAGCCGGAGAAGAAGTTGGCATAAGGGTTATTTAGACCGAAGGCGTAGGAGCCGTCCCTTCTGGCGGTAAACGATGCCAGGTATTTATCCCTGTAGTCGTAGTTGATCCTGCCGAAATAGGATTGGTTACGACGGAAGGAGTAATAGTTACTGTTCGTGCGGGCGTTGAGGTTAGGGGCCACGTCGCCGCGGGGATCGCGTACCTGTGTGGCTACGCCGTTGATGACAGTATCGCGGAAGTAGATCACGCCGGCGGTGTTGGTACCGGTGGCGGCGCTGAGGTCTGCGAAGGCCCAGGAGTTGAAAGGCACGTCCTGTGCGGTGGCGGTGATACCGTTGGCAGTGGTTTTATACATGGCCCCGCCGGCTACTACGTCAATGTGATGATGCTGTTTTAAATTGAAGTGATAGTTGGCGAATGCTTCGGCGGTGAAGCTGAAGTTACCTTCTTTGGTTTGGGAAACGTTGTTATGGGTGCTGGTGGCGATGCCGCCAAGGCCGTTTTTAATCACCACCGGCATACCTTCGGCCGTCATGGTGTTTTCCACATTGAGCGGACCGTAAAATACGAGCGGGGTGAAGTTTTTGCTGGTATTGTCCCAGTTGGTGTAGCCGAAGCGACCGGTCAGTTTCAGGTCTTTGATCACTTCATACTGCAGTTCCGCTTTGCCATACAGTTTGTTGCCGTTGTTCAGGTTATAGGTATTTTCCAGTTTGGTCAGCGGGTTGAAGATCTCCGAGAGCAGCAGGTTACTGAAGCTGTATTTACCGGTGGTATTGGGTACATCATTATATATGGGCACGGTAGGATCGAAATTGAGCGCGCTGCCGATGATGGAGTTGAAGGAGTTTTCCTGTATCCCTTTGCTTTTGATGTTTACGTAGCTGGTGTTCAGGATGAACTTCAGTTTGCGGGTGATGTCTACGGATATGTTTGCGGTGACATTGATCCTTTTGAAGTTGGATTTGCTGCCGCCGCCGGTGATACCGTCCTGTGCGAGGTATCCGGCGGAGAGGAAATAGGTCATCCGGTCGCTGCCGCCGCGGGAGCTGGCGTTGTAGTTCATGATAGGCGCTTTGTGGAAGATCTCTTTTTGCCAGTTGGTGCCCGCGCCCAGTTTAGCGAGGTCGGGGAAGATGATGTTACCGCCGGAGGCTACGCTGCCTTCATTAATAATGGCGCCGTATTCGGCTGCATTTAACACCGGAATGGTTTTCAGCACTTCCTGCACGCCGTAGTTGGCGTTGATGGTGAGGTCGGGCTTCTGGTTCTTTTTACCGCCGCGGGTGGTGACCACGATCACGCCGTTGCCGCCTTTAACACCATAGATGGCAGTGGTGGCGGCGTCTTTCAGCACGTTCATCGACTCGATGTCGGCAGCATTGAGGGCGTTCAGATCGTCGAGCGACTGCATGGCGCCATCGATGATCACGAGTGGGTCGGTGCCGGTATAGGAGGGGATACCTCTGATGAGGACCGTGGGTTTGGACCCGGGAGAGCCGCTCTGGATGACGTTTACTCCGGAGGCCCGGCCCTGTAGCGCCTCTTCCGGCCTTACCGGTCGGAGGGCGGTGATATCACTGCCTTTGACGGTGGACACGGCGCCGGATACTTTGGTCACTTTCTGGGTGCCGTAGCCTACGACCAGTATTTCGTTAAGGTCGCTGGGAGATGCCTGCAGGATGATATGCAGGGGGGCGGCGGTAATTGTTACGTCCTGCTGCACAAACCCGATGGCGGATACGTGCAGGGTTTTTTCGCCCGGGAGTACGCTGATATGGAAGGTGCCGTCCGGGTGGGCCGCTACTGCCGTTTTGCTGTTGCGGGACACGACGGATGCCCCGGGGATGGCTTCCCCTTTTTCATCAGTTACTTTGCCGGTAACGGGAATGTTCTGAGCCCATGACATATTGGCAAAAAACAACAGTACAGGCATCAGCATGCATGGAAGAAATTTTTTCATACGTGAGTCAGTTTTTACAGTTTCATACGGGAGAATGTCCGGTGATGATGCTGATCTTTCGTTTCAATTTTTTTTAAGATTCCGTAAGGATTTTAGTTGACAGGAGTGTTGGTTTGGATGCAGTAAAATTATCGGATACCGTTTTCAGCCCAAACAAAAGCGCTACATCTCTACTACATCATAATTATTTAAATAATTGATTTTCAATAAAAATCAACTACATCATTACTACATCATCCGAATTTTATATCTTCATTTCATGAGAATATGGTGCTTGCTTATCTTGATATACCTATGCAGGTTGACCTGTACCGGACAAAACACTATAGGATTACCACAAATCATTAATTACAGCAAAAGCGATTTCAAGGCAGGGACGCAGACCTGGGATATCCGGCAGGACAGCAGGGGGATGATGTACTTCGCGAATAATGAAGGAATGCTGACCTATGACGGCAGTCACTGGAACGTATACCCGTTGCCCAATAAAACCATCGTACGTGCGTTGGCGATGGACAGCAACGACAGGGTATATGTCGGCGGCCAGGATGAAATAGGCTATTTTGAAAGAGGGGCCAACGGGGTATTGACTTATACTTCTTTAAAGAAATTACTGCCAAAATCGCAGAACAGGTTCGCGGACATCTGGAGGATAGAGCGCTTCGGGGAGTCTGTTTTTTTCCAGGCTTCGGACCGGCTGATGGAATTCCGTAATAACAGTATTAAGGTATACCCCACTACCAGCGAGTGGATGTATCTCCGGAAGGTGGGTGATAAACTATATGCGCAGGACAAGGCCAATGGCCTGCTGCGGCTGGAGCGTCATGAATGGCTGCCGGTCAATACCGGGGAGCCGCTGAACAACGTGCTGATTTCCGGTATGATGGAAATTGGCCGGGACAGCCTGTTGATCACCACACAGACGCACGGGCTTTTTCTCCTGCAGCCGGATGGGTCGTTGCAAAAGCAGGACAGCCATCTGCCGGCAGGTGTTAATCTCTCTGTGTGCACGCGTATCAATGCTGGTGAGCTGGTAGCCGCCACCACGGCGGAAGGCTGCCTGGTGATGGATTTCGCAGGGCGCATTGTGCAGAAGATCTCCCGGACGGAAGGGCTGCAGAACAATAATGTGCTCAGTGTCTTCCTGGATAAGGACAACAACCTGTGGGCAGGATTAAATAACGGGATCAGTTTTATCGCGTACAATGCGGCAATAAAATATATAGGTCCCAGTAAGACCAATGAAGTATCCGGCTATTCCGCCCGTATTTATAAAGGGCAGCTGTATATCGCCACGTCTGACGGGGCGTATTATGTACCCTTGTCCGGCAGCGGCGACCTGAGTTTTTCCAAAGGTGACTTTGCCAGGATGGGTGGCAGCCAGCACGAGGTATGGCGGTTGGATGAAGTGAACGGTCATCTTTTAATTGGGCAGCACATTGGCAGTTTCGAGGTAAAAGACCATATCATTCAACCGTTGGCTTTTGGGCTGGGGACCTGGTTGTTTAAGCCGATGACATCGGTGTACCCGGCTACGGAAGTGCTGGCCGGCACTTATGCGGGGGTGCGGATGCTGGCGTTTGAGCAGGGCCGGTTTGTGGACAAGGGCGTAGTGCCGGGGTTACAGGAGTCTATCCGTTTCCTGGAGATCGACAATAATAATGTGATATGGGCGTCGCACCCATACCGGGGCGTGTACCAGCTACAGCTGTCAGCCGACCGTAAGACGCTTACGGCGCATTTGTTTACCGACAGCGCGGGCCTGCCTTCTGCGCTGAATAACTTTGTTTTTAAAGTAAAGAACCGCGTGGTGTTTGGTACCGCGAAGGGGATATACGAATTCGACGCCGCTGCCGGGAGGTTTGTTCCTTCTGCTTTTCTGCGGCCGGTCTTCGGCACGATGGAGATACGTTATCTGAATGAAGACGCAGATGGCAATCTCTGGTTTTGCAGCGGGAAAAAGATAGGGGTGGTGGATTTCCGCCGTCCATCGGAGGGCCAGCCGTTTACCATTACCTATATTCCGGAGCTGGATGGTAAGATATTACTGGGTTTTGAAAACATCTATCCTTATAACAGGGAGAATATATTCATTGGTTCTGAGAAGGGGATGATCCATCTGAACTATGAGAAATATGCCGGCAATCAGCAGCAGGTACGTATTATCATGGGGCAGGTAAGGGCGCTGGGGAAATCGGACAGCCTGATTTTCGGAGGATATTTTCGCCGGGCAGAAGCTGGTTTTGTTCAGGATGAAAAGGAGGCGCCGGCGTTGCCGAAGAGTTATAACTCTTTTCATTTTGAATACAGTTCTCCGGCATACGGGTTGCAGAACAATATTGAATACAGCTATCAGCTGGAGGGATACGACGGGCGCTGGTCAGCATGGTCGTCTAAGTCGGAGAAAGACTATACAAATTTGCCGGATGGCAGGTATATTTTTAAAGTGAAGGCGCGGGACAACCTGGGGCATGAGTCGGTGGCATTGCGTTATCACTTCAGTGTGTTGCCGGCGTGGTATAAAACCGTATGGGCGTATCTGGTATATGTGTTATTGCTGGCGGGCTTGCTGTACCTGTTGTATCGCTGGCAGCAACGGAACCTGGCGGTGCAGCAGCGTAAGTTTGACGAAGAGCAGGCGCGGTTGAAATACATCCATCAGCTGGAGCTGGAGAAGAATGAAAAAGAGATTGTAGAGTTACAGAATGAGAAGCTGGCCAATGAAATACGTTTCAAGAACAATGCGCTGGCCGATGCGTCGTTGCACCTGGTGGAAAAGGGTGATGCGCTGGTGAAGGTGAAGGATATCCTGGCGAGTGTGTATAAGAAAAACGATAATAACCCGGAGATCCGCAATGCATTGCTGCTGTTGAATGATGTGGAGAAGAACAATGCCAACTGGGAGCAGTTTGCCTCGCATTTTGATGAGATCAATAATAATTTTCTGAAGAAGCTGAAAGACCGTTACCCGGTGCTGACCAATACCGATCTGAAGTTGTGCGCTTATTTACAGTTGAAGCTTTCCAGCAAGGAGATAGCGCAGCTGATGGCGATATCCGTGCGTGGGGTGGAGATCAAGCGGTACCGGTTGCGTAAGAAGCTGAACCTGCCTACAGAGCAGCAGATGACTGATTTTTTTCATACCATTTAACCCATAAATGACATGCGCATAGACAGAAGGAATTTTCTGAGATCTTCCGGCCTTGGCGTATTGCCGGTATGTTTACCATCCGTGATAACGAGGATGGCTGTACGTAGTACAGAGAAGGCGTTGCCGGTGAACTTTATCCGGGACGGCCTGGGATTGAGCATGACGGAGACGTTGGACAAGTTGCAGGAGATCAACCGGAAGAAACCGATCGTACCGGATTTCTACGGTAATGATGGCACGATGGACGAGTTGTTGCAGTTATTTCAGCGACTTACCGGCAAGGAGAAAGCGGTGTACATGCCTTCCGGCACGATGGCCAATCAGTTGGCCATCCGGGTGCTGAGCGGGGATAATACCAAGGTGTTTGTACAGGAGACGAGCCATGTGTACCGGGATGAAGCTGATGCGGCGACAGCGTTGCATGGCAAGCGACTGATACCGCTGGCTCCCGGGGAAGCTTATTTTACGCTGGAGGCATTGCAGCAGTCCATTGCGTATCATGAGGAAGGGGAGTTGTTTAAGAGCGGTATCGGGGTGGTGTCTATTGAGAACCCGGTGCGGCGTTGTATGGGGAAGACGGTGCCGGTGGCGGAGTTGCGGCGTATATCCGCCTGGTGCAGGGAGAAGGGGTACAAATTGCACCTGGACGGTGCGCGGCTGCACCTGGCGGCGGCTTTTGCCGGCGTCAGCGTGAAGGAGTATGCCAGTTATTTTGATACCGTGTTTATTTCATTGTATAAATGTGTGGGAGCTATTAACGGTGCGGTGCTTTGCGGCGATCAGGCGGTGATGGACAAGATGGAGCATCAGATCAAGATACATGGCGGCGCGTTGTACCGCAACTGGCATAACAGTGCGTTGGCTTTGTACTACCTGGAAGGTTTGGAGGAGCGGTTGCGGGAAACGGCGGAGAGAGCGCGGGAGTTGATGGGACAGTTGAACCGGTTGAAGGGGCTGAAGCTGACGCCTTTTGAGCATGGGTCCAACTGTGTGGAGATGGCATACGGGGCGGGGATTGATTCTGTGAAGCTGTCCAATTACCTGCGGGAGAAGCATCAGATTGTGATGCGGCGGTCATCTGAACAGGGGAAGTCGTCGTTGAATTTTAATGAGACATTACTGAACAGGCCGGTGGGAGAGATTGTGGCGGCATATCGCGAAGCGCTTTCTCGCAAAGAAATACTTTAAGGCCTACGTTGTTTTATAAGAACGCAAAGGAGCGGAGATTACATTTTGTTGGTAATTCAATGAAATGTGATCTCCGCTCCTTTGCGTTCTTACCACATATTGTGGTCTTAAATATGGCTTTGCGTGAAAACTCGTAAAACGTTTTACCTGCTTTTACGTTTTAGCTACTTTTTAAAGACAGATTTTTGCCTTTTTCTGATACAGAATTAACATTTTCATAATAACTTTACGCATTTTTTTGATAATTATATCGAACTAATTAAAATTTTCGAGGAAG
This sequence comes from Chitinophaga eiseniae, assembly GCF_900167135.1. Taxonomy (GTDB): domain Bacteria; phylum Bacteroidota; class Bacteroidia; order Chitinophagales; family Chitinophagaceae; genus Chitinophaga; species Chitinophaga eiseniae. The sequence continues at coordinate 128,083 of NZ_FUWZ01000002.1, read as the reverse complement.
TTCTTGTTTAGTTTTAGAAAGTTTGGCTATCTTGAACCGGAATTATGAGAGATGAGCTGATTCACTTGTTATAATCGTGATGTACCTGAAATAGTATCAATCAAAATGGTGTCTGACCGCCAAGAGTTATTTAAGAAGACTATACTAAAACACCTTTACTTCAACAAGGAGTTATCCTGTACCGACTTAACGCAGTTGACCGGCAGGAGTCTTCCGCATACCACAAAAGCGCTTAATGAGTTAGTGAAGGAGGGATTGGTGATAGAGTCGGGATATGCGATATCTACAGGGGGGCGCCGTCCGCAGATGTATTCTGTACGGCAGGACTATCTGTATATATTATCTGTGGCGATGGACCAGTTTATGACCAGTATTTGTATACTGGACATGAGCAACCGGATGATCGGAGAGGAACGGGTACTGGAGTTGGATTTATCCGCTCATCCTGACGGGATCTCTATCCTGGGGCAGGAATTAAAAGGAGTGATGGAGCAATCTGGTATTCCAAAAGAGAAGTTTGCAGGCATTGGCATTGGTATGCCGGGTTTTGTGGACGTAACGAAGGGGGTCAATTATTCTTTTTTTGACACGCCCGCGAAGAGCATTAATGAATATCTGGAGATAGTGACCGGAATACCGGTGAGCATTGACAATGACTCGAGTCTGATTGCGCTGGCTGAGTGGAAACTGGGGGAAGCCCGCCACCGTCAGCATGCACTGGTGATCAATATTGGTTGGGGGATTGGTTTGGGTATGGTATTGAATGGCAGCCTTTTCCGCGGTGAAAACGGATTTGCCGGTGAGTTCAGCCACATTCCGCTGTTTACCAACAATAAGATCTGTAGTTGTGGAAAAATGGGTTGCCTGGAAACAGAGACTTCACTTTCTGTGATAGCAGAAAAAGCGATTGCCGGCATTCAGGCCGGGAGGACCACGGTAATGAAAGGGTTGTCGATGGACAACAGAATTGCCACGTATCATCAAATTATGGACGCCGCTATCAAGGGCGACAAGTATGCTGTAGAATTATTATCAGAGGCAGGATATCACATCGGCAGGGGGATCGCTATACTGATTCACTTGTTCAACCCCAAGCTGGTGATCCTGAGTGGGAGAGGCACAAAGGCCGGCAAGCTTTGGCTGGCACCGGTACAACATGCATTAAATGAGCATTGTATTCCAAAAATCGCAGAAAATGTAGAAATAAGAATATCATCCCTGGGGTATGCTGCGGAACGTTTAGGCGCAGCGGCACTTGTTATGGAAAATTTGGATAAAGCTCAACAGAGTAAAGCGTAAGACAAAAAAAATTAGCATCAATCAAAAGATAAACAGCACTGACAAAGGCTGTATGGGACTTCCTGTGCTGTAATAGTAACGTGTCATCATTTATTATTTAAATTCAAAATTTACCGCAATGAAAAGGTGGTTAGGCTTTGCGCTGCTGGCTTGTCTGGTAGCCCTTTGCTGTCAAAGCGCTTATGCGCAGGAGAAAAAATGGGTATCCGGTACCCTGAAGGATGGCTCCGGCGCCCCTGTTATCTATGCAACGATTGTTGAAAAGGGTACTACCAACGGTACTACCTCCAACGAAAAAGGTGCTTTCCGCGTACAGGTAGCATCTAATGCTACGCTGGTCATCACAAGCGTAGGCTTCACCAAGCTGGAAGTACCTGCCAGCGGTAACCTGGACCTCGTGATGCAGGACAACTCCAAAGGTCTGAACGAAGTGGTGGTAACCGCTTTGGGCATCAGCCGTGAGAAAAAATCGCTGGGTTATTCCATGCAGGAAGTAAAAGCCAATACACTGGTGGAAGCACATGAAACCAATATCACCAACGCGCTGACCGGCGTGGTGGCTGGTTTACAGGTAACCCGCTCCAGTGGCGGTCCTGCGGCTTCTTCCAAAATCAACCTGCGTGGTAACACCTCTTTGAATGGTAAAAACCAGCCGCTGATCGTAGTGGATGGCGTACCTATTGACAACTCCACCGGTGTGGCGCCCAATGGTACCAATGACTACTGGAACCCGTCTCTGGACATGGGTAACGGTCTTTCCGATCTGAACGCCAACGACATCGCCAGTGTATCAGTGTTGAAAGGTCCTGCGGCTGCTGCATTATATGGTAGCCGTGCAGGCGATGGCGTTATTCTTATTACCACTAAAACAGGTAAAAGAAATGCAGGTGTGGGTATTACCGTTTCCTCCACAGTTGGCGTAGAAACCTTCTTTACCCGTCCTGAAATGCAAAAAGCTTATGGACAAGGTGCTAACGGCGCTTTTAACGAGACTGCCGGTACCAGCTGGGGACCGAAAATTACAGGACAGGAGGTAACCAACTGGGCTGGTAAAAAAGAGAAAATGGCCTATTATGACAACCCAAAAAGTTTCTATAATACAGGGCTGAGCCACAACGAGAATATCTCTTTTCAGCAACAACTGGATAAGACGTCTGTATATACTTCCCTGAATTATCTGAATGATAAGAGCATGATCCCGGGAACAAAATTATCCCGTATAAATATCACCAGCAGAATTTCCAGCAAGTACGGTGAGAAAAACCGCCTATCCACAGACTTTAAGGTGCAGTACTCCAATGCTAATGCCCTGAACAGGCCGGCAGCAGGTACTAACCCGTGGAACTATGCTTCCCTGTTGTACACCATGCCTACCAGCATAGATATTACCCAATTCAAAAATCCGGTGAACGAGTTTGGTAAAATGTATTGGTATAGCACCAGTAATGATGTAAACCCTTATTGGGCCACCAAATACCGGCTTAACCAGGATATCCGTAATCGTTTTATCCTGAATGGATCTATGAAATATGAATTCACCAGCTGGTTAAATGCCGAAATCAAAGCGGGTGGTGATATGTATACCACCAACACAGAAAGCAAAACCTATTTCGGTAGCCCCGCCGCTGTTGATGGTGGCTACAGTACCGGAAGATATACTTTTTCTGAACTGAACTACAGCACCCTGATTACTGCTAAAAAAGATAACCTGATTGGTAAACTGAGCGGAAATATCAGCGTGGGTGGAAACCTCATGAAGCAGAAAACGTCCAATGTAGGTTTTGGTACCGGCGCCCTGGTAGTGAGAGACCTGTTTGCCATCGACAACTCTAAGGGTGCTATCAGCCGCACAGATCTTATCACCGAGCAACGTATCAATTCACTGTACGGAACTGCAGGTCTGAACTGGGACGGCTACCTGTTCCTCGATGTTACCGGGCGTAATGACTGGTCTTCTACACTCAGCCCGGAAAACCGTTCTTTCTTCTATCCGTCTGTAAGCTTATCTTATCTGTTGACAGAGCACATCAAATCGCTGCCTTCCTGGTTGAGCTACGGTAAGCTGAGAGCATCCTATGCCGCAGTAGGTAACAGTCTGCCTCCTTACCAGCTGTATAACTACTTTACGATTGGCAACGATCCGAACGGCCATACTACCGCTTCCCGCAACAAAAACTACTATAATAAAGACGTAAGAAGCGAGTTGATTAAATCCCATGAATTTGGGGCAGAATTCCGTTTTGCAGACAACCGCTTTGGTCTTGATTTTACCTATTATAAATCCAATGCTACCCGTCAGCTGATTGATCTGCCGTTGGACCCTGCTGCAGGTTACTCCACCCGTAAAATCAATGCCGGTAACATTCAGAACAGCGGTATTGAGATTATGGCAGATGCCAGGATTCTCAACAATACTAAAGGACTGATGTGGAACATATCCGGTAACTTCTCTATGAACCGCAACAAGATTATTGATATTAGTACAGCAGAAAACGTGAACAACTATGCGCTGGGTGGTTTCGACGCGGTTTCTGTAGTAGCCCGCACAGGTTCATTGTACGGCGATATTTACGCTAACAGAATACTGCAACGGGTAACAGATGTGAACAGTGAATTCTACGGACAGCTCTTGCTGAATGCAGACGGTCTGCCGGTGGTGGTGGATGCGCCAACTGGCGGCTTGTTTCTCGGTAACCAGGGTGCTAAAGCGCTGGTGGGTGTAACGAACACTTTCTCTTATAAGAATTTCTCCCTGGGTTTCCTGGTGGACGCCCGTATTGGTGGTAAGATCTTTTCTACTACCCAGCTGATGATGCAGAAAGCAGGTACTGCTGCTATTACAGCACCCGGCGGTGAGAGAAATGATCTCGTCGTTCCTGGCGTTGTAGATTTGGGTAATGGAAAGTATGGAGCCAATAATAAGTCAGTTACAACACAGCAGTATTGGAACGCCATGACTGCTGGTAACCTCGGCGCTCCGGAAATCAACCTGTATGATGCTACCAGTGTTCGTCTTAGAAATGTACAGCTGAACTACAACCTGCCGAAGAGCGCATTGGGCCGCCTTCCGGTGCAGGCAGTGAAAGTAGGTCTGTCCTGCAACAACGTATGGATGATCTCCAGCCATGTACGCGGTTTGGATCCGGAATCCGTATTTGCGATCGGTTCCAATGCTACCGGTTTTGAAAACGGTGCGCCTCCGACCACCCGTACATTCCTGTTGAACCTTAGCCTTAGTTTCTAACCATTAATTGCAACTGACATGAAAAAAATATTCATAAAATCAGGCGTGGCTTTGGCAGCATTTTCCATGTTGTTGTCCGCCTGCAGCAAATTTGATGAAATCAACCGGAACCCTAAAGTGGCCGATGAAACCCAGGTACAGGAGGAGTTTCTCATCAATAGCTCTATCATTGCCGCACAAATGGACCCGGATGTGGCAGAACGTTCGTTTGTGCTGATCTGGAAAGCAGCAGCACACCAGCAACTGGACGACGGTATTACTTCCGGTGCTAATAACGACGGCTGGTCCGGCGCTTATTACAACCAGGTTACCAGCTGGCTGACCAATATTTACAATGCCGTTGAGGTGAGTGAGAAAAAAATCAAGGCAGGTAAGATCACTGAAAATACCAATAACCTGTTGCAGGTAGCGCGTATATGGCGTGCGTATCTGTTGACCGAAATGTCTGATAACTACGGACCGGTGGCGATTCAGGGTTATGTTACTGGTCTCAATCCCGACTTCGCCAGTGTGAAGGATGTATACTATTTTGCGTTGTCTGAATTGAAAGATGCCAGCTCGAAACTGGAAGTCGATCGTGGCGCCGGTAGTCTGAAAGATTATGATCCGGCCTATGGGTTTGACTATAAGTTATGGCAGCGTTACGCCAACTCTATGCGCCTGCGCCTTGCCATGCGTTTGTCTGAAGTAGATGGCGGTAAGGCTAAAGCAGAATTTGAAGATGCAGTGCGTGGCAATCTGATCACGGAGATGAGCCAGACTTTCCAGGTACAGGAAAAACCAGGATGGGATGCGCTGAGCGGTGTAATGAGCCGTGAATGGAATGAGCAGCTGATGACTACTACACTGGAGAATTTGTACACAGGCCTCGGTGGTGTGAAAACTGCTGATCAGCTCACCGACCCGGTTTACCAGCCGTATATCCGGCCTGCCGACTGGGCAGGTTTGCAGTTGACAAACCATTTCCCAACTACTTCCAGCGATCCGCTGGCAGGTTTCTGGTTTGATGGTTTACCGCAGACAATTGACCCGCGCGCCTATAAAGCGTTTATTCCTGCCGGCGATTTCACTAATCCTAATTTCTCTAAATACCCTTCTTACAATGAGAATGCCTGGAAGCGAACTGCCCGTGCTTTGATGAAGAATGATAAGGATACAGCCAAATTACTGGATGGTAAAATGGCCTGGAATGGTCAAACCAATGGCGACTGGGGCACCAAAGGTACGCTTAACCGCTGGTATTACTGGCCCGGCGGCGCTCCGCGTATGACACAGCAATTCCGTGGCAGCACCAGCAAACGTATCTTCTTCGCTCCGTGGGAAACTTACTTCCTGATGGCGGAAGCAGCTGTAAGAGGATGGACCGTGCCGATGTCCGGTAAAGCGGCGTATGAAAAAGCGATCACGCAGAACTTTGAGTATTGGGGTGTTTCCCAGTTCGCAGGCGCTTATCTGGCTTCTTCCGATTTCAACATGGTTGGTACTTCTGTAAGCTGGGACCACACTGCTGAACCGCCGGCTACGCACACCATGAACTTCAAAAACGGTTATACCGATGCACCAGGCACTGTTGCTATTAAATACCCGGTTAATAACCTGTATAAAAATGGGGCGGTAAAAAATGACCTGCTAACGAAGATCATTACACAGAAGTATATTGCCAACATGCCATGGTTGCCGCTGGAAGCGTGGAGCGATCAGCGCAGGCTGGGCTTGCCGTTCTTTGAAACACCGAACGTAGAACAGTCTATACCCGGATTGCCGGCGTTGAATAATGGTAACTATATGACCAGTAGCGTTAAATTTTACCCGCAGCGTATACGCTATCCTTCTTCTATGAGAGCTGCCAACAGCAAAGGCTACGATCAGGCCGTAGGCTTCCTGGGTGGTACCGAAGAAGTTACTACACCGCTGTGGTGGGCTAAGAAACCGTAATTTTTGCCTTACCCATAACTGTCACGTCAGCCGTTAATTGGAAACAATTAGCGGCTGACTTTTTTATAGCGCCGCCATTTCTTTCCGGAAGATGTCTTCCACCATTTTGATTTCTTTGGCGTAGATGGTTTTTTTACGGGACCCGAAATACAACGTATTCTCCACTTTGACATCCCCGGCCCATACGGCTTTTACCTGTCCTGATTTGATCTCGTCGCGGCACAGGAAATCGGGGATGATCGCAAAGCCCTCATTGCCGCTCAGGCAACGGACAATAGAGCTGATATTAGGCACGATATAATTGGGCTTGAAGTCGATGTTCTGCCGGAGGTTCATTTTCCAGAAACGTTTGAGATGGTCCATGTCTGCGGCGGTACTATACCATACCTGTTGTTTCAGCCAGCTTTCCAGCGCGCCTATTTTGGCCACTTTTACTTTTTCTTCCTTTACGTCGAGCTCCTTCAGGAGTGTTTTAAGCGGTTTGATGTTTGTACGTTCACCGCATACCAGGAGAATTTTCTCCCGGGAGAAAGGTTTGAATTCGAGGTTGGTCTGTTCTCCTTTTTCCGGCGTTACGATCAGGTCGAGCACGCCTTTATCGAGGTCGTGTATCATTTCCTGGTACAGGCCGAATTTCACGATCACGTTAAACGGCAGGGTGGAGATATATCTTTCCAGGGTGAACTGGAATGTTTCGAAGCACATGCCGATGCTGATGGTAGAGCGCCCCTCCCGGCTGCTGCGGTGAAATACCTGTTCCGCCATTTCCAGCCGGCCCATAGGCTCCTGGATGAAGTTGTAGAGCACCTTGGCCCTTTCGGTAGGCACCATTTTCTTTGCTGAGCGGTCAAACAGTTTGTAGCCTGTAGCCACCTCCAGGGAGTTGAGATGCAGGCTCACGCCCGGCTGGGAGATATATAACGCCTGCGCGGCCGCGGTAAGGGTACCTTTCTCGTAAATGGTTTTGAAGGTACGCAGCCATTCCATATTTAAATTCATGATCTATCATTTTTCTGATACAAAAGTACAATTTATCTTATTTGTGTAATGAGTTATTTCGATGGAAATTTGTGTTGTCGAATCAGAAAACCTAAAAACAGAAGACAATGCTTTTTACAAATCACACTATAGGAAATATCATACTGCACAACCGGATTGTAATGCCTCCCATGACCCGTTCCAGGGCGGGCGCCGGCGACGTAGCCACCGATGAGATGGCGGAATATTATGCGCAGCGCGCCACCGCGGGGCTTATTATTACGGAGGGAACACAGATCAGCCGCCAGGGCCAGGGATATGCCTGGACACCGGGTATCTATTCCCCTGCACAGGTGGAAGGCTGGAAAAAAGTAACCGATGCGGTGCATCGCGAAGGCGGGAAGATATTTGCCCAGTTGTGGCATGTGGGCCGTGTATCGCACGTGTCCCTGCAGCCGGGAGGCGCAGCTCCGGTGGCCCCCTCCGCCATCCAGGCGGAAGGTGTAAAAGTAGTGATTGACGCTACCGGCAATGGCCCGACCGGTGGCGGTATCCGTAAGGAACAACACTCTATGCCCCGTGAGCTGACCATCCCGGAAATAGCTGCTATTATTGAGGACTATGCCGTCGCCGCAAAAAATGCCGTCGCTGCCGGATTTGACGGCGTGGAACTGCATGGCGCCAACGGTTACCTGATCGAACAGTTTATTGATTCACAAACCAACCGTCGTACGGACAAATATGGCGGTAGCCTTGAAAACCGGCTGCGTTTCCTGAAAGAAGTAACAACGGCTGTCGCCAATGCTATCGGCAAAGAAAGAGTGGGCGTTCGCCAGGCGCCGCTGACAACGCTGATGGGCGCACAGGACGATCATCCGGAGGAGACCTATATCGCCGCAGCACGGCTGCTGAATGAAATTGGAGTAGCTTATATCCATATCGCGGAAGCTGACTGGGAAGATGCGCCGGTGATGGCGCCGGCTTTTAAAGAGGCCTACCGTGAAGCTTTTAAAGGCACACTGATTTATTCCGGTAAATACAACAAAGCCAAAGCGGAAGAAGCGCTGAAGAAAGGCTGGGCAGACCTGGTGGGTTTTGGCCGTCCTTTTATCGCTAACCCTGACCTGCCTTACCGCCTGGAATATGACCTGCCATTGAATGTGCCGGATCCTTCCACTTTCTTCGGCGGTACCGGCAAAGGCTATACGGACTATGCCCGCTATCAGCAACCTGCTGATGTTTTAGCATAAATAGCCAGGGCTGGGTATTTTAATCCAGCCTTTTTTGCGGGCATCGTTATCATAAAATCCTTCACTAAATCCTTCCCGCTTTAACGTAATCGTCTGATGGTCCTGCTCCGGCGCCACTGCGGTGATGGTTTGGGTACCGGGACCACCCAGTTTCCAGGGTACGCTGATGGTGTGTTCCCTGCTATCGCATTCGCGGAGTTGTGCCGGTGCCGGTGCCTGACCCTGCTCCCCGGGAAAAAGTCCCATTAGCAGCAAAAAAAATAATAGCTGTTTCATATTTGTTTTTTTGTGTACTAAAGTTGGTTATAAGCGTGTTGCGATAAAAATCAATTAAACAGTCGCTGTCACCTTTTCAACGGCGGGGTGCTCTTTTCAATAATTCTTTGAGGGGAATGGGGGGGTGGCATGATATTTACCGTCTTATTAGTACGACAACTGTTATATTGATGCCGCAAACCTTCGTCTGTATTTGCAAGGGATGGGTCGTGTTATTTTGGTTACTATTGTCAGCAAATGAGGTTTGGGCACAGCATTCCGCTACAACGAGCGGGAAAGTGGTGAACAAATTTACCGAAGAGCCGTTACCATTCGCTACTGTTTACTGGAAAGCCGCCGGTTACGGCGTGATGACGGATAGTGCCGGTCATTTTAACCTGGCGCGCAGTTTCCGCCGGGAAGACACGCTGGTAGTGCGTTACGTGGGGTATGACCAGAAGATGATTCCGCTGGCGGCCACAGATGTTGCTCCGTTGCTGATACAGCTGGAAGCCACCATGAAACTTGGCGTGGAGGTAAAAGCGAAGATGGACAGGGGCCTGGTATGGTGGCGGCAGATAGTGGCCCGCAAGGCGGCCAATGCACCCGGGCATTATGATAGCTATTACGCCGAACTGTATAACAAACTGGAGATAGATATTTCCAATATCGACAAGCGACGCTGGGAAAAGTCGCGTTTGATGAAGCCCTATACGTTTGTCACGCAGCGGATAGACTCCACTTCTGAACAAAGTCCTTTTCTTCCCGTTTTCCTGAGTGAATCGGTCTCCGATTATTATGTGTCCGGCAGCCCGTCCCGCGTAAGGGAGGAGATACGTGCCCTGAGCAGTAGCGGCGTTAAGAATGAGTCGGTGATGGAATATATGGGAGGCATCAACCAAAAAATCAATACTTATCAGAACGCCATACCTGTTTTCGGACGTGAGTTTATCAGTCCGCTCAGCAGCGTGGGAGACCGCTACTATCATTACAAAGGACTGGATACCGTTACCCGTAACGGAGAACAATTTTATCATCTGGCGTTTACACCCCGTCGCGAAGGCGAAAACCTGTTTGCCGGCGATTGCTGGATACAGGCTTCCACCTGGGCAATACAGAAGATCAGTTTATCGGTGGTGGGGGCGGTGAATATCAATTTTGTAAAGCGGCTGGATATTATCCAGGAGTTTACGCAGCAGCATGAGAAAGATTGGGTGGTGGCGAAAGACCGTTTTGTAGTGGAGCTGGCGCCATTGGGAAAATCCAGGACGACTTTCATCGGCCGTAAGACTACCTTATACAGTAATATTGCTACCAACCAGGATTTTATCACTACGAAACTAAACAGCAACCGCAGGAATGAAGAGGTGGTGATTGCCGACAGCGCAACCACCGGCGGTAAGGCATATATGGAACAACACCGGCCGGAGACATTAACCCGCAACGAAAAACATGCTATAACGCTGGTGGATACACTAAAATCGATCCCTTCTTTCAAACGTTTGAGCAATACCATTACTTTCCTGGTAGATGGTCATATCAAGCTGGGCAAGGTGGAGATAGGGCCCTGGTATAAGTGGGTGAGCCGCAACCGCGTGGAAGGAGCAAGAGCGCGGTTTGACCTCGGCACTACCGCTGAATTCAGCCGTAACTGGCGGTTGAACGGTTATCTGGCCTACGGTATGAAAGACAGGTCGCTGAAAGGGAAGATGGCCGTATCCTATACCTGGCCCAAAGACAACGGGTGGCAGGTATTTGCTTCCTATAAAGATGACCTGGACAATAACCAGCGTGGATTTAACGGAGAGGAAGTATCACTCGACAATATTTTTGGTCAGCTGGTGCGCCGTCGTGGTATTCCGCAGAAGTTTATCCGGGAGGCAGATATGCGGGTGTCCGTCCTCAAACAGTTCCCGCAGGAGTTCTCATTGCAGGGCACCGTTTCCCGTACCTGTTACACCACCTTCGAACCTTTGCCACCACATAAAATTTTTCTGTCGACAGAACATGAAAAAGTCGTCAATACGGAGTTTCAGCTGAAATTCCGTTATGCGCCGGGCGAGAAAGAGGTACGTACCTTCCGTAAAACGAGGCGGGTGCGCAGCAACCTACCGGTTGCAGAGATCGGCTATTCCCTCGCCGGCGCCGGCGTACTGGATAGCAAATACCAGTATCATAAACTAAATATGAGTATCCGGCAGCAGTTTAATTTAACAGGCTGGGGCCGTATCAATTACATGGTATATGCCGGGCAGATTTTTGCTGATAAGCTGCCTTTTATGCTATTGCAGATACATCCCGGAAACGAAACCTATTATTATAACAAAGAGGCTTTCAGCCTGATGAATAAATATGAGTTCTTCAGTGACCGTTATGCGGGAATCAATATCGAGCATAACTTCAACGGTAAACTGTTGAACCTGTTGCCTTTCATGCGCAGGACGGGCGTGCGCCAGTTCTGGAATGTGAAGTCAGTGATCGGCGATTTATCATATCGAAATCGTATGTACAACCAGATGGAATTTGGTCGATATGGCATGCGGTCGCTTAACGGAAACGTATATACGGAGGTAGGCACCGGTTTTGATAATATTTTCCGTTTCTTCAGAGTAGACGCTGTTTGGCGGTTTTATCCCCAGCAGGCGGCGGTGTCGAATGCAAGTAATTTTGGGGTGTTCGGAAGTTTTAGGTTACAGTTTTAGTGAGGGGGTGCTGATTAAATTTTTTGAAGGGAAAATGGAAGAAGCGTAATTTAAAATATTGTTTGTATCCTAATATAAACTAATAATTTAACATCCGTAAATATCTACTGATTAATTTGTATTAACAAAAAATAACAAATAACAAGGAAATTTTACCTTATATTGATGAGTACATTAAAACCCATCATTATGATCTGGACTATTATTATCGGAGGCATCGCTGGCTGGCTGGCCGGTAAAATTATGCGTGGCGACGGATACGGGATTATCATAGATATTATTCTGGGCGTCGTTGGTGGCTGGCTGGGCGGCTGGATTTTCGGTAAACTGGGGCTGCATATAGGCAGTAGCCTGATCGGTTCACTGGTTGTGGCGCTGATCGGCTCCATTATATTGATTTGGCTGGTACGTCTAATAAAAAAATGATAATATCTGCCTGCGTGTATTGCAAAGGGCCGGGAAACTGATCTCCGGCCCTTTTGTATTTCCAGCCTTAACAAGTTTCATCAGTTCATCAGCTCCGCCAGTTTTTTCTCCAGTGTTCCGCCACGGACAGCCGCTTTGCGAAATCTACGCCTGCCCGGTGTTTTTAACAGCCGCTGCAAGCCCGTTAAAAAACGGGAGCGATACTATTATAGTCGATCCTGGGACCAGCGCGCTCCTGGCGCCACCAGGCATATGTCAAAGCGTGCCCGTATACCCGTCATGAAAATCCGGTTATGTGTCAGTGTGCTACTTTGATATAGCCCCACCCTTCTCTTTGTTTGGTGATAATTTCATAAATGGCGTCGGGTACTACCTGTACGCCGGGCAGCAGTTCGCTGGCGGTTTTGTTGTTTCGTTTCATCGTGGCGCCACATACTTTAAAGCTCACATTTTTGTGTTGGCTGAGTAGTTCGCTCACTGCCGGCGCCACGCCGGACTTGTCTTTCAACACCATATCGAGGGCGTCGCCGTATATGGCTACTTCCAGTTGCGCATCAGGAGCGCCTTTCAGGATACCGTTCAGTTGCCGTAAAAGGGTTTGTTGTGCTTCAGGTGTTTTACTGGTGATGTCGAAGATAACCTTGTAGTTGGCCTGTGCGAGGCAAACAATGCTGCCCAGCAGAAAGGTGAACATGATCAACAACTTTTTCATAGCGGATCGTTTTAGGTGAAACGGATATTATTTTTTGTGCTGCCGTGCAATGGGGCCGAAGGGGCCGTATTTATGCTGTATAGCGGGAAAGGTATCGCTGAAAGGCCCAAAGGGATGGTCCGGCGGTTTGGTGCGGATATCGGGCCAGTCGGCCGGAAAAGCTTTTGCTGGCCGTGGTTGCGAATTCACGAAAGCGGCCACATTCCAGGCGTCTTCATCGCTGAGCAGCGGATGCTGGTAATCGGTGCCCAGGGGCATATTGTATTTTACATATCCTGCAAACCTTGACAGCCGGTATAAACCGGCGCCGGTGTTGTAGCTGTCCGGCCCCCATAGCGGCGGGTAACGGTATTCCGTTGCCCCGGCGGGGCGCTCGCCGCGGCCATCGGCGCCGTGGCACCGCTGACACTGTTGCAGGAAAACGGTTTTCCCTTTCACAGTATCAGCAGCTACCGGCAGATAGGGCAGTTCACGGATACCACTACCAGGTGATTTATAATTTTTAGGAAGATCCTTTCCCAGCCATTGTATATAGGCGATGATGGCCTGCAACTCCGGACTGTTGCTATCGAGGGCGGCGCCATTGAGACTTCTCACAAAACAATCGTTCACTTTTTTACCGATGGATTCCACGGTGCCGCTTCTGGCCCTGAACTTAGGATAGGTGGAGGCGGTGCTGCCGTAGTTATTGCCCCACGGTTTGGTGCCGGCATCCAGGTGGCAGTTCTGGCAGTTCATGCCATTGCTGATCTGCGCCACACTGCCTTGTGGGCCGAGGTATTGGGCGGTATGTGCTATCAGCGACCGTCCATAACGTATCCTGTCGCCTTCGGCGGTATGGGGTATCATGGCGGTATCAGGCGCCTGCCATAATTTTTCCGGTAAGGGGCCTGCGCGGCGACAGCTATACAGGGCGGCGAGCAGCCCCATTAAAAAAGTGACATAACGTTGTTTGTTGGTCATCCTGTAAAACAATAGCCACAGTTCTTTTCCTGTGCCCGCCCCAGCGCCCACATGCCGGACGGCACCACGTCGATGCCGGGTAAAACGCCTGCCAGCCATTCGTTCTTAACAGCCGTTGCGTCCAGCGACATTTCCTTTGCCACAATAGCACTGTACACCGTGATGGCCATGTTGCACACGGCGAACAACACGCCGCTGGCCTGTAACTGATTAATGCCTATCTCCACTGCGCCAATGCCAGGAACAACGAAGTCCCCCGGCTGCGGCTGCCAGAAAGGATTACGGATGGCCGGTGCTTTTGTTTTGGGATCATTCACCTTGAACAGCTGTCCGAACTTGTATTTTTCCCACAGCTCATCTTTCATCGCATAGGGGATGCCGTCATGCCGTAACACCACTACGGCGCAGCAGTCTTTCTCCGGCACACCGGTAGCCTGGTTGGTCAGCAGGAACACTTTTGCCCATGCAAAGGGAAACATCTCATGCGGACGGGTAACATCCAGTACGATGCGGTGTTTCCCTTTGATTTTGTTAACCCATGCATCAGGGGTATCGGTGCTCATCTGTTTGCTTTCCTGTGCCAGGGTGGCGAAAGAGGGGATACTCAGCAGCGTGGCGCCTGTCAGCATTTTCCCGAGGAAGTCGCGGCGGTTGGTACCCCCGTTTGGTGTATGAGACATAGCTTAAAAATTTGAGGTTATAGTATAGTTATCACCTGACACGGTCAAAATACCTGAAGAGAAGTAATATAAATGTAAAGAAACCGGAAAAGTGTTTATCAGATAAAAGTGACAAAATCTGCCGCGGTTTGTGGAGATAAATCGGGGAACTGATGTGGTAAGCGATGGGTGAAATACCGGAATTCATTGATAAAATGTGTCTGGTCGCAATAGCCGGCTTTATGTGCAAGCAACTTCCATTGCGGGTACCGCATCCGTGCGATGTAATCGATGGTTTTTCTGAAACGTACCAGCCGGCAGAACATTTTAAGGTGCAGTCCTGTCTGGTCCAGGAAAGCCCTTTCCAGCGTGCGTTTGGTGAGGAATACCTGCGCTTCCAGTTGCCTGATGGTAATGTTGCCGTTGGCCGCAAGTATAAGCTGTATGGCATCTCCGAGATGACAGCCGTTTTTAGGCGTGTCTGTCAACTGCGCCAGCAGCCAGGACTCCAGCAATGTTACCTGTTGTTCCGGAGAACGACACGCGCTGATCGCTGCAATGACGGATGCCGTACCAGCGCCAAATATGGCAGCGAGGTCTGTACTACGGTCACAAAACGATTGCGCAGGCAGATGGAACAACCTGGACCAGCTACCTGGCTTAAAATGTGCGGCCAATAGCTGCATGTTGCCGCTGACGCGCCATTCGCTGACCTGGCTGCGGGGGCCCGAAAGAGTGGCAGCGGGTAAATATTCCTGTCTGATAACATCGTACAAAGTACGCTCAGGGCCGGGATTGAACCACATGCTCTGCATAAAATGCGGGAGGACCGTCAGGTACCGGACCTCTTCTGCGGGGAAATCACACGTGATCATCTGCCATGACAGCAGATCATCCTGCAACCGCTGATGAGGCCGGAACGTTTGCACCTTGAACATAGGCAAAGGTTTCTTTGGGGCACAATGAGATCTGGTGCAAAGATCCGTTTTTTCACGCAAAGTGCGCGAAGAAAGCAAAGATTTGTCCGGCTATATTAAGATGCATCGTATTCCGGCTGCCAGGACTGGCTGGTACCCGTTTCAATGGCTTTGTTCGCCATATGTACCGCTATGGCGGCTATTTTGCCTGTTTCCGCACTGGAAGCAGGAGGGATGTTTTTACGGATGCTTTCTGCAAAAGCCAGCAGCGCAGAAGTGGTCGGCTCCGGTACCCGTTGGCCGGCAATGCCGAATGTCAGGGGAACACCTTCTCCGGTCTGATCGGTTTTAGTGGCGCCGGTAACACCGTCTACCACCGCCAGTTCCTTTTTTCCTCCTTCACTGTAAACAAATGCTTTGTCCCGCTGTATCTCAATAGTACCACGGTCACCCAGCACCCGGATAGCATACCCTTTGTAGGCATTGCTGAGTATAGAGGATACGCTGGCTTTCACGCCGCCGGGATATTCAAAAATTGTCCGCACATTATCCCAG
This sequence comes from Chitinophaga eiseniae, assembly GCF_900167135.1. GTDB lineage: Bacteria > Bacteroidota > Bacteroidia > Chitinophagales > Chitinophagaceae > Chitinophaga > Chitinophaga eiseniae. The sequence continues at coordinate 112,188 of NZ_FUWZ01000002.1, read as the reverse complement.
GTCTCCCTGCCGTCTTTCCAGTAGTCGATGCCGCCCATGCCCACTACGCGTAATGGATGCGCGTCCTGAAGATAATTTACCATGTCGATCTGATGACCGCACAGTTCTGCTATCAGGCCGCCGGAGTATTCGCGGTACATGCGCCAGTTGACCAGTCGCTCCAGGGACGGGTCGGGTACAGGGTTTCGCCAGTCGGAATTGCGATGGTACTGGCATTCAAAATGGGTAATTTTCCCCAGCCAGTTTTGCCCGATGACTTCCTTCACCCGGTGGTACAGCTCATAATAACGGTATTGATGCCCTACCTGCAACACCAGCCCGCTTTTGCGGACCTGAGCCGCCAGCTGTATCGCCTGCGGAATATCATAAGTCATGGTTTTTTCGAGATATACATGTTTGCCGGCATCCAGCGCATCTTTAGCCATAGGGTAATGCATCGAAAGCGGTGTAGCGATGATAACGGCTTCCACTTTTTTATCATTCAGCAACTGCCGGTAATCGGTATAGGCTTTCGCTCCTTTGGCTGCCAGCGACATGCCCCGCTGCAAATGCGCCGGTATCACATCACAGCAGGCGGTCAGCTCTATACCGGCTATTTTCTGCAGTAGTTTAGCGATACCGCTGCCCCGGTTGCCGGTGCCAATAATGCCGATTTTCAGCGGTGCGGCCGCTGTCTGTCCCAGTACGGGCAGGGTGCTGGTAAACATGGCGCCTGACAGCGCCACAGCGCTGGTATACAAAAATTTTCTGCGGGAAAAATAGTGGTCTTGCATAACCAACAAAATAATCAATTAAATACGCTGTAAAGCATAAAAGAGCGAGAACGTTCTCGCTCTTTTATCCCGCAGGCACTGGCATGGCTCTCCGACGTTGATTATATTTAAGGTGAAAACAAACCCAACATGCGACTAACCAAAATCACCAGGATAATGCTGGCAGGCATGGGCCTGTTACTTTGCAGTTTCCTGCCACAGCAAAAGAAAGTACGTATCTTCTCCATCGGTGACTCTACCATGTGTGATTATGATGAAAAATACCTTACGGGTTTCGGCGGCGACAGTCTCTATCCTATCCGCGGCTGGATGCAGATGGCACGCCCGCTTTTCCCTTCTTATGTAGAAGTGCATAACGCTGCCCGCAGCGGCAGAAGTTCCAAAAGTTTCCGTACGGAAGGGCACTGGCAAAAAGTGATCGACAGCGTTCAGCAAGGCGATTATGTTTTTATTATGTTCGGCCCGAATGACCAGAAGCCGGATACGGCCAGGCATACCGATCCGCATACTACTTTCCGCCAGAACCTGATGAACTATGTCAACGAAGTGAAAGCTAAAAAGGCCCGCCCGGTGCTGTTTACCTGCCTTGTGCGCCGTAAGTTCGACAACAACGGCAAAATAGAAAACACGCACGGGAACTATGTTTCCGTGGTACGGGAACTGGCGGCTGACATGAAGGTGCCGCTGGTAGACCTGAATAAAAAATCCGCGGAACTGCTGGAGGAATACGGACCGGAAGCATCTGTAAAATTATTTGTGCACATTCAGCCGGGAATCTTCCCCAAACTGCCTAAAGGTAAAAAAGACGATACCCATCTGAGTGAGCTGGGCGCTACTAAAGTAGCGGAAACAGCACTGAGAGAGTTGAAGAATTTAGGGATTTTTTGATTTACGATTTTTTGATTTTGGGTAAAAATGAAGAAGACCAAAGCGATAGAAATTAAATCGCTTTGGTCTTCTTCTTTATGATTTGCGAAATCAAAAAATCGTAAATCAAAAAATCCCTAAATGATCAATATCCATAATCCTGTGTTAGTTTATGGTTCGCTTCCAGCGATGTTTGTGGTATCGGTAGTAACTCACTGCGATTGGGCGTGAACAGCTGTGCCACGTTGGTGATCCAGCTGGCGGTGATGGAGCTGACCCAGTTAGCTTTGGCGTAGCCTGCCGGCGGCGTGCCAGGTGTTGGCTGGTAAAGCGAATTTCCCCATATCACCGTCGGAGAGCCGGTTTTATAATACATCGCCTGCGGCAGGTTATTGTAGGGAGGTTCCCGCTTCATCATCTTTGTATAGTTGGCCCTTGTTTCCTGGATCTTCTGATGGAGCAGGTTCCACCGGATCAGATCATACTTGCGGATTCCTTCTCCCCCAAATTCAAAAGAGCGTTCGCTGACCAGCGCAGAGAAGAAAGTTGCTTTGGTAGCAGGCGTGAGGCCGATTTTTGTTTCATTGCCTTTGAACCCTCTTTTTCTCACTTCTTCATAAGCGGCGATGGCAGCGGCTGTAGGACCGTTGTTTAGCTCATTTTCCGCTTCCGCGAACATCAGCAACACATCCGAAAAACGTAACACCGGCCAGTTGATGCCCAGCTGCTGCGTGGTGGTGGTCGGCGCCGGCGTGATCCAGTCAGCGCGGAATTTTCCGCTGACCATATTCACCATCGTCTGAACGGTCTTGGTCTTGTCGGCATTGTTGTAGTAGGGCGCAGTGGTGACATCGCGGCGGGTATCCAGCGAATCGAAGGAATAGAAGTAGGTAGGAATGACGCGGATGGAGCTGTTGCCCAGCTGACCGGCATTACCGGCCACATAAAAACGCGGGCCGTCATAATAACCAAGGTTGCCCGTTAGTCCGGTAGCCATGGCTATTTCGAAGATGACTTCACCATAAGGGTCCTGCTTGTAAGCATCCAGCCCGTCTTTGAATACAGCCTGAAATGAAGGATTCAGCGTATGTTTATCGCGGCGTTGTATGATGTCAGCGCATTCTTCGCGCGCTATTTTATAATACTCCGGGTAATCTGCCGCACGCTCCATCTGCCGTGAAGCACGTCGCAGGGAATACCCGCCTCTGAACAATGCAATTCTTGCGCGTAACCCTTTTACCGCGCCTTTGGTGATCCTTTCATCTGCTGCTACGCCCGGCTCGTTGCGCCAGGGTACCAGTTCAGCGGCGAGCTTCAGGTCGTTGAGGATACGGCCGTATATACTGTCACGGTCGGTCTTGGGGAGAAACAGGTCAGGCTGATCAATAGAGGGTTCATATTGTGCGGGCACGTCTCCCCAGTTCCTGATCAGTTCAAAATAATACTGCGCTCTCAGGGTGAGTGCTTCGCCATGCAAGCGGCGCAACTGCTGCTGCTCGGTGGCGCTGCCTTTGCTGTATAGCTCCATGGCCGGGATATTTTTAATGCAGGTGTTGGCGCGTTCTATTCCTACGTAGAGCTGCTGAAAAGGCCCGGGCAACTGTGCGTTGGTAGCCTGCAGGTTGTAACGGGACAGGTCGCGGGAGCTGTTGTCCGGCGCAGAAGTGTTGGTAACGCCAATCATTTCGTCGTTGTCGTACGGGTACATGAGGCTCAACCGGCTACCGTAGGCCTGCTGGTGGGTAAGCGGCTCATAAGCGCCGACGACGGCGCTGGTGGCATTGGGCACATCGCTGAAAATATATCGTTCGTCGAAGGCGGACGATGGCTCTTTGTCGAGGAATTTCTTGCAGGAAACGGCCATCGTCAGCATCACGATACATCCTGTGTAGAAAACTATCTTCATCATTTTCATAATGTCAGGTTTAAACCAAAAAAGAAAGAGCGGCTGCGCGGATAGGCGGCATAGTCTACCCCTGGCGTAATGGGCGTGGAGCGGCGGGAGTTCACTTCCGGGTCATAGCCACTGTAGCCGGTCAGCACGGCGAGGTTGTTGCCGGTGGCGTAAATGCGCAGGCTGCTGATTTTTGCTCTGCTCAACCATTTGGACGGAAACGTATAGCCGATGGTGATGTTGTTGATCCGGAGGAAGGAGCCGTCTTCTACTGCCCAGGAGGTGGGATAGAAGGCGCCGGCGCCGGAAATCGGCATCCAGATCCTGGCGTCGCCATTGACGGCTGCCAGTTCTTCGGGTGAAGCGCCGGTCACCACCTGTTTGCCGCCCACAGTGATCACCTGTTGAATCACTTTTCCGCTGTTGTCGATAGTCCGCCAACGGTCTTCCATTATGCCCAGCATATTGGTATGACGGGAATAGCTGTTCGTAAATTCCACCTTATTGGCATTAAGGATCTTGTTGCCCACCACGAAATTCAGGAACACGCTCAGATCGAAATTTTTGTAAACGAACTGTTGATGGAGGCCACCGTTAAATTTGGGATTGGCGTCGCCGATGATGGTCTTGTCACTTTCATCGATGATGCCGTCGCCATTGAGATCTTTCAGTTTCATCCAGCCGGGCTGTGCTACGCCGATGGCGGTGGATACGTCTGTTACGCCGGGCTTCAGGGTGTATACTTTCGTGGTGGCGTCATAGTTAAAATCATCCAGGGTATAAAAGCCGTCGTTCACAAAACCATACATGGAGCCAACGGGTTCGCCGGTCCTGACGATGAAGTCCGCCGGTTGTCCGGAGATGCCCCAGCCCGAGTTTCTATAGAACTGTGTGAGGTAGCCGGAAAGCGATTCTACTTTATTGCGGTTAAACGCGATGTTGAAATTGGAGGTCCAGCTGAAATCGTTTTTCTGGATGATGGTCGCGGTCAGCTGCAGTTCTATCCCTTTGTTGGAGGTCATGCCTACGTTCTGTAATTGTTCGAGGTAGCCCGAACTGGTAGGGATGCGGATGGGAATGAGCAGGTCTTTTACTTTGTTGTAATACAGGTCGGCGGTAAACTGCAGCCTGTCTTTAAAGAAGGCGGCGTCTATGCCGATGTTCCGCGATACGGTGGTTTCCCATTTCAGGTTTTTGTTGGCCAGGCTGTTGGCAGCGTAACCGGGCGTGATCTGCTCATTCAGGGCATACTGTGCGTTGGCGGCGTAGGTGTTCAGGTAAAGGTAATCACCGATACGGTTGTTGCCTGCGAGTCCATAGCTCAGGCGCAGCTTCAGGTCAGAAATAAAATGCGCGTCCTGCATAAACGCTTCCTGCGAGATACGCCAGGAGAGGGCTGCGGAGGGGAAGTATCCCCAGCGTTTGTCCGGGGCGAACTTGGAAGATCCGTCGGCACGGAGGCTGGCGCTGAATAAGTATTTATCCTGGTAGTCGTAGTTTACTTTTCCAAAGAAAGACAGCATGCTGCTTTCGAGCACTGTTGTTTTAGGGAAGAGCGGCACCGTTGTCCCGAGGTTGAACTGTGCAAAAGCTTTTTCCGGTGTAATGCTCACGGGGAAGTAGCGCAGCTCGTTGTCCAGCATACCGGATGTGGTGGTATAGGTTTCTTCGCCCAGCAGCACGTTTACATGGTGACCGCTTTTCGCTCTGTTCGTGTAGGTGAGCACGTTAGAATTGTTCAGCGAACTGCGGTTGGTGAGGATGTTGCTGATCAGCGGCAGATTGGCGCCGTTGAGTCTTGAATTGGAGGTGATAGGGCCGTCGAAAGCGTTCCGTTCCTGGTTGTTGCGGTCATAGCCGATGGTAGAGCGGAAAGAGAAATATTTATTGAATGTATAATTCAGGTAGCCGCCGATGTTGAAGATGCGGGTGTATTTTCTCCGGTATTGTGCGTTACTGAGCAGGACGGGGTTGATGATACCCAGGCCGTTGCCGGCGTTAGTGTCATTGTAGTAATCCACGTCGTCTTCCAGTTCGGCGTTAGTGTTATCCAGTTCAAAGGGGCGGTATTTGATGGCATGGCGCAACCCGTTGTAGGCCGAGGCGCCTTCGTTGGACGAGCCGGCGCCGCTGATGGTTTCATCGCTGTACCTTACGTTGAGACCTATACGTAGTTTATCGTTGGCCCTGTGGTCCAGTTTGAAGTTGATAAGATTACGTTTCAGTCCTGCATTGAGCATGATGCCGTCTTCCTGGTTGTTGGTGTAGGAGAGGTTGAAGCGGGTGGTTTTGCTGCCGCCGGCGATGCTGACGTTATGTGTCTGCATCAGCGCTTTGCGGCCGAAGACGTTGTCCTGCCAGTCGATGGTGGGTACGGACTTATATTTCTCCAGGTCTTCCCCGTAAATATTGGCGAAGGAAAGGCTGTCTGCCGACAGGCCGCGGCTTCGTTCGTATTGATACCGTACAAATTCGTAAGGTGAGAGTACTTTCAGTTCTTTAGGCAGGCTGCGTACGCCTACGGTACCGTTGTAGCTGACAATTGTTTTGCCTTCCTTTCCGTTTTTGGTAGTGATGATCACAACGCCGTTGGCGCCACGGGCGCCGTAGATGGCCGTAGCGGAGGCATCTTTGAGCACGTCCACGGATTCGATGTCCTGTGGTGCGATGCCGGCGAAGCCGTCTTCCACCTGTACCCCGTCGATGATGTAGAGAGGAGCGTTGTCTTGCGTGACTGATCCGCCGCCCCGTACTTTGATGGTGAAATCCGATCCGGGCTTACCTTCCGAAGAGGTGATCTGTACGCCCGCCAGGCGGCCGGTGAGGGCTTCTGCGGCGGAGTTGACGGGGATGTCTTTCAGCTGTTTGGCGTTGACGGAAGATACGGCGCCTGTCAGGTCTTTCCTTCTTACGGTGGCGTAACCTACCACTACAACGTCGCTGATATTTTTTGTTTCCATGGCCATGGCCACATCGATGACTGCACGACCTCTGATAGTTTCTTCCCTGGTCACGTGGCCGGTGTAGGAAAATACCAGTTTGTCTGCTTTGGCAGGCAGCTTCAGTTTGTAGCGGCCGTTTTCATCCGTGATGGTGGCGGTTTGAGTGTCTTTCACCCTTACGGTGACGCCGATGAGTGGTTTGTGATCTTCTGCCGAGGTAACCGTTCCTGTCAGTGTGCCTGCCTGCGACTGTGCTGTGGCGGCGGGCGCCAGCCACAGCAACATACAGACGAGCATGCCGGTTAGTTGTTTGATAAAATCCTTTTTATACATCATGACAATCATTTAAAAATTATGAACACTTTTCCGCTGCTGATTCCTCCGTTGTCCATCACCAGCACATAAGTGCCGTTATTCAGTTCTCCTGTGCCGATCCTTGTTTCTGTGGTGCCGTTGGCAGCGATCCAGGTTTTTACTCTTTGTCCGTCGACGGTGTAAAGGGTGATGGCTCCTCTGCCTTTCACAGCGGGGTGATTTACCACCAGCCTGTCGGAGACGGGGTTGGGGTAGATCGTGAGACCGTTGTTTTTAGAGATGCCGGCAGATGACAGTGCCTGCATCAGCGTTTTGCCGGCCTGCTGGCGCATCATCAGGGCATTGCCGATGGTGATGGTCTGGCTGTACAGGGTGCTACCGGTGCCGTCTATACGGGTGCTGCCGATTTTATAGTAGCAGGTTTGCGCTGGTGCTGCCGGATCGTCCAGCAGATAATGTGTCTGGTTGATATTGGCAGTGATAGTGGTGATTTTGGTGAAGTTGACATTGTCGGTGGACCGGTAGATGCCGAAGGCAAATACGTCTTTGGCCCAGTCGATGTCGAAGCTGATGCGTACGGTGTCTCCGCCGGTGCGGATACCGGAGGCCTGTGTGAAGGTCACCTGCTGGTCGGGCGAAGGGATGGCGTTGAGGTATTTTTCCAGCATGGTAAAGCCGTCACTGTCGAGGCTATTGGCGGTGATACCGGTGGAGTCGCCGCCTTTCATTTTCTCCCACCAGTTGGGCAGTCCGTCGTTATCCGTATCATCAGGATAGGTGGTGGACTGGAGAGTGGGCCATCCGCCTACGGTGTTCTGGCTGTCGATGATACCGGAGGGAATACCCATGCCGCCGGACTGGTAGCTGCTGTCGCCGAAGGTGGCGGTGCCGGTGCGTGTTTCGCGGATGATGCGCCGGTCTACCGTGTCCCTGCGGGGGAGGATGGCGCCCACGGCAGCTGTCACGGAGGTGAATGCATCCTGCGCTGTCTGGGTAGTTACCGGTGCATAGGGGAAAGGCGTGTTTACGCGGGCGGTGGCCAGCGCTGCTTCCGCGCCGGGCTGCCCGTCAGGATGTACGCCATAGGTCCAGTTGTTGGACGACGTGTCGGTGGTTTCTTCCACGCAGGGATAGCCGGGCACGTAATTGCCTTTGACATAAAACTTGCCGCCGGGGATGGTGTCGCCGGCGAGGGATACGCTGAAGGTGGTATACATCAGGATACGGTGGCGGCGGTTGGCGGTAGCGCAGCTGGCGCTGCCGGTGGTAGCCGGGCCGGGTTTGTAGTAGTTGTTGACCATGTTATGATGCCCGCCGGCGCCGCCATAGGTCGATCCCGCCCAGTTGTAGATGACGTTGTTCCTGAAGTCAACATATTCCAGTTCCGGTTGCCCGGTATTGGCGCTGCCGGAGAAGCGGGGATTGCGGTTGCTGTGGCTGGCGAGGAGGTTGTGATGAAAGGACACCTGCTGGCCGCCCCAGATGCCGCCGTAGCCGTGCGGCGTCTCTTTCACGTGTTTGGACTTGTAGAGGCTTTCGCTCAGCATGCTCCATTGCAGCGTGAAATTGGAGATGGCATAAAAGGAACCGGCTTCGTCGGTGGACCAGCTGAGAGAGCAGTGGTCTACGATGATATTGGAGAACGGTTTAGTGACTGGTGATCCGAAGTTATTGTACATGGCATCCACAGCCTTGGCGGTGTCGTTCGGGTTGAGGATGATATCGCCGGGGCGGCTGCGGATATAGCGTATGATGACGTTGTTGGCCCGTATGCCCATGCCGTAGTTGGCAAGACAGATACCATCTCCCGGCGCTGTCTGCCCGGCGATGGTGATATTGTCCTGTGTGATCACAACGGCGCTGAGGAGGTTGATGGTACCGGAGACTTTAAACATCACGGTGCGGTTGGGCTGACTGACAGCGTCGCGGAGGCTGCCGGCGCCGGAATTATTGAGATTGGTGACATAATACACACTGCCGCCTCTGCCGCCTTTGGCGAACCTGCCTGCGCCTTCGGCGCCGGGAAAGGCGATCTGGCGGAAAGGATAGGTGGTGCCGCTGATCATCACATTTTTAGTGACGAGGTATTTGCCGCTGACAGCTGCGGTGGTCCATGGGTACACGCGCAGATAGAACGTTTTTCCCGTGGGCACATCTATGTTAAGGTTGCTGAAAGTATAGGCTACCGGCGTGGCGCCTGCCGTCAGTGCCTGGTTGGCGGTAAAATCCGTGAAGGAGGTACCGTCTGTGGACCACGCGATGCGTGCATGTGCATAGTCAGAGGAGTTAAAAGAGAGCGGAACGGTTACCTGTTGTATTGTGAGGCTGTTGCCGGTTACAGGTGCTACGGTGTATTGTATATACCGTCCGTTATCCGGGTTTGTGGCCGCAGGCCAGATGCTGTCCGGTGGCAGCAGCCGCTGGCCGCCGTTGCCGGAGATGTAGTTGTTCACTTTCAGGCCGGTGAGCGTTTGTGCGGTGGCGGTAACATCACCGGATACGGTGGGCGACGGGTCTGCCGTGAGCGCCCACATAACAGCCGGTACGATGTACGTGTAGCCGGTAACGTTTACATCGCTGATGGTGAGCGCACTGGTGGCGGCGGTGCTGCTCCACGGAGATATGCGGAGGTAGAGCATTTGCCCGGTAGCAGCGGTGATGTCGGGGGTACTCAGCGTATAGGTGTTGGCGGTAGCGCCGATGGTAAGTGTGGTGTCTAAATCCGTATAGTCAGTACCGTTGACAGACCAGGATACCCGCGCCTGCCCGCCAGTGGCGCCGAAGACGAGCGACACGGAGATGCCGGTAGCAGTAAAGGCGTTGCCGGTAGTGGGCGCGACGGCGAACTGTACATATCTGCCAGCGGCCGGAGCGCTCTCGGCGGGCCAGTTACCGGTGGCTGGGGATAGTTGCTGACCATTGCTGTAACCACCGATGGACAGGCCACTGAGCGTTTGGGAGGCCACGGTAATGTTACCGGTTGCCGTACCCTGCTGGTCGGCGGTAAGCGGCCACGCCGCCACCGGCGCCGTGGTAGTAATCCCCTTGATGACCACATTTTTGGTGATGAGGTACTTACCTGTCACCACGCCGGTGGTCCATGGCGAGATGCGAAAGAACAGTCTGCCGTTGTTGCGTACATTGATGTTCAGTCCGGAGAAAGTATAGGCGGTAGGTGTGGAGGCAGATACCAGCGCAAAGTCAGTCGTGACATCAGTGAAGTGTAGGCTGTCTGTAGACCACGACAGCTTTACCCTGCCGGCGCCGGAGCCGTTGAAGCTGAGAGACACTGCTATTTCTTTTACAGTGAGGGTGCTGCCGGTAGCGGGAGCCACAGTATACAACATATTGCGCGTATCATCGGCGCTTGTCTGCGCCGGCCAGGCGCCGCCGGTGGGGATGGTCCGTTCCCCGCCGGAGATATAATCGTAATGTACCAGCCCATTGAGCTGCTGTGCAGTGGCGGAGATGTTTCCTGTGGTTACCGCCTGTTGGTTGGCCGTAAGCGCCCACGTGGCAGTAGCGGAGCTTTGCGAATAGGCGTTGCCGTTAGTAACGATCGTGACAAACAGTGTTGCCGGCAATAAATGAAGTAGCCATTTTTTCATAAATATTCCCCCGGATATTTAGTTGTGTGAATATTTTCGGTATTTGCCGGAAAGCGTTGCCGGGCGGTCATGCGACCGCATCGGGCGTGCTTTGTTCCACATTAGATGGAAGACACTGTTGATATATGAAAGACGTGGTGAACAGGCTTCTTCTGTTTCTCTGCTTCCCTGATGCTATAGAATTATTCTGGTTGATACAGTTTCTCTAACAAATTACGTCCGAAACCGGTTACTTTGCAACCATTCGGGCATATAAATCTCCGAGAACGTTACCGGAAATAAGGGAGGGCCGGGGGGGAGGTTGGCGTATTTATGCGTTACTGAATGGCATCCAGATCTTTTTTAAGCAGGCGGTAATCCGGTTGTAGTCCTTGCTGCCGGCAATAATCCGTGAGCTGCTGTAATCTTTTTTGATTGTCGTACCGGAGGCTCCGGTAAAGTTTTTTCTGACAATCGGAGCAAAGACGGGCAGGCGCGCTGTCTGTTTCCCGCAGATTGTTGGTGCCATTCATGACGCAGCGGACATGGAGGCAGTGATGCAGGGAAAACATATGTCCGATTTCATGGGAGGCGATTTTATTCAGCCGCATTAGGCAGGGGATATAGGAGGCACTGTCCGGCGTACCGTTCTGGAACCGGTAGATAGATGTCACCCCCACCCGGTCTGCATAGGAAGCGAGCCCGAAAACATAATTCCAATCACTTTTAGGGAACAGGTCCCGCGCCGTAATAGCCATCAGCGCAAGGCCATCCGGCGGAATGTCGCCTTTCAGCAGGCTGTCGAGGATGTATGGCGCCAGCAGCTGTGTATGACCGTCTTCCTGCTGCCGGAAGGTGTTTGGCGGAAAGCCGGCATCAGCGCGGGCTGGCAGGAGTACTGTCTGTTGCTGGAAGAAAATGGCGGTGTATTCACGTGTGGCTTCAAGTATTTTTTCCTGTAAAGGCGTAAAATCGCCGACAGGTAACAGGTAAATGACCGAACGGGTGGCAGAGGGTTTTGCCGGACGGGCTGCCTTGTACGCTTCATAGGTCTGTTCTTTTTCGTGGTGTGTAAAACGCCAGTCTCCTTCCTGTGGTGGACCAAGGGCGATATCATTTCCTGCAACACCATCAAAGTAATGACACTGGGCCGCAATGACAGGATCGGCCTGCCGGCTTTTACAGGACAACAACAAAAGGGTCACAGTCATTAATCTCAATATAGTCCGGGGCTTCAGCCACGGGTGGGGGAACAGGATGTTAAAAACGGACATACCGGATGTTTTGTACAAGATGAAAAAACCGCGAAAATCCATAACACAAAATAGTGTTGCGGATAATTGGGTGGCTGATCGTTTTTCTTTATTTTACCGGATCTTTCTGCTGTCAACAAATGCCATCTTACATGAAAAGAAAAACCGGTTTACGCTGTAATAGCCTCCTCCCTTTTGTTTTATTTATCTTGTTACTGACCTGTTCTGCCCGTGTTGACGGCCAGGAAGCTCCCCGGGTCTTCACTTCCGATGTCGACAATTTCTGGGTAGCGTTCGACAGTGTGCAGACAGTGAAAGATACCAGCCAGCAGATTGCCTTTATGCAGTCTTTGTATATCGATAAGGGTACTGAAGGACTTAAACTGTTTATGAAACTCAGGCGGTTTGATGCGCCGAGGCTGGTGACGGCCATCAATAAATACCCGAAATTCTGGGCGTCTGTCCGGGAGAACACGTTGAAGGTAAAACCGAAGATACCGGCTATAGAAACCTATATCCGGGAGTTCAAAATACTATATCCCGATCTGCGTCCGGCAAAGCTCTTTTTCACCATTACGGCTATACGGGCCGCGGGCACGGTACATGATTCGCTGGCGTTAATAGGGACGGAAATAACCACCGGCAATAAAAATACCGACGTGTCTGAGTTCCCCGACAAACGGCTGGCGAACTTCTTCGGGACGCAAAGTACCGACAATATCATTCCTGTGGTGGTGCATGAATACGTGCATACCCAACAGCGGTCCGAGGCGAAGATATTACTCGGTCAGGCGTTACACGAAGGCGCCTGTGATTTTATTACAGAACTGATCCTGAAGGAACCCCTGATGAATTCTTATCTCCAGTATGGGCGGGCCAACGAAGGAGCGCTGAAGGAAGCCTTCAGAAAAGAGATGATGGGAGAAGATTTCTCGAACTGGTTGTACAACGGCGCCACCACGAAAACGATGGGCGATCTGGGTTACTTCATGGGATATGCCATTTGTAAGTCTTACTACCGCCGTGCTAAAAATAAAAGTCAGGCGATAAAAGATATCATCACGCTAAATTACGGGGACGAGGCAGCCTTGATGGCATTTCTGAAGAAATCACGATATTACGGCAGGATTTAAAGCCCGCCTGTGGCCGTTAATAGATACGATTGTTATTTCTATATATTGTGAATCGTGCTTATATTTACCGGTATTTCAGCGGGTTATCCACATCCATTTAAACAGCAGAACATAGATGTCATTAATAGAAAAAGTACTTAATACACCGGAGTTAATCAATCAGCCGCCTGTGTTGGTGGATATAGGTGCGTCGGGCGCTATCCATTTCAGGTGGAAGAAGATCGCGAAATATGCTGTCTGTATTGCCTTTGACCCGGATGACCGGAAGTATGGTTACATCGTCCGTGAGAACGATAATTACCGGAAGCTGTATGTTTTCAACTGTGTGGTGGCGGATACCTCCAGCGACGGACAGCCGTTTTACCTCACGCAGTCTCCTTACTGCTCCAGCTTCCTGGTGCCCCGCATGGACGATCTGAAGCCGTATGCTTTTGCGGACAAGTTTGCCGTGGAGAGGGAAACGAAGCTGATGACACGCACCATCCCGGAGGTATTGCAGGAATTGAATATCGGGTATATCGACTGGTTCAAAACGGATTCACAGGGACTGGACCTGCGTATCTTCCAGTCGCTCGATGAAAAGATGGCCCGTGCTATTAAAATAGCAGAGTTTGAGCCGGGCATTATGCATGCCTATCATGGTGAAGATAAGCTGCACGCTGTGCTGCGGCATATGGACAACCTGCCTTTTTTCCTCAGTGAAATCACCGTAAAAGGGCCGAACCGCATTTCACAGGAACAGCTCAAAAGCATCAGCTCCAGCCCCTTCCTGCAAAAGCTGCTGGCCGCTTCTCATAAGGAAACTGCCGGCTGGGGAGAAATGGTATACCTGAATAACTTCGATGCCCGGGACCATCAGTCCCAGCGCGACCTGCTCCTGGGCTGGGTCATTGCCACGCTCAATGAAGAGTATGGCCTCGCCTTGCAGATAGCCACCCAGGGTATGGAACAATATAAAACGCCTATTTTCGGGGAACTGCGCCGCGGCAGTGCAAAAAACATACGCCGCAGTTTATGGAAGCTTCGCTTCATGAGCCATGTGTGGAGAAAACTGTTTTAATGTTTGTTGTATATAGCAAAACGACGGCCTGCTCAAAGAGCGGGCCGTTGCCTTTTACGGCTGGCAGGAATTAAAAAAGCGAAAAGTTCACCATAAATCAGTAAATTATATTGTCGAGCTTTGTTACCATCAAAAGTGAATGATCCCCGTTAACGCTACTAATACTGTCTGTCATGGTCTTAAAAATCATTAATGCTATACTGATCCTCGTTGCCGTGTTCATGGGCTTAAAACAGGGATATGCCATGTTTTCCGGGAAGCCGGAGATGTTGGATATGTTTGGTAAGTGGGGCATCGGCAAAACGGGGGTGATGATCAATGGGATCGTCACCATCCTGGCGGCGGTGCTGATCCTGTTCCCGAAAACTTTTGTATGGGGCAACTTCCTGATGGCGTTGGGTATCCTGCTGATCATTTGTTTTCACCTGTTGGACAAAGACCTGAAAGGGGTGCTTATAGAGCTGCCTTTCCTGTTACTCAACCTGGTGATCATCTACCTGCAACATCCACTCAAAAATGGTTAACCATGTATAGGATTGTTATCATTATGGCACTTTGCGGGCCACTGATGGCCGGAGCGCAAAGTCATTCCCGGAAAATAGCAGCACAATCATCTCCCAAAAAACAAACGATGGACGTATCAAAAATAACCCACGAGAATGTGAGGAAAGCCATAGCGGCGTTACAGGCTGGCGACAAAAGCTGGTATTCTTTTTTTATCGATCATCCTGTGATGACAGATGACGGTAATACGGTTGATTTTACATCTTTTTTCGGAAAGGCGCTGGGCCATGAAAAATTTCTGTCCATCGACAAGGTGGAGAATGAGGGAAAAGCGGTGTATGGCAATTTCAAAGCCGGCAGTTGGGGTACTTTTAAAGTGTTCTTCAAATTCCATGAGGGCGCTGATGGAAAGTTTGACCGGCTGGATATAGGACAGGCAAAGTACTGACGTGAATAAAGGAGGCGCCCGGTAAATTGCCGGTGGATAGCGGCATCTTATGATTCTTAGAATGGTATAACTTATGTTTTTGTATCAGAATAATTATGATAAGGGATATCGATTAAAATCGTTTTCTTTGTATTGATATTTCGGGAAATATAGATATGATAGAGCTGTTTAAGATTTTATCCAATGAGCATCGCATCCAGATCCTTACCTGGCTGAAACATCCGCATGATCATTTTGCGGCGGAGGACATTGAGCCGGAGGTGAAGGATTATGGCGTGTGTATGAGTGTGATTCAGCGGAAAGCGGGGATCTCCCAGTCCACCGCATCGGCTTATCTCTCTTCTATGGTGAATTGCGGGCTGCTGAAGTCTGTCAGGGAAGGTCAGTGGACCTACTATAAGCGTAACGAAGAAAAGATCAGGGAGCTCGCTGAGTATATTAAAGGGACGCTTTAATATGATTTTTACGATATAATTTCGATTTAACGATCCAAATTAAAGCGCCCGGCCATAGCCGGGCGCTTTAATTATATGGAAAAGGCTACTGGATTTTTGCGGAACTCATTTTATCGTTCGCGCTGGGAGATAATCCGCCCAGCCAGCTGTTGTTGCTGGTCAGCGTCCAGGAGGTGCCGGAAAAATTATCATCTGCATAAATGGTAACAGACCAACCGGAAGGAATTTTTACGGAGGACGCCCAATCATTCACCACGCCTTTTGCCTGTAACTGAGACAAAGTATAGTTGCCTTTAGCGATGGGTTGTGATGCGGCGCCGCCGTAGCCCGCATCCTGGTAAAACACTACGCCGGTTGTTCCGCTGCCGCCACCGCTGGGGTTCATGATCTGGATCAGTTGTTTGCTGACGATGTAGGTGGGTGCGTACATTGTGTTATCGGTGGAGGATGTCAGTGGTGCATCCCTGTCGATCGCGTAGCTGAACACGCCGCCCTTTTTGCCGGACGTAGGTTCCCAGCGGGCATAGTCATAAGCCCGGCCGGTGCCGTTCACAGGATAGGTCACGTCGTACCATACGTTGGAAGGATAACCCCGCTCTTCATAAAAAGAGAAACCGGGCACGAACTGCGATGATTGAATATAAGGGGAGAAAGTAGACCAGGTGGATTGCAGGGTGCTGGCGCCGCGTCCGTAGGCCTGCAGCCACACATAATCAACCATGGTGTACACTTTCTGGAAAAGGCTGTTGCTGCCGTTTCTGTTGGTATCGAAGGTCAGTAACTTTCCGGTACCGGATTTAGGGCCCAGGTATTTGGAAAGCGCCTTATATACGCCTGCTTTGTCAGTCAGGTCCTGACCGGATGGTTCGCTTTCTATATCAATATCATACCCGTCAAAACCGTATTTGTTGACAACACTGTCCATAATATATTTGGCGGTCTTAGCGTAGCCGACAGCGTCATGGGTAGCGCCGGCAACCAGGTCTAATCCTCCTGTCAGGATCACTTTGGTGCCTTTGGTATGCAGGGTATTAATCCATCCTGGAACCTGGGATGCTACCGGAGAAGAGGGAGAGAAACAAAAGAGGATCAATATGTCCAGGCTGTCGGGCACTTGTGAGAAGTTGGTGCCAAAGGGCGCTGGTCCGTAACAGGGACCTTCCAGGCGGTAAAAGGCTGCATAGATTTCGTGGGGCCTGCTCTTGTATGCCAGCAGACTGTCGAGGCTTTCGGTAACAGCGCCCGAAGCTTTGGCGGATTCACTGTTGGTGGGTACATCGGCGGGACGTTGTTCTTTGGTGCAGCCGGCGCCCAAGAGCATCATCATAAAGGCGGTCAATAAACTGAACGATAGACATTTCGGTTTCATTTGGATGAATTTTTATTGGTGATTAATAATGCCGGGAGTATATTTTTTGGGTTGACCTAAGACTTTTGCTTAAACGATTTACCTATACGGCCATGGCCGTATGCAGCAAATGCGGTGAAGAAACAAACCGGTACTTCAGCAATGATTTTATTACTGTTTCCGGACGCACGAAACCTGATGATGCACTAATACTTTAAGAATGGGGGAGTACCGTTATATGTATAACAATACCGGGTTTAACGACTTTTCATTATTCATGGAACCAATTTATGATAACAGCTCTCTAAGGTGAAAATCGACAGATGACAGTAATTTACATAAAAATTGGATGCAGTACGCGTAATTTTTTCGCTAAGATGCGTATTATTTTGCAAGTCGTTGTTCCGGGCTACTAACCCGCCTTACCTGCGATGTAATCGCAGACAAAATAAGAAAATATACAATTGAAAAAATATCGTTATATTTGTTTCGCTTTTTGACCATCCCCATAACCCGTCACCACTGTTAATACTTGTTTCACTTTCCTTTCAGGGCGTATGCTTTTGAACGGGACATCTTTGCCTACACACACAATGACAACATTTATGCATGGTACATGCACGAGAATACTGGTATCGCTTGTTCTCCTGTGCGGTTTACTTTTTATGGGAAACGCGGCGCGCGCGCAATCCGGAAAAGACTCCTCTGCTGCAATCGCCCCCGGCCCCGTGAAGCTGAGCGTTGACAGTCTGTTGATACGGATGGAAGAGCTCCACAACACCCTGAACCGCATCAATGACATCACCTCCCGGGGATTTGATACATGTGGCATGGCAGAAGAACTGCCTGAAATAAAAGCCAATCTGCAGACGATCGAAGATAACCTGAAGCTGTATAATAAGGTGTTGAATATCCGCAACCTCCAGATGTTCCATGTATTACTGGCCGATATGCGCGGGCACCTGGAAAACTGGCGCTCCCGGCTGTTCGAATATAACAAGGAACTCGTGAAGATGAATGCGGAGATGATGGCTTTTACCAAAGACTCCTTTGTTAAACAAATCAAAGCCGATACTACCTTCAGAAACTTCTACCTGCCGGAATTAAAAGAACTGAAAAGCAAATGGGTAGAGGCAAATGCTGCTACCAAACAGCATCTGGATAAAATCGCCGTATTGCAGGCAGGTATTTCCGGCAGCTACTTTAAAGCAGTGGAGCTGGAAAACAAAGTAGATAAACAGTTAAAGGTTTTTAGTCTTAAATCACTTGGTAAAGAGTACAATTACCTGTGGGAAGACAATGGTCGTAAGGACGTCGCTGCCGACACACTGACCCGGCAGTCTTCCCGGTCGTTCGAAGGAATGGGTAAAATATTGAATTACTATGCCAGTACCCATTCTGATATATGGTGGTGGATGCTGTTGATAGGACTGGTATTTTTCTTCCGGGTAAACAAACAATTCAAAAGGATAAAAAAAGCCGGTAAAAGCGACCTGCTGCAGCCGCCCTACATAAAATATCTGAAGGTTCTTCCCTTTGCCGGCACGCTGGTAATTATACTGAATATCGCTTCTTTCTTCGATCTTAATGCACCGGCGGCCTACATAGATCTGTTGCAATCTTTTTTGCTGTTTATACTCACCTTCCTGTTCTGGCGCAGGTGGGAACGCCGGCTGTTTATTTACTGGATCGCCATTGTAGTGTTATATATGCTGACGACGGGGACTGCGGCCGTCGTGGCGCCGGACCTGCGTGTGCGGATATGGATGCTGGTGCTGAATGTATTGTCTGTGGTAACTGGTCTGTTTATTTACTTCCGTATCTATAAAAACCTATCTGCCGGCAAGCTGGTGAGGATCGTGTCGATGGTATTTGTTGTTTTCAATGTGCTGGCGGCGCTGTTCAACCTGTATGGCCGATTAAGCATAGCGCAGGTATACAGTACGGCTGCCATTGCCGGTTTATTACAGATCATCGGTCTCACGGTGTTTGTGCAGATCGTGGAAGAAACCTTTTATCTTCAGATGCAGTCCAGCCGGATAGCAGGCGGTATCACGGCCCGTTTTGATTTTGAGAAGATACGTGCGGGATTACACAAGATACTGACGGTGCTGGTAGTGGTATTATGGCTGATGGTGTTTACCACCAATCTGAATATCTATAATGATTTGTATAACGGCATCAGCGACCTGATCTCCACGCCGAGAAAGATTGGCACCACCTCTTTTACCCTAGGCAATATCCTGTTGTTTTTCGTGATCCTGTTAATTTCTAATTTCTTCCAGAAATATATCGGTTACTTTTTTGGGGAAACAGATGATGATATAGTGGGTGAAGTAAAAGAGAAGAGTTCCCGGTTGCTGCTACTGCGCCTGCTGGTGCTGGTTGCCGGTTTTCTGATCGCTATTGCGGCTTCCGGTTTACCGATGGATAAGATCACGGTGGTACTCGGCGCTTTGGGCGTAGGTATCGGTCTGGGGTTGCAGAACATTGTGAATAACCTCGTTTCCGGTGTGATCCTCATTTTTGAACGTCCGCTGAAGATCGGCGACTATGTGGAAGTTGCCGGACAGAAAGGCCGGGTAAAAGACATCGGCATCCGGTCCAGCAGAATGATGACCACAGAAGGGGCGGAGGTCACGGTGCCCAACGGGGATCTGTTATCTTCCAAACTGATTAACTGGACACTCAGCAATAATCATATACGAACGGAGATGTTATTCACCATTGCTCCTTCCGCAGCGTTGCCGATGGCGAAGAAAATCATCCTGGAAGAAGTGTCCGGGTCGGATGCTATTATCAGTAAAGTAGTGCCTGAATTGCTGGTGAAGAGTATTAACGACAGCAACGTAGCGCTGAAGTTGCAGGTATGGATCCAGAATGTACACCAGGAGGAAGCTTTTAAGAGCCGTATGCTGCAGCAGATCTACCAACGGTTAAAAGAAAATGAAATCACGATGTCCTAACGTATCTTTCTTTGAGTAAAAAAGCCTTCCAATCGTTGGATTGGAAGGCTTTTTATCAAGTAAGGCTTACTTCAGGAAACCGTTGATGTAATTGGAGAGGAGGGCTGTCTGCATCATCAGGCTCACATGGCTTTGTCCGGGCACAATGGCCAGCTGCGACTTCGGCGCTGCGCCCAGGTCTGCCGTACCTGCGCCTCCCAATAATTGATAGGTTTTTATCAGCTCCATTTTATTCATCCCGTCGTTGTCACCGGATATGATCAATACCGGCGCCGCAATTTTTGCAATATTGTCATCGCCGAGGTCGAATGGCGCCGCAGCGGAGGCGAACATCTGTTCCAGGAATGTTGTCCATTTTGTTTTATCCGGCGCCACTGCATCGTAGGCGGTTTTCATGGGTGTGTTGTCGAAAAATTCAGTCTTCATGTTTTTAAATGCGTTGCTGACTTCCGGCAGCCAGCCACTGGTTTTATAGGCAGCAGAAATGATGACTAATTTTCTTAACCGCTCAGGGTTTTGTATGGCGAACTCGTAAGCCACTTTGCCGCCAAAACTATACCCTGCCACATCAGCACTGTCAATTTTAAGGTGGTCCAACACGCCGGCCACATCGCTGGCCAGGGTGGCAAGCGACAGCGCTCTGTCTGAATATTCCGTATGTCCATGGCCCTGCAGCTCAACAGCAATTACTTTCCTGTTTTTTGACAGTTCAGGGATTAACCGGCCCCAGTTCAGACCGATGGTCATATAAGCCCCATGCAGTAATACTAAAGGCGTGCCCTCGCCGTATACTTCGTAATAGGTTTTAATACCGTTGGTAGAAGCATAGCCGGTTTCGGCAGGTTTGACAGTTTGCGCGTCAGATGTGGATGTTGTAGACATAACGATCGTAATTAGCAATATTGATTTAAGAAGATAGCGTATATTAAATGGCGTTTTCATAAATTACCTGAATTTGTCAGTAATACAAAGATGAAAATCATTCCGGGATTTGATACTGTGCAGAAACGACAATTAAGGGGGGGAATTCCGGCGAAATAACGATATATATTCAGATGTTACCTTCAACCAATTATTATATGCCTCTGTCAGGCCTAACGCACTGCATCTATTTTACCATTGAACATCTTGGAACGGGAGGAACTACTACCCAAACGGAGATGCTTATCGGAACAGAGATCGGGGCGTCGGACAGTGCCACTGATGCCGCAGGACAAGCGTCTTTTCCTGAAGGTTTCAAATTAATAGAAGGAGACCATCCATTGGGAGAAGATGACAGATATTCCAATGGAAAACATGTTTTCCAGAGACACCTCTTGTGGAGGGCCTATGACAACTACACCTGGAACGATGATAAGGTTAGAAAGGATATTGCAAACAGTTACGGGTTTCCCATCTATCGGACTGCAGACAGCCTCTTATGGGGAACAGGAAAATCCGGCGATCTTTATTTTTATGTGATAGTAGACTGGGGAGGAGAAATATTTGAACTTTTTTCCAGGGAAAATGATGCTGATTTCGCCACCTATTCGAAATGGCTGATTACTTCTATCAGAGAATATCGTAAAAAAGGAAAGAGGTTTATATTTCCAAGGCGGATTTTAAAGTAAAAAGCTGATTGAAAGAAGCCGTTAAATTGTTTAACGAGGGGCGAAATTTAAGCCTTAGATTTATATACATTTATAAGTTAAAAAAATTATATATTATCCGTCTATTTCTTATAATGACCTGCCTTTGTTACCTCCGACCGCGGTAATAGAGGATATTACGACCCTAAAAAGACCATCGCGGTCAGTCGGTCTCCTGCAGCGCTAAAAGGCGCAATTACCAATCTTCCCATTTATTGATCAATTCGCTAACAGCCATTTTTTAATTTGCAGCGCGTTAGCCTTACAGGAAGCTAACTTTTAACGCACTTGGAATATCCCCATAAATTATTCCTGTAATACCCAATTTATTGCCCTAACTTTAGCAAGGTTACATTTGGCTTCTTCTGATTTAGTTTGGGTTTCTGTTTCTTCCTTAGCCCCTGTTTTTTCAGAGTATACATGTTTAATTAAAATTATATTTGTGAATATTTTTGTAGGTAATTTAAGTGACAGAACAACTGAAGATGAGATATGGTCTTTATTTGACCCATTTGGAGTTGTTTATAGTATTAATGTGGCTTATGATAAGTACAGTGGCCGTTCTAAAGGCTTTGCATTCGTTGAAATGCCGGACGATTCCAATGCCGTACTGGCAATTAAGGAATTGAATAATTCAGTAGTTGCTGGCCAGACAATAGTAGTGTATGAGGCTCGTCCAAAACCTGAAAGACCGGAAAATAATCGTTTTTCCAGACCCAACCGAGGCCCTGGATTTAGGCCCAGATACTAGTAGTTGGACGTTTTAAAACGTCGATTACCTTTATCTGTTAGGAGAGGAGAAGAGCAAAGCCGCAAAATACGTTAAGTAATTTGTTGCTTTGCTTTTACTTTTCTATGTACCGGATAGCAGTGTAGACTTCCCCGAACTTCGGCCATAAGAATTAGAGTTACGAATTGATTTTGAGGTCCTCCCATTTATCGGGCCAGTCTGAAGTATAAAAATCTGTGGCAAAAATGAGGCATTTCGAGCCGGAAAAGTAAATGAAGTATTCGCGCTAATTGCAAGCCTGTCAGGGAAAACCGGCTCAAATGAAAGAGGGGACAATGTTCGAACCTTTTTGCTGCTGATTTAGAGGACATCCACCAGTTCATGAGACTATCTACTTATTAAAAATATTTTTAATTCATTATTTTGAATTGAACATATAAAGAGGAAACACTGAGATAATTTTCTGAAGATTGTCTTCTTCTTAAGTCAAGACGTAGGAGTAAATTTAAATTGGGTATAATTGGGTAATTTTGTGGGTATTTAAAGTTAGTTCTTAAATAATTGGGTATAATTGGGTAGTTTTATGGGTATATATGATAAAGACTACAACCATAAATATCACTGCTGAGGTGCTCTCCCTGATTTCAGAAATTGATGAATTTAAAGGTGCATGGCGCGCCTTAGGGCAACTGGCACCAGAACATCTCACTTCACTAAAGCGAGTTGCGACAATTGAAAGCATTGGGTCATCAACTCGTATCGAAGGAGCGAAATTAACTGATCAACAAGTAGAAAAATTGCTTGGGAACTTAGCTATAAAGCAATTTACATCTCGAGATGAAGAAGAAGTTGCTGGATATGCAGATGTAATGAACCTTATTTTTGAAAATTATGCATATATCCCACTAACTGAAGGATACATTCAGCAACTTCACCGGGAATTATTAAAGCATAGTTCCAAAGACAACTGGCATCGGGGGAATTACAAAAAATCACCGAATCATGTTGAAGCTTTTGACCAAGATGGGGAAAGTTTGGGTATTGTATTTGAAACCGCCAGTCCTTTTGATACACAATTGCGTATGCAGGAACTTGTTAGCTGGACTGTTAATACTATTGAAACGA
This sequence comes from Chitinophaga eiseniae, assembly GCF_900167135.1. Classification (GTDB taxonomy): domain Bacteria; phylum Bacteroidota; class Bacteroidia; order Chitinophagales; family Chitinophagaceae; genus Chitinophaga; species Chitinophaga eiseniae. Next base: position 89,160 of record NZ_FUWZ01000002.1, on the reverse strand, counting down.
AAGAACTTCATCCACTTTTAATAATATGTATTTTTATTGTAGTTTTTCTTGCAATCCATCCATTTCAGGATGGCAATGGTCGGTTGTCACGTATTCTAACTACAGTTCTTCTATTAAGAGCAGGATATGCATACGTACCATATAGCTCTCTGGAAGCCGTTATTGAACAGAGTAAAGAAGGGTATTACCTTGCTTTAAGGAGAACACAAGGCACGTTAAAGACCGAAAATCCAGACTGGATGCCTTGGGTTTTATTTTTTCTACGTGCCCTACAGCAGCAGAAAGCCCGACTGGAGATTAAAATTGAACGGGAAAAACTTCTTTTAGGACAGCTACCTGCACTATCTATAGAAATACTTGAACTGGCTAAATCCAGAGGTCGTGTAACAATCAGTGAAATAGTAGTTTTAACAAAAGCCAATAGGAATACTGTAAAAAAACACTTGGAAAGCCTCGTTTCTGCTAAACATCTGCAACAACATGGCGCCGGACGTGGTTCCTGGTATTCTATGTAAAGTGAATTTGCCTATCCGAGATAAACAAGCGATCAAAATTTGTAAACTTATTCTGGCCGTGCATAATGCCATTGAAATAACTGAAGAAAAATTAACATTATTCCAATCCCTTTTTAAAGCAAAAGAGGACGCTTTTGCTATTAGATGGGAAAAGGATGGCAAGAGCGGATATATGCCTTCTTATCAAATGGATTGGGGTGCCTATAAGATGCACAAACATAAAGGAGGCACATTCTCGAATTTTAAGGACAAAAACTTTATCGCCCCTTACTACAAAAGAGTTTGTTAAACATTTAGCAGGAGAACAGGTAACTGGTATATATCCTTTACTGGATGATAATACCTCTTGGTTTGTAGCAGTTGATTTTGATGAGCAAGGATGGGATGATGAATGCCGGAAATTCCTGGCATTATGTGAGCAATACAAGATACCTGCTTCATTAGAACGATCCAGATCAGGAAATGGAGGGCATGTTTGGGTCTTTTTTACCAACCCTTATGCTGCTTACAAAAGCAGAAAAATTGTTAGATATCTGCTTGAGCTGGCGGGTATTATTTCCATATTTGACAAGAAGTCCAGCTTTGACAGAATATTTCCAAATCAGGACTATCACACTGGCATAGGTTTAGGAAACTTAATTGCATTACCTCTTCAAAAGCAGGTTATTGAAAAGGGTAACTCCTGCTTTATAGATCCTGTGAGTTTAATACCGTTTGAAAATCAATGGAAATTTCTGGGTACTGTCTCAAAAATAGCTACTGAAAGTCTGGAGATAATTTATAATCAACTTTTTAATACTATTGTACAGCAATCAGATTCTTCTGTAAATATTGTATCCAAACAAGATCATCTTAATATAGGTTTAAGCAATATTATTTCTCTGAACCGATCTCAATTGTCTACCCAATTAATTGGTTTTTTGAGAGATAATCTCAATTTTATAAATACTGATTACCTGATCAAAAAGAAAATGGGAACGCCCATTTACGGAACAGCCGCTTATTTTAAAATATTAGAGGAGCAGGGAGATAGGATTATTATTCCCAGAGGATTCATCGGCCAATTACTACGGTATTGTATACAAGAAAGTATTCCCTATGAATTAAAGGATAATAGAAGAAAATATGCCGATGTAAAGATCCCTTCAAAAATAACATTGTATGATTATCAGGAAGCAGCAGTTGAAATAACTGCAAAAAAGGATTTTGGCATAATCGTGGCCCCACCGGGAGCGGGCAAGACAGTGATTGCACTTTCCATTATCGCAAACAAAAAGCAACCCGCCCTGATCATAGTGCATCGCAAACAATTGTTTGATCAATGGATGGAAAGAATACAAACTTTTATGGGAATTCCCAGGCATTTGATTGGTAAAATTGTGAGCGGAGAAAAGAAAGAAGGCCTGCTAATAACTGTAGCAATGATGCAAAGTTTGGAGGTAATAAACGAGAATGACCCCATTTTTCAAGCTTTTGGAACTATCATTATTGATGAATGCCATCACATACCAGCTAAAACGTTTAGGGATACAATTAAAAGATTCAATTCATTTTATCTATATGGGCTAACGGCCACACCATTCAGAAAGAATAAAGATGAACAATTAATATTCTCTTTCATCGGCGATGTTATACATGAAATAAAATCAAATAACGATGAAGAAGGAGAACATAATAATCTTTCCATAAAGATCCGGGACACAGAATTGTTTGTTCCATTTGATTATAAAACAGATAAGTTTGAATCTCTATCCCAGATTCTAATCCATGATTCAGCAAGGAATAATCTTATAATCAATGATATTAAAAAGGAAGTTGGAGCAGGAAGAAAAGGATTAATCCTTACAGAAAGGAAAAGTCATATTGATACACTTTGTCAATTTCTTAAACATCAATTTGAGATAGTAACGTTATCTGGTGATGACAGTGAGCAATTGCGAAAATCAAAGATGAAGCAGATAGCTTCCGGGGAGTTTCAAGTGCTGATTGCTACCGGACAATTTATAGGAGAAGGGATCGATATTAATAATCTGGATTGTCTCTTTCTTGCATTCCCTTTTGCATTTGAAGGGAAATTAATTCAATACATAGGACGTGTTCAGCGTAGTAGCACTTCTCCCATTATATATGATTACCGGGATATTAAAATTGAATACCTGGAAAAGTTATTTAAAGGGTATGTGGTGAAAGCCAAAGGGCTATGGTATTATAAATGCCGGACAGATGGTTGTAAGTGCAATAAAAGTGCGAAACGAATGCATGAACTGTTTGAGGAGCTATTGGACCGGTATTGTGTGCAGGAGGAACTAATGGAGCCATTAAAATCAGTGCTTATTGCAGAATATAACGAAATGAATAAGGGTAACCTGGAACAACAAGGCATTCTAACCAGCCAGTTAAGGGAAATAAATAAAAAGATAGATGGTCTGGAGGAAAGCCGTTTTGTGCTAAAGGAGATGAGCCAGGAAACTTTTGATAAAATTTATCCTCGTTATATTAAGGAACGTGAAAATATAGCCGCGCAACTGGATAAATGTAAGCTAGGCATTTCGAACCCGGAAGAAGCTATTCAATATGCGTTGTCACTTTCTTCTAAATTGCCTATGGTGTGGCATTCCAGTGATGCGGGTATGAAAGAGAAATTACAAAAACTCATATTTCCTGAAGGAATCGTCTATGATCGCAAAAATGAGGCACTTCGAACCGGAAAAGTAAATGAAGTATTCGCACTCATCGCCCACCTGTCGGGCAATACCCCCGAAAATGCAAAAGGGACAAATCATATTGATGATGATTTGTCCCTCTTTGCGGACTGGACGGGACTCGAACCCGCGACCTCCGCCGTGACAGGGCGGCATTCTAACCGACTGAACTACCAATCCTCTTCCCCTAAGGGAGTGCGAAGGTAAAGATTTCTTTTTTTATTTTCCAACAAATTGATGAAAAATTTTTTCGGGTATTAGCCGTCTTCATTTTATGAAGCGCAAAATGCAAAGACATGTTATTTTTGCGCAAAACAGCTTCCACATAGAAAAGACCCTCTACAGCCAGTCATACCCGGCGCATCGTAAAACCCGCATTGCGCCTACGCCCAGCGGTTTCCTGCATCTGGGCAATGTGTTTTCGTTTGTGCTGACAGCCACGCTGGCCCGCCGTACCGGCGCTGCCATCCTGTTGCGCATCGATGACATGGACCAGCAACGGGTACGTCCGGAATATGTGCAGGATATCTTCGACACGTTGCATTTCCTGGAAATACCCTGGGAAGAAGGTCCCCGTACACCGGATGACCTGCACCGCCAATGGTCACAGCTGCACCGGGAAGCACTGTACCAGCAGGCGCTGGAAGCGTTGAAGGCACAGGGCAAACTTTTTGCCTGCGACTGCAGCCGGTCGCGGTTACAACAGACAGGCGGCGTCTATGATGGCCATTGCCTCCACCGCGGCCTGCCATGGGACCAACCGGATGTCTGCTGGCGCATCAATACGGAAACACCGCTGCCGCTGCATATGCATACGGACAAAGGCGCGCTGCCGGTGGTACTGCCGGCGGAACAACGGCATTTCGTAGTGCGGAAAAAAGACGGTCATGCTGCTTACCAGCTGGCTTCCGTGGTGGATGATGACTACTTCGGCGTTGATCTTATCGTCCGGGGGGAAGACCTCCGGGACTCCACGCTGGCGCAACTATACCTCGCCGAAACAGTCGCTATGGACCGTTTCAGCCGCACTACCTTTTACCATCACTCGCTTCTGATGGAAGCGCCCGACAGAAAACTCTCCAAGTCGGAAGGCGCCGCTTCGGTACAACATCTCCGGAAAGCAGGAAAAACAAAGGCGGACATCTTTTCCACGATCGCCGGTATGCTCGGTATCCGGGAACAGGCGTCCGACTGGGAAACAATGGGAAGTATACTGTTGGACCGTTACGCCGTACTCCGTCAACCGGCGCCGGAACAACCCTGAGCGACTGGTAATAATTTCTTAATAGTGGTTATGTAGCTTCACCCCCGAAATCATATAAACAGGGGTGTTATGAAGTATATTATTTTACTGGGCGCCTTTCAGGCGTTGGTGGTGTTCAGCATATTCGTTATCCATCATAGGAAAAGATCTTCCGATAATATATTGAGCTGGTTTTTAATATTGGTGTTTGTCCACCTGGGAGCGGGTTTCATGCTACATACCTTGTTCCCCCATGCGGAAATCCACAAGCAGTATTACACCTTCATTACGCTGATGTACGCGCCGGTATTGTGGATGTATACCACCCATCTTTCCGGAAGATATCAGCAGGCCAGGTGGAGAAACTACCTCCATTTTCTGCCGGCAATGGTCGCGGCTGTGGCCTACTTCGCCATCGCCGGTTACATTATCGCCCACGATGGCAAAACACCGCCCGCTATCATTTATTATAATCAGGCAGTGGGATACACGGCCATGGTCTCATTCCCCCTGTATGGTATCTTATCGCTGCGGGAAGCCCGGTGTATACCGGTTTTCTGGCGTTCGGAGATACAGCTGGTACGGTGGATGGCAATCGTCTTTTTAGGGACAGCATTTTTTAGCGTGGTACTGACCGTCAATAATTACCTGCCGCCTGCCTCCCGGTTTATCATGGACAGCCATCTGTGGGGAAGAATATTTACCTACATCTCATTGCTGAGTATCTGCCTGGCTATCGGCAGGGTGAGGATTTTATTTTTAATGGATACCGGTACCTCACTGCCACTGCTGCAAGATACTCCGCCAGCAGCCGCCGCCACTGAAGAAGAGCCGGTAGCCGATGCGCCGCAGCTGCCCCGTAAATCGGTGTTGTCTGCGGATCAACAGGCTGGCATTGCTGCGCAGGTAAAACAGTGGATGTACGAAAAAGCGGCCTATAAAGACCCTGAACTGACGCTGGATAAACTCGCCGCCGCTATGGAGATATCCCGGCACCATCTTTCGGAAACGCTCAACCAGTACCTCGGACAGTCCTTTTACCAGTTTGTCAACGAATACAGGATCCGCGAGGTGGTGAAACTGCTAAATAAATGCCGGGAGGACAAAGAAACACCTAACATCCTTTCCTTAGCATTTGAAGCGGGTTTTCATTCGAAATCTTCGTTCAACCAATACTTCAAAAAAGTGACCGGTACTACCCCTTCCGCCTATATGAAAAGTAAAAATACGATGGTAGTGACTGTAGAGAGTGTTGTGAAAAGTGCGCTGACAGCAGGAGATAACAATTCCGTAATATTTCATAAGTAATTGATTTTTAATTAATAATAAGGCTGCTTGTTTCTGCCGATCTATAAAGTCGTACGGATTTATCTACAAGGACGACTACCACCAGCCTCCGGCCCACCTTTGCGGAAAATATTTTTCGCACATGAGCAGCCGGCTTTTATTACTGATTTTACTCCTGCCTGTTTTCTGTACGGCACAGCAGATCCGGGGGAGTATTTTATCCAAAGAGGGACCATTGCCTTCTGCGACTATCGTCATCGATGGCGCCGGAACGCAGACCGATCTTTCCGGGGTGTTTAACTTCACCCTCCGGAAAACCGGGAAAGTGACACTTAAAATCAACTACGTAGGGTTTGCCATTAAAATAATTGAGGTAGATGTCAAACCGGGATTGAACCAGCTGGGCGCCATTATGATGGAGCCTGCCAACGATGTGCTGGGCGAAGTGGTGGTGAAAGGCGCTTCCGCCGGTTCACAGATACGGGCCATCAGCATCAAAAAAAATGCGCCGGGCATTATGGAAGTACTGGCCGCCGATGCTATCGGTAAATTGCCGGACCGCAATGCAGCAGAAGCGGTGCAGCGTATCCAGGGCGTTTCCATTGAACGGGACCAGGGTGAAGGACGTTATGTATCTGTACGCGGCACACCCATTCAGTGGAGCGCCACCCTGCTGAATGGTAACCGCCTGCCCACCGCCAGCCTGGATTATACCGACCGCCGTATCCAGATGGATATCTTCCCTTCAGAACTGATAGAATACGTACAGCTGTCCAAAGCCATCACCCCCGATATGGAAGGGGATGCCATCGGCGGGTCCATCAATTTCATCACCAGGGCGGCGCCGCTGTCCCGGATGCTGCGGATCAACGCCGCCGGCGGGTATGGCGACCAGGCCCGCAAAGGTTCCTACAACGCGTCCGTCGTTTATGGCGACCGCCTCCTGAAAGGCAAACTGGGCTTCATCGTATCTGCCGTTATCTGGGACCGCACCGCTGCACAGGACCGCTACAATATGAACTACGACTTCGCCAACCCGAACGAAAAACAGTCGTATTCCATCACCGATCTGCAGCTGCGCGACTACATCGCCCACCGGAAAACCACCGGCCTGAATGCCGGCCTGGAATATAAATTCAACGACCGGCACAAGATTCAGTTCAGAGGTATCTACAGTTCCTTCCTCGACGGACAGAACGTACGCGAGACCTATTTCTATTTCAACAATAAAAACGCTACCATCACAGACCGCGCCTCCAATTATTTCACCGACCTGTATTCCGGCGAATTAAGCGGTCAGTCTGTTTTCTCCGGAAAGCTCATGCTGGACTGGGCTGCCAGCATGGATAAATCGAAGTTCCGGTTTAAAGATCCGGGATACTACCCTATGGCCACTTTCCAGCAGGCAGTTGCTTATGAAGGCCTCGCGGCCGATGGTAAAAAGTACCTCGCCATGGACGCCCCCGACGGAAAGGGTGACGTGATTGACGCCGTATTACCGCATATATCGGCCAATACCCCCATCACTGCCGATGCCATGAAACTGTCGCAGGTGATCATGCTACGCGCCACTAACTGGGAGGAGAACAAACGTTTCAGTTTTAATTTAAAATATACCCCGTCAGAAAAGCTCCTGCTGAAATTCGGTGGTAAGTTCATTCACAAAGACAAAGTGGTGCAGTCGCCTTATAACATATACATCGCAGGTATGCAGGGCGCGGCGCCGTCCATGGCCAGCCTCGGCACCGAACCTTTCCCTTACAACGGCGGCTTCCTGTCTGAAATCCATTCACCCTACAACAACGTGATCATCGATCAGATGGCACTGGGTAATCTGCAATCGCTGGTTACGCCGGAAGGTATCAGCCGGTATAAACTGTATCCCTTCCAGGTGGATTCTGCTACCAATGCATCCGGCGCCACCAAGTACTTCAGCGGTGTGGAAAACGTATATGCGCTTTACGTGATGGGGGAATACAAAGTGTCCGATAAACTGATGCTGACCGGCGGTATCCGCAATGAGTACAACAAGGTGACTTTCAATGGCAGCAAAGTGAACGGCAAGCAGGTAACGACCCTTACACAGGACAATAGCTACAACGCTTTCCTGCCGATGTTGCATGTAAAATACCAGCTAACGGAGAAGGATATACTGCGGGTGGCTTATACCCGCAGCTTTGCCCGCGCGGATTTCAATAACCTGAACCCCGGCACTACGCAGGACGATGCCAATAAACTCATCACCCGGGGCAACGCGGCCCTGAAACCCACGTTTGCCAATAATTTCGACCTGATGGCCGAACACTATTTCGGTGGTATCGGCATGGTTAATGCAGGCGTGTTCTACAAAAAACTAACCGACCTGGTATATACGAACCAGTCTTCTGAAAATATCAATGGTATACAGTATACCGTGAGCGAACCCCAGAACCTGCAAGGGGCTTGGCTGGCAGGTGTCGAAGCTGGCTTTGTGAAACGGTTCACCGGACTGCCTGGCTTCTGGAAAGGCTTTGGCGTGGATGTCAACTATACCTACACCGATTCCCGCGTGAAAATCCCCCGGTTTGTGAACAACGAAAAGGTGGAAGACAACAGTGTGATCCCCAAACAGGCCAAACATATCTTCAACGCCTCGCTCTTGTATGAATACGGAAAGTTAATGACGAGGATAGCGGGCAACTACAAAGGTAAATACCTGGATGTAATCCGTCAGGCTGCCGGCCCGGACCATTACCGCTGGTATGCAGAGAACTTCACGGTCGACTTTTCCGCTTCTTATGCCATTACGCCGAAGATCAGGACATTCCTCGAACTGAATAATATCACCAACGCGCCGGTACGCTATTACCACGGCACTTTTGATCGCGTGGAGCAAGCCGAATGGTATTCGCTCCGCGGACAGATAGGCGTGAGCGTTAAAATTTTCTAAAGACAAAAAAACGATTAACGATGAGAATAAATATTACCCATGCATTGGGGACAATGCTGATGGCCTGTGTTACCACCGTTTGCAGTGCGCAGTCGCTGGACAAGCTCAAAATAAACCAGGTGCAGGTACTGGGCACACATAACAGTTACGCCCGTCCGGTGGATTCCTCCGTGCTGGCTTTGATTGATCCCGTCTTTGAAAAAATGGGAGAGACGTATATGAAAAGCATGCCGAAAGAACAACTGGCCGCTTTCCAGGAGTTTCATCCCAACAAAGTAAAGATGAGCGAAGGACTGCATTACAATCATCCTCCGTTTGATGTACAGCTGGACGCGGGTATCAGGAGTATCGAGATAGATGTGTATAACGATCCTACCGGTAACCGGTTTAACCATCCTGCGGCCTACCAGGTGCTGCGCCGGAAAGGTGTGACGGACCTCGCGCCTTTTGATACCACTGACCTGGACAAGCCGGGCTTCAAAGTGTTGCACATGGCAGATATTGATTTCCGCACGCACTATACTACCTTCAAAGGCGCGCTGGCGGCTATGCGCTCCTGGTCCGACGCTCATCCCGGCCACTTTCCGATCTATGTGATGATTGAAGCAAAAGACAAAGGTATCCCGTTGTTCCCCGGAGCTGCGGAGGTATTGCCTTTTGACGAAAAGGCTTTCGATGCCTTAGACCAGGAGGTGCTTGCGCAATTGGGGAGGGACAAACTGATTACACCTGACGATGTACACGGCAGGTTTCCTACACTGCGTGAGGCGGTGCTGGCAAAAAACTGGCCGACCGTAAAAGCCGCCCGCGGAAAATTTGTTTTCCTGCTGCTGCCTTCCACGGCTGGTATGAACCTTACGTCCGACTATGCTAAGAACAGGCCTAACCTGGAAGGCCGGGTGATGTTTATGCAGTCGCAGCCACAGGACAGTTATGCTGCGTTTTTACTGCTGGACAATGCCATTACACGCCAGCAGGAGATACAGCAGGCCGTGCAGCAAGGTTTTTTGGTAAGGACCCGCTCCGATATAGAAACGTATGAGGCGAAAGTGAATGACCATACCCGTGCCGATGCAGCATTTAGAAGCGGCGCCCAGATTATCTCCACGGATTTTTTCCGGCCGGGGAATGGTTACGGCACGCCGTATTTTGTGACCCTGCCGGGAGGCGGGGAAGCAAAGCCTAATCCCGTGAATGCCCGCAAATAATCAGGGTTTGTTTCTCTGGTGACAGCATAACTTCTGCGGAGGTTATGCTGTCTTTTTTGTGAGGGTGCGTAGCGCTTTTTTGACGATGTAGGCGGTCGCTTTGCTATCGCTTTCCTGTTGCCAGCGCTGGCAGAGCGCCTGTACGAAATCGGGCCGTGTTTTACCGGCATCGTTGAGCCAGTTGCCTACACTGTCCTGTACATACCGGGCTTCATCCGCTTTTAGCGGCTCCAGTATTGCCAGTGCCTGTGAGGGTTCTTTTTTGAGGACTTCTATATGCTCGCACCATACGCCTCTGGGCCTGGTGGCTTCTGTGGCGAACCTCCTGACATAAGGATTGTTGTGGGCGGTCCAGGTGGACAATATAGTGATGCTTTCCTTTACGTGTGTGGCTATATCCGGCCGGACAGCCATCCAGCAGATTTCTCTTACCCCGAAATGATCATCGGCCGCAAAGACCTGGATACGTTGCAGCTTTTCTGCCAGCGATAACGCGGGATGGCGGCCGATGGTATAGGTGGCCCAGCACCGCACCATATCAGCCGGATGCTGCATCATCTTATCCAATAGTTCCTGGTCCTGGTGGGTGGTTGCCAGTGACAAAAGCGTGGTCCCGATAACTTCGTTGAGCGTATTGACCGTCTGTTTTTTTAGCTGGCCGGCAGCAGACAGTACGGGCTTCAGATATTGTTGCCGGTCCAGCTGTTGCAGCAGGTGGGCGAGTAATGTCCGCTGGTCTACGGCCAGCCATTCGGTCAGGTTGACCGAGGATGTTTCCCCATTGTTCAGTTGGCGTTGTATTTCCGGCGTGATGTCCTTCGTAGATCTGGCGCCTTTGCGGGTGGGTTTGTCCATGTTTGTAAAAATGAATAATATGCAGGCAGGCCTGTTGTTTTCGCAAAGGTGAGAAAACAAATGGAGCCGGACAATACCGCATATTTTTATCCCATAGGGACAAAAAAGTCAATTTTATGAAGACAAAGGACCGTGCTATTGAAGAAAAAATTTGCCCGCTGGAATTTGCTGTTAATGCCATCAGCGGAAAGTGGAAGATCCCTATCGTGTGGCAGATCAATGAAGGGAAAAAGAGGCCCAGCGAGTTTTTGCGGGGTATTGGCCGTGTAGACAGGCGGGTACTCAATCAGCAGTTGAAAGAGCTGGAAGCTGCGGGTATTATCTCCCGTGAAAGTTTTAATGAAGTGCCTCCCAGGGTGGAGTACCGGCTTACTGCACTGGGAGCGGAGCTGGTGAAAGTGTTGTGGCAACTGAATGACTGGGGGGATTTACTATTGCGGCAGGCAGCTAAAGTATAACGGCCACGCCTGTGTTCCGGAGCTGCTACCGGTTCCCTGCCGGAAATAATCCCCCTGAATCGCTATGGGTAAAGGATTACAGTGCTTCGGCAGAAATGGCTATTTTGTGTTATGGCTATTCAAGCCATTGATAGTCAGATGAAAAGGTGAGGTTGCCTCACAAAAAGGTTTTTGGTTATGATTACGGGAATGTCTATCTTGTATCAGAATACGCATACGACCATACCCAAAAACCATTTCCCATGAATTCCCAGCAGTATATGGAACTGTACTGGCAACAACTGAAGAATCTGGGCCTGAGCAACGAGATGATTAACCTGTACCGCCAGCAGATGGAACAGTCGATGAATACGACTGATCAACTTCTTCCATTTGCGGAAAACATCAAACAGTTTAATCAGTTTTTTACCGGCGACGATGCCGATGAAGAAGCGCTCAGCCGGGAACCGGAAACGGTGTTGCTGAATAAAACCAGCTTACTAACACAGGAACAACAATGGGCCGTAGCCTGTGGGGCCGATCTGGCTTTCCTCAACGGCCAATACCTCAACGACCTTACCACGGGTATTTCCAAACCGGAATGCCGTCAGTTACTTTCCGAATGGTGGGACATCGACAGTCCGGAAGAACTGAACGAGATGTTCGCATGGCTCCGGGAGAGCGGCCACAGAATTGATTATGACATCATCTTACAGGCCATCAGCAGCGTGTCCATGAAAGAAAGCAAAGCCTTTCTGCGGGAATACATTGCGGCCAACGAGCTGGAAGAGGCCGTGGTGATGGAGCGTCTGCGCAATACCCGCGATGCGCTGGAACTGTTCCGCAGCAAACAGCTCATCCACGACAAGCTGCAGCCGGATATGCTGATATGGGATTTTGCCCGTATCATCAACCTCTCCAGGGCAGGCTTTGACGCGGGATACATCGGGTATGAAGCGGCATTGGAGCAGATCATGGCCTGCGTGCCGGTGATCAGGCGTACTTACAGTTCATGGAGGCACCTGTCGCTCTCCTACCAGTTTGCCCGCTGCGTATGGAATGGGGTGGAGGAAGATAGTTTCCAGGCGTTGCAAAACAATATGAATTACCTGTTGCAGGCGCCGGACAGCCCCTGGGTAACGCTGCCCTGGAAGGCATAGGCCTATAACATATCAAATAGCTTATTACGGGCCAGCAGGGAGGCGCCAATTACGCCGGCCCTGCTGCCCAGCTTGGACAGCTTGTATTGCGTATCATTATTGACAAGGCTAAGGGAATATTTATTGATGGCGCTCCGCAAAGGCAGGAAAATCGTTTCCCCCGTGGCGGACAATGCCCCTCCCAGGATAATCAGCTCCGGATTATACAGGTTGATCAGAATAGCAATGCCTTTGCCCAGTTTCTCTCCGATGGCGGCAATCAGCTCTATGGCCAGCGTATCGTCGTGATTAGCGGCATCCAGAATATCTTCCAGCGTAATGTCTTTCACCGCTATTTTCCGGGTGATGCCCGAAGTAGCCCCTTCAGATAACCGTTGTTTGAACTGCCGTACCAGCGCCTGTCCGGATGTTTCGGTTTCGAGGCAGCCTTTCTTGCCGCAGTGACAGAGGATCTCGTTTTCAAAAAAGGGGATATGCCCAAACTCACCGGAAAAACCGGATTTGCCATAATACAGTTCCCCGTTGATCATAACGCCCAGGGCTATACCGTAATCGGCGTTGATGAAAATTACGTTTTTTTCATTCTTCACCACACCATTGCAGAACTCACCGTAGGCCATGGACCGGGAGTCGTTTTCCACATAGGTTTTAACGCCCAGTTTACGCTCTATGATGCGGGTAAGGGGTTCTTCATTGAAATAAAAGTAGCTGTAACTGTAGCCGGTGCGGTAGTTGATACGGCCGGACAGGTTGATGCAGATACTGGAGATCTTCCTGGCGACGCCTTTCAGCTCTTTGATGAACTGGCTGATCAGGCGGCAAAGCTCGTCCAGCGAGGCGGCCGTGTTGCTCAGCTCGTAAGGGATCTTTTCCTGGAACTTCACCAGCTCCTTCTGGAAATTGAGCAGGCCGATGTTGATATAATTGTTTTTGACCTCCACGCCCAGGAAAAACAGGGAGTTGGACTCCAGCCCATACAGGTTGGGCCTGCGGCCCACGGTGGATTCTGTTTTGCCGTAGTCCTTTACCAGCCCGGCTTCCATCAGTTCGTTGATCAGCTCTGCAATCTTGGGGGAGCTTACATTCAGCACCTTGCTCAGGTCCGCAATGGTGGTGCTGCCCTGGTTGGCAAACCACGACAGGATGCTTTTCTTCAGCTGGAGGTTTTTGTAAGCAACGCCGGTTATCTCCTCGTTATACAGATCACTGAGAAATGAGTTGTTTCTTGCCATGTATGGGTTGATAAAGGATTTGTTTGATGATACCAAGATAATCAATTTCCCCCATTTGGTCCATCTGGTGACCAGACAAGAAAAACCCCCGGTATATACCGGGGGAAACTATACGCTATAAATATTACGTCCTTGTCTTAGACGTTAACTGACACATGAGCGGAATGTCTTATAGTACATAATACCTTCTGCCTGTTTCCAGTACTTCCTCCTGTGGTTCGTACTGTTCCTGTAACATCTGCCGCAGGTCTTTTTCAATATTGCGGGCGATGGTGGTTACCGGCGTATCTGTAGGTTTATTTTCGAACGGGTCCTGCAGGTTGATGCCCATCTTCTCTATCAGCAGGAAAGAGGAGGCGATGGCAATCACCAGCGGTATTTCCATAAAGCCCAGTACGTCTACCAGGGAAAATGGTAATAACAGGATAAAAAAGATCAGCGTAAAGTGCGTGTACAGGCTGTAAGTGGCCGGAAACACCGTATTCTTGATCCTTTCGCATTTACCCATAGAATCGCACAGGCGGGACAACGTCTGGTCCATACATACCTGCTGGTACTGGTTGATCCAACCATTGTTCAGCGCTTCTTTCAGGTCCTTACCATGTAAAAGCAACAGGGCAGCCGGTACATTATCATATTTCATCAAATGGTTCAACTCCCTTCTGGTGATTAACCTGTCTAACCCTTTTACCGGATCTGTTTTTCTTAATGACTGCCCGAGGCTGTAACACCAGGCTGCCTGCCGCTTTACAAACCGTTCCTGAAAATGCTGCATCTCTTCTGATGCGTAGGTGGAATCCATCAAACTCAGAACCTGTCTTGTCAGGGTACGGGAATCATTCACGACAGCGCCCCAGATGGTCCGTGCTTCCCACCAGCGGTCGTACGCCTGGTTGGAACGGAAAGCCAGCAGCAGTGATAAGACAGTGCCCAGCACCATGGGTACGGCTATCGGAATACTGATAAAGGTCAAATCAAACTGGAAATACAGTACACTGATGGCCATGGTATACACCGCTACCAGCAGCATCTCGTATTTGATTTTACCGAATACATATTTTAAGGGGATATTCTTCTTTAGTAACATAGCTCCCTGTTTTTAGTAGTTATTCTGAAGCCATCAGCAGCGCGGAAATAGTAGATTTGGCGACTATCTTCCGGGTAGATCCGGTCAGTGTTGTTTTAATCAATGGATATTTGGAAGAAGCGATCAGTTTGGCCGGATTGAAACTTCTTTTGGAAGGACAAATAAAATCGTTGTCGGTCGGCTGCAGGATCACATCTATGTTCTGTGCCAGGCAGAAGTTGCGGAATGCCACCCTGGTATTACCATGGAAAAATTCCACTTTCAGCTTATTGACAGAAGAGGCATATTTGTTACGGATGATCTCGCAACCATCTTTGAAATCGGCGGTGATCAGCTCGATGTGCCTACTGTTACGGGTATACGTAATCAGGTCAAACAATGAATCGGGCATATGCAAGGCGTGCATAAAAATGATATTCACAGCTTCGTTGGGGTAGTGGGCTACAACGCTGTGCACATATCCCAGTGAACGTATGGAGAAATCGGTCGGAATGAGTATATTTTTCATAGCTGTTGCTTTTATGATCACAAAACTACCAGCCGCAGGTTAGTAAGCGGTAAGAAGGGGGTTAAAAGGTGGTAAGAATGTGGTAAGAAAACGGTAAGAAAAGCAGCCGCTACAGTGGAAGTTCAACTCTGATCTCGGTTCCCACGTTTACCTGGCTTTCTACGATGATATCTCCTTTATGCATCCGGAGGATATTCATCGCCAGCGGCAGCCCGATACCATACCCTTTAAAGAGGCCGGTATTGGAGGCGCGGAAGAAGGGGGAGAAGATATACGGCAGGTCGGCAGGCGGGATACCGATACCCTGGTCTTTTATATTGATCAGTATTTTCAGGTCGGTGGCAGCCAGCGCAATGGAAACAGGCTGGTTGTTGGAGTATTTGATGGCGTTCATCACAATGTTGCTCAGCGCCAGTTCCAGCAGTTGTTCGTTGCCGTTGACAGACAGTTTTTCTTCTTCTTCCGGGAAGAGGCTGTAGTCTATCTCTACTTTATTGCCAGGGTGTATTTTATCTACGGTGCTTTTGATGGTGAACAGCAGCTCATCCATGCGCACCTGCCCCCAGTCCTGCTTTTTGCCGTCGAAGCCGGTCTGCGCAAGGTGCAGGAGGCTCTTGGTAATATGTTCCAGCCGGCCGGCCTCGCTAAGGATACTGCGCAGGGCGGCGGTATAATTTTCAGGAGTCCTGTCTTTATTGAGTGCCAGTTCTGCTTCGCCAATGATGGCGGTGAGGGGGGTGCTCAGTTCATGAGAGGCGTTGCTGACAAAGTTATTCTGCGTTTCAAAGGCCGTTTCCAGCCGGTCCAGCATATTGTTGAACGTGGTGGCCAGCTCATTGATCTCATCATGACTTTCTTTGGCCTGCAGCCGCAGGTGCAGGTTACGGGAGCTGATGCTTTTCACCTGGTGCATAATATGCCGGATGGGCCGGAAGATATACCGGGAAAAGAAGGCGCCCACCGCAATCAGGATAGCGGAAGACACCACGAAGCAGATCAGCAGGATTTTGCGCAGCCATCCCAGGTAATCGGCGCTGTACTGGTTGATGGCCGATACGATCACGATATACAGTCCCTTTTTGCTTTTGTAGAGCACCCCCTCATAGAAGCGGTTGCCCTGGCGATAGGTGGCCTTACTGTTGGTCAATACCTGCTGATAGAAGCTGACTGGCAGTTTCAGGGAGCTGTCCTGCTGCACCTGGCCGTTGCCGCTCACCTGTAACAGGTATTCTTTTTCGGCAGGCAGTTTCTCCAGGTGTTCGTCACGGATCTCGTTGTAGATCACAGAGTCGGCCTCGTAATAGGGAAGAGAGGCCCGGGCGGTAAGGTAGGCGCGTATTTCGAGCCGTTTATAAAAATCTTCGAAAGAATGCTGGTTGGCAAAATAATACACAAGTACGCTCATCACCATGATCGTAGAGATGGTGAGACCGGCAAAGATGAGCAGTATTTTAGTGCGTATTTTCATCCGCCTTTTGTTCCTTTAGCATGTAACCCAGTCCCGTTACGGTTTGTATCAGTTCAGGGAGATTGTTTTTGTTGATTTTTTTCCGGAGATAGTTAATATAGACGTCCACCACTTTGGTGTTCATATTAAAGTCGATGCCCCACACCTGTTCCAGGAGTTCCATCCGGGACAACACTTTCCGGGGATTTTTCATCAGGTATTCCAGCAGCCGGTATTCGGTGGCGGTGAGCTGGATGTTTTTCCCTTGCCTGCTGGCCGCTTTGGTGTCGGTGTTCAGTTCCAGGTCGCCCAGTTGTAGCAGTCCCAGCTCCGGGGTGGTAACGGGGGCGGTTATATTATTTTTGCGCCGTGTCAGGCTGCGGATGCGGGCTTCCAGTTCTGCTAGTTTGAAAGGCTTCACCAGGTAGTCGTCTGCACCGCTGTCCAGCCCCATCACGATATTTTCGGTGGTGCCCAGCGCCGTGAGCATGAGTATGGGCGTGGCTATCTGTGCGGCGCGCAGGGCGCGGCACACTTCTATCCCGTTCATATTGGGAAGCATCACATCCAGTATGATCAGTAAAAACGAACGGTTGTCCAGCGCCATACGCAGGCCGCTGGCGCCATCAGGCGCAACGCTCACTTCATAGCCGGCTTCCGCCAAACCGCGCGTGATCACGGATACTACCGCCGGTTCGTCCTCTACTAACAGTAATTTCATACACGACAAATATAGGACATGTAGGCTAAAGCGTATCCCCCGGGAAAATATTTTGTGGTTGACTTTTAACAAAACAATAGCAGGCCCGCTATTGCAGGATGCATATAAATATTATTCAGACCGGAGCGCATTCACAGGGTTGTCCAGCGCTGCGCGCAGCGTCTGGAAACTGATCGTCACCATGGCTACCGACAGTGTAAGCAGACCTGCCATACTGAAGACGGTCCATGAAATAGGTGCACGGTAAGCGAAACTGTTCAGCCACTGACTCATCGCCCACCAGGTCAGCGGCGTGGCCACCGCCAGCGCAATCAATATCAGGTACACGAAGTCGCGGCTGAGCAACGTCACAATATGTCCTGCAGAAGCCCCCAGCGTTTTGCGGATGCCGATTTCTTTCCTTCGTTTGGTGATGCTGAAGGCGGTCAGCCCCAGAATACCCAGGCAGGTAATGAGCAGGGTAAATACAGAAAACAGCTTCACCACCTTACCGAATTGTTCATCCCCCTGGTATTGCTGTTGATACATAGCGTCGAGGAAATGGTAGTCGAACGGATAACCGGGATGCTGCTGTTCCCATAGTTGTTTAATAGCAGCCAGTGTGCCGGGCATATCGGCGGTGTGTATTTTCAGGACGTAAAAGTTGCCCGTGTCATCGTACCAATGGAACATCGGCAGCAACACGTCTTTCATGGACTGCTGGTGGTAGTTCTCTGTTACGCCCACAATGGTGGAGTAGGGGAGGGTGTCGCTAAAGGAGGGCGTTATCCTGCCGCCAACGGCCGCTTCGGGACTGCTGAAGCCCAATAGCCTGGCTGCTTCCCGGTTGATGATCACGGCGTTGGCGTTGTTGCTGCCCGGGTCGAAATTGCGTCCTGCAGCCATTTTTATCTGCATGGTGGGTATAAAACCGGCGTCGATACTATAGAGGTAGTAGTTATACCCCGCTCCTGTCCCGGAGCCATACTGGCTGATCCCGGAACTGCTGCTCACCATGGAAAGATCGATACCGGGTACCGAACCGCAGGCAGACACCTGCTTTACCTGCGGCAGCTGCAGCACGCTGTTACGAAAGGCGGTCAGGTCGTTTTTCCGGGCAACTTCCTCGTCGGCAGACGGCGCGCTGACAATCAGCACCTGGTCGGTACTCAGGCCCAGGTCCTGCGTACGGAGCCAGTTCAACTGCCGGTATACGATGAAAGAGGCGGAGAGCACGACCAATGCGGCGGTAAACTGCCCTACGACCAGTGCCTTCCTGAGCAGCACACCTTTGGCGCCACCGGTAAATGTTCTTTTGGTCACGCTCACCGGTGGTACACCAGACAAAAACAGCGCAGGGTAAATACCGGAAAGCAGGCAGTTGAGCAGAAAAAGGGCGGCCACCATGAGCCATAACGTCGGAGAAACAAAGAAGCCGGCATCTTCCGGCCGGTTCATCAGGTTAAAGTAAGCGGGCAGCGCCAGCTTAACGAGTACAAGGGCTGTACCCATCGCCAACAGATTAATCAACAGGTTTTCTACCATAAACTGGCTGATCAGCATACTACGGGAAGAACCCAATGCCTTACGCATACCTGTTTCCCTGACTCTTTCAGCAGCACGGGCGGTGGTAAGGTTCACATAATTCACGGAGCCCACCAGCAGTATAAGAACAGCAGTGACCATAAGAAAGCGTACTGTCCTGATGTCTCCGTTGATCTCCGGTTCGAAGGATTTATGGGAGTACAGGTGGATATCTTTGATGGCCTGTGCGGTGAAGATATTTTCCCTGATATGTTCTTTGGACAGTTTTTTCAGTTTTTCGTTGAGAAGCGGGAGACTGCTATGCGGCGCCAGTTGCACATAGGTGAAGGTGTTGTTGCCGTTCCAGTTATCCAGTACCCGGCCAAGGGAGGGCAGTGTGGCGTAGGAGACCAGCGCGTTGATTTTGAGATGGGTATTGGGGGGCAGGTCTTCTATCACACCGGAAACGGTGAATACTTTATTGAGGATCTCGAAAATTTTGCCTTTGGCATGTACCTGTCCAAACAGTTTCCTGGCCACGGAAGCGGTGATGACCGCCTGAAACGGTGCATGTAGCGCGGTGGCCGGACCGCCTTCAATAAAACGATAGTTGAATACGGTAAAAACAGACGGGTCGGCGGCGTAGAACCGGTCCATCCGGAAAATCCGGTTGCCCTGTTTTATTTCGCGGAATTCTTCCATGGACTGTATCCGTACAAAATCCTTTATTTCCGGTATTTCCTTTTTCATAAGAGGTCCCAGTGGATAGTGGGTTTCGCAGTCGGTCACCACAAACTCCGCTCCCTTGTAGCGGTCCAGCGTCACACGGTATATGTTGTCAGCATTTTTATAGAAATCTTCATAACTGTATTCAAACCGCAGGTAGTGCGTGATCAGCAGAAATGTAGCGGTGGCCAATGCAAGGCCCATGACGTTGATTAACGTGTACAGACGGTGCTTGTTCAGGTTCCGCCAGGCAATTTTCAGGTAGTTGCGTAACATGAGACGATATTGGTTGACCTGAATGCACAATAACATTGCCAGCCATGAAAGGACCGGTGGTACTGGCTGTAGCGGTCCTGGTTTGTTCACGGGCGGACAGCTTTCTGTCCGTTTCCGGACAACGCCCTGTTTCCCTGCGTTTGTTTTTTGGCTATCTTGAAGTGTAAATCAAACCGCATCCCATATGCCTGTGTTACGTCCGTTTGTATTGTCCGGGGGAGGCGCCCGTGGCTATGCCCATTTAGGCGTGCTGAAAGCTTTTGCCGAACGGCAGATTTTTCCGGAAGCTATTGCAGCCACCAGTGCGGGCTCTATTGCCGCCGCATTTATCTGCGACGGTTTTCATACGGATGAAGTCCGGGAAATATTCCGGCAGCAGAAGCTGGGGTTATCCATGGAATGGAAAAACTGGCGCGCCGGTTTTTTGTCGTTAAAAAAAGTAGAAGAGGCCCTGAAGAAAAATCTGCGGCATACTACTTTTGAATCGTTGCCTGTGCCGCTGTATGTGGCGGCAACCAATTTTGCAAACGGTGAACAGAAAATTTTCGATCGCGGTCCGCTGATACCGGCTATCCTCGCAGCTTCTACAATTCCTATGTTATTCCGCCCGGTGGACATAGACGGGGTCCCTTATGTGGACGGAGGACTTTCCGGTAACCTGCCTGTTGAACCGCTGCTGTTAAAATATAAACGGGTGATAGGCGTGCATGTAAACCCGCTGACACCGTATAACCCTGCGGGTGGTTTTTTTGCCAACATGGAACGCACGGTGCATATGGCTATCCGGGAGCCGGTGCTGAAAAGCAAACAACAGTGTGAGTATTTTATCGAGCCGGAAGGATTAGGGCAATTCGGGATATTCGATTTCAGTAAATTTGATGCGATCTATACTATCGGTCTCGGCTATACGCGGAAGTTACTGAAGACAATGATGTAAGATCAAAAACAGGCCGGAGCGCTTACGCCCCGGCCTGATATAAATTACGCTTAGTTATTTTCGGTGTACTTGCGGAAGTTGTCCAGGATAGCCTGCCAGCCAGCCTGTTGCATTTCCGGCGAGTTGGTGTTTTCAGGATCAAAAGTTTCGGTAATATGGGTAGTATCACCGTAGCTGTTGAAGATGATCTTTACGCGGCGGTTGTCGCCGAGCTGATAAGTGATCAGTTCGTGTTCTTTCACTTCAGTGTATTCGCCGCCGAAATCGAAGCTGAAGCTGCCGTCTTTAGCAGCCATGGTAGTGCTGAATTTACCGCCGGTACGCAGATCGTTGGAAGCCTCGGGTGCGTGCCAGTCGTCGGATGCTGCACACCATTGGGTGATGTGTTCCGGAGCGTTCCAGTATTGCCATACTTTTTCAATAGGGGCGTTGATAGTGCTTTCTACGGTAATGGTAGTCTGATTTGCGGTTGTCATGATATAAGTATTTTAGATTTTTTTTGTTTGTTGTTGACAATACAAACTTACGGCGACTTGTCCGGATAGATGGTGTGTGATAGCGGCAAACAGGAGGCATTTTACGCCAACCTTTTTTGTTTATCCTTGAGCGTTTTCCAGGTAAGCGATCAGTTCTTCCGCTGTTTTTCGTGCTGTTCTGCCCACCCCGATCAGGGTGGCGGAGGCGAAGCCGGTCCACTGGCCGTATCCTACCAGCCATAATCCGGGCATGTCTGTGGCCATGGTACCACGGGTATTGATTTTGCCATTGGGCTGCATGATGCCCAGCGGCCGCAGATGCTCCAGCGCGGGCCGGAAGCCGGTGCAGAAGATAACGGTATCGACGGCTTCTTTTTGTCCGTTCTCCCACGCAATACCATCTTCATAAAAATAATCGAAGGCAGGCAGGTAATGTTGATAAACACCGCTGTCCCTGGCCGCTTTTACGGCTGGCACCATCACGATCTGCCCGAGGGAGGGCCGCTGAAAGTCCTTGCCTTGTTGCATGGCTTCATATTGCATGGTGGCGGCGTCAAAAAGGTATTTACCATCTATATGGTCCGGCAGGAAGGAGGGGGGCTGCCGGGTGATCCACAGGGTATCGGCTACGGGCGCCAGGTCGGCCAGTATCTGCGCGCCGGAGTTGCCTTCGCCCACTACGGCCACCCGCTGGCCGCGGAACGTGTAGGGCGACTGGTACCGGGAAGAGTGCAGGAGGGTGCCGCGGAAACGTTCTTTCCCCGGGATATCCGGAAAGTAGGGGTTGACGAAGCTGCCGGTGGCGCTGACCACCGCACGGGTGCGGTAGTCGCCAGCCGTGGTCTGCAAGCGGTAGCCATCAGCATCTTTCTCTACGGACAGCACTTTCACCGGTCTTTGTACGGGAAACTGGTAACGGTCTTCATACGCCCGCAGATATTGAATCGTTTCATCACGGGAGGGGTAGTACTGCTGCCCGCCAGGCATCAGCACGCCGGGCAATGAGCTCCATAGCGCCGGAGAGAAAAGGGACAGGGAATGCCAGCCATGCTGCCAGGAACCTCCCGGATGCGCTTCCCCGTCGAGCAGGAGAAACCGCTGGGAGGTGCGCCGGAGGTAGTAAGCTACGGCGAGCGCGCTCTGGCCGCCACCAATGATAATTACGTCGTATTCCATCCTGTGTAGTTTACAATAATAAAGGTAACCGGCCAAAAGGGTATTTCTTTTTTCAAAAAACAGAATTATATTCGATACAACGACATGTCAACCAAAAAAAGCAGGTGTTGTAACATATATTCGGGAAAAGCCTGTCCTGCTGCGAGAATTAATATCCACGTAATATTGAACGATTACTTTTGTAGAGACTGTTATATTCACTAGTTATGACCGTGCATAAACCAATCAATTCCTGTAAAGCCGGCGCCGTGGCCGATTTTGAGCAATCTGTGGGTGTTTACTGGAACAAGCTGCTGGCCATTGCTGTGGCCAAAACGAATGCACACGACGCGTTTGATATCGTGCAGGACATATTTCTTTCCCTGTGGGAGAAATGGGAAACCGCTCCTAAAGATGAAGGTCTTGAGTATTACCTTCTGCATGCCCTTAAGCTCC
This sequence comes from Chitinophaga eiseniae, assembly GCF_900167135.1. Taxonomy (GTDB): domain Bacteria; phylum Bacteroidota; class Bacteroidia; order Chitinophagales; family Chitinophagaceae; genus Chitinophaga; species Chitinophaga eiseniae. Next base: position 66,300 of record NZ_FUWZ01000002.1, on the reverse strand, counting down.
GTATATTTAAATATTATCGTACCGAAGGCCGTTACCAGGCGCACCTTAAACAGCTGGAAACATTATTGAATGATTCGCTGGAGACACCGGGTATTTTTGCCCAGGAAGACCGGTATGGCCTGCAGGAAGCCATTCTCAACGAAGCGCTGGACACCCTGTCGCCCAGCCAGCAGCAGCTGATGACGCTGCGGGTCCGTCATCATTATTCCTACCAGCAGATCGCCGGTATCCTGGATATAGACGCCGCCTCCGCCCGTGTGTTGTATTGCCGTGCCCTGAAGCAGGTAAAGACACATATTAAAGCTAATCCTTCCCTGTCGGTCAGCCTCGTATCCGCCTGGATGCTGTTTACAATTTCTTAACGTTGGCTGAGTTAACATTTCTTTCGCATCGGGTATTCTTAAGTAGATGACACCGCAAAATTATCCCGGGGCACAGGCCCTGTTAGAAAAATTTCATGCAGGGAAATGTACCCCTGAAGAGCTGGCGGTCCTGGACAAATGGTATAACGGTCTGGGAGCGGGGACGCCTGTCGACCTGGAAGGCCTGGAAGCAGACCTTCGGCGGCAACAGTTCCTGGCGGGCTTCCGGAGTACGTTGCCGGCAGATGATGCATCCGGGCAGCCACAGCATATGGTCGGCTACGGTAGCATACAGCCGGCAGACCATCCCTCCGGACAGCCCCCTGTGGATAACGCACCGGCACAGCAACCGGGTCCGCGGTTAGCATCCCGGGGTTGGTGGCGATGGGCCGCGGCAGCCAGTATCGTGCTGCTGGGCGGCGCTGGCTGGTTGTGGCAGCAACAACAGGGAGACCGACCCCTCCTGCCTGCATTGGCCGGTATGGTGACCGTCACCAACGAAACGGCCGGTATCAAAAAGGTAACATTGCCAGACAGCTCTCAGGTATGGTTAAACGCACATGCTTCCGTAGCCTGGAAAAAGGATTTTAACCGGCAGGAACGCAGCGTTACCCTCACCGGCGAAGGTTTCTTTGATGTGCATGCCAGCGCCGGAAATCCCTTTGTGGTACATACCCGTGATATGGCCATCCAGGTATTGGGCACCCGGTTCAATGTAGAAGCCTACGCCAGCGAAAGAAATACCCGTGTGTCGCTGCTGCAGGGCAAAGTACAGGTCAAAGCGCACCCGCGCAACGCCCGCCCGCTGATACTGCAGCCCGGCTATGCTGCCGCCTGCAACGCCAGCGATACCCTTTTGCAGGTCAGTGAAACCGACGCCGCTAAAGTAGCCGCCTGGAAAGACGGGGCTTTCACCGCTGCCGATATCCCGCTGAAAGATGCAGTGGAAAGGCTCTGCGACCGCTACGGCTACTCCGCCAGCTGGAAAAACCAACAAGGGATAGATAAAAATATTACCGTGATGTTCAAAACAGACAGTTTCACAGGAATGCTGGACAATATTTGTTATATCAGTCGTAAACAGTATAAAATTTCAGGTAGAGAGGTGACCATTTTTTAAAAAGCTACAACACTCCGAAAAACAATTATTATGAAAAGGAAATCTACAGTCTCGGACCATCAGGTCCGCAGCGGCGGGCTTACCATGTCAGGGATGAAACGCTTCCTGTTGCTGGGCTGCTGCCTGCTCCCTGCCACCATCGGTTTCGGCCGGCAAAACAGTCTCAACGAAAAAGTAAAGCTGGACATGTCCAACGCTTCTTTATCGCAGGTGCTAAAAGCATTAAGCAATCAAAGCAGCTTTACCTTTAATTATGTCAAACAGGATTTTGACAACATCCTGATCCGCGACTTCAAAGCCAACAACATCACCCTGAATGAAGCACTGCACCTGCTTCAGAACCAGTCCGGCATTGAATACAGCGTGAATGACAAAGCGATCCTGCTGCGCCGCGCACAACAGCAGCAAGAAGCTTCCCAGAACGGTAAACAGGTGGTGGCACGCCGTATCACCGGTCGTGTTACAACGGAGAACAATGAACCTATTCCCGGTGTCACGGTATGGGTGAAAGGCACTAAAAACAGGGCCATCACCGACGCGGACGGACGCTATGAACTCACCATCGACACCGAAAACCCCATCATCAGCTTCAGCTATGTAGGCTACCAGACCACCGAGCTCACACCGGGCAGCGGCAACACGCTCAACCTCGTGATGAAAAACGGGAACACTGCGCTGGACGAAGTGGTGGTCATCGGTTACGGTACCGCAAAAAAAAGTGACCTCTCCGCCGCGGTAGCGACAGTGCCGGATATGAAACAGATCAAGGAACGCCCTGTAATGGACGTTGGTAACATGATCCAGGGCAAAGTGCCAGGCATCACTGTTGTCAGCAACGGTGGCCATACCAGCAATTCCAATAATGTGGTGATCCGGGGTATGGGCTCCCGCGGAAAAGAAAGCGTGTTGTACGTGGTAGACGGTGTGCCTAACGCCCCTTACAACCCCGCCGACGTAGAATCTATCACCGTGTTGAAAGACGCCGCGTCTTCGGCTATTTACGGTGCTTTCGCCGGTTCTGCAGGCGTTATCCTCATCACTACCCGCCAGGCTGCCAAAGGCCTGCCGCAGGTGCAATACACCGGTTTTGTCGGCGCTAAACAGGCGTGGCGCACCCTCCAGTCGCTCAGCGCGGAAGACGAAGCCAAAGTATCCAACCTGGCTTATGCCAACGCAGGAAAACCGCCGTTACCGGGATGGGACGCTTCTCTCAACCCCTATGCACAGGTGACCCGCACCAACTGGATGAAGGAAATATTCCGCACCGGTATCATGCAACGGCATAACATCAGCGTAAACGCAGGATCGGATAAATTCTCCACCCTGTTCCAGGCACGCTACGAAAATGAAGAAGGAACACTGCTGAACACCTACAACAAAAATATTTCCCTTCGCTTCAACGCCAACTACGAGCTGTCAAAGCATGTAAAACTGCGCCAGGACATCTTCTGGAACAATAACGATAACCGCGATGCGGAAACCTCCAGCGGTTATACCGGCGTTATCCTCTCCGCTATCTATATGCCCCGCTCTGCCACCCCTTACTATGCGGATGGCTCCTTCGGCGGCGTAGGTCCCGTAGATTCCAAATACCTCGGTATCCATGGCGACGTGGTAAACCCCGTGGCCACCCTGCTGCGTAACCAGCCTTACAATAAGAAGAGCGATCTGCAGTCTGTGACCGAACTGACCGTCTCCGACATCCTTCCCGGCCTCTCCTACATATCCCGTTTCTCTTACCGCCAGACCGACGGCCTCTGGAAAAACTTTGAACCCAGAAGGCTGGAACCCGGTAAATCCAACGCACAGAACAAGCTGTCTTATGCTACTAACAGAGACTACAACTGGCTGTGGGAAAATACCCTCAACTACAACAAGATCATTAAGAAACACAATATCGGCGCTATGCTGTCTATGACAGGACAGGAGACCGGTAATCGCAACTTCGCCATCGCTGCCAGAGGATTTGAAAATGAATCCGACTGGGCGCGTTTCATGTCGCTGGCTTCAGTGTTTGATCAGGACCGTCCGACTGACGGAGAATGGAAAGACAGGAACGTTTCCTACGTGGGAAGGATTTCCTATAGCTGGGCCGATCGTTACTTTGTAACCGGTAGCTATCGCCGTGATATTGCCGGCCGGCTTCCGGCAGGTTATCGCGCACTGGATTTTCCCGGTGTTACCGGAGCATGGAAAATCAGCTCAGAACCCTTCTTCAGCTTACCGGCTGTTGACCTGCTGAAAATCCGCGCCAGCTGGGGACGTATCGGTAACATGCAGTCCGTGTTTATCAACTATCCTTATCCGCTGCTCGCGAACGACTTCACCTACCAGGTAGGCAACGGCGCTCCGCTGTCCAACGCCCTGTACATCGACAAACAATTTAATCCTACCCTTACCTGGGAAACCTCCCAGCAGACGGACATCGGTATCGATATCGCCCTGCTGAAACAACGTCTCACCATCACGGCTGATTATTTTGATAAACTGACTTACAACCTGATCAAACAACAGGATACTTACTGGCCGGCCACCTTCGGATTGTCCGCACCACTGATCAACCAAGGTAAAATTGGTAACAAAGGCTTTGAAGTAGCAGTAGGCTGGCAGGATAAAATCGGTCAGGTAGGGTATAACCTGAACGCTAATATCGCCACACTCAAAAACCGCGTGGTAGAAATTGACGAAAACCCTAACTCCGTATGGTTGCATGCTGATAATTGGAGAACAGTGCTCTCCCCGTACCGTTCAAAAGTAGGACAGCCTTACTATTCCTACTGGCTGATCCAGTCTGCCGGTATCTTCCAGTCAGACGCAGAAGTGAATGGCTATACAAAAGACGGGCAGAAGATCCAACCAAACGCCAAAGCCGGCGATCTGAAGTTCATCGATCAGAATGGAGACGGTAAAATTGACGATGGCGACCGCGTATATATGGGCGCTGCTTTCCCGAAACTGACGTACGGCTTTACTGCTAACCTTACCTGGAAGAACTTTGACCTGAGCCTGTTCCTACAGGGGGTGGGCGGCGTGAAACTGTTCAACGCCTTTAAACAATCCACGCTCAACGGTGCAGAACAGGGTTACAACCGCTGGGACAAAATCCTCGATGCCTGGTCTCCGGAAAATACCGGTTCCAATATCCCGCGTATCTCTGCAGAGGATCCCAACAAAAACTTCCAGACAGCATCTGACTGGTACCTCGAAAACGGTAACTACCTGCGCCTGAAAAACCTGCTGGTCGGTTATACTTTCGGCAAAATGCGCTGGAACAACGGTCTGCGTGTATACTTCAGCGGTGACAACCTGCTTACCTTCACCAAGTATACCGGTATGGACCCTGAAGTGGGCGGCATCGGCCTCGATGGCGGACAGTTCCCGGTTTCCCGTACCTATTCCCTGGGCCTTAATGTTAAATTCTGATCAAACTGACAATCATGAAAAAGAAATACATCTATATACCCGCACTGATGGCGCTGATGGCCGGCTGGAGCTCGTGCGCAGACAAATGGGTGGACACCAAACCTAACGGCGCGCCTTCCACCGCTTTCTTCTGGCAGAGCGATAACGACCTGCGTAAGGCTACCGCAGCCATGTATGTGGACATGAAAAACGAAAGCACCTGGGGCCGTGACCTGTTCTGGGTACAGGATGCCAGCGACGACCTGATCGTAGGACGTACCAAGGCGGACGGTGAAAATATCAAAAACTTCATTCCGAGCGGCCGTGAAGGCTACCTGACTGCTGGCTGGCGTGACCTCTACAATGTCATCAACAGGGCCAACCAGGCGATTGAAAATATCCCGAAAGCTGTCAACGTATCAGACGAAGTAAGGAAACGTTCTCTCGGCGAGGCATACTTTATGCGTGGTTTCGCGCATTTTTGGTTAGCCTACATGTACGGCCATAAAGACCAGGGTGTTCCGTTTGACGGACCGGAAAATGCGGAATACGGCAAACGTATACCACCGCAGCTGCGCTCTGTAACAGACAACTATGCACAGGTGATCAGCGATCTGCAGAAAGCGGCAGACATGCTGCCGTTGTTTGAAACCTATGGCGATGCCGACAAAGGCCGTGCACACAAAGCTGCAGCATGGGGCTATATGGTGAAAACCTATGCTTACTGGGCGCAGTTTGATAAAACCAAATGGCAGCCGATACCGGCTTTGTGCGATAAAATCCGTGATGAAGGCCACCGTGCGCTCATCACCGGAAAAGCCACCAACCGTGAAAACTACCAGGCTGTTTTCCGCGTGGCCAATAACTGGTCTTCCGAATACATCTGGTCTGTTAACTCCAGCATCCAGGGCGGTTCTGAATTCCCCGGGGTAATCCTGGAGAACAAAGGCTGGGGTAAATACAATGGCTGGGGCTATTTCCAGCCTACAGAGGAACTGTATGACGAATACGAAGCCAACGATCCGCGTCGTGAAGTCACCATCCTGAAATTCGGTGATGAGTTCACCTATATCGGCCAGAAGACGAAGTATTCTTCTACCAACAGCCTGTCCGGTTTCCAGATCAATAAATACATGGAGCCTTATGGTTATGGTTCCAACGGTGACATGGCCAGCAATACTTTCGCCAGTTCTAACCCGGATTACCCTACTACGGCGCTCAATCTGCCGCTGATGCGTTATGCGGAAGTGCTGTTGTTTAAAGCAGAAGCGCTGATCCAGCTGGGCCGTGGTGGTGAAGCTGCTGCGCCGCTCAACGAGGTAAGGGCCCGTGTAGGCCTGGCAGCCATTGCCAACCCCACGATGACCGATCTGAAACATGAACGCCGCGTGGAGCTGGCTTGTGAGTGGACAGACCGTTTTCATGATCTGAAAAGATGGGGTGACTATGACAAGATCAATGCGCCGCTGCATGGCCGTATTCACGCCAACCGTCAGGACCCTGCTTCTCCCTATACCATACAGGTGGTTTGGCCTGCCCGTAATTTCAGTCCGGCCAAACATATGGCATGGCCTATCAGCCCGGATGAAATTGCCCGTACCAACGGTCTCTACAAACAAACACCCGGCTGGTAATCTTCCTGTTACCATGTCATAACGACCAACAGCGGAATTTTTCCTTACAGCGGAAAAATTCCGCTGTCTGTTTTTGGCAGGTTGCCTATCTTTAAGCATAACCTGATCTGTTACTATGCTATTTTTTCTATTGGTCATAACAGCCGTAACGGCCGCGCTGATGGCGGGCCTGTTTTATGCCTACTCCTGTTCGGTGAATCCTGGCCTGGGCCGTTTGCCGGATGCTGCTTACCTGGCAGCGATGCAGTCTATTAACCGGGCTATTCTCAACCCGGTGTTTTTTGTGGGATTTATGGGACCGGTGTTTTTGCTGCCGCTGAGCACCTGGCTGGTGTTCCGGGAGGGAATGCAGTCGTCGGGATGGTGGCTGCTGGCAGCGGCGGTGACTTACCTGTTAGGCGTATTCGGTGTAACGATGGCGGGTAATGTGCCGTTGAACAATGCGCTGGACAAAGTGGCGCTGGAGGACAGCGCCGCGCTGGCCGCACACCGCGTACGTTTTGAACGGCCCTGGAACAGGCTGAATACCGTTCGTACAGTGTGCGCCATCGCTACCGTGACGCTGGTGATCGTCGCCTGTCTGTTATCCACGTTGTAACTTACTTTTATGATACATGGGGAGCCGGGCGCAAAAATACGCCCGGCTTTTTGCTGACGTTGCAGTTGCTCGTCGCTGTGCTGATATAAGTGGATGTTAGTTTTTCCGGAGATAACCAAACAAACCATGTTTCTCATCATCAGGGCCAGCTGTGAAGAACAGCTGATTGGGGGCGGAAGGCAGGTTGCTTTCCAGTGCCCATAAGCCGTCTATGATAACCGGGCCGTTGCCTTTCTGCAACTGTCCGAGATAAGTTCCTCTTGCATTGTAGGCATTGATATGACCGTCGCCGAAATTACCGATGAGAATTACACCGTCATTGAACGGCCATGTGCCGGAGCAGCCTTGTGTGATGCCCCAGGGTGAGTTAAGGGTGCCGCCGGAGGCGAACCTCCTGATGAGGGTGCCGTTGGTCCTGTAGATGTTCACATACCCGTTGCCTGGTCCGGCCTGATCATCTTTTTTGCCGGGTCCCTGTTTCGCGTAAGTAACGAAAAGCACGCCTTCGATGTTGCGGATATTGAACGGCGCAAAGCCTGCAGGGATAGCCGGATCATGGAAGGGTTTGGTGCTGACGTAATGATAGGCGGAATCAAATACATCGACGGTGCCATTGTGGAAATTGGTTGCATAGAGGTAAAGTTTGCCGCTGTCGATGGCCATTGCAATGCCTTTGTAAACAGCATTGAAGGAAGCGCGGTTGGCCTGTATCACCGCTGTATCGCCGGAAGTCCAGGATACGATCGTGCCTTCTTCCGTGGCATAGATAAAACGGGCACCCTTGAAGCTGGTAGTGCTGTTGAATACCACACCGGTAGGGGAGCCGGGATTTTTACCCAGGGGGGAAGGGATAAATACCGGTGCTCTGAGGGCAGCGCCGCTTTTATCGTAGATCACGCTGGAGCCGTTGCCGGCAGCGGAAATCCAAAAGGCGCCGGTGGCGCCCACAGCGATGCCCCAGGCATTCCGTAGTCGGGGGTCGATACGGCCTGCATTGTAACCATTCGTGTCTGCCACGAGATTGATTTGTTTGTAGGATTTACTCAGACAGTCACATTGAACACAGGCCTGGTGTGGGTCGCCTTTATGGCAGCTGGTGACTGTCAGCAGAAAGCTGATAACGGTGGCCGCCATGCCGGCCCGAAAGAGTTTTTGGGGTGTTCCGGTAGATGTTACCACTGCCGGCTGTTTTTTAAACAATGCACTCATGTGGATACTTTTTTAGAAGTGAAAGAATATAGCAAGGAGTGAAGGGGTGTCACAGGATAACCTTCGGGAAATGGGGTTTTCTGCCAGTCTCAGCGATCATCAATACCAAACACGGCTTTTTCCGGGGACGATTTTTCTAAAAAAGGTGAGATGAATAAATAAGGATTAACGGATAGGAAATGTTGTGTAAATATTAAAAAAAAATGCCGGGAAAGGTTGGGTGCGGTTAGGTGCCATACCGGGCTAATGCGGAATAGTTTAGAAACTGCTTCACCCTTACGGCTACACGCTGGAAGTGGTGCGGCTGCAACCAGACATCCTGCATCTCGATTGCGCACTCGGTTTTATCAGGAACGACCTGATGGTAGTGTGTGAGGAGGCGTTCAAAGATGGCATCCCCGAAAGGCCCCGCACCTGGGACCGTATCAACGTGACGTATAAAGAAGCGACCAACCTGGCCACGAACGGGCTGCCACTTAGCCCGGAGGTATATGTGACCGATCCGGTGTTCCGGCATATCGGCGATCAGATAGCCAGCCGCGGAGTTACCGTGGAATACGTGGATTTTCATATCACCCGCAGCCTGGGCGGTTCTTTTCGTTGCAGCACACAGCCTCTGTTACGTAAAAGCTGAGGCTTTAAAAGCAAGCACATCAATAATAACCTGAACAACCGCTGAAAAGCGGTTGTTCAGGTGGAAAAGGCCTCCCTGTCACATTTTCCGACATAATATCCCGCCTGTTGTGAATGTCTGCCTTCCAATGTATATTTGGTCATGAATGTTCGGAAGACTTACATGTTGTTCCCCTGGCTTACGACGAACCGATTGGTAAACGCTGTTTATTAGTATATTAATTTTATTGAATGCGTTTTTTTTCCGTGTCCTGTGATCAATGTTTTTATAAAAGCATATTGTGTTGGTTGGTCCCATTGTTGTTGACTTTGCCGATGGCGTGTAACCGTACCGGCAATGATAACGCCGATCATCCTGCTTATTTTAAACCTGTCTTTCAGCGAACGGACCTGCTGGTGCCGGGTCCTGCAGCCTTTCATATACTGGATTCCATTTACGCAAAATTTCCTAACCCCGGTCCTATGGACCTGGTATGGAAGTACAGATATAAACTGGATTACTACTGGATGAATCAGGTGGACCGCTACCGGGGAAGGATATATATAGACAGCATCCTGAAAGTGCTTTCCGGCAAAACCAACCGGCCGGGGTATGCAGCGGAATACGGCAGGGCCCTCATCTTCCTGGGGGATATCAACAGAGACGAGGGGAAACTGGACAATGCGTTGTCGTTGTATTACGAGGGCAGAACGTTTATTGAGCGTACCAGAGATACCTGTGCATTGGGAGAATACAGCGCCAAGCTGGCGATGGTGTACTATCAGCAACGGAAGTACGACATGGCGATTCCATATTTTAAAAACGCGTTCACAGAACTGGGCGCCTGCCGGGAAAAAACATTTTACCGGTTCAGTTATCAGCAGGGAGAGCTGGACAATGTTGCGCTGTGCTTTGACCGGCTGAACAACAAAGACAGTGCTTTGTACTATTATGACAGCGCACTGAAATATATCAACCTGCATAAACTCCCTTTCCTGAAAGTGGATAACTGGGCTGCTTTTTCAGCAGCTGCAGAAGGGGTCGTACTGGGTAACAAAGGTGATCTGCTGATTAGGCATGGAGATACGCTCACGGGTGAACAATTGCTAAGGAAGAGCATTGCTTTGAATTTGCTGCCTGGTGCCGAACCGAAGAACGCGCAGATCAATATGGGACATCTGATCAGTTTAAAACTGATGCAAAAAAAATTTCCGGAGGCGAAGGAGTGGTTGCTAAAAATGCGGGGAACGATTGATACGGTACCGGATAAAGGCTCGGAGCTATCCTGGATGGAATTGCAGTCCAGGTACTACGAGGCAACGGGTAACCTTACGGATGCTTTGGCGCTGTGGCGAAGCCACCGGCGTATGAAAGACTCGCTGACCATTGTCAGGGACCCTTTTCATGCGGTGGATGTAAAGACGCAGGTCAATTACCTGTCAGGCGAAATGGAATTGGACCTGCTGAAAAAGCAGAACGAGATAAAGAACACCTACCTCAGTATCATGTTGCTTTTTACACTGCTGGTAGTGATCATTGTAGTACTTATCTGGCAGAACTGGAAGCGGTCCAGCAAACAGACGGCTAAGCTGGAAAGCCTGAACAGGCTGATCTCCCGGCAGAACGAGCATCTCGAAAAAAGCTTGCGGGCGCTGGAGCAGAGCCAGCAGGATAACACCCGTATGCTGAAAGTAGTAGCCCACGACCTTCGTAACCCCGTTGGAAATATGATATCCATGGCCGATTTCCTGAGAAGTTACGGCAATATCACTGATCCGCAGAATACAGAAGCATTATACCTCATCCACCAGTCGGGCCATATGGCGTTGGAGCTGATCAGTAACCTGCTGTATATGAATGTGCGGGGAGATATCAGGAAAGAGCAGGTAGAAGTGGATGTTGCCCTGCGCTATTGTATCGACCTGGTAAAAACAAAAGCAAAAGAAAAAGAACAGCTGATTGTGGTGAATCTTTTCCAGGCGACCATCTGGGCCAGCCGTGAAAAAATATGGCGGGTATTCTCCAATCTTATTACCAATGCGGTGAAGTTCAGCCCCGTTGGTGGTGTGGTGGAAGTGGCTATGGCACTGGAAGACGCTGTGGTCCGTATTACAGTGCGGGATAATGGTATCGGTATTCCCGATCATCTGAAGGGAAGTATTTTTAATTTGTCGCAGGATGTAAAACGCCGTGGCACTATGGGAGAAGAGTCTTTCGGTTTCGGACTGGCGATCTCCAAACAAATTGTAGATGCCCACGGTGGCAGGATATGGTTTGAAAGCGAAGAAGGAAAAGGAACGGAGTTTATTGTGGAGCTGGAGAAATATGATGAAACGAATCACCGGTAATGAATCCTCTGCCTGATAAAAAAACGTACCCGAAAAGAAGTTACAGGAAGCCGTATAGCATCGCTATACGGCTTTCACTTTTTGGTGACTGTTCCCATAAAATAGCTTATTTTAGCAGGACAGGTATACTCCGCTGCCTATACCTGGACACTATCTATCCCTTTGACCGGAAGTCCCTGCTATCCCTATCAGATCAGAATATCGCCATATTGCTGTTGACAACCCTAATGAAACTGACTATCCATGGCTAGTATGATCAATGTTGTTACCAAAGAGCTCATTGTATTAACACCCTATTATGCCTTCGGACGGAATGCTGCTATCGTTCACAGATGTATTCCACAGCAGGATGTCTCTCAATCCCACGCTACCATTTTCTGGAACCGGGAAGGGTGGTTTCTCCGTGACCACAGCCGGAACGGAACGCTTATCGACAATGAGCTGCTGCGCCAGTCCATCCGCAAACTCAGCAGAAAACATCAGATACGTTTTGGCAGTACGGAAACAACCTGCTGGAATGTGATCGATCTGCAACCGCCTGCTCCTGGTCTGCACGGTTATCTGGAAGATACGATCGATCATTTCAACCTGACCCGCCATACCGTTTTCCTGTTTTTGCTCAGCAGTAATGAAGAACATATCCGTTTGCAGCTGAAGGTATCGGCAGACCAGCTCATTGATCTGGGCAGCAGGGCGCACAACTACCTGCTGCTGGCACTGGCACGCAAACGGCTGGCCGATCACCAGCTAAAGCAACGTCCGGAAGAACAGGGATGGATCTCCCTCGATGAACTCATCAGCGACATCTCCAAAGAGATGCGGAAAGAAATAGATGTTTATTTTATCAACCTACAGATTTTTCGCTTACGGAAACAGCTATACGAACAACTGTCTTTCGGGCAGATGTTTGCCAACGTTGTAGAAAGACGTATGGGAGAAGTCCGTTTAGGGCATCCTTATTTCAGTATCAGCAAGGGATCTGAAGATCTGGGCAGCATATTGCCCTGACAGGAAGGCTGCCTGAAAAACAGCAATGTATTCCTATGAAACCCTCAAAGCACGGCCCTTTTCCCTCCATGGAATATTACAGTATCGTGGAAACCCTGTTTGAAAGTATGCACAGCTGTGTATACAAAGCTATCCGGAAAAACACCCGTCAGTATGTGGCCATTAAACTGATAAAAGGAAATTCGTTGTCAGACCGGCAGCGGCAGGAGCGGTTTGAAAGAGAAGTAAGGATCTGTTCGGAGATCAATCATCCCTGTATCGTGAAGCTACTGGATACCGGCTACACCGGGGATCACATACCGTTTGTTGTTTTTGAATACATCGCGGGTATAACGCTCAAACAGTTTATTCAGCAACATGGAGTCATTCATCTGCCCCTGGCAGCGGAACTGATGGGGCAGGTGTTGGACGCATTGGCTTGCGCACATAGCATGGGGATCGTACACCGGGACCTGAAGCCGGAAAATATCATGATCACGCAGCCAGGTGCAAGGCCTTATGCCAAAGTGCTCGATTTCGGTATCAGTATTTTTACAGGAGATGGTTTTCCGGCAGATGACACGGCCGGCACCCCTGCTTATTGTGCGCCGGAGCAGCTGCGGGGAGAACCGCCCTCTGTACGGTCTGACCTGTATGCCTGGGGGCTGGTGCTGACAGAATGTATCACCGGTACCCCTGTTATCAGCGGTGGTACATTAACAGCGGTGTACGAGCAGCAGTTAAGCGCGGACCCTGTCCCACTACCAGGCTTTTTAACGGAGCATCCGCTTGGAAACCTGCTGCAACGGGTGCTGGAGAAAAAAGCGGTGGACCGGGCGGCAGACGCGCACCTGTTGCTGCAGGAGCTGGCAGCTACCGAATTAACCGTTCCGCCAATGGCGGCGGTTACCCATACGATGCGGAAGTTCTCTTCTATGGAAACCATGGACAACATGCTGTCATGGCACTACGAAAAAAGGGAAAAGCGGTTGGTAACCGTACTGTGCATAAAGCTGGAGACGGTAGCCTGTAAAGGGCTGCAGCCGGAGGAAGATGTACTGGAGGAGTTGCTGCATCGTCAGCTGCGGGGATGTGCTGCCATTGCCGCACGTTTTGGCGGTTTCGTCAAAGGAATGATGGCTGGTAACCTGTTGATTTATTTCGGTTATCCACAGGCCACCGACAACGACGCCCGCATGGCCTGCCGCACCGCGCTGGAAGTGTTGGGAGAGATGCAGCAGCACAACCTGCTGTTACATGAACAACAAAGGATAACGTTGGTAACCCGGCAAACGATCCATACCGGCATTATTATCTCCCGGGAGAACAGGGTGGCGGAAGGTACTACGCCCGGTACGGGATTTAACCTGCTGCAGGACACGCCGGCGGACCGTATACTCGTTACCGGTACCACCGCCGCATTGATAAGCCACTTTGCGGAGCTGGAGAAATGCCACCATCTCCCCGGAGAAGGATGTGTCGGGGTGCGGGAAACTTTTTACGTGTTGAAGGAACGCCGTGCGGAAGTTTTTTCCCGGCTGTATGCCACGGCAGCCAACCGCTCCATGCATGGGAGGGCCGAGGCGCTGGATACTATTATCCGCTGTTATGAACGGGTAGAGGAGACGCACAGGGAGGTGGTGCTGATAACCGGTGAGGCGGGCATTGGCAAATCCAGGCTAATGCTGGAGGCCAGGAAAAAAATGACAGGCGTCATGCTGATTGAACGCCGCTGTTTGCCGGAGCATAAACACCGGACTTTATTTCCCTTTATAGAAATCATCCGGCAGTACTATGGATTGTATCAGCAGGCAGGGGGGCGGGCCGTATCGCTGCTGGAACAGCTGTTGTCTGCCGCAGGCTGCGATTTGGCGGTTACCATGCCGGTGGTGCTGGCCTGTTTTGGCTGGCCGTTTACCGACTGTTATCCCCCTTCGCAGGCGGCGCCGGCAGACCAGAAACGGTTACTCTTCCAGGCATTGAAAAAATGTATGATCAACATCTCCCGGAAGAAAAAATATGTACTGCTGCTGGAAGACCTGCATTGGATGGATCCCGGTAGCCATGAGTTTTTAGCGGATATGATGGCGGACCGCGGACAGGGAGGGTGTATGTTTTTGCTTTCCGCCAGAACAAATTTTACGCCGTCATGGCATACTACTTTGTTTACCCGGCTCCCACTGGAACCACTGGACGAGCCGGCGGTAAAGGCTATGGTGGAGGAGCAGCTGGGGCATGGAAAAAAAATAGCGCCTGCCGCGCTGCACTATATCCTGCAACATACCGGCGGTGTACCGTTTTTTGTGGAAGAGTTGTTGCAGTTATTGTTGGCGGAAGGATGGCTGACATCGGCAGAGCATATTTATCATCTCATCAGGGAGAACCGGCTGCCGGGTGTGCCGCTTACCCTGAAGGAGCTGTTGCAGGCTAAACTGGACCAGGCGGGCGCCGCCAAAGAAACAGCGCAGCTGGCAGCTACTATAGGAAGGGAATTTTCTTCCCGGCTGCTGATAAAAGTGGCGATGAAAGAAGCCGGCAGCGTGTGGAAGGATTTACAGGTGCTGACGGCGGCGGATATCCTCATTCCGCTGCGGACAGAGAAAGGGCTGTACTATGTGTTTCGTCATATGCTTTTCTGCGAGGTAACATACGACAGTCAGTCGCCGCCTGCGCGGAAGCAGGCGCACGCCCGGATAGCGGAAGCGCTGATGGCATCGGTCCCTCCCGATGAACAGCCGGACGTGTTGCTGATGAATGAGCTCGCACAACATCTTCACGGCGCCGGTAATGTGGCAGCCGCTATTGAATGGCAGCTGACAGGCATACAGCAGCTGATCAGTACGTCGGCCAACCGGGAATGTATTTCCCTGTGCGAGCAGGCGCTGCAATGGCTGCGGGAGCTGCCGGCCGATCAGGTAGCTCTCCGTATATCACGCAAATCCTATGAAACCGTTTTGTCGGCCCGTTGAAATATGTTGAAATAGGAATTTTTTTTACTGCTGGTTAGCTTTGAAACATCAAGTCAATGGAGCTCCGGATTGACCATCACAGGCGGATACCGAAAAGCCTGAAAAGAGTAGGTAAGTACTTTAAAACTTAGTAAAATGGCAGAATATAGTTTATCTGTACAGTTTACCCAGGCGCAACTGGACGTATTGTATGCAACCGGTAGCAATGTGGTGGTGGCTAAACCCACCGGAGGCTCTGCCCCCAATGTCGCATGGCAGGTTTTCAGGCCCATGCGGTCCAACAAGCTGAGTTGGGGGGAAGAATATGGCATTTACGCTTCTACTTCCAAAGTGCAGAATGGCGCGAAGCTGGACCAATTATCCAGCGTGCCGGTGGGAGCAGCCATGAATAAATTGTACACCCTGGAACCTTCGGCCAATATTAAAGGTCCGGTGAGCGGAGGTTCTCCTGACGCGTATTCACTGCTCAACAAATACGATGCGCAGGATTATATGACAGTTGGCTTATATCAGGACGCTACCGTTAACGGAACAGATATTACAGGCAACGCGCTGTCGGCAGCTCCTGTGCTGCTGGCCAGCACCGCCACTATGACTCCCTTTACCACGGTTTACATCTGGCTTCAGTCGCAGGTACTCAGCAACACCGTTGTGACCCTGGTAACATCTCCCATGACCCAGCTCAAATATGGCGACGGGGTCAATAACTTGTCTGTAGCATATGACAGTGCTTCCGGTAAGTTCCTGTCTGCTGACAGCGCCAGGCATTTGGATGCTTATATCTTACACCTCGAGCCTGTTTTGTAAACCTCCACTGCCGGGGTATATTCCCTGGCTAAAAGAAGCACTATGGAAACTGTATGTGGTACTGTTACGACGCAGTCCCTGTTACTGGCTATGCAACAAAGAAACCTTGTCTATAACTACGATTTCCGGTATTACAGCAATAAAGTCGTAATCGGGAATGATGTGACCTACAATTCCCCTGATGGCTGGATATACCTTGATCCCGGCAGAAATGGCAAGATCGGCTTTGACCCGGCCAGCAACACCTGTATCATTACAAAAAGTGAGGATAACAGCCCAATGCGTTTTGCTCAGGCCCTCCATGAATTCCCGCGCTGGCAATCCGTGCTCGCTGGCAAAGAGGTAACGGCAAAGGCTATACTGAACATTCCTTCCGGTGCGGAAGTAACATTTTCGCTGACGGATGGAACAGATGCCTGCACAATGTCCCGTAAGGGCAGTGGTCTGACAGAGATGGTGGTCCACCTGGTCATCAACCCGAAGTCTACTGCCGTATTGCTAACGGTGGGTTGTGCCACACCTTTTGCCAGGATCGCTATTTACAGCATATGTGCCAATGTGGGTGAGGTGGCGCTGGACAGTCTTCCCTGCACGGTGCAGGGAATTATCGGAGAACGTAAGCAATATATCGCTACCGATAATCCTCCGGCAGAAGAATTGTCGCTCTGTAATCCGGCAACGGAACTGGGCCCTGACTTTTCCCGGTTGAACAGTGTCATCAACGGCCGTTTTGGCACCGGCACTAACAAGCGGTCGCTGTTGCCCGATATGCGCGGATATTTCAGCAGGGCCTGGGACCATGGTGCAGGCACCGATCCGGATGCCGGTCAGCGTAAACCACTCGGTGGTACGATCAAAGGCGATAATGTGGGAACCCTGGAAGAAGATGAATTCCTCAAGCATGACCATCAGCTTTTATTCTCTACAGATAAACCCATCCTCACCGGTAAAGAGGGATCGGCCACCATTATCAACACCAGTAATACCTCCAATACAAAACCCGCAGGAGGTAAAGAGACAAGGCCCAAAAATCTGGCAGAGTTGTTCACGATCAAGTGGGCCTGATATTTTCAACCCTTTAATCCCAGCTAATTATGGCAGACTTCACCCTACGATGGGCTAACCGGTCCCAATCTACACAGGACTGGATCATTAGCATTCCTGATTCATTCACGCTCCCTCCCGATTATGTACGGGAAGCTGCAGTAACTATCAATAACAATTATACTTTCCAGATAGCGGTAAGCACCGAAGGAGGTTTCGCAGCCGCGAACCTTACCTACAACAGTGCCAGCGGCAACTGGACCCTCCAGAGTGTTACGCCCAACGAGTGGCGCCTCAGTCAGGGTAATGGGTATGTGACAGTCGCCTGTCTGCTGAATGATGTATATGTAGGCGGAGTGGCATACACCGCATCCAAAGCGGTATCGGAGACAACAAGTGCCAAAGGCGGCTATCCGGCATATCAGCTTTACCAGGATAACACCGGAACGGTCTATTGCACACCCGTTAAAGTAAAAAGCCATGCTGTCGGCGCCCAATGGGTAAAAGACTGTTTGGCAGCACATCCCGGCACCAGCTGCGATGGCAAGCCCTGGCTCAGTGATGACCAGGAAGGGGTTATCTGGCCCTGACACAGTTTGTTGGATGTATGCAGATGCACGCGCCGTATTCTTCCTCCGGGAAGAATGCGGCGTATTTTATACCACCGGAAAATATACCCGCCGCCGAACAGAGGGATTTTCATGTTTTCCGCGTTATATAAGCGGAAAAACCTAAAGGCTTTACACCATGCGTGCTTTCTATACGATTCTCACCCTGGCCGTTATTGGACTGTTCACATTTGCTTCCTGCAGTAAAAACGAGCAGCCGCCGGTCAGTAATAACCATGAATGCGATACCTCTGCTCCCGTGATGGGAGAGGTCAATTACCGCGACGAACTGCGTGACTTCATCCAGGAGATCAGCGGCTGGGCGCGGGCGCGGAAGCCGGGCTTTATCGTGGTGGCGCAGAACAGTACCGAGTTGCTGACGACCACCGGCGACACCTCTGACCCTGTGATACCTGATTACCTCAACGCCATCGATGGCATCGGCAGAGAGGAACTGTATTATGGATATGAAAACCAGGATAATGCCATGACCCCCGATGATGTGACCGCAGAATGGGTACGGTTCGGGAAAAGGGCCGTTGCCAACCACCTTACGGTCATGGCCACCGATTATTGCAGCACGCCTGCCTATATGACCGCTTCCTATCAAAAGAATGAAGACAACGGATTTATCTCCTTTGCCACCGCCAGCCGCCAGTTGCAAACCATCCCCACCAGCGCTCCGTACCGGGAAAACACCAATAATATCAACACCCTGGCAGACGCTAAAAATTTCCTCTACCTGATTTTTCCGGACGACCAATATATCAGCCAGCTGAAAGCAACCAACTACGACGTGCTCGTCATCGATGCGTTCCCGCCGGAAGGAGGCGCCAACACCTGGACCCCCGCCCAGATCAATTCCCTTAAAGTGAAGAAGAATGGCGGTAAAAGACTGGTGCTGGCCTATATGAGCATGGGACAGGCGGAAGATTACCGTTGGTACTGGAACCCCGACTGGCTGAAGCATAAACCCGACTGGCTGGGAGCCATAGACGGCGACTGGGAAGGCAACTATTATGTACGCTACTGGATGCCGGAATGGAAAGCCCTTATCTATGGCAACGCCGATTCCTATACACAGAAATTAATCAATGCCGGTTTTGACGGGACTTATTTAGATCCGGTAGATGCTTCGGGATATTGGGAGAACCCGGAGTAGGACAGTAAAGAGATGAATGCCGGTAGACGGTATCAATCCGGAAGTCTGTAACATAATGCTAATAGTGTTCATGTGATGATTTTTTTCAGTTCTGCTTTTGTTGGCAGGTATAATTTGTATTCTTTGGCGAAAACGGTCCTATTATCCTTGGGTAAAGTGATTTCAATGACTGCATCACTTTTATCTTTACAGATAATGATGCCGACTGTTGGCTTTTCATGTACAACTTTTACATATCGATCGTAGTAGTTTACATACATCTGCATTTGACCAATATCCTGATGTCGTAGCTTTCCAATCTTCAAATCAATTAATACAAAGCATTGTAGGAGACGATTGTATAGAACCAGATCTGCAAAAAAAACTTTCTTCATCAAAAGAAAACCTGACTTGTCTGCCCTGGAAAAGAAAACCTTTTCCCATCTCAAGCAAAAAATGTTCAATTTTATCGATAATAGCCTTTTCGAGATCAGACGCTGTATAATTACTTTTTCCTTCCAGTCCTAAAAATTCCAGTATATAAGGAGTTTTCAGAATGTCCTCCGGTTTTTCCACTATTTGGCCCTTTCGGGCCAGTTCTTGTATTCTCTTTTTGTCTTTACTCAGGACCAGCCTTTCAAAGAGACTACTGTTGATTTGACGTTGTAACTCTCTTACGCCCCAGTTGTTATGTGTAGCTTCTATTTCGTAGAATGAACGTTCATTTTTCTCTTTTATTCTGCATAATAGCACGTAGTGAGACCAGGACAGAGGGAAAGCCTTGTCAGTAGGTTTTTTTAGCTGAATTTTATGCTGAGTGGCAAATTCCGCAGACACTGTCTGCGGAATTGTCACTTGTTTCTGACGATTTTTATATATTAAAAAGAAAGCTCTAATCTGCTCCAGATTTCTTTCAGAGAACCCGTTGCCAAACTTTTTACAAAGGGCCTTGCTCAGATGTTTGATTGTCGATGCTCCATAAGTGGCTTTGGGTTGACCCTTTTGTTCGTGTTCAACAATTAGATATCCGAGATAAAAATAAGTGAGCACCATCAGGCTATTGGTTTGTTTGACAGCCTGATGCCTGGCTGCCTCCAACAGGCTTACAGCCTGCTTTATCAGTAATGTATTAGTGGTCATGAATTAGATCGGTTTTGAACTCTTTTGAAATGCTGGAAAGGCATATGAGGAATAAAATCTGTCCTGCCTGCGATTAGCGCTTGTTCAGAAAGTAGTGTGGAATCGGGAATCTTAAAATCGGTATCCAGGTGAGGTTTGAAATCTCGTTCTATAAAAGTTAAGAGTTTTCTGATGTTGTTGTGAATGATCTCAAGAAGATTGTCCCATGTTGTTTCCTGGGGTGGAGTGTCTTTGCTGCTGGCTGTATCTTTAGGAAGGTGGTGTTAATTTGATCCAACAGCATTATCAGTTGATGCTGGTATTGCCGGACGTACCAGACAGCCTGATGTTGGTTATCAATACTATAAAAATGTTTTCTGAAAGAGCTCAATATCTCTCTCTTCTGTGAAATGACATCGTTCGTAATAAACGAAAAATAGTTTCTGTCGATCTGCGTTTGTTGCAGACTGAGTTCTTTGAGGTCTACACGTACGCGTTTTTCCAGTTGCGACAATTGGTAATGTTGTTGCATTAGATTGGGTTTGAAAAATTGAACATTAGAATGCCGGTTGGCATATTTAGGATCCTTTACTTCTATTGCAGCTACATAATCCCATATACATAAAAGAAGCTTGCAATGTAAAACATGAAGTTCGTTATTGACTACTTTGGGGGGATTACGTTTGTTAATCAGGCGTTAAGAAATGGAATATATCATTTGATAGAGATTTATTAACTGCTGTTGCTCAAAGGCGATAATGAGTGGGGTAAATACAACGGCTTTACCTGTCACCTGAAGATATTATGTATTATATTTTTTTATAATTTTAATTCTGTTGAAAAGAGAATGTTACGTAGGTCCGGAAGAAGCTTCGGATATCGGAAGGGGTAGGAGTGAGGCCGGCAATTACGTAGTAACAGGCGCCACCTGTTCCATTGAACGGTGGGGTCTGTTGCTACGTTATTGTTTGTGGTGTTTACCTGGAAGTGATTTTGCCGATGGCAATTTTTGATTTGCCCATCATCCGGTCTGTTTTCCCCACCATATACATATCGTTTCCGACAATGGCGCCCAGTCGGGGCATAGCGGTAGGAACCTCTGTGTTGGAGAAAAATACTTTCCGGGTGACTTTGCCGGAAGCTTCGTTGACGCTTACCAGGTAACAATTGGATTTGGCATAACGGCCGATGGCTTTTGCTTTCTGCCCGGCCTGGGTGACGTTGCTGTTTTTGGAATGGTCGTTCATCAGCAGTTGAATGGAGCCGCCGGCCTGCAGCGCGCCGAAGCCTGAATAAAAAGGCCTGTTGCCCTCGTTAAAATAGCTGTTGTGGTAATAAAGTCCGCTGGTAGGCGCTGTTGAACTGTTCATCATGATGATTTCCCGCTGATCTTTGGGTAAGATCTGCAGCCATCCGATGTTACCGGAAGCATCTATTTTACACATCATCAGGTCGCCGGACAGGTAGTGCGCATAGGTGCTTGACCTCCACTGGCTGGGCGATCCGTGGGAGCCCGGGGTATAACTTTGACTGGTAGTTACATAGTGGCGGTATTGTTCAGCCAGGATAACCAGTCCGTCATCTGCTGTATAAAATATCTTCCGGAACTGCATATGCCTGGAAAAACCTTCGCCTTCATCTTTCATTTTTCCCAGTTCAGCTCTCATTTTCCGTTCATCCCTGCTTTCGTCTTTATCGTCCGTATCGTCCGTATCGTCGTCATCTTCCTTATCCTGGTCTCCTGACAGCAGGGAATTGTTGATTTTCCTGTCACTGGTGGATATTACCTTTCCGTCTGCCACGTTGATACGCTGCACCAGCAGTCCATCGATGGTCCTGCCTTTTTTCTCATTGCTGTAGAATGCCGCCAGGACCAGGTCTTTATTCTTTTCCTGTACCAGTTTGGTACTGGAGAGCCATTTCCCGTTGATACCGGTATTGATCTCTGCTTCCTGCTTTCCTTTGTTGTTATAGATGCGGATATTATAGTTGGTGAAGTCCAGGAATTTCTCTTTTTTCTTTCTGCCTTCTTCATATTCAAACATACGGCCTACCAGTACTATTTTACGATCGTTTGTGTACAGCACATCTTCCAGCTGGTATTTTTTACGTTCAAACTCGTTCCGGAGAATAAGTGGCCTGGCAGTTGCTTTCAGATTTTTATCAAGCTCCTGTATTTTATATTCATTCTTCTCTGATCCTTCCACGCTGCTTACGATCAGCATGGTGGTGCTGTCAGCATTGTAGCCGATCCTGAAGTCAATGTCATCTCTTTTCTCACCTTTCTGGAAGGTGGCCACTTCTCTCCATTCTCCCGTCAGCTCTCCCGTCTTTTTGTTTACAGCAGAAGCATAGAGGGCCAGTGTTCTGTCGCGTTTACTGTAGTCGGAAGAGAACAGGAACAGCTTCTCCTGGCAGGCGAAGAACTGTACGAATTCTTTACCTCTCAGCTCCTTGTTAAAATCGTTGCGATAAACTTCGGTTAAGTTTTTATCCACTTTTACGAGAGATGCTGACTCCCTGAAGGAGGCGCCGACGACAAAGTAAGCTTTCATGGCTACGTGGCTTTCTTCAAGATAAGCGCCGTCGTCGTCTGCCGCGATGACTCTCAGGTCGGTACTGCCTCTGCGGAGTTTAAATTCTTCCCCCCATTTAATAACGGTTTTTTGGGCATGGGTTATTGTACTGAAAAGCATCAGGTACAGGAACGGGTAAACACGTTTCATTATCCGTTTTTTTGGTATAAGGATCTAAAATTTTTATAAATATATGTCTTTTATACGCTTTGCTTAAAAGTTTCATTAAAAACTGCGGATACGGGTTTCCGTAAGATCAGGCATTTTTCATCCTGTAGTTTTGACCTGGAATTATTAAAGATGTTTTATGAATGTAGATCTAACCAAATATAGTTTTATGAAAATAAACTATTACGTCTCTCTCGATCCGCAGGATAATGGAGATCATGAAGTGCATAGCCAGGCGTGCCGGGTGTTGCCCAAACCGGAAGAGCGGCTGTTTCTGGGAGAATTTTATACTTGTCAGGATGCCGTCAGGGCGGCCAGGAAAGTTTATTTAACATCAGATGGTTGTAAAATCTGTTCTCCGAGATGCCATTCGTGGTAGTGGTGGACAGATACCTATATACGTCGCCGTTTCCTTTCGCCATTATTTCACCATTGTTTCACCATATAGGTTTTGTTTTATCTGTTTCGTGGAACCGTTCCATCGTTTTCGCTAAAAAAAATTGTTGATTATGGGGTGGTCATTTCGTAAATCTGTTGGCTCCGGGTTATTCAAAGTAAATTTTTCCAAAAGTGGTGTTAGTTATTCGATGGGCGTGCGCGGTGCACGCATCAACCTGGGGTCCCGGGGAACATATGTTAACCTCAATGCCCATGGTATTAATTATCGGCAAAAAATAGCAGGACCTGTTTATCCCCCGCCTTATCCCGGACCGGCATCAGGGCCGGCCGAAGCGGATAATAATATCGCTTCGGCCGACGTGGATACGTTGACGGACACCGACTCCCAGGCATTTATAAATGAGCTGAACAGGAAGAGCGGGCAGGTTTCCTACCTAAAAGGGGCGATGTTGCCGATGTTGCTGGTGGTTGTTGCGTTCCTGGCTGTTTCCTTTGATAAGCGGGAGCGGACTGTACAACCTGCGTCAGAAGAGGAATGGTACCTGAAGAATGAATACCTGGGATGCGAGCTTGCTCTTTGTATGGTCTGTTTCATTCCATTGGTCCGTTGGTTGAAAAAGCTGGACAGAAAGCGGTTTACCATGGAGCTTCATTATGACATGGACGATAAGTACCTGCAGGTGTACGACCAGTTCAAAGTCCATTTTGGTACATTTTCCCGGTCTTCAAAAGTCTGGCAGTATCTGAATGCGCAGCGTACGACAGATTATAAACGCAATGCCGGAGCGGGTAAGATCATCAGAAGAACGGGTATACGGGGTTTGTCAGGGAACAGGATGCCGATGCCGTATTTTATTACAAATGTGGCCATACCATGTATTGCGTTACATAATATGGAACTGTATTTTTTACCGGAACGGTTGTTAATAAAGCGTGGAAGTACCTTTGCAGCGGTATTTTATAAGAATTTACGCCTGAAAGGCCAGCGTATTAATTTTATTGAATCGGAAGCATTGCCGGCAGACGCCCGGGTGGTCGATTATACCTGGCAGTATGTCAACAGATCGGGAGGACCGGACAGGCGTTTTAACAACAACCGGAAACTCCCGGTATGTGCTTATTCTGAATATACATTTACATCAGATACCGGAATTTTTGAAATCATCGCCACCTCGAAACAGTCGGCGATGGATGACTTTGCCGGTTTTATTATAAAGATAGGAGTGTTGCAGGAGAGGATAGGAGGGAGTTACAATAACGGTTAATATGTCCTGCGGAAAAATTCAGGAGAGATAGAACGCGGTATCCGCAGGGGGTTCGCGAGTGGAGAAGCCTTCAGGTCGTCTGGCCTGGAGGCTTTTTAATTATTGCTGGGGAGGGAGCTTCTTGTTAGTTTTTCGGCAGAATGCGTGTCTCGAGCATATAGGTTGTAAGTGGCCTCAGCTGGTAGCCAAACACTACCGGGTGCTCACCGGGCAACGTAAAGTATTCTATTTCCCCTTTAATCTTGGAGTACCAGACCTTTCCGAGGGCCTGATAGGTGATAGTGTC
The DNA here is from genome assembly GCF_900167135.1 of Chitinophaga eiseniae. Taxonomy (GTDB): domain Bacteria; phylum Bacteroidota; class Bacteroidia; order Chitinophagales; family Chitinophagaceae; genus Chitinophaga; species Chitinophaga eiseniae. Next base: position 41,645 of record NZ_FUWZ01000002.1, on the reverse strand, counting down.
CGGCCTGGTAATCTTCCTGAAGTGTTTCAATCTTAAGGTATCCCGTGGTATGATGACCGCATTCGGTATTTTCTGGTTACAGGCCACGGGTTCGTAGTGATCCTCCTGCCAATACATGCATTCCCCGGACGCAGGGGGCTGCATCCACCACCACATGCCCCCTGTTCCCGCCACCAGCGATAACATGATTGCGGTGACCAGTGTTTTTGCGGATTTCCGCGGCGTTGCTCTGAAGGCGCTGATTTCTAGTGGTTTAGTGCCGGTGTTCCCCCTATCTTTTGCGTCTTCCACCTGGATGGCGTCTTCCAGCCGGACTGGAGTTGCCGGGCTTTCCGGATTTTCCGGAATTTCCGGAATAACCGGATCCTTCGCTGGTTGATCTTCAACGGAAATCACTTTCCCTATTTCCCAGGGCCTGCCGGGGAAGTCGATTAGCCAGGCCAGCAGTTCAATATTCTTCACTTCAGGATTTTCAGACTTTCCTTTCAGGTAGTTGACCAATGGCCTGAATTTATCTGTGCTGCATATTTCGAGGATACGCTTACAGGTTTTCGACTTATCCAGGTCCCCACAAAAATCCCTGATGGCCTTCTCATCCCGCTTGCTAATCCCCAGTGTACATTTTTTTATGCATTCCTCTTTAAGATTGGCGGGGGTGAGATGCATTAAGCCATGGGGAAGCGTATTGTCTTCCCTTTTTTGTTCATACGCCTGCATGATCAGCTGCTGGTAGTCGCCATAAAGTGTTGCCATAAATGAAAATTATAAACCTGAATAATCGGAATTAAACCCGCATTCCCGGAATTGCGGACGGAATACCGGGAATTAGCGGAATTATCGGAATTGTTTGTAAATCAACCATTTATCTCAAATTATCTTTGTTCTGCAATCGGGTAATACCTCCTTAGCTAAGAGGTTTTCTGTACAGGACCCCTGCACCCCTGGGCAAAGAAAGCGGAGGCCGGTTACCGGCTTGGGAAGCGATCATCAGCTTCCGTAATCCTCACCCACACTTCCCAAAAAGCAAGAAGCGCTTCTTCACGAATCTCAAACCCCGCTGCCGGTAGCCCCGGCAACCGGCAGCCTATTCTTCAACATTCAAAAAACAAAACCAATGCTCTACATTATATTAGGCTTCTTCCTGGCATGCCTGGGTCCCGGCCACACTAACAACGGTCATCATCATAATAATGAACAGGTCACAACTTTGGACGATACCGGTGGCGAAACCGGAACAATTCCTCCAAGGAAACCCAATCCGTAAGGGCGGCTGTGAGGCAAGATTCTTCTTGCCTCACTTTTTTTCCCGGTTAATAATTCATCAAAATGGAGAAATTCGATATTTTTAAGAAAAATAACCCTTCTTGCGTCCCTCAAACATTATCCTGCTTATACTTTTTGGCAGTCTTTGGGCCTGCACATCCTACCGGGAGCACCCGCAGCCAATGGCTGCACCCACGCTGGAGAAAGGAGAATCCTTTTTCAATAAGAATAACGACTCTGCTTTTTATTATTTTAATCTCGTTGCCACGACAGCTACAGACAGCCTGGAAGTTGCCATGGCCTATACTTATATGGGTATCATCCAGGCATATGAGGGAGATCATTACGGAGGGCAGGAGAGCCTGCTGAAGTCCCTTAACTATCTGGATGAACACAAAGAGAAGGACCAGGAGTGTCTGAGTTCCAACTATCATGGACTGGGCAATATCTGTCTTAATCTTAAAAACTATGAAGCAGCTATCGATTATTATCGTAAAGCCCTCACACTTCTAAAAGAGCCGGGAGACCAGGCCATCGCCCAGAACGGTATAGCTCTTACTTACCAGAAGAAAGGTGATTACGACCAGGCGATCGATATATACAAGTCCCTGCTGGCTAAAAGCGAGGGCGATAAAAAAGAATATGCCCGGGTACTTTCCAACTATGCCAGAGCTAAATGGCTGAAAGATTCCACTTATCCAGCCGGGCCTGAGCTGCAACAGGCATTGAAGATCCGTAGGGATTCAAACGATATCTGGGGGCTCAACGCCAGCTATGCGCATCTGTCTGACTACTATTCACAATCCCTGCCTGATTCTGCACTGTATTATGCCGGCAAAAGGTATGACAAAGCCAGGGAAATGAATAGTCCGGACGACGAAGTCGAAGCGCTTTCAAAACTTATTACACTCAGCCCTACCAATTTGTTGAAACCTTATTTTATCCGGTACCAATACCTGACGGACAGTATCCAAACCGCAAAGAACGCCGCCAAGAACCAATTTGCATTAATCCGGTATGAGGCGGCAAAGAATAAGGCCGACAATCTTCAGCTGCAAAAGGATAATGCACAAAGGAAAACCCAGCTGGTAATACAACGGTTCCTGCTGGCGATTACCGTACTGTTCTTCTTAATCGCCGGTATTGTTTTAATTCTCCGTTACCGCAGACGGCAGCAGCAGATTGAAATGGCATCCAGGCAGGCTATACAGGAGCATCAACTTAAAACCTCCCAGAAAGTGCATGATGTGGTAGCCAATGGCTTGTACCGCATTATGACCGACCTTGAGTATAAAGCCGCCATGGACAAGGAAGACCTACTGGATAAGATTGAGTTGTTGTATGAGCGGTCCCGTGATATCTCTTACGAAACCCCCACCCGCTCGAACGTTCCTTTTTATGTTAAAACGGATAATTTGCTGACATCCTTTGGTTCCGACGATGTTAAAGTGCTGATCGTCGGTAACGGTCCTGTGCTTTGGGACCAGGTCGATATGCAAACACAACATGAAGTGGAACATATTCTGCAGGAATTGATGGTTAATATGAAAAAACACAGCCGGGCTGATTCCGTGATGATAAAGTTCGAACGTCAGAACGGCCAGGTTCAAATTATCTATACCGATAATGGTGTTGGTATTCCTCCGCAAGTTAAATATGGGAATGGACTGCGGAATACGGAAAACCGTATCAGGAGCATTGGTGGGAGGTATATATTTGAGCATCCTGTTAAAGGAGCAAAAATTCATATTTCCTTTCCAATAGATCATTCGTCATGATTACAAAGGTCCTTATTGCTGAAGATCACGAAAGCGCTAATATCTCCGTGCAGAAAACACTGGAAGAACTGGACATCACGAATATAGCATATGCCTATTACTGCGATGATGCGCTGAACAAGATAACCCAGGCGGTTAAAACTGACAGCTCTTTTGATCTTCTTATCACAGATTTGTATTTCGAACCGGATGGTCATCATCAGCAGCTGCCCGGCGGCATGGATTTGATTGACGCTGCCAGGAAAGTTCAGCCCGACCTGAAGATCCTGGTCTTTTCGGCGGAAAACAGACCGGCTGCTATTGACCAGCTTTGCCATAATGATGGTATCGATGGTTTTGTGCGCAAAGCCCGGAACGATGCGCGGGAGCTGAAGGAAGCCATCCGTGAAATAGCCCGGCACCGGCGTTATTTTCCGCGCCATGTGAAGCAGTTGATGGAAAAAAAGAATACTTACTCATTTTCAGAGGTGGATATCACGATCATAACCCTGCTGGCGCAGGGGATGCTGCAGAAAGATATTCCAACTTATCTTCAGCGGAAGGGCATTACGCCATCGGGCTTAAGCAGCATAGAAAAAAAACTCAATCAGATGAAGTCCGTACTGGGCTTTAGCAAAAATGAACAGCTGGTGGCTTATTGCAAGGATATCGGTGTTATATAGGCGGTCCCGTAACATTACGGTTTCCCGTAAAAAAAGAAAGAGAAGGGGGTGTATTTTTGTTTCATGAAATGCTTATATGCCTGGCTGTTAATAAGCCAGCTTCACTGCAGCCAGCGAATGGTGTACGTCTGCGACAGTAGAAGCGCCGTCCGGTATCATTATAAGCCGAACTGCCGTGGACTAAGTAATTGCAGGCATCAGATCATCAGTATTCCCCTTGAAAAAGCGATGGAAAGCAGGACACTTTGCAAGTGGGAGCAATGACCGGCTGTAACCTCATCTGACAACATCTAACCTCAACTACCATGATAACTCCCAATGATCCGCCGCATCACTACCTGCGCTTTAAAAGCGACCAGTTGTATCGCAGGTATGTCCAGGAGAATGGCAGCACAAAACCTTCGTTGACGAAACCCCAGGAACAGTATTGGGTAAGCGACAAATCCCACGGCAGTTATGGCGCACTTCTATTTCACCCTGATTGGAAGGCCAAACGAAAGGAAATTCTCCAACGTGATCAGTATCGTTGTATACACTGCCGTAGCGATAAAGACTTGCAGGTGCATCACCGGCAATATCATTTTATAGCAGCAAAGCAACGGTTTCGCCTTCCCTGGGAGTATCCTGGTCATTTGCTTATCACGCTCTGCGAGTCCTGCCACAGCAAAGGACATCATAAATATAAAGTTCCAACAATCATCATCAAATAAAACAGGTATGAGTTTGTTCAATATCTTCAACAGGCAACGCCTGAATGGGCACCAGCATGCCATGGAAACAGGAAGTACCATACCGGATATTCCGGAAACTACGTTCATCGAAAAGGAGACTCCCGGGCAGGAGCAACCTGAGGAAAAGGTTGTTGCGCCACTCAACGGCGGCATACACCTTTTATACGATTTTCTTGACAAGAACTATGAATCAAAGGGTTATAATGATGCGCTGATAAACCCAGACGCCACTCACCTGGAGCAAAACGTGATTGCGCTGAAAAATGACCTGGAACGGTCCATACGAAAGGTGAAAACCTTTTACGAAGACTTTATCCGGCAAATTAATTTTCATATCTCCAGCAGAAGCAGAAGTGGGATGATAGATACCGTGGAAGAGCTTACCATCAAAAAAGAGATTGCCGAAAGCCATATTCTGCAGGTCAGGGAAATCGAAGAACAGGCGAGAGTCAACGAAGGCGTGGGACATGGTATTATCATCAGCTATAGCCGCGGATTCCGGAATGGTCTTGCTGCGATTTCCAGTCATATCATTCTGAATAAAAACTTTTAAAACCAGGCGTTATGAAACATTTATGGGTCCGTTTCGGCTGCTTCCTGACGGGGTACAACTACAATATCCTGCGAAACTGTAGTGAAGCGGCTTTTAAGTCCGTCAAGAAGTATACCGCTGCGATGCTGATCGTTTGCATCCTATGGTTTTTTATTGGTTTTACTTTTGCGCATCGTTACCTGGCATTGAGCCTGCCAGGTTGTATACTCGCGGGAGTGCTATCAACGGTCATTATTGTGCAGGTGGAGAAACAGATTGTGCTGTCTATCCATCCGGGCCGGCTGCTGTTGATCTTCAGAACGTGCCTGGCTTTTATGATGTCTATTCTGGGTGCTGTGATCATCGATCAGTTACTGTTCGAAAAAGATATTGAAATCGAAAAGATTTCCTACATATCAGCGAAAGTAGACAGGATACTACCCTCAAAAACGGAAGAACTAAGAAAACAGATTGCCGCGCTGGATACGACCATCAGTAAAAAAGAGGCGGAGAAAGAAAAGTATGTGGAGGATATCAGTAAACGAACCACCACCACGGCTACCACTACACAAACAGCCACCAAACGCGTGCCGGTACAAGCAGTCACCGCTACCGGCCGGGATTCAACTATCTGGAAAACAGTCACAGATGTCACGGTGGCGTCCACGCTGGTGCCCAACCCTAAAATAGCCCTGCTGCCATCCATGGATTCTGCCATTGGCGCTATGCGGCAACAGAAAGCCCAAAAGGAAGATGAACTGCTTCATATCAGACCCGCACTGGAAAAAGAGATGAAAGCGAGTACCGGATTTTTGGATGAGCTGAAGATTATGGTTCAACTGTTATCCGCATCATACGTCGCGTTATTTTTCTGGCTCCTGTGGATTTTCTTTTTCTTTTCTATAGAGATGCTGGTACTGGTTAGTAAAAGTGGCGACAGGTCTAATGATTATGAGAAAGTGGTGTTGCATCATATGAATTTGCAGATACGGCGGTTGGACGCGTTGGGGAAGGGGGTTGAGTGAAAAAATTCGATAGCCGTCACTAAAACTATTTTCCTGGTATCGGGGTGGCAGCGATTATTCCAATAATATCACTTTAAATTAACAATAAATGTTATTTATCTGAGTTTATTTGACTTATTTTTACTTCGAAACTATATTCTTATCCGTTTAACCTTTTAACCCTTTACTAGTGAAAATCTCGCTATTAGCTGGATTTACGTTCATTCTACTAGCACTTACAGCATGCACTAAATCCTATCGTGAAAGAATTAACGAGCAACTTCCTGCAAATCGGAAAGTAATGCGTGCAAACGAAACCTCTCCGCCTGTTTCCGTGACATATGAAAATAACCAACTTACCGTCATATGGGATGATGGCCATGTAGGACCGTACCGGGTTATTATAAGCGGTCCGGGGTTCTTCCAGGAGATAAACAACTACCCCACCACAATACTATTTGGATCGGAAATCAATCTTACCCATATTTTCCAGGCAGGAGATGTTATTTCCGTCCAGGTATACGACTATTATGAATACCTAATGACCGGCAGTACCACCGTAGGGTCCGGTAATACAAGTCCCCAGCCAGTCCCTACCATGACAATTTCAACCAGTTCGAACGATCTCGCTAACGTGCTAAACATCACATGGACTAATGACTCCAATTCGTCTTCTCCCTGGTGTACTGATTATATACGTTTTTTTGCGACTGTCAAGAACGGAAGTTTTTCGGGACATGCTACTGCCACCGCACGTTGCAGCGACAATCATGTTTCGCTTGAATTACCAAAAGGTTGGTATAACGATACCGTCAGGGTATATATAGGTAAAACAGGCGGATATCCTATTTGCGATGAAAATGGGATCGACTACTATTTCATTGTTCCCGGTATATTTTATAGTAACCAGATAGCACTTACCTCACCTTATTGCAACCGGTATGATATCTGGTAAATCCATTCATCTTCCTAAAGTTATATCTATGTCAATTCATTTATTCCTACGACCATTGGTCGTTTTCTCCGTTTTACTGGCGCTGCCTTTCCTATCCTGTAAAAAGCAGAACAGCACTTTAAGTACAGAACAGCCGGACAAACTAATAAGCCGTGTAACCGCCGGCTCGCTCCCGGTGTCGGTCCATTCAATAGATGGCTTTATTGACATCACATGGTTTGGAGGAGAGCCTCCTTTCAAGGTGAAGGTGGTAACGCCCTTAGGGACGGATATTTTCGAGACATTTGATAACGCCTATTCGACGATGAAACCGCTCAAACAGGGAGACGCAGTATCTGTCAAGGTTACTGATTTCCAAAACGTCAGCGGCAGCGCCAGCACTACTAATTTCGTTGGTTCTTCAGGCAACGAGCCAATTCCCGGCATGAATATCCATACTATATCGAACGACCAAAATACCACCGTGCAAATCACATGGGTAAACGACCCGAATTCGAGCGGTCCCTTCTGCAGTGGCAACCTCGTTTTCAACGGGTCCGTAAAAAATGGGGCAGGATATGCGGCTGTCGAGGAAACGGCGAGCTGTTCTGCGCAGTCTCAAACGCTTGTATTGCCTAAAATCTGGAACAACGATACTATTTATGTGAGCGTGAACACGAGATCATTTCCCGGCGGCTGCGATGACAAGGGCATTGGGTATTATTTCATTATTCCTGGAACATTTTACGATGCTCAGGTCTATTTGCAGGCGCCCTATTGTAACTACCGTCAAATTTACCCGTGACCGTTTAATTTTTGATTTCGTAAGCCCCTCTGATCCATTGTTTGGTTGTTGCCTCTATCAGTATCAACTAACCAAAACGGATAAATGAAATGAATAAAGGTGACCTGGAGCAACAGGGCATTCTTCCCAAAACGCAAAAGGGACAAACCATCTTCTGATGATTTGTCCCTTTTTGCGGACTGGACGGGACTCGAACCCGCGACCTCCGCCGTGACAGGGCGGCATTCTAACCGACTGAACTACCAATCCTCGCTACTGTTGGGCTTTTACGCCAAACTGTTGGCCCCGTTTGGGGTTGCAAATATAGAAATATTTATCTGAATCAACCAAATAATTATACGAATTATTTTAAATAAATCTTTAAAGTCTTACTGGTGGCTCGTTTGACCCTGCTTTGTAGTCCAGCAATACCAGCCGCGCATAGTGATCGGCCAGCCGCGTGGTCTCCGGAAGGCGGTATTGGGTGGCCATCTTCAGGACAATGTCTGTGGCGGTAGGCAGACTGATTTTGTGACCTACGGAGACAAACACCGGGTTAATACCATCGCGGGTACGCAGGGCGTTGCCGATAACGGCCTGGTCCTCTTCGGCTATCAGCGGAGCTGCGCTGCCCCGGCTTTCCCCCAGGTTTTGGAATTGGCCACAGAGCCGGGTTTTACCGCAACCGATCACGGGTATGTCCAGCGTTACGCCGAGGTGGCATGCCAGCCCGAAACGACGCTGGTGGGCTTGACCCTGCCCGTCGCAGATGATAAGATCGGGTATGATCTTCAGCTGACGGTAGGCCTCCAGCAGGGGTGGCATCTCCCGGAAAGAAAAAAGTCCGGGGATATAAGGGAAGGTCACCTCCATGCAATGAGAGGCAACGGCCAATACAGACAGGGTATTATAATCCAGTACTACTACACTGCCAGCGATGAGGTTGGAGGATTTATCGTACTCTACGTCAGTGCCGGCAATGGTACGTATAGGATAAGGAAGTACATCGGTGGTGATGACCTGCGTCCTCAGTTGCTCCTGCAGGGTGATGGCCTCGGTGGGTGTGATCATGGATCAGTTGCTTTTCGCTGCAATATTAACTATTTGTATATTTAATAACCATATCGTGTCACCAGGGCTATTTTCTATCAGCATAAATCATTGCATCATGACCCTCTGTTCTCATCTGAAAGCCATCACTGAAATCAAAACAGCGAAAGACCACGTTTGTGAGGAATGCGTTAAACAGCACGGTACCTGGGTACACCTGCGTACCTGTCAAACCTGCGGCGCTACCCTCTGCTGCGACGATTCCCCCGCCAGGCATATGACACAGCATTACCACCAGACAAGCCATCCGGCCATCTCTTCGGCTGAACCGGGAGAGCAATGGCTCTGGTGTTATGAAGACCGCGTTTTTGCAGAATACTGAAAACACGCTCAGACATATTGGAACGGGATAATTGGTCATAGCGCTAATACGCAATACTTATCTGTTGCGTACGAAATGATGCGTATTTCTGATGCGCCTGCTGAATATGTTGCAACCTATTCATGCTTTCTGAAAATAAACGTGTTATAAGCTCTTTGTCTTCATTGTGCGCCGGGGTGATGTCTGAATAGCCGAAGTTTTTTTGTATTGAGACAAATGGATAAAGAAGCATTTTTTGACTGGTAATGGAAGACAGCAAAAGATCCGAAATTGTACTTTCGTCGTATGGTTCATTTAGTATTTTCGTGAAAAATTTTTTGTACAGAATAATGAACTGTGTGGAGAGACAGTGACTTACCCAATAGCGATTGCTCGTGATCGGAACTACGCAATCAAATCGTCCGGTACCTCCTGATAAATAGTCTATTCCGTCGTGATGCGCTTCTAATATGTTTTGTAAAAGATACTCTTTAGAATAGGAATTGGTAAATTGATGATCATCTTCACAGATGAGAATTACATCATCGTTATTCTCCATAGCGATGCCGACTATTTTCCTGATGCTAAGCCAAAGACCAAAGGCGCCTATGTGATGTTTGCAGGCCTCAATAACTGTCACATTGAACTCTTTTCGTCCTTCAAACTCACTTTTAATATGCATCAGACGGTCTGTTCTCTCTGGCAGATTAATAACATAGGTGGGAATACATAAACTATCATATTCAAGGTTGGTGTATGAAGGAGGGCGAGTGGAAATTGCGTGTTGATATATTTTACTGAGTCTTTCTAATTTGTGAACCCGTTCTTCCACTAAGTTAAACAATTGTTCTACACGTCCGGGCTCATTGTTTAACGACGTAACATCGGAATATCCAAACTCGCGCTGAGTGGCGATGAAAGGATACATGAACAGAACATCATTAGAAAGGGAGGCTATTTTGTAGTCAGCTACCTCCGGATCATGCAGTGAGGTATTTAATATTACATTGAAAAACTTTCGGAAAATAACCGTAAAATGTAGTCCTGTAAATTGTTCTGCCCAATATAAGTTTGAGGTAACGCTGATATGCCCATTATACCAACTCACCCCTCCCAGGAGCAAATCAGCTCCTTTAGCTTTAGCTTCCTGAATGCAATGGTGGAGGTATTTCGGGGTATAATGGGTTGAAAATTGTATATCATCTTCGCAAATAATTATATATTCATCGTCTTTTTTTGCATAATGACTTATTATATGCTGAATTGTTTTCCAAAGCCCCTTAGTTCCTTGTTTATGCTCAAATGCGGTAACAATACTTAAAGAGAACTCATTCTTGCCATGAAATTCTTTGAGTATGTTATCTTTTCGATCTGTTCTTTTTTCAAGATTGATCACGTAGACCGGTATTGGGGAGAGCGTCATAACAAATATTTAATGATGATGGAAATAATCACCTGACTATGCTGCAGGGCCCTTTAAGCATAACCAGGTGACTTTAAATTACTGGCAGGCTGTTTGTAAACATGAGCCTCCTGCATCGGAGGCAAGCCTGTCACATTCCTGTTTCATCTCCTTATGGCAGGCATCCATGTCAGGGGAGCTACAGGCGTTGGTAACCTGCAGTGTGGTATTTCCGGAGCCACTATAGGTGCCGGTGCACCATATAGTATGACCACTTCCGTCGCTGCCATCGAGGCCGCCGAAGATCTTTTTTAATTCTTCTCTTGACAATAGGTCTTCATTGCTGAAATGAAGGTTTTCCAGTTTGAGTTTTTTCATGATCTGAAATTTGAGGGGAGAAAATAAAACACTTGTAGCTGGAAGGCAGGTCAGTAGGAACAGGATACAGATTCGCATTTACCGCCATAAAATGCAGCAGAACTCTCACAACGCTCGATGGCTTCAGTATTGCAGGAATCCATTTCCCTGTTGCAACCAAAATCGTATCGGTAAAGCGAGCCGACTGGCGGCCAGGATCCGCTAAAAGTAACGGTGCATAAGATAATGGCACTTCCAATGGGACTGCCGCTAAGACCCCCAAATATTTTTTTCAGGTCGTCTCTTGACAATAAATCCTCGTGTTCCAGATGGAAATCCTCTAGCTTGATTTTTTTCATGTTGGCTAAGTTTTAAGATGAGAAAACGGGGTACTAATGTATGATAGGTTAACGGTCAGATACGGGGATTTTTTTTGACTTGGTTTGGGATAATTTTTCAAACAATTTATACGCACAATTTAGATGAAAAAAATAATTGAACAAATTAATTTTTGAAAAAAAATACTCGTTTAGTTAACACGAATGCTTCAGTTTTTTTATCTTTAAGTGATATTGTTAACCACTTTTAGTAAAGAAGAAATCATTATCCCCATATTTCCGTAGTAGACTTTTTTTGAGAAATAAACCTTTGGAATACTTATCAAGCCATTTTGTATGATAGACTTTTTATTTAAGCTCCCGCAGGAGAATTGCATAGCTGTTACGCATGCTCTACTGAGTAATATGAACGTTCCAGTTACCCTTACATCTTTAAAGAAATCGTTGAAAGATCACCTTTATTATCCCAGCATGCTGGCAGTTAGTGATGTGTTGTCTGTATACGATGTTGAAAACGTAGCAGTCAAAGTAGGAACTGACAGATTGAATGAGCTGCCCTTGCCATTTGTAACACAAATAAAAGATAGAAAGGGGAAGCATGATTTTTTTACGGTGGTAACAAGTCGTGTCGGAGATAAATTGGAATTCTTTTGCCCGGAGGAAAATAAAATGATTAGAGTTGATACATCGTTGTTTGTTGGAAGGTGGTTGTCAGGATACGTATTGCTGGTTGGTGCCAATAATCCGGAAGGTGAAGAAAACTATCATGAAAATAGAAGCAATGAAAAAAGAGAAAGTATTATTCGTGTTTCTGCTTTGTGTATGTTGCCGTTGGTAGTGGCGGCAGCCGCGTTTCAAGGAATTTTTTCTTTTGGAATTGTCGCTTTACCTGCCGTTTTTTTCATGTTGGCTGCTGTTTTAGGAATGTTGATAACAGGAATGTTGGTTTGGTATGATATGGACCATCAGCATTCGTTGCTTAAGAGCATTTGTGAAAGTGGTGGAGCGGGAAGTTGTTCGAAAGTGCTCAAGAGCAGCGCGTCAACCATTGGTGGTGTAAAGTGGAGCCAGTTGGGAATGGCTTATTTTTCCGCAGAGTTACTTCTGTTGCTGTTCAATGGAGTTAATCATGCTCCGACGTTATCCTGTTTGGCATGGATGAGTATTTGCGTAATACCCTATGTTTTCTATTCAGCATACTATCAAGGAAGGATAGTAAAAAAATGGTGCGTGTTATGTCTCTCTGTGCTGATTGTATTGCTGTTGCAAGGTACAATCGCTTTTCAGCAGGATTGGCTGTCAATGCCTGTCCTACTGAACTTCCTGGAGAGCGGAAAATGGATGTCACTTGTATGGGCGCTATTGTCGATGCCGCTGTTGCTTTATTTCTTGCTGCCGGTATTGAAGCAAGCTGAGGCTGGGGAACGTTACAAACGGGAGTTGCGGCGGATAAAGCTGCGTCCTGAAGTGTTTAATGCGATATTATTTAAGCAGAAGAAAATAAATGTATCTCTCGATGGAATTGGTATCTCACTAGGGAACCCCGCAGCACGCCATAAGATAATCAAAGTGTGTAATCCTTATTGCAAGCCCTGTATGTTAGCCCATAAACACCTCGCTGAACTATTTAAATTAAAGTTGGATGTACACCTACAGATTATATTCCTAACACCGGGACTCAATCACAGGAGCGGATTGGTTGCTGCTCACCTGCTGGCTTTAGCTGCGTCTTGTACGGATCCTGTCAGCCTGGAACAGATACTGGACGACTGGTATCTCATGCAGGATAAAGACTACGCTGCATATGCCATTAGCCATCCGGTTGCGTACGAATTAAATAATCAGGGAGAACAACTGGTTGACATGCGGAAATGGTGTGAGAAAATGGGAGTTGCTTTTACACCAACCATTTTTGTAAACGGATATCAAATACCGGATAACTATCATGTTGCTGAACTCCGCTATCTTCTTTCATAATATGTTCAGGTGAAGGGACGTTTTGTTTATGCTAACATCCGTCCCTTTTTATCTACCTTAATAGCATAACTTAGTGGTTTGAACAGGTACTGTTCCAGCCGGTGACATAAAGGATACACCTTTATAAGGTTACGCCAGTCTTTGAACAATAAGTCCAACACAGTGTGGGAATCGTTCGGTAACCATAGCTGACTTCCCTCAAATTGAATTTCCTGCAATGGAAAATAACGTGGCTTGTCAAAGGGGGGAAGCTCCTTATAAGTGATATGATCAATATCCTCCCGATAAATCCACAAATCCAAGAATGGGAAAGTATATGGACGACCGGGGATGACATCTCCGTCTTTCATCCAGATTTTATAGTAAATCGAAGGGTTTCCGTTGAAATTGGCCCTCCAGGAGGTATATTGAATATTTTTTTCTTCGGAAAGCGCTGTTAGCAGCACTTGTATGTTCCCGTCCGAAATGCCAAAATCAAGATCATCATCCCAAGGCATAATACCTCCATGACGTATAGCGCCCAAGAGTGTCCCTCCATGCAGTACGAGTGGGATGTGATGGTTTTTTGCATGACTGTTTACTATATGAATAAGATGCCTGACTTTTTGTCTGCTGCGTTCATCCCATGCTGAATGATTAAATATAGCCTGTCGTATCTGATTTCTCCTGGAGATATAAGAGGGAGCAACAGTATCATCGTATTCGAAGAAATTATCTTCGTTTGAATAGTAAACCTCAATAAGGTTGTTGAATGAAAGTTGAAGTAATTCGTCATCAATTGCTTGTTTTAATGACGTTATAGGCAGCATCCGCCTTGCTCCGGATGCTTGCAGGAGATAGATGTGAGCCCCCCAGTAGTACCCTAATACCGACGGAGTTAATAACATTTTTTGATTTTGCCAGGTTTTGTCAAATGGGAAATATAAGTCGCAGGAAGGAGGTATGCGGTTTGTGAACTGTTTTATCCTCTCCTGTGACCATACTAATTCCACGCCGGATTCTTTTATCAAGCACCAATCATTATCCTTGGAGGAAGTTGCAAAATGATGCCATATAAATCGATGCGCCAGAAAATAATTAATATCAAAGCTACTGAGTGGAACCCCCCATTTCCCCCATTGATATTCTCTGTCTATAGTGACATCATGTGAAAAGTCACTCCAGGGTAAAGAATAACTATTGTTGTCAGTTGAAATATTAATACAAATGGATTGGTCACTGTTGACAGTCAAAGTATAGATTCTCATTTTTGCGGGGTTGTGTTATTAGGAGGGGATATAAGTTATCCAATGAGCGTCTTGCTAAGAGGAGCCTACTTCAGGCGGTTCTCAATTGATGCAAGGATTTGGCTGGAGGATATGTGATAGGTGTAATTGATAAACTGAAATATGCCCCGGCTAATTGCCGGCTGGAAATACTTTTCGGCTGTCTGGGGGCTGAAATCATTCCCGTGCAATACCAGGCCAATTTGATAAGCCTCTAATAATTGTGTGCTTAAAAGGCCAACGCCTTCAATAACTTCAGATACGTACCGGCATGATTTTACGACAGCATATCTGCTTTTTTCAGGGACTGCTGGACGGCGTTTGTATTGAGTTGCAAATTGATCGTCATGTATGCCTACAATCAGCCTGCCATAGGATGATGCTTCCCGGAGAAAATTAACGTGGCCCTCATGGAACAGGTCAAATACGCCACTGACGTATACATTAGTCATAAATAGGGATTTTAAATTTAAAGGTTACAAACTGAGCTGAAAATTTTAAATGGCACCGGTTTAGATTCTGAGACGGGTGTCAAACAATTAGTTTCAAGATACAAAAAAGTAACTTACCTTTTTCTGTTTAAATTGAATTTCGGAGAAAATTAAAGTAATATTATCATGATATTATACAGTGGCACTGAAACGAACGTATACGCCTGCGGAGTAAGCCGGACCATTTTGGAATGGATAGATGCGCTGAAGTGCTGCGTATCATAATATAGGTTTCCTGATTGTATCGTCGCCGGGACTCAATTCCGTACACCACCCGATACCCTGGTGCGCCGCTGTATTTGTCCTCATCTATCACAGGCATGGGAATACGAATGCATATGCAAAAATCCCTAACTTAGGAAATAATCACTACCCCTGGCTATGAAATATATCCTCTGCCCGCTATTGTTATGTATGCTGTTTGCCTACCATACAGCCACCGCCCTTGATTGGAAGCCGATCGACTATTGCCATTTACTCTGAAAGCGCCACCGGAATGGAGGGAGGTAATATTAAAAGGAATTGATAGTTATGCCGGTGGTCTCACCAACGGGACGTATGGGAGATAAAAGACGTGAAAGTCATCAAAGCGGATGCGTCCGATCATATGTCCGTATTGGTAATACTGACATTAAAATCCTGATATATCAATTGTTGTTCTGTGTTAGCCCCGTTTGTGGCCCCCAAAAAATAAAAGCGGAAACGGGACATCCTTCGTCCGGTTTTCGCTTTTAAATTATACTTATATTCGCTGACTGTTTTAGTTTTTGTTAAACCCGCCTGCGGGCGCCCAAACCATGTCTTTATATGCTTGTTACCAATAAGCACTTCATCCCGGTAATCGGGCTGGATATTCACTTCGTCATCCTTTTCGGATTTCCGATACCTTTGCCACACCCGTATATTGGTCTGGTGATAGACCCTATGGATTATGTTCCCTTCATCGGCGCCACTACCCGGATCAACCACGTGCCCAGGGGAAAGAGCGATACGAGCGGTAAACTGATATTCCTGTTCCATATCCCCATGGGAGGCCCTTTTCTCCTGGCCCCCATGATCGGCCATGATTCGGTGAATTTCTTCGGCAGTAAAAAAGTAAAAGTGGAAGGTAACCTGATGAGCCCTTCCGGACACATGCTGATGACCTGTAACGATATCGGTATCCCGCTGTCGCTGACGCCGGGCAAGAAGTTTATCCCCATTCCCAGCCTGTACCTGCCTACATCTTATTCCATCCCCTTGTCTTTCGGCAAGCCGGTAAATGTGGGAGGCCCGTTCGTGCCGGATTGGGCCGGGGTATTGCTCAACCTGATCATGTCCTTTGGCTTCGGCGCCGCCATGAAAGGACTGGGTAAACTGGGCAAAAAAGGACTTACTAAGTTCAACCATGCACTGAAGAACAAAATTGGCAGCAATAAACTAAGCAAAGCCCTGTGTAAAAAAGGATTTGAGCCGGTAGACCTGGTGCAGGGCATCGTTATCTATGACGGCATCGACTTCGAATTGCCGGGCATCATCCCGCTGAATTGGGAGCGCTCCTGGAACAGCGACAGCAGCTTTGAAGGATTGCTGGGCTACGGCCAGCACTGCCGCTACGATATGCAGGTACGGGAATTTCCGGAGGAGAATGCCGCTGTAGTGCTGCTGGAAGACGGCCGTAGCGCCGTTTTTAGCGCATTGCCCTACGCTGGCGACAACGAATACAACCGTCATGAAAAACTACTGCTAACACGGACCAGCACGGACGAATATACGTTGTTCAGCTACGAGAGCCGTCTTACCTGCACTTTCCGCAAAATACATCCGCGGCTGCCGGAGTACCGGCTGATCAGTATTGCCAATGAAGCCGGATGTATGATCGGCGTGCATTACAATGGCAATGGCAGGCTGCAACGCATCGTTGATACCGCTGGCCGTCAGCTGCTGGTCTCCACGGACCCGGCAGGCAGGATTACTGACATTACTGTGCAACACCGGCAGTCGCAGCGGCTGCTGGTGAGGTATGCCTATAACGAAACCGGCGATCTGTCTGCGATCACCGACGCACTGGGGCAGACCACCATCATGGAATACCAGGACCACCTGATGGTGAAAAAAACAGACCGCAACGGTATGTCCTTTTACTGGGAATACGATAAGCTGAAACGCTGTGTCCACACCCGGGGCGACGGTGGCGTCCTCGAAGGCCACATTGCCTACTTCCCACGGGAAGGGTATAATAAGATCACCAACGCACAGGGACATACCACCATCATGCATTATACGCCCGATTTTGTGGTCAATCGCATCACAGCGCCCATGGGCAATACTACCCTGTTGGAATATACAGACCATATGGAGCTGTACCGGGTGATCGACAGCGAAGCAAATGTTACCGGATATACATATGATGAACTGGGCAACCGCACCACGGTGGAACTGCCGGACGGCTCTTCCATCAGGGCGCGTTATGACGAAGCGGGAAGAATGCTGCAGTCTGTCAACCCCTCCGGGGACAGCCGGACCTTTATCTACCACAACGATACCGGCCTGCTGCATACGCTGACAGAGCCGGATGGACGGATACGCATTCTGCGTTACAACAAAAACGGGCTGGTATGTAAAGTGGAAGACGAAGCGGAAAATGAAACGCTGATCTCCTATGACGAAGACCATAACGTTATCGCTATGGCGCTTCCCGGTGGCGGAAAAACCACATGGGAATACGACGCATGGGGACAGTGTGTCCGGAAAAGTAATGCAGTAGGCGAGGAGCAGCACTTCTTCCGCGATATACTGGGACGCGTCACGGAGATCAGGCAGCCGGACAATGTGATCAGGCTGCAATACAACGCTTATAAAAATATCATCGCAGCGGAAGATAAACAACACCATGTACGTTATACCTACACGCCCATCGGTAATATCCGTATGCGGGAAGAACAGGGCAGCAAAGTCCATTTTCTGTACAACAATGATCAGGAGCTGACCGGCGTCGTAAATGGAAACGGCGATACCCTGCGCATACGCCGCAATGCCAACGGAGATATCATCAGTGAAACAGGATTTGATGGTATCACCCGGCATTATGAGCGGGACTCCACCGGTAAACTCTTGAAAATACACCGGCCCGGCAACAGATGGACAAAGTACGAGTATAATGCCAACAACATGGTTTCCCGCGTGGAATACAGCGACGGCACCTGGGAAGCTTTCAGCTACGACCGCAACGGCCGCCTGCTGGAAGCGTCTACTGCGGACAATCTGCTTCGGTTTGCGCGGAATACCACCGGGGCGGTCCTCAGCGAAATACAGCAGGAGCACACGGTCTCCAGTATGTACAACGCCGACGGTAAAAGAATCGCCATCCAAAGCAGCCTCGGCGCGGATATCCGGCTTCAATGGAATGCCATGGATGACCTCACAGGCATCCGGGCAGGCGACTGGGAAACGGAAATACAACACAACCTGCTGGGGATAGAAACGGTACGACAGCTGCCCGGAGCTGTCCGCAGCGAATGGACATATCATCCCGGCGCAGCCCAGGCCCAGACACCGGATGCGCATATGGTGACCAGCGGCGCAGCCATCCTCCGCAATCGCAGGTATCACTGGGAAGCCAACGCACGGCTCAAACAAATCATCAAAGGGCAGGGAGAAGGCGCGGTGAAATTTGGCCATGATGAAACAGGCAGCCTGGCCTGGGCGCAGTATGAAGACGGGCACTATGAATACCGCTCCCCGGATAAAGCCGGCAATATTTTTAAGACACCCCTCCGTAAGGACCGTCAATATGAAACCGGCGGCCGCCTGCTGGAAACGGATAAAGCCCGCCTGGTATACGATGAGGAAGGAAACCTTGTCCGGAAGGTCACAGCAGGAGCCATCTGGGAATATGCCTGGTACGGCAACGGATTGCTGAAACAAGTTACACGGCCTGATGGTAAAACTGTCAACTTCCAGTATGATGGCCTCGGCAGAAGAACGAAGAAAATCTTCAATCACCAGGTAACCCGCTTCGTATGGGACGGCCATAAACTGCTGCACGAATGGTCTTATCCCGAAAAAGAACAGCCCCGGGCGGTGATTGATGAATATGGAGAACTGAAAGCCAGTCATCCCGAACCTACGCCGGCCGAACAGCTCCACACCTGGGTATGGGAGGAGAATACTTTTCGCGTGGCAGCTAAAATAACTGCCGGCGCCGCCTGGTCTGTGATCACCGATCACCTGGGCACCCCTTGTGAGGCTTATGACAGCGCCGGACAAAAAGTATGGAGCGCCGAGCTGGACATAGACGGCAATATCAGGAAGCTGAAAGGAAGCCGGGACTTCATCCCGTTCCGCTTCCCCGGGCAGTATGAAGATGCGGAGACAGGACTGTATTATAACCGTTTTCGCTACTATGCAGCACAGGAAGGTGTTTATATCAGTCCGGACCCCATCGGTTTTGCCGGAGGCTGGAACAGCTACGCCTATGTAAAAGATACCAATTGTTACATCGATGTGTGGGGCTGGGAAGATATCTGGTTCAGGGCACTGCATCCCAATGATATGACCACCCTCGATGCGGGCGACGGCATCATCCCCAAAGATCCGGGCGCTTCGGAAACACCGATGAGCCACGTGCTCAACGGCTCCACCGATGGTTATGGCGACCAATACATCTCGCTGACAAAAGAAAGGGCCTTCGCGGAAAGGTGGGCCAGAAAAGGTGGTACAGAAGTAGCGGAAATAGATCTTGATAAACTAAATAACACTAAATTAGACCTGAGTACAGCGGAAGGCCGCCTCGACCATCTCGGCGATGTATCGCGGGCTGCTCCGGGATCAGATCTCCACAAAGCCAATAAATACGCCAAAGGCGCTAAAGAACTGTTGGTTGATGGAACGATCCCCAACGAAGCGGTTGTGCATCGTTATACTCCACCATGCGTATAAATATGAAAGAATCACTGAAAAAATACCTGGAATACCTCGATTCCGATGAAGAATTTTCCTTTAAAGTAAGGATGGAAGCGGAATGGGATGATGAAGCCTATCAGGAGTTTATCCGGCTGACGATGGCGGTCATCAATGATTACAAAGACGATCACCTGGTGCCCATTCCCGTAGCGTTGTTTTTTACGACCGGTCTTAAACAACTGACCGGCATGGTCACCAATCCGTTGTTCTTTAAAACGGCCTCCCCGGAGTATGAAACCCTCGTACGGAGACGCGTGGCAGAATTGGAAGATTTGCAGCAGCAGTTTCTCTCCGGAGAGCTGTTTGCCCGGTCATAACAGGACAGCCCCCGGACATCAGGCCCGGGGGCTATCATATAGTTCTTAGCCTCTCCTGCTCAGATCGCACAACATATCGGAATGGATATTCAGTCCGATATTAGTCATATTATACAGATGCTCGCTGGCGATCAGCCACACTACCTCACAGATCTGTGTTTCGTTGTAAAACATGGCCATACGGGAAAAAGTGTCCGGGTGTACCTTTTTATGCTGGGTCAGCTCCGTGGTATAGTCCAGCAGGGCTTTTTCCGCCGGGTTGAACAGAGAGCTGGTGCTGTACTCCGGCAGAGCGTCGAATTTGGCGCTGTCCATGGAACTGCGGATCACCTCATACCGGGCGATGTCCATACAGAACAGGCAGATATTCAGCCGGGCCACCTGCTGGCGTACCAGCATGACGGTTTCACTGCTCAGCGTCAGTTTCTTATCCAGTTTATTCACTTTGCCGTAAAACATCCCGAAGGCGGCCGGCAGCCTTACACTGTGTACTTTCAGAGGCGCCAGCACTTTACCGAACTGTTTACGGGTGAAATAATAAGCCAGTTTCATGATCAGGCTTTTAGGATGCTCTACGGGGGCGAGAAAAGTGTCCATATACATGCGTTTTATCAGGTGATAGTATGTTTTTACGTGTTATACCTATATGTCAACTGAACCTGCCGGAATAGGACACGCCGTGCAAATTTTTTTGTATCTTTCGTTAGGAATTGACTGTCCATATGTAAAATATATTTGGTAACCCCCATTAGTGTGCATGCCTGATGGAACACAATCGTACCCAGCATGAATAATAACAAAACCGTAGCACCGTTTCAAATTGAAACTGCCCGCACTGCAGCGGCTGTCGTAACCCGTTTAACCGCCGCAACAGGCGTATCCCACAAAGACAATCTCAACTGTGGAGACCAGACCCTCATGGCCAATTATGTGTATAACGACCGTTCCTATGATACGGTATACACCCTGATGGACGCCGTCGGCGTCGTCATCGAAAGCTATGAGGAAGAAGACGGCATACTGCCGACATTGTTTAACAGCCCGACCGAAGAGCCTTTCGTCTCGGTAGTACCTTACCATCCGGATAAAGAGCTGGAAATCAGTATCCCGGTTTTTAACCGGGAACAGACGGAAAAGCCCAAAGGTAACCGTCCCTTTACCGGAAACTTCATCGGCGTAGTGAAGGATACCTCCCTCTTCTACGACGTAGACCCATGGTCAGACAAAAAACCGGACAAGATGCTGGCCATCGAGTTTAAAGACGGCGCCATCAAAAAGAAAAATAATATCAAAGTGCCGCCGCCAGCCCAAAACAAAGTGTATGTGCAGGGAGAAGAGATCCACCTCCTGGCAGAAGAGGGGGAGCAGTGGATACACCGGTTGCTCAATGAAAAAGGAGAGGAACTGAGACGGCGCTATTTTTCCCTGGGAGATAAATACCCGCGGGAAATTATTCACCTTTCCTTCGATGACAGCTCCTGCCTGCTGACAGAAGAAGAAGGCAAACTGGAACTGGCTGTCGTAGACGCCGCGGGGAGCGTCACGCCAAAAGCCTTGTTTGACCTGGGAGACCCGGTCTTTAACACCTGGCCGCCGGTCTCCATCGGCCCCGGCGTATCTGCCCTGCGGTTTAATACTGAATTCGGCAACGGCTGGATGGTAATTCACAAACATCAGCTGGTAGAATTGTTTTATAGTAAAGGCGTTGATGGCTATAAAAACCTGCTGACGGGTGAACAGATCAGCATCCCGGAGAAAAAACTGATTATCTCCGGCCTGAATAAAACCCGGGAAAACGCGCTGGCCGTCATCATCTACCCCAAATCAGATAAACCAAAAGAAGGAAAAACACTCATTATTATTAATAGAACAATCACAACAGATGGAAATGGATGAACAAACATGAAGCATACCGGGAAAACCCGCATGATCTGCAATTATTAGGTTATAACTATTATCTGAAGCAAGATGCATAACAAATCAGTATTGTTAAGTTTGGTTTTTGCCCTGTGGGCCGCCGTCGCCATGGCGCAAACAAAAGCAACCGACTATCTGAATGTACCGGGACCGCTGCACCTGAACGACGCCAGTTTCCAGTTGGCCTGGTCTGCACATCCCAGCAACAACTATTACAAACAGGAATACCTGGTATCAGGGGAAAGTCTCGAGAAATTCCGCTCGCTGGTGACCATCGATTTTTTACAGGGCAATTTTGAAGTGGTGGCGCTGGTAAACCAGAAAGTGGAGGAACTGAAAAAAATGCAGGTCGCCAATCCGTTGGTGAACTACAACGTCTATGAAAAAGATCAGCAGTACATACTGGACTTCCTGATCAGCCAGAATACGGCCGACGGTAAAGCCATCGCGGTGGTGGAAAGGAATGTGTACCGCTACCAGCAAAACGCTCATCCGCAGCAGTCCGGCATCGTATTACTGGCCGCCAGCGAACGGGCCTATGGCGCTGATATTGAAGCTTTTCTTAAAAAACTGAAAACAGATAAAATGAAGCTTGTCAACGCTGTAGCGGCATATAAAATACCAGCGATCAGCGTCAAATAATATACGTTTCCCCGTCTTCTTAAAGGCATGTTAAAATTTAGTTTTACCACCTATACCGTGGCCCGGCGGCATAATAACCCGTTAGGTTATACGTTTTTCACCTAAATTTGAGACTGACAAACTTATAGCCAATAAATCATCCGGATGTTCATAAAACCTCCGGGCCTATAGAGTATGAAGAAGAATATAATTACGGCTGCAGCTTTGCTGCTGGCTTCCTGCGCTTTCGGTCAAACTAAACCGCTCATTGGTATTATCTTCAAGGGAACTGACAGTACCGGCCATCAGGCGGCTATCCGGAATACAGTGGAAGACGCTTTTCTGCGCGCCAAACGCTTTGATTTCGTGGAGCGGGATGAACTCAATGAGGTGAAAGCCCAGCCGACGGAAAACGCGCAGCTGTCGACCATGAGAGAGCTGAAGGCCCAGTACCTGCTGGTAGGGAACGTAGTGAGTGTCATGGAAGACCAGAAACAATCCAAACTGCCGGTATTTGGCAATTCCGTCACTCAGCAAACAGAAGTGATCTTTAACGTGAAAGTACTGGACGTGAATTCCGGTGAACTGGTGGCTGCCGGCAACTTCTCCAATACCGGCAAAGGAAAGAATGGCTTCAACGACGCGCTGGCCGGCACCCGTGGCCGCCTCGACAAATTCGTGAAAGAGAATTTCAGACTGATGGCTACCATCGCCTCCGTAGAAGAGAAAAACGCCTACGGCGATGCCGTAAAAGTGCTGCTGTCAGCCGGCAAGGCGGTCGACCTGCGGGAGGGCGACGAGTTCAAAGTGTACGAAGCAGTAGAAGTGAACGTAGACGGTAAAAAAATCACCCGTAAGAAAACCGTGGGAAAGATTATCGTTTCCCGGATCGAAGATGAACATTTCAGCGTTTGCACCGTAGTGGAAGGCGCCGGAGAAATCACCAAACTGGCAGGCAACGGAGCTACCCTCCGCTGCGAACTGACCGCCGAAGCACCCAGGAAATTGTTTTTCCAGAAATAGATAGCTCCTTTTTATAAAAAAGAAACCGGCTGCGCTAAGCGGCCGGTTTCTTGAATTTGCGGGGATATGAACAGTCACGTAAAATAAAAGCACTCACCGTCGGACATCTTGAAATGGCAATGGCAGCGGGCTGGTTAGATGATGAGGTGATTGCATTACTTCCTTAACTCCTCCAGCGCTATTGCCGCCACCTCTTCTGTTATTTTTGTCGGTGAATTACAATCGCAGTTGCTAAAGCCCAGCACATAAATATCTTCGCCGGGAATATATACCCCCATTGTTTTATAGCCGAAAATACTACCGCCGTGTTCTCTCACGGTGACTCCTTTGATATCTTTAAACTGCCAGCCATAGCCATAGTTGTGAGCCTCGCCATTACTGAGGGTGTACCGGGTGAAAGCTTTCTGTGTTTCTTCCGTATTCAGTAACAGGTGCTGGTTCACAGCATTTTGCCATTTTAGCAGATCGGCCGTGGTGGACATGAGTGCGCCGGCTGCATAGGCAAGGTCATAGCTGATCACCGTTTTGTTAATATAAACGGAATCTTTTTTATGATAACCGTACGCCCTGTTTTTAATGACTTGCCTGTCGCTGGCATAATAGGTTTCATGCATGCCTGCTTTATCGAGGATATTTTTCTGGATAAAGTCTTTGTAAGCCATACCGGAAACTTTAGCCACCACATATCCCAGCAGGAAATAGCCTGAGTTATTGTAGGCGTATTTTTCGCCGGGTGCGCTGTTTACCGGTTCATTTTTGAAAAAGTCGATCACCATTTCAGGGGTCATCTCCTTTTGCGCGATGGTGGGAAGGGTTTTCATCCGGAGGTAGTCCTGTATGCCGGAGGTGTGTGTCAACAGATGGTGCAGCGTGATATTACTGCCATTAGGAAAGTCGGGCAGGTATTTGGACAACGGGTCTTTAACGCTTAGTTTGCCCTGTTGTTCCAGCATGAGAATGGCGACGGCGGTAAACTGCTTGGTCATGGAGCCTATCTGGAACACATGGTCCCCGGTGAGAGGGGTGTTTAGTTCCAGGTTGGCTTTCCCCCATGCTTTCTGGTAGATGGGTTTGCCTTTCTGCGCGATCATAAAAACGCCGCCGGGGCCATTTTTGTCTTTAAAGAGGGTGGAGATAAGGCTGTCGGCACGGGCTTCGAGGCGCTGGGCGGAAATAATCCGGGTCGGGCAACAGATGGTGATCAACAGTAACAGCAATAAGGGATAGTATTGTTTGAAATGCATCATGGCTGATAAGTAGATTTTGATGTATGTCAAAAGTAGCGGAACAGGAGGTGCCAGGGATGTAAGCTGGGGTAAAAAGGGAGATATTTGGTGCGAAAGCCCGGATTTTTGTGATAAAAAAGAACGCCCCGCCGGTGATCTGGCAGGGCGTTCGCAGGTATAGGGGATAGTTACCAGGGCCTGTCGGCATAAAAATATAAGCGGGTAATATCCAGCTGGCCCGCGCCGGGCGTCAGGAAGTACGGTTGTACGATTCCCTTTTCTCCGGCAAGCGGGAAGTTCATGCCAAAGGTGGGTACTTTGCTGAAGTACTCACTGTCGCCAAAAGCCCACTGGTCTGTGGTGCCGGTCTTTGTGAAACAGATAGTGGCGCCATTCAGCGCGTTTTTGCTGTCAAAATCCGCAGTTGGCATATAGTCAGTATATATCCAGGTATTGGGCTTTGCATTTTTGGTGAGATAAGCCCGGTATTCCATACCGGTAGTGGCGTCTTGCCGGTAAAGGAAAATGTCAAAAGGTGCATCGCTGGCGGCATAGCGGATATAAAACCCCAACTTGTTGGTAGTGGGATCGGCTGCCGGTTGTTGGATCGCCAGTTCTTTGCCATCGAAATAAATAAAATTAAAAAGGGCTTTGGTGCCACTTGCGGGCAACTGCTTACTAAAAAGGACCGTCCGGGTAGCGGTGTCTGTAAGGGTAAGCGTAGCCTGCTGGTTTAACGGTGAAGTATATACGGCATTGAAGCTGACCATAGAGGCGGAGTTGATGATGAACTTGCCGTGCATGGCCGATGCATCGTATACAGTGGTGTCAATGGCTACCTGCCATGCGTGCTCGCTGCCGTTGTAACCGTTAATGACCACCTGCATGGCCTTGGTCACTTCCTGTTCTTCCTTGTTGCAGGCAGCGAAAAGCATACAGGAAAGCGCCGCCATGATGATGATATGTTGTTTTAAAGACTTCATGATTTGTTATGTTTTATAACTCCAGATTTTTAGTGAACCTTATGCTGTTGTTAGCATCGCTCTCACTAAAGATGTAGATAGTGGAAGAAGGATTAGGCGCCGATGGGGTAGGTGCGCTGGACGAAGTGGGATGCCAGCTGTATATTGTTCCCTGTGTATAATACTCATTGGTGCCGGCCTTGTAGATATAGGCCTTGAACAGCACGGCGGTATTCTGCCCGTTATACTGCTGGCCGGTGGTGGGAAACGTAGATAGTGTCACGGTTTCGCTGAACTCGTAAGGCTTTACGTTTTTAATACGGGTGATTTCCTCGAACACTTTCGGGGTGAAGTAATATTTTCCCAATACAATATCCACCGGTTCACTGTAATGGGTGAGTGTGGGCATGAACATGTAGGAGAGCTTGATTTTGCCCTCTTCTTTATCTTGTTTTTCCGGCATGTTCATCATTTGTCCGTTCATATAAAAAAAGCTGATGGTAGAAGGGCCTTCCGCTCTTTTTAACTCCTTTTCCAGTATGATTTTTCCTGTTTCCCGTCCGGCGATGGTCAGTTTTACGGCCGGCTGCCCATTGGGAAAGGTGTAGGCTTCGCTTTGGTTGAAGCTGCCGCTGTTCAGAAAATTTTTGAAGGTGAAGGTGTCCACTTTCACCGCCAGGTCTTCGCCGCTGCCGTTGTATCCTTTGATGGTGATTGGCATCATGCCGCCTTCATAAAAGAATTCGTCTTTTTTATTGCAGGCCGTCACGGCCAGTATGAAGGCGCCCGCTATCAGTGTTAATATCTTGGTGTGTTTCATTTTTCTTTTTTATAGGATCAGATATTGTTTAGAAAGAATAGGAAACAGACAGGCTGAAAGAAGTACCTACTTTACGGATAAAGGTCTCTTTGTCTCCGACACGGGTTTTTGTTTTTCCGTCTGTGGATGTTTCATATTGTCCCTCTTCGTATTTCCGGGAAAAACCTGGTTTCCATTCGTAGATGTCGCTCCATTCGGTAACCGGAATTTCAGACAGGGAAAGGCCGTTCCATTTGTCCTGGTATTTGTAGGTATCAACGCTGTTGATATAGAAGCGGTAAGGGGTATTGGTGATGTTGCTGACATTCAGCCTTACGGTTAGTTTTTTGTCTTTCAGGAAAGCATAGCTCAACTGTGCGTCCAGCTGGTCGCGGGGACGCTCATACTCCACAATGTTGGGCGTCATGCCGGCGGTGAACGTTTTATAACCCATGTGGTTGAAGGCAACGTTAGCGCCTAAACGATTACCGGCATATTGCAGCCCTATATTGTAAAGCACGGGCACCTGTCCGTACAGCGGTCTTTTCTCTTTTTGCAGTACTTTGGTGCGGTATTCGTATTGTTTGCCGTATTTGTCTTCCGACATGCTTTTTCCCTGGAAGGTGCTGGCCTGCACCTCAGAGCTTTGCAAGGTGAGATTACCGCTCAGGAAAATATTGTTCAGCCATTTTGCACCGGGGTTAATGAATCCGAGACGTTTGCGTACGTCAAATTCCCAGCCGGTAACCTTTGCCCATTCTGAGTTTTGGGTGACCACATACACCCTTCCGCTGGCATCCGGTTGTATTCGGTACAGCTCTACCGGTTTATCGAAGTATTTATAAAAGAACCCTGCGGAAAGAACTTCACCAGCTTGAGGGTACCATTCCAGGCGGAAATCGTAGTGATCAATGAGCGTGGATAACACGCCTTCATTACGGCGATAAGCCCCAATAGCAGGGTCGTAGCGTATCATACGGGAGTTTTCAATCAGGGCAGGCCTTACCACTGATTGGGCATAGGCGGCTCTGATGTTAAAGTCATTCAGCGGTGTGACGGTAAGGCTGGCGGATGGCAGATAACGCCATTTTTTTTCTTCCGAGGTGGGATCTGCAAAAGGAGAGACGATCTTTCCTGTTTCCGGATCAACATATTTAAGCTTTTCTCCCTGCTCCATCATGGTGGTGATGGCAAGATCATTAGAGCCGTTTTTCAATCTTTCGTATTGATAATATTCAGCCCTGATTCCCCATACCAGGCGCAGCCAGCTGGTAATACGGTTGTCCAGCATTCCGTACAGCGCCTGGTTGGTGTTTTTACCTTCGTAGCTGTTCCGGGAGAAAGAGGCCGGGTAATACAGGAGGTCTCTCAGCGGGTCCTTGAACTCCATGTATTTACTCCATTCCTGTACCGGTACAAATGGATAAACGTTACCGATTGTTTCTACGGTACCAATGGGCAGTACCATCCAGTCATATGCTCCCTGGCGTTCCATAAACTGGTAACCACCTTTGGCCGTTTGTTTTTGGCCCAGTAGTTTGAATTGATAGCTCAATGCCGCCTCTGCTATTTTATTGGTTTCTTCATACCGGTACTGTGCCCTGTTGAAGGTACCGTTGCCCGGGTTGGTAACACCACTGGGAACTACGTTGTAGGTGGTGCTGTTGAGTGTAGTAGTAGGGGCCAGCCAGGCTTCCACGGCATCTTTTTCCAGGTTGGTCAGTTTGTTGCGGGAAAGGCTCCAGTCAAACTTAAAAGCGCCGAAGGTATGCTCGCCGTTGATCCGGTTTTGTAACAGGTCGATAAATTTGGGCCTGTCATATTCCCGGATGGCGGGGTGCCCGTCAAAACCGATCTCGTTGCCCCAGCCTACGATACGGGAAAACTGGTTGTTAAACACGCGGGAGTAAAAATTTCGGAAGGTGATTTTATGATTTTGGGTACTCCAGCCCATGTTGAGCAACGCGCCCCATGTAGTACTAAAATTGTATTGTTTGGAAGACGTTGGGTCTAATTCTTCGCCGGTTTCTGCGTTGTAGCGCGTGGCGCCCAGTTTCTCCCAGTCTCCCCGTTCAAAATGAGAAATGTCGTCGATAGACTGTTCATTACGGTAGCTGAGAGATCCTACAAAACCCAGGCGATGGTTCTTCAGCTGATAGTTGCGCCCGAGGCTGAACTGGTAATTCTGCCCGGGGGCGGCGCGGTAAATCCGGGTGCCCATTCTCTCCAGCCCGCCTATTCTTTTATTTTGTTCGGCGATCATCGCCGGCGTGATCATGGTAACACCTGGTGTGGGGGCGGCGTTAGGGTTTTTAGGATTATAGTTTTGGTTGTTGAAGGTCAGCAACTCGTCGGGAAAATGTTCCCGGATGCCGTCGTCGAAACCCAGGTAGTCCTTATTGCCGCGGCCATAACCCAGAAATTCCTTGCCGGTGCTGCCGGAGGTGTATTTGCTGCCAACGCCGATGGTGATAAAGTTCTGATGAGGGATAGCAAAGGTGTTTACCTGTATCAGGCCGCCACCAAAGCCAAAGCTCATGTCGGGGGTGGAGGTCTTGGAAACAATTACGTTGTCGATCAGGTTGCTGGGAATAATGTCGAATTCGAAATCACGTACCTGTACATCTGTGCTGGGTAAGATGGCGCCGTCCATCATGGCGAGGTTATAGCGCTCGGCAATACCGCGTACGACTACACGGCGGTTGTCGTTGGTGCTGATACCGGAAATTCGTTTTAAAGTTTCGCCCACGTTTTTGTCGGGCAGCGCTGCAATCTGTTCCCTGCTGATGCCGTTGGAAATACCCGCTTCATTCTTCTGGCGGGTGTAAAGCGCGTTGACACTTTCTTTTTTTACGGAAGACGTCACTACCACGCCTGCCAGTGTTTTTTTCTCTCTCTTTAGGGTGATGCTTACTTCGAAAGTCTGATCGTCCTTTATGTCAATATCGGTGACCAGTTTGGAAAGATAACCAATAGAAGTTACCTCCGCCTGGTAGGTACCTTTGGGTAACGGAATGGTGAAAGAGCCGTCTTTTGCTGTGGTAGCGCCTTTGTCGCCGATGCGGACAGTAACGTCGGGCAGCGGATCGCCGTTGGCTTCGTCGATGACTTTGCCGGTAACGCGCCCCGGGCCTTTTTTAGCAGGGTCGGGAGCCGCCCTGTACGCGGGATCGGGGACCAGGAAAATCAGTTTGCCTTTGATGGTATAGGTAATAGGACTTTTGTCAAAGATCCGTGTCAGCACGGTCGTTATTGCTGCATCAGATAAAGAGAGTGTAACATTTTTGCCATAGGCCGACAGTGCATTTTCGGAATAGGAAAAGCTAAAACCTGTTTGTCGTTCAAGATCGGTGCATGCCTCCCGCAACGGTGTGTTCCTGAATTGTACGGATATCATTTTACGGGCATCCTGTCCGGAAAGCGCCGCGCTGAACATCAGCAGGCATCCAAGCAAAATGGTACGCAACGTTTTTCCGGGCAGCATTCGTCTCCAATGCCCCGTTCGGTTTTTTTTCATACTTTTAATTGTTGTTTGTGTTATGGAAATGGCCGCCATTTGGATTCCCGTCCCCGGCGGCTTCATAGCGCACATTACTTATTTCCGCTCCGCTTTTGCAGGAGCGGTTTTTTTATTTGATCAATACTTCTTTCCCTGATCTTTTCACGCTCACGCCGGCTGTTATGGCAACAATATCCAGCGCTTCGTCTACCGTTGAGTGATGGAGAATGGTGGTAATGACTCCCCGGGCAGCTTCCGGGCTGTCAAAGCGGATGTTGATGCCATAGTACCGTTCCAGCGCTGCGGCCACGGCCTTGAGCGGCTGCTGGCGGAATATCAGGACGCCGTGACGCCATGCGCCGATGCTTTCCGCATCGGGCAGCATTTGAACAGTGGCTTCGCGGGTGGCAGTGTCAAAGTGTAGCTGCTGCTGTTGGGTTAGCCGTGCCAGAACACCCGTCTGAGGCCGCGCATGGTCCATAACATTTACGATACCCTCGGCAACGGCCACCTCAATGGCTGGCTCAGTATGGCGGTAGCGGATGTTGAACGCCGTACCAACATCAATAGTGGTAAGGTTTCCGGTCTGTACGCTGAAAGGATGGGCGCCGCCATGCTTCACCACAAAGTAGGCTTCCCCTTCCAGGATGATGTTACGGTTGGTGACGCCGTAGTTCTTATTGTATTGCAGGCTGCTGACGGCATCGAGGTATACCTGCGAGCTGTCAGGCAAGGTGATTTTGGTTCTTTTGCCTGCTTCGTTATGCAGTTGCACCCATTGCTGCTCCTGAAAAGCCCGTTGCCGTAGGTGCTGTTGCCAGCGCCATCCGGTAAGGGCGATGATGCCCGTGAATACCGCGGCAACTGCCACTTTCCACCACCGGATAGTAGATATTTGTTTTACAGGTGTGGCCGGCGCAGGCTGTACCAATGCCAGGTACTGCCGGTATTTTTCATCGGCGTCGGTTTCGGGAGCATAGTTTTCATGGGAGAGCTGCTGCCAGTCATGATGCAGCCATTCCTGCAGGCTTTCCCGGTAGGCGGGATCGTGCAGGTACTGGCGGACCTCGGCCAGTTGCGTTGCTGTGCAACGGCCATGGATATATAGTTCTATAAGTGTTTGGTCAACGGGTAGTTGCCGCATACAGTCAGGTATTTAATGCTTTTACCGTTGTATATCCTTTTGCTGCGGTGTTCCCCTATGGCGTAACAATTTGTTAATACTGGCTGTAACTACAGGATCAGGGAGGCCAGATGTTGGGCGAGCTGTATGCGTAACTGTTTGAGTGTGGCGGAGATCTGGTTCTCTACTGTTTTTGGGGAGATATTTAACTGCCGGGCGATTTCCTTGTAAGTGAGGTTTTGTTCCCGGTGCAGCAGGAATATCCGGCGACGCTGTTCAGGCAGGCCGGCGAGGCTTTCCTGGTATTGACGTACCAGCTCGCCGTATAATACAGGATCATTCGTTTCGGCTGGAACCGCGGGCTCGTTGCCCGGTTCAAAAGATAAGAGGTTGTCTACTTTCTTCTGCCAGGATTTAATCACCCGGTTGCGGGCGATGGTGAACAGGTAGTTTTCGAAGGTAGCAGGACTGGTGACGGACTGCCGGCATTGCCAGACTTTGACCAGTATCTCTGTAGTAAGGTCTTCTGCGTCCGTCTCATTTTTGAGATAACGGAAAGTATAACGCAGCAGTCTTTGCCGGTAATAGTGGAATACCGCTTCAAAAGCGGCATCATCTCCCTGCAGCCAACGTTCTACCGGGCCTGAAATGTCCTCATGAGGCATGTTGTACATGGTGCTGTTGGCTGCAAAGAAAAAGAATTTGTGTTAAGGGAGTATTAAGAAACAGGGACCATACCTCCGGGAGGGCATGATCCCTGCTTCTTATTGAGCCGCAGGTACCTGGTATTGGTAGTCGAATTGCTTTACAATTTTGCCATTGATGTCTTTGATGAGTTTAAGGCGCCCAAAGGCGTCGTATTCGTAGTAAATGATCTTGCCCGATGGGTCGGTTTCGCTGGTGGTCCCGATGAGGGGATCATAGGTGTAGGTGGTGACGGCCGCATTGCCCAGACCAGTCCTCAGTTTGTTTAGTTCTGTCCTGAGTTGCTGATCGCTGGCTGGGTTGTTTAATACGTTTAGGTCTACCAGTGATGCTGCCTGTGTATAGGTGGCGCCGGTAATACGGGCCACGGGGAATTGTTGTTGATATCCCCACAAATACGATACAGGAATATCATTTTCCTTTTGGGTGGTCAGCACACTGCCGCCGGTGTTGCCGAGGGTCAGGGTATTTTCCGGCCGGTAGCGGGCATCTTTCGCAAAAGCGGATTTATTCCCTGCTGGTAATACGCCCGGCAATTGATTGGAAAATTTGAAGTTAGCGTATGGAATAGGCTGGTCAGTTTCCAGGCGGTATGTTTGTGCGGGCATACCCGGGTTGGTTAGGTGGTAATGTGTCACACTGCCGGTGGTGATTTTGCTGTTGAGCGTACTTACCTGTTCAACTGGCAGGGCAATAACATTTTTATTGACCATGCTATCAATGAAAGGAGTACCTGCGGTATAGTCCGTAGGATATGCCAGATAGGTTTTTTTCCACCCGTTACTGGTCTCCTCTGTAATGGATAATGGCTGATAATGACGGAAGTTGTTGCCGGTTTCATACGTATAACTGGTCCGGTTAACGACGGAGTCGCCCGCTGACGTATATAGTGTCTGTACCGTGCTGTCTTGTAACGCGCATCCCATAGGGGTGGGGTATTCGAGATAGACGAAGGTTTCGCCGGAAGGATCTCTGCCGCCATCGTATGCAAAATTCTGCTGGGCTGCTTTCAGCGCGTCCAATGTTCCGGCGTCGCTGGCCATGGAAGGTGTTTGATAGTACGTACGTACTTTTTTAACCATTTTGCCATTAACGTCATAGGAATACATTTCTTTCAACAGCCCCAGTTCCCAGTCCTTCAGGTAAGCAGGCGGATTAGGAAAGAGGTTCTCGGAAAACGACCGGGAATCTTTGAAGGTAGAATACTTGTATACATTTTTCCCGGTGAGCAGTATTTCTTCTACTCTTTTGTAACCGATAGGACTGCCGGAGGTATACAGCATGGCCTGATTGGGATAGTTGGTCCGGGATAGATAGGTAGCAGTATATAAAATTTTGGCAGGTTGGCCTCCCACATTAATGTCTTCCAGTTTCCTGGTATCGTAGATATGGTTGTAAACAGGAAGGCTACCCATGACCCCTGAAGAAGTAATACCATCTTCCAGTACGTATTTATAGTTGCGGGATTGTATCACGTTGGTGAAACCGTCCCTGACTTCTATTTTCTTTATTCTGCAGCCACCAGTGAGAAAACTGGGAGTCATCATGGAGTCCGGTACGATCTCCGTCCACTTTAAGTTGAAGGTAAATGGATTATCCAGCGGGTCGGTATAAGTTGAACTCCACACGATCTTGTACTGTCCGGCCGGCATGTCCAGTAAATTGTTACGAAGCAATGTCTTCCCGTTAGTGTCGTTGTAGTCGAAGGTGGCGGAGGCGTAGGTCTTGCTGTCGTCCATGCTCTTGATGTCGAAGGCAAAAGCAAAGCGTGTATCAAGACCGTGGGGGTAATCACGGAAATAAAAGCTGAATTCCATTGATCCTCCTTTTCTGTCATTGTAAAGAGAGAACACCTTGCTCCTGGTTGTTTCATATCCATTGAGGAAAGTCGTTACCGTTTTGCTCCGGTAATACCGGCGAAGGATAGTGTCGGACACGCGGTTTGGTTCATATTCAAAAGTGGTGGTCCCGCCGGTGGGATAGGTGATCTTATTGAGCAATCCTGCCAGTGCGGAGGCAGAATCTACCGCCCGGTTGCCGTTCCGTAATGAGTTCTCCGGTGGTGCGCCGGTTCCGATGTCGGCAAAGATATATCTCTCAAAGTCTTCCAGCTTTGGGATCAGGGTAACATTGCTCTTGCCGTTGTTATATCCCCAGTGGTCCTGGCTATAGGATAACCTGGCGGGCAAGCCTGCATTATAGGTAAAAAGGTAGGGCGGTTTACGCTGATTGCCGGCAAATTCCTGTACGCCGGTAAGGGTAAGCCTGCTTCCTACTGAATAATCATAACTCAACTTCATCCCCCTGAGATTTTTAGTATCGTAAATGATACTGTCCAGCTGGCTGTCTCCCGGCAGGTCGGTTCTGGCATTTCCGTACACGAACCGGATATCCCTGTTGCCAGGTAGAATGATCCGGGAAATCCGCTTACCAGCAATATCAACGCTGCTGGTCGATGTGCGGGAGTTCTCAGGCGGATAGCCTCCGGAAATGTTAAATCGCAGACGATATTCCCGGGTTTCGGAGATGCCTGTTGTATATTCCGAACGATATGGCTCATATTCGTAAAGAATACTCAGACCTGGTACCGGCAGGATTATTTTAGAAAGGTGCCAGGTAGAGGCATAGGTGACGGTTCCTGCATAGGTGTAGCTGTTGATGCTAAACTCTTTCACATCAAAAACATATTTTACACCGTCGGTATTGGTGATGATAAAGCCGTCTATGGGACTATTGATTTCGGGGCCGCTGCTCTGGAGAAACTCGATCTTCACACCTGACCGCGTGGCCAGCATAATCTGGTTGACATTGTTCTTCCGTTTTCCTATGTAGAATTTTCCGGAGATGCCATTAAAGTTAAAAGTAAATATATCCGGCTCGCAGTCCTCCCGGCCAAAAGAGTATTTCTCCAGCATCTGTTTGGTACCATCAAACGGAGGCGCATACATAAAACCAAAGCCAAGGTGATCGTCCGGAAGACCTACCACACTCCGGCTAACAGACCCTCCTGCCCCTAATGCCCAGCCAATGCCAACATTACCCGGCATTTCGTCTACCTTGATACCACCGGAATGGTAACCCAGGTCGATCACCATCTGATAATTCAGACGGGGGATAGCGTAGGTAAAAACCGGTATGCTGATATTGGGCACTCCGGTATAATAACCTACCGGCACCAATGCGAATTTGTCCATGGCCGCGGCAGCGGGCGAAGGTGCAATTACATTGAAAGGGGAATTCCCATTGGGGTCCTGCCCCTGTACCGTCGAAGGGGAAAGGAAAACAACATATAACAGGATTAGCGAGATGAAGAGTTGCCTAAAAGACTCGTTCAGATAATTCTCCATAAAAAACAGTATAAGGATATTTTACATGTATTTTTTGGCATTCCCGGGGTGTTTCTTTGGGTAACATTGGTCAGAAACACCAGTACTGGACTTATAACATGAAAATTTTAGTTGACTATGTAATATACTGTTTCTTTCCCTGTTATGGTAAATTTTATGTTTCAGGATAATGTTGTGTATGGTTGGCCTGTTTCATTCTCCACTGCATACAAAAAGAGGAATAGTCAGCAACTATTCCTCCTGGAAGGCCTGGAGTATGATCGAAAGGATTGTCGGTATATTTAACTACGCTTATCCTTAAAGTATTTCCGGATTTTGTAACTCAGGCTCATAATCACACAGGCGGGGCATACCCCGAACCTGAAAAAAGTAAGTAATGCCTTTTTATACCAGGGCAGATTTACAGGGACGATAGGGCAACTGGCGCCATCACCCTCATATTCCCTGATGCCCCATATATTGATGCTCTCCTTCATGGCAACTGGTTTTAGTCCGGATTAACCCAGGAAATGGTACAGGCATAAACCAATCAGCGTGACAGAAACGAGGCATAAAATAATTTTTGTTTGTTTTTTCATGGTGATAAATATTAATAGTTGACAAATGAGTGAATGCATTTGTACTATTAATACCTGTTTTCAGGAATGATCACCCTGCAAAAGAAAAATAGTTGTACGGTCTGATTACCATATAAGGTCCACCAGGCTTTCAGTGCCGCTCAGGTTCAGCGTGGTGATGTTGCAATAGAGGCACGAGAAGGTGGTTAGCTTCTTCAGGCCCCGGATGTCTGCGGAGGAAAGCAGGTTGTGATCTGCCTCGAAAATGGTCAGTTGCGGAAATTCCGTGAGATGGAGATTTCCGGTTATCCGGTTTTTTCTGATACGCAGTGATTCCAGTTTGGGGCAACCACTGATCTTAAGATCGGAGATAGTATTTTCTGATAGGTTGATCACTTTTAGTTCCGGATAGTTATTGATCTCCATTTTGGTCAACTGGTTATAGTCCAGGCTTAGCTCTGTCAGCTTTTTAAATGCGCTGATATCGATATCGGTCAGCCTGTTT
Source organism: Chitinophaga eiseniae (assembly GCF_900167135.1). GTDB lineage: Bacteria > Bacteroidota > Bacteroidia > Chitinophagales > Chitinophagaceae > Chitinophaga > Chitinophaga eiseniae. The sequence goes on along the minus strand of NZ_FUWZ01000002.1, from coordinate 5,171 downwards.
CCGGTCATGGATAAGTGTTCGAGATTCGTGCAGCCTTTAATATTCAGGCTTTCGATATCGCTTCCCACCAGGTATAAGCGTTTAAGGCTTATCATCCCCTGCAGGTCCACCTGCCTGATCCTGTTTTTATAGGTGCCGAATTCCTCCAGGTTGCTGAAACTTTTTAGTCCTTCCATGGATGAAAATGGTGTGTCTTCCAGGTACAGGATGGTCACTTTTTTTGCTTCCGACAACTGTATCTCCCCGTCGTTGTTGGTATCTATTTTTTTTCTGATCAGCGCTTCCTTGAAATGGGGGTCGGGGAAATGGACCACCTGGGCTTCGGCGCAGGAAAGGCCGAGCGATAACAAAACGCAGCCAAACAAGAATTTATATAACATGGGGAGAGTTTTAAAGCTTAACATTTACAGTCTGACCTTCTGATGTAATTTCCACGAAATCCTTTACCAGGTCATTGGTTTCGTAAAACAACTTAAAGTCTTCGTATATGGGCCGGCTATAGGAGGTGATCGCCTGGCCGAACACATTATAGCCGGTATAGGTGGCCGTACCGACCTCTTTCAGCATTTGTTTCATTTTTCCCTGACGCACCATCGTTTGCAGGTAGTATTTCCCGGGTTTTAAATTCCGGAATTCAAACGTACCGTCTTTGTCGGAAGCTTTTGTAACGACCCGGTAGGAGTAGGCTTGCGGTGACATCATGGCCAACGTTTTTCCTTTTTTATTCTTTTTCTGTAAGGTGTACCATTCATCGAAATAGGGGGTACAGGGGAACAACGTGACCACAATACCGAGATAAGTGTTGTCGGGATTTCTCTGTTTCTTTTTGACAACACCATGCAAAGTGGCAGTACCGTTATTCAGCATCTCACCTGCCTGCTGACTGTTGAACGTTGCAGCAGGGAAGACGGGTACGGGTTCCTGTGCGTGGAGAAGAACGACCGACCAGAGCAGGCTGCAGGCCGACAGGATAAAAAATTTATTTCTCATGACATCGGATTTCCAGATAAAAGTACTCATTATCGGAGGTGCTACAACTAGCTGAAAACAGCTATTTTCGTTGATCCGGAATTTTCTGTTTTTAGTTTAAAAATAACAATCGCATCATGGAGGCTTCGAATCATACCTATGATCCTCAAAACCCTGCTTTATACTGGAAAGAGGTATACAGTAACCCTGAAAAGCTGGTGGGCTTTAGGTTTGCTAATCGTACTGCCACGACCAGGTTTGTGTGGATAGAGCCAGCGGCATATTCGCTGGAACTTGAACCGGATACGGAGTACAAGTTATTTACGCACGAGAAGCAGTTTACTATTGAGTATGATTCAGATCATCAGTTTACGCTATGGCTGGATGATTCATTTGGGTTTATATTGTATAAAAGGGTAATAAAAGATGAATCAGAAGATTGGGTGCTGGATATTGACCTGTCAGATAATCAATTTCCTCCAGGGCCGCAGACCTGAGGCAGGTGTTAAAAACAATTGCATCTTGAGCTACATATGACAGTTAAAAGTCATAATTAACGCATCGATCATAAAAACAAAAAAGGCGCTCAATTATGAGCGCCTTTTCGTTTGAGTCTATCGACTCCCTTTTTGCGGGGTGGAGGGGACAAGTTTCGAACCTGTTTTTAGATGATTTATCTAAAATTCAAACCTTTATTGATTAAATAAAATAATTCCCCTTTAGGGTGTAGCCTGCACTTATAGCAGCAAGCGTTTTAAGAGCATTTTTTTCCAGTGTGACTTTGGACACAAATGGCATTAGGTCCCTTCTTATAACGATGACCTTGCGTTAAGATATTATCGGCTACCAGCAGTTGCGACGCTACGGTGCACAGACAGACCACAAATTTCTACCGGAAGCCTTGCGGAGAAGCGGAACTTGCGGTCACAACGCGCAACCATGGGCATTGGCTCCTGAATAAAATCAGGCCGCCGGCAGGAAAGGCTATCTTCCAGCCCACCGCGGCCAGCCCGGGAGGGGGCCTTGGCTTGGTTAAAAGTCATCAAAAAATATATGGCGGATAGCACAAGGCCGCTCAAGCGTGCTCGACCTTGTGAGCTCTGTTTTCACGTCGGTATCGTTTTTTGTATCAATTTTTGTGAATATGGGTAAGTCACCGACTAATTCTGATCCTTAAAAGAGGCCTTGTTGCCTATTTTTCCTGTCAGTTTTCAGGTTTTCACCTTGCTGTGGGTTCCAAAAACGGGCTATCATTATAAGTTTTTCCTGAAATGGGACTTATATTATTTTATTCGATATTCCTGCCGGTTATCTGTTTTTTCTCCAGATGCAGGCCTTTTATACAAGGTTGGGGTATCAGTTTTTCCAATAAGTGGGCACAACTTATCTATATTTTGTTTCGACTATCAGTTTTTCCTATGAAAACGGCCTTTTTATTCGGGGTATCACTATCCGTTTCTCTTCAGAAAAGGATATATCCTATCAGATTTTCCCGCCAATTATTCGTTTTTTCTCAAAAAATGTGCTTTCTATGCAGGGTTGACTCAATAATCATAGCATCGATTATCTATTTTTCTCCAATATTTGTCTTTTTTATCAATTTTTCCAATACTTTATCTGTCTTACATGAAATAGGTCATTTATTATCTGTTTTTCCCAAGATCACTTATGAGTCGGGAAGACTACCAATATAAAATTATTAACATATGCAGCCTAGAGCAGTCGGCGGTCAGTGGCTGAAGGATCGTTTCAATTTGGTGAATTATACCATGACACATGCCTCTTATATTTCAGGAGGTACCGATGTACGTGTGACATCCAAAGGAAACATTGAGCGTGATTTCGTGGCAAAGTATGATGTCGGAGATCCGACAAATCCGCTAGAGCACATGGAATTCTATCTGAAGTATGATGATTTCAGTTTAGATTTTATCCAGGCAGTATTAAAGCGGATTCCGGAGGAAGAAATACTGGAATTTATTGAGTTTTCTCCGGCCGGAGAACTACCCCGTAAAATCGGATACTTGTATGAATGGCTTACTGGGCGTACGCTTGCTGTGACCAAACAAATCGGGGGTAATTATATAGACCTCCTCGATACAGAGAAGTATGTGACAGGCGACATCAAAAAAAATGCCCGTTGGAGGATCAATGACAATCTGCTTGGCGGCTCAATGTATTGCCCTGTTGTGCGGAAGACACCCGAATTAAAAGAGTTACTTAAAGAGGACTTATCCTTAAAAATAGCAGAACTAAAGAAGAGTTTTCCCGATGATATATTTACTAGGGCCATAAACTATTTATATACTAAGGAAACCAGGTCTTCCTATGAAATAGAAAAGGAGAAGCCCTCTGCCGACCGCACGCAGAAATTTGTGACTTTGCTGAAGCAGGCTGGTGCAGAGAGTGATATAGATATGCTATCCGAGGAGAGATTAGTACAATTACAAAATGCTATCGTCGATTCACGGTTCGGGGTAAAATCCTTCCGGGATTTCCAAGATTATGTCGGCGAGTCTATTTCTTTGGGAGAAGAGTACATTCACTATATCTGTCCACCGCCTTCAATGGTGACTGGCGTAATGGAAGGTCTAAAAAAAGTCGCATTAAAAACTCAAAGCGTTCCGGCGGAGGTACGTTGTGGTATTTTATCATTTGGCTTCGTCTTTATCCATCCGTTTGATGATGGCAATGGGCGGATACACCGTTTTTTGATCCATGACTTACTAACCCAGGGAAAAATTGTACCTGCCGGTATCATCATACCAGTATCGGCACACATGCTCAATCATAAGAAAGAATATGATACTACGCTGGAAAAATACTCCACGCGCTTAATGAACAGGATTAAATATTCAAGAGATGGGCATGGAGAACTGACGATAACAAACGAAGCAGATATTGAAGGCTATTTCAGGTACCCTGATTTGACAGATCAATGCTTATATCTTGTAAGGGCGATTCATGAGACGATAGAGGAAGAAATGCCTGAAGAATTGACTTTTATTCTACGATTTGATGAGGCGAAGAAAGCGATACAAGAAATTGTTGATATGCCTGACAAGATGATTACACAAATGCTCAAATATCTCCACCAGAATAAAGGGGTGCTGGCAAAAAAAAGGCGGGCTGAATTTTCAAAGCTGACTGATGAAGAAATTGAGTTCATGCAGGAAGCCTATAAAATAATATATTTCCCGGATGAAACTGACAACAGTCCTGAGTAAACAATCGGGACAGACAAACAATCATTTATGCTTAATAGAATGAGTAAACTCACCTGATTAATCGGAGATTGTTGGATGGTCAATGAGCACAAGTATGACAGCCAGAGAGACTGTGGTCACAGCCTGGAATATGGCTATCAGAACTAGATCAGTGGCTCCAAATATGGTTTCTCACTCAGACAGAGGTGTGCAGTATGCCAGTCATGAATTCAGAGATCTGCTAAAAGGTAAGCCTGTACGACAGAGTATGAGTAGAAAGGGTAATTATTGGGATAATGCCGTAATGGAGAATTTCTTCAAGATCCTTAAATCAGAAATAGGGTACCATAGTGGTAATGGATCGTAATATGGAATAGTTTAGCGTTCTTATCTCGTAAGCGTTTAGGGATTTTAAATAGTATTTCTTTGAGAAATTCAGACTGAGTACCCTTGATCATAGCCACTATTGAGCCTTTACGCCCTTTAGCCAGCTTGTTGGTGACGATTGTATACAATTCCCCGCTGGAAAAGGCCGTTTCGTCTATACTTAATGCGGGGCCAATGTTTTGTTCAAAAAGCATCCACCGGGTAGCATGTTCTTTCTGCTCCCAACTGGAAAAATCACTTAAATGATGTTTGTATTGTTGACCGAGCTGTTTTCCGTCAACTCCGTAGATATGGCCAAGCTGAACGGGGCTGATAGGGTGATTATCTAAGTAATCCTTTTAAAAAATAACCGAATTCCAGTGTCATTCGCGTCCCTTTTTTTACTATTTCCCAATCTCTTGTTACTGTTTCTCCGGTAGCTACAACCTCCCACCGGCGGCGTTTTACATATAAAGTAACCTTCTTTCTGCGGATAGGAAAATCCTGGACTGCAACGGGAGGAAGGAAGTCCTTGGCGTGAAGTTTTTTATGCTGATGCTCAGCGGGAACAATATTCTTTTCTTCTAAATAAATACTAATCTCAGTCTCATTTTGAGAAGCATCAGTTAT
>NZ_FUWZ01000003.1 GCF_900167135.1 Chitinophaga eiseniae | reverse complement strand
TGAAGTGAACCCAAAAGTTTAGACAGCTTTTTTGATTAAGCGGCTTGAGTTCGGTATTGTACTGGGCTCAAGCCGTTAAGTTTTTGTTTGATTCTGTCATTATTGTAATAGTGAATATAATTGACAATATTCTTTTTAAGCGTTTCGATTGATGTAAATTTTTTCAGATGGAACATTTCAGATTTCAGAATGGCGAAGAAGCTTTCCATAGCTGCATTATCCAGGCAATTGCCTCTTCTTGACATGCTTTGCCTTATTCTTCTTTTTCGCAGCCTTTGTTGATACCCTTTCATTTGATATTGCCATCCTTGATCAGAATGGAGGATCGGTCTGGATTTTTCAGGCAACTTTTTTAGCGCCATTTCAAGCATATCCATAGTCTGATGGAACGTTGCCCGTTTCGATAAGGTGTAGCTGATTATCTCTCCATTGTAAAGGTCCATAATTGGCGATAAATACAACTTTTTACCTGACACATTGAACTCCGTTACATCGGTCACCCACTTTTGATTAGGCTTCCGGGCGTTAAAATCTCTATTCAGCAGATTCCGGGCAATTTTTCCTTGCTGCCCTTTATAAGATTTGTACTTCTTCCTTCTAACAAGGCTTTTTAGACCGCACTCTTTCATTAGTCTGGCAACACGTTTATGGTTGATATGCATCCCACTGCTCTTTAGAGCATCCGTTATTCGGCGATAACCATATCTACCCTTATGCTGACGATAAATAGCTATTATTGAAGTTTTAACGTGATTATCCTTATCAGGTTGTACCGATTTTTTCAAGTAATAGTAAAAAGTACTCCGTGCCATCCCCGCTACTTTCAGCAATATTTCCTGATCGTAGGACCGCCTTAATTCCTGGATGGCTTTTGCTGCCTGCCTTGTGCTTTGGCAGCTTTTTCCTGCTGAATTAAGGCGTCTAACTTTTTTAAAAATGCAAGCTCTGTGCGCAAATACTCGTTCTCTGCCTGCAAGGCAGCAAGCTTTTCCGCTTCGGGGTTAGACACTATTCTAGTGGTCTTTTTTTTCTTATTAGGCATTGCTGACTTTTTTCTACCTCTGTTTTCCATCAGTAAACCTCCTACTCCCTGGCTTTCATATATCTTTAACCAACGACCTACTACACTATCGTTAGCAATACCAAAGAGTGCTGATGTCTGCAATAAAGATAGGTGCTTTTTTAGCATATATTTTATAACCCGAACTTTAAACTCGCCCTCATAGCTGCCAGAGCGAAGCAACAACCCCTTCTTCCCAAACTGATTGTAAAGATTTACCCAGCGCTGAATACTCTTGTCGTTTCCTCCAATTTTACGTGCCGCAGAAGCCAGAGAGTCCTTACCAGAGATCACTGACTGTACTGCACCTATTTTTTGTTGATAACTGTATTTGATTCTTTTATTCATAAAAAATGTCCCCTAAAAGTGTCTAACTTTTAGGGGGCACTTCATCACTGGTCAGCTTTTTTTATGTGGATAAGATCCTGCTTATTTGAAAGTATATCTTATACCCACCTGGCTCTGCCAGCGGGCAGTTTGTAATCCGATGTCATCGATCTGGGCAACGGTTTTGTTTTTAGTAGCCGGACCTGTGTAGTTGAATTTCGGAGTAGTACCATCAGCTTCAAATCCAACGAAGTCAATCAGACCATAGTTGTTGTAGCTCATGCCGGCACGTGCAGTGTAAAGTCTGCCCCAATCCTTGTTGATCAGGTTACCGAGGTTGAAGATGTCGAAGGTCAGTTGCAGGGTATGTCTTACACCATTTTTCTGTTTGATGTAGAAGTCCTGTGCCAGGTGAAGGTCGAAGATGTTGGAGAACGGAGCTCTTACGCCGTTTCTTTCAACGTATTGACCTCTGCGGGATGACAGGTATTTATCGTTTTCGATAAAGCTGTTCAGTCTGTTCCATTGATCAGCAGCCGATACAGTGTTACCGCCGGCGTCTTTATAGTCTACGAGGTGGATTTCGCTCGCATCTCTGGGAATATACATGATGCTCAGACCAGCGTCGCCGGAGCCAGGCAGGTCTCTGGTAATGTTCTGGTTGCCGGCGTTGTCTCTGTAACCATAAGAGAAGCGGTCGCCATTCTGGCCGGTATAGAACAGGCTGACAGTAGTAGCCATGAAACCGGCATATTCCTTTTTATAAGATACGGACGCTACGATACGGGAACCAGCATCATAGATCGAGTAGGACATGTCAAGGTCATTTTTACCTCTTACATTAGGCATACGCCACTGGGAAGAGTTCTGAGATGACTGACCGTCGTTCAAACCTTTTGCACGGCTGAAAGTATAGGCAACATTGGCGCTCAGACCATTACGGAAGGCTTTCTGCAACTGGGCGGTAAAGCTATAAGTGTAACCTTTGCTGGTATTTTCAGCGTAGTAGACATTAGGATAAGCACCCAGGGTGTCAGTACCGATCTTTCTGTAGATAGGACGGTTGTCAGCACCGTTGCCGGTAACGGTTTGGTTGCCGTTCTTTACGTATGCCAGGTTGTAGTAGTTAACATTATTGAGGGTTTTGGTAAAGATACCTTCGAGGGTACCCACCATGCCCCAGGGCAGTTTTCTGTCAACAGCGAGGCTAGTCCTGAATACCTGCGGGAATTTGAAGTTTTTGGCAAACAGGTCGATCTGGCCGGAAGGTACGGCGGTGATAGAAGGCTGTTTGTCATAAGCCGGGTTGAACACAATCGGCTGGTTACCCGGAGCAGTTGGTTTTGTAGGATCGTATTTCACGTCCATTTCACCCAGGGTCACGCCATTGTTGTTGTAGATGCCACCTACCCATACAAACGGAATACGGCTGGTAAAGATACCTGCACCACCGCGGATCTGGGTTTTTTGGTCACCGGTAACATCCCAGTTAAAGGCGATACGGGGTGAAAGGAGGATTTTGCTGTCAGGTTTTACACCGGTTTTGGCGCCGTTCAGGTCCCAACCGGCAGCTTCCAGTTTAGGCAGTACATTTTCGTTGAAACCGGCATTTTCACGCGGTTTGTCGAGGAAGATAGGCAGGTCGGCACGCAGACCATAGGACAGTTTGAAGTTGTCGCTGATCTGGTAGTCGTCCTGAACGTACAAGCCGAGCTGCATGGCTTTTAATTTAGCGGCAGCTTTGGTGTCATCGCCGATGCCGTTATCAACAGCAGAGAAAGTACGCTGGAAACGGATCGGTGAATTATCGTTCAGAAAATCATTTACATTGGCGTAGGTATAAGCACCGAAGTTATTTCTGATGAATACGTTGTTCAGATTGTAGTATTCATTGCTGGTACCGATGGTGATGGTGTGTTTTCCTTTATACAGCTCAAAGTTGTCTGTCAGGGTGATCACATCCTGTTGCAGCAGGTTGGCTGCGGAGAATGCTTCAGAACCAAAACCAATAGATTCTTTGGTGATGAAAACGTTAGGGAAAGGGTTGCCCATCACTCCACGGTCGTCACGCACACGGTTTACACCGATCAGCAATGAGTTGGACGCTTTGTTACCGAACAGGCTTTTCAGCTCAGCGGTAGTAGCGTTGGTGGTAGAAGGGAAGTAAACGCCTCTGTTAGCATAAAAGATATTACGCTGGTTAGATACCGCCGGGCTGGTGCTTACACCTCTTGTGTACTGGTGACGGATGGTGAATTTGTGAACATTGTTGATGTTCCAGTCCAGGCGAATAAACAGTTTGGTACCATCCAGTTTGCGGATATTGCTTTCATATCCTCCTGGATCATAACCCAATTTCATCAGTTTGGTGCTGATGGCATCGAGTTGATCGCGACTGGCAGCATTTGCTTTCAGGCTCGCAGCATATGTGTCATAACCGAAGTTCTGTGGAGTTTCGTCTTTCTGGAATTCGGCGTTTACGAAGTAGAACAGTTTGTTTTTGATGATCGGACCGCCGATGCGCAGACCGTAAGTCTGGGAGGTGAAGTCCGGCAGTTTAGGACGGTCAGCACCTTTTACGTCGGTGGGTCTTTTACCGGCCAGGTCCTGGTTGCGGAAGAAATAGTAGGCAGAACCTTCTATGTTATTGGTACCGCTGCGGGTTACGGCATTGATGGAACCACCGGCGAAACCACCTTGTTTTACGTCAAACGGAGAAACGTTGATGTTGATCTGATCAATGATGTCCACGCTGAAAGGAGAAATACCGATCTGACCACCGTTAGCTCCGTTATCAGACAGACCAAATACGTCGTTTTGTACGGCGCCGTCTACGAAAATGGCATTGTAACGGCTGTTGGTACCGGCAATGGAGATACCATTGTTACCGTTACCGTCTTTTGTCAGCCTTGCCTGAGGTGTTAAACGGGCAAAGTCCGTATAGTTACGGCCAACGGTTGGCAGGGCTTCAATCTGAGAGCGGCTGATCACTGTTTGAGCACCTTTACGGTTCGGATCGAAAGCGTTGTTACGCTGTGCAACTACCTCTACTTGTTTGATTTCCCGGCTTTTGTCAGCCAGTTTAGCGTTCAGTTTAAATGTCTGGCCCAGTGCAAGCGAAATGTTGTCCTGGGAAAATTCGTTAAAGCCAATGTAGGAAATGGTCACTTTGTACGGACCACCTACGTTCATGTTTGGCAAACGGTAAAAGCCCTCGGCATCGGTGGTTGTACCATAACGGGTACCTGAGGGGAGGTGAACAGCCACTACTGTTGCACCGGGTAAACCAACATTGTCTGTACCGGTTACCTTACCGTTCATACCAGAGGTCGTAACCTGTGCATAGGTAAAGATCGTTGTGAGTAATAAGGATAAGGTAAAGAGTAATTTTTTAAATCCCATGATTAGAGAAGTTTGTTTCATGGCGCAAAGGTGCCGAAAAAGTTTGGGAAAATTTTAACGCGGAATTAACAAATTGTTAAGTCGTGAAAGATCATGTAAACCTCGATAAAATTTTTTGATATCTTAACAGGTTAATCCGTATTTGCAGGATGTTTGTTCAGGAATTTCAAAAAAAATTATGAATCCTCAAATCGGCCAATTTGCTAATGCATAAAAACGTTGTCCGGACTGAACTTTATTGGATATTAAGTTGTTACGCGTCATACTTATTGTGTTTATTTGTTATTTGTTAAAATCTGATTGTATAATTGTCAAATCGCCAGCCGGTTCCCTCGTTTTCGAACAGAATGTTTCCTTGCCCATTTCCCGCGTTTAAGTCGTAACTTTGCGCTCATTCAACATTGACCCGGAGGGATAATATATGTTAGATACAATAGCAGCAGCAATAGAAGATATCAAGAACGGCAAACTGGTAATCGTAGTAGATGATGAGGACCGCGAGAATGAAGGCGACTTTATCACCGCAGCGCGTAATGTTACGCCGGAGATCATCAACTTTATGAGCACACACGGCCGTGGACTGATCTGCGCACCCCTGGCAGAAGAACGCTGCGAAGAACTGGGACTGGAACTGATGGTGAGAGATAATACCGCCCTGCATCAGACACCTTTCACCGTATCGGTAGACCTGCGCGGCCATGGCTGCACTACCGGCATCTCCGCACACGACAGAGCCAAAACGGTACAAGCGCTGATCGATCCTAATATCAGACCGGAAGAGCTCGGTAAACCCGGACACATCTTCCCCTTAAAAGCCAAAACCGGCGGCGTCCTGCGCCGTGCCGGCCACACCGAAGCAACAATAGACCTGGCGCGACTGGCTGGCTTTGAGCCCGCCGGCGTACTGGTGGAAATCATGAACGAAGACGGCTCCATGGCCCGCCTGCCTCAGCTGCGGGAAATAGCCGACAAATTCGACCTCAAACTGATCTCCATCCAGGACCTCATCTCCTACATGCTCAGCACCGAAACACTGATCGAAGAAGGAGTAAGGGTACAAATGCCGACCAAATACGGTAACTTCGAACTGATCGCCTTCAAACAACTGAATTCCGGCGAAATCCACATGGCGCTCAAAAAAGGCGACTGGACCAAAGACGAACCGGTACTCGTACGCGTACACTCGTCCTGCGTAACCGGCGACATCCTCCACTCCCTGCGCTGCGACTGTGGCGAACAGCTGCACGCTGCCATGCAGATGGTGGAAAAAGAAGGAAAAGGCCTCATCCTCTATATGAACCAGGAAGGCCGCGGTATCGGTCTCATGAACAAACTCAAAGCCTATAAACTGCAGGAAGAAGGACTAGACACCGTCGAAGCCAACCTGGAGCTCGGCTTCAAAATGGATGAACGCGACTACGGCGTCGGCGCACAGATCCTGCGGCACCTGAACATCACGCAGCTCCGCCTCATCACCAACAACCCGCGTAAACGCGCAGGCCTCAGCGGCTACGGCCTCGAAGTGATCGAAAACGTACCCATCGAAATCAACCCCAACCCGCACAATGAAAATTACCTGCGGACAAAAAGGGACAAACTGGGCCACGAAATACTGAAAGGCTGATATAATATTGTATAGATAATACCGATCCCGGAGCAGACCGCTCCGGGATTTTTTGTTCCGGGACCCTGCCCCGGAATTATTTCTTTTCTGTAGAATCTTCTTTCGGCTTCAGTGCTGCAGCCCTGCGGAGTGAATCCATCAGCGGGGTACGGCTGCGGCGCTGATTATTGAACAGCTCCCCGAGACGATTGAACTCACGGATGTAGGAAATGCCCACACCGGATTTCGTACGGTTGTTGAGGTTATATACGTCGTAATCCGACTTACTGAAAGCATTGATACGGAAACGGCCGTCCGGTGTCAGCAGGTACTCGATCCGGAAGTCACCGGCAAAACGGTTGGCGTTGGCGGAGGTGGAAGACTTACCCCAGTCGTAATCACCGCCGGCATATAACCGGAAGCGGTTATTGAACAAGGTACTGGTAATACCGGCGCTCACCTGGTTACGGTCTACGGAACTGTTGTCGGCACTGCCACCAGGCCCGCCTACGTTATAGGCGCGATAGTTGACATTCACACCGATGCCGCTGCCTTTAAGCAGTGCGCCGGTAATATTGTTGAGGATAGCGGAAGCCTGAGCGGACAAAGCCTGTCCCACACTGTTCTTACCAGTGATGCCCACATTGGCGGCCGCATTGGTGGTGGCGTCGTCCGGCAGGAACTGGTTGAACAGCAACAGGCCATACATCTGCAGCAATGCTTTGTTCTGGTCGTTGTTGATCTCCTTCAGCTTGGCGGCCACACCACTTTCATAAGAAAGGCTACCCACGTCCGGCAGCTCAATGGTATAGGAGATGTCTGGTTTCATCAACGCCCCGCGCAGGTTGATCAGTACGTCCACCCGCTCGGTACGGGTTGCCAGCTTGTCATTGGAACTCACGGTGGCAGCCTGGCCCAGCAGGTTGTACAGGCTCACTTTGGGCAGTGAGTACTTCGCGGTAATATTCACCCTGGCTTCCTGGGGATCGCCATTCCACGTAATGGTACTGTTCTTTTCTATATCAAACTTCCAGCTGGTCAGGCGCTGGAAGGTGAAATTGTAAGACCCGTTGTTGATCTCATAGTTGCCAAACATACTAAAATCTCCTTCTGTATTGGCAATAATCTGGAGGTTGCCGCTGCCGTTGGCAGAGATAATATCCCCGGTGGTAGCGTCAAGGATCACATCTATCTGCGCATCCGGATTGGCGGCGATGTCCAGCTTCACGGTGAGCTTGGTATTGTCTTTCTTCCGCTTGTTCTCCTTGATCTCTGTACCATAACTTTTGAAGATGATATAATCGTATTTACCAATGTCTTTACTGTCAGACATCGGCAGGTAGAAATGGGTGCCCTTCAGCGGCCGCGCCAGGATATGCATCTGCATATCGTTGAGAGGGCCGGAGAAATAAACCTTCCCGTCTGCCAGCACATCTCCGTAAAACAGATCGCTGCTGGCGGACGTTGTGTTAAGGAACAGGAAATTACGGCCGGTAACATCGAAGTCGAAATTGAGCTTGTTGAAGTGATCATGGCTGATATAACCGCTGGCGCTGCCTTTGGTACCATATTTATCAATAACGGCGAAGTTGCCGAACTCTATCAGGTTGTCGTCGATATTGACATTGAGCCTTGGTATTTTATAACGGGTGCCCAGGTAATCCACGGTCACGGCCACAGTGTCCAGCTGGAGACTGCCCCGCATGGAAGGCAGGTCGGTAGTGCCGGTAATATTCACCTTGCCCGTCACGGCGCCGGTTAAATCGGAAACGTATCCTGTCAGGTATTTGCTCAGCAGGTTGATGGACATGGTATTGAAATCCACGGCGGCGTCAATATCCTTATTGGTAGCGGAAAGGCCGATTTTACCCTGTGCCTGGAAGTTCTTGCCCTCATTGTCGGATTTCACCAGGAAAGTGGCAGTGCCGGTACGGTGCAGATAAGTACCGTCTATATTTAGTGTGCCGATAGAGTCATTGTCTATCCGCAGCTCCCGGGTACGCAGCGCGGCAGTTACATCGAGGTCCTGCGTGGGATCGGTGATATGAATGGTGCCGTCGGTAATACCTTCAATACGGGTGGTGATCAGCTGTGAAGGAATAACATCGGGCAGATTCAGGTTTTTCAGTGTAACGATAAACCGCGATTCGTCCGGGTTAAATTCGTTGGTCTCCACCGTGATGCTCTGATCGTTGCGGGTTACCCGCAGGTTGTGTACGGTGAGAAAATCCTTGCTCCAGTATATTTCATTGCCGGGCGTTACGTTCCACTGCCGCTCGTTGACAGTAAAGGCGCTGTTGAGGAAATTCACTTTTACGCCCTGGTGAACGGTCACCACGCGGGCATAGAAACCATCCAGCGATGAGGTGTCCTGCGCCTGCAGGTCTACCTTGAGATAAGAGGTGTCATTACCGGAACTGGCCAGTATCAGCGGGTTTTGCAGGATGGTATTGTTGCCGGACAATACTTTGCTGATGCTGGTGCTGATATTGACTTTGTTGAAAGTTCCGTCTCCCTTTACCTGCAGCTCCTGTACCCTATAACCGAGATAACCGGCTTCCGGGATGTTAATATTGAGCGACAGGTTACCGCCGTTCATGGTATTAAGACCGCCCTGAACAGATGAGTTGTCGAAGCCGGTGAATTTATTGGTAAAGCCTTTCAGCAGTTTCTCCACTTCGCCGAACTGAAAGGCGAAAGTGAAGTTCTCCTGGATGTCCGCCCGCGTTGGCGCGAGGAAATAGCTGGGGTAGTATTTATACAACAACAGTTGGAAAGCGTCCGGCAGCTCCATCAATTTGTAGGAGCCTTTTACATAACCGCTTAACTCGCTGCCGTTCAGGCTTAATACTTTCTGGTTGTCCTGCATATGGGTGGCCACGCGGAGGGAATCGAACTCCAGCCGCCTGCCGTCTTTATATACAGACACTTCATGCATACGGGCGGTGCCGTCGAAGTTATCGATGTTGTTACCGGCGAAGTTCAGGTCCAGTTTGGCCTGCAGGGTAACGGAATCTTCCACGATATGCAACGCTTTCAGGTCCGCCTTGCGGAGGTCTGAGTGGAAATTGAATACCGGCAGCGCTTCGTTAAAATCAATGGTACCGGCAAAATCCATATCCAGGTTGGGGTCTTTGGATGCCAGTGAGCCATTAAAGAACTTACGGCTCATGGTGCCGTTGGTTTTGATATTGCGGTAGGTATAGCCAAACAGGCTGATTTCCTGTACATCGGCATCTACGCTGGCTTTCAATGTCTTGAAATTAAAACCGGCGCCGTCTACCTTGGCGTTGAGCGTGAGGGTAGACAGGTTGCTGTTGTCGAAGAGCGTGCCTACATCAAATCCGTTGCTGGTGAGGCTCCCGGAGTATACGGGCACGTCGCGGCTGGTTTTGAAGTTAAGGTCGGAGCTGAGTTTGCCCAGATTGGTCTGAAACTGGCCATAGGCCACAAAGTCATTGATAAAGCCGGTATAACTTCCCTGGAAACGGATGGAAGTCAGCTTGTCCATGCGGATGGCTTTCACTTCTTTGACGATCGGCATGATCTGCATGACATCTGCACCGGTGGTGACCAGTTCTTCTGTATGAAAGTCGATGAAGGTCTCATAAATATCGGGCAGGCCACGCATTTCAATGCTGCCTTTGAGGCGGGTGGTGGACCCTGCTTCCAGTTCTATCCCGGACGCTTTCAGGTTGCTCACAGGGCCACGGGCCTTACCGGTGAGCGTAATTTCTTTTTTCCAGGTGGAAAGGGGCGGCGCAAAAAAGGCAATATCGTCGGATGACAGCTTACAGTCTTTGAACCGCGCCTGCATGAACACATTGTTCACATAGTCGTTCATGTCACTGATATCTGAGTACTGCATGGTAAAGTAGTCGCCGATATGACTACGGTTCGTTTGCAGGTCCAGCCGGGAGAACTCCATTTCCACCGGAGACATTTTAAAGCGGCTGGTGAGTTTTTTCACTTCAAAGCCTGAACGTTCTTTGGTGCTGAGCGTCAGGTCGCCGATGATACTGTCTTTTACCAGGCTGGTATTGGTAAGGGACAGGTTGATCTCTCCAAAGCGGATCTGGTTGGGGGCGAAGTATCCCGGTTCCACCCTGGTGCTGTCGTCCGGCATATCTACGCCGAGCATGCCGTTGCGGATATGCAGTTCTTTCAGCAGCAGTTTCCAGTTGCCATAGTTCCAGCGAAGCTCGCCGGAAGCTGTGCTGTCCGGCACCGGGTTGCCTGTGAGCTGCGGCCGTTTATGCCGTAGCGGCGAAGAGGCGTAGCTGCTGATAATAAAGTACGGGTTGTCGAGAAACAACTCCTGTATATCGATGTTATGCCTTTGCAGGTCGAGGTTTTTGGCATCGAGAAAAATGCGTTTGGCGTAGCCGCGCATGTCTTCACCCACCCAGGCGTCGATCTGATTGATATGGATATTGCGGAGATCTATTTTTTTGAGGTCGAGGGAAATGCCTTTGGAAGGGGTTTGTGGCTGGGAGCGGGGAGGGCCGGAGAAAGCTTCTTCCAGAAAGTGGTAATTCCAGACAGAGTCATTGCGCGGCCGCAGCAGGTTCACCTGCGCATCTTCCAGTCCAACGAATTTGATAACGGGTTTGTCCTGAAAAAAGAACCAGTCAGTAATGCGCACTTGCAATTTACCCGCGTACAGGAGGGTGTCTTTGCGCTGATCCTCGATGAGTGCTCCCTCCAGCTGCATACTGTTGAACAGCCGTAACGTGACGCGGTTTATTTCGACCCGTGTGTGGAGCTGATCGGACAAACGTGATGTCACCTCCCTCACCAGCAGGTTCTGGACAGCAGGTATATTGATTAATACACCCACCAGAATGATCAGGCCTAACAAACACAGTAAAATGATAGTTAGTATTTTCCGAACTTTTTTCAGGCGCCAAAAGTTTATCCGGCAAAAATAGGGGTTATTTAGGGATTTTTTGAGCTGACGGCCTCCACTTTGTAACCTTCTTTTCTTAACAGGGCAATCAATCCCTTGTCACCCGCCAGATGCGCGGCGCCTACGGCAACAAACACGGGGCCCTGTGCCATCAGCTGTTTGAGTTGCGGTACCCATGCGGCATTGCGGCGAAAAAGCATCAGGTCCTGGTAGTTTTTCAGATCAGGGGCCTGTATCACCATCTTATACAGTTTGTCGAGGTCCTGTTGTTTCCAGGTGTCCATCATCATACGGGTTTCTTTATCGTTGCGCTGTATGTCCTTTACCATCCGCACGATCATCGCTGCTTCCGCTTTATCGGGGATGCTGTCAAAGAGGGCCATCTGGGACTCCAGGGTTTCCAGCGTGGCAATGGGGATCTTCCTGTTAGTAGCCATGGTAGCCAGTTCCCTGTCTGGTGCGGCGATCTCTTTACTGGGGCAGGGCACCTGTTTCATCATCAGCAGGGTGGTGAGCATAAAGGGCTTGGCTTTATCGAGGGTGGCCAGGCCGAAGTGCATGGTGTCCTGGAAGAAGCGGTCTACCATCCGGTACTGGCCGGAATCAAACAATTGCCGCAGGGAATAGCCGTCGTCCTGATTGTATATCAGTGACTGCATCTTCTCCTTGTTTTCGTTCATGAGGTCTATTTCCATGCACATGGTTTTAGCGCTCTGCAGCGCGTTGGTCACGGCAGGGGAAAAAGAAAGCTCGTTTTTACAGACAAGGTGCATGGTGCCAAAAAGATAGGAGGGGGCGTTGAGGTCTTTACCGGTTACTTTCCATAACAGGGATTTGCCCTGCGCATGGCCGGAGAACTGCAGTAGCAGCAGGGATAACAGGAGGGTGGAGGTTTTCATAAGGCGTAACATCAGCTGGTAGTTTTTATTGTTAATAACCATATTCTTTCAGGAACTGGTAAAGGGTCAGTACATCCTGCTGGGTATGCAGTGCAGATATGATGGCCCTGTTTACCGGTTGGCTGTGGGGAAACGGGTAAGGGAAACTGGAAATAATAACATCCCGTTCGGCAAGATAGTTTAGCAACGGTTGTTTTTCGGCTGGCTGCGGCAGTATAAACACCGGTAACGCATGAGGGTTGTGGATGGCGGAATGGGCCGACAGGTGCAGGAAGTAAGCTACGTTCTGCTGCAGTGACATGCGTTGCTGCCGGACGAGGTCGTCAGACTGCAGCCAGGCGTAGGCGCCGGCGGGCATCATGGGCGTGCTGCCGGTAAAGAACCCGTTCTTTTTCAGTGCGGCAATATCTGCTGCATGACCTGCCACCATACCGCCTTCTATGCTGTAGGCCTTGGCCAGCGACGCGGTAAGGAGATAACGTACCTGGTCGGTGCCGGGCAACAGGTGAATGCTGCCCTGGCCGCGCGGGCCAAGCACGCCGATACCATGTGAATCGTCTGCCAGCACCAGCACTTTGCGCTGCAGCAGGCGGAGCCAGTCAAAAGCGTATACCTCCCCGGTAATAGGATTCAGGGTGTCTGTCACGATCACATAATGGTGGTCCGCCTGGCTGTTCACTCTTGCCACGGTATCCTGTTCCCATTGCGCCCTGCTGCCTGCCGGCAGCTGCGGGTTGCCCAGCCATAAAGCCGGATGGGCGCCAGGGGCATAACAGAGCTGGCCGCGGGTGGCAGCATAATGCACAGCTGCCTGCGCTGCCATATAGCCGGAAGAGAGCACTACGGCCGCCTGTTGCTCCAGGTGGGCACACAAGGCATGCTCCATCTCTTCAAAGAGGGGCAACCTCACATTACCGGCCCGGGAAGAAGGAAAGAGGGTGCCGTAACGGTGGATGCCCTCTGTAAAGGTGGCTTTAAAAGCGGGCAGCTGGTGTAAACCGAGATAGGAAAAGCCCGAGAAGAACAGGCAGCTGCGATTGTCGACAGTAACGGTCCTTCCCGGGGTAATATCGGTGTGTAGAAGCATAGGTGGCTATTCTTTTCGGGTACGCAGAATAAAATGGTAGTCGCCGGAGGTCACTTTCATATCAAAGTGGTCCTCGTCCAGCAGTTCCACGGTGACCAGGTTTTCGGTTGTACGGGAACCGTTGGAAGCGGTGACGGAGATCACCTTGCCGTTGCTGAGCAGAAAATATTTGCCCGAATCGGGTTTGCCGGCAATGGTGGCCACAAACACGTCGTTGTCCAGGAACTGGTAGTATACATCGCTGTAGTAGCCGTCTTTCAGGTCTTTGGCCTGGATGATCTGGGTATTGTTGTATGGATCACCTTTGGGCACTTTCACATCGTATACACGCCATTTCTTGTGTTTCAGCAGTTTGTCCGTTTTGCCGGTATTGCAGGCCAGCAAAGCGGCTGCGGGCAGGATAACGGTAAAGAGAGTACGTAGTTTCATAACTTATTTGTTCCCGAATTTTTCCCTGTTGAAAGCTGCTGACTGGCCTTTGGGAATAGAAAGGCTCTGCCAGTGGTCGCCAAGGATCATTTTACCGATATATACCATCTGTCCTACGTGGTAGGGCACATGGGTCATTTGCCGGTTGATGGCATCGAGTGCGGAATGAGCTTCTGCGCGGATATACACGGTTTTCTCCAGGTCGTCCGGCGTGAGGCTGCCGATCGCTTTCAGCAGGCAGTCCCACCCTTCGTGCCAGCGTTGCAGAATGGTTTCTTTGGAGGCCTGGTCTTCTTCAAATTCTTCATCCCGGTGCCGGTTGGGCTTCTCTCCGTCGGTCGTGAGGAAATCGGTCCAGCGGGACAGCATATTGCCATGAAGATGTTTAACGATCATAGCGATGCTGTTGGGTGCTCCCTGTGGCTGCCAGTGCAGTTGCGCTGTGTCCAGCCGTTCGATGGTTTTGGTGCCCATATCGTGATAGGAATGGAATCTTTGCAGGGCACTGTCGAGATAGCGTTGCATATTTTAATTTTTTAATTTTCGATTTTTCGATTTTTTGATTTTTTGATTTGGGGGATGGGGTGTGTGGGCGCCGGTTTTTCATACCCGAAAAAATCCCTGAATCCCTCCATCAAATAATCCGTAAATCAGTAACCCGATGCGCTGTCGTCGCCGCGTTTATCGCCTGCGGCGTCGAGAACGAAAGTGCCGGGTGTCCGTTTAATAATTTCGGAGCGGCCGATGGGGCCGCGTTTGATCACTTTATATCCCATCTGTTGCAGCGCGGTGATCACCGTTTCCGGGAAATCTTTTTCCACGGCGATTTCATCGGGCAGCCACTGGTGGTGGAATTTGGGTTTGTTGATGGCGTCGGCCGGGGAAAGGCCAAATTCCAGCGTGTTCATCAGCATCTGGAAAACGGACGTGATGATGGTAGCGCCACCGGGCGTACCAAGACTGTAAAGCGGCTGTTTTCCCTGCAGTACGATGGTCGGTGTCATGGAGCTGAGCATGCGTTTGCCAGGGGCGATGGCATTGGCTTCGGTGCCTACGAGGCCGTACATATTGGGTACGCCGGGTTTTACGCTGAAGTCGTCCATCTCATTGTTGAGCAGGAAACCGGCTTTGCCCACCACGGTGCGGCTGCCGTAATGGCCATTGAGCGTGGTGGTCACGGCTACTGCGTTGCCTTTATCGTCGATGATGCTCAGGTGCGTGGTTTCTTCACTTTCAGGGAAAGTGCCTGCTTTGGTGATTTCGCTGCTACCGGCTTTACCGGGCACAAAATCTGCCATGCGGTCGGTGAGGTATTTTTTACTGGTGAGCCGGGCCACCGGTACTTTCACAAAATCGGGATCGCCGAGGAACTGTGCCCGGTCAGCGTAGGCTCTCCGCTCTACTTCTACCATCAGCTGTACAGCTTTGGGAGAATGGAAGCCCCATTCCGACACCGGGTAATTTTCCATCATGCCCATCATCTGCTGCAGGCAGATGCCGCCGCTGGAGGGCAGCGGCATGGTCAGGATCGTATAGCCTTTATAGTTAAAAGACAAGGCTTTTCTTTCGCGTACTTTGTAGTTTTTCAGGTCGGCGAGGGTCATGATACCTTTGCCGCGCTGCATCTCCGCCACAATGTTGGCCGCTGTTTCCCCCTGGTAGAAGCCGGCGGCTCCTTTTTTTCGTATAAGCCTGAGGGTATGGGCGAGGTCTTTCTGTATCAGCGTGTCGCCTGCTTTCCAGGGCTGGTCTTTTACGAAAGCGGTAGGCGCAGTGTTGAGCCGCTGGAAGTCGGCCTTGTAAGCGTTGAGGTTGGACGCTTCGGAGGCGGTGATCACGAATCCTTTTTCAGCCAGCAGGATAGCGGGGTCAATCAGCCGGGAGAAGGGCAGTTTCGCATATTTCATGGAGGCGAACAGGCCCGCTACGGTGCCGGGGATACCGGCTGCCAGATGGCCGTCGAGGCTCAGCGTGGTGATGGGATTGCCGGCGCTGTCGAGGTACATATCACGACGGGCTTTGGCCGGCGCAGCCTCCCGGTAGTCCAGTGCTACCTGTTGACCGTTGGCCAGCCGGGCTACCATAAAACCGCCGCCGCCCAGGTTGCCGGCGCCGGGATATACTACGGCCAGCGCCAGCTGTGTGGCGATGGCTGCGTCCACGGCGTTGCCGCCATCCTGTAATATGAGCCTTCCGACAATGCTGGCCAGCGGATGGGCCGAAACCACCGCGCTGTGGGATACGGTGATGTTCTTTTCAATCTGGTAGTCGTAAGGCCATTGCTGTTGTGGTAGTGTCTGGGCGCTGGCAGTACAGATGCTGCCGGCCGCCAGGCCCCATATGATCAGGAGACGCATGATACTTCTGTTTGCGTGTAAATTAACAAAACAATCCCTATCTTACGGTATCAAACTATTTGTTGCTATGCGCCAACACTTACTTCTGGCACTACTACTGCTTGGCTTTACGACCGCCATGGCCCAGATCCCTACTCCTGACCAGTTTTTGGGCTACCCGCTGGGAAGCCAGTTCACCCCGCACTACCGCGTACTTGACTATTTCAGACAGGTGGCTGCTACCGCCAAAAATGTGAAAGTGGAGCAGTATGGCACCACCTATGAAGGTCGCCCGCTCATTACCGCGACGATTGCTTCTCCTGCCAATTTCAGCAGGCTGGACGACATCCGGCAGCGAAGCCTCGGCATGTCCATGGCCAAAGGCGGCCAGTCCGGCGATCAGCCCGTGATCGTATGGCTTAGCTATAACGTACATGGCAACGAGGCCGTTTCTACTGAAGCTGCCATGAAAACACTCTATGAACTGGTAAATAACGGTAATGCACAAACGCAGCAGTGGCTGCGGAACACCGTTGTCGTGATAGACCCCTGCCTCAACCCCGACGGGCGTGAACGTTATGTCAATTTCTATAATTCCGTACGCAGCCTGCAACCGGACGTGCACCGCTACTCCCGTGAACACAACGAACCATGGCCCGGCGGAAGGCCCAACCACTATTACTTCGATCTGAACCGTGACTGGGCATGGCAAACACAAAAGGAATCACAACAGCGGGTAACCCGCTATAACCAATGGATGCCGCAGCTGCATGTGGATTTCCACGAACAGGAAATCGAGGCGCCCTATTATTTTGCGCCGGCAGCGGAACCTTTCCACGACGCCATCACCCCCTGGCAACGGGAAGTCCAGGTGATGATCGGTAAAAACAACGCTAAATATTTCGACCAGGAGGGATGGCTCTATTTCACCAGGGAACGTTTCGACCTGTTCTATCCCAGCTATGGCGACACGTACCCCATGTATAACGGTGCTATCGGTATGACCTACGAACAGGGCGGCAGTGGCCGCGCCGGCGTAGCGGTGCTGAAAAGGGACGGTGATACCCTCACCCTGACAGACCGTATCGCACACCACTTTACTACCGGCTTGTCCACCATAGAAGTGGCCTCCCAACAGGCGGACCGCATCCTGAAAGAGTATGTGCAGTATTTTGAAACAGCGAAGAAAGATCCGCAGGGCGGATTTAAATCCTACGTGATCAAATCCGGCGGTAATCCCGAAAAACTAAATGCGCTGGCTGAACTGTTGCGCAAAAACAACATCGCTTTCGGCTACGGCGCCAACGCCGGCAACGCCAGCGGGTTTAACTACTTTACAGGCAAAACGGAAGCTTTCTCCGTCACCAAAGAAGACCTGGTGATCAACGCTTACCAGCCCCGCTCCAACATGTTGCGCGTGCTGTTTGAACCTACTTCCCGCCTCACCGATTCGGTGACGTACGATATAACCGCATGGGCGTTGCCTTATGTATACGGTCTTACTTCCTATGCCGTGAAACAGCCGCTGACGCCGTTCGCAGATACACCGGCGGCACCGGCCAATACCGCCCTGGCTGCACAGCATCCTTACGCTTACCTGGCGCAATGGAACAGCCTCCGGGACGTGAAGTTCCTTGCTGCACTGCTCAAACGCGGCATGAAAGTACGTTTTACGGAAGCGGCCTTCACGTCAGCAGGTAAAACATTTCCTGCAGGCACGCTGGTGATCACCCGTACCGGTAATAACAGCAACGGCGCTTCCTTCGATAGCTATGTGACATCGCAGGCAGACAAATACAAGATTACACTGGACGCAGTAACGACCGGTTTTGTGGAGAAAGGCACCGATTTCGGCTCTGATAAAATACGCTATATCAAAGCGCCGAAAGTGGTACTGCTGATGGGCGACGGTGTTTCTTCCCTCGGCGTGGGCGAAGTATGGCATTTCTTTGAACAGCAGCTGGGCTACCCGATAACGGTGGTGAATGAACGAAATATGGGTGGCGTGAATTGGGACCAGACAGATGTGCTGATCCTGCCGGACGGTGACTATAAAGTTTTTACAGAGAAAGCGGCGACCGACCGCCTGAAAGAGTGGGTGAGCAAGGGCGGTAAACTGATTGCGCTGGAAAGCGCCGCAGCACAGATCGCAGGGGCCAATTGGGGCATCATGGAGAAAAAAGAAAAAGAAGAAACAGCGACCGACAAAGATAAACTGACAGACGAGTCTCCCTACAATGCGCTGAAACCTTATGCCAACCGGGAACGGGAAAGCGTGCGGCAGTTCATCCCGGGCGCCATCTTTAAAGTACAGCTGGACACTACGCACCCGCTGGCCTTTGGTTATCCCGGCACTTACTACACACTGAAACAGGACAGCCGGTTGTACGAATTTATTGATAACAACGGCTGGAACGTTGGGGTGTTAAAGAAAGATAATTACCTCAGCGGCTTTGTGGGCGCTGATACCCGCAACCGCCTGAAAGACGGGCTGCTGTTCGGTGTAAAGGAAATAGGCAACGGATCTGTAGTGGTCCTCGCCGATAACCCACTGTTCAGAAGCTTCTGGGAAAATGGTAAACTGATGTTCAGTAACGCTGTGTTCCTCGTTGGACAGTAATCAGCGGTTCCTTTTAATATTACAGCCCAGCGTGCTGGAAGTACTGGTGGTAACGGCTTTGCCGGCCACCAGTTCTGTTATGGCATTTTGCAGATGGCGGGCTTTTACTGCAGCGGCATTCCCCGGGTTGTCATCGATAGCGCCTTTATAGACAAGACGATTCTTTTTGTCAAACAGGTAACACTCCGGCGTATGATTCGCGTCAAAGGCGTCCGCCAGTTCCGCATTTTTATCGAGAATATAATAACACTGAAAACTATGCTGCACGGCATAGGCTTTCATGGCCGAAAAGGAATCCCCGTCTGCACGATTGGCCTCATTGGAGTTGACCATCACCACACCGATATTGTTTTTATGCGCTAACGCACAGATGCTGTGCAGGCGGTCCTGGTTGCGCACCATATAGGGACATTGATTACCTCCGAAAACGACCAGCAGCCCGTTGCTGCCTTTGGCACCGTTCAGGGAAATTTCTTTTCCGGAAACGTCCATCCATTTCATGTCTGGTTTGGGTAGGGGAGCGCCGGGATCAAGCGGGGTTTCGCCAGCCGGACAGGCTGATGTCAACGCGAAGGCACAGGCAAGGTAGAGAGCGGACTTCATCATATCATGAGGATTTCGTGTCCAGTATAAATATAATCAATGCGACAGTTGTTTTCCTGACAGTAACAGGAATTCCTAAGAAAGATATGGTAAAAAAAAATAAAATAAAAATTTTCGGGAGATGTTTAGACGATAGGAGGAATGACGAAGAGAGCGTCTTGGCGTTTTTTCAGCCGGCTGTTCATGGTGGCTATGGTACGCTATGGTGGGGTCGGCAAAAGAGGGAAGGCCCGGCTACTGCCATCGGGCGTTGGTTCGGACGTTGGTCTAGCTGAGCAGCGGGCTGTTGGCGGCTTTTTCCTGTTCATGCGCATGCTCCTGCCGCGCATCGCTCAGCGCGCGTATGCTGGCATTGAGCTCAAAGCCTACCAGCAGGATGAACGAATTGAAGAACACCCACAGCATGAGGATCAGGATGGTGCCGATAGAGCCGTAGATTTTGTTATAGTTGCCGAAGTTATTCACAAACCAGGAAAAGCCGATAGTGACCAGTATCATGAAAACGGTGCTCACGGTAGCGCCGGCGGTAATGAATTTCCACTTTTTGGTGGTGGCGGCCCCGATTCGGTACAACACGGAATTAACGGAGTAGAACAGCAGCACGATGAACACCCAGCGGGCCACATCGATGAGACTGAGCAGCCGTGCGTTATGCACACCGGTGAGATTGAACAGCCAGCGGAGCGTGGCGCCCTGAAGGATGATCAGGGCTACTGTTACCAGCAGCAGCACGACCAGTATCAGGGTTAACTGTAAGGCGATCAGGCGGTTTTGCCACCATTTGCGTTTACGGAAGCCGGCGCCTTCTATCTTACTGAAGGAGCGCAGGATGCCCATTACACCGTTGGAGGAGTAAAAGAAACCCATCAGGAAAGCGACGGACAACAGGCCGTTGCGATGGGTGTACAGGAAATCATGGATCATTTCCCGTACGATCATATAGGTGTTGTAGTTAGGTGTCAGGTCTTGTGCGAGGTCATAGAGCGTAGGCTCTATATTTTTTACCGGCACATAGGGAACGAGGGTGAAGAGGAAGATAAAAAAGGGCGGAATGGCCAGCAGGAAGTTGAACGAAATGGCCCGGGCCCTGTCTCCAAGCCCTCTCGCTTTGGTTTCCTGCCCGAAATATTTTAGTACATCATACAGCGGTAATCCTTCAAAACCAGGGAGGATAAGGGTTTTGCTCCTCTCAACCAGCCAACGGTAAGGATGGGAACGGAAGATGATGTTTTCGGGTTTAAAAACCAAAGCGATGTTATTATTTAATTATTTGGGTATCAATATCCTCTTTTGTTTAGTTCAGCCTGATATTTTCTGGCGTTCACCAGGTGTTCCGCGTAGGTGGCTGCAAAAGCATGGTAGCCTGAAAAGTCAGACCTCGCGCAAAAGTACAAATAATCTGTTTCCGGTGTGTTCAGTACGGCGTCTAATGTTTTTTTAGACGGTGTACAGATGGGGCCCGGCGGGAGGCCCTCATAACGGTAAGTGTTATACGGGGAGTCGAACTGGGTATGTCCTTCCCGTATTCTCTTCAGGCCAAAGTCCTGCAGCGCGAATTTAACCGTAGGGTCGGCCTGCAGGCGCATGCCTTTACGGAAGCGGTTCAGGTATACGCTGGAGATAATTGGTTTTTCGTCCAGTTTGTTGCTTTCTTCTTCCACGATAGACGCCAGTACCGTTACCTGTACCGGGGTGAGGTTCAGCGCTTTGGCTTTCTCCCGGCGTTCGCTGGTCCAGAATTCTTCCCTTTCTTTTTCCAGTTTTTTGAAAACGGTTTCTGCATTGGTATTCCAGTAGAACTCGTACGTATTGGGCACGATGGCGCACATGGCGGTATTGCTGTCGAGACTGAACTGGCGCAGGTATACCTGGTCAGACAGCAGGGCGCGGAGCGCGTTGGAATCGGCTTCCAGGTTGTTACTGACTTTTTTGATCAGGTCCTGTTTGGTGCGCAGCTTATTGATCACCAGCACCACCGGCGTTTGTTTACCGGAGCGGAGCATTTTCGCAATATCGAAGTTGCTCATGCCGTGGGCTATTTTGTACCGGCCGGCTTTTACGCGGGACGGATAGTCCAGCTCTTTGGCCACCCAGTTGAAACTGTTGCGGTTGCGGATGATGCCCTGGTCTTCCAGTCCGTCGAGCACATCATCATAGGTGCTGCCGGTGCGGACATAAAAGTATTTGGAATCACCGAAAGCTTTGGTATTGGGGCCGAACACCCGGTAGGAGAAATATACGAGGGCACCTGCGGCGAGGCAGCCGGCAATCACGAGGCTGCGTTTAAGCCATACGTTGGTAGGTTTTCGTTTCTTAGCCATTCGTAGCGGGTAGTGATTAAAAAAACCTCGCTTTTAACGGCGAGGTTTATGAAATATTATTCGGAAAAGATGATTATTTGCCCGGAGTAGAAGGTGCCGGTTGCTGCGGTGCCGGCTGTTGCGGCTGAGTACCTGGCAGTTGTGCAGGTGCAGGAGCCGGAGCTGGTGTACCACCGCCAGCTCTTTCGATGGCAGTAGGTGCGGTATTGGATACTTTACCGGCTTTGCTGATAAAGAACGGCGCTGTCAGGCAGAGTACAGCAATGATAGTCGCCAGGATCCAGGTACCTTTTTCCAAAACGTCAGTAGTCTGACGCACCCCGATCACCTGATTGCCAATACCGCCAAAAGAACCGGACAGGCCGCCTCCTTTAGGGTTCTGGATCAGCACGAAAAAGCCCAACAACACACAGGCTAATATGATCAGGATACCAAAAATGATTAACATAAATATTAATGTTTGCTTTTATCTATTAAAGATTTTAGTTCTTGTATCTTCTGCGCAAAATAAGCGTTTTTGTCGGGATTAAGCAAACTTAATTTTTGATATATCCTGATCGCTTGTTGGTACTGGTGTTGGCGTACCCAGATTTCTGCCAGTGTCTCAGATACGATGTCGTTGTTGAATGTGATGGATTCCATCGCCATTTTTTCCACGGTTTCGGATACTTCCGGTTCCTCGTCTTCTTCGTAAATGCGGTGCAGCTGCTGGTGGTACCAGTCTTTGCTGGTCCTGCCGGAAAAATTGTCCTTGATCTGCCGCAGCCACGAGGTGAAGCTCTTCATTTCCGCTTCGCCCTGGGCGCTGAGTTCGTCTGCGTCTTCCGGATTTTTCAGCCTTTTATACGCAAAGTAGTCATCGGTATACAGTGGCTGGAAAGTGAGGACGGTTTCTTCTGTTATTTCTTCTCCTGATCTGATTTCCAATGGGAATATTTTAATCGGCCGTTCGTCTTTGGTATCTGTTGCCTGTTCTGTAGCTTTCGTGGCGGAAGGATGAGGCGTGTGGTTGCCTTCTGGTGCTGTCAGCATGTCAGCCGGTTCCGGAATATCGGATAATACCGCTTCCTGGTGGGCTGCTTCGACGTCCGCTGGTACTGTTTCCGGTTCAGCTGTTTCCTCCGCTTTCGCACCGTTTATGGCAGTAGCCAGCGGTGTTGCTGTATTTACTGCTGCGGGTGTTTCTTCGGCAACTTCCGTGGCAGCAAGCGTTTCCGCTTCCATTGCTATGGTTGCTGCTCCGTTGTCAGTCCCGGCTTCAGCCACTCCGGTCAATTGTTCGGCTGTTGCTGCTACAGGGCTCCCGGCCCGTCCTTCAGGCGCTGTTGTCTCCGCGGCTGCCACAACCGGTATTTCGGTCAGTCCTTCAGGCACTGTTGTCTCCGCGGCTGCCACAACTGGTATTTCGGTCAGTCCTTCGGGGGTGTTTTCCGCCGTTGCGGTTACTTTCCCGTGAACTTCCGCCGGCGCGGGTACCGGTGTTTCCATCACGGCTGTTTCGGGGGCCACAGACAGTCCGTCGGGGAGGGCATCGACCGGTATGGCCGGCGGCACGCGGTCCTCCACGGTTTCCAGTACCGGTTCATGGGTCACGATATGATAAAAATGGTGTGGTTGACCGCTGTACAACATCGCCTTTTTGATGGCGGGATCATGAAGGTCGCCATGCTGGTGATATACTTTTCTGGCCAGCAGGAGCCGGGCGGCAGAAAAATAGGGATATTCCGCTACCAGTTGTTCCATGGCGGCCACATCTACCTGGTGAAGGCTTGCCTGCAAAAAGACGTGTGCGATGATGGTGTTTGCGATCATAGTCCTAATGTAGTAAATTTTATTATTGGGTTATTTGATCATTTGGTTATTGAGTTGTTACAGACTAATAACCAAATGAAAAAATAACGAAATAATCCAATGTTATTACCAGTTAGCGAAGGCTCTGTTGAAAATATCGTCCACGATACCGGGGATGATGTTGTTTTCCAGCAGGTTGTTCTCCACGGTGGAAGGCAGCTGGTTGGCGGAGAAGTCGGCTGAGCGGGTAAAGGACTGGGTAAAGCCTTTTTTGTCGCCTACCCGTTTGATGAAGGTGATATTGATGGTCACGTTCAGACGGGAGGTGGCGGCCTGGTCTACGTTGGTAACGGCGGCGTTGGAGAAGGAATAACCGGTAATGGCGCCCCGGAATTCGTAGTCGGCGCGGGGCTCGTTATCGCCCACCTGTATCAGCCTGGTCTGGGAAGTGACCTTATCACGCAGCTTCTGGGTGATTTTCTGGCTGAGGGTAGGGTTGGTGATCGGCGCCCTGTTCTCGATAAAGCGGATGTTCACCGTTTTGGCGTCATTGTCAATACTGGCGCCGGTGGTGGAATAATGTACACTGCAACCGCCCAGAAGCGCTATCATGGCAAGGGCGATGAATGTTCGGATGGTAGTGGTCATGCTGCTGAAAATTCGTTTATTCGGCAATGTTGTATTCTTTCAGTTTGCGGTAAAGTGTTCTTTCGGAAATGCCCAGGTCCAGGGCGGCGTCTTTGCGTTTGCCTTTGTGTTTCTTCAGCGCTTTCACGATCAGCTCTTTCTCTTTGTCGGCAATGGAAAGGGTTTCTTCCACTTCCTCGTGATGATCGATCTTATTGTCGGCGATGATGATGGGCTGGTTGTTGCTGATGCCGGAAGATGGTACCGCGGGCATGTCATTGCCGGCGGGGTAGCTGTGCAACACATGGTTATCCGGATGATGATATTCCGCGGCAGGGGCCATGTTGGGATTCTGCAGGATATCGAAGAACATTTTTTTAACCTCTGTCACGTCTTTTTTCATGTCGAAGAAAAGTTTGTAGAGGATGTCCCTTTCGCTGGCAAAATCGCCGCCGCTGCCAGGCTGGTGCTGTGGGGCGGCCAGCATCGGAAGGCGGTTGACTTCCGGTATTTCCGGGAGGAACCTTTTCAGGTCGTTGGCGGTGACCAGTTTATCGGACGACAGCACGGAGATCTGTTCGGCGATATTTTTCAGTTCACGCACGTTACCGCGCCAGGGGTAGTTGACCAGCACCTGACGGGCTTCTTCATCCAGCTGGATAGAAGGTGTTTTGTATTTCTCGGAGAAATCGACAGAGAATTTACGGAAGAGCAGCGGGATATCCTCTTTGCGGTCGCGCAGGGCGGGCACACGGATAGGCACGGTGTTGAGCCGGTAGTAGAGGTCTTCCCGGAACTTACCATGCTGTGTACGTTCCAGCAGATCGCGGTTGGTGGCGGCGATCACGCGTACATCTGTCTTCTGTACTTTGGAAGAGCCTACGCGGATATATTCGCCGGTTTCCAGTACACGGAGCAGGCGTGCCTGTGTGCCCAGGGGCATTTCCCCGATTTCGTCAAGGAAGATGGTGCCGCCGTTCACGGTTTCAAAATAACCTTTGCGGCTGTCTACCGCTCCGGTGAAGGAACCTTTTTCGTGGCCGAACAATTCGGAGTCGATAGTGCCTTCCGGGATGGCGCCGCAGTTGACGGCGATGAATGGATTATGCTTGCGGGCGCTGAGCGCGTGGATGATCTGGGAAAATACTTCTTTACCCACGCCGCTCTCTCCGTTGATCAGCACGGTGAGGTCAGTATTGGCCACCTGTGCGGCCACCTGCAGGGCGTAGTTCAATGCGGGACTGTTTCCGATAATGCCAAACCTGTTTTTGATAGCCTGTATGTCCATAAGTGGTAACCCGATTGTTTAATGGTCCAAAAATGAGCAGGCAGCAGCGGGTAGGCTACTGTACTGCCTTTCCTATAAGTGTACCGGATGTACAGCTATCCACCTTCACCATAACGTAGTCCCCTTTTTTGAAGTTTTCGCGGGGGAAAACGATCACCTTGTTCTGGTCATTACGGCCGAACAGATGTTCTTCGGAACGTTTGGAAGTGCCTTCTACCAGCACTTTGAAGGTTTTGCCGACATCGTCTTTCATGTTTTTTTCTGACTGCTGGCGGTGCAGTTCCACCACTTCAGCAAGCCTTCTTTTTTTGACATCTTCCGGGATATCGTCCTGGTAACGGCGTTGTGCCAGTGTACCGGGGCGTTCGGAGTAGAAGTACATATAGGCCAGGTCATAAGCGGCAAACCGCATGATGTCCATGGTTTCCTGGTGTTCTTCTTCTGTTTCGCTGCAGAAGCCACAGATGATGTCTGTGGAAAGACCGCAGTCGGGAAGGATTTCCCGGATACGCTCTACCTTCTTCATATACCATTCCCGGGTATATGTACGGTTCATCAGCTGCAATATCCTGTTGTTGCCACTTTGTACCGGCAGGTGGATGTAGTTGCAGATGTTTTCGTATTTCGCTATGGTAAACAGTACTTCGTCGGTGATGTCTTTAGGATGGGAGGTGCTGAAACGCACCCGCAGCAACGGGTTGATCAGCGCCACTTTCTCCAGCAGCTGCGCAAAAGTGACGGTTTCGCTGCCGTCGTCGCTGGTCCAGTAGTAGGAGTCTACGTTCTGGCCCAGCAGCGTTACTTCGCGGTAACCGTTTTCAAACAGTTCCGCAGCTTCCCTGACGATAGAGTGCGCATCGCGGCTGCGTTCGCGGCCACGGGTGAAAGGCACCACACAGAAAGTGCACATATTGTTGCAACCCCGCATGATGGACACAAAGGAGGTAACCCCGTTGTTGTCCAGCCTCACAGGGCTGATATCACCATAGGTCTCTTCGCGGCTCAATAATACGTTCACGGATTTCTGGCCTGTTTCCGCTTCTGCGATCAGCGAGGGGAGGGCACGGTAGGCATCAGGGCCTACGACCATGTCTACCAGCTTCTCTTCTTCCAGCAGCCTGGTTTTAAGCCGCTCTGCCATACAGCCCAGCACCCCGATGAGCAATCCGGGCGTGGATTTTTTGATGCGACGGAATTCCGTCAGGCGCTTACGGACTGTCTGTTCCGCTTTTTCCCGGATCGAGCAGGTGTTGAGCAGGATCAGGCTGGCCTCTTCCACGTTGCGGGTAGCGCCAAATCCCTCTTTATTCAGAATGGAGGCAACGATTTCACTGTCGTTGAAATTCATCGCACAACCATAGCTTTCTATATAAAATTTCTTACTATATGTTTGGCTGTCAGTCGCTACAGGAGCAAAAGCTTCCCCCTGACGGCTCTCATCATGCACTTTAGTAACCTGGTCCAGCATTCCTAACAAAAATTTTGGAGAGCAAAAATAAGGATTAAAAACGGAAAAAATGACAATATGTCATCACGCAAAGTGGCAAAGGATCGTATAGGTTTGTAAAAGAACGCAAAGGATTATGCACGATGTTAAAGGATTACGTAGGATATTAAAGGACTGCGTACGATATTGATCGGCCCGGAATAATATTTATAATATGTAATAAGAGCGAAAACAATAGTTTATGTTCTATTGTCTTCGCTCTTATCAAGTTCTTTGTCTTGGCGCTCTTAGCTCTCTTACACTGCTTTGCGGACGATCTTCGCCTTCAGCCAGCTGTCCTTCAGCGGTATCAGCCATTTGGTGTCCAGATCGGCTTTGGTCAGTACGGTATTATTGAGATAGAGGGTATTCTCGTCGATAAACCCTTGTTCCATGGCGTAACCCAGCTGGGCCATTGGTAGCAGTTGCACCTTGTCCTTCACAATAAAACCCAGCAGCAGCCGGTCAAACATATTCACATTGTATTGTTTTTCAATGCTTTTGATGACCCGCACAGAGCTATCGGTGCTGCAGCCGCTGACAGTCGTGTCTGTTTCGTCCGCTATCAAAATGATCACCTGACCGAGGACCACGCGGCCCCAGCCTTTTACAGGCGCGCCATGGGCGTTCCACTGTTCGGTGAATTGTAACAGCTGTTCATCGATTTCTTTGATCTCCTGCTCATTGAATGGTCTGTTGCTCTGATATATCCAAACCCTCGAAGCCGGAGAAAACCCGGTAGGGAGATTGATTGCTTGTGTATCCATGATGCAAATTTAAGACAAATGATTATTCCATATTCATGGCAATCAGTTCAGCGATATCCAGCACCTTCACAGTGTCTTCTTTGCCGGTTTCTTTTACGCCGTCAGTCAGCATCGTCATACAGAAAGGGCAGTTGGCGGCGATGACGGAGGCGCCCGTATCTACGGCTTCCTGGCCCCGTTCGAAGTTGATGCGGGTAGTGCCTTTTTCTTCTTCCTTGAACATCTGGGCGCCACCGGCGCCACAGCAGAGTCCTTTGCTGCGGCAGCGTTTCATTTCCACCAGTTCGGCGTCGAGCGTTTCGAGCACTTTGCGGGGCGCTTCGTAAATATTATTGCCTCTGCCGAGGTAGCAGGAATCGTGATAGGTGATTTTTTTGCCTTTGAAGACGCCGCCTTCCTTCATTTTGATTTTCCCTTCGTCGATCAGCGACTGGAGGAAGGTGGTATGATGTATCACTTCATAATTACCGCCGAGCGCAGGGTATTCATTTTTCAGGATATTGAAGCAGTGAGGGCATGCGGTGACGATTTTTTTTACCCCGTACATGTTGAGCAACTGTATATTGTTCTGCGCCATCATCTGGAAAATAAATTCATTGCCTGCCCTTCTGGCCGGATCACCGGTACAGCTTTCTTCTTTGCCCAGGATGGCAAACTGAACGCCTGTTTTTTCGAGGATGGTGGCAAAAGCTTTGGTGATCTTCTGCGCCCGCTGGTCGAAGCTGCCGGCGCAACCTACCCAAAACAGTATTTCCGGTGTTTCCCCGTTGGCGGCGTATGTAGCCATTGTCTTTATCTGCATAGCTCTTCGCTTTTAGCTTTTCGTTATTGATTCATTTCTTCGGCCCATTTGTCGCGGTCGTCCATGCTGAACTTCCAGGGGGCCATGTTGTTTTCGATATTGCTGAACATGCCGGTCCATTCGGCGGGGGCGCTGGATTCTTCCATCACGAGGTGACGGCGCAGCTGCACGATAATGTCGAGCGGACTGATACTTACCGGGCACTCCTGTACGCACGCGTTGCAGGTGGTGCAGGCGCGCAGTTCTTCTTCTGTGATATGGTCCCGCAGCAGGGTTTTGCCATCGTCCCTGAACTCGCCGTTTTCATTGATGTTGCGGCCTACCGTTTCGGCGCGGTCGCGGGTGTCCATCATAATTTTACGGGGAGAAAGCGCTTTGCCGGTGATATTGGCAGGGCAGGCGGCGCTGCAGCGGCCGCATTCGGTGCAACTGTAAGCGTCCAGCAGGTTTTTCCAGCTGAGGTCAAACACGTCTTTGGCGCCGAACTTGGGCATGCCCTCCGGGGCGGGCTCGTTGGCAGCCAGCTCCGGTTGCAGCATCAGCTGCACCTCCCGTTGTACGGCAGGCATGTTTTCCATTTCGCCCATCGGCTCCAGGCGGGCATAGTAGGCATTCGGAAAGGCCAGTATGATATGAAGGTGTTTGGAATAAGGCAGGTAATTCAGGAATGCCAGGATACCCAGTATGTGCAGCCACCAGCAGGTACGCTCGATAGCGATCAGCGTGCCGTCCGGCGTGTTATTGAATATAGAAGCCAGGCTGCCGCTGACGAGGAAATTACCGGTAGCGATGTAGTGTTCACTGCCACGCAGCTGCATTTGCTGATCGGCGGTATTCATCGTCAGGAACAGGAGCATCAGCACAATCTCGGTAATAAGGATGTAATTGGCATCGGAACGTGGCCATCCGTTGAGGTCCCTGCTCATAAACCGGCGGATCTTCAGGATGTTCCTGCGCACCAGGAAAATGGCACAGCCCAGCGTTACCAGTACGGCCAGCACTTCAAAAGCGCTGATCAGTATGGGATACAGTCCGCCTAACACGGGAACGAATAAACGATGGGTGCCCACTATCCCGTCCAGGATGATCTCGAGGATCTCCAGGTTGATGATAATAAAACCTGCATACACGAAGAAGTGTAGTACAGCCACCAGCGGGTTGCGGAACATTTTTTTCTGGCCGAAAGCCAGCAGCAGAACGTTTTTCCAGCGTAGGTCAGGGTGGTCATTGAGGTCTTCATCGCGCCCCAGCAGGATATTCCGCCTGATCTGGCGCACTTTCGTGGAAAATAGGTATACTGCCGTCCCGAAGGCAATAATAAACAGTAACTCTTGTACAATTCGCATTATCTTAGATTTGACTCCCTAATTTATGTCTTTTTTGGTTCCCGGCTTTTGAAGGGGAAATTTTTATTAAAAGCATCTTCCTATAATTGATCTTCTTACATTTGCGCCTATGGAAAGCAGGAACATTATTCTTACACAGGATATCATCCAGAAAAAGATTGAGCGGATCGCTTATGAGATCTATGAACTGAACAGCGACGGTACAGACATCATCCTTGCCGGTATCTGGGACAGAGGCATGGTCGTGGCCCGTAAAATAGCGGCTGTACTGGAACAGATCTCTCCGTTGAAAACAAGCATTATTTCCCTGCACCTGGACAAACAACATCCGGATGAAGTAAAAGTTTCTGAAGACATTGACTTTAATGATAAGGTAGTCGTTGTGGTAGACGACGTGGCCAACTCCGGCCGTACCATGCTTTATGCGCTGAAGCCCCTACTGGCTTATCTTCCGAAGAAAATACAGACAGCTGTGCTGGTAGACCGCCGGCACAAATCTTTCCCGCTGTCGGTCGACTTTGTAGGCTATTCTCTGGCCACCACCTTGCAGGACATGGTATTGGTGGAAATGCAGGGAGAAGATATTATCGCTGCTTATTTTGAATAAGCTTTTCCGTTAAAAATAAACAGGATGCAGTTTCACGCCGCCTTGTGAATTGATTTCAAGGGCAGGAGCGGGAAACTTCATCATATTCAGTACCTGGAACAATACCCTGACGCCTTTTTTACGGGTACGGATCCTGGTGAAATCAACATCCGGCGACAGGTAGAACTGTCGTATCCGGCGCACCTGGTTGTAGTCGTGGTGCTGCCCATGTGCGTCCGTCCAGGTATTATCACGCCCTCCATACATCCCTTCTGCACCGTATCCCACGGCCATATTCAGCCAGCGGGGCAGCCATGTGGAGTTTTTATGAAAAGAATACAGGTTGACAGAAACCCAGTACGTTTGTGCATTATAATCTTTCAGCGTTCTTTCCCAGAATGTGTGGCCAAAAAGCTGGTCCGCTTTCTCCCGCACTGGTCCTTCGGGATAACTTTTAGGATGGGAAGAGAACTTAAGCTGTATCCGTTGCTCGTCCCAGGCCAATTCCTGGCTGATCAGCAGAGCGGAGCCGATGGCATTGGCGCCCATATCGCTCCACGAAAAGCCCCATTTATAAGAGAACCCGTCCAGTACTTCTATCACCGACTGGTAAGCGAAGCCGCTGAGGCCCCCGATCCAGATCTGTTGCTTACGCGGAAGACCGGACCATCGCCACATTTCACGGCTGTATTTACCTTCAAGGTAAGCGGCAAAAATATGTCCGGCTTTGTCCATCTGGTTCCATTCGCGTGCGTCGTTAAAGAAGTGGAAAGAAGAGCGGGAATAACCTTTGTACCAGGCGCTGCTGAGCACTGTCAGGCTGCTGCCGTAAACAACGGCGGTGGTGCCGGAGAGCATCCATACTCTTTCTTTGACGGTCGTATCGGGTAAGGAGAAAAAGGGGGGCTTTTGTTGGGCCGGTGCAGTCAGGGAATTCAA
The DNA here is from genome assembly GCF_900167135.1 of Chitinophaga eiseniae. GTDB lineage: Bacteria > Bacteroidota > Bacteroidia > Chitinophagales > Chitinophagaceae > Chitinophaga > Chitinophaga eiseniae. Next base: position 1,116,435 of record NZ_FUWZ01000003.1, on the reverse strand, counting down.
CAGGACCAGGAAGATTCCCGCCAGGAGGCCTCCCCCGTGGGAGAGGGAGGTTAACCGGGCAGTATTCTCTTTCAATGTTGTGATAGGAAGATGTTTTATTATTTCAACTGCATGTCGTTGATGATACCTTCGATTTTTTTGTCAAGATCGGCGGTAACGGCATCATAGCTGGCGGCACTGTCCAGCGGCGCGTTTACGCTGAAATAGAACTTGATCTTAGGTTCGGTACCGGATGGGCGGGCAGAGATCTTGCTGCCATCGGCCAGTACAAACTGCAGCACATTGGATTTGGGCAGGTCCAGCGGTTTGATTTCGCCGGATTGGATGTCTTTTACCTGTTGCAGCTGATAATCGTACAGCGTCACCACCGGAGAGCCGTTGATGGTGGCCGGCGGGTTCTCACGATAGCCCCGCATCATCTCGGCAATTTCATCGGCGCCTTTCATTCCTTTTTTAGTGATGGAGATCAGGTGTTCTTTATAGTAACCATACTGTTGATAGACGTTCACCAGCAGTTCAAACAAGGACTTGCCCTGGCTGCGGGCATAAGCTGCCATTTCGCAGATCATGGCCACAGAAGAGATGGCGTCCTTGTCGCGGATATTGTTGCCGATCATATAACCATATGATTCTTCCCCGCCGCAGATAAAGGTTTCCTGTGGCTCTTTACGGCGGATCAGGTCAGCGATCCATTTGAAGCCGGTGAGGGTATTATAGCAGTTGATATCGTTTTTGGCAGCGAATACATCGATCAGGTCGGAGGTCACCACGGTTTTGGCGATATAGTCGTTCGGTTGCTGCAATCCTTTCCTGCGGCGGCCTTCCACGATATAGTTGAACAGCAGTACGCCGGTCTGGTTACCATTCAGCAATACCCACTGGCCTTTGAGGTCTTTTACGGCAATGCCTACACGGTCTGCGTCCGGGTCAGTGCCCAGCAGGATGTCCGCATCCAGTTCTTTGGCCTTCTTCAGGCCCAGGTTCATGGCTTCAGACTCTTCGGGGTTGGGATACACCACCGTGGGGAAATTACCGTTCGGTGTCGCCTGTTCTTCCACCACGTTAACGTTGGTGAAACCGAAGCGCTGCAGTATTTCCGGTACCATGGTGATGCCGGTGCCGTGGATAGGCGTATACACGATCTTCAGGTCGTGCTGTTGTTTGTTGATTTCCGGGTTGATGGACAGGCCCTGTAACTCTTTCAGGTAAGCTTCGTCCACTTCCTTGCCGATGAGGGTGATGTTGGCTTCGCCGCCGCTCCATTTCACGTCGTCGGGGGAGAGGATGCTCTCCACTTCCCGGATCACGTTCTTGTCGTGCGGGGGCACCAGCTGGGCGCCGTCGTTCCAGTAAGCTTTATAGCCGTTGTATTCTTTCGGGTTATGGGAGGCGGTGAGCACCACGCCACCCTGGCACTGCAGGTGACGGATGGTAAAAGAAAGCTCCGGCGTAGGGCGGAGGCTTTCGAACAGAAAGACTTTAATGCCGTTGGCCGCAAACACATTGGCAACGGTTTCGGCAAAAAAGCGGGAATTGTTGCGGCTGTCATGCGCGATGGCCACTTTTACCTCGCCTTCAAAGGTCTTTTTAAGATAGTTGGCAAAGCCCTGAGTGGCCATGCCGACGGTATATTTATTCATGCGGTTGGTACCTACGCCCATAATTCCTCTCAGTCCACCGGTACCAAACTCGAGATTACGATAAAAAGCATCATTAAGGTCATCGGGGTTGCCTTCCTGCATCTTTTTCAGTGTGGCAATGGTTTCGGCGTCATAGTTACCGTTGAGCCACTGCGATACTTTGTTTTGAATATTTATATCCATAATCGTATTGTTTTTCGGGCCTTTATAGCCCGGCCAGGTTGTAAAGTAAAAATAAAAAAATGAATGTGGGAAATTCCGCCCGGGCAAATTCATTGAAAATCGTAGGTAATGGTTAATTTTGCACTATGAGGCGGTATGAAGATACTTATAAACAAAAAGGATTACGCAAACAGCTGGTTGATGGTATCCGTCAGAAAGGTATTACCGATGAAAACGTACTGGCGGCCATCGGCAATATTCCCCGGCATTTTTTTCTTGATACGGCTTTCGAGAGCATAGCATACGATGACAGGGCCTTTCCTATCGGGGAGGGACAAACGATTTCCCAGCCTTATACGGTAGCCTACCAGACGCAGTTGCTGGAACCCCGGCCTTTTGAAAAGATACTGGAAATCGGTACCGGCAGCGGCTACCAGGCCTGTGTGCTGGCGGAGCTGAAACTGAACGTTTTTACCATTGAACGCCAGAAACGCCTGTTCGACCAGGTAAAAGCCTTTCCTTTTAAAAGCAAATATCCCAACCTGCGCCTGTTTTATGGCGACGGCTACGAAGGCCTGCCTTCCTATGCGCCGTTTGACAAGGTCCTGGTGACAGCGGCGGCGCCACATATTCCCGAAAAGCTGGTCCAGCAGTTAAAAATCGGGGGTAAAATGGTCATCCCGGTGGGGGGCCAGGAAGTACAGCGGATGCTGCGCATCACTAAAATCAGTGATACGGAAACGGAACAGGAGCTGTTTGACAACTTCTCCTTTGTGCCCATGCTGGCGGGTAAAAAATAAAAAGTATGCTATAATAATACAAAGGGCCCCTGTTGATCATCAACAGGGGCTCTTTTATAATCTTCCCCGCTCTTTGGGCTTCTCCTCTTCTTCCTGTGGCTTCTCTTCCTCTTCCTGCTGTTGTTGTTTCTTCTTTTTAAAGAGATTAGGGTCCATCTTGCCAAAACGATAGCGTATGTTGATACGGATAAAGCGGGTGGCGCGTTTGCGCTCATAATCCTGGATAAACACCGGTGTTTCGTAATGAGAGCTGAACTGCTGTGTGTTCAGCAGATCGGAGATATTAAGCGCTACCACCAGCGCCCTGTTCTTCAGCACTTCCTTGCGGATGCCGAAATCAATACCATTCATCGCCCGGAAAGTGCCCTGCGGTTGTATCCGCGGTGACCGGTAATGGCCGCTCAGCTCAATGCTGATACGGGAAGGCAGTCTGAACTGTGTGTTAGCGTTCAGCCCGTAGCTGAAATTCTCATTGTTCAGCGTTACGCTGGTGAGCCGGTTGTACTCCATGTTCAGGTTGGCATTGATTTTCCACCATTTATAGATATTAAGGCTGTAAGACACGTTGCCGCCAATGTTCTGCTGGGTGGCCAGGTTCATGGGTCTGGTGGTGGTCACGCCGGAGATGGTGTCCAGCGTACTGATACGGTCAATGTTGTCATTGGTTTGCGCATAGTAGGTGCTGGTGCTGAAATAGTTATTGGACTTGGGATAATAGACGGAATAACTGGCTTCAAGCTTATGCGACAGCGCCGGTTGCAGCTCCGGGTTGCCGGTGCGGATGTTCTGCGGGTCGGAGTTATTGATATATGGCAGCAACTGGTCGAAATTAGGCCGGTCAATACGGGTGGAATAATTGAACACCAGGCTCTGGTTCTGGTTTTTAGGCAGATTATATTTCAGGAACACGCTGGGGAAGAGGTTGAAGAACCGGTTGTCCACCGTGGTGTCGCGGGTAAAAGAGTAGCCTTTCAGGTACGATTGTTCAGCCCTTACCCCCACCTGGTAGCCCAGGTTGCCGATAGCATTGGCGAAGTTGAGATAACCGGCATGGATATCTTCTTCGTAGTCGTATTGGTTGGACAGCTGGTTGCTCTTGCGAAAATCTTTCAGTTCCCAGTCGTACAACATGGCCGTATAGTCGTTGCTGATATGCCGCAGGGTACTTTTTACGCCTGCTTCCAGTTTCCCTTTTTTGCCAAGAGGCATGGTGTAGTCTGACTGGAGGTTCCAGAAGCGGTTCCCTTTTTTGCCGGTATTCTCCTGCCAGTTGGGGTTGGGGAGGGAATCCTGGCCGGGCTTCTGGTATTGTGTGCGGTAGTCGCTGTTGCTTCCGGAGCGGTTGCCGCTGTAGCTCACATACGCGGTCAGTTCCTGGTTCTGTTTTTTGAACGTACGTTTGTAATGCAGGCTGGTATTGTTGTTATAGCCGTTATTGCGACTGGTATTATGCCGTTCGCCGCTGCGGAGCGTTTGTTTTTGCTCATCGAGGTAATGGAGGAGGATGTTATCCTCGTTCCTGCTGAAGTTATGATTGATGCCTTCCGCGATGGTGATGGTGTTATGGTCGTCGAGGAAGTAGTCGAAGCCAAAGCGGCCGCCGTTGTTGCCATTGCGGTTGTTGTTGCGGCTGTCCTGCGAGAAGAAGGTGGTATGGCTGCTGTCGGGCACTAGGTTTTGGCGATTGCTGTAGCCGCTGCCACCGATGGATTCGTAACGTGCGTTGTAATTGCCGAAGAAGTTGAAGCGGCGCATACGCAGGCTGGCGTTGGCGCTGCCGTTGACCTGCCCGCGGGTGGCGGCGCCTGCGTTGAACATTACATTGTACCCGATGGCCTTATCTTTTTTCAGGACGATATTGATGATACCGCCGCCGCCCTGTGCTTCAAATTTGGCGGAAGGGTTGTTGATCACTTCTATGCGGTCGATACTTTCGGCAGGGATCATCTGCAGGGCTGTCTTCGCATCCCCGAATGGCGATGGTTTGCCATCCACGTAGATGGTCACGCTTTTGCCGCGCAGGGTCACGTTATCATCGATGTCTACATCTACGCTGGGAATATTTTTCAGGATATCTGTGCCGGTGCCGCCTTCGGCGTTGATCATGCTGCCGGCATCGAACACCTGCCGGTCTATCTGCATGGAGAAGGCCGGTTTTTCTGCTTTGATCTCTACGGCGTTCAGCACTTTACCAGCTGTTTGCAGGCGCAGGGTACCGGCGAAAGCGGGTTTGCCGGGCGCCACCTTCACTGCTTTTTCCAGTTTCTCATAACCCATAAAGGTAACACGCAGTACGTAAATACCGGGAACAACGCTGTTGAAAGTGAAAGTGCCGGCGGGAGTAGTATACATACCGGTCACCACGGAAGAATCGGCCTGGCGGAGCAATACCACGGAGGCATACTCTACCGGTTTGCCGGTCACGGCATTTGCCACTTTACCGGTCATTTTCACCGGCGTAGCTGCCGGCGTTTGTGCGTAGAGGTTAGGCACAACAGCAACAAACAGCAGGGCTGCCCCTGCAAGTAATCTTAGCATCCGTAATGTTCGCATCCTTTATTCTGGCTGATCTATGGCTATAAAAATAATTGCCGGTGTTTAAAATGTTGACTAATTGGGATGAATGGTATATTCAAAAAGATAGCCGGCAGAGGCACTATTCGCTGTCTACCGGCTGTGGTCTTGCATTCACCCTCTTTATTAACTCAAAAACTTTGCATTGGGTCACCCATCTGCATGTCGTTGTTATTATTCGGTTTTTTCTTTTTGAACAGGGAAGCGTCGAATTTACCGAAGCGGTAGCTGAAGTTGAGCTTCAGGATACGGGATTCGCGCTTGCGGATGTAATCCTGTGCGAAAGCAGGCGTAGCCTGGTTCAGTTCATACTGGCGTGTATTGAAAACGTCAGACAGGCTGAGCGTGAGCGAGGCGGCTTTGTTCTTCAGGAAGTCCTTGCGTACCGCCACATCCACCGTACTGAAGCCTTTGATGGTACCCTGTGAAGAAGTAGGGATCATCATAAAGCCACCGCCACGGCCGCCGCCACCGCCGGAAGCGGGCAGTGCGATCGTAGGCGCCTGGTAACTGCCGGTCACCTGTACGGTGAAATTGGCCGGCAGCTTAGTTTCTGAATTGATCTTCGCGAGCCAGCTGAAACCGCTGTTGTTGAAGTGTTGTCCATTGCTGTTCACCTTCATATCTGTCTGGTACAGGTTCACATTGGAAGTAAGGTCCCAGCCTTTGAGGATCTGGTTTTTCAGCGTGATCTCCGCACCGTAGGAATTACTTCTGTTGGCGTTGATAAACTGCGTGAGCAGTGTATCGGCGCCAATCGGCGTGCTGATGGTGGAGATCATATTATTCACATTACGGAAGTATACGCTTCCCAGCAGGTTGGCGTTCTGCCAGTTTTTAGCATAGGAAAACTCCAGACTGTTGATGTATTCCGGTTTCAGGTTGGGATTACCTTCCCGCTGGTTCTGCGGATCGCTGTAATCACGATAAGGTATCAGCTGGAAGAAGTTCGGCCTGTTTACCCGGCGGGAATAGTTCAATTGTAATTCCTGGTCATGCTTCAGCTTCTGCGACAGGTATACGCTCGGGAAGAAGCCTGGTACCGCTTTGGTGGGTTTGTAATGCACGCCCTGGTTTTCGCCGGCGTACACATATTGTTCCACACGCAGACCTGCCTGATAGCCGAAGTTGCCCATAGTATTGGAAAAATTCGCATAACCGGCGTAAATCTCCTCGTTGTATTTGTAGGCGGTAGACAGCATGGCATTGGGAATAAAGTGCCCGTTGAGGGTGTCTTTGTCGAATACCTGGTAATCGCTGGTATAATCGCGCAGCGTGACTTTCGCGCCGGTTTCCAGTTTACCGTTTTTGCCTACCGGGTTGGTATAATCTGTCTGGATGGTGATGAAAGTGGTTTTGCCGGCAGACGTATTAGTCTGGTACAGCGGCTGACCGAGCGGTGTTCCCTGCGCGTTCATGGCCTGGGTGAGGTAATCGCCGTTACGGTTGTTGGAGCTTCTGTTGTAGTTGAAGTCGGCTGTCCATTCTTTATTAGGTTTGGCATAGGTATGCTTGAAACCCAATGCTGTGGTGTAATTGCGGAAACCGAACTTGTTGTTGTTCCGGCGGTCGCTCTGGCCGGTGATATTGTGCTGACTGTTGGAGAAGGTGCTGAGGAGGTCTTCATTGTTTTTGAAGTCGCCCGCAACGATGTTCTGCGACAGCGAGATGGTATTGCGGTTATCGATCTGGTAATCCAGGCCGAAGCGGCCGAACTGGAACAGCGGTTTACTGTTGCTGTTGCTGTTCTGCAGCAGGAAGCTGGTATCGGCGGCAGTGCCGCTTTTGTAGTTGCTGCGGGAGGTGTTGCCTTCGCCCCAGCTTCTGTTGGCGTTGAGGTTGTAGTTGGCGAATACGTTGAACTTACCCTGACGGATGTTGATGTTACCGCCGGCATTGTATTTATTGCCGGTGCCGATGCCCGCCTGTACGGAGCCATTGAAGCCGGCTTTCCGGTTTTTCTTCAGGATGATGTTGAGGATACCGGACATGCCTTCTGCATCGTACCGTGCAGAGGGGTTGGTGATCAGTTCCACGCTTTCGATCGCGTCGGCGGGTATCTGATCGAGGGTGAGCGTGGAGGGTTTACCATCCACAAAGATATTAGGGGCCGCATTGCGTACGCTGACGTTGCCGTCGAGGTCCACATTGACGGAGGGTATATTTTTGAGTACATCGGTGGCGGTACCGCCTACGCTGGTGAGGTTACGTTCCACGTTGAACACCTTTTTGTCGATGCCCATGGTGAAGGCGCTTTTCCGGCCGGTCACTTCCACGCTTTGCAGGGTTTTTACGTTGGGCTGCATTTTAATGTTGCCCAGGTCCTGTTCGGTGGTTTGCGGGGTAATGCTTACTTTTTTCTGCAGACCGGTATAGCCCATGAAGTTGATGCGTACGAGGAAAGGGCCGAATGGTAGACTTTCCAGGTTAAATTCACCGTTGGGCTTTGTCAGCATACCGGTCACCACGGAAGAGTCGCGCTGCCGCAGCAGGGCTACAGAAGCATATGGGATGGGTTTGCCATTGGAGGCGTCTATCAGTTTCCCGTAAAGCCTGCCTATCTGCGGCATGTCCGGCCGTGTTTTGGCGCCCTGTCCGTTGGCCGCAGCCGCTGGTTTGCCGGCTACGGGCGCCTGAGCGAAGGATTGTACCTGCCACATTAAAATGCCGGCAAGGAGTAAATACCGTTTTTTCATCCTGCTGTTTTTTATCCGCACTGTTTGTCAGATTTCAGCAAATGTATCGGTGGGTAGTGGTGAATGGTCGGATATTGTGATGAATGGAATTTTTTCCGCAGGAAATCAAAAAAATGACCCTTAGAAGGTCTTAACAGTAGTTAACAATGCTTTCCGGTTAACAGTAGTTAACAGTGCGCGGCGCTTCCTTCAGGAGGCGCCGCTAAACAGGGCGATTAAAAAATAAACAGGAGTATCAACGCCAGAAGGCCGCAACAGAAGCCTGTGAGGGCGCCCAGTAGTTTAAATTTGGCAATTCCGTCTCCCAGCATTTGCTGACTGATTTGTTGCAGTTGTTCTGCGGAGATACCGGCTACTTTATCGGCTACCATTTTTTCGATGTTCAGGTCTTTCTCTACATTGTCGAGATACTGACTGATCATCACGGGGAACAGGGTATCGAGTTCTGCCACGAGATGTGATTTGATCTGGTTCACGATGCTGTCGCCGATGAACATGGAGAGGACCGGCATGGCTTTAGGCAGTTTCTCCCGGAGGAAAGTATCGAGATGCGCTTCTACCAGCGGAATAATATTTTTTATTTTTTCAGGATCTGTCAGTTTGGATTTGATGGTGCTGAAGGAAAGCTGCTGTCCTGCGAAAGCACCCAGTTGTTGTGCCAGGGCCTGTTGCCGTTTCGGAAGAATGCTGGTGAAGAACGTGTGCGCGGCCAGGTGATGGATAAACCAACCCAGCAGGGCTGTGACAACGGGTATCAGACAGGAGGCTATAATGGGAAGCAGATAATTCATTGAATGGAAATGTTATTTACAATGTTGCGAAGATACTCTCCCTCTATTGAAATTTCTCTATCGAAAGCATCAAAAAAAATAAAACATTATAAAACGAAAAAAGGCTTCTGTGTAAGAAGCCTTTTTCATTTTCGGGTGATTGAGGGGTCTCGAACCCCCGACCCTCAGAACCACAATCTGATGCTCTAACCAACTGAGCTACAACCACCGTTTTGTCCCTTCCAGCGTGTGTTATTTCGTTGTTGGGAGTGCAAAGATAACACAAAGCTTTTTTAAATTCCAAATACTTTTCGAAATTTTTTTTCAGAAAGTTATATATCATGAAAAAACAGGGAGTGATATGATAATCATTGCAGTACATTTTATCCCGCCGATGCTTGTTATTATATACTAATGTAATCCGCACCAGATGGCGTTTTGAGGCTTTGCGTGCTGTATTAAAAGGCGTATCTTTGCGCACTTCCCATTATAATTCCCATTTTATCAAGTTGTTGAAAGTCAACAGAATGTTTGGTTGATGGCCACACAGAGCAGGCTTATTTCAGGCTGTTCGCTGTCCACAGGGGAGAGATATGTTAGCCCGGATGGCAAAACGATGGAAAAATGACAAAACTCCCCGGACCCGGCCATAAGAAAGTTAAAATCGTTTAATAATTAATTGTATATATATTATGGATCAGCTTAAATTGAAGTTACAGGAGTATTATCAGCGTTACCAGCAGATGGAGCAGAAGGTAAAACCTGGCAAAGAGGAGCCTGCGAAAGAGGAGGTGCTGGACCTGGAAAATGATATTCTCACACAGTTTGGATTACCTACATCGCGCCGCTTTGTACAGATTCTGCATGACTTTGTACATCACAGCCAGGTGAGTGACCAGCTGTTGGATTATGTGAGCAAGAAATTACGGTCGGCCGCCCGAAAGTACCTGCTGGCCCCGGTAATGTCCGACGTGGAACTGCTGGAGCAGGCGCGTGACCAGAAGCGCAGCCCTTACGACGTATTGCCCGAACTGGGTTATCCGGCGCAGGAATACGCCCTCTTTCTGATAGGAGAATTATATTACCGTCGCAACATGGCGGCAGCAGATATCCTGGAAGAACTGAAAAAAATGCAGCACTTCCACAGCTGGAATGACCTTGCCCTGTTGAGCAAGATGAACAATTATTCTCATCATGAGTTATACGCCAAGCTCAAAAAACATGAGCTGCGTTTCATCGATGATTATATCCAGCACAGCCGCCGCCAGGAAACAGCGCGGCTGGTGAACAAACGTCCCACCCCGGCGGAAGAAGGCTACAAGCCCGACTATAAAACCATTACCAAGGTGCAGGTGGAAGACATCATCTTTGATGAACACACGACGCCCAGCCTTTTTGGTAAAATAAAAAGCGGCAGGGGATATACCCGTATCACCATCGGGCTGGAGTTTTCCGAGCTGAACCAGATTCTTATGAGCAGCGACGGGCTGGGCGTGGAGATCAGCAACCACATCAAAAAACGGTTAGCCAACCCTGCAGCGGAAAAACCGACGGTAATCGATATACGGGCAGAATTTGGTGATGTTTTAAAGCTGGATAATTGTTATCTTGAAGTGTATAAGCCACAGCATCGCGAAGGCAATAAATGGGTGGAAGACAAAGACAACTTCTACTTTGTGGATAAAATACTGACTAAAAAAGAATATGAGAAGCGCACCAAAGAAGCAGAGGTGCAGCGCAAGATACAGGAATGCCTGGAGCTCATCGGCGGTTCTTACGTCTACTATCAGCGGCTGCGCCGCCTGGGTATCACCGACGATGAGGCTAAACTGAGAGCAGGCCTTCAGGATGAGCTATTGTTCAAGCTATCATTTTTCCTGAATAAGGTAAAGGAATAGTTTTTTTGTTGTGATGTTTTTATGCAGCGAAGACACCTGTCTTCGCTGCTTTTTTTATACCACCTGCGTGAAGTGATGGGCTGAGATATAGAAGCCCTGTTCATGATACAGCCGGTGTGCCGGCCACAGGCCGTGCCCGGAATCCAGCTGTATAATAGAGAGTCCCTCTTCTTTTGCGATCTCCCGGATGTAATACAGCAGCAGCGTGGCATAGCCCTGCGCGCGGCAGGAGGGATGGGTGGCCAGGTCATCGATATAAATAAAGCGGCCGCTATGGAGATTATGTTTGTGCCGGTAACCTGCTATAGCGGCTACTTTTGAAGGATCATCGTCTGCTGTTAAATACAGAAGATGGTAGCCTTCCAACTGCATTTCCCGTATCTGCGGCAGCACTCTTTCAGGCGCTATATGCGGGCGTAGGGAGAGGATGACCTCGCGGCAGGCCAGTATTTCGGCGTCGGTGACGGCTGTTCTTACTGTTCTCATTTGGCGGTTGTTGGATAATGTTGGCCCGGTATCCGGCGGGTAGCTATCCCGATACGGTTCCAGGCATTAATACAAATAATATGCATCAGCAGTTGAGCGGTGGTTTCCATGCCGAAGCAGGCCAACGCTTTGTTGTAAGTCTCCTCCGTCAGCCCCTGTTCACTGATAAAGGTCACTTCATCTGTCATGGCCAGTATGATCCTCTCTTCTTCGGTGAACTGTGGCGATTCACGCCATGCATTGAGTAACAATTGACGCTCTGTGGTTTCCCCGAGTTTACGGGCGTCGGCAGCGTGCTTGTCGAGGCAATAGGCGCAGCCGTTGAGCTGCGAAGCCCTTACTTTGATCATCTCGCGGTGTAACGGGGACACGTTGGTGGTGGTCGTGTATTTGTCCATCGCCACCATCGTTTTGAAGGCTTCCGGCTGCACCTCCTGCATAAAAAATCTTTCTTTCATCACGATTGTTTTTGCATTATTGATACTGTAAAATTAGTTTTGCCTGGACTATTCATGTAGTCCAGATTTAAATCGATCAATAGTCCAGATGCTACCATATAAAACACTGATCGCTATCGACCGGGAGGCGCGGCAACCGGTATATCAGCAGATTGCGAACCGCTTTGCCAGCCTGATCAGGGAAGGTGTGCTGAAGCCGGGGCTGTTGTTGCCCGGCAGCCGTGTACTGGCGTTACAGTTAGGCCTGCACCGTAAGACGGTGGTAGCGGCATACGACGAACTGGTGAGCCAGGACTGGGCCACCGCCCTTCCGAGAAAGGGTGTGATGGTTGCGACCAACCTGCCGGATGTCAAGCCTCGTTCCTTTCAGGCGCCGGCATCTCCGTATACCGCGGGGCCGGGGTTTTCTTTTAACCGTATTCCATCTGTGGTCACTTCCCGCTACGACCGGCTACAGCCCGGTCAGCTGATCATCAACGATGGTTTTGCCGATATGCGGGAGGCGCCGCTGGAAGCGTGGATGAAAGAGAGCCGTGCGCTGGTCCGCCGGCCGCGCTATCACCAGCGGCTCACCTATGGTTCTGCGATGGGCAGCCTGCACCTGCGGCAGCAGCTGGTGCATTACCTGACGTATACGCGCGGCCTTTCGCTGTCGGCCGACAATGTAATGACTACCCGGGGTGCACAGATGGCCATCTACCTGACCGCCGCCATGCTGCTGAAGAAAGGGGACTACGTGATCGTGGGCAGCCCCAATTATTTTTATGCCGACCTGTGCTTTGAACAGCTGGGCGCCCGCCTGTTGCGCGTGCCCACAGACGCAGAGGGCATCGATGTGGAAGCAGTAGGAAGGCTGTGCCGTGCCCATAAAGTGAAGATGCTGTATGTGATCCCGCACCATCACCACCCAACAACGGTTACGCTCAGCGCAGAACGCAGAATGCGGCTGCTGGACGTTATCCGCACCCACCGGCTGGCCGTGCTGGAAGATGATTACGACTACGATTATCATTACAGTTCTGCGCCCATATTGCCGCTGGCCAGTGGAGACCATGGCGGCAACGTGATCTACGTAGGTTCTTTTACCAAACTGCTCGGGCTCTCCATCCGCAGCGGCTTCCTCGTGGCCCCGGCGCCGTTCCTCGAAGAAATGGCCAGGCTGCGCAAACTGATGGACCTCCAGGGAGACAACCTCCCGGAAGAAACACTGGCGGCCCTCCTGGCCGACGGGACCATCGACCGGCACCTGAAAAAATCGAACAAGCTGTATCATGAGCGGCGCGATCAGCTCACGCAACTGCTGCAAAACCGCCTGGGTGACAAGGTACGCTTTACCGAACCTGCTGGTGGCATGGCCACCTGGCTTACCTTCCACAAACGATACCCATTGACACAGGTGGCCGTGAAGGCTGCTTCCATGGGCCTCCTGATGAGCAACGGGGAACAGTATGGGCACGGCACAACATCACTGAACGCCATCCGGTTTGGCTTCGCGTCGCTGAACAACAGGGAACTGACGAAAGCGGTGGGTATCCTTGAAAAAGTGCTCACGCAAAGCGCGCAAAGATTTGATAAATAGATAAAGAACGCAAAGGGTCGACGACCATATTTTGTTATTCAACTAATGTCGACGATAAAATATAGCCTTCGATCCTTTGCGTTCTTAATTTATTTCAAAACGTAATCTCTTTATCAAATCTTTGCGCGCTTTGCGTGAAAGTATTAAGTTTGATACCAAAAATAGCAACACATGGAAGAACTGACACTGGGCGTGGGTTCAAGGGTACAGCACGCACATTTTGGACCGGGCGTTATTGTAGGCGTTAAATACGCACAGTACCGCGTCACTTTTATGGACCATGGTATCAAAATGATCGACAAAACAGACCCGCTGTTTGAGGTGCTGGTCGCCGAAAACCAGACGGCTGAAGTGGAAACGGTATCGGACATGGAAACGTCTTTACTGAAGATACTGCGTTTATGGGGCGGTATAACAGAGGTGGTGCCGCTGGGCGATCGCTGGCGGAACGGTACGATGGTGCTGCAACCGGGCGATTCTACCCTGAAAGCGAAAGAAGTGCCAATCGAAACATTTTTTCACAAGATCGTGATGCTGCGCGACCGGTTACGGGTGCTGGAGCAGAATATCAACAGCCATAAGGTGCTGACAGACGAAGAGAAGATCAACCTGCAGCAGTATATCACCCGTATTTACGGATCGCTCACTACTTTCAACGTATTGTTCAGGGATAAAGAACATTGGTTTACCGGCGAAAAGGGCGGTAACGACTAATGCCCGCCGGCAGGGTATATGTGATCGAGCGCCCACCGGTATGCATCGATGGAGTGGTGCACGAAAATATTTTTACCGTCGAACGGAAATTTTTCATCATATCCCTTTACCGGGTATAAAATTACCGGCGTACCTGCCGGGGTATAATTGTGGCTGTTGACAAAAATGGGACGGTTATACTCCGGCAGTACTTTTTTTACGCGACCGTACACCATTTTGCCCAGTACCCGCTGAAAGCGGCGGCTGGCCTTCCTGGCGGGGCGGTTGAGACGCCCGTACATGTAGGACAGTGCCACCCGTGCCGGGAATTTCTGTTTGCGGAAAGCTTTTTTGATGTCAGCGAAAGGGTTGATGGTGCTGAAGTCGGTGGGTGTCTGTATGGAGAAAGGCACTTCCGGCACCCAGTCCCGTCCGTTGACCACCCTGAGCCCCCAGCCGCCGCGGGTGATGTAATCATAGTCATACGCATAGAACAGGTTGCCCGGTTTGGGTGCCGCGCTGCAGTAGGTTTTAAAGACGATGTCTTTTGGCAGACCGTCGAAGTATTGCAGGTAGGAGCGCACCAGGAAGGCAATAGCGCCGCCCTGACTATGCCCGGTGATAATAAATTCGTGTATGCCTTCCTGATAGGCGTGTTTAATTTGTTGTACGATGTCCGGCGCCATGGCGCCGAGGCCCAGCAGCCAGCCGGCATGTACAAACGCTTTGTCGTCTTCCGCCAGTTTATAGGAGAAGGTAGTACTGTCATTTAGCTGCAGTGTTCCTTTGGCGCTGATCATACCGGCGTAGAAGTTTTCCATCCAGGAGGTGGCGGTACCGTTAGTGCCTCTGATGGAGATAACGCCGAGGCCCCGGCTGCGGTTGACCCAGAAGTCCCAGCGGTTTTTGAGGCCAGTCTCCGGGGAACGGTAAACGACGCGGAAGTTTTCCGGTGCCTTGGCATTGCTTTGTTCCAGTGACGTATCCCGTTGCAGGGAGCTGAGATCGAGCAGTTCATGGTATTCCCGGGGATTAAAATGTGGCGCCAGGTGTTGTGCAGAGAGGGCCTTTACGGTAAAAACTAAAAATAGAAAACAAACCAGTGAAATGCGGAACATCATGAGAAATTACGAATTGCCAATTATGATTTACGAATAGAACAACAGTGTAATGAAAAATCTTTAGATGAAACTACAACAATTATGAGGATTATGTTGTTCTAAAAGCGTTTAACTTCCGGCCTTAAATCAAAATTTATGTCCAAGAGAATAGAACACGATTTTTTGGGGGAGAAAGAGATACCGCAGGATGTGTATT
Source organism: Chitinophaga eiseniae (assembly GCF_900167135.1). GTDB lineage: Bacteria > Bacteroidota > Bacteroidia > Chitinophagales > Chitinophagaceae > Chitinophaga > Chitinophaga eiseniae. Next base: position 1,101,362 of record NZ_FUWZ01000003.1, on the reverse strand, counting down.
ATGGTATTCAGACACTTCGTGCGTTGGAGAATTTTCACATTACCGGTATACCGCTGAAGGTGGAGCCGCTTTTTGTAAAGAGCCTGGGGTATGTGAAGAAGGCGGCGGCTATGGCCAACCGGGATTTGGGAGTGCTGGACAAAAATATTGCAGAATACATTATCCGGGCCAGTGACCGGGTGATCAACGGGGAGTTTGACAATCAGTTCCTGAGCGATCTGATACAAGGTGGCGCCGGTACTTCCGTGAATATGAATGCCAACGAGGTGATCGCCAATGTGGCCCTGGAGATGATGGGCAAACAGAAAGGGGAGTACGAATTCTGCCACCCTAACAACCATGTGAACTGTTCACAGTCCACCAACGATGCTTATCCTACTGCTTTTCGTATAGCCCTGATCCTGAAGCTGACCGTTTACAAAGACGAGCTGGGCAAGCTGGCAGATGCGTTTGATACAAAGGGGAAAGAGTTCCAGAACGTACTGAAGATGGGGCGTACACAACTGCAGGACGCCGTGCCTATGAGCCTTGGTGATGAGTTCCATGCTTTTGCCATCAACCTGAAAGAAGAGCTTTCCAGGGTAGACAGCAGTAAGCGGCTGATCGCTGAGATCAACATGGGCGCTACCGCTATCGGTACCCGTGTGAATGCGCCGGAGGGATATGCGGAGCTGGTGACGCAATACCTGTGCGAGGTGACCGGGCTGGACCTGAAGCTGGCCGAGAACCTGATTGAGGCAACCAATGATACCGGTGCTTATGTGCAGCTTTCCGGTGTGCTGAAACGCACAGCCGTGAAGGTGTCCAAAATATGCAATGACCTGCGTTTGTTGTCATCCGGGCCACGGGCTGGCCTCAACGAAATAAACCTGCCGCCGATGCAGCCCGGATCTTCCATTATGCCGGGCAAGGTAAACCCGGTGATACCGGAGGTGGTGAACCAGACCGCCTATTATGTAATTGGCGCCGATCTGACTGTGACCATGGCGGCGGAAGCAGGGCAACTGCAGCTCAATGTCATGGAACCGGTGATCTCTTTTGCACTGTTTACCGCCATTACCTATATGGGCAATGCCTGCCGCACCCTTCGGGAAAAATGTATCCTGGGTATTACGGCCAATGCCGAACATACCAAACAGATGGTGATGAACAGCATCGGTATTGTAACCCAGCTGAACCCGATCCTCGGATATGAGAAATCCGCCGGCATCGCCCGCGAGGCGCTGGAAACCGGTAAGTCCGTGCACGATATCGCCGTGAAAGAGAAAAAGCTGATCACACAGGAGAAATGGGACGAGATCTTTACGTTTGACAACATGATCAGACCACAGTTTATCAACCACTAACTGTTTTTAAAATAATAGCTGCGCAATGTGATATTTTGAAGATTTGTGCGAATAATTATAGCAGGAAGATGACTGTACCCCCCAACAGGGTTTTACAATAGAAGCCGGTGCCGCATCCGGGTGTGGTACCGGCTATGTAACCATAATAACCATAATAGTTACAAGCATAATAGTTACTATAATCACGATAATCACAATCACTGCAATCACTGCAATAACCATCATATTTACATAACCACAAACCGCCGGTGGGCATCACAGGCATGAAGCCGCAGGTAGAATGTTACCGGCTTGAAACCGCCGGTAGGACATCGCCGGCACAAAATAGCCGGTTGGAAACAGTATCAGAAATAGTATAGAATAGGGTTATAGGTTATAAAATACTATTGGTTTTGAGTATCTTCAGCAGCAGATATTATTTTATATGATCTGGTTAGAGTTCGCAATATTACTCGCCGCTATCCTGGTGGGAGCCCGCATGAAAGGCATTGGCCTTGGGGTAATGGGCATGGTGGCGTTGGCGGTTTATATCTTTATTTTCCGCATGCGGCCGGCTGATCCGCCGATAGATGTGATGCTGATCATCCTGGCGGTAGTGACTACCGCTGCCACCCTGCAGGCTGCCGGTGGGATGGACTACCTGGTGCGGCTGGCGGAGAAAATATTGCGGAGCAAACCTTCCCTGATTGTTTTACTGGGTCCCCTGGTCACTTATATTTTTACGCTTTTTGCGGGGACCGCCCACATTACCTACTCGCTGCTGCCGATTATTGCGGAAGTATCTACCAAGAAAAAAATAAGACCGGAGCGTGCGCTGAGCATTTCCGTGATCTCTTCGCACCTGGCGATTACCGCCAGTCCTATCTCTGCGGCCACCGCTGCGCTGCTGACCATTCTCAGCGGTAAAATTGAACTGCTCGATATTCTGCGGGTATGTATCCCGGCCACCATCATCGGCACGCTGGCGGGTGTTGTGGTATGCTGGAAAAAAGGCAAGGAGCTGGCGAAAGATCCGGTGTTCCTGGAAAAAATGAAAGACCCTGACTTCGCCGCCAGCATAGAGGCGGACGTCCAGGAAAGCAAAGCCCCGCTGCTGCCGGGCGCCAAGGCATCGGTACTGATATTTGGACTGGCCGTGCTGCTGATAGTGCTCGTAGGCGCCTTTCCCAATATGCTGCCTTCCTTTGGGGAAGGGAAAAGCAATATGGCCGTAGACACCACGGGGCATATCAAAATGGCTGCGGTCATTGAACTGGTGATGCTGGCCGCTGCCGCCGCCATTATGCTTTTTTGCCGTACCACGGCTGCCGCTGTGGCTAAAGCCAGCCTTTTTAACTCCGGTGCGCAGGCGGTCGTATCTATCTTCGGTGTGGTATGGATGAGCGCCACCTTTATGCAAACCAACACCGGTATTATTGAAAGCACATTGGGCAACATGGTGAGAGCGGCCCCCTGGACGTTTGCCATCGCCCTGTTCATATTGAGCGCTTTACTCTTCAGTCAGGCTGCCACTACCAAAGCCCTCATGCCGCTGGGCCTGTCCCTCGGCATCCTGCCGGCCCACCTGGTAGCCATGTTCCCTGCCGTAAACGGGGATTTTTTCCTGCCAGGTTATCCGACGCTGCTGGCGGCCATTAATTTTGACCGTACCGGTAGCACCCAGATCGGAAAATACCTGGTCAACCATAGCTTTATGATTCCGGGGATTGTCAGTGTAGCCGTATCCGTTGCCGCCGGTTTCTTTCTGGCTGGCATCCTTCTATAGACGACCTTATTTTTTCTTTAACTCCCAAACTTAACCTTTATGCATATCCGCAATTGGCTGGTAGCCTGCATGATGTTGTTTCCGCTTGCTGCAATAGCACAGCACCAGGAATCGAAGAAAGATACGCTCTATAAACCCCTCATTCCCATTAATAAAGTAGCGTTGCTCAACAACATGGACTTTATCGCCAATATGCGCTACGCCTTCCGGAATGAGTTTGATGAAGGTACCTACACCGGCTCGCGTTTTGTCAATGAACAGTTCCGGCTGGAAATAAAAGGGAAAGTACTTGACAAACTCTATTTCCGCTTCCGTGACCGATATACCCGCGACCCCGCCACCCAGTCGGTAGACAATATCAGCCGCTCCACCGATCTGGCCTATCTGCGCTTCGACCCCGGCAAGCACTGGAGAATATATGCAGGTAAACTATGCGCAGACTGGGGCGGCGTGGAATTTGACGATAACCCCATACAGATCTACGAATACTCCGACATCATAGAAAACTCGGACAACTTCCTGTCCGGCGCCGGTGTAGGGTATCTGCCCAACAACAACAACGAATTTACCTTTCAACTGCTCAACAGCCGCACCAAAACCTTTAAAGAACTGTACGATTCCCTTCCCGGCATCCAGGAGAGTAAATTCCCCTTCGCTGCCGTGATCAACTGGCGCGGACATCTGTTCAACGGAAAAGTGGCTACCATCTGGTCCTACAGCATTTTCAAGGAAGCTACCCACCAGTACATGAATTACATCGCATTGGGTAACTCGCTGATACTGCGCAATTTCAAACTGGACTATGATTTTAAGCTGAGCCTGGAAAACCTGGACCGAAAGTTCATCGTCTCTAATTGGATACCCGATATAAAAGCCGTGCAGGGCGTGACCTACATGAGCCACTGGGTAAGGGCCGACGTGCGGTTGAACAGGATCGTACACCTGACCGCTACAGGATTCGTGGATTTCGCCTACTGGAACGGTAACCCCGATCCCAATAGAGAAAAGAAACTCCGCACGGCATGGGGTTACGTGCCGGCCATCGAAGTGTATCCGTTTGATAAATACGACCTGAAAATTTTCCTGAACATGGTCGGCCGGGTGTACCGGTATACCGATTACGCACAAACGAAATTCGGACTGGTGAATGATGATACTTACCGGGTGTCGCTAGGATTTATTACGCCGCTGCTGATCCTGTAACCTCGCTGGCTAGGTTCGTTCACGCAAAGGCGCTAAGCAGCAAAGGAGCAAAGATTTTTTTAAGTTTTAATAAGAAAGCAAAGGAGCGGAGATCAAATCGATTTGATCTCCGCTCCTTTGCTTTCTCTGCTCGCTGATATTTTATCCTTTGCGTCTTTGCTGCTTAGCGCCTTTGCGTGGTTAGAACTCCTGTTCAAACTTGCCTACAGTGCCTTCGTCGGTAATACCCTGTACCACTACGCGGAAGCGTTTAGAGAAATCGTTGTTGTAAAATTCTACTTTGGCGGTATGTGTCAGCGTATCTACCGGCACGTTCGGGCTCCAGTACAGCGTCAGGCGTTTGTCGGGCAGCGCGTGCACTTCTTTTTTCACGGAGTAGTCCGGAGAGTAGAAGGTTTTCACGATGGCATAACCGGCCTTTTTATACAGCTGGAAACCTTTGATAGACGGGTCGTTGGCCGGCGGGTTGTCGCCGCCTTTTTTGGTATATACCGCAATAGCGCCGTTAGCACCGCCGAAGCCACCCATAAATGGTGGACGGAATACCTTGATCAGGGCCACGTCATTGATGCTGAGGGTGCTCAGCATGCTTACGTCGGTCTGCATTTCGTTGAGATACAGGCCGGGCTTGCCACCGCGCCAGGAGAGCGCCGGGTTGCTGAGGTCACCGGTGATCTGTAAGCCTGCCACTTTAGACTGAAGATACTGGAAGATATTGTAGGCAGTAGGGTTCTCTTTGGTGAGGTCAAAGGTATAACCATCACCGCCGGAGAACATACCGGAAGTATACCGTTTTTCCGTAGTTTCTTCCGGCTTGATTTTTTTAGCATTTACATTTACTTCCTGCAGGTATACCGTCTTGTTGTTGATAGCGCGGTTGACCTTGTTACTTTCTGCGGCGGTGGCGAGGAACAGCTTCAGGGAGTTGTTGTCTATCGCCGGCGGAACGCGCAACGGGTAAGGTATTTTTACCTGGGTGGCGCGATCAAAGAAGTGGATGTCAAACTTCACGTTAACGTCTTTGCTCTTTTTGGCGTCGCTGCCCTGATAGTAGATGTAAGCTGTATCAGGGAACACCATGTTGGCGATGTTGAACTGTCCTTTCTCGTCGATCGGGGCGGAAGCGAACATGGAAGAACTGTCAACCGGCAGTTTGATGATCATATCCAGTTTGCCGCCCACGATAGGTCTGCCGTTAACGCCGGTGGTAACCCCTTTGACGCTAACGCCCTGTTCGTAAGGGTGGCGTATTTCCGGGAATTCATTTTTAGCGATTTTCTCCCAGCTGAACCTGCGCCATCCGTTGGTCATCATCACCAGGTCAAGCGCCTGCAGGGTGGCTGGGTTGGTATCCTTGAAATACCAGTTGGGATTGTATACGAATCCTTTGATATCGGAAGTAAGGAGCAGCGTAGACACGATGTCGGCCGCGTTTTTATCTACGGGTACGGCGTCGGCATCGGTGACGGCCACGGAGATATTGGACTGCAGCGTGTCGGGAAGGCGCAGCACAAAAGTACTTTTCTTGCGTGGCTCGCGGGCTACGTCAGACTCCAGTATGTCCATTTCCATACGGTCGTTGCTGCGTACGAAAGAAAGACGTTCTGCGAGCGGTGCGCCGTTGCTGCCAAACAGGGTGATCTGGAGGATGCCGCTGGGTAGCTTGTCGGCCGGAATGAAGCCGCTGATACGCCCTTCAGATACATCGAGAAGCGCTTTGTATACCAGCTGCTGGCCCATCTGTGCGATAACGACCAGCTTGTTCATCGCGGTATCGCCCATATTGGCGGGGACCGCCTGGTAAAAAATACGGGCGCCTTTGTTGAACACTTTCAGGGACGCGCCGGTAGCCTGGGCTACAGGCAGCGTAAAGGTTTTGCTTTGCCCTTTGGCGCTTTTTACCACGGCCTGGTAGGCATCCGGGCCGGCGGTCGGGGTAACTTCGAAGGTGCCCATACCATCATGTATGGATTTGATGGCGGTATTTTTAGGATCTTTTATGGTGCCGGTCACCTCGATCGGATAACCGTTGTTGTCAATCGCTTTGAATGCCACGGTGTTAGGCTGGCCTGCAATGAGGTTGCCTCCTTCCGGGAAAAACTGTACGGAGAAGTCGGCAGCGGTGCTGTCAGCTGCAGGACCGCCTTTCTTTGCCGGATCAAATATCTCGATGGTACGGGTATAAGTGAAGGCCGGGTCAAAGTTGAGCATCCAGGCGGTGTAGGCCCTCAGCTGGTATACGCCGGGCTTCTGCGCTTCCGGGAGTTCGAAGTTCCCGGGGGCGCCGGCGTTGAAAACGGCAAACAGTTTCTTTTGTACGATGTTGTTATTCTTGTCGAGCAGCTCTACATACAGGTTGGTCGCCTGCGTGGAGGGGAGGCCCTGGAGGGTCACATAACCTTTGAACCAGATCGTCTCGCCGGCGGCATAGTAGTCTTTGTCCAGATGCAGGAATACTTTCTCCTGCGGGAAGCGGTTGTTGTATTGTTGTAAAGCCTGAACCAGGTGATCCGACCAGTCGGCTGGTGGCGGCATGATAGCCACGGCGCCCATAACTCCGGCCAGCAGGGTAGCGGGTATCATCCACTTCAGGTGACGTCTCTTTTTGGTATTGTGCACTTGCATGAACTGTATTTTGAGCCGAAATAATGGATATAATAATAGGACAAATATAAACTTACGAAAGAATAAACGGTAAGATTACGGCAGGTTTGTTATTATTGCGTCTTCAAGCGTTGGTTTTAACAAGATTTTAATGAGTGCAATCCGGAAAAGATTAGTGGTGGCCGGCGGCGGTGCGGCCGGTTTTTTTTGTGCGGTCAATGCGGCGCGTTTATGCCCGTCGCTGGAAGTAGTGTTGCTGGAGAAAACCGGTAAACTGTTATCCAAGGTAAAAGTGAGTGGCGGCGGCAGGTGTAATGTGACGCACAATGCGCCCGATATCACGTATATGACTAAACGTTATCCCCGCGGACAACATTTTGTACGGAAGGCTTTCTCCCGCTTTTTTGTGACGGATACCATCGAATGGTACGCCGAAAGAGGGGTGAAACTGAAGGCAGAAGCAGACGGGCGCATGTTCCCGGTGACGGATGATTCACAAACGATTATCGATTGTTTGCTGCGGGAGGCGGACAAATACCATGTAAAGGTTGAAACCAATAAAGAGGTGACCACGCTGGAAAAGAGCGCTGACGGGCGTTGGCTGCTGCAGTTGCAGGATGGCCGCTCGCTGACGGCGGATTTTGTCTGTGTGGCTGCCGGCGGGTATGCACAGGCCGGCAAATTTGGCTGGCTGGCGCAAACAGGGCACACCTTTGTCCCACCGGCGCCTTCGCTGTTTACCTTCAATATGCCGGGTAATCCCATTACCTCGCTGATGGGCGTGGCCTCCACCGCACAGGTGAAAGTTGCCGGTACCAAACTACAGGAGACGGGCCCCGTGCTGATCACCCACTGGGGCACGAGCGGCCCGGCGATATTACGTTTGTCTGCCTGGGGCGCCCGGGAACTGCAAGCCATGCAATACACTTTTACGGCGGTAGTGAACTGGCTGCCCGATCACCATGAAAATTCGCTGCGGGAAGAATGGCCTTCCCTGCGCCAGGAACTGGGTAAACAGAAAATACATCATAAAAACCCGTTCGGACTACCGCAGCGGCTGTGGCAGTTCCTGCTGCTGCAAGCGGGTATTTCCGAAGAAATGCGCTGGGCGGACGTTCCGGCGAAAGACCAGAACCGGTTCATGAAGATGCTGGTCAGCATGGAGTTTCCGGTAAAAGGCAAAACCACTTTTAAAGAAGAGTTTGTTACCTGCGGCGGTGTCACGCTCAGTGAAATAGATCCCTCCACGATGGAAAGCCGGCTGGCGCCCAACCTGTTTTTTGCCGGCGAAGTAATGGATGTAGATGGTATCACCGGCGGATTTAATTTCCAGCATGCCTGGACCAGCGGCTTTATCGCTGCCAGTACCATTGCGGAACTATGATGGCCATCACAGTTTCAGGTAGTGCACTCCCGGCTCATATTCCTTCTCCAGCGAGGCCAACAGGCTTTTAAAGTCCTCCGGCTGCCGCAGAAAATCCACTTTGGTCGTATCGATAACGAGGGTACGGACGGGATGCTGCTTAATATACTGCATGTACATATCGTGTACGTTGAGCAGGTAATCGTCGGGTATCTGCTGTTCGTAGGAACGGTTGCGTTGTTTGATATTCTGCTGCAGTTTGGTAACAGGCGCGTTGAGAAATATCAGGAGTTCAGGTTGCACCAGCTGGGGATTGATGATATCAAAGAGTTTCTGGTAGAGGGAGTATTCTTCTTCCGGCAGATTAATTTTAGCAAACAGCAGGCTTTTGATAAACAGGTAGTCGGAGATGACCACCTCGGAGAAGAGGTCTTTTGTTTGCAGCATGTCTTTCAGCTGTTTATATCTTTCTGCCATGAAAAAAAGTTCCAGCGGAAAGGCATATTGCTGCGGGCGTTCATAGAAGAGGGGAAGGAAAGGGTTATCGGCAAACTCTTCGAGGATCAGTTTGGCGGAAAAATGTTTGGCCAGCATATTGGCCAGTGTGGTTTTCCCGGCGCCGATATTTCCTTCTATGGTAATGAATTTATAGTGCATGGATGAGTGTTTTTGCACGCAAAGCTGCTAAGCAGCAAAGCAGCAAAGATAAAGATTAGTTTACGTTAGGTAGACTTGCAAGACGATAGAAACTGTTGTTCCTGGCGTCTTGGCTGCTTAGCTGCTTTGCGTGCTCAGTTTAACGGCGCTCAGGTCGTCGGGACAGTCCTGCTGCAGCTGCCGTACGGTTTTGTGCAACACGGGATGCAGGTAGTCCGGAACGATTTCGGCCAGCGGTACCAGCACAAACTGGCGCAGGTGCATCCGGGGATGTGGCAGTTTCAGTTCAGGAAGGGACAGGATCTCGTCATTGAAGAAGATCAGGTCGATGTCAATCACCCGCGCGCCCCATTTCTCCTGGCGGATACGGCCAATCCGGCGTTCGATGTCCAGCAGTGTATGCAACAGCGTTAGTGCGTCCATACTGGTCTGTATTTCAATGCCCTGATTGAGATAGTCAGGCTGGTCTACGGAGCCCCACGGGGCGGTCTGGTATAAGGCGGAGGTCTTCAGCACCTCTCCGGCGGACGCGCCGATGAGCGCTACTGCCTGCTGCAGGTTGGCGACACGGTCGCCCAGGTTGCCACCTATAAGTAATATTGCTGTATTCATGTATATTCTGAAGCCCAAAAGTAGCCATATTCCGTATTTTTGAAAAAATGTATCTTTCCATTTCCCTTTCATTTTAACTAAAACGTATGCGTTTCTTTAAAACTTTCCTTGCGGCGCTCCTGGCTTTCTTCGTTTTTACGGGCCTGTGCTTCCTGTTGCTGCTGATGATTATCGGGAGAGCCATTTCCCGCGAGCCTGTGACGATTTCCCCCAATGGCGTGCTGGTGCTGAAGACCAGCCAGGCTTTCAACGAACAGAAAGTTGTGAACCCCGTGGCTTCTTTTATGGGAGATGAGTCTTCCGAAATCCCCGGCCTGTTTCAGGCGATAAGACTGATCCAGCATGCTACCACCGACGATAACATCAAAGGGATTTACCTGAAGGTAGATGGTAGCGGTAACGGCTTTGCCGGAACGGAAGAGCTCCGCAATGCCATCCTGCGTTTCCGTAAGTCAGGCAAGTTTGTGTACGCCTATGGTGAAGTGATGACCCAGCAGGGCTATTACCTCGCCAGCGCGGCCGATAAGGTGTTCCTCAATCCCAAGGGGGGCATCGATTTCAGCGGCTTTTCATCACAGTTGACGTTTTTAAAGGGTACACTGGAGAAACTGGAGATACAACCGGAAATTTTCTACTGCGGTAAATTCAAAAGCGCTACCGAACCCCTCCGCGAATCACAGATGACGGAAGCCAACCGTGTACAAACCCACCAGTTCCTGGGCCAGCTGTATGGTAACTACCTCCATGGCATCGCCCAGACCCGCAAGCTGGATACTGCCACGCTGCATGGTTACGCCAACGAAAACCTGATCCGCGAATCGTCAGACGCGCTGAAATACAAACTGGTAGACGCACTGAAATATGACGATGAAGTGGTGAATGAACTGAAAAACAAAACCGGTATCAAAAGTGATGAAGACCTCAACCTGGTTTCCTTCCTGAAATACAATAGTTCCGTAACCCTGAGCAACGGCACCAGCGATAATAAAATCGCGGTGATTTATGCACAGGGAGATATCATCAGCGGTGAGTCGGAAAAACAGACCACCATCGCCAGCGAAGACTATATCCACAGCATTCGCAAGGCAAGGGAAGACAAGAAAGTAAAAGCCATCCTTTTCCGGGTGAACTCCGGTGGCGGCAGTGCGCTGGCTTCAGAAGTGATCTGGCGCGAGCTGTCCCTGGCGAAGAAGGTGAAACCTGTAGTCGTATCTATGGGTGATTATGCCGCCTCCGGCGGATATTATATCTCCTGCATGGCAGACAGCATCTTTGCGCAGCCGAACACGCTGACCGGCTCCATCGGGGTATTCGGTATCATGTTTAATATGGAGAATTTCTTCAAAAACAAACTGGGCGTAACGTTCGACGGTGTTAAAACAGCGCCTTATGCTGACCTGGGCACGATGTCCCGGCCGCTGAACGACGTGGAGAAACGTTTTATCCAGGATGGCGTGGACAGCATCTACGCTTCGTTTAAATCGAGAGTGGTGGCAGGCCGCAAGCTGGACGCCGCCGTGGTGGACAGCATCGCGCAGGGCCGCGTATGGAGCGGTACCGATGCCTTGAGGCTCGGACTGGTAGACCGTATCGGTGGCCTGAACGAAGCGCTCAATTGCGCCGCCCGCCTGGCTAAAGTATCTGATTACAGAATGGTGGAATACCCGGAAATCAATAAAGATAAACTGTTCCGGTTGCTGAAAAATGTAGGCGGAGAAGTACAGGAGAGCATGGTGAAAAGAGAAATGGGCGTGAACTACGACCTGTATCAACAGTTGAAGGCGATACAGCATATCCCGGGCGATATACAGGCTAAACTGCCTTTCATGTATAAATTCTAGCCTTTAAAAATTCAAATAAAGGGGGATGAACAAACCGTTGTTCATCCCCCTTTATTTTTTAGTCTGTCCTGATATTAAAATCCACTTAAAAATTACCCGGTCATCTTCCCCGATGTCACCTCCAGGGGTTAAAAACAGCAAAAAATCATCAAAAAACAGTCAAAAAGCGATTAAAATGGGCGAAAAATGTCCCAAAACTACTTTTCCCATGGAAAAGAGGGTGCAAAGCCAAGGGAAAAATCGGGCAGAGCGTCAATTTTTTGAGTAGTTTTACGGGATTTTTAACAAACGAGACTCAGATGAATGGAGTGAAGTACAGCCAATGGAGGGCCATGCTGGCTATAACAAAAGGTAGTTTAAGAGGTATTTTCAGAAGCCCTTCAGCGGTGGTTTTTAGCCTGGGATTCCCGCTTGTGTTCATTCTCGTATTCGGCTTTATTGGTGGCGGCAGCGTATCCGTGAAAGTGGGAGTAGACAGGCATACCGATATCAACAGCCGGTTTTACGAAGGATTGTCAAAAGTGAAAACGCTGAAGCTGGTGACCGACCAGCCGGCGGCAGAGATGGAGGATGACCTGAAGAAGGGCCGTATTACCGCTATCCTCAATGTTGTGCCGCAGCCAGGGGCCGACAGCCTGCCTCATTTCCTGGTGAATATCAGGACCTCCACTGCTTCCGACGCTGGTAAAAAAGCCATTTTACTGTCTGTATTAAAAGAGGTGACAGCCCGCATCGATGACCGGGTGTATCCGCGTGCGTCCGTAGCTACTTTCACGTCCGAAGAGATACCGGGCAGGGTTTTCAAAACGATTGACTTTATATTGCCTGGTCAGCTGGGCTTTGCGCTGATGAGCGCCGCCGTTTTCGGCACCGCTTTCCTGTTCTACAGTTTAAGGCAGACACTGGTTTTAAAACGTTTCTTCGCCACTCCGATTAAACGTACCTATATTGTGCTGGCAGAGGCTTTCAGCCGTATGATCTTCCAGCTGATCAGTTCCGTGGTGATTATTGGTCTGGGACACTTCGCTTTTGGCTTTACGCTGGTACATGGCTGGGTTACTTTCATGGAAATGCTGGTATTGTCCGTCTTCGGGCTGCTGGTGTTCATGGGCTTCGGCTTTGTGGTGAGCAGCATTGCCAAAAATGAAAGCACCATACCGCCGCTGGCCAACATAGTGACGCTGCCGCAGTTCCTGCTGGCTGGCACCTTTTTCCCGATAGACTCTTTCCCTGCCTGGCTGCAGCCCATTTGTAAGGTGATGCCGCTGACCTATCTCATTGATGCCCTGCGTAAAGTGGCGTTTGAGGGGCAACACCTGTGGCACGTAGGCTGGGACATCGCTATTTTAACGCTCTGGGGAGTGGTGGTGTACGCCGTGGCGGTAAAAGTATTCCGTTGGGAGTAGCTGGGTTTTTTTATTAGCTTTGGCTTACCTAAAATCAGCTACATGCAGGCCTTTTTTATTCTTCTGGGGGCGTTGATCGTCCTGGTATTGGGGCTTTTCATATTCAGCTTGTTTCTTCCCCCTATGGTCAAAGTGGAGCGTTCGCTCATGATTCCTGCACCGGCGGCAAGGATCTTCCCACTCATCAACGTAGTCCGCAACTGGGAGCTATGGTCGCCCTGGAAAGAGCTTGACCCCGATATCGCTATTACCTATGGGGAAAAAGACAGCGGCGCCGGCGCCAGCTACAGCTGGAAGAGCCATAACCGCAACATCGGCACCGGCCATATGACGATCACGGAATCCCGACCAGAGCAGTATATCGCCACAGATACCGACTTCATGCGGATGGGCATCGCCAAAGGCGCTTTCCGGCTGGACCCTGTAGGAGAAGGCACGCTGGTCAGCTGGAGCATGACCTGCAACATGGGGCAGCACCCGCTGCGGAAGGTAATGGGCCTCATGATGGACAAATGGGTGGGGCAGGACTTCGAAAAAGGACTGGAAGGTATCAAAAGATTAGTAGTTCGTAATTAAACAGCATTATGCGTCTTTTTAAATTGTTAGGCATCAGCATCGTCGTTCTGGGCATTTTTGTATTGCTGTTGTCGCTGATGTTTCCTTCTACCGCCGTGGTAGAACGTACCGGGGTGATCCAGGCGCCCATTGACTCTGTATATGCACAGGTCAACAACCTCAAAGCCTGGGAAAACTGGAACCCATGGAGCCGTCCGGATACGACCGCTCAACTCGTGTATACTGCACAAACCGCTGGCGCCGGCGCCTCCTATAGCTGGGCCGGACAGTTCAACAGCGGGAAAGTCACCATTGTTGACAGTGAAGCCGATAAAGGCGTACACTATACCATGGACATCAAAAATATGCGCCCCGTAAAAGGGGGGATTGAACTGAAACCCAGCGCGGACGGAAAAGGCACCGCTATATTCTGGCATATGGAAATAAAACTGGGCCTGGCGCCATGGTGGAAGCTCCGGGGTTTCCTGGCCGACCGCATTTATGGTCCTGCCATGGCTGACGGACTCACCCGTCTCAGCCAGCTTTGCGAACACCCATAATCCAGTTAACCTATAGATATTTAGTTATTTTGCCATTTATCCAATATTTAAAGGTGGAGCAGTTGAATAGTTCTAAATTGTTGTCATTACCTCATTCCTCAACAAAAAAAACTACATCTGCAATGAAACACCTTTTATTGGCTGCTTTCTTCTGTATGGCCACCACGCTCGGTTTTGCCCAGGAAAAAGCCAGGAAAAGCCCACATGTAAACGTAGAAAATAAAGACATTAAAGTGGTGTATGGCCAGCCCTCCAAAAAAGGAAGGGTGATCTTCGGTACCCTCGAGCCTTTTGGCAAAGTGTGGCGTACCGGCGCTGACGAAGCGACGGAAATCACCTTCAAAAAAGACGTGGTATTTGGTGGTAAACCGGTAAAAGCAGGTACCTACACGCTCTTTTCCATTCCTGATCCCAAAACCTGGACCGTTATACTGAACGGTAAGCTGGGACAATGGGGCGCCTACGATTATGATAAGGTAAAAGGCCAGGACGTAGTATCCGTGAAGGTACCCCGCGAAACACTGAAGGCGCCGGTAGAAAAACTGACTTTCACACTGCCGGCCAATGCGGTGGTGTTTGAATGGGATGATACGAAAGTATCTGTACCTGTTAAGTAATTGCTCGCAAAGCTCTGTAAGAGAGCAAAGCGCGCTAAGATTTTTTTACTAAAGAAAGCAGAGGTGCGAAGATCAATATTTGTTGATCTTCGCACCTCTGCTTTCTTTCTTTTCTTTATTCTCTTTGCTTCTTTGCTCTCTTATAAAACTTTGCGAGACAAGTTCGCGGATGCTTTCGTAAACAGCCGCCAGCTGCTCGTCTGTGATACAATAAGGGGGAAGGATGTACAGCGTATTGCCCAACGGGCGGAGCATGATCCGCTTAGCCCGGAAGAAGCGGTGAAGATGGTCCGCCAGCTGATTCGTATACCCGTCAGCGTTGTCTGTCACCAGTTCAAAGGCGAGGACCGTTCCCAGGAGGCGTGCATTTTTAACGACGCTCATCTGCCGCAGTTCTTCCAGGAACTGCCGGTGATTGTCGTGTATCCGTTGCCGGTTGACCGCACAGGCCGGGTCGGTAAAAAGGTCGAGGCTGGCCAGGGCCACGGTGCAAGCCAGCGGATTGGCGGTGAAGGAATGTCCGTGGAACAGCGTTTTCAGTTTATCGTTGGAAAGGAACGCGTCATAAATATCGCCGGTACAGGTGGTGATGCCCAGCGCCATGCTGCCGCCGGTAAGTCCTTTGGAGAGGCAGATCATATCTGCATCCGTCTGCATATATTCCATGGCGAAGTTCTTGCCTGTTCTGCCGAAGCCGGTCATCACCTCATCGGCGATCAGCAGGATTTGCTGTTGCCGGCAGTATTGCAGGAGCTGTTCGAAGCCGTCCCTGTCATACATTACCATGCCACCCGAACCCTGCAGCAGCGGTTCAAAGATAAATGCTGCAATCTGGTCCGGCTGTTGCGCCGCTATGGAAGCAATGATCTCCGCGGCATTATCGGGGGTGGGCACATCCAGGAAATGTACTTCAAAGAGGAAATTATCGAACACGCGGGTGAATACGCTGCGTCCGCTGACGCTCATAGCGCCGAAGGTATCGCCGTGATAGGCGTTTTTAAAAGCGATGATTTTGTGGCGTTGTTGTCCTTTGTTGTGCCAGTATTGCAGCGCCATTTTAATGGCTACTTCCACAGCGGTGGAACCGTTGTCGGAATAGAACACGCGGCGTTGATTGGCAGGGAGTACCTGCAGCAGCCGTTCCGCGAGATTCACCGCCGGAGGATGCGTGTAACCGGCGAAGATGCAGTGTTGCAGCTGTAGCGCCTGCGCTGCCAGCTGCTGCGCG
This sequence comes from Chitinophaga eiseniae, assembly GCF_900167135.1. Lineage (GTDB taxonomy): Bacteria > Bacteroidota > Bacteroidia > Chitinophagales > Chitinophagaceae > Chitinophaga > Chitinophaga eiseniae. The sequence goes on along the minus strand of NZ_FUWZ01000003.1, from coordinate 1,085,605 downwards.
ATGTGCGGATGCGCATGACCGTGAATGTTGACCCACCAGCTGGAGGTGGCGTCTATATAGGCGTTGTTATCTTCATCATACAAACAGGCGCCTTCGCCGCGAACAATACCGATAGGAGCAGGAGCGGTCTGCATCTGGGTATATGGGTGCCAGATGACTTCGAGGTCTCTGGCAGACAGGTTTCCTTTAATTGTTGACATGGGGCAAATGTAGGTAATTCATTTTTTATACCTGTACAACACCCGGTACAGCTCTTCTGCCTTGTAAGGTTTGGGAAGCATGTCTCTAACTTCCAGCTGTCGCAGTTTTTCGGTGGCTTCGGGCATAATATCGGCGGTGAGCACCAGGATAAAAGCGTTGGGCTGAAGGCGGCGTATCCATGGAATGGTTTCATAGCCGTTCATCTCGGGCATGTGCAGGTCGAGCATGATACCATCGAACGTCTGTTCCTGCATTTTGGCAATGGCTTCTTTCCCGTTGATCGCCAGGGTAACGGCGGCCCCGGTTTTATTGAGTTGCAGCTGCATTACCTGCCGGTTGATTTTATTGTCTTCCACCACCAGCATCTGCATACCGGTCAGCATATTCGCCGGATCGATATTCCCTTCCCGTGCAGGCATGGCCTGGGTGGCGGGCACCTGGAAGGTAACGGAGAACCGGAAGGTGGTACCCTGTTGCTGCAGGCTTTCTACCGTGATCCTGCTGTTCATCAGTTCCACCAGTTTCCGGGTGATGGCCAGCCCAAGGCCGGTACCACCGTATTCCCTGGTGGTGGCGGAATCGCCCTGAACAAAAGTATCGAAGATGCTGTCCTGTAAATGAGGCGGGATACCAATACCGGTATCTGTTATTTTAAAGCAGATGGTGACAAAGTTACCGCTGGTATTTTCAACGTGCAGTTCGAGGTCCACATATCCTTCGTTGGTGAACTTCACGGCATTGTTGACGAGGTTGTTGAGAATCTGTCCGAGCCTTACCGGGTCTCCCTGTACCAGCCCCGGAATGCCTGCATCGGTGTAGGAATGCATTTGTAATCCCTTGGCGGCGGCCAGTGGCTGGTAGTTGCCGCTGATGCCCTGTATCAGTTCATGGAGATTGAACGGGATATGTTCCAGTTCTACTTTTCCGGCTTCAATTTTACTCAGGTCGAGGATATCGTTGACGAGGCCCAGCAGGTGATTGGCGGAGAAGTGCAGGTTCTGCAACAGTTCCTGGTGCGTCGCTGTCGGCTGGTCCTGCAGTGTACCGGCAATCCCGATGATAGCATTGAGCGGCGTTCTTATTTCATGGCTCATGACAGACAGGAATTCGCTCCGGCTCCTGGCGGCATTTTCCAGTTCTATGTCCGCTTTTTTCTGTTTGTCGATGTCCATGATGATGCCCCTGAAAGCGGTGACCTTGTCATGGTTGAAAACGGGAATCCCTGTGGTACGCACCCATTTGACAGTGCCTTTGGCGGAGATATGCCGAAGGTCGATGCAATAAGGCTGATGGTGGCGGAGCAGTTGTATCTGTGCTTCTTCCAGCAGGTGTTTATCTTCCGGGTGATAGAATACCAGGTCGTTAAAGATAGCGGTGAAGTTTTCCGGCAGCTCGCGCAGGTTATACACCTGCCTGGTCCAGAATACCTGTCCGGTGACGAGGTTAAATTCCCAGCCGCCGATAAGCGCCATCTGTTGGGTGATATCGAGTATCTGGATATTCCGGGCATAGTCTGCGTTGACTTGCCGCAGTTCCAGTTCATTTCTTTTACGCTGGGTGATGTTCTGTACAAACATTAGCAATCGGCGGGGCGAACTGTCGCTGGCGGGCATGGTACGCATCTTCACGGCATACCAGTATGGCATCTCCTGGCGGATGTCGGCGTACTCATAATATTGTGGATCGCCGGTGCGCAGCAAGGTATCGGCCAGTTGCCGGAACGCGTTGGCATGTTCTCCCACGAGGTCCACCATGGGTTTACCTAATATTTCATGTTCCGGAAAAAACAGCAGGTGTTGCTGGTTGCACCACACACGGGTAAACACCAGGTTTTCGTCCAGCTCAAAGACAATATCATCGAGGGAAGAGGTGAGGGCGTGCAATTCTGCGACCAGCTGCTGGTTCGTCATTTCAAGGCTCTCCCGGCTGGAGCGGGTACGGTAGGCGTGCAACAAGGTGCCATATGTCAGTGCGATGGGCTGCAACAGCGGAATAAGCGTGGAGTGGTATCCGCCGGGTTTGTTGACCAGCCCGATCATGCCGATGGTTTCCCCATGGTGGCAGACCGGTATGCCGAGAAAAGTGCGGAATACCGCCGGGTAGCGGGATTCATCTTTGTCTGGATGGTTGCTGAGCACCGGCTTGCCTTCCAGCAGTACTTTACCGAAGAGGGTATCCATATTGGTAAAATGCTGTCCGCGTTCGAGACGGGAGCCGAAGTATTGTTGTACGTTGGCGTGCCAGTGGATATTGATGATGGCCTGTACTTCGAGATAAGGCTGATGATAATAATCCTTTTCCATGGCGCCCATAAAGCCACCTTCGCTGCCGGTGAGACTGATCAGTTCGAGCAGCAGTTCCTGGCACACCTGTGCCGGTTTGTTGTCTGCAAAGCTGGTATGCAGGGCGGTGATAATATCGAGTGCTTTCTGTTGGGGAAAACCGGTATGGTCATCAATACCATCTGCTAAGGGAAGGCTCCTGGAACTATTGCCAGAAAAGGGATTCACCAGCATGCGTAATCAGGTTTAGAGGGTTTGGGCACATTCACGGCATACGCCTGGCAAAGGCTGTATGCGATTGATTTATATTGTTACAAAATGGTTTCTCAAGCTGGCGAACGGTTATGGAACGGGAGAGGGGATTGCCTCCGGCAATCCCCTCCTTAAATATACAAAAAAACATCAGATAGATATCTTATTATTTCCGCATACCGTTGTTTTTAAACAGGGAGTAGGCGGTCTGATAATGCGCTACGCTGTGAGACAGCAGGGTGCTGTCCATAGGGGCTGGCTGCTCTTCATTTTGGGCAGGGTTCCAGGAAAAGCACTGCGCTTTTTGCTGAGGACTGAGAATCACCATTTTACCTGTTTCGAGGTAAGCCAGTTTCTGGTAGGTGCTTACCATCGCACGGGGCTGATAGCTGCTGTCGAGCACATTTTTACCATAGAAGTTGGTGTTGTAGGACCAGTGCAACATTTTCAGCAGGGTAGGGTAGATGTCGATCTGGGAACACATGACCGGTATTTCCTGTGCCGCGGCGCCGGGCACATTGAAGAAGATACAGGGGATGTGGTATTTGCTCACTTCTATCTCGTTCTTCCCGGCGCTGCTGGCGCAGTGGTCGGCCACAAAAATGATGACCGTGTTTTTATACCACGGTTTATCCTGGATGGTTTTCAGGAACTGGCCGATGGCATAGTCGGTGTATTTAACGGCGCCTTCGCGGCTGGTGCCGGAGGGGATATCAATTTTACCAACGGGATAGGTAAAGGGGCGGTGGTTGGAGGTGGTCATGATAAAGTCGTAGAAAGGTTTGCCCGCGGCATATTTTTCATCGGCGCTTTTGATAGCGGCTTTGTAGATGTCTTCATCGCAGACGCCCCAGGCATTTTCAAACTGCACGGCACTGTCGGGGATGTTGGTCCGTTTTGCTGCCAGCTGATCATCTACCAGGCGATGCCGCAGGCGGTCGGTGATATCGTAGCCGTTGTTGCCGAAGAATTTGTTCATGTTATCGAAATACCCGTCGCCTCCATAAAAGAAAGTGGCTTCGTAGCCGTTTTTGCGGAAGATGGTGGCGGCGGAGAACAGGTTTTCGTTGTTGCGGCGGCGTACAATACTCTGACCGGGTGTAGGCGGTACGGCGAGCGTGAGGGCTTCCATGCCTCTCACCGTGCGGGTGCCGGTGGCGTACATGTTGGTGAAGAGGATACCGTTTTGTGCGATGCTGTCGAGTACCGGTGTGATATTTCCCTTGTTACCGAAGCGGGTCATGAAATCGGCGCTGAAGCTTTCGATGGTGACCATGATGATGTTTGGCTTTACCGGCGCGAGGGTGTCGGTAATGCTGCGGTAGATGCTGTGCCCGTTGCCAAGGTACTGTGCATCGGGTGACTGCAGCTGCTGGCGCACGGTGGTAAAGGCCTTGTTGTCATCTTCCAGCAGGTAGTATTTGTCGTATGCCAGTTCATTGTTGAGATAGGCGGAAACAAAAGAGTAGATGCCCGCTTTGGACAGCTCCTGCTGGTAACGGTTTTTGCTTTTCTCCGCCCAGGTGTTGCTGACCAGGAAAACATGTATCAGCAGCCCGCCCAGCAGCAGGATAAATATCGCTATCCTTTTGGAGAAGGGGGTGCGGGACTGGAAGCTGTTGCGGAACATCCCCCGGCGGCTGCACCACCAGGTGAGCAGCGCAGTGGCCAGCAGTACACCGCCGATCAATAAAGGCAGCGGGTATGACTGGTTGATGTTGCTGATCACCTCATAGGTGTAGATGAGATAGTCTACTGCGATAAAGTCAAACCGGCCGGCGTACTCGCCCCAGAAGGTGAACTCAGCGAAGAAAGAGAAGATCACGATCATCAGCGCCAGGAAAAAACCGGTGTAGGTGAATGCGCGGTTAAGGAGGCTGTTGTTGAGCTTTTGCGGCAATAGCAGCAGGTACAGGGCATAGGCGATGGTGAAGAAGAGGGCGACGCCGACGTCGAACACGAAGCCTTTTGCATAGGCGGAAAGGATACCGGTAAGGGAAAGTCCCGCTTGCGGGAAGGCCCAGATGATTAACGCGGTACGTACTAAAAAGGACAGTACGAGGAACAGGCCGGCAAAGCCGAAGAGAACGGCGTACCGATTTTGGACAGATTTCATGGCTGTATAAATGTGGCCGCAAAGGTACACCGTTCCCCGAAAGAAAAAGCAGAAATTGTTACAGATCGAATTTAACCGACAGGTTGATGGTACGGCCGTCTATAGGGCCCCACAGCGGTGCGAACCGGGGGGTGCTGATGGAACCGGTGAACAGTGGCGCGTGTTTTCCCTGACGGGCGTCGAAAATGTTTTCGCCGTTCAGCACCAGCGTCACATGTTCTCCCAGTTTACGGGATATCATGGCTGCCCAGAACCAGTAATTGGGCGCTTTCTGGTTGTTTTCCAGATATTGGTTGCCTATCCAGCTGTTTTCGATGCCAAAACGCCACTTCTCTTCTATTGCGTAGGCCAGGGTGGCGGCGAACTTGTCCTGTGGTGCAAAGGCCATCCTTGTAGAGGCGTCGTCGGTATATTCAGACACCGTGTGATTGTAGCCAAGATATAGTTCTATATGGTCCAGCTCAAGGCGTACATACGTATCGGTACCCAGACTGTTAACGGCATATGGCTGATTGACCAGCATTACTTTATCAGCGCTGGTGACCGGCAGGATGGGGTTTGTGATATGGGTGTAGTACAGCGCCTGGTTCAGCGTCACGTCTACCTGTCCGAATGTGGTTTGGTAGTTGCCATCGAAGTTGATGCCTTCGCTTTTTTCGGACCGGAGGCTGGCGGCCAGTGGCAGCAGGTTGCGATAGCCAATGGTTTGCGTTTGCGCAGAGAAGATGGCGGGCGATTTGTAACCGGTGCCGCCGCTGAGCCTCAGGCTGAGGCTTTCAATGGGTTTGTACACGAAAGCCAGCCGCGGCAGCACATACCAGCCAAATACGCTGTGATAATCGGCACGGACGCCGGCTTCGGCCATTACTTTGTCGGAGAAATGATAACCATCCTGTGCGAAGGCGCCCATCGTGTTGTAGGTGTAATTACCCAGCAGAGTGCTGTCGCCATTGGCGCGGCGGTATATTTCGCCGGTATTGTTGAGACCTATTACCCAGTCATGCCGGCCTTTCTTTTTGTTATAAGCTGCTTCCAGATAGGTATTAGTCTGCCGGCCGTTGAGCGGGAACCCGCCGGCTATATTTTCGAGGTGGAAGAAGCTGGCGACGCCTTTGACCGTAATGGTGCCGCCGCCCGTATTTTTCAGGGTCAGCTGTAAGTCGGCGCTATGGCGCCCGCTGTTATTGCTTTCCGTATAGGGGTGGCTGTTAGCCGGTCTCCCGTCAAATGCCTGCATATCACCCCCTTCCCTTTTTTCGATGGTGCCGGTGTAACCTGCCACCAGTGTTGTGTTGGCATTAGGATACCAGAAGAAACGGGGGTGCAGCAGGTATTGCCGTACGCGGGGCACATCGCTAAAACCGTCATCGTTCACATCTACCGGGTTTTGCGTGGTAACGCCGGCAAAGAGCGTAAGACCCGTTTTGCCATAACGTTGTGCATACCAGAGGTTGCCGTTGGTTTCTTTCAGCGTGCTGCGATTGGCGAGGATGGTCAGTTCCGGCTTTTGCCCCGGTGTTTTGGACACGAAGTTGATCATACCGGCGATGGCGCCGCCACCGTACAGTGTGGATACGGAGCCTTTGATGACCTCTACCTGTTTCAGGTCCAGCGGAGGGATAGCCAGCACGCCGAAGCTGCCGCTGAGACCTTCGTATACCGGTACGCCATCGCGCAGCAGTTGCGTGTATTTTCCATCCAGTCCCTGCATACGGATAGCATTGTTGCCGTTGACGGCCGAAGTGTTCTGTATATGTATCACAGAGAGATCGCCGAGGATGCTGGCCACGTTGCCGGGTTTGATGCCGCTTTCTTCCGTCATTTCTTCGCGGCCCAGTATTTCCACTTTCATGGGAAGATCGGCGATGCGGCTATTATTTCTGGTGGAGGAAATAACGACCTCATTCAAATCAGCTATTTTACTGACAGCTGGCTCGTGCGTGGTGTCCCTGTGAAGGGTGTCTTTAACGGGAGCGTCTATACGCTGTTGTGCGGAAGCGGAGGCAAGGGTGATACATAAAGCGCCTGTTATAATAAGTGTTCGCATGGAGGTACAACTTTGATGATAGATTCTTTTTCCGGTACAAAGAAAAAAAGAGAATCTGGTGCAAATCTGTACTAGCGGGAGGCGGTGAAAATATGGAGATTATCGAGGTATTGATAGGTGATGTGAATAGCATAGGAGTCGCCTATTTTTTTGACGATAGCGAGCCCCAGCCCGTTGGAGTTGGTATAAACCGGGTTGTTTTTCCGGAACCGCTGAAATACGTTTGCGGGCGGTATTTCCGGCAGGTGGCTGGTGTTGGCGATACGGAAGGTTTTATCAGTGAGGGATAGGTGGATGCGGCCACCGGGGTAGTTGTATTTAATGGCATTGCCGAGCAGGTTACTGATCAGGATGTCGGCCAGCGCGGGATGTAACGGCCACCGGGCGACAGGTACAAGGGAGGTTTCTATGGTCAGTTCTTTTTCGTGCACCAGTTCTTCAAACAGGGAAAGGTATTGGGTGAGCACCTGGCAGAGGTCTGTCTGCAGGGTAACGGGGAATTGCTGATTTTCTATTTTGGCGAGCAGCAGGAGGTTGTGATGAAGGCGGGATAGGCGTTGCAGCTCCTCGCCGGCCTGACCAATATTTTTCAGTTGTTCTCCTGAAAGGTTTTCATCCTGCAGCAGCAGTTCCAGCTTGCTTTGTGCAATGGCGAGGGGCGTTTGCATTTCGTGGGCGGCGTCTTCTGTCAGCTCTTTTATGTTGATATAATCCTGATGGATACGGTGGGTCATCTGATTCAGCGTTTTATTGAGCTGGTTGAATTCGTAGGTGGACGCAGGAGCAAAGCGCAGCGTCTCCATTTTGTTGAGCTGCAGCTGCTGTATCTTGTCCAGTGAGCGGTAGAAGGGGCGCCATATCTGCCGGCTGATGAACCAGTTGGAGAGCACTACGAAGAGGAGCAGTCCACCGAAGGCGAGCAGCATTACGGTGATGATATTTTTCAGCAGGTCATCTTTTTCTATCATGGATTTGCGCAGTATCATCTGGTAATGCTGGCCATGCAGGTTGATTACCTGCGATAGTTCCCGGAAAGGAGCGTATGTGTCTTCGGTTTCCTGATAGAGGGCAACGCCTTTGAGCTTAAATTTTTGTTGTACCGGTTGATGGGTGGGGATGAGCCGGAATTCCTGGGTTTGAAAGCGGAAGATAGGATTGTTAACACTGGCGGTATCGAGATAACGCAGCCATTCCAGGTGGTCATTGACCAGCTCCTCATCCGTTTCGTGTTTAATTTCTTTGTTGAATTGGTGGAACAGGTAGAAGGCGCCGGCAGCAAACACCGGCAGCATGAGAATAATAAAGTACAAAGTGGTTTTGGTAAGAAGTTTCATGTATCGTATGCTGGTTTAGCCAAAACGGTATCCCGTGCCGTAAACGGTTTTAATATAGTCTTCTCCGCCTGCTTCCAGCATTTTTTTGCGGAGGTTTTTGATGTGGGTATAGATAAAATCATACGAGCCCGCCTGATCGTAGGCGTCGCCCCATAGATGTCCGGCGAGGGCTGATTTGGTGACCACACGGTGTTGATTGGCGATGAAATAGAGGAGCAGCTGGTATTCCTTGCCGGTGAGCGTAATAGCGTTATCGTGTACGAGTACTGCTTTGGAAGCGGGTATGACTGTGATTTCGGAGAAACTGATGTGGGTGTTGCCATCAAAATTTTTGCGTCGCAGCAGGGCGTTGATGCGGGCATTCAGTTCCGAAAGGTGGAATGGTTTGGTGAGGTAGTCGTCAGCGCCGAGTTCGAGCCCGCTGAGTTTATCTTCGAGGGAGTCTTTAGCGGAGATGATGATGATACCGGCCCTGGATTTCAGTGTTTTCAGTTCATGCACCACATCCAGGCCGCTGCCGAATGGCAGGCCGATGTCAGCTACGATGCAGTCATATTCATGATCGGTTACTTTGTCTATTGCCGCGCGGAAGTCTGCTGCCACTTCACAGATAAAGCCCTGGTGTTCCAGGTACTCGCGGATACTGTTGCGTAACGAAGGTTCATCTTCTATGATCAGCACTTTCATTCTGTAAAATAACTGTTGGAAAAATAGCCGCTAAGGTAGTGGCCCGTCGCCTGTTGAAAGGCAATAAGGCAAAAGTAGGAATTAATTCTAACGGTGATAGTCATGATTATTGTCGATTTGTTTTGATGTATTTGTTATTTTATTTATGTGTAATAAATTAATATTTATACATTTTGATATTTTAAATTAACATGTTTTGTGTTTTTGTTGTGATGATGCGGTTACTTTAAAGTAGTCACTGATGTATGGTAGGATGTATATATGGTATAGCGGCAGAGATAAAAAAAAGGGCATCACGGAAATCAGTGGTCATCATGCCTGTCAAAGTTAAATCCGGATGGTATTATTTATCGTTTATATCTACAAAGCCATATTACAGATGTGTAGACGAACGCAATTAATCGATATGGTACTGGCGCATAAGATAAGACTGGCCCTGGACGGCGACGTGTTACAAAGGGGGCCTGGGAACCAGCAATAACTAAGTGCCTGATAAACAGGTGATAAGTCACAACGATCATGTAGCATATAAATTTCCGGCAGGATTATCCGGAAATAATTTGACAAATGGATTTCCCTTACTATGACAACCCTTATCATGAACTATCCGTATGATGTTTATGGGGTTTAGTGCCGCGTATCCGGCAGGCCCGTATTGTCTGCATTTTATACTATACCTGATGATAACCGGTACGCCTGTACGGGTACCACTGATGTTTTGATACTCAAAAACACTTAACCTTGAGCAACAAAGAAACCAAAGAGCTGTTTGACCTGATGAACCAGGTACCCAATGCGCGGAGGGTAGCCCGGGAATACCGGCGTTTGATGAAGGAAGGTAAGCTTGACCCAAAAAGAGATATTACGGATGCCGGCGCCGGATGGCTGGCGGTAGAGGACGAGTTAGTGCAGGGCGACGAGGCTAAATCGTATAACTACACTGTGCCCGGCATTTGTATCAGCATCATCCTGGCGGGATTATGTCTGAGCGGATGGTGGCAAAGCAGGCATGAGAAAGAGGTGATCCGTCAGCTGGCCCTGAATGAAAGGGCGGGGGCGGCATTGCGGGGCCCGTATGGGATGGAGGCCGCTGGTGGCGCTAAAATGAAGGACGGGGTATATACTTTTCACGATGCTTCCCTGAATGAGATCCGGGGGATGATTGACAAACGTTTTGCGATCAAGGTAATTTTCGATGAGCCGGAGATGTCGTTGCGCCGGTTCACGGGTTGTATGGACCCTTGCCAGTCGCTGGACGCCTTTATGAGCGTGGTGAAATACAGCAGTGCGGTGGATTATTATTTCAAGGGGTCTACGCTTCATATCCGCGCCTCACATTAATGCCCGGGTATCAGGGGAGGCCTGCGGGGGCTCCGATGGCAGCGCGTATAAACTTCTTTAATCCCTTTTCCCTTTGCCATAACTCCCTGGAGGCCAGCCAGCAAACGAAGGCTTCCTGTCTGCTGCCGGGCGGTATCTCCTGCCGGTACCCGGTAAACTCATCTGCCGGAAACTGATGGCTGGATTTGAGCAGTTCATCCGCCATATGGGGCCATGCCAGGCGGGCTTCCAGGAAACGTGCTTTGGCCTGTGGCGCCAGTCCCAGTTTATAAAGGGCCAGGAACGAGAAAAACGTATTTTCCAGAGTATGGCTTTCGGCGGGTTGTTGCTGATACCATTGCAGGTAAGCTTCATAACGGCCGAGGTGCATGTAGCAGGCGGGCAGCAGGGAGGTCGCGCCGGTGTCGTCCTGCGGGTTGATCTTCAGCAGAAAACTGATCTTTTGCAGCGCCCGCTCATATTGTTTTTCCTTCATGTACTCGGGAACAACCGCCTGGATGGCGCGCAGAAAGGGCCGGTTTTCCAGCAGGTGCCAGTAGACATGGTCCCTGCCCGGCTGAAAATCCGCCGGCAGCGCTTCCATGCAGATCAGGTGCGCCCTGTGTATAAGCGCGTTCCCTTCTATATGGCGGCCGCTCCTGTTGAGGATAACAGCCAGTGATAGCAGGGCATCGATATGGCTGTGGCCACAGGCGTGGATGATTTTGCGGAAAATCCTCTCTGCGGCCAGCGGTCTAGCCTGCATCATGTCCATGGCGTATAGCAGCTCGCCGTGATAGGCGGCCATTACAGCCGGCTGATGAAACATCCATATGTCGCCGTCTTTCGTGAAATAAGGTAGCCCTGGCATATCCTCCGTTTTTTTAGCGATGAACCATGCTGCAAGATTACAGATAATCCAATTGGCATTTGTTAACCACTTCTAAACACGGACAATTATTTTCAGATTTTTTTATTTTCCTCCCGCCCGTTATTTTTCCATGATGATGGAGGGGACTTTACCGGTGTATTTCCGGATATCGTTGGTCAGATGGGCATGGTCGTAGTAGCCGTAGTCGAAAGCGATCTGCAGCAGGCTGCTGCCGGGATTTTTCCGGATATGCCGGTGTACGGCCTGGTAGCGGATGATATTGGCGAATGCTTTGGGGGTAACGCCGGTATGTTTGAGAAACTGCCGTTCCAATTGGCGGGGCGTCAGGAAATGAGCGCGGGCCAGGTCGCCGATCCGGATAACGCCCTGGTGCCGGCGGATGGTCTCTATCACGGGCAGCATGTCGCGGGAGGCGTGGGTGATGCGTTCCAGCAGGTATTTATCCAGCGCGGGAACAAAATGATCCCCGGCAGCCTGCAGCAAAGTCACAAGCTCCTGCCCGAATTCGATGCATTCGTCGGCAGTGTCCTGTAAAGGCAGGCGGTAAAAGGAATTGAATGCGGCGGGCTTGAAACGGATGCCGGTCAGGCGCGCTATACCAGGCTGACAGGAGTCTGAATAGCGGGTCATGGTACCGATCAGATACGCTTTTTCCGGCGCCAGCAGCTGTTGTTGCGGTGTGCCGGCATCGCTGACAGCGGCATCACCGAGATTGCAGATAATATCCACACAGCCATCCGGCAGGATGCGGCTTACGGCCGCCGGTCCTGCCACGGAAGCAACGGTCCAGTAAGCGTCTATATATGGCTCCAGTAGCGGATGTGGTTTATATTGCCGGTACATGTCATAAAGGTAAAAAGAAACGTCCATTATCGGACGGGAGGTGTACGATAATGAAACATTTACGGCCGGCGTACCTGATGTAGTGCCGCACCGGATAAGGCTTTCCGGTGGTGGCAGATTTATTGCAGCCTGCCGGTGGCAATTTCTTTCATATGCTGAAAAATTATATCAAGATAGCCTGGCGGAATATCAGTCGCAACAAGGTGTTTTCTGTTATCAACATTACGGGGCTGGCCATCGGTATCGCCGCCTCCCTGCTGATCCTGCAATATGTAGCGTTTGAACTGAGTTATGAACAATCGCACGAGAAAGGAGACCGTATTTACCGGGTACGGCAGGAGCGGTATGAAAAAGGACAACTGCAGACAAACTGGGCCGCCGGCGCATTTGCGATAGGCAATCATTTTAAGGAAGCTTTTCCTGAAATAGAGGATTATGTAAAACTGGTCAAACAGCAGGAGGTGTTGCTGGACAACGAGCAACGGAGTGTAAAAGTATCCTCTGTGTATTGGGCCAGCAGCGCTTATTTTAAAGTGTTTTCCACACCGCTTGTCACCGGCGACCCTGCCACGGCGCTGGCGGCGCCCAATACCGTCGTGCTTTCAGAAAGCATTGCCCGTAAACTGTTTGGGAAAGAAGATCCTATCGGTAAAATCATCCGCCAGAATCACCATCGTATTTTTAAGGTGACAGGCGTATACAAAGACATGCCGTCCAACACCCACCTGAAGGCCGATGCCATGTATTCCTATGCCAGTTACCAGGATATGGTAAAGCCGGACGATCCTGAAACAGGATGGCAGTGGGACGGTTGTCTGACCTATCTGCTGCTCCGCCCGGATGCCGATCCCCGCAAACTGGAGGCGAAGTTCCCTGCGCTGGTGAGCAGATACTACGTGGACGTGCCCAAAGAGTTCACTACAAAATATTTTCTCCAGCCGTTGAAAGACATCCATCTGTATTCCCATCTGATGCTGGAAGCGGAGACTAACGGCCAGGGTAATACGGTTTATTTATTGATGGGCATTGCCTTGTTTATTATCGGCATCGCCTGGATCAACTATATTAATCTCGCTACCGCGCGGGCTATCAACAGGGCGGTGGAAGTGGGCGTGCGCAAAGCGATCGGCTCCCGCAGATCACAACTGGTGGCGCAGTTCATGATCGAATCGGTCATGCTGAACGGGATGGCGGTCGTAATGGCGCTGTTCCTCGTGGTTTTTTCTATCCCGCTTTTTAATAGTGTAACAGGGCAACAGCTTTCTTTTTCGTTGTTGTATGACCGGCTTTTCTGGACCGTATTAATGGCGCTGTTCATTACCGGATCTTTCCTGTCAGGCCTATATCCTGCGTTTGTGCTTTCCCGTTTTAAACCGGTGGTGGTGCTGAAAGGCAAGGCGATCTCTTCGCGCCAGGGCAGCACGCTGCGCAAATCACTGGTGGTGGTGCAGTTCGCCGCTTCCCTGTTTTTGCTGGTGGGCATGCTCACCGTTTTTAAGCAGATACAATTTATGCGTTCGCAGCAGCTGGGCATCAACATTGCGCAGACACTGGTGATTAAACCACCGATCATTTACACTGACTCTACCAGGATGCGGCAAACACAGGCTTTCAAAGAGCAACTGATGCGGGAAAGCAATATCCATAGCGTAACGGTATCTTCCATTGTGCCAGGTGAAGCCTCCCCCCTGAACGTCGGCGGCATACGCCTGATAGAGCAGCACCAGACTGAGGGCAAGCAGTTCCGCGCCATCAACGTTGACTATGATTTTGTACCTGCTTATCATCTGAAGCTGGTGGCAGGCCGTAATTTCGACCGTGACTTTGGTATGGATGGGGCAGAGGGAGCGGTAATTTTCAACAGGACCGGTATCCGCAGGCTGGGATTTGATAATCCGGAACTCGCCGTCGGCAAACTTATCTTCTTCTGGGGAGACACCCTGAGAATTGCCGGTGTGGTGGAAGATTTTCACCAGCAATCGCTGCATGATGCCTATGAATCCCTCATTCTCCGCCTGCGGCCTGATGTGAGGGGATATATTTCCGTCGGCGTATCGCCGGATAATGTCAATGCCACCCTTGCCGCGGTACAGCGGAACTGGAATACTTTTTTCCCGGCCAATCCTTTCGAGTATTTTTTCCTGGATGAACATTTTGACGAGCAATACAAGGCCGACCAGCGGTTTGGAAAGGTGTTCGGCATCTTCACCGCGCTGGCCATCCTGGTGGCCTGTCTCGGCTTGTTCGGGCTGGCGTCTTTCACCATTGTGCAGCGTACCAAAGAAATCAGTATCCGCAAAATACTGGGAGCTTCCGTCCCGGAAATTGTGCAGTTGCTGTACCGTGAATTTGCCTTGCTGATCGTGATCGCTTTTGGTATTGCCACGCCGGTGGCCTGGTTCAGCGTTACCCAATGGCTGAAAGGATATGCTTTCCGGACAGAGCTGTATTGGTGGCTGTTCGCTCTTCCGTTTGTGCTTGTGCTGCTGATTGCTTTCCTGACGGTGAGCTTCCAGAGTATCCGCGCTGCGCTGTTGAACCCGGCGCATAGTTTGCGGTCTGAATAGTTGGGTTGCAACAGATAAAGTCCGACATTTACGATGATGTAAGTGAATGTTTATCTGTTAAAAAAATCCAATCAGCGTATATGGAAATCACCGTAAGAAAGGCAGTAAAGGAAGACCTGCCCTTGCTGCTTACCTTCGAGCAGGGCATTATTTCGGAGGAAAGGCCATACGATCCTACATTACAGGACGGGACCATTCATTATTACGACGTTGCACAGATGATAGCGGCCGACCATGTAGAGGTAGCCGTGGCTGTGGCAGGCAACCGGCTTGTGGGTTCCGGCTACTGCCGTATTGAACCGGCATCCAGGCCCTACCTCAAACATGATAAACAGGGATATCTCGGCTTCATGTATGTAGACCCTGCTTTTCGAGGCCAGGGCATCAACGCAAAAATCGTGGCTTTTCTGAAAGAATGGGCCTATCTGCAGGATGTACTGGAACTGCGCCTCGATGTGTACGCCGACAATGAAGCGGCAGTAAAGGCATACGAGAAAACTGGCTTCAAAAAACACCTGGTAGAAATGCGGATGGACCTTAGAGATGATCCTACTTATCTTGCACAGTGAAGACAACATTACTTAGCACCGGCCAGCCTGAGCGCCAGCTCCATGGGCTGGTCGGCGCCGTTTATGACAGCGGCTGCCGTTAACAGTACGACATAATCCGGCGGCGTGCCATGGCCCCGTTGAAGCGCTGTATCTACTGCATTAAAATATTCCTGAAGCGGTACCGTCAGTAACAACGAAACAGGCGGCAGGGCAACGACCGGCATCATGCCGCTGGTATTACCCTGGTAACCACCGCCGGTTTCTTCCCCAATGAAAATTGCCTTTTCTATCCTGTCCCAATAACGGAAAGGTTGTGTAAAAAAATGCCGCGTGAAATAGACAGCGTTGCCGTCTGTACCGCCGGTATTGCCGCGAAGGTCTACGATCAATTGTTGAATACCCTGCCGCTGCAATTGAAGAAATACCCGATCGATATATTTTCTGAATTGTTGCCCTGTTCTTTTGATATCCGATGTGGCGAACGAACGGATGGTGAGAATGGCTGTTTTTCCCCGGAGGGTAAAACTGAGCGTTTCTTCCGGGACAGGTACCTTCAGAAAGCCGGGACGCGCCAGTTCCCCAAACCGGGCGGCCGGTATGGAGACCGCGCGGCCATCGGCCAGCGTCAGCGTAAAAGCGCTGGAAGGCCCGATCATGGAGCGGTACCAGGTGGGGAACTGATGGTACAGCGCTTTGTATTTCATCGTTTGATTATAGCCGTCCGCCGGAATGGCGGGTAGCAGGACCGCCAGCAAGTCCTGAATACTTTTACCGTTAATAGCCGTGACAACAGTACCGGGCAGCAGGCTGCTGTCTGCCGAATAATTTTTTGTGATCGTCGCCTGCCTGTCGTCGAATAATAGTTGTAAGGGCAGTAAATTTGAATGGCTGTCCAGTTGTGATACGAAAGCCGGTGGTAGCTGTAGCCCGGTGTGCAGGCAGCCGATCGAGTAAACAAAAGGTTTTACCTTGCGGTAGATTTCCAGTGTGGTCAGTGAATCTGCCGTAATGGTGGCTTTCAGTGAATCGGTATAACGTTGTGCCGTGCTTTTGGAGCGGTAACGGTAATATCCCGGATGACTTTCGTCCAGCTTTTTGGAAAGGGTATCTATCAGCTGAATAACAGTGGCGGCGGGATAACGCGACGGGGTGTCGGCGGGCACGGGCTGAATCGTAAAGAGGGCCAGGGACAGCAGGGGTTGGCAGGGACCATTTTTTATTTTCAATATAAAAACAGTGATTGTTAAAAAGGTGTGAATTAAGGAAACTTTAAAAAAACGTACAGCCGGCGGCGTTACTGCTTTTATATCCGCAATTGAACAAAATCTGTCTCAAAAACGGACATTTTTTACATTGTGTAATATGTATATTATTGAATATTAATATATTGATTGTTGGCATCCGATTGGAAAACTGGTTAGTATGATTACCAACTATATCCGGACCGCTGTCCGTAGCTTGTGGAAAAACAAAGTATACAGCTTCCTGAATATTTTCGGGCTGATGACAGGCATTGCCTGTGCCGGTATTATCTTCCTGTGGGTGGAAGACGAAGTGCAATACGACAGTATGCATGAAAAGAAAGACCGGTTATATGCCATTTTACAACATTGGCAGTACGATGGTTATAAACGTACTTTCTGGTCTACCCCGGCATTGATGGGCCCGGCCATTCAGGCGGAATTTTCCGGTGTGGCCCGCACCTGCCGGACTACGGAAGGAGCGGTGTCGGCCATGTTCAACAATGGTCAGACGGCTTATTATAGCCCCGGGATGTATGCCGACAGCACGCTGTTCAGCATGTTCACCTTTCCTTTTGTGGAAGGAGATGCCCAAACTGCTTTTACACAGCCTAATTCGCTGGTAATAACGGAAACGGCTGCACGTAAATTCTTCGGGCAGACGACCAATCTGCGGGGTAAGTTGCTGAAGATGGACAACCAGCAGGAATACATGGTAACAGGCGTATTGAAAGACCTGCCACAGAACTCCACCCTTCGTTTTGAGTGGCTGGCGCCTTTTCAGACTTACCTTAATGCGCACAAAGCGCTGATGTCCTGGGATAATAATGCGGTCAATAATTTCGTGGAACTGGTGCCAGGCACAGATGTGGCGGCACTGAACCGGCAGCTGGCGGGTTATGTAAAAGAGAAATTCCCGAAAGCCATCTCTTCGCCATTTCTGTTTTCCATGAATGACTGGCGGCTGCGGAATGAATTTGCGGATGGAAAGCAGACCGGTGGCCGGATCGGCTATGTACGGCTGTTTACCGTGATAGGATGGATCATCATTTTTATTGCCTGTATTAATTTTATGAACCTGGCGACGGCGCGCAGTGAAAAACGCTCCAAAGAAGTGGGGGTGCGTAAAGTATTAGGCGCCGGAAAAGGCCGGCTGGTAATACAGTTTATCGGTGAGGCGATGCTGATGTCTTTGATGGCTGCTGTTATGGCGGTGGTGATCATCAGTCTCCTGTTGCCGGCATTTAACGCCATGGTAGGCAAACAGATCGAACCGGGGCTGCAGCATCCGGCACACTGGATGGCGTTGCTGGCTATCGCCCTGGTGACCGGATTGGTAGCCGGTAGTTATCCTTCCCTGTATCTCTCGTCCTTTAACCCGGTGAAGGTGCTGAAAGGCATCAAAACGCCCGGTGGCAGTGCTGCCTTTATCCGCAAAGGACTGGTGACGGTACAGTTTACGGTGTCTATTGTGCTGATTGTGTCCACCATCATCATCTATCAGCAGATAGAACATGTGAAGCACCGGAAGCTGGGCTATAACAAAGACAACCTGCTGGAAATGGACGTCACCGGCAGAATGGGACAGGACTTTGCCGCTATTCGCCAGGACCTGCTGAATACGGGATTGATAGAAAATGTGGCACTCTCCGACCATGCTACTATTTACGGCGGTAACAATACCAATGCTTTCCGCTGGCCCGGATCACCGGAAAGTGGTTTCCTGATCTCCAACAGGAGCGTGACGCCTGGGTTCTTTGCTACCTCCGGCATGGAGCTGACACAGGGGCGCGATTTCCTGTCCGGGGCCGCGGTGGACAGTTTCAGCGTAGTGATCACCGAATCGCTCTCCCGCTTAATGGGAGCTGAGGGAGGTGTCGGCCGGAACCTGCTGATACCGGACGATGAACAAAATAACTATCGTCCTTACCGGATCGTAGGTATCGTAAAAGATTATGTATACGGGAACATATACGGCAAGCCGGACCCCGTGGCGTTTTTCAAGCGCGACAATGATCCCAGGGTGATGTATATCAGGATCTCTGCTGCAGCCGATCCGGAGCAAGCCGTGAAAGGAATAGCGAAGGTGATGGCGAGGGACAATCCCGGTTATCCGTTTGCTTTCCGCTTTGTGGACGAGCAGTTTAACGCCATGTTCAGCAGCGAGCAGTTGATAGGCAGATTATCGAGGGTATTTGCTTCGCTGGCTATCATTATTTCCTGCCTGGGATTATTCGGGTTGGCCGCTTATACCGCCGAGCGCAGGACTAAAGAAATCGGAATCCGTAAGGTGCTTGGCGCCAGTGTAGCGGGCATTGCGCGGCTGTTGTCCGTGGAGTTCCTGAAGCTGGTACTGTTATCCGCAGTGATCGCATTTCCGCTGGCATGGGGCATTATGGCTTACTGGCTCGATCAGTTCAGCTACCGTACCGCTATTCACTGGTGGGTGTTCATCCTGGCGGGAGGCATGGCAATTGTGATTGCACTGGCCACCGTCAGTTATCAGGCTGTGCGCACAGCGGTGAGGAATCCGGTAAAGAGCTTACAGACAATGTAGCCGACATAATACGGCGGCGGTGCCCCAGGCCCCAGTCCATCAGCTGCATGACAATCTGCTCCAGGGTTTTACCGTAAGGGGTGATCTCATACTGCACCGTCACCGGTTTGGTGGAACAGACCGTCCGCTGTACCAGCTGATTCAGTTCGAGCACCTGTAACTCGCGTGTCAGCATCCTGGCGCTGATGCCTTCCACTTCCTGCTGCAGTTCGGTGAATCGTTTCCGCCCACGGCAGCACAGGACCGCGATGATCAATACTTTCCATTTGCCCTGAAGAAGTTCCATGGCATCGTTCAGGCCTCTTGTCTTGCCCTTGTAATCACACCCGGGGTGCCGGTTGACAGCTGCTTTCATGATAATAAAATGAATGAATGTTTGTAAAAGTAAACATAAGCGATCTTCCCGCTGTGAGATTTCTGTCCCCCTGAAATAATATGGGTTATTAGTAATATGTGTTAAATTTGCCGTATTATCTGTTCAAACCAAATACCCAATGACCCGTACCTATCTATTCCTGGCAGCATGTGCCGCTTTGTTGTTTGCCTCCTGTACCAAAGGACCTATGGCAGGCCCTGATCCGGACCCTACTGTGACCCCGCCGGGCACTAATCCTGGTCCGTCCGGTAATAAACTGACGGGCACCTGGAAATTTGCGGGTGTGGAGCTGAAGGGGCAGTCGGTCACATCGGCTACCGATATGGAAGGTAATACGTTAAAAGGAGTTACCAACACGGATTATATCAGCATAGAAAATAAAGGTACTGTTACCTTCGATGAGCGTATGATGATATCTAAAGAGATCAGTTATACCATTGATACAAAAGTGAACAGCGCCACTTATATCAACGGTGAGCTGGTGGCATCACAGGACGCGCCATGGCGTATGACCATGCCGCCTTCTGAAAGTAAAGCGGCTTACGAACTGAAAGCCAATGACTCCCTCTATTCACAGGGGGCCACGGCTTCCTTTCCCGGCATGGAGGGTTCCATGACCGGACAGCCGATTGCTTCCAAACTGAGCTGGAAAGGAGATACCCTGGTATTAAAATCACGCATTTCCTTTTCCAAAACCAGTTCAGTGGAAGGCTTTCCTTCGGTGATCAACTATAATCATGATGTGATCACCAAACTGGTGAGAAAATAGCGACTGCCCGTTCTAATGAATTTCTAATATTTTTCTAAAGCCTCTCTAACAGCCTGCCAGCGCAGGCTGTAGTATTTTTGTCCTGTCAACAAACATTCTTCACTATGGACGCAGGACCCGGACATCCGGTAATGTAAGCCAGGCCGCCCTGTACTTTTTTTGATCAGCGGCTGCCAGGCTGACCATTAAATTATTCTACAGTCATGATCAGAACAGCAGCAGGCAGCATCCGGCGGCATATTCCTTTTACGCAGCAGGTAACTGCAGACGGTTTTAACGTATTGGCAGCGAAGAAAATCCGTCAGGTAGCACAGAGCGACCGGGCCGGGGCCGTGAACCTGTTGGACAGCCAGGAAGGCGGTCTGACAAATAACCAGGTACAGACCAAACGGTGGTTGTTTGGCCCGAATGAAATTACCCATAAAAAAGCCCCGGCCTGGTACAAACAATTGCTGCAGGCATTCCTCAATCCTTTTATTGCGGTACTGGTGGTGATTGCGATCATATCGCTGATCATGGACGTATGGCTGGCGGCTCCCGGTGAGCAGGACTATAAAACGGTAACGGTAGTGGGCGTGATGGTCATGCTCAGCTCTGTATTGCGTTTCTGGCAGGAGTTCCGCAGCAACCGGGCGGCAGAAAAACTTAAAAGCATGGTGAAAACGACCGCCATGGTGCTGCGCCATCCTGCAGGCGCAGCGGAGATCCCTATCCGGGAAATCGTGCCCGGCGATATTTTCCTGTTGTCTGCCGGTGATATGATACCAGCCGATTGCAGGATACTGCAATCCAAAGATTTATTTGTCAGCCAGGCGATACTGACCGGCGAATCGCTGCCGGTAGAAAAACGGGCGTTCAGCATTGCAGATGCAGAACGTCGTGTCCCGTTTGAACTGGAGAATATCTGTTACCTCGGCACTAATGTGGTCAGCGGCGCTGCCACTGCCATCGCCGTCAATACCGGCGATCAGACGTACTTCGGTTCCTTCAGTAAAACACTGACCGGCAAAAGGGCGGAAACCAGTTTCGATAAAGGGGTGAACAGCGTTAGCTGGCTGCTGATCCGTTTTATGCTGGTGATGGTGCCGCTGATTTTTGTTATCAACGGACTTGTAAAACACGACTGGATGTCTGCGTTGCTTTTTGCTATCGCCTTAGCCGTAGGGCTTACCCCGGAGATGCTGCCCATGATCGTTACCGCCAATCTTGCCAAAGGGGCGCTGAACATGAGCAAAAGGAAAGTGATCGTCAAAAGGCTGAATGCCATTCAGAATATTGGCGCCATGGATATTCTCTGCACCGATAAAACCGGCACACTGACGATCGATAAGATCGTGTTGGAAAGACATCTGAATGTACTGGGACAGGATGACGAAGAAGTGCTTAAATGGGCGTACCTCAACAGTTATTATCAGACGGGGCTGAGAAATCTGCTGGACCAGGCGGTGCTGGAACATGGGGAGGTGCATGAACAGCTGCAGGCCGGTGATCGTTATACCAAAATTGATGAAATACCCTTTGACTTCCAGCGCCGCCGTATGTCGGTGATCTTACAGCAACATAATGGAAAGCACCTGCTCATCTGTAAGGGAGCCGTGGAAGAGATGCTGGCCCTTTGTTCATATGCTTTTAACCCGGGGGAAGACAAGGAACTTCATCCTGAAAATGATAACGTGATGGCGCTGGACGAAGGAATGCGCAACCATATCCTCCGTATTTCCCGCAAGCTCAACGAAGAGGGGCTGCGGGTGCTGCTGGTCGCCATCCGGGAGTTCGATAACCGGGCGCTTACTTACGGAGTGGCCGATGAAAATCAAATGATACTGACCGGCTTCATTGGTTTCCTGGACCCTGCCAAACCGTCTGCGCAGCCATCTATTGAAGCGTTGCAGCAGCTGGGCGTTACCCTGAAAGTGCTGACCGGCGATAATGAAGTTGTGACCGGAAAGATCTGCCGGGATGTAGGAATACCGGCTGGTAATATCTTGTTGGGGCCGGACCTGGACAATATCAGCGATGCGGAATTAACGAAAGAGATTGATCATATCAGCATCTTCGCCAAACTCAGTCCGTTGCAGAAAACCCGTGTTGTGAAAGTGTTGCAGCAGAAAGGGCATACCGTTGGTTTTATGGGCGATGGTATCAACGATGCGGCGGCCCTGCGGGAGGCGGATGTGGGTATCTCTGTTGATACCGCCACAGATATCGCCAAAGAAAGCGCGGATATTATTTTACTGGAGAAAGACCTGATGGTATTACGGAAAGGCGTGATTTACGGGAGAAGAACTTTCGGCAATATCATCAAGTACATTAAAATGACTGCCAGCAGTAATTTCGGTAACATGTTCAGCATGCTGGGCGCGAGTGCTTTTCTGCCGTTTCTGCCGATGTTGCCTGTTCAGTTGCTGGTACAGAACCTGTTGTATGATATTTCGCAGATCGCTATTCCGTGGGACCGGATGGACAAGGAATACCTGGCGGAGCCGAAGAAGTGGGATGCTTCCGGTATTGCACGGTTTATGTTTTTTATCGGACCTATCAGTTCTGTTTTTGATTATATAACGTTTGCCTTGTTGTTTTTCTTTTTTAAGGCGAATACGCCGGAACATCAGGCCTTTTTCCAGAGCGGGTGGTTTATAGAAGGGTTGTTGTCGCAGACACTGATCGTGCATATGATCCGTACGCGGAAGGTACCGTTTGTCCAGAGCTGGGCGACTGCACCGGTGCTGGCGCTGACCACGCTGGTGATGGCGGTGGGCATCCTGCTGCCGTTTTCTCCGCTGGCCGCGATGTTAAAAATGCAACCGTTGCCCCTGCAGTATTTTCCATTTTTGTTCGCTATACTGGCAGGCTATTGCGTGTTGACACAATGGGTGAAAAGTTGGTTTATCCGGCGTTTTCACAGCTGGTTATAGCCAATACAGCCGGGTTGCAGGTACAACCCGGCTGTATATTTATTTCACGCCGTTTTCAGGGTTCCATGATCCCTGTTCTTTGCGGACGAAGATGATCTGGCCGGTATGATAGGCGTTGTGGGCAGAGATATTGGCGATGTTGCCAGCTGCAGCGGAGAGTGTCTTTTCATCCGCTTTTTCCACGAATTGTTCCAGCCCGGTCAGTATTTCGTCCAGTTTTTTTACCGCTGTTTCCCAGCTTGTTTTGTCTACATTGGCAAACGTTTCGTTGTTGTCGCCTTTAAAGTCTTTTACTTCTTTTCCCTGGAATTTGCTGAGTTGCCGTTCGTTCCAGAATACGAGGTGCTGTACCAGTTGACCTACGGAATGGTTGCCGCTGTTGTCCTTCCAGTTGGCCTGTTCGGCGGTGAGGCCCGCCACGGCAGTGTTGGCTGGCACGAACCACTCAGCCTTGTTGTGGGTGCTGCGGAGTTGCGCCAATAAAACTGATTTCAGGGTAGGCGTGGCCGTTTGTCCGAATACCTGAACGGATACCAGCATCAGCCATGCGGGGAGTAGCTTTCTCATAACGCTGTTGTAATTATTGGGGGGATGAATAATAGGCCGAAGGTAATGGCTTCAGGCGGTATGGGCAAACAGAAATTTATGAACGGAAAAGGGGCAACAATTCCGTTGGTGAGGCGTTACCAATACGGGAGGCTTTAATTTATGACAGCATTATTGAAATGGGCGGACCGTCGTTTTCAGTGGGGGCATACGGTTGACTATGTTCCTTTTTTCATGGAGCGGTTACGTGCCACGGCGCCGCGGCTGGATGAGATGACGGTGCTGGTGCCGGAGGACATTATGGAGGTGCGGGATGAGGGTAAGTGGTCGGTGAAAGAGCATATCGGTCATCTTTCGGATATAGAGCTGCTGCATGACCAGCGGCTGGAGGATTTGCTGGCGGGCAGGACGCTGACTGCGGCGGACCCGGAAAACAGGATGACGGTAGAGGCGCATCACAACCAGTATCCGATCAGTGAGCTGGTGTATCATTTCCGGCAGGTACGGGATAATTTCCTCAAGCAGGTAGAGCATTTTTCTGCGGAGGATATGGAGAAGCGGGCGATGCATCAGCGTTTGGGCCAGCAGCTGTCGCTGGCCGATATGTTGTATTTTATAGCAGAACACGATAATCATCATCTGACGGTGATCGCAGCATTTTTGCGGAAGCACTACGCCTGATGGTGAAAGGAAAAATCCCGGGGTTATTTTCCCGGGATTTTTTTATTGTAGGCGAGGAGCCGTAGTCCGTTGAATACCACCACCAGCGTAGAGCCTTCGTGAGCCATCACAGCGGGGCCGATGGAGGCGATGCCGGTGATGGTGAGCGGGATGAGGATGGCGACCATGCCAAGGCTCATCCAGAGGTTTTGTTTGATGATCCTGCTGGCCGTTCTGCTCAGGCCGATGGCGAAGGGCAGTAGGGTTAGCTTGTCACCCATGAGGGCGATGTCTGCCGTTTCCAGCGCCACATCAGAACCGGCGGCGCCCATAGCGATGCCGACGGTACTGTTGGCCATGGCGGGGGCGTCGTTAACGCCGTCGCCTACCATGGCGACTTTATGTTCATCGCGGGCGAGTTTTTGGATGGCTTCTACTTTCTGTTCCGGCAGGAGGCTGCCCCATGCGTCGGTCAGGCCTATCTGTCGGGCCACCGCGTCGGCCACCTGCTGGTTGTCGCCGGTAAGCATGATCATGCGCCGTATTCCCACATTTTTAAGCGTTTTAAGCACCTCTGCCGCTTCGGGTCGGGGCGTGTCCATTACAGCGATGATACCGGCGTAAACGGTCCCTTTTCGCACCACCATGGTGGTATGGCCGCCGCGTTCCAGTTCCTGCACGTCTGCGATAAGTTCGGGAGAAGGATGGTGTTGATCGAGTG
Source organism: Chitinophaga eiseniae (assembly GCF_900167135.1). GTDB lineage: Bacteria > Bacteroidota > Bacteroidia > Chitinophagales > Chitinophagaceae > Chitinophaga > Chitinophaga eiseniae. The sequence continues at coordinate 1,060,728 of NZ_FUWZ01000003.1, read as the reverse complement.
ATTGAAAGAGGGCGAGGTTGCCGATATATACCGGAGCGCCCTGCCAGGTGGCTTTGATGCCTTTGCCCAGTACTGCTTCCAGTTGTTGTGCTTCCGGAATGGTGATGTCGCCGAGTCGGGCCTTACCATCCCTTACGATGGCTTTGGCCAGCGGGTGATCGCTGAGGGCTTCCACTGCTACGGCTGCCTGTAGCAGGTCGGTTTCACTATGGCCGTTCATCGGCGCCACCCTGGTCAGTTTCGGTTTACCTTCTGTGAGGGTACCGGTTTTATCAAAAGCCACGGCGGTCAGATTGCCCAGGTCTTCCAGCGGGCGGCCGCCTTTGATGAGTACGCCCATGCGGGCTGCTCTGGCCACGCCGCTCAGTACGGCGCTGGGGGTGGATATTGCCAGTGCGCAGGGGCTGGCGGCTACCAGTACCGACATCGCGCGGTAGAAGCTGGCGCTGAACGGTTCGTCGAGTACGAGGAAGGCGAAGCACAGGAGCAGCACCAGTATCAGTACTGCCGGCACGAAGATGCGCTGGAAGCGGTCGGTGAACTGCTGCGTGGGCGATTTCCGGGACTGTGCTTCGTTGACCATCTTCACGAGGCGGGAGATGGTGGAGTCGCTGGCAGGCTGGCTCACCATGATTTCGAGGGAGCCGTTGCCGTTGATGGAACCGGAAAATACTTTATAGCGGGCGTTTAATTGTTTTACCTGTTGTAATGCCGAAGACGGATCATCGACCGGCGTTTTGTTGACCGGTACGCTTTCTCCGGTGATAGGGGCCTGGTCTACGCTGCTGGTGCCGGCAACGACGATCCCGTCGGCGGATATTTTGGTATTGGGTCTTACCACAATGATATCACCGGCTTTCAGTTCAGCGGTATCTACTTCTTTCGTGCCGCTGCCGGTTTTTAGCAGGGCGGTTTTGGGTGCCAGGTCGGCCAGTGCGGTGATGGATTTACGGGCTTTTTCCATGGCATAGTGTTCCAGGGAGTGGCCGAGGCTGAAGAGGAACAGGAGCAGGGCGCCTTCTTCCCATTTGCCGAGGATGGCTGCACCGGCTGCCGCTACCAGCATGAGGAAGTCAATTTCGAAACCGCCTTTGGAGATGGTTTCGATGGCTTCTTTGGCGGTATAGAAGCCGCCGAAAATGTAGGAAGCGATGAGGATAGGTAACAATCCGCTTTCGGGCATGGAGCCTGCGGCCACAAGCGTGCGACCGAGTATCCAGGCGATGGCCAGGGTAGCGCCGCACAGGAGGCTGAAATACAGTTCTGTGTTTTTGCCGAATATCATCATCGTATGGGCGTGACCGTGATCATGGTCATGTTTCTCTCCCGGCTTGTGTTGATGGCCGCCGTCGCAGGCGTGGGCTGGTTTGGGAGCGACGGGCGTTGCGGTCATATTTTCTTTCATGATAACGCTTTTATGGGCACAAAAATGTTGTTGCGCGTCAGGAACGCACAGGCAGTCTCAATAATGCTTGTTTACGGAAAATGATCAGGGTATGCGGTATGATTACAGGAACGATCCGCATGCCACAAAATTAAGTATTTCCACCGATGCCCGCCCATTCTATTTTTACACCGTCGTTGCAAAAAGCGGTCGTTAATATGCGTAGCTTTGGGCTATGAAAGCGTTAACGATTACCGGCTATTCCACGGCTTTGTTTTCCACCTGGTATTTTGTAGAAGAGCTGGGCCTCCTGCTGGATGCGGGAGACGGCGTAAGTGCCACTTTGTTGCAGAAAAGCAGGAAAATCAGCCATGTATTTATCTCCCATGCCGACAGGGACCATCTGACTGGTTTGTTACAACTCAATCAACTGAATGCGCGGGATGGTTTCCCGGTGATCTGTTACCCCCGGGACGGTGGTTCTTATCCTGCGCTGGAAGCTTTTACCAAGCGGTTCGATCCGCACGTGTCAGGTACCGTATGGATGCCGGTGGCGCCCGGCGATGAAATCCGCATTAAGGAGGATATCCTGGTAGTGCCGTTGCGTAATGAACATGTGCGCGCCGCCCCGGATGTTGTTCGCAGCCTGGGTTATAAGATCTTGCAGACCCGGCGCAAGTTACGCCCTGAACTGGCGGGGCTAACGCAAGAGGATATACGAAGAATAGGGATGGAGCAGGGAAAGGAAAAAACCACCATAGAAGTACGCCGTAATATCCTCTGTTACTCCGGCGATACGCCGGTAGCCAGTCCGGATACCTGGCAGGACGCAGAGATACTGATCCACGAAGCCACCTTCCTTGGCGGTGACGAGGTCATTGAACATCCTTCCTATAAGAACCTGCACAGCCGCCTGGAGGAAGTGATAGAGATGGTGAGCGCCACCAATGTGCAGCAGCTGGTACTGGGGCATTTTTCTTCACGGTATACGCCGGAACAGATAGATCAAAGCATCCGGCAGCTGTGTGACAGGTATGCGTTGAATATTCCTGTGTTCCGGGTGCTGCCCGGACAAACGGTCAGGGATATACTGCGCGGGGCGCCGGTGAACCGGTAGAGGCGTGTTCTTACGCCGTATCCCCCAGGCTTGTAAGGCGTTTTCCCAGGCCCCCATCGTCCGGGGCAATACTCCTGTATATTGATAATTCGTTTTAGCCGCCTCCTCCCAACCGCTCATCCTTTTTTATTTAAGAAAATAATTTAAAAACTAATTAGTTTTAATAAATTATTTTTATATTGTGCTTACGCACGATGAAATATGAAGGAGCTGCTACACCGCATACAATTTCACGATGATCAACTGGCTTTTAAAGCTTTTTATCAGCAGCAGATGTTCCCGCTTTATCAGTTTGCCCTGGCATTCCTGAAGCAACATCAGCCGGCGGAGGAAGCTGTGAATGACGTATTTGTGAAGTTGTGGCAGCGACGCCATACGCTGCACGAGATAGATAACATCAGGGTATATCTCTATGTGGCGGTGAAACATACGGCGTTGAACCAGTTACGGGCGGCTACTCCTTTTGAGGAGGCCGACCTGGACAATGTGCAGGCTCCGCAGGTACGTTTCTGTGCAGGCGCAGAACAACGGCTGCTCACCCACGAGCTGCAGGACGCTATTGCGGCAGCCATCCGGATGCTGCCCCCCAAATGCCAGATGATCTTTAAACTGGTGAAGGAAGATGGGCTGTCTTATAAAGAAGTAGCTGGTATCCTTAATATTTCACCCAAGACGGTAGATGCACAATTGATGATCGCACTGAAAAAACTGTCGGCCTCGCTACAACCCTTTCTGCAACACACCGTCGTCTGACTGCGGTATTTTTGCATGGTATATTTTGTAAATTGACGGATAAATCGATTTTACACTGCCACTGAAACCTGAATTGTTTGTTGGGACAAGGGAAAGCTGAAAACCTTCAGAAAAGAGTAAGCGCCATGTTTTTCGCGTTAAACCGTCTGTTATGAAAAAGAAAACAAAGAAAAAACTCGACATTACCAAAATGAAACTGGTAAAACTGAATGAAGCCGGCCAGAAGAAGGCCGAAAAAGCAACTATTCCACCAAATACATTCTGGTGTACAACCACCGGTCTCGTATAAACCGAAACAAAACAAACGAACAACATGGGCCGGTCCGTCAGGATTGGCCCTTTTGTTTTCCAGCCACGGGGCGTGCGTGGGGGAACCACGAGCGGTGAATCATGAACAGTGAACCATGAACGGTAACCATGAACAATGAACCATGAGCGGTGAATCATGAACGGGAACTATGAGCGGTAAACGATGAAGGGTGACATGCAACGGAATCACCAACGAAACCGCCGCAAATTTTTTTTCCTCTTTTTAGGGAATCCGGTTTTTATCCGTGTCCTTTTCGCAGGTACACTATCTAAGCATTCAATGAAAGCAGAAAGAATACTGGAGCTGATGGCGCGAAAAGCCGGCAGGGCGGCGAGCAGAGAGGAACTGGAAGAACTGGAGCAACTGCTGGCGCAAAGCCCGGACTACCGTTTCATGGAAAACGTGCTGGACACGATGGAGGCGCCGGCGCCGGAAACAGCTGTCATACTGGATGGCTGGGAGAAAATCGAAACGGTCCTGCAAACACAAACGCAGGCGCAGACACCTGAAACGCCGGTAATATCTGCCAGGCGTCCTTACTGGTGGGCAGCTGCCGCGGTGCTGCTGGCGGCAGTAGGCGCAGGCATGTGGTGGATGGCCCGGAAAAAGCAACCTGCGGCACTGGCGCTGCAACAGATCAGTGCGCCTATGGGCAGCACTATCAAAGCATTGCTGCCGGATGGTACGCAGGTATGGATCAACGCAGGCAGCCAAATAACCTATGATGCTCGTTTCGCTGGTAACAGCAGAGATGTGAACGTGACCGGTGAAGTATTTTTTGATGTAGCCAGAGATGATAACAAACCATTCATTGTTCATTCCGATAATCTCGCCATCCAGGTGCTGGGCACCTCCTTCAACGTAAAGGCGTACGGCGATGATCAGAAAGCGGAGGTAGCCGTCATCACCGGGAAAGTACAGGTGATGATGCGCAACAGCCCCGAGAAAAAAGTAGTGCTGCTGCCCCGCGAAAAACTGGTGCTGTCGCTCAACCAACAGACCATCATCCACGAAGATGACAGCATACAACATGTCAACTTCCGCGTGCAGGAACTTGCCAGCAGCAAAGACCCCGGCCTGGTCATGGAAACCGCCTGGCGCCAACGGAAACTGGCCTTCATGAATGAAACCTTCGCGGAAGTGGCCCGTAAAATGGAAAGACAGTTCAACGTTAATATCGTTTTTGAAGACGAAACACTGAAGAAAGAAATACTAAGCGGCGTGTTTGAAAAAGAGGATGTCAACAAGGCGCTGCGGCTGTTGCAGATGACCACAGGATTCCACTATAGAATAGTACAGCGACAGGTTTATCTGTCTAGATAATACATCAGCGCAACATTTTATCAACTCAAAAATTACCTGTAATGAACACATTGTTATACGCACGTATCACCTGAAAGTATGTACGAAGGATGAGATAAGCTTCATCCGGAATAAAAAAGGGAAGAGATCGGCTCTTCCCCCAAAAGGCTTATGTGTATGTACAGGGGTAAGTCAGCCTGAGAAACTTCACTTACACCCTTCTTTACAAACCTTTCTAAAACAAATCTATGAAAAAAAGCAGATTTGGAGGGGCTTCCTATGCGCTCAGCCAGACAGTCAAACTACTCCTCATGATGAAGTTATGTTTTGTTGTGGTGTTATTGTCCTGTTTACATGCTTCAGCAACCGTTTTTTCACAGGCGAAATTCACGCTCTCTTTTGTGAAGACGGACGCTGACAAGATCTTCTCGAAGATCCAGCGGGAAAGCGACTACCGTTTTTTCTATAACTATACGGCCATTCGGCAGCTGGGTAAAATAGACCTGCAGGTGAAGGACGCGCCCCTGTCTGAAGTCATGCGGCGGATGCTGGACAGTTCCGCGCTGGCTTTCCGCATCGTCGACAACAACCTGGTGGTCATCTCCCCGAAATCAGAACAGGCGGGCAGGGTCGCCGGTAAGGTGGCCGACGAGAAAGGTGCGCCGTTGGTAGGCGTGTCCGTAAAAGTAAAAGGCGGCAGCCAGGGCGCAGTGACAGACGTGAACGGTAACTTCTCCCTGCAGGCCGGTCCCGGCGCCATACTGGTCATCAGTTACATGGGATTCGTTACACAGGAAGTGCCGGCGCCTGCCGGCGAACAGCTGATGAACATCACCCTGAAAGAATCCACCAGCGGCCTGAATGAGGTGGTGGTGATCGGCTACGGTACCCAGCGCAAAAAAGATGTGACCGGCGCCATCAGCTCTGTCAATAGTAAAGACCTGCGCAACGTGCCGGTACGCAATGCGGCGGAAGCCTTACAGGGCAAGGTGAGCGGCGTGACCGTATCACAGAGCAGCGGCAGCCCGGGGTCCGCACCCGTGGTACGTATCCGTGGTATCGGCTCCATCAGCGGCAGCAACACGCCGCTCTATATTGTGGACGGTCTCCCGCAGACAGACATCGGCTGGCTCAACCCCAACGACATCGAAGCCATGGACATCCTCAAAGATGCCTCCACCGCTGCTATCTATGGGTCCAGGGGCTCTAACGGCGTAGTGATCATTACCACCCGAAAAGGCAGCCGTAACGATACCAAAATGCATGTGACGCTGGATACCTACACCGGCTGGCAGTCCGCCTGGAAACGGCCACACATGCTCAACGCAGCGGACTTCATTAAATATAAAATACAGGCTTACAAGGCCGACGGCGCACCGCTGCCAACGGATATCGATACCCCGGAAAAAGTGGCGCAGGTGCTGAAATTTGTCAACGATAACGCCGGCCCTAACGGTACCGACTGGTGGAAAGAAATCATGCAGCAGAACGCGCCCATCCAGAGCTACAACATAGGCGTGAGCGGGGCCGGTAAAAACCTGGTGTACGCTTCCAGCGCAGGCTACATGAAACAACAGGGCATCGTAAAAGGCTCCGACTATGAACGCCTCTCCTGGCGTACCAATGTTATCGCCGATATCAGCTCCCGCGTAAAACTCACGACCAATTTCGGCCTGATCTATGAAAACCGCCGCAACGTGGATGAGAACAACCCTTTCACCGGTACCATCTTCAGCGCGATGGCAGCAGACCCGGTCACGCCGGTATATCGCAACAATCTGAAGAGCATCCCGGCTTTTTATCAGCGTATCATGACCGGTTACGAAGCCAATAATCCCTATTCCCAATACGCGGGCATTCTCTTTACCAACAAGCCCAACCCGGTGGCGCAGGTGGAGCGTATGCAGCAAAGCGTGTGGGAGGGCATCGCGATCAAAGGCGGCGCAGCGCTGGATGTGAAAATCATTGACCCGCTGACCTTCCGCAGCAATTTCGGGATGGACCTCGGACGCGGCCTCTCCAAAGGCTTCACACCGGCTTACTTCCTGAACTCTTTTGATTACGCCACTTATAATACCGTCAGCAACAGTTCCAGCTGGAGCAACTATTTCGTCTGGGAGAATACGCTGAATTTCGACAAGACTTTCGGTAAACACCATATCACAGCACTGGCAGGTATCTCTGCAGAGCTGACCAAGGGCCTGTCTTACGCGGCCTCCAAACAGAATATCGTGAACAATGAGCCTGATATGCGTATCATCGATGCAGCTACGATGAACCCCGGTGCGTCCGGTTATACCTATTCCAGCGCCTTGCAGTCTTTCTTCGGCCGTGTCAACTACGTATATGCTGACCGTTATATCCTGGCCGCCAACGTGCGCCGGGACGGCAGTTCCAACTTCGGTGACGGCTACCGCTGGGGTACTTTTCCCTCTGCTTCCGCAGCATGGCGCTTCTCTGAAGAAAACTTCATCAAAAATGCCAACCTGAGATGGCTGACCAGCGGTAAACTGAGAGCCAGCTACGGCGCTATCGGTAACCAATATGTGAATACCGGCGGATTGTACCTGTCTACCTATGGCAATACTTATTTCCGTTACCTGTTCGGCAACACCGGCACGGGTTACCTGGGCGCAGAACGGCAAACGATGGCCAATCCCAGCCTGCAATGGGAAACTTCCAAACAGACAGACCTCGCACTGGACCTGACCTTCTGGGACGGCATCCTGGACCTGACGGTGGATTACTATAACAAAAAGGTGAGCAACATGCTGGTGGTGGTACCTATACCTACCACTATGGGATATCCCAGGGTAGACTTCTGGACCAACGCGGGCAGCATGGTCAACAAAGGATGGGAGGTGTCGCTGGGACACAGTCATCACATCGGCGACTTCTCGTATAATGTGCGTCTCAATGTATCCACATTCCGCAACGAAGTACTGAGCATGGGCGGCGGAGAACCTATCTATACCACCGCGCATCTCGGCGAAACAATCAGTAAAACGGAAGTAGGCAAACCGGTAGGCTACTACTTCGGATGGCTGACAGACGGTATCTTCCAGACACAGGCAGAAGTGGACAAAAGCCCGCAGCGCCTCAGCTCCCGCCCGGGTGATATCCGCTTTAAAGATATCAACGGCGTTGATGCCAATGGTAACATCGTGCCCGGCCCGGACGGTAAACTGGACGCCGCTGACCGCACCATGATCGGTAACCCGTGGCCCGACTTCGTCTATGGTCTGAACATCAACCTGAACTACAAACGTTTCGACCTGGGTATGTTCTGGCAGGGCTCACAGGGTAATGATGTGATGAACATCCTGCGATATGATACCGAGTCCGGCACCGGCTGGTACAACGCTCCGCAGGGCTTCCTGGAAAAATCATGGAACGGCCCAGGCTCTACCAACAAGTATTTCCGCATCTCTTCCAATTCCGCGCTCAACAGCAGCGTGTCTGACTATTTCGTGGAAGACGGCTCCTACCTGCGGTTGAAAAACATACAGCTGGGTTATAACTTCCCGGAGAAGTGGCTGGAGAGGGCGCGTATACCACAGTTACGGTTATACGTAGGTGCACAGAACCTGTTCACCTTCACCAATTACAGCGGCCTGGACCCGGAAATGGGCAACTCCGATCCGCGCCTGATCGGTATCGACCAGGGATACTTCCCGCAGGCCTGTACTTTCATGGTAGGAGTGAACGCTAAATTTTAATCCTTAACACTGTCCGTAATGAAAAAGATCGTATATACTTTACCGTTGTTGATGGTTTTACTGACTGTTTCCTGTTCGAAGGATTACCTGAACAGGCCGCCGCTGGGAAAACAAACAGATGAAAATTTTTACAATTCGCCGGGCGCCGGTTTCAAGACGGTCGTTAACTGTTACCTCGGGTTTTATGAGTTCTGGGGATACCAGGCGGCGATGGCTGAATTGGGCAATATGGCCACTGATGAAAGTGATAAAGGCGGTTCCGACGCCAATGACCGTCCCTTTGTGGTTGACCTGGGCTGGGGGCGTTCCCTCGCTACCAATGAAACGCTCAACGGCCTGTGGGGCGCCTGCTATAAAGGCATCGGCAACTGCAACGTAGCACTGGAACGCCTGCCGGCAGCACAGCTGCTGGATGATAAAGGCAATCCGCTCGACGATAAGACCAAAGCCCGCTACCTCGCGGAGATACGTTTCCTGCGTGCGTACTATTACCTCGACCTGGTGCGTGTATTCGGCGGCGTTCCCCTGCTGACGAAAACACTGCAGCTGGAAGACCGCAACAAAATTGTGCGCGCAGCTTCCAACGAAGTGTTTCAGTTCATCACCAGCGAACTGGAAGCGGTGGGCAACGACGCTGCGTTGCCTTCCCGCAAAGATCTTCCCGCCGGTGAACTGGGCCGCGTAACCAAAGAAGCAGCATGGGCGGTACAGGCCCGCGCCTATCTCTTCTTTGCTGAAGATGATAAAACCCTCTACGCCAAAGCCCGCGATGCCGCTAAAAAAGTGATCGACGCCAGCGCTTTCACGCTCGATCCCCAGTACCAGGCACTGTTCCTGAAAGACGGGTATAAAAGCCCTGAAGCAGTATTCCCTATTATCTTCGGCGATGACCCGGCAGCCTTCATCTACGGTACTACGTTGCCTATCTATTGCTCGCCACGCAGCGTAGGCGGGTGGGGCTTCGATTGCCCTACTCAGTCGCTGGTGGATGAATACGAACCCGGCGATCCGCGCATCCTCTTCACTGTCCTCGATCAGGGCGATGTGTTCCCCGGAGGCGAAACGCTGGATTTCTCTTCCTATCCCAATACCGGTCACCATAACCGTAAAGTGTTCCTGCCGGCCAACCGCCGCGGACAGGGATGGGGCAATGACGCCTGGACCATGCACCTGGTGCGTTATGCTGACGTTCTGCTGATGTATGCCGAAGCGCTGATCGAAAGTGGCGGCAGCAAACAGGAAGCAGCCAACTACATCAATATGGTACGTGACCGCGCCAGCAACTCTTCCCATACGGATGTGGAGGCGGTGTCCCGTAAAAGGGTGATCGCCGGCACCCCGCTGCCGGCGGTAACGGCTGCCGCTGATCTGCGCAAAGCCGTGCGCCACGAGCGCCGTGTGGAAATGGGCTGCGAATATGGCCGCGTGTTCGATCTGTTACGCTGGAACATCTACGTGTCCACCATGAAAGACTATTCCACCAAACCTTATTCCAACGGTAAAGGCAGCGCCTTCAGAGCGCCGGCCTCCGGAAATAAATACCTGTTCCCCATACCACAACAGGAAATAGACCGCACCGGCGGCGGTATCAAACAAAACCCCGGTTATTAATTACGAATTACGAATTACGAATTGGGGTGGACTATGAATCAAGGGCTTGAAATGAACCTGGAAAAACAGTTAAGAAAATATCTATAAAGGCAAATACCAGGTTATTATCTGTAAAGGCAAATACCAGGTTATTACGGTAAAACACGCCCCCAATTCGTAATTCGTAATTCGTAATTCGTAATTGTCATAAGTGAACTCTATAATCGAAAGAAATGAAAAAACTATGGTTGCCTGTGTTGCTCGCATTGCTTACAGCATGCGGGGCCAAGCGTTCTGTTACCCGCATTTTATGTTACACTAAAAACACAGAAAGCGCCTGGGTGAAACAACTACAGGAGGCAGGACAAAAAGAAGGCTGGCAGATTGTGCTGACGGGAGACAGACAGTATTTCCAGGACGATTCCCTGAAGAATTTCAGTGCGGTATGCGTACCCTTTTCGCTGACCGACAGCCTGAACTACCGCGATATACCAGCACTGAAACGGTATGCAGAAGCCGGTGGCGGTGGCATCCTGGCAGTGAAAGACAGTGGCGCCGTTAAACAGGGATGGCCCTGGCTGCGGGAATGGAACACCCTGCCGGAAAACAAAGCACTGGAACAGGACAAAGGCCGTCTGTATATTTTGCCTGCCACAGCTGCGGCTGCAACCATACAGCCGGCGATCCGTTACCTTGTAGGCAATAACGCGTGGCCGGACTATAACAAAACCCTCACCATTGCACCGCCGGATACTAACCGTTACACCTATACGGTACTGGACCATGGACTGGACGAACCGATGGAGCTGGCGATCCTGCCCGGCGGCAACGTGTTGTTCGTGGAACGCAAGGGAGCGGTGAAGATGTACGATGCCCACCTGCGGCAAACGAAAACGATCGGCCGCTTCGATGTGTTCAGCGGTATAGAAGACGGCTTGCTGGGCGTAGCGCTGGACCCCCACTATGAAAAAAATCACTGGGTATATTTTTACTATGCGCCTGCCGGTGAAAAATGGTATAACAAACTGGTACGGCTGGAACTGCATGGCGATACGCTGGACATGTCTTCCGAAAAAGTGTTGATGGAAGTGCCTACCCAGCGCCGCTATTGCTGCCACTCAGCCGGTTACCTGTTCTTCGGTCCGCAGGATTTACTGTATCTCTCTATTGGCGATAATACCAATGCGGAAGAGACCCACGGCTACACGCCGGTAGATGAAAGAGCGGGCCGCGAGCTGTCTGACGATCAGGCCAGCTCGGCCAACAGCATGGACCTGCGCGGAAAAATCCTGCGTATCAAGCCGGAGCCGGATGGTACGTATGCTATCCCTGACGGTAACCTCTTCCCGAAAGACGGCTCCAAAGGCCGCCCGGAAATCTACGTGATGGGATGCCGTAACCCTTACCGCTTTTCCGTAGACATGAAGAACGCTTTTGTGTACTGGGGCGACGTGGGACCGGATACCAAAGTGCCTTCCGCAGAAGGCAGCACGCTGAGCTTCGATGAAATCAACCAGGCAAAGAAGCCCGGTTTCTTCGGATGGCCCTATTTCAATGGTAACAACGAGGCATATCCATTGCTGGACTATGCTACTATGAAGGAACGCCCGGGTAAAGATCCGATGCGGCCTGTCAATAACTCACCGCACAACACCGGCATCAAAGAACTGCCGCCAGCGCAACCGGCATTGATCTGGTACGGCGATGCCGCTTCACCTGTATTTCCGATGGTGGGCAAAGGAGGAGAGACTGCCATGGCCGGTCCTGTGTTTTATGCAGACCACTTTAAAGATGCTCCCTATAAACTGTCCAACTATTACGACGGTAAGCTCTTTATCTACGAATGGATGCGGCACTGGATTATGGCGGTAACACTGGATTCCGCAGGTAACTACCTGCGCATGGAACCTTTTCTGGAAAATATTGACTTTGCGGCGCCTACTGATATGCAATTCGCTCCCGACGGCAGCATCTACATGCTGGAATACGGCACCAACTGGTTCTCCAAAAATTCCAACGCCAAACTGGTACGTATCACCTATTCGGAAGGCAACCGTCAACCGGTGGCGAATATACGCAGCAGCCAATTGTACGGCGGTGCGCCGCTGACCGTGAAGTTCTCTGCCAACGGTTCCGTGGATTACGATAAAGGCGATAAGCTCACGTATACCTGGAAAATCGGAGACCAGCAGCTGACAGGCGAACAGGTGGAACACACCTTCACGAAGCCGGGCGTATATAAAGCAGATCTGACCGTATCCGATGACCATGGCGGTAAAGGCACTTCTTCTGTGGATATTAAAGTAGGTAACACGCCACCGGACGTAAAGATATTCACATCGGCCAATAAAAGCTTCTATTGGGACAATGCAGCGCTGGATTACAAGGTAATGGTGACAGATCCGGAAGATGGCACGCCGGACAGCAGCAAGATTAAAATCACCTTTGATTATCTCCCGATGGGAAAAGATTTTGCACTGGTACTGGCCAATAACGGTGGAGGCAATACGAAGTTCGCTAAGGGACATCAGCTGTTCTGGTCGCTGGACTGCAAGTCCTGCCATACCGAGAATACCGCATCTATCGGTCCGAGTTTACTGGAGGTGGCCAAACGTTATCCCGATAACGAAACCAATGTGAACAAGCTGGCGGAGAAGATCATTGCCGGCGGCAGCGGCAGCTGGGGCAACCGCACCATGTCCGCCCATCCGGACATGTCCGCGGAAGATGCCAGGGAAATTGTGCATTATATCCTTTCCCTCAGCAGCGTGCAGGGCACCCTGCCGATGCACGGCGTACAACCGTTTAAAGCACATGCGGGTAAAGGCACTGAAGGTGGATACCTGCTGATGGCCACTTACACCGATAAAGGCGCAAATAACATAGAGCCGATTACCGGCAGAGAATATATCATGCTGAAGAACCCGCGTGTACAGGCAGAAGATTTTGATGAAGGTAACGTCAGCCTGATTACGATCACTACCGCCAACCTGGCATATACCGCGGTACGCAATAATAGTTACATGCGGTTCAACCGGCTGTATATGGATGGGGTGAAGAGCCTGCAGTTCAATGTGCAGGAGCAAGGCATCGGCGGTGTGCTGGAGATACGGCTGGACAAGCAGGATGGCCCGCTGGCGGGCCAGGTGGCCATCAAAGCCGGCAATGCAGCGGCTGCCGGTCGAACTGCTGGCTGGAAAACCGTTACTGCCGCGGTACAACCGGTTACCGGTCAGCATGACCTGTACTTTGTGTTTAAAAGCGCGGATGGCAAAGACGGTTATCTCTTTAACATAGACTGGATACATTTCTCCAACAACAACTAAACCTATGTCCTTTTCCGTACGGCTACGGCTGTCTGTCCTGATGTTATTGGAGTACTTCACCTGGGGGGCATGGTACGTCACCATGAGTACTTACCTGATCACAGCGTTGAAAGCAGATGCGGTGCAGGTGGGGGCGGCGTATGCCAATCTATCCATTGCGGCCATTATCTCCCCGTTTTTTGTGGGGCTGATCGCTGACCGTTTTTTTGCGGCGCAGAAAGTGCTGGGGGTACTGCATCTGGCGGGGGCGGTAACGCTTTACCTGACCGGCAGTGTACAGGATTTTGGCAGTTTCTGGTGGCTGATATTACTGTATACATTGTTATACATGCCTACGATGTCGCTGGCCAACGCTATCTCCTTCCGGCAGATGACCGATGCCGGCAGGGAGTTCCCTTCAGTACGTGTATTCGGCACCGTAGGATGGATTGCTGCCGGGCTGCTGATAGGGTTTGCAAAAGTGGAAGCTTCAGCGCTGACCTTTCATATCGCTGCGGCCAGTTCTTTGCTGCTGGGCGTGTACAGCTTTTTTCTGCCGGACACGCCGCCGGTGAAAAAGAAGGTACAGCTGTCCGACGTACTGGGACTGGATGCGCTGGTATTGTTTAAGAGCCGGTCTTACTGGTTATTTTTTATCACCGCCATCGCGGTGTGTGTGCCGCTGGCTTTCTACTATAGTTTTACGAACGCGTTCCTTAACGACAGCGGTATGAGCAATGCCGCCGGCAAGATGACGCTGGGACAGGTATCTGAGTTTTTGTTCCTGTTGCTGATGCCGTTGCTGTTTGTACGCATGGGCGTAAAACGGATGCTGATATTAGGCATGGCCTGCTGGATATTACGCTATGTGCTGTTTGCTTATGGCGATAGCGGCACTGGCGCCTGGATGTTGTATGGTGGTATTGTGTTGCATGGCATGTGTTATGATTTCTTTTTTGTGACCGGGCAGATTTATACCGACCGGAAAGCGGGAGCGGCAGTAAGGAGTGCGGCACAGGGACTGATTACGCTGGCTACCTATGGCATTGGTATGCTGGTTGGTTCTTATGTATCAGGGTTTGTAGCGCGGCAGTTCAGTCATGTTACCGCTGCCGGCCCGGTCTATGACTGGCAGGCGATCTGGCTGGTGCCCGCGGGCATTACCGCCGTATTCTTGCTGTTATTTGTTTTTTTATTCAGGGATGATGATCGACAATAATTATAAAACATTTTCATATGGGAAGAAAAATTGCCATGCTGGGCAGTGGTTTTATCGGCCGGTTTTATGCCGATTCCATCCACAGTCAGCGCAGTAAAGACAGGATCGTCAGCATTTATTCGCGCCGGGAAGAGAGCGCGCAGAAGTTTGCGGCCGACTATGAAACGCCTCACTGGACCACGGCGATGGAAGAAGCGATCAACCATCCGGAGGTGGATGTGGTGTGTATCGCTTTGCCGAATAACCTGCATGAAGCGGCTGTAATGGCCTGCTGTAAAGCAAAGAAAGCGGTGATTTGCACCAAGCCGCTGGGGCGTAATGCGGAAGAAGCCAAAAGGATGCTGGAGGCGGTAGAAGCGGCGGGTATCTTCCATGGTTATATGGAAGACCTGGTGTATACGCCTAAATTTTCCAAAGCCTTGCAGAGCGTACAGGCCGGCGCGCTGGGCCGTATCCTCTGGGCCAAGTCCCGGGAAACGCATCCTGGCCCGCACAGCGAATGGTTCTGGGACAAAGAGCAGGCCGGCGGTGGTTGTATCCTCGATCTGGGATGTCATTGCGTGGAGATTTCCCGCAGCTTCATAGGTAAAGACATCAAGCCGGTGGAAGTGATGTGCTGGGCGGATACACAGGTGAAACCCATCGATGCGGAAGACCATGCCATCGCACTGGTACGGTACGAAAACGGCGCTATCGGACAGTTTGAGGTAAGCTGGACTTTCCGCGGCGGCCTGGACCTCCGCGACGAGGTGATGGGCACCGAAGGGACCATCTGGCTCAACAACTTCCTGCGTACCGGTTTTGATATGTTCACCACGGGCAAGGGCGCGGATTACGTAGCAGAGAAAGCAGAGAGCAATACCGGCTGGTTGTTTCCCGTAGGGGATGAACTGAATGATCTCGGGTACAATCACATGTTCGCTGATATGTTCAACGCTATCGAACAAAACAAGGCGCCGCGGGAATCTTTCTACGACGGTTATGTAGTGAACGCTATCCTGGATGCTGCATACAGGAGCGCCGCCAGTAAGCTGTGGGAGCCGGTAAAGCTGGACATATGGCGTGGGCTGGAAGGTGTTGCCAAAGGCGCATCGCTGGTGGATTATGACGAGCATCACTACCTGATCAAAGAAGAAAAGACACACTTTGGCAGCACCAAACTGATATTAAAGGAAAAACAAAGCGGGAAGATCATTGAAGTGACCCGTTAATCATCAAATAAAAAAATATGACCGCATACGATCGCAGGAAATTTCTCAGAACAGCAGCAATAACGGGTGTGGGGCTCGGCCTTGTCGGCCGGGCCGGCTCCCTGTTTGCCGGTACGTCCGCAGCAGGTAAACGGATAGGTATCATTGGGCTGGACACTTCGCATAGTGTGGAGTTCACTAAAATGTTCAATGCACCGAATACAGACCCGGCATACCATGGCTTCAAAGTGGTGGCGGCTTACCCGCAGGGAAGCAAGGACATTGCTTCCAGCCTGGAGATGGTACCGGGCCATCTCTCGAAGGTGAAAGAACTGGGCGTGGAGATCGTGGATTCCATAGCCGCGTTGCTGGAGAAGGTGGATGTGGTGCTACTGGAGTCCAATGACGGGCGTGTGCATCTGGAGCAGGCGCTCCCGGTGTTCAAAGCAGGGAAAAGGGTTTTTATCGATAAGCCGATAGCCGCCTCCCTCGCAGACACCAAAGCTATTTTTAAGGCAGCTGAAAAATACAAGGTGCCCGTGTTCTCTTCTTCCGCGCTACGTTTTATTGACAGCATCCGGCAGGTGAAACAGGGTAAGATCGGCAAGGTGGCCGGTGCCGACGTGTATACGCCGTCGCCCACCGAGAAAACGCATCCCGACTTGTTCTGGTACGGCATCCACGGTGTAGAGATGCTGTTTGCCCTGATGGGGCCCGGTTGCCGTAAGGTGACCCGTACTACCTCTGCTGATATGGACCAGGTGACCGGTGTATGGGCCGATGGCCGTATCGGTACGCTGCGCGGCGTGATCAAGGGGCCGTATGGCTTTGGTGGTCATGCTTTTGGCGAGAAAGGTATTATGCCCATCGGTGATTTCAGTTCTTACCAGCCGCTGGTATTACAGATCGCTTCCTTCTTCGAAACCGGCGTAGTGCCGGTGGAACCACAGGAGACGATTGAAATGATGGCCTTTATGGAGGCTGCTGATGCCAGCAAAAAGAAAAAAGGCGCTCCTGTAATGATGAATGTGTAGCGCCCTGCCCCGGGGCGGGTATCGTGCCTGCTTCGGGGTTTTATTTACTCGCAGTCCCATTCCATGTAGTTAATGTACATCGTGGTCCCATTGTACACTTTACCCGGCCACAGGGTTTCTTTTTGCGCTGGTAGTCACAGCGGTTGTACCTACGCTCCCCGTAGTTCTCCAGCTCTAAAACATGCTTAACAGCTATCTTTCTTTTTAGGATAAGGAATCCGGTGGCCGCCCGGTGATTCAAAGAGCGGTATTTCCACCCGGATTCCATAAGTTATCAGGACATTTTTCCCATATACGGATCGGTAATGCTTTCCGCGCCTGTTTCCACGCGGCCGGCGTACCTCCGTGCGTATTGGGCGTTACCGTCGGCCTGTACCGTGAAATCGTACCATCCGTGGCTGGACTGCAACGGCAGGATGATCTGTGCAGGCAGGTCCTTCGTTACCGTACGGGTGATGGCTTTATTGCCGTAAGCATTGTCCCGGATGGTGATGTGCAGTGGTTTGCCGCCGCTGTTGGCCACGGAGAGCAATACGTTGCCCGTCAGTTTTTGGGAAGACTTGTTTCGTTCATAGGTGCACGTAGTGATAATACCCGGATCTTCCGTATTGCCGGTCGCTTCGCGGAAGAAGCCGTTGGGGCCGTGCAGCTGCAGGTGATAGCGGTTGTTTTCGAACGCTTCCAGCGGCCATTCGTAGTGAAGCTGGTCTCCCGCTTTCACAGCGAAGGACCAGTTGCGGCATTTGTCGGTGTTGCCTTTATCGTCTTTGTAGGTTACCGGGGCAATAACGGTAAAGGGCGAGCCTGCTGCTGCGGCGCCGAATACTTTGTTGCCCGCTGCGAGGCTGGCTTTTACCTGCCGGCTTCCGGGCTGACAGTCGATGTCGGCGTACAGTTCATAAGGCAGGCCGGGAGAGGGGCGTACGCCTTTTTCCTGCGGCGCCAGCAGCCGGGTGGGTGTGGTTTTGCCGGTGACCTGCGAGATATCATCTGCGGACAGTTTTTTAAAGCCGCCGGGAATGGTTTTAAACTGTGCGTTATAAATTTCCTGTACAAACTTTTCTTTCTGCAGGAAGGGCAGTTTTTCTTTTTTAGGCACAAAGGTGCTGAAGGCAGCGGTGAGATCGCCGCAGATAGTGCGTCTCCACTGGCTGATGTTATCCAGGTGTACCTGTTTTTTGTATTTACGGTTTACAAATGTTTCAAGGAATTGCAGGGTAGAGGTGTGATCGAATACCTGTGAGCACACTTTACCGCCGCGGCTCCAGGGGGAGGCGATGAGCAGCGGGACGCGGAAGCCGAGGCCGACCGGCGCTTCCCGGGCTTGTTTTTTATGGATACCTTGCGCCAGCTCATTTTCCAGCCGTACGTGTTCCACTTCCGTATCAATGCCGGCGGATACTTTACCGGTACCGGATTTGTTTTCATCGGGGATAGAGAAGGGGGGCACATGGTCATAGTAGCCGTCGTTTTCATCGTAGGTAACGATGAAGATGGTTTTTTTCCATACTTCCGGGTTGCCGGTGAGGATGTCCATGATTTCAGACACGTACCAGGCGCCGTACCAGGGGGCGCTGGGGTGGTCTGAGAAATTCTGCGGACCGCTGAGCCAGGATACGGTGGGTAGTTTCCCTTCGCGCACGTCCTGGCGGAACTGGTGCAGGATATCGCCCGCAGGGACGGTGACTTTGCGGTCCTGTCCATCATCGGTGTACCGGAAGGTGGTCACGCTTCGGAAGTTGGGATCGCCGTTGTTGATCACAAAGGCATTGTTATAAAGTTGTTGCTGTTGTGCGGTTAGTTGCTCAAAACTTTCTTTGTTCCATTTGGCCAGCTCTTTGGTGGCGTTGTCCAGCACCTCCTGTTTTTTTGCCACTTCGGTGCGTATTTTGGCTGCCGCTGCATCGGAAGAAGGAGAGGCTTCCTGTAGTTTGTTGATTTCTTCCGGCAGGGTTTCCACCTGTTTGAGCAGGGTTTGGATATAGCGGGAAGAGAATTTCACGTGATAGGCTTCGAAGAATTCGAGGAGGTTGCAGCCGAAATTGGCCAGCCATGCCCTTTCTTCGCCTTTGAAGCCGCCGCCGCAGCTAAGATCGTTCTGATAGAATTTCCAGGGGA
The DNA here is from genome assembly GCF_900167135.1 of Chitinophaga eiseniae. Classification (GTDB taxonomy): domain Bacteria; phylum Bacteroidota; class Bacteroidia; order Chitinophagales; family Chitinophagaceae; genus Chitinophaga; species Chitinophaga eiseniae. The sequence continues at coordinate 1,041,687 of NZ_FUWZ01000003.1, read as the reverse complement.
TGTTATTTTCTGTCAGCAGTTCCGGGAATGTTTTCCAGGTCTGTTTGCCGTAGGCGAAGTCGTCGTTGCGGATGTTTTGTTTGGCGCGACCGTTTTCCTGGCTGTCGATTTTGCCGGTCCAGAAGAAGGAGCGGTTGGGCGTGGTGCTGGTCATGCCCGAGCAGAAGTGCTGGTCGCATATGGTGAAAGCGTCTGCCATGGCGTAGTTGAAGGGAAGGTCTTCCCGGGTAAAATACCCCATGGTGAGCGGCATGTGTGCATATTGTTTGTTGCCCGGTTTTTTGGCGAGCAGCCACTGGTCGTGTTTACCTGCGTTGTAAGCGTCTACCTGGCTGGCGCGGGAATGTGGCAGGGAGCCCATCCACGTGATCTTTGTGTCTTTGATGTCGAGCCGGAAGGGTGCATAGGTGTCGCCGTTTTCGTCGGTCTGGAACCATACCGGTTTCAGGTCTGGCAGTGGGATGGCGCGTGGATCGCGGAAGCCTCTGACGCCCTGCAACGTGCCAAAGCAGTGGTCAAAAGAGCGGTTCTCCTGCATGAGGATGACGATGTGTTCCGCATCCAGCCAGGTGCTGCCAGGTGTCGGGTCTATCGCGAGCGCGCGTTGAATGGATGCCGGCATGATGGTGGAGAAGCCGGCCGCTCCGGATAACAATAGCGATTTTTTCAGGAATTCCCTGCGAGTGTCCATGAGTGGAAATTGTTTAAATGTGTCGTTAGTTTTAGTTTGTGTCGGGGCGAAAAATACTCATCATTTATGTTAGATGGTAACCATTCATCCATCTTTTACGATATCATAATATCAGCCGCGACAGTAAGTACACACCCAGCATCGCTACGATGCCCATCACCAGCGTGGCCATGGTATATACGCGCAGCATGTCTTTTACTTCCAGTCCGGAGAAGCGGGTGATCACCCAGAAATAAGCGTCGTTGGTATGGGATACCATCATGGAACCGGCGCCCATGGCCAGCACGCAGAGCAGGGAGCCATCGGGCGTATGCAGTCCCAGGGCAGGCAGTAAGGGATGAATGATAGAGGCCGCAGTGATAATGGCTACGGTGGAAGAGCCTTGTGCGGTCTTCAGGATGGCGGTCACAATAAAAGGTAATAGTATGCCCGTGCCCGTTATAGCAGGGTTGCTGGCAATATGTTCACCGATCCCCGCCTTGGCCAGGATGGCGCCAAATGCGCCACCACCGCCGATAATTACGAGGATGCCGGCAGCTTTTTCTGCGCCCTCCTGTAGTATTTTGCGGAAGCTGTCGCCCTGATTTTTGCGCATACCTGATAACGCCAGCACGATACCGATGGTGATGGCGATCTCTGGCATACCTGCCAGATTCAGCAGCTGTAGCGGAAGAGAAAGGGTCTTTTGTTCGAGCGTAAAAAAAGATCGCAGGGCGATCAGCAGGATAGGTACCGCAATGGGCAGCACCGACATCAGAACGGAAGGCAGTGCAGCCGGTGTACTGTCGGTCTCCATAGCGGCTGGGGCTACAACAGGCAGCCGTCTGCCTGCATATAACGACCACGCATATCCGCAGAAGGAAGCAGGGAGTGCAATGAGGAGGCCGAATAACATCACGCGTCCGATGTCGGCCTCGATAACGCCCATGGCGGCCGTAATGCCGGGATGCGGCGGCATCATGCAATGTACGGCATACAGTCCGGTGGCCAGCGAGGAAGCCATGATGACCATAGATACGCCGGAGCGCAGTGCCAGCGCCTTGTTCAGGCCACTGAGTACAATAAACCCGGAATCGCAGAAAATAGGCATGCCTACCAGGTAACCGATGATATTGAGCGCCAGCGGGGAACGGCGGGTGCCTGTTTGCCGCAGTACGTAAGCGGCCAGCACCGTAGTGCTGCCGGTGTGCTCAAGGATGAGTCCCAGCGTGGTGCCGAGAATAATCAGCAGTCCGAGAGAACCGATGATTTGTCCGAACCCGGTCTTGATAGTGGTGAGTATATCTGTCAGCGATAGCTGGAAAATGAGTCCGGCCAATAGTCCGGCCAGCAACAGGGCGAAAAAAGCGTGTATCCGGAAGCGTGCGGTCAATATCACAATCAGTGCGATACCAGCCAGCAGCCCGCTGATACTCTGCAACAGCGAGATATTGTTCATGGGCGGCAGTGATAGTTCTGATATCTTACAAGATATCTATTATATCCGCATCCCGCAAATTATAATTAACCCCGGGCGGAAGCCCGGGGCCACGGTTGATTCCCCTGATAGCGAAGATCAGTGCTGAACTATCCTGTATCGGTTGGTAGCTTTCGTCTGTCGGGTCATTGTATTCATCTTCGCTTTGATCTTCGTTAGCAGGGGAATCAGGGTGTGTGCTATTACAACAAATGTGGCGGCAACGGTATTCCTTCGCTGAGCGCTTCTGTTACCGGTGTTCCGCGCCGTGTTTCCAGCGGGATGATGCCGGACCAGATGGGCAGGTCTTTGTATTCATCTTCGCCGGGCATGCCGGTGCGTATTTTAGCCGAAGCTTCTTCAAGGGAGAAAGCCAGTATGGTGGTTTTCCGGACTTCGCTTTCTTTAACCGGCTGCAGGTAGTCCCAGCTGTTGGGAACAAACTTCTCCGTCAGCCAGCGAAAGGCTTCGGTTTTCTGCTGCGGGTCCTCCATTTTTTCGGGGGTGGCAAACAGGATGACGGAGCGGTAGTTCATCGAGTGGTTGAAAGCTGATTTGGACACCACGATGGCATCCAGCAGGGTGACGGTAATGCATACCGGTAGTCCCTTTTCTATTTCGCGGATGAAATGGCTGCCCACGGAACCGTGGATATATATTTTGTCCTCATGGCGTACAAAGCCGGTCGGAATGGCAAACGGTTTATTGTCCATTGTAAAGCTGACGGTACACACGAGGGCTTCGTCCAGGATGGTATGGATGGCATCCCGGTCGTAGGAAGCCCTTTTGGGATAGCGGCTGGGGGTGAGATGTGGGGGAATAGGTTGCATGTCGTTGTAATTTTTTACAAAGTTGTACCTTTATTGGCTCGGTGTTATCATCCGATTCAGATAAAATGAGTAGTCCAATTTTCTCCCTGTTGCAGTTAGACCGGGATGACAAGCAGCCAGTGTACCTGCAACTGGCCAATCAATTGATGGGATTTATCAGGACCGGCCCCCTGCATGCGGGTCAGCGGTTGCCCAGCAGCCGCGAGATGGCGGAGAAACTGCAGCTGCACCGCAAGACGGTCGTACGTGCCTACGACGAACTGCTGGCGCAGGGCTGGCTGGAAAGCCATACCGGCAGCGGTACTTTTGTGGCCCGTCATCTCCCCAAAACAGAACTACAGACGCTGACAGCCAATGCGGAGGCCACTTTCAACCCATTACGGACGGCAGGTTTCTCCTTCACGGTGCCGGAGCATCTCAACCGCCCGGTGATGAAAGCCTATAGCCAACTGCACCTGGACGACGGTTTCCCTGATGCCCGCCTGGCCCCGCTGGATGAGCTGACGCGTAATTACCGCAGCCAGCTGCTGAATGGCAATCCCTATGTGCGCCTCGGTTATGGCGACACCACCGGCGCCTCCCGCCTGCGGCAGGAGCTGTCCGAATATCTCAATGAAACGCGCGGACTAAATACTACCGCTGAAAATATCCTGATCGTCAGGGGGACCATTATGGGTTTCTTCCTGGTGGCGACCGGGCTGGTGAGCAAAGGAGACCATGTGGTGAGCGCCAGCATGTCCTGGGCCGGCGCCGCGGCTAACTTCAGGCAGGCCGGCGCCCAGCTGCATACGGTGCCGGTAGATGAATACGGGATGGATACCGATGCGCTGGAGCGTATCTGCCAGCAGAAAAAAGTACGCATGGTGTATGTGACGCCGCACCATCATTATCCTACTACTGTCGTACTGAGGGCCGACAGGCGTTTACAACTGTTACGCCTGTCTGAAAAATACGGCTTCATAATTTTTGAAGATGATTATGACTACGATTTCCATTACCTGAGCAAACCGCTGGCGCCGCTGGCCAGCGCAGACAAAGCGGGCATGGTGATGTATGGCGGATCGTTCACCAAAGCCATTTCCCCGGCTTTTCGTGTAGGCTACCTGGTTGGGTCGGAGAATGTGATCAACTACCTGGCGAAGCTGCGGCGTATTGTAGACCGCCAGGGAGATCTGATGCTGGAAAATGCTTTCGCGGCGTTATTACAGAGCGGCGTTATCCACCGGCACCTGCGCAAATCGTTGCGCCTGTACCGGGAGCGCAGGGACATCTTCTGTGAACTGCTGCGCTCCGAGTTAGGCAACGATGTGCATTTCCAGGTACCGGTAGGCGGCCTCGCGGTATGGACCGGCTTCGATCCCCGCATTAACCTGAAAACGCTGGCGGAGAAAGCTCTGCAGCAGGGACTTTATTTTTACGACGGGCATACCTTTGACGGTCCCGGCGTTAAATTAAATCACACCCGGCTGGGTTTCGCGTCGTCCAATCCATCGGAATTGGAACAGGCGGTGGGCATCCTCCGGAAAATCATCTCGCAAAGTTAGCTAAGATCTTAGCGAGTAGTAAGAGCGCTAAGATCTTAGCTGCTTTGCAAGATAAGATACCAATTGATCTCCGGACCTTTGCGTTCTTACTACTCGCTAAGATCTTGGCTGCTTTGCGAGACGATTGCCCTTGTTTTAGGTAAACATTCAGGGTGATTTTCCCGGATATATTTCACCAGCTCTTCACGCATATAACAACGCAGGTCAAAGGCATTGCCGGAAGTAGCGGCGCTCATGAGCGTTCTTACTTCGATGGTCCGTTCAGACGTGTTCGTTACCTGCAACGCGCTGGCGCGCCTGTCCCATAATGGAGAGGCTTGCAGCAGCCGGTTGAAGGCTTCCCTTATTTTATCGACAGGAGCCGTATAGTCAAGATAAAAGAAAGCAGTCCCCAGTATTTCTGAGCCAGTACGGGTCCAGTTCTGGAAGGGCTTCTCAATGAAATAGTTAATCGGCAGGATCAGCTTGCGCTGGTCCCAGATATTGAGTACCACGTAGGTGAGGGTGATTTCCTCCACACGTCCCCATTCTCCTTCCACGACCAGCACATCATCGATACGGATGGGCTGTGTAAAAGCTATCTGGAAGCCGGCGAGCAGGTTGCCGAGTGATTTCTGCGCGGCAAAACCAATGATGATACCGCTGACGCCTACGCCGGTCAGGAGTCCTGCTCCTACTTTGCGCAGACTGTCGAAGCTCAGCAGGATAGCACAGGCCGTGAGTACCAATATTACCGAAATGGCCAGTTTGCGTATAAACTGCAGCTGGGTGCGGATTTTCCGCTCTCTCAGGTTGTTGGTCTTCTTGAGGTCATAGGTATGGTAGACGTAGTCCTCCAGTACTTTGATGGCGCCGATCATCAGCGCGGCGAAAGAGAGCGTTAACGCAATTTCCACGACACGGTTCAGCAGCACTTCATCTTTCGCCGGTACCCGCATGAGCGGCATCAGCATGTTGAGAATGAGCAGCGGCAGAAAATAATTAAAAGCTTTCCCCAGATGAAAGAGCACGCTGTGTATCAGTGAGAAGTCTCCTTCTTTTACCGTTGTCCTGCGCAGGAAGAGCGATAGCAGAAACTTGATCAGCCATCCCGCAATTACTGAAATGCCCACCAACATCAGGTCCCACAAGATGTTGGGCAAATGGTCCGTTTTTTCTAAAATATCATTCCACATAGGCGCGCAGGTCACAAAAAGGGTGCCGCAGGGGCAGCTGAACATTAAAATAGCATTAGAATCAAATTGCCCAGTCGGTTAAAAGAAAGACAATTGAAGATTTGCTGGTCATGGCAGTACTGATTGGCAGGGACTAAAACCTTTGATTGGGGATGCGCGCATTAATTTACCTGGAGCATACGATCGCCAGTGAACAGTGAAGTGTTTTAGAGGGAACTTCATGGAGATGGAGGCCGAAGGGCCGGCATGGAGCGTAAATTTTTTTTTGGGCGGTGACAGCTATTGTCAACAATGACAGGGGACAAAAGGGATAAAATTTTTTTCATGCCGTTATAACGCTTCGCGTTTGGAAAAGGTTACATATTTGGAATTAGCCGGCGTGGTGTATATATTTAGTATCGGTAAAGTACTGGTTGTCCGTTACTGCTAAAATTCCATTATTCATGAAGAAAATGCTATCAGGCATGGCCTTGGTGCTATGCAGTTTTTCCACACTCTTTGCGCAAAAATATACGGCTGACTGGAGTTCGCTGAACAAGCGGGGCATTCCTGCCTGGTTTAATGAAGCCAAGTTTGGCATCTTTATCCATTGGGGTGTGTATGCCGTACCTTCTTTTGCCGTTGTAGGACCGGGTGGATACTCCGAATGGTACTGGTATAACCTTGACGGTACGAAAGAAGGTAGCCATGCGAAGGTACGGGCATTTCACGATCAGCAGTACGGGCGGGATGTTCCCTATCAGCAGCTGGAGAAACAATTTACTGCTTCGCTATTTGATCCGGCGCAATGGGCCGATGTGTTCAAACGTTCCGGCGCCCGTTATGTGGTGCTGACTTCCAAACATCACGAAGGATATTGTTTATGGGATAACAAACAGGCCGATGCGTCCTGGGGCCGGCCGTGGAACGCTGTAACAGGGACGCCTAAACGTGATTTGCTGGGCGACCTGACGGCGGCGGTACGGAAGGCAGGTTTACGTATGGGGTATTATTACTCCTTGTATGAATGGTTCAACCCATTGTATACATCAGACAAACAGCGATATGTGAAAGAGGTGATGATGCCGCAGTTCAAAGACCTGGTGACGCGCTACAAACCTTCCGTTATTTTTTCTGACGGGGAATGGGAGATGTCCGACACCGCGTGGCATAGCAAGGAACTGCTGGCGTGGTTGTACAATGAATCGCCGGTGAAGGATGAAGTAGCGGTGGATGACCGATGGGGTAGTAATACGCGTGGCAAAAACAACGGGGCTACCTACCTGACATCGGAGTACGGCAGCGGTATGCAACCGGGCGTAGTGTGGGAAGAGAGCCAGGGTATAGGACAGTCGTATGGTTACAACCGGATGGAGACGGCCGACGATTATAAAAAGAGCAACGACCTTTTGTTGTTGCTGACAGATATCGTGTCCCGCGGGGGAAACCTGTTGCTGGACATTGGTCCTACGGCCGACGGCCGTATCCCCGTGATCATGCAACAACGGTTGCTGGACATGGGCGCCTGGCTGAAGGTGAACGGGGAGGCCATCTACGAAACCAAAGCATGGAAAGAAACCCGTCAATGGAGCGGCGGCAAGCGGCCGGCGGTAAAAGAGGCCAGCTACATGTCCGGATATAATATCGCTACGATGGTGCAACCGTCTGCCGAGCATGCACATATAGAAATGTTTTTCACTACCGGGAAAGATGCCTTATATTGCATAGTGCCACGTTTTGAACAACAATTGCGCATCCGTAACTATACCGCTCCTAAGAATGCCACCTGTAGCATTCTGGGTTGCAGCAAATCAATCAAAGGACAACAGGAGGGGAAGGATTTTGTGATCAGTTTATCAGGGCTTCGCCCGGGAGATGTCTCTCCGCAACTTTTTGTAGTGAAGATAAAATAAGTGTTCATGAACTTTGAAGGAGATTGCCTCCGCGAGGCCGGGCTGCTCGATGCACCCTCATTGCAGTCTATGCTGGGAGAAGGCTGGACAGAAGACGATGTCCGCCGCCTGTATCCGTTGGCGTTGCCGCAGGCAACAACTGGCCGGAAGGTGGAGCTGTTGCGTCAGCTGGCCGATGCAGACGGGTATTCCCGTTTGTACCGTGTGGGGCGATATTACCTGTTTGAATCCGTAGATCCCTGGATGCATGATGTATTCGCCACTGAAGAACTGATGCTGGATATCATTGCAGCGATGCAGCATCTGAAGCGGACAGTATAAAAAAATCAAACCCCGGTTGTATGCAGCCGGGGTTTCGTATTTTTAGGCCGTAAAAAAGCATCAACAGCATGTCCGATAAAATACAGTTGCTCGCTATTTCCGGCAGCACCCGGCAGCAATCCTCCAACCACCAGCTGATACAGGCTATCGCCGTTTTGGCGGCAGATGTGGCAGATGTACAGTTGTTTGAAGGGTTGACAGGTATTCCGCATTTTAATCCTGACCTTGACCACGACCAGCCACCGGTGGAGGTGACCGCCTTTCGGGAAAGGCTGCGCGCTGCAGATGCAGTGCTGATCTGTTCACCGGAATACGCTATTGGTGTGCCCGGCACGCTGAAAAATGCGATCGACTGGACCGTTTCTTCCATGGAATTTTCCAAAAAGCCCGTCGCGCTGATTACCGCCGGCACTTCCGGTGTGAAAGCCCATGCGTCGTTGCTGGGTACTTTGCTGATCATTGAATCGAAGATCGCCACGGATGCGCAGCTGGTAATTTCCGCTGTGAAAACGAAGCTGGACCAGGAAGGTAAAATAACGGATGCGGATACACTGGAAAAGGTGAAGGGGCTGATACACGCATTGATAGCAGTGGTGAAGGAAGAACCTACGGAGCTGCTTCCTCCACCATCGTTGCGCTGATTATTTTTTCTGCCACGGAATCAGACTGTCCGCCGGCAGATCATATTCGTAAAGTTTTCTTGTCGCTTTGTTGATATACACCCAGCCGTCGGTCACGAAGCGGGGATCAGAATGGTCCGGTTCTTCCATGTGATGACCGAGATGGTAAATCAGGTAGGTCGCCGAATCTGTTTCTTCGGTCCGGTCCAGCATCCATTCGAGTGTTTTGTCTTTTACGGCATAACGGATCAGTTCATTGCTGGTTTCCTGCGCATACGCCTGGATCAGTGAATCAGCCCAGCCGGGCGCTGCATCGGCTTCATTGCCGGATGCAGCCGGGGCCTGCGCGTTATGGGCGGCAGGTGGTGCGGTGTTGACAGTAGCTGTTGTGGTGTCGGTCTTCCCTTGTTGGTTATTTCGGTCAGCACAGGCAATGGTCATGCATACAGGCAACAGGTAAATAAAATACTTCTTCATAAAATATGTATGGTATATAAACGTCTACCTGGGTACTAAAGTATGTAAATAATTTAATACCTGTTGGACAATGCCGGAAAAAACCATCAGTATTGATGACCCCGCAGCCTTTGCAGCGGCCTTTATGCCGGGAATGGACAGGCAGTCGGCATTTAGTGGCGGCCGGGGAAAATTTTTTATCGTGAAGCTGGAAGACATGTATCCGCATGTGAAAGGAAAGGTGCCCGCTTCAAGATCGGCCATGCATTTTTGCCTCTTTCTGACGGAAGGCAGCGCCTTTATGAAAGTAGGCAGTGAAACATACACGATCTATGAAAATGAATTGCTGTTTGTAGCTGCCGGACAGCTGTTTTCCTTTAGCGGCGGGCAGGTAAACAAAGGTTACCTGTATGGTTTTCATGACGACATGCTGATGGGCCGTTTTCTCAGCAGCATGCTGTTGAAAGATTTTGAATGCCTGCGCAGCTGGGGCCATCCTGCTGTGCATCCCGACAGCCCGACAGCCGGTTTTATCCGGCAGCTGCTGGAGCGTTTGTACTACGAATACCGGCAACAGGGTATTACCCGCCCGAATATTATCCAGTCCTATCTGATTACTTTGCTGAGCGAGGTGAACGCGGTATTCCAGCCTTTGCAGCGGCCGGAGAGCACGGTAGCGCTGCAGCTGACGAACCGTTTCCGGGATCTGCTTTTCGGCGGTATGCCCCGGTGGCGGCTGGTGGCTGACCTGGCGGCAGCGTTGCACATCACGCCCAATCATCTCAATAAAACGGTTAAAACGGTGACCGGCAAAACGCCCACCCGCTGGATCGCGGAGGCGACGGTGCTGGAAGCCAAAATGTTATTGTCGCAGAAAGACATGTCTGTCAGCGAAGTGGCATTGGCGGTAGGCATAGAAGATGCTTCCTACTTCGCCCGGCTGTTTAAAAAATACGAAGGTATCACGCCAACGGAATTCCGAAGCAGGATTGAAAAGTCCTGAAACATGCTTTTTCTGTCCTAACGGACCGCCGCTTTCCTCCTCAATTTTGCAGCATGTATTCCATGCTTTTGTTTTTGCACAGCGTCACCCGCTGGCTGCTGCTGGCAGGCCTCCTGTATGCCACCGGAAGGGGTGTGGCCGGATGGACGGGCCGCAGGGCTTTCACCCGCCGGGACAACCAGGTACGGCATCTAACGGCCACCATCGCGCATATACAGCTGCTGATCGGTTATGTCCTGTATTTTCAAAGTCCGCTGACCACTTATTTCCGGGCGCATGCCAAAGAGGCGGCCATGCCTTTTGAATTCCGTTTTTTCGGATGGATACATGTGCTGCTGATGACGGTGGCGGTTATCCTGCTCACCATTGGCAGCGCTGCGGCCAAACGGCAGGCGGATGACGCACGGAAATTCAGGACGATGGCCCTTTGGTTTCTGCTGGCGCTGTTACTGATATTGGCGGCCATACCCTGGCCTTTTTCTCCACTGGCCCACCGGCCATATATCCGAATGTTTTAGTTATGATCAGATTTTTCACCACACAATTAGGCAGGCTGCGGCTGTTGGGCCTGCTGGAAGGGGTCTCTTTATTGTTGCTCGTCGGTATAGCCGTACCCATGAAGTATTTCGCGCAGGACCCGGCACTGGTAAAAGCCATAGGGCCGGTACACGGACTGCTGTTCGTGTTTTTCGTTGTCAATACCATCAGCGTGGGGATCGCCTATAAATGGGCCTTCCGCACCACCACCTGGAAAGTGTTGCTGGCTTGCATGATCCCTTTCGGGACTTTTTATATAGACCGCCATATCCTGGCTAAAATGGAAGAAAAGTAAGCCAGCTGACATACTGTTGTCACATGTCGCTTTTAGCTTTGTGTTAAATGATGATGCAGGGCTTATGACAAACAGCGACATTATGCGTCACCGGCTGCGCAACCAGCTGCTGGGTGGCAGTTCCCATACATCGGCCGCAACAGTGGTGCAGTGGATGGGGTGTGTACAGGCGGACGATTATGCCGCCGCCAAACGGAGCATCTCAGCAAGGCTGCTGGCGCCCCGTTACAACGATACCGACCGGTTGGTCAACGAGGGACAGCTGCGGCGCAGCTTTCTGCTGAAGCCGTTGCCCGCCCTGGTGACAGCCGCTGATAATGTACGGATACAGCCGTTCACGTTATCCGGCGTACAGCAGGCGGGCCGGCGGTTGCACCGGATGCTGGGCATTGACGCGGCTCTGCTGAGACAGAGCCGCCGCCAGCTGGAAACAGCGCTCCGTGACGGGCAACAACTAACCCGCACGCAATTGACACCGCTACTGGGGCTAAGCCCGCAGGACCTGCGGATGCCTTTTCTCCTGATGGATGCGGAGCTGGAAGGTGTGATCTGTAACGGCCCGCTGGCAGGGAAAACATTTACCTATCAGCTGCAGTCGCATTGGCCAATGAACTATGACGCCGCATTGGCCCTGTGGCTGCTGACCGACCGCTATTTCCGCAGCCGTGGCCCGGCGCGGCTGCACGACTTCGTAGCGTGGAGCGGACTGTCTGTGCCACAGGGGAAAAAAGGCATCGCTATGGCGCGTCTGGCTTACCAGGTGGTGGATGGAGAAGCTTATTGGTATGCTGCCGATATGGAGGTAACGGCGCCGGTTATACGGAGCATGAAAGAATTACCCAAAGATGGCGAATTCCGGATAACTTATGATGGCTGATGCTTATGCTTCGTCCTGCTGGTATTCCAGGATATCCGCCGGCTGGCAGTCCAGCGCCTTACAAATAGCGTCCAGCGTGCTGAAACGCACCGCTTTGGCTTTGCCTGTTTTCAGAATGGACAGATTGGCCAGCGTAAGCCCCACTTTTTCCGATAGTTCATTTAACGACATTTTCCTTTTAGCCATCATTACATCCAGGTTTACGATAATTGCCATAGCTATACAGTTAATTCGTTTTCGGTTTGAAGTTCAATGCCTCTCTTAAAGATCTGCGCGATGACGAAAATGATCACGCCCATAAACAGCCATACATCGGCGCCGCCTATACTTAAATACTGCGCATCCGGCATTTTAACGCCCTGCTCCAACAGCCATGCGCTATACTTTACGCCGCACCAGGAAAACAGACCGATCAGAAACGACAGGTAGGACAACCTTGTGATAAAACGCCCTACCGTGCTGTTGAACGGCTGCGCCAGATTCAGTTTTTTCGCGGTCAGTATGGTAATGATCTGATAAAACAGGATGGCCTTTAGTACGGCCACAATGCTCATGACCGTCAATAAGGTGAAAAAATGTGAAGTGTTGTATTGCAGCAACGCAGACAAGTCCACTTCATGGTACAGGTTTTTTACTACCGACGGTTTCACGATGGCAAAAACAGCATTGGTAATAAAGCCGCCGGCTTCAATACATATACCTACAAAAATGATCCATGACAGGACGTACAAAAATTTCAATACCCGGGTGGTGTTAACTTTCATAATAGTGGAGTTTTGCGGTTTACCCCACTAAAATAAATAAATTTATTGAATTTCGATAAATATTTATTGAAAATAGATTGATCATTACTCCTGCCGGTAGTATCCCTGGGCGGTGAACAGGGCGGAAGCGATGAAACAGCAGGGAAAGAGCCAGTACAGTCCACCAAACATGATACACCAGAAAAGAAAGCCGAAGAGCAGAAAAATCACTGATAAATAGCTTCTCATAGTGATGGGATAGCGGTAACAGATACTTCGTAATAGCTGTACATAAACGATCAGGGACGGTACCAGTATTACATTCATCGTTGGCGCAAAGGCCAGCAGGAGCCACGTAAGCTCGGGCAGCAGCAATAATACATGCGTCAATACGGAGGACAGATAAACGCGCGGGATGCTGTACGGGAAGTTTCTTGTAAAGCGCAGGTAATGTCGTTCGAAGTCTTGCTCCTGAAATACCAGTACACTATGCGCCAGCGCAATGAACAACACCGATGCGCCGGCTGCCCGCAGGTCCCGCTGTGGGTTTTCAAGCAGCTGGAACAGGCCGGACCCGATAATCAGCATGGTAATAGCCTTGGTAATAGCGTAGCTGAGTTTATGACGGGCGGCGATGTGAAAGAGAAAAATAGTCGGTAGCGGTTTTTTCCACTGGCGGCTTATCCATAACAGCACCGGGGAAGAGGACTGGTCCGCAAAACGATTGACCTGCCGGAAGTAGATCAACGCCCCGGCGGCTGTCAACAGCAACAGGTAAACAAACAGGAGGACAGGCAACAGGTAGTGTTGCCATAGAATGCCAATAAAGAGCGCAAAGACACCATAGGCAAACGCGGGAATATTGATATGCAGTTGCACGAAAAACCAGCTGAAAAATTGTTTCCCCGGTCGCATGGCGTTGGTGCTGTAAAATATAAACTGTTGCTCCGGTGCTGAAAGCTGCGACAATACATATTGCCAGCTCTTCATATTGTATAGCAGGCAGGCGATAAAAAAGAACAACAGGATAAGCGGATTACTGACCAGCGTAATGGTGATCAGTTGCTGGAAGTAGGCCATGGCGCTGGGGAGAACGTCGCCCGCGGTATTGATGAAAAAGGCGTAGCTGACAAACGTTACAAACAGGAACAGGAGCATGCCGGCATGGACCTTATAAAATCCATAGGAGAATACGCGTGTCAGCAAAACGGGAACAGGATGTTTCATGGTGTTTCCAGCTTAAGCGTTTGTGCTTCCACCAGCAGGGAGGCAGTCATTGGGAGCGCCTGCTCTTCCGGCGACTGGTGCGACGACAACAGGAAACTAACGCCTTGTTCCCGGCTTTCCCTGATCCAGCTGTACAATACCCGGAGCGACGGCCCGTCCATGGTGATCAGCGGCTCATCCAGCAGGACCAGCGACGGCTTCCCAATAAAGGCCAGTACCAGTGACAGCTTCTTGAGCATGCCGCTGGAGTAGGTGTTGAGGGGATCTTTGATGTAGGTCTGCATTTGCATGGAATCAATATACTGCTCTGCCTGTGTGGCAGCGGCGTTTTTTGCGCTGGCGAAAAGCGCGATCATCTCCTGGCCGCTGAGATAAGGCGGAAACACCGGCTCCGCTTCTGCAAAATTGACCTCGCTGCGGTAAGCCCGTGTATGTTTTTTGAGCATTAATTTGTTGTGAAGGAGGATATCCCCTTCAAAGTGCAGGATGCCGGCGATGGACCGCAGTAACGTGCTTTTGCCGGACCCGTTGGCGCCTTTAACCCAGTAAATACCCGGGCCAATGCTGAAATCGCTGACGGAGAGGACCAGCCGGTGATGATAAAATTTCCTGAATTGTTTTATCTGAAGCATAGTCCAAGTTATGCTATGATTCCTATATACTTTGTTAATATTGCGCCTTGATAACCGGGATATTTTTTATCTTACTTTTCTATGAAGCATCTTCTCTTTCTGTTTTTTCCTTTGTTTTCTTTTGCGCAGCGACAGGTGGCCCTTACCCTGGATGATGCGCCTGTGATGGCCTTGCCCGGATATTATACCGCCCCTCAGCGAAAAGCCACCAATGAAAAGCTGCTGCAACAGATTACCGCGCTGCGTACGCCCGTGAGCGTTTTTATCAACGGCGCCAACTGCATCGTTCCCGATAACCAGCTGCTGTTGAGAAAATGGGCGGACCATCCACTGGTGACACTGGGAAGCCACACGCTCAACCATCCCGATTGTGCGGCCTTGCCGCTGGACAGTTTTAAGATGGAGGTAACGATCAATGATTATATTATCAGGGCAGTGGCGAAAGACAAACCCGTACCTTATTTCCGCTTCCCGTTCAACGCTATGGGGAAGGACAGCCTGGCACAGGCGGCCACCATTGGTTACCTGAAAGAGAAAGGTTATACCGCTGTTCCTTTTACTGTAGAGAGCAGCGATTATATGTTTGAACAAGTCTACCAGGAGGCTTTAAAAAAGAAAGACCTCCGCAAGGCGAAAGCGATAGGCGAAGCTTATATCCGCTACACGCTTTTTTCTTTTGATTATTTTGAGAAGCTGACCCGCGAAGTATTTGGGCGTGACATACCACAGGTATATCTCTGCCATGTGAATCAGTTGAACGCCGACTATTATACCACGCTGGTGAAAGCATTGCAGCAGCGTGGCTACCAATGTATATCGCTACAACAGGCGATGCAGGACAAAGCCTATGGTACGCCGCTTTACGATCACCGCCGGTACGGTTTTTCCTGGCTGTTCCGCTGGATACCGGATGCGGCTATACGGAAATCACACCTGCGCAACAGCCCGGAACCGGACAAAGAACTGGCGGTCTTTAAATAATCAGGCTGCTGTCAGCCGTGCTTTGATATTTTCCAGTTGATGAACATGCCGTTGGGTATGTACATTGATCAGCTGCAGCCATTCGTAGCGGGTGAGCGGACCGAAGCCTGGTACTTCAAAATCGAGGCAGGTATCTTCCAGGGGGATGGTTTGCGCGGCAGCGATCACCTTGTCCCATGTTTGCCTCAGGTCTTGCAGCAAGGCCGCTTTCAGGTGGCTTTCCTGTGTGGGCAGGATATCTTCCGCCGCCTGGAATTTAAGGGTGTAGTTCAGGAAAAGGTCGCGGATAGCGGGTGCTTTGGCGTCCGGCTCCCGATCGGTGGGCGCGGTATTGCCATAGAGAATACCGCAATCGCCGGCTTTCACGACATGTTCGGCTACCTGGCCGGCCGTCCAGCTGCCTTCAAACGGAAGGGCGTTGAGTTGTTCTTCTGAAAAGGAAGAAATCGTTTTCAGTAAGGCATTGCCGGTGGCTTCTATTTCATTAACGAGTTCCTGACGCATAGTAGATGGGTTTTGATACAAACCTACTATCATTTTACCACCCTTAAGGGGGGTAAGACTGACTTTTCAGCGGGCGCATTGCGACAATGCATTTTAATAACTATCTTGTGCGGGTTAAAATTAATTCCACGTAAAAATAACTCACCATGGATTTTCAAACCTTTATGACCGCGATGAATGCTGCCCGGCCCCCTGATGGGCTGACGGTGTATTTGCAGGCATTGTGGTATGCAGGCAAAAACAACTGGGACCAGGCGCATGAGCTGGTACAGGATTTGCCCGACCGCGATGCGGCCCACATTCACGCCTATCTGCATCGTGTAGAGGGCGATCAGTGGAATGCAGACTACTGGTACCGCAGGGCCGGAGAAAAGAGTCCTGCCGTTAGCCTGGAAACAGAATGGCAACAGCTTGTCCAACAGATGCTGGGTGCAGGTAAAAAGTGATCATCTATCTAACACAATAAAATATTTTATGAAAGGAAAAATTATACTGACCGCCCTTTTAGCCGGCGGATGTTATATGGCTCAGGCGCAGGACCAGAAAGCCAAACCGGAAGATACTGAAGTATATACGCCGGTGCCGCCGGAAGTAAAGCCCGGCAAAAAATGTGGTGACGCGCCTTCCGACGCGATCATCCTGTTTAACGGTTCTAACCTCGACCAGTGGGTGATGGCGGACGACAGAAATACGCCCGCCAAATGGAATGTGTCTAAAGGTGTCCTGACGGTCAACAAACAGGTTGGTAATATCGAAACCAAAAAATCGTTCAACAACTACCAGTTGCATATCGAGTGGCGGGTACCGGCCAATATCACCGGCACCGGCCAGGGCAGGGGCAACAGCGGCGTGTTCCTGGCTTCCATCGGTAAAGGCGATGCAGGGTATGAGTTACAGGTGCTGGACTCCTATAACAACAAGACCTATACTAACGGCCAGGCCGCCAGTATCTACAAACAATATGTACCACTGGCCAATCCGACCAACAAACCAGGGGAATGGCAGGCATATGACGTAATCTGGACAGCGCCGGTATTTGGCAATGACGGTAAACTGGTTAGTCCGGCCAGGGTGACCGTACTGTTCAACGGGGTGTTGGTACAGAATAATGTGGAACTGAAAGGACCTACCCAGTACATTGGCGCTCCGGGGTATCGGGAGGCGCATGGTCCAAGCCCGATCAAACTGCAGGCCCATGGTGATAAGAGCGAGCCGCTGAGCTTCCGTAATATCTGGGTCCGCGAATTATAATACTATTTTGCTGCTCACCGGAACACCTGGTGGGCAGCAACCACTATCTCCCGCAGCAGTAACTGCACATCCTCCACCAGCCAGTCGAACAAAGGGTCCTGCTGACCGCGCCTGTACGCGGTAATGACCGTCCCCATTATTTTTGTTATCCGGTAGCTCATGTAGTATTTGTTGACTACAAACTTACTGTCGTATTTTAATATCCGGGGGCCTCCATTACGACAAAAAAGGAGGTTGTTTACGACATCGGTTTTCTCTATATTTGGTACATGAAACACATATCCATCCTCGTCCCCAAAGGTGATGTAGCCCTATCTTGCATCGAAGGCTCATTTACTGTGTTTAACAAGGTCAATGACTTTCTGGCCGCATCGGGCAGATCCCCTTTATTTAAAGTGCAACTGGTGGGCCTTGCACGGGATCCAGAAACCTACCACCGTCTTTTTGCTGTTACGCCGGACCTCACGCTGGATGAAGTCAGTCAGACAGACCTGATTGTTATTCCGGCCGTCAATGGCGACATGCAGCAGGTCATCAGTATGAACCAGGAGTTCTTTCCCTGGATCGTTAAGCAGCACCATAAAGGTGCGGAAGTGGCCAGTTTATGCGTGGGCGCTTTCCTGCTGGCGTCTACCGGTTTGCTGGACGGAAAAAAATGTTCCACGCACTGGTTTGCCGCCAATCACTTCCGCAAGATGTTCCCGGATGTAACATTGGTGTCCGAAAAAATCATCACCGACGAAGGAGGTATCTACTCCAGCGGCGGGGCGGCATCTTTCTACAACCTGATCATCTACCTGGTGGAGAAGTATGCCGGCAAGGAACTGGCAATCCTCTGTTCCAAGATGTTTGAAATAGAATTTGAACGCAGCAACCAATCCCCCTTTATCATCTTTGAAGGCCAGAAAGGACATGATGATGAACCTATCCGCAAAGCCCAGGAATACATCGAACAGAATTTCTCTGAAAGAATCACGGTAGACCAGCTGGCCACCATGTTTTCCCTCAGCCGCAGAAACCTGGAAAGACGCTTTAAGAAAGCCACCTCCAATACCGCTGTGGAGTACATGCAGCGCGTAAAGATCGAAGCAGCCAAGAATAGCCTGGAAAGAGGTTCCGAAAACGTTAGTGAGGTGATGTACAAAGTAGGCTATACCGACACCAAAGCATTTCGTACCACCTTCAAAAAAATCACGGGACTCTCTCCGCAGGAATACCGCAATAAATACAACAGGGCCCTGGCCAGCTAACTGCTGGGATGGCTGTCTGCCTTTTGTAGCTATTCTTCCTCATTCCCCCCTGGCCCGGATGGGTATTTTACTGCCCATCCGGCATGGATTTGTTTTGTCCCTGCCTTATCAGGGACAGGCATAGTTTTTTATCACCGTTATAGAAAACGGTGATATGAAAACCTGTCCGGATGAAACAATCAGAGAAGCCCACGCCTTTTACCAGGCGGCGGGTTTGACGGCCATATGCCGGTTATGTTCGGGGAGAGCGCCATGAAAGTGTTTGTTCAGGAGGCGGTGGACGAGGCACTGCACCTGGACAGGGAGCTGGCGAAAATAGAAAAGAAAGAACATCAATAAAGAAGCTGGTGTATGAAGCGGAATGATAACGATACCGCCTATACGAAGGGACCGCTTTCGGACGGTCCCTTGTAAAATGGTTTTCAGGTCAGTTACAGATCGTCTGTCAACGGTTCGTCTCCTGCCAGTTCTTCATCGTCAATAAATGTCTGTTCCGGTATATCTTCTTCTGCTCTTTTTTGTTGCGTGACCCGCTGTTTGTCGTGCGGATCAAGTGGATGCATCGTTTCATCTGTAACCTTTTTGTGCTCATTGCTACGGTCAGAGCCGGTTTTTTTTTCTTTTGCTGGCATAAAAAAGAGATTTAGATGAACAATAAAACCGGTACGCTACCGGCCTGCCTTCAGATGGTAGGCCTCTTCCCATGCATTGATAGCCTCTTCCGCGGAGTTACCAGTTCCGAGGATAACAGCATCACATCCTGCACCCAGCACACAGAAATATTCAGGTCCGTCGCGGTATACATCGGGCATAAAATTCCTGGCGGCAGGAGGAAGTGCCGGATTGCTATAGTCTATCTTTACATGTTCTCCTTCTAACGAGAAATGGTTCATAATTGAGCTGTTTTCTCCCCCTATCTGCCTAAAAAACCATGCCGCCGCCGCTGATCATTTTCTTTGTTTATTACAATAAAATCAGGGAAATGTGCAACGCCGGTGACCGTTGGCTGCATTACTTTTGCTGTGACAAACGCGACCATTGGTAGCATATCAGCATGAACAGTAAAAACATAAAGTATATTCTGTATTTGTGCCGGTAAACCATCGCTGCCGTGGTGGAGGTCTGCCTTTTTGACAAAAGATTATGTTTTATAACAGTTGTAGGTTAATGATAAACCGGGGTATTCCTATCCCGGTTTTTTCATGATCTGTGTAGGTTGTTCCACGATGGAAACCGGCTACAGCCTTGTTTTGCAGGGATGCAGACCACTGCCCGAAATTTGCGGTAAGAAGGTCATGCATTATTCTCCGATATTGGCCGGCGAGTGGACCGGCTATCAGGCGCTGATACTAGACAAACTATACCGATGGGGCACAGCGGCGATCAGGATGTTGCCGAACCTGGTGGTGGCAATTATTGTACTGGTGATGTTTTGGCTGCTGGCCCGGCTGTTGCGCGGCTTTGCCAACCGGCTGGTATGGAAGGTCACTGAAACGGCGGCCATTTCCGGGCTGGTAGCCAGCACTGTTTACCTGCTGGTGCTGCTGATGGGCCTCTTCATTTCGCTGAATGTGCTGCGACTGGACAAAGCGGTGACCTCGCTGTTGGCCGGCGCGGGCATTATTGGTCTGGCACTGGGCTTTGCTTTCCAGGACCTTACCGCCAATTTTATCTCCGGTATTTTTATCACTTTCCGCAAGCCTTTCGCGGTGGGACATGTCATTGAAACAAACGGGTTTACCGGTACGGTCAATAACATCCGGCTGCGCTCCACCACGATGATCACGGCCGACGGTTTACATGTGATCATTCCCAACAAAGACATTTTTCAGAAACCAATCATCAATCATTCCCTGACGCCCCTGCGGCGTATCACCCTCACATTCACTTTGCCAGCCGGGGAACGTCTGCCGGAGGCGGAAAAAATAATGTTGGACAGGGTACAGGAAAGTAAGGCGGTAATGACCAACCGCCCCCGCACCGTACGTTTCGACAGTATTGACGGCGGCAACGTAAAGGCGCTGCTCTGCTGCTGGGTAGACAATGAACAGGAAGGCACTTATGAAGATACGGTGCATGAACTGATTGTGAATGTAACAGGAGCATTGAAGAAAGCCGGCATACTTTGATGCCGGCTTTTTATGTATCTTCCCCGCATGATGTCCTCCGCCGAAAATATGATCATTCAACTGCTGGAGGGGCAGGATGCCCTTCCGTATGACCTGTTACTGCTGGCCGACCCTTCCCGGGAGATGATTGATACGTATATCTCGGATTCCCGTGTGTACCTTGCCCGGATCGGTGAGGTACGTGTAGGCGTGTACGTGCTGACGCCCCTCGATGGTAAAAAAGCCGAAGTGAAAAACATTGCAGTACATGAGAACTGGCAGGGGAGAGGGCTCGGCAAACAACTACTGACGGATGCCGCTATCAAAGCCAGGGAACTGGGTTTTGAGACACTCGTTATCGGTACCGGCAATTCCAGCGTGGCACAGTTGTATCTTTATCAGCGCAGCGGTTTTGAGATCACCGCTATCCGTAAAGATTTTTTTGTACAGCACTACCCGGAACCTATCTACGAAAACGGGATTCCCTGCAAACATATGATCATGCTGGAGAAACAACTCTGACCGCTATCGCGCAAATGAACAGGACCTGTATCGAAACCGGACAATTTAAATAATTACATTATTTATATTATTTTGATAAATAGGTATGCCAGAGGTTGGCGTTGGATATGCAGACCAGAAGGTGAACTGTATCAAAACCCGGTATCATGTTTAAAAGTTACTTCCTGACCACGTGGCGTAACCTCGTAAAAAACAAATTTTACTCGCTGATCAATATTGCCGGTCTTACTACAGGGCTGGCGATTGGACTGCTGATCCTGTTGTGGGTACAGGATGAGCGCAGCTTTGACCGGTTTCACCAGCGGGCAGACCACCTGTACCGACTTGAAAACAAAGTAGGCACCGGCGTCAGCCGCCATATCTGGACAGTCACCAATGCGCCTATTGCGGTGAATGCACAGGCCCGGCTGCCGGAGGTAAAAGGCATGATGCGGATGACAGATAACTACCTGTATTCTTCTTTCCGCTATAACAACCAGGTTTTCCCCGCTAACAAAGCATTCTTCACGGATACTACACTCTTTAGCATTTTTGATTTCCCCCTCCTGCAGGGTAATGCGGCCAAACCTTTTACCGACGCTCATTCCGTGGTGATGACAGAGAAAGCGGCGCGTAAATATTTCGGTAAGGACAACCCGCTGGGGAAAGTGATCGTGGCCAACGATAAGACCAGTTTTACGGTGAGTGGTGTCATCAAAGACTTTCCCCTCAATTCATCTATACAGGGTGAGCTGTTTTTCCCGATGCAGTTATTGAATGATATGCACCGGGCCGGTAAAGGAATAGACGCTGATCATGAATGGGAGGAGTTTGATTTTCAGACTTACCTGCTGTTGCAGCCCGGTACGGCCATAGCCGCACTGGCGACCAGACTGCGCAACATACACCTGGAGCACGAGCCGGACGATACCGACATCGAATACCTGTTGCAACCGCTGGCCAGCATGCACCTGTACAATGCAGACGGCACTGATGACGGTATGCAGACCGTGCGTATTTTTACCATTATCGCGGTGCTTATCCTGGCCATTTCTGCGATCAACTATGTGAACCTTTCTACTGCCCGTGCGGTGTTAAGGGCCAGGGAGGTCAGTGTGCGGAAGATCATTGGCGCAGCAAGAAGACAATTGTTTTTCCAGTTTATGATTGAAACGGCGTTTCTTTTCCTGTTGTCGCTGGGACTGGCACTGTTGCTGGCGGAGGCGCTGCTGCCGCTGTTCAACCGCCTGTCGGGTAAAGCGTTGGCCATTGATTTTATGAGCGTGCGTCTATGGATGCTGACAGGAGTTACCGGGCTGGCCACGCTGGCGGTGTCCAGCATTTATCCGGCTTTGATGCTGTCGGCCTTTGAACCCCTGAAAGCGCTGAAAGGGATGCTGGCGGCCGGTATCCGCGATGTGACTTTCCGCAGGGTGTTGGTAGTGGGGCAGTTTGCCATTTCCATCGGTCTGATTACAGGCACCCTGATCATCGGGAAGCAACTACATTTTATGCGGACAAAAAATCCGGGTTACGACAAAGAGCATGTGCTCATGTGCTGGATGCCGCAGGGCAATGCGCACTACGATGCCATTCGTGAGCGGATGCTGCGCGAACCGGAGATCAAAGGCATGGTGCGGGCTTCCGGTAATATCGCTATGCTGGGCGTACAGTCCGGCGATAACCAGTGGGAGGGAAAAGAGAAAGGGGAAACGGTGATGGTATATCCGCTCAGCGTTGAAAAAGATTTTATTCCCTTCTTTAAGATGCAGCTGACAGCCGGCCATAATTTTTCCGGTACGCCTGCTGATTCCGGCCATTATATCCTGAACGAAACAGCCGTGAAAGAGATGGGGCTCAAAGATCCGGTAGGACAGCGTTTCAGCCTGTGGAAGCGGGAAGGCATCATTGTGGGGGTTATCAAAGATTTTCACTTCGCCTCGCTGAGAGAAAAGATAGAACCGGTAGTGTTGTATTATGACCCGCAGCGCAGCGCTATGCTGCTGATGAAAACCGGAGGGCAGGAGGCATCCGGCGCTATTGCCGCTTTAAAAAACGTGTGGCAGCAATATAGTGCGGAGATACCTTTTGAATATCATTTCATGGATGAAACCTTTGACGATATCTACCGGTCGGACCAACGGACCGGCAACCTGTTCAACGTATTTGCAGGTATCGCCATTTTTGTGTCCTGCCTTGGCTTACTGGGGCTGACAGCTTATACTGCGCAGGTGCGTACCCGTGAGATCGGTGTCCGCAAAGTGCTGGGGGCGGGGGTGAGCAGTATCGTCCGTTTGCTGACGCTGGATTTTATCCGCTTAATATTGATCGCCAACCTGATTGCGCTGCCTGTATCGTGGTGGGCTATGAGCCGTTGGCTGAACGAGTTTGCTTATCGTATTCCGCTCAATTGGACCGTCTTCTTTCTATCCGGGACCATAGCGTTGCTGATAGCGCTTTTTACCATCAGTTTCCAATCCATAAGGGCGGCCATGGCCAACCCGGTCAGAAGCCTGAAAACTGAGTGATCTTACTTCCAGAACCCCTGCGCCTGAATGTGATTAGCAGGGCATCCCCTTGTTTTTAATATTTTTCTGGCGGCTGCTACGAGATGGGAATTGCCCACGATGTAGTATTGCCAGGAGGGGTGCAGCGCCTGCTGTTCCAGCTGGGCCAGCAGCGCATCAGCGCTGGGTAATGTTTCCAGCGGCAGTTCGGGAAATTCCGTTGTAAACTGGTCACGATGTGCTGCTTCCGGGATGACCACCATGCCGGATATCCAGTTGTGGGAGGCGGCCAGTTGCTGCAGTCCGTTGAAATGTCCAATCGCACTCTGGTCCCCCAGCATCACCAGGTGAGAGCCCTGTATAATTTTCTGCCGGGTACCGTCTACGCCCAGATAGTGCAGTACGTCGCCGGGGACAAGGTGCTGTGCCCATTGGCTGCCGGGGCCATCGTGACTGGTATCAATAAAAAGGGTGCAGGTGCGGAGGGCCACGTTCCAGCGTGCCGGCGTATAGTCGCGGTAGTGATAAGGCGCCACGCGGCATTTGATATGCGGAGGTGATTGCCAGTTTTGCATGTTCACACCGGGCAGGTGAAGGTCTATTTCACAGAAGCCGGATGGTTCCCAGTGACGGACGTCCAGCACAGATCCTTGCCGGTTAATGGTTTTCTCGAGAAATCCCAGGCGGCGTTGACGTAAAGTAGTTGTTTCCATCATCATGTGATTAAGATGCAAAACAACGAAGGAATCGGGTCCGGGAAAATAGACAATCAAAGGGAAAGATTGGATAAATCGCGGTATCTGGCTCTGAATGTCAGGGGTGTTTCGCCGGCCAGCTTACGGAATACGCGGGTAAAGTAGGTGTGGTCTTCAAAGCCGGTACGGAAGGCGATTTCTTTGGTGGTAAGGTCTGTGTAGTAGAGCAGGCGTTTGGCTTCCCGTAAGGACTCCTGCTGAATCCAGTGGCTTACGGGGAAGCCGGTGTGTCCTTTCACCATTTCGTTGAGATAGGAGAGGGAAAGGTTCATTTTGTCTGCATAGGCGGCGGGGCTTTTCAGTGTGAGGAAATGCTCTTTTACCAGTTCTTTGAACTGGCGGCAGATGATGGATGCGCGGTTCGTTTGTTGCCGGCTGTCGTCGTTGGCCTGCAGGAAGGCGTTGGCCACCATGCCTACGTAGGCATCGATGAGGGAGTGCAGCACTTTACGTTGCAGGGCGTCCGATTTGGAGTATTGGTCGTACTGCATGATCAGCTGCAGGCATTGGGTGAACGGTGTGGTGTCGTCCAGTGGGATGCATTGCTGAAGGCCTTTGGCATCTTCAAAGATATTGCGCCATGCATCCTGTACCAGTGGAATATCTACTGCCAGGAACCAGCCGGAGACAGTGCCTTTATCGGTATAGTGATGTACCTGTCCGGGGGCGATGTATCCGATGCCTTTGTCTTTGGTGCGCTGCAGGGAGAAATCGATCATGAGTTCTATTTCACCGGTATCCTGCAGAAAGAAGACAAAGTAGTCATCGCGGTGTGGCTCCAATGCGGCCATGGTACCGGGTTGTATCTGGGTGTATTTGATTTCGATCCCGTTGCCGAAATCGGCTTTGTGAACGGGTACCTGTTTTTTCTTTTGTGGTTTGCTGCGCATGGTATTGTTGGAAGCTCCCTCCGGCATGCCGGAGGGAGCATTGGTTATGCGGGGATATTGTCTTTAGCGATGATGGTCCAGTCCTGGTTGCCATGGCCTTTGGCGATCCAGCGGTCCATTTCTTCCGCGATGGCCGGGATAACAGCGAGGTGTGTACCGTTTTGGGCGGCGGCGTTAAGAAACAGCTGTGTGTCTTTACGGGCCATGTTCAGCTCCCAGGAGGGGCTGTCATAGGTGCCGGCCGTCATACGTTTGAGCCTGGGGGCTACTTGTGCGCCGGGGTTCCAGGCGCTGAACAGCGTATATACTTCGTTCAGCTGTATGTTCAGCGCTTTGCAGAGGGACAGCATGTCTGAGAGGCCGGAGGTGAATGTCACGAGGAAAAGGTTGCCCATCAGTTTAATAGCTGCTGCTTTGCCCGGCTCCGGTCCGAAATTAAGCACCTGGCCGGTCAGCTTTGACAGTTCCGGTTCCAGCTGGCTGATCAGCTCCTGGTCACCGGAAACGAGCATGTTGCCGCTGCTGTCCAGCGCATTGGCGGGACCCATAAATACCGGTGCATGCTGGTAAACGAAGCCACGTTCTTTCCATGCTTTGGTGCGCTGAACGGCGCCTTCGGCGGAAGTAGTGGTGTGATCTATAATAATGGCGCCTGGTTTAAATCCAGCGCTGGCGGCGGCTAACACCTCGTCTACAGACGCGTCATCTTTCAGGGTAAGATGAATCCTGTCCGCTCCTTTTACGGCATCTGCCGCATTTTCAAATGCTTTGGCGCCGTAGGCTTCCAGTGCCGTTGCACGGGAGGCGGTGCGGTTCCATACCTGTACCTGCATTCCTTTGCTGATCATTGCCCTGACAAAGTTCGATCCCAGCAGGCCCATACCTAAAAATGCTACCATGATATTGAATTTTTGGCAAAGGTAGGAAAGAGCGGGAATATGCTTTTGTACCTATAATATCATCAGCTGCATAAAGGCGGCAGTATCGCTTTTATGCTCGCGTGCAGTATGCAGTGCATCGAGATAGGGGAAGGTGGTGATATTATATCGGAAGGCAGGCAGTTTGTGACTGAATTTTTTTTCGAGGTATTGGTTCAGCTCCGCATCTGTTTTATGTCCTTCGATATAGGAGGTCAGGAAATAGTAGAGGCTTTTGTGTTCTTTTTCGAGCAGGAGGTGGAGGGCGATCACAAAGGCGCCGTAGGTGGTATCGTTGCTGCGCGCCAGGATATCGCCAGCTTTTTCGTAGAAAGCAGTGTTCAGCTGCTGGTAATGCAGTGGCAGGAATATCAGGCAGAAATATTCGATATTGCTGTTTTCAAAAGCGCCGCTGGTGGTTTCTCCGCCGTCCATGTTATGCCAGGTGGCCCACTCCATGAACTCGTTGAGCGGCTGTCTGCCGGCCAGTAACTCTTTTAACTGGTGCATCAGTCCATTTACCGTAGGAGCCGTGTCTTTGGCATATTGTTTATAGTCCTGCCACTCGAAGAAGTGGTCGGGGTGACCGGCTTCCAGCGCCGTTTCAAAAAGGGACACCGGATCAGTGAATCCCGGTTCATAAGGTTCTGGTTGCAGCGTGGCTTCCAGTTGGATAATCAGCTCCCGGGTGGTCAGCTCTCCCTGGAACCAGCGGATGATCATATCATGAAAAAACGGGTATTGTTTTTCCGGGGCACTCATGGCAAACATGTTTAAGGGTGCTAATGTACGAAGATCTGGTTACAGGAAGAGCTCGTATGGTCCCGCTGAGGAATTATTTCCTGCCGAAGAACCGTTGTTTATCGCTTTTAGCAGGTATCAGGCTTTGGATGGCGGCAGCGGCTTCGATGGAGCGGTCGGCTTCAATGAGGCTGGCGCCATCGCGGATGATGGCCTGGTAGGCGGCGGCACGGGCCGCTGCGTCTGGCTGTTTGTCGTAGGTGGGCGCTGTGGAAATCATGCACATCACGCCGCGCTGGTGGAGCGCGTCGTACAGTGGTTGCAGCTGCGGCTTGTTATCGGGGCCTACATAGGCCATGATGTGCGACCATGGAATGCCAGCGGCTTCATATTCGGCCATGGCTTCCGGTGTTTTGACGAAGGCTTCAAAAACAAAGTCTTTGTTGCGGTCATAGTACCAGCGGGCATCTTTCGCGGTATGTACGGTGATCATGACATGGCCTTCTGCCTTGTTTCTGGTGATGAGGCGGGCCGTCATTTCAAAGGGCACGTCTTTTTTATCGAGGATGAGGACCGTTTTTCCTTTGGCCCAGGTAATGGCTTCCTGCAGGGTGGGGATGCGGTGTTCCGTTACATTGCCTTCCACGTCTTTCAGTTTCAGCTGTTTCAGTTCAGCCAGCGTGTAATCGGATACTTTGCCGGTGCCGGTGGTCGTGCGGTCCAGCGTGGCGTCGTGCATGAGTACGATGGCGCTGTCTTTGGTGAGCCGCGGATCTATTTCAAAAGTGGCGGGTGTATGCCGCAGGGTGTTTTCAAAGGCGGCGATGCTGTTTTCCGGGAAGCCTTTATTCACGCCGCCGCGATGGCCGCTGATGAAGGGAATGTCTTTACCGGTATAACGGAGGAATGCCTGCAGTTCTTTGCTGTTGCGGATATGGAGCACATGCATTTTTTGTGCATGAGCAGATAGGTGTGCCAGCAGGGCTGTCGCCAGGAATAATTTTTTTATCATGATCTGAATTTGACAAGGGCGAAATATATTTATTTTCCGGCAGCATTTGCAGCCGGTGCAGGACTGGTGATATTAATTTAATATTGATATTGTTTATATATTTTATAATACTTATGCTTTTGAGGGAAGATAAAAACGGGAAAACTCCCCTAAATCTTTGACATTCATAAGTTATTTTTGCGCTTCCTTATGTGATACAATCATACCATGTTCTTTAGGAAAATCGCTAATTTCTGGAATGCTGTAGTAAACATCGGAATACATCCCGGTTTGTCTTTCATTGAAACGAGAAGGACTAAATTATTGAATACTGTCGCGATCCCGGGTGTTGTCCTGACGTTGTATTTCTGCGTCCTTAACCTGATACAGCACCGGCCGGCACTGGCTGTGGTGAATATCATCCATACTTTTGGGGATCTGCTGATCCTGTATCTGAATAAAAAACAGCGTTACCTGCAGGCGCGTGCCGTGGTGATCGTATTCAGTCTGCTCCTGTATGGTATTTCGGGATTCTTTTTCCGGAACGGCGTTGAGTTTTATCTTATCCTGATACTGGTGCTCATCTATCTTATTTATGATAACAAGTGGTTGCTGGCCTTCCTTTCTGTACTGATCATCTCCGTGATCGCCTTTGTTTATTATGCGCCGGTGTTTTGGTACATGGAGCCGCTGGTGCCCTCCGGCAGGATACTGGCCAACCTGGTCATCGCGCTGGGTGTAGTGGTCATCGCCCTGCTTTATTTTAAAAGCGTACATGCAGAATACCAGCAGGAGACGGAAGACCAGCGTAAAGCGCTGGATATCCTGAACCGCGACAAAGTAAAACTGTTCTCCATCATCGCTCATGATATCCGCAGTCCGCTGGCCACGCTGGAAGGGCTGTTGCTGATGTTCAGCAATGACCACTACAGTGAAAAGGATATGAAATCTGCCGCGGTAGAACTCCATCTGAAAGTATCCCAGCTGGGAGAAACGCTCAATAACCTCTTGCGCTGGACGGCCGGACAAATGAAAGGACTGCACACGGTTCCCGCAGTGCTGCCCCTGGCGTCGCTGGTCAACGATGCGCTGAGCCCCTTCGAGCCGAATGTACGGCAGAAAGAGATCCAGCTGGACATGTCCATAGCGGACGATGTGCAGGTGTACGCAGATGTGAACCAACTAATGATCGTTTTACGTAACCTGATCAGCAATGCTGTTAAATTCAGTCACCAGGGCGGGAAAATCACCATCCATACTTCTATAGAAGATAAAAATATATGTCTCCATGTGAATGACCATGGGGTAGGGATGGACCGCGAGCGGCAGGCCACCCTTTTCTCCTTCGGGTACAAACCCAGTTACGGTACGGCAGGTGAACGGGGATCTGGTATCGGGCTGGTATTGTGCGCCGAATTTATCCGGCAAAACAACGGGGAAATTACGGTAGAAAGTGAACCCGGTAAAGGCACCACGTTCCGGCTGACGTTACCGGGCAGCAGGGAGGGAGCACCCGCAGAAACAGAAGAAGACTGGTAGTGGCCAACTTCGCATGATGCTGGGTTTGATGAAATATTTTCATAGCTTTGTTTTCAAGGCTAAACATTTTCATCAACCAAACCAATGCCCGCTTACCACGTATACGAGGACAGTGAACTGCTTGACTTTATGAAGTCGGGCCATGAAGCCGCATTTGATGAAATCTACCACCGCCACTGGCATACCCTCTATCACGCCGCCTATTACCTTTTGCAGGAAGAAGCCCCCGCCATGGACATCGTACAGGACGTATTTGTCTGGTTCTGGGAACATCGTGATCACCTCGTGCTGACCACCCTGCGGGGATATCTCCTGATGGCAGTACGTTATAAAGTAGCCAACTATTTCCGCCATCAGAAAGTACGCGCCGCCTTTGCCGCAGAGACAGCCATGCAGGCCCGGGAAGAGGGCTCCCTCGACCAGGTGCTGGAACTGAAAGAACTAAAAGCCGTCATCGCTCACTTCACCGCCACCTTGCCCGACCGCTGCCGGGAAGTATTTCAACTAAGCCGGCTGGAACACCTGTCTAACCGTGAAATTGCCCGTCAGCTGGGGGTTTCGGAGAAGACAGTGGAGAACCAGCTGACAATTGCGCTGAAAAAATTAAGAGTGAGACTGGGAAGTATGAGTTTGTTGCTGTGATCACATCAGTAGATTGAATATCTACCCTCTGCCTGCCACCTGCATGATAGTATCCATTTAGAGAAATGAATATTTATAAAATACCCGGTTATACCCCAAAAAAAGG
Source organism: Chitinophaga eiseniae (assembly GCF_900167135.1). Lineage (GTDB taxonomy): Bacteria > Bacteroidota > Bacteroidia > Chitinophagales > Chitinophagaceae > Chitinophaga > Chitinophaga eiseniae. The sequence goes on along the minus strand of NZ_FUWZ01000003.1, from coordinate 1,011,705 downwards.
TCAACGAGCAACGTGTCAGGTCGTCTCCCCCAAAAAAAAATTGGATCTCCTTTGGGGGATCTCTCCGGTTAACGTGCCTTCTATACAGGAACGTCCTTATGGAACAGGAAATACTACAACGTTTAATCGAAAAAATCAGTGATGGCACCGCCACAGACGAGGAAATGACCTTGTATCTGCGGTATTGCGCATCTGCTGAACAGGCGGGTGAGCGCACGTTGCCCCGGCCCGGTATCAAAGGGGTAGAGGAGCGGATGCTCGCGGCCATTCACCAGCGTACCGGCCGCCGGAAGTCACGGCATATGGTGCGGTATTGGTATGCGGCAGCAGCGATGCTGACCGGCCTCATCGCACTGGTGGTATATCTGAAACCGGAAAAGCATGCAACCGGGCCATCGCTGGCCACAGCCATACAGCAGGACATTCCGGCCGGCAGTGATAAAGCGGTACTGACCCTCGCCAACGGTAAAAAGATTACGCTGGGAACGGCCGATGATGAGGCGGTAGCAAAGCAGGCCGGCCTGCGGGTGTACCGGAGCGACAGCGGCGAGATCGTGTACGAGGCTACCGGCGCCGGCAGCGGTTTCCATGAAATATCCACACCCCGCGGCGGGCAATACCGGGTGGTGTTGCAAGACGGCAGCAAGGTGTGGCTCAACGCCGCTTCTTCCCTGCGTTACCCGGCTACTTTCACCGGCAGTACCCGCACCGTGGAACTGAAAGGGGAAGCCTACTTTGAAATTGCCGGCAACGCCCGCCAGCCTTTCATCGTACAAACACCATCGCAAGCAGTGGAAGTATTAGGTACCCACTTCAATGTGAACGCCTATGAAGAGAATACGCATACGCAGACAACATTGCTGGAGGGCCGCGTAAGAGTCAGTGCCGGCAGCAGCGGATTGATATTACATCCCGGAGAACAGGCCCGCCTCAACCATCAGGGCGCCCTCTCCAAAGCCACGGCAGACGCCAACGCCGCGGTTGCATGGAAAAACGGCTATTTTATTTTTAACGAAACGTATCTCACCGAAGTATTGCAACAACTTTCCCGCTGGTATGATGTAGAGGCGGATCTCAAAACGATTCCAAAAATGCGTTACAACGGCGTTATTCCACGAAACGTACCGCTGTCAAAAGCGCTGGAAATGCTCGAATTCACCGGCGGCGTAAAATTCAATGTGAACAATAATAAGATCAGTATCAGGCACTAAAAAACAAAAACAAGGAGGAAAAAATTCGTCAACCAGAAAAAAAGACCGGCCATGCGTCAACATGACCGGTCACAGATAAGGTAAAACAGTTACCAAACGCACATTCAGTAAACTATTCTTTCACCTAACCAAACAAATGTATGAATTTCAGAAATCCATACAAAGGGGTGTTTTGTCCCACCACCAGGAACCCCCGTCACCAGTACCTAACAAAATTTTTAAATGTTATGAAGCTGACGTTTCTGTTGATGACGGTCGCTTTTATGCAGGTATCGGCTGCGGCATTTTCGCAGCAAGTGACCCTGCAACTGGAAAAAGCCTCCCTGAAAACAGTGTTCGCCGAGATCCGGCGACAAACCGGTTATGAAGTGCTGTTCAGCACGGAAATACTGGAGAAAGCCACTCCGGTAAGCATACGGGTGAAAGACGCTTCCATCGATGAAGTGATGGCGACAGCGCTCTACCATCAACCCCTGTCATACCGTGTCGAAGGAAAAATCATCCTGATCGGTAACAAGACACCTGTCTCCGCCACCACGCCGGTCACCGTAAAAATGCCGGTGAAAGGCCGGGTCACCAATGACAAAGGAGAGCCTCTTCCCGGTGTCAGCATCCTCGAGAAAGGAACGGCTAATGGCACCATTACGGACGGACAAGGCGCATTTTCGCTCAACGTACAAGGCCCTGCGTCCGTGCTGGTTGTCCGTTTTATCGGGTACGCGCAGCAGGATATCAAAGCCGCGGCTACGATGAACATCGTGTTGCTGGAAGACCTGTCTTCCATGAGCGAAGTAGTAGTGGTGGGCTACGGCTCCCAGAAAAAAGCGAATCTTACCGGCGCGGTCAGCTCCGTAAAAATGGATGAAGTGCTTGGCGACAGGCCTGTGAGCTCCGCCTCCCAAGCCCTGCAGGGCGCCGTTCCCGGGCTGCAGATCACCTACGGCTCCGGGCAGCCCGGCACCTCCACGGCGATCAATATCCGCGGCTATACTTCCATCAACGGCGGAGAGCCACTGGTGCTGGTAGACAACGTGCCCATGGACATCGACGATGTAAACCCGAAAGACATCGACAACGTTACCGTACTTAAAGACGCGGCAGCGGCCTCTATCTACGGCGCCCGCGCCGCCTTCGGCGTGATACTGGTCACCACCAAAAAAGGAAAGAAAAACCAACCTGTCCGCTTTAACTATTCCAACAACTTCACTTTCAGCTCACCCACCACGCTGCCGAAGAAAGCCACGCCGCTGGAATTGGTGCGCGCCCTGAAAGACTTCGGTACCAACTCTTACTGGACAGGTCAGAACGTGAATACCTGGCTGAAACTGCTGGAAGAATACCAGCAGGCCCCGGCTACTTACCCTGACGGCTACACGACGGTGAACGGCCTGAAATATCCGCTGATGGAAACAGACCTCTATGGAGAGCTGTTCAACCGCGGATTTGAACAAATGCACAACTTCTCCTTTGGCGGCGGCTCGGAAAAAACAACGTTCCGCGTGTCCGGCGGCTATACCGGGGAAGATGGCATCCTCGTTACCAACAAGGACAAATACACCCGTTACAACTTCAACGCCTATCTCGGAACGGAGCTGACAAAAAATCTTAATGCCAGCGTCAACCTGTTCTACAAAAACAGTAACCGCACTACGCCGGCAGATTTTGGCAGCCTGTTCTACAACGCGATAACTTATAGTTCGTATATACCTACCGGTTATGGCACTGCGCCCAATGGCGATGTGCTGCCTTACAACACACCGAACAACGTTGTGCGTACGGAACCGGTCAACACCACCTTTGGAGACGACCTGCGCCTGTTCGGTAAACTCGAATACAATCCGCTGAATGGGTTAAAGATCACAGGAGAATATACCTACAACAAAAAAAATGAGGACAACCGGCAGATCAGGGGTAAAAATGAATACATCAACGCCGCTACCTACGACCGGCAGTTCCTCAATAACAATACCCGCTACACCCGCGCCAACGACCGCACGGTATACCAGGCGGTCAACCTCTACGCCAGTTATACCAGGGCGCTGGGACAGCACCATGCCACCGTATTGATCGGTACCAACCAGGAGATCAGCAAACAGGAAAACTTCAGCATCAACCGGCTGGACATCCTCAGTCCGCAGGTACCCTCCCTGTCTACCTCCACCGGCACTATCGCCGGCGGCGACGGCTTCGGCGAATACGCCATCTCCGGTTATTTCGGGCGCATCAACTACGACTACAAAAATAAATACCTGCTGGAAGTGAACGGTCGTTTCGATGGCTCCAGCCGCTTTGCGCCAGGCCACCGCTTCGGTTTCTTCCCCTCCGTGTCTGCCGGCTGGAATGTGAGTGAAGAGGCTTTTATGAAACCTCTCAGCCCTGTGCTGTCACAATGGAAACTGCGCGCTTCCTTTGGTGAAATCGGTAACCAGGTGGTGTTTAAAAAAGATAAGGCGGGCAACAGGGTGCCTAACTATTACCCCTATATCCCGGGCATGGAGCCTTACAACGCCGCCTGGACAGACCCCGCCACCAACATCCGCTACGTATCGCTGGGCATGCCTGCACTGGTAAGTTCCGACTTCACCTGGGAAACGGTACGTACCCTCGACTTCGGTACGGACTTCAGCCTGTTCCGCGATCGCCTCAATACTACGTTCGACTGGTACCGCCGCAGCACACTGAACATGCTGGCGCCGGGCGCGGAACTGCCTGCCATCCTCGGAGCACCCGCACCATTACAAAACGTGGCCGACCTGGAATCCAAAGGCTGGGAACTGCAGATGTCCTGGAAAGATAAAATAAGGACGGTGAGTTATTCCATCGGCTTCAACCTGTCAGACAGCCGCGCTTTCATTACCCGGTACAACAACCCCGCCGGCCTGCTGAACATCAACGCCAACGGCCAGCTGGACAACTTCTACACCGGGCAGGAAATCGGGGAAATATGGGGCTTTGGTACCTACGGATTTTATACTGTGGATGATTTCCAGAAAGGATCGCTGGACGCCAACCTGCAGAAAGGCACGCTGCTGCCCGGTGTACCCGGATACCGCGGCGTACCGCAGAACCCCGGCGATATCCGCTATGAAGACCTGAACGGCGACGGCCAGATTTTTACAGGCAACAATACCCTGTCAGATCCGGGCGACCGTAAAATTATCGGTAATGCCCAGCGCCGTTTCCAGTTCGGTGTCTTCGGCAATGCCTCCTGGAATAATTTCGACTTCTCCTTCTTCCTGCAAGGTGTCGGCAAGAGAGACCTGTGGCTGAGCAACCAACTGTATTGGCCTTATCTCAACCAGTTTGGTACCATGTATAAACACAACCTCGACTACTGGACACCTACCAATCCCAACGGCTTCTATCCGCGGGGCTACCCTGATGGCGCCGGTAACGCAGACAAGAGCCGTTTTGTGCAGACAAAATATTTATCCAACGGTGCTTACCTGCGGGTGAAAAACATCACGCTGGGATACACTGTGCCCAAGTCACTGCTGAAACGTATTTTCATCGATAACGTTCGTGTATTCGTGACCGGTGAAAATCTCTTCACCTTCGATCACCTGCCGGACGGTATGGAAGCCGATGCCTCCATTGTGAGCGATGGTGGTATCTATCCTTTCCTGAAGAAATACAGCTTCGGTCTTAATGTTAATTTCTAACCAGCAAAAACAATCAGCATGAACCGTATTCAACATATCGTTTCCGTTGCTGCTGCCGCCTTGTTGCTGCACAGCTGCCAGGGCCGGCTGGACCTGCAACCGAAAGACCAGCTCACGGAAAAGACCACGTTTACACAATACGATAATATCAAAGCTTACGCCTGGCAGTTCTATGAAGTGTTTCCCGGATATGCTTCTGCCAATGTGAATAAAGAATATGACGGGGACCTGTTCCTGAATGCCAACCCCAACGGAGAGTCCAACTGGATCTGGCAACGTGTTACCATCCCGTCGTCTTCTGATGATTACAAAGATCCTTATGCAAGAATCCGCGCGGTGAATATTATGCTCGACAACCTTGACCAGTCGCCTATTTCAGCGGCCGACAAAGATCACTGGCGCAGTGTGGGTTATTTTTTCCGGGCCTACAGTTACGCCAACCTGGTGAATAAGTATGGTGATGTGCAGTGGGTGGAAAAAGCGCTGTCTGACGGTGACGGGGAGCAGCTGTATGCGAAACGCACGCCCCGCGCTGAAGTGACGCAGAAGGTCCTCGATCAGCTGCTTTGGGCGGAAGCGCATATTAAACCCGCCGGCGACGGTCCCAATACCATCAACGTACATGTGGTGCGCGCGCTGATCTCCCGTTTCGGGCTAATGGAAGGTACCTGGCGCCGGTACCATCAGCTGGGCGATCCGCTGCCTTACCTGCGGGCCAGCGCAGATGCCGCGGCTAAACTGGTAAAAGACTTTCCCCTGCTGAACCCCAACTACGACCTCGACTTCAACAGCGAATCGCTGGCCAATGTACCGGGAATTCTGCTGTATAAACAGTACGAACAAACGCAGGTGTATCATTCGCTGGCATCGCTGGGACGTAACTCTGCCGGCCGCTGGGACCTGACCAAAAAAGCGGTGGACATGTACCTGATGACAGACGGACAAACCCGCTGGACCAGCCAGCAGTTTGCCGGCGATCAATCTCCTTACACCGAATTCCGTAACCGCGATAAACGTTTATACTTCACCGTGCCACCACCGTTTAAAGTGGTAGTGAATCATCCCAGCATGAACTGGCAGCCTACCGGTAATCCCGTGGACCAGGAGTATTTCCCCGTGATGGCCGCTATCTCCGGTCCTAAGAATAAAACGCTGCCCACGCTCAACTGGCAGGGGCTGGTGGTACGGCAGGAACCGCATTTTGCAGACGATAACCAGGGACAACCATTTAATGTTACGTATACCGGTTACCGTTTCTATAAATTCAGCAACAAGATACAGATGGTACAGAACCTCGATGTGAACGATGCGCCTATTTTCCGTATGGGAGAGGTGATGGTCAATTATGCAGAGGCGAAATATGAGCTGGGTGAATTTGATCAAAGCATCGCTGATCAGACAATTAATAAACTACGTGCGCGTGGCGGCGTGGCGCCGTTGCAGCTGGCGGCCATTCCTGCCGACCCAACACGCGATGCAACGGTAACGCCTGCACTCTGGGAGATCCGCCGTGAGCGGGCCATAGAGCTGATGGGTGAATCTTTCCGTTTTGATGACCTGCGCCGCTGGAAGAAAATGGACTACGTGCTGCAGCAGAAACTGGGCCGCTGGATCAAAAAGGGCGTTGACGTATCTGCCACAGCACCGGTCCCTATTCAGAACGGCGCTACAGAAGGGTATATCGCCTATGAGAAAGTACCGCCTGCACCATTTCCTGAGTATTATTATCTTTATCCGATCCCATCCAATCAAACGGTGCTGAATCCTGATCTGGTACAGAACCCCGGATGGAAATAACCCGTAAAAACTGAACGTGATGATGAAAAAAATTGTTCTCCCGCTGCTGTCGGCTTTACTGTTCACAGGAGCGTCCGCGCAGGCGCAACAGCGTCCCAACATCGTGTTTATCCTGGCAGATGACCTGGGCTATGGCGATCTGGGCGTATACGGTCAGCAGAAAATCAAAACGCCGAACATCGACCGCTTGTCCCGTCAGGGGATGCTGTTTACCCGCTTCTATGCCGGAACGTCGGTGTGCGCGCCGTCCCGCTCTTCGTTGCTGACAGGGCAGCATACCGGTCACACCTATGTACGTGGCAACAAAGAGATACAGCCGGAAGGACAGGAGCCATTGGCAGACACGGTGCAGAGCTACGCAAGGATGCTGCAACAGGCTGGTTATGTGACCGGCGCCTTCGGGAAATGGGGCCTGGGCATGGTTGGCACTTCCGGTGCACCGGATAAGAAAGGGTTCGATGTGTTTTATGGGTATAACTGCCAGCGGCAGTCACACCGCTATTATCCCACGCATCTGTGGAGCAATAACACACGTATCGACCTGGAAGGAAACGATCTCAAACAGAAAAAAGTATATGCGCCGGAGTTAATACAGCAGCAGACGCTGGCTTTCATTGAAAACAACCGCAGCAAACCATTCTTCCTGTTTGTACCGTCCATCCTGCCACATGCGGAATTATCAGGGCCGGACGATCAGTATTACAAACAATATGAGGACGCTTTCCCGGAAACACCGCATAAAGGCAACGACTATGGCCCGGGTGCTTTGGTGCCGGGTTATGCCTCCGTAGATAAGCCACATGCTACCTACGCAGCGATGGTCACCCGACTGGACGCCTATGTGGGGCAGATCCTCGATAAGCTGGACCAGCTGGGGCTTACACAAAATACCATCGTTATCTTCAGCAGCGACAACGGCGCCCACCGCGAAGGCGGCGCTGACCCGGTGTTTTTCAACAGTTCCGCCGGGCTGCGGGGTTTCAAACGGGACCTGTATGAAGGTGGTATCCGTACCCCTTTCATCGTAAAATGGCCGGGCAAGGTAAAGGTAGGCAGCCGCAATGCTTTTATAGGCGCGTTCTGGGACCTGATGCCTACGTTTACGCAGATCGCCGGAGCGCCCAGGCCTCCCTACACCGATGGTGTTTCCCTGGTGCCCACGCTCACCGGTAAAGGCAAGCAGGCACAGCATCCCTACCTGTACTGGGAGTTTCATGAAGATAACGGTACGCAGGCCGTACGCATGGGTAAATGGAAAGGTTTCCGCAAAGGGGTGATGAAAGACCCACAGGCGCCGCTGGAACTGTATGACCTGGACAAAGATCCGGCAGAGCAGCATAACGTGGCCGCATCTCATCCCGATATCGTTAAAAAAATAGAGGGATATATGCAGGAAGCCCATGTCGAAAGCCCGGTGTTTCCACTGACGGCGCATTAAGGAAGTAACCATATGAATAAAACGGTCAGCCTTCATAGGCTGGCCGTTTTGCATTTACGGCTGATTTTTTGTATTATTAGTGACGTTTAAAATTCCCGTTTATGCATACACGCCGTAATTTTCTGCAACAGGTGGCAGCCGCTACCATAGCTATTCCACTATCATCGCTTTCCAGTCTCGCCGCTGTCCGTGCCCGTGACGGAAAAGTGCTCCGCGTGGCCCTGATGGGACTTGGCGGTTATGCCAGCCGTGTGGCAGAAGCCATGCAGTCCTGCACAAAAGCAAAGCTTACCGGTATTGTCAGTGGCACGCCTTCCAAGATAAAGGACTGGCAAAACAAGTATGGTATTCCCGAAAAGAATTGCTACAGCTACGACACGTTCGATCAGATCAAAAACAACCCGGATATCGACGTCGTTTATGTGACCACGCCCAATGCATTGCATCACAACAATGTGATCCGTGCGGCCGCCGCCGGTAAACATGTGATCTGCGAAAAGCCGATGGCGCTCAATGCCAAAGAAGGCCGGGAGATGATCGCCGCCTGTAGGAAAGCAGGAGTACAGCTGTTGGTAGGTTACCGTATGCATTTTGAACCCAAAACGTTGGAGGTGGTCCGGATGCGTAACAGCGGGGAGTTCGGAAAAATCCTGTTCTTCCAGGGGCAGTGCGGTTTCCGTATCGGCGACCCCACGCAGTGGCGGCTGAACAAGGCGTTGGCCGGCGGCGGTTCCCTGATGGACATCGGCATCTACGCGCTCAACGGCGCTCGTTATATGGTAGGTGCGGAGCCGGTATGGGTAACGGCCCAGGAAACAAAAACAGATCCGGTGAAATTTAAAGAAGGCGTGGATGAAACGATACAGTTTCAGCTGGGCTTTCCGGATGGTACCGTAGCCTCCTGCCTGTCGACCTACAATATGAACAACCTCGATCGTTTCTTTTTAAACGGGGAGAAAGGTTTTGCCGAACTGCAACCATCTACCGGTTACGGTCCTATCCGCGGACGTACGCATAAAGGGGAACTGACACAGCCGCATAAAACCCATCAGACGGTACAGATGGACGAGATGGCGGGCATCCTGCTGGAGGGCAGGCAACCGGTGGTGCCTGTCAATGGTGAGGAAGCGCTGAAAGACCTGCAAATCATCGACGCAATTTACCAGGCGGTGAAGACAGGCCGTCGGGTGGACCTGCACCTGGGGTAACTATCCCCTGAAAGCGTTGGGCGCCAGGGATGTCTGTTTCCGGAAGAAATTAGAGAAGTGGGCCAGCTCTTCAAAACCGAGGCTGTAAGCGATCTCGGAGATGCTCCAGTCTGTTTGTTTCAGCAGTATCTTGGCTTCCTGCAAAATCCGGTTGCTGATCAGTTCTGTTGTGGTTTTACCAGTTTGCTCTTTCAGTACTTTATTGAGATGATTGACATGTACGGCCAGCTGCCCGGCGTAATCCTTTGCCGTGCGCAGTCCCACCCGGTGTTGCGGCGACGCTACCGGGAATTGTCTTTCCAGTAGTTCCGTAAACAGGGAAGATACCCTGGTAGCAGCATTATGAGCAGGATTTAACGTGTCTGCCGGTTGCAGTTTCTGGCCGTGATGGATCAGTTCCATCACGTAATTGCGGAGCAGGTCATATTTATAACGGTAATCGGAAGCCAGTTCTTTTTGCATTTTCCGGAAGATAGCCAGTATGTCGGCCGCTTCCTCATCCGACAGCTGGAACACCGGAACGCCGCCGGGCCGGTAGATCGGCAGTTCTTCCAGCACGACGCCGCTTTTATGGCGGGTGAGGAATTCATCATTAAAAATACAGAAACAACCACCCTGGTCTTCATCCAGTGGCACCCAGTTATAGGGGATGCGGGGGGTAGCGAACAGCAGGGCGTTTTTCTCCACGGGGATCACCTTATCAGCGTATTCCGCGCGGTTTCTACCCTGGATAAGGCTGATTTTATAGTAAGTACGCCGGTTATAGGGCATTACATTTTTGCTGATTTCGGCGGTATTAAACACGTTAAAATGACCGATCTCCCGTTGGGCGTCTGCCGGTTCCTGCCTGTCGGTTTCCCGGTAGAAATCTTTCAGCGTAGTAGTATCCATAGTGGTGTCGGATTTGCAGTATGCAAAGGTACGAAAAGGAGGACATCCGTCCGCCGGTTTGAATTTTGCAAACAATGGATTGATACACACAACCAGCCGCAGTAGTAGCGGACCTACCTTTGTGTTATCAAAAACAAAAACAATTTTTATTTATGACATCCCGTAAAAAAATAGCACTGGTCACCGGCGGCAGCCGCGGGCTGGGTAGAAATATGGCACTGCGCATCGCTGAAAAAGGTATCGACGTGGTGATTACTTACCACAGCCGGAAGGAAGAAGCCGATGCAGTAGTAGCAGCCATTGACGAGAAGGGTGGTAAAGCAGCAGCGCTTCAGCTGGACGCCGGCAATATCAAAAGTTTCCCTGATTTTTTTCAACGGTTAAAAGCTTTGCTGGCAGACACTTTCCAGGCAGATCATTTTGATTTTTTGGTCAATAACGCTGGTACCGCGTTGTATAAACCGTTTGCAGAAACGACGGAAGAAGAGTTTGACACCGTGCTGAACGTACACTACAAAGGCGTGTTTTTCCTGACGCAGCAGGCGCTGGCTTTGCTGAACGACGGCGGTCGTATTGTTAATATCTCTTCTGGCCTGGCGCGTTTTTCTTATCCCGGCAGTTCCGCTTACGGTTCTATGAAAGGAGCGATAGATACGCTGACCCGCTATCTGGCCAAAGAGCTGGGGCCTCGTCGTATAGGCGCCAACGTTGTAGCGCCCGGCGCCATCGAAACGGACTTCGGTAATGGTCATGTAAGAGACAATGCTGCGGTTAACAAGAGCATTGCAGACGCTACCGCGCTGGGCCGGGTGGGCCTGCCGGAAGATATCGGCAGTGTGGTGGCGTTCCTGTTGACCGAAGAAGGACGGTGGATCAACGGGCAGCGGATAGAGGTGTCCGGGGGGATACATTTGTGATCCGGATGTAGTGGCAGTAATCAACTTCGCCTGTAGGTGTAAGTAGTAAGGTAGATGAATAAACGGAACAGCCATGGACACGATGCCATGGCTGTTTTTATTTTTTGATTTCCCTGTGATTTTTTCGCTGCTCGTGCGAATAATAATATATAGGACAAGATCAGGCTGCCAGCCGGTGGTTTTCCTGTATTCATCCGGGATTGCCGCTCAGCATGGCCCCCACATTGTAGCCCAGAGCTTCAGCCCAGGGCACATGGGAAATCATGCCATTATTTTTTCCAATGAACTGTGGCTGATTTCGTATCTGCGGAGTTGGTACCAATGCGGATAATGAATTCGCCCGGTTCCCAGATGTATTGCAGGCTGCTGTTGTAGAACTTCAGGTTCTCCGGGGAGATGTTGAAGCTCACTTCCTTGCTTTCGCCGGGTTGGAGCGATATTTTACGGAACCCGATGAGGTCCTGTACGGAGCGGGTAACGGAGGCTACCGGGTCGGTAAGGTAGAGTTGTACTACTTCTTCGCCGGCATATTTGCCGGTATTGGTCACGGTCACGCTGGCGGTAATGGTTTCATTGCCGGTGGGGTTTGGTTTGCTCACTTTCACGTCGCTGTAGGCGAAGGTGGTATAACTGAGGCCATAGCCGAAGGGATACAGCGGTGTGTTGGGCACATCGAGGTAATCGGATTTGAATTTCTGAAAAGCGGTTCCTTCCAGGGGGCGGCCGGTATGTTTATGATTATAGAAAACGGGTATCTGTCCGACGTTGCGGGGGAAGCTGGCCGTGATTTTCCCGGAAGGGTTATAGCGGCCGAACAGCACATCGGCGATGGCGTTGCCTGCTTCGGTGCCGGCGAACCAGGTATCGAGGATGGCGGTCACATGGGTGTTTTCCCAGGTGATGGTCATCGGGCGGCCGTTCATGAGTACCAGTACAACAGGCTTGCCGGTTTTAACGAGTGCTTTGAGCAGTACCTGTTGACTTTCGGGGATGTCGAGGGTGCTGCGGCTGGCGCTTTCGCCGCTCATCTCTGAAGCTTCGCCCAGTACGGCCACTACCACGTCGGCTTTGTTGGCGGCGTCGAGGGCTTCCTGCAGCATGGCTTCAGGGGTACGGCTGTCTATTTCAGCGCGGGGGCCGAAGACATTCACATTTTTGGCGAGGGTGGTATCGTCGGTAAGGTTGGCGCCTTTGGCATAGAACACTTTCACGTCGTCACCGGCTACGTTGCGGATACCTTCACGAACGGTAACGGCCTGTTGCAGGTCACCGGATACAGCCCAGGTGCCCAGCATATTGTTTTTGCTGTCGGCCAGCGGGCCTACGAGGGCGATGGTGCCTTTACCGGAGAGGGGCAGCGTTTGCCGGTCGTTTTTCAGCAGCACGAAGGAACGGGCGGCTATTTCGCGGGCTGCGGCCCTGTTGGCGGGCGTCAGGATGTCTTTGGCCGCACGGTCTTCCCGGATATAACGGTAAGGATCATCGAACAGGCCCATCTTGTATTTGGTCTCCAGTACACGGCGGCAGGCGTTGTTGATGTCTTGCAGGGTGACTTTCCCTTCCTGCAGCGATTTCTTCAGGGTGGTCAGGAAGCCTTCGCCTACCATGTCCATATCCAGTCCGGCTTTGAGTGCCAGTGCGGATACGGCTTGCAGATCGCCGAGGCCGTGGGCGGTCATTTCGTTTACGGCGGTATAGTCGCTTACGACCAGCCCTTTAAAGCCCCACTGTTGGCGGAGCAGGTCGGTGAGCAGCCACTTGTTGCCCGTAGCAGGCACGGCATCCACATCGTTGAACGAAGTCATGATGCTGCCAACGCCGGCGTCGATAGCGGCTTTATAGGGTGGGAGATAGTATTGGAACATTTTGATGCGGCTCATGTCCACCGAGTTGTAGTCGCGGCCGCCTTCAGCGGCGCCGTAGAGCGCGAAATGTTTGACACAGGCCATCAGGGTGGTGCCCTGTGAGTAGTCTTTGCCCTGGTAGCCTCTCACCATTGCCTCGGCAATGCGGGAGCCCAGGTAAGGGTCTTCCCCGGAGCCTTCTGCAATGCGGCCCCAGCGCGGATCGCGGGAGATGTCCACCATAGGAGAGTAAGCCCAGGAGAGGCCATCGGCTGTGCCTTCCAGTGCGGCGATGCGGGCGCTGCGTTCAATCAGTCCCATATCCCAGGAGGCGGAAAGGCCCAGTGGGATAGGGAAGATGGTTTTGTGACCATGAATAATGTCCAGCCCGAAGATAAGCGGGATGTGCAGGCGGGAGTTTTTAACGGCGATGTCCTGTATTTTGCGGATCTTCTCCGGGCCGGTAATCCCGAAAAGGCCGCCTACATTACCTTTACGGATATTATCGTCTACCCCCCGGCTCACTACCGAACCGGTAACGGTACCGCCTCCCGGCACCACCAGGTTTAGCTGGCCGATTTTTTCTTCCAACGTCATCTTGCCCATCAGGTTACTGATAAAGGCGTTCATTTTAGCATCCTGTGCATGTGTTTCCGTGGCAACTACCAGTAGTAGTCCGATTAGTAGCTTCTTCATCTCGTGTATTTTAGGGCCCGCAGGCGGGGTGTATCAGGGTATCCGGTAAGATACAAAGGCAAGCCGCCGGCCGTCAGGCGACCACGAAGGTACATTGATTGTGCCTTGTCCCCCAAAGAAAACCGGGGTAAGGTCGCGGACGGTCTGGCTAACGATGTCGAGCAAACGAAGCTGCACGTTCCTGCCGAAAGGATGCTCCTGCTGCTGGTCCTCCGTAAAACTGAGGAATACGACCTGGTTCCCGTTGGGAGAAGGGTGAGGGAACCAGTTGGCGTAGCGGTCGTCGGTCAGCTGCTCGGGGTCGCTGCCATCGGCCTTCATACGCCAGATCTGCATCCGGCCGGTGCGGTAGGAGTTGAAATATATATATTGCCCGTCAGGAGAATAGTCCGGACCATCATCCAGCCCTTTCTCACGGGTAAGCCGTTTTTCAGGACCGCCGTCAGCCGGAATGGTATAGATGTCAAAATCGCCGTTACGTTGTCCTGCAAAGGCCAGCGTTTTACCATCCGGACTCCAGCCATGCCAGTAGGAAGGGGATTGGCCGGTGAGCTGCCGCAGCGGGCCTCCCTCGGCGGAAGCGGTGTAAATATGGGAGCTGCCATCCCCGGCACTGATAGCCAGCTGTGAACCGTCAGGAGAGAAGCCATGGTCGTTGTTGGCCGGTAAGGAGCTGTCAAACGGCAGCTCGTCCGTTATCCGGTCACTTAACCAGTACCGGTACAACCGGCCTTGTTTGTTGTAGAGCAGGTAACGGCCGTCTTTAGACCAGTTGGGGGATTCCAGCAGGCCCGCTGTTGAATAGACTACCGTCCGTTTACCGGTCCTGATGTCGATGGTTTCGAGGTAGCTCTGCACACCCGCAGGCGCCTGGGCATGGCTATGCCCGTTACAAAAAAGAGCTTGCAGGAAAAATAAAATGACACTCGTCAGGTTACGTGTAATCATACGTTCATATGCGTTGTATACCGACAGGATGTTGATGGCGGGACAGATGGTCTGCAGGAAAAGGGCTTTACTATCGGATGGTTGTCCCTGTACGTTGCGTATCCTGAAAGGTAAAAAGTCTTTTTGATATGAGCAGGGAAAATTGGTCGCCTGGGGTTGATGCCGGCGGAAAAAGCGGATGGTTGATTCCGCCTCTTCTCCCGTACCGGCAGGTATCAGTAAATAGGGATCAAAGGAATGCACTGCAAACAATAATAGTTGATAGCGTGGTAAGGCAGTTCATGACACCTGAAGTGTATATAATCGATAAATCTAACGGGTTAGTAGCAGCAGTTCAGGCATTTCCTGAACTTTCCTCTTGTTCTTCTTCAGGTTCCCATTCAATATTGTCCACTGCTTCATCAGAGAGATTGTTGTCTTCAAAATCATCTTCCTCCAGCACAGGATCGTTATCCTCAACGTTTTCATCTTCCTCTTCCAGCGGGTTGCCCCGGGGGGGGATGGCTGTCGGCACAGGTACCCTGTGCGATGCCGCACTTGGTAGAAATGACGGACGTTTCCGCCGGATGGTGGATGTAGGTGCTGGAAATAACATAAGCGTGATTTTTTAAGAAAAAGGAGCCCAAATACTGCGCCATGACACCAGCCGGCACAGAAAGGCTGTTAAGTAGTGGATATGCGGAAACACTTACTCATCCAATAGGGGAAACAGGGAACAGAATGGGAGATATTTTGCAGCATGTATCCGGTTAAATGCCCGTTCAATGGCTGTACCCGTAAAAAAACTGTATCTTTGCGCGCATTTTTTATTGAACGAATCATGAAACTGGAAGAACAATTACAGCAAAGAAGCGGCAACAAATGTGAGTTGTGCGGCTCAACAGACAAACTCAACATGCATGATGTGGCACCCCGTTCCGGCGACGGTCCGGACAGCACCGTGCTGATCTGCGATACCTGCCGTGCCCAGATAGACCGCAAGGCCGAGCTGGACAGCAAGCACTGGAGCTGCCTTACCACTGCTATGTGGAGTGAGGTGCCGGGCATCCAGGTACTGGCCTGGCGTATGCTGCACCGGCTGAAGAAAGAAAGCTGGGCCATGGAAAGCCTCGATATGCTTTACCTGGACGAGGAAACATTGGCTTGGGCGCAGGCTACCGGCGATCATGACAACGACGACGCTGTAGAGCTTCACCGTGACTGTAACGGCAACGTGTTGCAGAACGGCGACAGCGTAACGCTGATCAAATCCCTCGATGTAAAAGGTTCTACCCTGAATGCTAAAATGGGCACGGTGGTAAAAAATATCCGCCTCGTGGACGACAACAAAGAGCAGATTGAAGGCAAGATAGAAGGCCAGCTGATCGTGATTCTGACCAAATACGTGAGAAAACAAAACTAGGCTATCGCGGCATACTGATGGCTTCCATGAATTGTTTCAGATAAGCGTCGCCAATAGGTACACAGTGCGGGCCTGTAAAAATGCGTTGTTTTTCGATGCTGTCGATTTTATCCAGCGAGATGATAAACGATTTGTGTACCCGTATAAAACGGAACGGCGCCAGTAGCTCTTCGAAACTGCGCAGGTTCTGTAAAGTGAGGATCTTTTGTTTGACCGTCTGGATGGCCACATAGTTGCGGAGCGCTTCTACAAACAGGATGTCTTTAACGTCTACCCGTACAATCCTTTTGTCGGTACGGACAAAAATATAATCGGTGCCGGCCGGCTGTGAAACGGTGACCGTGCTGCGGGCCAGTACCCGTTGCACAGCCCTGGCAAACCGCTCAAAAGAAACGGGTTTCAGCAGATAGTCTATCGCTTCCCGGTCAAAACCTTCCACCGCATATTCATCATAAGCAGACACCAGTACTACCTGTACCCCCGGGGGCGCCAGCTGCATCAGTTCCAGGCCGCTGAGCTCCTGCATCTGTATGTCCAGGAAGATAAGGTCTGTTTTCTCCTGTTTCACAAAGGCCAGCGCCTCTATAGGGTCATGAAATACCTTTACCAGCTGCAGGTCCGGTGTTTTGTGAATAAACGATACCAATACCTGCGCTGCCAGTGGTTCATCATCTACCACGATGCACTTTATGCCCATATCCTTTACCAATTGATCACTAAGTTACTGAAATATTCCGCTCCGGTGTCCCGGATGTCCAGCTGATGCCGGTCCGGATAGAGGAGCTGCAGCCGCTTCCGGACGTTGTCCAGCCCGATGCCGCCAGTCTTGTCACGCTGCTGGCCAGACACATAGTTATGTACGCTGAACAGCAGCCGCTGCTCGTTGCACGACAACGTTATCGTGACCGGTTTTCCCGGGCGGTTGCTGACACCATGTTTGAACGCGTTCTCTACAAAAGGCACCAGCAGCAGCGGCGCTATATTTTTCTCCGGCAATAGGTCCGGTATGTGGAAAATAATGCCTTCATGAAAACCTGTACGCAGTCTTTGTAACGTCACAAAATCCTGCAGGTAGCTGATCTCATCACGGATAGGCGCCCGGTACGCGATATCGGAAGGCTGGTCTACCATATAGCCCAGCAAATGTGTGAGCGTTTTATTGGCTTTTACCACCTCCGGAGACCCCATCAGTGCGAGCGAATAAATGCTGTTCAGACTGTTGATCAGAAAATGAGAGTTGAGTTGCATCTTCAGAAACCCGGATTCGGCTTGCATCTGCTGCTGTTGCAGCAGCGCTCTTTTCTTTTCTTCCTGCAGCCATACCCGGAACAGGCAAAAGGAAAAAGCGGCTACCACGATAACGATATTGTTCCAAAGGCCGTTGATAAAATATTCTGCTAACGTGGTATAAACTTCTACTTTTTGATGGTTGATGATCTGGTGTCCTCTGGATAAGATATCTTTAGCAAAGAAGAGCTGAATAAAGCTATATTTCAGAAGGGTGAACGCCGGCAGAACTATCAGCAGCAGCCCGGCCAGCCATGGGCTGCGGCGTTTCTCCAGCACAGGTCGGGCTATCCGGCGATAGCAGCCGTAAAACAGCAGAAAATTAAGAAATCCCAGTGCGACACTGTTGATATGCACCAGCCGGAGTGTTTTCTCATTAAACCGGATGAGCGTCATCAGGTTGCTGCTGTATACCAGCACCAACCAGCCGGCCAGCATCCACAAAAAGTCCCGAAAAGAACGAAATACATCAGACATGATCGGGATACAGTTTAAATTGATAATGTTGTTCCTGCACACTGAGGGTGATCATATCCTGTCTTACCTGCACCCGGATGGCTACCGGTGTGCCGTTGGCTGGCAACTGCTGAAGGGCGGTTTCGGTGGTCTGCTGGAGCAGCAGCGCGGCCAGCGTGCCCTGTTGCGTATCTCCGGTGACAGACAGCTCGAGTGGCTGCTCGTGGTGACACAGGTTGCGCAGTTCCACATATCTTTCAAAATTGAGCATTTCTTTTGGAAGGCCGACGGTCTCTTTTTCCAGCGCTTTATCATACAGCATGTAACGCAACAGGTCCGACAGCAGCAGGATCGCTTTTACGCCCTCCTGATCGCGTTTGCGCTCATCTTCGAGGATGGGGGTGAGCTGTTGCAGGTTTTGCAACAATAACCGTGAGTTTTCCTGCATCCGTATATAACGTGCCCGTGCCGCTTCTGCGGCGGATGCCAGCAAACGGTCCTGTGGCCCCGTTTGCTGGCGCTGCAACAGCAGCCGGTAGCTGTACGCTAGTAATGCTACGCCCAGTCCCGTTTTGGTGGCCATCAGGAAATAATTCGGGAAACTAAAGTAAAGGTGCGGCTTCCCCATCATAGAATACATCCTGAGCAGGACCTGATCAGGGAATATACAACCTATCGCATATTTTATCAACGCAAAGCCTGCTACCGCCAATATACTCCGCACGATCACCCGTCTGTACTGCCGTTGCTGCACGGGCGCTGGTAACCACACAAACACCAGGAGGAAGAACAATTGAAAGTTGATAAACCCATAGAGAACATCTTGCACCAGCACCCTTTTCAGCCCCACGGCTGAATGGAAATTAAGCTTAAGCGAAGGATAGGCATACAGCAGCACCAATGCCATCCACACCATCAGGTGCGTAAAGTAACGGTATGGTTTATTGTTTCGCATCAGTTGAACAGACGGTTGAAGATAGTACATGCACCTTGGTTTTCTGCATCCGGAAGCGCATATTTTTTTCATACCTGTAATGCGCCTGTTCGTCCTTTTAAAAGAACGGGTGATACCCGCTAAATACTTATTGCAGGCGCAAAAGTAGCTGATAGGTGTTAAAGATGTTCATCCCCGGAAAGGGGCGGGTCGTACATTTACGGTTCCGGTACGTCCATTATCCGCAGAAAAAAATAACATGATCCCTATTTTGGCAACACAATGTTCGGGGACAGTAACCAACCATCATCATCAACCAACCACTTGTATGAGAAAGCCAGTTTTATTTATCCTTTTATGCATGTCCGGTTTGTCCGCCTATGCACAACAGGTATTGAAAGGGACGGTAAAAGACGCCACCACCCGGCAGCCTGTTCCGGGAGCCACCGTCAAAGTGGTGGGGGCCGCTACCGGCGCCACCACCAATGAAAAAGGCGAATTCGAATTAAATGTGCCGGCCAATGCACAGTTAGAGATCACTTCCATCGGTTTTGAAAACGTAATGATAGCGGCCAGCCTGATTAAAACAACACCCATCTTCATGAAGATGAAAGCTATTTCACTGACAGATGCCGTCGTAGTGGGTTATGGTACACAATCCAAATCCAGCGTGACCAATTCTATTGCTTCGGTGAAAGCCAGCGAGCTGACAGCCGAAAAAAACATTGTCAGCGATTTCGGAAAAGCCTTGCAGGGGCGCGTACCAGGAGTGTATATCGCTTCCCGGGAAGGTACGCCCGGTAACGCTTCCAGCATTGTGATCCGTGGCGCCCAGTCAGTCAGCGCAGTGGCTACCAACCCACTCATCGTCATCGACGGGCTGATAGTTGATGGCAATACCATCTCTATTAACAGCATCAATCCGCAGGATATCGAGTCCATCGAAGTGCTGAAAGATGCCGCTTCCGCCGCCATCTACGGCGCCAGAGGCTCTACCGGGGTGATCATCATTACCACTAAAAAAGGAAAAAAACACAGCAAACCTTCCCTCAATGTAAACATGTATACCGGTGTTAATAACGTGCCGTTCAAACGCCGCATGATGAACACTGCGGAGTACGCCTCCGCCTTTAACGATTCCCGGAGCAACCGTATTGGTGATATTGAGGCTATACTAGCCAATCCGGGAACCACGCCGGCCAACCGCCTCAAACAACTGCAGGATGAAAAGAAGATCCTGCAGGGACAGATAAACGGCCTGAAAATGGGCGACCGCAGCATCGACTGGCTGGACCGTATCAAGCATAAAAATGCACCGGTCAACAACCTGCAGGCCAGCATGAGCGGCGGCGGCGAGAAAAACAGTTATTATATGTCCCTCGGCCGCTATGCGGAAGTAGCCTCCATGGGCGTCGGCAGGTTTGAACGGTACACCGGCCGCCTCGATGTGACCCAGCAGGTAAACCACTGGCTCAAAGTAAACGGTAACATTAACCTGACACAGTCGGTGAACAAAGACGTATCCAACCCGATATCCGCAGCTTTTGTCGTGCGGCCGGACACGCCGGATGAACTGGTCTATCAACCCAACGGCAGGTTTGGCTACTATGCCGGCCTGCAAAACAATCCGCTGGGCGTTATGAAGGATAACAACAACAAAAACAAAGTCAATATCTACCTGGGTAGCCTGTCGGCAGATCTGCAATTACTGAAAGAGTTATCCTTCCGCTCTTCTTTCAACGCTACCAAGTACAATGGCCTGAACAGCAGTTTCCTGTTGCCTGTCGGCTACATCGCTTATAATACCGGCGGTTTGTATAAAATGCAGGGCACCGATAACTTCTCCTATAACTTCGATAACTACTTCACTTACAATAAACGTCTCCGCAAACTGGGCATCAACGGAACGTTAGGATATACTTACTATAACAATGAGCTGAACAGCTTTGGCTATGAGTTGAACGGTTTCCCGCAAATAGACAATGTCACTGGCGGTGCAGCCGCAGCGGGTTACGGCTCCACCAGCATGATCGGCAGTCTCAATGTGAATAACCGGGAGATTTCTGATGCGTGGTTTCTGCGCACCGGTTTCGACTGGGACGGTAAGTATATGCTGAACGCCTCTCTGCGCCGCGATGGCTCTTCCAAGCTGATGAAAGATAACCGCTACAGCTGGTTCCCCTCCATCTCTGCCGGCTGGGACCTGTCCCGCGAAGTTTTCATGGCAGACCAGCGTGCTGTCAGCCAGTTGAAAATACGCGCCAGCTATGGTATCAGTGGCAATATGCGCCCATTGGGTTATTTCGATGCCCGCAACCTCCTGAAGGCAACATCTTATATGGGTGGGCAGGCATTGATCCTGAATACCGTCATCGGCAACCCGGATATCCGCTGGGAGCGCACCAAACAAATGGATGCCGGTGTAGACCTGGCACTATTCGGCAATCGCGTTACCCTGACGGCAGACTACTATAACAAAACTACCGACGGACTGATGAGCAATACCGATGTTTCCTGGATATTCGGTGCCGCCAGTATGCCGGATAACATCGGCAGTATCCGCAACTACGGCGTAGACCTGCAACTGACGGTTAACAGCCGCGCAGGAACAAATATTGGCTGGAAGGTGAGCACCAATATGAATATCAACCGGAATGAAATCCTCTCCATGAAAGACTCCACCGCTCCCTTCGGTGCGCTGGTATTCGGCGGACCGCAGTCCCGCTCCAAAGTTGGGCAATCGGTGGGTTCCGTGATGGTGTTTGAATCACAGGGTGTAGATCCTCAGACCGGTGATATGATCTATACCGACCGCAACAAAGACGGCCGTTGGGACGCGAACGACTATGTGTCTATACCCATTGCTTTACCAAAGTTCGCCGGTGGCACTTCAGTCACCCTGTCGTATAAACGTCTGACGCTGGATGCCCTGTTTACCTACGTGGTGGGCAATAAGGTATATGACTTTTACGAGCAGACGCTGCGCAACTACAACCTCGATTATAGCAGCGTGATGCCTAACAAATTCAGTAACCTGGCAGACCGATGGCGCAAGCCCGGTGATGTGACGGATATTCCCCGGGCGATTACAGGTGTGCATGGCGTAGGCCAGACGGCGGACTGGAACAGCAAGCCATCTACCCAGTTCATTACCGACGCTTCGTACCTGCGTTTGCGTAATGTCTCGTTGGCTTATGTGCTTCCTGTCAGGGTATTGCAAAAAGCAAAGATCAACCAGGTACGCATTTACGGATCTATGGAAAACCTGCTGACCATCACTCCCTACAAGGGCTTTGACCCGGAAGCAGTGGCCAACACCGGTATCGTTTCCACCAACCTGCCGAACCCGCGTTCCGCTGTCATCGGTATTGACCTGACCTTTTAATTATTGCGCTCATGAAAAAGAAACATATATTTCATATAGCCGTTGCCGGTACTTTATTGTTCGCGGCGTGCAGCAAAAACCTGGACGATGTGCAACCCAATACACAGGTGACCTTTGACCAGATCACCCGTGCCAACCTGCCACTGGTCATAAATGGCGCCAGGCTGGCACTCACCAACAACGCGCTGTACCGGCTATTCGCTTTGCAGGATGTTATGGGAGATGACTTCCAGTCTGTTACCAATCTGACTTACGAAGGGAACAACGTTCCGTCTACTGACAATACGCTTACCGCTGCCTATAAGCAACCATATCAATGCATTGCCAACGTGAATATGGCCATCGGCTTCGGGGAACAGCAGCCTGAAGGCGACAGCCTGATCGCTTCCAACCTCGGTGAGGCTTATCTCCTACGGGCCTACGCTTATATGTTGCTGACAGAAATGTTTGGCGATGTGGTCATCATCAGAGGAGGGGAGAACCCCAAGAGCCATCCGGTGCGCAATGCCGTCAGTGAAGTAAGGCTGCTGATGGAGACAGATCTGAAGGCCGCCGCAGTAAAACTGCCGGACTATAACGGGAAGTCGCTGAATGGTTCCCGGCAGGCAGCACAACTGCTGCTGGCAAGACTGTACCTCAACCAGGGCCGTCATGACGATGCCCTGGCGATGGCCAATGCGGTAATCAGTTCCAGGCGGTTGACTCTCGGGTCTAACTTCGGCGATATCTTCCAATCCGGTACCAGTAGTACCGAAGCGTTATATCGTATCAATGAGACATCCAACGGCGGAAGTACTACATATGGCCTGGGACAGATCTTCGGCCCGGGTAAGTATGGCGACGCTCCCAGAGCGGGCAGCGGCAACACCTGGGTAGACAGTATGCTGCTGAAAACCTATGATGCCAGCGACGTACGCCGCTCTTTTTTCCTGAAGAACAAAGGCGGTATCATCCTGGACTCCGTGTATTTCGTGACCAAATTCCCGGAAGAAGCCACGCCTTCCTATCCCATCTGCCGCTACGCCGAAGCTTTCCTGATCGTGGCAGAGGCCAATGCGCGCAAGGGCGTGGTTGATGTAACTACGTATAACCAGCTGCGTGCCGCCAGAAACGCTTCGTTGCGTAGTAACGGGGACTTTGCCAATGCCGCTGCTTTCCTCGCGGAGATAGAGATGGAACGCCGCCGGGAGTTTGTAGGTGAAAGGCTGCGCTGGAGCGATATGCAGCGGTTCGGTAAAATGAATGCCTGGCTGCAGTCATTCGGTCAACCTGCCTCGCATGTGCTGTTGCCCATTCCCAGCCGCGAGTTCGCACTTAATCCCAATCTGACTCAAAATGCTGACTATAGTAAATAACATAAACTTTAAACAACACTAATTATGAGAAAAGCAGGAAGAACGGGTGTTCTGCTGGCCATGCTGGCCGCACCGGCTGGGCTGTTTGCGCAGGTGAACAAACCGGTGAAGTCCATCACTGTAAAAGGTACCGTTGAATTCACTGATCCGAAAGCGGAAGTGCAGAAAGTGTGGCTTTCCAAAGATAATTTTTCCGGTAAACCGGTCTTGGTGGATTCCACCGTGGTAGGTAAAGACAATACGTTTACTTTTCACATCAAACAGGACCATCAGGGAGTTTATATCATTAACGCCCTGAACTGGGACCGTGCTACCCTCTGGAGCGATGCGGATGCAAAAGTAGCGATGAGAGGCTATGATACAGCAAGGTACAAAGTGAAGATACCTCACTATAACTATGTGGAGGGATCTTACGACAACAACTTCATCAATATGGTGGCGCTCAACGGTGAACTGAATTATCGCCGGATGATCGACGAGTACAACATGGAGTACTACGCCAAAAAGGCGACCGATACTACCTGGATCGCCTATATGAAAAATACCAAAAAGTACAATCCCATGCGCGACGACTATAAGATACGGGAGGATGTGCTCATCCGTTCTTTCATCGACCGTCCGGTACTGGTATACGCGCTGCGCGGCATGGCCGGCACTGAAAATACGGCACAATACGAGAAAGCCATGAAGATGCTGGAAACCCTGATAGCCCGCTATCCATGGCTGACAGAAGCACAGAAACTGAAACAAACGATTCTGACCAACAGGGCACAGGCCATGAAGCTGAAAACCGGTCAACCCATGCCTTCCGTTAAATATCCAAGTGCGCAGGGTACCACGGAAGGACTGGAAAAATACAAAGGTAAATACCTGTTGGTGGACTTCTGGGCCAGCTGGTGCGGTCCCTGCCGTCAGGCCATCCCAAAAGTAAAAGAACTGTACAGCGCTTACAAAGATAAAGGTTTTGAAGTGGTAAGCATCTCCATCGATACCGATCAGAAAGCCTGGAAAAAAGCGATGACCGAAGAAGCGATGCCATGGGAACAGCTGCTGAGCGATAATAAAGACAAAACCATGGAACAGTTCCAGTTCTCCGGCATTCCCACTATGTACCTGATCGACAGGGAAGGCAAAATTCTCGAGCGCTTCACGGGTTACTCTGAAGAGGCAGAAGCTAAAGTGAAGGATATTATTGCGAAAGGTACCGTGGCAGAACCGAAGAAAACCGCGGCGATGCCGATGATGGGCTTCTAAAACCAATATACCAACCATGAAAAAAACAATCCTGACGATCGCCGGCAGTTTACTGCTGGCGGTCGTTTCAAACGCCCAGGAAAAGGGTTTTAAGATCACCGCCAATATCAAAGGGCAAGGTGATTACCGGTTAACGATTTCCCGGCTGGCAGATGGTAAACGTATCATGGATACCGCAATCGCCCACAATGGCGATACCTTTGTGTATACCGGTCGTGTAGACGAACCCGTTATCGGCACGTTGTCTTCCGCGCACCCGGCTGCCCGTTATGAGTTTGTGAAGGGCGGGATGTTCATGCCCGCTCCGAATCTGGACTTTGTCATCACCAACCGGGAGATCACCATCACCGCAGATGCTACCGAACTGTTTAAAGGAACAATTGCCGGTGGCCGCGAGAACCAGGAGCTGAACAAACTGCATCAGGCAGAAGCACCTTTGATCGCGCAGGAGTGGGAGATCAGGAAAAAGCGGTTTAAAAAAGAAGACAGTGTGGCGAGAAATATAACGATGGCGGAACAGAAAGCGGTAAAGGACAAACTATTGGACATCCGGAAGCAGTTTATTGTCAAACATCCGGGTTCTTTTGTGAGCATCATGTTACTGAGCCGGCTGAACGGCGATTACGATATGGCGGCTTATGAGCAGGCATACAATAAACTGTCAGGTACCTATAAGAATACCTATCTCGCCAAGTATATCGCTTCCCGTATTTCCGGTGCGAAGGCCACTGAAATAGGCGCAAAGGCGATTGGGTTTACCAAGATGGATAATCACGGACAGCCGTTTACATTAGCTTCGCTGAAAGGTAAATATGTGTTGCTCGATTTCTGGGGCAGCTGGTGTGGCCCGTGCCGTGCGAGTCACCCGCATCTGAAAGAGATCTATTCGAAATACAAAGACAAGGGATTTGAAATAGTGGGCGTCGCAGAGGAAAAGTCGGATGACCTGGAGGCTGCTAAAAAAAGCTGGCTCGGCGCCATCCAGTCAGATGGCATGAGCTGGATACAGGTACTCAACAACTACAATAAAAAGGACGCGGATATGGTCATGGCTTATGGCATTGACGGTTTTCCTACCAAGATACTACTCGATAAGGATGGTAAGGTGCTGTTCAAAATTGTCGGCAACGGCGGTGATGAACTGGACCAGAAACTTAAATCGGTGTTTGGTTTGTAATCGTAACGGCCCTGCAGCTCGGCTGCGGGGCTTTTTATTCTTTTTGTTTTTCTTCCATATGATGTTCATACCCCTTCACATTTACTAAGAACACCAGCAGGATAATAATGATCACCACGAGGAGAATATAGGCGATCATAAATGGAAAATTGTAGATGCTGAGGGGCATTAGATTGGGCTCTTTTTGTCCTGGCCGGGAGAAAGGTGCATCATCTGCCTGTGGCGCTTTTCCAGCCTCTTCTTTTACATAGGCAAGAATATCACGGATCATCTCATCGGACAGGTCAGGGTGGTCCGGCATGGCCACCTGGTTATTGGCATTATAAACGGCCAGGGCTTCTTTATCGCCGGCTTTTACCATACTTTGCGACGCTTTCACAAAATTAATGATCCACGCTTCGCTGTGGCGCTCATCCACCCCGGCGAGCGCGGGGCCGGTCAGTTTCTTGTTCACGTTATGACAGGAGGCGCAGCGCGCCTGGAACAATTTTTTGCCTTCTGCGGGATCTGCTGCTTTTGAAGAAAAGCAGTAGCAAAGCAATAGGAATGTAAGGACCAGTTTACCGTTCATGTTGCAGTTTTTTGATGTCCGCGATCAGCTGTCCGGTAGCGGTTGCGGACGTGCCCTGGTAATAACCTCTGATATGTTGCTGCCGGTCGAGTAAGACAATATTTTCGCTATGAATGAAATCGTCCGGGCCACCGTCTCCGTCAGTAGCGGTGATATAAAGACCTTTGCGGGCGAAGCGGTAAAGCGATGGTTTATCGCCGGTGAGCAGTTCCCAGCCCTGTGCCGGTAAAGACAGCCGTTGGCCATAGCGCAGGAGGGCAGCACTGCTGTCGCGCACCGGATCTACTGTCAGTGATACGAAGCAGATACCTGTATCATTGCGGAAAGCGGCGTGTACCCGTTGCAGTTGTTGCATCATGGCGGGGCATATGGCCGGGCAGGAGGTGAAGAAGTAGTGCGCAATCGTGATATGCTGTTGCAATCGTGTGTTCGTTACCGTAGTGCCATACTGATTGATGAAAGCGAATGCCGGCAGGCGCGCGGCGTCATGCGGACCGCTAACGACGGTGTTGTTGGCGCCGTAGAAGGGCAGCGGCGCGTAGCGGTCTTCTGTCCACCGCACGAGGCTGTACGCCAGCAGCGGAAGGCATATCAGCGTGATGACGGCTGCCTGCCAGGAATATAATATGTGCCATAAGCGGATGCGCATGTCATGGTTTTTTAGTGACAATAGGCGTAGGGTCTGTAGGCAGGTACGGTGGGGCCTTTTTACCCGTATTGTTTAGCGCATCGGAGATGGCGGGCAGGTAGGCCATGAAGATGATGAACCCCATTACCACCAGCCATGGCCGGAAGGTGTCGAACAGGGGAATTCTTTTTTCTTCGTGCAGGCTTTCGCTGACGGGGAAGTCGATCATCGGCGCCGCACTCCGCTTACGGAGGAAAGTGCCGAAGAATACGATAAAGTACAGAAACCCTGCGGCAAACATAATACCGCCGCCCGCCAGCCCTAGCATGCTGGAGATCACCCAGTAGGAATGGTACAGTTCACTGGCAGGATTAAGATAAGTCAGCCCCATATTGGTCCGTCGTGGTTCTCCCATCAATCCGCCCCACATCAGTCCCGTTGAGAAAATCAGTACTCCTACGGTCCATAGATACGGAATAATGGTATTAATAGCCGGCAGGTATATCTTTTTACCGGTGAGCTGCGATACCAGGAAAATCGACATGCCCAGGATGGCCAGGAATACCGGGCCGGCTACGGTGAGATGAAAATGTCCGGGTATAAAGGAAGTATTGTGTACGGTGTTGTTGAGTGAATAGGAGGCGTTCACCAGGCCGGTCAGTCCACCGAAGATGAACAGGATCAGGCCGTTGATCAGGTAGCCGAAGAGGAACACATCTTTCCGGAAGAACGGCAGCTTCCATATCCAGGAGTACAGGCCTCTGCCACCTCGCAGCCAGGCGGCATGTTCCAGCGATGCGG
This sequence comes from Chitinophaga eiseniae, assembly GCF_900167135.1. Taxonomy (GTDB): domain Bacteria; phylum Bacteroidota; class Bacteroidia; order Chitinophagales; family Chitinophagaceae; genus Chitinophaga; species Chitinophaga eiseniae. Next base: position 983,843 of record NZ_FUWZ01000003.1, on the reverse strand, counting down.
CAATGGTGAAAGCGGTGATAAAGCTGGGGATAGCCACGGCGAAAGTGAGCAGCGACTGGGTGAGCTTGACGCCCCTGCCGATGGAAGGTTCTCCGAATTGATGGTGTACGCCGATAGGAATGGAGAACAGCAGAAAGAGAAAAAAGGCGATACGTCCTGCCGTGCCGGAATAGAGCTTGCCGCCGGCCAGTTTGGGCAACATGGTATAAAACATGATATAGGCGGGTAACAGCCAGAAATACACCAGTGCGTGGCCGAAGAACCAGAAAAGGGTGCGTGCCAGCATCACGTTGATGCCGGTGGTCCAGCCGAGGCTCCAGGGCACCAGCAGTACCAGTACTTCATAGGCTACGGCCAGCGTGCAAACGAACCATATTGTGAAGTTGACCAGTGTGCCGATCACTGCCAGCGGGGTGTTTTCTTCCTTGTGTTCACGTTTCCAGCGTACGTATATGACGGACCAGTCCCAGTAGGCCACCCAGGAGCCGACGATGAGCATGGCGGTGCCGATATAAAAAGCCGGATGCGCTTTTAATGGCGGGTAAAATGTATATAAGACAGATGCTTTGCCCGACAGCATGGCGGCAGCGGCCATCAATGTGCCGGTCACCATCAGCAGGAGTGACAGCAGGGAGGCTTTGCGGCCCGGTTCCCGCTTCAGGAAAAAGGCGATGGTGGCATGGCCGAAGGCCACGGCAAAAAAGGTGGTGAGCACAATGGCATTGATGACCCCGTGCAGCGTAAGGCCCTGATAGTAGTCCAGTTTAGCCACCGAGGCCTGGTGGATCACCCCTGCGCGGTAGATCACCTGCATCAGCCCGTGATAAATACCAATGGTGAGTAATAGTACCGGTACAAACAATTCAATGAGGATGATGTTCTTAAGGTATCTGCTTACATTCATTGCGACTTATTTTTTGGGATAGTTGACAATTATTTCCGCCTGCATGTTCTGGTGGCCGGTGCCGCAGAATTCATGACAGACTACTTTGTATACGCCGGGCTGGTCGAAGCGGACGGTGGTTTTAGATACGCCGCCGGGAACGCCCATCAGGTTTACGTTTTTGTTGTAGATGTCGAAGCCATGCACCACATCCTGTGAGGTGAGGAAAAGGTCGACTTCACTGCCTACCGGTATGTAGGTAATGGCCGGCTCAAAGCTCCACATGCGCGCAACATAAAAAATCTGGTAGGTGGATTTGTCGATCTGGTTGACCCTCGCTGTTTCGTACGATTTGTCGTAGGGCAGGCATTCGGTGACATCTGCTTTCCTGGCGCCCATCGCATAGAACAGCGAAAAGATAAAGAGGGCGGATAACAGCAATGCCACAATAATGACGTTTCGTTCATATTTGTCGATCATGAGGAAAACTGTTTATATCCTGGAAAGCATGAGGAAATAGATACCGAACCATATTATCAGCCCCAATACGATCAACAGCGCAAAGAAAGCAATGGCGCCGCGGGGGACAAATTTTTCCGGGTTGTTGGATGCTTGCATAGAACAGGATTTAATAGCGATCTCTCTGTATTACAAACAAGCGCAGGAAATGTTTGATTGGGGAGCCGGAAAGGCTGGAAAAATCATTTTTCAGGGGCTTTGTATATCCGTTTCCCGGGGCTTCAGCCCCGGGAAACGGATATACGTTATTTCAGGAAGCCGGGTTGCCGGTAAGCCGGGTCGGGATATTTGTAAAAGCCCTCACCGGTAGCTGTACCGAGTTTGTTTTTATCGATGAAGTTCTCCTTGAGGAAAGCAGCGGCTTTTATTTTTTCCGGGTCTTTTGTCTTTTCGGCGGCCATGTTGGTGATGTTATAGGCGGTGGTGATACCTACTACGTCCAGGATGCCGAATGGCCCCAGTGGTGCGCCGGTGGCTACCATCCATGTTTTATCGATGGTTTCCACATCGGCCACGCCCCTTACGAGCAAGGTGGTGGCTGCGTCCAGCAGCGGCACCAGCAGGGAATTGACAATATAGCCTGGTTGTTCTTTGTGTAGGGGCAGCGCTACCATGCCAATGGATTTCGCAAAGGCCACTACGGTATCGAAAATGGCTTTGTCCGTTCCGGGATGGCCCATGATCTCCGCGGTGTTGTGTTTCCAGATTTCATTGGCGAAGTGGAGTGACAGGAAACGCGCTGGTCTTCCGGTGGCTGCTGCGAATTGACTGGGCAGCAGGGTGGAAGAGTTGGTGGCGAAGATCGTCTGCGGATCGGCCACGGCAGCCAGTTTTTGGTAGAAATCCGTTTTGATGGCCGGGTTTTCCGGGATAGCTTCTATCAGCAGATCGGCGCCTTTTACAGCGGCGGCCAGATCAGTGAAGTAACGGATACGGTCCAACGCTGCATCGGTAGCTGCTTTTTCCAGGCCGAGATCGCGCTGATAGACGGATGCCAATTGCTGCAGGTGGGTTTGGGCTTTTTCGAGTACGGCGTCGCTGATATCGTATACATTGACCTGGTACTGATGTACGGCGGTCTGAAAGGCGATCTGTGCGCCTAGTACGCCGCTGCCGGCTACGGTGACTGTTTTTATATTCATATTTTCAGGATTGGTCTGGTGATGAAATCCGGTTAACGGTAAGCGGTGTGTACAGCCTTCGCCAGTACATCGGGGCGTCGGTTGTAGGGCGTTACAGGCGCTACTTCCCTGTCAATATTGAGCAGTGTATATACGGCGGTGCGGGCTGCCCTGACGGAATATTCTTCTGTAAACACCATATCCTGCGGAATCTCCACAAACTGGCTGATCATGGCAAGGTTGGTGGAGCCTTTTGGCACTACCGGCGGGCGATCAGCTTTGGCATGTGGCTGAAACAGCGCATCAATATAGGGCATCATCACCGGGATAACATTCACGACGCTTTCTTTGATCTCGTTTTCATGTTGTTCAAAGTGCAGTTGGTGTATGAGTTCCGTGAGGATTTCTTCGCCGGTGCAGTCTATCATCCGTTTCCGGACAAAGTCACCGGTTTTGTCGGGATAGAGGCCGTATCCCCAAAAGATGGTGGTATCGTCGCCCTGCGCTTTAAAATGAGGCTGTGCGGCCACTACGATAGACATGCGCCAGGAAGAGTCGCGGAAGGTCATGAGCGCGCCGCTGCCGGGTTTGTTGCCGGAGAAGGCTTCTATGAGTTTCAGCATGGTGTTGCCCAGGAAAGTTGCGGTAAAGGAATACCATTTTGTTTCATCGGGTTTGCCGAAGAATGGGTCCGGATTGCCAAGGCGTGGTTTTTTGAGCGCGATTTTTTTCCAGAGCGCGAAAGAAGGCGGATTGTCCGGTAGGTAGCGCGCTGGTGTTTTGTAATCGCCATTGTTGGAATTATCGGTGATACAACCGTTGGTGAAGAAGCAGAGGTCGCCTTCCTGCAGGGCGATACTGCCTGTTTTTCCGTCGGCATCCTGATATTGTATAGCCGTTACCGTGATACCGTCGCCGTTTTTGAAAACGAGATCGGTTACCGTTCTTTTCAGGGAATAGTCTACCCCGAACTTGTCGAGATGTTTTTTGATAGGCAGGATCACGGATTCATATTGATTATAAGGAGTCCTGGTGACGCCTTCGAGTGTGTCTATCCGGGAAAATTCAAGGATCATGCGGTTCATGTATCTCCTGAATTCAAAGAGGCTGGACCACTCCTGCCATGCGAACGTTGTCTGCCACATGTACCAGAAATTGGTGGTGAAGAAGTGGTCGCCGAACCATTCCCGGATGGTCATATGGTCCAGTTCATTTTCGTCGGTGAAAAAGAGCTTGAGCATCTTCATACGGTCGTCGTGGTCAAAGCCCATAGTGTGTACATCGAGGATCTTACCGTATTTGTCGATCAGCCGCGCCCGTGCATGGGTGGGGTTGGCGTGGTCGAAGGCCAGTATTTCGTCTTTTACGGAGATATTGGGGACTTCGAGGGAAGGGATGCGGCTGGTGAGCTCCCAGAAGTTCTCGTACGTTTCTTCGTTGAGCATTCTGCCGCCGCGGCATACGAAGCCTTCCTGTTTGGCGCCGCCGCCGTCGTTGCTGCCGCCGAGGACCGGCAGCGCTTCAATGATATGAATATTTCCTCCCTTGAAACCAGCATCTTCAATCAGGTAAACAGCTGCTGCCAGTGAAGCGAGGCCTCCGCCTACAAACCAGGCGTGTTTATTGCTATCGTGCATAATCAATCAATTTTTAAGCGGTTTAACGGAGTGTGTGAAGAATTAACAACCGGTGGGTTGTTTTGTTGTGTTAAATGTGCGGGATAACTGCGGTCGTGTACAGCGAGTACATTTTCCAGCCAAGCGTTTCATACAGCGCTTTACCGGCGGGGGTGGCCACGAGTATGCCTTTCCTGATGCCGCGCGAGACGGCTTCACTGGTGAGAGCAGCCATGACGGCACTTCCCAGTCCACGGCGCTGATGCGCCGGTGTGGTGACGATGCGGTCGTAAATAATATAGTCGTCAACGATAGCCAGGCGGCCGCTGGCTGCCACTTCACCGTCTGGAGCGTGTATGGTGGCAACAATACCGGCGTTGGTGGCATCAACAGTCAGTATATATCCTTTGGGCAACGGTAAACGGAAGGGATGGGCCGGAAGGGTGCGGGTCATCATGAATCCGGGCGTCTGTATGACCCAGCGGGGTGGAAGTACAGGCCTTACCAACGATGCCGGTGCACATACTTTCAGGAAAACGGCAGGTTGAACGATCGTATTGGCGAAGTGAAATAAACCGGGACCGATGGCCGGAAAAACGTACCGAGCCTGCTGGTCGGGCCATCCTACATCTACCCGGAGACCGCCACGGTCAGCTATCGGAAGAGGGAGTTCCCGCGCCAGTGACCACCCTTTCAGCCAGGTTTCCACTACCTGAGGGTCTGCCTGCGCATATGTTTCGTCTGTTGTCATAAGGCATCCTAAAGGTAATCATTTGCGATCGCTTTTGTTTACTTTTGCAGGATGAACTACATAGATTGTGTTGGCCTGATTGTCGTTGAAAACAGGAAACTACTGCTGGCTTTCAGTAAAAACAAAGAGGCCTGGTACCTGCCTGGCGGGAAAGTGGATGCCGGCGAAACAGCGTTGCAGGCTATGCAGCGGGAGATAAAAGAGGAACTGAACATGGACCTCGCGGAAGAAAGTCTGCAGTGGTATTATCATATCACGGCGCCTGCCTTCGGCGAAAAAAACCTGCTGATGCGGCAGGATTGTTTCCGGCACCGGTTGCTGCAAACACCACAGCCTTCTGCGGAAATAGGCGCCATACGCTTTTTCAGCCTCGATACTTACCGGAAGGAACCACACCAGGTGCACGGTGTATTACTGGCATTTGAAAAACTGCAACAGGACGGCCTGGTGGATTAATCGCTCCTTAATACTGACACCATGCAGCGCATGTACGATTTTCTCCGTCAGCAGGTCAATATCTCCGAAGAGGACTGGCGCATTTTTTCTGCTTGCTTCGAGCCGAAAACCTATCCGGCAAAAACTTTCTATTTGCAGGCAGGGGAAACGGAGAACTATCTCACCTTCGTCGACAGCGGCGTGGTACGCTTTTACGTGGAAAACGCCAACGGCGATGAAACCACTGTCGGCTTTGGTTTTGACGGCTGGTTTATGTGCGTGTACAGTTCGTTTTATACCCGTGAGCCTTCTCGCTATTACGGTGAAACCATTACAGAGACCCGGTTGTGGCGCATTCATCATGACGACCTCCGGCGGATGTACGACCAGCTGCGGATCGTAGACCGGATAGGCCGGCTGGCGACGGAACAGATGTTGCTGCTCAAATCCGCCAGGGAGCTGTCGCTGCTGACCAAGACGGCGGAAGAGCGTTACCTGGACCTGCTCCGCCTGGCGCCGCAATTGTTCCGCTATGTACCCCTTAAACACCTGGCCTCCTATATCGGTATCACCCCTCAGGCACTCAGCCGTATCCGTAAACGAATTTCTTAACCCAGGTTCATCCACCCCGGGAGCTTTACCCGCTACCTTTGCTGAAAACTATGAGAAGTGAGCCATACCGATCCAATCCGTCAGCTAACACGGGGCATATACACCTGTCTGGAGAACCCCGCCCCCGCATCTTATGATTTTAAGGCCGGCTACTATGAAAGACTGGTCAGTACCCGCTGGTTCAACCGCTTCTTCTGGGACACCTCGCGGCAGGACTACCAGGAGTTTGCTGCCGATGCTATTCTTCGTTCATCCGGCACCGTACTCGATATCGGATGCGGTGGTCTTGCACAAACGGCGTACTTGTACCGGGCTACCGGCAACGACTGCATCCTGCTGGACCGCTCCATAGAAATGCTGAAGATAGCGAGGGACCGGCTCTCTGAAGGCCGCCGCCAACTGCCTGCCAACATACAGCTGTTGCAAGGCAATGCTTTTCAGCTGCCTTTCCCGGACAACACTTTCGACACGGTTTGCAGTTTCGGAACCATCCACCTTTTTGATAACAAACAGGTGTTTGTGGACGAAGCGCTGCGGGTGCTGAAGCCGGGCGGTAAATATTATTTCTATTCCATGACCAGTCAGCGGAAAATCAGCCATTTATTCATGTCATCGCTGCGACTGATACATGAATTCGGAGAAGTGTATTCCGTGGCGCAAACGGTGGCCCTGTTCAATAAACCGTCCCTGCAGGTCCAAAGCCATGTGATCGGCAGTACCGTATTTATCCGGGGACAGAAGATAGCATAGATCACCGTTTGGCCGGCGCCATGCGGAGCTGCGTATTGGCAGACCATCCTACGATGCCTAATGCAATGATGCTCCATATGAGCAGCTGCCAGGTGGCCATGTCCCAGCCTCCATACTGCCACGCGGCTACACCGCAGGAGGTGCCGATGGCGGCGCCCATAAAGTAAGCGGTCATGTACACGGTATTCAGCCGGCTGTGGGCATGTTCATGCAGGCTGTATATCCGGGTGAAATTGGTGATCTGTGTGGCCTGTACGCCCACATCCAGCAGGAAGATGCTGACGGACAGCATGATGACGGAATGAGGAAATATTTTCAGTAACAGGATACTGACAATGATCATCGATACGGTGAGCAGCAGGGACTTGTATACCTGCCCTTTGTCTGCCAGCTTGCCGAAAGCAGGGGCGGCCAGCGCACCGCCGATGGCGATCAGGCCAAAGAGGCCAATGCGGGAGGCGGAATAGTGCAGGGGCGCGGCGCTTAAGTGGAAGGTCAGCGTGGTCCAGAAGGAACAGAAAGTACCGAATGTAAAAGCGCCGAGCAACGCCGCCTGGCGTAAGACACTGTATTCACCAATTAGTTTTACGGTAGAGGATAATAACTGCGGGTAGCTGCCACGGAACTTCGGCGGTATCACCGGCAGGTAACGATACAGGAGGATGGTGACGGTCAGTACCAGCAAGGCGGATATGGCAAATACATACCGCCAGCCCAGCAGATCGGATACAACGCCCGCTACCACACGGGCGCCCAGAATGCCGATGAGGATGCCGGCAAATACCCGTCCCACGGTCTTGCCCCTGTCGCCCGTGCTGATGGTGGCCGACATCGGCAACAGTATCTGCGCGGGCGTGGAACCGATGCCTACAAAAAAACTGAGCAGGCAGATGAGCTGTATGCTCCGGGCCATGCTCAGTAGCAGCAGGGAGACAAACAACAGGCTGGTCAGCCCGGTGATCAGTTTTCGCCGGTCCACTTTATCACCCAGCGGCAAAATAAAAAACATGCCCAGTCCATATCCCAGCTGGGCCAGGGTAGATACTCTCCCGGCTTCGCCGGCAGTGGCGCCGGTGGCGGCGCTGATATCGTTCAGGATAGGCTGGTTGTAGTAGATGTTGGCCACGGTCACCCCGGCGGATATAGCCATCAGCGGGATCGTGAAAGGATGATAAGGCGTTGTTTTCATCTTACAAACCTACATTGGCAGGGCTGCGGAAAACTTGTACTTTTGAGGATATTACTTGTATCAAAATGCGATTGATCCAGCACGACGACTTGTTTATCCGGCACTTTCAGACACGGGAGTGGCCCTTTGAACTGCACAACCACAATCATTTTGAGCTGATATTTATTCATCACGGAAGAGGTGAACACCGGCTCAACGGGGAGACTTTCCGTTATGAAGGTCCCTGTTGTTACGCGCTGGCGCCGGAAGACGAGCATATCTTTTACATTGAAGAAGCGTCGAAATATACGGTACTGAAGTTTACCAATGTATACCTCGGGCAACAGTTGCCGCCGGCAGCCGTCGCGTTGTGGGAGCAGCGTTTCCAGCAGCTGATCATCGCGACGCGGTCGCATGGCATACCGGTGGTGGTGAGAGATGCATTGGTCCGCATCGGTCATGTGATGGAGGTGATTGCAGCAGAATGGCAATTACAACCGGTGCCTTCCAATGAAGGGGTGTTGCATCTGATACGTGGTGTGCTGGCGTTGCTGGCGGGACTGCTGACAGAAGCGGAGCAGGGGCCGCAGCGTTCCGTGGCGCTCACACAGGCAATGCATTATATCCATACACATATTGCCAGTCCGGAGCAATTACAGCAGGAAGTGATGGCGCCGGCGCTGCAGATGGGAAAGGCGCGGCTGCAGGGATTGTTTAAACAGGAACTGGGCGTCTCTGTCCGTGATTATATCAACGAATACAAAAGCCGGCAGATAGAAAATAAGCTCCGCTACAGTGATATGAGTATTAAAGAGATTGCCGGCCAGTATGGATTTGGCGACCTCAGTCATCTCAATAAATTCTTCCGTAAAATGAAGGGGATCAATCCCCGTTCTTACCGCACGCAGTTAAAGTCAGGTAAGGACGCCTGACAGGAAGTCGGCATAAAAATCCGGCACGGGGCTGTTGCGTATACCCATTGTCGTTAGTTCCATATCGTATTCCACTTTTTGCAGGGTTGCCCGGAACAGTTCCGGCAGCGTGGCGGCGTACGGGTCGCATATCTCCAGCCGGAGGTAGGATGCCCGTCTGTCGGCTTCCTTGCTACGTCCGGCAGAACCGGTATTGATCACCATTTTCTGTCCGTTGCCGATGGTGCGGATATACGATAGGTGTGTATGGCCGATGATGAGAACATCTGCGTGGGCTTTTTCCATCATGTGCAGCAGGTCGGCTTCCGGATGGTCGGCGTAGAGGTAGGTCTCGTTACTTTCCGGGCTGCCGTGTGCCAGCAACAGCTGGTGTTGGCCAAAGCGGAGGTGCAGCAGGGAAGGCAGCGTGCGCAGAAACAGTTTATGGTCAGCCGTGATGGTATTGCGGGTAAATTCGATGGCGGTGAGCCGGGCGGCGCGTTCTTCCGGGCCGTGTTTGGCCAGCGGCTTTACCGGCAGATCGTAGGCGATGCGTTCATCATGGTTGCCCATGATGGTGGGAATGCGCAGGGAGCGGATTTGTGCTATGACTTCATTGTGCCAGGGAGCGGCATCGGTGAGGTCGCCCAGGCAGTAGATCTGATCGGCGCCATAGCGGGAAATATCTTCCAGTACCGCCTGAAGGGCGGGCAGGTTGCCATGGATATCACTGATAACGGCTATTTTCATCATCCTTTATTTGAGGATTTTTTGATTTACGATTTAGGGATGTCGGGGATATAAGGTTTCCTCAAATCCCAAAAATCGTAAATCCCAAAAATCGTAAATCAAAAAATTCCTGAATCAAAAAATCGTAAATCCTATTTAGCGGGGGTGATCACGAGTTTCCGGAATTCAATCGGCCCGTGGTCGCCCTGGATGTAGATTGGTCCGGGTTCGCCTTCGTTGCTGTCCAGTGCGCCGCCGGTGATGCCGGGGATTTCCTGGTTGTTGATCACGGTCTTACCGTTTACCACGATGGTGACCATACGTCCTATGAGGGTGATGTCGTAGGTCTGCCATGTGTCTGGTCCGAGGGCGTTGATTTCGCTGGGGGTGAGGAAGCCGTATACACCGCTGAAAAGCACGCTGGACGGGTGGGTGTCCGGGTGGCTGTCTTCTATCTGTACTTCATGCCGGCCTCTCAGGTAGATGCCGCTGTTGCTGCCTTTCTGGTATCTGAATTCAGCGTGCAGTTTGAAGTCGGTGAATTTTTGTTCCGATACCAGGTTGGCGCCGGAGTGAGGGCTGGTGAGGATGCCATTTTTCACTATCCATTGGTTTTCTTTGCCGGCAGCTTTCCATCCGGAGAGATCTTTACCGTTGAACAGGTTGATGGGCTTGCCCCAGGCTACGGCGCCGGTTTTTTTCAGGTAGGGCGCTTTCACGCCTTTCCAATTGTATTTTTTGCCTTCGCTGGTGGTGATGGTGCCCTGGATACCGGCGTCGGTCAGTTCGCCTTCGATGAGGAAGTCCTGGTTGCCGCCTTCCCATTGTGGCGGGATGGAGAAGCTGAACTTACCGTTGTCGAAGTTTACTTTGGCGACAGGGCGGGCGCTGCCGGAGGTACCTACAAAATATCCTACGAGGGTTTTGAAGCCGGAGAGCTTTACTTCCAGCCAGGAAGGGGCGGGTTTGCCGTTTTCGTCGATGGTGATGTCCCAGCGGCCGATCAGTGCTTTGGCGTCTGCGGGTGCCTGGGTGGTGCCGGGCTGCGTACGGCCGGAGGCCATTGCCGGAGCCATGGCTCCCAGTGTTAATAAGCCGCTCATGCCGAGTACCAGGATGTTTCTGCGCATATGTATCTTGTTTTTAGCTGATTCGTGAAATCTATCAGCAGAACAAGATAGCGCGTAATTCGGTTTTTTACAAATGCCTATCTTACTACGAACCGCAGGTATTTGCTGAAGACGCCCATGGTGGAGATGCCCTGGATCACGCAGACGAAGACGCCGGGGAGATCGTTGAGCCGGAAGGTAAAGTTAGCGTGGCCCTGTTCATCAGTATTAATAAGGTGGTTCCAGTAAAGGGTGCTGCTGAAGTTAGGGGTGGCGATGGTATCGCTGGCCTGTTGAAATTCGGGAGGGGTATATACCGGTTTTACTTTTTTTACATAGCCGGGTTCCTGTTGGGGGACAGGCATTTTGGGCGCCGGGGGTGCCTGGGCGGAGACATCCATGGCAGTTATTTCTTCAGGCATGAAGATGGTGCTGTCGGCCATGTCTTCCGGTGTGTAGGGGTAGTTAATTTTAGCCAGTTGATGATTGACTCTTTCAATATCATTCAGAAAATTGATTTTAAATTCTGACTGGTTGCCTTTCACTACGCTGAGAATGGCGTCCGGTTGTCCCGGGGTGGTGATGAGTTGGTAGGAGTTCAGGCAGAAGACGCCGTCCTTATTGGTTTTCAGCGTAATCATTTCATTGTTTTTCATTAGCAGCAGGGGGATGGGTTTCTTTACTTTTTTAGATCCTTTGGTGACGAAGCCGCTGACGGGGTTGAGCTCCTGCTGTGCCGTGGAGAGGTCTATCGAAGCGGGAAGCCGGTACTGGTCAATGAAATAATAATGGCAGATATCCCATTTATCGTGTTTGCGCAGTCGTTTTTCACAGACGCAGGCTACGGAGAACAGTCCCTGAATGGGTTTGCCGGTGGTGTCGGTCAGTTCCACGCGGCAGTTGACCAGGCCTCGCTGGCGATAAGTGGTTGAATCTGTGTCCAGCCGGATGCAGATATTGGAGTCGGGTATTTTCAGTGTAGCCGTACGCGTAGTATCCGCCGGTGTTTTCCTGGTTTTAAAGGGAGGCTGATGTGGTTTACGGACTGATATCCATTGCTGGAATTCCTGTTCGTGGTTGTCAGCGATGTAGTTGTTGGTGTAGCCGACGAGGGCGTAGTCGCCGGGCGGAAGGCTGTCCGGCAGTAGCAGCAGGCCTTTGGCGACGCCGCGGTCGAATGCGAAACGTTCGTTCAGTACCGGTTTGCGGGTAATAGGGTTGATGAGGGCTACGAAGAGGGTATGGTAAGGGATGGTGTCGGTGGCGCGGATGTTGAGCAGGTAGCCGGTGAACCATATTTTTTCCGCCGGTGTGTAGATGTGTTTATCAGTGTGTATATATAGCCCTGTGGAGTTGATGTCCCTGTTTTGTGCGACGATGTACGGGGTGTACCATAAAATAGTGAGTAGAAGTAAAGTTGCGTTTCTCATAACAATCAGGTTAGTTGTAACTTGGGTTGAAGCCGGGATGGCCGGTGTGGCATGGCCGGGACGATGGTGCGGTCTCCGTCATGTTACTGCAATACTACAGCAGAAACAAGGCTTCATCTCTCCTGATCTCCCTAAAAATCAGCGATTAACGACGGATTAACATCCCGGTTGCTGGCCCCCTTCCGAAAAAAAAGCAGCCTGTCCTGTGATTTTTTTCTTCTTTCGGCGAATAATTAGACAGTAACATTTTCACCAATGGATGCAGCTATTAGTACAGACCAGTTCCTGTCCGTCATGGAGGCGCACAAGGGCATCATTTATAAGGTGGCCGGCGCCTGGTGCAGGCAGGAGGAGGACAGGAAAGACCTGGTCCAGGAGATTATTATACAGTTATGGAAGGCATTTGGGCATTATGACAGCAGCCAGGCGCAGTATAGCACCTGGGTATACCGGATTTCGCTGAATGTGGCCATTTCTTTTTACCGCCGGGAGACCCGCCGGAGGGTGGCGACGGACAGGCTGGAGACAGCAGTACTGGAGATGGTGGACACCGGGCAGGCGAAAGAACCGGATGAGCGGCTGCAGTGGCTGCAGCGGTTTATTCATGACCTCAGGGAGCTGGACCGGGCGCTGATACTATTATACCTCGAAGAAAAAAGCCATCAGGAGATTGCGGAAATACTGGGCATTTCCGTGACTAATGTGGCGACGAAGATTGGCAGGATCAAAGACTTACTGAGGCAGCAATTTTCACGTATTAAAACGTAACCGTCATGGAAGACAAAGACATCATTCACCTTTGGAAATCGTACGAAAAGCATTTGGCAGAAAACCTGTTGTTAAACAAAAAAAACGCAGCAGAAATTACCGGCATTAAAATCCATTCGTTTCTCGCCTCTATGAGACCTATTAAATACTTTGCCCTGCTGGCGGGCATTTTATGGGTCGCTTTTATTGACACGTTGCTGGTCAGCATGTTTTATACCGCCAGCCCGTTTTTCCTGGTATCTATGGGTATTCAGTCCCTCCTCACTACAGCGGCTATCGGCATTTACCTTTATCAATTACTGCTGATAGAACAGATAGATATCTCGGGACCGGTGCTGGACACACAGGAAAAACTGTCCCGGTTGAAGTCCTCCACCTTGTGGTGCGCCCGCTTGTTGTGGCTGCAACTGCCGGTATGGACGACCTTTTATCTTCACGCAGGCATGTTTGTGAAAGAAAACAGCTGGTTGCTGGCAGTACAGGGGATCGTGACGACTGGTTTTGCCATCGCGGCGATCTGGTTTTTCCGGAATATCCGTTATGAAAACAGGGACCGTCGATGGTTCCGGTGGCTCTTTGAAGGAAAAGAATGGACACCCGTTATCCGCTCCATGGAAATGCTGGAAGAAATCAAAACATTCCGGGAAGGAAGATAAACAGGGCTACTACGTTGATCATCGTCTCACTAAACAGGGCTGGTACGTGATCTTCGTCATCATCAGGCGAATCAGTGATAATCCTGGAAATCACAGTTACTGGCGACGCAGGTTGTATTCAGGGCCGCCGGTTTGTTCCGGTTGACCAGCCTGGATGGAGCGGTCCTGCAGCTGGATGGTGTTGTCGTCAATGACAGAGAACGTAGTGCCCCGGTCAGCCAGGTTTTTATAAGCGAGGATGATCATCTTGTTTTGGAGGTCATAGCTCCATTTACCGGTATTGTCCATCTGGTGTTCGGGCTTGCCTTCTTTGGAAAGATAACTTTCTTTCATGCTGAAAGTGGAATCTGCATTGAAAGTGATGGATACGTCCCTTTTCTGCGCGCCACCGGGAATCGTGCCCTTGAAAGTGCCGGCGTTAAAAGCGGCGGTAGCAGGCGGGGGCACTGGCATGGGGGCGGTGGAGTCTGGCATCTCCTTTTGGTTGGTGGTGGTATTATTGTTACAGCCCACCGATATAGCGATGGCTACCATACAGGTCAGCAGGAAGAGAGGTGTTTTTTGCATACGGCAGTTTTTTAGCATTAACAGCAGTACGCCCGGGTTTGTTTGAAGAGGATACTCAGTGAACGGAAGATTTTATCCGGCAACCACAAGGATAGAAGGCCATGTGCGGGAAAACCTTCGGAAGCCTTCAGGGCGGAAGTCGCGATTACCTCGGCAATTATAGCGATCAGCAGCAGTAGATATTTCATCAGCAATGGTTTGCAGCTAAAATAGCAGAAGCGTCCCGAAGAAAAAATTTTTGTAGGAGGAGAAACGGTCAGACGGACGGTTTTTGATGAGGGCAGTTCCGGCGTTGGCTTACCGGATTTTTAATTAACTTGGATAGATAACCAAGACCTGTTCCCATGAAAATAGCTACTTATAATGTCAATGGTATCAATGCCCGTTTGCCGGTGCTGCTACGCTGGCTGAAAGAATCTGCGCCCGACGTGGCTTGTCTGCAGGAGCTGAAAGCGCCGCAGGAGAAGTTTCCCGAATCGGCTATCCGGGAAGCGGGATATGATGTGATATGGCATGGCCAGAAAAGCTGGAATGGTATTGCTATCCTGTCGAAGGTAGGGGTGCCGCAGGAAATCAGGAGAACGCTGCCGGGAGATGAGGAAGATGTGCACAGCCGTTATATGGAAGCGGCCATCAACGGCGTGTTGATCGGGTGCCTGTATCTTCCCAACGGTAATCCCGCGCCAGGGCCTAAATTCGATTATAAGCTCAGCTGGTTCAAACGGCTGACAGACCACGCAAAGGAACTGCTTGCGCAAAAAACACCGGTCATCCTTACCGGCGATTATAATGTGATGCCTACCGATCTCGACGTGTATAAGCCGGAGCGCTGGGTAGACGATGCGCTGTTCAGGCCGGAAGTAAAATCGGCTTTCCATACACTGGTAAAACAGGGATGGACAGATGCCATCCGCAAGCTGTATCCGGACCAGAAGATCTACACTTTCTGGGATTACTTCCGTAACGCCTATGAAAGGGACGCCGGCCTGCGGATTGATCATTTTCTGCTCAGTCCCGAAGTAGACAAACGCCTGATAGCGGCGGGTGTCGACCGTCACGTGCGGGGATGGGAGAAGTCCAGCGATCATGCACCGGTATGGGTGGAACTAAAAGGCGCGTAATCAGGCGAGGCTGACTTTCTGTACCTGCGTCAGCACTTCCTGCAACTCCGCCTGTAAGCTTTTGCCTTTGTCTTCATTGTACCACTGCTGCAATTCGATCTTCATTCGTTCGAAATCTGCTTTTTCTTCTTTCAGTTTGTTGTACAATACCTGGCAGCCGGCCGGTCTGGGGCCCCATATGGCCATGTCGTTACCGTCGCCGTCACGGATGACCAGTTTGGGGATGGACTTGGTACCGTTGGTAAGGTATTGCTCTATCAGGAAAGGGGCCGTATCCCGTTGCTGAATGTCTATTGTGATCAGTGGATTTAACGCAGCGATTTTATACAGAAACGGAACAATGTGCGCGGCATCGCCACACCATGGTTCGGTGATGATCACCCACTGTTGCAGCGTGGTGATGTTCTTAACGGCGGTGGCCATGGCGTCGGTAATAACGCCGGTTTTCAGCCAGCGTTGTTGCCTGGACCAGTTAAGTTTGGTGTAGTTGAGATAATCCGGATTGTTGTAAGGTGCTTTCGGGTCTGCGTCTTGCAGGATGTTTTCAAACAGCTGCAAATAATCTGTAAAATTCATTACTTCATTTTTTATTGTTGAAGGCCTGTGATAATCTTCCGGAAAGCGGCGGCGGCGTGGTGTACCTGTACGGTCCACTCTTCTGCGGCGCCGCCATCGGCGCCATCCGTGATGTATTTCAGGCACAGAAAAGGTATATGCTCTTTCATGGCTACCATCGCGAGGGAATATGCTTCCATGTCGAGAACGTTGTAATCGGCGGCGACGTGCGCAGTCTCGAAATTGTCACCGGTACCACAGATGCCTGAGGGAAAACCGTCCAGCTGAAAGCCATATTCCAGCACGGGCCCCAGATCGGAGAAAGGCGTTTCATATTTACGGTAACCAAGGCCGGTGACGTCCATATCCCGTTGAATAAACCGGTTGCAGCATATCACCTCGCCACGTTTGAAGGTGCAGCTGCCGGCAGAACCGAGATTAACGATCAGGCCGGGTCTTTCTTCCTGTATCTTCTTCGTCAGGTTAAAAGCGGCATTCACTTTTCCGATGCCTGCAATCAGGATATTGTCGTCGTTGAATTCTTCGGCTGCTTCCGAGCTGAGGGCAAAAACAAAAAGCGGTCGCTGGTTCAACAGGCTCGTGATGTGTTGCGGCTGTGCCGACGGTCCATGGATCATATATATTCTACGGTTGTGGTGGTAATAGTAAGTTGCCGCAAAGTTACGTTAAAATGCGGTAGCAGAGAGGTATATTGAGGGTGTGGTTACCTGTGGGATACCGCATTATTGCCGTGATTTTCTTACATTGAACATACTATGGACGCTTTGCAAGAATTTAATGACACCCTTGATCAATGGGTAGCTTTTCTGGACGATTATTCACTGGAAATGATCTGCAGGCCCACGAAGGCGGCGGCATGGTCGCTCGGGCAGGTATATGTACATATCATCGATGATACCGGTTGGTTTGCAGAGCAGGTGGCCACCGCCCTGGTGAGTACAGCGCATCAGGATGAACCAATGACGGAAGAAGGCCGGCAGATACTGGTCCACGGGTTTCCGGATGTACAGATTGCCGGTCCGGCCACCGATACCTTTATACCGCAACCGGAAAGCATCGGTCAGTTGCGGCAGGGGCTACTGTCCATTCGGCAGGCGATTACGGAAGTATGCCGTACCGCTGATATGGATGCTGCCACCGGGAAAACACAACATCCCGGACTGGGGTATTTCACGGCAGGGGAGTGGCTGCGATTCGCTGCGCTGCATATGCAACACCACCTGCGGCAGAAAAAACGGATAGACGCGCAGTTATTTGCCGGTAATACAGTGAACAAGTCGGTGTTTATTCAGGCGCCTGCGGCCACGGTATGGGAGATGCTGACAAGCCCGGAAAAAATTAATTTGTGGATGATGGATTCCCCGGTGCATATTCAGTCCGACTGGAAAGCAGGCAGCCCGCTGGTATTCACCGGCGATCTGCACGGCCTCCCTTATGAAAACAAAGGGGTGATACTGGCCTTCGAACCGGAGCGGTTACTGGCGTACACCCATTGGAGCTCTCTCTCCGAGAGGCCGGATGAACCGGAGCATTATGGTATTGTTACCTTCCGTCTGAATGCTGCGGAAACAGGAATCATGCTGGATTTTACGCAGACCAATACCGGTAAGTACGCCACAGACAGGCATATTAATTACTATTGGGGCACAGCGCTGGGGCTGATAAAACAACGTTGTGAGACGATGATTTAAAGGCAGGCCTTGCGTTTTTCGCCCGCCGGGAGTTGCTGGCGCTGGTAGCGCCCACCCGCGCGGAACCCGGTAGCCTGATATATAATATTCATGAAGAAAAAGATGGTACCATTTTTATTTATGAAGTATGGCGTTCACAGGAGGACCTGGATAGGCACATGCAGCAGCCGCAGCTGAAAAGCTTTATGGAGCGGGTGCCTGCGTGGCTGGCCAGTGTTATTGAAGCTTATACGGGTAAGCTGATCACGCCCGTGAAAAAATAAACCCTGACGGTTTTGTTCTATTTTCCGGTAAGGGCGACAGGTAATTTTGAGTAAAAATAAGACCATGAAATATCTGATCATACTCTTTACCCTGTTGAGCGCCATTCATGAAGCCCACGCCACACCGGAAGATGACAAACAGAAAGCCCTGCTGGTGCTTCAAACGAAATGCAATGTTTGCCATGTGCGCAATAATCCCTTCCGCATTTTCAAAGAAAGAAACATGGAAAGAAACGCCAAAGACATTTATAAACAGGTGTTTGTAAAAGGAAGGATGCCGCTCGGCGGTGAGGTAAAACTGACAGCAGAGGAACGGGAAGCGTTGAAGAGGTGGGTGGAAGCTACAATTCATTAAGGAGCATTAAACGCGGCGTCTACCGGAGGCCGCGTTTATCGTTTTACGACCATGTCTTGTTTTCCCGGAAACCATCGCTATATCTTTATGAGACTCACCATCCCTCACCTTCATCCCTCACCTTCATCCCTCATCCCTCATCCCTCATCCCTCATCCCTCCGCTAGGTCGACCACCATTCCTCCACGATCTTCTTTTTTAATAATACTTTTATAATATGTATTTATCTAACAATTATAATATTAAAATATATTAACAAGATCTGTATAGTAAAAATGCAAAATCTGCATACTTTTTATGGTTTTTTATTAATTATATCCTGTTTTTATTGAAAAAATATTCTTCAATGTGATTATTTGTTAGTGAATATTTATAGTTTTGTGTTAAATATTGAAATATATCCAAAGCAATCTTATACCAATTAAGAAGATGATCACATTAACTGCGAAAACAAACGATATCCTCCGGCTGGAGAAGGGAATATCCCTCATTAAAGATTATTTCCCGGCACGACTCAGCCAACGGCTGTCATTGACCAAAGTGTCTGCCCCTTTGTTCGTTCAATCCGGTACCGGTTTTAACGATGACCTCAACGGCGTGGAAAAACCCGTAAAGTTTAACCTGAAAAACATTCCCTATTCTGTGGAAATTGTTCAGTCGCTGGCCAAATGGAAACGTATGCGCCTGTATGAACTGGGCCTGGAGCCGGAACAAGGGATTGTGACAGACATGCGGGCTATCCGTCCGGATGAGGTGGTGTCGCCGATTCACAGCTTTTACGTGGACCAGTGGGACTGGGAAAAACGTATTCTCCCGGAACACCGCCGTATCAGTTATCTGAAAGACACGGTAGAGCAGATCTACCAGGCGCTCCTCGACACAAATGCCATGCTGGAAGAAGCGCATGAAAAGTCGCTCGACCTGCCGTCATCGGTGTACTTTATCGACAGCGAAACGTTACTGAAACGTTATCCCGGTCTTACGCCGAAAGAAAGGGAAAACCGTATCGCCAAAGAATATGGCGCTGTGTTTATCATGGGTATCGGCGGTCTGCTGTCTGACCAGGCGGTGCATGACGACCGTGCCCCGGATTATGATGACTGGTCCACTGCCAACGAAGAAGGTTTCTATGGTCTGAATGGTGACCTGATTCTCTGGAACCCGGCTATGAACAGTGCGCTGGAGCTGTCTTCCATGGGTATCCGGGTAGACGCCGGCTCCCTCCGTGAACAGCTGTCGCTGAAAGAGTGTGGCCACCGCAGCGAATTGTTGTTTCACAGCAATGTATTGAATGAAGTATACCCGTTGAGCATGGGTGGCGGTATCGGGCAGTCACGCCTCTGCATGTTCCTGCTGCAACGTAAACATATCTCCGATGTGCAGTCCGGTATCTGGCCGGAAGGTCAACTGTAAACGATGTACTATAAAAGCAAAGTCCCCGGAAGCCATATGCTTCCGGGGACTTTGCTTTTATAGATACTCCGAAGATAAGGAAGGCACAACATCTCCGATAATGATGATCGCCGGGGGACCAATGGCCGCCGCCTGCGCGCGTGCCTGAATATCGGCGACCGTACCCGTGACCATGCTGGCCTGCGGCGTGGTACCTTCCTGTATGATGGCTGCCGGCGTATGCTGTCTGCCCTGCCGGATAAAGATTTGCAGAATAGCTTCAAGGTGGTGCATACCCATCAGGATAACGACCGTGGCGCTGGAGCGGGCTGCCAGTGCTATATCGTCCGATAACCGGCCGGAACGGGTGGTGCCGGTCGTGACCCAGAAACTTTCTGCCAGCCCCCTGCTCGTCAGCGGTATCATCTGCGAAGCAGGCACCGCTGTAACACTGCTGATGCCGGGAATTACCGCCACGCCTATATGATGTTGCCGGGCGACCAGGATTTCCTCTGTTGCCCTGCCGAAAATAAAAGGGTCCCCTCCTTTGAGGCGCACTACATGGCCATACTGCCGGGCCATCTCTACCATCAACCGGTTAATTTCTTCCTGTGGCATGCTGTGGCTGCCGCAACGTTTGCCTACAAACTGCCGTACCGCCTGCGGCGGCGCATAGTCCAGCAACGCCGGATGTACCAGCGCGTCGTATAGCACCACGTCCGCTCGGCGGATCACGTTAATGGCTTTCAGGGTGATCAGCTCCGGGTCCCCCGGACCAGCGCCTACTAATGATAAAAAAGGAATTATCATTTATATTATAAATAAATTAATATGAATAAATTTTGATAAAACTATTTAAAAATAACGTCAAAACGATTAATTTCATCATTGTTATGAAAGAATTGATGTTGAAAATGGTAGTAAATGTTAATAATAATACCATATTAATTATATAATAATATAATATTCCATCCAAAATCTCTTCCAATGAAAATCGTGGTTATCGGAAACGGCATGGTCGGATATAAGTTCTGTGAGAAGCTGCTCGCCAAATCCGCGAAAACGTCTGTCGAACTGGTCGTATTTGGCGAAGAACCCCGTCCGGCCTATGATCGTGTACATCTCACCTCCTGGTTCGAGGGTAAAACAGGGGACGAGCTTTTAATGGCCAGCACTGAATGGTATGCGCAACAAGGCATCCGGCTGCATCTCGCAGATCCGGTAACGGCCATCGACCGGGAAAAGAAAACGGTGCAGGCCCACAGCGGCATCCTGGAAACATATGATTACCTCGTACTGGCTACCGGATCGGCCGCCTTTGTACCTCCCATACCCGGCGTGGAGAAAAAAGGGGTGTTCCTCTACCGCACCATAGAAGACCTGGAAATGATGACGGCGTACGCCCTCCATGCCCGCACAGGAACCGTCATCGGCGGCGGCCTGCTGGGCCTCGAAGCAGCCAAAGCTTTGCTGGACCTGGGCATGACGAATATTCATGTCGTGGAATTCGCGCCCCGGCTCATGCCCCGCCAGATAGATGACAAAGGTTCGCTGTTACTTCAAGAGAAGTTAGGACAGCTGGGCCTGAAAGTACTGACCAGCAAAAACACCAAAAAGATAACCGGGGAAGATCATATCACCGGCCTGCAGTTCACCGACGACACCTTCCTGAAAACAGACATGCTGGTGATATCGGCAGGCATCAAACCCAGGGATGAACTGGCAAAAGCAGCCGGCCTCGAAACAGGTCCCCGTGGCGGCATCGTGGTGAACGATCAACTGCAGACATCCGACTCTTCTATCTACGCCATTGGCGAATGCGCCCTGTATCAAAATATGATCTATGGCCTGGTAGCACCGGGTTATGAAATGGCAGAAGTAGTAGCGGCACACCTTAGCAGTGAAATAAAAGCCTTCACCGGGTTTGACATGAGTACCCGGCTGAAGCTCGTCGGTGTGGAAGTAGCTAGTTTTGGCGATCCCTTTTCTCCCGCCGGCAACTGCCACAGCATCGTCTTTGAAGACCGGCTGAAAGGCATCTACAAACGTATCGACATCACTCCTGACGGGCAACAACTGCTGGGCGGCATCTTAATCGGGGAAGCCAGCGCCTATAACATGCTGTTGCAGACGGTGAAAAACAAACTGGCCTTACCGCCGGACCCCGCCACCCTGCTGATGGGCCCACCCAAAGAAGGTACCCCTGCCGGCGCCGGCGTGGACGCCCTGCCGGACGAAGCCTTGATCTGCAGCTGTGAAAGCGTCAGCAAAGGCGCCATCTGCGAAGCGGTAACGGCGGGACATGAATCGTTTGATGAAATTAAAAAATGCACCAAAGCCGGCACCTGCTGCGGTGGCTGCGCACCCATGGTGAAAGATATCATCGCCACCACCCTCAAATCACAGGGCAAATACATCCGCAACGTGATTTGCGAACATTTTACCTATTCGCGGCAGGAAATGCTGGACCTCATCCGCATCAAATCACTCCGCTCTTTTGATGAAGTGCTGGACCATTACGGTCAGGGCGACGGTTGCGAAATCTGTAAACCCGCGGTGGCTTCCATCCTCGCCAGCCTGTGGAACGACATGATCCTCGCCAAGGGCAACGATACCGCACAGGACTCCAACGACCGCTACCTGGCCAATATCCAGAAAGGCGGCACCTATTCGGTCGTGCCGCGTATCCCCGGCGGAGAGATTACGCCGGAGAAACTGATCGCCATCGGTGAGGTCGCACAGAAATACAACCTCTACACAAAAATCACCGGCGGCCAACGTATCGATCTTTTCGGCGCACATCTCAGCGACCTGCCGCTGATCTGGAAAGAACTGATCGACGCCGGCTTCGAAAGCGGTCACGCCTACGGCAAAGCGCTGCGCACCGTAAAAAGCTGCGTCGGCTCTACCTGGTGCCGCTTCGGACTGCATGACAGCGTTAGCTACGCCATCCGCATCGAAGAACGTTACCGCGGCCTCCGTGCGCCGCATAAAATCAAATCGGCCGTCTCCGGGTGTATCCGCGAATGTGCTGAAGCACAATCCAAAGACTTTGGCATCATCGCCACGGAAAAAGGCTGGAACCTGTATGTCTGCGGCAACGGCGGCTCCAAACCGCAACATGCGGTGCTGCTGGCCGCGGACCTGGACAGCGAAACCTGTATCCGGTACATCGACCGTTTCCTGATGTTCTATATCAAAACCGCCGACCCGCTGACCCGCACCGCCACCTGGCTGAACAAACTGGATGGCGGCATCGACTATCTCCGCAACGTAGTGGTACAGGACAGCCTCGGTATCGGCGCCCAGCTGGAAGGAGAGATGCAGGCGCTGGTGGACAGCTATAAATGCGAATGGCGGGAAGTAGTAGAGAACCCGGAACTGCGCCGGCGCTTTTCCCACTTCATCAACTCCCCGGAAGAGAAAGACCCTACTGTAAAATTTGAAACCCTGCGCAACCAGAAGAAAGCCGCAGAGTGGAAATAATATCATCTTTAAAATGCACTGCTATGTCTATCTCATCAACAACGATTCACTGGTTCCTGGCTTGTAAAGCGTCGGATGTGCCGCACAACGGAGGCGTGTGCGTAAAATACGGAGAAGAGCAAATCGCGTTGTTTTATTTCGCCCGCAAGGACCAGTGGTACGCCACACAAAACCTTTGCCCCCACCGTAAACAGATGGCGCTGAGCCGCGGTATGACCGGCACGGTAAAAGATGAGCCGAAAGTGGCCTGTCCGTTCCATAAGAAAACATTCTCCCTGCTCGACGGGCGCTGCCTGTCAGATGAGGGGGAATGCGCGCTGACCGTTTACCCGGTACGCGTTACGGACGGACTGGTGTATATCGGCGTCAGTGAAGAAACCGCGATGGTAGCAGTATAAAGCGAAACCCGGTAGCTGGCAGGCTGACCGGGTTCCTGATCTTATATTGATTGGCTCAATTAAAATCAACCAAAGGTACATGAAAAAGTGGTTTTATGGCGGCATCCCCTGGATGCTACCCGGTCTGCTGCTGTCGCAGCATGGCTATGGCCAGTTTACGTTAGGCGCCCAGCTGCGTACCCGCACAGAACTGCGTGACGGGCAGGGCGCTCCCAGGACCCGGGGCGCTTCCCCCGCCTTTTTTACTTCCCAGCGTACCCGCCTTATGGCCGGACTGAACAGCTACCGCCTCAAACTGGGACTCACGGTACAGGATATACGCGTTTGGGGGCAGGACGCCTCCACCATTAACCGCACCACCACCCCGGATAATAACGGCTTTATGCTCCACGAAGCCTGGGCGGAAATACTGCTGACTGATACCGTATCGAAAAACCGCCGCCTGTCGCTGAAGATAGGCCGGCAGGAACTCATGTACGACGACAGCCGGTTGTTGGGCAATCTCGACTGGCTCCAGCAGGGCCGCCGGCATGATGCTGCCCTCCTGAAATATGAAACCGGCGCCTGGACCGCACACGCAGGACTGGCTTTTAATCAGAACAAGGAAAATGCCTCCGGAACGGTATACAACCCTTTGCCCCCCGGTAACTATGCCGCCAATACCAACGGCGGTCCCGCTTACAAAAGCCTGGAATTTTTATATGTGTCACGTAAGCTGCAACAGGGAAGCCTGTCCCTGCTTGTCCTGTCCGACCAGTTCCCTGCATTTCAGATAGACAGTACCGTTACTCCTGCACAGAAAAAGTGGCGGGCAGGAGTATACAACCGGATAACGACAGGGTTGTATTATACCAGTCAGCATGACCGTCTGCTGTGGACCGCCGCCGGTTATTACCAGGGCGGTACCAACGGTAACGGGCAAACGGTCAGCGGGGCGTTGCTCTCCGGGTACCTGCAACAGGCCTGGAGCCGGCAGCTGAGCACCGGGCTGGGGGCCGATTTTACAACGCCTGATTTTGATCCGCTCTATGGTACGCCGCATAAGTTCTGGGGGTACATGGACTACTTCTATGTGGCCAGTCCCTTTGCCGGTAAAGGCCTGCAGGATTATTACCTCCGGGTGAAGTGGAAGGCGGGGAGCCGTTTTACGGCCGGCGCAGACGTACATGCTTTCTTCAGCGCCGCCGCTATTGATGGCTATAACAAAAGATTAGGCACTGAAGCCGATATAACGGCCACGTATACACTTACCAGTGTGGTCGCCTTTGAAGCTGGTTACAGTCATTTCCGGAGCACGCCGTCCCTGGCGAAGATAAAGCAGGTCGCCAATGCATCCGGTAATAATAACTGGGCATATGTGACCGTCAATATCCATCCCGAATGGCGAATTAAATAACGATTAAAACAGTACTATCATGCCCGCGCTCGATAAACTCAATATATTCCGTATAGACTCCGTACAGATGCGGACCTTCCATATTACCTGGCTGATGTTTTTTGTCTGTTTTTTCGGATGGTTTGGCCTGGCGCCGCTGATGCCCACCATCCGGGAAGATATGGGCCTCAGCAAAGCGCAGATCGGCAATATCATGATTGCCTCAGTATCAGGCACTATCATCGCCCGGCTGCTGATCGGCCGTCTCTGCGACCTGTGGGGCCCCCGTAAAACAGCCGTCCGCCTGCTGGTACTGGGCTCGTTGCCGGTCTTCCTGGTAGGGTTGTCAAAAGACTACACTTCCTTTTTACTTTTTCGTTTAGCCATCAGCATCATAGGCGGCGCTTTTGTCATTACACAGTTTCATACCTCCCTGATGTTTGCCGCCAATATCAAAGGTACAGCCAACGCCATTGCCGGCGGATGGGGTAACCTCGGCGGGGGTGTCACCAACATGGTGATGCCGCTGATTTTTGCCGCTATCGTCGGTCTCGGCTATACGAAAGGAGAGGCGTGGCGTTACGCTATGATCCTGCCCGGCCTGATGATGCTGGGGGTGGCATGGCTGTATTACCGCTACACACAGGATACGCCGGAAGGCAACTTTGATACGATGCCGCGCGCCGGCAAAGCGGACAGCATTGACTGGAGCGTGCTGCGTGACTGGCGTATCTGGATGCTGACCCTCGCCTATGGAATGTGTTTTGGCATGGAGATCACCTTTGATAATGTGGCAGCTTTACATTTCGTGGATACCTTCCATTTGTCACAAAGCAGTGCGGGTTTCTGGGCCGGTATCTTCGGATTTATGAACCTTTTTGCCCGTGCGCTGGGAGGCATCGCGGCAGATAAAGCCGGCGCCAAAGCCGGTATCAAAGGCAAGGGCTGGCTGCTGGCGGCCATGTTGCTGCTGGAAGGCGCCGGCCTGCTGTTGTTTGCCCGCGCGGGCTCGCTGGGCATGGCCATCGTAGCCATGCTGAGTTTTGCCCTGTTCCTGAAAATGGCCAACGGCGTCACCTATGGCATCGTGCCTTTTCTCAGCCGCCGCAACGCCGGGCTGGTCAATGGTATCGTAGGCGCCGGCGGTAACGTCGGCGGTATGTTGTTTGGCTTTTTGTTTAAGTCGGACCATCTCACGTATATCGAAGCATTCAGTTATATCGGCGTAATGGTCATGGCCGTCGGCGGACTGGTACTTTTTACCCGGTTTGCGCCGAAAGCGAAACTGAGTGTTGTGACTACAGAAGATGCGCCGGTGATGATTTCCTGATGATAAACTTAAAACGGCAGCTATGCAGTCCCCTCTTAAAACGACCTGTTGTTATTGCGGCGTAGGATGCGGCATACTGGTACATAAAGACCGGCAGGGAAAGCTGCAGGTGGAAGGCGATCCGGACCATCCGGTAAATAAGGGCATGCTTTGTTCCAAAGGTATGAACCTGCATTATACTGTGATGGACACGTCTGACAGGTTGCTGTATCCGGAAATGCGGTACCATCGAAACCTGCCACGGCAAAGGGTGAGCTGGGACCAGGCACTGGAAAGGACTGCTGCGGTCTTTGCATCCGTCATACAGAAATATGGACCGGATGCAGTGGCTTTCTACGCCTCCGGACAGTGTCTCACGGAAGAATATTATGTTGTCAACAAACTGATCAAAGGATTTATTGGCAGCAATAACATCGATACCAATTCCCGGCTCTGTATGAGCAGTGCGGTGGCGGCGTATAAAATGGCGCTGGGAGAAGACGCGGTGCCGGGCACCTACGAAGATATTGAAAAAGCGGACTGCATTTTGGTGGCCGGCGCTAACCCCGCCTGGTGTCATCCTATCCTCTGGCGGCGCGTGGAAGCGGCCAAGGCGGCCAATCCACAGCTGAAGATCATTGTCAGCGACCCACGCGTAACGCAGAGTTGCAGCATCGCAGATCTTCATCTGCAAATCAATCCGGGAACGGACATCGTGCTGCATCACGCAATAGGAAGGGTCCTTATCGAAAACGGTGATGTGGATGCGCGGTTTATAGGAGCGCATACAGAAGGTTACCTGAAATATGAGACTTCCGTCATGCAGCGCAGCATCACGGAAGCCGCTGCTATTTGCGGTGTTGAAGTCAGCGCGCTGTATGAAGCGGCTGACTGGATCGGCAAAGCAGACGGTTTTATGTCGCTGTGGACGATGGGGCTGAACCAGAGCGCCGCGGGTACGCATAAAAACCTTAGCCTGATCAATCTGCACCTGATTACGGGACATATCGGAAAGCCGGGCAGCGGTCCTTTTTCGCTGACGGGTCAACCGAACGCTATGGGGGGCCGGGAAGTAGGAGGACTGTCCAACCTGTTGCCGGCGCACCGGCTGTTGAGTGACCCCGCGCATCGCCGGGAGGTGCAACAGTTCTGGGGCGGAACAGAAATTTCCGCCAAACCGGGCCTTACCGCCACAGAGATGTTCGATGCATTGCAGGACGGCCGGTTGAAAGCTATCTGGATCATGTGTACCAATCCGCTGGTCAGTCAGCCGGACGTGCGTTTCGCAGAAGCCGCGCTGCAAAAGGCGAAATATGTCGTTGTGCAGGAGATCTCCTCCCGGCCGGAAACACTGCGTTATGCTGATGTGGTGCTGCCTGCTGCCGCATGGACAGAAAAAGAAGGTACCATGACCAACGCCGAACGTCGTATCAGTTATCTCGGAAAGATCACTGATGCGCCGGGGGAAGCGCTTCCCGATGCGGAAATCATTTGCCGCTTTGCGCAGAAGATGGGCTATAAAGGCTTTGATTATGCTTCTATGGAAGACATCTACAAGGAGCATGTGCAACTGACGGCCGGTACCAACATCGATATCAGCGGACTGAATTATGAAATACTGAGGGCGCAGCGTAGTGTGCAGTGGCCTTATCACAACGGAAAAGGAACGCCCCGCCTTTTTACCGATCACCGTTTTTATACCGGCGAAGGCAGGGCCGTGATACACAGTTTCGGCGACGATCACCGTTCGGAGCCGCTCACGCCGGAATGGCCGCTTGTTCTTACCACCGGGCGTATTCGCGATCAATGGCATACGATGAGCAAAACCGGTAAGGTGAACAAGCTGAAACAACATATTGACAGCGCTTTCCTGGAGATACACCGCGACGATGCCGCCGGGCGGGATATCGCCGACGGTGACATGGTAACGGTCACGAATCAACGGGGAGAGGTGCGTGTGATAGCCCGCTGTTGTGATACCATCAAAAAAGGAGTGGTGTTTCTTCCCATGCACTGGGGCAAAATACTGAACAACGACCTGCATCGGGCCAATAACCTTACCAGCAAACGGCTGGACCCCGTTTCCAAACAGCCTGATTTTAAGTTCGCGGCGGTACAGGTAACGCGTTACAACAAGCCGGTACAGAAAATCGTGATCATCGGCGCCGGAGCTGCTGCCTGCGGCTTTGTCAAATCCTACCGGGAAATGAACACCCGCGACGAGCTGGTGGTTTTTGGTAAGGAAGATCAGCCATTCTACAACAGGGTGATGCTGCCGGATTATATCAGCGGCGCCCAGTCATGGAAGCAGCTGGTGAAAATGACGCACAGCGAAGAAAAAGCCACCCGCATTACGTTGCATAGAGGCGTTAGCATTGTGGCGATCGACCGGCCGGGGAAAACGGTTACGGACAGTAACGGTAACACCTATACGTACGATGTGCTGATACTGGCCACCGGCAGCCGTGCCGCTACTTTAAGGAATGTGCCCGGGCTGGACGGCATCTTTACCATGCGTACCCGCCGCGATGCAGACGCTTTTAAAGCGCATGTCCGTCCGCAGAAAGGGAAAGTAATGATCATCGGAGGCGGGCTGCTGGGAATTGAGCTGGCAGCGTCCCTGAAGGAAATGCAGATAGACGTGGGCCTGTTGCAACGTACCTCGCGGCTGATGGACCGGCAGCTGGACACGCTGGGTGGTCAGCTGCTGTACCAGGAGCTGACAGACCGCGGCATCGAGATCTACTACAATGATGAAGTGGACCGTTTCTCAGGACAGGGCCACCTGGAGGGCATCCACCTGAAGAGTGGGCGGTATATTCCCTGTCAGGCCGTGGTGATGTCCATCGGTACAGCGCCTAATATAGAACTGGCGCAAGCCATACAGCTGCCCTGCGACCGTGGCGTGATCGTCAATGAGTACCTGCAGACAGCAGACCCGGACATCTTCGCCATCGGCGAAATAGCCTCATTCAAAGGGATGCTGTACGGCATAACAGCGGCGGCTGAACAGCAGGCCGCAGTAGTGGCGCGCTTCCTGAACGGGGATATCGGGAGTTATTACCAGGGGTCGTTGTCGATGAACATTCTCAAAATGCATGGCGCCGATTTCTGTTCGCTGGGGATGGTGGAAACGCCCGACGATCCGGCTTATGAAGAGGTGGTCTTTATCGATAAAGCCAAAAGGTATTACAAAAAATGTATCATCCACCAGGACCGCCTCGTAGGTGCCATCCTGATCGGCGATAAATCCGAATTTCCGGAGTTCCGCGACCTGATACAACAACGCATGGAGCTGTCGGACAAACGGCTGGAGTTGTTACGTTCAGGGAAAAAAGGCGCACCTGTCATTGGTCGTCTTGTCTGCTCCTGTGGCAATGTAGGAGAGGGGAATATACAGGAGAAAATAGCGGCAGGCTGTCATCAGTTACAACCGTTGTGCCAGGCTTCCGGCGCGGGAATGGGTTGCGGCAGCTGTCGTTCTGAAGTAAAAGCAATACTGGAAAAAAGCCTCGCGGTTCCGGTATCCATACCGGCGTAATTATGGCCAGACAAACACATACGATACAAATTAATTTCAGGGGTGGCATTATCCCTCCGGGGATGTTGCTGGAGCTGTTGGACATTGCAGCCGCTGCAACGGTCACGCACGTACGTTTTGGGCTGCGGCAGCAATTGCTGCTGGATGTGCCGGATAAGCAGCTGGCGGCTTTTAGGGACGGTTGTCATGACCGCCAGATCATGCTTTCAGATCATCCCAATATCCTGAGCGCTTATCCTGCGGCGGGTATTTTTTTGCATGATACCTGGCTGGTAGAGGGTATCTATAAAGATATCTTTAACCAGTTTGATTATCTGCCTGCTTTAAAAATCAATATCTGCGACAGTAAACAAACATTTGTTCCTCTTTTTACGGGGCATATCAACTGGGTATCTTCCAGTGCGGTGCATTACTGGCATTTGTACCTGCGTTTACCGGGCAGCCAGGAATTGTTTCTCTGGCCGGAGCTGATTTATACCAACAGCATTGCGGCCGTGAGCCGGGCGGTGGAAACACTGTTGCGGCGGGGGCAGTCGCCCGCTGCGGTATTTACTGATATTAAAACGCACCTGCCGTATCTTTTCCGTGAAAAAGACGGAGAGCCGGAACTACCGGCTTTTCACCTGCCTTACTACGAGGGTTTTAACAAACATGAGAACAGCTATTGGCTGGGTATTTACCGGAGGGATGAAGCATTCCCCGTTTCTTTTTTGAAAGAGGTGTGCCGCCTATGTATGGAAACCCGTACGGGGCAGCTGTACAGTACTCCCTGGAAATCGCTGGTGATCAAAAATATTGACCCCGGGCACCGGTATCTCTGGGATTATTTGCTGGGCAAGTATGGTATTAATGTGCGTCATGCCGCCAATGAACTGAACTGGCAGGTGGAGGACAATGGTGAAGATGGGCTGATACTCAAGCGTCATATTATCCGTCATTTCGATGTTGCGGACGTGCGTACTTACGGGTTGTGCTTCAGCATCCGGATGCAGGAGCAGACAAGCCTGTTCGGCAATATTGTGATCCGGAGGAGGGCCAGCCGTCATGGCAGTAAACTGAAATATATGCAGCGTTATGATATTCTGTATACCGCGGGGTTTAATGCTAATTCCTCTTCGCTGATACCTTACCGCGAAGATGTGTCCAAAGAACAGCTGGGGCCTTATGTGGCGTCGTTGTGCAGGTTGTTTTATGAACAGAAAAGTGAGACGGACATGCTACAGCATTTTGTGAAAGCGCAGGAATTGCCGGTGGTGGCTGTTGACAGCGGAAGGAAGATACATCAGTGTGTGGCCTGCCTGACGGTATATGATGAGGCGGTGGGTGATGAGGGGCAGCAGGTGCCGCCGGGGACGCCTTTTGCGGAGTTGCCGGTCGGTTATTGTTGTTCGGTGTGTGAGGCGGAGAAGGAAACCTTCCGCGAAGTGGCGGTAACAGATGTGATATGATATATGATTTAGTTTTATTTGTTTTGTGCTTTAATTCAAAATTTTATCTGATAAGCATATAAATTTTTTTTTCATTTGCAAAATATTAATACTTTAAGTGATAATATTTTAAGCCCCATTAAAATGACAAAAAAAATTACACGACCGGCTGCGCTTGTAAAACAAGGTGCGTTGACCCTTTATGTAACATCTTTAAAAGTATCTGATTTAATTATTCCCGGTTTTTATAGTGTGGAAACACTTGATCCAGAGGACCCAAGAGACAAGGGCTACCAAAGGTTACTTAATAAGACAAGGGCAAAAAAGTTGGCAGATTACATAATAGGCGGGCAAGAGACTAACGATGCCTTTCTGCCAACAAGTATTTTTATTGCTACCCATAAAAATATTCCGTTTAATGCAGGTAACAACACAGTTGAAATCGATATTGATGAAGTTGGCCCTTTTAGTGTAGTTGATGGTCAGCATCGTGTTGAAGGTTTGAAAATGGCTGCCGAGAAAGATCCTAGAGTTTTGGAGTTTGAGGTAGCTGTGAATATTGCTATTAACCTTTCCCAAATTGCACAGATGTGTCACTTCCTTATTGTTAACACTACACAAAAAAGTGTTGAACAGGGAGTGGAACAAAGAATAAAAGCTCGTTTAACGCAAGCTATGGAAGTTTTAGATGTTCCGAGTTTACCCAAGTGGATCTTAAAAACCGTTGAAAAAGGAGAGGATGAAAAGGCACTTAAATATGTGGATTTTCTTAATTCGGAAAGGGATAGTCCGTGGTATAACAAGATTGAAATGGCAAATCAGGATAATAATGATGCGACGGTCAATCAAAAAAGCTTCGTAAAAGCAATCAAAAAGTATGTGCTGGTTGCCAGTAATCCCACAATTATTTCTGCGGAGGATAAGCAATATCAAATTTTTCTCAATTATTGGAGGGCGATAACGAACATTATAGGTATTGAAGAGCCCACTGTTTTATTTAAGTATAATGGTGTTGAACTTTTTTGTAAATTTTCGATTCCGTTTTTCAATAAGATGATAAATATGCAAAATTTTAAGGTTTCTACAATGGAAACATTGTTGAATCAGACTTTTGATAATATGGAAGGTGATTACGCAGGAGTGGGGCATACAGAGTTTTGGGTAAAAGGAGGCAAAGCAAGTTTCCTTAATGTAGGTGCGATAAATGTAATCCATAATGAGATGGTTAAGGCGCTCTATAAAACAGATAGGCGGACAGAAATCGAGCTATGAAAATAGATAAACTTAGTCCAAAACCCAACAGTAAGGTACATTTCAAATTAGCATCTTATAA
Organism: Chitinophaga eiseniae; assembly: GCF_900167135.1. GTDB lineage: Bacteria > Bacteroidota > Bacteroidia > Chitinophagales > Chitinophagaceae > Chitinophaga > Chitinophaga eiseniae. The sequence goes on along the minus strand of NZ_FUWZ01000003.1, from coordinate 951,552 downwards.
GTCAGTACCTAAAGAAAAAGGTTGTTATGTTATGACAACCTTTGATGATGATATTCTTTACATTGGACTGTCTGAGAATTTGAATAGTAGGTTTCAACAACACTTAGATAATCCTCAGAAAATTAATCCTACACCAGATGGCAAGGCTGTGTGGTTTTATTTTACAATTTATAATCCTAAGAATTTGGCCAAACTTGAAAGAACATGGTTGAATCAATACCTTTCAAGTCATGGACGATTGCCGATCTTAAATAAGATAAATTCTCCTATAAGCTGATGATATATAATTGGAAGTAATTATATTGTTAGTGAACATTGTGAATAAAAGCAGCAGCCGTCCGGAAAGAGACGGCTGCTGCTTTTATTACGGCTGTTACAGTTACAGGGTATCAGTTATCGTTGAAGAAAAGTGTCTACCTGGTTGAAGAACCATTCCGGTTGATCGGTCATGATAAAGTGCCTGGCTTCATCTGACATGGAGATAACCGCTTGCGGCGCTTTCTGGTATTGTGTGCGATAGTTGCCCAGTACCATGTCGCGGCTGACGCCGTAGTTTTTATAACCTATCCAGTCTGCCAGCACCAGTATGGGGCAGGTGATCAGGTTTAGCTGCTGGCGGAGGTCGAGGGTATAAAGCTCATACATGACCTGTGCCTGCGTGGGGGAGTGGCTGCGCATGGCCATCTGTGTCACCGGTACGCGGTTGATGCTGTCTGTGATCAGGCTGGGAAGTATCATCAGCTGGTTGGTGCGTATCTGTTCCGGCGTGAGCGTAGCCATGCTTTTCTGCATGGTGGCGGCTATCTCCCGTGTTTGTTGCGGGGTGGCGTCCGGACCCATCGCAAATGCCGGCAGGAACGGTCCGGAGCTGACAACCACCAGTTTGCCCGGCAGGTCAGGATACAGGGTGCCCAACTGCAGTGCTACCCAGCCGCCCAGGCTATGGCCGACGATGATGGGTTTTTCCAGTTTATTATCCCGGATAAAGCCGGCCAGTTCACGGGTAATCGTGGTTAGCATACTATCGGCCTTAATAGGAGGCTGTCCGGCAAAGCCGGGCAGTGTCAGTGCGTAACAGGTGTAGTGGTCGCGGTACTGGGCGACGGTCCTGTCCCACACTTCGCCAGAGCAATACAGGCCGGGGATGAGGATGACGGCTTTGCCTTTCCCTTCTTTTCTGATGCCGAAGGAAGGATGCTGGGCATAGGTTTCGGGGCTGACCATGGCCATGTAGAGGCAAACGAGCAGGAAAATGCGGACAGGTACGTATTTGAAAAATGGTATCATATAGTGTTGTTTTATCGGTTGATGCCGGCACAAAATGACTTATTCTGCAGGGAGCATAAAAATCAGTTTGACAAGACGCCTTTTATCGGGGATGAAATAGCACTTTCCGCGGATATTGGCCGCCGGCGGCCCGGAAATGCTTACTGGGGGCATTTGATCCATGGACAGCCTGTTTTCGTCAATAAATGTTGTTAACTTACCCTGACCTTTCTACTTTGCCGGACTTATGCGACTGTTTTTTTCTAAATATAAAGGAGCACATATCCTGTTTTGGGCGTTCAGTCTTACTTTCTGGACCTATTCCACGTGCAATACCTACCATGTGTCTGTATGGGAGTCGCTGCGCAACAATGGCATATGGCTGATTTTACAGGCTTTGCTGGTATACGCCATTATCTACTGGCTGATGCCGCGGTATTTTCACAGCAGGCAATACTGGCGGTTCGGATTGTCTGCCTCGGCCTTGTGGCTGGCCATGTCTTTGTTGAACGCCTGGCTCATGCGATGGATGGTAAAAGCAGACCATCCGCAGGCGCAGCTGGGCAGTGTATTGTCCCTTGCTGTTTTCACTGCTATGACAAATTTTTACGTTTGTTTTGTGTTTATCGCGGCCAAGACCATCAAAGAGAAGCTGGCAGCGGAAAGACATCAGCGGGAAACGGAAAAGGAACGGACGGAAAATGAATTGCGGTTTCTGAAATCACAGATGAATCCGCATTTTCTGTTTAACGCCATCAACAGTATTTATGTGCTGATCCGTAAGGACCAGGAGATGGCCGCCGGCACCCTGGCTACTTTTGCGGACATGCTGCGGTATCAGTTGTACGAATGCAACACCGAAACCATACCCGTGGAGCGGGAGGTGGTTTACCTGAACAACTACGTACAGCTGGAAAAGCTCCGGAAAGGGAAAGCGTTACAACTGGATTACCGGGTAGGGGAGAACGTGCGGCATTTTCCTGTTGCGCCGTTGTTGCTGATCCCTTTTGTGGAGAATGCTTTTAAGTATGTGTCTACCTATACCGGGCAGGATAATCATATCCGTTTGCATTTGGACTACAATGACGATCATTTTCTGCTGGAGGTGGAAAACAGTGTGGAGCCGGTGGGGAGCCGTCCGGTGGTGAATGGTGCCGGCGGTATTGGATTGGAGAATGTGAAACGCCGGCTGGAGCTGATCTATAAAGGGAATTATGATTTGCAGATCACCCCGGGTGATACTGTTTTTAAAGTGAAACTGACCATAAAAATCATATGAATCTGCGTTGTATCATAGTGGATGATGAGCCACTGGCCCGGGAGGGATTGGAGCTGCTGGTCAGGGAGACCGGTTTCCTGGACCTCATGGCCGGCTGTGGTAATGCGATGGAGGCCAGTCAGGTGTTGTCGCGGGAAAAAGTGGACCTGATGTTTCTTGATATTGAAATGCCGCGGATACGCGGCATTGATTTCCTGAAAGGGCTGGCATCGCCGCCGTTGGTGATTATCACCACGGCGTATCCCAATTTTGCGTTGGAAGGCTTTGAGCTGAATGTACTGGATTACCTGGTAAAACCTATTACACCGGAGCGTTTCCTGCGGGCGGTCAACCGAGCGAGGGATATGTTTACTGCCAAAAATGCGCCGGCGCCGGAGGTGGATTTTTTCTTTATCAGGTGTAATAACAGCTATGAAAAAATAAATTATGATGATATCCTTTATATAGAGGGGACGCAGAACTATGTCACCATCAATACACGGCAGGGTAAGTTTATGACGCTGGCAACGATGAAATCGGTAGAGGAACAGTTGCCGCCAGGCAGGTTTCTGCGGATACAGAAGTCGTTTATTGTGGCGGTGAATAAAATACAGTCGCTGTCGGGCAATGAGATCACGATCGGAGCGCATAAGATACCCGTCAGCAAGGTGTACAAAGAAGAGCTGATGCAACTGATCGATAAACACCTGATCAGGAAATAAAGCGGTTTAAAAGCAGAAAGCCCCGGACATGATGCCGGGGCTTTCCGTTTTAAATATTGCTTGCCATTATTTCTTCGGAAAAGAGATGCCGATGCCGCCTCCGGGGTACCAGTGATCGCGTGGTTCTTCCCGAAAGAAGAGAAAGTTCCGGTTGGTTTCCGCAGAGAACACCGCCAGTTTATCTGTGACGTGTGAATTGTCTCCAAGGATGATGCCGCCGGGTGCCATCATGTCTTTGATCGTCAGGTATTCGCGGTATTCATATTCAGCGGAGTGATCACTGTCGTTGATGAACAGGTCGATCGGCTGGTTTAGTTTTTTCAGGCTTTCGATAGAATCGCCGTACAGGATTTCTCCCATAGTCGCGAATTCGCCTCCCAGCAGGGCTCCGGCGGCCGGGTTAATATCTGTGCCGTAGTAACGGCCTTCGTAGCCTTCTTTTTTATTTTCCAGCAGGGCCGCGCACAGTATGGCAGAGCCGTGGCCTTTATCCACGCCGGTTTCCACCAGTACCTTTGGTTTCATGATCCTTGCCATGGCGTACCAGCCAAGGCGCTTGCCATAGTCGGCACGCGGGTCCGCTACTTTCCGGAAAACGGACTTCATGGATTCCCGGATGATATGTTCCCTTAAAGGGGCATGGTTGCGCGCTTCGTGAATATACCTTTCTATTTTGCGGTGGTCTTCTCCTGTAACAACAGCCAGCGTTTGCGCCAGGTAAAGGATATTGCCTTCGGTGAGATCATAGGTAAAATTGGCGTCTTCCTTTGAGTTGAATACCCATTTAAAAATCTGGGGATATCTTCTGTTGTAGTAAGACATCGCAAAAAAGGCCCTCTTTACAGGGCGGGTTAATTTGCCGAATTTCATGTATTGTTATGCGTTTTATGGAATCACTCACTTTTGACGAGCCGTTTACAGGCTATGGATTGCGTGTACAATTTATATAAAGGAAAAATATTTAATATTATCTTGACTGCTAAATGTTTCTTAATATTTATCCGTCCGGAAAACGGGCGTCCATTTGCTTTTGGGCTCGAAGTGTTTCCAGAGGAGGGCGGAAATTTCCCGAATCATGTTTACCGCTTCGTTTTCGGCCACCCAGCGTTGGTCTTTGATGTTTTTGGTGCCGATATAGAAAACGTAATCGCCGTGGGGGGCGTTGACGAGCACCACTTCCGAGCGTGACTCATTGACAGAGCCTGTTTTGGCGGCAGCCTGCACATAAGGCGGGATCTGGGTAAGCGCCTGTTCGTCGTAGTAGCCTTTGGTCATCAGGCGGTACATCCGTTCGCTGGAAGCGCGGCTGATCACTTCTCCCCGGAATATTTTAGCAAGCAGTGTAGCCATTTCGCGGGGTGTGGTCTGGCCCCAGCCATATATTTTCCTGTTCTCCTCCCGGCCGGGTGTGCGGGAATTGACGCGGGTATCTTTTAGTCCGTATTTTTCCAGCAGTACATTTACGGCGGCGCCACCGCCTGCCAGCTGCTGGTTCCAGAGCGAAGTGGTATTATCGCTGTAAGCCATCATCAGGGCGGCCAGAATGCTCACTTCCGTTTCGGAGCTGTCTTTGAAAAACTGCATCAGGCCGGAGCCGCCGATTTTGGCGGAGTTGCGGTATATCAGCGTCTGGTGATAGCCCAGTTCTCCTTTCTCCAGTTTGTCGAACAAGCCTACCAGTAGCGGGATTTTTACGATGCTGGCGGTAGGGAAGAGGGTGTCTGCATTGATAGCGGCCCATGCTCCTGTCTGTAACTGTTGCACATACACGCCGGCGGTGCCCTGGAATTTAGCGACGATCTGTTGCAAGTCCTGCTGCAGCCGGGCGTCCGGCTTTTTCTTCAGCTGTGAAAAAGCGAGGACTGGCCATAGCAGTAACGGGAGGAGAGTAAATTTACGCATAGGAGTATTGTAATGATACGGCAAAAGATAGCAAGAAAAGCGGAGGAATAAAAGTACCTTTGGTAACATCTGTTACTGTATGCGTCCCTGCCTTTTTCTGCTGCTGATCATGACCGGGCTGATGACCGGTAGCTCCTGCCATCCCACGGCGCCGGCGCCGGTGCCGGTAGAACGGGATAGTACCGAAATTAAACTGGCCGCCGGCTTTCTGCGGGGTGAAGCTTTGTTTCTCCGGCATTGTGCGGCATGTCATCTTCCTCCGGAGAAAAAAGTCACGGACAATTATATGTTTGTACGGCTGTTTGACCGGATGCCGTCACCTTCTTCCCGATATTTTATCCGGTATATACAGGATAGCAAATCTCTCCGGGAGGCCGGTGATGCTTATGCTATTGCTTTGCACCGGTATTGGGAGCATCCTTACGATCATCATTTCAGGGACAGTATGACGGTGTCGGATATACGAAATTTGATAGTGTATATCCGTGTAGCGGCGTCAAAATAATGTAGGGTAGAAATTATTTTTCCGGCGGAAATCATTAGTTTAGTACCACAAAAAATGACCTATGAAAGTATGTTTGTTTGCCTTTGTACTGAGTATTACTTCTTATACTGTACATGCACAGGAAACTTTAGAGACCGTTACAACAAGAGGAAAAACCACCACGCAACGCATCGTTCTTGGAACGGTGGATGATGGGGTCACCAAATTGCAGTTAGTGGATGGAGGAATGACCATCAATGGAGGGCTGAACAACGCGGAAGCTCGTCCTGCGGTTACAGCCGGAACCGGTGGAAGGGAAATCCGTGGACGTAGTAAGGACCATTCGCAGATGGATGACGGACTGCTCAGATTAAGCGCCGGAGGCGGTACGCATGTAAATACCAAAACTTTCATTGATCTGTCGGGGTATTCGGTAGTACCTGATATGTTCCAGAATATTGTATTGGGCACATCCTCTCTGGAAAGGATGCGCATAGCGGCTAATGGTTACGTAGGTATCGGGACCAAAAATCCTCAGTCAATGTTATCGGTAGCCGGGACAATCACAGCGATGAGGGTGAAGGTCACCACGACAGGTTGGGCAGATTATGTATTTGATGCCGGTTATGTGTTACCATCATTGGAGGCTGTTGAAAAACACATTCAACAGAAAAAACACCTGCCGGATATTCCATCGGAGGCCGAAATTGTGAAAGACGGGCTCGATCTGGGCACCATGCAGGAACAGCAAATGAAAAAAATTGAAGAACTGACGTTGTATCTGATAGCTCAAAACAAACAGATAGCACAGCTTCAGCAACAACTGCAGCAGCAGGATGCACGTATTAAAGAACTTGAAAAGAAATAATATGCAACATTCATTACCCCATTTTGGTGAAATCAATCGCGAACAGCTGGAAGAATATTATAGCGTTACGACCGCTGCTGGTATTAACCTTGACTTAAATTTTGAGTACGCCCGTATCGAGGTGGATAATGCGGAGGTGCTGGGAGAATGGTTGAACAGCATCGAACAACTGGATATGCAAAACAGGGCAGCTCTTCAGCAGGATTTTGAAATTGGAGAAGGGGAGACACGGGAATATTTCCGTTTTTATATCGAGGAATTACAGGAAGAACGCATGGCGAGCTTAGTGGAAGGTGCCAACAGTGACCAGGAAAAAGCGGCTATCCTGCTATCTAAATTGAAATTAAGACGAGTGGGTTTTTACCCGGATGGTAAATATGGGACTACCAGCTATGCTATTTTCGATTATACGACAGATATCGATGGATGGTCAGGCGATCAGTTGCTGGTTGTAAAACGGGATGCAGCGCGCGAGATCATTGAAATCGTCATGGAGAGCTAAACGGCCGTTCCCTGCTGTGCTATTTTCCGTTGTTTGCCACCCCAGTCACTAAGCTGACTTAATATAGGCGCCAGTTCACGTGCTGTGTCCGTCAGCTCATATTCTACCCGGGGCGGTACCTCCGCGTAAACGGTCCGTTTTACCAGTCCGTCCTGTTCCATGGTCCGGAGTTGCAACGTCAGCATACGTTCAGTGATATACGAAAATTCTTTTTTGAGCTCGCTGAAGCGCATTTTGCGTTTCGCGAGCTTATCGAGTATCAGGAGTTTCCATCTGCCCCCCAGCATATAAACGGCGAAGGTAAGGTCGCAGTCGATGATGCATTTTTCATTGCGGCTATAGGTGGAGTTTTGCTTTCTGGCTGCCATTACTTACATGTTTGTATGTACCACACAATTAACTGTATACGCCCTAAAATTAACCGTTACCTGCTACTTTTACAAAGAAATTTAAAGCAACGGTTATGGATCTCAATTTAAAAGGAAAAACAGCGGTGGTAACAGGCGCCAGTCAGGGCATGGGCCGGGCCATCACCAAGGAATTGGCGGCAGAAGGGGTAAAAGTGCTGGCTATCGGAAGAAATGACCACTTGTTGAACAGCCTCCGCGAGGAGGTAGTGGCAGCTGGTGGTGTGGAGCCGGTGGTCCTGTCACAGGATTTTATGGCTGCGGATGCCGCTGAAAAAATCGCTGCTGCCGCGTTGGCCGGACTAGGGCCGGTGGACATCCTGGTGAACAACGCCGGAAGAAGCGTGCCGCTGGATGTTATCGGGGCAGATGCCGACTGGGATGCTTCTTTTGTGTTGCATTTTGACCGTCTGCGGCAGTTGACGCAGCAGTTCCTCCCAGCGATGATCGAACGCCGCCAGGGCGTTGTCATCAACGTAACCAGCACTTTTGAACTGCGCACTATCAATGCCTCCTCTGTGGCTAAAGCTGCGGTAGTGGTATGGGCCAAGCAATTGGCCGGTGAATTGGGGAAATATGGCATCCGGGTGGTGAACCTGCAACCAGGCCTGATTGATACGGAGAATATCCGTCCGTTTTTCCAGGGGGAAGCGCGGCAGCAGTTTGCATCGAAAGAAATTCCGCTGGGCGACTTCGGTGAAACGGAGGATATTGCCAATGTGGTCACTTTCCTGGCGTCGCAAAGAGCGAAGTACATAACCGGTACTACGGTGACGGTGGACGGAGGGATGCGTTATGGTGCGTTTTGATAAGCCTTTTGCCGATTTTGTGGTATTTTTGAAATACCATGTCTGCTGTATTTAAACAACACGTCCGGAAGCTGGTGGATGTCAGTGAAGAAGAACTGACGGCCATCCTCCCTTTTTTTGAAACCCTTACCCCTGCAAAAAAAACAAATCTGCTGGAAGAAGGGAAAGTTTGCAAGTACGATTACTTCGTGGTGAAGGGATGCCTGCGGTTGTTTTTTGTCAACAACAAAGGTGTAGAAAAGACGATCCAGTTTGCCATAGAAAACTGGTGGATCGCCGACTATACTTCGTTGCAGCTGCAAATACCTTCCGAATTCTATATTCAGGCGGTGGAGAAATCGGAAGTGCTGGCCATCAGCGTGTCGGACCGTGAAACGATGCTGGCGCGTTATCCGAAGATGGAACGATATTTCCGGCTGGTACATCAAAAGGCACATGCTGCGGCACAGTACCGGACCCGTTACCAGGGGGATTATTCCAAGGAAGAGCTCTACCTCCATTTCAGCCGCAGTTTTCCGGAGTTCGTGCAACGGGTGCCTCAACACCTGCTGGCGTCGTACCTGGGCCTGACACCTGAATACCTCAGCGAGCTGAGGGCCAGGCGTATTTCTTAAACCCGTTTAAGTTTTGCCGGAAGCGGGCGTTGTAATTTTGTGGCGTAATAAAAAACTAACAGCCATGAGTCAACGTCTCAACATGAAAAAGCTGATCCCTGAAGGATATAAAGCCATCCTGGGCATGGATGCTTTTCTGTCTGCCAGTCCCCTGAAAAAATCTCATAAAGACCTGATCGATATACGGACTGCACAAATCAACGGTTGCGCTTATTGTATGGATATGCATAACCGTACTGCGTTGCAGCACGGCGAATCCCTGCAGCGTCTGTTTGTGCTGAACGGATGGCGTGAAGCCGGCCTCTTCAGCGAGGAAGAAAAAGTGATACTGGCAATGACGGAAGAAATTACCCTCATCCATCAGCATGGACTGAGTGAAGAAACATATCAGCTGGCCTTGCAGCATTTTGATGAGACTTATATTGCGTACCTGATCACGGCGATCATCTCCATCAACGGCTTAACCAGGATAGGCGTGAGTGCGCGGATGCAGGTACCTGCGGTCGTTGAAAAATATTCATCATAAAAGCGCAGCAAGGCCCGTATTGCTGCGCTTTTTTGATTTTTACCTATCCAGCTGCCACCTGTCGATCAGCTCCGCAGCGAAACTTTCTTCGGTCTCATCTTTCGGCGTAGATACCCTTTGCCCATGGTGATCAGCGGGTAACGGCTCTTGCGTATAAAGAGGGTCCATGCTTCGTTGCAAACCTGGAAACATTCGTATGCTGGTACCAGGCACACATGGGTAAACCAGTAAGGTTCTCGTGAAATGTTGCATCTCCATATTGTTGGTTTAAGTAACAAGAAATGGTTTTTAGGATAAAGGTATCGGATCATCATTTCCCGCAGGTAGGGCAAAAGAGACTTTATCAGGTGGTATTATGGACTATCTTTTACTTTTACTGATTTTTCAGTCAGAAGTACAACAAATATAGACGATCAGCAGACGACATTTGTGGTTATAAACAGCCCGAATGTATGAGCACCCGTAGAACATTTATCAAACAGACAGGCGCCGCTGGCGCACTCAGCATTTTACCTTTTACCCGTCTCTTTGCAGACAGCCGGCAAACGTCTACCAGAGACAATACTGCCCGCTGGGCAGATGGCTCCCGGCTGGTGGTGTCCCTATCCATGCAGTTTGAAGCCGGCGGCCAGCCGGATAACGCAGAAAGCCCTTTCCCGCAAAACATGCAGCAAGGCTATCGCGACCTGCCGGCAGCCACCTGGTACCAGTACGGTTACAAGGAAGGTATCCCCAGGATGCTGGACAACTGGGACCGGCTGGGTATCAAAGTAACTTCCCATATGGTAGGCACCGCGGTATTAAATCATCCGGAGCTGGCGAAGGAGATTGTGCGCCGTGGCCATGAAGCAGCCGCTCATGGCATGAACTGGAGCTCGCAGTATAACCTTTCCTACGAAGCGGAAAAGAAGTTCATCAAAGATGGTGCAGACGCCGTGAAGCAGGTGACAGGCGTGATGCCGGTCGGTTATAACGCCAACTGGTTACGGAGAGGAGAGAACACCCTGAAGATATTGCAGGAGCTGGGTTTTATTTATCATATCGATGACCTCAGCAGAGACGAACCCTTTGTAATACAGGTGAACCAACGCGACTTCGCCGTAGTGCCCTACACCCTGCGTTGCAATGATATCCTGCTGATAGAAGGAAAAAATTTCTCCGCCGGCCAGTTTGTGGAACAGGTGAAGATGGAATTTGACCAGCTGTATGCAGAGAGCGCGCAACGCCGTCGGCAGATGTCTGTCAGTTTTCATGACCGTATAGGCGGTACACCGCAGATGGTAAAAGCAGCCCATGATATCGTCCGGTATATGCAGGACCATAAAGGCGTCAGCTTCAAACGAAAAGACGAAATTGCCCGCATGATCTTACAGGATAAAACGGCGGTGAGGGAATAATCCCCCACCAGCCGGGGCAATCTATTGATATCTCTTCCAACAGCGTATTATATGATTTCTTTTAGCCGGTAAAAGTGAAGCAGCGGGTAATGCCAGTCAACCCGAATCTTACGATTTTTATAAACGGATGTTTTAATGAAGGAGTACATCCGTGAGCATCAGATCAAAGGATGGCGGAATAGCCCCTTGTATTGTCGCTTTACCCCCACGTCTGTTCAGGGAGAGCGACTTACATTTGGGAAACAAAATCTTTTGATCATGCGAAAATTAATGATGAAGATGTCACTTTCGATAGACGGGTTTGTAGGTACTGCTGATGGAAAAGTAGACTGGATCTTTAAATCTTCTGATGAAGCATCAAGGGCGTGGCTCGTTGATCTCTGCTGGTCAGCCGGGTTGCATATTATGGGCAGCAGAACTTTTCATGATATGGCTTCTTACTGGCCCACTTCGCCCATGCCTTTGGCTGCGCCGATGAACGAGATACCGAAGGCGCTCTTTACCCGGAAAGGGTTCGCCGGTTTTGACCCAACGCTTACGACTGCAGCGGTGGAGAGTACCCGAAAATATCAGGCAGAACAGGGGCTGCCTATTGGTACGGAGCTGTCACCTGCCGCGGCTACCTGGGCCGGGGCGCGGGTCTTTAACGGCGATCTTGCCGAAGAGATCAGCGCGCTCAAAGCAGAGGAGGGAAAGCCCATCCTGGCACATGGCGGCGCCGGGTTTATGCGGAGCCTGATAGAGACCGGGCTTATCGACGAATACCATTTAGTCACCCATCCGGCTGCTTTAGGGACCGGGCTGCCGATATTCAACGGGCTTTCCAAGCCGCTTGACCTGAAGCTGGTCAGTGTAAAGACGTTCCCCGGAGGAGTGGTGGCACATACCTATCATCCCGCGTAAGCGGAAACAGTTATTTAAAATGATGCCGGAACGTCTGTAACCATTTCTTTTCGCTGTCCCAGAGCAGTCCGTTCTTTTTGCCGCTCAGCAGTTCATACAGTTTTTTTATTTCCGGATTAGAGGAAACATGCTGTACCAGGAATTCAAGGGCAACGATGATTTCTGTTTTACCACCGGTGCTGATCGCTTCGATGGCCCGCTGTTTGGCGACCAATTGTTTTACGCGCCGGATCAGGTCGGGTACTACCTGCTCGTCACCATATTTTATGACGCCATACAGGGCGGTAAATTTGTTTTTCCCCTTTTCCAGCTGTGCACGGAAAAGATCGAGGTAAGAAGCGTCGCTCAATTTGAGGATGGCGCTCAGCGCGGTACCGGTGACATCCTGTTTTTTGTGGTCGAGTAGTTTTATCAGCGCCGGCAGGCTGGCAGCAGAGCCGGAGGTAGACAGCGCCGTGTTGGCGTATATCAGGTCGTATTCGCTTTTGCTGGTGTTGATGACTTCCAGCAGTGTTGTTTCTGCTGTTTTTTCAGCCGAGCGGGAGAGCGCTTTGATGGCGCTTTGCCTGATCTGCCACGCGTTGCTTTTTACCGCCTGGATAAGAACGGTAAGGTCTGTGCCAGCCGGCTTTTCCAGATAAGCGATCTGGTCGAGCATAGAGGACAGCAGGTATCTGTCTTTCTCTTTTGTTATCCGGGAGATAAGAAACTCCATCGCTTCCCGGTTAGGTGTATTTTCTGCAATATGCCCAAGGATGAAATAGGCCCACTTACGCCGGTCCAGATTTTTTTCTGCGTTGATGAAAGTAATCAGCTGTGGTATATAAGTAATGTTGTCGAGCTTTTCGGCTTCTCTGAGCGCGGCCCAGGAGATCGTCGTGCTGCTGCTGACACCCGCCGGAAGGGGGTAGTCGCTCCTGTCATTCATACGGTCGATCAGTTCAATCAGATATTGGTCCATGGCGGATGAAAATGTTTTAATAAAGGGCTAAATATAAGGAATTGTCCGCTTGAAATTATAGGAAGAACAAATATCTGTCTGCCCGGATGAAGCCACTGGGGCTTCATTCCGCTCTCCGGCTCCTCACGGGGTTTGCTAAGGCGGCCCTGACCGACTGAAAACTAACGGTGCGATGGTAATGACCATGGCCATCCATGCTGTGATGAATAATATACCGGCGCTGAGATTCACCCGGTACTCATATCGCTGCAGCCATCCCTGCAAGAGGTAGGTGGTTACCGGGGCAGCGATGATACGACTTAACATCACCCAACCACAAAATTCTTTGAAAGAAGCAGCCATAACTGTGAAACGGGAGCGCCCGGTACTTTACGGATACCAATTTCTTTGGTGCGTTGCTCTGCCATATAGGCTGCCAACCCGGAGAGTTTTAAAACAAATATGTTCGGTTTTAACAGGCTTGTTATCTTTGGAGCGGACTATTTTATTCACCGGAACCCACACGCTTCCCCTACGTGGTGATTCTGTATCATCCAAACTAATTGTATTATGGACAAAAGCAAAAAACAACAACTATCGTCTGAACAACAGGCCACGCTGCTGGACACACTGAAAACGCGTTTCGAAAAAAATATGCCCCGGCATAAAGGATTGAAATGGGCGGACGTAGCAGCCAGACTGACGGCTGCCGGCGACAAACTGTGGTCGCTGCATATCATGGAGGAAACCGGCGGAGAGCCGGACGTAGTAGCCTTTGATAAAAAAACGGGAGCGTTCACTTTTTATGATTGTGCTGCCGAAACCCCGTCAGGGCGTCGTAATGTCTGCTATGACAGGGAAGCGCTGGAATCCAGGAAAGAACATAAGCCTGCAGATAATGCGGTAGACATGGCAACAGCGATCGGCATCACCCTGTTGACCGAAAAACAATACCGCGAATTACAGCAACTGGGAAAATTTGACCTTAAAACATCCAGCTGGGTGGAAACACCTCCGGCGATCAGAAAGCTTGGTGGCGCGTTGTTTTGCGACCGCCGTTATGACCATGTTTTTACCTATCACAATGGCGCTTCGTCCTATTACGCTGTGAGAGGATTCCGGGGGGCGCTGGAAGTCTGAACATACGTTTAGCCTTATACGAAAAGCCGCCGGGAACACTCCGGGCGGCTTTTATTTTTAGGGTGGGTAGTAGTTTCTATGTCTTAAAAAAAGGATGGTCCCGGTTAAAATTCGGTAAGCTGCTCTTTGAAAAAGAGGGACTCAACCACTTATTGGGCGGGCAAGCTAACAGAAGTATGCCTACAGGATAATTTTACGGTAAATGATGTCTCAGGCAGGAAGGAATATCCCGGCTTTTTATATCTTTAGCTGAAATAATCCCTGTAACTGTATGAAAAAAGTTATTCCCCTGCTGCTGATGATGGCGGCTGTAGTGGCCCCAGGCCTCCTGAAAGGCCAGGACCTCGTTAAAGGCAAACTGGATTTCCTGAAAGGCGTTACGGACATGCAGGTCCGTTTTATGTACAACAAAATGGTGGTCGGTGAAGAAGGCAGAGAAGCCAACTACATCAAAAGAAAAAAAGCGGAAAAAGAAGCCAAAGAACCAGGCTCAGGTGTGGCCTGGGAGGAAGCATGGCTGGGCGACCGGAAAAAATACTATGAGCCGCAGTTTAAAGAATCCTTCACACAATTTGCGGAAATTAAACTAACGGACGACAGTACCGCTGCCACAAAATATGTAATGGTGGTAAGCACCAAATTTATCGAGCCAGGGTACAATGTAGGCATCGCTTCCCATAAAGCGGGCGTGAACCTGGATGTGGAGGTGTTCGATAAAGACAATATGAAAAAATCCATCTGCAAGATCATCATGGATGATGTGAGGGCCGGCAAAGGGCAGTTTGCCACCGGGCCACGCATCGGCGTAGCCTATTCCAAAGCCGGCAAAGAGCTGGGCAGGATGATCGGTAAGAAAAAAGATTAACCGGCATCGTTAGTACGAAGCGACCGGAATAGGACTGCTGCCAGCGGTCTTATTCCGGTTTTATACTTTTATAGCGGACATTATCGATGTTTGTTTTTCCGGTACAGCAGGTTGCCGATCATGGATGATGTGCCCTGTACAACTCCGGCAGAAACTGTCCGAGGATACTCATTTCTTCATGGCAATGTTGCTGCAGGCCTTTCCCTGTTTCATCAGGATATATCCGTACCCGTGTTTCGTAGTCGTTTAGCAAATTGTTTTCGGCGAAGCAGCCGAGCCAGAAGCGGCTTCTCATTTCACATCCGTAGGGAGTATCGCGGACGAAGTGGACCATTTTGGCGGTCCATCCCGGGGCGCCGGCTTCTCCCAGGCGGGCATGTATTGCGGTACTTACGCCGGCAGCTGCAAAACGGCCGGTATCCAGTAGTTCAGAAGGCGGGAGGAAATTGATCTTCAGCCTGTGTACAGTCTCTCCTCCCAGTCGCTCATAGGCGATGTGGGTGCCGCCAATATACCTGCCGGTGCCACGCTCCCCGATCCAGTCGCTGAACACATGGTCTTGCGGATGCCATTGTTTGTACTGTTCGGTGGTATGGACATAGCTGAACCACCAGTCGATCATATAACCTTTTACGTTTAGGAGACTGCTGCGGGCGGCTACGAGCAGTATGCCGTTGTCGAGCCTTTGGTAGCCGGCTTCAAAAGGCAGATAGCCGGGTTGCAGGAGTTGATTTGCTTCTTCTGGTTTCATAAAAAAATATTTCAGGATGTTTTAATTGTTTTTGTTGATATGATGATCATCAGGGAGATGATAAGTCCGCCGATGCCGGTAAACAGGAACAGATGCGGCAACATCACGACGAAGACGGCGAGGAACTGCCCGCCGAAAACGGCCATGGCATAATACCCAAGGCTGGCGCCCCGGTTTTCGGCCGTACTCAGGTTGACGGTCATATGGTTTAGCAGTGGTATGGTGAATCCGAAACCGCTGCCAAGGCATATGGCTGCCAGCAATAGTGGCGCGAGGCGCTCGCCGCCGCTCAGCAGCAGGTTGCCGGCTGCCAGCAGAGCAAAACCAGTGATGAGCGTAGACCTTGCTGAAGTACGTTTTACCATGACCGTTAGGCAGCCTGCCGCTACTACTGCCAGGAGGGAAATGGCGCCCATATAGCAGCCGGTCTGCGTGGCGCTGAACTGCACCCGGCGATGGAGTAGTCCGGGTAGTTCAAGGATGCAGGTGAAAAAGAGTAACATGGCGGCTGCCGCTCCGGCCACAACAGGGTATACCGATGGCGGCACCGACTGACTGCCGGCATTCTCTGCTACCACGGGCTGCGCGCCCTTAGGCACACAACCTGCGAGTAAAAGCCATAGCACCCATGCCAGCAGGTAGATGGAGAAAGGTAACCGCCAGTCGATATCGCCAAGTATGCCACCTGCGACCAGAAAGAACGCTCCGCCCAGTTCAATGGCCATACCCTGTGCGGCCATGATTTTCAACCTTGCCGCACCCCGGAAATGGATGGCCAGCAGCGCGGTGCCGGCAGACATGATCGCTGCGGTAGCGCCGCCCAGCAAAAAACGTATACAAAGTATCGCCGGCGGCGGAAGTGGAAATATAGCCGCAACGCCCAGCAGGCCGTAGCCGGCAAGGCCCGCCTGCATAACACTATAGGCGCCCCGCCGGTCTATGAATGCGCCGGTGAAAGGAGAGAACACCACCACGCCCAGCGATGGGAGGGTGATCAGCCAGCTGCCCATAGTGCCCATATGTAGCTGCGGTGCTATGACATGTAGCGATGGGGCGATCGCGGTGCCTACCATAATGGTAAGGCAGCTGGTGAGCAGGAGGGTAGTAGCGCCAGCTACAGATAGTTGCTGCATAAATGTTAAGTAAGCATGAAAGGAAAGCTACCAGGGCAATGGGGCGCTGTCGCCGTTTTTGTTTTCTGCATAATACAGTGAAGGCAGGAAACGGGAGAGGTAACTGAACTCTGAATAACAATGCACCATCAGCTGTAAGCCTGTTTCGTCAGGAACAGCATGTTGCGGATCTGTGGCTGCTGCGCCCAGATAAAAACGGCTCCGCAGCACGCAGCCCCATGGTGTGTCGCGCAGAATGTGGAACATGTAGCCGTCCAGCGGATCACCATCAGCATCCAGTGGCGTGTCTTTGCCGAAACCGATGCGGGCATATACAGCGGCAGATACTTCATTGCGGGCGTACGCCACTTCCAGCAGATGTGGGTTGAATACCTCGGCCGGATGATGGAACCTGATGGTGGCAGGCACCGGCGGAATACTGCCCAGCGACTCGGTGGCGTGAATCGTAGCGCCTATATAATTTTCATTCCGCTTCCAGTACTGGTCCCAGCCGCCGTGTAATACGTGGTCATGCGGATGCCACCATTTGATATGCTGGGTAGTTTCAAAAAAAGTAAACCACCAGTTGACCATCCGGCCGCTGCAACCGTGAAGGTCAGTCCTCACAGATACCTGCAGCATACCGTTGGGTAACCGGCGGATACCTGTCTCCAACGGCATGGGCCGGGTGGATAATAACTGATCAATATCCGTAAACAGTTCTTTCTCTATGGCTGTACTTTTTTTCATATGATCTTCTTTTTAAGGAACGATGAATTTGACAGCTCAAATGTAGATCTGACGGGAGGTTGGAAAACTTGATCTGAGTTAAGTTTTATGCCTGCTTTTTTTCAGTATGCGGCTATAGGCTTCCGCGGTAATGCCGAGGTACATGGCAATGTATTTATAAGGTACCAGCCGGATAATATCGGGGTAATGCTCCCGTAGCTGATATACCATCTCTTCTTTGCTGTACAGGAGTTTCATGTCTGTCAGCCAGATATCTTCCGCCATGATTTCCAGTATCATTTTTCTGAATAGTACGCCGGGGCCATTGCTTCGGTAGTAGTGCCGCAGAAATTCTACGGCGGGGATGCTGATGACGGTACAGGGGGTGATGCTGATGATCTGAAAACGGGAAGGGACCTGCGTCAGCAGGCTATCAAAATTGGTGCACAGGGTACCCGGAGGAAAAAAACGGCCGATAACGGTTTTGTCTTCTGCGCTGAATTCGGAGGCCACAATGCCGGCTGTTATCAGTAATACTTCTTCGCTGCGCTTGCCCCTTTTAAGAATGATGGCGTTCTTTTTATAGGTGCGCACCTCAGCGCTGTCGATAAGCCCGGCCCATTCAGGACCATCCGGCTGGAAAGAAGGTCCGGCCTTTGTTTGCAGGAAAGCTGTTATCTCATCCATGGCTATGATGCGTTCGGCGCGAATATAGCCATAAAAGTTTTTTATGGTAACTTAAAGCCGGGCTTCTACAAAGGCAATGAGTTGCCTGATCCCGCCGGTATCCTGTTAGGTACCGGTAAGCTATCCCGCTACCGTGAAATTCATGATGAAAGCGTACTACAGAGCGGCGCCCTGCAAAAAATGGTGGAGGCTGACCTGATGGCTTACAGGAAAAGAATGTAATGAAATTGTTAGATATTGATATTTTTCGATGTATTTGGTCGCTATTTGAATCTAATCGATTAAATTGAGGCGTTTATAGTTTTAACTTAATTTATTTATGAAACAAACAGTACCTGCAATTGTCTTGCTGATGACGCTGGCTGCCTGTGGTGGCGGCGCTTCTACCGACCAGGCGAAGACCGAAGAAAAGAAAGAAGCGGCTGTGGCCACCGGCGCAGCTTATGTAATTGACACCGCTACCACTGCCGTTCAATGGCGCGCCACCCACAAAGGTGGATTTGCTCCGCGTTTTGGAACTATCAAGGTAACCGATGGTACACTCAACGTAGAAAATGGTGCAGTCAGCAGCGGCAGCTTTAATGTTGACCTGAATGCGCTGGCAGTAGATCCTGCCTCTATTACTGAGCCGGAAAAGAAACCCGCCGACCTGGAAGGCCATCTGAAAAGCGGTGACTTTTTTGACGTGGCAAAGTACCCGTCCGCAAAATTCGTTATTACCGGCGTTGCTCCCTACGACAGCTCCAAACAGAAAAGCCTGCTTCCGGGCGCCACTAATCTTATCAGCGGCAACCTGACCCTGAAAGACAGCACCCTGAACATTACCTTCCCTGCACAGATTACCGTGGGCGCAAACGACGTTGTAGCCAACGCAAAATTTGTCATCGACAGATCTGCCTGGGGTATCAGCTACAAAACAGAAGGCAGCCCTGAAAACTGGATGATCAGCAAAGATGTTGAAATTGGTTTTAGCCTGAAAGCGGCCAAAAAGTAAGTTCTTTAGAAAACAAAGCGGGTCTGTATCTTTTACGGACCCGCTTTCTTATGTGTGTAATGTTCAGATGATTCGTTAGCGACGCTTCAGTAATTTTTCCCCGATCCCTTTTTCCAATGCAACGAACATTTCATAGATACGGTCCGCCGCACCGGGCTGAAACCTGTCCTGCATGGCAAAATCCGTATAGGCTTGCGGGTTGGCCTGCAACGTTTTCACCCGCTTTGAAAGCGCCTGTGGATTTTTTTCGTTGTAAAAAAGGATCGCTTCCCTGTTAAGAATTTCCGGCTCCGGATGGTTGCCGGCTCCCCAGTAGACCGGGATGCAGCCACACATAATGGCTTCAAACACCTTCTCCGTCACATAGCCGTTCCTGTTAGTGTTCTCCGGGCATATGTTGAACCTGTACTGCCGGAGAAAATCCACTTTGTTATCGTGGTATTCTTCCTTCAGTGCCCGGGTATTATTCAGAAACCTGCCTGCGCTGTCTACCTTGTCAACAGTACTCAGCAGGTTGAACAACTTTTTCCTGTTCCCGTTTTTGTCGTGGCTGCAAATCAGTGAACAAAACTGTTGTTTACCGGGAACGATGTCCTTTATGTCCCGGGAGATGTTTTCCATTCGGGCTTTAATCGTATCATAGGTGCTTCCGGGTTCAAACAGGAACAGTAACCACAACGGAAACCTGATATAACCAGGCCGCCGGATATCGTCGAACCCTATAGCGAGATCAACAAAGTCTGTACAGTAATCAGCATATTTGGGAAACCTGGTCAGGTTTTCACCGGAGAAAAACACTTTGGTTCCGGACGGGCTTTTCCGGATATGAGATTTTTCTCCGAAGAGAGAAGCCAGCAGCAGCGAATTTTTTTTGTTCAGAATATCCCCGAACCTGGCGGTGACGAACTGATACAGCCATAAATCTTTGGAAGCCTGGCCAGGCCAGAAATTAAGCACTTCTACGCCGTTTTCCAATGGGTTGTAGGTATAGTGGTCATCCGTTTTAAACAAATGATTCCAGAAGTTCAATTTCATGTGACAGTTGCAAGGTTATGATGGCTGGTATCAGGAGGAATGCCCTGCTATAATACAGCGGCGCGAATGTACAACAGTTTGATATATCTGAAAAATATTAATAGGATATGATCATTATCTTTCTCCTTTTAGCACCCTGATCACTTCGAGATTGTACATCAGTGTGTATTTCGCTTTGATTACATTGGTTTCCGCCACATTATAATCCAGCAACGCTTTATTATATTCCATGGCGCTGGTCTCACCAATGTCATACCGCTCTTTCATGGCATAGAAATTTTTTTCCAGCGCATGATGCTGCACCTGCAATACCTGGTATTCCTTCACTGATTTTTGATATTCCTGTATAGCGAGCAACAACACTTTCTCCCGTTCCGTCTTTACTTTATTCAGTACGGATTGTTTGGTTTCAAGGTCAAGTTTTAACCTGCTGATGTTATTACGCGTTTTAAAACCATCGAAAACGGGTAAGCTGAGCGACAGACCAAAGTTGAGGGACCTGTTCTGATCGGCCTGCGTCCAGAATGGCATGTAATGATCGCTTCCATAATCCCTGCGAACGGAAGAATAGTTGGTGCCGTATGCACCGAAGAAACTCAGGGTAGGGTAATAGGGCGCTTTCGCAGATTTTAAATTCAAAGTAGATTGGCGAACGGACAGTTCGGCCAATTTGACGGATGGGTCCTGTGATGGTGTACCACCGGGCATCTGGTCACCCGGCGCCCCTATTTCCAGGTTAGGTGTTTCCAGGAATACCGAGTCTGTCAACGGTATCCCCAGCACCTGCTTGAGCGCAATAAGGCTGCTGTTGTAAGCTGTATTGCTGACAATGCTGTTCAGCTCGTTATTGGCAACCTGGCTTTCAGCCTGCGTTACATCCACCAGCGTGTTGGTCTCCAGCTCATATTTCGTGCGCTCCTCTTCCAGTTGTTGTTGTGCAAAATGTAATTGTTTCAGGTTGACTTCATATAACGACCGGCTGGCGGTAGCATCGAAATACCTGGACAGCAGTTCCAGTTTAAGCGATTGATTTAACTGACTTTTTTGGAGCTCTTTACTTTCCAGGCCCAGTAAGGACTGTTTGAGTTTATTGACCTGGCTGAATCCCTGGAACACAGTGGCGCGCGTGCTGATATTCGCATTGGCAGTATTCGTCCATTTATTGCCGGTCACCAGTTGCCCGGCAATCTGGTCGAAAGCAAGCCCGAGATTATAAGTATGTCCTGCACCGAATGACAGCGTGGGGAGAAAGCCGTTACGGGCGTCTTTCACTTCCACGCGGGCGAGCAATACAGCGATGTTAGCCTGGCGTACGTCTTCATTTTGTGTTAGCAATAAAGAGAAGGACTGGTCCAGGTTCAGTTTCGTCTGACAGACAGCAACGCTGTTGATGGCACAACAAAGTAAGGTTAACAAAAGGGTGTTTCGCATCTGTTCATATTATTGATGTTCAGCATTAAATTCTTCTTCTTTAGGGATGGTAACAGTATGTTTTATTAAGCGTATATTTCACTGCAAACTTAGTACGGGCGTAGGTTCTGGCGAAATGATTATTTAGAAATTTTTCATGTTATATAATTGTTAAGTAAAAACGAATTTAGAATAAAAAGTTTTCTATATTGAGAAAAATTATTCTGTCCCGTTACTATGACCCTATTTACGATGTTTGCCCACAGGAAAGAGAGCGATCTCTTTAATACCTGTCGTTATTTGCTAGGAAACCTGAAAGTCAACTTTACAAACAGCGGATTATCGGACACACTGCATAACCACGTAGAATATCCTTCCCTGCTTTCTATAAAGGACACGCTTTTCGAATACGGTATTGAATCTGCCGCTATTGAAAAAGGGCCGCATAGTTACGAAGCTTTTGAAACGCCCTTTATCTGTTCCATTCAGCAGGATGACTGGCCCCGGGCTGGCTTCACCGTTGTGACCCGTGCAGAGAACGGACAGATAGACTATCTTGATCCGTTGACCAACAAACTTAAGCAGTTGTCTGTAGAGGAATTCGAAAAGATGGATAAACACATTATCCTGCTGCTGGATACCGCCACACCGAAACATGAAGTACATTTTTCGGCCAACAAAAAAAGGGAAAGGGACCGTATGCTGGTGAAGAGAGTGCCGTTGTGCCTTACTTTGGCAGCCATAGTCTTTGCAGCGGGCCATCTGTTTTCTCAACCTGTCGGAACGTACACCTGGTTGGGAGCTGGCTTTCTCCTCTTTTCTTTCCTTGGACTCGCTGTTTCTTCGCTGCTGATCTGGAATGAGATCGACGCGCATAATCCTTTCATTAAAGAAGTATGTGGTGGCAAGGGTAAAAAGATCAACTGCGATGCCGTGTTGTCTTCTTCCAGGGCTTCCTTTATGGGGATCAGCTGGGCGGTATGGGGTTTTTCTTTTTTTGCTGCTTTTTTCACAACGCAGATATTGTTCCCCGGGAACATTGGCTTTTTACTGCTATGGTCTGTGATATCGTTGTTGGTATCCCCCTACATAATGTTTTCTGTCTACTATCAATGGAAAGTAGTGAAGCAATGGTGCCCGCTTTGCCTCGCCGTGCAGGTTGTGCTGACTGCCAATACAACGATAGCTGCTTTTTGCCTGTCCGGTAGTGCTGCGCTCAGCGAAGGTTTCGCGCTGTACCCCGTGGCGGTGGTGATACTGGTAGGGCTATCGTTTTTGTTGCTGACGAACGCTGCTATTCCTGAGTTGAAGAGTGCCCGTGATGGCAGAGACTATGAAAAGAAATGGAAAAAGCTGCGTTACAACCCGGAAATATTTGAAGCGTTGCTGGACAAAAGCGAGCGGGTTACTGCGCCGGTAGACGGTTTAGGTATCGTGGTGGGAAATCCTCGCGCTACCCATGAAATCATCAAGGTATGTAATCCTTTCTGCGGCCCCTGTGCCAAAGCGCATCCCGAGCTGGAGCATATTATCCATACCAACCCGGATGTAAGGCTGCGTATTATATTCGCCGTATCCGGAGAAGGGGGCGATATCAAGACTCGCGTGGTGGCGCACCTGATGGCGATCCAACAAGAATGCGACACTGTAAAAATGCAGTCTGCGCTGGATGACTGGTATCTGGCGCCCGTGAAAAACTATGACACCTTTGCCCAAAAATATCCCATGAACGGAGAGCTCAGCGAGCAGTCAGGAAAAATACTGGCGATGCGCGATTGGTGCGAAACAATGAAAATAAGGGCTACCCCGACCATCTATGTCAATGGAAGGGAATTGCCCGACAGTTACCGCGTAACAGAATTAAAGAACTTTTTCTAGAAAAATAGCCCAGGCCGGTTGCAAACGATTCAGGGCAACAGAAGGCTCCCTGTAAAAGGTCCTCTGAAGATGCCCCGGAGGAAGCGGGTATCGTGTTTAAACCTTCAATTTCACAGCTATGAAAAAAATCTCGCTGAAAAACTTAGATACATTAGGTATCCAGAAACTGTCCAGAGAAAATCTGAAAAACGTGAACGGTGGAAGCTGGTGCGCCCCTGACGAATTTACCTGCAGAGATGGTAGCTGCATCCCCAAGGTGAAACAAATGGACGGCATAAAGGATTGCCTCGACGGCAGTGACGAAATGGGACAGCACAGTTGCACCTGCCGGTTAAAACTTACCAACGGCGAATACTTTGATTATCCGATGTCTTCCGGTTATACAACAGGGGAAGAATGTTCCGACGCCTGCCAGACCGCCTGCTCCAATGCCTCTGGTTGCGCCAGCTGGTCATCAACATTTGGATCAAATTAAGTCTTTAGCGGTCCTTTGCCTTACTCCGGCATATCCCGGAGTAAGGCAAGGGACCTGGTGTTAACTGCTAATTTTATATCTATGAAGAAAATTTCGCTGAAAAACTTAGATACCTTAGGTATCCAAAAACTGTCCAGAGAAAGCCTGAAAAACGTTCAGGGCGGAAGAGGATGTCCCGACGACGAATTTCAATGCGGCGACGGTTCGTGCATTCCCTTATCATATGTGAACGATGGCGTAGCTGATTGCCGCGATAGCAGCGATGAACGCAAAGCCTGTACCTGTACCTTCAAACTGACGAACGGAAGTACTTATAATTTCAATACTCCCTTTGGCTGGAATACGGACCAGGCTTGTTCAGACGGCTGTAAAACCGCCTGCGCCAATGCGTCCGGTTGTGCAAGCTGGACTGCAGTATTCGCATCGTCTAACTGATTACTGAATAATACCCGAAATGAGTCCTGGCCATATATTACCTTTGGCCAGGACTCATTCCCTGTTAGAAAACAAACTTATCATGAAGAGATATGCCTGTTTTGTTAACTTACTCCTGTTGCTGCCTCTTTTTTCTTTCGCACAATATCACTATATTATTGAGGGAAAATTTGACAATAGCAAGTTGGGAGATGCACACCCATACAGCTTTAAAGATGGGGATAGTGTGAAGCTGGAGTTCCCGGAGGCCGGCCCTGTCTATACCACCGTAGTGAAAAATGGCCGTTTTAGATTTGAAGGTGACGCATCGACGCCCTCCGTACCAATGCTCAACCTGAAGAAAACCGGCGCAAAGGTATTTTTAGACAGCAGCAGGTATATCTATACATTTACGCAGGAGGAATTCGAAAAGGGTAAAGTAGGGTATAGCGCTGAGGTAGAAACTACTTCTCCTTTTTACCACTTGTGGCGTTCGGTTTTTGAGAAAAGCGGGGCGCTGGAAAGAAAACGGAGAGAATTACAGCAACTGATCGAAAAGAGTGGACCAGGTTATGAAAAAAATGCCTACCTGGAAGAACTAGCGATGGTCGAAAGAAATTTGTCAGACCTCTTTTTAAAGGCTGCAGCGGATCACAAAGGTACTTATGAAATGACCTACATCTTAACCGGAGACCCCAACTTTTCCTATGACAGATACATCCGGTTTTACAATGAACTGCCGGATTCCGTCAAAAACAGTTTTTATGGTCAGCGACTTTATAAAAAATTGATGGCTGAAAAAAAATAATTTATGGTAAAAGCATCCTTAAAATATGCCACTTTCCTGCTTTTTACCCTTTTAACGATCGTATCCTATGGCCAGCGCGCCGGACGGATGAAAAATCAGGTTACTATCAGTGGATATTTAAAGCCCCGCCCGGCTATAGGGAATTTCTGCGTAACCCTGCGAACAGACAACGATACTTTCCGGTTAGCAGTAAACGCCTCCGGTTATTTCACCAAAACAATAAAAAATGTTTCCAGCGGTGCACACCCGGGAATGGCATCCCTGGAATATAATGAAGACGGCTGCCATCATACTGTAAAGTACTTCGTGCTGGATACCAATGTTATTTCACTGGAAGTCAATATAACCTCTGGTGAATGGACCGTTAGCGGTGGTCGGGAAAACAAGGTAGAGGAACTTTTCAACGGGATCGGGAAGACGTATGCCGGAAAAATGGCTGCGGAAAACCTGACGATGCCGGGCATGGATAGCATCAGCATGCAAAAGTACCTCCTGGAGCTGGCACTGATACAACAATATAACGGTTCCTATATCGCCTATCAAAGGTTAAAGACACTGTTCCGGCCTTCCACGTATGGCATCAGAGATCGGATCAGGGCAGCCATAGAGCGGCTGGACACTACCCGGTTTTCGCCCGCCGAGCGTACCGCTATGTTAAAAAAGTTCTCCGACTATGTGGAAGAGAGCCGTAAGCGGATGGACGGCGCGCTGTTTCCTTCGTTGCAATTTGAAGCAACGCCTGGCGGTACCTCCTTTCAAACCCTGGCCTCCCGGTATCCCTACTTGTTGATCGATGTTTGGGCTACCTGGTGTGGTCCATGTATCCAGCAACATCCATACCTGAATAAATTAGCCACGGAAAACGCCGGTAACAAATCCTATGCTATTGCAGGGGTCACGATATCCAGCAGAAAAGCAGACTGGGACAGGCATCTGAAAGCGAAACCATTCGCCTATCAGCAATACTGGCTCGATGAAAAACAGGGCGGACAGCTGGCGGAGAAGCTACGCCTGTACGGTGTGCCGCGATATTTGTTATTACGCACTGCCGATAGTGTAATCGTTGAAAAAGATATTGATTTCGATGACCTCGAAAAAACATTGCAAATGTACCGTGACCAACAACAGTGAGACAAATTAAAACATGCTGAAACGTTTCCCACATTACAAACAAATGGACATGATGGACTGCGGCGCCACCTGTCTGCGTATTATATTCAAATACTACGGACAACTGGTGTCCATCCATAAAATACGGAAGCTCTGTCAGACGACGAAAAATGGCGTTAACCTGCTGGGTATCTCTGAAGCCGCTGAAAAACTGGGATTCCGTACGCTGGGCGCCCGGCTGAACCTGGAACAGCTGCATCAGATAGAGCTGCCCTGTATCCTCCACTGGGACCAGAAGCACTTCGTAGTACTTTATAAAATCAGGAAAGACAAATACTATTTATCCGATCCGGCGAGTGGGCTGACTTCTTACGATGAGCGGGAGTTCAAAGCGCACTGGTTTTCCGTGAAAGATCAGCATGACGGGCTCTCGCTGATACTCAGTCCCGGCCCCGATTTTTACCAGATTGATGAGGATGAGCCTATCCGGGCTTTGGGATGGAGCAAGGTATTTACCTATTTCTATAAATACCGCCGTTTGTTCATTCAGCTGATACTGGGCATGGTGCTTGGTACCCTGCTGTCGCTGATAGCGCCTTTCCTGGCGCAGTCGGTAGTGGATATCGGGATCAATACCAAAAACATCAGCTTTATTAACCTGATCCTGATTGCCCAGCTGATGCTTTTTGTGGGCAGTACCGCGGTGTCTTTTATCCGGTCATGGATCATGCTGCATATCAGTACCCGGGTCAATATCTCCATCCTGACAGACCTGCTGATCAAGATCATGAAATTACCGATGGGGTTCTTCGACCTTAAAACGCATGGTGATATTATGCAGCGGATGGCCGATCAGCAGCGTATCGAGGCTTTTCTGACAGGGAGTACGCTGAATACCCTCTTTTCGCTGGTGAACATGCTGATCTTCGGCAGCCTGCTGATCATCTACAATAAAACCATCTTCCTGGTGTTTATTATCTCCACGGTGCTATACACTGTGTGGATCCTGGCTTTTATGCGTTACCGGCGGGAGCTGGACAACAAACGGTTCAAGATATCTTCCGAAAACCAGACGTACATGGTGGAAATGATACAGAGCATGCAGGACATCAAACTGAACAACGCGGAAAAGCGGCGGCGATGGGGGTGGGAGACGCTGCAGGCCAAACTTTTCCGTTTCCGGGTGCAGAGCCTGGCGTTGTCCCAGTACCAGTCCGTCGGGTCGATGGCCATCAACCAGGCTAAGGGGATACTGATCACGTACATATCCGCCAAAGCGGTGATCGACGGAGAAATCACACTGGGAGGCATGATGGCCGTTCAGTATATCGTGGGGATGGTGAGCAACCCGGTGGAGTCGTTGCTGAGCTTTCTGCAGTCTTACCAGGATGCAAAAATAAGTCTCGAGCGCCTCAATGAAATATACGATACAGAAGAAGAAGTGGATATCCGGAAAGACTACCTCACTAAACTGCCTGATGATACCTCAATAGAGCTGCGTAATGTCACTTTCCGCTATTATGGCGCAGGCAATGAACCGATATTTACCAAACTGAATATGAGCTTCCCGGCCGGGAAAACAACGGCTATCGTGGGAGCCAGCGGCAGCGGCAAGACAACGATCCTGAAACTGCTGCTGCGTTATTATAACCCGGAAGAAGGGGAGATACTGATAGGCGGCAAACGGCTGGACCAGATTGATTTTGGGCTCTGGAGAGATAGCTGTGGCTCCGTGCTGCAGGACAACTACGTATATGCGGATACGATAGAGCGCAACATCGCTATCAACGATGAGTTTCCCGATGAGAACAGGCTGCAAAACGCCGTGCATATAGCCAATATGGAAGACTTTATTGCCGGTGAGCCTTTCGGGCTGGCGACAAAAATCGGTACCGCCGGAAAAGGTATCAGTCAGGGCCAGCGGCAGCGGTTGATGATAGCCCGCGCCGTCTATAAAGCTCCTGCCTTTATCTTCCTCGATGAAGCAACCAATTCGCTGGATGCCAACAATGAGAAAGCCATCGTAGAAAAGCTGGACCAGTTTTTTGACCAGCGTACGGTGATTGTTGTGGCGCACCGCCTCAGCACCGTAAAAAATGCCGATAACATCATCGTACTGGAAAAAGGGAATATCGTAGAGCAGGGGACACATCAGGCGCTGACGGCGAAACGCGGAAAATATTTTGAGCTGGTAAAAAACCAGCTGGAACTGGGAAATTAAGATCATGGCAAAGAAAAGTTATACGGAAGACGACATCCATTCAGAAGATCTCCAGGAGATCATCACCAAGCCACCATCCTGGCTGATGAAAAGAGGTATTTCCTTCGTGTTGCTGACGGTGGTGCTCATCATCGGCCTTTCGGTGTTTATCCGGTATCCCGAAATGGTGCAGGTGTCCATGAGGTTCAGTACCAGCAATGCGCCCAAAGCGCTCGTCAGCAAGGTGAATGGTAACCTCGTGAAGATATTGGCCAAAGAAGGGCAATGGGTGGAGAAAAACACGGACATCGCCTATGTGGAAAGTATTGCGGAACATCGGCAGGTCATCGATATCCTGAGCCGGCTGAAAGAAATACGCAACAGCGGCGCTTCCATGCAGGACCTGACAGATCTCGTGGCTCCTACAGAGCTGGACCTGGGGGAGCTGCAGGGCAGTTACCAGAGTTTCTATACGGCGTACCTCAACTATAAGGCGGTCAACAGGGAAGGTGTCTTACAGAAGCGGAAACACTTTATACAGAACGAGGTGCAGTATGTAAACGATCAGACCGCCCGCACCGAAGAGATTTACAAACTGCAAAAAGATGAACTGGCCCTCGCGGAAGCGGAGTATGAAAAGTACCGGCTGCTGGCGGAAAAGAGGATCATCAGCCCGCTGGAGCTGCAGCGGAAAAAAGCAGTGCTGCTGGCAAAGCGGCAGGTAATCCCGCAGATGGAAAATACGCTTATCAGTAACCGGAGCGCACTGTCAGCCAAAGACAAAGAGCTTTCCGAGTTAGACAATCAGATCATCGAAGAAGAAAAGAAATTCTACCAGTCGCTGAATACCTTCATCAGCGATGCGGAGAACTGGAAAAAACAATATGTGATCACCACGCCTTCTGCCGGCTTTTTGGTTTACGGAGATTTCTTACAGGAAAACCAGCTGCATAAAACGGGCGACATCCTGTTTTATATCAATGCCGGCAAAAACGACTATTACGGTGAGGTGCTGATCCCGCAGGCAGCATCGTCGAGGGTGAAAAAAGAGCAGCAGGTGATGATCAGGGTACGCAGTTATCCTTACCAGGAATATGGATACCTGAAAGGGAAGGTGGATTATATATCGGATATCCCTGTCAAAGACAGCCTGTTTTTCTCCCGGGTAGCGCTGGTAAGAACAGCTGCAGATTCTGTCATTAAGCTGAAGCCGGGCATCCTGGCGGATGCGGAGATTATCACCGAAGACCAGTCTATTTTCTGGCGGATCTGGCTGAACCTGACCAGGTCACTGAAGTATTAAAAACTACCGGTTGGTCCGGGTCACTGCAGCCACGCCTTTAATGTAACGGCGCTGAGCCATCCCATAATCAACACCACACACCAACCTGCCGCCTGCATCCACGCCGGGTATTTGTAACTGCCCATCAGTCTCTTTTTTACCGAAGCAACCAGGATGACCGCCAGGGCTACCGGAAGTATAAGACCATTGAGTGCGCCGGCTGTAATTAAGAGCCGTACCGGGTTGCCAAGGACAATAAAAATGACGGTGGAAAAAACAATGAAGAAAGAGATGATCCACCGTTCATATACCTGTATCAGTGGATGGAATGTTTTGAGAAAAGACACGGAGGTATAGGCGGCGCCTACTACAGAGGTAATGGCCGCACACCACATCACCATGCCAAAAAAGCGATAGCCGGCCATACCGGCCACCATGCGGAACACGGAAGCCGGCGGGTTGCTGCTGTCCAGCGTAAAGCCTTTGGCCACTACGCCGAGGGTGGCAAGAAATAACACGCAACGCATAATGCCGGTGATGATGATGCCGCTGACGGCGCTTTTATTGACCATTTTTAGTTGACCGGTGCCGCTGATGCCTGCATCCAGCAACCGGTGCGCGCCGGCGAAACTGATATAGCCGCCAACGGTCCCGCCTACCAGCGTAACGATCGCTTTGGTATCGATCACCGAAGGCCAGAAAGTTTGCCGGACAGCCTCTCCCAGTGGCGGGGCGGAGCTGACAGCGATGTAGACGGTCAGTAATACCATTAGTAGTCCCAGCCACCGGGTGAACTGATCGAGCATGTATCCCATTTCTTTTATCCAGAAAATAAACAGGGCAACACCGCAGCTGAGCAGCGCGCCATACATGGTGTCCATGCCGGTGATGACCTGTATGCCTAGTCCGCATCCTCCTATATTGCCAATGTTGAAGGCCAGCCCGCCGAGCACCACCAGTGCAGCGAGCAGGTAACCCAATCCCGGCAGCAGGTCGTTGGCCAGGTCCTGTGCGCGGCGTTCGGTGATCGCCAATACACGCCATATGTTGAGCTGCGCGCCGATATCCAGTAAGATGGAGATCAGCACTACAAAGCCGAAGGCGGCGCCCAGCTGCCAGGTGAAAACAGTGGTTTGTGTCAGGAAACCCGGACCGATAGCGGAGGTGGCCATCAGGAAAGCGGCGCCTATGATGGCGGAGGATTTTTGTTTACTCACGGATGTTGGATCGTTAAGTGATGGTGAAGCAGGGCGGTATGGATGGCACGGGCATATTCCAGTGCATGGGGGCCGTCGCCGTGTATGCAGATGGTTTCTGCTTTCAGCGGAACTGTTTTCCCCGACCGGGCAGTCACTTCCTGCCGGGTAACCATTTGCAGCACCTGTTGGATGGCCATTGTTTCATTTTCAATCATAGCCCCGGGTTGTGAGCGGGGTGTCAGTGAGCCGTCATCCTGGTAGGTCCTGTCTGCAAACACTTCGCTCACGGTCTTCAGTCCTGCCGCAGCTGCAGCGCTGATCAGGGCGCTGTTACTCAGCCCGAAGAGCCGCAGGCTGCTATCTACATCCTTTACGGCTTTTGCGATCACGGCGGCCATCGCGGGCATACGGGCGGCCATGTTGTACAAGGCGCCATGTGGTTTTACATGCTGCAGTGGCACGCCTTGCGCGCGGCAGATGATTTGTAGTGCATATACCTGCGTAGACACCAGGTCATACAGCGCCGGGTCTGAAAGGTGTTGCTCGCTGCGTCCGAAATTTTCCAGGTCCGCAAAGCCGGGGTGCGCGCCTATGGCTACTGTATGTTCGGCTGCCAGCGACACTGTTTTTTTCATAGTGTCGGTATTGCCGGCATGA
Organism: Chitinophaga eiseniae; assembly: GCF_900167135.1. Classification (GTDB taxonomy): domain Bacteria; phylum Bacteroidota; class Bacteroidia; order Chitinophagales; family Chitinophagaceae; genus Chitinophaga; species Chitinophaga eiseniae. The sequence goes on along the minus strand of NZ_FUWZ01000003.1, from coordinate 920,208 downwards.
TAGCCGCAGGCGATATTGGCGCTGCTGATAAAAGGCATAATGGCCGCGTCGTTGTCCAGCCCTTCGCCCATGTCACAATTAAGGTCAATATAATGCATATGGTGATAACCATTTTTCCAAACGTAATTGTGTTGCGTGCTGCAGGTAGCGCAGCGCTCTTTCCTGTTGCCACAACAGTTCTTCTGCCGTTTCCCGGCCGGCGATGCTGAACTGTAGTGACTGCCCCACCTGGTATTGCGCCAGCGCCGGCATATCGGCGGTGATGACGTGTGCTGCTACAGGGTAGCCGCCGGTCGTCTGGTGGTCTGCCATCAGTATGATCAGCTGGCCGTCGGGGAGGAGCTGTATGGCTCCTCTGCATATGCCGGCAGACAGCTGCTCTTCTTTCCTGCCGGTGCGCAGGGGCGTCCCGCTGAGGCGGAAGCCCATACGGTCGCTGTGCGGCCCCACCCGGAAACTGCCGGTCAGTAGTTGTTGCTGCGAAGGCGCATCCAGCATGTCCCAGCAGGCGCCGGGCAAAATACGGATGGTGTCCTGTTTATTATACAGATGAGCGGTGGCGGCTGTCCAGGGGAGTACTTCCGTTGACAGCCCGCCGGTATGCTGCGGTGTTCTGTTGAGCGGTAGCTTGTCGCCCTTACGGAGCGCCCTTCCTTTAAAGCCGCCCTGGGCTACTTTAAGGTGTGTACTGCAGCTACCGAGCCAGGGTGCCAGGGAGAAGCCGTGGCGGACGGCAAGGTAGCAGCGCGCGCCGCTGCGCAGTTTTTCAAAAGTAAGCGTTGCGCCGGCGGGGACATACAACGGCGTATGCAGCGGTACGGGGCAGCCGTTGACAGCCGCTCCGAAGTCGCCGCCCGATAAGGCTATCAGCGCAGGTGTTTCGAACAGGTATTTGCCTGCCGGGAAGTGTAATTCCAGCAGCGCTTCGGTAACAGGATTGCCGGTAAGCCCGTTGGCAACGGCCATGGCTATACGGTCCATTACACCGCCGGGATTGATCCCCAGGTGTTGAAAACCATATCTGCCTTTGTCCTGTATGGTGTCCATAATGCCCTGTTGTATTACTACCATGCTCATTGCTCGTGTTGTATCTGTCTGAAAACTTCGAGGGTGACCGGTATAAACTGTACCTGGTCGCCCGGGTGGCAATAACAGGGATCGGCATGGGTGGCGTCAAACATCCGCAGCGGTGTTTGCCCTATTATATTCCAGCCACCGGGGGACGCCAGCGGATAGATACCTGTCTGCGCTCCGGCAATGCCTACGCTGCCGGCAGGTACCTGCAGCCGTGGCTGCGGCCTGCGCGGCGTCTCCAGCGCGGCACAGACTTTCCCCATGTAAGGAAATCCCGGCAGGAAACCTGTCAGGTATACCGTATATACTGTTTCGCAATGCCAGGCGATGATATCCGCTATGGTCACCTTCCGGGAAACAGCCATCTCTGTGATGTCCGGACCCAGGGAAGGATCATAACATACCGGAATACGCAGCTTGCGGGGAGCAGGCGCGGTAATGGCGTCCCGGGTTTTTATTTTCGTTGCGATATAAGCCGTCAGCCACTGTAATCCCGGCACCCGCTCGTTATTCCTGATCAGCGCCGCATCATACACTATCGTTAAAGAGGCATAAGCCGGTATCAGATCAAGGATATAGGGGGAGGATGAAATGCGGAGGCAATGATAGGCTTTCATCACTTCCTGATGTACCGCCATACTTATTTCCTGCTCCCATTTCAGGATAGCAGCGCTGTCTCCGAGGGGGTGTATGACATAGCCAGACTTCATGGTAACAAGATAATACTTTTACAGCGGGAAAAACGGTCGCAACGATAAATTTATAAGGAGACGAGGATGGTCCAGAATTAATAAATACGGCTGGTCCGGTTACCACGGATAGCTTTTTCCGCTAGGTTGCATTGTCTATATTTTTCAAATGGTATGCACATGTTAAGACGGTGGAAGATAGCGCTCCAATGGGATAAAAAGGAAGGCCGGCCCCTCTATCTCCAGATTGCGGATGCTGTTATTAAAGAGATCCGGTCGGGGAGACTGCAGCCGGGAGATGCCCTGCCTGGCAGCCGCGACCTGGCACAGTTGCTGAAGGTGAACAGGAACACGGTCGTAGACGCATTGAATGAGTTGCTGATAGAAGGATGGACGGTATCGAAGGAACGGAAGGGCACTTTTGTGGCGGAGGATTTTCCCCGGGACGGTGAACAGAAAGCAGGAGCGCCATCTGCTGCCGCGCAGCCGCTGCAAAGGTTCAATGTACAGTTCGACGATGGTCACCCCAGCAGCAAAATAGCACCGGTGGCCTCGTTGGCGAGGGCATACCGGGAAATTTTTCAACGGAAGGCGAAGTGGCAGGCCATGTCATATGTAAATCCCTATGGAGAGGTATCGTTCAGAAAAGAAATCGCTTTAATGCTTAATCATCAGCGTGGCATGCGCGTTCAGGAAAACGATCTCTGTATCACCAGGGGCAGCCAAATGGCGATGTACCTGACTGCGCATTGCCTGTTCAGCAAAGGCGATCATGTGCTGGTAGAGAACCCGGGATACAAGCCGGCCTGGAGCGCGTTTGAAAGCGCGGGAGCAAAACTGCTGCCGGTGACGGTTGACGGAGATGGACTGGTAACTGCGGATGTGGTAAGACATCTCCGGACCCGCAAAATAAAGGCGGTGTATACCACGCCGCACAGGCAATACCCTACCACGGTAACGTTAAGCCGGCAGCGGCGGCTGGAACTGATCAGGCTTTCCAACGAGTATGGCTTCAATATTATAGAAGATGATTATGATAATGAGTTCCATTTCGGCCAGCGTCCCGTATTGCCGTTGTGCAGTTTCCCTGAACTGGAGCACTATGTATACATCGGGACGCTTAGCAAAGTGGTGGCGCCGGCATTACGTATAGGCTATATGGTGAGCAAGGACTGCGCGTTGATGGAGCGCGTGGGCGCCCTTCGTAAAATCATCGATGTGCAGGGCGATATTATTATGGAGCATGCCGTACTGCAATTGATCAAAGACGGCACGGTCCGGCGGCACATAAAAAAGGCTTCGCATTACTACAAAACAATCCGGGATATAGCTGCCGGTTTGCTGGAGGAGTATTTATCTGAGAAAGTACATTATACGATACCGGAAGGGGGACTGGCGTTCTGGCTGGTGCCGAAGAAGAAAGTAGACTGGGCTAAACTGTCTGAAAGCCTGAAGGCTAAAGGGATACAGATTATTACGCCGGAAAGTTTTAGTTACGGAACACCGGTCAACGGCCTCCGGCTGGGCTATGCGGCGCTCTCTGAAGAACAGTTGCGTGATGGCATCAGGGCGTTGTCCACACTGCTCTGAAAAAAAGGCCAAACCTTCTGCTGCAGGTTTGGCTATGAGAGGCTTGCTACCGATGAACAATGCAGATCAGCCTTTTACGTCCGCCATGGATGCGCCAAAGTTGATATGTAACACATGGCCGGCCGGCGTCAGCAGTGCTGGTACTGATTTTACGCCTGCTGCTTCGGCTTCGGCGATGCGTCCCCTGTCGTTGCCGAGATGCACGACTTCCACTTTTTGCGGACCGATTAAATGAATGATATCTTGCTCAGCGCTGACGCAAACAGGGCATCCTGCGTGGTAGAAAATCGACTTTTCCATTTTTCTTGACTTTTGGTGTTAGGAATGATTGTCGATGTAAAAATAGGGAGCCTGGCCAGTGGGTTTATGGTCCAGTTTTTTATTTTCCGGGGTAAACTGGTCAAAGGCCTACAGGTCATCGGTCGCCCAGCCAGTGTAAGAACGAGGTGGCTTTCTCCCTGCCGACGATGAGTTTTTCGGCTGTTTTTACAACCAGGGTAACGGTTAGCCTCCGGTCAAAATAGTGTTGTACTTCCTGTATGGATTTGAAGGCGATAATATACTGGCGGTTGATCCGGTAGAAGTCCCGTGGCGCCAGCAGACGCTGTATTTCATCCAGCGATTCTTTCATCGGGTATTCGTGGCTTTCGTCCGTTACGGCAAAAACGCCGGTGAGGGATTTATAAAAGTATTTTATCTCGCTGGTGGACAGGTTGATGTAGCTGTGTTGGTGAAACACCAGGAAACTGGTTTTGCCCTGCTTTTCTCCTGAGATAGACTTAAGGAGGTCCAGCAACCGCGTATCCGCCTGTGCCGTGCGTTGAAAGAAGCTGCTGAAGTGTTCTACTTTGAGCAGGGCGTTTTCTATATCCGCCTGGGTAAAGGGTTTGAGGATATAGTCAATGCCGTTGTTTTTGAAAGCTTGTGTGGTGTATTCGCTGTAAGCGGTACAGAAAATGACGGGCGCTTCTACTTTCACCGATTTAAAGATGTCGAAACAGGCGCCGTCGGTTAACTGTATGTCCATGAAGACGAGATCTACAGGTTCTTTCCGGTTGAACCATAAAACCGCTTCTTCCACACTTTGGATCGCGCCGGCGATGATGGTGCCAGGCCTCATGGCGTGTAAGTGCCGTGATAGCGCGCTGGCTGTTTTGACTTCATCTTCTATGATCAATATTTTCATATATCAGCGGTAGTTTAACGATAAAATGGCTTTCTGATTTAACAACGGCTACAGGCTGTTGACTAATAAAGCCATATCTCCCTTTGATGTTATCCAGCCCAACGCCGGCAGACTGTTCATTTTCCCGGAACTGGTAATTGTTTTTAACGACCAGGTGATCATCTTCGGTGTAAATATCAATAAATAAAGGCTTCTTCCGGGTAAAAGCATTGTGTTTGATACAGTTTTCAACGAGCAGCTGCAGGGTGAAAGGAGGGATAAAGCTGTGCATCAGCTGCTCGCTGATTCCGAGGCGGACCACGATACTGTCCTCGTAGCGGGAATGCAGTAAAAACAGGTATGCCTCCAGCACGTCTGTTTCCTGTGATAAAGATACCAGGTCCTCTTTCCTGCTTTCAAGGGAGAAACGATAGAAGTCTGAAAGTTTAACGACAAAATCACCGGCTTCCTTGTCCTGGATGTCGATCATAGATTTTAAGGTGTTCAGGCTGTTGAACAGAAAGTGCGGATCGATCTGTTGTTTTAGCAGCGCATACTGTGCATGGATATTTTCTGATTTTAATCTTTCCATTTGAAGTTTCACCTGTTGGGCATCAAAATTCTGGTAAAGGAAGAAAACAACCATGGATATCGTCAGGTTGATGAGAACGCCTCTGAACTGGTACATCATCAACATAGAAGAAAAGGAATACCGGGGAAACGCCAGCTGGTGAAAAAGCACCAGGATAGCCATGACCACCATGCCCAGCAACAGGCTGAAGGTCAGTTTCCTGATGATCCTTGTTTTGGCCATGGTAACAATGGAGAACCTGGGCAGAGAAAACAGGTTGACATACCATACAAAAAGTGAGAATAAAAACGCGATAGACGCGTCTACTGCCAGCTCCGTGAAGGTGATGTTCAACTGCAGGATTTTAGGTATAGAGGCCAGTATCCCCATAAAGAGAGAACTTAGCCAGATGATACCGGTCGATACCTGGAAGATATGATTTTTCCATCTCATGTGGGTGCCCGTGTTTTGTGTTACAACGATGAAAGGTAGTCTCTTTTTCCGACTATGGCGTGATGGTTGGCTGCAACGATACCATCAAGCGGACCCTGTCCAGCTTTTGTTGTTCATTGATGCTATTGTCCCTGGTTAAGGATGGGCCGTTGAGCTTTTGATAGTCTGCAGACGGATCGGGGTTCAGCAGGTTGACAGTGGTGAGTGTTTCTATGGAAAGAAATTCGCCCGGCGTCATCGCGCCGAACCATACGGGATCGCCGACCAGTTTCCAGGTCACCAGCACCAGTTTCTTTTCGCCTTCAACCGGGATGGTTTTGTCTTTCAGGGTTTCGTATGCGGCGGAATTGCCGAAGAGGGTGCTGGTTTTCCCGTCTTTAGGATTTATAAAGGTGGTAATCGTTTTGAGATGCATGGCTTCCAGCCCAAAGGTAGCGGGTATGGTAGCCGGACCATTTCGGTTTTCTGTTGGTTGTTGCCGGCAGGCGGTGAGCAGTAGCAGGCAAATGAAGAAGGTGTTTTTCATATTAATGTTGGATGGGTGCGGTGAAAACGAAGTCATTGTTTTTAACAGGGCGGTGGCAGTTGATACATTCTGTTGTGAACAGGGCGCTGGTGCCATAAGGTTTCAATGCGGGCGTTTTAAACCTTGCCCATCCCCAGCCTTCGGTCGAAGCATATTTTTCCTTATCCTTTATCATATATTCCACCTGTTTAAACGCGCCCGCAGTGATGTTTCCTTCAGCTGTCGTGAGCTGGTCCCAGGCTACTTTGGCGAGGATGCTGCCGTTGGGCCATGGGTTGGTTTGATGTTGCCGGATGGCTTCAACAGCGATATCATTGCCATAGATGATCCTGATGGTGCCGTTATCTACCCGAAGGGTGGTGCTGATGGGCGTCCAGTCTTTGTATCCGGGAATGTATTGTACGCCGTTAAGCGCTTCCGGTAGTTTCGCCGGAACATTTTTTGTGGATGCAGCCCACTGGGCATATTGTGTTTCGAGGGTTTTGTTTTTAGCGCTGTCCGGCTGTTGTTTGGGAGCCAGTGTGACAACGTATTTTTTGAGTACCTGCAGATCGCTGGCGGTAATTTTTGCATCAGGATGCAGGGACGTATAGCTTTCCAGGGGCATTACTCCGGCAATCACCTGGTTCACCGATTCCCAGAGTTTGGCCGCCTGTTCCGGTTTTTCCATTTTATCCCACAGGGAGAAATTTAAAACGCTTCTGCCGCGTTTTACGTGGTCGGCCACCAGCCAGTTGACGGGCGTGATCTGGTCGAACCAGCGGAGATGGACGGTATTGGAGTGACAATCGTAGCAGGACCTTTGCAGGATGGCAGCTACCTCGTTCGGGAAGGTTTCCGGTGACGTTGCAGGATGCTGGTTGCCGATGTTGGGCCTGACGAATTGCAGGAGCAGCAAAACAGCGACGGCCGCCAGGATTACCTTCGTTTTTTTATTTTTCATGAACGCTTTGTTTGATACAAAGTAAGGAGGTATTTCCTTTGGCGGCGTTCAGCGGAGTGCGAAATGAGCAAAATGGGGACTGAAGTGTTCCGATCGTGGTTTTAACGTAAATTAATATAAACTTAATGGCATATTATGGAATGCCCGCCGTCTAACTGGTAATTTTGAACCCTGACCAAAGGTAAAAACAGTGGAAACGAGCAATACGGCACATTCCCGATCAGCAGCAACATCTCAGCACGAGGATGCCGTAACCTTCGACGATGTCTATAACCGCCACTGGAAACCCTTGTACCGGACCGCTTTCCGCATCTTAAAAAACGAACAGGCCGCTGAAGACATCGTACAGGACACTTTCGTCCGTCTCTGGGAAAACTGGGACACCATTTTACATATCAATATCAAAGGCTGGCTGTTCACCACCTCCTACCACCTGGTACTTAAAAACCTGAAACAGCTGCAGGCAAACGAAAGCATCGAACAGGCTACCTTCCCTGAACCGCTTGCCGGGGAAGCAGATGAACCCATAAGAACGAGACAGCTGCAACTACAGGTGGAAACCTGTGTGGGCAACCTGCCCGATCAATGCCGGAGGGTATACACCATGAGCAAACGGGAAGAATTTTCCATCAAACGTATTGCTACAGAATTAGGCATCTCTCCCAAAACCGTGGAATACCACGTTTCTACAGCACTCAGGCGCATACGCCAGGGTATCAGCAGGGCAACGCTCTTCGTCCTGTTCCTCTTTTATTAGATAGACCATGGTCCGACTTCCGGATCCATCATCTCCCCGGCCCAAAATTATCCTGTTATAATTTTTTTTTAAAAAAGTGACCCTGTCCACCAAGGGATACCCCCTGTTTTTGGATTGTATATATAGAGGGGTGCATTATCCGTGTACAAAATTGCAAGATGGACAACGATATATTCAGCAAACTATTACAGAAACGTGCCAGCGGACAAACACTCAGTCCCGATGAAGAGGCGGTGCTTATGGAAGCGTACGACCGCCTTCTGAAGGAGGAACTCGCGGCGGCGGACGAAGATCCATCGCTTGGTCCGGACGAGCAGCGGGGCGTGGATATACGGCAAAGGATAGACCAGCGCATAGCCGTCCGTCGTACAAAATATTTCCGTGTTCGTAACATGAGGCGTGTAGCAGCGGCTCTTTTGGCAGGATTAACCCTGTCGGCTGGTCTGTATTGGTTCCGCGCAGGCACTAAAGTCAACAACCACCGGTTGACGGAACAGGAGGAGGTCCTGCCCGGTGAGAACAAGGCCCGTCTGACATTGGCAGATGGTTCAGTCATCACTCTCAGCGATACGCAAAACGGCGTTATTGCCACGGAGGGAGGTGTACGTATCGAAAAAGACGCGGAGGGGAATATCCGTTATAACGTGGGCAAAAAGCAGGAAGTTATACCGTCGGCAGTCAATACCATTACTACCCCCAATGGGGGCCAATACCGGGTGACCTTACCGGATGGCTCTGTCGCTATGCTCAATGCTGCGTCTTCCCTGAGTTATCCTGTACGTTTTTCAGATAAGGAACGCCGGGTAAAGATGACGGGCGAGGTTTACTTTGAAATTGAAAAAATGCGGCTGCCAGGAGAGAAAGGCAACGTTCCCTTTTTTGTGGAAACGGCCGGGCAGGAAGTACAGGTGCTGGGGACTCATTTTAATATCAACGCCTACGGCGATGAAGCGGCCGTCAGGACAACACTGGTGGAGGGCAGCGTCAAAATAAGATCGGCCGGCGGTGAGTCTGCTTTATTAAAGCCTGGTCAGCAGGCCGTTCTGGCGCAGCAACTGACCGTGCAACAGGCAGACATTCAACAGCAGCTGGCGTGGGTAAACGGTGATTTTGTTTTCCGTGGCGAAACGCTTGAAAGCATCCTGCGCCAGGTGGAGCGTTGGTATGATATAACGGTGGAATATCCGCCACACATCGGCCAGCTGCGTTTCAACGGTATGGTGTCCCGGTCACAGCCACTATCCGCTATCGTCAAAATGATACAATCTACCAGGAAAGCAACAGTAACCGTTAAAAAAAGGAGGTTAATCGTGACAGATTGATACCAGTTAAATAACGGATAAGCTATCAATAAAATAGCCAAAGGTGGTGGAACACCTCTGGCCGGACTGTTAAAAGCTTATCGAGGACATTGCGACAACAATTATCATCAATACGATTTAACACTAACAAAAGTATGAATTTTTATCAATGCATGCGTGCTATGAAGATCACCATGTTGTTGCTTACCTGTTTTCTGATGCAGGTGAGCGCCCATACGTTTGCCCAGCGCATCAGTATGAACAGGCAGAACAGTACCATTCACGCCGTACTGGAGGATATCAGGAAACAGGTGAAGTATGATTTTTTTTATGATATGGACCTGTTTAAGCAGGCAAAGCCAGTCACCCTGCAAGTGCAGGACGCCACCCTGGAGGAGGCACTCAATATCCTTTTTAAGGGGTTGCCTTATAGCTATTCTATTGACAACAAAATGGTGGTCATCACTGAAGCCGAAAAGAACGTGGCGGTAAGTATTTCACCCAGGGTTGTCCGTGAGCAGCCCGGCCGTATCGGTGGCAAGGTGCTGGACGACAGGGGGCAGCCGCTTCCCGGAGCCACTGTCAGGATTCTGCAGCGTAACCAGGCGGTACAGAGCGGGGTAGACGGCAGCTACAGTTTCAGCGTAGCGCCAGGCAGTTATACGGTGGAGGTTTCCTATATCTCTTTTCAGACCAGGCGTATTACGCAGGTAGAAGTGAAAGAAGGACAGCTGACCAGCCTCCACATCACGCTGGCGCCATCAACGAAAACACTCGGCCAGGTGGTGGTTACCGGCAGCTATAAGAAAGAAAGTGTTGCCGGTTTGTATGCCCGCCAGAAAAACGCCGCTTCCGTTACGGATGGTATTTCTTCCGAGCAGATAGCGCGTACGCCCGATAACGACATGGGACAGGTGCTGAAACGTGTCACGGGGTTGACGACAGTCAACAACCGGAATGTGATTGTACGTGGTATGTCCGATCGCTACAACCAGGCGATGCTGGATGGTGTCGTTATACCAAGTACTTCTCAGAACCGGCGTGACTTTTCCTTTGATATCATCCCTACAGAGATGGTAAGTTCCGTGGTGGTGAATAAAACAGCAACACCCGATGTTTCAGCAGAATTTTCCGGCGGCCAGGTCTCTGTGAATACCATCGATATCCCGGAACAGAATTTTACAACGATCCAATATGGTTTGGGTGGAAACTCACAGACTACCGGCAAAGACTTCTATCGACTGGGAAAACGCCATACCAGTGAGTTTTTTGGTTTCTTTGATCAATCATCGAAGATGCCGGAGGGTATCAAAACCTGGCAGTGGAACAACCGTGCATCGCAGTTGGATGCGCCTCCGGGCTATCATTTAACCGATCCCGAACTGAATGGTACGCCACTCAATTCGATGGAATTTGGCGATAACGTAAAATACAATGACCTGGACGCCATCGCTCAATCCAAAAAATTAAACAATGATGCGCTGAAGCCATACAGGTATAAAGCTGCGCCCAATCAGAATATGCGTTTGTCACTCGGACGTGTCTATGATTTTAAGAACGGGAACCGCTTTGGATTTGTCACTTCTGTGAATGTCAGAAATGAACAGAATATTGTACAGTTTAATAACCTGAGATCTTCCACCAGTGGGAATTACCTGGACAGTACCGGTATGGGTGATAAAGGGGCCGGCGCATCCTATCGGTTCAATAGTAACGCCGGGCTGGTAGCGAATATGGGATGGCAGAGGAAGCACTTTAAGGTTGTCCTGAAGAATATATATGCGACTACCTACAGTGATAACTATAACGAGTCGGTGCTGACACCCCACGACGATTCCCAGCCGATAGCCAGTAAACTTGTTTACCAGTTGCCGGAGGCCATGTCCCTGCAGCAACATCAATTGACAGGTGAATACCAGCTGCCCTGGCGGATTAAAGCCGAAGGAACGTTGACCGTTAATAAAATCAGGCAGCAGATCCTGGATGAGCGTAAGCTCTCTTACCGGTTGACTACCATCATTGGCGACGTACCTTATTTTCAGACCCCGGGTTTAATGACCCACAGTGCAGCCTCCAATGGCAGCGCCTTCCAGGACTGGCGCATGTGGACACGTATCGATGAAACGGATTACAATTGGAGTGCAGCTTTTTCACGCAAATTTGGCGAAAAGAAGCAGGTGTCTACACTGTTGAAATTTGGATATCAGGCCTGGACAAAAAGGCGGTCACTGGATATCAATAAAATGGCGCCGTGGACAAGGGCCTGGGCGGCAGGTACCACTAATCAAAAGGCGCCTCCGATAGAAATAAGCTATGATCAGTTGTTGTCACCCGGGAACATGGGTAATGGCGACGGACAGGCTTATTATTATGCAGACGCACTGGGAGGCCGGTTTTATGATGGCCGGATGGCGTCACATGCATTATATCTGATGGCGGATCAGAAGTTTGGAAGTAAGCTCCGGTTGGTATATGGTGTCCGGGCTGAATATTTTGATTTAACCTCGAAGCAGGAGGAGTTATACCGGCGATCTTACCGGGACGAACCCGACCCCGATGATGTACAAAAACATCGGTTTGGCGTTAGGGAGAATAACTGGCGTTTCCTGCCTTCACTGAATGCTACCTATAGTCTGACGCCGGAGTTAAACATCCGCGGAAGTTATTCGAAGACCGTTATACGTCCGGATTTCCGGGAGATAGGTATGTTTGGGATGTATGATTTTGAACTGAATGGTTATGTCTATGGTGAACACGTCCAATCTACATTGATCGATAATATGGACCTGCGGTTCGAATGGTATCCATCGCCCGGTGAGGTCCTTTCATTGACGGGTTACTATAAAAAGCTGGATAAGCCCATCGAGTTGGTGCATTCGGAAGCTGCCAACTATACTTTTGCCAATATGGAGAATGCAACCAATCTTGGATTGGAACTCGAAATCCGGAAGAATCTCGCATTTCTGTCCGCCAGCGATTGGGCAAAAAATCTGTTCATATATGCCAACGGGACATTGCTCAAGTCTAAGGTGAATGTATTGAGTCACTGGCAGTGGATCAATAACCCCGAAACACAGAAGGCTGAGCGCGTGCAGCAGCGCTATCCCAACCAGGACAGGCCATTGATCGGGCAGTCTCCCTGGTTGTTGAACCTGGGGATTGGTTACTGGGGCGACTATTTTGGCGCCACCGTAAGCTACAACCACCGTGGCCCCCGCACCAATTTAGCAAACGTGAATATGGCGCGGGTAGAATATGAGCTGGCGCCACGACAATTGGACGCGCAGCTGTATGCCCGGTTTTTAAAGAAGAAGATGGAGGTGAAGCTGAACCTGACAAACCTGCTGAATGACTGGACGCGCTATTATATGAATATCCATGACTATGTACAGGATGAGACCAAGTTCGATGTTTTAAAAGCAGGAAAATCCATCAAATACCGTAAAGAAGATGGTGATATTATCACCTATCGCAGAAAAGATGGCCAGCGATTCAGTATGAGCGTTAGCTATAACTTCTAATCACCTGTTGGATTTATTAAATCATTTTTGAATGAAAAATTATACCAAAAATATAATCGCTGTCATGCTGGTGTTAACAGGGTTGAGCGCCTGTAAAAAAGGGGAGTATGTAAATCCGTTCGCAACGTTTGTTGATGTCTGTTTTGATGCAGATAAAACCGCGCTGCGAAGTAACGGGACTGGGGTTTTTATTGCCGTTAAATATAACGGTCGCCCGATTGCATGGGATGTAAACGCGAAAAAGATTAAGGTGGTAGCCGGCGAGGGGAAATTTGAGTTCTACGACACCCGCAATGGGAAAGTGGTCGCTGAAAAAACGATCGATGTGAAAGCCGGTTCCAAAGAGACGTATACGCTGTTTCAGCCTACGCTGGATGCTCCTGTCGCTTTTGTCGATCCCGCGGAACAGGATACCGTTAGCGCTGCCCCGGCCGGCCATATCAAAGTAAAAGTGGCCAATTATGCAAAAGACCTTATACCTTTCGAACATATGGACATCAAGGTGTCGGTAAGCTATTTTGATGCAGACTGGAATGAGGTTGTCACACCTGTGGGTGTGATCAAAGATGTGAAAAATGCTGTTGACAAGGCTGAATACCAAATACTCCCGGACGGCCTGCCGGACCCGCTGCCCGAATTAGGCTGCAACTATGTATTCGAATTCATTAACAGCGACACCGGGCAGCCACTGCTTAACTATGGAGGAACGAATTATTCCAATATGGCATTTTCCCCTGCAAATATAAACCCGCTGCCGGTTAAAAATGTATTTACATTATACATGATTTCCAATAAAACATGGGGAGAAGCACCGCCGTTTATAAAGATGGGAGATGATTTTTACGAGGTGGCGACGAATGTGCTTTTTGCAAATTAGAATACATCCGGCCGGATAATAGTCTCCTTCTGCTGTTTAAAATATGATTTCTGTCGTACAGCGGCATGATACCCCTCATTTATTTCATTGAAAAAATGAGCTTTCTTTGGGAAAAGTTAAGAAATGTCAGATTATTTCACCAGACCTTCCAAATCAAATACTGAGGAGGCAGTTGGTATCATTCAGCAACGGGCTTATCCTTTAACAGATAAGGATAGTCTCGACCCTTTGTTTAAAAGGATCGGCGGGGCCCGGATCGTGATGCTCGGTGAAGCGTCTCATGGAACACACGACTACTATAACTGGCGTAGTTACATTTCGAGACGGCTGATCGAAGAAAAAGGGTTCAATTTTATCGCAGTAGAAGGAGATTGGCCCGATTGCTACCGCCTGAACAGGTATATAAAGAACTATGCAGGTGAAGGAAAGGGCGCATTTAAAGTGCTTCATGCCTTTAACCGGTGGCCGACCTGGATGTGGGCCAATTGGGAAGTTGTAGCGTTGGCAGACTGGCTGCAACAATACAACCGGGCTTTGCCTTTAAACAAGAAGGTAGGATTCTACGGGCTGGATGTTTATAGCTTGTGGGAAAGTATGGAAAGTATCATGCAATACCTGGGGAAAACAGATTCTCGGACGCTGAAACTTGCCGAAGATGCATTTAAATGCTTTGAACCGTATCGATATCAGGAAGGTCAGTCATATGCACGAGCAACGCAATTTGTGCCGGAATCATGCGAAAATGAGGTAGTTCGCTTGCTGAAAGAAATCCGTGTCAAGCTTCCCTCTTATAATACAGATCATGAAAATGTATTTAGTGCTGAGCAGAATGCTTTGGTGATGGTAGATGCGGAAAGATACTACCGCGCAATGCTCCATGGCGGTGCTCATGCGTGGAATATCCGTGATGATCATATGGCTCAGACCCTTGACCGGCTACTGAAGTTACATGGTGAAAAAGCCAAAGCCATTATATGGGCGCATAATACCCATGTCGGAGATGCCCGGGCAACGAATATGAGTGGGGAAGGGATGTTTAACATCGGGGAGTTGACCAGGTTGAAATATGGTGATGAGAGGGTTGTGTTAGTAGGTTTTGGTTCGTATAAGGGGGCTGTCATCGCAGGAGGCAGTTGGGGAGCATCCATGCGGAAAATGGAAGTTCCGCCTGCTTTCGAGGGATCCTGGGAACATTTGTTGCATACTGCCAATAGTTATAACAAGTTATTGATAATGAATGATCTTCATCAGAATGTCTTTTGGGAAAATCATTTTGGTCATCGCGCCATTGGCGTAGTTTATCATCCGCAATATGAACAATACGGCAATTATGTTCCTACCATACTTCCGTTGCGGTATGATGCTTTTATTTATCTGGATGAGACGACAGCTTTGTATCCTTTACATATTCAGCCGGATGGTCATCAGATGCCGGAAACATTTCCATTTGGGGTTTAGCTGGACGCGACCTTATGTGCGTTCTTTCGTGAGGTAATAAATTACTTCCTCATTTGTTACCTGTCCGAAGTCATCATAAAATTCCCCGACTCCCCTGAAAAACGTTGGTATATGTAGTATTATCAATTCATCAACCACTTTTGACAGTGTGGCATAGGCATTTTGGGAAGCTACCGGAGCAGCCACTACTATTTTGGCCGGGTTTGCTTTACGTAACATTTTGACTGTGGCCAATAGTGTATTTCCGGTGGCAATGCCATCATCTGCAACGATGACAGTTTTCCCGCTGATAGGCTCTGGCTGGCGGTCGCCCAGATACATATGATACATTTCCCGTAAGCGCTTGCGAATGCGCGTCGTAGCCTCTTCAATATAGGCAGGGGAAATTTCTTTGTGCGGCACAAGATAGCGGTCTGTCAGGCTAACAGCGCCAATAGCATATTCTTCGTTGGCAGGATGGCCAATTTTTTTAGTAAGCACGAGACTAAGAGGAAGATGCAGCTCTTTAGCGATTACATAGGCAATGGGTACTCCTCCGCGGGGTACCGCCAATACCAATCCTCCTGGTTGTTCTTTATATTTTTTTAGCAAAGGAATTAATTGCTGAGCGGCTGTAATCCTATTACTAAACATAGTTTAACATTTAGTTGAACAGATGAGGTTCATGTACGTACCTGAAGGTAGAGATTAAACCATCTAACGGCATCTTCCGCTACTTTATCCATAGCATTGCCTTCTTCGAATAAGTGCCCGGCGCCTTCTATGATAAGTAGTTTTTTGGGTCCCTGCAATCGTTCATAGGCGAAACGGTTACAGGCTATCACATCATGATCAAGGCTGCCCACAATAAGCAGCGTAGGTGCTGTTATTTTTGATAGTACGTCAGCGGCAAGATCAGGTCTTCCACCCCGGCTGACGATCGCGTG
Organism: Chitinophaga eiseniae; assembly: GCF_900167135.1. Classification (GTDB taxonomy): domain Bacteria; phylum Bacteroidota; class Bacteroidia; order Chitinophagales; family Chitinophagaceae; genus Chitinophaga; species Chitinophaga eiseniae. The sequence goes on along the minus strand of NZ_FUWZ01000003.1, from coordinate 904,357 downwards.
AATTTGTGGTAGAGCTGCAGCTGCACTCAGCGCCGCTGCGGCTCCGGTGCTCGCACCAAAGTATCCTAATTTGCAATGATCGGCATGCAGCAAATTATCCAGCCATTTTGTAACATCGATAAGCCTGTTGCCAAGCAGTTGTATGTTGAATCGCGTGTAATAATCTGCTGCGTCCTCTTCTTTTGTGAGCAAATCGAACAGCAGTGTTCCGAAATTATGTTCCCGCAATTTGGAAGCCACAGCTCTGTTTCGCGGACTAAATCTGCTGCTGCCGCTTCCATGACAAAAAATGATAACGGACTCCGCCTTTTCAGGAATGATTAGCTCGCCTTCCAATAGTTTATTGTCTACCGGGATTTTCACTATTTCATTAAAACGGTCCATATTCAAATATATCAAAGCGCCTCATTATTATAAATGACGGCTGTCAGATAAATGATGGTTTCAGATCATAAATTCTTTCCCGTCAGCGGCCACATCAAGCATAATACTATCATCACCCAGCTCGGCGATCTTCTTTTTTCCTGCAGCGGGATCTTTTACGAACCAGGACCCAAAATGGGTGAAGATCAGGTGGTTGGTATATTTTCTGAAGAAATCAATAAGGTCGGGGACGCCTGTGTGGCCAGACAGGCAGCCATCGCTGCCTTTTCTTACTATTCCTCCCCGCCTGAGATAGCTGGCTTCTGTTATCACTGCGTCCAATCCTGCCAGAAAGCGGTGGTATGATAAGGGAATGCTGATCATATCACCCGTATAAAAGAGCCGGCAGTTCCCTTTTTCTATCAGATAGCCTTGTGATTTAACCCTGATGCTATGAATGGTCGGAATTGGGGTTATCCGATAGCCGTTTTGAACAAAAGGAGCAGATACTACGCGGATATTCCTGGATCCCCGCCAGGGCTCCGGTGCAAAAACAGGCATCGGAAAATCCGAACTCGTTTTTTCTTTAATAAAATAGGCGTGATCAGGATGCAGGTGGGTCAGAAGTACAAATGCGGGGGCATATGACAGGTATTCTTTCTCTCCCATGTCGCACAGGACCTGGCCGTCAACCATCATGCCGGAGTGTTTTTGGTACGCCGGCTGGCTCACAGCGATCTGGCCTATTGCGCCTAATATTTTGATCCGCATAATGCAGAGCTATTGTTCTGTAAAGGTATTATTATCCCTATAAAGAGAAAAATAGATGAGCCATTTGTGACGGGTATCAGTCAGAAAGATGATTGAAGTCATATATGGCAAGACATTTTAAAAGGAAATTTGAAGTCAGAAAGTATCGGAAATTCTAATAAATGCTTTAATATGAAATATTATTTCAACAAAAAAGTAACCGGGAATTTTGAGGACGTTGTTCAAAGCGTCATCGATGCGTTAAGCAAAGAGGGATTCGGGATATTGACCGAAATTGATATCAAAGCCACATTAAAGAAGAAGCTTGGTGAAGATTTTTACAACTATAAAATATTAGGGGCATGTAACCCGCCGTTTGCCTACCAGGCATTGTTGGCAGAAGACAAAATTGGTACTATGCTACCCTGTAATATAATTGTTCAGGAAAAAAAGCCAGGTACGATTGAAGTGTCAGCCATAAACCCGATCGTATCTATGAAGGCTGTGCTAAACAAAGACTTACACAAGATCGCGGCGGAGATAAGAAACAAATTGAAGCGTGTTTTGGAGCAGTTGTAATGAGATATTTTTGTCACTGGATGACAACCTCAAATTAAACCTGTTAATGATTGTAGATAAGCCATTGACGGAATTAAGTGCCTTCGGCGAAGTTCCGGAGTAAGGCGAGATAAGTCTGGAGGAATTGTTAGGGTCTTGGTATAAGGCAACGTCCCATTTGACCTGAGCGACTGCAATGTATCAGGCGACAAATTCAATAACTTCCGAACCTCATACGACTTCAACCATTTTTTCATTTCCGTAGGATATCGCCCGTCAAGCCCGGGTTAAGTAAAGACTAAATCCGGTATGAAGCTGAAATTCAATCAATCACCAATTCTGTATCGGGAAGTAGGGGCTTGTTTTTAATTGCTTTAATTTTTCTTTGTTTATCTAACGTAATCTATACCAGTAGAGCAATCCGCTGGATGGCCCTTTTTTGTTCCTGTTTTATTTTGCTCGTGTTTTGAAAAGGGTTAGTATTGTTTTGAGGTGAAACAGTACAAAACGTGATGGGGAGATAAGCAGAAGTTGTTAACATAAGGCAGTATTGACGATTATTGACACTTTACGTCTTTCCGTGTCAGTTTTGGGCATGGCGCAAAGAGCGACGACGAAGTATTGTTCGTTGATATGCCCGCAACGGAATTACAAGTTGCGGGAGAAGCGGGAGCGTTTGAAGAATTTTTCAGGACGTAAGTAATACAAATGATCCAGAGATTTATAGAATTGGAATGGAGTCTTATAATGAAATTTCTTCGAAGCGATTCCCTCAAGTCGGGACAATCAAATCAAATTTAGATAACATACCCGAGCAGCCAGATAGAAATTCAGCGAATCGATGAACCAAAAACTAAAAAAGAGTGATCTATGAATCATGTAAAAGCGATTGTTATAATTGGATTGTCATTTTTTTCTCTGTCCTGCAATAAGGAACGGGAGAAGCTGGAAGGATGGTGGGCTATTGACGAAATTACGATGAATGGTCAGGACCGTAGGCTGGATTTGAGTATCAACACGCTCACATTTGAAAATGATGGTTCATGTCGATTACCAAAACTACTGTTTGCGGGTAAGAAGGAAGGAGAATGGAAGTTGGAGAAGGTAAAGGGGGAACTGTTCCTTACGATCACATCAGAACAAAATGCTGTGGCAGGTATATATCAGGTGATTTTCTTCAATGATCCAAAGAAGAAATTGTACAGGATGTCTTTGCAATCGGATAATATTCAGATGGTTTGTTCAAAAATGCTTCAAACTTATCGCGAGTAGTCTGAGAAAAACCACACCCGGCGAGTGAACGGATTGTAACAATAGAAGAGAAAAGAGGGCCTGAACTAAGTGCTGTAAATGTACTTGATCCGATAAGCCTTTCCAGTTCCGGCTTCCACTAATTGAACAATAGCAACACCGGTGAATGCCTTGGTGATTGAATGAATAGCAAAAACAGTTTTGTCACTTACAGGAATCGAGTCCTTAGATTGGCCAGTCCGTAATTGCTTGTTTTAATAATCTTTCCATGCCTTACAATCGCTTAAGGGAACAGACAGAAATACACCGGATTAATCAATTAAACTCGCTCATAACCGGCAAAATCGATAACAATCCGGGCAGCAAGATTCGAACAACGGTTAGTACAACTGCTTTGAAGGATATAAACATTATTGGGCCTAACAAACAATTTTACCAGAAACAAAAAAGCTTACCCATAAACGAGTAAGCTTCTTCTGAGTCGGGATGACTGCCCGACAGAAGTAGCCTGTAAATATATTGTTTATCAATTAGTTCTATCCTTTCCAGAGATTGCGGGCCATGAATTGGCCATGCCTCAAAAAATACGCTAAGCAATGAACTTATCATTTCAAAGATAGCTAAAATAAATTTAAGCATTTCAGTCCTGCTGTATTGATCTATAACCTATCACCAAACTTCATCGAATTATAGCAATCCGTTTTCATTTTGTACAAATAATAGCAAAATATTGAAGGTCTGAGTAACCAGCTAAGGTTGGAAATGATAAAGATAATTGGTACCTGAATAAGGGGAGGGAGTATACGTAAAAAGTATTAACTATAAAGGAAAAACAAGAAACGCCGCACGGTGTCTTTTTTCACAGAAACGGGGTGATTCCGCTGGGACTTTGTACAGGCTTCTGAAGGCATTGCCCAGCATACATTCTATGAATGTCCAAAAAATTAGTCACCGATTTAGTCACCGATATTGGTGGGTACTATTTTGATTCAGGAACTTTCTTCTAAAAAGGGATATGAAGTCAGTTAAATTGTATCAAACTATTTTGACACTTCGGGGATCGATCATGCGTAGCTTTTTAAAAATGCACTTTTTTTCACGTGTACTCATGCCACTGAACCAATCAGAGTATACGGTTGATTTAATTTCATTATATTTATGATTAAAGCATTTAAATCAAATGTTTAGACGGAGAAATAAAATTTCGTTGCTTCTTATACATCTATGGTTTATTCCTTATATTTACTAACAGGCTTCGATCTATGAGTACACCCATCGTAACAGACAATTATTACAAAGAAAGAGAGGGAGTTTTAAAGGTCGCTTTAGAACTAAATTCGTATGGCTATATTTTTCGTGAAACACCAAATGGTGATGTCGGGATTGATGGACAAATAGAACATGTCAATGAGAATGGAGAAACAACTGGAAATATTGTTGCAGTTCAGATAAAATCAGGTAACTCTTATTTAGTGGACAAAGGCGACCATTTTGCCTTTTATCCTCATGATAAGCATAGGAACTACTGGTCTATTTTTCCTCTGCCAGTAATTCTTTTTGTGTATTATCCAAATGATGGTCGTATCTATTTTACAGACGTTAGGTATCAATTAAATATTCCGGGTAATGATAGTACTTACGTCACTTTAAGTAAAGACATTTACTTAAATAGTACTACCGCAAAGGATATTTTTGAAACAGCGGGGAATTTTGGAATTCCGTATTATCCAATAGATCAGGTATTTGATATTATGGTCCGTACGATTTGCGCTAACCCAACTTTTAGCCTTAGTTATTTAGATTTGTTTACACAAGGATTAACTAACATTTGTCGACATGTGTATTTCAGTATGGACTTAGCAATAAACATAGCCGAATACAATAATGAAACTGAATTTGGATTAGGAATTGGGTATGATGAACATGAGTTCTTACATAACTATTCGAAATTTGTGATGAGCCAAAATCTTGCGGCCATTAACTATTCGGACTATTTAATTGATTGGAAGGAAAGGCGGCTTCAACCAACATTTATTGCTCCTATAAATGCTAGAGGCTATGAATTGTTAAGTTTCATCAAAAGAGTTGAGGAAAAATACGGTACACAATTACCACCAACAACATTAATAAGAGAAAGATTTATTGAAATGAAGTTCTATTCGCAAGACGATTATCAAAGATTAGAATTAGCAAAAAGATTGAGGAAAATAATCGAAAATACGAAAGCCTAACATGGTATTGCTAAAAGCCAGGTTGAAACAATATTATTGCGCTGAAGGAAGTATTCAATATAGTAACTCTAGTTAAGTGGTAGTACTTGGAATCTCTGCCTTCGGCACCAGAATGTTACACCAAAACAAAAGCAGAATATAATAACAGAAATATGAACGAAATTATATGCCCGAATTGCCAAAAGGTCTTTAAAGTAGATGAAGCAGGCTTTGCAGACATTCTTAAACAAGTTAGAGACCATAAATTCGAAGAGGAATTACAGGATAGACTAAACCTTGCAGAACAAGAAAAGGAAAACGCAGTTAAACTTGCAGAAGCTAATCTCAAAAATTCATTGCAAGCTGAACTCGCCAATAAGGACAAAGAAATACTTCAGATCAAAGCCACCAGCGAACGTAACTTATTTGAACAGTTGGCGGAAAAGGACACCTTGCTAACAGAGATGAAAGCAAAAATCGATAATGCAGAAAACGAAAGGAAGCTTTCGGTATCAGAAGCAATTAAGCAAATAGAAAAAGAAAGGGACGATAAGGAAAAGGAAATAATTCAACTGAAAGCCAACAATGAACGCAACTTATCCGAACAATTGGCAGGGAAGGATAGTTTACTATCAGAAATGAAAGCAAAAATTGAAAATGCTGAAATTGAAAAAAAACTTACTGTATCAGAAGCGGTTCAAAAAATAGAGAAAGAAAGAGATGACTTAGCCAATGATGTCAAACTTAAAGAAACTGAAAAGCAACTATTAGAAAAATCTTTAACTGAAAAGTATTCTGCCGAGCTAAAGACAAAAGATGATATTATTAAGATGAAAGACGAAGAAATAGCCCTTCGTAAGGATATGAAGCTCAAGCTTTCTACTAAAATGATAGGTGAAACACTTGAACAACATTGTGAAATTGAATTCAACAAACTTCGCGCGACAGCATTCCAAAAAGCGTATTTTGAGAAAGATAACGACTCAAAATCTGGAAGTAAAGGCGATTATATCTATAAAGAAACAGATGATCTGGGAAATGAAATTATCTCGATAATGTTTGAAATGAAAAATGAGGGTGACGAAACTGAAAAGAGAAAAAGAAATGAGGATTTCTTCAAAGAATTGGATAAAGATAGAATAGAAAAGAAGTGCGAATACGCAGTACTTGTAACTCTTCTAGAAGCAGACAACGAATTGTATAATGCTGGAATTGTAGACGTCTCTCACAAATATGGGAAAATGTATGTGGTTAGACCACAGTTTTTCATTCCAATTATTACGCTGTTACGGAATGCAGCTATGAACTCAATGAAAGTCAAAGCAGAATTAGCTTTAGTAAAAGGCCAAAATATTGATATTACCAATTTCGAAGAAAACATCACCGCTTTTAAAGAGGGTTTTGCAAGAAATTATGAACTGGCCAGTAAAAAGTTTAAAACAGCAATTGAAGAAATAGACAAAACAATAGATCATCTTCAGAAAACAAAAGATGCACTTCTCTCTTCTGAAAACAACCTTCGGCTTGCAAACAATAAAGCTGAAGATTTGACAATCAAAAAATTGACACGTGGGAACCCCACAATGACAGCTAAATTTGAACAATTGAATAGAAAAACTGAATAAAGGAAAATCGACGCACAACAAACGCATTTGCAAAGGCAGGACTGGCAATGTAACATCAATTGTGTATAAGCATGAGCTTTGGGGCGGATTTGGCGGTCAATTTTCCACTTGAGGTCTTGATTTCAAAGACACATTTTCAATTTGGTATTTGTGGCAGGCTGGCCAATCAATGAATACTCTGTTTTTGCAAATAGTCGAACGTTTCATGCAACCAAAGTACAATCCCTAACTAACAAAGACCTTTCCCCTTGGCTCACAAAATAACAAGTATTACAATCAGAAACTTTAAGTCCATTATTTCAGAGACCTTTCCGCTAAGTGACTTTACCGCAACTGTTGGAGCAAATAACGCAGGTAAATCAAATATCCTTCATGCTGCTAAATGGCTTCTTAGAAAAGCAAGTTTAGGAAGTGAATACTTTCATGATGTCGCCAATCCAGTCATAGTCGAAGGAAAGATTGAAGGAATTGATCAAGCCCTATTACAAACATTGGCAGCAAATCATAGAGCAAGTGTATCTCAATATTTGGACAATGAAACACTTTACATAAGAAGAGTACAAAATATACCTGGAGATGGAGTTGCTAATATAAAGTTGTTCGTTAAAAATACTGCCGCACAAAATCCTGCTGACGAATGGGCAAATAATCCTGCCGGAATAGATAACGCCATATCATCAATTTTTCCTGAACCGATTTTTATTGGAGCAATGGAAAACTCTGAAGAGGATGTTAGTAAACAAAAAGCAGGAACTACAATAGGAAAACTTTTAGCTGAAATAATTGAACCGATAGAACAACAGCATGGTGCAACAGTAAATCAAGCCTTACAAGGGCTTAAAGATTTATTGGATGCAGACGGACACACAAGAGCGCCCGAATTAATAAACTTTGACCAAGCAGTAAATCCTAAAATTGACAACTTTTTTCCAAATGTATCTGTAAAGATTCATGTTCCAACTCCCGAAATAAAAGAAGTCTTTAAGCAAGGAACAATAAAAGTCTATGAACCAAATTTTGCGACGGGTAGAGAAGTGGGTTCATTAGGACACGGAGCTCAAAGGGCAATACAAATGGCTCTCATTCGCCATTTGGCTGATAATAAACGAGCAGCAGCAAATCAAGGAGCAAGAACATTGTTATTAATTGACGAACCAGAACTATATCTACATCCACAAGCAATTGAGATTGTAAGAGAATCGCTAAAAACATTATCCCAGCACGGTTATCAGGTGCTATTTACAACTCATTCGCCATTAATGGTAACAACTGATGATATCCTGAATACACTTATAATTACAAAGGTTCATCCAGCTGGTACACAGAAAAGGCAAACTCTAAGCCAAGCAATAACTCAAGTAATTCAAGATAATCCAAGTCAGATTAATCTAATGTTCACCTTAACAAACTCTGCACAGATACTTTTTGCAGATAAAATAATTCTTGTTGAGGGCACTACAGAAGATCGACTATTCCCTAAAGTATTTGAAGCATTGAATGGACGAAGCTTGGGTTACCACAAGTATGCCCTAATAAATCAACGTAGTGTTAGTAACACAAGAAAGTGCTTTTCTGTATTAGGTGCATTAGGATTACCTACTAAAGCAATTGTGGACTTGGATTATGCATTTACATTGGCGACCGATGATGGGTTCTTGCAACAAAATGACCCAGATATTACAGCGTGCAAAGTTTTTTTTCAGCAGATAGCAGCAGCAAATAACATTACATTAAACGCCAATAATTTACCACAAAAGAATCCTCAAGTTTCCGCATCAAGAGCTTATGAAATTCTTGCTCAACATGCGCCAGCTCAGACGCATATTGACAATTTATTTCAAAAGTTATTGTTGCATAATATTTGGGTTTGGAAAAATGGAGCAATTGAAGTGCATTTTGGTTTGGCTGCAAAAACAGAAGCTGCCTGGGCAAATTATGCAAATCAACTTAAGACACAGCCTTTAACCCAAGTAATAACTGACCATGTAGGAGTTTCAGCATTAATAACATGGTTGACACAGTAAGGAAACAATGGGATGCATGTAATATTGCATTGGCAATGTAGCGGGGGCTGACCTAATATTATTAGACTGCGGAAAGTAGTTAAACATTAGCAATTCTATTGAGTGGTAGTGCAGAAAGTTCCCGCCTTCGGCAATACTCAAACCTTTATCTGCCATTTTTGAGCAACCGTACTAATTCAAACTAACTGACATAACATGAACATTGATACAGACTTCAAAATGGATGATTTGACACTTATCAAATACTTAAAAAGTGTCGACAGCCCCTTTCTTCCCAAAATTCAAGAAGTCTATGAAAAAGTCAAAGACATTTTAAATAGTAGAGTGCAGCATGTTTTCCCACATTATACACTTCACAATACTGGACACTCTTTCAGAATAATGGAGTATATGAGTAAGCTGGTTAGCGACCTCTCCAAGTTAAACGAACTTGAAATTGTACTTATGGTTTATTCTGCTCTTCTTCACGACATTGGGATGGCGGTAAGTGAAGATGATATAAATTCTATTAAGGCTGATTCGTTTCCATTCTGCGAAGTAAAGTTTTCTTCAATGAAAAAAATCATGGGAGGAAATGAAGTATTAGCATTACAGGAATACGTGAGAAGAATCCATGCTTCTTTATCAGGCAAATACATCCGCGAGAATCTGAAGGACAAATTAGTTATCCCCAAACTAACCACACTTGATTTTACGAAAGAACTCGCTTTAATCTGTGAAGCTCACACAGAAGATTATGATTGGATACAAGCCAACTTGAGGACTAATGAAGTTAGAGGAGACTATTCGTTTAATGGACAGTTTATTGCTGCTATACTTCGTTTAGCAGACATCCTGGACATTGACGGAAACCGAACACCATATAATTTATACAAATTAATTTCGCCTAAAGGGATAAGCGATGAAGAATGGAAACAGCACTTTGTGATTTCTAACAATGAAAAAATAGTCATTAACGAAAAGACTCAGCAGAAAAAAATTGTGTTCCACGGCAAGGCAACTAGCGCCAGTATACACCGAAAAATCCTTGTCTATATTGGCTGGGTAAAAAATGAATTAACTAATTCGACCGCATTAGTTAATGGCATGCCAGCTCAATATAGTTTGGTTTACGACACTAATCCCGAAGTCAATATCCAGACAGAAGGTTACACTTTTTCAGATTACAAAATGACCTTGGAATTTAGAGCAATCAGTTCTTTGCTGATGGGCGAAAAGATTTATGGAAGTAAGTCATTGGGACTTAGAGAACTTATTCAAAATTCTCTTGACTCTTGTAGAATACGACAAGAAACCGAAGAACAAAAAAAAGAGTTTGGGCAAGATGCTTATCAACCAAAAATCAAAGTTATTTTAGACCAAGATAGGGATTTAGCCATTATCAAGGACAACGGTACAGGTATGTCGATGGACATAATCAAAAAGCATTTCTTAAACATCGGTGTTTCTTACTACAACTCCACAGACTTCTTGCTCAAAGATTTTGACTACAAGCCAATCGGAAATTTTGGGATAGGTTTTCTTTCTTGTTTCATGCTCTCCGATGAAGTGAAAGTTTTAACCAGACATTATAAGTCAAAGCATAAATACCTGATTGAACTTGAAAAGGGAAACGAATGGACATCATTGACAGAATCTGAAGATGTAGTCTTTGACGGTACAGAAGTGATTTTAAATTATGCCAACTTTATTTCGGTCTTTGACAACAAGCCACAAAGCGTTAAGGATTTTTTGAATACTTACTTTCTTACAGACGGAATTGACTTTGAATTAATAGACAAATCGGCTAAACAAATTGGGAAGATTAATAACCCAATTATTCTATCTACTCCTCTTGACAAAGGGCTTGTCAAAATTGAACTTCAAGATTATCTCAAAGACATTGAAGGTTATGCTTTGATAAAAAATAAAAGCAATTTCATCAAAAAGTTTGACGATTTAGTTTTCGTAGGTGAGCTTTACAAGTATGATGACGAAGATGGATTACTCCCTGTTAAAGATTTCACTTGCTTGGAAATTGATAACTACGTAAACGGAAACGAAATCAAGTATCTAACGATTCCTTTAGTGGAATCTCATTTGGAAGATGATTTTTTAAATGGAATGAAATTTACCGGGGATGATGTCCGGGAAGTTTTAGAAAAACTTGACAGAGAATTAACATGGATTTCAGTGATTGTCCCAAAGGATTATCAAGTTTCATTATCCAGTGAGGAGTTAGACAGCAGAGATTACATTTTTGACAAACTTACATTTGAGGAGCTTGAAGCACTTGGACATTCCAGTTCCTGCAAAACAAAAACAAGCGTTGAAACCATTACTTTATTTGAAGGAAGGAAGAACTATTTGTATTTACCATTTGATAAAACGGAACGTGATGGTGGATTGTATTGGTGGAAAACTCCCGAAAAAAGGAAAGAACTTTTTATGCGAAGCGTACTCATAAAAGACTTTCGTTTCAATATTCCGATTTTGGCTTCCATTTTTGAAATAAACACAATTGTCGCTAACATAAATTCACGAAAGTTCATTCCTGATATTTCAAGAAATAATGTTGACTCTAAGGAGAAAGATTTGATAAATTATATAATTGGCAAAGCTATTCATATTGGTGCCTCCAGAGTACTGACATTAGAGGCTGATGAAAAAGTTACACTTGAAAATTTTATTACGACATTCTATGAACAAAAGACCGACTATGAAAAATAAAACGGGAGGTAACGGTATTGCAAAAAGCTGGCTAATTAAAAAAAGTAAGTGAATATTTATAATTCTCTTGAATGGGTAGTACTGAAATCTCTGCCTTCGGCAATATCCTAAACAATGTATGTAAAGTTGCTAAGAAAATAATACTTACACTTTTGGCGCGGCGAAATACCACAATTACTTTTAGCAATAGAAAATGAAACTTACTTATATTCGAGCGTGATGTGCACGTCCTTAAATAGAAAATTATAATGGAGGAAAAAATATTAGACCAGGGGAATATTAATGCGCTATCAGCTAGACAAGAGGGCCACTTTGTTGGTGGAGACTAATTCGTCACTTTGGAATCTCATCGCCTTTATATTGGTAACTGAGGGTAGGTAATAATATGTATCCTCAGCAGTAGGCCAGCTACCACACAATCTCAACACCTCGCCTCTGCAGCTGCTCCAGGTTTTCATCGTTGTTGATGTTACAATCAGTGAGATACAGCTTTTCAAGCCTCTCAAAAGGTAAAAGATTTTTGGTGTGATCTTGTTGTAGCGGATTCCCACTTAACACCAGTTCTTTCAATGTAGTTCGTTGTTCCACGAGCTCCTCCAAACCCTCTCCCGAAATTCTGTTATCCGAGATATTCAGTCGCTCGATAATAGGGCTATATTTTACCCAGTTTGTTAATAACGAATCGTCAAAACCGCCGGCTTTTAAGTCGAGCCATTCAATGTCCTTTTGTGCATTTTTATAGGTATTTAATATACCAGGTGTGCAGGTGTTGTCGGATAAAGAAAGCCATTTTAAAGGTGAGATCTCGAAAACTTTCATGTATGACTCTTCGGAAAGTGGAATATCCTCCAGGTGAAGGTACTCGACCGTTGCTGCTACTCTCCTTAGATATGTGAAACCATGGCCTTTAACGGAGGTTGCATTCAAACCCAAATGGGTAATCTTGGTTGAATCACGGAGGTAAAATAGCGCCTCGTCAGTAATGGAAGTTGCCGATAGAGAAATTTGAACAATTCCATCAAACGAATATTTAAAGTGAGAAAGACATTGATCGTCGATATTGTCGAAACCAAGTCCCAAGACTGTCAGTTGGTCGCATCCGGCAAATACTGACAAGTGTTCAGAATGAAAGCCACAGTTGGAGAACCATAAAATGGCCAATGATTGCCGCGAATTGGAGAAATTACTTAGCCCAGCTTTGGTAACACGGGTATTTTTTTCAAAGTACTCGTTTTCCGGCATGCAATCTATAATCCACAATTTCATAAGATTTGCTATACCTGAGAAGCACTTAAAGTGACTGTCTTCGAGAATTAAGCCTTCGAGGTGCACTACTGTTATTACATGTTTTAGAAACGGGATTAACTTTGTGACTAAGGGCTGGGGGCTGTTTTCGCTCCAAAATATGGTTGTATCAATTACCAAACTTGTGAGTTGCACAGGTATAAATTCATACCATTTCCAATCGACCGAGGTCATCAGTTCCTCCAGGTTGTTTTCTAATCCTTTTTCTATATCCCGGAAGAAGAAGAGCGGCGACAAGTATTGGAACAGATGTTGATAACCTTCGTAGCTAAGGTGTTGTTCGAATTCGTCCACTTCAGTAATAAATGGTGACAGGTCAAGTTCGTCTTTTCGGATTTTCTTCCACTGCCAGCTAAGAAGCTCTTGCTGAACATATTGATAGCGGCCAATGGGTAAGTTTCTATATTCATCGATTACTTCTGACCTGTCTTTCGACAAAATATGTTTCCCAAATTCAATTAGAAAATATTCCAGAAATGAACGGTGGGCGAAACTCAGAAATATTTGCTCCGGATTAGAAAGACCCCCTGGTAACGTAACTTTTTGCAACAAGGTGCGCTCGCTCAGCCCACCCAGGAAACGATTTACCCCAGTCCGTTCTGTTTCCAGGAAGTCTTCCTGGGTCATTGTGTATTCGTCGTTACCGTTTGTTGTAGCTATTCTGTAAGCTATTTTTTGGCAAAAGTCGGTGACCGTTTTTACGTCTGAGAGTTTCAATGGTTTGCTGAGGTCATCTACTTCCCGTTTCAGCCAGTTATTTACAACTCCATGATAAATCAGGAATCTCACCGTATGTTCACTGCCCGTTGCCGACATTCTTAGATCTTCTGGTTTTAGAAACTCCAGGTAATTTAGAATAAGTGGGACAGTGACGAGTTCAGGCTCATAATTTTCGATTCGATTTTTTACAAAGACAATCTTTTCCTTGTCGGGATGATTGTCATATCGGCTGTTAACATAGATATTAGCTTGGTCCTTAGAAAAGTGTTGCAGTTTTATTATAGGTATTTCCCGGTTGTCAACAATAAGGTTTCGTAATCCATAGGTATATTCTTCACCCTGGATAATAAATTGCTCGCGCACGGTAATGATCACCTTACGGAACGAACTTAGAATCTGTCGCAGACTTTCCCATTCACTATTTACACTATCCCAGAACTGGCTAATATCTCCGCCTTTTATACCGTTGTATTCATCCAGTGCGTCTAATAACAAAATTGTATTTGCTGCATTCTTGTCCTTGGAGAGTTCACGCAGTTTTTTCTTTGTATTCTCATGGTGAATTTTCCCTAACAGAACCGTGCGTTTTCTAAAAATGGAGCGCCTTGAATGGAGGTAAAGAAATGTATTGACGAGATACGTCGTTTTGCCGATTCCCGTTGGTGCAACCAAAAAATAGGTATTGTGTTCCTTCAGCTGTAGGACGATGTCCACGAATTCTTTGATAGATGGTGTGCCGTTATGGCTCGCATTGTATAGTTGAGTGCCATTGAGATTGCGGATGATGCAGTTATTCGGGGTAAAATGCGGCTCATATATACTCCTCAGTTCTTTGACCGTCGGGAAGTCAGTGACGAAATGCCGTTTCCTCGCCTTTGTTCTTAATCTGGCCCATGCAATTCCAACAATCGCCAGGATCAGAGCCACAATTAGCTCAGAAGCCATGTCCGGGACTTTCTCTGAGAGCTTCCCGAGAAATGACCTGTCTTTAACATCCTTAACGGTGCTGGCTTTGGTAGGAGGTTTTACTGTCGCTGGCCGATTCGAAATGGTGTCTACTTTCGACGATTGAGCAAAAGTCTTCATTGGTTAGGATGTAGGGCAGAACAAACAATTTGTGCTAAAGATAATTCAAATTTTAATATGCTCATCCTTCGGATCGCACTGAGAAATACCCTCCAATATTGTGAAATGATTACTTTTTATTTAACAGGTGTTGCAAATTTGGGTCTTGTTCAATCCGTTCCTTTTCACTTAAAATTACCTCAACGATGTCTATCTCCACCGCCTCCCGCGTAACCCAACGTTCCGTTTATGGCTATTGCTGATATTTTACAGATAGCGAAGCAGTACACATTCACCTGCGTACTCATCGAACCCTTCTAGGCTATTATTCGGTACCCTTCGCAACCGGATACTGCAATTTTCTGTTAGTCCCTTCCATCTTTCTGCAATAAAAATACCCCGCCATTTTCAAACACTAAATCAAAAGTTGCAGCCTGCCTGGAACAGGAAACTCTGCACCTCGCTATGCGGCAGTGCGCCTCCGGTTTGGGCAAAAAATTCTCCATCGGCGCCTTGTCCGGCCTTTTGATAATTATGCCGGCGCGCCGATAGTATTTTTTTGCCCAAAAGTTTCCTTTATCCATCCAGGCTGCTTGTGCTCGATCCGGTTTGAAAAACAGGCGTGGTGCCTTTTCATTCCATGCACAAAGACGGATGGCCTAGTAGCCGAGTCATTCCAGTGCATCCATTGAGCGAATTGGCTACCTGAACAGCAAATAGCCTAGTAAGCGCTCGCCATCGGAGACAGCGTGTCGGTGACTTGTCCTGACTGTCCGCTACCTGAGTAAAACACGGCGTCTGCCGGTATATTCCGGTACTGACGAGACCAGGTAGGTCGAAACGCCCCGATGGGATCGAAAAAAGTTTGTTATGAAAAAGCTCACTGGAAAAAAGGCAATCCAATTACATCGTCTCTTGCTCAAGGTCCATGAACAGATAGAAACCCTTAACGAGGGAGGCTGTGGCATTTTACATCCTGCCTCCTAAAGATATTACGCAGCAAGGGTTATTTCTGCACCGTTGTATGCATGAATGCTTACAAGGAGCGTACTCGGAACGATCATCGGAAAAACCTGTACAACATTAAAATGAATTTGCAGCATGCAATATTTACATATGGCCATATCTGTTTGCAAGTCGGGGATTACTATATAGATAGCAGTAAGTTGGAGCGAATACCGGCGGATAGAAAGTTTGATAGCTTTTACCGGCACCTGGGGCATCTTTCACCCGGGCAGCTGCAGTACCTGAATGCAATTCCTCATTTATGGAACGATGTGTATGACCGTTCTCAAAATGGCAAGCTGCAATGGCTGCTTAGAACAGTTCTCAAACGCTTTTAATACCACTTACATAGGCAGCCAACGTGCTGCCTTTTCTCTTTTATATTTCTTCAGATTTTCAGTTATGCAAATTGATGGTCAAGTCATGCATGGCCGTAACGGCCGCCCTTTATTCTTATGCCTCCAAGGCATAATTACAACATGGTTTCATAGTTATGATGGAAAGAAAGATCATTTCCCAAGACAAAAACGGCAAAAAGGAAGCAAAGATGGGCAGCCGTCGGGTACATCAATAAATTTTTGAATGAACGGTCTCCCCCCAAAGGGTCCCCCCATTAAATCAAAAATTTCTTGCCTTTACCCGACCCAAAGCTGCCCTCTTTTAATGCTTTCTTTTTTCCGGTTTTTGGTTTTGGGAAAATGACTAAAAAGAACCGAGGCGAAGAAGACAACAGCCAGAAAAGGCGCGTAAAACAGATTTCAAACCTTAAAAAGAACGATCATGAACATCATCGGACGATTGACCAAAGACGCAGAAGTGCGCACCATCCGCGACCAACAGCAGGTAGTAAATTTTTCGGTCGCCATCAACGAAAGCTACCGCAGAAAGAACGGCGAACAGGTGAAAAAAACCACCTACTTCGATTGCTCTTACTGGCGAACCGTTAACGTTGCTTGCGCACTCACAAAGGGAACCCTTGTAGAGCTGACGGGAAGCCCAAGCGCAAAGGCATGGATCGGAAAGGACGGTGAAGCCCGCGCTTCCCTGAACTTCAAAACCGACCAGATCAAATTCCACGGAGGCGGGGCCAAACACACCACCGCTGCTACACAAGCGGCGATTGAAAAACCGCAACCCATGGAGGATGACCTGCCGTTTTAATCACGATCAATCCAACCATTTCACGACGAGATTTTTTTCACCTGCGGCAACCGTTTCCGTGCGGTCGCTGCCCAAAAATCAAACAATGAATAATAGCGAAAACAAGAGGCTGTACGACAGCAAAGAAAAGCAATTGAAATCCCTGAAAAGGAAAGGCAATATCATCACCTTCAAAAATCCAATATACCCTTGGGGAACATCCGGCGAGAGCCGCAACCAGATCATTGTCCATAGCCTGCAGGTTTTCCGCGATGGTGCTGTACGGATCATAGGCAATTCCTACGATACGGATTGGTATGCCGACATTGATAAGTTGCTGGACGCTATAGACTGGCAGTGGATGGAAGGAGCGCACCAACTAGTTAGTAGTTGAAAGTTTCACCAATAACCGATAGCAGATGAAGATTTACGATATAGATGGACGCTGCATCGAGGTCACAGACCTTGATGCAGCCCTAAAGCAAGCAGACAAATTTCGCGGCTATGGAACGGACGAGGAAAGCCATAAACCATTCGTGCAGCGTATTTCTGGCTACTGGCAGGATTTGCATCGGAAGCTATTAGCCCTTAAAGCGAAACAGGATGCTAAAGGGCATCGCCGGGAGCCGTAATCTATTTCTAACACAGAAAAAAAACAATATATGGAAGCAAATTTTTTCCGGCAGATCGCCGGACTGAATACAACAGGCAATCTACAGCTAACGGTATCGCAGGTCGCGGAAGGCAGGATCACCGTATCTGTACTCCTGCAAAACGAAGCCTGTGGAGACAAAGCCAAGACGATGATCCCCCCGCTTATCCTGAAGGGGACAGCCGAGGAAATGGACGGCGCCTTCTTCGATAAGATCAGTAGCCCCCTGCAAGCCGCCTCCGGGCTGATGGTAAATATGGAAGCCTTCATGAAACAATTGGACGAGGCTAAGAAGCATTCCGCAATGGAGAAAGAGAAAACAGACAAAGAAAAGAAGGTCGCGGACGAGAAGGAAAGGAAATACCGTGAGGCGATGAAGAAAGTGGAGGAACTGGAAAAAGCGGGTAAGTACCGGGAGGCGTGGGTAAAAGTACCCGAGCCGGGAGCCTTTCCGGAGCATACAGACGAGCTGCGTAAGCGCAAGTCGGAATTATCTGCCAAATTTTCCCCCAACCTGTTTGACGCATCGGCTGAGCCACGGGCCAACCTCTTTGGCGATAAGCCGGAGCCAGAGCCGGAACCGGAGGATAGCGAAGATTGGGAGGATGACAGCAACAGCCTTGAGCAGGAACATAACGAAAGCTGGTAAGTATCAATTATTAACATAAAAACAAGGATCATGTTAGTGACAACACAAATGGAGCGGGTATTCCTGCTTACCAGTAACGGGCCGGCCATAACGCTTGCCGACCCGGAACCAAAATGGAGCGTGGACGCGGTGTTGAACTTTTACGCCAATACCTATCCCATACTGACTACGGCGAAAGTCTCCGGCCCTGTCATCAAAGATGATACTGTACAGTATGTCTTTGAGAGCGTAATGGGGACAAAAGGTTAATGCTAAATCAAAACGCAATGGATCATGCAACGACATATCATATCGGGACGGGTAGCACAGCTGCCAAATACACGACAGCAGATACTACACCGGCAATTAAGGGATTTCTCTCGTTGGATGCAGCGGCCAAAGGACGCCGGCGAGGTAAGAAAGGACAAACGCAGGCCGGTTCCCCCGCCGATGCTGCCAATGCTTTTCTAAAATGCCAATTTCTTCCAAAGCTTTTCGCCCCGCAATCTTCACAGGATTGCGGGGACACTGCCCTAGTGGAACAGCAGTTTTATGATTCCCTGTCAGAGCTTTGTACACATTATAACATTACCCCGATCCCTTCGAGGCAATATGGTTACCCGTACAATGTAACACTTGCCCTATGGGACACAGAGCGCAAGCTAAAAGACAAGGTTGAAAACTGGCAGACCGTCCGACTTACTCGTAGAGAAGAATGGATATTTATCACCAGCATAGAACGCATAGATACCGGCCCTTATCTTTATTATATCCCGGTTATACCCTTATATAAAATGCTTCATGACTGTCAGCATGAAAAGGCAGGGCAATTGCTGCTTTCCCTATGCAGCTACCTTTACCAAGTTGCTGGCATCCCTTATTACAGGAACGAAGGAAGTTTCCTTTACTGGCAATACGAGATGATGGAGCAGTGGGTTGCGGAAGAAGAAGACTGCGAAGGAAAAGAGGAACAACTAAAGGAAATAGAAGATGCACGGCAGATCGGTGATTACATCTATAAAGAGATTGCGGGAATGAAGCAGCTTAACGCATTTGCCGAAAGGCTGGCGGTTTTTGGGGCCGGTAATGATTTTGAGAAGGAATGTTTTGACGTAGCGGCCAGCGCATTTGCGCTATATACCCAATTCCCCAACGAGTGCATTTTCAGGAACGGCAGCCGGGAGGAAGAGCAGGAGGACTATGATGAGTATTACGGGGATGTGCTGAGCATGGATAAATATATTTCATTTTATGCCGATACCAAAGGGTTGCTTTCCGAAAACTTATGCAGTACGGTCAACATGAATTTTGACGAATGCATTGCCAAGGAGGAGCCTTGTATCCAAAAACATTTCGACGGTGAGCCGGTAACCGGCGACCTGAGCTTTGAAATGCGCTTGTTCGCGCTTATAGGTGACCTATGTTACATTTTAGAAAATTTTTAGATCAGCATTATGGAAACGACAATGGATATAGCTAATCAGTACGGCACCTTATTCTGCCCGGTATCGGCATTGGTAGTCTTTGAAGGACGCAACAACGGCGAAACCTACGTAGAGCATTATGATATGGACAAAGACGGTAACCCGGTCAACGCCCATCCCCTGACCGTCCGGGAGGCAAGTGCTTTAGCAAAGGCTTTGGACACATCATGCCAAGCCAGCAAAGCATTCCTGAAATCCGCCGGCATAATACCCCAGACTGTACTGCACATAGACCCCTCGGAAAAGGGGGGCGTGATATGGTTTACGCCTCCCGGAGAAAGGTCGATGTACTTTTCCGACCGGTTGGGCATCCCTAACGGAAAGGCGCAGGTACCTGCGCTGGTCTGGAAAGCCAGCAAAACCAGCCTGGCGCTTTATGCTTTGGCAACAAGCAAACGCCCTAATGTTGGTACTGCCCTTTACTTTGCTCCCTTTTTCAATATCTATCGGGACGGCAATGTCTGTATGGGGACGGTCGATATCAATATTAAATCTTCTGCCTCACTTGAAGCATTTACCAACGCTTGGGAAAGCTACTTTTTCAATTCCTACTTCAGTCACCTTATAAGCAATCACAATCCCATAAAAGGCAATTGTGTCCAGCTTTGGAGGCGACTGCTCCAACACCCGGAACCTTTCCCTAAGAACGTGCTTATCAAAACGACAAAAACACTTAAAGCGCTCCTGCAATGACTAAAGTACACTTTACAGATAACAGCCTGATAAATCCCACCAATCCCATTACAGTCAACCTTATCGGTACTGGCGGTACCGGCTCAAAGGTGCTGACTGCACTTGTAGAAATGAATTACAGCCTTGTCGAGCTTAACCACCCAGGCCTGCAGGTGCGGTTGTGGGATGATGAAACGATCACCCACGCTAATCCTGGCAGGCAGCGGTTTGCTGCATCCGAGATCGGGCTGCCGAAGGCGGTGGCCCTGACCAACAGGGCGAACCGATGGGCAGGCACGAATTGGAAAGCCGAGACGCGGAAGTTTGAGCGGAATATTTCAGGGAACCTTCCCGAGCATTGGGAAGCCGATCTGTACCTATCCTGTGTGGATACCGCACCCGCCAGATTTGAGATTGCAGAGATCATTGGCCATGCAAAAGGCCGCACCAATTTCTACCAGCCGAAATACTGGATAGACTTCGGTAACAGCCGTTACAGCGGGCAAGTTGTTTTATCCACCATCGGCAGCATCCGGCAGCCACAATCAGAAATTTACGAAGCAGTAGCCAGCCTTCCGCCCGTTACAGAGGAATATGGGGAGCTGCTGCGTCAGTCAGAATCCGCCGATAATACCCCCAGCTGTTCGCTTGCCGAAGCGCTTGAACAGCAAGACCTTTATATCAACGGGGCATTGGCCCAGTTGGGCAGCTCACTTTTGTGGGGCATGTTTCGCAATGGGATGACCGAAAACCGTGGCTTCTTTCTTAACCTGCAAACCTTTCAGTGCAATGCTCTAAAGGTTGCTTAAGGGCTCCTATGGCGGCCCGAAGGTCGTCCGTCCTGCTGGACGGACGACCTTCGGGCGCGGAATCGGTACGAACCTTCGGGCAAAATGCTGGTCACCAATTCCCCACTAGATTTTACCCGCCGGTTCGCGGCATATCTACAGGCTACTTTTGTAGCCGTTATTATAATGGGAAGGTCTTCTTTTCTTGAGGGGTGCGGCCAAAGAAAAAAACTAAATGATGGCCGCCTTTATGATCGTAGTGTCTGTCCTGCCATGCGCTGCCATAGTCTGCCACCGGATGCCGACGAGCCAAAATCACTTCCGCCCGTCGGTAACTTCCCTGCAAATAGCACCGACCCATGAAAAATGACAGCACTTACCCCGGTTTGGAATACAAGGCATCCGAATTATCGGCTTATGCCAGCAGCACGGTAATGGATGTTTTTGTTCTTTCCCTGAAGAACCAGGAAATCAAAAGGTTTATGCCTGATAACCCTCAGCGTTTCCGCGCCTGGCTCGACGCCAATAACATTCGCGATATCAATAAGCAGGAACTGAAACCGGCACCCGAACCGGACGCCAGGAGAATAAAGCGTGGCAAATGGTTTTAAAAATGGATATTGTTTTTATCCAACACCTGCTGCTTTGTTCTTTGTTGTTCGACAACTTCCTTCTGCGTGATCTTTTCTTTTTCCTTCCGCTCTCTCCAGTAAACCCACAGCATCCCCACGCCGAGAATGATTAGCGCATAGGCGACCCACTTACCGACCCGCTCGACCAAAGTGATGATCCAGGAACTTTCGTAAGAGGAAAATCCCTCAGCGCCCATAGGGCCTCTTCTATAAAATTTCCGACGATTGATCCAAT
Organism: Chitinophaga eiseniae; assembly: GCF_900167135.1. Classification (GTDB taxonomy): domain Bacteria; phylum Bacteroidota; class Bacteroidia; order Chitinophagales; family Chitinophagaceae; genus Chitinophaga; species Chitinophaga eiseniae. The sequence goes on along the minus strand of NZ_FUWZ01000003.1, from coordinate 882,541 downwards.
AGCGCAAAGCGAGGCCAGGAAGGAGAAAGACAAGACCGAGTACCAAGGAAGAAATCATGTCTGAAAGGTTTAATGGTGCATGATGAAGATACGAAATTAACTGGATACATTTTTATACAGCTGCTGTATTGATCAAATTATTTGACCGTTGACAATCTTCATTTCTTTAAGTGATCGTGATAGTAAGTGACGTTTATTTTTCTGGTAATTTTTTTCAATCAATACTGCACAAAGTTAGCCCGGCGGCCTGAAACGGGATGCCACCCTAAAGCCTGGGCACACAAGGTCGAACAACAAATTTTACACGCTCCCCATAAACCGCTTCGCTATTTATGACCCACCCGCTGCAAAATTTAACGCTGCGCTTTGTTTCCACCTTGCCCTTATTCAGGCCTCCAGGCTGGTTATCGCGCATTATTAACTTCTAAAAACATTTTACGATGTTCACAACAAGAAAGTGCTTAAACGATCAACTGAAACAATTTTGCGGTACCGAAAATTATACCCGCCATTCCTTCAGCCGTATCCATCTAACCGATGGAATAGTGTACGCGAAAGATGTACATGGGCTGAACTGGCTGGTAGATAAAATTGCACCCCAGGCCATCAATTTAAAGAGGCATCCCTTTCAGTGCTGGAAATTAAGCAGGGTTGGAAAGACAGGCTGTTTCAACCTCCTTTGTACAGATGGTAACGACAATTTACTCTACAAGGAAATTATCGGGTACTCAGATTGTGAGAGCGACCACGTTGATATATGGGTCGCTGATAATATAATGATGTTGCCAAGTGAATACTGACGCATGGAAATGGCCGGGTGAAAACCCGGCTTTTTTTATGCAACAACTTACAAAGCTTTTCACGAAACTGGCTCATCGCCTCACTTATGTCGATGTAATGAACCTGGTCCTGGATTCGATACTATTCCCAGTATGTATTCAGGCCCATGATGACTATAAGATAATCCATCCTGTAGCCAGATACAACCTTAATGAAACTGAAATTGACTTACTCAAACAACTGCTGATTTGTATTGGCGAGGTGGCTGAAGCTGGTGAAGACCCCTTCGGTAACCTATTTATGGAATTCATTTCGCATTGAAGGAACGGCCAGTATTTTACGCCAATGCCTATTTGCACCTTTATGGCACAAATAGCGAAAGGCGGGCACGAAGGCAAGACGGAGGAAAGGATCTCTGACCCGGCATGTGGTTCCGGCAGGATGTTCCTGGCCGCGGCCGCCCTACATGGCAAAGGCCCCCATTTCTTTGGAACGGATATCGACGATATGTGCTGCCGTATGGCGGCGGCCAATATGATCCTGCACAACCTGCTTGCCGACATTAGCTGCGGCAACGAACTGACGATGCGGTTCTCGCATGTGTATATAATCAGAAGGGTACCCTACTTGGATTTTCCGACGTTACGTATTTTGAAGTACGCCAATAATGAAGCTGAACAGCCTAAAGCAGAAGATCCGGCTAATAATGAAGCCGTACTTCCGGAGCCGAAGAGCAAACAGGAAAAGTATGTTCAGGGAAATTTGTTCTAAATGAACAGCAATTGCAAAAGGGCTGCCCTTATCGAAGGACGGCTCTTTTTTTATTCATTCACTGTTGTTGGGCATTCCCATTCATTCAATTTCCAACAAGGACAATCCCTGCATAACGCTTTCCTCCCTAATACTACCTGTCCTTTGCCCCGGTATCCGTCTTCAATCGATACCTGTAAATGTCTTCTTGCCCATCACATGTTACTGCCATAAATACATTCCTTGCCTGTTTTCAAACAGGCCATCAAAAATAGCTGCCAGCCTGGAACAGGAAAGTCTGCACCGCCGCAAAGCGTCGGTTTGCCGGTATGCGCAAAAAAATCTCCATCGGCGTTTTTGCCGGCTACCTGGAAAAAGAGCCGGCGCGCCGATCGTATTTTTTTGCCCAAAACTTTCCCTTATCCATTCTGGGCAGCTCGTGCGCGATTCGGTTTGAAACAGGCCTGACCTGTATTTCACCCCGGCCACAAAGACGGATGGCCTAGTAGCCGAGTCATTCCAGTGGTATCCATTGAGCGAATTGGCTACCTGAACAGCAAATAGCCTAGTAAGTGCTCGGCATCGGAGACAGCGGGTTAGTGACATGTCCTAACTGTTCGCTACCTGAGTAAGAATCGGCGTATGCCGGTATGGGCCGGCACTGATGAGACTCACAGGTCGAAACGCTGTAACTCCATTTTTACTTCACCTTTTAATCTGCTATTATGAAAGCAAAATTGTTATCCCTTGTAAAGAGCAGTATATCCGAAGGATACCTGCCTAAAGATTGGCACTGCCACAAAAAGAACGTTGTTGAAACATTTACGGGATACCTATCCCTGATTGACGGTTGCGTAGCCATTGGTACGGTTTACTATCACAAGATCAAGGATGGAAGTCACTTTGTAGCGGACATTGAGGGTGGATTTATCCTCAAAGGAGATAGCATTAAGGTCAACATGGCCCACGATGAATTTATTTATACACACGAGGACAATGCCCATATCTACCTTCGCTATCTCAACGAATACTACACCGATGAAAGCCTAACCGCCTTCAACCTTGTCATTATGGCTGATGGCACCATTGCGCACATCGATCATGCCTATTATTGGGAATCCGACCAAGAGTACCACTACGATCCTGAAGATGATGATAATGACGAACCGGATGACGATGATGTGATATGGGATTATCACGATGGGCCGATGTATCATGATTGCCGCGCCGATGACCGTAAACCAGGTATCGGTTTCGAGATCGAAAAAGCGGGGGACCCTGAGTTCTGCGGGCACTACAACAAGGAGCAGCTATTCCGCCACACCGGGTGTATTATGGAAAGTGATGCAACTGTGGATTGGGAGCTAAAGACGCCAGTCTATCCTTTATTTTCCGAAAAAATTGAATCCTCATGGCTACCAGAAATTGCACGGGCCATCAATGCAAAAAATCATAACAATGCCGGTGGACATATCCACTTATCCCTTCCTCCAAAATCCGGTAAGCAGATGTTCGATCATTGCCGTCCCTATATGCCGCTTTTTATGGCCCTCTATCCTAAAAGATTGGAAAAAGATTACTGCATCGGAAAGAAGGAACATAACCTGAAACAGGACGGAGACAAACACCAGGCGATTAAGATCTGGCCCGATAGGATCGAATTGAGATTCCCGGCCAAGGTCTATAATCTGAAAGCATTGCTTTTCCGGTTAAGATTATGCCGGCTGATGGTAGCAAGGGAACATACCAATATCCTTTCCGTCACACTAGCGGCTTTCGACAAAAAGGAACCATTGTACCAGCTCCTGATGGAGGAATATACCGGCAGGGAGCTGATGTTACTGCAACGGATCATAAAAACAGCAAAAGATTACTTCAATACCGAGCTGCAGAATGAGAAAAGCATAGAAGCCCTTTTGAAAAACCTTAAATGTAACAAAGCATGTGTATTGCCATCCTGAATACAAAAGACACCCTCAGCAGGACAACCTTCCGTACCTGCTGGCAAAATAATCCGGATGGGGCGGGTATTGCCTATTATGATAGCGGTACCATAAAGATCACCAAAGAGATGGACTGCGTGGACCGGCTATATGAATCCTATCGCACATTGCGAAAACATAACCGGCATCCGATGATCCTTCACTTCCGGATTGCAACAAGCGGATCGGTAGATGCAGATAACTGCCACCCCTTCGAGGTCGGTTACGGAATGGTTATGGCGCACAACGGGATCATTGATAATGTGTCTCCAACCGCTACCATTAGCGATACACGGATTTTTATTTCGGAAATACTGAATTATCTACCCGAAGATTTCTTGTATAACGCAGGTATCCGGGAGTTGATCGGTGGATTTATAGATAGCTCCAAACTGGTTTTCCTGGACCGGTATGGCATGTACCATATCATTAATGAAAGGCTAGGCCATTGGGATGACGATCATAGCAATTGGTATTCCAACTACTCTTACCTAGAAACGAAGGTATCGCCGCAATATAGATCGAATCACTTGCAGCGCCCAGGTCGGTGGATGCATCGGGATTCTTTGGATGAGGAGCATTGGAGCGCCTGCGGATGCTGCGACAATCTGGTGGAAACATCCAAACTGCATTTCGATACATTCCTTCAGGTTAATCTCTGCCCCGATTGCCTCGCAGACTATTCTGGAAATTATGATAGGGGATACCCCTGATGTGGTACTTCACCAATCACCCAGATGGAAAATGCTGCAGGATTTGTCCTGCTTTTTTTATACCCGGTCTGGTAGTAGCACAAAAGACCTGCTTTAGGATGCAGGTCTTTTGCTTTTAACTTTAGTCAATCTTTACTGTTGAACCGGAAGCTCAGCTCTTTCTCGTTGCCGAAATTGTCCGATATCCAGACGTTTATGGTTTGCGATACTTTGGACCGGGAGCTATAGTATAGCCGGAACTGATGCTCCGGCAGGCTATACAGATCATTAGGCAGGTACGGAGGATCGCTATAGTACTGCAAGCTACCCTCGCCGTCTTCCTGGAAGTACCGGATATAATACCTGGCCTCATCGAAATTGCCGGATGGTACAAGGGTAAGGCGGATCTCCGCTACCTGGCCCAGGGCAAGCTCTTTGGGGACCGGCATCACCTTTACCTCGAATGGAAAGTTTTGCTGGATGTCCAGGTCTTTTTTTCTGCACGAAGTGAATAGTACCGACAATATGGCTATGAATACAAATGCCCATAGCGTCTGCTGCTGCAGGTTGCTTTGCTGAATTAGTGTTTTCATTTTATTAATAAGAGATTTTTAGAAGTTAAACCTTAGCCCGAGGCCGGCCGATGGCCTGAATTGATCTATAGCGGCTCCCCACAGCATTCGTACACGTCCCTGCAGCAGCAAAACCATCCGGTCGCACAGGTACGTTTCCAGAGACAGTCGGCCACCGCCACCATACAGGAGACCCTCTTCACTCAGGACCTGGGAACCATCATAGAGCAATTGCTTGCCCCTGTTGATCGTCTGATAGCCGACCACGCCTGAAAGAGATGCATAGAGGCTGATCTGCCTCCGGGCATCGCCCAGCAGGCGCAAACTGTAACCGCCCTCGACGAAATAGCTTTCCAACGGTATCCGTATGGCCTTATAGGTAGCCTCCTGGTGGTTGTACTCAATAAGGCCAAAGCCATAATTGCCGCTCTTGGCAAAGGAATTCATGCCCAGGGCCAGGTAGTAATTTTTTTCCGGGCGGTCGTTGGATAACATGCCGGCATGTACCTCCAAGCCCTTTTGACCCGGCAGCATTCGTTGCGCGTTGGCGCCGGTGATGCCCAGGAATGCCAGCAGCAAAGTGATCATATACTGTTTCATAATACAAATGATTTGAGGTTACCTGATTTTTAGATGCATATTGCTGATGAGCCTGGCGGCTACCAGGTCGGAGTTTTCCACCTGCAACACCTGGTGCCGTCCTCCGTTTCGCTCATAGAGTTCGATAAGCAGTACCTTATCGTCCGTCAGGGTGAATTGATCCAGCAAGAAGACATTGCGTTCCGTACTTTTGCCCGGAACTTCATCGATCGTTCGGTACATCCGCGAAGGCTTCAGGAGGCGCTGCTGCACCGCCGTTCTTTTTACCAGCTTTTTGTCGGCGATCTTGAAATTGATAAAATCGATCCGGAAGGGTACGTTGCTCCGGTTACGGACTTCCGTATGGAAAAAATACTTGCCGTCCTGGACACACAGCCCCTTTAACCGGAAATGTATCCCATAGCTGCGCGCGCCGATATGCCGGATCGCCCTCCTGTTCTTCTGCCAAATGGTCTCCATAAGCAGGTCAGCCAGCGAAGGCGGCATAACACCCAGCTCATCGAAAAGGACATCATTGGATTCCTGCCGGGAAAGGGTCCGCTGTAACCGCTCCAGGTCATAACTAGTCGTTGTTGGGGCACTGTTATAGGTGACATTAAAATTGTAGAACCTGCCGTCTTCGGTGACGACGGAAAAATTCGTCTCCGTTACGAAGCCTTGCACCGCAGCTTTGAGCCTAAGCAGGTTCCCAGCGTCTTCGGCAATGCCTCCGGAAAGAAATTCGCTCCCGATGTCAACGTATTTGATGGGCGCCGGGAAAAGAAAGTGGCTGGTCTTGTCGTAGGTGACTTCCGCCCTGTATGGTGGGATGCTTGCCAGCATCATGCGGCTCTTGCCGATGGTATCCTGCAGGGGCATTGCTCCGAAGGATAGAGCAGGAAATGCTATAAGGACGAAAATTCTAAGTATCGCACTCATGATCGTGGTTGTCTTTTTTAAATGATTAATAGGTGAAAATTACTTTTTGGATACCAGCAAGAGCTGGTGGCCGGCCTTCAGCGTGACTTTGGGTATCCTGACTTTCTTTGCAAAATACCCTGATACGCCCTGGATCGCGCTTTTAGTCATGTCGGAGGCCAGCTGCTGGCCCATATTCGCGCTAAGGGAGAGATTGGTCCCGGCCGACGTCCCCATATTGGCAACGATTTCCGTAAGGGCGCTATTTTCCGTTGAAATAGGTGCGCTCAGGCCCAGCTGGCCGTTCAGGTCGTAGACGTTGATCTCCACAGGTATAACATCCCCGTTGATCTCTACGGAAGTGATCTGCAGTTGCAGCCTGCCGCCCGTAAATTTCGGACTGGCAGTCAGCACGGTGCCTTCAGGGATTGTCCGCCCCGCAAGCCGGGCATCTGCCAGCAGCAGGATGCTTACGTCGCTTACAGGCGTTACATCCTGCGTCTCCTGGATACAGGCCCTTGCACTGTTGCGGGAGCTTGCCTTCTGTGATGAGCCGGTTGGCGTAAAAAACGCGTGCTCCCTTCCCGTCGCCAGCAGGTCCAGGGTACTGTCCTCGATGTGGCGGCTAAGGGAGGATACCACATTCTTGCGGGCAGGGGCAAAGGATTCAAAGTGACGGGGTACCTCCGTCTTGTTCGCCGGCTTTACCTTGCCGGAATCTGTTGGATGCGCGTTAGGGAAATACTTAGAAGCTAATTGGTAAGATTTTTCCATCATTGCCAAAGGATCGGGGGCTTCTTCGTGCGCGGACTTTTCTGCCAGCTTGTCCTTTAGTTCCTGGATCTCCCTGCGCATAGCCTCCGTCTCACCGTTACTGCCGGAATAAAAGGAACCGACAGTGGCTTGAATATCTTTATAGGTGTTCAATGGGGATACCGACACTTTCTGTCGCCGCATATAGCTGTCCCCGTTGGATTCTATGTCTTTATCCTGGCCGGGCGCCGCATCTACCTCTTTTGTAGAATCGGATTGCCAGTAGTCTGCCAGCGACATCAGGGAGGCACGCTTTTCCTGTTCCTTCTGGGCCTGCATAGCCTCTTCATAAGCCCGGCGCTTATCGCGAAGCGCCCCATCTGTAGCCTGGGGCACGGCTTCATTCAGCCCGGCTTCCTTTTGCTTTTCTTTGCCGGAGGAAGGCCTACCGAAGATCAGGTACATGCAGCCAACAAACACGATGCCCATTAATGCAAAGACGAGCGGCTTTTTGAGCCGATCAAGCTTACGGCTATGTTCCGAGGAGCTGCTGGCCTCCGGTGCAGCGCCTGAAGTTTCCGAGACGAAGATGTTCGTTCTCCTATTTTGATTTTCCATGATTTAATTGTGGTTTGAGGTATCTAATAAATTGACTGCAGGTGGGAACCGGCTTTGCTTCTTTAGCGGAATAGGGTTATCGATATGCTGTATTTCCCCATTTTGCCTTGGCTCGCCGCGATATAGGATTCCGGTGATCACCACCATAGTGATCACCACGTATCCTGCAAAAAGATAGAGCACCAGCGTGCGCTGCTTTTTTACCGGCAAAGCCGACCAGCGGCAATCGATCCATCCTTTAAGCAGCCCGACGCGTTCCTTAATTAGCGAAAGATTCATATACAAGTGAGTTTAACGGTCTACAATTTGGATATCCTTGTTTTCCTGCACCGTGAACCGCTCTATGTTGAAGCCCTGCGGATTAGCGTCTGACCTTACCGAGTTGACAAGGAAGCAGGAGGTCACCAGGCTGCGCATGGTCACGTTGCTGCTGCGGATAATGATCTGGCGGGCATAGGTCCGGGCAGAATAGGGATAGCGATCGAAATGGCAGACGACACTATCGACCTCTATACGTTGCTGAACGTTACCGCTGATGATGCGGTTGTAATACCCTTTTTCTGCCAGGTCCTTGTAGTAGTCGAATGCGCTTTGGTCTGCCATATCAAAAGCCCGCTTCATGTTGCTCTCTATGGCGTTCTTATCCGGGGCCAGCGTGAAGAACAGCTCGTGAAAGCGTCGGACATGTTCGCGGGCCTCTACCGGCCTGTTGATCGATGCATCCTGCGATAATGCAAGCATAAGGGACTTACCTTCGTCCAGGACATATATCTTTTGCCGCTGCGCATCGGCAAATTGATAGGACTTCCATACAGCATAACCGGCGGTACCCGAAACCAGCACTGAATACACAATGGCGTAGAGCCGAAGCTGGCGAAAGCTATTTTCGATATTTCGGAGCGTTTTAAATTCCATGTTTAAGGGATTGATTATTTTTTCAAAAGTTGCCCGGTAATATTGCCTATCACGGCGCCGGCACCGGCGCCGGCGACGTTGCCGACCTTCTGCGCCATCTGCCCTACGTTACGGTTATAGTTGCCCATGCCACCAGCCTGGATCACCCAGGAAGTGACCGTGGGTATAGTGAAATATCCGACAATGCCGATGATCATGAAAATGATGTATACTGTACTTGTGGCATCCGGTATGAACGTCGGGTCAGAAAGATTCTCAATATCTTTTTCCAAAATAAGGGTCTGTATCTTCGCTAGCATAGTGCTGAACAGATCGGCCACAGGTAACCATAGGTAAACGCTGATGTAGCGATTGAACCATTGGGTAAGGGTCGATTGAAAGCCGTCCCAGACAGCGATGGCAAAGGCTATCGGCCCAAGGATAGAAAGGACGATCAAAAAAAATGTCCTGATGGTATCGATGACCAGGGCGGCAGCTTTGAACAGCACCTCCAGCAGCTGCCGGAAGGCATCTTTGACGCCCTTCTCCAGTTTGTACATACCTCGCTCGATATACATGCCGCCCATGGTCGCCATGTCAGAGGGTGACCAGCCCAGCTCACTGAGCTTTTTGTCAAATTCCTCGTCGCTAACCAAATAGGAGGTTTCCGGGTTGTGGAGCATAGCCTCATATTCCAACTGGTCCTTTTTCTGCTGCAGTGCATTGAGGTCCAGAACCTGTCCTTCCAGCATGACATGTGTCCCCTTGACCACCGGGGATAATACCGCGTTAACGGTACCGAGAACAATGGTGGGAAAGAACATGATACATATGCCAATAGCAAAGGGCCTCAGCAAAGGGAAGACGTCGATGGGTTCGGCGCGGCTGAGCGCCTGCCATACCTTTAGGGACACATAAAAAAGAGCCCCCAGGCCGGCGATGCCTTTGGCGATGGAGGCCATATCCGAAGACATGGGCAGCATCTCGTCATACAAGGCCCGCAGGATCTCGTGCAGGTTTTCGTACTGGACTGTAAGTAGTGTCGTTTTCATCCTTACCAGTATTTTTGCTGAGCGGTTCCATACAGGTCGAGCACCTTCTGCGCGTCGTTCTTCCGTTTTCCCCGCAGGTAGCTGACGGAGATATTCTTGCGGGTATAGTAGCTGACCAGGTTGTAATAGTCTTTTACCTCACCATATACACGGTCGATGACGTCCATGCGCTCCTTGTCATTGAGCGATAGGCTGGAGGAGTTAACGATACCCTTTAGGTCATTTAAGAGGTGGGAGCTTTCCTGCAGCAGCTTGGAATATCCAAACGCGATGGCCGTCAATTCCTTGGTAGTGAAATTGGGGTCTTGCATCATCTTGTTAAAATTGGTCACATACACCTCGCCGATGTCATGGACCAGAAGCACTGTCTGCTGCACCTTCCGGGCGTCCTTAATCAGGTTATTGACGGCCTTTAGCTTATCGTAATACTCCTTGCCCTGGTTGAACACTTTTTCCACTTCTTTGAAATTTTTCAGCACATTAGAGACGGTGGAAGAGGTCTGGATAATCTCGTTGGCGCTGTTGATAATGCCACTGATCAGGTTTCCCGGGTCGGTAACAACGAATTGAGCGCGTGCTGGAAGGATCGCTACTAGACAAGCGAACCAGATGAAAATGATCCTTTTCATTTTTTTTGTTTTTAAAGGTTAAATAAAGATGTTGTTCAGTGTCGCTATACCGCACGCCGCTGTGCTGCGATCTGTTTAATTGCCAGCTCGATATTGCCGCTCAGTTCGGCGGCCAGCTGCATGACTTCGTGCTTTTCCGATTCTTCTGTAGTGTAGGCCAGATATTCTTCCATGCTGACTTCAGTGGCGTATACCGCGGATTGGGTACCGCCCAATCCGATCCAGACCTCCTTATAGCGCCGGGAGGGATCGTTGTTGAGATTAATGGAAAGTATCTGCCCTTTTTCCTTGTCGGTCAGGCCCAGCATGGCTTGTATGGCATCGAACTTATTGAGGTATTTACGCTGGTCCAGCAGGATCTTACAATCGCTGTTGTTGATGATACTTTCTTTGACGATCGGAGACTGAATGATATCGTCTACTTCTTGCGTGACCACAATGGCTTCACCGAAGAATTTCCGGACGGTCTTAAACAGGTACTTGATGTAATCGGCCATTCCTTCTTTGGCAATGGCCTTCCAGGCTTCCTCGATCAGGATCATCTTGCGGACGCCCTTTAGCCGGCGCATCTTGTTGATGAAGGATTCCATGATGATGATCGTCGTGATGGGGAACAGTACCTTGTTATCCTTGATCGCATCGATTTCGAAGACCACGAAACGCTTGCCCAGCAGGTCCAGCTGCTTATCGGAGTTGAGCAGGTAATCGTACTCGCCGCCACGGTAAAACGGTTCTAAGACATTGAGGAAATTGGCGATATCAAAATCCTTTTCCCGGACACGCTTATCCTCCAGCAGCTGCCGGTAGCTGGTACTTACATACTCATAGAAGCCGTCAAAATTGGGATGTATGTTACCGCCCTTTATCAACTCGATGTATCCCGTTACCGCATTGGAAAGCGCCACCTCCTCCGAACGGGTCGGCGGCTCATCATCCCGCTTCCAGAGCGTGAGGATAAGCGTCTTGATGCTTTCGCGTTTTTCGATATCGAAAACCCCATCGCTCGTAAAAAAGGGATTGAACGAAATGGGATTATCCTCCGTATAGGTGAAGTACACGCCGTCCGCACCCTTTGTCTTTGATTTGATGAGTTCACAAAGTCCTTGGTAGCTATTGCCGGTATCCACGAGAAGGACGTGCGCGCCCTGCTCATAATACTGACGAACCATATGGTTTGTGAAAAAAGATTTTCCTGATCCAATTGCCAGGGCTTGCCGGGTCACTCAATTAAGAATGACCCGGCAAGCCCCGGATGGGCCTAACACGAATTTATTCCGGTTGGTGATGATGCCACGTTTCATGGGCAGGTCCGACAAGTCTAAATGGACGGGATGGCCTGTCAGTCGGTCCGCCATCTTGATACCAAATGGTGATAAGGAGTCCTGGTAATTGGTTTCGCCGGTAAAGAAGCACAGCGCTGGTTCGATGAACGTATAGAAACTTTCTTCTGCCGGGAAGTCGCCGGCGTTGCCCGGCATCGCCGCCCAATAGAGTGTAGCCGTGTCCGTGGTATTGTGCCGTGGCTTGCATTCCATCAGCGCCAGGGCGCTGCCGGTATCGTTCTTTACCTGCCGCAGCTCCTGGGGGTCTTCAGCCCAGCTGATCACATTGAAGTGCGCCCGGATAGAAGACAGGCCATAGGAATGCGCTTCGTTAAGGTACTGTTCGATCCATTCCTTGTTGATCTGGTTGCTCCGGCTATAGCGGGACAGGGAGTGCATATTCTTGGCCGACTTTTCAAACTTGCTGAGGTTTTGTTCGGAGTTGTCCAGGAACAGGTACTGGTTGTAGATATGATTACAGCTTAGTAGCAGGCCCACCGGGGAAGCAAAGGATAACCTGCAGTCCGTCCGGTCTGTAGACAGCTTCTCAAATCGTCCGTCCGCTGATACAGTGCCGGGCAGGTCGTCGGTATCCGATAAGGTATGCAGGGAAAGCCGCTTGTTACCGATGCGGACTTCCTCTGCGCCAAGAGAAAGGTCCTGCAGCTGGGTGCCCTTATCTCTCGATAAGGTCAGGTACTGATCAAGCAGGCCTTGTTTATCTGCAGTGCCGATGATATCATCTTCAGGTATCTTGCTTAGGTGAACAATACCGGAATCGTTGATGATCCGTTCGAACTGGGCTACAGCCTCCATGAATCTGCGTACCGCCTCCTTATCGCGGATATCCTTCGGAATCAAGGTGCCTTTGCAAAGGCTGGAGAAGTTGGACTGCATCCGCATCCGCTCCTTTGTCGTCTTGGTAAGGAACAGGTAGCAGGCATGACTCAGGAAGGGGCGCTCAAAAAAGTGTCGTTGGTACGACAGGGAAAGAAAACTCAGGTCGTCGGCCGAAAGATCGGCACCATAGGTTTCTTTCAGGAACCAATCCTGCTTATGAACAATGGTATAATCCGGAAGCGTTTTGATGGCTTTGTGCCAGGTAGAGTGCATAGCCTCATATTCGGGTGAGGCGACGGTGAAAAGCTCCGGTAAGCGGACGGAAAAGCATACGGTGATATCCGCATCTTTAGATATGATGCAATTATTTTCTACTGCCAGCAGTGGAAACTTACTTTCCAGCGTAGCAGCCTTAGCTACATTTCTCATTTTTGAAAACAGTTTTTGGGATGGTGAAATGGCGGGGATATGTGTTACTTCAATTTTGGCCCGGACTTCCTTGACGGATCGGGGACGGATATTGTTTTTGCCTGTTGGATCTTGTTACTCACCTCCACCCAGGTAAAAAAATGCAAATGCGGCGGGAGGGGTTCGCATGGTTTGATCACGGGTAGTTCATGGGGATAAGGGACAACTTTGCGGTCTGTGTCAAAGTATATCCCCCAGTCCTTTTCATGGACGGTGTAATCCCCTTTCCCGATCCTGTTCCAGGGATTATCGACCTGCCAGAGTTCCCCGTTCTGCTCATGCCAGTGGAAGGGTATGCCTGCCAGCTCCACCCTGGGCAAGCTATCGGTCGGTAAGCTGCGGCCTGCCTCCTGTAGTCCCATTATAGCGCCTTGGTTGTCGTAAAAGCCCAGCGGCCGAAGCCATATATATTCATAACGCTCGCCTTTGGCTTCAGTCCAATTGGACGCTTTAACGTTTCGTATTGCCTTATCATAGAGTAGCTCAAAGTGATCCTCTACAAAAAGCATATTCCAGATGGAAATAACGTTGTCCTTTTTTTGGGTATCAATTAGCTGCTGTCCATAAGCGTCGACAAAGAATTTTGCGCCGGACAGTTCGATGGTGGGCAGCTCGCGGCTGGGTTGTTTCATACTATCGGAAGTTTTTTTGCGTTAGGGGAAGTTTTAAGGTAGCGCCGGACAGGCTTACGGCAGATGATGTACCGGGGGTGTTTCTTTTTCGCCGCTAGCTTCATCAGCCCATGCTCGCCATATTTGCGGTTAAGGGAGAATGTCTTCCAGACGATCAGCGACGCGCCGGCGGCTCCGATCACCAGGCAGAGATAGGTATTGGCTCCGGCCATGTAGAGGATCATCACCAGGACAAGGATGGCCAGTAGGCCACCGCCGAAGACGAACAGGTACTGCGCTTTCAGGCCTTTAAATTCTACAGTACGGCCAATGCCCTTATTGATGTTGAAAGTTGCCATAGCTGCGCTTAGAGGAAGAATGAACGGAGGATGGTAGCGGCAACGATCAGGAAGATACAGGCGCCGAACCAGGAGGCGGCCGTTTTTCCGGTATCGGGGTCGCCGCTGCTGAATTTGTTGTACACCTTTACACCACCAATTAATCCGACAACCGCGCCCACGGCATAAATGAGCTTGGTGGCAGGATCAAAGTAGGAGGTGACCATTTGAGTAGCTTCATTAATACCGGCGGCGCCGTTACCTTGCGCGTATGCTCCTGCTGTCCACGCCAGCAGCGCGCCGGTGAGTAAGATTTTCTTTTTCTTTCTTTCCATGTTTAGCGATTGTTTGTTGCGTAATGCCCGACAGTGCGGGGTTTCGCAGCAAATGTGCAGTGGAAAGGGAGGCTCTACAGGGAAGTGTCGCTCAGAGGAATTGTTTGGCAGCGAGAGGTCGTGTAAAAGCGGATGCCCACCTGTGACGGACTACCTTAAATGAAAACAGGACGACTTTGATTACTATATTTAAGGTTGATTGAAAGCACCGTTTCAATTTATAAGTGCTATATTAGAAGAAGAAATGCCTACGATGCACTACATTACCTTAGACACCAATACCTGGATATATCTTGCCAACGGGACTGAACCGGCCAGGCTACTTCACTATATAAATGAAGAAGTAGACAAAGGGAATATTATCATTCTTGTACCGGAAACTATATTAGCAGAGTGGGATGACCATAAGGATAAGACCGTTAGGAAAGGCGCTAGAAAACATGTTCAGGAAGTGCATGACTCCTTGGAGAAAATAAAAAAGCTATTTGGTGCCAAGCAGGAAAGCGATTCCCTCAGTTTCTTACTGGAGGAAAACAATGATCGACCCTTCTTTGATGATGTTATTGATAGCTTTCAAAAGAAGAAAAATGATATCGACAATGCGGTCAATAGTAATATACAGCTAATTGAGAATTTGCTGAAACAAAAGTCGACAGTAATCTCCGCTAAGGACAAAATACATGTGAAGTGTGGTCAATTTGCTTTAGCGAAGAAAGCGCCGTTCAAAAATAAGAATAGCTATGCCGACGCATTAATCATCTTTACCCTCCTGGATTATGTAAAAGAAAATGCTATAAAGAATGCTTTCTTTATTTCCTATAACACAGAGGACTTTTGCGAGAAAAGCAACGGCGAGAAAACACTTCATCAGGATTTAATAAGCGAGTTTAACGATGCGGTCTGCCAGTATTACAAAACCGTGGGTGAAGCACTAAAGACCATAAAGAACGATATCGTATCCAAAGAGGAACTAAAATTGATCAGGTATTGGCAAGAGCAGCCGGAGTCAGATGACGACATAGAGTTTTGCCAACTCTGCTGTGAGGATCTTGAAAGATTGAGTGAAGTATACTACGGGGCGCCCAAAGATCTTACAGACGAACGTGGTAAAGAAAATAAGATCGCGGCTGGAGAATGTGATTGGTGCAGCACTTTACACTTTAAGTGCGTGGACTGTGGTACTGTCAATATTGTAAGGGATGAAGAGTATGAAAAGTCGAAAGAATGCGAAGGGTGCGGTCTCTTGTACGTTATACATCGTGAATGTGAAAAAGGTCAAATAGTAAGCTTGGAATACACGATTCCCGAGGTTAAGATTTCTTGCGCAAGATGCGGAGACAATTTCGCCCCCGAAGACATGGTAGAAAATCTTTGTGCTAATTGTGAACAGGAGTACGCCTACGGTGAAAAATAGGATTATAAAAAGCTGAAGAATTCGATGTCCGGAATGCCTCCGACGGCTACAACCAATGTCGGACTTGCTATATCCCCCACGGGCTACAAACTGCGTCCATGCCTGACCTTAGGCTTTGAGTGAAGTGGTGTTTTCTCTTTGCCATGAACGTTTTGGCGATGCTCCTTTTTTATCCTGGCAATATTGCGTTTGATCAGCCCTTCAAGACTGGTTTGCTTCCAGCTGATTTCATTAGCAGTAGAGTGCATTTTAACGTTATGCACTTTTAAGAAAGTCATAGGCCCTAAGCGCCGATCTACCCAGTATCCGAACGGATCAAGCTTTTCCAGGCTTGGAATCATAGCAGCCTTCAGATCTTTTGGGTAGGCAATCATATTTCGAAAATCCAAACCTTGAAAGGTACGCGTGACAGGATTGAAAGGAATGATCCAACAATCGGCACGCTGACTGAAGTATTGCGCGAAATTGATACCTCTAAAGCAGATATCATGTTTGTCAGAGGCTCCTTTCAACGACAAACGGCCTTCGTCGGCATGAATCCGAAATGTGTTGCCACAAATATCAATGGTTGGGAGTTGACCCGCAAGCCTTTTCCGGAACGCTTCCTGATCGACCATGACCTCAAAATCACTTTTCCCTTTGATTTCCTGAATTGTAAGGCCGTATTTTCTTGCCATCCCTGCAGCGTCCATAATTACCAATGGCGGCAGCTCGACACGTACTACATGCCCCGAGTCCATGAAAGGGTTAGCTATATATTTTTCCACTTTACAGTAGTCGAAGCTATAGCCGTTCCCGGTATCCTCTATATCTGCAATAAATATTTTATTTTCAGGTGCCTGCTTTTCAAAAAACAGCATCTTGTCTGTATTGAGCACAAACTCGGTTCCGCCAAACTGCCTTACCGGCAAATTCATATCCATTGTTCGCTCGTATTTGTCTGATCTAAACCAGATAAATTGTTAAATAAAATTATTGATATCGAAGGCGTTACTATCGTAACTCCGCATAATGGAAGAACTGGAATCTGTTTCCTGCGCCAGGTGCTTATCCAGCATCTCGGCTATCCTTTCAGAAGCATTGTCGATGGATTCCACCATCAGGGCTAACAGATCGGTCCCCTGTATCCGGTAAGCAATCCCAGCGACTTGTTCTTCCCTGGCTGAACTGGATGACTGCTGCCGGAGCACCGATCCCAACAGGCTTAACTCTTCAAAGGTAACCCCCGTGGCTAGGCCGTCCTGGCCTTCCGGCTGAACATCCAATCTCCACTCAGCTTCTTCCTCATCAAGGTCTACTTCCGGTCCGAAAATTTCGTCCAACTCTTCCTGCGGAACTACATCCACGAAATAATCCTCATTTGGATCTGTATCGAATGTAGCCGTGTCACGCGAGGGAATTTCAGATTGTCTTTGAATGGCTTCATTAGGCGGCTCCTGTCGGTTCGCTACCTTGGCTGTGCCCATGATATCAGGCAGCGGCGGTTGCTGATACGCGGCCGGTTCACTTTGCCTCCCAGTCTTTAACGTTGTTACTCTATCCTGCAGGAGTAAGAATATCACGACCAGCAGGCAAAGGAGGATCAAGATTTCCAGGATCATAAGCATAAATTTAAAATAGAGGTTTAGTATGGTTGTCGAAGTCTTGTAGAATAGCCTTCTCAAAGATCTCGAAGTGGTGCTGAAGTATATTATCCAGGAAGGCATAAAGCGGAATCCGGTCTCCGCCGATTACCTGGACTATCCGGCATAAGCGTTCATGGTACTCCTGCCGGATATAGATGCTTTTTTCTCCACGCTTTGTCATCGTATGGTGCTGCAGGAAGCGGTCGCCATAGTTCCCCTCCAACATTCTTTTCCCCTTTCCCCGTTCGGCAGGTTTTGGCATGGTCGCCCGCAATTCAGCTACAGGCTCAGGCGCTTTTGCCTCCGGAGCATCGACCGGCTTTGCCTCTCCTGCCATAAGGGACATGAGGTGCGCCTCGTCAATGTTGGTTTTCTTACTATTTCTAGTATCCATTACTATTAGAATTTTGCGACCTTTAAAAGTTCTGTTATAAACAAATCCAACTTACATCCTTTCATCAGCCGCGTATTGGCCGGCAGTAAAGTGGAACGAAAAACGGTCCTGGCAGAATCTTCGACCTCCTTACGGAAACGTTTACTATCCGTAATAAAAGATTCCATCAGTGACAAGCCCAGTTCCGAAATAACGCTTTCGTACGCCTGGTAAAGTGATGATTTTTCACGGCCATCGACCTGGTTCCAGAACAGGTGGATCGTTTCAATATTGGTGTTCCCTTTTTTCATCAGCACGTTTACTAATACATCGATGAAGCCCAGGGTACTTTCGACAACCACACGGTCCGCGGTGATCGGTGCAAAGATGTGATGGACGCCGGCCAGCGTCGTCAGCACTCCTGGCGTATTAACTGTACCCGGCAGGTCGAAGAAGATCGCATCGGGCGGTACGGCGGAAGTCGCGATCAGCTTCTCTGCCTCCTGTAGCACATCAGTTGCCCGGCACGGGATAATCGGGTAAGCTTTTTTGTTCAGGCTGGTGAATTGATGATGGGCCAGCTTCTTATAAACTTCATTATGCATTACTGCCTTCAGGTCCCTTTCCCGCATTCTGGAAAGGCTGAGCTGCGGATAGTCGCAATCGAAAGCAGCTACGTTGTAGCCTAAACGATAATGCATTTCGCTGCAGGCCATCGCCGTAAGCGTCGTTTTGCCAGGGCCGCCCTTTTGCGTCGAAATGGCGATAAGTTTTGTTTTTTGGGATGCGTTCATTATTTGTGATTTAAAAGGTGTCTCGTATGCTTCCTGCAATCCGTCGGGCGTTACCGGCTTGCGGCGCGCAGTCTTGATGAATGATCATCAGGATAGCCGTACGTATAGCCTGCCGGCTCGCTGCTTGTTTTGCTGGATATCAGGCAGGGTATCTTTTTATCCGGATAGCCTTTATGCCTT
Organism: Chitinophaga eiseniae; assembly: GCF_900167135.1. Classification (GTDB taxonomy): domain Bacteria; phylum Bacteroidota; class Bacteroidia; order Chitinophagales; family Chitinophagaceae; genus Chitinophaga; species Chitinophaga eiseniae. Next base: position 864,022 of record NZ_FUWZ01000003.1, on the reverse strand, counting down.
CGGGCTGTCCAGACAGCGCTATGTCTTGATCGCCCGTATTCCGGCAATCCTGCCGTACTGGCTTCATGCTTGCCTGCCAGCAGGCAGGGCGTCCAACGGTCAAGTTGTATCGCATTCCTAAATGTTGGATTTCCAGCCGGCCGGCAATCACGCAATCAGGCGTGCTTACAAGGGCAAAGTTGTTTACAAAATGTCGTGGAAAATGAATGTGGTTGAACTTGGCAGCCGACGGCAGTTTATGGCATTGGTAAGGGTGGCCTGCCTTCTGTATGAAGGGCTTTATTTTGCATGGAAGCCCCGACCAGGCAATGTTGCGTGTCTGGTCGGACACACAACACTGAGAACGGCCTTCGGGCCGTTACTACCGCTAGACCGAATCCGTCCGCAGGACGGATTTTCCTTTCACCCGAAAGGAGCAAGTTGTGTTTTGAGCAGCTGCGAACCCTCTCCGCTGCTCAAAACCACTTGCCCTGCCGGGAGCGGAAAACACCCTCCGAAGTCGGGGTTTTCTCAACATAAAATCAAATCATCATGGAAGAGCAGAAGAAGCGAACCAACAACGGGGGGCGCCCGCCAAAAACAAACCCGGCAGTGATCCGGTATTCCATCAGCCTGACGGCGGAAGAAAACATCCGTTTCCTCCATCTATTTGCCGAGTCCGGTATGCGTGTGAAGGCACATTTTATCACTGCCTGCGTTTTCCAGAAGACGGTTAAGACGGTGAAAATAGATAAGGCGGTAATGGACTATTACATGCGGCTTACCAATCTATACAGCCAGTTCCGCTCCGTTGGCGTGAATTACAACCAAGTCGTAAAGATCCTCTACCGCAATTTTTCGCAGAAAAAAGCCGCTGCGTTTCTATTCAAACTGGAAAAGCTAACGGCGGAAATGGCCGCCTTATGCCGACAGATCATCGAATTGACGGGCGAATTTGAAGCGAAATACCTCAATCAAACCGGCCAGCCATGATCGCGAAAATTGCACACGGTGAGAATATTACCGGTGCCTTGGAATACAATCAGCGGAAGGTCGAGCAGGAAAACGGGACTGTTTTGTTTACAAGCAAAATGGTGGAAAGCCTGGATGGCAGTTTTTCTGTTGCGCAGCTGAGACGGTCTTTTGCTCCGTACCTGTTGGCTAACCGTAAAACGGAAAAGCCAGTTATTCATATCTCCCTGAATCCGGACCCGCGTGATAAGGTCAGCGACGAGGCATTTATAGAAATGGCGCAAAAATACATGCAGCATATGGGATACGGCGAGCAGCCGTTCGTTGTATTCAAGCACACCGATATCAACCGCGCCCACTGCCACATTGTTACTGTCTGTGTAGACGAGCATGGGAAGAAGATTCCCGACACCTTCGAGCGGCGGCGGTCTATGGAGATTTGCCGCTCGCTGGAACAGCAGTATGGACTGCAGCCGGCTACCGGGCAGCATCAGCAAACCGACGACCGCCTCTTTCGGTCCGTGGATCACCAGAAGGGTGATATAAAAAGCCAGATCGCGGCTGTGGTCCGCTATCTCCCTGAGCGGTACCACTTCCAAGGATTGGGAGCTTACAACGCATTGCTATCACTGTATAATATTACCGCAGAAGAGGTAAAAGGAGAATTGGCCGGCAAGGTCAAAAGCGGACTAGTTTATATCGCCCTCGATGGGGAGGGAAATAAGGTAAGCAATCCCTTTAAGGCGTCGTTATTTGGTAAAAAAGCCGGCCACGCTAATATGGAGGTACATTATACCCGCTCAAAAGCGGACATGAAAGAAAGCGATGTGCGCAGTGAAACAAAGCGGACCATTGAAGTGGCCCTCCATAGCACGAAAGCGGAGGCCACGTTCAAACAGCAGCTGAAGGACCAGGGAATCGATACTGTGATCCGCCGCAGTGCCGAAGGGCGCATCTATGGTATCACCTTCGTTGATCACACACATGGGATGGTATGGAACGGCTCCCAGCTCGGTAAGGAACTATCAGCCAACACGTTTAACACGCTATGGCTAGATACATCCCTGCAGCAACCTTCCGGGAAAGACGAACTGCTTCCAGGCGGGCAGCCACCCGAACCTGTTAGACCCATAGAAAGCCCTGACCCGTTCGGATTTTTCCAGGAGGAGGTACCCGCCGGTATTATTGACTTCGAGCAGTTGATTGAAGGGCTGGGCGGCTGGCTTCCTGAAGCAGGGGCAGAAAGCATGGAGGAACTTCAGTTTTCCCGAAATATGAAGAAAAAGAAACGCAGAAGACAAAAGCCGGAGATGTAGCCTAAATCAAATTATCTACCTTACTAATTCGCCGGGACATTTTTTTTCAGACAGATACCACTTTGTATTGAGTTCATTGTTTATAGAAGATCAGCGATATTAATTTCTTACATAATTCTATTGATCACGAACTAAATCCTCATTTTATGTATAAACCGAGGTCACTTGAAAGGTTGGAAGGAGAATCCGAAGAAGACTACCGTTTACGACTCCTGAAAGGTGTTTTTGGAGATCTCCTAAACCGAGATATCAATGACACGAGCTGTGCCGCAACGCAAGCTGATTTAGATGTAATAATAAACGACGTTGAGTTCCCGGAGGAAGTAAGACAACGAGCTCAAGAAATGAAAAACAGATACTATGGGCAATAAAATTCGGGAATTCACCGATGACGGTATACTGGTTACATTGACCATGTTGGATCATAGCCATGTTGACTTATCAATTCGGATGCGGATAACGTATGAATTGAACGGTTTGAAGATAACAAAAACTGCCTATCCGACTGGAAGTGAGCAGTTCCCCGGACTAGGGACTCCACGGGATCAAATTAACGTTGCGAAAGCCCTACGCCGCTTTGATGAAGCCTACATGCGTTGCGGAGGGAGTCCTGATGGAGTCAGTTAGGGGTATCGGTAGACACCTGGGAGGCTTCCTTCCTCTAGGGATAATTTAAAATACTGAATTCAAGAGCGGGCTGAATGCTATTTCAGCCCGATACTAGAGATAATGACTGGAGTATCGTTTTCTTTGCCTGCTATTGATTACTGGTATTCGTTAACAATGCTAACAGTGGCAATATGCCGAAACTGGCCATTAACCCAACGAATAAAATAATTATATTATGTTGTGGGTTTGTTTGCTATGCGGAAAATATTTCTACTTTGCGTATCATTATTATCTTACCAAAATAACCATCCCTAACATGTTACATTATGAAAGAGCTTGTTGTAATCCTTTAGTTGCTATTAGCCCACTCACGTTCGGTTCTGGTCTCAAACCGTATTGACGCTAAACTATCTCGATAATTATGATGGAAAGAAAAGCGCTCGCCCCATGGAACAAATACAAAATTGGCGCCGTGCCGAACGGAAGATGGCAAAACGAAGACTGCCAAAGCCTGGAGAAGGTTTATCATGTTGCTCACCTTAGGAACGCCGTTAGAATAGTAGAAGATGGAAAGATCAAACAGGGACTGATCTACGATAAAAGCAAGCTAAATACAAGTAGGGTTTTAGTAGTCTGGCTTTCGCCTAATAGGTGGTATAACGGATCGCGTTATGGGAATATCTCTTTTGAATTTGATTTTACAGAACTCGTTGCCGGGAAGAAGTACTATTGGGTAGAAGTAATGAAAGAATATACGCCGCACGCCAGTAGGATACTAATTACCTCCGAGGATTTTGACAGCATCCTTACACCATATGACCCTACTCAAGGCGACGGTCCCTGGTTTTATGATACGGAAAGTAATAGCCATTATTGGAACGGTAAATACTGCCTTGAATTTATGTTTTCCAGGGATTTACCACTGGATATTTCCCAAGATGTGAGCTTTATTGACCATCATAGAACGTATTGTAACATGAAGGATCATGTTTGCGCTGATCAATCAATGCCCAAGGAAGATGTAAATGCCCGCTTTATCGCTTATTTGATAGCTGGTACTGATGCTATTGATACTAGACTTTTTACCAGGAAATCTTTAAGGGGCAGTGCGCCGGCCGAAGCCTTTCAAAGCGGGATGGAACACATCGTTCAGCTGGGCGCAAGGCCAAGAAAAGAAAAGCGCTGGGGTGAATTGCTGGCAGTCGACGACCTGGCTATTGTTACCGCAAAAGCCGCATTGCTTTTCTTGTACCAGGATAAAAAGATAGAGTTCAAAAAAATGGTAAGGCAGTTTGCCAATATTGACGAGTTTATTGGGTGTCTCAAGGCAATTGTGATAGAGAAATTCGGAGTCGATAAACCTACATTAAGGTTTTTAGATGACTGAAGTTTCTGATGGGGCAGGCGCGCAGGATTTATGGCGCGCTCGTGCCGCTTGCAAGACTGAATCAAATAAAGGTTTTCTCGCCGGAATCAGTTGCGGCAATAAGAAATTGGAGTAAATGAAAGTAAAATAAATATGCCGGGTATCAAGTAACAGAGACGCCACTTAACTCGTCAGTATCGCCATATTCTGCTATCTTTGCTGGATGCAAAAAGAGACAGCACAGCACCGGGAGGTTCTTGCGGAGATTGCGCGGCTTAAGGAATTTTTCGAAACAACGCCGATCTTGTTGAAAGAATGGAAAGAGGGCGCGATGATCGTTAAAGATATTCCCGAATTTCTTAAACTCGAATTGCATGCTGCTGCACATTTTAATCCCAAGCATCCCTTCAACCCACCCCTTAAGCGTCTTCTTCAGTTTGAGATTGCTGTTAGAAATCAAATTATCTCCCTTCCCGTGCAGGGTTCAGATCAATAATAATATACCGAGCGACAGGTATTGCAACGCGGACACTTCCCATAAGGCGCAGCAGCGGTCGATGCCAATGTATCGAAAAGCATACGTATCGCTTAGCCTTTCAAGTGCTGCGTCCGACACCACGGCATTCCTGAGTAAAACCCATTAACCGGCCGGTGAAAAACCTCTACTTTTCCTCGTGTCTTAGTCCTGTGGCATGAAGAGATATGAACCGTGTGGTATGAGGTGCCTTTCTTTAAGAGAAATTAATATCAACGAAAATAATGCATAATATTCTATAATTCAATGGAGGGAAGCTGAAATTTAGTATTTTTGATATTCCACGATCAAACATGTTACATCGAATAACCAATATCGTCGCATGAACGATTTTTATGACATAAGTGATAGTCAGGAAATTCCAGACGTCTCTCTACAGCTGGAGAACCTCGGCGAGCAGCGGATCTTTATGACTCTTGGGAAGTCTTCAAGGGATGGCTGGGGTGAGCGTGAACATACAAGCCAGCATTATTATACAAAGACCACGGCGGAAGACTACGACAATCTTTTCGCTAGTCGAATATCAAGAACCAAGCCCCCTTATGCAGTTGAACATTTTTTGGATCATCATTTTCAATGCTATCTGAAGCGGTTCCCGGGAGCGGAAAAGACTTTTTTCAAACATATTAAATTTGTTGTCCTTCCCATTTTGCAAAAGGGAAAGCACACTGTTTATGTACAGGTAGTGGAAGAATGGCTTGATGATAAACAAAATTACAATCCTGCAAAAGCCTATCTGACGGCAAATGAGAAGCTAGATAAAATACTGGAGTTTCTAGCTGAAAATCCTGTCAGGGTTAACATTAACCCTCATACAATTCATGAGGAAGTTTTCGGGAAGAATATTACGTTCCAAGAAGCGCAGGAGCTGCATCAGAAGCTACTCGTAAGTGGGAAAGTACGGGTCATCGGACACCGTTATATTGCGCACTCTGTTGAAACGGATACTTTTTTGCAGTACGGCGGTTTTTCGCGCGGCAGCAATACGATTGCAAACTCTTTAACTCAAACCAAGGGCATTAGTATGATAAGTAAACCAAACCCGCAAGAACAGGGAGACGTATTTATATCTTATAGCTGGGACAACGAAGCGCACGAACAAAAAGTCGGCGCCTTCACCAATCATCTCCGCAAAAATGGATTCAATGCACAAATCGATAAAATGATCAGCCAGCAGGAAACTGCGACCAACTTCATGAAGATGATGTATAAAGCTATGTTCGGTCATTCGAAGGTAATCGTTGTGCTTTCTGCAGGCTACAAGCTGAAGGCAGATTCATTTAGAGGCGGAGTCGGAGAAGAGTTTCAACTATTGATTAACGATATCAATCAAAACCCAAGAAAATATATTTTAGTGAGTTTTGATGGCCGACCCGATGAAATTATTCCTTTCGGCCTGCAAGGGAGGGAAATTATTGATCTCTCTCAGGAAGACAGCGATATGAAATTATTCAGGAAATTGATGGATGAACCCGAATTTGTCTTCGCTCCGGTATCTCCGAAGAAGCCGACAATTGAGCCGAAGCAATTCGGTAGCTTCAGAGCGGCACTGGGACCAACAGCACCCGCGCTAAGCATTGTGGCGCCATACGTAAAATGGAAGCATTCGAGTGCCTTTCAGGGGCTGTACAAATCCATTTCGTATGTGCTTTGCCCACAATTCAAAAATGTATCCGATAAAAGTGTCGAGGGATTTAGCTATGAAATAAAACTCCGGCGAGAATTGGTGCCAGAGCTGAACGAGCGCCCAGATGAGGAAGGAAACCTTATTATACGGGGAGAGTACACAAAAAGAGTCTTTCCCGGACAAACGATCAAAGGCGAAGAAATTCAAATTGAAATCGGGCATCAAGTGCTCCAAAATATCCTGGGAACGGTTGTCACCATTACCATATTTTCTGATGATGGAACCATACTTTCTGAATTCCCGATCGACGACCTATTTAAAGTTCAGCCAGTTAACCAACCGCATCTTACTGCGGTACCGTTAACAAGGGGCCTCTTTCATTAACTGGCGTGATTTATTGAAATACCGTTTTCCTTTTTTCATAAAATGTTCCTATGAGATTTGTAGAAATTATTCGAAGTTTAGATAAGTTTATATCATTTATTAAGGGAGCTGTAATTCTTGTAGCTGTTGGCGAAGCCATCCTTGTAATTCTTATTGGCGTTGTCTCGAATGGCATAAGTTCTGAGAACCAGACTATTAGAACCTTTTCACTTTGGAGTCTCATTTTCCTGGCAGTAGCCTATCTCTTCTTGCTTGTTTTGAAAACAATCTATAACAAAACATTTCCTGGGTCTATAGTCAACGAGCTTAAGTCAGAGCGAGAACTAACTGCATTAAAAAAAGACGCAGACAGACAAAAAACGATAAGCGACTTTCTTGTTACCGTTATGGGTGCGCTCAATGGGCAAACGTGCGCATTAAATTATGGTGATGAAACGCATTTATGTGACACAGGTATTAAGGATGGGATATACGAGTTGGTAAAGCCTGCAATTGATAATATTAATTACATTCTTGATACCACAAATACTGGATTTACAACTGGTGTTTATCTGCAGGATTACTGCGCCTTAAATGGGAATATCGAAAGCGGCATCATAACTATAACCGATCAACTTGGAAAGAGCACGTTACTGGCAAAAAATTTACTTGATAAAATTGATGCACGAGGCGAAGAATTAAGCATCCAGACAGCAATAAGGGAGAGCCTTAACGATATCAAATTTGTAAAAAGGAATTATTCTACCCAGAATGGCACAATCTCTATTTTTTGTACCCCTATTCCGTTAGCCTGCAATGAAGAAGAAGTTAATGGTGTATTCTTTGTCATTGGCAAAGCTGTTGAAGTGATACCGGCAGATACAGAATTGAATTTAAGTATATTCAACAGGGTTATCTCCAACTGGCTCTACCGATATAACGAATGCGTTAGCCATAGAGTACGAACCCACGGCCCCATTGCGGAGGAAGCTGCCTAAGTGAATATCATTATTTTTGCCATGAGCGCGAGGCATACCTAGGGTTTTCGCCTTTTCAACATCGCCCCAGTAAGAAAAATTCAACTTAGTAGTAAGCCTGTAGCAGCAATATGCTGCCACGGATTTTCGCCTTCCAATTAGCCACCTGGGTTAGAAATCAAATACTCCTCTTTCTGTGTCAAGTTCAGATATATAGCAATTTAAGCGCTGTATTAACCACCTTAGAGACTCCAGCCGCAGGAATAGACAATACCTTTATTGGAATACTTACTGTGAACTCAAATAACATAGTTGTTACTGAAATCAACACGCTAGTGTATTGGCCATCGACAATAAATTGCTGTATCGTTAATTTTAAGGAATTTTCTAACAAGTAAAATTAGACCAAATGAAAAAACAGCAGCTATTTATTCTCGTCATTGCTGGCTTATTGGCCACAGCAGGATGTCGACAAAAAACGCAGGTAGTACCGTCTGAGGGCTCCGACACACCACAAACTTCCAGTATTATAAATGGACCCGTTACAGATACGATAAACTGGCATCGGGATGATCTAGGCAACATTCACAATGGGGGGCTGGATACCCTAAAATCTCTTCCTTCATTCCCAGCTGTTCCAATGGCTCAGGCTAGGCCGGTGGTACAAACCTACATCTCTTCAAAAGGCCTCGGTCCCAACTACGCATTTGACGGGCAAGTATACAACGAGGTACTCACAAATATTCCTAGCGTCGCTCAACTGAATGCAGAAGTTTACATAGATCAAGCATACAACAACGGTCGTATCAACAGCAATCAGCGCCAAAGCCTTTTACAGTTAAATAATATTCTCAAGGGAAACAATATCGATAATATTTTAGTAAATCTAGTTTCCTTTGAGTCCAGTATTCTAAGTACAAATACCTTAACGCAAAATGAAAAGCTACCCATAACAGGTACGATAGCAGTTGCAAAGGCAAGTATTGCTTACTGGAAAAATGTAGTTAACAATAGTAATAATCCTTGGCATACCACGCCCGGTGGGACTATTTCCCTAATGTCGGCGGTATCCTCATCCTATTGGGATGCTTGGGGATGGTGGATGGGGTTCACAAAGCTAACAGACGCGCAGTTAGATAATATTGCCGCGGCTTATAATGTTCAACTTAACTTCTTTACCCGGCTCTTTGTTCGTTACAAAGCAGGAGAGATACTGGCCACTGTTATGAGCGCCCTGGCGGAAGCCGGGATTACCATGTAGCAGAATCTAACAAACGATTCGATTATATTGTAGAGTGTTGGGCTGTGTTATTGGACAGCCCTTTTTTTGGGTCCCCGAGAATTGCCTTGATAAAAAGCAACGTGACCAATAGAATAGGAATATAGTGTTTTCGATGTATTGGTATTATCGCCGGCATAATCTGTGTTCTTGTAGTTGTTCTATGTTTTTAATCATCATGTGGTTAACTTAAACTAGTGATTAAGCCAGCAGCAGCAATATACTGCCACAGACTACCACCTCCTCCTTGACCTCCTGCATAGCCTGGAAATTGATGGCTCACCATCAAATCGTTCCGCTATGCAAGGAGAAGATAATACCCAGGCGTTGGCTAAGATAATGGCCTTTCTTCGCGCCGTTAGCATCCTGTTGGTACTGATGCACCTGTACTGGTTCTGCCACAAATTCGTCCGCGAGCAGCACATCACCTTGGAAGTGGTCAATAAGATTCTGGTCAACTTTCAAAAAACGGCAGGGCTATTCTCTCACACGCTTTATACGAAAGCATTTGCGGTGTTGCTCCTTGCCCTGAGCTGCCTCGGCACAAAAGGGGTGAAGAACGAAAAAATCACCAAGCCGAAAATATACACGGCACTGGCTTTTGGCCTCGTACTGTATTTCCTGAACACCCCGCTGCTGAAACTTTCGACGAGCGAAGGAGCGTTTTTTTACGCTGGTACCCTCGGCGCCGGTTACCTATGCTTAATGGTAGCCGGGGTCTGGATCAGCAGGTTGCTTCGCCATAATCTTATGGGCGATGTGTTCAATAATGAGAACGAGAGCTTCCAGCAGGAAACCAGGCTGCTGCAAAACGAATACTCGATCAACCTGCCGACAAAATTTTACTACAAAGGGAAATGGAATGCAGGGTGGATCAACGTTGTCAACCCTTTCCGGGCAACAATCGTGCTGGGCACGCCTGGTTCCGGCAAATCGTACGCTGTTGTTAATAATTATATCAAGCAGCACATCGAGAAGGGGTTTAGTATGTACATCTATGACTTCAAGTTCGATGATCTTTCCACCATTGCTTACAACCATCTGCTGAAGCATACGGACAAGTACAAGGTCCCGCCTAAGTTCTACGTTATCAACTTCGACGATCCCAGGCGGAGCCACCGCTGCAACCCTATCAACCCCGCTTTTATGACCGATATTTCTGATGCCTACGAGTCCGCCTATACGATCATGCTGAACCTTAACCGTAGCTGGATTTTGAAACAGGGCGATTTCTTCGTGGAGTCGCCAATTATCCTGCTGGCAGCCATCATCTGGTTTTTGAAGATTTACGAAAACGGCAAATATTGTACTTTCCCGCACGCCATCGAGCTGCTCAACAAAAAGTACGCAGATGTATTCACCGTCCTTGCCAGCTATCCAGAGTTGGAAAATTATTTATCGCCATTCATGGACGCCTGGCAGGGCGGCGCCCAGGACCAGCTGCAGGGCCAGATCGCCTCCGCGAAGATCCCACTCTCACGGATGATCAGCCCGCAACTGTATTGGGTAATGACGGGCGATGATTTTTCTTTGGACATCAACAAACCTGAGGAACCAAAGATATTATGTGTTGGCAATAACCCCGATCGGCAGAATATCTACTCTGCAGCATTGGGTTTATATAACTCTCGTATCGTTAAGCTGATCAACAAAAAAGGCCAGCTGAAGAGCAGTGTCATCATAGATGAGCTGCCGACCATCTATTTCCGTGGCTTGGACAACTTAATCGCCACCGCCAGGTCGAATAAAGTCTCCGTGTGCTTAGGCTTCCAGGACTATTCGCAGCTGACCCGCGATTACGGCGATAAGGAAAGTAAGGTTATCCAGAATACTGTGGGCAACATTTTTAGTGGGCAGGTAGTCGGGGAAACGGCGAAGAGCCTGTCAGAACGCTTCGGCAAGGTGTTGCAGAAAAGGCAAAGCATATCTATCAACCGCAATGATACCTCTACCTCCATATCCACGCAGCTGGACAGCCTGATACCGGCATCAAAGATCTCCACGCTGACACAGGGTCTATTTGTCGGCGCCGTCGCCGATAACTTTGATGAACGGATCGAGCAGAAGATCTTTCATTCGGAGATTGTAGTGGATAACGATAAGGTGGCCTCTGAAACTAAAGCCTACAAAAAGATACCACAGATACTATCCTTCACAGGTGCGGATGGACAAGACACTATGAAGCAAGATATCGATACCAACTACAGGGGGATAAAGCAGGACGCTGTGCTGATCATCGAAAGCGAAATGCTCCGCATCAAAAATGACCCGAACCTTCAGCACCTGGTCCAGCAGGGGTAAGCACTGGCGGAATTACGTATCGCGCATAAGTAACTGCCTAGCTACACCGGTGGTATTGGGGTAGAAAATTGTTTCCATCATTTTACAGCAAATTTCGGGCTTCTCCGTCGACTGCAGCCAAAAGATTCCGGCATAAACGGTTCCCCCCTAAAGGAACCCCCATTTATTCCGTGTTCCTTTTGGCTTTACGCGCATACCAGTGCCACGGCCGGTCACCGGAAAGCCCGGTATGGTGGGCATAAAAATAAATGTTCACCATTAAAACGTAAAATTATGTACTACGAAGCAAGAATTCACGAGATCATTGAAGTAGCCAGTGCATTAGCAGCAGCAGAAAAAATCAGGAGCGAAAGCATGTATACCTATCAGGTAATGAAATGGACAAGTAAAGACGGAAATTATTACATGTATGCCGTGCCAGATGGGCATTTGGATGAAATGCTGGCGGAGCTGGCGATCTTGCGGCAGGGCAAAAATCAGGATGACGCGCCTTACCAGCAGGTAGAATCCATTACGAACGGCTGGATCGACGACACTGATATCCTGGCACGACATCTCCAGGACGCTGAATCGTCAACGATAATCATGAAGTCAAATGCGCAATTGATTATTGACAAGCCCAAAGGCGATGAGCAAGCGTCGTTTACCTGTGGCTGCTGTGGAAACTGGTTCAAGGATAATGTGCAAAAACAGCTAAAGTTCGATCAGGACGCCGGTTACGGTATATGTGACCGTTGCCAGCAGTGGTATTAGCGCCAAGACCTTATGGTGTATAGGTTAACCATATTTTTTTAGTCAACTTCCGGGTAGACAGTTTTGAGATCGTTTCATGAGCATTTGCTAACACCCCAGTGATAACAAATTAATTTTTTGCGAATATAATAAATTTTCATAGTTTTATTTTTGTTTGATTTCTAACCACTTTCAAATCGCACATAATTGTATTTAACCCTTTTTAAAATCTTCGAGTATGTACTGTAAATCTAAATTGTCGCTTTTGACTGCCTTCCTTGTTGCCCTGTTTCTTGTTGCCTGTCAGAAAAATGACAGTCAGCACACAAACTCACTCAGCCTAAAGGAAGAGTCAAAAAATTACTTCGATGGAGAACTGGCCGGCCAGCAAGTGGGTAAGACCCTCGGAGAAAATAACCGGTTGGCCTTCACCTTTTACGCGGATTGGGCAAAGGCCGAAGAGCAAAGGATCAAAGATTATGAAGTCGTGATCGTCCCGCTTGTCTTTAGGGAGCGGCAACCGTTTTCCTGGAATGAGGACAAGACGCAAAAGAATTACCTTGCTGAACCTTTTTTAGCATTTTACAAAAACAGCGTAGGAAAGATCGTAGCGGAAATTGTTTATAAATCTCCAAGCAACAGCTCAGCTAAGGGTAGCTTCGATGGAAATATCCTGGTGACCGACTGGTCAGGAACAATAAAAAGAAGCTTCAGGTATAATAATGGTGCCCCCCGCAAGGCTACCATTTCGATCAAGACTTCCAGCCCCGGCGTAAAAACCGAATTGAGCAGCTGTATTGTTATTGACTATTACCAGGACGTATATGTCGGCGGGGTAAAGATGAATACAGAGTACCTGTACAGCAAATATGCCTGCGAGGATGAAGGGGCAGGTGGTGGATTGGGCAGTGGTGGTACCGGTAGCGGTGATACCGGTGGTGGCGGCGGACCGGATTACAGTCCTGTAGCGCCGGAATCAACATATAGCGTCGATTGCAGCGCTATATCTTATCGTCAAACCGGGACGCCCAACTGGCAGGAAGCCGGTATCAGGAATATACGGCTGCAGATGGTTTGGGTGGGCGATCCAGGGTCGGGTAACCAATTGCCATTAACGATATATGTCCCCCAGGTTGTAGCTGGTTTACCTTTGAAATATGCAAATGGCACGGCAATATCACCTGGCGTTGCTGCATCTTTAACCGCACAAATGATAGATCTGGCAAAGGTATTTACATACCAAGAATTTGAATATGCTCCTTATCGTCCAGATGATGCAACGATCACGAATTATTTCAGAAAAAAGCTCAATGAGCTAATGGTGGCCAAAGGAGGAACAGCAGGAGTAGCTGGATCGAAAAGTCCATCGATTATTTTTAATGATGAGAAAAGAACTGGATGGTTCCCCTATGACTGTAAGTAAATTTATATTTAACCTGATACCATTCGGGACAATTCAAAAAGCAATTCGCTTAGCTTTTTTGGCGGTATTCTTGAATAGTCCCGGATTATTTGCTCAAAATATAACGAACAATAGCATGAGCCTTGATAAAATTGTAGGTAATAAAACAGAAGCGCTGAAATTCATAGATTCGGAAATGATAAGCTATGATCTACCCTTAAGCGATAAGATCAAATTGAACCATTCGCTATTGCTTTACCAGTTCAATAAGATCAAAGTGCAAAACAGGACGGGAAACGCCATTTTTGGCTTACCCGTCAACAGTGTATTCGCGTTTCAAAAGGACGCAGAAAATTTCTGCATTTACCTTTTAATTGAATTGGACCAGCATGACCTCGGCATCATCGCCCAAAACATCGGCTATGCGAACAATGTGACACAGGACGATTATCAAAATGGAGACTTCGATTTTTTGTCCTGGCACCTCCATGACATGGATGCAATAATTATAAAGGACAGGATGAGCAGTGGTGGCCAGCCAGGGAAAAGTAGCTTTATCCTGTGCCTCACAAATATGAAAATGAAAGATATCGTCTGCTCCGAAAAGCTGTTCGAACAGTAGAACAGGGCCTGCACTTCGGACTGCTAGAGCGTTACTTTCCGGGACAGAGAGCTTTTACTGTCGGCGTGGGCTGGCAGCTTTGCGCCGTCGGGTTCGTCTTCCGGCTCCACAGGGTCCTGTTGCGAAACGGGCGTGATCGACAGATGGATCTTCCTGTCCAGGGCTGCATGTTCATTTTTTAAATCGATCAGCACATTTTCTTTTTTCCATGTTGAGGCTACCATCTGCTGTAGTACCGGGATATCCTTGGATAGTTTTGAAATTTCATTTTCCGCTGTGCTGATATGCCCGGGGATCTTTTCCAGGGCGTTTAAAAAATTTAAACAAGCCAGTTTCGGGTCACTGGCTATATTTCCATTATTGTAACTGTATTTAAGCATCCCTTCCCCTTCGACAAAAAATCGATTTGATCCTATGAGGTTCGTTTCGGTTACCAGGTCTGTTTTTACCAGCAAATCAAAACCGTAAAGTGTCCCGATCTTTTGATGTTTACCGTTTGTGCTGGCAAAATGCGATAGCTCATTTAACTTTAAGCCGATGTCCTTAGTGGTGGCGTCGGGCGGAAGGCCGTGTATCGAAAGTGGGTTAAGGATAGAACCGTCACTAGCCCTTTGAATGCGCGTTTGCAGGTTACTATAATCAAGGCGCATAGCGTTGACGCGGGACTGAAGCATATTTGCCTCACCTTGCAGGCCTGTTAATTTACGACCCGCAGAAGACTTCGCGCGGATAAAGGCACGTCGTTCACTTTCCAGGCCGGCGATCTGATTTTCGAGCCTGGTTTTGTCCAGCAGGTCTGTATTGCCGGATAGTATGGCCACGCATTCCTGGTAGCTGATCCCCGTTTTCTCATCCATCGCGCCTTCGTCGATAACGCGGCTCTTCAGGCTGTTTTCCTTGAGCTGGTCTATAAAGCGCTTCTTAACGGAAAGCGTGCTGAATTTATAGCTATCCAATGACTTTTCTACCGCATAGATAAATATGTCAACAATATTGTTCGCAAAGAATTTTGCGATTTCGTTACCCTTACGGATAGCCCTGCCGTCCCTCTGCTCCAGGTCACTCGGCCTCCAGGGGATATCGAGGTGGTGAACGGCTACTGCCCGCTTCTGGGCATTTACGCCAGTGCCGAGCATGTCAGTGGAACCAAAGAGGATGCGGATCTTCCCTTCGTTCGTATCCTGGATCAGCTTCTTTCTTTGCTTTTCACTTTTGGCTTCCTGGATAAAGCGGATCTCATGGGCCGGTATGCCATGATCCTCCACGAGCTTGCGCTTTATCTCCGTATAAACGCTCCACTGGCCCGGCTTATAGGTGGACAGGTCAGAAAAAATGAATTGTGTGCCTTTTTGGGCGTGGAAACGCAGGTAGTATTTCGCAACGTTTGCTGCGCAATGCGATGCCTTATTGCCGGGATGATCTGTATATCCCGGTCCGACTAGACGCATGTCCATGGACATTTTCCGCGCATAGTCGGTGGCGATAAGCATCTTTGCTTTCTCTTCCGTTGGTGATAGCGGTTCCCTGCCCAAGAGCGTCCCATCACCGGTCCTGGCAAATTCCATGAGCTGCAGGATAAATGCTTCCTGCTCCGGTGTTGGCGGTATTGGGTAGAGCACCTCGTTTTTCTCCGGCCGGTCGATGCCGATATCCTTTGCCGTGCGGTAATCGGTGATCTCTGCGTAAAACTGGGCCAATTCCGGAACGTTAATAAAAAACCGGAACCGCTCTTTTTGAGTAATGGTGTTGGCGACGGAAAACTCGTAATCGGTTGTCTTACGGGCGAAGTTGGCAGCCCAGGCGTCGAAACAAAGAATGCCCTGCTTTTTCAAAGCATAGGGACGGAGGTATTCAAAGATCAGGTATAGCTCCGTGAGTGAATTGCTGATCGTCGTCCCGGACAGGAAGGTGGCGCACATGTCCTTACCTTTACGGGCCTGCATGGTACGGATGGCGAAGAGCAGGTTCATGGCACGTTGGCTGCCGTCGATGTTCCCCAATCCGGCGACCCGGCTATGACGGGTGGTAAACATCAGGTTTTTGAAACGGTGGCTTTCATCGACAAATAGATGGTCGATACCCATCATTTTAAAATCCACCACATCATCCTTTCGATACGCTATATCGTGCTGTAGTGTTTTGAGCTTTACTTCGAGGTTCTGTTTGCGGACGATAAGCCCTTTGAGTTCCGCCCTGGAATTTCCCTCGCCGCTGCCTTGTTTGGCCACCTTCAGATCTTCGTCTATACAGTCCAATTTATATTGCAGTATTTGCTGCTGCATTTCCGGTGACTGGGGTATCATACCGAATTGCTCGTGGGTCAGGATGATACAGTCCCAGTCGTTGTTTTTCATCTCCCCGAAGATGCGCTGCCGCTCTTTCGGGGTAAAATCCTCTTTTCCCGGATAAAGGACCTTTGCATGGGGATAGGCCAAACGGTAGGTATCGGCAATTTCATGGACGTTAGCTTTCAGCGCTAAAATCATGGGTTTATGGGCCAATCCCAGGCGCTTTAGCTCCTGGGCGCCAACACACATGATCAGGGTCTTGCCCGCGCCTACCTCATGATCGCAGATAGCGCCATCGTTAAGCTTGATCATCCAGACAGCATCCTTTTGGCTGGGGTACAGGTCTTGGATGCCTACGGCCTTGCGGTCCAGACCAGGGAACTCCTGGTGGCTGCCATCGTAATCCGGACGGACAAAACAGTTGAACGTGTCGTTGTATTGATCGGCGACCCTGCGCTTAAACTCGTCATCCTGCTCGTGTAGCCAGTCGATAAATGCGCTGCGCATCTCATCGATTTTCCCACTGGCCATCTGGATAGCCTCCATATCCCGTACCTTGCGCTCTGTTTCACCGTCCCTAACTGTTTTGGTTAAATCAGGTACTGTATTGAGCAGGGCATGCCTGAGCAGCGCAATGCCGTCGTATTTACGACTTTCAGACTCGATAGCGTACTTCTCCCTGATCAGGACGTTCTTGCTGCTGCAAGAAATGGAGAAGTCATCGGTGGTTTCGAGGTAGCGGATCTGTACCTTTGTATCGAAGAGCTGTGAAGCAAACCGGCTGTAAACTCCTGTAGGTATCCATCGCAGCCCTAGATTGAATTGCAGGTCCTCAAACGGGATTTTCTCCGGCCGTGCGTCGGTAAGGGCTTTTAGGCTTACCAGCGCCAGCACATCGTTAGGGTTACTGCTTAGGTAGGCTTCAACCTGTCCGGATTTCTCTACTACGTTGCCCGACACCCATTTTTCCGCGATCTCATAGGTGTTTTCTAACGGGTTGTAGTAAATACGCTTATCGAGAGCGTCTTTGAGCCCGTCTTCGGAAATTCCGCTAATCTCAGACATAAAATCCAACCTGACCTTGCCAAACCTGTTCAGGGAGGCTGCCAACGCCTCGTCAGGACCGGCGACGGATTGTATGCCGGTGGAAAAGCTCACCGGCCGAGTGAAGATATCTGCCTTATGGACAACGCCACCCACCACCCGCTCCAGGTAGGGTACCTCTTTGCCTGCACTGTCTCCCTTGATCAGCTTTATATTGTCTGCGCTGTTCAGTATGCCATACCTGGCGACAAAGGCATCATAAAGACTGTTGAGTGCCTGCCTTTCCATCTTATGTTCCAGCTGATGCTCTGCTTCCTTTATATAGAGCTGGTGATAAGCATCGCGCAGCGTGATATAAGCGCGCGCCCTTGTCAACTGGGCTTCCGGCGGCGGTAAGGGCGTAAAAGTTGCCTTTCCCTCATATAGGTCTACACCCGTTAGTAACCCAACGGTATCCTGCTGGATAGCCAGGCAACCATCTCTGTGAAAGGAATGCAGCTCACCGGAATAAAGCACTGATACGGGTCCGTCGCCGTTACTGCGTAGCGTAGCGGCCGCGGGTATTTTTTCGGAGGGAGTATTGCTTATCGGGGGCGTGTCTGCAAAAAGATCGCCATTAACTATTTTCTCCGCCTTCCTTTGTAGCGGTGCTGGCGGCGGCTCCGGCACTGCTTTTGGAAGTGAAGGTACGGGCCGCCCGCCGGCATTATCAAAAAGGCTGGGCTGTTTGGGCTTCTGTGATCTTACCGGAGCCTTCTTCTTTTGGCTGACTATCGGCTGTGGATGGGTGGTAGGCTTCGAACCGGAAGCTGGATTATCCAATGCATCAAAAAGGCTGAGCTGATCCGATACCGCCTCGCGCTTAGGCTTATTGACTGAAGGAATAGCAGTGAAGGCAGTTGCCTTTGGGCTTTGGACGGGAGCCTGGGGCCGGAGCATAACCGAATCATTAATATGCCCACGGTATAACGCAATATCCAGGTGGGCTCCCAGGTCAGCCCTCAGCATGATCGCCAGATCACCGGCAATACCTTCGCTACCCCCTTTATGTTCATATACCCAAGCTTGCTTGCCATACATATCCGTTCCCATATATAGGGAGGTATGCACGACCCGGTCCAGGTTGTCAAACAAAGCATTACCAGCAACCTTTCCAGGCCGCTGTTCGCTCTGACAGAAGCGCTCCTCCCTTCCGCTAAGCCGCTCTTTTAGAACGTGCTTCTGCAGCACGATAAGGTCGCTGCCGACATCCGTTCCCGCATGCTCGGAAAACAGGTTGTTAGGCAGCCGGATCGCGGACACCAGGTTGTGCTGCTGCATTAATGCCCGGCGTACGGGCGCGTTCTTCGGGCTGTTTAAAAAGCCTTGCGAGGCGATCAAGGCCAGGATGCCGCCATCCCTGAGCTGGTCGCCTCCCTTCAGGAAAAAGTAATTCTGGATACTGCGTGAGGCGGCAGCCCGCGCCGGGTCTTTGCTGCGGGAAAAGGAAAGGTCGAATATGGAAGTATCGCCAAAGGGGATATTGCTGGCCACCAGGTCGTAGCTTTCCCGCTCCTTGTCTGGAATTTCTTCAAACCCTTGCACATGGATATTGGCGTCCGGATATAGGTGCCCGAGCACTTTTCCCGTAAGCAGGTCTTTTTCGTAAGCGGTTGTCTGTGGCCCGTCGCCCCAAGCGGGGCGCGATGCTTCCAGGAAGGCGCCAATGCCGGCGGAAGGTTCCAGGAAGTTGCTCACCTTTATGCCTGCTTCCCGAAAGCTCGCAAATATGGAGGCAATGACTTCGGGAGGGGTATAGAACGCCGTCAACACGGAGCTTCGCATACTATCGACGTAGCGTCGATACAGCTTGTCGCTACCGGATTGCTGCTGCAGCAGCCGGTGAAGTTCCTGGGTAAGGGGGAAAAGGTCTTGCTCGGATTTTACCCATTGCTGCAGGGCATCTGCCTCGGGGCCTTCAACCGGGTTGAGGACGAACTTCAGCCCACCGAAACCACTGTACTGTAAAAGCAGGCGCCGTTCTACTTCCGTAGCCCGGCGCTGCTCTTTGTCCAATAGAAACGCGATACGGAGCGCTTCGATATTATGCTTCAGGTGCTCCCGCTTACTGAAGCCCATTTTGTTCTATAAATATTTGTATCGTACCCGTTAGCTCCGAGTAGAGCCGGTCATATTCCGGGCTATCCTGGAAGTTTTCCGTTAGTTCGTAGCGGGCAAATACAGGTTTACATATCGGCAGCATCTTCAGGGCAAAGGGCCGCAGGTCGTCATCGGCCATGAGCGTATCAAACTCTTCACAGACTACCCGAAACACCGTATCGTATTTGGAAAAATGCAGATTCTCAAACAGGATCGCGTCCGCAATCCGGTCGCATTCTTCTACCGGGTTGCCGGCCATAAAGGCGCCTTCATAAGCTTTCGCAGCCCAATTGGAACGGTCTTCAATAAATTTAGTGTTAGACGCCAGTTCCGGGAAGCTGGAACGCAGCAGCTCCCGTAACTTTACCTTATAGTAGGAGTATTCGTTTTTCTGAGTGGTCATAGTAAAAATTCATTTTTGTAAGTCAAAATTGTAATTGGAGGTAAGTACCTCCAATTTCCTTTTCCCGGTAGCGCCAAGGCCGGCAGGCACCTGTATACGCTGATCCAGTCTTTTAGAATACCAATTATTCTTTTGCGTGTAGGCATTAAGCGTAATGCTTGGATAGCTGCTCAACAGAAATTTTCCTTCTACCGTTTCTAAGGTACTTAAAAGTATCTCATAGTCAGCGCTGCTATACCCGTCATAATGACCACATTCGGTGCCGGGATAAGGCGGGTCGCAATAGTGAAAGGCCCCTTTATGGTCCCGGCTCCTGATCACCCGCAGCGCATCCGTACATTCTATCTGGACATTCTGAAGGCGTATGGATAAGTCTATATCAAAACTATCCCTTTTGTTTCTGAGTTTCTGGCTGATCGCCTTTTTCGTCCGTTCATAACCCCAGCCGCCATTAAGTTTGCCGGCAAAAGATTGGGACGCCAAAACCCACACAGCCCAAGCCCTTTTGATCCTGCTGAACATGTGTGGATTATTGTAGATCACAGTCGCGTCGTTGTATAAAGATCTACTGTGAAGGCTAATGCGGATCATCTTCTCTAACTCCACATATTCATTTTGTACGACCTCATAAAAGTTGATCAATTCCCGGTTGGTGTCATTGATCACCTCTACTTTAGCGGGTGGCTTAGCCCAAAATACTGCCCCGCCGCCAATAAAAACCTCCGTATAAGTATCATGCTCGGGAATCAGCGGGAGGATGTAAGAAAGTAGCTTTTGCTTGCCGCCATAATAGCAGAGTGGTGTCTTCATTTGCGGCGTTTTGAATCCGGAAACTCAAAGCTGGTACAATACTTATCATCCATAACGATAAAGGCATCGAACTTCTTTCCCAGTTTGCTTTTCATTCCTTTGATCAGTGGCGTCCTGCCGGTACGCACAAGGCTTTCTATTTCAGCTACCCGGAGCTGTACGCCGCATACGGTGCGAAAAACTACCCAGTTGCAGGCCTCCTCGGGGCATTTAATGAGCTTTTCCCTGATGATCAGCTGACGGGCCTTACAGCGGGGGCAGACTAGATCTGCAGGGGCCGGCGTTGCCACAGTACAGGACAACAGCTCTTGGGTCACCTGGGAGGCATAGCTTTCCATTTCTTTTTCGAAATCTTCATGGGAGCCTTCTCCATGCTCGATCTTCTGCAAAGCGGTTTCCCAATGCGCCGTCATAGCCACATCGGCGACCCGCTTATCCTTCACCAGCTCATAAACCTGTAGCCCTTTGGAGGTCGGTATAAGCGACTTTTTCTCCCTTATAACATAATCGCGTTCAAAGAGTGTCTCGATAATGGCCGCACGGGTAGCTGGCGTCCCGATACCCAGGCCTTGAAGCGCCTTGCGCATCTGAGGGTCTTCGTTATCCTTGCCGGCCGATTCCATAGCGGATAATAGCGTCGCTTCGGTGTAAAGCGCCGGTGGCTTAGTCTCCCTTTCCAGCACGCTGCCGGCGATGATCTTCAGTTCATCGCCCAGTTTCAATTTCGGCAAGTCCTGGACTGGCTCACTGTCTTCCTCTGAAAAGGAGCCTTTAATCGCGCGCCATCCCGGCTCTAGGATCTTGCATCCTTTGAGCTGGAACCCATGATGAAGGGTCTGCAGCGCGACATGAGTGATTTCTTTATGGCACGGCTCTGAAAGCGCCTCCAGCAAGCGGTAGGCGATCAGCTCATAAACCGCTTTTTCCTTGGCCGCCAATGCGGAAGGTATTTTTCCAGTGATCAGCAGGCCATGATGGTCCGTAACTTTCAGATCGTTTACGATACGCTTATTAAAACGGCCCCAGCGTAATTTCGCAACGGCGGGCTTATAGGCGGCAGTAGCGTCCAGCGCCCGGACCAGGTCGGGTATCGCTGCCCACATGTCTTCGGGGATATACCGACTGCCAGTCCTTGGATAGGTGATGAATTTTTGTTCATAAAGGGATTGGGCAATGCTGAGCGTCTGCTCGGCGGAAAAGTTCAGCTTTTTGTTGGCTTCTTTTTGCAAGGCCGTAAGGTCGTATAAAAGCGGGGCATGCTCGGTAACAGGCTTGACATCTACGGATGTGACAGAAACTTTACCGGCCCGCTGAATGGACTGCAAGGCATCTTCGGCGGCCTTTCGGTCCTCCCATCTCTTTTCCGACAGGCTTTTGAAATCGATGAACTCTTTACGGTGTTCCAATGCCAGTTGCCAATACTTTTTAATGGAGAACTGCCGATGGTCCAGGTAGCGCCGGCAAATAAGGGCCAGCGTCGGTGTCTGTACCCGGCCCAAGGAATACACGCCATTACCGGCAGCGATGCTCAGGGCTTGCGAGCCGTTAATGCCGACCAGCCAGTCGGCACGGCTCCGGCATCGCCCGGCCAGGTACAGGCCATCAAATAGATGACCGGGCTTTAAATTAGCCATTCCCTGGCGTATGGCCGTTTCCGTTAAAGAACTGATCCACAGCCGCTCAAAAGGTTTGCGACATCCCAGGTGCTCATAGATATATCGGAATATCAGCTCACCCTCTCTACCGGCATCCGTCGCCACAATGATGCTGTCGCAGCGGCCAAAAACCTCCCGGATGACCTTGAGTTGTTTGACCGCTGCTGGATCGGCGGCAAACGATTTATCCTTTTTTATTTTCCGGACGGTTAGCAGATAGGGAGCTGGCAGTATAGGAAGGGATTCTTTTTTAAACCCCGTAATGTTATAATCTTCGGGCATGGCCAATGTTACCAAATGGCCGATGGCCCAGGTAACCAGGTAATTATTGCCGGATAAAAATCCGTCCTCTTTATGATCGGCGCCCAGCAGCGCGGCGATCTCGCGGGCGACGCTGGGTTTCTCTGCTAGTATTGCTTTCATTTTACGAACCGGTTAGTTGATTTACATTTTTGGGCTGGCGGACTTTTTGGGACTTTTGGGCTTTTTTTGATCCTGCTTTTGATTCGTATTTATTTGGTCCTTGCCGGTGTCCTGCTTTGGAGTTTCTGCAGTTTGGGTTGCCTGCTTATAAATCCTGTCCGGATCGGTATATGAAAAGATGGCTTTCCTGGTGTCAAAATCGAACTTGATAAAACCTTCATATGGTTTACCCTCCTTGCTGACAAGCCCATTTACAGCCACCGACTTACCTGCGTTATATCTTTTATACTGCTGATCGTTAAGCTCATAACCTCGGAACAGACGTGGGGCGTCCTGTCGCTGCTGCGTATCAAGTGTCTGTTGGGCATTCATTGAGCGATTGAATATGAATTCAATATAGCCCTTATCGGCGTTTACCTGCAAAGTAGCATTGAAGGGCGTGTTCTTTGCCGAGACCATGCCCTCGATGTATGTAGGCTTCCCTTCAGCAAGGGATTGCTTCTGGTGGTCATCCAGCTTGACCCCCTTGATCTCATCAGGGATCTTGATGGTGCTGGTACGGTAGGCGACAACCTCGTTGGTCAGGCGATCTATACTAATATAGGAAGGTATCTTTTCTCCTGTTTTCATGTTGGTGAGGTCAACGACACGGCCCATATTGCCCGTACTGCGGAGGTTGGTTTTGTCTTCGTCGGTAAACTTATGACCGAAGAAGGGCAGATCCAGCTCCGGTTCTTGACGAACACCATTAAGTTGAGCCATAACAGTACCCTCGTCATTCGTACGTAAAGACAACCTGGCTTCTCCCCTAAAAACCGCCTTATCCGTATTGATCGTCACCGGAAGGAGCTTGTTGGTCTTATAACCTTTGAGCAGATCGTCTACTACGCCTGCCTTTTCAAGGCTTTCTTTACTCAGTCCGAATTTTGCGAGCGAATCCCAATCTACTTGCTCGGATTGATATCGGGCTGTCCTTTGCTCTGGGACCTTTTGCGGCTCGGCACTAGGCGGAGTTGTTGTTTGTGTTACTTCCATGTCAGGATTATTTGCTGGTTTGGGTTCGTTTTTTACTTCTAGTTTTTTGCTGAGTTCTTGACCCTGTTCACTTGGTTTGTTGACGTGCTCCTGCAACTCTTTAGCCGTTTTTATCGCTTCATGGACAGGTACTTTGAAGAAGGAAAACCGTGTAGGGTTTTTCAGCTGGCTCATGAAGTTGGCGAAGAAGTTGGAAAAAATATCGCCATGCCGGTCTACCCGCATAAACTGGTTTTGGTTTTTTTTCGTTGGCGGTACTGTCCTTAGCTCACCATTCTTATCGATATCCTTGACCGCCTGGATCTTCATTTTTTCTTTGTCGAATACCAGCAGGATATCAGAAAGCTGGTCGGAGGCCTGTGGCATTTCCGGATTTTGTTCGCTCATAATTTTTGATTTTATGGGTACGATCCAAATGTAACTGGCGGCAGGCACCCAAGTTGGGTTTGGCAGTCATTGGCTGTCATCGGCGGTACTTGTCTGCGACAAGTGTAGACTTCATGATCCGGTCATTGACACTTTCCCGAACGAACTGGTGCACATCGCTGAGCTTATAGTATAGTTTTCCGCTGATGGTATAGTATGGCAACCGGCCTGTAGAGCGGTATCGCTGGAGCGAACGGTTGCTGATCTTCAGCATCTGCAAAATATCCTGATTGTCCAGCAGTTCCTCTCCGTCTATACTGCCATTTTGTTTTCGTGCGTCGCTGATCTGCTCGCCCAGGATGTCAAGTCGGTTCATGATCCGCTCCATCCACGCCATAAATTCCATCCGGTCAATGTTCATAGCAGAAATTTTAAATGAGGGGAAGAGGACAAAAGCAAATATGATAGCGTTTACGCTGCGGGATTCATAGGCAATCCCTAGTCGGAAGTTTCAAACGACAGGTATAGGAAGCGACCTGATAAGCAATTGCAATGGCTACAGGGGTGTTATAGCGACTGCTCCATGCCTTCTTTGAAGCGTTTATGCAGCAGGTCCTGGTAGGCGGAAATATTTTCGCGGGCGTACATCTCTTGTTTGATCTGGTAGATATTGCCGATGCGGATGTCGAAGATCTGCTCAACGTAAGCCTGAATCTCTTTAAGCTCGGCGGCCCCGTTATTGAAGGAACCCTTGAACCAGAAAGCGTAGATCATCTCGGCCAGTGCGGTCTTGCTATCGGTCCATTTCAGCAGCTTATGGTCCGTACTGCCTACGGCAGCCGGGCGGCAGTCAACTTGAGCGGTCTGCTGTTCTATAAATTCCCTGAGCAGGTCGTATGCCTGCATGGTAGCCACCAACATGGTGCCTTGGGTATTGATCCGGCGATCCATAGCAAAGGAGTACTCATGCCGTAACTGCGGCAGCAGCTCATGGCCGCGCTGGAACAAATGTTCGTCCCAGTACGTTGCGCCTGTACGATGGTACTGGTAAAAATCCCGGTGGTCTTCTGAATAGCGCCTGATCCGGTCCAGCTCACTGCTATAGTAATGGCGGTGAATTGCGTAATCACCCACCGGCTTACGGCTCTCCAGCCAGGATACAGATTGGTGGTAGATCAGCTGCGCGTGGATGGCAGGAAGTTGCAGTTTGAAAAAATTGATTTCTTCGCCGGCATTTAAGAACTGAGTATCGGATAGGACCGGGTTGAGTTCTTGCAGGACCTGTTCCACGATTGCAATGGCCGAACCACAACGTTGCAATACAGTTTGTCCTGCTTTTTCGGATGCATGAAGGCGGGAGGCCATGATCTGTTGGTAGCTACTGAGCGGCTTCATCGTTTGGTGCTGATTTAGTAAGGATAGTACCGTTGTTTAACGATACAAAAATGTGACGCCGGCTATAAGGTTTTTGACACTATGGTGCCAAGGTGTCAAAAAATTATTTTTGGAAGCATAATCCACAGCTGAGAAAACAGACGGCTATAAAATCTTACTTTTACCTGCTCCCCCTGCCGGGAAAAGGAAGGGACATGCCTATGCGCTACGATAAAGAACTACTTACGGATTTGTTGAAGGCCTTGCCGGCATGGGGGCTTGTCCCCGAAAAATTCTTGGAGTTCATACTCGTGGCCGTGGAAATGTTTGCGCACCGTACGGGCGGCGAGCTGCTTACCGTCGAAACACTCCATGAGGCGCAAAGGGAGCTGGCAGCCGCCTTTTTGTTTGCGTTTAAATTAGAGTTGTTTCCCTACACGGATTTTGATGACCTACGCCAAAAGGCCGGCCCTTTTATCGATATCGACCGGACCATCTCCAGGGTTCAGGACTGGAAGCAACAAGCGGCAGCCGTTTGGGATTTGTGTGAGGCGAGTGTAGTGACGCCCAACCAGGAAACGGTCATGGAGGATGCCCTGGAAGACCTGAGGGCAAGGGTTGTTATTAAAAAGTTGGAATCTTACCTAACCTTTAGCTAAACAAAGAACGGGGCCTTTTAAGAATTCGTTTTCGGGTGCTCGTTAAACAACCGGAGATTGTATTTTATTCGTGCCTGCAGTAAAAGCCTGCTTTGATTGCCGCTGCCCGGCACCACCTTGGTTTTAAGCCAGCTGAATTTTTGCCGGATGTCGTCCATGACCATTTGCAACTGTGGTGGCGGAACGTCTGGAAGTCCCCCCGGCAGTGGCAGCTCGGGACTTTGCATTAAATCTGCTGCAGGTGTTCCGCCTGCAAGTTTTTGCTCCAGGAAGCGATGCAGGCGCAGGGATGCTGCAATTCTTGCGACCAGGTAGCTATGGGGGTTGAAATATTCTGTTCCCGCAAAACCGAGGCTTTCAGGGAAAACCTCGGCATCCGGTGGCCTATGACTGAATAAAATATCGTCCAGGTACTCTTTTCCCAAGGCCATATACTGGCGCAAAAAATCCTGCCGTTCCAAAAAGCTCTTGACACTTTCCAGCTCATCGTGGTAATAGCGCTGCAGTTGGCCGACATCTCCATCTCTGGACTCCAGGTCGATCAACGACAAATAAAAGATGACTTCCTCCAGGAATCCTGGCGTTATATATTTGTATAAGGTGATCTGCTCCTGTGGTGAGAATACATGAGCGTCCACCATGTGTTTGAGCTGCGCAAAGTAGAGTGAGGTTAGCCTAAAGCAGGCGTCCGCTTGTGCCAATGGCGAAATGGCCGTGGCTTCCATATGCTGAAGGTCACTTTTGAGCTGGTAGTGTAATGCATTCATCTCTGCTAACATAGCAATGTAGGGGAATAAAGAGTTTATTTGTATTTAGGATCGAGGTCGGCTTGGCGCATGTATTCCAGCAGCGAACTCGTCATCAGGTCCAGGCATTGGGTCGGAGATTTTTTTCTGATCCTCATATTGAGCATATACCGGTAATAATTGCCTGGCTTTACGGCAAATGCATAGCCCAGGCGTTCGATCACACTTTTTACGGTACCCCTTACCAGCCCGGCAGTAAAAAGGCCGTATCCGATCTCATAGAGTTGCGCCAGGCTGCCATCCCAGTGTACTTCCTGTTTGTCCAATTCCGCAGCAGGCTCCCCCTGGCTGGTTAACGCTATGCGCCGCAGCAGGTAGGCCGCGAGGTCTTCGGCAGCCTGGATCTTGCCCAAAAGGTAGGAGAATGTATTTCCGCCGTCCGGCTCGCTGTCCCTCGCGTACATCAAAACAAGCGCGTCTGCAGGCTCGGCCACAAAAAGCTGCTCGTCCATATAGGTCTGGCCGCTTCGGCTATATAGGTACAAAAATTGGTTGTCAGTCAGGTATTGGTTAAGCTCTTCCAGCTGCCGCTTCATCCAGCAAGCCTGTTGCTCCGAGCTGCCCACAGGCATACTAGCCTCCAAGGAGAAGAGTCTGCAATAAAAAAACCATTCCCGTACAAACTTCGGCTTGACCTCTTTGTAGAACGTCAGCTCTTCTTTCCGATCCTTGAAAACGTAGTCCCGGCCAAAGTCGGTCAGTTCCCTCAGGCAACCTCTAATAAGTAGATAGGAACGCTCGGCTTGTTGCAGGTCTGTTTCAGCCTGCCGTGTTATTTCTTCCAATTGGTCCAGCATCCTTCTTTCCAGCTCTTGCGCAAAAGATATCATCTATTAATTGGTTTCAGGTTTCGATAGGTCGTCGTTTACGGTAGCAAAATAATTCGGTAAAGGCGCAACAAGCGCGCTTCAGCCGGCCAAATTTGCTGATATCGCAAATGTCGCCGGTGAATTACTGAATTACTTTACTAAATGATGGTTCTGAAACTATTGGGCTCAAACAAACTTAAACTAATTTTTTCGTTGATCGTGCCATACGCATATATAATTGCCGGGACAGGCTTCGTTTAAAGAGGCATATCGCAAACCGAGTTGTATAAAAAAACGAAAATCAGCTACTGGCAGGGAAAAGTAGAGAAGCGGGCGCTTGAAATAATTCGTGAACTACTAAAATATGATTGTCAATCCATAGTCGGAAGCCTGCTTTACTTTCTCAACGGTCGAGCCACTCCCTGAACTTGCCGGCCTTGTTTTGGCTGATCGTTATAGACCTTTTATATTCCGGCGTCGGTTCGAGCTTCAGCGATAGCTTACCGTAGGTATCTTTTTCGTATCCGCGCACGGCAGCCCGGCTCGCGATCATATGCCTCGCCACCCGGAAAAAATCATCTTTATTTAGTTGCTCTTCGATCTGCTCCAGGCTTTGGGAAAGGATATGCTTGTTCCCAGCAAACGCCCGGAGGTACACCTGTCCTTCCTCACGGTAGAAATAGGCAATGTCGCCCGTTGCAACGGGAAAACTACGGGTGGGTGTATGGACAATGAATACCGACTTTTCCAGGAGCGGCATCCCCGGTTCCGGCGCAGGCATGGTAGCTGGCGCTACCATAGAGTTATCCCTGTCGCTTTGGAGCACCATCTGCCAATAGTGTTCCCGCTCGCGGAGAAGATAGCGGACCAGGTAGTAAACATTGAATAGAGCAATCAGGCTGCTGATAAAAGGTAAGGCATACAAGTGGTAGTTGGTATCCAGGATATCCATCCCATAGAGCCGGAAATATCCAGCCGCCAAAAGAAAAGTGATCAGTGTCGGCAACAGCAGTCCGAATGCCACCTGAAGCAGGCCGCGAAAAACCGGATGGTCCAGCCAGGAGAATTTCCGGTCCAGCTGTAACGTTACCCAATACACGATATGAATGTCAAGGATGGTGATGGCCAGTGTACTTCCGTATTCGATATAGTAGTCGATAGAAAAGACCCTGGTAAGCCAGGGCTGCTGCCCTCCATACTCGGTAACAATATGGGCAGCGATAAAAGCGAGGACAAACCGGATAACGCCATCATGGTATCCTGTCTGTCCGGGTTTTTCCGGCATAGCAAAATATTTTTAGGCTATTTTAAGAACACAAGTACTTATAAATATAAAAATATTTATTTAAATTATACACTGTAGATAGTATAAGGATTATTCCGGACCGTCACCTCAACTTTTTTATACCATTAATCTATAAATCTCTTACTGATGTCTAAGGTACCCTTCACTTCCGACGGCGTAAACTTCAAGCAACAGCAACTCTATGCCCTTAGCGATGCTGATCTAATAATCGAAGTTAAAGCCATACAAAACGATTTTGCCGCCTGGATGGAGCAGAATTTTTACCTGAGTCCGTTGCAAAAGGCCTACATCGTATCAGCCCCAGACCGGGCTATTTGGGGAGCTCAGATCGGGGCCGTGGTTTGTACACGCGGCCCGATCGTTATACCAACTCCACCCAAAGACTATGGCCCTGCCTACAGGACCAAAGAAACCAGAATAAAAATAACTGGCGAAACGACGTTTACACCTCCTGTTTCAGGTGTGCCAAAAATTCAAGGTACGCTTAAAGCTACGGTAGAATTTACCCTTGTCGTCTGACAGAAAGGGACAAGGCGGAAGGGGGACGACCCTCCGCCTTCCTTGTAACAGGAAACTGTATTGATCCGATTAGATTCGAATGAATAGTACTTTTTTGACCGTAACCCGTTATAAAAGAAATGACATGCCCGCATGAAAAAACTAGTTAGTCGCAAATATTCCATCAAACTATCCACCGGTAGGACCGTTACGGTAAAAGCAGCAAGCTTGCTATCTGCACATCGCAAACTTTCAGCAAGTGTCAAGGGAGCAAGATGCAGCGACATTTACCAGGACGACAATACAGAGCCAAATCTTGCCGATGGTGATCCGCTCCCTGTACCGATAATTTTCCGTCAATATGCTATTATGGCTACTCCTGCACGTATGTTGGTGGATAAGGCCACAAACAAATGGGAAGCATACCTGAGGTTCCTGGCTGATGGCTGGAACATAGGACTCGGTGATGTGTATAAAAGGTACACTCAACCTCCCCACACGAATGATGCGCAGTTCAATAGTGAGCACGGCTTATTTGCGAGTGATTCAGAACTATTATCATGCCACATCGATTTGCCTTCCCTGATGACCGGTAAGGGAAATAAGCCTATGATCGTATTGACTCCAAAATCTACTACCTAAAAAAAATCAATCCATGATAATTAACCACCAGCTTATTTTTTCTATAAACGAATCGCTTCCTATATTCTTCTTAGCATGTTTTGATTCCCTTTCCAGTCTCGATAAGTTTAGTAGTATCCCCAACAACGGCACCAAAGAGCATCATTTTTGTACCTGCGATCTGATGTGTGTCCGTAACGGCAACAGCGATGATCGGCAGCAGCTGCAGCGAAGCTACCTCGCGAGCCGGCTGGATCTAGCCTACAGCATCGCTTTATTGCTTGATCTGCCGCAGTATGGAAATGCTGAGGATAGGCTTCTGATCAAAGTGTCCCCTCCAAAAAAAATATTACCCAATGGACTATGGCAAGGTTTTTAGACGGTTTCGACAGTATCTGCGTCTGAGCCAGCGGGACTTCGCGTCATTGATCGGTATCAGCCAAACCAGCATCTCACTGCTGGAGTCCGGTAAGACCGCGCCTACTGTCGAAACGATGGCCAGACTCGCAAAAATGTTTAATATCTCGGTGAGCACGTTGTACATACTGGCTCTTGAAGTTAAATGTCTCACGCGTAAAGAACGCGAAGCGATCCAGTATAATTATCGGCTTGTCCAAGATATCCTATGGTTTATCGCTTGCCCCTAAATAAATAAGACAGTAGGTAATCAAAAAACTATGCTAAAGTAATAGTACTTTCTCGCCTGCATTTCGTTTATGGTTATGGATGAAACCATAGACGATGTCCATGCGTCAAGCAGCTTAAATAGCGTTTTCAACTGAGGCATTGGGCCACAATGGACGGAAACAGCCATATGGACGGGCTAATAGCGCTCCGGCAGCTAGAGCTGCCGGACGCTTTTAAGTTTAAACCAAAATTCGAGATCCCAAAACCTTCTTTTTCGCTCAATTAACCTCCTTACAAATTTCCACTGCGGCCTGATTGCCGTTACCCCGATTATCTTGTCTATAATAACTAACTGTCATGCCTACACCTCCTATTGTTCAGAACGTGTATTATGATGCCGACTTTCCTTTAATGTCCGGTGGGGCCGGCGCCTGGCAGGTATACCGTTACCAGCAGGTAAGGGAGCTCCTATTTGATTATGCTACCTACGGGAACGGTTATATGCCCGATAACGGTATGCTGGGCAGCAACCTCAATCAAATCGATCCTCCCTTGCATGGACAGCTGCGTGCACTGATCTCGCGATTCTTCAGCCGTGGTGCGATTGCCGGCCTGGAGCAGGACATTGAAAACGCCTGCCGATCACTGCTGGCCGGTTGCCAGGATAAAACGGTAGATGTCGCGCGTGACTTTGCTTTTCCGCTTACGGCAACGGTCATTTGTGAGGTACTGGGGATCTCGTCGGGGACGGAGATAATGAAAGTTAACAACTGGGCCAAGGCAATCGTCACTGCTGGCTATGTGGAGGGGGGCCTCGCGCAAGCTGCCGTTGCCCAACAGGAAATGGCTGGACTATTTATGCAACTGCTCCAGTCCAGGGCGGCGGAGCCTAGAGCAGACCTGCTTTCGGCTCTGGCTTTAGCCGAAGTCGGAGCAGATGCGCTGGCGCCGGCTGCGAAGATCGGGACCTGTATGACCATTCTGCTTGCAGGCTATGAAACCACCGCCAACCTGATCACGAGCGCAGTTCACCAGCTATCAGTAGACCACCAGCTCCAAGCCACCATACGGCAGTCACCGGCAATCATTCCGAACTTTTTACAGGAGGTGCTGCGGCTTTACCCCAGCATTGTCAGCATGTACCGTATCGCAAGAAAAGATGTGGTGCTCGAAGGACAGCTGATCAAGGCCGGAGACATTATTAATGGCTGGATCAGTACCGCCAACCGGGACCCGGAGCTCTTTGCGGAGCCGGACAAGCTTGACCTCGACCGCCACAACAGCAGCCAGGCACTAAGCTTTGGCTATGGTATCCATCACTGCATTGGCGCCGCGCTTGCCAGGACACAGGCCCGGATAGCACTGGAAGTATTACTCCGTGAAAGCACGAGGGTCATGCCAGGTGACGGAGAGCCGGTGAGAACACCGAGCCTGATTACCCCTGGATTTCAAACATTGCCGATCACTTTATAAACTTTCCCTACATGGCAAACGAATCCCCGGTTCTAAAGTATCCCTTTGCGGATACTATCAGTGAACATGCACCCTGGCTGGAACAGCAGACCCGCACCTGGCTAGATGAATTATATCCAAGCCTGCCTCCCGAAATCAAGGAAAAATACCGGCAAACGGCCACGGGTTATTTAACGGCTCGGTTTTTCCCCTTCGCCTCAGCGGAGCGGCTGGTGCCGCTTGCCCAAAGCTCTCTTTGGGGCCTTGCCTTTGACGATGTTTATGAATATTGCACCCCCGATACCTACGCAGCATTGAGCACGAGATTGACCAGTATTATCCAGGGGGAATCCCTGCCGCTGCAAACCGAAAACGAGTTTTTCCATCAAATGCATGTCATGGCAGAAGGCTTTCGGAAATTCATGCCGCAATTCTGGATGGAACGTTTCGCCCGGAGCATGAAGATCTATTTTGAGGGTATGGCAGCCGAAGCGCCATTTAAAGCTGTCTTGAAAATACCGACACTGGAGCAGTACGTAAACATCCGTTGGCGAAGCGTCGATGTGCTGCAGATGGTAGATGGCCTTGAAGTTGCTACCGAAATGCCTTTACCCGATCAGGTCAGGCATCATCCCCAAATGGAAGAAATTGCCCGGCTGACCTGCAGGATCATTGCCTGGGCCAACGATTTCTTCTCCGTAGGGAAGGAGCAGAGCAGGGATGTAATGAACCTTGTCCTGGTACTGCAGCATCAACAGGGGCTTAGTAGACCAGAAGCTATTGCAGCTGCAGTCCGTTACCACGATGAGGATGTGAACACTTATCTGTATCGTTGCCAACACCTGCCGGAATTCGGTTCCTATAACGATGCGGTGCAGCAATTTATCAACTACAATAACTACATGATCGCTGGGCACTGGCGTTGGTACATCACCGATACCAAAAGATATTTACCAGGAGGCGCGCCTACCGATCAGTTCCGCAGTCCTGCCTAGACTGAGCCTTATATTCCTGCATCCGGGCTTTAGCCTTGTCCATAGCCATGTTGATACTACTTACAATATCTTCCGCTTCAAAAGGTTTATAGAGGAATGCGTCTGGTTGAAGAGCAGCCAATTCCTCCGGTAGCTCCTCCGACGTGTTTGCAGTAGCTATAATGACAGGCATCCTGCTCAACTCCGGATCGGTCATTGTCCTTATCGTTCGCAAAGCTTCAATGCCGCTGATCCCTTCCATGTGAATATCCAGCAACAAAAGATCCGGCCTTTCCAGGATAACCTTCTCAATGCAGCTGTTGGCGTCGTTTGCCGTAATGGCTGCACACCCAAGCTTTTTGGCCATACCGCTAAAAAACATTCTATTGACGCGATTATCGTCGGTAATCAGAATGCGCAAGGCCCTTTCAACATTAAGTGTAAAGGTCTTTTCAGCTGTTTCAACTTGTTTTTCTCCAACGATCAGCGGGATAACGATACGGAAGATACTTCCTTTACCGATTGTGGAGGTCACTTCAATCTTTCCTCCAAGATGATCAATGGCAGAGCTGACCAGCGCCAGCCCCAGGCCGGTACCTCCTTTTCTTCTCGTATAATATGGCTTAAAAATTTCATTGATATGCTCTCGTAGAATCCCCGGTCCCTGGTCCTCGACCTCGATGTATAGCTCTCGCATTGAAGGGGCCTGTAATATGGCTAGTCGGATATTTCCATGTTCGGGACTAAAATCGATAGCGTTGTTTAAAAGGTTCCTGACGGCACAGTTAAGCAAATGGCCGTCGGTCCGGATAACCTCGGGCAGGCCGTTATCGAATTCCAAAGATATGTCTACTGAGTCTTTGGCTGCCACTAATTGCATTACCTCTGTAAGGTGCGAACTCCAGGAGCGGAGATCCACATCCGTCATATTGAAATCAAAAAACCTGTTATCGCCGATCTTGTGCGTATCCAGCGTATTATCGATCGTTTCCTTAATGCTTCTGCTGATCCGGTGGACCATCCCAAATTTTCTGGACAGGTATCGGATGACTGCTTTTAGCCTGGAGGGGTCGTCAATGGTCTCAAATTTGCTGCCGTCCTCACTATATTTCAGATAGCCTAACACGGTCTCTGAGGCGAATTGCTGCGACACTGCATGGTTACGCATCTCGTGTATTACCGTCTCCGCATAACGCGTCACCTCATCGGTTCGTCGCGCTACCTCGCTTTCTAATTGCTTGCTATAGCCTTCAAGCTGTTTGTTATAATCTTCCAATTGATGGACGTACTTACGTATCCTGAAACTTCGTTGCATGAGTAGTTCGTTAAGCCTCATGTCGTAATATTTAGATAAAAGGATGGCAAAAAAAGTCATCAGCAGAATGGCCATTAGTCCAAGATTTGCGTACAGGTCACGGACAGGCAAGGGTTCACCGGCAATGATCCCACGGCGGGTAACGCCGTAGGCAATCACAATTACGAACAGGCAAAACAACCATGCCAAAGAGGAATGCCATATGGGCTTAAATATAAGCGCTGAGGTAATACACAGGAAAACCGTCAACAATTCTTCTTCCTTTGTCATTTGCCGCCAGATGCCGAAGTAAATAACGGCTACATTGTGAAGGAGAATGAAGAGCATGGCCGCCAAAAGGTGTCTGCGCCGGCTATTGAGCCAGATGATCCCGGAGAAAACTGCGGCTTCCGTCCAGGCCGCAATCAGCACGCCGATATCCCTGGATGCGATAAATATTGCCGTCCCCATCACCGAAGCCAACAATACAGTGAGCAAACAAAGTGCGTTAACAACAATTACCCGGCCTTTATCTTCGGCAAGCATTCCTTGCGTACCGGCTATTAACAAAGTATTCAATTGGTGCATGATATTTTGAGGTTTATAGTTACGCGGTGGGTCGTTTTTAGTTTTTCGATCAATATAATCCATAGGTCACTGGCAGTTGTGAATGGCTTCCAAATCCAGGCGTATTAACATTTAATCCAGCAATGCATAGATACAGGAAGCCAGTGGCAGATCTCTTTGGAATACAAAACTGACCGGGGCTGATGGTGTTGAAACGCGCGGAGTGGTCTTAATTAATCCTGGTGGGGAACTTACCTTCTCAAGCGATACACAGCAGTGGCGCACGCTTTACACTAATGTAGAACAATCCCGAGAAACAAAAAAATACAATTTTGATTTTTTTTACAACAGATTTGTAGTAAATAAAAACACATCTGTCGTTTTTTAATACAAAATTATCCTGACGCCTTATTTTTAAGGCCGAATGGCGAAGGATAAAAGATACAAAACTTTAAAAACATTGCTGGAGGGCGGCAATATTACCGGCTTTGACCACCTGCTGGAAGTGGTGCCGCTTTCCCGTATCGGGCTGGACCTGGGTGCAAATTACTCGACATTAAAAAAGAAATTCCTCGCGCCGGAGACCTTCACGATTTCAGATCTGTACAGCATCGCCGATCTCATTGAGACAGATCCGGAGCCACTCATCGGCCTTTCGAAAGGGGCGTACCTTAAAAAGCGAAAAAGGCGTAAATAGTTGTTGGGTCATGCAGGGACATAGCCCTTTCTGTAAAAAACGCTTCCTGGCGGCAAGCTTATCTCGTAGGCCCGTCCAACAATGGCGCACCAATCAATATCAATATGCTCAAAATCGTCCAGTATAGGGCTGACGTCCTGTGGATACATGCCGGTCCTGACAATCAGGTTGAGGTGATCGCGCAATTCTGTGGCCGGCTTTATCCATACACCGATGCAGCGTTCAATTACCTCGACCTGACGTAAAATCTCCATATACTCGTCCAGGTAAGCGGAACCGGCTTCCAGCCAGCATCGCAAAATGAAGTCAAGGCGCATTTGCAACCTTTTTCTGTGACCGATAAACACTCCCATTTTCTTTTCTAGCCGGCTGTAATAGCCGCTGGGTGACTGAGCAAACATGGCGGGCGATTTTGGTAAGGGTTTAGTAATACAAATGTTCGATCTTTCTCAGCTGACGATCTGCTAAGTAAACTCGATCTCTGGCCATCTTCCTTAAAGGTAAAGCCGTCGCCTGAATTAATATGTCAATTTCATCTAAAGGCAAAATGCTTAACGAACATGATTAGTTAATAAGTCCCATTTGCATGCTTTTCCTTACCAAACCGGCTACGCTCCTGGCCCCCAGCTTCAGCAGCAAATTACTGCGATGATTGTCGATCGTGCGTTCGCTCAGGAACAGGGTACGGGCTATCTCTTTGGTGGTAAAGTCTTTTGCCAGCAGATCAAGCACCTCTTGTTCGCGCAAAGTTAAGGTAATAGCTTGCCTGCTGGCTCCCAGCAGTTCACCAAGGGACTCTTCTCTCATGGTCGCATCGAGGTAGTTCTTTCCGGCATGGACAGTTTCAACGGCCTCGATAATGGTCATCTTGTCTGCCCCTTTGAGCAAATATCCCTTAGCCCCGGCAGCGAACATTCGGTGAACGGTATAAGATTGGTCGAAATTGGAAAAGACCAGTAGTTTCACATCCGGGTACTGCTTCGTGAGGATCTTCACTAGGGCTTCACCGTCCATAACCGGCATCTGCACATCTACAAGCAGCACATCCGGCTGATGGCTTCCCATTCCTGCAAGCAGTGAAGCAGCGTCCCGGTAGGTAGCCAGCAACCTGACCCTGCTATGGCCTTCCAGCATTTTCAGCAAGCCGCTCAGCACTATGGGATGATCGTCGACAATGATAATATTAATTGGGGTCATGGTAATGATTATGAAAGGTTATGCGTATTTAAGTTCAAAGGTGATGCTGGTGCCTTTACCAGGGGCAGTACGGATATCCACCTTCCCGCCTATGTGCTCTATGCCCCTTGTGATATGGGCCATACCGATACCGGCCTCAGCTGCCGAAGCGTCAAAGCCGTTACCATTATCCTCGACAGTGAC
This sequence comes from Chitinophaga eiseniae, assembly GCF_900167135.1. Classification (GTDB taxonomy): domain Bacteria; phylum Bacteroidota; class Bacteroidia; order Chitinophagales; family Chitinophagaceae; genus Chitinophaga; species Chitinophaga eiseniae. Next base: position 826,715 of record NZ_FUWZ01000003.1, on the reverse strand, counting down.
CTGCAATAGATCGTCGTGGCCGCTGAGCTGCACAAGAATTATGCTAGCGCCGGAGTGCCGGACCGCATTTTCCAACAGCTCCTGTATACAGCGATAAAGCATCAGGTGAAGCCTGTGGCCCATCTCCCCAACATAGCCCAGGTATTCAAAGGATATATTCTTAGAGGTAGCCCGGCGCGCCTGCAGGCAGTATAACTCTACTGCTTTGACCAGGCCATGCTTGAGCAGCCACTGGGGCATGAGCCGGTGCGCCGTTTGCCGCACGTCCGCCAGCGTGCCGTCCAGCAGGTCCAGCGCCTGGCCGTAATCACTTTCCCGCAGTAGGTGTGGATGTTCGCTGCCAATTGTGGCGAACCAACGGCGGGCATTGGACAAGGCACCGCCTATGCCGTCGTGCAGTTCGCGGGAGATCCTTTGCCGCTCTCTTTCTTCGCCCTCGAAGGTGGCGACCCATACTGCTTTTTCCTGTTGCAGGCGCTGTTTTCGGCGGCGCCCCCGCCCATACCATGCCATCAGCGCTATAGCTGTAGCACCTAAGATAATGATCGCACAGACGATCATGTTCTTTCGTTGCAAAGCGGCCTGCTGGCGAGAGATCACCAGTTCCTTTTTTACCAGCTCGTTATCCCGTTTTTCGCTTTCATACTCCCGTTGCAGCCGATCGATCCTGGCTTGTGTTTGCGCTCCCCGCAGACTGTCGGAAAGATCGATATATTGCTCATAGAAGGCTGCTGCCTGCTCCGGCTTCTTTTGCGCCCGGAGCAGCTGGGCATAGTATAGGTAAAAGTCGCAGAGGTAATCCGGCGCCGGCACCATCCGTCTTGCTTTGGCAAGACCGCTGTCCAGCGCCCGCTGTGCCTTTCGGAGCTGGCCCATTTTCAGGTAAGCATGGCCGAGGCTGAGCAGCGGAATACAATCGTCATACTCGCTGATCGGGATATTCCTTGCCGCTTCATAATACGGCACCGCTTCGGAAGGGCGCCCGTTGTTTTCCATCATCAGGCCCAGCGAGTAATTGGCCTTATGCTTAATATCATCATATCCTTGCCTGCGGGTAAGCTGAAGGGCTTCTTCAAGCAACAGCTTTGCTTTGCCAAGACTGTCCGGCGTGTACCTGCCGGCATAGAGCGCTCCCAGGTTCAGGTAGCAGGCCGCAAGCATAGCAGTATCCTTTTGCGCTACAGCTATCATGTGGGCCTTGTTGTAGGCCCCGATGGCAGGAGCATAACGTTTAAGCCTGTTGTATAGCAGGCCCATATTGAGCCAGGGCTTTGCAGCAGAAATCGTGGTGCCATATTTGGTCGCAGCCGCTACGGACCGTTGATAATACCACAATGAACTATCATAAAGTCCGGCACTCTGGTAGCCGATACCCAGGTTGTTGTATAAGGCGGACACTTCCCGGTTCAAGCCGGCCTTTATTGCCAGCTTACACGCTTGGTCCAGGTAACGTATTAAGGCGCCATTATCTCCTTTACCAAAATACCGCTGCCCCATGTGGTTAAGGATCTTTATGCGGGTTTTGGCATCCAAATCAGACCTTTCCCGCAACATTAGCTGATAGGAAAGAATTGCTTTGTCATTATCGCTCATCGAATCGATCCGGGCAACCTGTAGCGCTATGTCAGGCTGCGACCATGCCAGCGGCTGCTGTATCAGTAATAGCAGGAAAAGCAACGAGATGACGGTTTTCATTTGTAGTAGGCAATAGTAGGTTAAGGGTTTCAGGTGGTCTTTGGCCTGGTCCGGCGGTTGGTTGCAGCTGCAGCAGAGGTAACGATTTGCAGTGTCCACAAATATACGGGCATGGCCGGTCTTTCCGGGCAACAACAAAAAAAATGCGGAATCCCGCAGGTAAAAATTGTGGATTCCTGCAAATTAAAAACGGCAAATCCCACCTGCCCGCTACAAATACTGCAGCCTAGCTTTGCTAACCTTTATGTTTCACCTCTTAATTTGTTTGTTATGCTCCGCATCTGTTTACCTATACTGTTGCTACTGTCGGCGCTGCAGGCCCATAGCCGCAGCAGTCATCCTTTACCCGGTCAGTTCCGCAGGCCTGCCTACTTCATAGAGAACAAAGGGCAAGTCACCGACCAGTGGCGCCAGGGCCGGACAGATATCGATTTTAAGCTACGCGCTTCCAAAGAGCTCACGATCTTTATCGGCAGCGGTAAGATACTCTATCAATGGACAGCCTGGGGCCGCGTGCAGGGCCCCTCTGCCTTAATGTACCGCATGGAAGTCAAGCTTGCCGGGGCCCGGCCAGGCGTTCTGCCTGCAGCTACCGAGCAGCGGCCCTACAGGGAAGAGTATTACCTGCCCGGTGTCGCCTCAGGTATGGTGGCCCAAGCCTACAGCGAGGTGACCTATAAGGATGTCTATCCTCATATCGATTGGGTGCTGCGCATGACCGAAGACGGCCACCTTAAATATGATTTTGTGGTAAGGCCCGGGGGGAACCCTGCCGATATACGCCTGGAGTATGAAGGCGCCACAAGGCTAAGCATTGGAGCCGATGGAAGCCTGCTGGCCGCAACACCAGTGGATTCCATCATCGAGCAGGCGCCTTACGCTTACCTGCAGGAAGGGCAGCGGCAGGTTGGCTGTTCTTTTGTTCTGTCCGGTAGCGGCACCGGACTTAGCTTCCAAATGGCCCCCTACAAGGGAACCCTGGTTGTCGACCCGATGGTGCTGTGGGGCACCTATTTTGGCGGCGTCGAGTATGACCAGGTCAGCGACCTCGTTTACAGCAAATTCGATTCCTGCCTTTATCTCACGGGGGCAACCAACAGCCTGAGTAACATAGCCACCTCCGGTAGCTACCAGGATACGCTTGCAGGTGGCTTCGATCTTTCCGGCTCCGATGCCTTCATCTCGAAGATGAGGCCGGACGGGTCGCTCGTTTGGTCTACCTATTACGGTGGCCCGGATATGGACCAAGGTAAAAAGGTAGCGCTGGACAGTTCTGGCGTTTACATAGCCGGGGTTACGGCCAGCCTTAATGGGATCGCGACTTCAGGCAGCTACCAGCCTGCCAAAGGCGGGGACAGCCTGGCGGAAAAAAAGGATGCTTTCCTGGTCAAATTCGACACTTCCGGCTTCCGGTTATGGGCCACCTACTTTGGCGGCAGCAATCATGAGGGCAATACTTCCATCGGACTGGCAGCAGATGGCAACGGCCATGTGTACCTGGGCGGTAATACCCAAAGCACCGACATTGCGGCCACACCCGGATGCCACCAGCCAGCATCTGCCGGGGGGCAGGATGGGTTTATCGCGAGGTTTAGCAGCGGCGGTCTGCTGGACTGGGCAACCTATTATGGCGGCAGCACGGCAGATTACATTTACGATCTGGCTACCGATGCGGCCGGCAGCCTTCTGGTGGCGGGCAGGACGCAAAGCGCTGGTGGAATTGCAACGGCCGGCGCCCATCAACCGGCAATAGGCGGCGGCCAGGACGGTTTTTTAGCTAAGTTCAACCCGGCCGGGCAGCTGAGCTGGGCCACCTACTATGGAGGAAGCGGGATGGACAGGGTCTACTGCGTCAAGGTCGGCCAAAACGGCAATGTCTTCCTTGGTGGAACGACAAACTCTTCTGCTGCGGTTGCCACGACCGGAGCGCATCAATCCGTTTTCGGGGGCGGTAGCGAAGATGGCATCATCGCTGCTTTTAATCCTTCAGGTCAACTGTTATGGGCCACCTACTATGGAGGAGTTAACACCGAGAGCATATGGGGCATCTACTGTCCCGGTGACAGCGCCTTGCTGATCACCGGCCCTACGCAGAGTACCGATAGCATCGCGACACAGGACGGCTGGCAATCCTTATCCGGTGGCAGCATAGACGCCTTTGTAGCTAAGTTCGATGCCGATAACGGAACCAGGGTATGGGGGAGCTATCTTGGGGGAGTGGATGGCGATGTTGCGCTAGCCATTACCGGGGACCGGGATTCAAAAATATTTATCGCAGGCAGCACATCCAGCGCAACGCAGGTGGCCACACCCGGCAGTCTTCAACCTGCTTTTGCCGGAGGGGATGCGGATGGTTTCCTGGTCTGCGTCAAGGATTGCCGGCCTCCAGGCAGCCTTGCCGCCATCATAGGGCCCGCTGTCATATGTAAAGGCTCCGACAGTTCTTTTTCCGTAGCGCCTGGCGGAAGCGACTCCGTTATCTGGATACCGGCCCCAGGATGGGTCGTAACCGGCAGCGGAGATACCGTTTCGGTTGCTTTCGGCAGCGGCAGCGGAACGCTCCGTGCGGTACCTGTCAACAGCTGCGCTACAGGTGATACCATTGCTTTAGCGATCACGGTTAATCCGGCACCGGACACGCCGGTTATCACCCGCAGCGGAAACATGCTTTCGGTTCCTTCCGTTTACGGCAGCTACCAATGGCTGCGTAACGATCAGGCCATAGCCGGCGCTACAAGCTCCGACTACCTGGTCAGCACCGATGGGGTCTACTCGGTTTCCGTCGGCAACGCCGAAGGTTGTGCTACAGTTTCGGCACCTATAAACATCAATGGTACTGGTATTGCAGCGTTGTTCGCCTCTTATGGGATCAGCATCTTCCCCAATCCTGTCACGGATAAGCTCTATATCCAAACGCCTACCAAGGTAGTCATTGACATCTGTAGCGTCGTCGGCAAACGGCTTTTACGGCGCACTTTGCAGCAGGGGCTGAATGTGCTGGGCCTCGATGGTCTGAGCAGTGGCATTTATCTGCTCACCCTAACGGATAATAAAGGCAGCCGTCTCGGCTCTACACGTATCTCTTTAAACCGCAACCTATGATCTCTAAACGCCTGTATGATTTTTTGATCGCCTGTCTCTGTATGTTCTATATCTTGCAGCCTGCGGGCTTGTTCGCACAGGGCGAAAATAATATCTGCTTCTTTTCAACGATAGAAACAGTTGCCAACACCGCCATCGATTTTTCCGGTACTTCGCCAACGATCACCAGCTATCCCTTGCCTGGCAATGGTACCTGGTGGTCGGCGGCAGTCTGCAAGCCTAATGGTCAGCTGCGCTTTATTGTCCAGCTTCGGGTTAATGTACCCGGATATCCGGAGCCTTGTATTTTCAGGGTCAATGGAACGCCTATTGTGGGCACAGAGCTACGCACCGGGGCGCTGACTGAAAGCTGCAAGCCGGTAGTGGTACCGCATCCAGGTAACGCCGACCAGTATTATATTTTCTATTCCTATGGCAAGGGCTTGCTATACAGCCTGCTGGACATGGGCCTTAATGGCGGCGCAGGCGGCATCGTTGCCGGCCAAAAAGATGTTGTGCTCTCTGCCTATGGTACCATCGTCGCCAAAAAAATGACGGCCGTTAAAGGTTGCCGGGGCATCTGGCTGGTGGTGCGTTCCCGGACCGCCAACCAGTTCTACAGCTTCGGTATTGATGGCGCCGGTCTGCACCCTGAACCGGTGATCTCGGAAGCGGGCACCTTTTCTGCGCCCTTTCATTACAACTATGATGACTTCGGTTTCCTGAAAGCGGCGCCGGATGGCAGTATGCTAGCCTGTTGCGGCTGGCAGGGCATAGAGCTGTTTCCTTTTGAGCCCTGCAGTGGGAAAATTACCAACACATTAGTACTTGAAACGACCGGCAATGGAGACCCGCTGGCTCCCGCCACGGCCCTTAACCATACCCGGTTCCAGGACATTTGCTTTTCCCCTGACAACTCAAAGCTGTATGCCAGCCAGAACTATTGGATAAACGGGTTGCTGATGCCAGGGCGTTTGTTCCAGTACGATGTCGATCAATCCGGCCTTCCCGCTATCATTGCTTCTAAGAACCTCATCATTACCAACCAGCCATCGTTGCTCCAGGATATCAGCGGGCTTTGCATCCTCACCGTCCAGAACCCGTTGGGGGAAATAAAGGCCGGTCCCGACCGAAAGGTTTACATCGACAATGGTAGCCAGACTTGCTTGCCGCTGGCACTCGTCCCGGCAGGATACAATCCGGGGCCGGGCTTTCATGTGCTGCATCAGCCGGACCTGGCAGGCCCGGCTTGTTTGCCGGAGCTTAACACGCTTGTTGTTCCGGCCTACACCGGTACGCTTGGAACATCTTTCTCAATGGGAGGCATGGGCGGCTTTTCCTATTTGCAGCAGGAAGTGGTTTGCGCCTCTTCGCCGCCAGATACCTTGCCTGGCCAAACTTTTCAGATAATGTCATGCTTCAAGGACAGTGTTGTAATAGCAGCAGATAGTAATGGTAAATGCAAGCGTTGGGACGATGCGTCATCCCAGCGAGACCGGCTTGTTTATGGTTCAGGTACTTATTGGGTAAGTTATTATCGAAAGGACTGCAGCTATGTTACCGACACTTTCAGGGTCCAGTTTTCCCGGGTGCCGCGACTGATCAGCAAGGGCAGCTGTCCCGGCCAGCGGGACGGTATGTTGATCGCGGTCCGTTCCGCTGCAGATACGGGTATGCTATCTTATACCTGGAGCAGCTTAGATGGCAGTGTCCTCCAGTACCGCGAGCGCCGTGGCTCGGATACCCTATATGCTGTGGAACCAGGTAGTTACCGGTTAAGGATTACCGGCGCGTCCTGCGATACAGCCATGATGGCGATAGTAGCAGCGCTTCCTGCAACGGAACTCACTGTCCGTCCGACTGAGGCTACCTTGCCCTATGGCGATAACCTGACGTTGCATGCAGAAGGCGCCCTGTTGTATTCCTGGTGGCCCTCCGGGCCTTTGGATACTCCTACCAAAGCCGATCCGGTAACGCGGCCGCTGAAACCGACTATCTTTTCCGTTGTCGGCTGGAACCAATACGGTTGCCGCGATACCGGTTATGTGAAAATTGCCATCGATTACAAAATGCCCGATCTGCTGGCCAGCGCCTTTAGCCCCAATGGGGATGGGCTCAATGACGTATTTAAGCCGATGGGCTTTACCTATCAGCGCCTGGAAAGCTTTGCGGTATACAACCGCTACGGACAAGAGGTGTTCCGTACCTCGGATGCAGCAAGGGGATGGGATGGGACCCAAGACGGTAGGCCGTGCCCTGTCGGGGTCTACTATTACCAGGTTGGCATCCTGTATCCCGATGGCAGGATAAAGAAGGTAAAGGGGGACATTACTTTGCTCCGGTAGCGTTGCTCAAAACAAGGGGCTTTCCAAAAGGAAAGCCCCGATCCATTATAATAACCCTATGTATCCTTGCAGTTAAATTCAGTTACAATACTGCTGGTCTTTGGCGCACCAGGCGGTCCAGCCCTGCATCCAATCCGCAGCCCCGATGGAGCCCCGGTAGTTGACATGACTGAACGCTCCGCCGGCGTCCCAACTATAATCCGGGCTGTCCATACTGGTAGACCCAAGTACGAAATTCTGGGTAAACCCTCCACAAAAATTGCTGCAGAAGCTGGCGTTATAACCCAGGGTGGTCACGGAGAATTGGTTACCATCCTCTACACAGGCCGAAGTCCCGGTACCGTCGATCCATTTTTGCATGGACAGGTCGCAGCCTCCTGCCCAACTGGTACTGGAATAGGGGATGGCCCCACTGTTGTGGAAACTATTGTAGGAGAATTCCAAATTGCCGCTTAAGGTCTGTGTGATTGAAGAAGGAGAACTACCACCATCAATTCTCAACCCTTTTCCATTCCAGGACGAAAACAGGCTATTGTATATTTTCCCGGCACCATTATTAAAAAAACGGACCGCATATAGGTAATTACCGTTGACAGGGCTGCCGCTGCAGTAGTTGGGGCCAAGCACGGTAGCGTTGCTGATGAGCGGTTTTGTCAAAGGAGTACTTGTAGAAATGGTCACCGGCTGGTTACTGATGTCGAAGCCATATGCACCAGACGTAGGTACCAGAGGCGCAGATAACCGCATTGCAGTAAGGAACTGCATATTGCTGGTATTGCCATAAGAAATAGCAAAGTCGGTCCTGTCAGTATTATAGCTGGTTACGTTGTCGATCTTTACTGTACCGCCTGCCACATTTAAGCCGTCGAATTGGGGACTAGTGATTTGGACATGATCGAAGGTGGTGCCGCTACCGACGGAATTGAGCATAATGGCTGCTTTGGAATTGTCATTGCCGTTGGCCGCAGCACCGGCGAAGTGTACCTGGAAGTAACGCATGGTCCCCGAATTATCGGTATTGATAGTACCGCCGCCGGTATATACCGCACAGCCCAAGTCGGTGCTAAGTGAATTACTGTTATTGTTATTGGCTTTGCCGAATAGTCGGACCCCGCCCCAATCCCCGGGGTTGCGGGAGGCTGCCGGCTGGTCGGAAGTAAAGACGACGGGGCTTGCAGCCGTACCGCTGATATTGAGCACCCCGCCGCGCTCGACAATAAGGAAGCTCTTGCCGCCGGCGGTAGGCGTCTTCATCCCGAGCAGCAAGGTGCCGGCAGGGATACTGAGCGTCACGCCCGGCTTTACGGTAACGCAGCCGTCCAGCCGATAGACGATAGCGGCGGACAACACCTTGTTGGCGGAAATATTGCCTGAAAGCGTCTCGTAGGTACAGGCAGCGGCCAGGGCTTTCGAAGAAGCACCAGATGACCGCTGCTGCTCGGCAGGGTCATGAAGGTTTTTCTTGCAGGCATAAAAAAGCAGGCAGCCTGTTACGATTAGTCCGGTGGAAAACAATAGTTTTTTCATGGTTCGAGGTTTTAGGTGAAATTGGATCGGGCATATCCATGCTATCAATTTTGGTCGATCTGAAGGCTCAGTTCCGGAAATGAAATTACCAGCAAAGGTATACCCGGCAAAGCATTAGCCGGCTTAATATGCTGAAGTACTCAACTTTGGCCCCCAAATACTCAACCACGACTACCGGTAAAAAGAGCGCGCAGCTCACTGGGTTATTCCTCTAAAATGAAACGGCTATCTGACGATTTGGAGTGATGTCTATCTCGTGCTCGATAAGTTTAATGGCACAATCCTATAAGGCGCACTGTAAAACATTCGGTAGTACTTTTTGGGGGTGCTGCCGTTACTATTAATGGAAACAGCAATAAATCTTTTAAATCAAGACAATTTTAGCATGGAACATTTCAGGAGCAGCGCTGCTGACAGGCCTTTAGTTGTCATATCTCATTTATGGGCGGTTTGGGAGGACGGCAAGGCCAGGATAACAGAAACCTTTCCATGGCACATGGGGCCGGAGACCCCTGTATCGCAGTCCGTCATGTTGAGCACGCCAATGGTGACACTGAAATAGACTATTCCGCCCCGGATCTGGAAAGTTGGGGGCGTGTATGGAGGGTTCTACTGCGCTGGTAGAGCGGCGGGAAAGCTGGCTATGGTTTCAAATGTCGCTGGTAAGCTGAGATTTTACTAAATGAGGCAAGCGGAATTAACCACGCCGGGTCATTTCTTACGGGCGGGGCCACACCCTAATGAGCCCTGATGCTTTTGACAAAGCATTATTGAAATTTCATTTCTTTTGCAACGTGGGACGAAGCCGCTTCGGCCCGGCAGCCTCCGGACAGAAACGCTTTTTTACACGGTTGACCACTTGCCAGCTGCAATTGAACAGGTCTTGTAATTCTTTTGACCGGAGGTGTCCCTGTTTAAGAAGAGCGATCATTTCTTTCACCTGTGGACCGGTAAGGAGCTTGCATTTAAAGCGTTCGGAAACCTCCGGGCAGAATTTCCGTTTGATCCTACTGACTAAACCGGCATAGGTACCAAATTTTGCGGCAACCTCCTCTATTGTAAATTCACCGTTGGAAAGAACATGGACAATCTCTTGTAAAGTGCCTTCTGAAAGGCTTTTGGGGAATTCCCTCTTATGCCGGTAGGCACGGTCGATATTTCTTTCAGATACCAAAGCCGAATATGTTCGTCCATACTTGATATTAGAGATGGTACAGATGCTTACACCATATTTCTCGGCCAGGTCGGACAAGGGTCCGTTCGGGTTCTCTAAAAAATCAAGGATTTCTTTAACCTGCTTATAACTGAGCTTCTTTCCTTCTGTTCTAAAATCATTCGGATCGTTTTCCATAGCGGGATAAATCTTATTGTGCCGGATGTTGCTGATCGTACTCATCGAGACACCATATTTAGTAGCAATTTTAGCGTAACGCAATCTGGGTTCGGCCGATAGCAGCTTCCTTATTTCGCTTACGGTATCGAGATCCAGCTTTACCCAAATTCGGCTCCCTGCTTTCACCTCGGGCCTTGTTCCTTTTTTATTTTTCGTCACCACAATATAGATATATGTTCCTTCCCTATAACGCAGAGCCGTCAATAAGGTACTATTCCAACATGGAGAAAGATCAACGAATCCTTCCGAAAGATAGTCCGGTGGCTCGGGGCACCCCATAGACTACGGCATAATAACATGGCAGCGCTGCCGGCTCTGCTATGTTAGTCTCCGACACTTATTCCGTTTCCTCTGGGCTTTGGTCGCCCCAGGTCTGTGCTTTCTCCATAATTCATTTAAAATAATGGTATATGGAAACACAAGTAAAGCTGACCGCCAAGGTGCCTCAGATCCAGTTACGCTATCGTCCAAAAATCAAAGCCGCTGATCGTGTTGCGATTAACGGATCTAAAGAAGCTAACGATATCTTCAGAGCTAATTGGAACGAGGATACGATAAACCTACAGGAGCAATTCAAGATCTTACTGCTCGATGCAGGAAGCAGGGTAATAGGTATCGTTCAAATTTCATCAGGTGGCACTACATGCACGGTAGCAGACCCTCGGCTGATCTTTGCTGCGGCACTAAAGGCCGGCGCCAAAAAGATCATACTGGCCCATAACCACCCCAGCGGATCGCTTTTGCCCAGTGCCGATGATAAGCGCCTTACTGAAAAACTGGTTCATGGCGGACGGCTGCTTGAAATCGAAGTTATCGACCATTTGATCCTTGCCTGGGATGGGCATTATTCATTTTGCGAAAACGGGCTGATGTAGCCCGTTCTTTTCTTTTATTATGGCGTTGCGGCTGCTGTTTTATAACATATCCGTTCTGCCGCATCCTGTGCCAAAGCTGCCCGCCCTTTCAGGCCTGCCCCTCCATTGTGAAGATGCTTTAGGTGGGATATAAAAAGCCTCGTGCTGAATCAAAGTTCGGGCGTGAGCTTCGGGGCGACCAAAAAATTCCGGCATAAACACAACGCGGGCGCGGCCGGCCCACATTTATTCCGTTGCTTTTTGGTCTTGCTCGCTCATGCCCGCTGATTGCTTCATCATTCAATTTTTTCATCATTAAAAATTAGCTGTATGAAAGCAATTCAAATCAATTTATTCAGACCTGTAGAAGAAGTGCTAAAACAGCCACTGATCGTAGCTTACGGTTTGGGCGTGGACAGCACCGCGGTGCTGGTGGAGCTGGAGAGAAGAGGGATTATCCCGGATGCTATACTGTTTGCCGATACGGGAGAGGAAAAGCAGGAAACCTACGATTACCTCCCGATCATCAGTAGCTGGCTAAGCCTGGTTGGGTTTCCGCAGGTAACCGTTGTACGGAACAAGCCGAAGAATCTAAAGAAAGGATTTGCCTACAAAAGCCTGGGGCAGGAAGTCATTGCCAACAGGATACTCCCGTCTCTTGCCTATGGACGCAAGTCCTGTTCCCTCAAGTGGAAGGTTGCCCCCCAAAACAAGTGGACGAACCGCTGGCAGCCTGCCCTTGATTATTGGAAAGCTGGGGGTAAAATTAAAAAGATCATCGGATATGATGCCGGCGCCAAAGACATGAAACGCTATGCCCATTCAAAGGGCATTAAGGATGCGAAGTACGATTATTGGTACCCTTTGGTAGAATGGGGAATGGACAGGGAGATGTGTAAAGCGGCCATACAAAAGGCCGGTCTGCCGGTTCCTCCCAAATCAGCATGCAAGTTCTGTCCGGCCACAAAACCGGAGGAGCTTATGGAATTCCGCAAAAGCTATTTGCGCGGTATTGTCCTGATGGAGGCTAGGGCCGTACCGAGGTTGAGAGGTCATATGAACGAACAACAGCTTGTGGCCGATTATCAGTCCAGGCACAGTGCCTGGGAGCAAAAGCTGGAAACGGCCAGAGGTGCCAGCCGGGAAAAGCTGCTGAAGCAGGAACCGAGGCTGCAGGCTTTAGGTAGTGGCTGCCGGGGCCTGTGGCGGACCGCGACAAAAAGCAGGCCGGCAATGATGACGGACTTTATCCAAAATAACGGGTTGCTTACCGGCGCTGAAATTGAGAAACTACGGGAAGCTGCCAATATGCTTGACCGGCCCGCTGTCATTGAGCTGCAGCGATTCTCAGAAACGGTCAGCTGGCAGGAATTGATTGAGTTCTTTACCGTAGATCTGATGGATGGCGACTGTGGCTGCACTTCCAATTTTTCTTTCACCCAATTACCTTACCAAGAATAGTTTTTATGGCATTTGGATATCATCAGTTTTATGCATTGTCTGTAGCAGACCAGACGAGAAAGGAAAGAGGGCGGGAGCATTACTTCCTGGGTTCTTTCCTCGGAGACCATGCTAACGATGAGGTTTTTAAAGATAAGATCGGCCGCTTACTAGCCAGGCTCACAAAGCGATTTGGCATCAGTGATTACAGTTACCATTGGGCTCCGTATCATACAAAGCCTTACCGGCCGAGAACTGCGCTCCAAAAGTACCGCGCCGCCGTCCGCAAGGCAGAAAACAAGCATCGGCAAGCAGTCGGGGATATCTTTGTGAAATACCCATTATTTGCCGACACCCTGCTCCTGGAGCAGGAGGACAAGCTGAAAGAATGTATTGAGCTGCTAAAGCAGCGCTACAACGTCGCTGCGCAATAGGCTACCTGGACCGATCGCGGTCCTATAGGATCAGGCGCGTTATCGATACCGGCCAACATTAGATTGGCCGGTTTTCTAATGTCAATATTTAATTATTCAACCCGACTCAGGATCACCTATTCATCATGGCTTTCCAATTGGGCCAAATTGCACCTGTAGAAAACTCAGGTGAATATGAAAGCAATACATCAACAGCCAATTTCCACCGAGCGGCATCCAATTTTATCCAACCAGATCGTCACCGTAGCCGATCTGCGGGACTTCCGCGAAGAGCTGCTCGCCGAATTTAAAAAGATTCTGAAGGAAAACACCGGCCAGATATCCAAAAAGTGGCTAAAGACCAATGAGGTCCGTAAGATACTGGGCGCATCGCCTGGCACGCTGCAACGGCTGCGCAATAATGGCACCCTTCCTTTTAAAAAGATCGGAGGTATCGTTTACTATGATGCCGACGAGATCAGTAAAATGCTACATCCTATTCAAAAATATTAACGGTACCTGCTATGACAAGAAACAGTAAAATAGACGGCTGTGGCGGAAATATGCCTCCCTTGTTGGCACATGTAAAGATTTATTTCGATCAAAAAGGGCTGCCAGCTAAAGCCGCTGAGGGCTTTTATAAGTACTACAAAGACCGGAAGTGGAAAACGGATAAGGGTTGTCCTATCCTTAACTGGAAGGTCACCGCTACGAATTGGATATGGATGCACCAGCAGCATAAGCCCTTGACCATAGAAATGAAACTTAGGCTCCAGGTTCCTGCATCAAATGATATCCGGATTGCACCATTTACTACGGCAGGGAAACATTTACCCAACAGGAAAAAGGCGCCTAGCAAGTAACTATGGGCCGAATAAGGATTTGCGCTCTCTGATTCGACAGCATAGCTCATTTTCCTTGCGGCGCCGCAGGCCTGCTTTACGCGCGCAATGCGTCAGGCGCATAGAAATTTCCTGCTACCACTATTTTTAAATCCGCGCCTGCAGCTGCTTTTCAGCGACCACCTGCAGGCCTTAATCGATCATATGGTTGGCAGTACTCACAAATTATCGGATAGCGTTTCGTTCTTTTCAAAGTCAACTTTCAAATCCATGCACCGGCTTGTCGAAGAAGCCGGGGAGTTGGAAGACCTGCGTATGCTTTTCGGGCCATACGTTCCCGAAAACTGCCTGGTCCATTTTCCATCACCCAGGGATGTTGGTAAAAGCTGGTTCTGTATGCAGCTTTGCCTGGCTATCGCCTCCGCCTGGCCCGCATTCCTGGGCGAGCCGATCACGCTGCACGGTAATACACTTTACATCAGTACAGAGCTGGGCAAAGAGGTCATCCAAAGGAGATTGAAAAAGCTATTTGTACAGCCGCCGCTACCCATATCGGCCAGCTATAAGCCGATGGTCTATGCTTCCCGCACCAATTTAATCGACGATCTGCCCAAAATCGCTACCATGATCGAAAAATTAAAGCCAGTATTGATCGTTATCGACAACTTGCGGCTGGCCTTTGCCGGGGCAGATACCAACAACAATAAGGAAATCACAAAGCTCATGTTCATCTTGCTGGCCATTTGTGAAAGCTCCAAGGCCACAGTCATCATCACCGACCATTTCAGGAAGCATACTTCCGGTCAGCTGAGCGATAGTGACCTTCAGGCTGGATCAGGAATCAAGTCCGACCTTGCGGACGCAGATTTCTTTTTACGTAAAAGTGCACAGGATAAACACTACCGTATACTGAAGCGTGGGAAGTCCCGTCATTTTGAGGAGGGGGATACAGCAAAGCTGCTTCGGTTCAATCCAGAAACTTTTTGGTTCGAGCTGGTTTCCGATGCCGTGAACGAGGCAGAACATGTGGGAATCCGGTCTCTTACGGAAAAGAGCGAGCAAAAGGACATGGCCGTGGCGCTGCGCAGCCAGGGAAAGACTTTGGACCAGATCGCCGTTATCCTCGGTAAGGGAAAGGCAACGATCCATCGCTGGTTAAAACCTGATGGCGCCGACCCGGATTGAATTTCGTTCCGTTTCGTTCCATTTTGCCAGAAATGGGATAATTAAACGCAATAAACAATTGATTATCAACTTATTTGTGTGACTTGCAAAACATCTGGAACAAGAAATGGAACAAAACACTGTCGTAATTGATTGTTTATTAATGAAGTACACTTAAAAACTGAAACACGGAATGGAACAAACGGAACAAAACTTGTTTTTGTTGATATACTGAACGAATTTGGAGCGAATGGCATTTAAGACAACAAAGGTTGAAGGTACTGCTTGCGGTTTCGGCCCGGACAGATACCGCCCTGCAAACTCACGCCTAAACCTTAAAAATAGCAGTATGAAAACATTTTTCCTTTCTCTGGCACTTCTCTCCGCAATTGCATTACGGGCACAGCCGCCTATTGGTCATGATGCGTTTAAGAAGTTCGTCCCAACCGGGTATGAGGTAAGGGATACCGTGAGCGGCGACCTCAATGGGGACCATATTCCGGACGTAGTCCTAGTACTCCAATCTAAAGCAGCAGGAGCTTCATTGGACACACCGGGGTCGCGCCCCTTTATGATCCTGCTGCGCAACAATCACTATCAGCTGTCATTGGCGGTCACCAACAGGGACCTAATCCTGCCTGCCGACATTGGCGGCACGCAAGGTGATCCCTACGTAAGTACCACCATCGACAATTGTTCCTTTACCATTCAACAATATTATGGCAGTAGGGAAAGAACTCGCACCGAAACGACCTTCTGTTATGTTCCGTCTAAACAAGACTGGCTGCTGAACAAAGTGGTCATCACAACAGAAAACGCGCTCGATGCAGATGCAACAAAAACCGTTATTAAAAAAGGTAAACAGCTGAAGCCCGTTAGTATAAGGGATTATACGGGGGAATAGCCACCTCCATTTTTTGTTGATGCTTTTCCTCGGAAGTTTTTTATCATTAGCTGCTTATAAGCGCAGGCGTTGCAAGATTCAACAGCGAACCAAGCTCAGAGACTTTTATGGAAGTTATAGGTGGTTGACACTTTCGTGCAGTATAGAACGCCTTTATACAATTGAAGCGGAATAGCGTGGTAAATAAGAGACAAAAAGCGCTATGTTGGAAGATGAAACCAATACCGAACATCAATGCCCGATATTGGTTAGCATATTGTCTAAACATCTATGAAAAATGCTTTTTTTGAGTTAGATGGTCGAATGTTCAACTAATGAACACTACCCACTATGTTTAGTAGAAATGCAAGCCTCTTCGTATCCCAATTGATCAGCTCTTAAACCATCCTCCAGTAAGGGTAGCACCGAATTTCGATAGTCGACAGCAGGAGGTATATCTACTGCAATCAATTGCGGTTTGTCAGTAACAACTATATCGCAGCCTAGATCTCCAATTTTAGTAACGGTAAAATCGCGCATGTTCATGTCATGAAATACAATACGAATTGTACTGTGTCCAGATTCCTGGATAAGCTCATCTACAAAGAGTTCTCCATCTATATTTTTTACACTTATTACATCACCAAACGAATACTCCTTTACATAAATCGGAGTGTTCGATAGTTCATAGTGCTGTCCCATCGGTCTGGCCCACATCCGCTCTTTCCATTCCTTTTTTTCGCCTTCGTGATAAAAGGGAAATTGAATTTTTACGTAGTTTTCCATTGATTGCATTAACATCGGGGAAAATCTGTCTCAGGGATTTCTACCTGGTTTATTCGTGGCGTTACTGTCGTGTTATCGGTAGTAGGTAACGGCGTATAAAGCTGATATTTCAAAACCACCGTTCGACGACGGTATTGAAATATCAGCTTTTTGTTATTCATGAGTCCAGGCTGTTCGCAGTTATCATTAAAGTACTTTTAATCTTTAACGCATTTTAAAAATACAAGCTGCACATCGATCCCTCAGTCATTGCTTAATGGATTTAAATAGAATGAAACGATGAAATTAATCAGAAGAAGAAGAACTATCAAAATAACAATTAGTGTGCCTCTTCTGTTTTTAGCTTTAGGCCATTTATCGAACTTTTCAACATAATTACGCCAATTATCATTTCGAATAAAAAAAAACCATTTAATGATCCAAATAGCTGCAATTAGTGAGATTGTTAAGCTGCTAGAAATTGTCCCTCTCTTTTTTGAGAAAAGTATATCATAGTAGTTTATTAGTGAAAAAGCCATCCAGCTTTCCACTATAATTAAAAATAAAACGGCTTTAAATTTTGTATTCCCCTTGGTGAGAGGAGATAATTGGAGAAATCTATAGAATTTATAAAAAATATAGTAATACGAATCTTTTACTAACATTAATGTTGATATTTAAATTTATTAATGAAATCCGGCACCTAAACCTAAATCGATATTTTCATATCCTGTTGGAGTGGAAGGTGCAGGGGAAAATATTAAATCATCCCATCCTCCTGGATGAAATGCATCGACGCTGAAATAGAAAACTGATATTGGCGCTAAGTATGGGGAGGCTGCACCTCCGACACCGAAACCCGTATTTACCCAAAACTTCGTCCAACTTATTTGCCCTAAATATACTGCTTTGGCATCCAAAATCACCCCCGTGACAACTGTACCTGTACTAAATGATTCCCCTATTCTTGCATATTTTACAATTTTGCTCATTGATGCGAGCCAAGCTGCGTCTGCTATGCTTGTGTTCCATTTAGAAAACATGTCATATGGATAATAGCTTGCGGGGTCTCTTATTACTCCGCTTAGTGCTGTGGTAGTGGGAAATAAGCTTTTTAGTAATGAAAGCATGCTATTAATGTTAGATTTACGGACTAGCGTAATATCATCATGTCGTTTTAGACTAGTTATATCACCGGGATTACTTTGGGTATACCAATGATAAGCAATACTTGTTCCATCATTTTTGTCAATAAAGTACCCATTTTTCTTTAGCTCTTCCTCAGTTGTGCCCGATTCAACATAGCCTGATGGATCATAGGGAATTCCAAGGAAGTCCGCGACAAAACTTCTGGCATCATCACCATAGTAAGTAGTGACACCTACGCTTCCACCTTCTCCCCAGCCGGTGGAAGCTATGAACTCTGCTATGTGATTAGTCTTCAACCATTGGTCAATCTCAGCTTGCCAAGCCCCCCAGACTTGTCTGTTAAGTTTACTACCCCATGCATACTCTCTGTGTTGTCCCACCTGCAATCCATTCGGATCAATCAAACTCGCAGGGTTATTGTTCATCGCGGCATAAGGCGAGAAGGCATCTGTCTCCGGCGCTAACGGGTCCACACTTAAGAACCTTCCGATCTGCGGGTCATACTGGCGGTTGTTAAAATCCATCCAGTTAAGGCCCAGGTCTTTTATATAGCCATTGGCCTGGTACTTGTCCCGGTTCTCGATCATACCGTTGGCGGTGCTGCCCATACCGGCTATGGGCAAGCCATGCGGGTAATAATGCGCCTCTTCCTTCAATTTACCCCTGCTGAAGCGGATCACCAACTGGTCGAAGTACACATTGCCGTACATATCTGCCGACAGGTTCCTGGAAGCATTGCTCAAATATACGGCCATATAGCCATTCTGCGGTATTTCTAACGGTACCGTAGTACCGATCTGCGTCCAGGTGCCGGAGCCATTGGCCTGGAAGGCGCCGCTCATGGTCGATACCAGCTGCATGTTCTCGTCGAACAGCACATAATTGAGGTAAGCCCTGGGCTGGTTGGGGCTGGTAAAGTCGGCGTTTACCATATTGTCGAATACAGAATAATTGGTGGTATTAAAGGCATCGGTCACTTTATGGATATCGTGCGCTTCGCCGGGCATACCGCCGCCACCGGCCATCAGCGTAGTAACGATGGTGTTCAGCATATCGCCGGCGCTGACCGGCGCATCGTTCTTGCTATCGTAAAGCTCATAGTAATTGTTCACATTCATTTCTACCTTGTCGCCGGCCATTACTTTGAGCAGCATCGAAGTGCCGATCCTGCGGCTGGGATCTGAGCCATTGAGGCGCGTGGAGTACTGGTCGCCGGGGTTGCCACCGGGCTTGGGGTCATGGTTGAGGTGGTCGAAGAAGAGGCCTTCCAGGTTGGCGCTGGCCACTTCGTGGGTGGCCAGGTATTCGGCCACCGGCGGCACATACACTTCTACCACGCTGCGTACATTGCCCAGGTTGTCTTTTACAAAGTACTCCTCTTTAAAGCGGTTGTTCAGGGTATCGTACACCGTACGGCCCTCACCGGTCTGCAGGTAACGCAATGCATCGTTTTCGTACACATAGTTGCCTACGTAGTCGGTGCGTTTGTCGGGCTTGCCCGGCTGGGTGATCAGCTCCTGCACCTTATTGCCGCCCGCATCATAGCTGTACAGCATTTTCTTGCCATCGCCGAAGGTGACCACCTCCGGCTTGTTGAAATAGGTATAAGTAACCGAGGCGATGTTCTTGTTGGCATCGGAGGTCAGGTTACCATTGGGGTCGTAGCCATAATCGGTAGCACTGCCGTTGGTATTGTTGAAGTCGCCCAGGTTATAGAAGGTAGCGCCGTCCTGTACTTTTTCCAGGCGGTTGCTTAATCCTGCGTTCTCGTAAGTATAGCTCAGCTGGTCCATCAATACTTTTCCAGTCGGCGTTACGCCGTACTGATCCATGCCTTCGATATTGCCGTCGCGGTCGTAACCCAGCTTCAGTACCGAATAGTCTGTGAGGGCATTGCTCCAGTTGCCCAACTCGAAGCGGCGGTAGTCGGCCCGGATCAGGCGGCCGCTGTAGTCGTAATCGTAGCCGTAAGCATTGGCTGCGGAGGTGCCGGCACCGCGCCAGATCATGCCTGCAAGCTTACCGTCGAAACGGCGCTGGCTAAATCCGTAATCATAACAGAGGCTCTGGCCGAAGCTGCGGCTTTCGCCCTGGCGGTCGCCGGTAAGGGCGTAGTACTCGTTGATGCCCTTAAGCTGGCCGCGTATGTTGTAGGCGTAATCCTGCACCTCGCCCCAGTCGCCCTGTACCTTGCGGCTGAGCCTTGCCAGGTCATTGTAGCTGTAGCTGGCCTGCAGGTTCCAGGCGCCGGGATCGGTGCGGTGCCAGGTCCTGAGCAGGTTGCCGGTTATAGCGTCGTATTCGTTAAAGCCCCATTCGGTATGCGGTTGGGCCTGGTCCAGCAGGTTGTACATCTTGTGCTTGCTCTTCAATGAGCGATCGGCAAAGTCGTACTGCATACCGCTGTAGTGCACGTGGAGGGCGCTGCCCTGGTATTTGTCGATACTGGCCGTATAGATCACGCGGCCTTTCTTATCGTAATAGTTCACGGTCTCGCGCCAGTCGCCGGTCTTGGAGGCATCCGCTCCCGGGGCAGGCAATATCCTTACCTTAGTGCCGGTCAGTTTCCCCTGGCTGTGTACCGATCGTAGCGGTGTTTCATTGCCGGGTGTGTTCATCAGCTCGCCATTAAAGACCAGGGCGCCCAGGGTATTGTTCCAGGTGTTATCTGCGGGATCAGCATTGTTGTAATTGTCGTAATACTGATAGCTTAGGATCGTGCAGGCTTCCATGTAAGAGGGATAGGTGTGCAGCAAATCATAACTATTGATGTAATAGAACAGGTAAGTAGATGGGTAGCTTACATTGTTGTCAATTATGTACTGGTATTGCCCCCTTGTTTCAGTACCCGAAGGTTCTACGAGGCCCGAGCAAAGCGGGCGGTCCAGCGCATCGTAAAGGGTAAAAGTCCAATCGTCTTTTGCGCGCAAATTACCATCCTGGTACATTACTACGCGGTTCCTTTTATCGTAGACAAAATGCTCCCAGTCCTTGCCTGGGAACTTTTGCTCTATCTTTCTTCCTTTGGTGTCGTAGTTATAGCGGAAACAGAGACTATTGAGCACGGCAGTACTGGGGCCGGTCCCTGCCGCAGCGCTGGCTTTGGGCGGCATTACGCACACCAGGTTGCCCTTAACGTCGTAAATGTATTCGGTAGTACCGGTAATAGTAACTACGCCACCGCCGCCTGCCGGCTGGTCTTTCTGCTTTACGGTGCGGCTGATCACCCGGCCATCCATATCGGTATAGGTCAGGGTCTCGGTGCCGCTGGTGTCGAACACATACTCGCCAAAGAGCCGGCCTGCCGCGTAAGTGCCTTTGTAGATGGGCTTATTGCTGGTACCATCAGGCTCCCATATCTTCACAGCGCCTGCAGGGTTGGTTACTTTCCTCACCGTCACGCCCCGGTTCTGGCCTACCTGGCTGCGGCCGGGCGCCAGGCTCTTGGTAGCCCGCTGCGCGCTGTTGGACATGTTCCTGGTAATGCTCATGGCGGTATACCCTTCGCCGGGATAGGCCTCGTTGGCATAGTAGTAAGCCTGCCGGGCAAACTCGTTATCGTCGTAGGCAATAGTACCGGCCGGGAATGGCAGGTAGGATGCCTCTTCGGCCTGGAAGCGGGTGTCGAAAGGCTGCACCAGGTGCCGCTTGCTGCCGGTAAGGGCATAATGCTGCACGGCCTGTATGGTGCGGTTGAAGCCGTCCTTGTATGCCGTGGCGGTTTGTACTTGTTCCGGGTTGGAGGCGCTGTTCACATCGCCGGCATTGGTAATGGGTATTCGGGGCACATACGTGCGGATATAAGAAGGAGTGGTCCCGCTGCCTACGTTGAAAACAGGTGGCACGGGTATCGTATTGATGGCGCCGCCGGGGTCGGTCTCCGTGGTCTTCGGCGTGTTGCTTTGCGCCTGCGCGGCTACCGTACCCAGCAACACCAGCAGGAGTGAAAAGAAATATCTGGAGAACATAAGCTCTTTTTTTGAGGATAATGAGGTTATAGGTAAAGCCTTACTGGCCGATATAAAATTCTGTTTTGGAGAGGATGGCGCCTTCCTGGTTGCGGATGATGGTCCTGCGGCCCAGCTTGTCGTATTCGTAATAGGTCATCCTGCCCGAATGGTCAATATCGGCCCGCTTGCCAAACATTTGCTCGTAGGAGTAGCATTGTATGGCCGCATTAGCCGGGTACAGCCTCAGCTCGTCGATATATTTGAGGGAAGGCCCGCTGATGCTGAGCACATCGCTGCCGGTGGCGGGGGTAAAGCCGGCTTCGTAATAGGTCCAGTTGCCCTGCGCAGGCGCTGCTACCAGGCTTACCGGCGTACTGCCAATGGTACAGGTGGGCGTGCCATTGCTCCAGAACCCGATACGGTAAGGCTTATTGGGTGTAAAACCGCTGCGGGTAACCGCTCCCGAGCCAAAGGAGTAGGCATTGCGGCCTGCAGGTGCGTCGGCCACCCAGGTAATGCCACCGCTATTGTAGCTGAAGCTGCCCTTATGGCTCACATCAAAGCCGGTATAGCCCATATCGGCCAGGCGGCAGGAAGCCTCGGCGAGCTTTTGGCCGGTAAGGGTATCCCAGATCATCGATTTGTACTGTCCGCTCAAAGGCAAGAGGGTTTCCAGCGGGTTGCCTTTGCTGTCGGAAGCCTGCACTTCGCTTACTTTCTGGAAATAAGTAACGGCATTGCCCAGGAAAGCGGTATGGAAGCGCTGGTACAGGGGTGGCACCGGAACGTTGCCTGCGCCGGTATAGGTATTGTAATCCGGTAAGGTAGCCGATTCGAAGGCGTACAGCGCCTTGGGCAAGAGGATGCCGTTCTGGTAGCTGAAGGTGGAGATGCTGGCATCCAGCAATTGATCTTCAGCTCTTGTGGTCCCCATTATCCAGCGCTCCATGCCCAGCTTCTTTTCCAGCCCTGCCTGGTTCATCTGGTAGATGGTCTGTGAGGCGCTCTGCGTAGCGACGCTGTAATTGTAGACGGTTACGGTACGCATCTTTTGCCCCTTACTGTTGGTGGTGATGATCTCGGAAAGATTGTTGCGGGCGTCGTAAGCAAATAAAGTAGTATCGGCAACGTATTGTGCGTCGCTGAAATATTTGCGCGTCACCGTACGCAGGGGCAAAGCCCAGCCCCGGTAAGGGCGATAATAATCTAAGCTGTCGCGGGTGCTCATTTGGGTAGGTGCGCCGGGAAGCGGGGTATCGTAAAGCGACATTTTACCCGCCTTGCGGTTCTCCACCTTACCCACGGCACTCATGGAGTCGACCCTGAAATCGTAGGTGTTGAGGGTCTGCTTCACGATCCGGTTGTTGTTGTCGTACTCGGTAACGCTAAGCGGCAGTCCCATTTCCCAGTCGCGGAGATAACTTTTGTCCGTAAAAGGATATTGATAAAAATGTTTGCCGCCACCCACAATGGTATACCGGGTTTGGATGCCGGAGTAGGCATCGTACAGGTTGGTAAAAACATAGGCCTTTTTTGAGAGCAGGGTACCATTGCCCATACGGCTCTCCACGGTCACGTTGGAATAGCCGTGATTGGAGCCGCCTACCAGGTGGTGAGGAGTGACATAGTTGCCGGTATAGTTCATGCTGAACATGGTCAGCACGCCACCTACGGTCTTCCAGGCCAGGGGCGAGTAAAAATAGCCGCCGTCCAGGAAGCGCTGTCCTCCCGAATAGATAAAGCGGGTTACTCTGCTGTTCTCTATATGATATTGTTCCTTTTCTACTACGGAATCCAGCCGTATGCCGTCATTTTCTCCATCACCCATAAAATTATCATCTGTAGGCAAGCCCGGCAGAACCGTACTCAATACATGCCCTCCGTAATAAAAGGAAGTCGTTCCACCATAAGCATTGGTGATCTTGCGCAGTATACCGGCCTCGATACCGGCAGGATTGTAAGTACGGTATATACCATAATAGCCGGGGTTGGGGTTGCCGGGCCACCACCTCTGGTGATAGGGAATAGTGTTGGGGTCGCTGCCGCTATATACAGCGCCATTATAATAGCCAAAGTAATCCTGGCTCACACTCAGGCGCCTTGGAAATCGCAACGGGCTGTACTCAAAACGGAAGTAGGATTCTGTCACGGTGCCGTCGCAGGAGGCAATGGACACACTGTCGAGGCGCAGCCTGGCCTTGCCGTCGTATGTTACGAGGCCCTGGGCATATGGTATTGCCACCGGCTGCCCGGTACTATCGTACCAGAACGACTGGTGCAGCTTGTATTCGATACAATTGTAGGTGGTATGGGTCTTCAGCGATCGTAAGGCCCCGTATGGGAAATCGGGCCGTTTCTGGCTGTCGTAATTAAAGAGCAGCTCCACTGCGTTGGGGTATTGGATAGCCGTAGGTATAGCGAAACGGGGGTTGTAAGTGCGTTCGTCGCTCATACTTAGGGAGCCAATGCTACCGCCACCTTCTTTAAGGGAGTAGCTGCGATAGCCGACCACACTGCCGCCGGGCCGGATAATATGATCATAGTTATAAGTGATCTTAGCGCCACCGGGAAGGGTTACTTCCTTGATCACCCATTTGGTGGTAAGCCAGTACGAGACCAGCTCCATACCCTGTCCATGTTCATCTTCGATGGTACGCATCTCGAAGTCGCCGCGGATAAAGCGGTACTGCGTGCCGCCTTCGTCGGTAATGCGGAATTCGAGCTTTTGCTGCTCATCGATGCCAATCACCTGGAAGTCGTTAACGGAAGTGATCACCGCGCCGTTGAGCAACAGTTCTACCTTTACACTCCGGGCAGGGTTAGTGAAGATGTAATTGTTCTTACCGAGGTTGAAGGTAAAGGAGCCGCTGCCCAGGTTCACTACGTAATCGTCGGCTTCGCCGTCGCGGTAGATATTGGGATCGGCCGTGCTGCCTGACTCGGAGTACACGGCATACCGGCCTTTCATCCAGTAGAAATTATTCAGTTTATATTGTTCACCGCCAGGATTGTAATCATAAACAGGAGCGTAAAGAAAGGTATCAGCGCCGAAATTGACTTCATCAGGCAGATCTTTGACCACGCGAGTAATGTTGGGCAAAGAAAATTCCCATCCCTGGCCTGCGGAAGACGCTATGGCGTCGACCTTGATACCCCGGGTATTAAAACTGAAGCCTACGCCAAAGCTCCCGTCTTCTGCGCTGTATTGATAAATGGGAATGTTGACCGTGGCGCTGCCGTCGTAGAGGTTTGGGGTATAAAGGCCGCCACCTCCGCCGCCGTCAGAGCCGCCGGGAAGCATCTTGCTGTCAGCGCCGGCGCCCCCCAGCTTGTCCTGGGCGTGGCTATTTAGGGCACAGCAATGCAGGGTCATCAACAAAATGATCAATGATCTGAGATTTCTCATAGGGTTAGAATAGGTTAAAAATGGACTCTAAAATAGGAGTGTTGTGCGCCAATAGGCGGCGTACAAAACCCAGCAACATGTTAGTGCAATAACATGCTTCACTCTTGATTTACAGAAGGTTGGTCGGATTGGTTAGTTACTGGACACTTAAAAAGACTATCAGTACTACCGATAATCTTTTATTTACTTTGGACAAGACAATTCTGCAAATGCAAAAATTGTGTCGGCAAAATTGAAAAGTTGTCATGAAATTTCCTACAGGTAAAAACCATGATTAAAACCAGGTAAAAACCTGCATATGTGCATGGTGGAAAAATTCTATTTTTGGGTACATACACTGATAGACCTGGCACACAAGTAAACGAGTTATCCGAACAGTAAAAAAGTTGCCATCCGGTTATGGCGCTACAAAGTCAACATCGGCTAATCTGCGTATTGCATCCGGCTATACATCAAAACCAGATGCTTAATTTGGGTATTATTATTTCGTTGTTAAACGATTATCTTACGTTGTTCAAATATTTATTTTTTATTCGAACAATAAGCAAGGTATCTCTTGTTGTCATTGGACTTAACTGAAAAATGGACAAACCTACTATAAGCTATGCAGCAGCAATACGCCTACCAGGATCTGTTCCTTAGGGACCGCAAGCGGGAACTTTGGAAACCCATCGCCGGTTTCGAGGATTTTTACGAAGTGTCTTCTCATGGTCGCATCAAGTCCCTGAGCAGGAAATGGATGCTGCCCCATGGTGGTATCCGGAACAAACCGATACAAATCCTGAGCCCAAGGGTGGTAAGAAGATATAATAAGCAAGCAGCGGATCACTCCTATAGTGTTATTGCACCGCTTTACCTGGAAGGCATAGCTTATTGCCATTCCGTGGCCCGGTTGGTGTATAACGCTTTCGTAGCCCCTTTGGACTTGAAGGACAGAAGCACACTCATCTGCTTTAAAGATGGCGATGGCCGCAATCTGAACTATAGGAACTTGGAGGCTTCCAATATTAGTAAGATATTAAAACGATCTTATGAGAAAGGAAGGGCTTTTAGCGAAACACGCAAGCCGATAAGCCAGTTCGATACCCGTGGCAACTTGATCGCAACCTATGCGAGCCTGTCGGAAGCAGGGGCAAAGAACGGCTTTGATGTTTCTTCCATCTCTTCCGCTGTTCATAACGGTAATATGTGCAAAGGCTTTCTCTGGCAGCAGGGCAGGGCCGGGAAGTTTCGTAAAGGTGTTTTACGTAAGCATATCGACTTAGGTCTTAGCACAAATTTTGCTTCGGGCGCTACGACTGAACCTAAACATGCGCCGCCTGCCGCTGACCTTTCACCAGCAACCAGGAAAGGGGAACGTTGGAAGGACTTCCCAGGGTATGAAGGATTGTACCAGATATCAAATATGGGCAGGGTGAAAGCACTGGGCAAGGTCTCGGAAGGTAACCTAAAGAAATGGTACCCTGAACGAATCAAAATGCTCACTTCCAAAAAAAGGAAAAGTAAATCTGAAGACCGAACGTCAGCCTTGATTACTACCCTATGTAAAGGAGGCAAGAAAAAAAACTATCTGGTTGCCCGCTACGTATATTGCCTCTTCGTAGAAGCATTCGACTTGTCCGATCCTAACCTCCGGGTCAGGTATAAGGATGGGGACGCCCACAACCTTGAGTACCGGAATCTCTATTTAAAAGAAATCGCCATCCGCCATAATAAACAAGATTAAGTCCTGTTATCATGGCATCCCGCTTTCATTTTCTACACCATCGGTTCCCCGTTGTCGTTTAAATACGGGAAAGAGGTATTCTGCTTTGGATATCAACATTCTCATTTTTTCTTCTTCAACTCATTAATATCGATCTGCATCTGCCGCATGATGCTGGCGATGCTTTGAAGGTCTGTATCTGCTTCCGGAATATCCCTGCTGTGAAAGCTATAAAACTCCCAGAGCTCATGCACTTCCGACACCGGTACTGTATAGGGCAGGAACTGGCTGTTGAGGGATTCCAGTAGTAATCCTTCTGGCTGCAAGGTGACTTGCTTGAACACAATGTTCTGCTCTGCTCTCAGTATGACGATGCATAGCGTTTTAGGTTTGATCTGCGCCCAGTTCTGGACATAGGAACATACCACATCACTGCCGGAAGGTATAGGCAGCATGGAGTCCCCTGTAATCGGGAACATACATTGTTACACATACCTGGCATAAATGTCTTCAGGCTTGAACCGGACAAAGTTGTTTTTATCCAGTTTTAGCTTGCTCGACAATCGGGTATCATTATTGGTACTTACATGGATGTAAAACTCTGTTATACCCCTCTTGCATCTGTAAAGACATCCATAGGTCTGTGGCTTAATTGCGAATATTCTTTAAGGGTAATACACAATAGTTTCGCAGTCTCTGTATCCGGTAACCTTATCCGGTAATTTGGCACATTTACTTCTTTTTCTATAACACAGTTTTTTGGTATCTCTAAATTAAAATCTGAAAGTGCCCTTGTGAATAACAATTGTTATAATTTTTTTTTCAAGAAATGGTTAAATCAGTCCATTCGCGCATAGACCGTTGTAGACTACCTTTCCGGTGTCGGAAGAACCTGCATTACCATCGAATTGGCGAGGTATTCTGCATCTGATTTGGGCTTTCCCCTTGATCTTCTTATCTTTGCAATGAATAGTTCCCGAAATATCGCTTGAGGCTTGCGAACGCAAAAGTTCAACCTAAGCAGCCGATGATGTTTCATTAACCACGGGTCTGTACCCATTATTTATTGCAGCACTAATCGCTGACAGTTTACATTACTGAATTCTAAGGCTTGATATTGATCTTATGCCTATTCTTAACTGCTCCTTGCAGGAGCCTAAATTTTTATTATGTCTTCTATTAGAACCTACTCCCACTTCGCTCCACCCACAAAGGAACAGATGGATGAAGTAGCCTCTTTTCTGTTTACACATCTGGGCGAATTTGGAGATCCTCTGGCCGATATTCAAAACGCGTTAAACTATGCACTGTGCTTAAACGGCAGGACCCCAGGAGGCCTAATTATCACTTCAAGTAATGATTCAGTCTTGAATGGAGTTGCGGTTACTAACAGAACGGGCATGCATGGTTATATCCCAGATAATATCCTTGTTTACATCGCAACACATAGAGAATACAGAGGCCAGGGCATTGGGAGGCAACTAATGATCAAAGCCATTCAGCTTTCAGAGGGCGATATGGCACTTCATGTTGAGCCAAGCAACCCTGCGCTACGACTATATGAGAGCCTTGGCTTTATTAACAAATATCTTGAAATGCGTTTAAAAAAATAAACTATACATGGCCTTTATTACCTTAAATCAACATAAGCTTCGCGAGAATTTTAACCATCTTAACGATCTTTTCTCCAGTTATAATATCGAGTGGTCCATTGTTGCCAAAGTATTTTGCGGCAATAAAAAATACCTCAATGAATTGATACAATTAGGCATCAGGCAAATTTGCGATAGTCGTATCGATAACCTGGAGACGATCAAATCAATAAAACCCGACATCGAAACAGTGTTCATCAAGCCTCCTGCGAAAAGGAATGTCGCCCGCATTGTTAAGTTTGCCGATATCAGCTTCAATACGGAATACGAAACGATCAAAATGCTTTCTGTAGAGGCAGTGAAGCAGGATAAGATCCATAAAATTGTTATCATGCTGGAGCTAGGGGAACTGAGGGAGGGCGTTATGCGAGAACAGTTCGTTGATTTTTATGCAAAAGTCTTTAGGCTACCGAACATAAAAGTGGTGGGCATTGGCACGAACCTAACCTGCATGTATGGCGTTTTGCCTAACCACGACAAACTGATCCAGCTTTGCTTGTATAAGCAGCTTATCGAGGCAAAATTCAATAAGGTTATCCCTTATATATCCGGCGGGGCATCGGTTACCGTTCCACTAATTTATAAAGACCTGTTACCGGCAGGGATCAATCATTTCCGTATCGGAGAGACACTTTTTCTCGGTACGGATGTTTATCACAGCCGGTCCTTTGAGCACATGCATAATGATGTTTTTAAGTTGTATGCGGAAATTATTGAACTCAATGAGAAGCCTGCCATTCCTTCGGGGGAGCTGGGCCAAAACCTGGCAGGGCAAACTATGTCTTTCCAGGATACGTTACAAGGGACCTTGTCTTGCAGGGCGATTGTGGATATAGGCCTGCTTGATGTGGAAGATGGGCATATTAGGCCTGTTAACAGGGATATGCAGATTGTCGGCGCCAGCTCCGATATGATCGTCGTTGACCTTGGCCCAAATATTACGGGACTCAAGGTCGGTAGTCTCATAGAATTTGAGATGGACTACATGGGATTACTCCGTATTATGAACTCAGCATACGTTGATAAACGCATAGACGAAGGAACTTTTTTCTATCCTGGAGAGGCATTTGAGGCTTCCACACTACTTTCCGTCAATTAATTTGTGGACAAGATGAATTTATTGCTATGAACAATTATTTGCATCAATCTTACCTGGGAAACACAATTTCTGCCTGGCTAGTTGCGGCTAGTATCATAGTGGCCGCTTTGATCGTCATTAGGGTGTTCGCACACTTCGTCCTCAAAAGGATAAGTGGGTGGGTGCTTCGCACTAAAACTACCTGGGATAATTTCCTAGTAGAAGTTGTCCGCAGTGCCGTTGTGCCTGCACTGTATATAAGCAGTGTTTACATTGCTTCAACAACCTTAGTATTGCCGGGAGGCATCGTCAAAGTGTTGCATACGGCCTATTTAATGGTACTTACCTACTATGGGCTCCGAACCTTCAGCAGTGCTTTCCGAAAGTTTATTCATTCCTATATCCAAAGCAGAGAGGGCCACGAGGGAAAGGGGCAGCATGCCAGCGGACTGATCATTGTTGCCAATATTGTGATATGGACCTTGGGCATCCTTTTTTTAATCGACAACCTGGGTTATAATGTAACGACCCTGGTTGCTGGATTGGGTATTGGAGGAATTGCGATCGCATTGGCCGCACAAGCTATATTGGGCGATCTCTTCAGCTATTTTGTCATCTTTTTTGACCGGCCGTTTGAAATTGGGGACTTCGTTGTTGTGGATGACAAATCAGGTACGATAGAACACATCGGGATCAAGACGACAAGGATAAGGACTTTAGGTGGAGAGCAGCTCGTTTGCTCCAATACTGACCTTGCCAATGCCCGACTTCATAACTACAAACGTTTGGAACGGAGACGGGTATTGTTTACCCTTGGGGTTATCTATCAAACCCGTCACGACCAGCTAAAGCGGATACCAGAGCTTGTCCGGCAGGTGATCGAACAGAAGACCCAGGTGCAATTTGACAGGGGACATTTTTCAAACTACGGAGATTGCAGCCTGAATTTTGAATTCGTGTACTACATATTGGATTCTAGTTATAATGTCTATATGGATAAGCAACAGGAAATCTATCTTGACATTTTCAAGGCGTTCACAACGGCAGGTATTGAATTTGCTTATCCCACGCAGACTGTCTTTATAGACCCCTCATCCCTTGCCGCAGTTGCGGGCACAAAATAAGGGGCTCCTGAAATTTCTGACTCACGTATTTAAAACTATACCTATTGAATGACTATAATCGACATTATCATATTTGCCGTATACTTCTTTTTGATGCTGGGTATCGGATTTTATTTTTCAAACAAACACCAGGATGAAAGAGATTACTTTACCGGTGGTGGAAACATGAGCAGTGGCCACGTTGGTTTGTCTGTTGTGGCAACTGATGTGGGAGGAGGATTCTCCATAGGATTAGGCGGGATAGGTTTTACAATGGGACTCTCCGGCTCCTGGTTATTGTTTACCGGTCTAATAGGGGCCTGGGTAAGCGCAGCTCTTTTAATTCCCAGGGTATTTAAATGGCAGAAAGCAAATGGCCGGCATTTTCTTACGCTTCCCCAGGTTTTCGGGTTTCTCTACAATAAAAAAGTGGCTGTTGTAGCTGCGGTCATCTGCATTATAGGATATACCGGCTTTACCAGCTCGCAATTACTCGCCGGGGCGAAGTTGACGGCTGCCACTTTCCCGGAAATGGGTGCCGGGACGATGCTTTGGATCATGGGTGCTATTGCAGTAATCTACACGATGCTGGGTGGCATGAAGGCGGTAATTTATACAGACACAGTCCAATGGATCGTCCTGCTGCTTGGATTAATGGGAGTGGCCATCCCTCTGGCGTGGCACAAACTCGGCGGCTATGATGGTATTGCCCCTTATCTGACCGAAGAAATGTTGTCCCTTTCCAATATTAGCTGGCAGGACATTCTAAACTGGAGCGTTACCATCATCCCCATATGGTTTGTAGGTATGACCTTGTATCAGAGGATCTTCGCCTGTAAAAATGAAAAGGCGGCCCGAAGGGCCTGGTATTTTGCAGGAGTGCTGGAATGGCCCTTTATGGCCTTTACCGGTGTAATTTTAGGAATGCTTGCCAACGTAGCGGTACAAAAAGGAGTGATCCCTACTACAGGGCCGTTGATGGATAATGAAATGGGCCTTCCTTTACTGATCAAGAACATTTTGCCGGTTGGATTTACAGGTGTCGTTATCGCGGCCTATTTTTCGGCGGTACTTTCCACTGCTGACAGCTGTCTCATGGCTGCCTCGGGAAGCGTAGTGGGTGACCTGATACCCGGGCACAGGAAAAGCAGCAATAAGATGGTAGTCAGGTTGTCTCAGGTTGTTACGCTTTTTGTTGGAGTTGTTGCCATTTTGGTTGCATCAACCATGGAGAATGTGCTTTCCCTGATGCTGTATGCTTACGCATTTATGGTTTCTGGCTTGTTCGTGCCGGTATTAGCGGCTGTATTCCTTAAAAAATTGTATTCTGCCGCTGCCATTGCGTCTATGACCATTGGCGGGGGGACTACTATTGCCCTTATCCTATTTAAGGTGGTGCTCCCTTTTGGGTTGGATGCAAATATATTTGGGTTATCCGGCGCCCTTTTGGCTTACATTGCAGTGCATCAATACTCACAGGGAAAAAATAGATCAGAAATACGATCCCGGAACACAAGGAGGAAAAAGGTAGCCGAAGACATAATTTAGAGCTGTGGAAGGTTAGATAATTAGCCTGACACCACCAAGATCGGAAACCCTATGGGAAAACCGGTCACTGGGTGAACTGATGAACATAAAATTTATGGGGATATTCCATTCTTCGCTCAGGCGTTTAATGGTCTCGGGGCCGAATGTCGCGTTGTGGACTTGTACGTATTCGATCTTGATGTCAGGGTATGCCCTGTCCAATACTTCGAGATCGATCAGAAATGATTGGGAAACACTTCCTTGATCTTTTAATACCGTAACGATCTTGAGCTTCTTGGTGATCTCATTCTCTTCAACGTACATCATCACCTTATTGAGAATAGATATGTCATCCCCCTTGGTGAAATAGACGAATTCCTGCTCGGTGAGCCTTTTCAGGTTGCGGCTGATATGCAGCTTGCTGACCGCAGCAAAACCCTTTAGATGACTGGATGCACTATTGATCACGACAAGCATATATTTCATAATCTCGTTTCTGCTTAACAAAAGAAAGACGATAGCGACTGTGGGCAGGAAATACTGAAGAAAGACGATCAAGTAGGCCGCATGAGTTACAATGTTGCCATAGAGGGCGGCGGCGACTGCGAAAACGGCAATGACCACCGAAATAACAGTGGCATTTTCCGGCCGGGGCAGCCTGCTCCTTTTAATTTTTAAAAGAATATTACCAAAACCGAAATAGATCATGACCAGCAGAAAACTAATGGTATAAACACCGGCTAATGGTCCCAGCTGGCCACGGGTGATGAACAATACGGAGAGACAAAGCAGGTAGAAAAGAATAAGAATACGTGGCGAGCTGCCGCGCCTGTTTTCTTTTAACAAGAACTGTGGCAAGATGCGGTCTAGCGTCATTCTTTTTATGAGGCCATTTACACCCACGTAGGAGGTTAAAAGAGCGCCGCTCAAGACAAGGACAGCGTCGATTGAGATAAAGGTAGCCAACCACTTTCCTCCGGTATTTTTCCCAAGATGGGAGAGCAAGGCCTCCTGGTTTTGGGCAACTTCACCCAGTGGCAGCACCATCACGGCTGTAAGCGCCATCAGGGGATTAATAACCGTCACTGCTACCCACATATTACGGAGGGTCTTTTTAAAGACGCCCTGCCTTTGTTCCTCGACAAAATTGGCGGAGCTCTCAAATCCTGAAATGCCGAGCATTGCCGTACAGAAACCCAGGAAGAGTGCTGAAAAGAAGCCACCATTCAAAGGAGCTTTGAAATTCATAACGGCGGTATCAAGACCCTGTTTCATTACATACCATGCACCGCTGAAAATGAGCAGCAACATTGCTACAAGATGTAGCGTAAATATAACCACGGCAACTATCGAAGATTCACTGATGCCTGACATGACCAGGAGCAGAAAAATTGTCAGAAGAACGACTGTGGCAATTATAACGGGAATTGAAGCAAATATCCCATGCAGGTAATGCATTGCTTCACTTGCAGATATTACAGCTGTGGTCATATAGGAAAGTATCGTCAGGCAGGCAGCTATTGAAGCGTTGCTTTTGCTTGTGGTATTGAGCAATACATTATAGGCCCCGCCGTTTAGCGGGAGCGCACCCACAACCTCGCCGTATATTTTCCGAAAAAGGAAAAGAACAGCTGCAACGACAAGCAGGGCAAGCCACGCGTACTGTCCTGCATAAATGATGGTAAGCGCAGAGACATATAGGCAAGAAGAAGTTATATCGTTTCCGCAAATGGCGGTGGCAGAAAATTCGTTGAGCTTTTTTGATTGCGACATTGGAAGTAGTTCAGATTTTAAGACGACAACAATAATAAGGCCTGAAGTCCTAACATTCATGAACGTACATTATATAGGATACTGGCCGTACCAGCGCCAAGCTGTCATTTCACAAGTTCACGACAAAGCAAGCGGCAATTTAAAAGTAAACAATATCTTTGTTTTATCATGTCGAAATCTCCAATTGATCAGATACTAAAACCTGTAAGTAAATTTATTCACCAGGAATTCACCGGAGGAATTATTTTGTTCATTAGCGTAATAATAGCAATATTCTGGGCAAATTCTCCGTGGAGCGAATCTTATCATCGACTTTGGGATACAGGCTTTGCCGTAGGCTTTGATGGTCAGGGATTCGCCAGGCCTTTGCATGTCTGGATCAACGATGGGCTGATGGCTCTTTTTTTCTTTGTTATCGGCCTGGAGCTCAAGCGGGAGTTCATCGCAGGGGAACTTTCCACCATTAAGAAGGCTTCCTTGCCTATGGTCGCTGCCTTAGGCGGGATGTTGGTGCCGGCTTTAATATATACCGCATTCAACCATGATCTTAATTCCTCCCACGGGTGGGGAATCCCTATGGCAACTGATATTGCTTTTGCTCTTGGGCTCTTATCCCTTGCCGGCAAAAACATACCAACCTCGATAAAGGTTTTTCTCTCAGCGCTTGCTGTTGCGGATGACCTTGGCGCCGTATTGGTCATCGCGCTATTCTATACCAATGAAGTAGCCTTTCTTCCCCTGGCATTGGGGGGAGTGCTACTAGCCGTGCTTTGGATCGGGAATACTATGGGCATCAGGGGCACGATTTTCTATCTTATCTTGGGCATCATTGTCTGGTATTGCTTCCTGCTCTCTGGTGTACATGCGACAATTGCAGGTGTTTTGGTAGCCTTTATGATTCCAGCAAGAACTAAGATTGACGAGCAGGAGTATGTCCAGAGCGTTAGGGGATATGCCGAACAGTTCGAGAAGGCTATACCCCAAAGGGGATCTCTGACCACCCATGAGCAGCACCGTATGATCGAAAAGATCAAACAGCTCAGCCTCGACGCGGAAACTCCGTTGCAGAAAATTGAGAATACGCTTCACCCTTGGGTGGCGTTCGTCATTATGCCGCTATTCGCGTTAGCGAATGCGGGCATTCATATAGAAGCCGATTTTCTGCATTCATTATCGAACCCGGTAAGCGTCGGTGTGGCTTTGGGCCTGATATTGGGCAAGTTTATCGGAGTGCTGCTCTTTGCCTGGATAATGGTGAAGCTCAAGTGGGCTAACATGCCCCATTTGGCAACCTGGAAGCATATTGTAGGCGTGGCACTCCTCGCAGGCGTTGGATTTACAATGTCCCTATTTATTACAGGGCTTGCGTTTGACGATGGGGCCATGGTTGATAATGCCAAATATGGTATCTTACTGGCATCTTTGATTTCAGGCACAGCGGGCTTAATTGTTCTTAAAAGAGTAACATACGTAAGGAACTAGTTTATCATTAATCTCGAATCACTATGGTGAAAAAGAAGAAACATAAATTCCTTCGATATATACGGCTGACTATTGCCCGGAGGTTCAATCTCCATCTTGACAAGGCAGATGAGGATGACGTTATCGTCTCCATTAAGAAGAACTCCGACTTTAAGGGGGCCAATTTATGGACACTGATTTTTGCCATTTTTATAGCCTCGATCGGGCTAAATGTCAACTCTACTGCCGTTATCATTGGCGCAATGCTTATATCACCCTTAATGGGCCCCATCATGGGTGTTGGCCTTGGTATTGGTATCAGTGATTTCGAATTGGTGAAGAAAGGAGTCCGGAACCTGCTGATCGCAACGCTGATCAGCATTGCTACCTCAACGCTTTATTTTTGGGTGACACCGTTACATGATGCACAAAGCGAGCTACTGGCAAGGACTACACCTTCTGTCTGGGACGTGTTCATCGCTTTCTTTGGCGGTTTGGCTGGCATTGTGGCCGGTACCAGGAAGGAAAAGAGCAACGTCATTCCTGGTGTGGCTATAGCGACTGCATTAATGCCTCCATTGTGTACGGCAGGCTATGGCCTGGCAAGTGGTCACATTTATTATTTCCTGGGTGCCTTGTACCTTTATTCAATCAACAGCGTATTTATTTGTATCAGTACCTTTTTAATCGTTCGATTCCTTAAGTTCCGCAAAAGGAGCTTTGAAGACAAAACCTATGAACGTAAAGTTTCCCGCTATATTCTAATCATAATTGTTATTACTGTAACGCCAAGCATATACCTGGCCTATGGCATCGTGCAGAAAAGCATTTTTGAGGGAAACGCACAGAAGTTCGTTAAAGAGCAATTTCAATTCAAGAATACCCAGGTAGTCAATAAAGCGTTTAAGTATAGCGGCAAAGGAGGAGAGATTGATCTGTTGCTGATCGGATATGAGCTGCCAGAAACCTCTATAGAGGCCATCCGAAAGAAAATGAAGCTTTATAACCTTCAGCACGCTAAGCTCAGCATTCGACAAGGGCTGAACGCCAAACAGGAAATCGACCTTTCACAAATTAAGGCGAGCATACTGGAGGACGTTTTTAAGAAAGATTCGACCGTGGTAAACCCGGCAAATCGTTCAGCGCCTTTGCTGGAGTATTCCTTTCCGGACATCGGATCAGAGTTGAAAGCTCTTTATCCCACCCTGAACTACTATGCGGCTTCAAACGTAGTAGTACACAGGGCAGATACTTCCGCCTCCGATACCATCACCCTGGTGTTTGCGAGCTTTTCTCGTGCAATCCGTACATCTGATCGCCTAAAGCTCCAAAATTGGCTCAAAACGAGGCTAGAGGCCGACACGATTAAGCTGGTTGTTCAATGATAGTTGTCAGGACTTTAAAGTTTAACGGCTCTTATTCGGAGTATTCTTTCAGCAATGCTCTATAGCGGGTAAGTATTGCTGATTTCGAGATGAAACCTATAAATTCATCACTTTCTCCAACTACCGGCAAATGCCATTGCCCTGTTTCATCGAAGACCTTTATAATTTGGGGTATTTCATCTTCAGGATGGATAATGGCAGCAGGAGCTGTTACCAATTGGGTAATGCTGCCGCTGATTGCTGCATCCTTAGTGAACAATATGGGTCGTATGTCGTCTAAGGTAAGTACGCCGGCAAGGCCGCCATGATTGTTGAGGACGGCAAAAATATTCTTTTTGCCGTGTTTTACGAGATCCAGGAGCTCTCCCATCGTGGCGTCTTCGGTAACGGCTTGGGGTTGCCTGTCTATAAAGGCCTCAGTACGTAAAGTTGACAGCAAATTTTTGTCGTGTTCCCGGGTGAAAATTTTCCCCTGGTCCGCAAGCGCCTTTAAGTCGGGAGAGATCGGGGAATACCATTTGCCGATAAGATACGCTGTTACCGAAACGACCATTAGCGGTATAAACAAGTCATAGCCGGAGCTCGACTCTGCAATCAAGAATATGGCTGTGAGTGGGGCATATAATGCTCCACTCATGACACCTGCCATACCCACTAACATCAGGTTGGTAACAGGCACCTCCGTCAGGCCGACTTGCTGGCAAATCGTAGCAAATAAAAATCCCAAGGTGCCGCCGGCGAACAGGGAAGGGGCAAAGTTACCGCCGTTCCCGCCACTATATATTGTGATGGAAGTAGCAAATGCTTTTAGCAAGCAGATAAGCGCCAGAAAAACAGTGATAGACCATTGCTCCAGTTCAACATACCGGAAGAAGCTATTGTGGATGATGGTTGGCGCTCTGCCCATTGTGAAATACTTGATGACATCATATCCTTCCCCGAATAAGGGTGGGGATAATACGCATAAAACAGAAAGTATCAATCCCCCTAGCATTGCTTTTTGAATCCTGGAGAGTTTCAATTTGTGAAAGAAATGCTCCACATGCTGTGATACAACGACAAAATAGCGGGCAAACAGGCCGGTTAGGACTCCTAATATTAGATAATAGAGTATGTTGTGATAGTTAAATGGCTCTCTTGAATGGAACCGGAAAAGAATGTCCTCCTGCAAAATAATCCTCGATACCAGGCTACCACAAACCGCTGCAACAACCAGGGGAATGAAATCTGAAAAAACGACGCCGGTAAGCAGTATCTCGAAGGCAAACATAATTCCAGCGATGGGCGCATTAAAGGCGGAAGCGATACCAGCAGTAGCGCCGGCAGCAAGCAAAAGAGTCCGTTCCCTGTAGTTAAGCCGGTAGGTCCTGGCAAAATTTGAACCGATTGCTGCACCGGTTACCGCTATGGGACTCTCAAGTCCTGCCGATCCTCCCAGGCCGACTGTGATTGCGCTCTGTATCATCTGGGAGTACATTTTAACCGAAGAGACGATACTGGAGTTCTGCGCGATCTCATATAGGATCGCACCGATGCCTTTTCGATCCTGGCCCCTGAAAACAGAAAGCACAATTGCGGTAGTAAGGACGATGCCTAGAAAAGGAAAGATCAGGTAGAAGAGCACCTGGTATTCAAAATGCAGTTTGTGCGTTATGAAATAATGGATTTGATGGACCAGTGTTTTAAGAAGTACACCGGCCAGCCCTGCCGTGAAACCAACAAGTATACCCGAGAGTATCAGAAATTGACTGCGGCTGAGCCGGCTCTTTAACCAAAATAGTATTAATTCATAGCTCCGCACCTTCTGAATGCTAAATCTTTGAAAGTCCCGCTTGAATTTCAAAAAGCTATGATATTTCCTTTTTGAGCTAGTTTTCACGGCATAAACAGATAAGACAATTGATTCTAAGCGCGAATGGGGCCAGGAAGTATTCGTTTAATTAACTTGTCGATAGTCAATCCCTGGACGAGGATCGAGAATAGCACTACAATAAACGTAATGGATACGATCACATCCTTAAAGGGGCTGGGAGGAAGGGAAAGCGCAAGGGCAATTGAAATTCCACCCCTCAGCCCGCCCCAGGTCATAATAGTAAGTGTTTTTGTGCTCAGCTCTTTTTTAAAACCAAATGAAAATGCGGGCAAAAATAAAGAGATAAAGCGTGCTACAACCAGCAGCATTGCTGTAGCAAAGCCCACAAAAAGAAAATTGACCTCAAATTTTACCACGATAATCTCAAGACCGATGAGCAAGAAGAGGATTGCGTTCAAAACCTCATCGGTTACCTCCCAAAATTTGCCCAGGTAGTCTCTGGTTACATCACTCATGGCAAGCGCCTTTCCCCTGTTACCGGTCATGATCCCTGCCACAACCATCGCTAGTGGCCCTGAAACATGGATAAAGTGACATAGGCTATACCCACCCATCACCATTGCCAAAGAAATGAGAATCTCCGTCTGGAAGTGGTCTATGGACTTCATGAACCGATAGCCGAGAAAACCGATGATCAAACCGACAAGCAGCCCCCCAATGGCCTCTTCAACAAACAAGAGGGCAATATCGGCGGCCCCGAAATGCTCAATTCCAACAGTGGCAATTTGAAGTAGTGTTGCAAAAACAACAACGCCGATGCCGTCGTTGAAGAGAGATTCCCCGACAATATTAGTTTCGACAGACTTCGAGAGGTTCGCCTTCTTTAAGATGCCCATTACAGCTATCGGATCGGTAGGTGAGATCAGGGCGCCGAAAAGCAGGCAGTAAATAAGAGGAATTTCCTGCTGGGAAATTCTCAGGAGGAGAAAGACCAGAAATCCTACTAAAAATGTAGAGATCAGTGTACCGAAAACTGCAAATACTGTTATACTTTTTGCTTCCTTTCGAAGGTCGGGAAGTTGTACATGCAGTGATCCGGCGAACAACAAAAAGCTCAGTAAAATACCGAGCAAAAATTCAGAGAAATCGATCAGAGCCAGTTTCTGCCTGACCATGTCGCCAAACCCCGTAGAGAAATGTCCAACCAAGATAACACCCAGTGCCGCCACGGTGCTCATTAACATCAGGCTAATACCGGAAGGGAGTTTGATGTAGCGAACGTTAATATACGAAAACGTGGCCGCCAGCGAAATCAGCAGTGAAAAAAGTATAAAAAGTTCCATCCGTAGTATTACTTCATTTTGGCAACATCCTTGTCGATCTGAAGCTCGTCCAGGGCGGTAAGATCTTTGTACCCGCGAAGCGCAGCATAGTATCTACATCCGGCAGCCCTGGCTTTTGTTCTATCGTTGCCCTTTAATGCATTATCGTATTCCGACCTAAACTTCCGTATCTTTCTGCTTTTTGCCTGCTGCCAGTATAAGGTCAGTGCCAGTATAACAAGTAGAATTATAGCAAAGATCATGGAAGAAATTTCAGTATGTAAAAAACGCCGTCTACAAAAGTATAAATGTTCCCTTTATCCCGCAAACTAAATTTAGTTGACCGACGGTTAGGTCTATCTGCTGTCTTTGCTGGGTAATCTGTTGCCAGCCGGTGCAGCCTGCACCAGGTTTTGCAGGAGGGAAAGGACGGTCGCAGGGTTGTGAAGATTGTACTTCGCAAACGAAGGCTCATTTCCTACTTTTATCGTAAAGGAGTCAGGGAGCTGGCCTACTTCATAAAACATATCTTCGTCGGTCGTATCATCACCTATAGCCAAAACAAAATCATAAGCTGCTGATTTTAGTATCAAGTCAGTAGCCACGCCCTTATTTACTCCCTTGTTCCTTACTTCTATTACCTTGTTGCCCTGAAGTACCTGCAAGGGCATATTTGCCGTGTGTCGAAGCAGGTCTGCATGAAGCTCCTTTGACCTAGCAGCACTTTCTGCTATGTTAGCATTCCTGTAATGCCAGGCGATAGAATACTCCTTTTGTTCGATAAAGCTGTTGGCACAACGGGATACGTAAGCGTCCATAAGCGTAAACACATTCTCTTGCCAATCCGTTTTCAGGGGAACGGCCGCCAGGGACTGCCACGGCCCGCCGATATTCCTGATCCTGGCGCCATGTTCGGAGATAAGCCCTATCGGCAGGTGTCCCAACCAGGAATCGAGCGTTTTGCTGTCCCGGCCGCTAACTATGTAGACCTGGTTATTTCCGGACTCCGAAAGCACTTTTAAAATATTGGTTACCTCGGGTCCAGGTGCTGCATCCATCGGAACTTTTGAGAAAGGCGCCAGTGTGCCATCGTAATCCAGCAGTATTAACCTGCTTTGCGCTATCGTATATTGATGTATAA
Source organism: Chitinophaga eiseniae (assembly GCF_900167135.1). Lineage (GTDB taxonomy): Bacteria > Bacteroidota > Bacteroidia > Chitinophagales > Chitinophagaceae > Chitinophaga > Chitinophaga eiseniae. The sequence goes on along the minus strand of NZ_FUWZ01000003.1, from coordinate 785,848 downwards.
GTTGCAGCTTCGCCGGCGCATCCAAGAATTTGATCTCAAATTCTAACTGAACACTTTTTATCTGCTGTAACTGTTCCAGGAAGTCAGTTGCCCAGGCTACTACATCATAGCGGCGTATTCGGTTTTGCATCGCGTATATCCTTTCCTTTTGCTCTTGGAAAGGCATTTCGAGTGCCTTCTTAATCATTTCTGAAATTTCGTCGCTGTCGTTGGGGTTGATAAGCAGTGCCTCGGTCAGCTCCTTTGAGGCTCCGGCCATTTCACTTAGAATCAACACGCCTTTTCCATCTTTTCTGCTCGCAATAAATTCCTTAGCTACCAGGTTCATCCCGTCTCTTAAGGGGGTGATCAACGCAACGTCGCATGTCAAGAAAAGGGCGATCAGCTCTTCAAAATTGAGATGATCGTATTGATATATTACAGGCTGCCAGACAATACTGCCAAACCGGCTGTTTAATCTCCCTATAAACTCGTCGATCATTTTCTTTCTTTCTATATATCTCGAAATGGAATCCCTGGATGGAATAACGGTCAGTACGAATATTACATTTCCGATGTATTCGGGGTTGTTTTCGAGGAAACGTTCATATCCTTTTAACCGATTGGATATTCCCTTTGTATAGTCCAGTCTGTCTACAGAGAATATCATTTTTCTCTCTCCTTTTATGTTACTGTATTCCGCCGCAATCTCCCTGACCGCCTGGCTGTCGGAAGCGTTGTTAAAGCGCTCAAAATCAATGCTGACAGGAAATGCATCTATCTTAATTGTCCTATTCTTCCAAAAAATATGCTGGCCGTTCGTTTCTATCTTAAGGATCGTTTCCAGGCAGGAAGTGAAATGCTGAAGATAGTCTATAGTATGAAATCCGATTAAATCAGCGCCCAGCAGGCCCTCGAGGATATTTTGCTGCCACCGTTTGGGTATAACGCGGAATAGCTCGTAAGATGGGAAGGGGATATGAAGAAAGAAGCCGATAGCAATTGAAGGAAATCTCTGTCGCAATATCGCGGCCAGCGGCAAAAGATGGTAATCATGTATCCAGACGATATCGTGTTCGTTTAGGTTATTCAAAAGCTCTTGAGCAAAGTGATCATTGACCCGGGTATAAGCATCGAAGTGTGTAGCGTTATAATCGACAAAAGTAGGGAAGTAGTGGAATAGCGGCCAGATAAGCGAATTAGAGAATCCGTTGTAATACTCGTCATATAATTGCTCTTCAATGAATATTGGCAAAAAGACGTATTCCTCTGTTCGGCCAGGTAATTTTTGCCAGATGGAAGCGTCGCATCCGGGTATGCCTGCCCAAATGACTTCTCCAAAGCGTTCTTTGCCGCCTTTGCCCAGAAATGCGCTTACTGCTGATACCAGACCTCCGGACGCCTGTCGGCTCGACACAGTATTCCCGTTTATTTCTACGGCTAAGGGCAAACGATTGGAAACAATGATTAAGCGATTTGGCATAGCGTTACTTTGGTTTTTTGATTTAAGCTTAAGCAGCTATATAATTAAGCTTTGGAATGTGAGGCAGAAGAATGTCTGCAGGGAATTAATAAACCTGTGGATGAACAGCAGAATGGATAAAGATAGTGTATTATTTTGAACTATTACACTACAAATTCGTACTACTATCTACATAAACATAACGCGTGTATCTCTCGCAAGTAAAGCGAATAATCATTGATACTGCAATGACACATGTATACGGCCTGACTGTGGTAAATGCCTTGTATCAAAAGAGCGATTAGGAATAACCCACAATAATATTATTGCAGGCTTTGTAAAAAAATATCAAAGGGTTTCTTATCGAAAGAGACACTATTATTACACTTGCCAATCAACGGGATGCATTCCCGCGTTATAGTTTCCGTGAGGACCTAGTATCTTCCTTAGGAGAATAACCCTTTCATTTTATAGTTTAGAACCTCTATCTAAAGTATTTATGTCTGAAAGAAGTTTTCAAAGATGCCTGAGATAGCTAAGGATTTATTTGCCTAAAGTGAAATTGACAGAAAATAACTTAATAGAAAAATTGGGCCGATAGAAGTAGCAGACTTGGACACTTTGCTTGAATTTCACTTAACAAAGAAGATGGAAAGTGGTTCATCAGATTTTAATGATGGTGTAAACGGACCTTCTGATTCATGATTAATACCGCATCCGAAGCTTTATTACTGTTGATGTATGAAAAAGTTATTTGCTCTCTGCATTGCCAAAACACTGCTGTGCGCAGCCAGCATTGCTCAGACTCCAAATGAAAAGACAGACCGCTATCTGATAACACAGATGAAACAGAGGCAGATTCCCGGTTTGCAAATTGTAGTTATAATAGGAACAAGTGTGGTTTTCTCCGCTTCAAAAAGGAATTGCTGATGTGGCTTTTAATATTCCGATACGCGATAGCACCACTTTTTCTATTAATTCCGCTAAGAAGCTAAAATTCATCGGGTCAGCGATAATAGGTTGCTAGATCATCTATAAATAACTCAGGGTTTCCCCCTGCGAGATTGGTTAACACAATTATAGCCAGGTCATCAGCGGTATAATAGAAGAGTGCAGCCCTTCCACCTCCAATGGCCGTCGCCACATTGTGTTTTTCCCGAAGTATCACCGGCCAACCCAGGGCATAACCGTTCAACAACCCACCAAAGCCGCCGTAAGTACCATTATTCAATTTCACAGGCATCCACATTTCCGCTATGTTTTTTTTATCGCGGAGCAACTTCTTCGTTTGCAGCTTCGTTACCCACAGGGCCAGGTCTGTAGCAGTAGTAAACATTCCTGCATCTGTCCACAAAATGCCGGGGAATTCTTCATAGGCCTCTTCCAGTTTATCGGTTTTAAGGTACCGGCCATTGGCACACTGATGAAAGTACGAATAAGTAGGTGCCTTATGGGGTATGATATTATAGGAATTGGAAAAGACAGTATGTTTCATTCCGGCAGTTGCCAGCTGATGCTTATGAAAAAATTCGGCAAAAGGTATGCCGCCGAGTTTATCGATGATTTTACCGATCAGCAGGTAATTGGTTGTATTGTAACTAAATTGCTCACCGCTCTGAAACTCCATCGGGAGCGCCTGAACCTTCTGCCAGGAAGCATATTCCTCGTTATCACTTATCAAGCGGTCGGTGATGGGATCTGTTATATCCGGAATGCCGGAAACATTTGCTAGGAGTTGGCGGATAGTGACATTCTTCCAGCTATCGGGGAGACTGTCCAGGTAGTTGGAAACAGGAGCATCGATACTCAGTTTACCGGCTTCCTTTAATTGCAATATCGCTACGCCTGACAAGATTTTGGCAATAGAGTTGACAGAAAATATGGTGTTTTTCGTAACAGGGATACTATCATTCAGGTTCGCAATGCCATAACAACGGTTATCCAGGATCTTTCCGTGTTTCACCACAGCGAGTTGCAAACCTGGGATGTGACGTTCATTCATTACGCGTGTAACAAGAGCGTCTACACTATCGCCAACAGGATTTCCAGGCGTACCTTTTCCCGCCGGCAGGGCATTACTGAGTGAAGCAAGCAACAGCAGGTTAACAAAAAAAACGACGGATAGTCTGATCATTTGAATGTATTAAGTATTAAAAATACAAAATGTCTACAAACGGGCTAGTCAGCGATGGCGCTCTTCTGCATTTTCCGGATCTATTGCCATTACCAATACCAATTTACAACTAACAAAGCAGTACATGGGCTTTCCCCACCAGCTGGGCCAGCATACAGGTGGCTTCGTGATGACACGGGGATTTTCATAGATGGATTTGGATAGGGATTAACGGCTGTCAACTGTGGGTTATTGCCAAAAAGACCCGGTTATAATTGACCAGGACTTTGTGTGTTTATGTTAATGTACTATTGCCGCATAATCTTGAACTCCCATTTACCGTTGTCGGTAGCAGGAATTATGAGTTGCCGATGTATATAAAAAAGAAGTCAAAATTTTTTGAAAGAAACATGGTTCAATCATTTCTTAGTTTCTCAATCATGCACTAATTCTACTAAATTCGACCTATTTTCATTACCTCAATAGAAAATCAAAGCATGCCTGGGCAAATTTGAGAATGTTTTCGACGAAAAATATATTTTGTTACAGACAATGTGAATCGAGTTTTCTCGATCTCTATCTAAGTGTAATGATGGGATTATAGTTACCGTATATGGTAAAGAAATACCCTACTATCTATCACAACTTATTTTTAGAAGTTTAAGCCAACGTTTTTTATCCCGGCGCATCAATTACAAACATGGAAGGTAGTATAGTAGAGAACGTCTCCTTGTTTTGTATGGAAGTTATTGGTAAATGTATTAGAAAACACAGTAAAATTGAATAGCACCTATCGCCTGTACTTCCAACAGATAATTGGGGGGCCTAGCTTTTATTGCTATTATAGTTATTGCGACGAGTAGGCGAACGGGTATCTGAAAGTCGTATCTATTATTTATTCTTAGTCTCCAAAAAAAAATGGCGATCCCTTATATGCCAGAAACCAACATCATCCAAATGTCCAGGGTAATATCTCTGTTAATAATTTCGCTTTGTTTGTCTTTGATTTCTTGTGGTAAGAAAAGAAAAGGTGCCCGCGAAGTTGTAGTAAGCTATTATACAGAAGGCAAGTTTAATGGCGCGATTTTGATAGCGAAGGACGGCCGAAGAATTTATGATACTTTATTGGGCTATAGTGATTTTGATCATAAAACCAAGTTACACCTGCATACAGTTTTTTATATAGCTTCATTGAGTAAGCCAGTTACGGCAATAGGTATCATGCTGCTGCAACAAAAGGGACTTTTGCATTATGACGACCTCGCAGCTAGCTATGTTAAAGGGCTGCCTGGATATGCGGGGGGAATTACAATACGACAATTATTGACACACACTTCAGGAATAAGAGATTATGAAGGCGTTTTAGACAACAGAAAACAACTCACAAATCAGGATGTCATAAAATGGCTAAACGAAGAGAGAAAGTTGCAATTTATTCCTGGCAGCCAATTTGCTTATAGTAATAGCGGCTATATCATTTTATCATTAGTTATTGAAAGTATCTCCGGACTGTCGTACAGCCAATTTTTACAGGAGAATCTATTTACCCCTTTAGGTATGCTGCACACAAAAATCTTTGACAAAACAAACAGCTTAATGGAAAATAGAGCCATCGGATTCAACAAGCAGAAAGCATTGGACGATTATTCTTTATTAACCACCGGCGATGGTGGTATATATGCGACTGTTGAAGATCTTTATGTTTTAGACCAAGCATTGAGACACGGTTCCTTGTTGTCTGTAGAAAATATAAAGTTGATGTATGAGCCACCAACACTATTAAGTGGCAAAATGAGCAAATATGGTTTTGGATGGTTTATTGACAAGCACAACGGGTCAACAATAGCCCAACATACCGGAGGGCTCGATGGATTCCGGGCTTTGTTCTGGAGAGATTTAGATAATGATTTAACTATCATTACACTTACCAATCAAGGGGATGCAATCCCGCTTTATAATTTTCGCGAGGACCTACTATCCTCTTTAGGAAAATAAGCTTTTCATTTGATACTTCAGAATCTTTATCCAGTCTTATTGAAAACATCCATGTACCCCCGAGATGTTAGTCAAGGCCATTATAGCAAAAAGGTGGGTATAATATAAGATTTATCTTAGTTTTTCAATATAATAGCTGCCTGGTATGGGCAGCTATTATAGTTACTGATACATTATGTATACTTTTTCCGGCTTCAGCCTTACATAGCCCTCCGAATCCAAGTCAAGCTTGGCGAGGAGCTCAGGGGGATTATTAGTGCTTATCCGGATGTGAAATTCTCGAATCGTTCCGCGTATGTCCTTAGTAACATCAATCGGTAAATGGCTCAGTTTTCCATACTCTTCTAGGCTAATGCCTAGCAATTTCGCTATCGCAAAATCAGTAAGACGTGCCCGGTATTAATACACATATGATTTAACTTGCATTTTATGTTTTTGCATCTATTGAATCTTTTTGGGGTATGGCATATATTGAATCAATTATTTGGAAGCCAATTTCTGTCTCAAATTTTTCATGTCTTCGCTCAGTTTAGCAGCAACGATTTCGCCATAAATTTGGGTTGTTGAAATTTTCGTATGACCCATCATCTTGCTTACTGACTCAATAGGCATGCCGTTTGTAAGCATTACAGTTGTCGCGAATGTGTGACGAGCATCTTTGAATCGCAAAGGCCGGGGATGCCCTGCTATATAGCCAATGATTTTTAGTTTATCATTTACGGTCTTGTTTGAAACGTATGGAAATACTGTTCCACGTGCTATTGCCCTTGGATCATTTCTATATTTTTCTATGATTGAGATTGATATTGGAAGTAGTGGAATCAATACCGGTTCAGCGTTCTTTTCTCTTTGCTGCCTAATCCAAGGGGTATGATCTACGCCTTCTACTATTTCTTCTCTTTTCAGATTAATTGTATCACTATAGTGCGGACTGGTGTAGCAGGCGAAAACGAAAAGATCGTGGACAAGTTGCAGCATAGGGTCGTTAAATGCCAGGACCTCTACCGCAGCTAGCTCAGTATCGGAGAGATACGATCTTTGTACTTTGTCAAATTTAAGTCTAAATTGGCGGAATGGATGATGTTTGAGCCAGCCCATCTTTACAGCTAACCCGCCAACCTTACGTGTCCGTTCCAAGTGCTTCATAGTACCGTTGTTTGTCAAAGGGTTTAGTGGGTCAATTGGGTTATTGGCTATGTAGTTGCCGAATTCCAGCATGAACGCATAATCAAGCTCTGATAAGAGTATATCAGTGCGCTTTTTGGCTTTCAAATAGTTTTGTATATAGGCAAACGTTGTCAGGTAGTTCTTAACTGTTCCGCGTTTGAGTCCGCAAGTTTTATTATGATAGCTGAATAATTCGCAAAGCGAATTGGTGTTCTGTTCTAGTCCCAGAAGTTTTATTTTTAGTATCTCTCCTGTGATGGGTTGATTCCTTAATTTTAATTCGTCATAATGATGGGTGACCTTCCCTTTCACTTGGTCAAGAAAGTGGCGAAGTTTAAGTACATCAGGATCATTACTTTTTCCCTTCCCCTTCGCAGTCTTAAGAACTGTTTTATCAATTGTTTTTTGCAGAGAGAAATCTGTGGGCTTCCCCTTTACTGTAATGCGGCAATAGAGAAGTGCATTACCGGTTTTAATTTTTGTTCTTTCTGTTTTCGGAAAGAAGCTAACCCCGTAGGTTGTTTGTGTCTGTTCCATAAAAATCGGTTTAGTAAACAAATGCGTTCACGGTTGTCGATTTTTGAGGTAGAAGCGCACTTTAAAATGACACAAAATGGACTAATTGGTATCCTTTTGTTTCAAACCATATTCAGTTATTGTGGTTTGAAATTCAAAGTGTTAACCTCAAAAATGTCCTCAAAGTTGCGGACATTTTTGAGGACCATGAATTGGCCACGAATACCTTGAAATGGATGGATATGACTTGATATGCAATTAATAGAAAAAGCCTGTAAACCGTACGATTTACAGGCTTTTATACTTCTTTGAAACGTGTGTAGTCGGGATGACTGGATTCGAACCAGCGGCCTCTTCGTCCCGAACGAAGCGCGCTACCGGGCTGCGCTACATCCCGTTTTTGTTCGGGGCCACAAAGTAAGCACGATTTTTTTAAAAATCCAAGTTTTTTTTGCTGCCCAAATCCTATAACAAGCAGTCGCCTTGCTCACGAAGCCGCTCCCGGAAACACCCCGGTGCCAGGCCGGTAAACTGCCTGAACTCCTTGATAAGGTGGTTTTGATCATAATATCCATGCTCCAGCGCGACAGCCATAAAATCTACCGGATGGGAATACATCAGTGCCAGGGAGGCTTGTAGGAAACGGTACTGCCGCAGGAACAGCTTGGGCGGCAGGCCGGTATAGTAACGGAAGTTCCGTTCCAGCCATTTGTAGTTAACGCCCAGAATGGCGGTTAGTTCTTTAACGGTCGTAAGGCCCTTACGTTGACAGATATACGAAAAGACGCTTTCCAGCAGGCCGTTATGCCCCGGCTGCTCCTGCAGCTGCGTGGCCATCCATGCTTCTATGGCGTGTATCTTAGCTGTCGTAGCAGTAGCTGCGGCTACCTGTTGAAGCAGCGTGGCGCCATCGGGCCCCAGCAGTTCCGGCAGGCCCCACGCGACGCGCTGTTGCAGGCGGGCGGGCAGCAGCGGCCAGCGCTGGTAAAAAAGCACCGGGTTGAGGCGGACGATGAGCAGTTCTCCTGCCGGCTGCTGCAGCTGCAGCGTTGTCTTCTCCAGGTATTGACTGCTGATCCAGGCACCGGTGAGGGCAACGGCGCGGTTACCGGTGGTGAAGGTGATGCTGTCTTCCGGATGAGGAAGGAACGCGATGGCTGGCATACCGTCGCTGACGGCGGTGCATCCTCCCTGCAGCCGCGAAGCGGGCAGCACATAAAAACCGGTGATCAGCCGCGAGCGGGCGGCGGCAGGGCGGATCATCTCCAGGCTTTGCATGTATTGGTACAGCGTTACGGGCATAGTGCAAAAGTACAGGCAGGACGTCGGGTTGAGAAATAAATTAATGTCTAATATTTACTATACGGTTACGCGATACGATGGCATTTTTGGGATTAAAAACATGATACTTCCTATTATCGCTTATGGCCACACGATACTGCGTACACCCTGTGCGGACGTGCCGGCGGATTTCCCCGGGCTGCGTGAACTGGTGGAGAACATGTGGCAGACACTGGCAGCCGCCCGCGGGGTGGGACTGGCAGCGCCGCAGGTCCATCAGCCGCTGCGGCTGTTTATCGTAGAAAGCCAGTCCACCTTCGATCACCTCGGTCCGGAAGAACGCGCCCGGCTTTTCCCTGCCGGCGCCGGTATCCGGGAGGTATTCATCAATCCAAAGATAACGCCTGTCTCCCGCCTGTCACCCCTGCAGCGGAAACTGCTGGCCGGTAAACTCGAAAAAGTACGCAAAGGCTGGTACAGGACTGCTTATCCCATGAAATAAATCGTACCTTGCCGCCATGAAAATGAGCCAATATTTGCGGCAGGGGAAATCCGAAAACTACCAGGATGCAGAAGAGAAAGGGTTGCTGAAAGCCGGCGACGTGGCCCGTATGCTGACGAAGAAATTCAACGAGAAAATTTCGGCGAAAGAGCTCACTCCTTTCGCTACTGAATGGCATCACGCCGGCGTATTCAAAGCCGGCAACACCCTGAAAGGCAAAAGAATTTATTTCTTTTCGCCGGCAGCTGTGGAAAAGATAACACTGGAACAGCTGCTGGCCGGCAGGCAACAACCGATAAAGGATACACGGGCCGTGAAAGGATGGTTCCCGCAGTATTTTCGTATGACCGACCCCGTGAGCCGCCGTACCTACAACAAACGTTTTGTCGGCATCTATGAAGGACCGGCACATAAAGCACCCAAAGGCTTTAAAGCACTGCCGGAAGCGGTATTTAGCAAAGCAGTCCAACAAAAAGGGAAGGAGCTGAAAGCAGGAGAGGAACCCGTCTTCTAAGCCGGCAGCTCTGCTTTTACCTGCCTGTAGCCCGCCGTGAAAACACCTTCCGGCGCATAACGCTCCACCCTGTCGAGGATGTCAGCGAAAGGCTTCTTCCGGAAAAAACTGCGGCCGAGCCGTAACGTACGGTCACTGTAACGGATGCTTAACTGCGCTTCACTGTAACGTCCTACACGCGCCATGTCGATAGTGGTGATGTCGGTCCAGCTAAAATGATGCGGCCGCAACCCACCGGTAAAACGGACCGTTTTCGGATCGAGGACCAGCTTCAGCCGCGTATAGGCATACATGGACCAGGCCAGAAAAAAGAACGCTAATCCCATGAAAATGATGTTCTGCCCCTTGATCTCCGTAAACTCCAGGTAAACCATTTCAGCCCCCGTACCTAACATCACGATAGCGCCCGCATAACAAAAGATCCGGAACCACTTTGGAAGGGTAAATATTTCCTGCATACAGCGAATGTATTACTTTCAGTCCACTGCCTTGTCGCTTTCCCTGAAAAAACGTATCTTAATTTTCGAAATCCATCATGGTATGAAAAGCTTGCCAACACTCCCGCTGATCGCAGACCAGCCCCGCTTCAGTCTACTGGACCCGGTGCGGAACAGGATTGAACTGATCGTTTTCTGCAGTGTTTTCAGTTTTTGCTTCATGTATATTTTCCTGCCCTTTAATATCAATATGTGGTATGAAGGACAGCACCTGCCGCTGGTGACGTTCTTCGGCATTTTCACGGGTTGCGGCATACTGGGCCTCACTATCTCCCAGTTCCTGCTGGCAGGCTGGAAAATACGCCGCCGACTCACCAACGCTACCTACCTCTTTTGGCTGCTGGGCGAAATTGTACTGGTGGCCTCCATCGTTACCCTTGTGGACGTACTGCTCACCGATACCTTTTTCTTTACCTGGAGCGAGTTTGTCAGTACCCTGCGGTATACCGCGCTGATCATGCCCCTCCCGTATATGATCTCCCTGCTCTGGTTTTTCTCCCGCGAAAAATACCGGCAGCTGAAATCACTGGAAAACAGGGTGTCACAAATACCGGTCCCTCCCGCCCCGGTAGCCAGCACACCGGTGCTGCCCGTCATTTTACCGGACAATTGCCTGCAAATCAAAGACGAACAGGGAAAAACCGCCCTTTCGGTACATCCGGCCAAACTACTCATGATCAAAGCGGAAGATAACTACGTGCAGGTGTTCTACCGCAACGGTACCGCCGTCAGTAAAGAACTGGTACGGGTATCTCTCAAAAAAATGGAAACACAGCTTACGGCCAACGGCTTCGCCCGCGCACATCGTTCCTACCTGGTCAACCTGTCGAAAGTGGTACTTTTTAAGAAAAATTCAAAAGGGTACTTTTTACAGGTGGAAGGAATGGAAGACACCCCCGTTCCCGTATCCGGAACTTACCTGCCGGTATTCCAGTCAGCCTTCGGCTGATGATCACCTGCGATAAGATGACCCCCTCAAAAATATTCCGTAGATAATACCCAATAGCCGACACCCAATAGCCGAACTCAATAGCCAATAGCCAATAACCGATATTCAATAGCCACCAACCTTTACCAACAGCCTGCTACTCACTAGCCATCAAATCCCCAAATCCCAAAATCCCAAAATTTCAAAATAACAATCCTATTTCGCCCCGTATGTACCTGATTTCACCCCAAACCCGCCGCCGCAGGCACGTTGCCACGGGTGTTTTTGGTAATATCGCCTTTGTCAACCTGTCTAAATTCCACCCTGATGTTCAAAGTCTTATTATCAACCATTATTTGTCTGATGGGTTTTATCCATCTGGCGCATGCCCAGATCACGGTCTCGGGCAATGTGCGCAATGCGGACACCAAAGAGGTGGTTCCCGCCGTATCCGTTACCATGAAAGAAGCGCCTAACGGCGACTATACCAATGATCAGGGCAACTTCCGCTTTTCTGCCAAAAAACAATACCCCGTCACCCTGATTTTTTCATCCCTTGGCTTTGAAACCAAAGAAGTCACCGTCACCGGCGCCGGCGCCCTGAAAGTAGAACTCACCCCGGTATCTGTGCTCGGCCGCGAGGTGGTGGTCTCCGCCAGCCGCTTCACCCAGAAAAAAATCGAATCCCCGGTCACCATCGAACGGATCAGCACCAAAGAAATCATCAACTCCCCCCAGCCCAGTTATTTTAATATGATACAGGGCCTCAAGGGGGTGGATGTGACCACCTCCAGCCTCACCTTTACCACCATCACCACCCGCGGCTTCAATACCAGCGGTAACACCAACTTCACCCAGATCGTAGACGGGATGGACAATCAGGCCCCCGGGCTCAACTTTCCCCTCGGCACCGCCATCGGCCTCACCGAACTGGATGTGGACAACCTTGAAGTGCTGTCCGGCGCCTCCTCCGCCCTCTACGGCTCCCGCGGCCTTAACGGCACCCTCGTCATGACCGGCAAAGACCCGTTCAAATACCAGGGCCTCAGCGCCCAGATCACCCAGGGAGTGAACCATGTCAGTAAAGGCAGATCCAACGACCCCTTCGGGCCATCGCCTTACTACGACTGGACCATCCGCTGGGCCAAAAAAGTGAACGACAAATTCGCTTTTAAAATCAACATGCAATATATACAGGCCAAAGAATGGATGGCCACCGACACCACCAATACCAATGGTCCCGGCGGCCCGCTCACCGACCCCAACTATAACGGGGTGAATAGGTATGGCAGCAAAACATCCGTAGACATCAACCCGTTCCTGCAGGCAGCCCTGGCCCAAACACCGGAGCTGGCGCCCATCATCGACCCGCTGCTGGAAAAAGGCAGCAACTATGTGGCCCGCACCGGCTACCCCGAATACGGCTACCTGAGCAACGACGCCAAATTACTGAAGGCCAACGTAGAGCTGCGGTATAAGATCCGGCCACAGCTGGAAGCCATTATTTCCGGTACCTTCGGAAAAGGCAATGCGGTATACAGCAACGATACCCGCTACGCCCTCACCAATTTCCAGCTGGGACAGTACCGTGCGGAACTGAAAGCGGAACACTGGTTCCTGAGAGGCTACACCACCCGCGAAAACTCCGGTAACACCATTATCGCCAGTCCTACGGCCCAATTGATCAACGAAGCCTGGAAGCCCAGCTTCAACCCCGCCACCGGCGACGGCTGGTACCCCCAGTACACCGGCGCCCTGCTGGAAGCCATGGCAGGCGGTAAAAGCTATACCGACGCCGGTAACATCGCCCGCGCCTTTGCAGACCAGGGCCGCCCCGACGCCTCCAGCCCCCTGTTCCAACACCTGAAAGACAGCATCTCTTCCCTGCCTACCTCCAAAGGAGGTACGCTTTTCCTCGATAAAAGCAAACTGTATAACGTAGAAGGACAATACAATTTCACCCACCTCGTAAAATTTGCGGAGCTGATCGCCGGCCTCAACTACCGCCTGTACCGCCTCGATTCCAAAGGCACGCTGTTCCCCGACAACGACGGCCCCATCGATGTGGCGGAATACAGCGCCTACGTCCACGCTACCAAAAAAGTGCTGAAAGAAAAACTGAGCCTCAGCGCCGCCTTCCGCTACGATAAAAATACCCTCTTCGAAAAACCCCGCATCACCACCAGGGCATCAGCGGTAGCAGAGGTGAACAGGGAAAGTTTTATCCGCTTCTCCTACCAGAACGCCTATAGCTTCCCCTCCAATATCCAGGCGCTGCAAAGCACCCCCGTAGATTATAACAGCTTCGCCTCCGGAGGCTCTTCCCGGCTGCTCAACGGTGTTTACCAGTTCGACCGCTATCCGGCCTATACCCTGGAAAGCGTCGCCAAATACCAGCAAAGCAACAACCCCGCTGACCTGCAGCAATTCACCCTCAGCGATATCAAACCACAGTCCGTAGACGCCTTCGAGTTAGGATACTCCTCCCTGATAGCCAAACGGGTGCTGATAGACGTGCTGGGCTACTACGCCACCTGGAAAAATTTCATCGGCTACGTCAACGTGGCCAATACGCCCGGTACCGACGATCCCACCGCCTTTAAAGACCACAGTACCTATATGGCCTATAATATCGCGTACAACGGCGCAGAGAAGGTAAATACCTACGGCTATGCCGCCAGCGTGGCGGTAGAGATGTCACGCAACTTCATGGCGAAAGTGAACTTCTCATCCGACTTCCTCAAAAACAGGAACAACAGCCAGGTCAACAATTTTAATACGCCTAACTACAAATTCAATATAGACTTCGGCAATACCGGCTTTGGCAATAAAGAACGTTTTGCTTTCAGCACAACTTTCCGCTACCGCCCGGGTTATTTCTATCAGATAGGATTCGGCAGTGGTAACGTACCAGCCTCTTCCGTGATAGATGCGCAGATCAGTTACCGGTTGCTGCAGGCACATTGCAGGATCAAACTGGGCGGCACCAATATCACCAATGTGTATTACCGCAACGGATTCGGCAGCCCGGCCATAGGCGCTATGTACTATGTCAGCTTTGCCTACAACGTATTTTAATCATTTTTAAAAATGGAAATCATATGAAACGACACAACAGTTATTCTATCCTGGCCCTCGCCCTCGCAGGCCTGCTGGCGGCATGCCACTCGTCGCAGGAAGACAGGGACGGATACAAGACCAAACTCACCTTCGGCCCCGGTGAAGAAACCAAAATAGCCGAAGCCTTCCTCACCATTAAAGACAGCAGCAGCATCTTCCTGAAAGAAGGCACCTATAAATTCGATAACCTGAGCATCGCACAGGTAAACCATATCCGCATAGAAGGCGCCGGTCCCGATAAAACAGTGCTGGACTTCTCCTCCCAGAGCCAGGGCGGTGAAGGTATCCGCGTAACGGACGTGAAAGGCTTCGCTATCCACAACATGACGCTGAAAGACTCCAAAGGAGATCTCATCAAAATAAATAAAAGTGAAAAGGTGGTCATCACCCACCTGAATGCGGTATGGTCGAAAGCCGATTCCACCAGCGGCGGCTACGCTATCTACCCCGTGATGTGTAAAAACGTGCTGATAGAACACTGCTACGCGGAAGGCGCTTCCGACGCCGGTATCTACGTTGGGCAGACCGACAGCGCCATCGTCCGTAACTGTAAGGCCTACAAGAACGTGGCCGGCTGCGAAATAGAAAATACCTCCAACGCACAGGTATACGACAACGATTTTTACGGCAACACCGCCGGCTTCCTCATTTTTGACCTGCCCGACCTGTCACAGCGCGGCGGCCATGTGAAAGCCTATAACAACCACCTGCACGATAACAACGAACGTAACTTTGCCAAAGCAGGCAGTTTCGGCTCCACCTGGGGCGTCGGTAACGCTGCTCCCGGCAGTGGAGTGGTGATACTGGCGGCTTCTGATATTGAACTGTACAACAACCGCATCATCAATAACAACTCCAGCGCCATCTCGGTGGTGTCCGGCTTTTTTATTGACACCAATGCAGGCGCTAAAATAAATGATCACTACGACCCTATACCTAAGAACATTCGCATCCATGACAATGAAATGCAGGTGGGTGACAGCTTTCCACCAGCTGTCTATGAGCATCATACCGGTAAAATACTGGTAGCGCTCGAGCAACAGCTCAACGCGCAGGACCCTGCCCGTAAAAACGCCCGCCTGCCTTTCATTACCTACGACGGTATCACCAGCAACGTGCTGACAAAAGGTACCGCCGCCAACCCCGATTCCCTCTGCATCAATCAGAAACAGTCCAACCTGTTTGTGAATGTGCATGCCTTACAGATGGGCACCAAAGAATGGCGCCCCGATACCGTGGTGACACCGTTCTTGTGCAAGTAATTTTTTTTGTTTAATTTTTAGCGAGATGAGGAAGCCTTGTTTGCTGTTACTGATGTTTGTTTTTTTGCTGGCGTGGTTCAACAGCTGCCAGCAGCAACCTGCCCGGCAGGACAACGCCGGCTTTCAGTTTAGAGAAAAACTGTCTGACTACGGATTTTTTGCCGGCGATCTGAAAACACTGACGCCCCGCAAAGGCGTAGTGCGTTATGACCTGTCAACGCCGCTGTTTACCGACTACGCGGTGAAAGACCGCTTTGTGGTACTGCCGGAAGGCAAAGCGGCACAATACACGGCCCAGGGGCCGCTGGACTTCCCGGACTCCACGTTCATCATTAAAAACTTCGCCTACACCAGCCCGGAACACAAAAAGGTGATGATAGAAACCCGCCTGTTGTTCAAAGATCCGGCAGATAAAAACTGGAAGGTGATGAACTACCTCTGGAACGATCAGCAGACCGAAGCCGTAAAATGGATACTGGGCAAAAAGATACCCATCACCCTGCTGGACGACAGCGGAGAAAAAATCTCCACCGTATACCAGATGCCCAATACCAACGATTGTAAACGTTGCCATATCAACAACAGCGTACTGACGCCCATCGGTCCCAAAGCGCGCAACCTCAATTTCACACTGGCAGGACAAACCTCCGGCCAGCTGCAGCAATGGGCCTCCGCCGGCATGTTGCAAGGCCTGCCCGCAGCAGACGTTCCGCAACTGCCGGATTGGAAAGACAGCGTGCATTATACGGTCAACGAACGCGCACGGGCCTACCTCGATGTCAACTGCGCCCACTGCCACACCAAAGGCGGCGATGCATTTAATACGGGCCTGTTCCTGGAATACGAACAGAACGGCAGTGACCACCTCGGTATCATGAAACAACCCGTATCCGCCGGCGGCGGCGCAGGAGGACTCAACTACGACGTCATCCCCGGCGACCCGCTGCACTCCATCCTGGTGCACCGCATGAACAGCGCCGAACCAGGTACCGCCATGCCGGAGCTGGCCCGCACCGTGATCCATAAGGAAGGCGTAGCCCTCATCAGGCAATGGGTGGCGCAGATGCCGCTGATCGATTAAAAAAAGAATTCGCCATAAAATAAAAGGCAGCTGTACATTGTAATTCCCCCCACCAAAGTATCCAACTTTCTCGGGGCATTACAACGTACGGCTACCTTTTTATACTTTGAATTTTCGGAGCAGCTGCTCCCTGTAAGACTGGCTGACCGGCACCGTCTGCGTTTTGGAAAGATACACCGTGTCTTTTTTTATAGCAATGATCTTCTTCACCGGAACAATATACGACTTATGTACCCGTACAAAGTCCCCGGCCGGTAGCTGCTCTTCCAGCGCCTTGAGTGTACAGCGCTGAAGGATATACCTGTCTTCCAGGTAGATTTTCATATAATCGCCTACCGCTTCTATATACCGGATGTCGTCATGGTAGATTTTTTCCGTACTGCGGTTATTGTCTATGAAGAAATAACTGCGGACAGGACCACTTTCCTTTGTTGTTTTTATTTTGGAGATAGCCTTTAGAAACCGCTCGTAGGAATAAGGCTTCAGCAGGTAATCTACCGCATTCAGTTCAAAACCATCCAGCGCATACTCCTGGTAAGCTGTCGTGAAGATCACCTGTGGCGGATGTTCCAGGTTTTTCAGGAAAGTAAGGCCACTCACCAAAGGCATTTGTATATCTAAAAAAAGCAGGTCTACGGAATACGTTTCCAGCATGGCGATAGCTTCCATGGCATTGCGGCAATGACCTAAAATAGCGATACGGCCGCACCGCATTACATATTCTTCCAGGATTTCGTGAGCAATAGGCTCGTCATCTACAATCAGGCAGTGTATCATGAGGCAGTCAGGTCAATTGATAAATATACTTTGTGCGTACCATTCCCTACATCAATCTTTAAAATGTGTTTGCCGGGATAATACAGCGCCAGCCTCGCTTTCACGTTTTCGATACCCACACCGCCGCTGTGCGGAAGGGGAGTGGGGTGGACATGTACGTCATTGGCAATTTCAAAATATAGCTTTTTATCCTTTAAAACGATGGTAGTATTTATCCGGGCGCTTTCCCGGAAATGATGCGCGCCGTGTTTGATGGAGTTCTCGATGAAAGGCAGCAGCAGGAGGGGGGCTACCATCGTCGTATCGTCCACGCCTTCGGCGGAAAACTGTATTTGCACATTTCCCAGGCGCCGGTCTTCTATAGCGAAGTAACTTTCTATAAAGGCTACTTCTTTTTCGAGCAACACCTTCTCTGCATTGCTTTCGTATAGGATATAACGCATAGCGTCGGACATCTGCAGAATGAAGTCCGGCGCTTCTTTTTTCCCCAGTAACGTCATGCCATAAACACTGTTGAGGGTGTTAAACAGGAAATGCGGGTTGATGGTCGCCCGCAGCGAGTCTATTTTCAATTGGTAGTTCTGACGCTCCATCTGCCAGCGCCGGTATTCGCTTTCTATGGCATAACGCCAGAAAGCAATAGAACTGAACGCCACCAGGTCGGGGACCAGGATATCAAAAGACCACCCCTTCCAATAGGCCATCCGCCGGGCGTTTACGGTGAACTCTGCTGTATAGAATTGTTGCAGTCCGCCGTTGCCGGCTATTTGCATGAAAATCCGGCTGACGAGGTAGTTATTGGGGATAGAGAGTATAAAAACAAAAAAGATGATAACCGGAAACAGCAGCCAGTATTTTTTATGCTGCAGCAGCCAGGGAACTGCCAGCCGGTAGTATAACAACCAGTATAAAGAGGAAGCGATGGCGTACAGCACAATAGCCGGATGCGGAAATAAGCCGGTCGCCTGGCCCGTTTCCGGCATGTTAAGATACCAGGCGTATTTATAGGCGCCGGCATATAACAGCCAGATGGTCAGCTCGTAGATCAGTGAAAGTTTACGTCTGTTGGTAGCCTCCTGCGGTTTCATATGCTGTAAATCTATTCAAAATAGAGGCATGTAATACATTTTGCGATGAAATGCCCTCCTTTTGCGATGAAATGGAAGGCCACCTTTTTGATCGGAAAAAACAGGCCATTGAAAGCATAAAGTTGCCGACGGCAGCGGCGGGAAATAGTTTTGTATCCACGCTAAATACAAAAATATGAACCGATTGATCAGCTTATTTATCTTCCTGCTACTCTCCGCCCGGCTGTGGGCACAGCCTGATATCCGGCCATTGAAAATAAAAGACGGTCGTCTCCCGGTAGCGCAGCTGCACCCCCTGGTGCAGGAAATGGCGAAGTACAACATCGTAGGGTTGGGAGAGGGCACCCACGGCACCAAAGAATGGAACGACACCAGGATCGCTATCATCAAAGAACTGGTAGAGAAGAAAGGATTCCGCATCCTTTGTTTTGAGAACGCTTTCGGCGACAGCTATTATTTCAATCAGTGGCTGAATACCGGCAAGCCGGTGAGGGAAGGCATGAAACAATACCTGATAGCGCTCTGGCAAACCCGGGAGCTGGAAGCACTTTTCGAATGGGTACGGAAGTTTAACCAGCAACACGCCGACAAAATAACGTTCGCCGGGATGGATTTTAACTACCTCGCCGGCACGGCAGCCATGCTACGAGCGGAGGCAAAACCGCTGCAACACCCGTTGCTGGTACAATGGACGGAGAACCTTTACAGGACGGCACAGACGTTTGACTCCATCTGGAACTGCCAAATGAAAGACGTCAGCCAGAAGGACTTTATGGCGGTCATTACCAGCGGCCGTACGCAAATACACCAGATAGACAGCCTGGTAAAAGCAGACCGGCTACCGGCCACGGAAACCTTTCAGCGTGCGCTGCTGAACGGCTTTTGCTGGACTACCGGGGAAGCCAACCGGGACAGCGGCATGGCGAATATGGCGGTTGATATAGCCCACGACGGTAAAATGATCGTATGGGCGCACGCCGTTCACCTGGCGCTCCAATCGCCGTTCAACGATCATGCGGTAGGCGGCTGCGGAGGATATATCAAAAAGAAAGTGCCGGCTTATTATGTGCTGGGCTCCGGAATGTCTGCCGGCACCTACGGCGGAACAGCGGACCGCTTCGATACCAAACGGAATGTGATGAAAGCCTATGCTTTGCCCGCTGTTACCACCCCCAGCTGGGACAGTCTGTTCCATCAGCAGGCGCTCCCGGCGCTTTATATCGATCTGCACAGGATACCCGCCGATACTGCGCTACGGCCTTTACGGCTCATTGGCTATGGGCCGCCGGAGTCCATCTCTTACAGCGATCCTGTTCGGTTGACGGATTTGTTCGACGGGTATATTTTTCTGAAACATACCAGTGCCCCCGCTTATCTGCCCTGAAATTTAAAAAAAATCTAGTTTGATGTGTGGTCCGTTCCGGAGAGGTTTTCTCCGGGACGGATCGTTTTTTTGCGACCGGCGGGCCACCGCCCCGGGACCAGTATGAGACAGCGTTTTTTCCCTGGCAACAAAAAAATCGTTGTTTCTGCGGACTCCTTATGATTCTTTGCTGTCAACTCCTTAGTTTTACGGGGAACAATGATCGAAGCTACATGAGCAGCATGCCATCAGAAACTGTCATATGTGAGCGCTTGGCGGCGGGAGACGGGGATGCATTTACCTGGCTGTACGAACATTATCAACCAAAACTGTTCCTTTTTGTCTTTCCGCTGACGGGTTTTTCCAGGCAGGACACCGACGAGGTGGTCCAGGATATTTTTGTAAAACTGTGGTTAAGAAAAGAAACACTGGTAACAGTGCAGTCGCTGCAGGCCTATCTTTTTATGATGGCCAAAAACCGGCTGTACGACCTCCGCATGGCCGCCGCCCGGCAGTTGAAAGCCCGGGACGTGCTGGCGCAGCAACAGGAGGACGCCCATACGGACGTACAGGAAAAAGTGCAGTTCAACGAATACCACGAAATAGCCCGTAAGGCTATCGCCAGGCTTACGCCGCAGCGGCGCCGTATCTTCCTGCTCCGCAACGAAAGCGGCCTTTCGCTCGATGACATCGCCACGGAGCTCCATATCTCCAAATTCGCCGTAAAAAAACAATTGTATGAAGCGGTAAGGGATGTAAAGACCTACCTGAAAAAACATGCCGGCCTCGATGCAGCACTGCTGGCCCTCATTTTCACCTCCCTGAAATAGCCCCTTCAGCAACAGGAAGTCATAGAGGCAACTATTAGCCCTCATTTTTACCTCCTGAAATCCCCCCAAAAAAATATATTTTTTTACAGGTGTCCTTTCCGGATTCCGGGCAGTCTTATTAGTAATAGCATTATGGAACAGGAACAAATAACAGCCTTACTGGAGAAATTTGCCGCCGGCAGTGCGCTGACGGAACAGGAGCAACAGGCCTGGACAACATATATCACCTCCTTGCGGGAGGAGCAGTACCGCGCGCTGATGGACCGTTACGAACAGATGGTGCTGCTGGCGCCGTCTGTCCCGGAGCCGGACCAGCAGTTGCTGGCACAGGTGCGGGAGAAAATAGCCGCACTGGAAACGGAACCCCGGCCGGTGGTGCGCTGGTTGCGCTACGCCGCGGCAGCTGCCGTGCTGGTGGGCGTGTTCTCCACCGGATGGTATTTTCTGAATAACCGCCACAAATCGACGGATGCCGTTGAACAGGCGGACCAGCTGGCCCGGCAGGATATTGCCCCGGGCGGCAACAAAGCGGTGCTCACGCTGGCCAACGGCCGCACCGTGGTGCTGGACGATGCGGCCAACGGCACCATCGGTCAGCAGGGCGCTGTAAAAGTCATCAAACTCAATAACGGTCAGTTGGCCTACGCCGGCGCCGGAACGGCAGCCGACGGAAAGGTATTATATAACACCATCGCCACGCCCCGCGGCGGCCAGTACCAGGTGGTACTGCCCGACGGTAGTAAAGTGTGGCTCAATGCCGCGTCCTCCCTGCGCTTCCCGGTCAGCTTCCGGGAAGACAGCCGCGAAGTGGAGCTCAGCGGAGAAGCGTATTTTGAAATTACCGGCATCACTGCACCCTCAAAAAACGGGGGCATGCATAAACGCCCTTTCCGTGTGAAAACAGGGGATATGGCCGTGGAGGTGCTGGGCACGCACTTCAATATTGCTGGTTATAGCGATGAACACGCTATCCGGACCACCCTCACGGAAGGTTCGGTGAAACTGGTAAAAGGTAGCATCAATACCGTGATCCGCCCCGGCGATCAGGGCATCCTGGACAACAACGCGGCCGCCTTTAAAGTGGTGCCTGCCAACGTAGAAGAAGTGCTGGCCTGGAAAAACGGGTATTTTCTTTTTGATAAGGCAGATATACAAACCGTTATGCGGCAGGTAGCCCGCTGGTACGATGTGGAGGTGGCCTACGAAGGCACGCCCACCGCCCGGGAGTTCGTAGGTACCATCAGCCGGCAGGAGCCTTTGTCGAAAGTATTGCGCCTGCTGGAGTTAAGTCATGTGCACTTTAAAGTGGAAGGAAGGAAAATTATTGTAGTCTCTTAAATAAAAAACATCAACCAAACCGGCAGTTATGAACAAAAGTCCGTGAACAATGAACTGCCCGGAAAAATAAAAAACCAGGAGCGCTTGGACCCGCCCCTGGTGGATTATTGCCGGGAGATTATCAACCAATGTTTCCGCTAAGATCAATTGATTATTTAATTCCCTAACACAACAAATGTATGCATTCCCTTCGTTATGCAAAAGCTTCGCCACCAAAGGGGCTTTTAGTCAGTAAAAGTCTGCTTATTATGAAATTGACCGCACTGTTACTGCTGGTGGCCTTTTTACAGGTAAATGCCACCGGCTATTCCCAGTCCATCAGCCTCTCGGGAAAGAAGATGCCGCTGGACAAAGTCTTCAGGGCCATCGAACACCAAAGCAATTACCGGTTCTTTTACGATTACCGGGAGCTGAAAACATCATCGCCCATTGACGCCGATTTCCGCAAAGCCACACTGCAGGAAGTGCTGGCGGCTGTCCTGAAAGGCCAGCCCTTTACCTTCACGATCGAAGATAAAATGATCGTCGTCTCCCGGAAACCGGAACCTCCGGCCGCTCCTGTACTGACGGCAGTAGTGCCCGCCGATATCCACGGTACGGTGAAGGATGAACAGGGCAATCCCATCCCCGGCGTATCCGTGGGCGTAGTGGGCACCGCCCGCGGCACCATCACCGACGCTAAAGGCGCTTTTGTGCTCAGGGCCACCGCCGGTGAAACGCTGAAATTCAGCATCCTCGGCTACAAACCCTATACTGTCCAGGTAGGGACAGACAACACGCTCAACGTGGTGCTGCATCCCGAAGCCAGCGCTATCAGCGAAGTGGTGGTGGTAGGTTACGGCACCCAGAAAAAATCACAACTCATCGGATCGGTATCGCAGATCAACGCGGAGAAAGTCAACAACCGGACCGTGCCGCAGCTGTCCAACGCCCTCACCGGCCAGATGCCCGGCGTAACCGTGATACAACGCTCCGGCAGGCCCGGCGCCGCCGGCGGCGAAATACAGGTGCGCGGCGTAGGCTCCTTCGGCGCAGGGCCCGGCGCCCTCATCCTGGTGGACGGTATGCCCGTCAACTCTTTCAACGATGTAAATCCCAACGACGTGGAGGCGGTGTCTGTGCTGAAAGATGCGTCTTCCGCCGCCATCTATGGCGCCCGCGCGGCCAACGGCGTCATACTCATCACCACCAAATCCGGCAGCGCTACCGGTAAACTGAAAGTGAACTATAACGGTTACGTAGGTACGCAGAAGCCGACGGCGCTGCCGCAATCGGTGAACTCATGGGAGTTTGCACAGGCCATGAACGAAGCGGTGCCCGGGTCCTACTCAGAAGCAGAGATACAGCAGTTTAAAGACGGCAGCAATCCGGATAACTATCCCAACTCCAATTTCTATAAAGACTTCTTTAAACCATACGGTATCCAGACAGGGCACAACATCTCCCTGGCCAATGGCAACCAGATCAGCCAGTACCAGCTGTCTTTCGGCTATATCCGGCAGAACGGCATCGTGGCACGTAATAGCTACGACCGCTATAATGTGCGCCTGAACCTGCTCACCAATATTACCCGTAAGCTGAAGCTCACCACCCGTATCGCCTCTTCGTTGTCCACCACCAACGAACCGGCGCCACCGGCAACGCTGGACTTTAGCAACATGCTCGACATGATCGGCCAGGTAGTACGCTATTCCCCGATATATCCTATCCGCATGAGCAATGGCGACTGGGGCGTGGGCATCAACGGCAAAGGCACCCCCGTGTCCAACCTGGAAAGTGAATCTTTCTACAAGGAAAAAGGAATAGACCTGAACGGTAACCTGCGGCTGGACTGGAACGTGGTGGAAGGACTGAAGCTCTCTGCGGTTGGCGGCGGGTATATCAACTACGGCGATAACAAACGTTTCCTCGCCACACAATATCTCAATAATATTACCACATTGGGACCGTCTACCTTAACGCAGGGCAACCGCAATTCCAACTATAAAACCATGCAGGCGCTGGCGGAATACAATAAACGGTTCGATAAACACAGCTTTACCGTGCTGGGTGGTTACTCTTTTGAAGAGTTTGTGATCGACTCCGTGAGCGCTTTCCGCAGAAACTTCCCGGGCAACACGCTGACGTCTATTAATCTCGGGTCAGCCGAGGGGCAGACCAACGACGGCGGCGCCGCTTCCTGGGCATTGTCGTCTTTCTTTGGCCGCTTGCAATACAACTTCAACAGTAAATATTTTGCAGAAGGCGTGCTGCGCTATGATGGCTCTTCCCGTTTCCCTGCCACAAAAAAATACGCGTTCTTCCCCGCTATGGCGCTCGGCTGGCGGATCTCCGAAGAACCCTTTATGAAGGACAATGTAAAGTGGGTGGACGAGCTGAAAATAAAAGCCTCCCGTGGTACGCTGGGCAACCAGAACATCGCTAACTACGGCTGGCAGAATATCATGAACACCGGCACAAAATACAACTATAGCTTCGGTGACCAGGTGGCTACCGGCGTAACGCTGGTAGACCTCGCAGATCCTACGCTCCGCTGGGAGTCTACCCGCTCCACTGATTTGGGCTTAGACTTCACACTGTGGCGTGGATTGCTCACCGGCAGCGCTACCTACTTCGATAAATATACATATGACATTCTCGTTAGCCCCGGCGGCAGCGTGTCCAGGGTGCTGGGCTTTAACGTGGGGCTTAAAAATTCAGGTAAACTAAAAAATACTGGTTGGGAGTTTACGCTGGGCCACCGTAACACTGTGGGCAAGTTCAGCTATAACATAGACGGTAATTTCAGCATTATCAATAACAAAATACTGGATGTGGGCGTAGGAAATGTGCTGCAGCCGAACGGACTGGTGGGGAATGCGAATAGTGCCTTGTTTATTGGTTATCCGGTGAATGCCTATTATGGGTATGTAGCCGACGGACTGTTTGTAGATGCCAATGAAGGCGCTTCCTGGGCCGACCAGTCCGCACTGGGCTCCCAGAAAAAACCGGGTGATATCCGCTACAAAGATATCAGCGGCCCCAATGGAAAACCGGATGGTAAGATCACCCCGGCTTATGACCGTGTGGTGCTGGGCAGCCGTATCCCGCGTTATACTTTCGGGCTTAATCTCGGCGGCAAGTACCGCAATTTTGATCTCAATGTGTTGATGCAGGGCGTGGCAGATGTGAAAGGTTATCTGGAAGGCTACGCCGGTATTGCGCTGAACAATACCGCTACCGTACAACGCTGGCAGTTCGACGAACGCTGGACGCCGGAAAACCCTGACCGCAACGCCAAATACCCACGCATGGAACTGGTGCCTAACACCGGTACAGGTAATACGGTACAGTCTTCCTACTGGATGCTGAACGGTTCCTATGTCCGTATTAAAAACATCCAGTTGGGCTACAGCCTGCCACCCGCCGCTACCCGCCGTATTGGTATCGACGGGCTGCGGGTAAGCCTGGCGGCAGAAAATTTATTTACGTTCAGCCGTTACCGTAAAGGATGGGACCCGGAAGTCAATACCGGTGGCGCCTACTATCCCATTCTGCGTAACTACACCCTGGGCGTAAACGTTAGTTTCTAATCTTCAAACGACTGAAAAATGCGAGTACCTTACAGATATATAATAGCCGCCTGCCTCTTGTTGCTACTGGGCAGCGGGTGCAGCAAAAAGCTGGATAAAGCGCCCCTGTCGCAGTTCTCCAACGAGAACTTCTGGAAATCCGAGGGCGACGCCATGCTGGCGCTGGCGGCAGTTTACCGTGGCAATATCGCCGGTGGCACAGAATTCACACTGTCCGACTGGTGGTCTTATGTAGGCATCGTCTTCCTCGATATGTCTACAGATAATCTCTACGACAGGAGAGGCGATAACTCCGACGTGAACAAACTGACGAGTGGCGGGCTCACAGCCACCAACTCCCAGATCACCAACTACTGGAGCGGCGGCTATACCCGCATCGCCCGTTGTAACTACTTCCTGGAGAATGTAAACAGGGTGCCGGCATCTCCCGATAAAATCAAAAGGATGACGGCGGAAGTCCGCTTTATCAGGGCTGCTACCTATTTTTATCTCTCCCAGTATTTCGGCGGCGTGCCCCTCGCCACCAAAACCATGACGGTAGATGAAGCCAATACCATCAAAAAAGCGACGAAACAGCAGGTGGTTGATTTTGTGATGACAGAACTGACGGCCGCCGCCGCAGACCTGCCCAGGTATAAAGACCTTTCTGCGTCCGAGAGAGGCCGCGCCAGCAAACAGGCTGCACTCGCTTTTTTGGGCCGACTGCAACTGGCAGAGAAAAAATACAGTGACGCCGCTACCACCTACAAAACCATCATTGACTACAATGACAATATCATCGACGCTAACTACAAAAGCCTTTTCGATGGTACCAACGAAACCAGCAAAGAACTGATCTTCGCCATCCAGTATGTGCCTAACCTGGTGCCCAACGGGATGCTGCAGCATTTCTTCCCGGCTATCAACAGCGGGTGGCACCTGATGAACCCATTGGGCAGCCTCGTGGAGAGCTATGAGTTTAAAGATGGAACACCTTTTTCGTTTACTGATCCCCGTTATAACCCGAATGACGTCGGTGAAAACAGGGACCCGCGGCTGATGTACACCGTACTCTATAACATGCAGGTATTTAACGGCCGTACATATGTTTCTCATCCGGATTCCACCAAGTCTGTCGATCAGCTGACGCTCACCCGCCAGGCTACCCGTACGGGCTACTGTATCCGTAAGTACCTGCCCGACAATTTCTCAGGCGACTTACAGAACTCCGGCATCGATATGCCGGTGGTCCGTTATGCGGAAATACTGCTCAGCTACCTCGAAGCGAAGCTGGAAGCCGGCGGCCCTGTCGATCAGGCATTGCTGGACGCTACCATCAACCAGGTAAGAGGCCGCGCCTCCGTGGCAATGCCGAAAGTGACCACCGTTGACCCGGTAGCGCTGCGGACCATCCTGCACCGCGAACGCAGAAACGAGCTGGCCTGTGAAGGCATACGCTACTGGGACCTGCTGCGCTGGGGCACTATCGCACAGGTGCTGAACGGAGATTTTTATGGCGCGCCATTTCCTGGTGCCGTAAATTTGCGCAAGAAAGGTTCCTCCGTGGACCGCTATAGCCGCTGGTTTGTAACGACCAAGGCTTTCCGCGCCGGTACCGATGAAAAGTGGCCCGTGCCGCAAAGTGAACAGGACATAAACCCTAATCTGAGATAACATGCATTACGTGAAAAAATTATTGTTTACCGCCGTCCTCACGGGCGTGGCCCATGCGGCGGTAATAGGTCAGCAGAAAGGACAACAGCCCAATGTGATCATCATCTATGCAGATGATCTGGGTTACGGGGATATCAGCTGTAATGGCGCTACCCGCGTGAAAACGCCGCATATCGACCGGCTGGCGTCGGAAGGTATCCGCTTCACGAACGGTCATGCTACCGCAGCTACGTGTACACCTTCCCGTTATTCCATCCTCACCGGTGAATACGCCTGGCGTAAAAAAGGGACGAACATACTTCCCGGCAATGCGTCGCTGATCGTACCCACCGACCGCACCACGCTGGGCAACGTGTTCCAGCGCGCCGGCTACAGCACGGCCTGCATCGGCAAATGGCACCTCGGCATCGGCGCGCAGGGAGAACCCGACTGGAACGGGGAACTGAAGCCCGGCCCGCTGGAGACAGGCTTCGATTACGCCTTTTTCTTCCCCGCCACGGCCGACAGGGTGCCTACCGTATATGTGGAAAACCACCGCGTGGTGGCCCTCGATCCGAAAGATACCATACAGGTCAACTACCATCAGAAAATAGGAAATGAACCTACCGGCAAAGAAAATCCGGAACTGCTGAAAATGCACTCCACGCCGGGGCAAGGCCACAATCAGACGATCGTCAACGGCATCGGCCGCATCGGCTGGATGACCGGCGGACAACGCGCCCGCTGGACAGACGAGTCGCTGGCAGGCGATTTTGTCAACCAGGCGCAGCTCTTTATCGAAGAACACCACCGCAAACCGTTCTTCCTCTATCTCTCGCTCAGCGATATCCACGTGCCCCGTATGCCGGGCACCCGCTTCAAAGGAAAGAGTGAAATGGGCTATCGCGGCGATGTGATCATGCAGCTGGACTGGTCTGTAGGAGAGATCATGAAAACGCTCAACTACCTCGGCATCGCTAAAAGCACCATCGTTATTTTCAGCAGCGACAACGGCCCTGTGCTGGATGACGGCTACATCGACGGCGCCGTGGCCCAACAGAGCGGCCACCAGCCCGCCGGCGCCATGCGCGGTGGTAAATACAGCATCCTCGAAGGCGGTACCCGCGTGCCTTTTATCCTTAGCTGGCCCGGTACCGTGAAACCCGGCGTTTCCGGCGCTCTGGTAAACCAGGTCGATCTCCTGGCATCTTTTGCCGCCATGCTCCGTCAGCCGCTGAAGGAAAATGAAGCGCCCGACAGCTGGAACATACTGGGCACATTGCTTGGAAAATCACAAGCGGGCCGCAGCAGCATGGTGGAACAGGCCGGCACGCTGGCGCTGGTGAAAGGCGACTGGAAGTATATCGTGCCACAGCGTGGCCCCAAACTGCTGAAAGACGTGAACATCGAATCCGGGCTGGACACCATCCCGCAGCTATACAACCTGAAGGCCGACCTGGGAGAAAAGAACAACGTAGCGGCCGCCCATCCTGAAATGGTGAAAGAAATGGCCACCATGCTGGAAACTATTAAGACCAGTGGCCGCAGCCGCTAAAATATACCGGCCATGAAAAAGTATTTGTTATGCCTGAGCGCTTTCCTCATTGCTGCCGCCGTAAAAGCACAGCAGGGGAAAGCACCCCGGCCCAATGTTATCTTCATCTACACCGACGATATGGGACGTGGTATGCTGTCCGACTACGGACAACAGATCGTACAAACACCCAACATCGATCGGCTGGCGCGTGGGGGCATGCGCTTTGACAATATCTACGGCAGCATGTACTGCGCGCCCGCCAGGGCCAGTATGCTCACCGGTTACAGTGATGTGCGGAAAGGGAAATTCACACTCAACCGCGCAGGGATCTACATTAATTACCTGCAGGGTAAACTCACGCTGCCGGAAGTGGATGAACGCCTCGCACCCTTTGAGCAGTCGGAACATCCGGGCATGGTGCTGCCGCAGGTATTTAAGAAAGCCGGTTATGTGACCGGTGAAATCGGTAAACTGGAATGGGGCTTCGCCACGTCGCGCCGGCAGATGGCAGCCCACGGGTGGGACTACTACTACGGTTATCTCGATCACCGCATGTGCCACGGTTTCTATCCAATGGTAATGTTTGAAAACGGCGAACCGGTGCACATCGCCGGCAACACACGGCCGGACTCATATCCTGACAGCGCCGCTTTGCGGAACGGAAAAGACAAACCGCAATATGCAGAGCACCTGTTCATGGACAAAGCACGCCGCTTTATCGTCAGCAACAAAGACAAACCTTTTTTCCTGTATTATCCTACCAACCTGCCGCACGGACCAGTGTCCGTACCGGCCATCGATCCGGTGTTTGCCGGTAATCCGCAACTGACCGAACGGCAGAAGATGTATGCTACTATGGTGAAAATGGTGGATGACAACGTAGGGACCTTCGTGCGCCTGGTGGATTCGCTGGGCCTGAGCAAAAATACGCTGATCATCTTCGGGTCAGATAACGGTCACTGGTTGTACTATGAAGGCAGACAAGCGCGGTATGACAATATCACCACCCGGCTCTATAGCGATGACGGGGTGGATATTTTCAATGGTAACAACGGACTGGCTGGCATTAAGGAAACCAACTGGGAAGGCGGTGTAAGGGTACCGTTTATTTGTTACTGGCCGGGAAAAGTGCCGGCAGGTGTGGTCAACCGTGACCTCGTGGCCAATTACGACCTGTTGAGCACCATGGCGGACCTGCTGCAGGTGCAGGTGCCCGACCGGAAGGATGGCCGTTCTTACCTGCCGTCGCTGTTGGGAAAGAAGTCCGCCACGCGTGATAAAGTAGTGTTCTCTTCGTTCATGGGGCCGGCGCTGGTGACCCGCGACGGCTGGAAGTTACGCACCTACCTGCTGGATAATAAAAATATTTTTCAGCTATACCATCTGCCCACAGATTATAGGGAGATGAAAGATCTGTCCGCTCAGTATCCCCAAAAGGTGGACTCGCTCAAACGGGAGCTGACAAAGGCGTGCGACGGGCAATTACAGAACGGTATATTTTATTTCTCCCGGCTGCCGGCTACGGAGTTCTTTCACGCAGAGCGCGCAGAGGTTTTACAAAATAAGTAAGATCGCAAAGGAGCGAAGATCAACATTTATTTTCACGCAAAGGCGCTAAGCAGCAAAGAGCGCAAAGCATTAATAAGAATTATAAGAAAGCAAAGGAGCGGAGATCAAATTTTGATCTCCGCTCCTTTGCTTTCTCTGCTCGCTTATATGATCTTTGCGCTCTTTGCTGCTTAGCGCCTTTGCGTGAAAAAGATCCCCGTGTCGGTTTTGTTCTATTTTCCCCACTGGCGGCGTGCTAGTTTTGACATATAAAAACAAACAAACCATGAAAACAGCACCCGTTTTAATATTAGGAGGTACCGGTAAAACCGGCAAAAGAGTTGCCCAATTGTTAGCCGAAAAAAACTGGCCTTTCCGGATAGGCTCCCGTTCCGGTTCTCCGGCTTTTGACTGGGAAGATCCCGCCACCTGGCGTGCTGCGCTGGAAGGTGTTGCCGCAGTGTACATCAGCTATTACCCTGACCTCGCCGTACCGGGAGCCACAGACGCTATCCGCACGCTCACACAGCTGGCAAAGGACAGTGGGGTGAAGCGACTGGTACTGTTGTCCGGCCGCGGCGAAAAAGAAGCCGAAGCCTGTGAAGAGATCGTGAGCAACGCCGGTATGGAATGGACGGTCCTGCGCTGCGCCTGGTTCAGCCAGAACTTCAGCGAGGGTTATCTGCTGGAACCTTTACAGGCGGGATTTGTAGCCCTTCCTGCCGGTCACGTGCGCGAGCCCTTTATTGATACCGACGACATCGCAGAGGTGGCGGTAGCAGCACTGACAGAAGAGGGACACAACGGAGAGCTGTACGAGCTTACCGGTCCCCGGCTGATGACTTTCGCAGAAGCGGTGGCGGAAGTGGCTGATGCCACCGGGCAACCGATACAGTATCAGGAAGTGAGCGCCGATGAATATGCCGGTATGCTGAAAGAGTACGGTCTTCCCGATGATCATATCTGGCTGGTGAACTACCTTTTCTCCGAAGTGCTCGACGGGCGTAATGAAAGCCTGGCGGACGGGGTACAACGCGCACTTAAAAGAACTCCCCGCGATTTTAAAGCCTATGCCCAGGCGACTGCCGCATCGGGAATTTGGGCCCGGCAATAATCAAACCCGGAAAAATGCCAGGGATTTGTCGGGATTCCTGGTGTTTTTATTATGTATATATGATTGGTTATCAATATTATTAACTTATCCAGCCGTAGATTTTCCGCTTTGCGTAAATCCTTTTCCCGATTCGCCGGGTATATGAACCGGCCCCGGCGTTTCTTTGCGCAAAATTTATTGAGCGTTGAAAAAATTATACTTCTCTGTTGGTTTTGTTTTGATGAGCCTCGCTGCCATGGCACAAAACGGGGTTATCAAAGGTAAAATCAATACGGCCGACGGCGAACCGGCTGCTTTCGTGACCATTGGACTGAAAGACACCAAAAGAGGCACTATATCTAATGAAGACGGTACTTTCACCGTTAAAAACGTGAAGCCGGGCGTATATACGCTCGTGATATCCTGCACTGGTTGCGAACCTATCCAAAAAACAGTTACCGTAGCACCGGACCAGTCTGTGGAGATCCACCTGGACCTTGCCAATACCGCCAGTCAGCTGAATGAAGTAGTGGTAGATGGTACCCGCACCCGGACTATCAACCGCAAACCGGTATCCATCGGCAAACTGCCGGTACCGGTGATGGACCTGCCCCAGAGCGTGGCCATTATTGGCCAGGAAGTGTTGGCTGACCAGCAGGCGCAACGCCTCAGCGATGTGGTGAAAAACGTGAACGGCGTTTATATGGCTTCCCAGCGCGCCGGTACACAGGAAACTTTCAACGCCCGCGGTTACGGCTTCTCCAGCACCAATATGTTTAAAAACGGCACCCGCGTCAATTCCGGCGCTATGCCCGAAATGAGCTCCCTCGAAAGAGTGGAAATTCTCAAAGGCAGCGCAGCCATCCTGTATGGTAACGTAGCTCCCGGCGCCGTGATGAACATGGTCACCAAACAACCTAAATTTAATTTTGGTGGTGAGGTAAGCGTGAGAGCCGGCAGCTATGGACTGCTGAAACCAGCGTTCGACGTATATGGCCCCATCTCCTCCAAAATCGCTTACCGTGTGAATGGTACCTTCGAAACGGCAGACAGCTATCGCGACCAGGTACATTCCAAAAGATATTATGTGAATCCGTCCCTGTTGTTCAAGCTGAGCGACCGTACCGAGTTGCTGGTACAGGGCGATTACCTGAAGCACGACTTTACACCGGATTTTGGTCTGGGTTCCATCGGCGATACGCTGATCAACAAAGCACCTCGTAATACTTTCTATGGCGCGCCCTGGCAGTATGCCCACACACAACAGGCAACTGCTTCCGCCAACATCAAACATAAATTCAACGAAAACTGGTCCATCAATGGTCTGATATCTTATTCAAAGTATGACCGCGATTACTATTCCATTGAAAGAATCCAGGCTAAATCATCCGGAGACTGGGATAGACCGGCAGGTAGAAATGCCACCAACGAGGATTATTATGCTGCACAAGTTGACCTGACCGGAAAATTCAAAACAGGTTCCGTGGAACATACGGTACTGGCGGGCGTAGACGCTGACCGTTATTTGACCGGGACTTATGGTTATGGACTTGCATTACCTAAAGTAGGTAGCAACTATATTTACGACAAATTGAATGTGCTGGAGCCGAACAAATATACTTTGCGTACGGATCGTCCAGACGACACCCTGCTGACTGTCAATAATGTACCTATTAACAGGGTGGGTGCCTATATCCAGGATCTGGTAAGTATCTCTGAAAAGCTGAAGGTGCTGGCAGGTGTCCGTGTGTCCTACCTTCAGAGCGAAATGCCGGTGGCCTATAATTTTGCAAATGGAAGTAAAACATTCACTGCTACAAAAGGTAAATATGACAACGCTGTATCTCCGCGTTTTGGCATTGTGTATAAACCCATTGCCACCACTGCTTTGTTTGCCAGCTACTCTACTTCCTTTACACCCAATACCGGCCAGGATATTTACGGGCAGCCGCTGAAGCCTTCTGTCATTAATCAATATGAAGTAGGTGTGAAAAATGATTTCTTTAAAGGGTTGTTATCTGTGAACGTAACAGCTTACCGCATCCGCAATAATAACTACGCACAAACTGCTCCATTCCTGGCAGATGGTAAAGAAAATAATGTTACGAGCATCAAAGCCCTGATAGGCGAAACACTCAGCCAGGGCGTGGAAGTGGATATTGCCGGTCATCCGTTACCAGGACTGGATGTTATTGGTGGCTACAGCTACAACAGTATGACGGTGGAAAATACACCTAACACCAAAGGTTCTGTGATTCCCGGACAGCGTTTGGTTGGTAATCCTAATCATACTGCCAATGCCAGCGTATTCTATACCTTTCAGCAGTCAGCCGTAAAAGGCCTGAAAGTGGGCGCTGGTTTCTACTATATTGGTCAGCGTTATGCCGGCTGGAACAATACTGTGGGGCAGACACAGACGTTTAACCGTATGATTTCCGTACCGGGTTACAGCACCCTGGACCTCAGCGCTGGTTATTCCTTCAAACGTTTTGCAGTAATGGGTAAAGTGTCTAACGTTACCAACACTTATAGCTACTACGTTCACGAGAACTACAGTATCAATCCGATTCCGCCTACCCAGTTTGTGGGCACTGTTTCCTATAAATTCTAATGGATACTTTTTATAGCTTGCAAAGAGGCTGTCCCGGGGGGCAGCCTCTTTTTTTATCCTTGCAGATTAAAACCGGCATCTGATGCCTGCGCTGATATAGAGGTTGGTCGCCAGCCGGTGTTCGGGGCGGGTAGAGAAGATGTCCGATATCTTTTTATCCCTGAATGTCACGGAACGTAATAATACCGTACCACCTGCGAGATTGAAGTCGATTTTTTTGCTGAGGTGCAGCGTGTTCTCCAGTCCGAGGCTCATTTCCTGGTAGCCCATCAGGCGTTTACCGTCTTTTCTGTTTTCCACGTCATAGGCGCCACCGTTGAAGCGGAAAGCGAGCGCCAGGTCGTCGTATTTGCTGAGGGAGCTGCTCACGCTGAGTTTTTCGGGGAAGTTGATATCTACGCGGAAGCGGTTGCCTGTGCGCCACTGTACCAGCAGGGCTGGCAGCACCATGGGCGCGCCGAAACTGTTGGTAAGGGCGGCGCCCACACCGAGATTGAGTTTGCGGTTGATTTTTCGGACGAAGATCACGCCGCCGGTAATAAAAACATCTTCGTAGGTGATTTTCTCCATATCGGTGTATAGTCCTACAGACAGTATCCCCATGAGGCTCCATTTGGGATTGAGCGAACGCATATGTTGCAGCGCTATTTCCCCGCCAAACAGCTCTTTGGGGAAAATATCCTCTTCATAATCTTTATTGGAAAAGCGGGTGTAGCTGCCCATGACGCCGAGGTTCCAGATGCGTGTTTTGCCGGTAACGGTATCAATTTTCTGCGACAGCAGAAAGCCGGCGCCCATGGAGAAGCGGCGTTGTGCGCTGGTGGCGGGCATTTTAAGAGAATCTTCCGGACGGATATAATGACTGGAAGGCTGATAATCGGCATTGATCGCAATGCCGGGGCCGGTGAGGCTGCTGGCGCCCAGCTGCGCTTTGACTGCGCCGGACAACAGTAGAAGGCCCGGCAGCAGCCAGTATGCAGGTTTATGATAAGCCGGTTTTTTAGTAAGCCGTGATTGTAAGCAGGAAAGTAGGTGTGCCATATCGAAAAAAATATTCAGTTTCGATATCGACACCTTACTTATCTTCTACCCCTATTACTTGCAGGAAATTTTTGAAAGCGGCTCCACATCAAATTTGAGTGCGGCGTCATTATCGGTGAAAACAGGGATGCCTTCCGGGTTGATGCTGTCAGGCACGGCTTCATAGGCTTTGTCATCCTGCAGTTTGAATACTACCGGGCGCGTGCTTTGTATGCCTTCGCTCATAAAAGCATACTGCGCATGGATAATATTATTGCGGATGCTGCCGCTGATGGTACCGGTATTTTTGTCTTTTTCAAAATAACGGTAGCTAAGATCGCCGCTGATGCTGGTGTCCTGGATGTGCAGCTGCAGTAACACGCTGTCTTTACCGTTGGTCTTCAGAAAACAGCCGTCGCTGCTGCCGCTGGTCACGTCTGTTTTTAAACTGTCAGTATTTTTATTAGCTTGGCTGCCCGATTGGCTGCAGGAGGTCACCACGGCGGCCAGTAACAAAAAGAGAGGAAGTGTTTTCATAAAATTTAACGTTTGAAAAATTAAAAATAACCAAATGACCAAATTTCTGAGGATTTTATGCCTGTTATTTTTTTTACGGGGGATGTGTGCCGCCGCGTCCGATAAGGCTGTTAACAGTTGTCAGCGTTGCCTTGTGCTGGCTGAACAGGCGGAGCATCGTATAGCCATTGCAGATGTCACTTCGGGGAAAATCATCTGGGAGTGGAAGCCTGCACTGTGCGGCGTGTTGCCGGAGCATGTGAAATGGTTCAATAATCCCAGCGAAGCCAAGGCTGTTTATAAAGGAAAATATATCCTGATGACTGCTTCGGGCGGTGGTGTGGCGCTGGTCCGTATCGCCGATAAAAAGACAGTGTTCTATGGCTACGCAGGCGGCAATACCCATTCTGCGGCCATTCTGCCGGATGGCAATATCGTCAGCGCTTCCAGCACGGGCAATTACCTGATGCTGTTTAAGACAGATACCACGGGATATAATGCCAATGGCTATACGAAAAAGATACCGGTGGCATTCGGGCATAATGTGGTATGGGATGCTGTGCTTAAGCGGCTCTGGACGGCGGCCATGGACAGCATGATCGTATATCGTTACAATAACGACCAGGCCGCCCCTGACCTGGTGCGCGATACCGTTTTGGGATTGCCGGGCACGGAGGCGCATGACCTGTACCCGGAATATGGCACCCATCGCTTATGGCTGACCAATACTACCCACGTGTTCCGTTTTGACGTCAATACCCGGCAATTGTCGCCCGCGCCGGTGATACAGAAAAACATCAAGAGCGTATCTTCCGGCCCGGCAGGCTATCCGGTAATCGTCTGTAAGCCCAAAGTGTCCTGGTGGACGGACGAGGTGCTGGACGCGCGGGGGAACCGCGTATTTATGCAGCCGGGGCTTAAAATCTACAAAGCCCGCTGGGTGTTGGACGACCCTTTCAGTGAATAGTGCCGGCTCCAGGGATTTTAAGATGTCGTCAAACCTCCGTTATTGGATGTCCCTTTCAGTGAATAGTACCGGTAAAGCGGGCCCCAATTTTTATTTTCGTACTTTTGCCGCAAATGCAAAAAGCAACATACTCATTAGGAAATATTCTTTCCAATCTCAAGATCGACGCGCTCAACGAAATGCAGGAGGCATCGGTAGCGGCCAACCAGCAACCGCAGGACGTTATCCTGTTGTCTGCCACCGGCTCCGGTAAAACCCTCGCTTTCCTGTTGCCCGTGCTCGACCGGCTGAACCCCGACCTGAAGAAAACACAGGCCATGATCGTAGTGCCCTCCCGTGAGCTGGCATTACAGATAGAAAAAGTGTTTAAACTGATGGGCACCGGCCACAAAATCACCGCCACTTATGGCGGCCACCTCCGGGAAACAGAGGAAAACAACCTGGTACAGCCGCCAGCCCTCATTGTAGGCACTCCCGGCCGTATCGGCGATCATATCCGCAGAGGCAATATCACTACCGATACCATCCAGACGCTGGTGCTCGACGAGTTCGATAAAAGCCTGGAGCTGGGCTTCCAGGAAGAAATGGTCTTTATCATCGAGTCGCTGCCGAATGTCAACAAAAGGATACTCACCTCCGCTACCGAAGCGGTGGAGATCCCCGACTTCGTTCAGCTGAACGAGCCGCAGAAGCTGAACTTCCTGCCGGAAGACGGCATCCCCCAGGCCCGCCTGGCCTACAAACAGGTGCTGTCGCCGGAAAATGATAAGGTAGATACTCTTTTCCGCCTGATCTGCCACCTCGGCAACCGTTCCACCATCGTGTTCTGCAACCACCGCGATGCGGTGGAGCGCACCAGCACTATGCTGAGCGAAAAAGGCATCCTTAACGAATTCTACCATGGAGCGATGGAACAACGGGACCGTGACGCCGCTCTGTGCAAGTTCCGTAATGGCACTGTCAATGTGCTCGTAACCACCGACCTGGCCGCCCGCGGACTGGATATTCCCAATATCCGGTATATCATCCACTTCCATCTGCCGCATACGGAAGATAGCTGGACGCACCGCAACGGCCGTACCGCCAGAATGGAAGCCAGCGGCACCGCCATCGTCATCCTGGCCCCGGATGAGAAACTGATGTCTTATGTCACCGAAGAGATAGAAACCATCGAACTGCCGGAGACGGCTGTTTTGCCGCAGAAGCCCAAATGGACGACGTTGTACATCTCCGCAGGGAAAAAAGACAAGGTCAATAAAATCGATATCGTCGGTTTTCTCACCAAAAAAGGCATGTTGAAGAAAGAAGATGTGGGACTGATAGAGGTGAAGGACTTCTTCTCTTTTGTAGCCATCGTGAAATCCAAAGCCTCTCATACTTTGCAGCTCATTAAAGACGAGCGGATAAAGAACAAGAAAGTGAAGATAGAAGTCGCAAAGTAAAGACAATAGTAAGAGGCCGGAAGTGATTCCGGCCTTTTTTATCCCTGTAAAAACAAGATAGATGTATACCTCAGGAAATGTCTATTATAACCGGCAGTTGGCAGGTGTGATCGCAGCTACCACCAACGGCTATACCTTTACCTATGACGCTGCCTATCTCCGTCATCCGCAGGCCTTACCCGTCAGCCTCACCCTGCCGCTCACGGAAGGAGCTTATTTCAGCCAGCAACTGTTCCCTTTCTTTGATGGGCTGATCCCGGAAGGATGGCTGCTGGATATAGCGGCCAAACGCTGGGGCCTGAAAACGTATGACCGCTTTGCCCTGTTACTGCATACCTGTCAGGACGCTATTGGCGCTGTCAGCATTATTCCTCATTCCTCTATGTCCTGACGATGGCCAACTGTTGTTTTTGTTATCAGCCTGCAGGCACGGAAGCCTGGCATCCACAATGCTGCGAAACGTTTTTCGGTCAGCCGCAGGTACCTGTAAACTTACCCGGACAAGGAGGATGGGAGCAGGCCGCAGCAGAAGTGATCGCACAGCGTATTGCGGTAACCGGCGTACAGCCCAAATTACCGCTGGTGTCCGGCGATCTGCAATACCAGTATATCTTCAAACCGCAGCACCCGCATTTTCCGGCAATGCCTGAAAATGAAGACCTGACCATGCATCTGGCCACTTTGTTCGGTATCGATGTGTGCCGGCACGCACTGGTGACAGCGGCGGATGGAAGCTGGGTGTACCTGGCCGCCAGGATGGACCGGAACGGTGACCAGCAGCTGCATATGGAAGATTGCTGCCAGCTGGCGGAACAACCGGCTGACAAAAAATATCACGGGTCCTATGAAAAAATCGGCCGGCTGCTGGCCAAACATTGCACGGACCCGGCCACAGACCTGAAACGGTTCTTTGAGCTGGTTTTATTCTCCTACCTGACCGGCAATAGCGATATGCATCTGAAAAATTTCTCTGTACTGCACCAGCAACATACCATTACACTGGCGCCCGCCTACGATCTGCTGAATATCCACCTGATCAACCCGGCGGACACGGAAGAACTGGGCCTGACGCTGAATGCCCGCAAACGTAAGATCAGGCTGTCAGATTTTGTACTGCTGGCAGAACGGCTGGGCATTCCCGCCGCCACGAGAGACGGTATATTTCATCAGTTTACAGTACTGGACCACCGGGTAGCAGCTTGGGTCAACGCCTCTTTCCTGAAGGCCGATGATAAAGAAAACTACCTGCGGATCTGGGAACGGCAGCAGAAAATTCTCTCATAAGTGCTTCTACTCGTAGCGGTGCGTTACCTCAATCAGCCCCACGATATTGTTGTTCATGGCTTCGAGGTCTTCAGCAGGTATCCATAATTCATCATGGATAACGCCGCCTACATTCTGCACGGGATAAGCTTTCAGAAAGTCGGTATCAACGGCAAACCGGGTCACATATCCTTTGCCATAGGCCGGCACGTTCCATTCGGTGGTGATCTGAACGGCATAGGCTTCATTCATGACAGGGTAGAAGATAGGTTGCTCCGGCAGCCTGGGCGGAAACCGTTTCCAGCCGGATTGTTCGATCAGCAGCAGTTCTGCTTCGCCCACAGGGCGGTATAACGTCGTTGTCATGGGGGGAAACTATTTTTTCAATGCTATGATGGTCCGCTCAAATGTTTGTTTCAACAGCGCTTCGCTCAGTTTGAACGGTTTACCGGCGATAGAGCTGTTATGCAGGTGGAAATTGACAAGCGTATAAAAAGGGCCGTAGGCCAGCGCCCAGTATACTTCCGTGGGCAACTC
Source organism: Chitinophaga eiseniae (assembly GCF_900167135.1). GTDB lineage: Bacteria > Bacteroidota > Bacteroidia > Chitinophagales > Chitinophagaceae > Chitinophaga > Chitinophaga eiseniae. The sequence goes on along the minus strand of NZ_FUWZ01000003.1, from coordinate 746,297 downwards.
CACTATCTGCTGACGGCGTACGGCGTTGGCGTTGAACTTTACCATCGCCTGTTTAAAATCATCTTTCCCGACAGCGGGATGCAGGATCAGCGGCGAATTGCGGAACTGCTCTGTAAACTGATAGTGTAGCGGATACTGCCGGATGTAACGGTAACGGTTACTCCATTGCAGCCACAGACCGGCCTCGAAGTCCATGTCGGGGTCGAAATTCAGTAAGGTTTCACGGACAAACACGGTCATCACATCGATATACAGCTGGTTCAACAGGTCTTCCCTGTTTTTGAAATAGATATATATGGTAGACACCGAGATGTCTACCGCTTTGGCCAGCTTGTGCATACTGAGGCCATCGAAACCTTCACGGACGATCATTTCGATGGCCTTTTCCCTGATAAGGGCTGCTTTTTGCTCGTCTTTTACACGCATAACACGGTAAAGATAAAGCGAATAATTGTTCGTTTTACTGTTTTACTGCAGAAAATTCAGGCTGCTGCCGGGGGATATTTCATAAGGCGTTTTACCAGCTTCAAAAACACGGGCGGCAGGATGGCCCTCCAGTGTGATATTGTCGCCTTTAACCAGTATCCAGCCGCCTTCCCGCAGGCCCAGCACAGGCGTGTTGTGCTGCGTATGGAACTCCCTGATGCGTGTTTCACGCGTTTCGCCCATATGTGGCAGGTCAGGGATGGGGTCGAGGTAATGCGGGTTCAGGTTGAAAGGCACCAGCCCCATCGTTTGAAAGCCCGGCGGATATACGATCGGCATATCATTGGTCGTTTGCATGGAGACGCCGCCGATATTGCTGCCGGCGCTGCACCCCATATACGGGCGGCCAGCTTCCACGGCTGCTTTCAGCTTGTCCATCAGCCCGCGCTCCAGCAGTTCCTTTACCAGCAGGAAAGTGTTGCCTCCACCGGTGAAAAACCCCTGTGCCTCACGGACAGCCGCTGCCGGATCGGCAAAAGTATGAAGCCCTTTCACCGCTATCTGTAAAGGCGCAAAAGCCGCGGCGGCCTTCGCCGTGTATTCATCATGGGAAATACCACCCGGACGGGCAAAAGGCACAAAAATAATTTCAGTAATGCCGGCAAACAGTGTTTTCATCACTGGTGTCAGATAAGCCAGGTAACCTTCTCCGTAAAGGGTAGACGTGCTGGCCAGGACAATATGTTTCATGTTACATTTTTCTCGAACGCCAAAATTAAGGGTTCGGGGGGAGAAAAACAGCGCTTTGCCCTCAGGAAAAGAGGAAGACGACCGGTAATGCTACCTGGTTTTTTTATTGCTGTTGTCACTTCTTTTGCCGGAAGATTTTAATTTTTGGCTAGTGGTCCTGTAATAACGAATGGCTTCATTGATGATCTGACGATCTTTATCTGTCAGTGGTTTGGGATCAACTACCCAATCAACTCCCTTCGGTTCCTTGACGTATCCCATATGCTATTGTTTATAATATTTATTAATGAGAACTTCCGGTATTAAATGGGGCACTTTCAATAAGGTGAATGTAATAGTGGTTGTTACAATTGCTTAAGCTCATGAGCCCTTGAATTATTTCACGGTTATCGATAATAGTGAGCTTATAAGTAATCCTGTCTTTTAAACGAAATTCCTTTTTCCAATCAAATTTTCAGCTGGTTTTTACTGAAATTGCCTTCAGATCACCCTTGCTGACGGGATTGACAATAGTTTCGAAACTGTCTCCCGGGATGGTGTTGACAATACTGTTGGTGAGTTTGTCAATAGGTACTTCAATACGGTATTTAGTTATTGTTGACATGAGCTAACAAATAATGGCGAAAAATATGGTTACATCTCAATAATACCGACAAATAACTATTTCTGTAGATGGCATCTTGTTAATATAACTTTATTTGTAAATGATTCACAGAGGCAGAGAAACGAAATTAACATCTCCCCATTTCTTCTTTTCCCTAATTATCACGATATTTAACGATACTATTCACTTAACCTTATATACGTTATGGAAATGAACCTCAGGGGGCTCTCGGCCCTGATGATCTCAGGCGCCGCCCTGTTAGGCGCCTGCAACGGCACGAACGCACCTAAAGAAGACAGCAAAACCGGCACCGATACGGCTGCCGTGGCTGCTACTGCCGCCGCTCAAAACTACGGACAGGCTGATGGCCAGGAAGTGCTGCAGTACACGCTCCGCAATGCCGCCGGCATGGAAGTGAAAATTTTAAACTACGGCGGTATCGTCACCGATATCATCACGCCCGACAAACAAGGCCAGAAAGCCAATGTGGTATTGTCTTACGATGCACTCAGCGGCTACCAGCAAAAAGGACAGCCTTATTTTGGCGCATTGATAGGCCGGTATGCTAACCGTATCGCGAACGCCAAATTCAAACTGGACGGAAAAGACTACACGCTGGCGGCTAACGATCACGGCAATACGCTGCACGGTGGTATCAAAGGGTTCGATAAAGTAGTATGGACAGCCGCCCAGGCGGGCGACAGCTCCCTGCAACTGGAATATACCAGCAAAGACGGGGAAGAAGGCTACCCGGGCACCATGAAAGCAACAGTGGTGTATACGCTCACACCCGACAATGCCCTGAAGATCCAATACACCGCTACCACCGACAAGGCTACGCCGGTCAACCTCACCAATCACAGCTATTTTAACCTCTCCGGCGGAAAAGACAGCACGATCCTGGACCAGGAACTGGAACTGAAAGCGAGCCGCTACACGCCGGTGAATGATAAACTCATCCCTACCGGACAACTGGCCCCCGTAAAAGGCACTATGATGGATTTTACTACGCCTAAAAAAGTAGGAAAAGATATCGCTGCAGTAAAAGGAGGATATGACCATAATTTTGTGCTCGATAAAGCAGCCGGCAGCCTGGAAACAGTGGCTACCCTTTATGACCCTGCCAGCGGTCGTTATATGGAGATGTCCACCACCGAGCCGGGCGTTCAGTTCTATTCGGGTAATTTCCTCGACGGCACGTTGGCCAACACCCGCGGCGGACAAAAATACGGGCAGCACGCAGGCCTTTGCCTGGAAGCGCAACACTTCCCCAATTCTCCCAACCAATCGGATTTCCCCGGTGTGATCCTCAAACCAGGAGAAACCTATCAACAAACAACGGTGTATAAATTCTCCACCAAATAATAAATAACCGGTGTTGCAGCAGATGGCCGCAACACCGGTTTGCTTTTTTAGTAGTTCGGGTTCTGTACCAGCGTACCCTTGCTCTTATCTATCTCCGTCTGCGGCATCGGGAAATAATAATGCTTCGGCCGTATGAACTTTCGCGGAGAACCGCCTCTGCTCATTACACTGCCATCATAAGCCAGTTTCGGCTGATTGTTGATAGCCACGATGTCAATCAGTTTTGCTTTGTCCCATCTCAGCAGGTCCTGCTGCCTTTCGTTTTCTCCGCACAGCTCTACTCTCCGCTCATGCATCAGCTCTTTCATACCTGCATTATGTACTGCCGGTAATGTTGCGGACGCACGGGTACGCACTGCCTGTATTTCTGCATCGCCGGCACCGGGGCCGTTCAGCCGTATCTTAGCTTCCGCTACCAGCAGGTAGATATCAGCGCTGCGCATCAGCGGCGTTTTCAGTGAGTAATTCAGACCGCCGGAGGGTTTCCAGGCACAGAATTTTTTGTAGTGGTAGCCGGACCAGGAAAGATCGGGCGTTACAGTTTCTATACTGGTACCTACATTGACTTTATCGCCAGGAGCCATGATACAGATTTCTTTACGCGGATCTCCTGTTTCAAATTCATCTACCAGCGCTTTGGTAGGGTAGAAGAAACTCCAGCCGTTCCATTTACGGGGCGCATGATAAGTGATGAAGTCGGAATAACCATATCCGTCCACCGTTTGTACGGCAAACAGCATCTCGGAGTTGTTGCCGGTGGCCACGCTGAAGTTATCGCTGTAACGGGGCGCCAGTGCGTAATTGGCGTTGCTGATCACTTTGTTGCCCGCCGTAATGGCTTTGTCCAGCTGGCCCCACTCCATATACAGTTTGCACAGCAGACCCCATGCGGTGCCCTTTCTGACGCGACCTTTATCGGTTTCGCCGTACGTCTCCGGCAGCTCTTCTGCCGCCAGCAAAAGGTCTGCTTCTATCTGTTTACGCAGCTCGTCAGCGCTCACTTTGGGTTTGTTGTAATTGACTTTGATGACATCGTCTTCGGTGATGACAGGTACTTCGCCATATACCAGCAACAGGCGCCAGTAAGCGAAAGCGCGCAGGAAATGAGCTTCACCGAGGCAACGTTGTTTGATGGCGGCATCAATGCTGGTGATCTTCGGAATATTGATCAGCGCACTGTTGGCGCGATTGATCATTTCATATTTCCATCGCCAGCCGGCGCGTACGGTAGGAGTGGAGGCATCGTAGGTAAACGCTTCGATGGCATCGTCATAATCGTGATCGCCGCCACGTACCTGGTCATCTGAACAGTTGTCAAAGACAAATTCGTTGAAACCGGTATAGTCTTCTTCCAGCAGGATATTGTAAATGCCGGTGATGCCGTCCACGGCCTGGTCCTGGTTGCGCCAGTAGTTGCCAGTGGTGAAGTTGCCCTGGGGCTGTACGTCCAGCACGTTTTTACAGCCGGATAAAAGGATGGCGGCGGTAAGGCCGGCCAGCAGTATATGTTTCATTGATTGCATGGTCGTCAGTTTTAGAAGTTGAGCGTAGCGCCGAAGGTGAATGTTCTTGCCTGTGGATAGGCGGCCACGTCTACGCCGCGTTGGCGGTTACCATCGCTGGTGCCGGTGCCGCTGCCGTCGCCGGTATAACCCAGCTGTGGCGTGAGTCCTGAATAAGACGTAAGGATGAAAAGGTTCTGCGCCGCTACATATACCCGCACATCGGAGATGCCGGTACGGCCCCATACTTTCGCCGGGATCGTATAGCCGAGCGCGATATTGCGGAGCGAGAAGTAATCACCTTTTTCCACGAAACGATCGGAGGTGCGGTTGTTGCTGTTGTCGCTGGAGAGGCTCACACGCGGCACGCTGTTGCTGGTGCCGGGGCCATGCCAGCGCTGCAGCGCCTCTGCGTACATGTTGTACGGATAGGTAGGGTCCATGCCCTGCATCTTATCGGCGTTGTATAGTTTCACGCCGCCCACACCGGCAAAGGAGAGGCTCAGGTCAAATCCTTTGTACTGCGCGCCTGCCTGGATGCCATAGGTTACGCGGGGATTAGGGTCACCGAGGTTGGTGCGGTCCAGCTCATTCACGATACCATCGCCGTTGATGTCCACAAAACGCACGTCGCCGGGTTTGATATTTTCCTTGTTAGGATCTTTGGCGATGAAAGGATCGCTGTCAATTTCCTGCTGCGTCTGATAGATGCCGTTGGTTTTCCAGCCATAGAAAGATGCCAGGGGCTGACCTTCGTAGGTACGGGAGATCTCCTGGTTCTGCCGGCCATAGTTGGTGGACGAGATATAGGAGCCAGCTTCGTATAGTCGTGTAACGGTATTTTTGATAAGGGAAGCGTTGGCGGAAACATTGTAACGGAACCGCTCATTACCACCCTGGTAGCTGACTTCCAGTTCCCATCCCTTATTGTTCATCTGGCCGATGTTCTGATCGGGGATAGCGGCAGTGCCATGCAGGTCCATCGCCGCTGCGGGCACCAGCATGTCTTTGGTGTTTTTATTGAACCAGGTGATCACCGCATTCAGCCTGTTGTCGAAGAAACCGGCTTCCAGGCTGACGTTGGTCATCTCGGCTTTTTCCCAGGTGATATTGGGATTGGCGAGGCGGGAATTCCATACGCCTACGTACGGACTTTCGCCGAAGTTGTAACGTCTGTCTTTATTGACAGGAGCGAGGTACTGGAAGTCGCGTACGTTCTGGTTCCCCAGCTGCCCCCAACCACCGGTGATTTTCAGGTTGCTCATAAACTTCACGTTGTCTTTGAAGAAGGTTTCATCCGATACACGCCATCCGGCGGAGAAAGCCGGGAAATACCCCCAGCGTCTGCCCGGGGCGAAGCGGGAGGAGCCGTCGGCCCGGAAGGTAACGGTGAGCAGGTACTTTTCTTTGAAGCCATAGAAACCTCTGACGAAGCCGGAGGCGATAGCATTCTGCGGGTTGAAGTTACCACTGGCGTCGTGGATGTCGTTGCCGTTGTCGAGCACGCGTACATCCGGCGACTCGTCGGCAAAGCCCCAGCGTTCGCCTTTGAAGAAGTAACCTTTGGCCACCTGCTGAGAGTACCCGCCGGTGAAGGTCACATGGTGCTGCCGGAAGAATTTATTGTAGGTGAGGAACACTTCGCTCAACTGGGAGCTGTTGGATTCGCTGCGGTTCCATAGTTCGGCATGGTCGCGGGCGCGCGTCTGGTCCAGCACTTTGGGAACGAAGCTGGACTGGTTGAAGATGCTGCCGTCGTAGCCGTAGTTGCCGCGGAGGGTGAGGCCGTCGAGGATTTCCAGTTCAGCGTACACGTTGGCCAGCATGCGATAGTTCTTGGCCCAGCCATCGGTGGTTTGTGCGGTAAATACCGGGTTGTTGATGTCTCCCAGTTCATTGCTGGCTTTGGAGGAACCGTAACTGCCGTCGGGGTTGAATACCGGGATGGCAGGATTGAAACGCAGTGCGCTGAAGATAAGGCCTGTCTGGGAAGAGTAGGTATCGAAGCCTTTGTTCTGACGATAGGTCAGTTGTAGGTTCTCACCAATTTTGATGCGTTTGCCCAGTTTATGTTCTGAGTTGATGCGGACGGTATACCGTTTGAAGAACGTGTTTTCGACGATACCTTTCTCATCGTAATAACCGGCGCTGAAAAGGTAGTTGGAGCTGCTGTTGCCGCCACGGAGGCTCACATCGGCGTTGGTCACCTGGCCGGAGCCAAGCAGGGCACGCTGCCAGTCGGTCCGTTGTTCGGCATAGTAGGGATCGTTCCAGATAGGATCTATTTGTTTACCGTCATTGGTGTAACGTTCTTTCTTCAGCATCACGAGATCGGGAGCGCTGAGCAAAGGGATATACCGGATGGCGTTGGACACGCCTTTGTATACGTTCACGGAGGCTTTCAGTTTTTCACCGTAGTTGCCCTTTTTGCTGGTGATGATGATGACGCCGTTGGCTGCCCTTGTACCATAGATGGCGGAGGAGGAAGCGTCTTTGAGGACTTCCATGGAGGCAATGTCGTTAGGGTTGATGTCGCTGATGCCACCGGCCGGCACCCCGTCGATGATGACCAGCGGCTCGGAGTTGTTGATGGTACCGGTACCGCGTATACGAATACTGGGAGTGCTGCCGGGCTGACCGTCAGACCGCACGATGTCCACGCCGGTGACGCGGCCCTGCATAGCCTGGGCGGCGTCGCTGACCGGCAGGTTTTTGATATCGGAGCCCTTCAGGGAGGAGATGGTGCCGGTCAGGTCGCGGCGGGTCTGGGTACCGTAACCTACCACCAGCACTTCACCCAGCCCCTTGCTGGTAGATTGGAGGGCGACGTTGATGACTTCCCGGTTGCCGATGGTGATCGTCTGTGACGCATAACCGAGAAAAGAAAAGGTGAGCGTCTGTGCCGTTGCAGGTAATGGTAATTTATACACGCCGTTGGCGTCGGTGCTGGTGCCGGTACTGGTGCCAGGCACGGTGATGGTTACACCGGGCAGCCCCTGACCGTCAGGAGCGCCGGTTACTTTGCCGGTGATCGTTCTTTGTGCCATGGCCACTGACGCTATAGCGCAGAGGAAGGCCAGCAGAAAGCCCGTTTTTCTAAGAAAGGAAAACTTCATGATGAATAAATGAGCGGTGAATGAAAACTGTTTGTAAGCGTGATCAATGTTGTTCTGTCTCGTAGTTGGTTGTTTGCTTGTCGTCTTTGGGATAAATAAGTTTTTATTTTTTAGCAAAGGTTTGCATTGAATACGTTTTTCACATGACGCGCGATCTCCCCTGGTCCTTAACTATATCGATTTAGCTAACGACGCCCGCTTTAACATCTCTCTGAAAATGCAAGCGCTAAAGTTTTAGTGGAAAATACAGTTGTTGGTTTTTCTTTTTTGGTCGATGCTGTTTTAATTTTAGACAAGTTAATGAATTATGTAAATTAAGTGTATAGTTTTTTCTCAGCAGGGTACGCCATGTTAATTATCTATTAACAGTTGGGGGGGAAGTATTAAGTGGCCGGGTTTTCAACAGGTTAGCTGTTGACCCGTTTCCGCAACGTTCAGGAAGTATCCCCCTGGTGAGTTGTTAAATAATGCATCAGGATTCCGTATACGCTTGCTACGCCGGTGCTGTAGCGCTTAACCGCCTGCGGTGTTGGTTCTTATCATGTCTTCTTTTGTATGAAGGGTTTCCGTGCATTTGTCTATACTTATACATTTATCCCGCCACATACCATTACTCCTCCACCGGAATCAACCTCAATGTTAACAATGAAGCACCCACACCATCGAAAAAAATATTTGAAAAGCAGCACGCTTTCTGTACATTTATTTTTTTGTAACCCAGTTATATGAACGAACATCCCCCGGCCGCATTACGCTTTGTCTACCGCATCGGCCTTTTTCTGTTGGCAGCTTACCTGGTAGTTTCCGCATGGTCCTTTTATTCAGGAAATAAGTTCCTGGCAGTAGCTATATTCCTGACTGTGACCGGTATGGTGTGGCTGCTGGCAGCTATTATCATGGAAGGTTTAAAAAAGAGAAGCCCGCTAAGACGGAAGATAGTAGCGGTAGGGCTATGTTTGTACATGCTTACGGCAATTTGTGTAAACGATTACACCTTGAACCAGGTATTTGCCCCGTCGTCAGGCTGGTATACGGTGGCGCTGTTGCTGATAGGAGTGAATACACTGCTGCTCGCTTACTTCGATGAGCTGCCACAAGGCATCAGAGCAACGCAGTCTTTTGTATTGGGCATCACTGCATGGATTTTTTTGTACCTGGTCATCTATCTGGCGCCGCTGTATTCGCTGGGTATAATGACTGCTTTTATTTTTGGTATTTCCCTGTCCGTGTTCGCTCCACTGGCGCTGACCTGGTATCATGGCCGCATGCTCCGGAAAGTACTCTGGAAAAACAGGCAATGCCGTTCGGCATTCCTGTTGGGCGCAGGCATATCTGTGGTGGGTATTGCCGGCTTCTGTATTTATTTTGCGGTTGTGAAGCAAAAGGTGGAAGAACGTTATGGGCAACTGGTGGCAAAAGCCGTTGAAGTGAATCCTGAAATGGTACTGGCCGGAGAAGTTTCCGACGGATTTATGATAAAGATGGTCCTGAAAGCCGGTCTCGTATATACTACACCGTTATCTTCTCCCAGGCGCTCATTACTGGAAGAAGGAAGCTTCGCAGATATATTCCGGAAAAGGATACACGATCCGCTGGTGATGATCGCCGCCTTCTTTTGCGGCGAATCTTCTATTCCCGTAGGGGACCGGGAGGTAATTGTCCGGCTTATCTCCGGAGAAAAGGGTTCATCAGAACCGAAGTTTATACCGCCGGTCATCACAGACACCACTGCCGCCCGTACAACATGGAATCCCCCTTCCGGGCATATGGAGCAGGATTGATAATACCGGTTATTGTAATGCGTATACGATAATATTTACGCCGAACTTCGTATTGTCTTCGGCCAGGAAACGTTTGTTGCGGAAATCGTAGTCCCATTCGCAGCCGTAATCTTTATTGCTGTACAATACGCCAATGCGGCCATTAACTTCTATGGCTTTCAGATAGTCGTGCACAAGATCATCGCCCCAGCCATTCAACTCGAAAGAGGTATTGGGTGGCCCTTTCTCAAAATGAAAAAAACTACTGTAGAGAGGATGGGTAGCAGGGATTTTTTTTAACGCATGTGCGCCAAACAGTTGTGTCATCTGTGTTTCAAAGGAACGGGCAAACAAACCATCAATGTCATGGTTGCAGTCGTCCACAAAAACAAAACCACCCCTGTTGACATAATGCCTGAAGTTGGCCGCTTCGGCCGCATCAAACTGCACTAGCTTATGTCCGCTAAGATAACAAAACGGATATTGAAACAGCTCGCTGCTGCTGAGATCTATTACCTTCTCCTGCATAGCCACTGGTATAGTGGTGTACTCGATCAATGAATTGAGCAGGTTGGAAGGCATCCGCTGATCAGTGTCCCAGTCGCCCGACCGGTATCTTAATCTCACAAATGTAAATGTATTCCCTTGCATGCGTTTATCATTGGCTGTTGCCGTCAGTCTAATTTTTCTTCAATTTCATATTTTTATTTCGTTATTTACTAATTTATTATTTGGTTATTTTGTGTGAGAAGAAACCTGCAAGAAATTTAATAACCCGATGCCAAAATCAGAACAAAATCAAATGGGTATACAATTGCTGGAAAAGTTACCGCTGCTTAAACAGGAAATCAGGAAAGTTATTGTTGGCCAGGAAGCCGTGCTGGACGAGGTATTGGTAGCCATGCTGGCAGGAGGCCATTGCCTGCTGGAAGGTGTGCCCGGGCTGGCCAAAACATTGATGGTGCGCACCCTGTCACAGGCGTTGCACCTGTCCTTCCGCAGGATTCAGTTCACCCCCGACCTGATGCCCACCGACATCATCGGCACGGAAGTGCTGGAAGAAGATCACGCAACAGGCAAACGTTTTTTTAAATTCAATAAAGGGCCCTTATTTGCTAATATAATACTGGCGGATGAAATCAACCGTACGCCACCTAAAACACAGTCTGCGCTGCTGGAAGCGATGCAGGAATTTGAAGTCACCTATGCCGGACAAACCTACGCACTGGACAGGCCGTTTTTTATCCTCGCCACCCAGAACCCGATAGAACAGTCCGGTACTTACCCGCTGCCCGAAGCACAGCTGGACCGCTTTCTGCTGTACGTGAAAATCGGCTACCCGTCTGAACAGGAAGAAACCGCTATCCTGTCCGGTACCACCGGCACTCGTAAAGTTGAAGTGCAACCGGTGCTGGATGCCAATGACATCAGACAATTACAGCAACTGGTGCGTGAAGTATCCATCGATGCTGACCTGATATCCTGGGTAAGCCGGCTGGTACGCAACACCCGTCCCGATACCACCACAGTTGACTATGTAAAGGAATGGGTACGCTGGGGCGCAGGGCCAAGGGCCGGTCAGGCGCTGATCCTTACCGCCAAAGCCCATGCATTGTTACAGGGCCGCTACGCCGCTACCACAGAAGATATTACCGCCATGGCTTATCCCGTGCTGCGCCACCGCATCCTCATGAATTTCAGGGCAGAAGCGGAAGGCGTACATCCCGATAAGGTGACGGAGAAATTATTGCAACAAGTAGAAAGAACACCTACCCGCTTATCCTGATCAATATGAGTAATCTGCTGGACCCGAAAGTACTGCTGGCCATCAAAGACCTGCCGCTCGCCGCTAAAACGGCGGTGGATGGCTTTATGGCCGGTATGCACGCCAGCAGGGTAAAAGGAGCCGGACTGGAATTCAGCCAGTACCGCAGCTATCAGCCGGGAGACGACCTCCGCTGGCTCGACTGGAAAATGTATGCCCGCTCCGACAGATACTATATCCGGGAGTCGGAAATGGAAACCAGCATCGATATCAGTTTCCTGATAGATGCCAGCAATTCCATGCTTCATACGGAAGACGGGATCTCCAAAATAGACTACGCCCGTTACCTCGCGGCTTCGCTCGCCTACCTGGCGCATCTCCAGGGCGACGCAGCCGGACTGGCGGTACTACACCATGGCCGCCTTTTTACCATGACGGCCAGAAGGGAAGCCCAGCACATGGCCCGCCTGTATTACCAGCTGGAGCAAATACAACCTGGCGGTACGTTTACAGCGCCGGCACAGTACCGCGATCTCTTCAGCGGTCCGCATAACCGGCAACTGCTGGTTTTCATCACCGATTATTATGAACAATCCGGAGAAATCACCGCTTTGTTACAAACGTTATCGGCGCTCGGCCATGAGATCCTGGTATTTCACCTGTTGGGAGAAAAAGAACGCACCGGCGATTTCCGGGGCTACGATGCGGTAGAGGACCTGGAAACAGGCCAGCGGCTGGAGCTGACAGGCATCGCCGATACAGACTATCCTTCAAAGCTCGAACAATACAACGATCAACTGCGTACGCAATTGCTGCAGCGGCGTATCTATTACCGGCAACTGCTGCTGCAGGAGCCGCTGGATGCCGCCCTCCGCGATTTTCTGAACCAGCGTAATAAAATGAGAAAATAGTTTTGCTGCACCTGCTACAACCCATATGGATGACGCTCGCCGCCGGAATAGCCGTTCCGGTGTTTATCCATTTGTGGCACCGCCGCCCGGGAAAAGTGCTTCGGATCAGCAGTATACAACTGCTCTCCGCCGCTTCCGTACGGCATGCCCGCAGCTGGCGGGTGTCTGACTGGTGGTTGCTATTGCTGCGTTGCCTGCTGATCATCCTGCTGGCGTTGCTGTTGTCTCAACCGGTATGGCGGCAGCCACTGACAACCCGCACCGTAAAAGGCTGGGTAATAGCGGAACAGACGGCCTATCCCGCTTTCCGCACGCAGATCGATTCATTGCTGCGACAGGGATTTCAATTGCATACGCCCGATACCGGTTTTGCACGCCTGCACCGGCCAGACGACATTCCGCCCGATACAGCTGGGGTGACTTACTGGCAACTGCTACAGGCGCTCTCCCTAAAAGTGCCGGCCGACCTGCCGGTATACCTCTTTACAGGCAACCGGCTGGCCCGTTTCTCCGGACCCATGCCCGCAGTAGCATTAACCCTGCACTGGCAAACCATGACACCGCCGGATTCGGTTAGTAACTGGAACGACTATACGTATTTGGCGGATAATGACAGCCTCCGTATCCGGCAGGGCAGGAGCACACCATCCGGCACCACCTTCAGCGTCTTCGATACATTGCCCGGCGCCGCCAACACTATCACGTTGCAGTATACCATTTACACCGATAAATACCAGGAAGACGCCCGCTACCTCGCGGCCGCGCTGAAAGCGGTACAGCAATATACCCATCGGAAAATCAACCTGCTGACGGTAAAACAGGTATCTGCCATACCGGCGTCGCAGGACTGCCTCTGGTGGCTGTCCGACAGCCCCTTGCCAGCCGGTATCAACGCCGGACGGACCATCCGGTATGCCGCAGGTACGCCCCAATCCATAGCTGCCACGATCGGAGGTACCAACATCCGCGTCTTTCAGCGCCTGCCGGTAGAAGATACTACCGGTGCTGCCTGGCCGGACAGCTACGGTAACCCGTTGCTCGCTAAAGACCAGCTCTATACGCACTTTAACCCGGCATGGAATGAACTGCCCTGGAGTGGGGAGCTTCCCGAGAAATTGCTGGAACTGCTGTATCCCGCTGCCGCCGATAAACAACACGACCGCCGCAGCATAGATACCCGGCAACTCGTATTGCCGGCCCGGGCAGTCGCCGTGAAACCGGTTGTCATCCCTCAACAGGAAACGCCATTGGAGAAAATAACCTGGACCGCCCTGTTGCTGGTGTTTTGTGCAGAACGATATCTCTCATTCAAAACAAAGAGCGCTAATGAATGACGTCAACGGTCATATGAAAATAGCCGGTATCCGCACCCGCTGGGTGCGGAGCCAGCAATTGCGTTATGGCTTGTTGTCTATAGCCCTGGCTGCTCCCCTGGCGCTGTTCGGTATTATCCCGGCTATAGCGGGCGGTGTTTTGTCGCTGTTCGTGCAACTGTGGTGGCATAAACCCTGCCGCCTGCAGGAGGAAGAAGTAGCCCGCTACCTGAACCAAACATTCCCGGAACTGGAAGACAGCGCCGCATTGCTGTTAAAACCGGCGGCCGACAGGAACCTGCTGGAAACACTGCAAGCGGAGAAAATCAGCCCCGTTCTGGAAAACCTGCAACTGCCCGGTAAGTTCTACCGGCCACTGCGACAAGCTTTGCTGATAGCGTCTTTTATGGTGGCGTTCACAATAGGCTGGCATATGTTGAATACTTATCTGGCAAAACTGCCGGTAACGACTAACAACGCTCCGGGGCCAGCCACGAAGCCCGAAAAAATATTGCCGGGCATTAACGGCGTACAGATCACCCTGCAGCCGCCGGCGTATATGCGCCGCTCAGCCCTTACCCAGTCAGCATTCAACATCACTGCGCCCGACAGTTCCCTGATAAAATGGGAAATACATACCAATAAAGAAGTACAGGAACTGTCGCTGTTGTTCAATGACAGCACCCGGCTCACATTACAGCCTGATGTGGAGCATACTACGTGGACGGCTACACGGACTGTCCGAAAATCCGGCTTCTACCAGGTGTCCATGAATGACCGTCTGTCTGAACTGTACCAGTTACAGTTGGTCCCTGACCAGCTGCCGGTCATCCGCATCACCAATCCCAAACCCTTTACGACGATCGAATTCGGGCAATCCACCAAAGTAAACGTACAGGCGGCCCTGACAGATGACTATGGCATCCGGGACGCGCATATAGCGCTGACGATCGCCAGCGGCAGCGGCGAAGCCGTTCGCTTCAAAGACCAGGAGCTGCCTTTCGATAACAGTTTCAGCGCCCGGCTGCCCCGGTACCAGGTGAGCAAAACACTGAACCTCACCGCCATGGGACTGAAGCCCGGCGATGAACTGTATTTTCATATACGCGTGACCGATACCCGGCGGCAGGAAAATCGTTCAGACGTGTACATCATCACCCTGCCGGACACGGCACAGCTCTTCAGTATGGAAGGCATGGTGACCGGCGTGGCCTTTAAGCCGGAATACTTCCGCAGCCAGCGCCAGATTATCCTGGATGCTGAACAGCTGCTCCGGGAGAAAGACAGCATCGGTACAGCAAAATTTAACAGCCGCAGTAACGACCTCGGCACCGACCAGAAGCTGTTGCGCCTGCGCTATGGCAAATTCCTCGGTGAAGAATCGGAGTCCAACGTAGGAGATCCCCGCGTAGCGGCGGAAGAAGGACACGATGATCATGACCATGGTCATGATCATCACGGAAAAGAAGCGCATGAAGGAGTGGACCCCGGGGACTTCGGCAACGCCGCCAAAGTGCTGGACGAGTTTACGGACAAACATGACAACGCAGAAGACGCTACCTTCTTCGATCCGGAGATCAAAAAACAGCTGAAAGCGACCCTGACGGAGATGTGGAAGTCAGAATTGCAGTTACGGTTGTATAAACCGCAGGAAGCATTACCATTCGCTTATAAGGCGCTGCGCCTGCTGAAAGACCTCCAGCAGCAGTCCCGCGTGTACGTCGCCAAAACGGGCGTTAAAACCACGCCGCTGAAGCCGGAGAAGCGGCTCACGGGCGAGCAGGACAAGATCCGGCCACGGCAGCAAAAAGAAACGGCCGCCTACCAGGACCAGCTGCTGAAAGTCCGACAGGCCTTAGCGGCGCTCGATGCCATGAAAGCCGGTGATACCGGCGGTCATGCGGCCGTGCTCCGGGAAGCGCAGCAGCTGCTGACAACACAGGCGGCTGCTACGCCTGCAGCGTACCTGCCGGCGCTGGAAGCGATGCGCCGCATACAAACGCTTAAAAGCACGGAGAAGGATATACGTACCGCTCAACGGGGACTGCAAAAAATACTGACAGCACCGCCGTTGCAGCCGCAGCGCACACCGGCGCCGGTATCGCCGTCACTGCCGCAACACTACTTTCATAACCTTAAAACCGGTACGCCATGACCACCTGGAACTACTTTTTGTTGGTAGCCGGCGTCATCGTCGCCGGCTGGCTGATCATACAAGAGGTACGCCGTCCTAAGAAAGGACGGCTGGCAGCACGTATCGTCGTTACGCTGGTAGCTGTGGCGTGCCTGGTTGTGGCTGGCTGGCCCTTATACGTCTCCCGTGAAGAGGCGCCGCCGCGCCCCGCTGTGAAAGCTGCTACCCCGGCAGCGGGCATCGTCGCCTGCGACTGGCCCCGCCGCCTGTCAGCCGGTGCCGAATGGCAGGTGCAGGGAAGATACCGGAATAATACTACCCGACCCGTCATCCTGCGGCTGGCCGGTTTTGATACTACCCTGGATTCTCTGGTGATAGCGCCTCAGCAGGAGTCTTCCTTTTCCCTCAGCGCCCTGCCCCTGCACCAGGGCAGAGCGGTATACCGCATCACCGCTATGGCCGGGAAAGATACGCTGGAACAACAACCGTTGCCGCTGGAAGTGATGCCTGTCACCCCGCTGACCGTGCTTTTTCTGGCGCAGGCCCCCGATTTTGAAAATCGTTTCCTGGCCGACTGGCTGGTACAGCAGGGGAACGCAGTGGCGATGCGTACGTTGGTTGCCAAAAATAAATACCTGCTGCGGTTCTCCAATTTTCCGCAGCAGTCGCTCGATGTGCTCACACCAGCCTTACTCGATAAATTCGATGTTGTGATCTCCCAGGCCGGCGCTATCGATAGAGGTACCCGTGCCCGCCTTGAGGAGGCCGGCATCGGCCTGGTGCTTAAAGCAGACAGCGCCGGAACGCAGCCGCGTCCCCTTCAGTTGAAGCTCCGCTCCGGACGCCGCTTACCGGTCCTGTACACCGATCCGGGACAGGTGTTGCCGTCAGGCAACGGGCAGCTGCCATTGGTAACCGACAGCCTGCATCGCGCTTATGTGACGGTATCGCTGGCAGGCGCAGGTAAACTGGTGCGCAGCCATCTTTTTAACACCTACAGCTGGCAGCTGGAAGGACAGCCCGCTGCCTACGGTCAGTATTGGTCCGCTTTGCTGGAGGCTGCCGCCCGGAAAAAGGCCACTGTTGAGAAAGTAACCGTCCATCCGGCCATCGCGAGGGTATATCAGCCACTGGACCTGCAGCTGGAAACCGCTGCCATACCAACCTTACAGGCTGGTGGCATCAGGTTGTCACTGGCGCAGCATCCCTGGCTGCCGTACCGGCATAGCGGTACCTGGTGGCCGCAGAAGACCGGCTGGCAACAGATCAACACCGGGACCAGCGTTTCCTGGAATTATATCTTCCGGGATGATGACTGGAAAAATTTACGGGCTATGCACCCTTCCTCAGTACCCACACCGCTCCGGCAGACAAGCCTCCTGCCATTGTCGCCCCTGTGGTGGCTGATGCCCTTATTCTTTACGCTCATCTTTTTATGGTGGGAAAAGAAAATGTGACGAGTGGCTGAAAAAAGTAAGAAAAAAAAATTAGCTTAGGATGCTATTAGGGGTTACGAGGTTTTATGCTCATGAGAATTGCATCGCCATGCTGTTAATGGTGCATGGAATCACAGATACCCGCTGTCAACTAGAATCTAAACCAAACTAAACCGGAGGACTTTCCATTGAAACGTAAAGACTTTATCCAGCTATCCGCTATGGGGCTGGGAGCACTCGTCCTGCCGAATCTTCCCGCTTTCGGCACACCCGTCGACCCATCACGCTTTCTCAATGATGGTATAGACGTAAAACTCAAGAAACAACTGGCAGATGTGGCGCTTAATACCGCCCGCAGCAAAGGAGCGACCTATGCAGATGTACGCATCGGCAGGTACCTCAACCAGTTTGTTGTGACCCGTGAAGCCCGCGTGCAGAACATCGCCAATGCGGAATCCTTTGGCGTAGGTATCCGTGTGATCGCTAACGGCTGTTGGGGATTCGCTGCTACCAACACCGTCACCAAAGAGGCCATCGCGAAAGCGGCGGAACGAGCGGTCGCTGTGGCAAAAGCCAACTCCCGCGTAACCACCACGCCGGTGCAGCTCGCCCCGCAGAAAGGTTATGGCGAGGTGTCATGGAAAACACCTATCGTGCAAAGCGCCTTCACCATACCGGTGAAAGATAAAGTGGACCTGCTCCTTAACGTGAACAGCATCGCCATGAAAGGCGGCGCCAACTTCGTCAATTCCGCTATCCTGGCTATCAACGAACAGAAATATTTTGCGTCTACGGACGGCTCTTATATCGATCAGGACATCCATCGCCTGTTCCCCACCTTTACGGTCACCAAGATAGACCGCGCCAGCGGCAAATTCGAAACCCGTAAATCTCTCAGCTCTCCCGTAGGTATGGGATATGAATACCTGACACCCACGGCAGACAATAAAGTCGGCGGTATCGTTACCCGTTACAAAGACCGGTACGATATGCTGGAAGACGTAAAAAATGCTACCGCAGATGTGGACCAGAAACTAAAAGCCAAGTCCGTGGAACCGGGTAAATACGACCTGGTGCTGGACCCTTCCCACCTCTGGCTCACTATCCATGAATCGGTGGCACATCCCACGGAGCTGGACCGCGTGCTGGGCTACGAAGCCAACTACGCCGGCACCAGCTTCCTCACCCTGGATAAATGGAAGTCACGCAATTTCCAGTTTGGCAGCAAGCTGGTCAACGTAGTGGCGGATAAACTGCAACCCGGCTCCCTCGGCGCCGTAGGCTATGACGATGAAGGTGTGCAATGCGGTCAATGGGACCTGATCAAAGACGGCGTGCTGGTCAACTACCAGGCGATCCGTGATCAGGCACATATCATCGGCCTCGATCACTCACAGGGATGTTGCTACGCCCAAAGCTGGGCAGACGTACAGTTCCAGCGTATGCCCAACGTATCGCTGCAACCGGGAAAAGAAAAACTCAGCGTGGACGATATGATCAAAAACGTGGAAAAAGGCATCTACATCATCGGCGACGGCTCCTTCTCCATCGATCAGCAGCGGTACAACTTCCAGTTCGGCGGACAGACATTCTACGAAATCAAAGACGGAAAAATTGCCGGTATGCTGAAAGATGTGGCCTATCAGGCCAATACACAGGAGTTCTGGAACAGCTGCACCGCCATCGCAGACAAGAGCGACTACCGTCTCGGCGGCGCCTTCAATGATGGCAAGGGACAGCCGGGCCAGTCCAACGCCGTGTCCCATGGCAGTTCCACAACCCGTTTTAATGGTGTAAATGTTATTAACACAGCAAGAAAAATCTGATCTAACGCACATGGCTATATTTAAAAAAGAAGCAGCAAAAGCATTACTGCAAAAAGTGTTGGCCCATTCCAAAGCAGATGAGTGCGAAGTGTCGCTCCGCGGGGAAGAGGGCGGTAATATCCGCTATGCACGTAACGCTATTTCCACCGCAGGTGATATCGATAATACCATCCTCTCCGTTACCTCCTATTTTGGTAAACGTTCCGGTACCGCCACCATCAACGAGTTTGATGATGCCGCTCTCGAAAGGGTGGTGCACCGCGCGGAAGAACTGGCGCGCCTGGCGCCGGAGAACCCGGAATACATGCCGCTGCGCGGACCGGTGGATTTTAAAGCGTCTAAAACATATGTGCCGGCTACCGCCGCCATCACGCCCGATACCCGTGCAGACGCTGTGGCTCAAAGCATACAGGCGGCCAAAGAAGCACAGCTGGAAGCCGCAGGATTTATTGAGAACACCACCAGTTTCTCAGCGATACTCAACTCCAAAGGACTCTTTGCCTACGAGACAGATACTAACGTGGTCTTTACCATCACCACCCGCAACAGTGCCGGTACCGGCTCCGGTTTCGCGGCACGCGGATTTAATGATGTCAGCCGCCTGGATACGCTCGCCGCTACCAGGATAGCCGCTGCCAAAGCCAACAGCTCCGCCGGCGCCAAAGCGATTGAACCTGGCAAATACACCGTCATCCTCGAACCGGTAGCAGCGACCTACATGCTGGAAAACATGTTCCGCGGCCTGGATGCCCGTAACGCCGATGAAGGCCGCAGCTTCATGAGCAAACCCGGTGGCGGCAACCGTATCGGGGAGCAACTCATGGATGATAAGGTGACCATCTACTCCGATCCCTTTCATCCCGATCTTCCCGCCGATACCTGGAACCGTGAAGGATTCCCGCTGGAAAAAACAACATGGATCGATAAAGGAGTGGTCAAAAATCTCGCTTATTCCCAGTATTGGGCAAAAAACAAAGGTGTTCAGCCAGTACCAATGCCCTCCAATATCATCATGGAAGGCGGTACCGCAACGCTGGAGGAGCTGATCAAAAGCACGGAGAAAGGCATCCTGGTGTCCCGCCTCTGGTATATCCGCCTCGTGGACGCGCAGACGCTGCTGCTGACAGGCCTTACCCGCGACGGGACTTTCTACATCGAAAACGGTGAGATCAAATACCCGATTAAAAACCTCCGCTTTAACGAAAGCCCCGTGATCATGCTCAACAACGTGGAGGCACTGGGAAAAACGGAAAGAAGCCTCAGCATCGAGTCTTACCGGAGTTTTCTGATCCCGCCGATGAAAATCAGGGACTTTACTTTTACGTCCCTCTCAGACGCAATTTAACAGGTTATCATACCCCATTCACATCCTTTAATCCTGCTATAATGAAAAGAAGAGAATTCCTCCATTACACAGGCCTCGGGCTGGGCGCAGGACTGCTGTCCCAGATACCGATCATCGGAAAAGCCGTTCCGCTGGAAGCCCCCTGGTATGCCATCGACGTGGCGAAGAAAAAAGAGCTCGCCGACGTGGCGCTCAACGCCGCCCGCAGCAAAGGCGCTACCTATACCGATGTACGCATAGGCCGTTATCTCAACCAGTTTATCATCACCCGGGAAGACAAAGTGGAGAATGTGGTCAACACAGAATCCTACGGCATCGGTATCCGTGTGCTGGCCAACGGTAGCTGGGGCTTTGCCTCCACCGACCAGATGGACAAAGACAGCATCGCCCGCGCCGCCGCTACCGCCGTGGCGATCGCCAAAGAAAACGCCCGCCTGCTGACGACCCCCGTACAACTCGCCCCGCAAAAAGGCTATGGAGAAGTCAGCTGGAAAACCCCCATCGAAAAAAATGCCTTTGACGTGCCTGTCAAAGAAAAAGCAGACTTGCTGCTTTCCGTCAGCGACGTAGCCATGAAAGGCGGAGCCGACTACGTAGGCTCGTTTATGTTTCTCGTGAACGAACAGAAATACTTCGCCTCTTCCGACGGGTCTTACATCGATCAGGATGTACACCGCATCTGGCCTACATTCCAGATCACCAAGATCGACAAGGCCACCGGCAAGTTCGAAACACGCAATGCCCTCAGCTCTCCCCGCGGTATGGGATATGAATACATGATCCCGCGGGAATCAGATAAAATTCATGGTGTGACTACGTTATACCGTGACCGTTATGACATGCTGGAAGACGCCCGCCTCGCCGGCACACAGGTGGGAGAGAAGCTGAAGGCCAAATCCGTCGAACCGGGCAAATATGACCTGGTACTGGACCCTTCCCATCTCTGGCTCACCATCCACGAATCGGTAGGACACCCTACAGAACTGGACCGCGTACTGGGCTATGAGGCGAATTTCGCCGGCACCAGCTTCCTCACGCTCGACAAATGGGAAAGCAAAAAATTCCAGTTCGGCAGCCCCCTGGTCAATATCGTCGCCGATAAAACACAACCCGGTTCTCTTGGCGCCGTAGGGTATGACGACGAAGGCGTGGCCACCCAGAAGTGGGACCTGATCAAAGACGGTGTGCTGGTCAACTATCAGGCGATCCGTGATCAGGCGCATATCATCGGCCTGAAACAATCACAGGGCTGTTGTTACTCGCAAAGCTGGTCAGACGTGCAGTTCCAGCGTATGGCCAACGTTTCGCTGCAACCCGGCGCCGCGTCCCTGACCCCCGCAGAGCTGATCAAAAACGTGGAGAGAGGCATCTTCATCGCCGGCGACGGCTCCTTCTCCATCGACCAGCAACGCTACAACTTCCAGTTTGGCGGACAGCTCTTCTATGAGATCAAAAACGGTCAGATCGTAGGCATGCTCAAAGACGTGGCTTACCAAAGCAATACCCAGGAGTTCTGGAACTCCTGTAAAGCGATCGCCGACAAGAGAGACTACCGCCTCGGCGGTTCCTTCTTCGACGGAAAAGGCCAGCCCTCACAGGTGAGCGCCGTATCCCACGGCTCAGCGACCGCCCGCTTCAATGGCGTAAACGTTATTAATACAGCTAGAAAAATTTAATATATGCCGATACTCACTAAAGAAGCAGCACAGGCATTATTGAAAAAAGTGCTTGCCTATTCAAAAGCAGACGAGTGCGAAGTGTCTATTTATAGTGGCGACTCCGGCAATGTGCGTTATGCCCGTAATGAAGTGTCTACCAGCGGCGCTAATAGCAAAAGCATGCTGGTGGTGTCTTCCGCCTTCGGGAAAAAACTGGGCACTGCCACCATCAATGAATTCGATGACGCCTCCCTGGAAAAAGTAGTCAGAAGAGCGGAAGAACTGGCCCGCCTGGCGCCGGAAAACCCGGAATACATGCCCATCCTGGGGCCGCAGCAATATGGCGAAGCTTCCGGTGGTTATAACAAGGACACCGCCGCCATAGATCCTGCCTTCCGTGCAGACGCTGTTGCCAAAAGCCTCACCATCACCAAACAAAATAAACTGGTGGCCGCCGGCTTCCTGGAAAACAGTGTGGCCTCTTCCGCTATGATGAACTCCAAAGGCCTGTTCGCTTACAACAGCTCAACAGAGATCAATTTCAGTATCACGGTCCGCTCGGAAGATGGCACCGGCTCCGGTTACGCTTCCAAAGCATACAACGACGTCAGCAAGCTGGACGTGTCTAAAGACACCAGCATCGCATCACAGAAAGCCACCGGGTCCAAAGGCGCTAAAGCCATCGAACCGGGCAAGTATACGGTCATCCTCGAACCGGCAGCGGCCATCGTACTGATCGAACAGCTTATCGGCAGTATGGACGCACGCAGTGCGGAAGAAGGAAGGAGCTTCCTTAGCAAAGCCGGCGGTAAAACCAAGCTGGGGGAAAAACTCATGGACGACCAGGTGACGATCTATTCAGATCCCTGGCATCCGGATATGCCCACTTCCTGCTACAATAACGACGGACGGCCACAGGAAAAAATCACCTGGATCGAAAAAGGAACGGTGAAAAATATGTACTACTCCCGTTACTGGGCGCAGAAAGACAACGTAAAAGCCATTCCGTCGCCGGATGCATTTATCATGGAAGGCGGCACTGCTTCGCTGGAAGATCTGATCAAAAGCACCGAGAAGGGGATACTGGTGACACGCCTCTGGTACATCCGCCCCGTAGATCCGCAGACACTGTTGTTTACGGGCCTTACCCGCGACGGGACTTTTTACATCGAGAACGGCGTGATTAAACACCCGGTGAAAAATTTCCGGTTCAATGAAAGCCCGGTGATCATGCTGAATAACGTGGAAGCGCTGGGCAGGCCTGAGAGGGCTGTCAGCGGGGAAAGCAACCAGAGTGCTATCCTCCCGCCCATGAAACTGCGTGATTTTACGTTCACCTCCTTATCAGATGCTATCTGACGAACAAAGGCAAATACAAAAAAAGCGAAGGCTCCGGTCTTCGCTTTTTTTATGACATAACGATCAAGTTCCTTCAGAAAATTGATATCTTGAACATTGGCCTTGGTAATGCTTACCTGCTGGATGGTACCGTTGTTCCGGCTATTTGCTTCTTTTTCAAAGATCTCTTTGCAAATGCTATAGAATTTCCTGAAATTCGTTACTAATGTTGCGCATGGATCGTTTAGGTATTGTAGTTATTTACCAGTACTGCGCACAATATTTTTTATCTCACATCTATATACATATTTTTAATTATCATTCAAGTTGCCTCTTTAATAGCACAACACATTAATATATAAATAATGGGTAATTCTAAGGGTGTTATTCCCTTTTATGATGATATCAATGAGTTTTTTGCCAGTACACCATTTCCTGACAGAACAGATGACCCTAACCTGTTTTGTTTCCGGGTAGATAAAGGAAGGGATGTTAAAAAGTTCTATAAACCCCCGTTCAGAAGATCCTTTTATTTTATGGCGTTGATGAGCGGGGTAGGTGAATCCCGGATCGTATATGATAATATGAAAGAGATGCGGATGAACAGCTCTCTTGTTTTCCAGGCTCCGGGGCTCCTATCCAGCTTCTACAACACGGAACATGCTTACGGCTATCTTATCTACTTTAAGTTGCCCTGTTTTTCCTTCTTCAAGCCGGATTTTGAAAAGCAATTCCCCTTTTTTGATGTGCAGCAAACTCATTTTTTTGAGCTGTCGCAGGAAAAGTATGATGAGTTCTCTCTTGCCTTTGAAGATATCTTCGCTGCCTATACAAACGCTGATGATAAACAACATACAGTGGCCGCTTTAAAAATACTGGCAATACTTTATCAATTAAGAGGCTTCGCACAGCTCACCCAACAGCGGGAACGTATCACAAAACCTGAATCAGTTTTGTTGAAACAATTCCTTCAGCTGGTCAATGATAATTATGTAGAACGGAGAACGGTAAATGAATATGCCGATATGCTTTCCATTACTCCTAAATATCTTTCTGAATATATCAAAATAGCCACAGGACAAAACGCCCTGTTCCACATTCACCAGAGAATAGTTGCCGAGGCAAAGTCGCTGATATTATACACCGATCTGGATATAACTGAGATCTGCTACCAGCTTAATTTTTCTGACCCGGCAAATTTTAATAAGTTCTTTAAGAAAAATGCAGGCGCCACCCCTTTGGAATACAGGAACCAATACACCAGGTAAATTTACCATTCAAAACGGGTTTTGAACCAAGTAAGGGTAAATGGCCGTTCTATCTTTGTCTTGAAAGTTAAACGTTAAAAACATATTACGATGAAGACAACACGATCCAAAGATGGAACTAAACTGGCCTACGATGTTACCGGCAAAGGCCCGGCATTGATCTACATTACAGGGGCTACCTGCTACCGGCAGTTTAACCCGGTATTATACGATGTATCGGTCTTTTCTGAAGAATTTACCGTGTATAACTACGACCGCCGTGGCCGTGGCGATAGCGGTAACACTTTGCCTTATGCAGTAGAACGGGAGGTAGAAGACATTGAAGCAATGATAGATGCGGCGGGAGGCCAGGGATATCTGTATGGTCACTCTTCCGGCGCTATCCTGGCGCTAAAGGCTGCTATGGCTTTGGGCAGTAAAGTGACTAAACTGGTCATCTACGACGCCGCCTATTCCCATAACAAAGCCTATCTCGAAGAGTTTAAGGGCCTAAGCAGTGAATTGTACCAACTGCTGGATGAGGGAAAAAATCAGGAAGCCATCACCGGGTTCCTGGAAGGTATCGGTATCCCCCAAGAAGCATTTGACAGTTTTTACCCCGATTGGTCGGCCATGGTGGCGCTGGCTCCCACACTGGCCTACGATACCACGCTGGCAAGCACCCTGGCGCCTGTAAATGAGCTGGCTTCGCTTACAACGCCCACCCAAATCATTGTAGGCGAAAAAAGCCCTGAATCCATTCAGGAAGTGGCGCTGCAATTGAAGGCCGCCATCCCGCATGCTGCCTACACCCTGCTCAAAGGCCAGGACCATATGCCTGCCCCGGAAGTGGTATTATCGGTTTTAACCCATTTCCTAAAATCTTAGAAACAAAATCATGGCACAGAAAATAATTGCAAAGATCAGAACAAAACTGCAAATCGGTACCGGCAAAGGCGCCTGGACCTATATCGTTTGGGATGGTGTAGCGGATGCATTCGGTACCAGGCAACCCGTAAAAGTACGCGGCAAAATAGATGGCCAGCTGTTTGAAAACTCTTTTCTCCCCGTTAAAGATGGTACTCACCTGCTTGGAGTTAATGCCAAAACCCGTAAAGCTATTAAAAAAGAAGCAGGAGATGAGGTAAGTGTGGAGATCTATGAAAGGATTTGAATAAGGTAGATGATTTACACAGATCTATTTACATATTTTTAATTGTCATTCCAATTGCCTCTTTAATAGCACAACACGTTATGACATAATTTCTTCGGTTTCTTTATGCCTGGGATGATACCAGAGGTAATAGTAAGCCAGGATGAGCAGGCCCGACACAAAAGGGACCAGCGCCACATGTTTATAGGTGATCTCTCCCCATATCACGTGCGCATCAAAGTGGAAGAACTCGCTGATCATCCAGTAGGAGTTGGCCGATATCCATAGCGAGATAGCCACATTATGGCATAACTCCGACATGAACTGCCTGGTGCGCCAGGCAATGACCAGGGAGATAATAAGCGTGGGAAAGATCATGGCCACTCCCAACGGTTTCCAGATCATACACCAGCTGATATCTTTTAATAACCAGAATACGATATGCAGATTTTCCATTTTCCGGTAGCTCAGGGGGATGCTGTATACCGGGGCGTCTTTGTCCGCTTGACTCATGCTGTGTGTCGGATTTAAGTTGATAAGACCGCAAAAATATAAAAACAGCTGCATAACGAACGGAAATTTTGCATAGGAATAAATGGTTTATATTCGCTGGCATGAACGAATTCTACTGGTCATTCCGGAATACCCGTTTTCACGGCATCAGCTGGATACCTGAGCATTTCAGCCGGGTGATGATCATCGTACATGGCATCGGCGAAGACGTAGGCAGGTACGATCACGTGGCCCGTTTTTTTAACGGAGAGGGATATGCGGTGCTGGGTATCGATCATTACGGTCATGGTAAAACCGATGGTAAAAGGGGGGCTACGCCCGGCTTCGACTATATGTTCGACTATGAAGCGGCTTTTCTCGCGTATACAAAAGAGCTGTACCAGCAACCGGTGGTCATGTACGGGCATAGCATGGGCGGCGGCCTGCTGACAGGTTTCCTGCTGCACCGTACGCCTGATATCCTCGGAGCCGTAATCTCGGCGCCGGCGCTGATCGTGGGCAAACGCCCCGGCGCATTTCTGCGGGGACTGCTGCGGGTACTGAATAAAGTCGTGCCTAACCTGCGGTTAAACCAGGGGCTGGACATCACCAAAGTATCCCGCGATCCGGACGAAGTGGAGAAATTCCGCCAAAACCCGCTCCGGCACGATAAAATGAGTGTCCGGCTGGCCCATGATATGATACGGAACGGCCTTTGGTGCCTGGAAGAAGCTTCCACGCTGAAGATCCGTTCGCTGCTGATCCATGGAGGCGACGACGCTTTCACTGCGGTAGAAGGCTCCCGCATCTTCGCCGAAAGGGCCCCCGCCAGCCTGCTGACTTACCGTGAGTGGCCGGGCGACTATCATGAACTTCATAATGAATTAAACCGGCAGGAAGTGCTGCTTTTTGTGGCCGGATGGCTAAGCGCTTTGCGCTAGTGCAGATACCCTGCGTAGTAGCGACCTATCTTTGTATCAACCTTCCGTAATGGAACCCCTCATTCGTAATTCGTAATTTGTAATTGAATATCCTATGGCCATCAGAAAACGAAAGGAGAGTGCCGACCTTACCGTTAACCCGGGATCGGACGTTATCCTTAACATTACCATCGGTAATGCCCAGATTGGCGCCAGCGTGGTACGCTTCGACAAAGATCCTGCGGCCTTGTCCAAGGGCGAAATCCGTAACCTCCGGCTGGGCACTGCAGCTGACCTGAAAGGGAAAACGCTGAAGGTGACCACCAACGTGCTGGATACCAACAGCCTCACCAACGGAATTGTCGTTACCTACGCTATCAGCGCCTGTAACCCATCTGTTCTCCTCTATCAGGATGAAGTAAAAACAGACGGGGACATCATGTCTTTTTTGCTGGACTTTAATTTTAAGTAAACCATGAAAAAGTTATTCTGGTGGGTGTTGCTCCTGGCAGCCACCCATCCCGGCTATGCCCAGTTAAAGGATTCCCTGAAGATATCCGATATGACCATGCCTTCGTCACCCGGACTGGTGCTGGCGGACAAGGCGCCGGCAGCCATCGATAAACCCACCAATCCCAAAGCCTTTGGCATCAGCCTGATCAACCTCTGGCAGGGCGGTGCGGTGGATGTTACGCCTTACTGGCTGACCAACAAACCTAACCTCACATTTGAGCGGTACCTGAACAATAAATTTCCCCTGTTGCAAACGTTCAACGTCTCTGCGGCCACTTTCAGGACAGATACCAGCACCAGCATTTCCGCGGGCTTCCGTACGCAGGTGTTCCGGTTCTATTACCGCCGCAACCGCGATGCCATGCTGCAGAAGAAAAAGGAAATAGAAGCACTGCTGGCCGTGGAAGATCCGTCACAGCTGGATACCGTGGCGCTGGCCCAAAAGAATGCGGAACTGCGGGATATGTTCGACGTACAACGGAACAAAGGCCTCATCATCGTGGAACTGGCAGGCGCCCTGGCAGGTAGCGCACCGGGCAACCGGTTTAAGGACCTCGCCTCCAACCGCTCCGGTATCTGGACCAATATCCGCTGGGCGCCAGGTAAATTCCCGCTCGATTTCATCGCCCTCGGCCGCTACATCTGGAACAGCCAGGACGTAGCCGCTGGCAGCTTTCCCTACAACAGCCAGCTGCTGGACTATGGCCTCTCTGCCAACTACCAGAAAGGCCGCTTTGATCTCTCCGCCGAATATGTGAATCGCCGCGATCTTAAAGAGGGGCAGAGCTACGACCGTCTCGCGCTTGTGACCAACTTCATGATCAGCGACAGCTTTTATGCAGTAGCCGCCTTCGGCAAAAACTTCGACAAGATGGATAACATCCTCGCTATTCTGGGCATTAAATTTGCGTTGTCAAAAGAAATCGTACGGCTTAACAACAGTCACTGACTAACCCATTATATATATCATTCCCAGGCTCAGTCCGGGGCTATGATAACTTAAAAAAGAAAGGCCGGCCCCTGAGGGCCGGCCTTCGTATGTTTGATACCATCTTCGCTCATCTTTGTCGTCTCCGCGCATCACGCGGATCAGTATTCATCATGCAGCGCACAGTTATGGGTTGGTAGACCAGATAGACGCTGTTTTCAGCAACACCCTTCTGTTCATTTTCAGTTGTGCTACAATCAGCTCGGCAAGATCTTCCGGCTGTAATACCTTCTCCGGGTTGCCATCCGTCAGGTTCAGCTCTTTGGCCATGTCTGTAGCGATAGTACTGGGCGTCAGCGCACTCACACGGATATTATGTTTTCTCACTTCCAGCATCAGCGATTCGGTAAGACCGAGCAGGCCGAACTTGGAGGCGCTGTAAGCGCTGGTGAGCGGAGCGCCGCGTTGACCGGCAGTAGAAGATATGTTGATGATATCACCGGACTTACGGTCGATCATAGCAGGTAATACAGCGCGGGTAACGTAGTACACGCCGAGCAGGTTCACCCGGATAATGTCTTCCCACTGCGCAGGCGTGAGGTCCATGAAACCGCCGAAAGCGGCGATGCCGGCGTTGTTGATCAGGATGTCTATGCTGCCCAGTTGTTGTGTGAGACTGGCCACGGCTTTGTCCACTTCTTCCATCACGCCCACGTCAGCAATGGCATAGGCCGCCTTTACGCCGGTGCCGGCGAGTGCAGCAACCACTTCCTGTAACGGCGCTTCGCTACGTCCTATTAAAGCAATGTCTGCCCCTTCCTGTGCCAGGGCCACCGCTACGGCACGTCCGATACCTTTGCCGCCGCCGGTGATCAGCACCTTTTTTCCTTGTAATGATTCCATATGAAACTGCTTTTAAGAGCACAAAGATAGCATGGATGAAGCGAACAGCAGGCAGCCGAACGCGTTAATTTTTGTTTATCTTCGTTTTTCTAAGGCTTTACACGTATGATAACTATTTCCAACGATCAGCTGACAGTATCACTGGCTGCCACGGGCGCAGAACTGCAACATATTATCCGCAAAGACAACGGACTGGAATACCTATGGGGCGGCGATCCTGCCATATGGGGTAAAAAAAGCCCGGTACTGTTTCCTATCGTAGGCGGGTTGAAAGATAATACCTACACTTATAACGGTAACAGCTACACGCTGGGCAGGCATGGCTTCGCCCGAGAACAGGTGTTTGAAGTACTGACACAGTCCGCTACGGAAGTGGTCTTCCGGTTGACGGACAACGACGCTACCAGGGCCGTATACCCGTTCCGGTTCGATTTTCGCGTTGGCTACGCCCTGGAAGGCGATACCCTGAGCGTAACCTACCACGTACAAAATACTGACAATAAAGAACTACTGTTCTCCGTAGGCGGTCATCCGGCGTTTAATGTGCCGCTCGTGGCAGGTACCGGTTATGAAGACTATCATCTCACGTTCAATAAAACCGAAACAGCAGGCCGCTATCCGTTGTCGCCCGGTGGACAGATAGAACTGCAGTCCGTCCCCCTGCTGGACCATACACAGCACCTGCCCCTGAAAAAATCACTGTTCCTCGAAGATGCGCTCGTCTTCAAAGAGCTGGCCTCCGACACCATCAGCATCAACAGCGGTAAAACGCCACATGGTCTCAGCGTAACCTTCGGCGGATTCCCCTTCATGGGCATCTGGGCGGCAAAGAACGCTGACTTCGTATGCATAGAGCCGTGGTGCGGTATCGCAGACAATGTAGCCGCCACCGGGGAACTGGCGGAGAAAGAAGGCATCAACCGGCTGGCGCCGGACGCTTCTTTCGAACGTACCTGGACAGCCACCTTTTTTTAATCAATGCCATGAATTATAAGATCATCCATGATGAAGATGCCCTGAAAGCCTTCATCGACTGGCTTCCTGTGTGTAATGAACAGGAACAGTACTACCTGTCCCTGCTGGCCCGTACCAAATACCTGGAAGAGGGCCACGGGTTTAAATCGGATAAACAGCAACTGAAACGTTTTACCAGTACCAAAGAAAGTATGCTGGAGAAAATCCGTCAGCTGGAGTGCGCCGTGGGCGCTTATACCCAACGGGGCATTTCCATTCCGCAGGAAGCGCTGGCGTTGTACATCAGCGTCAATCCCCGCGACCTCTGGAAAGCTACTTTCAGCTCACTGGTGGCTTTCGCCCAGAATATTCAGGCCAATGCCAGCGCAAAAAATCCGCACCAGGAAGTAATGAGCGCCATCCAGCAGTCCTGCAGCAACAAATACTACATAGATATCGATGTGGATGCCAAAGACCCCGCTATCCTGGCGCAAATAAAAGAGTTTGTGAACCCTTCCTGCCTGACGGTGATGGAAACCAGGGGAGGCTACCATGTATTGGTGGAGCTGGCAGCATTGGACCCCGCATTACGGAAAACATGGTATCCTGATATTATGAACCTGCCAAACGTAGATCAGAGCGGGGATAACATCATTCCTGTGCCGGGATGTACACAGGGTGGGTTTGTGCCGAGGTTTATCTGAGGGTTGGGTTAATCCTGATTTCACCAAATAGAAAAGGAGAAGATCGAAATCTTCTCCTTTTCTGTCTGTTGATGGCTCAACTAAAATTTATGTCACCTGGCAGGTGCCTTTAATCAATTAGAAATTATATCCTGCTTTCAGGCCCCAGAATCCATGGGTGCCGTCTTTAAACCAGGCTTCATATTTACCTTCCACATCCAGGCCGAGCAGGCGGATGCCGATGCCGGGAGCAAACAGCGCGCCGGTACCGTTGTTGTAATCGCCGGTGAAGTTAACAGTACCACCTTCTGCTTTTACATACAGGATAGATACCAGGGTGTAACGAAGACCGAGTCTTACCGGTATTACCTTCGCTGAAGCATAATTGATGTTATTGTCGGTTTTGCCTTTGAAATACATAAATCCGACAGAACCTACGGCGGTCAGACCGGCCACGAGTTTTACATCAGCGCCTAGCCCTACGCCGAAACCAGGCTTGTGGGAGTTGCTGAAATCACCGGTAGGAAAACCGGCTTCCACATAGGGACCGATACTGAACCGTTTTAACTGTGCCTGTGATTGCTGGGCACCGATGCATACCGTCAACATGACTGCGATAAACGCCAGGATGTTTCTTTTCATAAGAACAAATTTTCAGAGGAAATGGTGGTAGTAAACGTAATAGCCCCAAAAATAAGGAAGAATTACGAATTCAGCACCGCTTCCTTCGGAACAGACAGTTGACGCCCATGTCCGTTACCGTTACTGTCAGGCGATACCGGTTGTTCCACGGTTATCTTCGGCGGCATCAGCTTATATACTACCGGCGTCACGATCCGCGACAGCAGGGTGGAACTGATCAGGCCTCCTATCAATACGATCGCCAGCGGCGCAATCATGGGGTTGGTGGAGATGGCGATGGGTATCAGCCCTCCTATGGCTGTCAGCGATGTTAACACGATCGGCAGGAACCGGATCTCGCCGGCCTCCCGGATCGCTTCTTCCAGTGTTTTTCCCTGTGCGCGTAACTGGTTGGTGAAGTCCACCAGCAAGATGGTGTTTTTCACTTCGATACCTGCAAGGGCAATCAATCCCACGATGGCGATAAAAGAAAGAGAATTGCCGGTAAGCCACAGCGCTGCCGCGGCGCCCACAATGCCCAGCGGGATCACGGACAACACGATCAGCGTGCTTTTGAAAGTCTTGAATTCCAGTACCAGCACGGCAATGAACAGGAAGATGGTCACAATAATGATGCTCATGAATCCGCCGAAGGAATTATTCCTGCTTTCCACTTCACCTCCCATTTCATAAGAATAACCTTTTGGCAGCTGCAGCTGGTCCATCTGCCGGATAACGTCGTTGATGACACGGTCTGGCAGAAACCCTTTTTTTACAAAGGCGCCCACCGCCACCAGCCTGTTTTTCTCCTGGTGGTTGATGCTTAACGGGGAGGTCTCCAGTTTTACGCTGGCTACCTGCGACAGCGGAATGGCGGTCCCGGCAGCGTTATTGACGTACAGGTCCCTGAATACGTCCATCGTGGGTTTGCCACTTTTTTGTTTGGTGACAAGGATGTCGTAGTCCGTATCGTTTTCATCGTTATACCTGCCCAGGTTGATACCGGCAATGGCCAAACGGACGGCCCGGTCAATATTGACCGTCGGAATGCCCAGCTGTTGCGCTTTCTCGCGGTCTATGCTGACACGGATATCTGATTTTAGGGTGCTGACAGGGTTGTTGATATAAATCGTTCCCGGTGTTTTCTCCAGCATTTTTTCTACCCGTCCGGCGAGCGTACGCAGGGTGTCGAGGTTGTCGCCAAAGAGCCGTACCTCTACAGGGGCGGTAATGGGAGGTCCCTGTTCAAAATTCTTTACTTCTACTTTTGCCCCGGGATAAGGGGTCCATTTTTTGCGGAGTTTTTCTATCAGTGCTATCTTATCCACCGGGCTGGTATTGGGGTCCAGCTGGATAAACAATTGTGCGTAGTCACTGTGTTCATTTTCCTGTATTTCGTTATAATAGATGCGGGGATTACCTTTTCCGATATTGCTGGCGATGAAGCGGATGCTCTTTTCCTGTTTCAGCTCTTTCTCCAGATTTTCTACGATACTGTTGGTATAGGCGAGATTGGACTGGGGAGGTGTGAGCACGTTGATCAGGAACTGCGGTTTTTCCGAAGCGGGGAAGAGGCCAAAGCCCACCGCTTTCATGAGCACCATAGAACCGCCGAAGAGCACCAGCGACACAAGGATGGTCAGCACCGGGCGGTGCAGGGCTTTGTCCAGCAGTCGCGCATAACTCCCATGGATCAGTTTTTTCAGCAGGCGCATGAAGATGTTGCCTTCAGGATGGCCGCTATGTGCTTTCAGCAGGCGGCTGGCGAGGAAGGGGATGATGGTCAGCGAAACGACCATAGAGGCCAGTACGCTGAAGATCACCGCCAGCGGCATGCTGCGGATAAAGTCGCCGCTGCCTTCCGGCAGGAACACCAGCGGCATAAAAGCGATGATCAGTGTGGCGGTGCAACCGATAACGGCCATGCCTATCTGCGAGGTGGCTTTCAGGGTGGCTTCCATCCGGGAATGTCCTTCCAGCATCCATCGTTCAATGTTTTCGATCACCACAATGCTATCGTCTACCAGGAGGCCGAGGGCTACCACAAGGCCTACGATACTGAGCTGGTTGAGGTTATAGCCGAATAGCTGCAGTAGTACGATACCGATGGAGAGCGACAGCGGGATGGAGATCATCACGATGAGGGCGGGCCGCTGGCCTAAAGGCAACAGGGTAAACGCCACGAGCGCAATGGCGATGAGAAAGTCTTTGCCGAGTCCGCTCAACCGGTGGTTGACTGCGTCTGCCTGGTCAAAATACTGCACCATATCGATGTTGGCAGGCAGTGTTTTTTTGAACTGTTCGATGACGGGTTTGTATTGCAATTGCGTTTTGCTGATGTTTTCACCGGCTTTCTGTGCGGCAGATACACTGACATTGCGGTGCCCGTTGAGCCGTGTAAAATATTTTTCATCTTCAAAACCGTAGTACACCCTGGCGATATCTTTCAGGAAGATGTTTTTGCCATTGGCAGCGGTAACGATCGTGTTGCTGATTTCGTCGATGTTTTTATAGTTGCCGCTGGTTTTGATATTGAAGCTTTTATCGCCTGCATCGATACTACCGCCGGGTATATTGGCCATCTCTCCCTGGATGGCCGCCATCACGGTGCCGGTGGGAAGGTGCAGCTGCGCCATTTTATCCAGTGCCAGTTCCACTCTTACCTGCTGATCGGGGAGGCCATGTATCTTCACATTTTTGAGACTTGAAACTTTTTCCAGGTCTTCCTGTAATTTTTCGGCATAGTATCGCAACTTATCTCTCGAAGCATTTTCAGATATCAATGCTACCTGTAAGACATTTACATCGGAGGGTTCCAGTTTTTTAACCTCTATGCTGTAGATGTCTGCCGGAAGGGAAGCCTTTTTATTATTGATTTCCCGGACCAGCTCCTGGTATTTCTGATCTACGTTGGATTCGTACTTGTATTCCACACGGAGTACGGCTACGCCATCACTGATGGCGGTGCGCAGGCGTTTGATATCCGCAAGGCCATAGATATCCTTTTCGAGTGGGTCTACCACAAGGTCTTCCATGTCTTTGGGACTGGTGCCGGGATAGATGACCACTACGGTAAACTGAGGCGCCTGCATCTCCGGATCTTCGGAGCGGGGCATATTGAGGATGGTTGTGATGCCGAGCACAATAATCATCAGGAAGATGACGAGGGTGAACTGGTAGTTTTTGACGGCATAACCGGATATTTTCATAATGGTAATGATTATTGGATGATACGGATACGGGATTGGTCCTTCAGGTAGGCGCTGCCGGAGATGATCAAGGAGCGGGCCTGTTCCATACCCTGGCTGATGAGTACCTGGTCTTTCTCCATACCGGCAATAGTAACGGGGATGCGCTGTGCGGTTTGATTGTCATTGGTGACAAACACATAGCCGCTGTTGCCGTTGCCGTCGAGCAGGGCCGCATAGGGGATGCTCCAGGCAGTGCCACCGCCGGTGCCGCCTGTGGTGATGTGGCATCTGCCGAACATACCGGTGGCAATGGCGGCGGGCTTGCTGCCGCTGAGTTGTACGTCTATCACAAAGGTGCCGCTGGCGGCGTCAATGCCTTCGGATTTGCGTGTAACGGTGCCGGTGAAGGTTTCACCTGGCAGGGAAGGGGTCTCAACGGTCGCTTTGTCGCCGGTGCTGACCTGCGCCCACTCTCTGTCGGTAACGCCTATACGGAGCAACCAATGTGCGGTACGGGCGCCATTGATCTGTAAGACGGAAGTGCCGGCGGATACAAACTGACCGGGGTTGGCGAGTTTACGGAGAACGTAGCCGTCCTGCGTGGCGCGGATGGCGGAATAACTTCTGTTGAACTGTGCGGTGCTGAGTTGCTGCCGCGCCATGTC
The DNA here is from genome assembly GCF_900167135.1 of Chitinophaga eiseniae. GTDB lineage: Bacteria > Bacteroidota > Bacteroidia > Chitinophagales > Chitinophagaceae > Chitinophaga > Chitinophaga eiseniae. The sequence continues at coordinate 710,778 of NZ_FUWZ01000003.1, read as the reverse complement.
CAGCGCTGTTTTGCTGTTCTGCAGTTGCTCCAGCGTGGCCACGCTGTCATTATGCAGATTGAGCGTACGCTGATAGTCGCGCTGTGCTTTTTCAAATCCCAGCTGCGCCTGCTGCACCTGTGCATCGATCTCCGTCATATTGAGCGTCGCCAGCAGTTGCCCGTTGTGAACGGCGTCCCCTTCTTTGACGAGGATGTTATGAATAATGCCATTGGTTTTGAAAGAGAGGTTGACTTCATCGTCAGTGGTGAACTGACCGGATGCGCGGATAGACAAAGCGCTGCCACTTTTTTCCAGCGGCATCACTTTTACCGGGATTACATCGGTGCTGTCTGCATTGCTGGCAGCGGGCTTTTTATCGCCGCAGGCAAAAAGCAGCAAGGAGAGCGGAAGCAAAAGGAAACTATTTTTCATGGAAGTATTTTTATGGTTGTACGGATTCAATATTGTAAGAAGCCTGGGAGCGTTCCACACCGGCATAAGCGGTTTGCACGGCGGCCTGTGATACGGCCATCTGCAGCTGTGCCTGCGTGAGTTGGTTCTGTGCATCCACCAGTTCGATGTACAGCAACTGCCCCTCTTTGTATACTTTCAGCTGATCGCGGTAGTAGCGTTGTGCAAAGGACAACTGACTTTCTGCGGTAACCAGGTTACGCAGCGCGGTACGATAGTTATTGCCTGCCTGGTATAATTGCAGCTGCAGCGCGTCAGCCGTTTGTGCAGTGGCGTTCTCGATCGCCTGTACATCCAGCGTGGCCTGCCTGATACGGTGCTTGTACTTATGCGCGCCAAACAACGTCCATTCGAGATTGACACCAAAAAGGTAATAACGGGACTTATCATCGAAATGCAGGCCCATGGACTGGTTGCCGAGATCGAGGAAAGTACTGAGGCGGGGAATGAGATAGGCTTTCTGTAATTTTTCGTTCAAGCGGTAAGCGGTAGCCGCGCTTTTGTATTGCTGCAGCTCTTCCCGGCCGCTGATGTTGCCATCGGTAGCCATGGCTGGCGGCAAATGGGCCAGTAGGTTACTGTCCAGCGCGATCTCTGTATGCAGGTCGCGGTTGAGCAGGAAGTTGAAATATGCCCGGGCATTCTCCTGTTCATTCAGTGCTTTACTGATGGAAGCATCCGTTTTCTCTTTTTCGGTCTGTGAACGGTACAAAGCGGTGTTGTTACGAACGCCGTTGCGTACCATACTTTCGTTGATCCGGATACTCTCCTGTATGAGCGACAGCGCGTTGCGGTAAATAGCCACCGCCTGCGATGCCTGGTAATACTGGAAGTAAGCGGTTTTGATATCCTGTACCAGCTGCCGCTTGTATACGTTCAGCGCCGCCTGCTGCCGGGTCAGTTGCTCCTTTTTGATCTTCTGGTTGTAGTAGATCTCCGCATTGATCAAAGGAAGGCTGGTCCTGAATTTTGCGTCGAAGAAATTGTCCGGGTTCAGCAGTACAGATACATTGTCTACCTGAGGAAACTGGTGACTGTTGGTCAACTGGTTGAGGCTGGAGTACACAGGATTCAGCAGGTCGCCGATGGGCATGTCGATCGTCCGGCCGCCGCCTGCTTTGGTATAACTGCCAAGGAAGGTCACATTCGGACCAAAAAGGCTTCGGGCCTCCTGCAGCGCTGCAAGAGATTTGTCCAACTGAAAACGCTGGTCCTTCAGGCCTTTGTTGTTGGTAAATGCCTGTTGGATATATTCATCGAGCAGATGGGCGTTCTGGTTATACCCGGCATACCCGGCGGTGGGAGAGGATGTTATAGTGACCTGTGGTGTGTCGGCCTGCAGCGCAGCACTACGTGTACTTTCCGGTTTAGTAACATCTTTTGCATATCGCGCCATCACGACCCCGGATAGTGTGTGACGCGGAATGCCCGATGTAACTAACAACGCATCTGCAGACGGAATGCCCTTTCCCGTATATTGGGCCATCACACTGAATCCCGCTACCAGCAACGGTATTAACATTGCTCCTTTTGTGATGATTGTTGACATAATGAACAGTGTTTATTTATCTTGAAAAAAATAAGCCCGGAGGGCTGTTGTTGTCATTGTTTATATACTGAACAGTGTTTAATATTGTCGCTTTAAAAAGGCCCACAGGCCTTTTATATGAATATGCTTTTGGTACTGTCGGTCTCGCGGCTTTTCCCTTCACTCAGCATTTAATCACCTCCAGGTAAGCGCTGATCGAGTCGTCTATGCTCACGTTCAGCTCGTTGTCATGTAGTTTGCATACCTTCAGCCGGGAACGGAGGTCCAGGGCGATCAGGCCGTGGGCAAAAGCCCAGATAGACATCGCTGCCACTGTCGCGTCCCTGAAACGAATCTTTTCCGCTTTCACACACTCTGCTACCAGGTTATACAACGCATCATACGCACGGTCGCCGTTCTCCCATTTCTCTTTCTCATGCTCTGCATTCATCGGCGCTTTAATGATGAACATCAGGTCATACAGCTCCGGGTTCTCCCGGTAAAAGCCGACGTATGCCCATGCCAGCTGCTCCAGTCGCTCCAGCGGGTCGGCCGCCGTCAGATTGCGCGCAAAATGGTCCGCCAGTGTGAGGAATGCCTCCTTCTGTACGTCGTATAACAGCTCGTCTTTGTCTTTGTAATACAGGTAAATAGTGGCAGGGCTGTACTCTATCCTGTCCGCAATGTTCCGGATAGATACCTTCTCGTAACCCTCTTCCACAAACATTTTGATCGCTGCGTCCACAATGCGCCTGCGCATATCCGCCCGCTCACGCTCTTTTCTTTCTGCAATGCCCATGTTGGAATGTTTACGCTGCAAATATACTGAACGGTGTTTATTTTCCAAATTGAAATGCGGAAATTTTTTTTATGAAGAGAAAGTATCCCCATTCTCCGATCATATCTTCATTACCCGTCCCGAAATGATAATGACAGGGATAACACCTGCAACCTAACGCGACAGCACGTTGTTATTCAGAAATATGAAACTATCACCTGCTAAAAGACTATACCTTGCCCTGGCGGTTGTTATGCTGCTGATGTTGCTGGGCGGCCTTCTTTCATGGTGGCCTTTTTTCCCGCACGCCCGCATTACCGGTTTTATCCTTCCTTTGAATACGGCCATTATCGTTTGTACCGGTTGTATACTGATGTACTTTTTTTACAGAGAATTTTATTATGGACAGCTGGTCCGTAAAAAACTTAACAGCAAGCTGGAAGAAGTAGTGACGCTCAACAGGGATGCAAATGACCGTAACTGGTTGCTCAGCAGGTTGAACGATATGAAAGAAAATTTGCTGGGCATTCATAAAACGGAAAGTCTGGCCAGCCAATGTTTGCGCTCATTCATCGAAAATGCAGGCTTTACGGCAGGCGCGTTGTACTACTATGAAAAAGAAGAGGCCATGCTTCGTGTATGCAGCCGTATTCATCTTCCCGTAAATATACCTGTTCAGTATGCGATCGGTGAGGGGCTGCCCGGTGATGCAGCCACCGGCAGGGATATACGTATCATCAGTCAGCTGCCTGCCAACCACCCGCTGGCGACTGCCGCCAGTGACGGTGTCTCCCTCAATATGCTGGTACTGGTGCCTTTGCTGATGGGAGATGAGCTAACGGGCGTATTGGAACTGGTGACCGCCAACCCTGTGACGCCGCTGCAACTGCAGTTGCTGGAACTGGTCTCCGGAGACGTGGCGGTAGCACTGCACACCGCCAGCGAACGGGAAAAAGTAATGATCCTGCTGCAACAGGTACAGGAACAGAAAGAGGCACTGTACTGTCAACAGGAAGAATTACGCCAATCCAACAATGAGCTGAGCCGTCAATCTGAAATACTGCAAGCTTCTGAAGAAGAACTGCGTGTACAGGAAGAAGAACTGCGACAGGTAAACGCGGAAATGGCGATGAAAAATACAGAACTGGAAACTGCCCGTCAGGCCCTCTCTCTTAAAGCTGCGGAGCTGGAGGCGAATAGCCGTTATAAATCAGAATTCCTTGCCAACATGTCGCACGAACTGCGTACACCGCTCAATAGCGTACTGATACTGGCAAAAATGCTGGAGGAAAACAAAGAAGGTAATCTGCTTCCCCGTCAGGTGGAATATGCTGCGATCATGCATAAGTCGGGGTCCGACCTGCTGCGCCTGATCAATGATATCCTCGACCTCTCCAAAATAGAAGCCGGTAAAGTGGAGCTGTCGCCCGAACCGGTGCGTATTGCGGCTGTCATCGAAGACCTGGATAATCTCTTCGGAGTGGTGGCCCAGGAAAAACAAATACAATACACCACAGAAATGGCCGTCAATGTGCCAGCGGTAATAACCACCGACAAGATGCGGCTGGAACAGGTGATACGCAACCTGCTGTCCAATGCATTTAAGTTTACGCCGGCAGGCGGCCGTATCTGCCTCTCCTGGTATGTGCGGCCTGAAAACGCACTGTGCATCAGTGTTATGGATACCGGACCAGGTATTCCCGCAGAGAAACAGCAATTGATCTTTGACGCTTTCCACCAGGGCGATGGCGCCACTACCCGTAAATATGGCGGTACAGGATTGGGACTGTCCATCAGCCGGGAACTGATGCTGTTGCTGAAAGGAGCCATACATCTTGAAAACAGCAGCCCGCAGGGCAGCACGTTTACCGTTATACTACCGCTGAATACTGAGCCGCTCCGGCTCCGTGACGACGCAGCGCCGGCTTTATACGATGCAACAATACGAACTCCTGTCGGGCAAAAAGGTGGCCGCCGTCGCCTGCCTGCTCCCGGCCCCCGGATACTGATCATCGGAACAGATATACAAACGGAAAATAAGCTGGACATCTCTTGTGATATGGCTACGGATACAGCCATGGCCGCCGGTTTGCTCGCTATGGGAAAATACGATTGCATTGTGCTGGACCTGGGCCGCCACCCCGAAGAAAGTAAGGCTTCTCTCGCATCACTCCGCAAAATGAACACTGTGACCTCCGTACCTGTTATTGTATATATCGATCAGGATATTTCCGCTGTTGAAGAACAGCAAATCAGAAAACAGGTGGCAGCAATTATCCGGAAGACCCCATTTGCGACAGACAGACTTGCGGATGAACTGGAACACCTGCTGAACAACGGCCGCCATCCGGCCAGGGCACATCCCTCACCCGGTCATTTACCTCAAAATATACTGGCCGGAAAACAGGTGCTCCTGGTGGATGATGATATGCGTAACGTATTTTCCATGAGCGCCTTGCTGGAAGAACAGGGCGTCTGTGTGCTCAGCGCCGCCGACGGGAGGGAAGCACTGGCGGTACTGGCCCGCCATCACCAGGTAGACCTGGTCCTGATGGATATGATGATGCCGGAAATGGACGGCTTCGAAGCCATCCGGCATATCCGGAGCGAACGGCGCTTTATGCAGTTGCCGGTTATCGCTATCACCGCTAAAGCAATGCCCGGTGACCGGCAACAATGTCTCGACGCTGGCGCCTCAGATTATATTGCAAAACCGGTCGACAGTATTAAACTACTATCACTGTTACATGTGTGGTTGTCATGAAAATGATAAATACTTCCGATACCTATGATAAAGGAAATCAGTAACGAAGAGTTGGGTAAGCTGGTACGCCTTATTCACCGGCAATATGGTTACGACTTCAGCGACTACGCACGGTCGTCCCTGAAACGCCGCTTTCAGCGTTTTATGGACCATGCCTCTATGGAAGAAATAACGGAGCTCTCCGACAGGCTGCTGCAGGATGTAACCTTCTTCGAACACATGGCGCAGTTTATCACGGTCAACGTAACGGAAATGTTCCTTGACCCGCTCTTTTACAAAACACTGCGGGAACAGGTATTGCCCAGGTTGGCCACTTATCCTACCATCAAAATTTGGCATGCCGGCTGTGCCACGGGCGAAGAAGTATTTTCCATGGCCATCCTGCTGGAGGAAGCAGGCCTGCTGGAGCGCAGCCGTATTTATGCCACTGACCTTAATACCGTTAGTCTGCGCAAAGCGGAAAAGGCCCGGATACCCCTGAAATGTATGAAAGACTATGCGCAGAATTATCTGCTGTCAGGCGGTGTGGAAGACTTCTCCAATTACTATACGACGGACAATGAGCATGCAGTTATACAGGAGGCACTACGCCGCAACATCCTTTTCTTTCAGCATAACCTCGTTACCGACCAGGTATTTAATGAGTTCCAGCTGATCTGTTGCAGGAATGTGTTTCTCTATTTCAACCGGCTATTGCAAGATCGCGTGCTGCGGTTGTTTTACGACAGCCTGGACCCCCTGGGTTACCTGGCCCTGGGATTAAAAGAATCAATGATGTTCTCCGAAGAAAATATACGGTTTGACAGTATTAGCCCTGTCCATAAGATTTTCAGACGTAAAAGCTAAATCTTGCAGATAAAATCTCCATACGATATGATTGCCATTGGCGGCTCCGCCGGCAGTCTGGCGGTGCTGGCGGAACTACTGGAACAATTACCGATTTCTATCGATTGCACGATGATGATTATTGTACACCGGCTGAGGAACGTGCCCAGTGACCTGGACCGGCTGCTGTCCCTCAAAGCGCCTATCATCGAACCGGAAGACAAACAGCCGGTGTTACGCCGACGGATATACCTCGCGCCGCAGAATTATCACCTGCTGATAGAAGATGACGGCACCTTTTCGCTGGACTATTCAGAGCCTTTGCATTACAGCCGCCCATCGATCGATGTGAGTTTTACCAGCGTAGCGGCAGCTTATGGGCCGCGCGCCGCGGGCATATTGCTCAGCGGCGCCAGTAAAGATGGCGCCGCTGGCATTCAGCAGATTATCGCGGCCGGCGGCGCCGGTATCGTACAAGACCCCGCAACGGCTTTGTTTGACACCATGCCGCAGGCGGCCCTCGACCGCTGCCCGGCGGCACAGCCCATGAACATCACGGAGATGATACATTTTTTAACCGAACTGAAAATGAGCGCAGAACATGATAGCTGACCCCCTCAACCGTTTTTCCATTTTACTGGTAGATGATAAAATGGAAAACCTCATCTCCCTGCAACGGATGCTGGAAGGGGATAACCGTTGTTTTTACCTCGCCACATCGGGTAACGAAGCGTTGAAAACAGTGCTGCGCAACAACGATATAGGCCTGATACTCCTCGATGTGCAGATGCCGGCAATGGATGGTTATGAAGTGGCCCGCCTCCTGCAGCTCAATCCCAAAACGCGCGATATCTCTATCATCTTCGTTACCGCTATCAACAAAGAGGAACAAAACGTTATCCGCGGCTTTTCCACCGGTGCGGTAGACTATCTCTCCAAACCACTCGACGTAAACGTTACCCGTGCGAAAGTGAACGTATTTGAAAAGCTGTATTTCTCCCGACGGGAACTGAAAGACGTCATCGCGGAAAAAGAGAAGATCAACAAACAGCTGGAACGGTTTACCTATATGGTGGCGCATGATCTCAAGTCCCCGCTGGCAGGGGCCATCAGCCTGCTGGGCATGATCAGCGAAGAAGACTGCATACAGCAGTCGCCGGAAATAAAAGACCAGATGGGCACCGTACTCAGTGCTGCCAACCATCTCACAGAAATGATCTCGGCTATCCTGGACTACGCCCGCCAGAATGATACAGGCAGCGCTACAGAAAGCGTTGATGTACGTGTGCTCATCACCGATATTGCCAGGCTGTTGTTTCCGCCACCTAATGTGCGCATCGTGGTGGACGGGCAGCTGCCCGTCATTACTGCTAACCGGCTGAAACTGCAACGGATATTTCAGAACCTTATTTCCAATGCCGTCAAATACAATGATAAACCCGACGGATGGATCGCCGTGGGTGTCACAGACCGCGATGAGTTTTATGAATTTTATGTGAAAGATAATGGTCCGGGTATGCAGCAACGGGACACAGACCGCGTGTTTCGCCTGTTTGAGCGGCTGGACTATCATGGTAAGGAAGAAGGCACCGGTATCGGCCTGAATATTTTTAAAATGCTGGTGGAAGAACAGGGAGGTAAGGTATGGGCGGAATCACAACCCGGACATGGCAGCGTTTTTTACTTCCTGTGGCGTAAAATCTGAGGGGTTATTCTTCAAAGATCCAGAGCCTGCCGCTGATACGCTGGGAAGCCACCGGCAGGCAGGATACCCGGTACGTTTTCGGCGATTCGCCCCCTATTTTCCACTCCCATCCGCTGATCGTGTTCTCCGGCGATGCAAACAGCTGTATGGCGGTGTTATAAATATCTTCCGTGTTCATCGCTTTGTTACGCAGGTGGGTCATCGCATCGGAAAGAATGGCCGGCAGCTGCTCTCCCGGCCCGGCCAGCCCCAGTATGTCGGCCGCTTTCTGATTTACCCAGCCCGCATAGCCGTCATTGTTGATGAATACCACCGCGTGGGGCAGGCTGTGTAAAATGGCGGCAAACCTGACGGCGATGCCCTGAAAATAGAGACGCTCCTGCGTTTGGGCAAGGATCTCTTTTAACCGCAGGCGGATAGTTTCAATACAGTCCTGGAAACCGGCGTCGAAGTCCTGCGGGTCCGACCATCCCAGGAGTATCAGGCTGTTATGTGGCTCGATGTTGATAGGAATGATCACCGCGCATAGCAGGTCCTCTAACTGGTCATTTAGTGGATTGTCGGCCGGAAACTCTGGCCAGTAAATTGTTTTGAAGGCATTACGATACAGCAGCTGCCGCACCGGGTCGGGGTTTACCACAGCCCCGTTATGAAAATTGGGAGAAGCGTTTTTTACTTTGGCGGAATGTTCGTTTTCAAATTCCAGTTGCAGCGCCACATCTGCCAACAGGAGATTTTTGACCAGGGAAATACTGAAAGCCAGGAAGGAAGAAATATGTTTTTCCTTGTCCCAGCGGCTGGTCTGGTTGATAAAATCGAGTGCTTTACTTTCCCATTTAATCACGGTATAAAGATTAAAGGCTGAATAAACTATACAAATGATTGCAATGCAGCGATGATCTCACCTGGTGCGCTGATCTGCGGAAAATGTCCTTGTGCGTTTATTTTAATTCTTTTGCTGCCGGGAATATGCCGTTCCATATATTCACTGACAACCGGGGGAACGACGATATCGTTGGCTGTCTGGATAATGAGTGTCGGCTTTGTCACTTTCGGCAGCTCCTCCCGGTGGTCCAGGAAAAAAATAGCCTTGGCCACAGCCAGCGCAATGTCCGGTCGCAGCGCCTGCAGGGAGCGGGCAAACTGGTCTGCCAGCTCCGGCCTGTCTGCATTGCGCATAGCCTGTGGCGAAAAACCGATCACCCACGCTTCGTAGTTGGTCTGCATCGCTTCAAACAATGCCTTAAGGGCCACCTCGTCAAACCCGCCGATGTAGGAGGTGGGCTGGTCGTTGAGATAGCGGGGACTGGAACCGATCAGCACCAGTTTATCAAAAAGATGCGGCTGGCGGTTGGCTGCCATCACCCCTATCATGCCGCTTACAGAATGCCCGATGAAAGTAGCCGGCGTTCCCCGTGTTAAACCCATGATAGCTGTCAGGTCTGTCACATAACCTTCCAGCGATTCATAACGTTCATAGCTATACGAAGAAAGGTCCGCCTGTCCACCGCCTGCATTGTCATACAGTATAATGTGGTAGTCCTGTTCAAAAGCGGGAATGATCTGTGAAAAAGACTGCTGGTCTACACCGAAACCGTGACCAAATACGAGTGTTTTGCCGGCATGAGGGTTACCGGCGAAATGGATATTATGTTTCTTGCTGAGGTCCATCTGTGAATTAGCGCTTGTCTTTTGCAATGCCTTGCGGCAGCAGCTTTCATAACAATGGTCTGTCACCTTTTCAAATATAAGTAAATAGTTCCGTTTGGAACTATTATTATCTTTGCAGCCATGAAAGCGTTTATTTTCGATCTCAACGGGACCATGATCAACGACATGGAGTTTCACCTGGACGGCTGGCACAGCATGTTAAACAAGCTGGGCGCCAGGATGAGCCGGGAAGAAGTAAGAGGCCATATGTATGGTAAAAATGAAGAGCTGCTGGTGCGCATTTTCGGAAAAGACCGCTTTTCCCTGCCCGAAATGCTGGACATCGCCCATCAGAAAGAGATGGCCTACCAGGAGGCTTTCCGTCCTCACCTGGAACTGATAGCCGGGCTGCCGGACTTTCTCCGGGCTGCTGCCGCCAAAGGTATCTCCATGGGGATCGGTTCTGCTGCCAATAACTTTAACATCAGCTATGTACTCGATAACCTCCATCTGCGTCCTTTTTTTAAAGCGATCGTCAGCGCGGAAGATGTAACAACCAGCAAACCCGATCCGGAAGTGTTCCTGAAATGTGCGGCGGCATTAAATGTTGCCCCGGCAGACTGTATCGTGTTTGAAGATGCGCCCAAAGGCGTGGAAGCCGCGCTGAATGCGGGAATGGAAGCCATCGCGTTGACCACCATGCATACACGGGAAGAGTTTGCCCCCTACACCAATATCCGGGCTTTTGTAGCAGACTATCACGATCCTGTATTGCAGCAACTGCTAACGGTATAGCCCAACGATTTTTTTTAATATCATCAGGGTGCCATAAATTGCCGCCGACAACTGCTAAACTGTTATGAAACATCCTACCGGGAGGTCTTCCCTGTTGGTGACCGTCGTGCACATTATCCTGGGCTTCGATGGTCAGGACCTGAAACTGTTACTGGTAAAGCACCCTGATGGTCCGTTGAAAAACAGGTGGTGTCTGCCCGGCGACCGGCTGCAAGCCTCGGAAAATTTTGATCAGACGGCCGCCCGCATCCAGCAGACACTCACCGGCCGTGAGAAAGCCCACCGGCAACAACTGGGCGCCTTCGGCCCATCCAGGCGTACGGCCGGTGAACGTGCCGCCTCCGTCGTATTCTTTTCACTGATGCATATCCGCAGGGAAAAACTGTTTCCCCTGCACAGCGGCCGCCCGCAATGGCATATCTTCCACGAACTACCCACCCTCCCGGCGGAACATCGCGATATGTTGCAGGAAGCCTTACAACATATCCGCTACCAGTCATACGTCCCTCCGTTATTGTTTAAACTGCTGCCACAGAAGTTCACCATCCCGCAACTGCAACATCTTTATGAAGCCGTCCACGGACAGGTCTTCGATAAGCGGAACTTCAGCCGTAAAATGCTGGCCACCGGCCTGCTGGTGAAACAGGCGGATAAAGAGAAACTGAGCTCGAAGCGGGGCGCATACTATTACACGCAAAGGCGCTAAGCAGCAAAGGGCGCAAAGAATCCATATAAGCGGGCTAAGAAAGCAAAGGAGCGGAGCCCAATTGGAATCTCCGCTCCTTTGCTTTCTTATTAATCTTAAAAAATCTTAGCGTGCTTTGCTGCTTAGCGCCTTTGCGTGAACCCCCATGGCGGTTAATATCTTCTTAAAGATCTCATTATTCTCGTACACGCCCTGGAACTCCTGGCTGTTAGGCCCGTAGGCAAATACCATTACGGGAATACCGGTGTGGTCGTTGGTAGCGAAATGGCCGCGCAGCGTTCCATCGGCAATGCTGCCGTCCATCAGCGCAAGACCGCCGGTTTCATGGTCTGCCGTTACCACAATGGTGGTCTGTTTGTCTTTATCAGCGAAACGCAGCGCCTCTCCGATGGTATCGTCGAAGTCGAGCATCTCACGCACAAGGTAGTCAAGGTCGTTGTGGTGACCGCCATGATCGATGCGGGAACCTTCTACCATCAGGAAAAAGCCTTTTCCGGAAGCGTTGAGCTGCTGTAAAGCTTTTTTCAGCGCGTCTTTGAGGTACGAACCACGGCCGTCACGCATGGAGGTAACGGTCTTGTCGGAGAGGATCACCAGGGTACGGCCTTGTGTGGCAGCGTCCCAGGCAGTAAGATCATCATAAAAACGAATGCCGGACTGGGCAAGTGTCTGCCGCAGATCCCCCTTTACATCGCGGGCGAAATCTTCTTTACCGCCGCCAACGGCCAGCTGCAGCTTACTGTTGATCAACTGCTGATGAAGCACCTGCGTGTTGTCCCGATCGGCTGTGTGACCATAAAAGCCGGCAGGCGTGGCGCCGGTGATCTCTTCGGTAACAATCACGCCGCTGGGAATGCCTTTGGCAGCCAGTATCTCCGGCAATACCGGAATGGAATGGTAGGTATTGTCCATACCGATTTCCCGGTTGTTGGTTTTGCTGCCGCTGCTCAGCGCAGTGGCGCCTGCAGCGGAATCCGTATGGTAATTATCGGTAGACGCAGTTTTGGATAAACCCAGCTGCCGCATCCGGAATAAGTTCAGATCGCCCTTGTTGGCGGTATAACCGGCGAACATTTCCGCCAGGCCGGTGCCGTCGCCAATGAAGAGGATCACGTTTTTTGATTTCACGCGGGTGGCGTCCGATGCGTAGGTCGGCGTATATACAGGATGCACAGGCAGGTTACCGGTGCGGGTACGGGCGGTATTGTGCAGCACGTCCGCCAGGTCTTCGGGGTAGTCGGTGCCAATGACGTCGGCCCCCAGGTCCATAAGTTTATAGTAGCATGTTTTGGCCGAAGGCGCGCCCCAGAAGCGGAAAGGGAAGCCCTGCTGGTGCACTTTGGAGATAACGTCTTTCACTTTTTCCAGTTCTGCCGGCAGGAAAGTGCCTTTGCCGTTCCATTTGCTGTACAGATGGAAATCGGTGCTCACCAGCGCTACGCGCTGTTTTACGGCAGCAGGGTAGCTGCTGTCCGGACGGCCGTCGAAGTAAAAGAGTTTGTCAAAGTCGCCCCATGCGCCCGCCGGCGGGATGTTGCCGGAGAGGATCACCTGTACCGCATTGGGGTTGACAGACGGGTCGAAGTACTGACGATAGGGCAGCAATAAGGTTTGCAGCGCCTGCAAGGTAGGGACGCCGTCCGTTTTGATGTCTATCAGCAACCGCAGGGGAGTGCCGCCTGCATAAGCTTTCCCGTCGTTCAGCGCAAACTGCCGGACTACCGGTTCCAGGTACAGTGTTTTAAAGGTACGGCTGGTTTTGATGTCCCTGCTGTCATGGGCCACATACAGCTCGCCGTCTTTCAGGTGAATGTCGGCCTCGATATAGCCAAATTGCAGGGCCGCAGCCTGGTAAAATGGCGTTTGGCGTTCATAGTCGTTATGGGAGTGGGCGTTGGCCAGGGTGTAGGTTTTCGTTTGGGCGTAGGTGTTAACCGACAACCACGCGCTGCATAAAAGAAGAATTTTTTTCAATTGTCTGAATTTTAACGGCTTAACCAGGAAAAAAGAAGGGGCAAAGGTAGTTGCTGGAAGGGTTCCTGCAGGGCCCCCCTGTTTTATGTTTATGTTAATTGTCCACCTTAATTGCCTGTAGAAAATCGATTTAGGAGATAACGGTAAAAAACACGGCTACAGGGTAGGCCAGTTTTGTACCAGTTCTTTCAGCAACCGCTGGCCCTCCAGCCATTCGCCCAGGTTGGAACCGGCGTTGATGTGGCCTTTAGGCCCGGCATTGACAAACCGGCTGTCCCAGTGTGAAGCGAAAAAGGAAGCCCGCGTAATACTGCAATACTCATCATTGGTACTGGCCACCACAATGCTGCGGAAAGGCAGCTTTTGCAAAGGGATAGGGGAGAAACCGGTCGCCTCCGGCGGGAATCCGGGCCTTTCGGCATCAGCCGGCGCCACCAGCAAAGCACCGGTAATGTGCAGCCGGGTCTGCTGCGCCCAGTGGGCCATGGCGATACAAGCGAGACTGTGTGCCGCAATCACGACCTGCGGACCGGCTTCCGCCACGGCAGCCTCAATGGCCGCCACCCAGTCAGCACAAACGGGATGGTCCCAGGATCGCTGCTCTATCCGCTGCGTACCGGGGATGGACTGCTCCCACTGGGTCTGCCAGTGCAACGGACCAGAACTGCCCAGCCCGGGAGCTGTCAATACTTTTATTTCCATGGCAAAACGGTTGTGAAGTGTTTAAGTTGGTTGCTGAAGATAGCGCTTTTGCATCATTTCCGGAAATACCCCCCGGAATCCCAGGGCGCATCGGGCGCGTATAGCCGCTATGGTTATCTTCCAAAAAGAAAAAAGGTCGAAAGAATTCGACCTTTATCGCTAAAATTCCACGTTATGGCACTCAGGTCCATAAAAAGTTGAATCAGTTACCTCCGGCAAAGCCGGGTTATATATAATTGATTAAAAGCGTTTACCGGGTACAAAAGTAGGTGATGCTAAATCCATTGTCAAGTATTTAGCAGATATTATTTTGTTAAAAGATAAATGAATCTTGTTAACAATATATGCGGATAATTTAATACGATACTATCACCCTTTACAGGAGATATGCTGTACTTTATCGCCCAATTCCATGTAATGATGAAACATTTTCTCTTCCTGGCAGCAGGCTGCCTGCTCTCCGTCTTCACCACCAGCGCCCAGCGGCAGCCGGTGGTGACGCTGGACTACCACTACAACTACGAACACAAAAAGGACAAAGCGGGCAACACCATCCGCTGGCACTATATCTGGGATGAAGACGACAGCGGCGGACTGTCCGTCTGGGGCCATATTTTCGATTCCCTCGGCATCCGCCGGGATACCCTCCATGATGCGCCTACGGCAGCTAATCTCCGGCACTCCGATATCTATATGATCATCGATCCGGACACCGACAAGGAATCGCCGAACCCCCATTACATGACCCCGGCAGCCGCTAAAGTTATCTACAACTGGGTAAAAGCCGGCGGCGTACTGGTCCTGTTGCAGAACGACTCCCTCAATGCGGAGTTTGATCATTTTAACCTGCTCAGTGAACGGTTTGGCATCCGTTTTAATGGCGACAGCCGCAACCGCGTACAGGGCCGCAACTGGGAACAAGGCGCCTTCGTATTGCCGCAGGACCATGAGATCTTCCCGGGCGTCGGAAAAGTATATATCAAGGAACTCTCTACCCTGACGCTGAAAGCGCCGGCCAGGGCAGTGTTTACGGATAATGGCCACAACATTATGGCAGTGGCCAAAGTAGGGAAGGGGACCGTATTCGCCGTTGGCGATCCGTGGTTTTATAACGAATATGTGGATGGTAAAAGACTGCCGGCAGACTACCGCAACTACACCGCGGCGGCGGCCCTCACCGCCTGGCTTAAAAAACAGCTACCGGCAAAACGTTAGGGTTTTGTATTCAGAAACTGAAGGTTCCGGCGGATACCGGCGTACTTACTGCGTTTTAACGGGGAATGCCGGAAAATCTCCCGGAAAGCCTCCTCGGTCATGTCCTCCCAGTCCTGCGTACTGAAGTTAAGAATGGCCGGCACCGGCGTGAAAGCCGCCTCTGAATGCGCTTTGGAAAAACGGTTCCAGGGACATACGTCCTGGCAGGTATCACATCCGAACATCCAGCCGTCAAACTGCCCCTGCATCTTGTCAGGGATCAGCTGCTCTTTCAGCTCTATCGTAAAATAAGAGATACAACGGCTGCCATCCACCACGCCGGGAGATACCAGCGCTCCGGTAGGACAGGCATCGAGGCAGCGGGTGCAGGTACCGCAGTAATCGCCTACCGGACTGTCATATTCCAAAGGAATATCTGTGATCAGAGTCGCAATAAAAAAGAACGAGCCTGCCTGCTTATGGATCAGGTTTCCGTTCTTGCCAATCCAGCCAAGGCCGCTGCGGCGCGCCCAGCTTCGCTCCAGCACCGGGGCCGAGTCTACAAAACCACGCCCCTGCACCGGCCCGATATGTTCCTGCATCCGCAGCAACATGGTTTTAAGCCGCGCCCGAATCACCTCGTGATAATCCTGCCCGTAAGCATACTTGGAAACTTGGGGCGCATCCGGCCGCTGCCGCTCCGAAGGGAAATAGTTAAATAACAGGGTGATCACGGACTGTGCACCTTCCACCAGCTTACGGGGGTCTATCCGCTTGTCGAAATGGTTCTCCATATACTGCATGTTGCCATGCATTCCCTTATTGAGCCAGCGCTCCAACCGACGGGCGTCGTCGTCCAACTGCTCCGCCCGCGCTATGCCACAATGGTCGAAGCCCAGTTCTGCCGCCAGCTGTTTGATATATAAGGTGTTATTCATCCTTGCAAAATTACGGATAACATAAACGCGAGCAGTAATTTCCATTATCTTCGTGCACAAATACCCTTATACCTGTATGAACTTCAGATCCGGTTTATTAACCTTTGTTCTGGGTTGTCTGTGTACCATTGCAACCCTGGCGCAGGATGCCGCCAAAATCAAATATGGTAAAATTTCCAAAGAAGACTTTGAGGTGGCTGCTGTTGCCGGAGATTCCGGGGCACATGCGATCATCCTCTCAAAGATAGGGTCGTCCCGCTTTGAATCGGATGGTAGCGGGCTTCGCCTGGTCTATAAAGTGCATACCCGCATTAAGATCATCGACAAAAACGCCTATGACCTGGCAACGGTAAAAATAGGACTGTATAAAGGCAGCTCCGATGAAGAAAAACTACAGAACCTGAAAGCTGCCGCCTACAACCTCGAAAACGGGAAAGTGGTGGAAACGAAAATGGAAAGCAAAAACGTCTTCACCGACAAACAGGATAAAAATATGGTGGTGAAGAAATTCGCTATACCAGCGGTGAAGGAAGGGTCCATCATCGAATACAGCTATACCGTGCTTTCGCCTTATTTCCAGTACCTGCGTGCCTGGGACTTCCAGGGCGAATACCCTGTCCGCTACAGCGAGTACAGCGTAGGCATCCCCGAATACTTCGATTACATGCAGATCCCGCAGGGATACGAAAAATTCGTCTTCTCCAAAGAACAGATCCGCACCACCATGAGCTTCCGGACCAACAGCCATAGCGCCGGCCAGTCCGATGTGATCACGGTGACGCCCTCCGTTACCATTTATAAATGGTACCTGAAAGATGTACCGGCTATCCGGGATGAAGATTTCATCACCACGACTGACAACTATATCAACCGGATGGAGTTCCAGCTGTCTTCCATCAACTGGCCCAATGAACCGTCCAAGCCGGTGAGAAGTACCTGGCCTAAACTGATGGAGGAACTGATGAAAGATGAAAACTTTGGCTCCGCCCTCGGTAACAATAACGGTTTCCTCGGCGACGTGGTAGACGGACTTACAAAAGACGCTAAAACAGACGCCGAAAAAGCTGCTGCCATCTATCACTGGGTAAGAAGCAATTTTACCTGCACTGAACGGTCCGGCGTATGGATCTTCAGAAGCCTGAAAACCATCTTCAACAGCAAAAACGGGACAACTGCGGAAATTAACCTGCTGCTGACCGCCATGCTGAAACGGGCCAAACTCGATGCCTATCCGGTGCTGCTCAGTACCAGGGATAACGGTCACATCTATCCGTTTTACCCGTTGCTGTCCCGCTTTAACTATACCATCACCGGTGTAAAGCTGGATGACAAGTTCGTTAGTCTCGATGCATCTGATCCGCTGCTGGGATTTTCCCGCCTCTCACCACGCTGCTACAACGGGCCCGCCCGCATCGTGGACGAAAACGCCAACGGCGTGTCTTATGAAGCGGACTCGCTCCGTGAGCAGAAGTTCACCAGCGTGATGTTTGGCAAGATCGAAAACGGCATGATGGAAGGCTCTTTCCAGCAAAGACCTACCTACTTTGAATCTTATAAAGTCCGCAAAATAGTACAGGAAAAGAACCAGGATGAGTTCTTCGATAAAGTGCGTAAAGGTTTTGTGGGAGAGGTAGAACTGGCCAATAAGGAAGTCGAAGACCTGAAAACACTGGAGTCTCCGGTGATGTTGAAGTTCGATTTCAAAATCAAACTGGACAACGACCAGATGATATACATCAATCCCATGTTCACCGAAAACAACCGCACCAACGTCTTCAAATCTGCGGAACGCAAATTCCCGGTGGAGATGGAAGCAGTATACGACGAAATTTATTCCATGAACATGGAAGTACCGGAAGGCTACGAAGTGGAGGAGCTGCCTAAGCCGGCTATCGCCAAATACAACGAAGAAGAAGGCCTCTTCCAGTACCTGATCCAGCAGCAAGATGGCCACATACAGTTGCGCTCCCGGGTGAAACTGAATAAAGCCAACTTCGCGCCGGAAGACTATCCTTCCCTGCGCGAATTTTTTGACCTGGTGGTGAAAAAACAAGCGGAACAGATTGTGTTAAAAAAGAAAAAATAACCCATGTATAAATTATTGTCATCCCTTGCGGCAGCTTTGCTATGCTGTGCCAGGCTGATGGCGGGCGACCCGGTATATCCCGCAAAGGCCATCCCGGACTCCATGCAGAAAAATGCCCACCTGGTGAAGCGGTTTGAGGAAATTATCCAAACCATCTCCGGCCCAAAGGAAGTGAACGTGGTCACCCGGTATGTGCTGACGGTCCTGGACAAGGAAGGAGCCGATGCCACAATGCTCGTAAGGAGTTATAACAAACAGGTGGACGTAAGGTCCATCAGCGGGGCGTTGTATGATGCCGACGGTAAACTGGTAAAAAAACTGAAACAGTCAGACATCAAAGACCTGAGCGTAGATGGCGATGGCAGCCTGATGACCGATACCCGTTACAAAGTACACCGGTTCTATCATAACCTCTACCCCTATACGGTAGAATATGAAGTGGAAGAACGGCTGCATAACACCTACAGCCTCCGCTCCTGGATGCCGCAGGCTAAGAAAGACTGCACCGTGGAGGCTTCCCGTTTTACCGTGGTAACGCCGGCAGACTACCAGCTGCGTTACCTGGCTTCCGGTGTCAGCGATAAACCGGCGGTGACGGAAAAAGGGAAACTGGTGTACACCTGGGAAGTGAAAAATGTGCCTGCCCTGGCAGATGAACCCTATTCCAAAGAATTTGTGGAACTGAGCGCTAATGTGCTGATATCACCCGCTGCTTTCAAAATCGATGATTACGAAGGCAACGGCGCCACCTGGGAGGGACTGGGCAAATTCGGTTACACCATCAATGCCGGGCGCGACGAGCTGCCGGATAATATCAAACAGAAGGTGCACGAACTGATCGGAGGGCAGTCTTCCAAAGCGCAGCAGATAGAGACACTCTATAAATGGTTGCAGCAAAACTACCGGTATATCAGTATCCAGCTGGGGATCGGCGGACTGCAGACATTTGACGCCAAAACGGTGGCTGCCAAAGGTTACGGTGACTGTAAGGCATTGTCCAATTACATGATGGCGCTGCTGAAAGAAGCCGGTATCAAATCTTATTGTGCCTGGGTAAAAGCCGGGGACGGTGAAAAATACCTCAACGAAAAATTCCCGGACGACGACTTCAACCATGTGATCCTGTGTGTGCCGGATAAAGACACCACCTGGCTGGAATGTACCAGTGGTACGCTTCCTGCGGGATACCTCGGCGGCTTTACGTCAGACAGGGCCGTGCTGCTCCTCACAGAAGAAGGCGGTAAACTGGTGCATACGCCGGCGATGGGCATGCAGAACAACCGGCAGGAGCGTACCGTTAATGCTGTGATGCAGGACAACGGTAACCTGAAAGTGTCTTCCGTGACATTACGCAGCGGGGAAGAACAGGAAGACCTGCATAACATCCTGCATGTACTCAGTAAAGACAAACAGCTCGAAGTAATGCGTAAATCCCTTGACCTTTCCAGTTATGACGTTGGTAAATACGAATGCAGGGAGAGGCCTGCCCTCGTTCCCGAGATAGAAGAGCAGCTGGACCTTAACTGTAACGCCTATGCAACGGTAACGGGTAAACGGATTTTTGTGGTGCCAAACATCCTGAACCGGGGCATCCGTAAATTGGAAGCCGACAGCAACAGGATATCCGACGTAGTGCTGAAATATGCGTTTATGCATACTGACTCCGTTACTATCACGGTACCGGAAGGATATAAGGCAGAAGCGCTACCGGCGCCGGTGGTGTTGATGACCAAATTCGGAAGCTACAGCGCTGTGGCCAGGATGACAGGAAATACCATCACCTACATCCGTAAACTGCAAAGAAAATCCGGTACTTTCCCGAAGACAGACTATAATGAATTTGCAAAATTCTATACCACTATCTACCGGGCAGACCGCAACCGGATGGTGCTGGTGAAAGAATAAATCAAAAGGAATTTACAAAACACGCATACAACAAAAAGCGTCTGACAATCATTGTCAGACGCTTTTTGTTGTATAACCTTCGCGCTGATCTTCGTGCATCAGGCGAATCAGCAGTCATCATGGAAATCATTTGTCCCGGACGCTCACGGAGATATGCCTGTCTTTTTTCCTTTCTTCGTCAGGTGCGGTGGCGGCAGCTTTGGCAAACTGTGAGCCATAACCTTCCGCGCCGAGCAGTTGTTTCATATCGGCCTTTTCGTTTTTAAGCGCGTTTTCCACGGCGGTAGCACGTTCCTGTGACAGTTTCAGGTTTTGTGTACTGTCGCCGGTGCGGTCGGTATAACCACCAATTTTAATTTTGGATTTGGGGAACGCTTTGAGGATGGCAGCGATGTTCTTCACTTGTGTCATACTTTCCTCGGTGATCACGGAGCTGCCGGTTTTGAAATTGAGGTTGTCAAAGTCAAACCACACGTCCTTGCCGGCGGGCCGGGTGTCATCTTTAAGGAAAGTCACCAGCTGGTCTTCGATGCCACCTTTGTAAGCCTGCAATACGGTGCCGTCGGGCAGAGTGACCTGGATGCTTTCGCGGGCGGGTTCCACTTCGTTGACATGTGTCGCCGCAGAATCAGCAAGTTGACTGGTGGTGATACTATCGGTGACAATGGTGCCTTCCGGGTTCTTGCCGCCACATCCCCGCATCAGGTACCATAACAGTATAATGGCGACCAGCAACAGAAGCAGTGACCATATCCAGCGGCTGCCACTGCTTTGTTTAACAGTATTAACGGCAGCGTTGGCAGCACCGATACCTGCTCCGCCAATACCCGCGGCGATGCCGCCCAATTTTTTACCAAGATCGCCCAGGCTGGACAGACCGAGGACGCCGGCAAGATTGAGGCCGCCCGGCACGGCATTTAATATGCTGTCTTTCTGTGTGTTCAGGAAGGAGAGGAAGGAATTGGGGGTAAGGTTGTTTTGTGCCGCATACTGCCCTGCTACGCCCAAAGTAGCAGGAGTGGCCGTTTGCAGCAAGGTGTTGGCAGATGATTCCTTAATGCCCGCAAAAGAAGATAACATGCCGGTAATGGAACTGATTTTGTCGCCAAAGAGACTGCGCAGCAGATCGCCACCTTTGGCCAGCAGGCCGCCACCACCACTTTGCAGGGCGCCCGCCACGGCAGACGGGTTGGCGTCGCCGGCTACCCCTTTGATCATATTCAGTAAACCACCGGCATCTCCACCAGAACCGGCTTTGTTTAACAGTCCCGTTAATACGACCGGTATTATCCCACTTAATGCTTTTTGTATGCCGCCTTCGCTCTCTCCCAGTTGTGAGGAAGCCTGACCAACGACATTACTGTTAAAAATACTTTTTGCACTTTCAAGTAAGTCAAATGACATAATTGTAGGGTTTAATGATGAAGAAATTTGCAGGAACAGATTGGAATTCAACCGCTCTTATAACAATCTCCGCTGCCGGGTTGTTTGATGTTTTTCAAAAAATGCTTGGCAACTGAGCCTTTTTTTCGTATTTTTGCAAAGCTTAACGCAAAATCCGACTGTTTAAAGTGCCTTCCGAGCACAACGCATTACGCTATAACAGTCAATATTTATCGGAAATTTGATCATTTGTCGGGCCATTTCGCGCCCGGTTTTCCTTTTACGCTCGCTGTCAATAGTACAGTGGCATGCTCATAGGTCCCCTATGTCGCCCGGGAATGGATCAGCTTAAACATATTAAATAATTAATGACTATGATTAAATCATTGCATTGGTTGTTGCTATGCTTATTGCTTCTCTTGCCTAGTTTGGTCATTGTTGCACAGGATAGTACGGACACCAGAAAAACGGACAAACCCACCTTTCACATCGGCGGCGCACTGCGCTTCAACTACAACCTCTCCTCGTGGAAAAAGGAACAGATGAAAAGAGGGGGTGACTTCGGCTTCGATATGTTCCGCGTAAATGCGGACGCCTCGTGGAAAAAATTATCTCTCCACGCGGAATACCGCTTCTACTCGAAAGATTTTGGCGGTGGTTTCCTCAAAGAAGGATATGTGCGGTACAACTTCAACGATAGTACGCATATCGACATAGGCCTCACACAGGTGCCCTTCGGCAATGTGACCTACAACTCCCACAGCTGGTTTTTTAACCTGCCTTATTATGTGGGCAAGGAAGATGATTACGATATGGGTATCAAGTTCCAACGCCGCTCCAACCGCTGGCTTTACCAGCTGGCGTTCTTTAAAAATGCGGAGGAACTAAATTTTGGCGATAAATCGGCTATCGATCCCGGTCGCTACTCTTACGACGTGGCAGGGCGCAACAAAGAAGTAAACCAGGGAAACGCCCGTGCGGAATATTTCCTGAACGGGAATAATAGTATAGGCGCCTCCGTTATGCTGGGCGGATTGTACAACATCCCCTCTGGCAATATGGGGAGCCACTGGGCAGCGGCGGTACACAGTAATCTCAACAAAGACCGCTGGAACCTCAAGCTGCAGTCCATGTACTACCGCTACAATGCTGCGGACTCCGCACAGCTGGCAGGATATGTGGATATGGCCGCCTATGGCGCGTCTTACCAGGTGGCATCGGAAGCTTTCCTGCACACGGCCTCATTGTCATATACACAGCCCGTGCACTGGGGCCCCATCAGCGCACTGACGTTTTATAACGACTACTCCTATATGCAGAAACAGGTTAAAGGCGCTCACAACTCCCAGATGAATGTACTGGGATGTATGATCACCGCAGGCCACATCTTTACCTATATCGACTGGGCGGCCGGTAAAAACCACCCCTGGCTGGGGCCTGTATGGGATGAAGCGCTGGCAACAGGTACACCCGATGCCCGCTGGTACAGCCGCCTGAATCTGAACATCGGGTACTATTTCTAAACGTTAAAATCACGATGATGCCTAAACTTAAAATAGATAACCTTACGCTGATCTTCGGCCGCGAACAACAAGAGGCGCTGCAGATGCTCCAACAGGGCAAGTCAAAAGCGGAAATTCTGGAACGCACCGGCGCGACGGTGGGAGTGAAAAACGCTTCCTTCGACATCGAGAAGGGAGAATTTTTCGTCATCATGGGACTCTCCGGCAGCGGTAAATCCAGTCTGCTCCGTTGCCTCAACCGCCTCATTGAACCGAGTGCCGGTAAGGTGCTGCTCAATAACGTGGATATCACAGCTCTCCCGGACGCCGACCTGCAAAAGGTGCGCCGCAAGGAAATAGCCATGGTGTTCCAGAAGTTCGGACTCCTGCCGCACCGATCCGTATTGGAGAATGTGGCGTTCGGCCTCGAACTGCAAGGCATGCCGGCAACAGAACGACTGGAGAAAGCTCGTAACGTGATCGAACTGGTAGGCCTCAAAGGATATGAAAATATGCTGCCGGCAGAACTGTCGGGCGGTATGCAGCAACGTGTGGGCCTGGCCCGCGCACTGGCCAACGAACCGGAAGTGCTGCTGATGGACGAGGCCTTCTCTGCGCTCGATCCGCTGATCCGCACACAGATGCAGGATGAACTGCTGGACCTCCAGGAAAAAATGCATAAGACCATTGTTTTTATTACCCATGACCTTGATGAAGCCATCCGACTGGGCGACCGTATCGCCATCATGAAAGACGGAGAGGTCATCCAAATCGGTACCCCGGAAGAAATTCTTACCTCGCCCGCTAACGAATACGTAAGTTCCTTCGTGGAAAAAGTAGACCGCAAAGCAATCATCACCGCCTCTTCCCTGATGGATACAAAACCTACCATGGCGGTATTCCGCAAAGACGGACCGGAAGGCAGTCTGCGTAAAATGAGAGCCACCGGCCTTAAAATACTGCCCGCGGTGACAGTAGATAAACACTTCCTCGGCTTCGTATATCTCCACGAAGTACTGGAAGTAAAACAACGCGGTGATAAAACAATTGAAGCAGTCATCCACCGTGATGTACCGGTGGCACACCCGGATACCACCGTGGAACAGATGCTGCCTTTTATCGCAGAAACAGATAAACCGGTAGCCGTGGTGAACCCCGCCAATAACAAGCTGCTGGGACTGATATCCCAAACCTCCCTGATTATTGAAACCACGGGTAGCCAGGCTACCCCGCAAGCATAAACGAATTTTGTATGATTAAAATCGGAAAATATATAGAACAATTTATCAATTGGCTCACGCACAATTTCAGCCCCTTCTTTAAGATGGTGAAAGCTGGTGTGGAAACCATGGTAGACGGAGTGCTGGGGTTGTTCACCTTCCTGCCGTTCTACGTGGTGATCGCACTGCTGGCCATTCTTGCCTGGAGAAGGGCCGGATGGGGCATAGGAGTGGTGACCGCGCTGGGCCTGACCCTTATCTATATGATGGGCTACTGGGCGCCTACCATGGAAACGCTCTCCCTGATACTGGTGTCTGCCTTTATAGCCCTGATCATGGGTATCCCGCTGGGTATATGGGCGGCAAGAAACAAAACCGCCGGAAGCATTATGCGCCCGCTGCTGGACTTCATGCAAACCATGCCAGCTTTCGTATACCTCATTCCCGCCGTTCTCTTCTTCGGACTGGGGAAAGTGCCGGGTGTGTTCGCGACCATTATCTTTGCAATGCCACCTGCTGTGAGACTGACCACCCTGGGTATCAGCCAGGTGCCGGAAGACATTGTGGAAGCTACCCGCTCGTTTGGCGCCACGCCCCGGCAGCTGCTCTTTAAAGTGGAATTGCCACTGGCGCTGCCTACCATCCTGGCAGGCGTTAACCAGACCATCATGATGTCACTGTCTATGGTGGTGGTATCTGCCATGATTGCCGCCGGCGGCCTCGGGGAAATCGTTCTGAAAGGGATCACCCAGCTCAAGATAGGACTGGGTTTTGAAGGCGGTATCGCCGTGGTGATACTGGCCATTATCCTGGACCGTATTACACAGTCATTCGGTAAAAAGAAACAAAAGAAAAACGCTAAATAAACATACGTATGAAAAAGATTTTCCTCCTCGCCCTGGCGGCGGTAACACTGACCTTCGCTGCCTGTCAGCAGGGCGATAAAAAAAGCGGTAAGAAAATTACCATCGGATATGTCAACTGGGCGGAAGGCGTAGCCATGACCAACCTGGCCAAAGTGCTTCTGGAACAAAAAGGTTACACTGTAACGCTTAAAAATGCAGACGTGGCGCCCATCTTCGCGGCCGTAGCCGGCGGCGATGCCGACGTGTTCATGGACACCTGGATGCCCGTTACCCATAAAACCTATATGGAGACTTTCGGCGATAAAGTCACTATGCTTAATACCAACTTCGACAGCGCCCGGATAGGCCTGGTGGTGCCTGACTACGTGGACGCCCGCACGATCGAAGATCTTACCAAATACAAGACTTCATTTGACGGTAAAGTAGTGGGCATCGACGCCGGCGCCGGTATCATGGCCAAAGCGGAAGACGCCATCCGCGAATACGGACTGGACTATGAATTGCAGTCCTCCTCCGAAGCCGCGATGATGGCCACACTGAAGAAAAATATAGATGAGAAGATGCCCGTGGTGGTGACCGGTTGGGCGCCCCATCATATGTTTGCCCGTTACAAGCTCCGTTTCCTGGAAGACCCCAAAAAGGTGTTCGGCGAAATGGAAAAAATCATGACGATCGCCAACAACGAATTCACCGTGAATGACACGGCGGCGGTTAACTTCTTCCGCAAATTCAAACTTAATAGCGAAGAATTGAGCTCTCTCATGAATGTCATGGCGGATGCCGACGGTAAAGAAGAAGTAGCCATAAAACAATGGATCAGCGAACACGAAGCGCTGGTAAAAGAATGGATGTAAATTTTTTGATTTTCGATTTCGGAATGTAGGAATTTCCGGGATTTTATAAAGCGAAGATGATAGCGGAAAAACAATCCCTGTCATCTTCGCTTTTTTATTCCCGAAATCCCAGGATCAAAAAATTTCAAAATTTCAAAATGATTTCCCGCTGATTCCGGAATATGGTCAGCGTTGCAGGTTTGTCACCCTCACGGTTATACGCTTTTTGAAGGTCCCCCACATTTTGCACGACTGTATTTCCTGCTTTTAAGATGACATCTCCAGCCTGTAGCGCGTAAGGGAAATTATCGGGTATACGCACGAGGTATACGCCGTTATTGTCCGGTAAGCCCGCCGCGGAGCGCTCTCCCAGCGTTTCAATGTTTTTGATGCGGGCACCCAGCCAGGTGGTTTCAGACGTGCCGATCAGGTGCTGTTGCCGTAACACCGGAAGCGGCGCTTTTTTCGCCAGCAAACGTAGTGCGGGCGATATTACGCCGAAGCTGTCCATCGGGAAATTGTTGAAGACTATCCGTAGCGCCGGAGACCCGGCTTTTACACGGTAGTCGCCTGCTATCGGATTTACAAATCCCGGATCACCGGCCATGGAATGCTGGTCCGTTTCTGCCGGAAGGGTGGCTTTATCCGGGAACAGATTAAAATCCAGTTCATCGCCCCAGTAGCGGATGCCGATGGGTTTGTACGGACCGGTCACGATATTGTGCCGGAAGATGTCATGGCTGTTTTTAAACCATACATGCGGATGGAAAGAGTTGTTGAGGATGACGTTGTTCTCTACGGTCCTGTAAAAACCTTCCCGCAGTTTAAGGCCGCCGTTAAGGCACACATTGTTGTAGATGTAGTAGTTGGAGGAACCGTCGTCCAGATCGATGTCCCAGCCATGATCGCAGCGGAAGCGGTTGTGATGCAGCCGTGTGGTATAGATGGCATCCTGCAGGATCAGTTCCGGATGTGCTTCGGTAAGGTCATTCATAGCGCCGCGGTCAGGGTGCCAGTAGCGGTCCCGTCCCCAGGAATTAAAGGCGCCGTGGTCGCCGGTTTCCAGCACTGTATTGAATACGTCGTTATACGCAATATCGTGGCCGCCGAAAGTGCCTTCACTCACGTTGATGCCTGCGCGGGGCACATCGTAAATGGTATTGTGCAGTACGCTGATGTTCATGGCCATGGACAACTGAATGCCGGCAGTCTGCTTTTCAATGGTACCGATGCGATAAATCAGGTTGTTGTAAACGGTGCAGGAATCCGGATAATGATTGGTTTTAGGTCCACGTACAGTGTCGATGGCTGCCAGCGGCTGTGACTCGTTGTATTCAAACAAAGGGGAACGGACAGCGTCCGGATTGCCGACAAAACAGATGCCGCTGCCGCCGGCGTCGTGGATATGGCATCCGGTGATGGCAGCATGGCGGTTATAGTTGCTCACAAATACGGCGTTACCGCCGTTATGGTCAAATTCACAGTCCCGGATGGTACAGTGTTCGGTGCCGTCCAGCAGAATGGCGCCGCCGCGGTAGATGGTCCAGTCGCTGCGCAGCAGCGGTTCGCGTGTATCCATAAACGTGGGAGCGGTATGCGCAAGGCGCAGGCCCGCGATGGTCACATTCCGGACAGGGTTGTTGGCGCTGCCTTTCAGGGTAATGGCCTGCGGCAGCCGGGATACGACCACGGTAGCTCTGGACAGGCGCACGCCCGGTGCGGGTTTATAATACAATGTTTTTGCCGGTTGATCATAATACCATTCCCGGGCAGTGTCCAGCTCTTCGAAGATATTCTCCACAAAACGGCGGGAGGCATGCATGCCCATCTGCCGGTTGTTCTGGTAACCACCTTCCAGTTGCAGACTGTAGTCGGGGTGAACGCCCGTGATACGGTAATGATACCCGCCCCATTCTCCCTTGTGCAGGGCATGTACATAACCTCCTTGTGGATGTTTCCATGTCTTTACCCTTTCCGGGCTGATGGCGTCGGCGGCGCTGCCGTTGTAATACTGTGCGCTGCTGTCGTAGTTGGGATAGCGGGCGCGTACCTGTTGCCGGTCGTTGATGTATAACTGATCAAACGAATAAGGCAGCTCCAGTTTGGCTTTATAAATGCCGTTTTTCCAGCGGCGCCATTTTACTTTAACGGGTTGGCCGCCGCTCAGTGTAACGTCGTCTCCCGGATGGGCGGGCATGATCACGACCGCGCCGTTGCCGTTAGCCAGCTCCGGGGTAATGACCAGCGTGCTGTCCAGGTAGTAGGTGCCGGGTTCCATCAATACTACAGCCAGCGTTTTTCCGGGGTGACGTTCCCTGTTCTCCCGGAGAACGGCCTGTAACCGGGCTGCCGTGTATACATTGCCGTACAGCTTGGCGCTGTGGCGACTTTGGATGCCTACCGGTATATAAACGGTGTCGTTGGACAGACGTTCCTGCGCTGTGGTGGCCAGGGCGCCCGTTACGGCCGTTAGCAGCAGGGCATAGAGGCGGATCATTTTCATTCACTCATATATTAGAGAACGCTAATATACGGCGTAGATTCGATGACGTTAATGCTATTTTAGCAGTTAATAACTTTATCTTCTGCTAAAAATGCAGGAAATTTATACGTAATATGACATAATTTCCGGAAAACAACATTGGTGCAGGCTTTGTTAATACAACAGCACGTTTGTACATCACTAAAAAAGGAGCAAAATAGCAATATATGAATCTGAATAATTTCACTATAAAATCGCAGGAAATACTGCAACAAGCTCAGCAACTGGCATTCAATCATCAAAACCAGGCTATCGAAACAGGGCACATCTTAAAAGCCCTGTTGGAAGACAACGACAGCCCGGTGGAATACCTGCTGAAAAAGAACGCCGTTAATACTACGCTGCTCAACACCAAACTCAATGAGCAGCTGCAAAAATATCCCAAAATGGTAGGCGGTGAGGCCGGACAGGTACTGAGCCGCGACGCCAACAACGCACTGCTGCGTGCCGGCGCCACCATCAAGGAATTCAAAGATGAGTTTGTAAGCGTGGAGCACCTGCTGCTGGCCATCCTGGGCGGTAGCGACGATACCTCCAAACTGCTGAAAGATGCCGGTCTCACGGAGAAAGGCCTGAAAGCAGCTATCAAGGAATTACGCAAGGGCGAAACCGTGAACTCGCAATCCGGCGGCACCCAGTTCAATACCCTGCAGAAATACGCCAAAAATCTGAACGAGCTGGCCCGCGAAGGCAAGCTGGACCCGGTGATCGGCCGCGATGAGGAAATCCGCAGAACGTTGCATATTCTCTCCCGCAGGTCTAAGAACAACCCGATACTGGTAGGGGAACCCGGCGTAGGTAAAACCGCTATCGTAGAAGGACTGGCACACCGTATCCTCAATGGCGACGTGCCGGAAAACCTGAAATCAAAAACCATTTACGGCCTCGACATGGGCGCGCTCATGGCCGGCGCCAAATACCGCGGTGAATTCGAAGAACGACTGAAAGCAGTGGTAAAAGAAGTGACCGACAGCGACGGCGAAATCATCCTCTTTATCGATGAGATCCATACCCTGATCGGTGCCGGCGCCATGGAAGGCGCCATGGACGCCGCCAACATCCTGAAACCGGCCCTGGCCCGCGGCGAACTCCGTGCCATCGGCGCCACCACGCTCAACGAATACCAGAAATATTTCGAGAAAGATAAAGCGCTGGAACGCCGCTTCCAGAAAGTATTGGTGGACGAGCCCAGCGTAGAAGACGCGATCTCCATTTTGCGCGGCCTGAAAGAAAGATACGAAAGCCATCACCATGTGCTGATCAAAGACGAAGCGATCATCGCAGCCGTGGAACTGTCCCACCGCTATATCACCGATCGTTTCCTGCCCGACAAGGCCATTGACCTGATCGACGAGAGCGCTGCCAAACTACGGCTGGAAATGAACTCCATGCCGGAAGAACTGGATGAACTGGAAAGAAGGATCCGTCAGCTGGAAATTGAAAAAGAAGCGATCAAAAGAGAAAATGATGAAGATAAACTCAGGGAACTGAGCGAAGAGATAGCCCGCCTCAGCGAAGAACGGAATACGTTCAAAGCTAAGTGGCAGGCGGAAAAAGAAGTGGTAGACAAAATCCAGGCAGCTAAGTCAGCGATCGAAAACCTGAAACTGGAAGCCGAACAGGCAGAACGTAACGGCGATTTCGGACGCGTGGCGGAGATACGCTACGGTAAAGTCAAAGAACAGGAGAAACTGGTACAGGACCTGACCGATGAACTGAGTAAAATATCCGAACACAATAAACGTCTTCTTAAAGAGGAAGTAGATGCGGAAGACATCGCGGAAAACGTGGCAAAGGCTACTGGTATTCCGGTATCGAAAATGATGCAGAGCGAAAAAGATAAACTGCTGCACCTCGAAGAAGAACTGCACCGCAGGGTAGTAGGACAGGAAGAGGCGATCATCGCTGTGTCCGACGCTATCCGCCGCAGCCGCGCCGGTCTGCAGGACCCGCGCCGCCCGATCGGCTCCTTTATCTTCCTGGGTACTACCGGGGTGGGTAAAACAGAGCTGGCCAAAGCACTGGCGGAATACCTGTTCGATGACGATCAGATGATGACCCGCATCGACATGAGTGAATACCAGGAGAAACATTCCGTTAGCCGCCTCGTGGGCGCGCCTCCGGGATATGTGGGATACGATGAAGGCGGTCAGCTGACCGAAGCCGTACGCCGTAAGCCCTACTCCGTAGTGCTGCTCGATGAAATAGAAAAAGCGCACCCGGATACTTTTAACATTTTGTTACAGGTGCTCGATGACGGCCGTCTGACAGACAACAAAGGCCGCGTGGTGAATTTCAAGAACACCATCATCATTATGACCAGCAATATGGGCAGCCATATTATCCAGGAGAATTTTGAAAACATTAACGATTCCAACAGAGAGGAAGTAGTAGATAAAACGAAAGAAGAAGTAATGACACTGCTGAGGACCACCATACGGCCGGAATTCCTCAACAGGGTGGATGAAGTGATCATGTTCCAGCCACTGCTGCGCGATGAAATTAAAGGAATAATTAACATTCAGTTACAACAACTGAAAGACATGGTGGCAAAAAATGGCATGATATTGGAATTTTCTGACTATGCGCTGGAATATCTTTCTGTACAGGGTTACGACCCGCAGTTTGGTGCAAGACCGCTGAAAAGATTAATACAGAAAGAAATCATCAACCTGCTCAGCAAAAAAATATTGGCAGGGGACATTGATAAATCCAGACCTGTGCTGATCGATGTGTTCGACGGCGTTGTGGTGATCAGAAACAAATAATACGAGCAATTCTAAATACGACGATACATAGTTAACGATAAACCCCGCGATTCTTCGCGGGGTTTTTTTATGCCTTCTTTTCGGTAAATTTGAAAGAACTAATATTGTTATCCTATGATAGGGGAAAGAGAACGGAAATTCATGCAATACGCAGTGTCGTTGTCCCGCAGGGGAATGGAGCGGGGAGACGGCGGACCTTTCGGGTCTATCGTGGTGAGAGGAGACGAGATTGTAGGAGAAGGATGGAACCAGGTGCTGTGCGAAAACGACCCTACCGCCCATGCAGAAGTGATGGCTATCCGCAATGCCTGCAAAAAACTGGGCACCTTTCAGCTCACAGACTGCGAAATCTACACCTCGTGCGAACCTTGCCCCATGTGCCTGGGCGCCATCTACTGGGCTCGGCCTTCAAAAGTGTATTACGCCAATACCAAGGAAGACGCCGCGGCCATTAACTTCGACGACTCCTTCATTTACCGAGAGATCACGGTGCCCCATGATGAAAAAAAAATCCCGCTGATTGAACTGCGGGACCTTGATGCACTGAAAGTATTTCAGGAATGGAAAGCGATGAATAATAAAACGCTGTATTAATGTTTTACAGCGAAATGGTACGCCCAGAACAACGCCAGTACCAGGAAAATAATACAAAGGATGATAACGGTAAGGGATATATAATTTTCTGTTTTCCGGCGGGTGCGGTATTTCTTCCGTAATTTTTTCAGGACTTCCCATCTCATTTCGCTGAGCCAACCGGGAATCTTTTCCTTGTCTTTGATGTCGGACAGCCCTTCCAGGGCTTCACTGCAAAATTCACAATCCGTCAGGTGCATTTCCACCTCGTGCCGTTCTTCCGCAGACAGCTTGCCCTGCACGTAGTCCAGTAGCTGCTGTTGCGTGGGACAGCCCGTAGTGACAAATATATCATTGAAATGCTCGTTCATATCGCTATTGATGCAAATTAACGCTTGTTTGCGCGTTGTTGTTTTTCCAGTATTAATTTAAGATTACGTTTGCCGTTCTGGATATAACTTTTTACCTGCAACAGGCTGAAGCCGGTCTGGTCTGCTATTTCCTGGTAGGATTTCTTTTGCAGGTAAAAAAGCGCTACACAAACTTTCTGTTCCGGGTTCAGGAAATTCAGGGCCTGCTCCATGCTGTTGAGCAATACGTCCTTTTCCTGGTGCGACCGTTGGTCTTCCGGATCTGCGGCCAGTTCTCCGGCATGTTTATCGGTAATCTCTTCCCGGTATTTCAGGTGATGCTGCCGCAACTGCATCAGGCAATAGTTTTTGGCTACCTGGTATATCCAGGCGCGAAAAAACTGTATCTCATGTTTGTTGACGTCAGACAACACTTTGAGAAAGATCTGTTGCACGGCATCGCGCGCATCTTCTTCATTTTTCAGGTATTTCATGCACATGCCCAGTAATAACAGGGCATAGCGGTCAAAAAGCACACCTATCCACTCACTGTTCTGATCAGTTTTGAACCGTTGCAGTAACTCCTGGTCTGTCAGTTGTTGTATCGCTGGATTATTCACAGGCTAAAAAGAATGCTGTCTGTAAGATGCAGACAGCTATAAATTCCACAAACTTACGAATTACAAATATGTAATTTATCAGCAGGCTTTGCGGCTAAATAACTTTAAAATCTATTATCCGTCGGGGATTACATACTATCCAGTGCCTGTTGCGCATTGTTTTTCAGGGAGCCGTCCATCCGGATGACTTCGCGGAACATACGGCGGGCTCTGGCCATCTGGCCTTTGCTGCGGTAGCAGATAGCCAGCTGGTAGGTGGCCATTTCCGCGTATTTGCCGGAGCTATTGGAGGCAATTCTTTTGTATCTGTCAATGGCCTCGCTGAGGTTGCCCTGCTGCTGATACACCATAGCAGCTCTATAGAGGTATTCGTCGCTGTTGATGGGCTCACCGGGCTGCGGGTTTTCCTTTTTGGGCGGAGCTGGTTCTTTCGGCTCCTGTTTAGGTGCGGGAGCCGGTTCCGGTTTTTTATCGTCGTTGTCTTTTTCTTTTTCTTTCTCTTTTTTCAGGGAATCCTGTTGTTTCTGCAGGGCCTGCGCTTTCCGGAGGCTATCGGCCGCCTGCTTTTTCTGCTGCGCTTTCAATGCAGCTGCTTTGGCCCTGGCGATGGAATCTGCAGTCGCTGCCGGCGCCGGTAACGGTGTTGGTTTGGCCGGCGCCGGGGTATTGGCCGTTGTAGTGGCGGCCGGCTTAACCGAAGCGGGTGTGGTGGTTGTCTGGTGGCCCGGCGCTGGTGCCGGTTGTTCTGCGGTCACAATAGGCTGACTGGCCACTTCCCCGGCGGGGGCAGTGGCAGAGTCGGCCGCCGGCGGCTGGGAAGAGGCCAGCATACGGGGCGGTGGCTGGTTGCGGAGATGGCCGCGTAATACGTATACGCTGGCTACGCCGATCACAAGGAAGGCCACCAGCCAGAAATAGACCAGCAGGCTTTCCTTGGTCTTCTCCTTTTTGGTGTACCGGGCTACCTTATGGACATGGGACACCGGTTGTATACTGTCCTGTATATAACGCTGGAGCTTTCCGGTCAGGTCCTGGTACTGCTCATTACCGGCTTCCTGCTCCAGTGCCTGCAAGGCGCCAAAGCACAGGTCGCAATCGGTAAGGTGCTGTTCCACGAGGTGTTTTTCAACATCTGTCAGTCTCCCTTCCATATAACGGGGCAACTGGTCTTTGCTGAGACAACGGATACCGGAAAATACCTTTAAAATTTTTTCATTGTTTGGCTTACTACTAAACATAACCCTGATTCATATATAGCTTGGCAAGTTTCCCTTTGGCTGCTTTCAGCTGGTTCCTGAGTTTTTCACGTGTCAGTCCCTTGGCAGCGGTCAGATCGGCAAAGCTTTTATTATCAATATAGAACTGCGTTATCAGATCACGGTCGTCGGCATTCATGCGCCCGAGGGCCTGTTCGAGCCTTACGGCCAGGTCCTGGCGGTCGATGATGTTGGTACCTGCTTTTTCGACTTTGTTCTCAATATGCAACAGGTCCCTGCCATCCCGTGACGGGTAGAAGGGAATATTTTTGTCTGGACTATTGAAATATGTTTTCTGAATATGCAATATCCATTCGTTGGCTTTGTAGATCGTTTGGGTTTTAAGACTGGCGCTGAGCCGTTGCAACAGGGTGGGAAAGACAATGTTGGGGTCTGGCTTCGGGGCTTTATCCAGATAAGGCAGTGTAATGGCAACCAGTAAATGACTATACCTGTCCATTAGTACACCTTCTGCTTCCCGGTCTTGTTTCCGGGCACGGGATATAAGTTCCTTATCTGATAAATTGGTTAACTGTTGGTGCATAAACTTATTACTCTATATTTACGTATAAAAGCGGAAAAAGTTCATTCAGACGCGAGAATATTGGATTAAAAAACGGAATTATACAATTAATATGCCATACGCGATCGTTGTGGTGCCTGTAGCGCCGCTCAGGGCTACCGCCGCACACAGAAGTGAGATGATTTCCCAGCTGCTCTGGGGCGAAGGAGTGGAAATCATCAACACGGCCCCTGACGGATGGGTGGAAGTAGTAAACCAGTACGACGGCTATACCGGCTGGGCTTCCCTCTCACACCTCGAAGAGGTATCCGAAGAGATCTATCACGCACCCGCTACTCACTACCTGCCGGAATGGAGCAATGAAATCCTGCTCAACGGTCAACCCATGATCTTACCTTTTGGCTGTCTCCTGAAAGGGTATACCAACCTTTCCGCAAAATGGGGAAATGTACAGGTGAACTTACTGGAAAAACCCCCTGTATTGCCCGCTGCAGGAAGCCCGGTAAATACGAAACATCTGCTGGCAGATGCAAAGAAATTTCTGAATACGGCTTATCTCTGGGGCGGCAGGAATGTCTTTGGGGTGGATTGCTCCGGGTTTGTACAAAACGTTTTTAAACTGTCGGGGATACCGTTGCTCCGGGATGCGTCACAACAAGCCACACAAGGTATCACGGTCGATTTTCTGCAGGAAGCACGCCTGGGGGACCTTGCTTTTTTTGATAATCCCGAAGGAAGGATCACCCACGTGGGCCTGTTGCTCAATGATCACGAAATCCTTCATGCTTCCGGCAAGGTACGCATAGATCCGATCGATAATCAGGGTATCATCAACGCCGATACCAACATCAGAACGCATCAGCTGCGGATTATTAAAAGGTTCTTCTAAAATTTTCTGATTTTCGATTTCTTGATTTTGGAATTTGGAGGAGACGTCCGGCAAAATCTCAAAATCAAGAAATCGAAAATCAAAAAATCGAAAATCAAAAAATGATTTATTTAGCTCTGTTTAAAGATCTTTCTGTAGTCTTCAAAGCTCTGGTTAATGATCTTTTCAGCTTTTTCCTTGTTTTGGAACTCTTCCACGATCACTGATTTCTTTTCCAGTCTTTTGTATTCTTCGAAGAAGTGTCTCATTTCGTCGATAAAATGAGGTGGCAGTTCGGAGATATCGTTGATGTGGTTTACGCTCATGTCGTTGGCTGCCACCGCGATGATTTTGTCATCCGCTTCGCCGCCGTCAACCATTTGCATTACACCGATCACTTTGGCTTCGATGATACACATCGGTACGCACTCTACCTGAGACAGTACCAGGATGTCCAGCGGATCATGGTCATCGCAGTATGACTGCGGAATGAAACCATAGTTGGCAGGATAATATACAGAGGAATATAAAACGCGGTCCAGTTTCAGCAGGCCGCTATCTTTGTCCAGTTCGTATTTGGCACGGCATCCCTTTGGAATCTCGATAATGGCATTTACAACGTGTGGTACCTCAGATCCGGGACTCACACTGTGCCAGGGATTTGTCATCATAATAATCTACTTTTCTGCTTTTAAGGTTTATTGTTCAATATTGTATTAGTGTTAGAAAAGTGAATACCTTATTCACTTCACTTTTCATGAAGATATGGTCAGTGGTTCCGTTGCTGGCCTTTGGAAATCAATCGCCCCTGCCCATTCTTGCATCGGCAAATTTAAGGCAACTGATGCTTAATAGCTAAAAATTATCCCATTCCTGTGCAAAAAAGCGCAGTTTAGTGGCAAAAATCATTTAACTGCAGGAACTGCCACGCCGCCGGCGGTGGTGTCCGGCGTTAATACAGTAGTGGAGTCCAGGCCCTGGCTGGCCGGCGGAATATAGTTAGGTATGATACTTTCAAATGTCAGTGAAATTTTCCATTGACCGCTTTCTTTTACCAGTTGCAGCACTTCCTGCTGGTTGGCGGAAGAGTTCTGGATGGTCACGGAAGCTTTGTTGTCGTTTTCTTCCACGGCGACAACCTGTATTTTGGCTTTGCGGATCTTATCGCGTTCTGCATCGCTGCGACGCCCGTCAAAAATGGAGTAAATCTGTATTACCTGTTGAGACTCCTTGGTGGCATAGTCCCTTGCCTGGTCGAAGTTCGAATCCTGTATAGCGTGCATAAATGCCAGTGCTACCTCTTGAGGGGTGGCCCGTTTCTTACAGCTGCTCAGCAGCAGCATTCCCATCACTGCCAGTGTCAGAATTCGACGATAATTGGTCATGCGGTCGATAATTATTATATCACAACAAAAATAGGGTTAAACATTCAAATCTGCAAAGTACTATCACCGCAATGCTGTATCACAGGCTTCCGGACTGAATTATCCCCTTGAAAAAACAGGTAACTTACTGCAAAGACCGTTAAAAAAGCGTTAATATTCAAAAAATTTTTCATTTAGTCATTTAAAAATAAAGAGACCTGATTTCAGGCTTCTTTATTTTTAAATGACTAAATGAAAAAATTCGTCAATTATCCTTCTTTATCTTTGTCCGCATCATATGCGCGGATAATGGCTTTCACCAGGCGGTGACGCACCACATCCTCTTCGTCCAGCTCCACAGAACCAATGCCGTCGATATTACGCAGAATACGGTTGGCCTTTTCAAGGCCCGACTTCTGGTTTTTCGGCAGGTCGATCTGGGTAAGGTCGCCGGTGATGATGGCTTTGGCAGAGGCGCCAATGCGGGTCAGGAACATCTTGAGCTGCAGGTCGGTGGCGTTCTGCGCTTCGTCGAGGATAATAAAGGAATTATCCAGCGTACGGCCACGCATATAAGCCAGCGGCGCTATTTCTATGATACGGTTGGTCATATAATAACTCAGCTTCTCTGCAGGGATCATATCGTCCAGCGCATCGTACAATGGCCGCAGATAGGGATCAATCTTCTCTTTCAGATCGCCGGGAAGGAAGCCCAGGCTTTCACCTGCCTCTACCGCCGGACGGGTGAGAATGATTTTCTTAACAGCTTTGTTTTTAAGTGCACGTACCGCCAACGCAACCGCTGTATAGGTTTTACCCGTACCCGCCGGCCCGATCGCAAATACAATGTCATTTTTGTCCGCCAACGCCACCATTCTTTTCTGGTTGGCAGTGCGTGCCCGTACCGTACGGGCGTTCGGACCAAATACCAGTACCTCGTTGGGATTGCGGTCACTGAAATGATCTACCGCCGTTCCCTCTTCATCCCCAAGAATCTGCTCAAAGTAATTCTCCGTCAGATTACCATTACGCTCGAGATATTTAACGATTTGACTGATTTTTTCCTCCGCTGTGGCCACTTCTTCCGGCGCCCCACTCAATTTTAACTGGGTACCCCTGGACAGGATCTTCAACAGCGGGAATTTTTTCTTCAGCAAATCCAGTTTTCCGTTGTTAACACCGAAAAACTCAATGGGATTAATACTATCTAAATTAATAATGGATTCAGTCAATGATTCAATGATTTAAAGTCCGGGAAAATATTCTGAATTCTCACTCCGAATATATGAATTTAACCACAACCTGAAGAGCAGTATTGTTAAGCAATCACTAAATTCTACAATTCCCCCAATACCAGGTTGTCACGCTCGGGTCCCATGATAATCAGAACTTTCTTTAATTGATGTTTTATTTTATGTGAAAATTAGTTTATTTGTAGCCCGGCTCCGCCGGAAATGAATGCGAAGATATTGATCAATCAACAAAATCGGAAAACTGAAAATCCACAACAGGTGGATAATTCCCTGAACAACAGGCACTACCGGAAGATAAATCCGGTTGAAAAACGGGAAAATAAAGCCGGAAGTTGTACCTTTTACTACTGTAATGGCGCTTTTTTGTCATATAATGCCTATTTTGAGCTTATTAAATACTCAACGATCTTAGAATCCCGCTAGTAATAATGAAGGATGTTATGCTGGAACAGCATTACCGGCATCTGCAGCATCTGGAGGCTGCCATCAATGCCTGCGCATTGTCTGTGAATCTGGATGCCGCTGAATGCATTACTACCCTGAACCCGCGAATGGCCAACGCCCTACAGCAACCGCCGGAACTCATCTCCGGACGATACTTCAGGGAACTACTCCTGCCCGCCGATGAAACACAGTGGGCCCGCATCTGGCAACAGCTGCGGACCGGACAATCCATACAGGAACAAATCTGTTTTCTGCTGCACGGAAACACCCAGCTGTGGCTGGAAGCAGCCATCCATCCTGTCATGGGCAACGACGGTCAGCTGACCGGATGCCTCCTCATCGGCATCGATATCACCGACCGTAAACTGCCCGAACTCCGGGTCATGGAAGATGAACAATATTTCCGCCAGATACTCGAAAACCTCCCCATCGGCCTGCAACAGTTCACCCCCGAAGGCGTCAGCGTAGAAATGAACAGCCGCCAACGACAGATATGGGGCGCCCAGCACGCCTTCCTCGGCGATGCGGAATATAAATGGCTGCAAGACCCGTTCTACCGGCTCAATGGCCTCGCCCGCATGTTCGAAGAAGCCCGTGACACCGGCAAAACACTGAAACGGGAAATATTGCTCAACTATGCGGAAAAAAATTACGGCAATGTCACCCGCCTGTTCCCGCTGTACTACGAAGCTACCATCTTCCCGGTAACAGACCGCCACAGCAGAATGGCCAACTACTTCCTTATCCTCGATGATATCACCGAAAAGAAAGTAGCCGAAATCAGCCTCCAGAAAAGCGAAAGACTGCTCGACAATATCATCGAAAACCTGCCCATCGGCTATATCCAGTTTGATAACTTCGGCTTTATCCGCCGCATCAATCAAACGCAACGTTTCTTCTTCAACTCCCCGCATCCTGCCGCCCGCCGGAATTTCAACGTCATGAACGATGAACTGGCCACCCGCTTCGAACTGGACAAACTGTTCCTGCAGGCACTCGAAGAAGGCAACCCGCTGCGCGTGGAAAAGAAAATAGACTTCAGCCAGGACGAACGCTGGACCACCGTCGGCCGTGAAGTATACCTCGACCTCACCGTCTTCCCCGTGATTGAACCGGTGGATAAAGAGATGATCGTCGTAGCCCTCGTAAACGATATCACCGATAAAAAAATGCAGGAACTGGAAAACGTCAAAAACCAGGAATTCCTCCTGCAAACAGGTGACATCGGAAAAATCGGCGGATGGGAGATGGACCTCGAAACGGAACGTGTCCGCTGGTCTTACCAATCCTATAAAATACATGACTGCGAACCGGACACGCCCATCAACTACGAAAAAGCCATGCGCTTTTTTTCACCGGAGTCACAACCCGTGCTGGAAGGACTGGTGAAACAATGCATCGAAACCGGCAAAACGTTCGATGCAGAGCTGACGCTGATCTCTGCCAAACAGCAAACCAAAAGAGTGCGTTGTATCGGTCAGCCGGGATATACCAATGGCAAACGGACACGCATCTTCGGCGTGGTCCAGGACGTGACGGAACAGTCTGCCATCGAGGAAGCGCTCACCCGTAACACGGAACTGATGCGTCTCTTCTTCGATACGGTGGACATGGGCTACGCCGCCATGGAGAAAGACGGCAAGCTCAATTTCCTCAATCAGAAAGCGGAGAAAATGATCGGCCAGAAAGTGGAAATGGGCAGCAATATTTTCGAAGTGTTCCCCCGGCTGTCAGGCACCGTGTTTTACGCCAGGTTGCAGGAGTGTATACAACAGCGGCAGTCCCAGTCTTTCGGTATCTACTTCTCCAAACCCGATAAATGGTACGACTTCCTGCTGACACCCATGCAGGACGGCGGTATCTCGGTCTTCATGCGCGACATCACCGAGAGCCGTAAAATGCAGAAGGAACTGCGCAAGGCGAATGACCAGCTGTCTAACCTGAACAAAAACCTGGTCAACCAGAACAAGCAGCTGGAGGACTTCGCTCATATTACTTCCCATAACCTGCGGGCGCCCATCGCCAACCTGCGGGCGCTGATGCAGATGCATAACGAGGCATCCTCCCAGCAGGAGCGGGAGCTGTACCTGGGCATGTTGCATGAAGTGATCAAAAAGATAGATGAAACGCTCAACGACCTGGTGGAAGTGGTACAGATACGGAAAGACGTGAACGTGGAAAAAGAAAAACTGCTTTTTGCCGAACGGGTACAGAAGGTAAAGGATATCCTGCTGGTAGATATTGAAACCAGTAATATCAAAATCACCTATGATTTTGAACAGGCGCCACAAATAGAGTATCCACGGGTGTATCTCGACAGTATCCTCCAGAATTTTATCACCAATGCGATCCGCTACCGTTCACCGGAAAGAGAGCCGGAACTGCATTTACAGACCTGGAGAGAGAACGACAACATTGTACTCACGGTGCAGGACAACGGCATCGGCATTGATATGGAACGCTTTGGTAACAAGCTGTTCGGCTTCCGGAAAACATTTCACCGTAACAAAGATGCGAAAGGTATCGGATTGTTTATCACCAAAACACAGGTGGAGGCAATGGGTGGAAGTATCAGGGCCGAAAGCAGGCCGGGGCAGGGTACCAAATTTATTATTACATTTAGGCCGGAATAATCCCTTTTATGAAGCTGATCAATATGATTTTTATAGTAGACGACGACCCAATTCACCAGCAAATTGCTAAAATCATGATAGAACGGCAGGGGATATGCACCAATATCAGGGTGTTCTCAGATGCGCAGGATGTATTGGACCATATCCGGCAGCATGCAGATAAGGTGGACGAACTGCCCGACCTTATTCTGCTGGACCTCAATATGCCGATTATGGATGGTTGGGAGTTCCTGGATGAGTACAGCGTCTTTCATGACCAGCTGCCCAAACAGATCCGCATCTTCGTGCTGACGTCTTCTATCGATGAGAAAGACAAAGAGCGGGTCCGTCATTACCCGGTGGTAAATGGCTATCTTACCAAACCCCTGTCCAAAGAGATTATAGAGCACCTCTCTTAAGTGCGGCAATTGTTTTTTCGGGATCTGCTGAAGCAAAGATGGAGCTGCCTGCCACCAGCACATTGGCGCCTGCCTGCACCAGCTGGCCGGCATTTTCTGTACTGATACCGCCATCCACTTCTATCAGGGCGGTAGCCTGGTTGTCTTTGATCAACTGACGCACCTGCCTTATCTTCTGGTAAGTTTGTTCTATAAAGGTCTGTCCGCCAAAACCCGGATTGACGCTCATCACCAGTACCACATCGATATCACGGATCACATTTTCCAGCATCACCGCTGGCGTATGCGGGTTGAGCGCCACGCCGGCTTTCATGCCCAGGCTTTTGATCTGCTGGATATTGCGGTGCAGATGAATACAGGCTTCTGCATGTACGGTGAGGATATCGGCGCCGGCTTTTTTAAATTCGGCTGCATATTTCTCCGGTTCTTCTATCATCAGGTGTACATCACATGGTTTGCGGGCCAGCTTTTTGATCTGCGCGATCACCGGCAGTCCGTAGCTGATATTGGGCACAAAACGGCCATCCATCACATCCAGGTGAAACCAGTCAGCCTCGCTGCGGTTCACCATTTCCACTTCTTTTCCCAGTTCAAGAAAATTGGCCGCCAGTAAGGACGGCGCTATCATTACAGGAGCGTTTTCCAATAGTAGTCAGTTTTAGGTATTAAATGTAAGCAATGCGGTTGACATAAACACCGGTGGCACTTTAGCGGCTCAACCGTTGCATGGCTTCCTTTGCTTCTTTATAATCTTTTCTGAAAGAAGCGGCTTTGGCGTAGTCTCCGATCGCTTCTTTTTTGTTGCCCAGCTGTTCCTGTGCCCTGCCGCGTTGAAAATAGGCCAGCGCGTCGGTGGGAGCGGCTTTGGCGGCGAGGTTGTAGTAACTGTACGCCTCCTTCCACTGGTTCCTGCTGCTGTAGATGTTGCCCAGCGCCATATATGCCGGCTCAAATCCCGGATCGGCCACAATGCACTTCCGGTAGGTGTTCATCGCGGCATTGGTATCGCCCAGTTCTTCCTGTGTTTGTCCCGCATCAAAGAGGGGGGTGGCATTGAGCGAGTCCTGCTGCCATGCGGCCGTATAGTACCGGACGGCTTCCGGGGTTTTGCGGGCCCGCAGCAGGTCGGCCAGTTCCATGACGGCTTCATACTCCGCCTGTGGGCCGGCAGCGGCGACGGCCTTTTTCAGATGTTCGATGGCTGCGGTAGTATCCAGGCGGTCTTCTGCCATGCGTGCTTTCAGGTAAAAAGCTTTGTCCCGCCCGTCGGTGGTGCCGGCCAGCACATCGGCCAGGCTGTCTGCCTGTACAGTGTGTTTGTTCTCCAGCATGGCGGTGGCCAGTTTGTACTGCAGGTACGTATAGGTGGGAGCGTTAGCCAGCGCTTTGCTGAAATATAGTTCTGCTTCGTTGTAGCGGTTGTCTACCAGCGCGGCTTCGCCGGCGCCGGCCCAATAGTCGGGGTTAGCCGGCTTCAGGCTGGCGGCTTTTTCAAAATCCTGCTGCGCGAGGCGGGGATTGGTATTGAACAGCAACAGCGCCCTGCGGTAGTACAGTGCGTCCTGGTCCGGATAATGCTGAATGGAATCTGTCACCGGCCGGATAATATCACTGTACAGTGCGGAGTCTGCGCCGTTCTGCTGGCCGGGCTTTTTGTGGTCATTGTTGCAGGCCACGACACCCGCCATGGCCACCAGGATAGGTAAATATTTCATACACCGCCAAAACTAAGCAATCCTTATCGCATTAACCAGTTTTTGAACGCGTCGTAATCTGCCGGCAGCAGCGTGGCATCTTTTTCTTTACCATAGAGCGACATCACGCGGGGCGGTGTGTAAATGGCATCACGCACAGCCTTGGGTGCGGTGTCTTCAAACTTTACCGGGTGGGCCGTTTCCAGGAAGACGCCGGTCAGATCAGGCGCCCCGGCGAGGAACTGCTGCAGGCCGAGATAACCTACCGCCCCATGAGGGTCCAGCATATAATGATGTTCTTTCCATACCTGTTCCATGGTACGTGCCGTATCCTTGTCCGTATAGGCGTACGCGGTAAATTTCTCCTGCAGTGCCGGCAGGCTGTTGCCGAATAACTGCAACACCCG
Source organism: Chitinophaga eiseniae (assembly GCF_900167135.1). GTDB lineage: Bacteria > Bacteroidota > Bacteroidia > Chitinophagales > Chitinophagaceae > Chitinophaga > Chitinophaga eiseniae. The sequence continues at coordinate 667,278 of NZ_FUWZ01000003.1, read as the reverse complement.
TACGAAGTTGCTGGGGTCGGCCACGTCCATGGCGTTGGACAGGGTAGGCACTGCTTTGCCTGGTTCATACTTTCCGTTTTGCATAAAGCGGGGCACCGTGTCGTTGATGTTCGTGGCGGCCACAAAGTGTGCTACGGGCAGGCCTATGGCGGCGGCCATCATGCCGGCGCAGATGTTGCCGAAATTACCGCTGGGCACGGCAAACACCACCCGGGGATGAGCGGCCTTCATCTGTTTATAGGCGAGGAAATAATAAAACATCTGCGGCAGCCAGCGGGCCACATTGATGGAGTTGGCAGAAGTAAGCTGTCGGCGTGACTGTATCTCGGCGTCGAGGAAGGCGCTTTTCACCATACGCTGACAGTCGTCGAATGTACCCCGTATCTCCAGTGCGCGGATATTACCGCCGAGGGTGGTCAGCTGTTTTTCCTGTAAGGTGCTCACCTTTTGCGAAGGGTAGAGGATCACTACGTCTACACCGGGAACGTTATAAAAGCCGCTGGCCACGGCGCCGCCGGTATCGCCGGAAGTGGCTACCAGCACGGTCACCGGCCGGTCGCTGTTACGCCGGAAGTAACCGAGGCATCCGGCCATGAAGCGGGCGCCCACGTCTTTAAAGGCAAGGGTAGGGCCGTGGAAGAGTTCCAGCGCATAGGTGTGACCGGTGACTTTCTGTACCGGAAAAGGAAAATGCAGTGTATCGTTTACGATCTGTTTCAGCGCGGCTTCAGGGATCTCATCACCGATAAAAGGACGGATTACCTCATAGCCGATCTCCTGGTCTGAATAGTGGTGCAGGTGTGTGATAAAATCCGGGTCCAGGGAAGGGATCTGCTCGGGGAAGTACAGGCCTCTGTCCGGCGCAATACCTTGTATGACGGCGGTTTCAAATGATGTTTTATGTTGTGGATCTTGTAAACTGTAGTACTGCATGCGGATGGATTGGTGAATTAGTCAATGATTTTAACGCCGGCGGTGTTGACGCGGGACACGTATATTTTATAGTCTACTCCCAGTGGCGCATATACGTTGTTCATGGTTTCGGCCACTTTACGGGCGTTTGCTTCGCCTTTGCTGAGCATGAATACCGATGGGCCGGAACCGGAGATACCGCCGCCGAGGGCGCCGGCTTCCCTGCATCTGAGCTTCAGTTCCTGGAAGGCGGGAATAAGGATGGAACGTATCGGTTCCACGATCACATCTTCCAGGGAACGGCTGATCAGGTCATAATCCTCCTGGTAGAGCGCTGCTACCATGGCTCCTACGTTGCCCCACTGGCGGATGGCGTCAGTCATCAGCACTTTCTGCTTCAGTATCTCGCGGGCGTCGGAAGTTTTGACTTCTATCTGCGGATGGATAACGGTTACCCACAGTTCGGCCGGCGTGTGCAGCGTGGTGATGTCCAGCGGACGGTAGCTGCGTACCAGCGTGAAGCCACCGAGGATGGCCGGCGCCACGTTGTCTGCATGTGCAGACCCGCAGGCCAGTCGTTCTCCTTCCATAGCGAAACGTACCAGTTGTTTTTTGGTGAAGGGCTCGCCCAGCAGGTGGTTGACCGCCACAACGGCGCCGGCGCTGCTGGCGGCGCTGGAGCCGATGCCGCTACCGGGGTGGATATGTTTGAAGATCTCTATTTCGATACCGGCATCGGGCTGGTCGTATTTCTGTAACAGTGCCTGAACGGCCACGCTGGCCACGTTTTTAGCTGGGTCGGTGGGCAGGTCGGCGCCGTGGACGGCTTTGATACGGATGCCGGGCTGGCTGGTGCGGCGCACCACCATTTCGTCGCCGGGGGCGTCCATGGCGAGGCCTATCACGTCAAAACCACACGCTACATTGGCAACAGTGCCGGGTGCATATACTTTTATACTTTCCATACAGGAAGGGTTGTGTTATTAATTTAATCATTCGGTGTTTTATCTGCAACGAGGTGACAAGGATTTAACAGGCTGGTCATAAACGGGCGGACCGGATAATGTCGGCGAAAATACCGGAGGCGGTCACGTCTGCGCCGGCTCCTGCGCCTTTTACGATCAGCGGTTGCTCCTGGTACCTGTTGGTGGTGTAAAGCACGATGTTGTCTTTGCCTTCCAGTTGGTAGAAAGGATGATCGGGTGCAATGCACTGCAGGCCTACGGATGCCTGGCCGTCTGCATAGCGGGCCACGAACTTCAGCCTTTTGCCGGCGCTGGATGCTTCTTGGTACAGCTGTTGGAAATGAGCGGCATGTTCATCCAGCGTTTCGTAGAAATCGGCCACGGATGGTGCATGAAGGCAGGCTTCCGGCAGGAAGGAGTGGTTGGTGATGTCGTTCATTTCGATAGCGGCGCCGCTTTCACGGGCCAGTATCAGGATTTTACGCATCACGTCTTTGCCGCTGAGGTCAATACGCGGGTCCGGCTCAGTGTAGCCTTCGTCCTGCGCGGCTTTGACCACGCTGCGGAAACTGTTGCCGTTCACAAAATGGTTGAACACAAAGTTCAGGCTGCCGGAAAGTACCGCTTCGATGCTCTGTACCCTGTCGCCGCTCCTGACGAGGTCATTGAGCGTATTGATGACAGGCAGGCCGGCGCCCACATTGGTTTCGAAAAGAAAGGAGGCGTTGTATTTACGGGCCAGGTCTTTCAGTTGTTTGTAATAGGCATAATCTGAGGAGCAGGCGATTTTATTGCAGGTCACCACGGAAATACCATGTTGCAGGAACTCGTGGTAAATGGCGGCCACTTCGCTGCTGGCGGTATTGTCCACGAATACGCTGTTGCGCAGGTTTAGGGATTTGATGCAGTCCACGAAAGCCGGCAGGTCCATGGCGTCTCCCTGTGCCAGCTGGTTTTTCCAGTCGTGGAGCCCAATGCCATAGGGGCTGAACAAGGCATTTTTACTGTTGGCCAGACCGGCTACCCTTATCTGCAGTCCCAGTTCTTCCTGCAGGTAGTGCTGTTGTTGCTGCAGTTGTTCCAGCAGTTTGCCGCCTACGTTGCCTACGCCGGCGATGAACAGGTTGACCTGTTTGAGCGGCGCTTCAAAAAATGTTTCATGTATCAGGTTGAGCGCTTTTTTCAGGTCGGCTTTATTAATGACAGCGGAGATATTTTTCTCCGTAGAGCCTTGTGCGATAGCCCTTACATTGACGCCGTTGCGGCCGAGGGTACCAAAAAGTTTGCCGCTGGTGCCATGATGGTTTTTCATTTTGTCGCCCACAACGGCCACGATGCAGAGGTCCTTCTCCACCAGCAGGGGGTCGATGCGTTTCTCCTGTATCTCCTGTGCAAACTCGCTGTCGATCGCAGTTTTGGCTTTCAGCATGTCTGCTTCGTGGATGCCAACTGTGATAGAGTGCTCCGAAGAACTCTGGGTAATGAAGATAACGTTGATACGTTCCTGCAGGAGCGATTCAAACAGTCGTTTGGAGAACCCCGGGATGCCTACCATGCCGCTTCCTTCAAGGGTTAACAGGGATATATGCTGGATGCCGGAAATGCCGGTCACCGGGAAAGTACGTTCTACGCTGTCCTGTATGAGGGTGCCGTAATCTTCAGGGGCAAACGTGTTTTTGATCCAGATGGGTATTCGTTTATCCATGACCGGTTGTATAGTGGGCGGATAAATGACTTTAGCGCCGAAGTGGGACAGTTCCATCGCTTCTTCGTAGGAGATATGGGCGATAGGAATGGCCTGGGATACCAGGCGGGGATCGGCGGTCATCATGCCGCTCACGTCTGTCCATATATCAAGCAGTTCTGCATGTACGGCGGCAGCGATGATGGCGGCAGTGTAGTCCGAGCCGCCACGGCCGAGCGTAGTGGTGTCGCCGTTGGGGGCGGCGGCCACAAAGCCGGGCAGTACCACGTAATCTGCGGGATGCTGCGAGAAATATTCTGTAATAAGGTGGTTGGTAGCCTGGAAGTTAACGGCCGCATGGCCGTAGTTGTTGTCGGTCACAATCAGTTCCCGGCTGTCTTTGCAGGTAGCGGAGAAACCCAGTTGCTTGAGTTTTTCCGCAACGATAACGCAGGAGATCAGTTCGCCATAGCTCATGATTTTATCAAGGGAACGGGCGCTTAGTTCTCCTACCTGGAAGATGCCGTCGCACAGATTTTCCAGGGCATTAAGTTTTTTCTTCAGTTGGCTGATCATGCTGCTTTGCGCAGTGATAGGGAATAATTCGCGGATAGTGTCCAGGTGTCTGTTTTCTATTTCCTGTAGTACGGACTTGTATTGTTCCTGGCCTTCGCCGGCCAGTTGACCGCAACGTATAAGCTTGTCCGTAGTACCGCCGAGCGCTGATACAATGATGGCATAACGGCCGGCCGGTTTATTTTTTTTGAGGATTTGACAAACCTGTTCTATGGCTTTGGCGCTTCCGACAGAAGTGCCGCCAAACTTAAGTACTTGCATAGTGAATAATGTTTATACGAATGGATATTCCGGGTTCCCGGTGGTTACCACGGTTGTGGTCGTTGGATGATATGTGTATACTAACCCCGCAGTGGGGTTGTAATGGTGGTGGTCGTAATAATAGTGCTCAGGCGTTCCCCCAGGAGGGAGGAGGCGGAGGAGGTGAGATGATATGTAGCTACTGCTTGCACTATTGTTTTATGACGATTGTGTAACAAAAGTCCGGATTTCCACCGGTAAATAAAAGTGCAGTGGGGATATTTTTAAATCATTTAATTATTGTTGCTTGTTTTTGATATTGTCTAATATTTTTTTGTTTTGTTGAATTTATGTAGGGTTTACTGCGGTTTTGTTTGATTGTGATAGCATCATTTTTTCATCTTGGAGTATGTGAAAATCAATTTTTAAGACAATTGAATGACAAAAATATGCTTGAAAGCTCCAAAATGAAAGGGGTGTATTGTCATGAAATAGATGACAGAGGAAAATCCTCCGGGGGTACTGTTAAGTGCTCCCCGGGGAGGAAGAACGCTAATAGTAGACGTTCTCCTTGCAACCAGGGATCTTCAGTGTGTTCTCTCCCAGTTGCAGCTTGTCCAAAAGCGGGAGGGTGGTAAAGGCATGTTTGTATTGCCGGCGGCCTCGGCTATCTTTTGATAGCCGGCCGGAATACTGAACGCCTGCGGGTTAGGGGCTTTTGTCTGTGCCCGGGCAGCAAAGGGCAACAAAATCAATAACAACAGATATTTCATAGTACGTATATAATGGTCGCTAAGGTAACCTTTTTAGCTTCAACAGGGGGAGGCTGCCGTTAAAATGCCGTATACGGTTTTAGATACCTGTATTTTGCTGCTAAAACAATAATTTGCTTGGACGGAAACAAAATATCCTTAACTTTAGCTGACTAAATTATTTGCCACTTGTCCGTTTCACTGAAATATACAAGCAATAGTCAGCTTAACTACTACTTTCTCATGGCTACCCTCGCCATGGATTCGGCGCTGGCATAACCCTTCCGAAACAGCCCCTTCCGGCTGCTTTTCCTGTTTATATCGCGTAACTTTGTAATAGCTTTTCTTATCGCTATTGCTGCATGTGCGCACCTCGTTTTACCGGCAATTTGTCTTTTAGCATCAGCCTTTATTGTGCTGCGTGATAATTTCCAATACAGCAATTTTTTGCAGGATCATACACCAATTCAGCTTACATACACCAAAACAATCTTTTAATCAATACGCGTTATGCCACATTATCATCAACTAGGACAAATCCCGCATAAACGACATACCCAGTTCCGCAAACCGGACGGGGGACTGTATTCGGAACAATTGTTTTCCACAGAAGGGTTTTCTTCCCATTCCAGCCTCCTGTACCACTGTCACCCGCCGACCGAAATTGTAAAGGTGGATGAACCGTATTCCGTGGCGCCCAAAGTGGCAGAAGAAAAAATGCTGAAGCACCGCAGTTTTCAGGGGTTTAATATCCAGCCGGAAGATGATTTTCTGAAAAGCCGCAAAGCCGTGCTGGTCAATAGTGACCTGCACATTGTGCTGGCCGCGCCGCGTAAAAGCATGGAGACCTATTTCTACAAAAATGCGGACGCCGATGAAATGATCTTTGTGCATGAAGGCAGTGGCGTGCTCAGAACACAATACGGGCAACTGGAATTCGGTTACGGTGATTATCTCGTGATTCCCCGCGGCACCATCTACCAGATATCCTTTGCAACGGAAAACAACCGCCTCTTTATCGTAGAGTCGTTCAGCCCTCTCCGTTATCCGAAAAGATACCTGAGCAAATACGGGCAGTTGCTGGAGCATTCGCCTTATTGCGAACGGGATATCCGTCAACCGAAAAACCTGGAGACCATCGACCAGGAAGGGGATTTCGTGATCAACGCTAAAAAGAAAGGGGTGATTTACCCGCTTCACTATAAACATCATCCCTTTGATGTGATCGGGTGGGATGGCTGCGAATATCCTTTCGCTTTCTCCATTCATGACTTTGAGCCTATTACCGGTCGCGTACACCAGCCACCGCCGGTGCATCAGACCTTTGAGGGCAACAATTTCGTGGTATGTTCCTTCTGCCCGCGCTTATTCGACTATCACCCGCTGGCGATACCGGCGCCTTATAACCATAGCAATATCGACAGTGATGAGGTGCTTTATTATGTGGATGGTGATTTTATGAGCCGCAAACATGTGACCCGGGGCATGATCACCCTGCATCCGGCGGGTATCCCGCACGGCCCGCATCCAGGAGCGGTGGAAAAAAGCATCGGCGCCAAAGAAACCAAAGAGCTGGCCGTGATGGTGGACACCTTCCATCCGTTGCAAATCACCGAAGCCGCCCTGGGTATCGAAGACGAAGGATATGTGATGAGCTGGGCAGAGTAAACAATGCGCAAGAGAACAATCAACAGATAAACACCAAAACGACTTAAACAACAAAAATCTAAAACACTGAATTATGGAAACCGCAGTAGTAAACGCTTCCAACCTGACCGGTCAGGACTTTCTGCCATTGAATGGTACCGATTATGTTGAGTTTTACGTAGGCAACGCAAAACAGGCAGCCCACTATTATAAGACCGCTTTTGGTTTTCAGTCAGTGGCTTACGCCGGTCCTGAAACCGGTGTGAAAGACCGGTCTTCCTACGTGCTGGTACAGAACAAACTACGTTTCGTACTCACCACCTCCCTGCTGCCCGATACCGACATCGCGCGTCACGTGGCCAAACACGGGGATGGTGTGAAAGTACTGGCGCTCTGGGTGGACGATGCCCGCTCTGCTTTCGAGGAAACCGTTAAACGTGGCGCCACTCCTTACCTGGAGCCGGTTGTGGAAAAAGACGAATTCGGTGAAGTGGTACGCAGCGGTATCCGGACTTATGGCGATACCGTGCACCTTTTCATTGAACGTAAAAACTACAAAGGTCCGTTCCTGCCCGGCTATAAAGAATGGAAAACTGTTTACAACCCGGCGGATACCGGTTTGCAGTATGTAGACCACTGCGTGGGCAACGTAGGCTGGAACGAAATGAATACCTGGGTATCTTTCTACGAACGTACAATGGGCTTCAAAAACCTCATCTCGTTCGATGACAGCGATATCTCCACCGAATACTCGGCGCTCATGAGTAAAGTGATGAGTAACGGTAACGGTCGTGTGAAATTTCCGATCAACGAGCCGGCTGAAGGAAAGAAAAAATCCCAGATCGAAGAATACCTGGATTTCTACGGTGGTCCGGGCGTACAGCACGTCGCTATCGCCACCAATGATATTATCCAAACCGTTTCTGATTTACAGGCCCGTGGCGTAGAGTTCCTGACAGTGCCAGGTTCTTACTATGATACACTGCTGGAAAGGGTCGGTACAATCGATGAGTCTATAGAACCGCTGCGTAAGCTCGGTATCCTGGTGGACCGCGACGACGAAGGCTATCTGCTGCAGATCTTCACCAAACCTATCCAGGACAGGCCTACCGTATTTTTTGAAATTATCCAGCGTAAAGGCGCCCAGTCTTTCGGTAAAGGCAACTTCAAAGCCTTGTTTGAATCTATCGAAAGAGAACAGGCCCTGCGCGGAAATTTATAAGTCTCAAGGGCTAAGGCCCACTTGCCCGGCTTTGGTTACAACCCGCTATGAGAGCTGTTAAATTGCTGAAAGCTACAACACATTCAGCCACCTGTACCGCACCGCGAAAAACGCGGTGCGGTTTTTTTTGCCACTGGTGGATGCTGTAAAGTTGCCCTGTTTTGCCATATCTGCGCTTATGGGCTTTTCTATGATGCACAGGTTCCTCCTCGCAGCTATTTTTGTTAATAATTTAATAATATTTGTTTGACAGTAATAATTTTATATATTAGCTGAATATTTATTTATAATATTTTAGCCATGTACTGCACCTGATGCCAATTTCCTGTTGTCTTTAGTAGTGAGAAGGCGAATAAGAACCGTCACACAGAAGAGTCAAACAAACCGATCAGTATAACTAAATACCTATAGCACCGTTCAGATCAACAGGACATTTTTTTTGGATAACATAAAGGATATACTGCCAACAGGCAGATCTATATATCTATGAATGGATGTGCCATCACCTTTGCCTTACGCTTTATGCGGCTTTTAAAAAAAGCCGGCTGCTGCTACAACGTTGCTTCCTTCCCTTTTATAAATAAATAGATTTACGGTATTGTCGTTCGCAATACTCTTATTATTAATTATAAACACATATAATATTTTACTATTAATTATTATTTTTAATACGAATTGTTGAAGCTTCTTAAAACAAATTATTTAATTTTATAATGTAAAAGAATGATTATGATACTATATGTAAAAAAACAAATGACCACCTGTGCCTTATTGTTTGCATCCGTAGTGTTGGCTTCTGCTTTCAGGGCAGATAAAGATACTCCCGGCGGCACCTATCTCTCTAAAATATCCTCCCCGGCAGGAAAAACGACATTGGAATACAGTCCGGACAAGACACTCCGTAAAATTACACAGGTGCACCAGTCAGGAGGGGAGTCCTGGCTGAGCATACAGCTGCCGGTATATGAAAACGGCCGGCTGGTTAAAACGCTCTCCACAGACGATGCAACTGCACAGACGGGCGATCTGGACGCTACCTATTCCTATGGCCCCGGTGGCAACCAGCTGCAGCTTATCCGCTATTACCGCAGTAACGCGGTGTACATGACCGATTCCATCGTATATAACACGGATGGGAAAATCGCTGCCCGGTACCATCAGACAGTTAACCCTGCAAAGAGACAGCTGGAAACCAGCGGTTATCAGCTGTATGCCTGGGACAACGAGGGAAATGTGACACAAATGGAGAACTATGGTAAAGTACCGGGGTACAGCAGCTTCCAGCTGACTTCCACCGTTACCTACACCTACGATCGCCAGCAGAACCCGCAACAGCTCTGCCCGGACCTGGCTTACCTGATGGACATTACCCCGGCCAACCTGTCGGCCCACAATGTATTATCTGAAACCATCAGTACCGCACATGCTTCCCGCAGCTACACCCATACCTATACCTACGCCTACAATGCCAGCAAATACCCGGTACGGGGCACCTTTCGCAACGGAATGGACGAAGGAACTGTTAAACTGGAATGGACTAAGCTCTGAGGATAACAATATTCGCGTAACTTTACAGGAACAATATTCTTATTAACTGTTTCGTTTTTTATGAGCATACAAACACTGTTTGGCATACTGTTTCTGTTAGGCGGGATTTTTCAGGCATTCACGGCCATATTGATTTATCAGGGGCACAAGCACTATATATTGAAGATAGCCAACAGGAAAGTAAGCCTGGTGATATATTTCATTTTATCACTCTTATTGTTTTATCTTGCCTACATAAATCTGGTGTAATTCTTAAAATTTTGTGAAAATCTGATATGAAGAGACTTGTTGTTTTGGCTATGTTGTTGTTGGGAGCAGGTACCCTCTCCGCACAACAGTCTTTCCTGGATAACCAGAAAATGTTCCCTAAAGTAGGGGAGGCTTACCGGGAAAAAGAAGAATTGCTGAAAAAGGAGTTTGAGAAAAAAGGACTCACTTATCCCGCCAAATACATTTTTGTCCGTTCTTTCAAGCTGGACAGTGAAATGGAAATATGGGTAAAAAATAGTGTGGCCGATACGTTCCGCCTGTTTAAATCGTACCGGGTATGTACCCTGTCCGGCAAAATGGGGCCTAAAAGGAAAGAAGGCGACCGTCAGGTACCGGAAGGATTCTATTATATCAACGATTTCAACCCGAACAGCAACTATCACCTGTCGCTCGGTATCAACTACCCTAACTTTTCCGACCGCATCCTGAGCGATCCGAAAAAGCCGGGTGGAGAAATCTACATCCATGGCGATTGTATCACAGTAGGCTGTATTCCGCTGACCAACGAATTTATCGATGAAGTGTACATCCTGGCCGTAAACGCAAAAAATGCAGGGCAGGACTTTATCCCCGTACACGTATTCCCCGTAAAGTTCGGCAATAGCCGGTCTATGGAGTACCTGGGCAACTTCTCCCTGACAGACAACACTTCCAAACAGTTCTGGACGGAGCTGAAAACAGCATACGACTATTTTGAGCGGCACCACCGCCTGCCGGTAGTTCTGGTGGACGACAGAGGCAAATATATTATGTAGGCCGGGAGGCAATCCTGACCATTGATACTATAAAACGAAGATCCGGGCATATAATAAATTGCCCGGATCTTCGTTTTTTTCAACGATCCTGCGTCCATCACGCGTATTTCATCATTATTCTATTTGTTTTTTAGATTTTTTTTTTGAAACTTGTCCAAAGGTCAAATCAATATACTATTTTATGCACAGAAGAGACGCAATCAGGAATGTGGCGATTTTGTTGGGGACTGCCATTTCCGCTTCCACGTTATCAGCATTAGAAAGCTGCACCGGTTCCGCACCGAAAAATTATGATTTGCACAAGCCTGAAACGAAAGCGTTACTGGCTGAAATAGCGGAAACCATTATACCCACTACCAGTACTCCCGGTGCTAAAGCCGCCAAGGTCGATGAATTCATTGTGGTGATGATGAACGATTGCTACAAGAAAAGCGACCAGGAAGTATTCCTCGATGGCCTGAAGAAAATCGACGCTGCCAGCCAGCAACAGTTCAAAAAGAACTTCATGGAGATCAGCCCTGAGCAACGTACCGAATTGCTGACCCGGATCGATAAGGAGCGCGTGGAGTACAACAAACGAAAAGACAAGAAAGAAGGTGATCCAACACACTATTTCCAGTACCTGAAAGAGCTGACCCTGCTGGGTTACTTCACTTCCAAAGAAGGCGCTACACAGGCGTTACGCTATGTGCCGGTACCCGGTAAGTACGAAGGCTGCATCCCCTACAAAAAAGGTGACAAGGCGTGGGCCATTTAGGCTGCCCTGGCAGACAGACGGAATGGCTGGCATACGCCGGTCTGTATCTTTCTTTTCAAACCCATAACGACTTCCCATGAACTTAAATATCAAAGCACAGGAGCAAAACACCTACGATGCCATCGTCATCGGCTCCGGTGTAAGCGGTGGCTGGGCTGCCAAAGAGCTCTCCGAAAAAGGACTGAAGGTATTGATGCTGGACCGTGGCAAGAAACTGGAACACGTGAAGGACTACGAAACGGCGACCAAAGACCCCTGGGAATTTACCCACCGGGGCCGTATCACCGTAGACCAGCGGGAAACCCATCCCAAACTGAGCCGTGACTACCCTTATAGCGAACACAACGAAAAATACTGGATCAACGATTCCGAAAGTCCGTACAACGAAGTAAAACGCTTCGACTGGTACCGTCCGGACATCGTAGGCGGCAAATCCATCATGTGGGGCCGTCAGTCCTACCGCCTGAGCGACATCGACTTTGAAGCCAACCTGAAAGACGGTATCGCTGTCGACTGGCCGATCCGTTATAAAGATATTGCCCCCTGGTACGATTACGTGGAGAAATTCGCTGGTATCAGCGGCACGAGAGAAGGGCTGCCCCAGCTGCCCGACGGCCAGTTCATGCCCGCCATGGAAATGAACTGCGTGGAAAAAGATGTGAAAGCGGCCGTTGAAAGCAAATACAAAGGCCGTATCATCACCATGGGCCGCGTGGCCAACATCACCAAGCCTCTGCCCGGCCGCGAAAGCTGCCAGTTCCGTAACCTGTGCAGCCGCGGATGTCCGTTCGGCGCCTACTTCAGCACCCAGTCGTCTACCTTGCCGGCCGCCATGGCTACCGGCAACCTGACGCTTCGTCCTGATTCGATCGTCAACTCCGTTATCTACGACGAAAAACAAGGCAAAGCCACCGGTGTAAGAGTGATCGACAAACACACCAAAGAAATGGTGGAATACTACGCCAAGATCATCTTCATCAACGGCTCTACCCTCGGTTCCACCTTCGTGATGCTCAACTCCACCTCTTCCCGTTTCCCGAACGGACTCGGCAACGACAGTGGCGTACTGGGCAAATACCTGATGGACCACCACTTCCGTACAGGCGCCTCCGGCACTGCGGAAGGCTACGACGATAAATACTTCTTCGGTCGCCGCGCCAACGGTATCTACGTGCCCCGTTACCGCAACATCGGTAGCGATAAACGCGACTACCTCCGCGGTTTCGGGTACCAGGGCGGCGCCAGCCGTGGAGGCTGGAGCCGTGGCATCGCTGAAATGGGCGTGGGTAAAGATTTCAAAGAGATGCTGACCGAACCAGGCAAATGGAGCATGGGCCTCGGCGGCTTCGGCGAATGCCTGCCCTACGAAGACAACGTGGTGACCCTCGATACCTCCGTGAAAGACGCATGGGGACAGCCGGTGTTGAAATTTGATGCCGAATTCAAGGAAAACGAAAAGAAAATGCGCGTGGACATGATGAACGACGCTGCCGAAATGCTGGAAGCGGCCGGTCTCAAAAACGTGAAAACATACGATAACGGCTCTTATCCGGGGATGGCCATCCATGAAATGGGTACCGCCCGCATGGGCCGCGATCCGAAAACTTCCGTGCTCAACGGCTTCAACCAGATGCACGCAGTGAAAAACGTGTTTGTAACAGACGGCTCCTGCATGACCTCCGCGGCCTGCGTAAACCCGTCTCTCACTTACATGGCCCTCACCGCCCGCGCTGTTGACTACGCCGTGAAAGAACTGAAGAAAGGCAACATCTGATTATTTGATTATCGACATATTGATCATTTAATTTTTGATTTAGTAAAATTTAGGGAAAACTGAAATGCAGCGGTGTCACTCGCTGCATTTCAATTTTTGAATCCTCACTACACCCAACATTATCATGAATCTCAATATAAAAGCGACAAAGGAAAATACCTACGACGCCATCGTGGTAGGCTCCGGCATCAGCGGTGGCTGGGCCGCCAAAGAACTCACAGAGAAAGGCTTAAAGACACTGGTGCTGGAAAGAGGCCGTAACGTGGAGCATATCAAGGACTATACCACCGCCACCATGGACCCCTGGGAATTCAAACACCACCTGCAAACCAGCAACGAGATGCGGGAAAATCATCCCATCCAGAGCCGGTGTTACGCATTTGACGAAGCTACCCAGCAATTTTGGGTGAACGATAAAGAAAACCCGTACAACGAGGTGAAACCGTTCAACTGGCTGCGTGGCTACCATGTAGGTGGCCGCTCCATCATGTGGGGCCGCCAGGTATACCGCTGGAGCGATCTCGATTTTGAAGCCAACGCCAAAGATGGTCACGGCGTCGACTGGCCGATCCGCTATAAAGACATCGCTCCCTGGTACAGCTACGTAGAGAAATACATCGGCGTAAGCGGACAGGCGGAAGGACTACCGCAACTGCCCGACGGCGTTTTCCTGCCCGCCATGGAGATGAACTGCCTGGAGAAACACGTCGCCGCCCGTATCAAGGAGAAATACAACGACCGCATCATGACCATCGGTCGGGCTGCCCATCTCACCAAAGGACTGAATAACCGCGGACCCTGCCAATACCGCAGTATGTGCGCCCGCGGATGCCCGTTCACCGGCTATTTCAGCAGCAACGGCGTTACCCTGCCTGCCGCTGCCGCCACCGGCAACCTCACCCTGCGCCCGGATTCCATCGTACTGGAAGTCCTGTACGATAAAGATAAAAGCAAAGCGACCGGTGTAAGGGTCATGGATGCCCATACCCTGCAAACCGTGGAATACTACGCTAATATCATCTTCCTGAATGCCTCTACACTGGGTACGTCCTGGATCATGCTCAATTCCGTTTCCGACCGCTTCCCGAACGGTTTTGGCAACGACAGCGGACAGCTGGGCCACAACCTGATGGACCACCACTTCGGCGTAGGCGCCGGCGGTGAATTTGACGGCTTCGAAGATCAATACCACGGCGCCGGCCGCAGGCCCAACGGTATCTATATTCCCCGCTTCCGTAACGTGAACGAGCATACGAAGCAGAAAGACTACGTCCGTGGCTTCGGCTACCAGGGCGGCGCCGGCAGAGGCAGAGGCGAAAGCTTCGACGGTATCGGCGTGGCACTGAAGGAAGCACAGACAGGCCTCGGCAAATGGAGCATGGGCATAGGCTCATGGGGCGAGCATCTGCCTTACTTCGAAAACAAAGTATCACTCAACAAAGAGAAAAAAGATAAATACGGCCTGGCTACCCTCGATATCGACTGCGAATTCAAGGAGAACGAAAAAGCCATGCGTAAAGACATGCAGGAGAGCGCCAAAGAAATGCTGGAAGCAGCCGGACTGAAAAACGTTCACGGTTATGACTCCGCACCACCTCCGGGCCACTGTATCCACGAAATGGGCACCGCCAGAATGGGTAAAGACCCAAAAACGTCCGTGCTCAATGGTTTCAACCAGGTACATGCCGCCAAAAACGTGTTCATCACCGATGGCTCCTGTATGGCGTCTTCTTCCTGCGTAAACCCCTCTATCACTTACATGGCGCTGACTGCAAGAGCCTGCGACCATGCGTTGAGCGAACTGAAGAAAGGAAACATCTAGGAATAACGATCTTATTATTAATACCCGTGAAGACCCTGGCAGTAACATCTGTCCGGGTCTTCATTTTTTTGGATACATTGCAACCGCTTAACAGTGAACCATGAAAAAAACAATTCTCGCACTCGCTTTGTCCTGTTGCATCGGACAAGTTGTGTCTGCACAACAAAAACATACTTTTGCGCTCAGCAAGTCCGAATTTCTCCTGGACGGCAAACCGTACCAGATGATCAGCGGAGAGATGCATCCGGCGCGTATCCCGCAGGAATATTGGCGTCATCGCATTAAAATGACCAAAGCGATGGGCTGTAACACTATCGCCGCTTATGTGTTCTGGAACTACCACGAGCCGGAAAAAGGACAGTTCGATTTCAGCAGCGGTAATCACAACATTGCCGAATTTATCCGTATCGCACAGCAGGAAGGAATGTGGGTGATCCTGCGCCCCGGTCCGTACGTGTGCGCGGAATGGGAGTTCGGCGGGCTGCCGCCGTACCTGCTGCAGACGCCTGATATCAAAGTACGGTGTATGGACCCGCGTTATATGGAAGCGGTGGGAAGGTACGTGACACGCCTGGCAGCAGAAGTAAAGCCGTTGCTGGTAACGCAGGGCGGCCCTGTCGTGATGATGCAGATTGAAAACGAATACGGCAGTTATGGTAATGACAAAAACTACCTGCAGGCGTTAAAAAACCTGTGGGTAAGGAATGGCATCGACATCCCTTTTTATACGGCTGACGGTCCTACCGCTTACATGCTGGAAGCAGGTACAGTGGAAGGCGCCGCTATCGGATTGGATTCCGGTGGATCTGAAGCTGATTTCGCAGCGGCTAAAAAACAAAATCCCGATGTACCGGCCTTCAGCAGCGAATCTTATCCCGGCTGGCTGACACACTGGGGCGAAGGCTGGCAGCGTCCGGGGGCGGAAGGTATTGTGAAAGAGGTGAAATTCCTGATGGACACCAAACGTTCCTTTAACCTGTACGTGATCCATGGCGGTACCAATTTCGGGTACACCGCCGGCGCCAATTCCGGTGGCAAAGGATACGAGCCCGACGTGACCAGTTACGATTATGATGCGCCGATCAACGAGCAGGGAAGGGCCACCCCCAAATACGAAGCCTTGCGCCGGTTGCTGGCTTCCTATCTCCCGAAGGGAAAAAAATTACCCCCTGTGCCGGCTCCTGTCCCGGTGATCAGTTTCCCGGAAGTGACCCTGACGCCCTTTACCAGCGTGTGGGACCATCTTCCCCAGGCGGTACATGACGTACAACCCCGTCCTTTTGAGGCTTATGGCCAGGACTACGGCTTTATGCTGTATAAAACCACCCTCATCGGCCATAAAAGCGGAAAACTCGTGATCAGGGACCTCCATGACTATGCCACAGTGTTCCTCAACGGCCGGTATATTGGGAAAATAGACCGCAGGCTGGGAGAGAAGTCCATCGAGCTGCCGAAAACGGACGTGGCCAACCCCATACTGGAAGTGCTGGTGGAAGGCATGGGCCGCATCAATTTTGCCGAAGGTATCATCGACCGGAAAGGCATTACAGAACGGGTGACGCTCAACGGTATGACGCTGATGAACTGGGAAATTTACGGGCTGCCGCTGACAGAAAAGGACATCGCCGGACTTACCGCCTCTTCCGGCAACACCGGCAAGGCCGGGCAGTTCTTCAAAGGCTCGTTCTCCCTCACCCAAACCGGAGATACGTATATCGACGTATCCGCCTGGAAAAAAGGAATTGTTTGGGTAAACGGGCATAACCTGGGCCGTTATTGGGAGATAGGCCCTCAGCACCGCCTGTATTGCCCCGCTTCCTGGCTGAAGAAAGGGGAAAATGAGATTGTGGTGATGGACCTGCACCAGGATAAGCCGGCGGCTGTAAAAGGGCTGGAAACACTGTATTAACAATATACTATTTCGTTATTCAAAGCCCGGACGATTCCATGGTCCGGGCTTTTTCATGAAAACAAACTGAATAAATCGCCCCGGAACGCGGGCATATTTCATTCCTTCGGCTGTAACCCGGCACCACAGCTCCGTTAGAATTCCCCCTTGATTTTACCGGTTAAATTACTTAACTTAGGTAAACTTGGTTTTTCACATTTTCTAACTTTCTAAATTAGGCTTGCCATGGGAAAAGTACGCAATATCCTGCAGGGCAAGGGTCATGCAGTTTACTCTATCCGACCAGACAACACCGTTTTTGAAGCCCTGCAGATGCTGGTTGACCGTAATGTTGGCGCACTCACCGTAGTAGACGAAGATGACAGATTCCTGGGGATCTTTTCAGAACGGGATTATGCCCGCAGAGTTATTTTAAAAGGTCGTGCTTCCAAGGAAACACTGATCCGTGAAATTATGACAGAGCGTCCGATCACTGTCACAGAAGATGATTCCATCGAAGACTGTATGGTGAAGATGACAGACAAACGTATCCGTCACCTGCCTGTTACCGACGCGCAGGGAAGACTGATCGGCCTTATTTCCATTGGAGACGTGGTGAAATTTATCATAGACGATCAGCGCCATATCATCACCAGTCTTGAATGTTATATTACAGGAACGCACACCTGATCAGACAAAACAATTTTGTTTTTTTGCCGGATTGTTTGTAATTTCAGATTAACATATAGCCTATACCGTTATGAGGTTTCTGACGTTATGATAACTAACTATGAAACAATATTTTCTTCCTGCCCCAAAACGGTTTTGATAAAGACACAATTCTTTAAAAGCAGACTCAAAAGATTGGTAATAAACGGAACTTTAAAGTCAATCGCTCGGGAGGGCGAACACCTTGCAAAGCGCTGTTAATGATACCATCCCTGTTTGGCCATTTGTAGCATATGGCGGCATAGTATTGATACTGGTAAGTCTCATACTGGCATTGTCGTATGTGCTCGGACAACGCCATAAAGACCGTGCTACCGGTGAAGCATATGAATCCGGTATCGTTTCCACGGGCTCCGCACGACTTCGCTTCCCCTCTCAATTCTACCTGATTGCGATGCTGTTTGTCATTTTTGACATTGAAACAGTGCTGATCATTTCCTGGGCCATCGCCTACCAGGAAGTGGGATGGGTAGGCTTCGCAGGCGTATCCGTATTTATTCTCATCCTACTGGCCGTGTTGATATACGAGTGGCGGAATGGTGCGCTGGACTTTGGTCCGGATGGCCGGAAAATTTTACGCGCATACAAGAAACGCAAAAAGGAAAGCCAGGCACACAACGATGCTTTTACGCAGCTCCAACAGCCACAGGCCATGACCTAACACCGTATGCTCCGTGCTCATTTGTTCAACAGTAACACCTGCATGATATGAAATGGTGGTTAACAAAAGCCGGGGACCCCGCTGGAAAAGTAGCTGGTAATACCTCCATGGAAGACGTGGTGCAACAAAGCCTGGTATTTACCAGCGTAGAACGCCTCCTCGGCTGGGGACGGCAGAACTCCATGTGGCCCTTTCACTTCGGATTATCCTGTTGTTTTGTGGAGATGGCCACCGCCATGACACCCAAATACGACCTCGCCCGCTTCGGCGCGGAGGTGATCCGCGGCACCCCCCGCGAAGCAGACGTGATGATCATTGCAGGCACCGTATTCATCAAAATGGCGCCCGTCATCAAACGCCTTTATGAACAAATGATGGAACCCCGCTGGGTCATCTCCATGGGCTCCTGTGCCAACTCCGGCGGTATGTACGATATCTACAGCGTAGTACAGGGCGTGGATAAATTTCTGCCGGTAGATGTATATGTGCCCGGATGCCCGCCACGGCCGGACGCTTTCATGCAGGGGCTGCTCCTGCTGCGCGACAGCGTAGGCAAAGAACAACGGCCGCTTAGCTGGGTCATCGGCGACCAGGGCGTAATACGCCCGGAAAAAACATCCCAGCGGGAACGGCTGCACGATCAAAGACAACAAATGACACAGTTTAAAACACCTGACGAAATATAAATCTATTTACTAACAGTAACGGATATATGAATAATACTTAAAAGTAACGAATCAATAATCATCCTGTCCCTCACAGTCAAACTTAATACGCCATGCCAGAGAGCATTGTAGCGGAATTAAGCTCCCGTTTCGGCGAAGATACCATCAAGCCATTAACCACACGGGATGAGACGCCCACCCTCAGGACGCCACAGGAGAAGATTGTGGCCATACTACAATACCTTAAGTCAGAAATCAAAATGCCTTTTCGTATGCTCTATGACCTTACGGCCATTGATGAGCGTGCGTACAAAAAAGAGCAGAACGGCCACAAGCCCTGCGATTTCACATTGGTATACACGCTCTTCTCCTTCGACAGAAATCTGTTTCTGCGCCTGAAAGTCGGCCTCCACGGCGAATTCCCTTCCCAGGACACCATCACCCACCTATGGCCCGCCGCCAACTGGTATGAAAGGGAAGTGTACGACATGTTCGGCATCCGGTTCAACGGCCATCCCCATCTGCAACGTATCCTGATGCCCCGCACCTGGCAGGGCTACCCCCTCCGCAAGGAACATCCCGCCCGCGCCACCGAAATGGGCCCCTTCAAACTCTTCGATGAAAAAGTGGACAAAGAACAGCACGCACTGCAGTTCAGCCCCGAAGAATGGGGCCTGAAGCGACATAGCGACGATGCCGACTTTATGTTCCTTAACATCGGTCCCCAGCACCCCGGCACACATGGCGTGTTACGCATTATCCTGCAGCTGGACGGTGAAAATATCATCGACGCCGTACCGGATATCGGCTTCCATCACCGCGGCGCCGAAAAAATGGGGGAACGGCAGTCCTGGCATACCTATATCCCCTATACCGATCGCATCGACTATCTCGGTGGCGTCAACAACAACCTGGCTTACCTGCTGGCCGTGGAAAAACTCGGCGGCATCGATGTGCCGCTGCGCGCCCAGGTGATCCGCATCATGCTCTGCGAACTGTTCCGCATCGCCAGCCACCTCGTTTGGTATGGCACCTTCGCCCAGGACCTCGGCCAGCTGTCGCCCGTATTCTATATGTTCACAGACAGAGAAAGGGTATTCGAAATCATCGAAGCTATCTGCGGCGGCCGCATGCACCCCAACTGGTTCCGCATAGGAGGCGTGGCGCAGGACCTGCCCAAAGGCTGGGATACGCTGGTCAGGAATTTTGTGGACTACTTCCCGCGCAAACTGCGGGAGTACGATAAGATGGTGATGAAAAACTATCTGTTTAAAGTACGCACCAAAGGAATTGGTATATATACGCTCGAAGAAGCCATAGAGTGGGGCGTTACAGGCCCGGGGCTGCGTGCCTGCGGCCTCGAATGGGACCTGCGCAAGAAAAGGCCCTATGGCGGCTACGAAAACTTCGCTTTCGAGGTCCCGGTCGCTCACAATGGTGATTGTTACGACCGCGCGGTAGTACGGGTGGAAGAAATGAGGCAGAGCCTCCGCATTGTACAGCAATGCCTGGAATATATGCCTGCCGGCGATTTTAAATCGCACCACCCGTTGGCTACCCCGCCGGTGAAACAACATACCATGCACGACATCGAAACGCTCATACACCACTTCCTCAACGTTAGCTGGGGACCGGTTATCCCGCCTGGCGAAGCCATGGTATGCACCGAAGCGACCAAAGGGTGGAACAGCTATTACCTGGTCAGCGATGGAAATACCGGCGCCTACCGCACCCGTATCCGCACACCGTCATTCCCCCATATGCAGATGATACCACTCATCAGTAAAGGATATACCGTGGCAGACCTGCTGTCGATACTGGGAGGAATGGACTATGTGCTGGCTGATATAGACCGGTAGGGATTTTTTGATTTTTTGATTTTTTGATTTTGGGATTTGGGGATCGGGACTTGGAATGTAGTTGTTTGGTTACCGGAATATAACTGTTCGGCCATCGAAATATTGGATTAGAAGTACAAATACACACGCAACAAAATATCAAAATAACAAAATAACAAAATTTAAAAATCCGTAAATGACATGTTGTCCGCTATCGAAATAGAGAAAATTTCACACGAGCTCCGGCACGTACCGGTGAAAAAAGCCGCCTGCATCGAAGCGCTTAAGATAGTACAGCAGGAACGGCGCTGGATATCCGACGAAAGTGTGGCGGATATCGCTGCGATGCTGGAAATGAGCACCGCAGAGGTGGACAGCGTGGCGACTTTTTACAACCTCATCTTCCGCCAGCCGGTAGGCCGGCACATTATCCTGCTGTGCGACAGTATCAGCTGCTACGTGATGGGATATACGGTATTACGGCAGCGGTTACACGAAATATTGCTGATCGGCTACGGGCAGACGACCGCCGACGAGCGGTTTACCCTGCTGCCCAACGCCTGCCTCGGCACCTGCGACCATGCGCCGGCACTCATGATAGACGATGACTTGTACCGCGACCTTCAACCGGCAGATCTCGAACAAATACTGGAAAAATATCATTAAAACCAATCTGACATACAATGGAAAGACCACTCACACAACATATTCCTGATAACGGCGCTGCCCTGCATCTCCGGGAGTACGAAGCCGTGGGTGGTTATTCCGCCCTGCGTAAAGCATTGCGGGATATGGAGCCGGCGCAGGTCAGCACGCTGGTCAAAGAGGCCAACCTCAAAGGCCGCGGCGGCGCCGGTTTTGCCACCGGGATGAAATGGAGCTTTGTGCCCATGAATGTACCCGGCCCGAAATACCTGATCGCCAACGCAGACGAAATGGAGCCAGGCACCTTTAAAGATCGCTGGCTGCTGGAGGGAAACCCGCACCAGCTGCTGGAAGGCATGATACTGGCGTCCTATGCTATTCAGGCTACCGACGCTTTTGTCTTCCTACGCTGGGCTTATAAAGATGCGGCCCGCGAAATGCGGCAGGCTATCGCCGACGCCTATACGGCGGGTTACCTGGGGAAAAATATCCTTGGCAGCGATTTTAGCCTTGAAATGCAGCTGCATACCGGTGTAGGCAGGTATATGTGCGGCGAGGAGACGGCCCTGCTCAACTCGCTGGAGGGCAAACGCGCTACTCCCCGCGCCAAGCCGCCATTCCCGCAGGTAAGCGGGCTGTTTGGAAAACCTACCATCGTCAACAACGTAGAAACCCTCAGCTGGATTTCCCATATCGTCAATAACGGCGAAGCATGGTTTAAATCCCTGAGTCATACCGCCGACGGAGGTACGAAAATTTATGGCGTCAGTGGCAGGGTCAACAAGCCCGGTGCATGGGAACTGCCAATGGGTATTACTATGCGCGAACTATTGGAAGAACATGCAGGCGGCATGCGCAACGGCTACCGCTTCCGTGGCGCCCTGCCCGGTGGCGCATCCACTGATTTTCTGACTGATGCCCATCTGGATGTGAAGATGGACTTCGCTGGCGTGGCTGCCGCAGGCAGCAGACTGGGTACCGGCACGATGGTCGTGCTGGACGATCACACGTGCCCCGTCGGTTTTGTGCATAACCTCGAACATTTTTTCGCACAGGAGTCATGCGGCTTCTGTACGCCCTGCCGGGAGGGACTGCCCTGGACGGAAAAGATATTATGGTCACTGGAAAATGGTACCGGCGAACCATCAGACCTGGAACTACTGGAGAGGCATGCCAGACTGCTGGGGCCCGGCAACACCTTCTGCGCGCTGGCGCCGGGAGCCATGGAGCCTCTGCAGAGCGCCCTGAAATACTTCAGGGAGGATTTTGAACAACATATCAAAGAAAAAAAATGCCCGTATGCCCATCATCAACATTGATAATATCCCGTATGAGGTGAAGGAAGGCAAAAACCTGCTGGAAGCATGTTTGTCGCTCGGCCTCAACCTGCCCTATTTCTGCTGGCACCCGGCCCTCGGCTCGGTAGGAGCCTGCCGTCAGTGTGCCGTCAAAATCTTCAAAGACCAAGAGGATACCCGCGGTAAACTGATGATGGCTTGTATGGAGCCGGTGAGGGATGGTATGCGTTTGTCCGTCAACGATAGTGACGCCGTGGCTTTCCGGGGCCATGTGATCGGCTGGCTGATGACCAACCATCCGCATGACTGTGCCGTATGCGACGAAGGCGGCTCCTGCCACCTGCAGGATATGACGGTCATGACCGGCCACGCTTACCGCGATTACCATTTCTCGAAAAGGACTTATCGCAACCAGCAGCTGGGACCTTTTATCAACCATGAAATGAACCGTTGCATCCAGTGCTATCGTTGCGTACGGTTTTATAAAGACTTTGCCGGCGGAAAAGACCTCGATGTTTTTGCGGCGCACAACCACGTTTATTTTGGCCGTCAGCAGGATGGTACGCTGGAAAGTGAATTCAGCGGCAACCTGGTAGAGGTGTGCCCTACCGGCGTATTCACCGATAAAACACTCAAACAGCATTATACCCGCAAGTGGGACCTGACGACAGCGCCGTCCATCTGTCAGGGTTGCGGCCTCGGTTGCAACATCATCGCGGGCGAACGTTACGGTTCCCTGCGGCAGATCACCAACCGCTACAACGGGGCGGTCAACGGTTATTTCCTCTGCGATCGTGGCCGGTATGGCTATGAGTTCGTTAACAGTAAAGACCGTATCCGTGAGCCACTGGTGGTACATTCACCGGACGACAAGGCCAACGGGCTGCCGGTGCTGCAACATGTGCGGAACCGGATGAAGCCGGGTAAGGTGATCGGCATCGGCTCCCCGCGGGCCTCTGTAGAATCCAACTATGTGCTGAAGGAGCTGGTGGGAGCAGACAACTTTTATATCGGTATCGGGGAAACGGAGCATGAGCTGGTCCGCCTGATGCTGAAACTGCTGCAGGAAGGCCCGGTGCGGTCAGCCTCCATGCAGGAGGCTGCTGCAGCCGACGCTGTGGTGATATTAGGTGAAGACCTCACCAATACCGCCCCGATGATGGCGCTGTCTGTACGCCAGGCCATACGGCGTATGCCGGTGGAACACGCCATCAGCAGCATCCACATGCCTGCCTGGCAGGATGCGGCAGTGCGGGAGGCGGTGCAGGACGACAAAGGGCTGCTCTTTATCCTGAATGTAGTGGAAACCAAACTCGATGAACTGGCTACCGGCGTCTATCATACCGCGCCAGATAATATTGCGCGTATAGCCTTTGCTGTTAGTCACCTGTTGGACGGTACCTTACCGGAAGTAACCGGCATGTCGGAGGAAGGGAAACAGGCGGCTGCTACCATCGCTGCTGCGCTCAGGGGGGCGAAGAGGCCGCTGGTAATAGCCGGCTATGGAGGCGGTAGCGAACAGGTGATCAGGGCTGCGGCCAACCTGGCCTGGGCCCTGAAACAGCAGGGCGCTGACGCCATGCTCTCTTTTACCGTACCGGAATGTAACAGCATGGGCCTGGAAATGCTGGGCGGCCATCGCCTGGAATCAGCAGTAGACGCAGTGCTGAATGGCAGCGCGGAGACAGTGCTGGTGCTGGAGAATGACCTGTACCGCCGGCTGGACCTCCATACGGCCAACCAGTTCTTTAACCACTGCAGGGAAGTGATCGTGCTAGATCATCTGCATAACCCCACTACTGAAAGAGCCAACATCGTACTGCCCGCAGGTACTTTCGCAGAAGCTGACGGCACGCTGGTCAACAATGAGGGCCGCGCCCAGCGCTTTCTGCAGGTGTTCCACCCGCAGGGCGCCATACAGGAAAGCTGGCGCTGGCTGCTGCAGCTGGCAGACCTGTGCGGGCATACTTCCCTTCGTTCCCTGCTGCACTACGACGATCTGCTCAAAGCCATCGCAGCACAATACCCGGTATTTACCAGCATCGATACCATCACGCCGCCGGCAGATTTCCGGATCGCCGGCCAGAAAATACCCAGGGAACCTCACCGCTACAGTGGCCGTACCGCCATGCAGGCCAATGTAAACGTCAGCGAACCCAAACCGGCAGAAGATGCTGACACCGCCCTGTCTTTCACGATGGAAGGGTACCGGGGAGAACCGCCTTCTTCCGTGATCCCCTTCTTCTGGGCGCCAGGCTGGAACTCGGTGCAGTCCGTCAACAAATACCAGGTGGAAACCGGTGGCTCCCTGCACGGCGGCAACCCCGGCAAACGCCTGCTGGAACCTAACGTAAACGGTCAAACGAAATTTTATACTAACATCCCCGACCCGTTCATCCCGGTAGGTGGGCACCTGCTGCTGGTACCGCTATACCATATTTTCGGATCGGAAGAACTGAGCATTCATACGCCGGGCATCGCCCAGCGGATGCCTGCTCCCTATATCATGCTGCACAGCGAAGACGCACATCGTTTTCAGGTAGCAGCAGGACATCTGCTTTATTTCATGGATAACGGACATCAGTACGCGCTGCCGGTCGTCATCAACGATACCCTGCAAAAAGGAGCCGCCGGCATCCCGGTAGGGCTGCCGCATATGCAGGTGGCAGAAGCGCCGCAGCTGGTTAAAATTTAAAACTATGATAAACGCCTGGTGGATCATCGGAGGAGTACTCTTCGTACTGTTAAATACAGCAGCCGGACTGATATGGCTGGAACGCAGGATGCTGGCCCTGTGGCAGGACCGATACGGCCCCAACAGGGCCGGCCCCTTCGGACTGTTTATCGTATTGGCAGACACGCTGAAACTGTTTTTTAAGGAAGACTGGATCCCACCGTTTGCCGACAAAGTAGTGTTTGTATTTGCACCGGCCGTAGTAGTGGCCAGCGTATTGATGAGTTTTGTGATCGTGCCGTTTGCACCGAACATCGTAGTGGCGGACCTCAACATCGGCATTCTCTTTTTCCTGGCCATGTCGTCACTCGGTGTGTACAGCATCGTACTGGGAGGCTGGGCATCCAACAACAAATACGCCCTGCTGGGCGCTATGCGGGGCGCTTCTCAGATGATCAGCTATGAAGTGTTCATGGGGCTGGCGCTCATGGGCGTAGTGGTGCTCAGCGGCAGCTTTAACCTGCGGGAGATCGTGGAGGCGCAGCGTACGGTATGGTTTATCGTACCGCAACTGCTGGGGTTTCTCATTTTTATGGTGGCAGGTATAGCCGAAACACACCGGTTGCCATTTGATATACCCGAAGCAGAAAGTGAACTGGTGGCAGGTTTTCACTCAGAATATTCCGGGATGAAATTCGGGATGTTCTTTATCGGTGAATACCTGGGTGTAACGCTGATCTCCGCCATGGTGGTGACGCTGTACTTCGGAGGCTGGCTGGGACCTGCCTTCCTGCCGCCGGTGGTGTGGTTTGCGGTTAAAACATTTGCTTTTATCTCCCTGTTCATCCTGCTGCGGGCGTCCATGCCCAGGCCGCGGTATGACCAGCTGATGGAATATGGTTGGAAAGTATTGTTTCCGTTGTCGTTGCTCAACCTGTGGGTGACCGCGGCGATCAAACTCTGGTTAGTATCCAAATAACTGAATATTAAAATATCCAAGTGTATGTTTAGTCTATTGCGCAGTATGTGGCTCGTGTTTCTGCATATGTTCCATAAGCGGGACACCTACCAGTATCCCGAACAGAAAGCGCCATTGCCGGCACGTTGGAGAGGACGTATCGCCCTCACACGGGACCCGGACGGTGATGAACGTTGTGTGGGCTGTTACCTCTGTGCCGCCGCCTGTCCGGTGGACTGTATCTCTTTACAGGCAACAGAAGATGAACACGGGCGCCGCTACCCGGAATTTTTCCGGATCAATTTTTCCCGCTGCATCTTCTGCGGATTCTGTGAAGAAGCCTGTCCCACCTACGCTATACAGCTCCTGCCCGATTTTGAAATGGCCGAGTACGACCGTCAGAACCTGGTATATGAAAAGCATGACCTGCTGATACCCAGTCAGGGTAAATACCCGGGATATAACTATTACAAGATCGCCGGTCTGGCTATTAAGAACAAAGACAAAGGGGAAGCCGAACAAGAAGAACCACCGGTAGATATCAAAAGCCTGTTACCATAAACTGAAATAGTATGGACATCGCATTTATCGTAGCGGCATTGATAGCCGTGGCGGCCACGGTGAGAGTCGTCACCTGTTACAACATCATGCACGCGCTGTTATATCTCGTGGTATCGCTGCTGGCGGTGTCGGTGGTATTGTACACCTATGGTGCGCCATTTATGGCGGTGCTGGAGATCATTATTTATGCCGGCGCTATCATGGTGCTCATTATCTTTTTTGTGATGATGCTGAACCTCGGACTGGAGACCGCAGAACATGAGAAAGCCTGGTTGCGGCCACGGATATGGATTGTGCCGGGATTGTTTTGTATCGTGCTGCTGGGTGAACTATTGTATTTGATTTTACAAAACAAACAGCCTGCGGCGGGCATACAGGTGGTACCACCCAAACAGGTGGGCATGGCCTTGTTCGGTCCTTACCTGATCGCCGTGGAGCTGACAGGCATTTTGTTGATGGCGGGCATTGTGGGGGCTTATCACCTCGGACGGCAACATAAGAAAACCTTACATCGATTTCTTGAAAATAATCTGAACACATGAACCTGCATCCTACAACGGCGGGCCTGCTACTGGCCGGTATCCTGTTTGTGCTGGGGCTGATCAGCGTATTGATCCGGCGCAATATCATCTTTATGCTGCTGTCAGTGGAGATTATGCTGAATGCGGCCGGACTCGCTTTTGTGGTGGCAGCCTCCCACTGGGGGCAGGCCGACGGGCAGGTGATGTTTATGTTCATCCTCGCTATGGCTGCCGCGGAAGTATCGGTAGGGCTGGCGCTGATTTTACAGTTGTATCATCAGCTCCGTACGCTGGATAGCGACGAAGCCAGCAGGATGAACGGCTAAATAGTCCTTATCACCATTAAAATTTTACCAGATGCTGCCTGCACTCATACCTGCCATTCCTTTTCTCGGCGCATGTATACTCATGCTTTGCTGGAAACGTGTAAGCCGTAGTGCCGTTACCGTTATCGGTTGCGGCAGCGTGGCACTGTCCGCAATAGTAGCGTTGATAGTGGCAGCGGCGGTGGCTGCCGCCGGGAAAGAGCCGGTGGTGCAGCATGTATGGCAGTGGATACAGGTGCCGGGTTTCGCCGCAGGGATCGATTTTCGCATGGACGTTTTGTCGGTGGTGTTTGTATTGGTGATTACCATCGTCGGTTTTTTAATTCATGTATATGCTACCGGTTACATGCATGACGACGAAGACTATGGGCGTTTTTTCGCCTGTATGAACCTGTTTGTGGGTTCCATGCTGGTACTGGTGATGGCGGATAACCTGTTGTTGTTATACCTGGGCTGGGAAGGCGTGGGGCTGTGCAGTTACCTGCTGATCGGCTTCTGGTATAAAGACCCGGCCAATAACTACGCGGCACGCAAAGCCTTTATTGTAACGAGGGTAGGGGATACGGCGATGGCCATCGCCCTGTTCCTGTTGTTTGAGCACATGGGCACGCTCAACATACAGCGATTGTTGCAGGAGGCGCCGGTGTTATGGGCCAAAGGAGATCCGATGGTCACGCTGATCGCGTTGCTGTTGCTGGGAGGGGCCGTGGGCAAGTCGGCACAGCTGCCGCTGCAGACATGGCTGCCCGATGCCATGGCCGGTCCTACACCGGTGAGCGCGCTGATACATGCCGCCACCATGGTAACGGCCGGCGTATACCTGATCGCACGTATGCATGTGGTCTTTGAACTGTCTCCCGCCGCACAGACGGCGACCGCTGTGATAGGTGCTGTCACCCTGCTGATGGCCGGCGTTAGCGCGCTGGTACAGACAGATATCAAAAGAGTACTGGCTTATTCCACCATCAGCCAGATAGGATACATGTTTCTTGCACTGGGGTGCGGCGCCTGGTCGGCCGCCATCTTCCATTTTGTGACGCACGCTTTTTTCAAAGCGCTGCTGTTTATGGGAGCGGGGGCGGTGATAGTAGCCTTGCATCATGAGCAGGACATGTTTAAAATGGGGGGACTGAAGAAAATGCTACCCGGCGTTTTCTGGGTATTCCTCATTGGCTGTGCCTCACTGACGGCGATCCCGTTTATAACGGCGGGCTTCTACAGCAAAGACCAGATCATCTGGCTGTCGCTTGCAGCTGCCGGCGGACATAAAGCGTATTGGCTGGCGGGCATGCTGGGGGCTTTGCTGACAGGCATGTATACTTTCCGTATGTTCTTCCTGGTCTTCTACGGGGAAGCCAAAACGAAAGTGCATCATATACCCGGTGCTGTGATGATGGTGCCGTTATATATTCTCGCTGTCTTATCAACTGTTGCCGGATTTATAGAACTGCCGCATACGCTGGGACACGTGACATTGTTCAGCCACTGGTTGCTGCCGGTGCTGCCGGCAGTGCAGCTCGCGGTAGACAGCATGGCACTGGAATGGATCTCCCAGTTAGCATCGGTGGTGCTTGCACTGGGTGGTATCTGGCTGGCTTATGTGTGGGTCATCAAAAGGCCGCAGGGAATGGTGGATTTTCTCAGCATGCCGGGGCAGGTATGGCTACAGGGCTGCTGGCGGCGCGGCTGGGACATGGACGCGCTGTATGACGCGCTGATCGTGCAACCTTTTGTTTATCTCTCCAACGTCAACCGGAGAGACCTGATCGATAAAATATATACCGGGACGGCGCAACTGATGGAGGCGTGTCATAACCTGATGGCACGTACGCAAAGCGGGATACTCCGCTGGTATATTATGGGCGTAGTATTGGGGGCGGTAGCCATCCTGTCGGTATTGATATGGCGGCTGCATACAGTCTCCTAACGTTAACGGTTAAAATGTAACAACAATGATTCTCCTGTTACTGATCATCATTCCGTTGGCCGGAGGGCTGCTGTCCTGGATAGCGGCGGCGCGGAACACGCTGTGGTCGAGATATATAGCGCTGGCCTGCCTGTTGGTGGACCTGGCGATAACGGCGCAGATATGGGCTACCCATCCTGCTTCCGGCGGCCGGTGGTTATACCAGTATAAAACAGACTGGGTGCCGCATTTTGGTATCAGCCTGAACCTGGCCATGGACGGCTTGTCGCTGCTGATGCTGATACTAACCTTTTTTCTCGGCACGCTGGCTGTATTGATTTCCTGGAAGGAAATTAACCAGCGGGCGGGTTTCTTTCATTTTAACCTGCTGTTCGTTCTGGCGGGCATCACCGGGGTGTTCCTGACCATGGACCTTTTTCTCTTTTACTTTTTCTGGGAGATGATGCTGATACCGATGTATTTTTTGATTGGTATCTGGGGACACGAGAACAGGGAGTATGCGGCCAATAAGTTTTTCATTTTTACGCAGGCCGGCGGCCTGTTGATGTTGCTGGCTATCCTGGCGCTGTATTTCATTCACGGCGCTAACACCGGCGTATATACGTATGATTACTTCTCCCTGCTGAACACACCAATGCAGCAGGAAACAGCCCGCTGGCTGATGCTGGGTTTCCTCGTCGCTTTTATGGTGAAGCTGCCGGCCGTGCCGTTTCATACCTGGCTGCCGGATGCGCACACCGAAGCGCCGACGGCCGGTAGTGTGATTCTGGCCGGGCTGCTGCTGAAGACGGGGGCGTATGGTATCCTGCGACTGGTATTGCCGCTGTTCCCGGAGGCATCGGCCTATTTTGCGCCGTGGATCATGTTCCTCGGGGTGCTGGGCATCATCTATGGCGGTATGCTGGCCTATGCGCAGACAGACCTGAAGCGGCTCATCGCCTATACGAGCGTGAGTCACATGGGGTTTGTACTGGTGGGGGCTTTTTCCTTTAATGCACTGGCTTACGAAGGGGTGGTGATGCAGATGATCGCCCATGGTATCAGCACCGGCGCCTTGTTTATCATTGCCGGCGCGCTGTATGAGCGTATCCATACCCGCAACATCCTGGAGATGGGAGGGCTGTGGTCCAGGATGCCGGTGATGGGCAGCGCAGCCATGATCTTCGTGATGGCGTCGCTGGGGCTGCCTGGACTGGGCAACTTTGTAGCAGAATTCCTCATCCTGCTGGGCAGCTGGCAGGCCAACCGCTGGATCACGGTCTTTGCGGCCATAGGCCTCGTGGTGGCTACTGCCTATTCCCTGCGCATTATGCAGAAAGTATTCTTCGGGCAGGCTACCCGGCAGTATGCTTTACCTGATCTCAACAGAAGGGAACTGCTGATCATCGTGGCGCTGGTGATGGCCATTCTTTTACTGGGATTACATCCGCAACCGGTTTTGAAAACCTCTCAAAAAACTGATTATGTCGTTCGCTGATTTCATAAGCCTCGGGCCATTGATCACCCTGTTCACAGCGGTGGTGATCTCTATGCTGCTGATTGCCATTAAACGTAATCACCGCATCACGTATGCCTTTTCATTGCTGGCCTACCTGATGGCGCTGACGGCTATCATCCCCGCGGCATTGTATATCCCGCATGCGGTGCCGCCGCTGCTGGTAGTGGACGAGTTTTCGCTCTTCAATACCGGGTTGGTGCTCACTTCGGGTTTTATCATTCTGCTGTTGTCCTACAACTATTTTGAAGAAAGGGAAGAACGCAAGGAGGAATATTATCTCCTGTTGCCGCTGGCCACCACCGGGGCGTTGGTGTTGGTGGTGAGCCGTCATTTTATGTCGCTGTTCCTGGGCCTGGAAATACTCAGTATCAGTCTGTACGGACTGATCGCTTATCTGCGGGCGCGGGAGCGTTCAGACGAGGCCGGCATCAAATACCTTATCCTGGCGGCATTGTCTTCTGCCTTTCTGTTGTTTGGTATGGCGCTCGTGTATGCGTTTACGGGGCATATGGATTTTCCGGGTATCGGTGCTGCGTTGCGGCAGGCTGGATATATACCGGTCACCGTGCTGGCAGGCTTCGGCATGATGCTGATCGGCATCGGTTTCAAATTGGGCGTGGTGCCGTTCCATATGTGGGCGCCGGACATTTACGAAGGTGCGCCGTTGCCGGTATCGGCTTTTATTGCTACTATCTCCAAGGGTGGGATGCTGGTAGTGCTGATCCGTTTTTACGTGGATATTCACGGCAACGACTACTCGATGATATGGTGGATGCTGGCCATTGTGGCGGTAGCTTCCATGTTCGCGGGCAACTGGCTGGCGCTGACCCAGCAGAACATAAAACGTATCCTGGCTTATTCTTCTATCGCCCATATGGGCTACATTCTGGTTGCTTTTCTCTCAGGCGTACAAACGGGGCTGGAAGCGATTTCTTTCTACCTGGTAGCTTATTTTATTACCAGCATCGGCGCTTTCGGGGTGCTGATCGTGATGAGCAGCAGCGTACAGGACGCGGAAACGCTGGACGATTACCGCGGCATGTTCTGGCGCTATCCCTGGGTGGCGACGGTATTTACTGCGATGTTGCTATCTCTGGCGGGCATCCCGCTGACGGCGGGCTTTATCGGTAAGTTCTATATCGTGATGGCTGGCGTGAACGGGCACATGTGGTTCCTGTTGTTTATGCTGGTCATCAACAGTGTGATCGGGTTGTATTATTATATCCGCATTATCGCCATGATGTTTAAAGCACCGGCTACAGGGGAGGTGACGTATATCAAACCCTCGCTGCCCGTAGCCGGTAATATCACGCTGATGTTGCTGACGCTGGTACTGATAGGGCTCGGGGTATATCCCACCGCGATGATGCAACTGATTCAGCAGATGATGAAAATGATCGTTTAACCTGCTCTTTTCTGTTCGTCGCTGGTACCTGTCTTCCTTTCGCGGGCCGCCTTGATGCTGCTGTTGCCAAAGCGGTAGCTGAAGTAGACGCTGGCGGTCCTGAACTGCCAGGTGTTGAAAATGTGCAGCGCCAGGTTGCTGTATTGTGCAATACCTCTGTAGGACTCATTCCGCAGGATATTGTTGTAGTTGAATTTAATGGTGGCTTTTTTGTCCCAGAACGTTTTCTGTATGCCGAGGTTCAGGTTGTATTCGTTATAACCTTTAAAGATGGCGTACACAAAAGGAGAGTTATAATAACCCGATACTTCCAGCTTAAAATCTTTGGGCAGCGTAATGGTGTTGGTGCTGTTGAAGCTGTAGGTGAAGCTGCTGGTCATCTCCGGCTGGTTCTTGTTATTGGTAAAGTAGTAGTCGTTATAGGCGGCGTTCAGGTTGTTATCGCTCATCCACCACCTGGTGACCTGGAAAGGCAATGTGACGGCAAGACTGTACACATGGCTTTTCTGGTAGTTCATCAGCGTGCTGGTAGATGTTTTGGCGCTGTCGTCCTGGTACAGGAATTCATTAATGACATCAGTCGTGCGGTTGTATCCCAGCGTGGCGATGTACTTGTCTTTGAAGGTATACGCCAGTTCCACGTTGTTGGTGTACTGCGGCTGCAGATAAGGGTTGCCTCTGAAGAAGGTGTACCGGTCGAGATAGAACATGAACGGGTTCAGCTGGCCGTATTCCGGGCGTTCGATACGACGGGAGTAGGCGAGGCTGATTTTGTTGTTGTCATTCAGTTTCTGATCGATGGTGAGGTTGGGGAAGAAGTCAGTGTAGTGACGCTTTACCTGGCTTTTCAGGGTAACGGAGTAACCGTCCGACTGGGTGTTTTCCACTCTCAGACCCGCCTGGATGCCGGTTTTCGGTGTCAGTTGTTTTTTATAGCTGGCATAGGCGGCGTACACATCTTCCTGGTATTTAAATTCATTGCTCTGGCTGGGGGCGAAAATATATTCGCCGTTTTTGAGGGAATCATAGGCCAGTCGGTTGGTAGTGGTCACGAGGCTGGCTTTTACGCCGGCTTCCACTTTTCCGTTTTTACCCAGCGGCCAGGCGAAGTCTCCTTTCAGGCTTTTGATGGTGATCTGTGTACCGCCCTGGTTGCGAATACCGTTTGGATTGCGTACCCGCTGACTTTTTACATCCAGCATACTGTCATTCAGCACCAGTGCCCTGTCGGAGTTGAAACGGGCAAAGTCGGCGTCTACGCTGTATTCCCGGCCGGCAGTATCCAATACGGCTTTGTAGTTCAGGTTAATGGCGATGTTATTGAAACGGTTGTTGTTGGTCGTGTAGGAGTTTACCAGGGAGTCGGCGGGAGCGCCCGGCTTGTTCATGAAGTAGGTGTTGCTGTATATCTGGTTACTGAAGCGGTTTTTAAATCCGTTCACAATGAAGCCCAATGTATGTTTGTCGTTGAGGAAATAATCGAAGCCGATTTTGGCAGCGTTGCGCTGAAAGCGGTTGCGTTGAAAGATATCCTGTGTTTGTTCGGTCACCACGCCTTTATCGTTGAAGGCTCTGCTGTATTTACGGGTGATCTGGAAGGGGCGGTCGGTCCTGCCCAGATCGCCGAACAGGTTAAATTTGGTGGTGCGCCAGTTGAACGTGCCGTTGGCGCTGTAGGTACCGTAGCGGGACTGGGACAGGGTGGCGTTCACGGTGCCGTTGATACCGGTGAGTTTGCCTTTTTTTGTTTTTATGTTGATGATACCGCCATTGCCGGAGGCGTCGTACTTCGCGGAGGGGCTGGTGAGAATTTCTATCTGGGAGATGGATTCGCCAGGGGTGTTTTTCAGGAGGTTGGTCAGGTCTTCCCCGCTGAGGTAGGTGAGCTTTCCGTCGATCATCACGGTGACGGTCTGACCTTTCATTTTCACGTTTTCATTGTTATCTATCTGTACGCCGGGGGCTCTTTTCAGAATGTCCAGCGCGCTGTTGCCGACGGCGGTTACGCTGCTTTCCACGTTGAGCACCGTTTTACCGGCACCTTTCTCAATAAAGGGCCGCGTGGCGGTCACATTCACCGTTTGCAGGCTTTTAGACAGCGGCTGCAGGGCGATGGAGGGTATGGCCAAGGTCGTATGAGAGGCGTCTATGGTAAAATTGGCGGCATATTGGGTGCTAAAGCCCATCTGGGATACCTGCAGGAAGTATTGGCCGAAAGCTATTTTTTCGAAACGGCCTTCGCCGGATTCGGAAGACATCTGGCCTTTTACCTGTGCAGAGTCCAGCGTTTTGCGCAGCAACACGCTGGCAAAAGGAAGCGGCTTGCCGGTAGCGTCTGTTATTTTAAAGGAAATGGTGCCGGTAGGGTTTTTTTGTGCAAAAGCGTACATGACAGCGGACATAAGTATCCCCAGCACGATGATGAATTTTTTCATACGACCGTTTAGATTTTCTCAGAAGCGATTCCAATAAGTTGATTAGGAGACAGTTAGTTGATTACTGCCGGATCTGGTTTTGTGAATGGTATATATTGAAAATAGTTTTTACAGCATCCTGAATAGGTTTCGGCCGCAGCAGCGCGTTTTCCGGGGCAACATCGGCATCAGCCTGGCGGGCGGGCAACGCACCGGGCCAATTGGCATCTGTTATCACGAATAAAGGCAGAATATCCGGAGAACTGCTCTGCATCGGCGCCATATCTTTCAGCAGGTCCTTGCAGGCAAGCACTAACGCGATACAGCTGGTAACTATCAGTAACAGGGCGGCTTTTTTCATCTTATAGCACTTTTTACATCTTAAAGACGACCCTTCTGAAAAAAGGTTGCACCTCCGGTCAAAAAAAAATTATAATTGGGGCAGGAGGGCACCTGTTCCGATCTCAAAGCAGTGGAAACCAATGTAAATTTAAGCAGGGAATTGATTCAGAAACGGGGAATGGTATGGTTGTTAAAATCCGGGGATAAGCGGTTTTTTCTCGCAAAGCACGCTAAGTTTTTTGCCTGTGTTTTGAGGTAATTAAGAACGCAAAGGAGCGATTGACCACCGACACCGACTATAAAATAAAACTATAGAGCCAATCTACTAGATAATTAACTAACAGTATATTATATAGAATAATCAGCAAAACCTGATCTTCAAGTCTTTGCGTTCTTAATTACCTCAAAACACAGGCAAAAAACTTAGCGAGCTTTGCGAGACGAGAAGCTATTTCTTCAGCAGCCTTTGCACGGTTACTTTGGAACGTTGTTCCAGCAGTACGGTGTGGTGGTTGCTGAGATCTTCGAGGAGGCCGTCCTGGTAGTAACGTACGGTCAGCAGCTCCAGCGCTTCGTTATAGGAAATTTTAAAGTCGTTATGCAGCGCCTTGATCAGCAGTTCGATCTTTTCCGGGTTGTGGTCAATGCAGCAGGAGAAGGTGATGGCTCCGTTCTGCATCAGGTTGATCTTCACTTTCAGGCGGTGGAAAGTTTCGTAGATGTCGCTGATTTTATCTTCTGTGATAAATGCATAGTCTTTGGATGTCAGCGTCAGCAACACCTGGTTTCTTTTCAGTACGATGATAGGTGGCAGCTGGCGGGTGTCTGCCTGTTCCTTGATGATGGTGCCTGGCAGGTTCTTGTCCAGGAAACATTTTACCAGCAGCGGGATCTGTTTGTTCTGCAGGGGTTTGATGGTTTTCGGGTGGATCACCTGCGCACCGTAGTAGGCCATTTCAATCACCTCTCCGTAGCTGATCTCGGGAATGTTGACCGTATTGGGGAACAGTTTCGGGTCGGCGTTTTTGAGGCCTTCCACGTCTTTCCAGATGGTCTGGCTTTCAGCGTCGAGCATATTGGCAAATACGGCGGCGGAATAATCTGAGCCTTCCCGGCCCAGCGTTACACTTTCATTCTGGTCGGTGCTGCCGATGAATCCCTGTGCGATAACGATATTGGTCTGGTTGAAAAGCGGCACTACCTTTTCGGTGACCTGCTTCTGGGTAAAGGCCCAGTCGATATTGGCATCCCGGAAGTTGTCGTCTGTACGGAACACGTCCCGTACATCCACCCAGGTATTGGATAAGCCGATGGTGTTAAAGAAGGCGCTGACGATGGCGGTGCTGAGGAGCTCTCCCATGCCGACCAGTTGATCGTAGTAGTAGTCATATGCCCGCAGGGGTTTTTCTCCCAGCGTCCATTCTGCTTCGGTAAAGAACTGCTGCAGCTGCGCGAAGAGCGGATGCTCGCGGTTGCCCAGCAGGGACTCGGCCACCTGGATATGCTGTTGTTCTACATTGTACAACAGTTGGGCGGCTATTTCCCTTTTACGCATGTAAAAGTTCTGCGCCACCTTTTCCAGTTCATTGGTCGTTTTCCCCATGGCCGAGATAACGATCAGGAGTTTGTCGTCCGGAAATGACTGGACGATCTGTGCTACTTGCTTAATGCGTTCAACACTTTCTAAACTTGCGCCGCCAAACTTGAAAACCTTCATATGATAGTTTGTCCTTTTGAAAAATTATTTGGCAAAGTAAGGCAAGTTTAGAATTGTTTTAAAATCTGTTTACAGATAAATGACATTTCCCTTAAAATAAGCGCTTATTCCGTTAATTTCGTCCCGGAAAACTGAAACAACGTTATGAATCACAAGCAAAAAGTAATGACACTGGATGAATTTACCATCCAGGAGTTACGTAACTATCCTGGCGCCACCGGCCAGCTGTCAGGTTTACTGCGTGATATTGGTCTGGCCGCCAAAAGGGTAAACGTGGAGGTAAACAAGGCCGGTATCGCCGATATCCTGGGCGAAGCCGGGAAAACCAATGTTCAGGGGGAATCCGTAAAGAAACTCGACGAATTTGCCAACGAACAGTTTATCAATTCACTGCGTACCAGCATCTACTGCTGTGGAGTGGCTTCTGAAGAAGAAGAACACTTTATCGCCTTCAACGACGAACACTCTAAAAAATCCAAATATGTGGTATTGCTCGATCCCCTGGACGGCTCCAGCAATATTGACGTAAATGTGTCCATCGGCACCATCTTCTCCGTATACCGCCGCCTGTCGGCGGAAGGGGAAGAGTGTAACCTGGAGGACTTCCTGCAGCCGGGCACCCAGCAGATTGCGGCCGGATATATCATCTACGGGTCTTCCACCATGATGGTATATGCCACCCGCCGCAGCGTGCAGGGCTTTACCCTCGACCCTTCCATCGGAGAGTTCTGCCTGTCGCACCCGAACCTGAAATGCCCGCCGGAAAGCGATATCTTCTCCGTCAACGTAGGTTACTATCACCTGTATGAAGAGAAAGTGCGCCATTCCATCGATCATTTTATGGCAAGGGATGAAAACGACCGTATTTACCGGCATCGCTTTGTAGGCTGCATGGTAGCGGAAATACACCGTACGCTCATACAGGGAGGGATTTTCATGTACCCCGCCTTCGGCAAGTATAAATCGGGCCGTCTGCGGCTCTGCTACGAGTGTAACCCCATGTCTTTCCTCATGGAAAAGGCCGGCGGAATGTCTATGGCCAACAGCCGTCAGCGCCTGCTGGAACTGAAACCGGTACAGCTGCACCAGCGGGTGCCTATTTTTATCGGTTCCAAAAACATGATGGAGACCTGGAAAGACATCATGAACAAATAGCGGAAACACGCTTTGTTAATTGCATATCAAAAAAGGCCTGGGCGTACAATAGCAACGTCCGGGCCTTCGTTTTTTGAAAGCGCTCCCAACAATTTATCCACGCTGGATAATTTGGTACAGCGCTTGCTTACACGCTGTTAGTTATCATTATTAACCATCAATTTTTATGTCCATTTTGAAAAGCCGCAGTGTCCTTGTATTACTGCTCGCCATGTTTGCCGCATTCCAGGTAAGCGCGTGTTCACGTGCCACCAGCCGTGCAGACAGCACCGCAACAAGAGGAAGCCTCGATGAACAAATCCTCTATTACACCAACAAATTCCGGCAGTCCAAAGGACTGAAGCCGTTGCAGCTGGATGAAACCATCAGCCAGCAGGCACGCCGCCATAGCCGCGATATGGCTAACGGCAGCACCGGCTTCGGGCACGAAGGTTTCGAGGACCGCGTGGCCTACATCACCAAAAAGATAGGCAGGGTAGGCGCCGCAGCAGAAAACGTGGCTTATGGCACCCTCGACGCCCAGGCGGTTGTGGATGGCTGGATCAAAAGTCCCGGCCACCGGCGTAATATGCTGGGTGACTATAACATGATCGGCATAGGCACTGCCGGTAAAGGAAGAATTACCTTCTTTACGCAGGTGTTTATTAAACACTAGCCGAATTACCGGATATTGGGATGTACGGATTTTAGAATTTTTTTATTTCGGGATTTGAAGCGCAGAAGCCAATTTTTATTTTAATAATCAAATATTTAAATATTTTAATAAAATTGCTATCTGCCTTGTTGAAATTCCGGGTCCCCAAAATTCGAAAATCCGTAAATCCCAAAATCCGTAAATCTTTTATAATTTGGTGGCATGGAAAAGAACAAGATCATTGAGGTGAGGAACCTGGTGAAAAAATACGGGGAATTCGCCGCAGTAAAGGGTATCAGCTTTGACGTGTACGAACATGAGATATTCGGCCTGTTGGGCCCTAACGGCGCCGGCAAGTCCACCACCCTTGAGATCATTGAAACATTACGCGAAAAAACGGAAGGGCAGGTGACCGTCGGCGGATTCGACCTGGACACGGCTCCCAACGATATTAAAAAAATCATCGGCGTACAGCTGCAAAGCTCCGGTTATTACCCCGGGCTGAACCTCGTGGAACTCATCGAGATGTTTGGCGGGCTGTACAACCAGCCGGTGCAGCCTATAGAGCTGCTGCGCCTCTTCAACCTGGAAGACAAGGCAAAAGCTAAGTACAAAGAACTCTCCGGTGGCCAGAAACAACGTTTCTCTATCGCTACCACCCTGATCAACAAGCCCCGCATTATCTTCCTCGACGAGCCCACTACCGGCCTCGATCCGCAGGCAAGACGCAATCTGTGGGACCTGATCCTGCAGGTAAGGGCACAGGGCACCACCGTAGTGATCACCACCCACTATATGGATGAAGCTGAATTCCTGTGCGACCGCTGCGCCATCGTGGACAGCGGACAGGTGATCGCTATTGACTCGCCCGACGCCCTCATCGATAACCTCGTGTCCAAAGGGTTCGAGCGCAGTAAAGAAGTGAAGAAAGCCAACCTGGAAGATGTATTTATCCATCTCACCGGGAAAGATCTTCGCGAGTCTTAATAAACCCGCTTATGGAAGCATTACAATATCCTATTGGTCGTTTTGAACCACTGCCGGATTATAGTCCCGCCATGCTGCGGGAATATATCAACGATATCCGCGACCTGCCCACCCTCGTGGAAATGGCCGTGCAAAACCTGGACGCTTTCCAGCTGCAGAAGCCCTACAGGCCCGGTGGCTGGAATATCTCACAGGTGGTACATCATCTGGCAGACAGCCATATCAACGCTATTGCCCGCATGAAAATGGCGCTGACAGAAGAGAAACCTATTATTAAACCATACGATGAAGCGGCATGGGCTGAACTGGAAGACGTGAAAAACACACCCATCAATGTGTCCATCACGCTGCTGCACGCTCTGCACACCCGTTGGGCCAACCTGATGGAACGCCTGACACCCGAACAATGGGAGCGTTCTTTCATTCACCCGGAACATGGCCGGCGCTTTAATATGAAAACCGTTGCCGCCAACTATGCATGGCACGGAAAGCATCACCTGGGCCATATACAGGGACTGAAGGAACGCATGAACTGGTAAAGTATTATTATGAATATGGATTGGAAACTGCTGTCGTCTGAATATCTTTTCAAAGACGATTGGTTAACCGCGCGTAAAGACAAATGTATCACCCCGCAGGGGACCATTGTAGAACCTTACTACGTACTGGAATACAACGATTGGGTAAATGCCGTGGCCCTCACGGAAGACGGTCAGGTGATCATGATCCGCCAATACCGGCAGGGGATCGGTCAGACGCTGCTGGAAATTCCTGGTGGCACCATGGACGCCACGGACCCCTCTCCCGAATTTGCCATGGAACGTGAACTGCTGGAGGAAACCGGTTATGAATTCAAAGAATTGATATCACTGGGAAAGGTGGCTGCCAATACGGCCTCCAGTAACAATTACACACATATGTTCCTCGCTACCGGCGGCCGTAAAGTGAAAGCGCAACAACTGGACCACAACGAAGAAATTGAAGTGGTGCTGATGTCTGTTCCCGAAGTGCAACAACTGATACTGGACAATAAAATTGTCCACAGCCTGCATG
The DNA here is from genome assembly GCF_900167135.1 of Chitinophaga eiseniae. Lineage (GTDB taxonomy): Bacteria > Bacteroidota > Bacteroidia > Chitinophagales > Chitinophagaceae > Chitinophaga > Chitinophaga eiseniae. The sequence continues at coordinate 626,458 of NZ_FUWZ01000003.1, read as the reverse complement.
TGACCGGCCTCTGTTACGCGCTGATGCACATGGGACGTATGGAAATGAAATGATTACATCGCTTCTGCCACAATAAAGAAACTGCCGCATACCAGGATCATATCCTCCGCTTTGGCATGTTGCCGCGCGGCCTGCAACGCCGCCTGTACGGACTCGTAGGGCCGGCCCTGCAGTCCGTGCCGCGCCGCCATCTCCGCCAGCGCTACTTCGTCCAGCGCCCGCGGTATCTGGGCCCGGCAGAAGTAATAAGTCGCCGTGGTCGGGAACAACGGTAACACATTATCTACCTCTTTATCTTTTACAAAACCGGTGACAATATGCAGCTGCTGGTAGTTGACATGCTCCAGCTGCTGTACCACCTCCCGGATGCCGGCTTCATTATGCCCTACGTCCATGACCGTAAGGGGATGCTCGCTGACTACTTCCCAGCGTCCCCGCAGCCCGGTGAGCTTACGTACATGTGACAACGCTGCCTGTACATGGTCCCACGTAATATGCCAGCCCTGTTGCTGCAACAGCCTGACGGCCGACAACACGCCCATCACATTTTTTTCCTGGTACTGCCCGCTGAGGTCCAGCCGGAAATGATGCATTACTCCTTTTCGTGTATCCAGTAACGTTAGCTCAAGATAGTTGTCTTTAATAAGACTCCCGTCCACCATCCATTCCTGGTCTGCAAAGTGGATAGGTGAGCCGGTTTCGGCTGCTTTGTCACGGAAGACCCACTGTATTTCAGATTGGGTTTCACTGACTATTACCGGCACACCGGCTTTGATAATGCCGGCTTTTTCGGAAGCGATCCGGGGAAGCGTATCCCCCAGGATATTTTTATGGTCAAAGCTGATATTGGTGATGACAGACAGTTCCGGCGTAATCACGTTGGTGCTGTCCAGCCGGCCGCCCAGCCCTACTTCTATAATCGCGATGTCCACGTTCTCCTGTGAAAAATACTGGAAGGCCATGGCTACGGTCAGCTCGAAAAAAGAAGGCGCAATGCTTTCAATGAACGGCCGCATATTGTTAGTGAAGTTCACCACAAAGTCCTCCGGCGCCACCTGCCCGTTGATACGGATACGCTCCCGGAAGTCCAGCAGGTGCGGGGAAGTGTACAGGCCGGTCTTATAACCTGCCTGCTGCAGGATGGCTGCCAGCATATGGCTGGTAGAGCCTTTACCGTTAGTCCCGGCAACGTGTATGGTTTTAAAGGTATGCTGCGGATTGTTGAGCTGTTGTAATAAAGCGACCGTGTTATGCAGGTCTGTTTTATAAGCGCTGGCCCCTACTTTGGTGAACATGGGCAGTTGCCCGTAGAGATAGTCCAGTGCTTCCTGATATGCGTTCATAAAGGTAAATTAATAATTTACCGGGCATCCCAGCTGGCCTTTGTTTTTATTGCCTTTACCCAACATGCCCGGATTGATCCGCAAAGCTACGAAAGCATCTGTATGGTTGATGCGATGTTGGAAAAGCGTAGTAAAAAGGCTGTAAGATCCCAGTACCAGCGGACCGATACGGAAGCCTGCCCCCACATCTGCCTGTCCGTTGTGGTTCACTACAAACGGCATATAGGCGCCAAACAGTTCGGTTTCGTACCGTGGTGTAATTAACACCTGGGTCATGGCATATGTTCTGGCCATCCCGTTTTTTCCTGCGTTCAGTGCAATGATGGCGTTAGCGCTTACAAAGAAGCGGCCGTCGATGTTATAATCGCCCATCAGTTGAAGGGAGGCGGGTAAGGCCATTACAAAGCTGCTGTCATCGCTGGGGATAGGCGTAAAATAGCGGTTCAGCCGCGTGGAGTATTGTTTAAGGCTCTCGTTGTCCTTGTAGGTGATGGCATTCGGGTTGATATTCTGTTTACGGAGATCGAGATCGGTGTTATTGGCGCCTTTCTGGTATTTGATCCGGCCGATGTCATTGAGTGATAAGCCGAGACGGAATTTATATTCATCGGCGTCGGTACCTTCGAATTTACCGAAGCCACCGTTGTCGGGGCGGTACTCATAGATAACGCCGAGATCGAAGCCTACTCCGTTGTTATGAAAGAGCTGGAGATTGCGGGTGTACGGTTTCTGCCAGTGGTCCAGTTCTTCACTGTAGGCATACCGCAGGGTGCCGCTGGTGATGTCTGCATTGCGCCGGTCGTTGAGCACGAAACTGGCGTTGGCCACCTGTGCGTAACCGGCGGCGATACCGCTCAGCAGTTTTACGGTTACGCCGGCCTTCCAGCGGCTGGTATAACCTTCCCGGATAGTGCGGGCGTAACTGAAGCCCAGTTCATTCCAGATATGCGCACCTACGCCTGCCTTTTCTATGTTCAGGTTTTTACCGCGATATTGAAGGTTGGGATAGTCGTTGCCGAAAAAGTTGGCCAGCGGGGTGGGCAGATTGCCGCCGCTGGCGCTGGCACGCACACGCCATACAAAGGAAACGGATTGTTTTTCATCGATGGCGTATAATACAGAAGGCATCACTATTTCAGCCATGCCCCATCCGTTCTGGCGTCGGTTAGCGGTGGTATCCAGAAAATAGTCCTGGTTGCGCTCCCATTGCTTGCGGGGAGGAGGATTAAACAGGATGGACTTGGGCACTTTCATATAGGTGTTGCCCCCTTTTACATCAGCGCCGATAATGTTCACGTCCCATTTATAACGATAGCCTGCCGCACTGGCAGGATTGGAGAGTACCCCGTGGATACCGGCATAATTGCTGGTATTGTAGCCGGGAAATGTCTGGGCCACGGCGGCGTATGCCGGCCATAAAAACAAAATAGTGCTGAACAGTATTCGGTGCATTCTCATCGTTGGCTAATAAAAAAAGACAGGTTTCTCAAAAAGATTTATGGATTTATGGATTTACGGATTTCTGTATTTTCTGATTTTAACTACATGGAAAGTCCTTTTTTGATCTTCTCACCGTTCCAATCAAAAAATTCACAAATCAGAAAATCTGTAAATGGTCGTTATTCTGCTTTAAAATAAAAACGGATGGTACCGAACTGCACTTCGGGTGCTTCCGGATTCGCATTGTACTTTAATTGACCGTTGAGTGCCGCTTTCCGCGCAATGTCTATCAGCTGCGGGTTGCTAAGGGTGGAGCCTTTCATGCTGAAGGTAGCGGCGATCACATTCCCTTTCTGGTCTACTTTGATATTAACGGCTATATAGCCGGACTCGGTGCCGTCGTAGGTAACGTTCGGCCGGCTGATAAGATTACGTCCATTGAGGCGAAAGTCGGAACGTCCGCCGCCGAGGCCACCGCCCGTATAGCCTTTGGCGTTAGGGTCGCCGTTTAGCTGGCCTCTGTCGCCGGGTTTGCCGGTATTACCCTCGCCGGTGGAATTATTGGAGCCTTGTGCGCCGTTGCCGCTGTTGGCATTGGTGCTGCTGCCGCCGGAATAAACCGCTTTGGGCTGAGGTTTGGGGGCAGGAGGTGTCGGTTTGGGCGCTGCGGCCGGTTTCTTTACCGGTTTGGTGACCGGCTTGGGCTCCAGCTTTTTAGGCAGTTCTTTCGGTTTTTCAACCGGCTTCTCCGGTTTTTTTATTTCCGGCGCTTCTTCATCATCCTGGGTCGCTACTTCCTGTGGCGCGCTGTTATCTTTTTCAGTGGCAGCCGGTTCACTTTCCGCCGGGGCGGGCGTGGATTCCGCTGCACTGGGAGGGTTCGGGTTGAGCGGCTGTTCATCGCCCATCCCTTCATCGGAGGTGCCCAGGTTCACTTCCATCCCCAGGTCCTGGTCGGGCAGGGGCGGAGGCGCCGAGAAACCGGCAAATACCAGTGCTACTAACAGCAGCGCATGTACGCCGATGGTCACTCCCAATGCCTGAATATTTTTTTTACGGTTGTTTTCCTCCATGATAGCTGATTAAGCGCCAGTAAGCGTCAAAGTTAAACTTTTGAATGAAAAAAAAGAGAGATACAGCGATCTGAATTTATCATCTTTGCAAAAACTATGCTGTTAATCCTATTTGTGGCATTTTATTTTGCGGCTGTTGTATGAATTTGCTCAAACAAACTATCCGTCTTTACCAGAACGCCTACACCGGACTTTCGCCAGCTACCTGGTGGTTGTCGCTGGTACTGCTGATCAACCGCAGCGGCGCCATGGTGGTTCCCTTCCTGACAGTTTATCTGACGGCACACCTGCATTTTTCCATCGCACAGGCCGGGCTGGTGATGGCCTGCTTCGGTACCGGCGCTATCGTAGGCGCTTTACTGGGCGGTTGGCTGTCTGACCGTATCGGTTTTTACCAGGTCCAGTTCTGGAGTCTCCTCTTTAACGGCGTATTGCTTATTTTATTGGGACAGATGCGGACCTTTCCCCAGATATGCAGCTGCGTATTTGTGTTAAGCTCTGTGGGAGATGCTTTCCGCCCGGCCAACAGTATTGCTATTGCGGCCTACAGCGCGCCGCAGAACCGTACCCGCTCTTATTCGCTCAACAGGCTGGCGGTCAACCTCGGCTGGTCGGTGGGACCGGCGCTGGGAGGCTTTCTGGCCAGCATCAGTTACCAGTGGTTGTTCTGGGTGGATGGCGGCACCTGTATCGTAGCCGCGGTGCTGATGCGGATTTTCCTTCCGCCGGTGCCGGCGCCGGCTAAACCGGAAAAAGCCGTCGCCACAGGGCAGACGGACACTGTATGGAAAGACAGCCTGTACCGCTGGTTCCTGCTGTTTGGTATGATCAACGCGATCTGCCTCTTCCAGTTTTCGAGCATGGTGCCCCTGTATTTCAAAGAGGTGGTGCACCTGCAGGAATGGGCCATCGGGTTGAATATGTCGCTCAACGGCCTGCTGATCGTAATGGTGGAAATGGTGATGATCCATCACCTGGATGGTAAGCTGCCTAACCTGGTATACGTGTCCAGGGGCGCCATGATGGTGTGCCTGGCCTATGTGCTGCTCTGCGTGCTGCCGCCGGTATGGGGTATTGCGGCGGTGTTTATGATCGTGGTCACCTTCGGGGAAATGCTCTGCCTGCCCTTTATGAACAGTTTCTGGATCAGCCGCAGCCAGGACCATAACCGCGGACAATATGCCGCGTTGTATACTATCTCTTATTCGCTGGCCACCGTGGTATCACCTACCAGCGGGGCTTTTGTGGTGCAGCATCTCGGGTTTACCTCCTGGTGGGCCATTACCGCCGGCGGCTGTGTGCTGTCTGCGTTGGGGTTCCGCTGGCTGCAACAGAAGCGGGCCCGGGCGGAGAAAATGATAGCAGCGTAATTGTTCAACACTTAACGGATATTGTCCGAGAATAACTAATTTTGCCCAAAAAGGAGTAAAATTGGTAAATGAAAGTAATTCAATTTACTGTTCCGGTAGCAGAGGAAGGGTCTGTGGTTATCCAGGAGGACATACTTCCTTATTTTTATAATTACCTGCACCGTCATAAAGAGGCGCAGCTCACCCTTATCATCAAAGGGGAGGGCACGCTGATCGCGGGTAGTTACACCCAGCCGTTCAAAGCCGGCGATATCTACGTGATCGGCGCCAACCAGCCGCACATGTTCAAAGGCGACGCCCGTTACTTTGAAAACCTGAAAGAAAAGAACATCCACGCCATCCATATTTTCTTCGACCATGACAATGCGCTGAAAGGCATGCTGGCGCTGCCTGAGCTGGAAACAGTCCGCAAGTTCCTGCTGCTGACCCGCTCCAGCCTGCAACTGCCGGCTGCCTGCGAGGAAAAAACGGCCGCTGAAATCATGCGGCTCTGCAAACTCACCGGAGCGGAACGGTTATTCGCCTTCATGTCGCTGCTGACGTACTTTTCCCGGCAGGTGAAAGACTGGAAGTCCCTGTCTACCGGCTTCCTGCGGCACGCCTACAGCGAATCGGAAGGGCTGCGGATGAACGATATTTACCAGTACACGCTGGAACATTATGCAGAAAATATCTCGCTGGCGAGGATCGCTTCTGTGGCGCATCTGACCACCTACGCTTTCTGTAAATACTTTAAGAAACACACCCGCAAAACCTATCTCGAATTCCTCAACGAAATCCGTATCAACGCGGCCTGTAAGAAAATCATCAACGGCGATGCGGAAAGTATCGCCTCTGTGGCATATGCGACGGGGTATAATAATCCTATCACCTTCAACCGGGTATTCCGGAAAGTGACGGGCATGTCGCCGTCTGCCTATGCGCGTCAATACCGTTTCGGGCAAGAGAACGCGCAGAGGAGCGGCTTTATCAGTGAGTGGGAGGAAGTAGCGCTTTAGTGAGCGAAATCGGCCATGTAATCGCCTTTGATACGTTCTATCGGCGGATTGAAATAACCAAACTTCACGTCCGGAAATTCTTCATGGATCATTTCCTGTAACTGTTTGATGCCCATGCAGGGGCCAGGCTCGGTAATGCCCAGCTTGCCCAGGTACCAGTCGGGATCAATATTGAAATTGCGCCACTGGATCATGTTCAGGCCGGTTTCCCGGATCAGCGTGCGCAGTGCCTCATATTCCTCTTCGGTATCGGTCATCCCCGGAAAAACAAAATAGTTGATGGAAGTCCATCCGTTAAATTCCCGTACTACTTTCAGGCTTTCGATGATGTCTTCGAATTTGTAGTTATTGGGACGGTAATACGGCGTGTAATACTTTTCCTGGGCGGAATTGAGGCTCACCCGGATACTGTTGAGGCCCGCTTCACAGAGGGCGCGCACAGCGTCGGGCTTACTGCCGTTGGTGTTGATATTGATGCTGCCTTTAGGCGTATGCTTACGGATCTCGAGGATGGATTCGCGGATGGTTTCCCACATCAGCAGCGGTTCACCTTCACAGCCCTGGCCGAAGCTTACGATCGGGAAGGGGGCTGTTTCCAGGTGCGGTACGGTATATTCCACGATTTCTTCCGCCGTAGGTTTGAAACGGAGACGGTCCTGGGTGGACACGATGGTTTCGTCTTCCGGCTGAAAAGAGATGCAGCCCACGCAGTTGGCGTTACAGGCCGGAGAGGAAGGGATCGGGCATTCCCATCTACCCATAAAATAATTACGGGCGGCAGGACATTCGTAGGTGAGGGCGCAGTTTTCCGCAAGATGCTTTACCAGCCTGTTATGCGGGTAAGCGTCCATCAGTTGTTTAACGCCTTGTTTTACTTTTTTGGCGTCGAAGCCGGCGCACTCCTGGCGGATATCGGCTTCAATGCGGGTGGCGGGCACATAGAACTTGCCATCGAGCCAGCCTACTGCCGTATAACAAAACAGCGGCAGGGTGGGGGCGTCTGGCATGGTTTCATAGGCTGCCAGGTAAAAGCCGGTATGAGCGGGTGGAATGAATGCCGCTACGGCCCAACCTTTATCACACAGGCCCATTTCTCCGGAAGCGGCATCGATACCGATACCACGACGGCCGGGCAGTTCATACAGATTACCGCCTTCAGGAAGTTCGATCCACTCTTCCGGATCAATTGGAAAGGCATCCCAGCCGCTACGGCCTACCACGTGCATGGAAGTATCTTCAAAGATGTTTCCTTTCCCGTCGGAGTATAATATGTAAGGTGTTTGTTTCAGCATAAGTTTATTTATTCATTTTATTATTTCGTTATTTAAATATTTTATCGCCTGTTGCTGTAAGCCATTGCTAACCAGTCACAATAACAAAATGCCTAAATAAAAAAATAACAAAATCTATCCAAGTCTTTCCCGGAAAAATCCGTTCATTTTTTCACGTTGTTCCTGTCCGGGCTCGTCCAGCACTTCCAGCTGGATGATTTTATTGGATTTGAAATCCATGGTGAACAGGTCATTGCGCAAAATTACATTATTCAGCTCGTTCCAGCCAATCCGTCTCTCAGAGAACGTAGTTGGCAGTACGATGCCGGTATTGTCCATTTTCACGAATACCGGCTGGAATATTTTGTACTCCATCCAGCCGATATAGGCCATGCCCAGGCCTACCACGAACATCAGCAGGCCCGTGACAGGCTGCTGATGTCCAAGAAAATATAAACTGCCGCTGATACAGATGAAAGCCTGTATCAGCCGGGCAATACTGTTGATCTCGCTGAATTTCCGTGTACGCTTCACCACAAAGGGGAAGGCCAGGGAAACAAGGCCTACGACCATAAAAAAGCCCACCAGCAGCCAATTGGGCTGCGGGTCTTTATAAATGCCGATGGCATCAAACAGGAACAGGATGCCCACCAGTCCGTGCATAACGGGCAGGAGCCGCAGCCTGCTGGCTGTATTCGGGTGCAGGATACGCAGACTATACATAGGTTTATGAATTAGCGCTCACCAACAGGTTACAGAGTTTGAACAGTACGCGCGCCCCTACGTTGGCATCCCAGTCGTCGTGGGAAGCGCTTACTTCGTTAAGGTCGAAGCCAATCAGCTGACGGCCGCTGGCGATTAAACGTTTGAAAAGATAATAGATCTGCTCTGCCTCGAAGCCGCCGGCTACCGGGGTGCCGGTGTGCGGGCACAGTTTCGGATCGAGCCCGTCGATATCGAAGCTGATATATACCTGTTGCGGCAGTGTTTCTATAATGCTGTCGCAGATAGCTTTCCAGGTTTCGCCTTCAAACTGGCGTTCTTTGATGTTTTTATCGAAAAAGGTTACCACACGGCCATTGCTGTTGTTGATATAGTCCACTTCTTCTTCGCAATAGTCACGGATGCCTACCTGTACCAGTTTGGTCAGTTGCGGCACTTCTGCCAGCGCATTGTACATAATGGAGGCGTGGGAGTAATGGAAGCCCTCATAAGCATCACGCAGGTCACAGTGCGCGTCTATCTGAAGGATGCCGAAGTCGCCCTTTTGCTCGCCGATAGCTTTGAAGAAGCCCAGCGGGGTGCTGTGGTCGCCGCCAATCAGCGCTACCAGCTTACCTTTTTCCAGCAGCTGTTTGGTCTGGGTGTACACCCATTCATTCATGGCGCGGGTGCCGTTGTTCACGTCCACCAGCGTTTTCTTCAGAAATTCATTTTCAGAGATATCTCCACCTTCGGTAAGGAATTTCAGGTACAGCTCGGCTTCCTTGCGCAGGTAGTCGCTGCGCAGCAGCAGATGCTTGTCCGGCTCACGCATGAAAAAGCCCTGTTTCCAGCCATCCTTTACGTCGGCATCATAAAGGTCTACCTGGAAGGAAGCCCGGAAAATATGTTCCGGTCCGCGTGCAGTACCATTGCTGTAGGAAACAGTCACTTCCCAGGGCACAGGCAGCAATACCAGTCGGGCCTCTTCTTCAGAAAAAGGTAAACCAAAAATGTTGTTGGACAACAACCCTACCGAGTTAGGGTCAAATTGAGATAAATCAGCCATGATATAATCTTACTTTTCAAAATTCCGCGCAAAGATAGGATTATGTTTACTTACAGTCCCCCTTCCCACAAAAAGAATTGCCTTTTATATAAATTTTGTCGGAAGACGGTCATTTTGCGTTAATTTTGCCCCGTGAATTGGAAAGAGATAAATGCAGGTAGGGTAAGATAAATGGAGAAACGTTGCTGGTAGCGGATTTTACAGCCTGTGTCACAACAATAGGGAAGATAATTTTCATATGAAAAAAACAAATATTATTCTGCTGGTGGTAATTGCGGTTGCAATAGGTGTGATTGTAACCATGGTAGGCGATTTCAGTACCTATGAAACATTTGCCACCGCACGCGAGAAAGAGGGAAAGGAGTTCCATGTGATCGGCAAGCTGGACACCTTACAGGCCATGCAATACGATCCGTTGAAGGATGCCAACTTATTCAGCTTCTACGTACACGATAAATCAGGCGAAACCCGCAAAGTCGTTTTCTACGGCGCCAAACCTACAGATTTTGAAAAAGCGGAGTCCGTGGTCCTCACCGGAAAAATGCAGGGTAATGAATTCCACTGCAGCAAAATACTCATGAAATGCCCGTCTAAATATAAAGACGATCAGGTAGTCGTGAGCAACAAACAGCTTTAAAAATTTTCAGATTTAGATATTTTATCATTTAGCTATTTAATTGGTTTTCAATAATGAAATAGCTATATAATAAAATATTTAAATTCTTCAATCTATATACCATTTCTCATGAAATTTGAAGGGGAACACTTATTGCCGGGCCAACTGGGCCATTTCTTCGCCATTCTGGCATTTGTAGCATCATTGGTAGCCACGATCTCTTATTATAACGCTGTTAAAGTCAAAGAGCCGTTGGTACGCGATTCATGGAAAAAACTGGCCCGCTGGTCTTTTGTGATCCAGTCAGCCTCCGTGATCGCCGTATTCAGCTGTCTTTTCTTTATTCTCAATAATCACTATTTCGAATATAAATACGCCTGGCGTAACACTTCCCGTGATCTGCCCACCCAATACCTGTTTTCCAGCCTGTGGTCCGATCAGGAGGGAAGCTTTCTGCTCTGGAGCATCTGGAACAGCGTACTTGGCATTATCCTGATCCGTACTTCCAAAAACCTGGAAGCGCCGGTGATGACCGTGTTCTCCCTGGCACAGGTGATCTTTGCGAGCATGCTGCTCGGTATCTTCATCCTGGGCTATAAAGTGGGCAGCAATCCGTTTATGTTGCTGAGAGAGGCGCCTGAAAACCAGGCCGCGCCTATCTTCCAGCAGGCGGACTATATGCAGCATATTCATGACGGTAATGGGCTCAATGTTACCCTGCAGAACTATTGGATGGTGATCCACCCGCCCATCCTGTTCCTTGGCTTCGCTTCCATGATCATCCCCTTCGCTTTTGCCTTCGCCGGCCTCTGGACCCGCGATTACACCGGCTGGGTGAAACCCGTGCTGCCCTGGACGCTCTTCGCGGTAGCGCTGCTGGGCACCGGTATTATGATGGGCGCCGCCTGGGCTTATGAATCGCTCAACTTCGGTGGTTACTGGGGCTGGGACCCCGTGGAAAATGCTTCCCTTGTGCCCTGGCTGACCATGGTAGCGGGACTGCATACTTTACTGGCCTATAAACACACCGGCCACGCCCTCAAATCGACGGTATTTTTCTTCTTTATATCTTACGTACTCATCCTCTACTCCTCCTTCCTCACGAAGAGCGGCGTACTGGGCGACACTTCCGTGCACTCCTTCACCGATATGGGTATGACCGCCCAGCTGCTGTTTACCATATTCGTGTTCACCGTGCCTTCTATCTTCCTGCTGATCGCACGCCGGAAAGAGATTCCGGGCAACAATAAGGAAGAAAGCACTTATTCCCGTGAATTCTGGCTGTTCGTCGGCTCGCTGATACTGCTGATCGCCGCCATCCAGATCACTTTTACTACCTCCATCCCGGTATGGAACCAGCTGCTGGCTTTCACCGGCCTGAAAGGCCTGTTTAAAATGGACGACATCGCGCCGCCGTCAGACGTGATGTTCCACTACAACAAGATCCAGATCTGGATCGCGATCGTACTGGGCATGCTGACAGCCGTGGTGCAGTTCCTGAAATACAAGGACACCCCCAAAGGGTTTTTTACCCGTAAAATCTGGCTGCCGACAGCGCTGGCGGTATTGTTCACTGCCCTGATCGCCTGGAAAGGCCCTATCACTTACGATAACTATGGTGCGGGCTTCCTCACCGCCATTTATATCATGCTGTTTGCCAGCATCTATGCGATTGCCGGGAACTTTGTTTACATCTTCAGCGGCCTGAAAGGCAAACTGAAAAACGCCGGCGCCTCTGTGGCCCACATCGGCTTCGGCATGGTGTTGCTGGGCGCGCTGATCTCTTCTTCCAAAATGGAGGTGATCTCCATTGACCGGATGAAGATGCTCAACGACGGCTTCTTCCGCAAAGAAAGTAAACAGAACCCGCGCGAAAACATCATGCTGCCAAAAGATGTGCAGATACAGATGGGCGACTATCATGTGACTTATGTAGGCGACTCCACCGCAAAAGGAGATCCGAAAACCTACTATGTGATGCACTATGAGCGTAAAGACAAAACCACCGGGGAGGTGAAGGAGCGATTTACCCTTTATCCCGATGCGTTTGTGAACCGTAAGGAAAATGCGCTTTCTTCCAACCCTGCCTCCAAACACTACCTCACCAGGGATATCTTCACCTATGTGTCTGCCGCACCCAACAAGGCGGAAGCCGCTGCCGCCGACACTACGGCTTACACGGCGCATGAAGTGAAAGTGGGCGACTCCATCTTCTTTTCCAAAGGATTTATGGTGCTGAAAGCATTGGAGCCGGCGCCTAAAAACAAAAACTATATCGCAGAACCCAATGATCTGGCGGTTGGCGCAAAACTGGAGGTACATACCCAGACGGACGATCATTTTAAGCTGCAGCCGATCTATTTCATCCGCGACAGCAGCTATCAGTACAGCGTGGAAGACACACTGGCCCCGCTGAACCTGAACGTACGCTTTACGAAGATCATGCCGGCAGAAAATAAAATCGAGCTGAAAGTGAAAGAGGCCGCCGGTTTCAGTGACTATGTGGTGATGAAAGCGCTGGTATTCCCGTATATCAACGTGCTGTGGCTGGGTGTCATTATTACCATCGTGGGTACTGGCATGAGCATTGTGCAGCGTACCAGGAAAACAGATAAGAACGCTAAAGCAGGTACCAAAAAGACGCCGGTAAATATTTAAGGTTTTTTCGATTTATTAATAAAGCGGATCTGAATTGCTTGAAAATTTTACGTAGATTTTCAGGTAATTCAGATCCCCTTCTTTTTTATATCAATCCGTCCCGCTATGAAGCGATCGCTGCGCATATTCCTGGTCCTCATTGCCATACTGGCCGTGGTATTTCTTGTCGGCCCGCATCCTGCCGCTCCGGTGTATTCCCCGACGCTGCCGGTGGTGCCCTCCGATGGCCGTGCGCTGGAACAATATGTTCGTGACAGGGAAGCCCGTCATAAATTGAAGCCTGATAACGAAGCCCGTATTATATGGGCCGATTCCCTCGATCAGCCAACGCCTTATGCGGTGGTATACCTGCATGGTTTTTCCGCCAGCCAGGAAGAAGGAGACCCTATTCACCATGATTTTGCCCGGCGTTACGGCTGTAACCTCTACCTCAGCCGGCTGGACGGCCACGGCATCGATACCACGGAACCGTTGCTCACCATGACGGCCGACGGGCTGTGGGAGGACGCCAAAGAAGCCCTGCAGATCGGCAAGGCGCTGGGACGGAAAGTGATCCTCATCGGCACCTCTACCGGTGGTACGCTGGCGCTGAAGCTGGCCGCCACCTATCCGGAAGATGTGTATGCCGTTATTAATATGTCGCCCAATATCGCCATCAACGATAATCTGGCATTTCTGGCCAACGACCCGTGGGGCCTGCAGCTGGCACGCCTGGTAAAAGGGGGTAAATACAAAGAATCTTCAGACACCAATGCAGTGAGGGCACAGTACTGGAACAACAAATATCGCCTGGAGGCGGTGGTGCAGCTGCAAAACCTGCTGGAAACGTCTATGACGTCCGCCACTTTCAGCAAAATAAAGCAGCCGGTACTGAACCTGTATTATTATAAAGATGAATTACACCAGGACCCGACGGTGCGTGTATCCGCTATCCTGAAAATGGAGCAGGAGCTGGGCACCCCCGGTAGTCAGAAGGCCGCAGTGCCGATTCCAGGTGCAGGCGCACATGTGATGGGCAGCAGGCTTACCGGCCACGATCTGCCCGCCGTAGCCCGTGCCATCAACCAGTTTGCCGATTCCGTACTGACTATGAAGCCGGTACGCTGACCGTTTTTTAAGCCCTTTTTAGTTGTTATTTAATCTGAAATGTTTTTTTAACTTGTGGTAACATTTATCCATCAGCACCGTTAAAAATTGTATGCATTGCCACCGTAAAATCCTTTTATCCGCCTTCCTGATCACGGGCATTTCCCTTGGCCGGCAGGAAGTCAGCGCGCAGGCGCAGGCGTCGCGTGGTGCAGATACCGTGGCGCTGCATGCAGTCGTGGTAGGAAACGATACCATCCCGGTGATCACCCTGGCTATTTTTGATGTGGTGGATAAAATGCCCAGGGCGCTGCGTAAAGAAAAGGAGCGGTACAACCGTTTACGCAATGCGGTATATGTAACCTATCCCTACGCCCGCACTGCCGCAAGACTACTGAAGGATGTGAACAGCCGCCTGTCGGCGATGTCTTCCAAAAAAGAGCGCAAGGCTTTTCTTGCTTCCAAGGAAAAGGAAATGAAGGAGCAATTCGGCGACAAACTGCAAAACCTCTCCGTTTACCAGGGAAAAGTCCTGATGAAACTAATTGACCGCGAAACCGGCCAGAACTGCTATGAGATCATCAAAGAGCTCAAAGGCGGTTTTAACGCCCGGGTATGGCAAACCGTGGCTTTCTTTTTCGGCGGGAACCTGAAAAGCGATTATGACAAGCAGGAAGACCGCGATATTGAGGTTATTGTGCAGGAGCTGGAAATGTACCAGCGGTACCGTGCTTATAATTAATATGGCTATCTTAGCTGTATGAAGAAAGCTCGGATATTGTTATGCAGCCTGTTGTTGACCACGCTGGGTGCGCTGGCCCAGAACGAAGGAGAGGACGTGCCGGTGTATGTGATAGACAGCGTACTGGCCACCCCCGCCTTAATGGAAAATCTTCCCCCTGACCAGATCGGTCTGATCACCATTGCCCACGGACAAAAAGCTATTCTGAAATACGGCAGCCAGGCTGCCAACGGTGTGATATATGTAGAAACGAAGCCTTTTGCCCGCAAAAGGGTACGCCGCCTGCTCAGTGCCGCGGTGCCGGCATACGACAGCCTGTTGCGCCGCCATGGCAGTGACAGCAGTTTTCAGTACATCGTCAACGATACGCCCGTTACTCCTACCGATGAAACCCGGCTGATGACGCTGGACAAAAAGACTTTTGTGTCGCTGGAGATCGTCTCTCCCAAGGTGCTGGAAGAGCGGTACCATATCAAAAACCGACAGGCCGGTGTGTTGATTGTCAGCACTGAAAAGTGATGTGGTAACCAATTATTTCCCATCTTTGCACCTCAATTTATTTACAGCATGAAACTGGATATACTCGCAATCGCTGTGCACCCGGACGACGTGGAACTGGGTTGTGCAGGTACATTAATGATACACGCGCAGCAGGGCATGAAGGTAGGCGTTGTTGACCTTACCCGCGGAGAGCTGGGCACCCGTGGCACGCCTGCGTTGCGTGAACAGGAGGCGCAGGCCGCCGCTAAGGTCATGGGCCTGGAAGTAAGAGAAAACCTTGGCCTGGCCGATGGTTTCTTCCGGA
This sequence comes from Chitinophaga eiseniae, assembly GCF_900167135.1. Lineage (GTDB taxonomy): Bacteria > Bacteroidota > Bacteroidia > Chitinophagales > Chitinophagaceae > Chitinophaga > Chitinophaga eiseniae. Next base: position 611,285 of record NZ_FUWZ01000003.1, on the reverse strand, counting down.
ATGATACCATGGAGCAAATGGCGATCATCACCGCCATCCGGAAATACCAGCCGGATATTGTGCTGGCCAACGCTATGGATGACCGTCATCCGGACCATGGCCGTGCCGGCAAACTGATTGCCGACAGTTGTTTCCTGGCAGGCTTACGGAAGGTGGAAACCGCCGTGGATGGCGTAGCACAGCAGGCATGGCGTCCCAAACAGGTGTTTCATTTCCTGCAGGACCGTTATCATGAGCCTGATTTTGTAGTGGACATTACCCCGGTGATGGAGCGAAAACTGGATGCCATCAAGGCTTTCAGCTCCCAGTTCCTTACGCAGAAAGACAACGAGCCGCAGACGTATATTTCCGGCTCCGGTTTCTTCGAAAGCGTTGTTTACCGCGCCAAAATGCTGGGCAAAATGGTGGGGGTAGACTACGCCGAAGGCTATACGTCTGCCAAAATGATCGGCATCCGCAATTTCGCAGACCTGATCAATGAAGTGACCTGATAACGGTTGCGCCAATACGTAACTGTCACCGGCGCTGACCGAAAAGATATTGCCCCGGGGCCTTTGCGGCACCCGGGGTTTTGTATTATATTGGATAACAGTAGACATTCATTGTTCATCCCCCGGAGGGGCACATCAACCAAACATATGCGAAATATCTTCTTTTTTCTCTTACTGGCAACAGGCCAATTTGCCACTGCGCAACGGACAGACAAGCAGTTGTATGACAAGCTGGCGCCTTTGCTGGCGGCCCATCACGGGCAGGCAGGCGTATATGTGCACCACCTGAAGACCGGCAGGACGGTGGCTATTAATGCGGATACGGTGTTTCCCACGGCCAGTATGATCAAGATGGCCATACAGGTGGGGGTTTTTCATCAGCTGCAGGAGGGGACGTTGCAGTACCGGCAGCTGCTGACCTACCGCGATTCCCTTTTGTATCCCGGGGAGGACATCCTGGGTGCTTTCCGCGATAGTCAGCAGATCACGCTGGACAAGGTGGTGATGCTGATGCTGACGATGAGCGACAATACCGCCAGTCTGTGGCTGCAGGCGCTGGCCGGGGGAGGGGCGCAGATCAATACATGGCTGGAAGGCCATGGTTTTGTGCATACAAGGGTGAATTCCCGGACGCCGGGCAGGGCGGGGGACTGGAAAATATATGGCTGGGGGCAGACGACGCCGCGGGAGATGGGCACGCTGATGGAGCAGATCTATAAAGGGGAAGTTGTCAGCCATGCGGCGAGTGAACGGATGTACCGTAACCTGACCCGTAATTTCTGGGATGCAGAAGGATTGCGGATGGTGCCCCCGGATGTGCGTACCGCCTCTAAAAACGGTGCGGTGGACGCGTCCAGGTCTGAGGTAGTGCTGGTAAATGCGCCGCACGGCGACTATGTGTATTGCATCATAACAAAAAACAACGCAGATATGCGTTGGGACCGGGATAACGAGGCTTGGGAACTGTTAAGGAAAGTGGGGAGTGCAATATGGCAGCATTACGAACCAAACAGCAAATGGAGGCCCGACCCCGGCCTGGGGCAGTTTTGATCGGCACAATGGGACCGGCTAAACACTAGATGAACAGATCTTTGGTAGCGTCAAATTCATCCTGTTTGATGATGCTGTTTTTGATAAACGGAATCAAAGCTAGTCCAATCGTTATAATCACCAGTAATACGTATTTTTTTTTCATTTCCATGCTGTTGTTTAATTAAAAAATCTCTGCTTATATAACTAAATAACGTGCCAAAAAGTTACAGAAATACCATTAAAATGTTAAGTCCCGGAAATTTTTTTTAGTTATACGGAAAATAACTGCGGAGATCCTTCCAGAGGCCGCTAAAAGGGACATATATAGACAAACTCAATGTCACATTTTAAAAATCTATTTGACTAATAATGAATGTAAAGTGATCTTTGCGCCGGTAATTTGAATGAATGCCTGTTTGTAAATCAAAAATCGATATAGAATATGAAAAATGTTATCTTATCCGTAGGGTCTGAGTTTCCCGAATTCAAAAAAACGGCCGTTGTTTCCATCGAAAAAGGCAAAGAGTTTTATGAACTGTCTTCCGAAGAACTGAAAGCTTCAGGCAAATGGATGGTGATGTTTTGGTGGCCTAAAGACTTTACGTTTGTTTGTCCTACTGAAATCGCCGAGTTCAACAAGCACTCCCAGGATTTCGTTGACCGCGACGCGATTCTGATCGGTGCGTCTACCGACAGCGAGTTTGTACACGCTGCCTGGAGAAGAGACCACGAAGATCTGCGTGATCTGAAATTCCCGATGCTGGCTGACACTTCCAAATCCCTGGCTGATGAACTGGGTATCCTGGAAGCCAACGAAAAAGTGGCTTACCGTGCTACTTACATTGTAGATCCTCAGGGTATTGTACGCTGGGTATCCCTGTACGACCTGTCTGTAGGCCGTAGCGTGAAAGAAGTACTGCGTGTGCTGGACGCATTGCAGACAGATGAGCTGTGCCCTTGCAACTGGACCAAAGGCGAAGCTACGCTGACCGCTTAATTTTATTTTTATAAGATCCGCAAAGCAGCAAAGAGAACTTTGCTGCTTTGTTTTAAATAGAAGGAGAATATTATGTTTGCAACTACCAATCAGGATACCGCCGTACAGCTGCTGGAAGCAGTGGGACTGGCAGGCACTGCGCCGTCCGCGAGCCTGCAGGCGCTGGTGAATGCCGATGCGCGTTACCTGAAAGACCTGAAGATAAACGTGACCAACGCTCTGAATGCGGGCACACTGAGCAAAAAAGAAGCTTACCTGATCGGGGTGGCAGTGGCGGTAAATGATAAACAACCGGTGCTGCAGGCTTCCTTTGAAAAACTGGCCACCGCAGAAGGCGCTACCGAAAAGGAAATCGCCGAGGTGATCAGCTGCACTTCCCTGATGAGCGCCAATAATGTGTTTTACCGTTTTCGCCACTTTGTGAACAAGGAATTCTATACAGCTACGCCGGCGGGCATCCGGATGAGCATTATGGCCAACCCGGTGATCGGCAAAGAGTTTTTTGAGCTGTTGAGTTTGGTGGTATCTGCGCTCAACGGATGCGAAATGTGCGTAACTTCGCATGAAGAAGCCGTACTGAAACAGGGTACAGAACAGCTCCGCGTACTGGAAGCCGTTCGCCTTGGCGCGGTATTGCGCAGCCTGGTCGTATTGTTATAAAATTTATATAAAAAATAATGACCTCGTCCGGACAGATGTAAATTCGTCCTGCAGCCATTGATTATCAATAGTTTGTGTTGTGTTTATTTTTTAAGTGGACACCTGGGATTACACGGATTTAGACGGATTGTGAATAAATTCATCTAATAATATTTGCAAAATCGACAAAAAAGTTTGACTTTTGCATTCCTAAATTTTTTAAATCATGGCAAGAGTATGTCAGGTGACAGGAAAGAAGCCGATTACAGGTCACCATGTTTCCTTCTCCAACATTAAGACAAAGAGAAGGTTTCTGCCTAACCTGCAGAAAAAGCGCTTTTTCCTCGCGGAAGAAGACAAATGGATATCTTTAAAGGTGTCTGCTGACGGTTTAAGAACCATCAACAAAAGAGGTTTGTATGCAGTAGTCAAAGAATTGCGTGCAGCTGGTACGGAAATCTAATTCTAAGGACTCACTTAATTTGTATACACAATGGCAAAAAAAGGTAACAGAGTACAGGTAATTCTGGAATGCACAGAGCATAAAAACTCTGGTCAACCCGGAACTTCCCGTTATATCTCCAACAAGAACAAAAAGAATACTCCTGAGCGTCTGGAGTTGAAAAAGTACAATCCTATTCTGAGGAAAGTGACTGTACACAAAGAAATTAAATAAGTAATTGTTAAATGGTGAATGGCTGTTCTGGATAGCCATAGCGCCATTAGACCATAAAAACAATCAATACAATGGCAAAAGCAGCTTCAAAGAACTCGAAAGTAAAAGATGCTAAGGCAGCAGCTGAATCTAAAGTGTGGACTAAGGTAATCAGAGCGGTACGTTCTCCTAAAACCGGTGCATATACTTTCAAAGAAGCAATTGTGCACAAGGACAAAGTTCAGGAGCACATTAATCAAAAGTAATTCGGCTTTACTAATAATACTGAAAGCTGTCCCGTTAAAGGACAGCTTTTTGTGTTGTAGCCAGTCCAGCCCTCATTATTACCATAAGATTGTCTCTTTATCCCCCTGGGTGCGATTGTTAACACAAAAGCTGTATTTTAGCAGCCTGTTTGGAACAGTTCGAATGCTGCCTGCCAGCACCCGGATAATGCAGATAAAGGGACCCCCGAGGTCCCAGCCCAATTAAACTAAACTATGAGCTTTTTCAACAAACTATTTTCCAGGGAGAAGAAGGAAAGCCTTGATCAGGGATTACAGAAAACCAAAGAAAGCTTTCTCAGTAAGATAGGACGTGCCATCGCCGGTAAGTCGACCGTAGACACCGAAGTACTGGACAACCTGGAAGAAGCCCTGGTTTCTGCCGATGTGGGCGTTGATACAACGGTTAAAATCATTGACAGGATCGAGCAGCGGGTGTCTAAAGATAAATACCTGGGAACTGGTGAATTAAATAGAATACTGAAGGAGGAAATTGCGGCCATTCTTGTGGATGCGCCTGATAGCGGTTTCCGCGAATTTGATGTTCCCGCCGGTAAAAAGCCTTATGTGATCATGGTAGTAGGCGTTAACGGGGTAGGAAAAACGACAACCATTGGTAAACTGGCCTATAATTTTAAGAAAGCAGGTAAATCCGTGCTCCTGGGCGCTGCCGACACTTTCCGCGCTGCGGCGGTGGACCAGTTGACCATCTGGAGCGAACGGGCGGACGTGCCTATTGTGAAACAACAAATGGGTTCTGATCCCGGGGCAGTCGCTTTCGACACAGTGCAAAGCGGCGCCGCCCGTGATGTGGACGTGATCATTGTGGACACCGCCGGCCGTTTACACAACAAAGCCCACCTGATGGAGGAACTGGGAAAGATCAAACGTGTGATGAAAAAAGTGATCCCCGACGCTCCCCATGAAGTGCTGCTCGTGCTTGACGGTTCAACCGGACAGAATGCCGTGGAACAGGCACGCCAGTTTACCGCCGCCACGGAAGTAACTGCACTGGCCATCACCAAACTGGACGGTACCGCTAAAGGCGGGGTCGTACTGGCTATCGCCAATCAATTCAAAATCCCGGTAAAATACATCGGTATCGGGGAAAAAATGGAAGACCTGCAAGTCTTTGATAAAGAAGCGTTTGTAGAAACGCTCTTTAGTCTAAACGACTGATTATAATATTTTTGTGTGTGCTGTTTTGAAAATAGAATCAAGCCCACTTAGAATTTTACTTTAGGTAAATGGAATATCCGGGCTGACAGGTATAGCCCGGATATTTATTTTTTGGCCACGTTTTCGCTCTTTACAATTTGTCCGTTTATAAATCTGCATTTGTTACATTTGAATTATAGTATTTTTTTGTAATCCTACTTAACAATTCGTAGTTATGATCATAAACAACATAGACCGAGTTGACGACATCACACCTGAGGAGTTCCGCAAAAATTATTACTTACCCCGTAAACCCGTAGTGATCTCAGCAGCAGGGCTGAGTAAACAATCGCCCGCCTACAGCAAATGGACCTGGGACTACTTCAAAAGTATCGTCGGGGACAAGCAGGTGGGCGTTTACAATAATGAGCGTGCCGGCGCCAATACCCTGGTGAACGGGGCAGACGACTATATTACTTTCGGAGAATATATTGACATGGTAAAAAAAGGCCCGGTACAACTGCGCATATTCCTGTTCAATATTTTTCAACATGCTCCGCAACTCGTGCAGGACGTTGTCTGGCCTGATCAGTACGCTAAAGGTTTCCTAAAAAAATACCCCATGTTGTTTGTCGGCGGCGCCGGATCGGTGGCGCATATGCACTATGACATCGACATGTCCCACATCTTCCATACTCAGTTCATTGGCCGCAAAAGGGTATTGCTGCTGGAGAACAAACAATCCCCCTACATCTACCGCATGCCGTTTACGGTGGAGAGCGCCGCCTCTTTTGTCAACTGGCATGAAAAACTGGACGAAGAACATTACCCGGCCCTGGCCCATGCCAAGGGGCTGACGGCCATTCTTAACCACGGAGATACGCTCTTTATGCCTGGCGGCTACTGGCATCATATGGAGTATATGGACGGCGGCTTCGCCATGAGCCTGCGGGCGCTGGACGCTTCGCTGGCCGGTAAGCTAAACGGGCTGTACCATATCGTAGGATTGCGGGGCATCAATAACCTCCTGATCAAGCTGGCCCCACAATGGTGGTACCATAAGAAACGGGAGTTGGCTCACCAGCGGGCTGATAGAACCCTTTCACATTTAGCAATTTAAATATTTTGGTATTTGTTGATTTTTATTTGCGGATGTTGGAATTTTTTGATTTTGAGGTTTCGCGGAGATTGTCATTAGCATAGGAGATTTTTAACAATCAACCTACATCAACAACCCCTCCAAATCTCAAAATCAAAAAATTCCAAATTCCCAAATTCCCAAATCCCAAATCCGTAAATCCAATATTCCAATGCCCAAATAGCCAAATAACCAAATATTTTCCCTACCTTTGCACCTTCCTTACTCAACCCCCACTAAGGCTCAAAGTCACGTACAGTAAGTCTGCTGTTATATACAATTAGTGTCTGTGTGTCTTCGTGGCGGTAGCTGGCCGGTAAAAAGCGGCCGCAGGCTCTAAAACATTCGCCCTTGAAGACGAAAACTTTAAAGAAAGACAAGGTTAACATTATTACGCTTGGTTGTTCGAAGAACATGGTTGACTCAGAAGTGCTGAGCGGGCAACTGCTGGCCAATGAGATCGATGTGGTGCATGAAAGCGCCAAACGCGATCATAATATCGTGGTCGTGAACACCTGCGGATTTATCGACAAAGCCAAAGAAGAATCCATCAACACCATCCTGGAACAGGTAGAACTGAAGCAACGCGGCAAGCTGGACAAAGTATATGTGACCGGTTGTCTGAGTGAGCGTTACCGGGGCGACCTGGAATCAGAGATCGGCGGTGTGGACGCCTGGTTCGGCACCATGGAATTGCCGCTGCTGCTGAAGAAATTCGATGCGGATTACAAATCAGAACTGATCGGCGAGCGCCTGCTGAGCACTCCTTCCCACTATGCTTATCTGAAGATTGCAGAAGGTTGTAACCGTACCTGCTCTTTCTGTGCCATTCCGCTGATGCGCGGTGGTCACGTGTCCCGTCCGATAGAGGAACTGGTGAAAGAAGCGGAGAAGCTGGTCCGTTCCGGCGTAAAGGAAATCATGCTGATTGCGCAGGAGCTGACCTATTATGGCCTGGACCTGTACAAACAGCGCCGCCTGGCAGACCTGATGCGCGCACTGGCCGCTGTGGAAGGCCTGGAATGGATACGCCTTCACTATGCTTATCCGACCAAGTTCCCGATGGAAGTGCTCGACGCCATGAACGAGTTCCCTAACATCTGCAACTATCTCGATATGCCTTTGCAGCATGCTTCCAACGCTATGCTCAAAGCCATGAAACGCCAGATCACCCGGGAAGAAATCGAAGAACTGGTCCACCAGATCCGCGCCAAGGTACCCGGTATCTGCCTGCGTACCACCCTGATCGCCGGTTTCCCCGGTGAAACGGAAGACGACGTGGAAGAACTGAAAGGTTTCCTCGAAAGAATGCGTTTTGACAGGGTAGGCGTATTTACCTACAGTCATGAAGAAGGTACCAGCGCTTATGAGCTGGAAGACAACATCCCTGCTGAAGAGAAAGAACGAAGAGCACAGGAGATCATGGAAGTACAGCAGGAAATCTCCCTGGAGAAAAACCAGGAAAGGGTAGGAAAAGTATTGAAAGTCATCGTTGACAAAAAAGAGGCCGGCAGATACCTGGCCCGTACAGAGTTCGACTCTGTGGAAGTGGACAATGAGGTGATCATCAATACCACCAAACGCCTGAAACCCGGCGAATTTGTGAATGTACGTATCACCAAGGCGTTTGATTACGACCTGGAAGGTGAACTGGTATAGAAAATATTTCAACAGCCCGCCGCCCGCAGGCGAAGGGCCTTACATGGCTCCCGACGGAGCCCGATTAATGCAAATCAATGACTACATTTGAATCACTGGGCTTACAAGAGCCTATTTTGAAGGGAATTACGGACCTGGGTTTCGTTTCCCCAACACCGATCCAGGAACAGGCTATTCCCGTTCTTTTAAGTGGAGACCGCGATTTTGTGGGACTGGCCCAGACGGGCACCGGTAAAACCGCTGCTTTTGGCTTACCATTGCTGCAGCAACTGGACCTGAAAATCAACAAACCACAAGGACTGATCCTCTGCCCCACGCGTGAACTGTGTCTGCAGATCACCAACGACCTCAAAAACTTCAGCAAATACCTCGGCGAAGTAAACATTGTAGCGGTATATGGCGGTTCCAGCATCGTGCAGCAGCTGCGCGAGCTGAAGAGAGGCGTACACATTGTGGTAGCCACCCCCGGCCGTCTGCTGGATATTATCGAACGCGGCGCCGTTAACTTCGACAACGTACGCTATGCCGTACTGGATGAAGCTGACGAAATGCTGAACATGGGTTTCCAGGAAGACATCAACAACATCCTGTCCAACACCCCGGAATCCAAAACTACCTGGCTGTTTTCCGCTACGATGCCACAGGAAGTGCGCCGTATCGCGAAAAAATACATGGAAGATCCGTTTGAGCTGACCGTAGGTACTAAAAACAGCGGTAACGCCAACATCGAGCACGAATATTATGTGGTGCGCCCACGCGATAAATATGCTGCCCTGAAACGTATCGTGGACTATAACCCCGATATCTTCGGCATCATCTTCACCCGTACCAAAATTGAATCCCAGGAGATCGCTGAATCCCTGATCAAGGACGGTTACAATGCTGACGCCCTGCACGGTGATCTGACCCAGCAGCAGCGCGACAAGGTGATGAAACGTTTCCGTGAAAAAGCCCTGCAGGTACTGGTAGCTACCGACGTAGCCGCCCGTGGTATCGACGTGGACAATGTGACCCACGTTATCAACTACGACCTGCCGGATGACGTGGAAAACTACACCCACCGTAGCGGCCGTACCGGTCGTGCCGGCAGGTCCGGTGTATCCATTGCCGTTATCAGCGGCCGTGATACCGGAAAAATCCGCCAGATCGAAAGAGTGATCGGTAAAAAATTCGTGAAAGCAGAAGTGCCCGACGGTTTCGCCGTTTGCGAAAAACAACTGTTCGGCCTCGTGCATAAAGTGCACAACGTTACTGTCAACGAAGAACAGATCGAACCATACCTGGAACGTATATACGAAGAGTTCTCCTCCATGACGAAGGAAGAGCTGATCAAACGTTTCGCGTCCCTTGAGTTCAACCAGTTCCTGGAATACTACCAGGACGCTCCGGACCTGAACACGAAAGATGACAAACGCTTCGGTGACGATAGCCGTGGCAGCCGCGGCAGTGGCAAATACACCCGCCTGTTCATTAACCTCGGTTCTGTGGACGATTTCAACCGCGGCGACATGCTCCGTTACCTGTGTGACAACACCGGCGTACGTGGCAATAAAATCGGCCGTATCGATCTGAAAGGTGTTTACTCCTTCTTTGAAGTGGAAAATGACGAGCTGGAAAAAGTGACCCAGAGCTTCAAAAAAGTGGAATACAACGGTCGCGCTGTACGCATCGAAATGTCCCAGGATGGCGACAAACGCGGCGGCGGTGGCGGTGGCCGCTTCAATGGCAACCGCGGCGAAGGCGGTCCGCGCAAAAGGACCTGGACGCCTGGCGGCTCCCGTTCCGGCGAAAAACGCGAACACTCCGGCGGCGGTAAACCTCCGTTTAAACGTAAATACTAAGCTGATTTAGCTTTTTAATATTTGGGTATTTTGATATCAGGGCTGCCCGTGCATCCGGATATTAAAATACCCAAATTCATTTGGGGATTTTGATATTTTGATATTTTGTTGCCTCCCGGGGCGCCTTTTTTCGCCCCCGGTGACTTCCTCTCCCCAAAAATCCCTAAATTTCAAAATTTTCAAATTTTCAAATTTCGAAATTCCCTGATTCCCTGATTCTCAAATAACCAAACGACTAAATGTCAAAATAGCCAAATTTAGACTATCTTGTTTATGCAGACACCCAATTCACACGTTACTATGACCGGAGTTATCAATCGCCCTTTGCAGTCAGTAGAACCATTTTCCCTTTTTTCATCCGGAGATATTGCCCTGTTCCAGGCAGGGTCACATTACCGGCTATACGAAAAATTTGGTGCACATACGCTCGAATATGAGGGCGTACAGGGCACCTATTTTGCCGTATGGGCTCCGGACGCCGCCTTTGTAGCTGTCATGGGTGATTTTAACGAATGGGACCATTACAGTCATACCCTTTTGCCCCGCTGGGACAGCTCCGGTATATGGGAAGGGTTTATTCCGGGCGTGGAAGCAGGCTGCCTGTACAAGTACTTTATCCGCTCCAACAGCGGAGAAGAGCTTTTTAAAGGAGATCCTTTCGCCACCCGGTGGGAAGTGCGTCCCAAAACAGCTTCCGTAGTGCATCCGCTGGACCACACCTGGCACGATAAAAAATGGATGCAGCACAGAAAAAAGCACAACAGCCTGAACAGCCCTTTCTCTGTGTATGAGGTGCATCTGGGCTCCTGGCGCAGACCAGACCCCAACGATGAGAAAAGCGTATATTCCTACGGGGAAATTGCCGCTATGCTGGTGCCTTATGTGAAAGAGATGGGCTTCACCCATGTGGAACTGATGCCGGTGATGGAACACCCGTTTGACGGCTCCTGGGGGTATCAGCTGACCGGTTACTATGCCGCCACCTCCCGCTACGGCACACCTCAGGATTTTATGGCCATGGTAGAAGCCTTTCACGCAGCCGGTATCGGCGTGATCCTGGACTGGGTGCCTTCCCATTTTCCGCATGACGCCCATGGCCTGTACCGGTTCGACGGTTCACATGTGTACGAATATGCCGACATGCGCAAAGGCTATCATCCTGACTGGAACAGCTATATTTTTAATTATTCCCGCAATGAAGTACGGTCGTTTCTGCTCAGCAACGCTATCTACTGGCTGGACAAATTTCATATCGACGGCCTGCGGGTAGATGCAGTGGCCTCCATGATCCACCTGGATTATTCCCGCCAGCGTGGCGCCTGGGAACCCAACGAACTGGGCGGGAATGAAAACCTGGAAGCCATCAGTTTCCTTAAAAAACTGAACGAAACAGTGTATGCGCTGTTCCCCGACGTGCAGACCATTGCTGAAGACTCCACCAATCATTATGGTGTATCCCGGCCCACCTTTGTGGGAGGACTGGGTTTCGGCATGAAATGGATGATGGGCTGGATGAACGATACGCTGGATTATTTCAAAAAAGATCCGGTCCACCGTAAATGGTACCAGAACGATCTGACTTTTAGCCTCGTGTATGCTTTCAGCGAGAACTATATGCTGCCGCTGAGCCATGACGAAGTTGTGCATGGTAAATCGCCTTTGCTGTACAAAATGCCGGGCGACGACTGGCAGAAATGCGCCAACCTGCGCCTCTTGTATGGTTATATGTATACCCATCCCGGCACCAAGTTGTTGTTCATGGGTGGGGAACTGGGCCAGACTTCCGAATGGAATTACAAACGGGAGCTGGACTGGCACCTGTTGAAACATCCTACCCATAAGGGTATTCAGGATTTTGTAAGAGATATCAACCGGTTGTACCGGGAGTCTACCGCATTGTATGAGCAGCAGTTTGAAGGGGAAGGGTTTGAATGGATGATCGTCAACGATTATGACAATTGTGTGCTGGCCTATATGCGAAAAGGCAAAGCGGCGGGCGATGTGATGCTGGTGGTGCTGAATATGACGCCGGTGCCCCGTGAGCAGTACCCGGTGGGCGTTCCACTGGGAGGCACATGGGAAGAGGTGTTAAACAGCGATCATCCCCGGTATTATGGAAGCGGGGTGATAAATACCGGTCCGCTGCAGGCGGCGAAACAATTTTACAATGGCCGCGAATACACCCTGTCGCTCCGTATCCCGCCACTGGGGGTAACCATACTGAAACCCGTTACTGTATAATTGTTTGACATACATGTTCTTTGAATCCGGTATCCGGCATTGCCCGGTTACCGGATTTTTCTTTGTGGCCGTTAAACCTTTTTCTTTTTGGCCCATCTATTATCAGGACGTTTGAGCAACTGCAATAAGAGGAGAGATACAAACGTTTTTTTATAGCATATAGTCATTAGTCAGCGTGCCTGGTAAACGGAGTACAGACGAAGCCAACAAAACCAACGATCCAGCCAGGAACAACAGCCGGCCTTATCTGCTAAGTGCTATCTGCATCAGCCATATTTTTTTATTGTATAAAAAAACCTACAAGTATGAAAAGTGCTCTCCTGAAGCGGGGTTTGCTGGCCGTGTCGATTCCTTTACTGGCCGCCATCCTGTTGTACTCCTGTAAAAAAGATCAATCATCATCCGCTGATCCGATTCCTCAGCATCAGCAGAAAGTCAGCCTGTTTCTTTCCGATGACCCCGGCCTGTTCGATAAGGTATTGCTGGACATCCGCAAGGTAGAGGTGTTGATAGATACCTGCGGGAAAGCAGACGACGACAACTGGAATGACCGTGACCGTTGCTGGTGGGATGAGGACCGTGACCACGACCGTCAGGGCCGTGACTCCTGTCAGGTATGGGATTCACTGAGCATCCGCCCCGGTGTGTACGACCTGCTGACACTCCGTAACGGCGCCGATACTTTGCTGGCCGGCGGCCTGGTGAGAAAAGGCGTGATGAAACGGATCCGCATCACCATTGGTGATAACAATTCCCTCGTGAAAAACAGTGTGACTTATCCGGTTACCTCAGTGGCCGGCCAGTCAAAAATTATTGTAAGGATCAGGCATAACGAATGGGACGAAGTATCTACCGACAATCTGCAGCTGTGGCTGGATTTCGATATACAGCGTTCTATTATCCGCACCTGGAACGGCAAGTTTATCCTGCGTCCGTACATCAACGTATTCACTATCCTGAAAATGGGCAGTCTCTCCGGCCGCGTTACGCCCTGGGACGCCTACCCTGTGATCTCCGTTTACAACAGCAACAAAGACACACTGTATGCATTGCCCTGGAGAAGCGGTGAGTTTAAAGTGCGCGGTTTGAAACCGGGTACCTGGAATGTATTTGTGAATACGTCCAACGGGTATAAAGACACTACCATTGCCAATGTGACCGTTGAACGGGGTAGGGATACAAAGCTGGGAGATATTAAACTGCATAAATAGTAACGCAGCTAAAAAAAACCGGGCCGGTGTACTTTTCTGTACACCGGCTTTTTATTACGGGTGCAAATACATGTCGGAATTATTTAACTTGTGATAAAATCACAGCGTATGCGAAAAATAATAGCAGGGACAATCATAGGGTTGATGCTGGCAACAGCCGGCCATGTGCAGGGACAGGCCGGACAACCCAGGAATCAGAAGGACGCCCAGCAGCGTAAACAGGGTTATTGGATAGAACAGGTAGAGGAGCTGCGTGGCGAACCTGGGTATATCTGGGAAGGAGCTTATAAAAACGGCCGTAAGGAAGGGATCTGGAAGAAGACTTCTCTCGGCGGCAATATTATCGCAGAAGAAACCTATAAAAACAATGTGCTGGATGGCTACTGTAAATACTTCTATCCGAATGGAAAACGTGCGGAGGAAGGCGCTTACCTGGCGACCGAAATAGAGGGGCAGAAGGATACCGTGATGGCGGTAGATCCTGTAACACAACAGGAAACGCCGGTAGTGATCGTTCGGCAGGGCAATTCTGTACGCAATGGTGTATGGAAATTATATGATGAAGATACCGGTAAAATGGCGAAAGCATATTACAAAAGGGGAGAGCTGGTGACGCCTGAAGATATGGGGGAAGACAGTACTTCTGTCGCAACGCCCCCTACCGCTCCTGCACCTGCGACTTTGCCCCACCAGGACGCCGGAAAGCGAAAAAAGCAGCACTGAGAAGGTTGAACAAAATGAACGGGTTTTTATGCCAAAATGAAGGATAAAAGTTGTCCATTTTAGCTTTTTATTTTGTACTTTCATAAGAGAAGTACATGAGGAACAAAGCTCTGATGGCAATGTGTACGCTATTTTATTGTGAATCCTTTAATTTGTTTGTATGAAAAACCTTATAATCAACCACGGAGATGGACCTCATGAATTAAATGGATTGGAATCCACTCCTGACAGAACTGAGATTTTGTTCCGCGCAATTTTTATATTGTTGGTTTTTTGCGCGTTGATCTCTATTTTCTTTTTGTCGATTTTTTACTAAACAGTATATACCCGGATATTTTAGTATACAGGTATGATCAGGGCTTTCATTACGATTCCGCTGGCATATTTGTATAACAGGATATCCGGTTTTTTTTACCGCTGTTGCTAAATGGATTTTGTTGCTGAAGTGCTTTGCGGGACAGCGTTTGGTTCGATTTCTTTATTCGCTGCTGTTTTGTTGCACCCGACGAAAATCCCGGTGGGCATATGTTTGGCTATTTTCTGATAACCGGGTGACTGACTGTTGTGTTATACCGATTTCCTAATTCAATGTTAACGAATCTGTTCATTTTGTTCATTGTGCTTTTGGTGGCTGTCAGAATTTTGCGCATCGCATTTAAGCAATTACTTTTAGGATCTCTAAAGTTGGCATAGGTTAGGAACCCGGCGGCAGATCTCTATCTGAGAGCCTTTTTTCTTCTGAACCTTCTCTTTCCCTTTTTGCTTTTCTTTTTTATTGATGGGGTTGTATCATTAACAACCGGTTACAGGCGTACCGGCATCAAGGCTTTTCAATGAATGCTTTTACCTGTTGCAAAAAAACGCAGATGAGCGGATGCGGATGTGCCGCAGCAGCACTTGTTTGTGGCATAAAAAGCGTGGTCACAAAAAAGGGGCAGCGTGCTGTAAAGCATCGCCGGTAGCGGTGTGGGTGGCTGCTTGTGGATTGTAATCTCCAATAATGGCAATTTTCATACGGGTAGTTATTGGTCTTCCGAAAAAAGAAAGACCGGCCATGAACTTCCCGGGGGGAGGTACATGACCGGTCTGATAACCCAATAGCTTACGCTTTGTGGATCGTAATATTTTCGAACCCACGGTCAGCTATAAACGAAATAGTGCCGTCCGGTAAATGATGTTCGGCGGTGAGCGTCAGTGGCTCGCCATCTATCAGCACCGTGCCTGCTTTGAATGGCAGGCCATGCAGTATAATACGGTGATGGCTATACGTTGTTTCATAGTTGACGAAATATTTTTTCTTCAGCATAAACTGTTCTGTGGAAGAGGCCTGTTTGAAATTGATGACATTGTACTGCCCGTTCTTGTAACCGTAATGGTCACCGGCATCTTCATACAGCGTGCTTTGTGTAATGGTATCGCCGTAGTAAACATGCAGCAGCATTTCCGTGATGGGCGTTTCATAGGTATGCTGCATGACGGGATAGCGGGGCACTACGGCGCCGGCTTTTACAAACAGCGGCATTTCTTCCAGCGGTGTGGCCACGGTCACCTGTTGACCGCCATGGTATACCGTATCATTCCAGAAATAGTACCATTGGCCCTGTGGCAGATATACGGCTTTCTCCTTCATGCCTTCTTCACTGACATGGCTGATCAGGAGGGCGTCGCCCATCATGAACTCATGGGTGCAGTTATGGGTAGCCGGATCATGTTGCGCCACGAAGGCGAGGGGCCGCAACATGGGCGTGCCGTGGGTGGCATATTGCCAGAAGGTGGTGTACAGATAGGGCAGCAGTTCGTACCGCAGGGAGATGAACTTGGCGACTATTTTTTCATAATCCGGCCCAAAACTCCACGGTTCCTGGTTGAAGCCGGTTTCATTGCTGGCGGAGTGGGTACGCATCAGCGGGTGGAAGGCACCCAGCTGTATCCAGCGGGTATAAAGTTCACCGTCGGGTTCTCCGATAAAGCCGCCGATATCGCTGCCGGCAAAGGAGAGGCCGGACACGGCGAGGCGCTGGCACTGGATGGAGGCCAGCCAGAGGTGTTCCCAGCTGGAGACATTGTCGCCGGTCCATACGGACGACCAGCGTTGTGCCCCTGCATAGCAGGAGCGTGTGATGAGGAAAGGCCTGTTGGGCAGCAGGTATTTCTTCATACCGGCGGCAGTGGCCTTGCTCATCAGGTGACCGTACACGTTGTGGGCTTTGCGGTGACTTACTTCTTCGCCGTCGTAGTCATGCCGCACGTCTTCCGGGAAAGTGCCCATTTCAAAGACAGCCGGTTCGTTCATATCGTTCCATACGCCGCGGACACCGGTTTCAGCGAGTCCTTTAAAAAGGCTGCTCCACCATTCCCTTACTTCGGGGTTGGTAAAATCGGGGAATACGCATTTACCCGGCCATACGTCGCCTTCCATCAGTGCGCCGTCCGCCCGTTTGCAGAAGTAGTTGTTTTTCACGCCTTCCTGGTAGATGCTGTATTCCGGGTCTACTTTAATGCCCGGGTCGATGATCACCACCACTTTAAAACCCTGGGCGGCGAGGTCTCTGATAAGGCCTGCCGGGTCGGGGAAGTATTCCTTGCTCCAGGTAAAACAGCGGAAGCCTTCCATATAATCGATGTCGAGATAAATGACGTCGCAGGGTATCTGACGTTTTCTGAATTCGGCGGCTATTTCCCGGACACGGCTGTCCGGATAGTAGCTCCAGCGGCACTGGTGGTAGCCGAGCGTCCACAGGGGGGGCAGTTCCGGCGTGCCTGTGATGCGGGTGTAGGAGGCTGCCACATCCAGCAGTTCGGGACCGTAGATGAAGTAGTAGTTCATTTCTCCGCCGCGGGCCCAGAAGCTGCAGGCATCTTCTCTTTCTTTGCCGAAATCGAAGATGGTGCGGAAGGTATTATCGAAGAAGATGCCGTAGCCGATACCGTTGTGCAGTCCGTAATAAAAGGGGATGTTGCGATACAGCGGATCGGTATCCTTCTGGTAGCCATAGGCATCGGTACCGTAGTTTTCCAGGCGTTTGCCGCGGAGGTTCAGGTCCGTGGGCTTGTCGCCCAGACCGTAGAAACATTCCTCTTCCTGAACGAGCTTGCTGCAATAAACGATTTTTCCGCCTTTTTGCAGGTAGTGCTGCCAGTGGAAGCCCATTTCGTCCTGGTTGATCACTTTCCCGTCTTTATCGGTGATGGTGATACGCAGGTTGTCTCTGGCGATGAATACTTTAAGCGCGTCGGTATATATTTCAAAAGTCTCCTCCCATTCTTTAATGCCAAAAACAATAGGGGATTCCTCGAGGGTGTCGCTGGTAGCGTAGGAAAAATCACGCTGGAAAGTGCCGTCGGCGGCGTAGCGGAAACGGATGATCTTGTCTGCGATCACCCTTACTTCCAAAATGGTTTCGGTGGTATAAAAACAAAAATAGTTTCCTTCTTTCTTCCATTCCCGGATAGCGTCCGGATAATGTTTAATACCGTATTTACTGGACGAGGTTTCAACTTGCATAATCTCTTTTTGTGAATCACGGACAACAGCTTGTATTTTACCGGGTTAGTCTCCGGCTGTTGCATGGTCTTAAATTACATAAAAAAATCAGAGTAGTACAGACAATCGCGTTAGAAGCGGATATTCCCGCGTTTACGATTTAAATCACTCTTTTGACAAAAAAGAGTGAAAATTGACTTGATTAGTTAGTAACTTCATATTGTAAATGTACTTTTTGCTTTAACCTATTTTTCGGTGCGCCTTTCCAGGAGCACCTTTTTTATTGAGGGATTTTTTGATTTACGATTTTTCGATGGAAAGTATGCCTGGCTTCCCTCAAATCCTCAAATCCTCAAATCCTCAAATCCTCAAATCCTCAAATCCTCAAATCCTCAAATCCTCCAATCTCCCATCCTCAAGATTCGAAAATCCCCAAATTTCTAAATTTTTAAGTATCCGATGGATTTACCCGCCAAAAATAGGCGTTTTCCCTTTCTTGCTTTCGTAGCACAGTGAAATCCTGCGCCAATTTTCTGCCAGTCCTTGCCACCGTTGACGGAAATATCTGTGCCGGAAGTGCCGGTAGCGACCAGTATTTTGGGGGTGAGCCAGGTGACGGCGGACTTGAACCCGCCCGGGGGGGTGCGGGGGCTGGTCCAGGTACGGCCACCGTTGCCGGTAAGCAGACAGTTTAGTTGACGAAGGGTGTCATTCCGGTAATCGCCGCCTACCACGATGCCGTTGCGGTTGTCCAGGAATGCCACGGAGAAGGCGCCCATACTGGGTTGTCCCTGCAACAGGGGCAGCGGCTGGCTGCTCCATTGGCCGCCTGACAGGGTATGGATGCGGGACACCGTACCGCCGGTGACGAAGGTAGTGAGGCCTTTACGGCCTATGAGGCTGGTGCCGCTGGCAGCAAAGATAGACTCGCCGGTGGCCGCTTCGGGCGACTGTGCCGGCGTATCCGTTTGCCAGGTGCGGCCGCCGTCGTGCGTACGGAGCACGGTAAAATGTTGTTGCAGCGGATCGCCGATAGCGATGCCCTCCTGTTCATTATAAAAGGTGACAGCATCGAAGAAGATGCCGGCAGTAGCGTTGAAGTAAACCTGTTGCCAGGACTGTCCGCCGTCTTCCGTCAGGAACACATGCGCCGGCTCGCCGGCATTGATCACCACCGCTTTCCGGTCATTAAACGCATAGAGTGAGCGCCAGTCGCAACTGTCGCATGCCTTTACCTGATGCCATTCCCAGGTAGCGCCGCCGTTGAGGCTGCGGCCTACCATGCCGCCGGTACCGGATGCCCATACCACCTCGTCACTCACCGCGCTAAGGCCGCGTATGCTTTTAAGGGGAGGCTGCGCCTCCAATGTAAGAAGCTGATAAGTATTTTGTGCGGACACCTGAATATAAGCGGTTGTCAGCATCAGTAAAAGCAGGCCGCAGGTTAGCAAACGCTTCGCGGAAATCATCTGCCGGAAAGCACCGGTAGCAGGATGTTGAATGTAACGGGAAAGTATGGACATTAATTATAATATTTATTTCCAATCGGTTAAACCGCAAGAAAATTACAAAATAGCTTTAAAGTGTGGCGCAGAATTATATATTTGCAAAAACAGCCTAAACCAGCTTACTGTCAATAACTAAATCAGCGTGCTTCATTCCCGCCAATTGAAAAGACTTTTCTACCTGAGCCTATGCGCCCTACTGATGGGTACAGGTATGTTATATGCGCAGGAGAAGCCGTATATTTTTGACAGCTACAGTGTAAACGACGGGCTTTCCCAAAGCACCATCTTTGATATCACCCAGGACGATCAGGGTTTTCTCTGGATCGCTACCCGCGATGGTATTAACCGTTTTGACGGTTATACTTTCAACGAATACCGCTACAAGCCCAGCTCTCAGGCGAGGGCAGGAGAAGGGAAAGGGGAACTGGTGCCCCGCGGCAGCAATGGCAACCGGGCGGTGATCAACCGGTTTGACCTCAAAGGCTACAAAGGATACTCCTTCTATCACGATCGTCATCATCAGCTGCTGCTGGCTCATAATAACGGTATCAGTTTATACGACAAGTATCGTAATAATTTCCGTAACGTACTGATAGACACTTCCAATGTAAATGCACAGGAACGGGATGCCAATGTGAAATTCCGCATACTGGGAGAAGATGTCGCCACCCGGAGCCTGTGGGTATGGCGTCCTATGAAAGGGTTATACGTGCTGGACGACAGCTCTTATGTTACCCGCCGCATCATCCTGTATCCGCCGCAGTTTCAGCGGATGGGTATCATTCCTTCCGCCTTGCTGAAAGATGGGAATACCATCTGGATGAGTGGTGATGAAGGGGAGCTGCTGGCGCTCGACATCCAGACGCTGCGGCTGCAAACCTACTGTCTGCCCGGTGTTGGCAGAAACGCGGTCATGCGTAACCTGAATGCAGACTCTATCCTGATCGTCAGTGAAGGGCATATTGTGGTGTTCAACAAACGCCGCAACAAATTCAGCGACCTTAGCTATGATTACCGGAACGAATGGGGAGATGCTTTCACTCCCAATGTGATGGAGATCGATCATGAGGGGAATGCCTGGATTGGCGGAACAGACGGCATACTGATTTACAGTATCGCCCGTAATGAAATTATCCGGCATATCGTGAGCTTCAATACGTTTGAAACCCGCTCCTATAACCTCGTCAGCCACCTCTATCGCGACGGTTCCGATAATATGTGGGTGGGCACTGATGGCGACGGTGTGAAAAAATATTCCCCGCATAAAAAGGTATTCAACCTCTACCGTTCTCCTTATATCTCCCACAACATGGTGCAGGCGGTATACAAGCATGATGACGGCAAACTGTATGTGGGCCTCATGCGCGACGGACTGAACATCTACGGCGAAGGCGGCAAATTCCTGGAACGTATCAGCAACGAACTGTATCCGCATAAGTTCCCCGGCAACGATCTGGGTGCTATCTGCCGGGAAAATTTTGAACACCTGTGGCTGCATTTCGCCGGTATGCATATCGGCTTGTTCAATGTGCAGACGAAAGGTTTCCGCGACCTCACGGCCAAGTTGGATGCGCTGCAGCTGCCGCCGCAGAAAGACCCGTTCCCTTTCCTCTTTAAGCGGGCCAATGGAGAATTGTATTTTAATTATGGCCGCTATCTGCTGCGTTTTGATGAACAGGGCGGTTATGATTATACGGTGTCTGTAGTGCATGATTTCCGGGACGAACTGCTCACCACTTACTTCGAAGATCATATGGGCAACCAGTATGTGGGTACCAAATCCGCCCTGTATATCAAGCAACTGGCCGACTCTCACTGGCGGTACGTGAAGTTGCCGGAGGGCACTACCGTAAAAGGCATCAACAAAACGCCGCACAAAGAATTGCTGGTGGCCACTAATAAAGGACTGTTCGTATATGACGCTTCCGGACGGTTGAAAACGCATTATAACAGCTACGACTATCCGAAACTGATCAACGACTATATGTACGGCGTGTTGCTGGATGACAAGGACCGTATCTGGGTAAGCCACAACAAAGGGGTTACACAGATCAATCCGGTTACCCGGGAGATCACTACGTTTAATCATGAAGACGGGCTGCAGTCCAATGAATTTAACACAGGCGCCTTTTATAAATCCATCGACGGAGAGCTGTTTTTTGGCGGTACCCGCGGGGTGAATGGTTTCTATCCGAAGAATTTCCGGAAGAACCCGTTCAATTCCAAGGTAATTATCCGGAGGATGGAAGTGCTGGACAAGCCTTATGAGTCTGACACTGCGATCTCTTTGCTGAAGCGGGTGGAGCTGCCGTACAACCAGAACACGATCGCGATAGAGTTTGTGCCGCTGGAATATACTAATCCTTTGAAAAACAAGGTACAGTATAAGCTGGAGGGGGCTGATGAAGATTGGGTGGAGGCCGGTGCTTTCCGGATGGCGCGTTATACCAACTTACATCCCGGCAGTTATGTATTTAAAGTGAAGGCTTCCAATAATGATGACAGCTGGAATACAACGCCTACGATGCTGGAGATACAGATCCGGATACCGTTCTGGCAATCGTTGTGGTTTAGATTTTTATTATTGTTGTTGTTGTTAGGCATTGCATATTATTTCTCTACGTTGTATCTTGATTATAAAATAAGGCATGAGAAACTGAAACTGGAAAAAGAGCAGGCGGTAGACCAGGAGCGGGCGCGTATTTCCAGTGATATGCACGATGATTTGGGGTCTGGTTTGTCCACGATCAGACTGCTGAGCGAAATAGCCAAAAGAAAGATACCGGACACATCGCAAACGAAAGAGATTGAGCGCATTAGTGAAACAGCCGGGGAGATGATCGACAAGATGAGTGAGATCATCTGGGCGATGAATTCCTCCAATGATTCCCTGGCCAATCTGATCGCGTATATGCGCAGTTTTGCTGCCGATTTCCTGGAGCATGCGCACATCTCGCATCAGTTTTTCTTCCCTGAAGTTATTCCGGATATTAAACTGAGTGGCGGCACCCGTCGGAATATTTACCTGGCGGTGAAGGAATCGTTGCATAATGTGATGAAACATGCGAAGGCAACAGAGGTAATCATTGAAGTGAAAATGCATAAAAATATGACGATCATGATCAAAGACAACGGAAGAGGATTTGACCAGGAGAAGGTGCGTTTGTTTGGCAATGGCTTGAAAAATATACAGAAGCGGATGATGGCCGTAGGTGGCAATGCAGACATCACTTCCAATAACGGTACAATAGTTTTTCTCGATATCCCACTAAATTAACATACATTTGTTTTAAGTAACATTTAAGTGTTATAATTCCTATAAACATGACGGTATACTCAAAGAAGAAGGCCCAGGATAACATGGACATCATTTCTATTGCGATAGTAGAAGATAACCATGATATCCGCACGGCTATGGAATTGCTGATTAATGGTTCTGACGGTTATGCCTGTGTTGGCACCTTCAATAATGCAGAAACCGCACTGGAGCAAATCCCTCACCTGCTACCCAATGTAGTCCTGATGGATTTTAATCTTCCCGGTGGGATGAATGGTATTGAATGTATTGCCCGGTTAAAAGCGGAGTACCAGGATATGCAGTTTATGATGCTCACTGTATATGAAGATGACGACAAAATTTTCATGGCGCTGGAGGCCGGCGCCAGTGGGTACATCCTCAAAAAAACCTCTCCCGGTGAGTTGCTGGAAGCTATCAGGGACCTGCATGAAGGCGGTTCGCCGATGAGCTCACAGATTGCCAGAAGGGTGGTCGCCTTTTTCCAGAAACAGGCAAAACCTAACCCGGCGCTGGAAGCGTTGACCACCAGGGAAAAAGAAATTCTGGACCAGTTGTCGAAAGGATTCCTGTACAAAGAAATTGCCAGCAACCTGTTTATCAGTATAGAAACGGTGAGACGGCACGTTCATAATATTTATGAGAAACTGCACGTCCGCAGCAGGACGGACGCGGTAAACAAATACTACAACCGCTAAACGCATTAAAAGCAGAAGGAGTTGCAGATCATCTGCAACTCCTTCTGCTTTTTTTATAGTTCTTTTACTTCGTTGCGTGTTTACGCAACAAGTGAGCACAAAGTACCAAGGTGGCAATGATCATGCATGCCAGTTTGAATAACAGACCAGTTTTCATAGGACGGGGATTGTATGGTTAATAATTTTTCCCTGTGTACAAATACATGACACTCCTCTGAAGGCGATAGCCGTACGGTTGCTCTTTTGCTGATAGTAATGTAAGAAGACCTTGCTGTGTGTGAAAGATTACCGCATCATCTGCCAGGAATCAAATTTCCGGATGAGACGGAGAAATTTATTACCGATGTTATTTTCCTGTTCGCGACGGATAACAAAAGTGGCAATTACTGCGGCAAGCAGGGCCATTAAAACGAGAATGATAAAAAGCGTTTTCATAAGGACATAGGTTAGGATGTTTTTCGATAAATGTGTCTTTCGTAAATATAATGAAATATTTCTATAAAAAATATTTTTTATAGAAATTGTGGAATTCCACAGAAAAAAAAGAAAAAGGTTGACGCCCCAGTATCCCCTTTTAAAAATTTTAACAGGATCAATACATTTATAACTAATTGATGATTAATGCTCCATACATAGTGTATAACTAATACTTGGGATGATTCAATGAATCCTTTATTTTTGCCAGCAATCGGATTTTGCTAAAAGATTTAGTATCCTTGCAGCAGCATTTTAAACCCTAAGAAAATAAATATTTAGGAAACTTTAATATAATATGGCAAACACGGATAAGACGGATAACAAAGATCTATTTGCTTCCTATACGGAAGACTCCATACGGTCACTGGACTGGCGGGAGCACATCCGCCTCCGTCCCGGTATGTACATTGGTAAGCTGGGCGACGGTTCCAGCATGGACGACGGTATCTACATCCTGCTCAAGGAGGTGGCCGACAACTGCATCGATGAACATACCATGGGATTTGGAAAGCAGGTAGACCTGAAAGTAACCGAGCACAGTGTAACGGTGCGCGACTTTGGTCGTGGTATTCCACTGGGCAAGGTAGTAGATGTAGTGAGCAAGATCAATACCGGCGCCAAATACGACAGCAAGGCCTTCCAGAAATCAGTCGGCCTCAACGGGGTGGGTACCAAAGCAGTGAACGCCCTTTCCAGTTATTTCCGCGTACAGTCAGTGCGTGATGGCCGCATGAAAGTGGCAGAGTTTGAACGCGGCGTACTGGTGAAAGAACACAAAGAAACCGCTACCTCCGAACCGAACGGTACCCTCGTGACCTTCACACCGGATGATACCGTCTTCAAAAACTATCGTTACATCCCAGAATTCCTCGAAAACCAGATCTGGAACTACTGCTTCCTGAATGCCGGTCTGACAGTGAATTTCAACGGTAAAAAATACCTCTCGAAGAACGGTCTGCTGGACCTGCTGCAGCGTAAAACCAATGAGGAAGACCTGCGCTATCCCATCATCCACCTGAAAGGAGAGGACATAGAAGTGGCCATCACCCACGAAAACCAATACGGTGAGGAATACTACTCTTTCGTGAACGGTCAGCATACCACCCAGGGCGGTACACACCTGGCGGCTTTCCGTGAGGCCTTCGTGAAAACAGTCCGTGACTTCTACAAAAAAGATTACGAAGCTACTGATATCCGCTCCTCTATCTGCGCGGCCATCTCCGTGCGGGTACAGGAACCGGTGTTCGAATCCCAGACCAAAACCAAACTGGGGTCCCAGGTGGTGTTCGAAGGCGGCCCCTCAGTAAAAGCATTCGTGCTGGACTTCCTCTCCAAACACCTCGACGATTTCCTGCACCGTAACCCGGCCATAGCCGATGCGATGAAGAAACGTATCGAACAGAGCGAACGCGAAAGAAAAGAGCTGGCGGGGATTAAAAAGCTGGCCAACGAAAGGGCCAAAAAAGCCAACCTGCATAACCGCAAGCTGCGCGACTGCCGCATTCACCTCAACGAAGAGTTTACCGGCAAAGAGAAAGCCGAACTGGAAGCCAAACGGCTGGAAACAACCATCTTCATCACGGAAGGTGATTCTGCCAGCGGCTCCATCACCAAGTCCCGCAACGTGGAAACACAAGCAGTGTTTAGTCTGCGTGGTAAGCCACTGAACAGCTTCGGCCTCACTAAAAAGATCGTGTATGAAAACGAGGAATTTAACCTCCTCCAGCATGCACTCAATATCGAAGAAGGGCTGGAAGGGTTGCGCTACAACAATATTGTGGTGGCCACCGATGCCGACGTGGACGGTATGCACATCCGCCTGCTGCTGCTGACTTTCTTCCTGCAGTTTTTCCCTGACCTGGTGAAAAACGGGCACGTATATATCCTGGAAACGCCGCTGTTCCGCGTACGTAACAAACAGCAGACCATCTATTGTTATACGGAAGAAGAAAAACAGAAAGCAGTGAAGAAGCTGGGCAACAAACCGGAAATCACCCGCTTTAAAGGATTGGGTGAGATCTCCCCGGAAGAATTCGGCCGCTTTATTGGTGATGACATCCGTATTGAGCCGATCATCCTGTCTAAAGACATTCATATCCAGAAACTGCTGGAATATTATATGGGTAAAAATACCCAGACCAGACAGGAGTTCATCATCAACAACCTGCGGTACGAAAAAGACCTGATTGAAGAAGAAATTTAAATAAACGAAGATGGGGCTTTTACACATCGTGTTTGGCGAGGCTGCAATACCGGTCATGACCGAAGCCATCAGCATGGACGAAAAAATGCAGGGCGAACTGCTTTGTTTCGACGACGACCTGTCTGTTGGCCCGTTGTTTATCCTCGATACCAAAGAAGGGCAGGCCAACCGCCGTCAGTGGTGGCAGCAGATCAGCGCCACCTCATCGCAGCCGCAGCTGCAACCGGAATTACTGCCGGAAACACCCGCCACCGAAACCGCCACCGCTCCGGCCGTGGAAGAGGCGTCGGGCGATGCGGACACGCTGAAAACCCTGAAAACAAGTCTGAAAGAAGATCCGGAACTGGAAGTATGGATATGGGCCGGTCAGAACGCCCGTGACGTATGCGGCTACTATTGGCTGGTAAGCCAGCTGTATGATTTTGCAGGCCGCATTCATATCATCTACCTGAACAACCTCCCTTTCCTGAATGAAAAAGGCGCTGTTTTTTATCCTACCCATCTGCACCAGATACTGCCCAAAGAATTCCTGAAGGCGAAGAAACTGGCCAGGGCCATCTCCCTCGCGGAGTTTGAACTGGACGGAGATGAATGGCACCGCCTCATGAACGAGAACGCCGGTATACGGATGCTCGAAGGCGGTAAAAAAATCAAAGGAGAGCCCACCCTGTTTTATGACAAGGAACTGCTGGCACAAACCGGTAAGGAGTTTGTAAAGGCATGGCGTGTGGTGCAACAGGTGACCGGCAAGCTGAAATACCCGGTGCTGGACCTGTTTCTCGGATGGCGGCTGAAAGAACTGGTGAAAGAAGGTAAAGTGGAAAGCAAAGGCGATCTGAAAACCATCCGTGACTTTGAAGTGAAGCTGCCGGGAGAAACGAACACCGAAAATCCTGTAACGGAATGATAAAAGTAACAACCCTGTCGCTGGCAGGAGAAGACGACCGGGGAAGCAACTATCTCTGGGACTGTACCCGGACCGGGGAGTTTATGCTGTGCTACCGGCACGCCGGCAGCAGCAGCGGTCAGCATTACCATACCGGTATCAGCGACAATAAAAACCCGGAGATCATGTTCCTGCTTACCGGTAAAGCGCTGATACACTGGTGTCCGGTAGGAGGTAATGAAATCTGTACTACGGAAGTAACCGCGCCGGCGCGGGTGGAAGTGCCCATCAACCTGTGGCACCAGCTGATCGCCGAAACAGATTGTTGCTTTATAGAACTGAACTCCATGGCCGATGTGCAGAAAGACAGCGTACGTGTCTGGAGAACAGACCTTGAAAAAATGATTATCGAAAAACAGTAAGAGTATTTATACATGGATATGGAAAATATAACATCAGACGAATCGCTGCATAATATCACCCACGTGGGAGGTATGTATGAGAGCTGGTTTCTGGACTATGCATCCTATGTAATCCTGGAGCGCGCCGTACCCAGCGTGGAAGACGGGCTGAAACCCGTTCAGCGTCGTATCCTCCACGCCATGAAAGAAATGGATGACGGCCGTTTTAACAAAGTGGCCAATGTGATCGGGCAAACCATGCAGTACCATCCGCATGGCGATGCTTCCATCAGCGACGCTATCGTTAACCTCGGCCAGAAGGACCTCCTCATAGAAACGCAGGGTAACTGGGGCGATGTGCGCACCGGCGACGATGCGGCGGCCGCCAGGTACATCGAGGCCCGCCTCTCCAAATTTGCACTGGACGTGGCCTTTAATCCCAAAACCACAACCTGGCAGTTGAGCTACGATGGCCGTAAAAACGAACCGCTGTCGCTGCCCATGAAGTTCCCGCTGCTGCTGGCACAGGGAGCGGAAGGTATTGCGGTGGGATTGTCTACCAAAATATTACCCCACAACTTCAACGAGCTGATAGACGCTTCCATCAAATATCTCAAAGGGAAAAAGTTTGAGCTGTTCCCGGATTTCGCTACCGGCGGTATGGTGGACGTAGCCGCTTACAACGACGGTAAACGCGGCGGCAAAGTAAGAGTGCGCGCCCATATCGAAGAAAAAGACAAGAAGACGCTGCTGATCAAAGACGTGCCTTATGGCGTTACCACCACCCAGGTGATGGAGTCTATCGTAAAAGCAAATGACAGCGGTAAAATCAAGATCCGTAAAGTGGTGGACAATACCGCTGCAGAAGTGGAAATTGAAGTGCAGCTGGCACCCGGCATCTCTCCGGACATCACTATCGACGCGTTGTACGCGTTCACGGACTGCGAAATTTCCATTTCGCCCAACGCCTGCGTGATCGTGAATGATAAACCACAGTTCCTGACAGCCTCTGAGCTGCTGAGAGCATCCGCCGATTTTACCAAGGAGCTGCTGAGACAGGAACTGGAAATCAAACTGGCGGAATTACAGGACAAATGGCACTACACCTCCCTTGAAAAAATCTTCTTCGAGAAAGGGATCTACAAGGAACTGGAACAGAAGCACAAAGACTGGGAAACAGTGCTGGCGGCCATCGATAAAGGCTTTACCCCGTACAAGAAACAACTGAAACGCGACATTACCCGCGAGGATATTGTGAAACTCACGGAGAAGCCTGTACGCCGTATCTATCGCCTCGATATCAATGAGCTGAATGAACAGATCAAGGGACTGGAAGCCGATATTAAACAGGTGAAAAATGACCTGCAAAACCTGGTAGACTACGCAGTGGCGTACTACGAAGGATTGCAGAAAAAATACGGTAAAGGCCGTGAACGTAAAACGGAAATCAAAACCTTTGATACCATCCAGGTACAACAGGTGGCTATCGCCAATACCAAGATATATGTAAACCGTGCAGACGGCTTCATCGGCACCTCTCTGAAGAAAGATGAGTTTGTGGCCGACTGCTCCGACCTCGACAATATCATCGTATTCCGTCGGGACGGTAAGATGCTGGTGACCAAAGTAGCCGATAAAACCTTTGTAGGCAAAGACATTATCCATGTGGACGTGTTCCGTAAAAACGATGAGCGTACTACCTACAACATGATCTATGTGGAAGGTAAAACCGGCGTAAGCTACGCCAAACGCTTCAACGTAACCGGCGTTACCCGCGATAAGGAATATGACCTGGCACATAAAGGGGAGAAAAACTCCAAAGTGCACTATTTCTCTGCCAACCCCAACGGAGAAGCGGAAGTGGTGACCATCAAGCTGAGCCCCAACTGCTCCGCACGTAACAAGGAGTTTGACCTGTTCTTTGAAACCATCGCCATTAAAGGCCGTATCTCCATGGGCAACCAGGTAACGAAGTACCCGATCCGCGGTGTGAAATTCAAAGAAAAAGGCGTATCCACCCTCGCCGGCCAGAAAATCTGGTACGATTCCGAAACAGGCCGCCTGAACACGGAAGAAAGAGGTGTGTACATCGGCAGCTTTGAAGGAGAAGACAAGATCTTCGTGGCGTTCAAGAACGGTACGTACGAGCTGACCAACTACGAGCTGACCAACCGCTATGAATCCAACGATGTAGTTTATATCGAGAAGTTCAACCCGGAAAAAATTGTAACGGCAATCTATTTCGACGCAGATAAAAAACAGTTCAACGTAAAACGTTTCCGTATCGAAACACAGACGCTGAACAACAAGTTCCTCTTCATCAAAGAAGGCAGCGGCAACTATCTGGAAATGGTGACCACCCATACCCAACCGGTGGTGTTACTGAAAACAGGTAAAAAACGCAGCCCTGAAGAAGAAGAGATCGACCTCTCCGAATTTGTGGAAGTAACCGGCTGGAGAACAGTGGGTACACGTATTGCCGGAGATGACCTGATCAGTGCGGAGTTATTGTCTGAGGATGAAGATCCGGACCCTAATGACGATACGCAGGTCCAGGGAGAGCTGTTCTGATTTTGAGATTTTTTGAGTTACGATTTTTTGATTTTACGAACAAAAGAGCGAAGACCAAAGCGATTTAATTTACTCGCTTTGGTCTTCGCTTTTATCATCTTATGAAATTAAAAAATCGTAAATCAAAAAATCCCTGCATTTTTATTGTTTCTTTTTGCCTTGTTTGTTGGTACTTTCTGCTTCAAAATCCTCGACCGACCGCGGGTTGGTCATGCTTTTCTTTTTCTGGTCCAGCGGCTGTGGTACGGGAGCGCCTTTGCCCAGCGGAATAGCGTCATGGAATACTTTATTGACGTGCATCCATTTGCCGCCTTTCCATTTAAACCCTTCATAGTCCATGTCGGACACATAGGTATATTTTTTTGCCGGCTCGCTGGTTTCGGACACCAGGTGATCGAACACGATCATATCCAGTTCCTTGTTGTAGTTGAGCGTAGCAGTACTTTCTTTTTTGTACTCCATGATAAAACGGTTTCGCGTGGGTTTGGGCACGGAGTCTTCTGCATAGCTGAAGAAAGCGCCGCCAAAAACCGGGGTACCGTTTTTAAAGGTAAGCATATCCACGATTTTCTTCTGGCTGCGGGGATTATTGGCATCCCAGCCGAAGAGGGTATAGTATTCCTGGTTGAAGTAATGGCGTTGCACGATGTTGTAATACAAACAGCCGTACCAGGCTTTATTACCGGCGATGGTATCGGTGTTGGTGATGTAGTCGGATACATCAAACAGCGGGAACAGTTTCAGTTGGCCGTCCGGTGTATTCATCTGGATAGCGCCGTAGTGGCGGTAAAAGCCGGTTTCTCTTTCCAGCGCCCAGCTGAAGATACGGAAGCTGCTGTCTTGCGGGTATTGTATAGAAACGGTATGCAGGGAGTCGAACGGAAACCGGAAAGAATACGGCGTTTTGAGGGCGCGTACCAGCGCGGGGATAAACTGTTCTGTGGCGGCTTCCCTGCCGGCATCGCCTTTCCCGGCGAAGATTTCCCGGCTGAGCTGCTGCAGGGTGTCCTGATCTTTCCGCAGGCGTGCGTAGCCGGCGGCGTCAGGTTTTTGCGCCCATGTGCCAGCGGCAGGTACGAGGAATAGCAGTGACAGTATTATTTTTTTTATCATATCTATAATACGGTTCAGGCTTTAAATTATTGTACGTCTTGTGCAAACCGAAGTAGTCCGGGATATTTTTTATCGATCAGCGGGTGGGGGAAAGGTGTGTCTGGCAGGGTGGTAGCGATGAATACGGTCTGCATTCCGGCATTACGGCCAAACTGCATATCGCTCAGCGTATTACCTGCCATGATGGCTTTACTGAAATCAATTTCCGGAAAATCGTTTTTTGCCCGGAGCGCCATACCGGCGTTGGGTTTGCGGCATGGGCTGTTGCTTTCCACGTCGGGGCAGAAATAGATTTTGTCGATACGGCCGCCGGCTTGTTGGATCGTATCCAGCATCTGCGTGTGAATTTCCTGTAAGCCTTCCACGGTGAGGAGCCCGCGTCCGATGCAGCGCTGGTTGGTCACCACAAAGATGCGTTCGAAGCGCTGTGCCAGCAGGGGCATGGCTTCGAGCACTCCTTCGCTGAAGCGGAACATACCGGGGTGGAGCACATACCCGTCTTTAATTTCATCGTTGATAACACCGTCCCGGTCAAGAAAGAGATACATATTTATATTTTGGAAAAATGAGCGATGGCCTTGTTATAGTCTTCCGGGATACCGATATCGATGAAATAGGTATCGCTGATATAGCCGTTGAGGTTACCCTGTGCGGCCTGTGGTTCCAGTACGGATTGTTCGAAAGAGAATTTCACCGGGAGGGACAGGCTTTGGAGGAAGGTGGCGCTGGTGAGGTAGATGCCGCCGTTGATCAGGCCGTTGTCGCAATATTGTTTTTCCCGGAAAGCGGTTATTTTATTGGCTGTGCCCAGTTCGATGCTGCCATAGCGGTCGAATTGCAGCATGGGTTTCAGCGCCAGTGTTACGGGGCAGGGAGCGTTGCGGTTGAACTGCACCATCTGCAGCAGGTCTACGTCGAAGAAAGTGTCGCCGTTGACGATGAACAGCTGATCGCCTTCCAGCAGGGGGAGGGCGTGCAGGATGCCGCCGCCGGTGCCGAGGGGTTCCTGTTCCACGCTGAAAGACACCCGTAACGGCAGTGGTGTTTGCCGGCACCAGGCGATCACCTGTTCAGACAGGTAGCCGAGTGACAGCACCACATGACGGATGCCTTGCTGGTGCAGGTATTGCAACAGGAAATAGAGAAAAGGTTTGTCGCCGATGGGCGCCATGCATTTGGGCTTGTCTGCTACAGCGCTGCGCAGGCGTGTGCCCAGGCCTCCGGCCAGTACGATACATTCCATACTCATTCGCCAAAGAGGTTGTTTTCCACGATTTCGCAGATGATATGTCCTACCGTGATATGGGCTTCCTGGATACGGGGCGTATCCGTGGAAGGAATATTGACCAGGTAGTCGCATGCATCTTTCATTTTGCCGCCGGTGGCGCCTGTCAGTCCCACGATGATCATACCTTTTTCCCGGGCCACTTTCATGGCTTCGAGGATATTGGCGGAGTTGCCGGAGGTGGAGAGGGCTACCAGCACATCACCGGATTGTCCCATGCCACGCAACATGCGGGCGTATACGTGCTCGTAGCCATAGTCGTTGCCTACGGCGGTCATGTAGGAGGTATTGCAGTGCAGGGCTTCTGCATAGAGTGGTTCACGGTCTTTATAGAAGCGGCCGGAGAATTCTGCGGCGAGGTGCTGCGCGTCGGCTGCGCTGCCGCCGTTGCCACAGAACAGTATTTTATGGCCCTGCTTCAGGCTGAGGCCGATTGTTTCCGCTACTTGCTGTATGGTATGCAACAGCCGTTCATCCTGACAGATAGCCTCTTTCACAGCGATGCTTTCACGGATGGTCTGGGCGATTTTCGTTTTCATATCGGAATGTTTTAAGGTCAGATACTCCAGGTTTGAATACCATGATGGGTGAAGGTATAACGTTTAACATCACCGCCAAAGCTGCTGAGTGCGTCTACTACCTTAAAACGGGTGTTTTTAGGGCAGTAGAAGATCATGAAGCCGCCACCGCCTGCGCCGGAGATTTTACCGCCGCTGGCGCCTGCTTTGCGGGCCGCTTCGTAAATCTCGTCGAGCTGTGGGTTGGTGATACCTTTCGCCATCTGTTTTTTGTACTCGAAACCATAATCGAGGATGTCCCCTATTTTATCGATGGTACCGCGCAGCAGGGCTTCTTTCATCATCACGGCCTGTTCCTTCAGGTGGTGCATGGCGGCGATGGAGTCGTCCTTTTTGTCGGTCACATTTTTCTGTTGTTCGGAGATGATGGTAGAAGACAGTCTGCTGGTGGAGGTGTAAAACAGCACGAGGTTGTTTTCCAGTTCATGCAGATGTACTTCCTTGATACGCAGTGGGTTCACGATGACTTTATCGCCGCCGTAGAACTCCATGAAGTTAACGCCGCCGAAGGTGGCTGCGTACTGGTCCTGTTTGCCGCCGGCCTGTTGCAGGTCTTCCCGTTCGATAGAGTAGGCGAGGTGTGCCATGTCATATTCCCCCAGCGGTAGTTTGAGCCATTCGGCGAAGGCGCCGAGTACGGCTACCACGAGGGTGGAGGAAGTGCCGAGGCCGGAGCCCGGAGGCGCGTCCACGTATGTGGTGAGGCGGAAGCCGCAGGAAGGCAGGCCGCCATAGTCTTTATGTATCCGGTTGATAACGCCTTTGAGGATATCCAGTTTGCCATCTAACGGTAGCGGGTATACGGCGTCATAGCTGAGTTGTTCTCTTCTGTCGGCAGATTCAAAAACAATTTTTCCGTCGGACAGTGGTTCTATGGAAGCGCGGGCATACAACGAGATGGTGGCGTTGAGAATGGCGCCGCCATACAGGTCGGAATACGGGCTTACATCGGTGCCGCCACCGGCCAGGCCTATACGTAATGGTGCTTTACTTCTGTAGATCAATGGTTTAAATTTTTAGGCGGATGATCAGCTTTCTGCTAAAGTATGAATTTCCCGGGCGAGGCGTGACCAGGAATATTGTAGTTTTTCCTGTTGCAGGGCCGCCACCATGTCTGCCTCGCGGTTGTCCGTGAAATATTTTTCGATGGCGGCGGCGATGGAAGCAGGTTCCGGATCGCACTGGAAGCCTACTACGCCGTCGGGCACCATTTCCACGAGGCCGCCTACGCGGGTCACCACCATCGGTTTTTCGAAATGGTAGGCGATCTGGGAGATGCCGCTCTGGGTGGCGCTTTTATAGGGCTGTACCACCAGATCGGCGGCACAGAAATAATTTTTTACGGCGTCTGTGGGGATAAAGTCGGTATGCATCAGTACGCGGTCGCCCAGTTGCAGCTCCTGCAGCAGTTGCTGGTAAGGAGCGGCGTCTTCATAATACTCGCCGGCCACGATCGCGTGGACGTCCAGCTTTTTCATGCGTTCGTCGGCCATCGCTTTCAGCAGCAGGTCGAGGCCCTTATACTGGCGGATAAAGCCGAAGAAAAGGATGTAGCGTTTGCCGGGCTGCAGCTGCAGCCGTTGGCGTGCTTCCGCTTTGGAGATGGGCGTGCCGTAGTTGTCGTAGATCGGGTGGGGGATGAGCGAAGCCTTTTTGGTGGGCTCAAATACACGCAGGTCATCGAGTACGGACTGGCTCATGGCGATGAAAGCATCTACCGGCTTCAGGAAATATTTGGTAAAGGCCACGTCGCCGGGGCGTTTTTCATGCGGCACCACGTTGTCCAGTACGGCAATCACCTTGGTATTGCGGCATTTGCCCAGCCGGAGCAGGGTGCCGAGCGAGGGTCCCATGACGGGCAACCAGTATTTGGAGATGATAATATCGGGTTTCATTTTCCGGATCTTGCGCCCAACGATCAGCCAGTTGAGGGGGTTCACGGAATTGATGAGCCGTTTTATCCGCAGGTGCTGCGGCGGCGGGTCGGTGGAATACTGGCTTTTGCCGGGAAACAGGAAGCCGGGATATTGCACGGTGAAAGTGAATATTTCCACGTCGTCTGTCAGCTGCAGCTCTTCCGCCAGTCTTTCATTATAAGCAGCCAGCCCACCCCGGAAGGGATAGGCTGTGCCGAGCAGGAGTATTTTCTTTTTAGTTTGCGCCATTAGTTGATTGATTTGTCCATTCTTGCCTCCACGAGGTAACTGTTTCTTTCGGGAGCATTACGGGTGACCAGTTCGCCGATAAATCCGGTGAGGAACAGCTGGGAACCGATAATCATAAAGAGCAGGGCGAGGTAGAACACCGGCCTGTCCGTCATGTTATATTTATCGTAAAAGAATTTAGCGAAGGTGAGGTAGAAGGCAATCACAAAACCGAAGAAAAAGAACAGGGTGCCTAATGCGCCGAAGAGGTGCATGGGGCGTTTGCCGAATTTGCCGATAAACATGATGGAGGCCAGGTCGAGGAAGCCGTTGATAAAACGTTCCAGCCCGAACTTGCTGACGCCGTATTTACGGGCGCGGTGTTCCACCACTTTTTCGCCGATGTTGCGGAAGCCGTTCCATTTGGCGATCACCGGGATATAGCGGTGCATTTCGCCGTACACTTCGATGGACTTGATGACTTTCCTGCGGTAGGACTTGAGGCCGCAGTTCATGTCGTGCAGCTTCACACCACTCATACGGGTGGTGGTGTAGTTGTACAGTTTGGACGGCAGGTTTTTGGTGAAAGCATTATCGTAACGTTTCTTTTTCCAGCCGCTGACCAGGTCATAACCATCTTCCACGATCATGCGGTACAGTTCCGGTATTTCATCCGGGCTGTCCTGCAGGTCGGCATCCATGGTGATCACCACATCGCCCTGGGCGGCATTGAAGCCTTCGTTGAGGGCGGCGGACTTACCATAGTTACGCTGGAATTTGATGCCTTTGATACAGTGGTTTTGCATAGCCAGTTGCTGGATCACTTCCCAGGAACCATCGGTGCTGCCATCGTCCACCATCCACACTTCGTAGGTGAAACGATGTTCCTGCATGACCCGGTCGATCCAGGCGGCCAGTTCAGGAAGTGATTCTTCTTCGTTTTTTAAAGGAACGATTACGGATATGTTCATTTTTATAGAATAGTATTATGAATGTTTTTGCTCCGGCGCTTTTTTACGCAGGATCAGCGCAATGATAGCGGATACGGCAAAATAAAAGATCACGTTTCTCAGGTAATCGAGGAAAGACTTGGAGAAGCTCACTGAAAAGTCAGTGCTGTTGATGCTGTCCAGTTGGCTTTCCAGCTGGTCCTGTGGCGCCCCGAAAGACCGCAACACGCGTTCCGTTGTGGCGAGCGTGTGTTGTTTGAATGCTTCGGAGAGATTCGGATCGATATACTTATATAATACAAACTGATAGACGGTTATCATTAGTGTACTGATAATAAAAGTGGTGTACACCGGTTTAATCATGGTTTTAAAACCGACATAGGGGCCTACCTGTCTCTTTCGTTCTTTTCCTGCCAGGATAGCGAAAACGATCAGCAGTATCATTTGGGCGATGCCGTTCAGAAAGGAAAACAATACTTCATGGCCGGCCATCCATGATCCCACATTCAACAAAATAAGAACAATGCCGGCGATGATACCCCATTTCACCCCGGGATTAGAAGATTGCAGCATATAGGTTTATTTGTTGATGTGAAAAATAGGACCATTCACCGTAGCAATAACCTTGCCTTTCAGTGAGGAGCCAATATAAGCCGAATTTTTTGATCTGGAGGCGATATGGGCTGTCGTGAATTCCCATGCTGCTGCCGGATCGAAGATGGTGAGGTTGGCGGCGGCGCCGTCCCGGATCTCAGGCTGCGGCTGTTTGAAGATGGCACGCGGTTTCTCTGTCAGCATCGCGATATGTTGCTCCAGCGGCAGTTGCGGCAGGTAGTGGCGGATCACGCCGAAGCTGCTTTCCAGGCCGATCATGCCGTTTTTTGCATATTCGAACTCTACTTGTTTGGCATCCCATTCCTGGGGTACGTGGTGGGTGGCGAAGCAGTCTACCGTGCCGTGTACGATGGCATCCTGGATGGCTTTCACGTCATCTGCGCTGCGCAGCGGCGGATTTACCTTCAGGTTGGAATCGTAGCTGATCAGTTGCCCGTCGGTGAGCGACAGGTGGTAGGGGGTGACAGAGCAGGTCACTTTGATGCCGTCTGCTTTGGCGGCGGCGATCAGTTCTATGGATTTGCGGGTGCTAACGCCCGTGATATGAATGCGGGAGTCTGTGTATTTAGCCAGTTCCAGGTCACGCTGAATAATCAGTTCTTCTGCCAGCGCCGGTTTGCCGGGCATGCCCAGCTGGGTGGAGTAGATGCCTTCGTGCATGAGGCCATGGGAGGAGATGCTCTGATCGTCCGGCAGCTGGATCAGCGTACCGTCAAAAGCTTTGATGTATTGCAGGGCTTTGAGCATCAGTCCGGGGGACTGTAACGGTTTGAGGCCGTCGGAGAAAGCGACTGCGCCGTTTTGCTGCATTTCATACATTTCAGCGAGGCCGGTACCTTCCAGGTTTTTGGTGACCGCGCCGATAGGCAGTACGGTGGCTGCGGCATGGCGGGTTTTGCTGAGTACATACTCGATCTGCGGTTTGGTGTGCAGGGCCGGTTGGGTGTTGGGCACTACCATTACGGTAGTGTAACCGCCTGTAGCCGCAGCTTTTACGCCGGTATAGAGGTCTTCCTTGTGCTCCAGCCCTGGGTCGCAGAAGTGGGCGAAAATGTCCATCCAGCCTGCAGACACGTGCAGGTTCTCTCCGGAGATCACCGTTGCCCGTGCATCTTCCAGGTGGTCGCCCACCTGTTGGATAATGCCGTTCTGTATGGAAATGTCTTTTTGCTGCCCGTGAAAGGGAGAGGAAGGCGCTATAACCTTTACGTTTTTGAGTAGTATGTGCATGCTTTTCGTTCTATTCAGTATCAAAACCTGTCCAAAAATACAGGGGCAAATGTAACATAAAACTGTTAATTGATAAAGCCCTCCCGTAGCCCTTTTCCCGCTTTTTGTTCAGGTTGGTATGATAATTGAAAACAGAGGGTAGCAGATCAAAATAACTCAGGATGAATGATTATCTCATTAACCTTGTCACACGTATATGCGACCGCTCGGAACAGTTGAATGACTCCCAAACCATCAGCTGGCAGGCGCTCCGCGAGGCCGAACAGCTGGCCAACCACGCGTATGTGCCGATTCTGTACCAATATATCGCAACAGAACCTGATAAGGAAAAACGAAGAGCCGCCGGCTTTATTATTATTCAGCTCTCCAGGAACACCAATGACCCGGAAGTGATCCGGTTTATGCTGGACCGCCTGCGGGTGGAACAGGAACCGGATATGATCACCGCTATCCAGCAGGACCTGGAACGCGGCCCTCAGATCCCCGGTTACATGAACCTCGACCCGCTGCTGAACAATACCCTGTCGCTCAATAATAATGTGCGCCGCTCCGCACTTTTCGCCCTCCGCGGCACTAATAACCCACAAGTGGAAGAATGGGCGCTGAATTTGTTAAAACGGACTGTAAATGAATATGATATATATTATATAGTCTTATTGTTGCACAAAGTGGCCACTAAAAAAAGCCTGTCAGCGCTCAAACGCCTGCTGGAACACCCGCGCCAGGATGTAAAAGGGCTGGCATTTGCTACCATTGCTGATATTGAAAAAGAGAAAGAAGCGCTGTTTTACGCCCGCTGCCTGCTCCGCGGCCAGCTGAAATCAGAAGCGATGGAGGCAATTTATAAATATGCAGACGAAAGCGCCATACAGGCGGTCATCACCCGCATTACCGAAATGCTCTCTAAAAGACGCAGCAGCGGCCGGCTTTCACTGGAAACATTTAAAAACGGCTTTACTGACCTGATGCTGGGCATGGAGTTCCTGTTCCGCTTCCGTACTGTTAAAAGCGAAGTAAAAAAGACTTTCTCCTGGATCACCGAGAAAAGAGCAGCGTACCTGCTGCCAGAAGAACGCGAATGGATACAACGCAACCTCGTCATGAATAAAGGTTGATACCCCCGTTTAACCCGCATCTTCCCCCTCCTTTTATCCTGATATTTGTCCGCATAGCTTCCCTGACGGTGGTGCATACCTCGTAATTCTTTACATTTGGAACCTTAAAATGTAAGGATGAAAAGAGGACTGATACTGCTTTTGGCAGGTTGCATGGCCGGCGGCATCCAAAATGCCCGCGCCCAGCAGCAAATGTACACCATGACACAGGCTACCAATGGGCTCCGTGCGGACCTGGCGCCTGAAAGACTAAAACAATTTGAGTGGTTACCCGGCGAAAATGCCTACACCAGGGCGGTGATAGCCGGCAATCAGCAGGTATGGGTGAAATACACCGTATTGGGCGGAAGAGCGCTGCCCAAAACAGATACCCTGCTGGCACTGAATACCCTCAATCAGCAACTTTTTTCCCAACGGCCTTTACGCGCCTTACCCGCCCTGCACTGGCTGGACAACACACACGCCTGGTTTGCCATGGGCAACGACCTGTATAATGGCACCGTGGAAAACAGAACGATCACTTTCAGCAAATGGTGCGCGCTGCCGCAAGATGCTGAAAACGTAACCGTCAACCCCCAAAGCCGTTACATTGCCTATACGGTAAAAAATAATCTCCTGCTGCGTACCGCCGATGGCCAGGAACTCCCCGTGACACAGGATGCAGACATCAATATTGTGAACGGTAAAAGTGTGCATCGTGAGGAATTCGGCATCGACAGAGGCATCTTTTTCTCCCCACAGGGCGACCTGGTAGCCTTTTACCGGATGGACCAGCGTATGGTCAACGATTATCCGGTCATCGACTGGTCGGTAGTGCCCGCACATGCCAATATCATCAAATATCCCATGGCCGGTGGTAAATCCCACGAGGTAACCCTGGGCATCTATCAGCCATCTACCCGCAAAACCGTCTTCCTGAAAACAACCGGTGAAGCAGATCACTACCTGACCTGTGTTACCTGGGCGCCTGACCAGCAGTCCGTTTACGTGGCGCTGCTCAACAGGGACCAGAACCACTTGTCGCTCAACCAGTACAGCGCCACTACAGGAGAACTGATCAAAACACTTTTTGAAGAAAAAGATCCCAAATATGTGCATCCGTCACACCCGCTCACTTTTGTGCCGGGCAAACCCGATCAGTTTATCTGGTGGAGTGACCGTGACGGCTATACGCACTTGTATCTGTACAATACCGCCGGTCAACTGCAAAAGCAACTGACAAAAGGCGACTGGGTAGTTAATGAATTACAGGGTTTTCATAATGCCACCAATGAAGTGATCATTACGGCCGCCAAAGAAAGCCCCATGGAAAAACATGGTTATGCTGTAAACCTGAAGACCGGCGCGCTGCGTCGCCTGGACCAGGCAGCAGGCTGGCACGATATACAGGTGAGCAGCAACGGCGATTATGTGCTGGACAGCTACACTTCGAAAGACGTGCCTTCTATGGCCGTTATCACGGGGTTGAACGGCAGGTATGCAGAGACTATCCTGAAGGCGGCAGATCCGCTGAAAAATTTCAAACGGCCGGAGATCAGGCAGGTGACACTGAAAGCTGACGATGGCACGCCGCTTTATGGTAAACTGATATTGCCGGTGGATTTCGACAGCACCCGTCAGTACCCGGTGATCGTATACCTGTATAACGGGCCTAATGTGCAGCTGATCCGCAATACTTTCCCTTACAGCGGCAACCTGTGGTATGAGTATATGGCACAGCGCGGGTACGTGGTGTTCACGATGGACGGCCGCGGCAGCGCCAACAGGGGCATGGCTTTTGAACAGGCTACTTTCCGCCGGCTGGGCACCGTGGAAATGAATGATCAGTTGCAGGGTGTGGCTTACCTGAAATCACTGCCTTATGTAAATCAACAGAAGATGGGCGTACATGGCTGGAGCTTCGGCGGTTTTATGACCACATCGCTGATGCTGCGTCATCCGGGCGTGTTTCAGGCCGGCGTGGCCGGCGGCCCGGTGATTGATTGGAGCATGTATGAAGTGATGTACACGGAACGTTACATGGATACGCCACAGCAGAATCCGGAAGGGTATGCCAATTCCAACCTGCTCACCCAAACAAAAAACCTGAAAGGGCAGCTGATGCTGATCCACGGTACCAACGATGACGTGGTGGTATGGCAACATTCCATCAACTTCCTCAGGGCCTGTGTGGACAACGGTGTTCAGGTGGATTACTTTGTATATCCCGGTCACCTGCACAATGTGCTTGGTAAAGACAGGGTACACCTGATGCAGAAGATCACAGATTATTTTGACGCGCATCTTGCACGCAAAGACGCAGCGCAGCAAAGCGCGCAAAGAGATAAATAAGAAAATTAAGAAAATAAAGACAGCAAAGAAGACAAAGAAAGTAAAGACTATAGAGGAGCGACTAAAGAAAAGCAAAGGGGTGGGGATCAAATTTGATCTCCGCCCCTTTGCTTTCTTATTTTAATCTTAAAAAATCTTTGCGTGCTTTGCTGCTTTGCTTCTTTGCGAGACTACATACCGCCTGTTTTAGCATCTTTAAACACTCCCGGCGTGTATACGATCTCCGAGAAAGTGCTGGTACAGGTTTCTCCCAGCGGGGACTGGGAGGAGAAGCCTACCCGGATAGGCGCTTTCGGCACAAAGTTGACGAGTCGCACAGCTTCCCAGTTTTTTCCTTCGAGCGAATAAAAAAGCCCGAACATATTTCCTGATTTCGCCAGCCTGAAATACACTTCGTTTTTAGTGGTGATGGCATTGTTGCTGTCGTCCGTATACGTGTTGGTGACGCCGGAGCAGATTGCAAGTTTGCCATAGTGGCTGTTTTCAAAGAGGAATTTGATGTACTGGGTGGAGTCCACCATGACATAGATGGCGCCGCCGTCGTATGTTTTTTTGAAGTCCACCTTGATTTTAGCGGTCAGCACAAAGTTCTCGTCCGGCTTAAACACCAGGATGGGAGCGGTGGCGATGTTGTAGTTGCCGCCGGGGTAGTTGTAGAAATCAGAGCCTTGTCCGGCGGTGATGGAGAGGCTGTCTGCAGCCGCATTAAAATTTTTCGGTGTGTTGATCCAGCTACAGGGATAGGGTATGCCTTTGATCCGGACGCTGTCTGCCGGGTTGGCTACAGCGCTGAAAAATGCCAGGACCAGGCTACCGAGCACAAAGAGTTTCTTTTTCACTATCGTGGTTTTAAATAAATACTGGCGTCCAATATATAAACTAAAAAATGAAGAAACGATAAATTTCCCCGGGTGGTAACCCCGGGAAATTGATGTGTGTGATAGTCAGGCGGTTGCAGTGTTTAGAGTCCTTTCGTCAGTTTACGAAGGGTAGGGAGGATATGGGCGGCGAAGCGTTCCATGCCTACATCGGTGGGGTGTACGCCGTCCACTGTGCCTTCGTGATCGGCGCCGAGAAAGCCT
This sequence comes from Chitinophaga eiseniae, assembly GCF_900167135.1. Taxonomy (GTDB): domain Bacteria; phylum Bacteroidota; class Bacteroidia; order Chitinophagales; family Chitinophagaceae; genus Chitinophaga; species Chitinophaga eiseniae. The sequence continues at coordinate 569,250 of NZ_FUWZ01000003.1, read as the reverse complement.
TCGCCGCTGATGTAGTGCAGATTTTTGACACCTGCCTTTTTCAGGTCGTTGTAGGCTTTTTTCAGTTCCGCTCTTTTGCGGAAGACGATATCATGAATATCTTTTTCGAAGTAAGCATGTTCATACAGGTAGTTCTCCACCAGCAACACCGGTGTTTGCGGTTTACAGGCGCGTATTTGTTCTACCAGTTTCACGGCGCGTTCATGGATCAGTTCCGGTGAAGTATTCGGATTACAATCGATGACAATGAGTGAAGGGTCTGTTTCACAGATGGCTTCGCCTACAGCGGTTTCAAACATACCGTTGCCACTGAAGCCGAGGTTGATAATAGGGCGTTGCAGCTGGCGGACGAGGATGTTGGTGTAGGCCATGCCGGGGCGGGAGGCGCACCCGCCCTGGGCGATGCTGCTGCCATAGTAGACGATTGGTTTTTTGTCCATCAGCAGGGATTGCTGCGGTGGTGTTATGTCAGCGCCTGTATTCACGCCGATGGAGAGGGAATCCACGCCGTCATACAGTGGAAGGAAGAGTACATATTCCCGCCAGGCGCCGTCGCCCTTTTTGAGGATCGTTTTTTCGGAGCGGGCATCGTTGCCGGGGATGGCGCTGTTAACGAACTGCCATTGCTGATTGACCAGCGCGTAGAGGTCGAGGCCTCTGATGCCGGTGGCGGTCATATGGTTCATGGCGTTGTTGTTGAGCACTTTCCAGCGGGCGGCGATGGTGGTGGCGTTGGTACGGAACCGGATGGCGACGCCGGCGCTATTGCGGCTTAGCGCCCATACAGCGGGCCTGACTGTTTTTTCATACTTAGCCGGCAGCCGGTTGTAGTTGGGTTCGGTGTGATATTTACCGATCACCGGGAACGTCATGGCATCGTGGTAAACAAGAGCGGGTGTTTGTGCAAAGAGGCTGCCGCAGTACATCAGCAGTGCCATCAGGGATAGCATCGTTTTGTTCTTCATACGTGATGATTGATTAGCACCGGACAAGATACAGGAAAAGAGAGAGAAATGCATGTTTTAACGCCTTTACGCAAACGCTTGCGCGGATAACGCAAGCGTTTGCGTACACGGAATATGAAAAGAATTCTCTAAAATAGTGGTGCAATTACAGAAAATAGATTTAGCTCCAAGCAGCAATAACAGAACAGCGAACAATGAGGTCGATAAGCCTGTGCCACGGTATCCTACTGTGGCAGGGTTATCGCCAAAGCGGACTGGTTTTTACCGGTCATGAATCACCAGGCGTGATTCCATAATGGTATTGGTATAGTCGTTGAGCGGATGTTCTCCATTCAGCAGCGACAGCAGCATATTGGTAGCAGCCTGCCCCTGCTCATAGGGGAACTGTTCTACGGACGCTGCCGGTGGGAAAGCTGTATACCCGCTGACCGGTGTGTTGGCGTAAGATACAAAAGTAATGTCTTTATTTATTTCCAGTTTTCTTTTCAGTGCATATTGTACCGCATCCATGGCCACGTAGTCGTTGAACGTAACGACAGCGGTAACTTTCCTTTTCAGCGATAACAGGTATTCCATGGCGCTGTCGGTGCCGGCAGCGGTGAGATCAGCGTTAACGATCAGTTCGGGGTCGTATTTAAGCCGGTGTTTGCGTAGTGCCTTGATATAGCCGGTAGCCCTTTCTTTGCTGGCCACGAGCTGCTCCGGGCCGTTGATCATCCCGATAACGCGGTGTCCTTTTTTCAGCAGAAAATCCACTGCCTGTATGGTGCCGGATTCCAGGTTACAGGAAACGGCATGGATGTCATGCAGGTCCGGCACCCGGTCAAAGAATACTACCGGAATGCGTGCCTGGCGCAGCATTTCAAAATGATCGTAGTTGCGGGTATTTTTTCCGATAGACACGATACAACCATCTACCCGGTGTTGTTTCATGCTCTGGATGATCTGCTTTTCCCGGGCTTCGTCGTCGTGCGACTGGCCCAGCAGTACCGTGTAGTTATTGCTGTAGGCGGTGTCTTCGATGCCGCTGATGGCGCTGGAGAAGAAGGCTTCAGACAGTTCGGGCAACAGGATACCGATAGTAAAAGTTTTACCCTGTTGAAAGTAAACCGCAGTCTGGTTACGCTCATAATTCAGTTCTGCCGCCAGCGCTTTCACGCGGGCTTTGGTCCTCAATCCTATACTGTGATGGTCATGCAATGCCCTTGATACAGTAGATACAGAGATATTCAGCCTTTTTGCAATTTCCTTTATTGTTGGTTGACCCGAAGAAACCACCTTTCTCATACATTTTACAGCAATTAATGGAAAATAGATGCAGCAATATGCGCTTCGTTGCCAAGTTACTTAGTTATTGAATAATATTAACTTTTTTTTATGGGTTCGTTTAACGAATTGAATTTACACGGATTAAATGAAGATATGAAAAAGTAGTTTAATGCAATCGGATGCGAATTCTTTCCGCTTTGTATTCTTCGGCTTGTTATTTGTTACTTTCGTGCATCCTCCATTGTACCTCTGCCATTTTTAATATATTTTATTTGTTAGATTAGTTTTATTTAAAATCTATTTTATGAGGATAGGATACTTAGCCTTACCTGTGGCACTGATTACCATTATGGCTTCCTGCTCAGCACCCAGAAAACTGAGGGAATCTGAAGCAAGATACGCCCGCCTGGACAGTCTCTACAGGGCAACAGAGAACCAGCGTAAAAAATGTGAAGAAGAAGCCGCGAGGGCAGCAGCTGCCTACAAAGACAAGATGGACAACATGCAGGAACAACAGACACAGTTGAAAACCAACAACTCGCAGATGCTGGACCACCTGAAAGAGTTGTCCGTAATATCCAATGCACAGGCGGAGAGCATCAAGAAGTCACTCGACAACATCGGAGCGAAAGACGCGTATATCAAAGACCTGCAGTCTGCCATTGCCCGTAAGGATTCCCTCAACATGCAGCTGGTGATGAACCTCAAAGGCGCCATCGGTAACATGGATGACAAGGACATCAACATCAAGGTAGAAAAAGGGGTGGTATATATCGATATTTCCGATAAACTGCTGTTTAAGAGTGGTAGCTATGACGTAACAGAACGTGCGAAAGAAGTACTGGGTAAAGTAGCCAAGGTGCTCATCGCCCAGCCTGATATCGAGTTTATGGTGGAAGGCCATACCGACAATGTGCCTTACCGTCCGAATGTATTGCTCGACAACTGGGACCTGAGTGTGAAGAGAGCGACATCTGTAGTACGTATCCTGCAGAACCAATACCAGATACCGGCTGCCCGTATGACCGCCGCCGGACGCAGCGAATACCAACCGGTAGCGTCCAACGATACACCGGAAGGACGTGGCGCCAACCGCAGAACACGGATCGTGATCCTGCCGCAGCTGGACCAGTTCTTCAAATTACTGGAAAAACCAGCGGGTAACTAATTTGGATATTTAGATATTTTGTTATTTAATTATTGGATTTACGGATTTTGGGATTTACGGATTTTGAAATTTTTGGTATGTATAGCGAAGATTATGTCAAATGATCTACCTGTTTAAATTCCAAAAATTTCAAAATCCGTAAATCCCGAAATCCGTAAATATTTTTATCGTATGAGAGAACCTTTATTCTGTGACCCGGAGACCGGCGTATGCGAGATTCCGGGCGCCACCAGTGCCGCCGCTGGCGGGAGACCTGACACCTTGCCTACTGACAAGCCGTTGCAGCTGATTTATTTTACGGACCCGATCTGCTCCACCTGCTGGGGTATTGAACCACAATGGCGCCGGTTAAAACTGGAGTATGGCCATCTGCTGGATATCCGTTATCATATGGGAGGGCTGCTGCCATCGTGGGAAGTCTATAACTCCGGAGGTATCAGCGGTCCGTCCGATGTGGCCCATCACTGGGAAGAAGTGAGCGGGCATTACCAGATGCCTATAGATGGCGGCGTATGGCTGGAAGACCCGTTGCCGTCCTCTTATCCGCCCTCTATCTGGTTTAAGGCGGCACAGCTGCAGGATGAACACAAGGCTGTGATTTTCCTGCGCCGCCTGCGCGAAATGTTATTCCTGCAGAAAAAAAATATTTGCCGCCCGGAACCGGTACTGGCCGCTGCCGCTTACGCACAGCTGGATGCAGCCAGATTACAGCAGGACTTTGAAAGCACCGCACCGGCGTTGTTTGAGCAGGACCTGCAGCTGCGTGCACAGATGGGCGTACGCGGTTTTCCGTCGGTATTTATGATCAATGCCGCCGGCAATAAAGAACTGGTATATGGCGCCAAACCCTATACGGTATTTACCACCACCCTGCATAAACTTTTCCCCGGAGCGCAGGCACGTGCCTATCTGCATGGGCTGGACACTTTCTCTTATTTCCCTACGCTGACGACCAGAGAATATGCGGTGCTGAATGACCTGAGTATGGAAGCAGCCTATGAACAACTGGAAGCATTCTGCCGGGACGGAAGCCTGGAAGTAACCCTCGCCGGCGGCGGGGCTTTGTGGCTGCGTTGTCAGTGAGCCGGCGGTAACGGATGTTTGCCGCCCTTGCGACCATAGGAATAAGTGAGGCTGAACATAAAGTATTGGGAGAGGTTGGTGGTTTCCAGCCTTTCCCGATAGGTAGTGCCATAAAAAGCCACCACGCTTTTATTTTGTCTTAGCAGGTCAAAGGCATAAAACTTCGCTGTCAGCGCTTTGCTGGCCAGGAAACTTTTCCCGACCCATCCATTGAGCAAGGTAAATTGTGCGCCTGCATCTGTATTTTTAGTGTACTGAATGCTGGAGCCGATATTGAAATCCAGCGGCAGCCATGCATTTGCATTGAAGGTAAGCCTGTACTGGATATAGTCTGTGTAATAATCGCCTTGGAGGGAAAGCATATTTCCCTGGTAATCAAGGCCCAGCTTGGCTGTTAGCTCCAATGTTTTTCTCCAGTTATAGGAGGTGGCAATGTATTGCAGGATGGAGATTTTTTTACTGATGTTATCGCGGCCATTGATTTGTGAAAGTACCCTGTTGTAGTCAAAGGCAGCATTATAATTGACAGTGATGCCCGGATGTTTGAACCGGAAGCCCAGCATATTATTATCAACAATGCCCCAGTTGCCGGAGACATTGATCGGTTTGGTTACCTGTCTGCCCAGGGAGTCAGTAAATACAGCATTGGAGAAGGAATGCTGGAAGTACCGTCCTTCAAGGTTGTGCGCAAATGCTACGCCTTTAATACTATTGGAGAAATATGAGACGGACAGGGTATTGATAAACGCATTGATCAGGTCCGGATTACCGAGTTGTACATACAGCGGGTTACTGTTATTGTTTACCGGCCATAACATCTGTGCCGGCAGTGGCATGGTTATGCCGTTTGCATTAATCATAATGGTCTTATACGGGTCCAGCTTGATAGCCACATTCAGCGCCCGGTCCAGGTAAGTGGTATGTCTGACGAACTTTTCCCCTGATGTGTGGTTGTTGCTGGTCAGGGTGTTGAGAGACAGACCGGCGGAGCCGACAATCATCACTTTTCCCTTGTTGTAGGTGAGGGATGGTTTTACCGTATGGTTGACAATCCTGCTGTCGAAACGATATGTCAGCGAGTCATTGGGGACATAGTTATGAGAGAAGCTACTAAAATCGGAGGTGTTTTGCCGGTTGTGGGTAAAGAGATTTTCGTAGCCATAGTTGATGGCCAATGCCCAGTATTTTCCCACCGGCTCGCTGTAACTGGCGCTTAGCAATATGTTCCGGACTTTGTTTTTGGGATCAACACGCTGGTCGATGGTATCGGCGCTGGTTAGCGGATGGAAGACGTTGTTCTGGCTGTAGTTGAGCTGATAACTATACTGCCAGCCATTTTTCATGCCGGCATTCAAAGACAGTATTCTGCCTGTTTTTCCGAATTTATGGGAGTAGCTGATGTTGCCATCCAGTGTTTTGTTGACGGCGCTGTCATTGGTGTTGAGTATGCCGCTGTTGATCGTGTCCATGCGGCTGCCGGTGGTGTTGTACAGCCGGTTTTTAGATACTTCTTTGCTCTCCCTGATCACATTGGCCGCCACAATAATTTTGTTGTTGATATCAGGTTGTATTTCCATAAACATGATACCGCCGTTCAGTTTGTTGATCTGATGATTTTGCGTATTGCTGTGGTAGAACGTGCTGCCGCCTGCAAGGATGTTTTCCCGTTCCTGTAAGTCATTGCTGGTCATGTCCTGCTCCTGGTGTCTCAGGTTGACCGTCAGCTTTATTTTCTTACTGACCTCGAGGGTGGTGTAGGTGCTGAAGTTAAATATTTTATTGGTCCCCTGTTGATTGAAGCCGTTGAAACTGACGGTATAGTTGGTCCCGGCGTCGCTTTGGGTATTGTTGTTGTTGGCGAGAACATCGCCGAGCACGGTGATTTTTTTGCGAAAGAGGTTGAAAGTGGTGCCGGCATTGTAGCGGTCATGTGTGCCGTAGCCGGCGGTAACGGTGCCGCGGACGCCTTTTTTCATTTCGTCTTTCACGACAATGTTGAGTACTTTCTCGTTTTTGCCGGGTTCGGTGATCCCGGCGACATTTTTTTTGTCTGATATCTGGATTTTATCTGCCAGGTCGGCTTTCAGTATTTCCATGACCCTTTTGGCACTGGACATGTTCTGCAACAGGGAACGGCCGTCGATGAACAGTTCTTTGATGGGCGCACCCAGGTAAAAGAGGTTCCCGTTTTCATCCATGGTGAGCCCGGGAATTTTTTCGATGAGTTCGTGCATATTGGCATTGGGCAGGGAGGGCAGTTCACCGGCATTAAATTCGATAGTATCCTTGCGGATAGACATCAGCGGCCGGTCTGCTTTTACATCCACCCTGCTGAGACTGATGCTGGGGGACAGCTGGATATAACTGAAGGTGAGGGTTTTTACCCTGCCGTTGATTTCTACGGGGATCATTTCTGTGCGATTGCCCATAAAGCTGACCAGCAGCCGGTAGAATCCGACCTGTATATTGTTAATGATGAAATTGCCGTGTTCATCTGACTGTGTTTGTGCTTTTATACGGGCTTTCTCGTCATAAAGCAATACGGCGGCGCCGGTTAGCGTTTTCCTGGTGTCTTTCTGATAGACAGTTCCTTTGATAGTATGTTGTGCGTGGAGCTTTGAGCAGGCACAACATCCCAGAAAGAATAGTAACAGATACCGCTTGATCTGGCTGGATCCGGTTGTAGTGACCTGCATTAGATTTTCCTGTACATGTGGAAGTGAATATATTGTGGGTTATAAGATTTTGGTGTCAACCGCACTAAGTTGGCGGCCGGAGATGCTTGCATTGGGTCTAAGTTCGCACTTGTGCGGATGATTGGCGAAATTCAATTTCGTAAACAGTTGTTAAGCGATTGTTATCGACAGTCGGTTAACAAAGTGAAATTTTGGGATTTACAAATGGTTGTTTATCTAAATTCGCGTAACGGCAGTGAGGGTGAGGGCAAAGGTGATAAAATTATTTAAAGAATGACAAAGTATTTTGAAGACCAACGCAGGGTGAAGATAGCAGACAGGGAGCGGACATTGCGGCGGATATGGGCCATCGGGGGGAAGCGCGGCTGGTATTATGGAGACTGGATGTGGCGGATGCGTGGTTATATGGACGAGCTGGCGGGAGGGCCGGGGCTCCGGAGGGGCCGCAGGCATCCGTCAGATCTGCGGGAGGGAGATTACCTGGACGTATGGCGGGTGCAGGTGGCGGACCGGGAAGCCGGCAGGCTATTGCTGGTGGCAGAGATGAAGTTGCCGGGGGAAGCCTGGCTGGAGTTTAGGATAGCGGGGGAGTACCTGGTGCAAACGGCCTCTTTCAGGGCTACCGGTTTAGCAGGAAAATTGTATTGGTATAGCATGTTACCCTTTCATGGGTTTATATTTCCGGGAATGATCCGTCAACTCATTTAAACTATGTTTTTTATGGACATCAAAAAGGAGATCGTTAAAACGCTGAAAGACCTGTTATTAAAAGCGCACGCACACGTAAGTTTTGCTGAAGCGGTGAAGGGCCTGCCGGCGGAACTGCGGGGCGTGGTACCGGACAGGCTGCCTTACAGTATCTGGCAACTGGTGGAACATATCCGGATCGCACAGGCAGATATCCTGGAGTTTAGCCGGGACGCGGATTATAAGTCGCCACGCTGGCCGGAAGGCTACTGGCCCAAATCACCGGCGCCGGCCAATGATCATGTCTGGCAGAAGAGCCTGGAGCAGATAAAGGCCGACACCCATGCTTTTATTGAGTTGCTGGAAGCGCCGGAGGCGGATTTGTTTACGCCTTTTCCGTACGGCGACGGGCAGCATCTTTTCCGGGAGGCGGTGCTGATAGCGGACCATACCAGTTACCATACCGGTGAGATCATCGCTGTCCGGCGGTTGCTGAACGCCTGGAAGTAATTATATTCTTTTCCAGAGAGCATCCATAAACCATTTCCTGTCATCGAGGAAACGGGCGACGGGCTGGAAGCCTGTTTCCAGTGCCAGCTGGTTTGTTTCTTCCAGCGCATATTTCTGTGAGATTTCCATGTACAGCGGTTCGAAGGCTTCGAAGCTGATCACCGCGTCCTGGCCGATTTTTACCTGTTGTTTTTCCAGGCTGATGAGATAACTTTTGCACGCGCCGGTGCCCGGGTCGTAAGTGGGATAGTGTTCAAACCTGTTGATGTCGAAATCGGCGCCCAGCTCTTTGTTGATGCGTGTGAGCAGGTTGAAGTTAAAGGCGCGGGTGATACCGGCGGTGTCATTATAAGCCCGGAGGATCACCTGTGGATTTTTTTTGAGGTCGAAGCCGGTCAGCAGCAGGTCGCCGGGAGACAGGTAGTTCCTGAGCTCAAGGCAGAAATTGTGCGCAGCGGCGGGATTGAAATTGCCGATGTTGCCGCCCATAAACAGCACTACTTTCTTTTTGCGGCTGTAGGTATTGACCTGTTGCAGCATATCGAAGTATTCACCGTTGAGCCCCTTCATCCGCAGGTCCGGAAGTTGGGCCGGCAGTTGCTGTTCGAGGTGCCGGATCACATTGGCGGAGATGTCGATGGGGAAGTAGGTGAAATCTGTTCCGTTGGCCAGCAGCTGCCGCAGCAGGTGGATGGACTTGGTCGCGTCGCCGGCGCCGAGTTCCACCACATCAAAGGTGGAGGCCTGCAGGGCGAGGGTGGCGGCTATTTCGGCCGAGCGGGCCGAGAGGATATTCATTTCGCAGCCGGTGAGGTAGTACTCCTGGCATTGCATAATTTGTTGAAACAGCCGGTCGCCTTCCGCGTCATAAAAATACTTGGAGTCCAGATATTTCTGCGGTGCGCTGAGCCCCTTTATTACTTCCTGATAAAAAGTGCCGGTTACCGGTTTCCTTTTACAAAGGACGGTATTGTCTGGAATTACAGTGGTTTGCATACGCAGTCTTTTTAGATGAAAGCCTATTTTGCCAGCCTGATACCGGTAAATTGCCATCGCAGGGAAGGATGGAAAAAGTTGCGGTAAGTAATGCGGCTATGATGAGGGGGCGTAACTTCTGAGCCGCCCCTGAGTACCATCTGATTGATCATGAATTTGCCATTGTATTCGCCGATGGCGCCGGGCGCTTTGGTGAAGCCGGGATAGGGGAGATAGGCGCTTTCTGTCCATTCCCAGCGCTCTCCCCACGATAGCCGGGGTGCGGCGGCTTCCCATTCAAATTCTGTCGGCAGGCGCATGCCCTTCCATGCTGCAAAGGCGGCGGCTTCGTAGTAACTGACGTGGCACAGCGGTGCATCGGGGAGGAGGGGTTGTAATCCCTGCCAGTTGTAATGCATCCACTGGCCGTTGAGGTTGTACCAGTACATCGGCATTTCCACGTTGTTTTTCTTCACCCAGTCCCATCCTTCCGCGTGCCAGTAGCGGAAGTCGCGGTATCCGCCTGCCTGAATGAAATCGAGGTATTCCGCGTTGGAAACCAGTGCTTCGCTGATGCTGTAGTCACCGAGGTATACTTTATGGCGTCCCAGTTCATTGTCAAAGCTGAATCCGTTTCCCGAAAACCCGATCTCATAAACACCTGCCTGCATCTCTAACCATGAACCGGCAGCTTTTGTTGTGTCCGGTGATGTTTTACCAGGGTCATAGGCCGGGAAAAGCGGGTTATGTCCCAGTATGTATTTGATGTCGGTGTATAACAATTCCTGGTGTTGCTCTTCATGATTGAGCCCGAGCGTAATGAGCGCCTGCAGCCCGGGTGTATGTTCCGTGCCGAGGAATGTTTCCATGGCTTCGTCTACATGACGGCGGTAGCGCATGATGTCTTCCACGGCGGGCCGGCTCAGGTTGCCGCGGTCCGTGCGGATAACGCGGGCGCCTACGGATTCGTAGTAGCTGTTGAACACAAAATTATATTGCGGGTCAAATTCCGTGTATCCTTTAGCGTTAGGTATCAGGATAAACGTCTCAAAGAACCAGGTGGTGTGTCCGAGGTGCCATTTAGGTGGACTGACATCTGCTACGGGTTGTACGACATAGTCTTCCGTTTTAAGTGGTGCGCAGATGTCTTCTGTTCTTTTCCGTACTGTGAGATAATCTTTTTTCAACTGCATGACTACTGGTGGTTAGTGATGATGCACATATGTTGCCAAATCGGATATACTGCTGATGTGTAGCCGGGTAGCCTGTTCCCGCCGCATCATCAGCGCGTAGGTATTGTTAAAGCCAATGGGTTGCAGCCATTGTACCTGGTATTTTTCTGCAAATCCTTTCTTTACGTAGTCGTACACTTTCCTGTTGTCCCCTATGATACTGTCGACGGTGGTTTGCGGCGCCTGCAGGATGACCAGCAGGCCGGTGCCGGTATATTCCGGGTACATGTCTATCTGATCGTTGACCAGTGCGTCGAAGACGATTTTTGTGCCGCCGAGTCCTGTTTTGGTGGTAGCGCTCAGATCGGTGTGGCCTTCAATCAGCATTTTGTACATATTCGCCAGGATATAGCCATCGCCAAAAATTTTGGCGCCGATACGGATGTTGCCTTTGCTGCCGTTCCGTGCTGGTTGCCATAACCCGGCCGACACGAGGAAATCTCTGGCTACCTGTTGAGGATTTTGTTGGAGGTAATCCACCCGGTAGTTGAGTTCCGTCATGATGCTATCATTAATTGTACCAGAGAGTTGGTCCAGCGCCGGCGCCAGCTCGGGGTATTTGTCCAGAACGGCCTGCCGTACCACGGGAGCGGCGTAATAGGGGGGGAAGATGTGTTTGTCATCTTTCAGCACTATGAGGTCAAATGCTTTCACGCGGCCGTCGGTGCTGCTGCCGCTGATCACGTCCAGCTTTTTTTCATAGGCTGCTTTATACATGATCATATCGCTGATGACGAGGGTACGCAGCTGAAGGCCGTATACGTTCCGCAGGCCGACAGCGCCATCTTTGCGGCCCATGAATTCGGGTGTGAAGCCGGCTTTGAGGCGACTGCTGTACGTTTCCGGCAGCAGGTAAAAAGAAGACAGCAGCACGAGGATGACGGGTAGTACCAGCGCAATTTTCCTCGCTTTGCGCATATTAACGCGCTGGAGGCGTGACAGCGCCCAGTCGAACAGGATAGCGAGCAAGGCGGCAGGGATAGCGCCTGCCAGCATCATGTTGGTATTGTTGAGCGCAATGCCGCCGAAGATAAATTCACCCAGGCCGCCGGCGGCAATATAGGCTGCCAGTGTGGCTACGCCCACATTGATGACGGTGGCGGTGCGGATACCTGCGAGTATGACGGGCATCGCCAGCGGCAGTTGTACTTTCAGCAGCAGTTGTCTGGTGTTCATGCCCATGCCCGTGGCTGCTTCTGTAATATTGGGGTCTACGCCCAGGATGCCGGTGTAGGTGTTGCGCACCACCGGTAACAGTGCATAGAGAAACAGCGCTACAATAGCCGGTTTGGGGCCGATGCCAAGCAGTGGGATCATAAACCCAAGCAGGGCGATGCTGGGAATGGTCTGCAGGACGCCGGTGATGCCGAGCACGGGGCCGGCCAGTTTTTTGCGGCGGGATATGAGGATGCCGGCAGGCACGCCAATGCAAACGGCTATCAATACAGAGATAAACGTAAGGCCGGTATGGGTGAGTGTTTGTTCCAGCAGTTTACCGGACTGCTGCCGGACAAAATCAATAAATGTTTCAGGCGTGTCCATACTGGCTGACAGTTTTTTTATAAGCGTTAATGGCGGTTATCAGGATGTTTCCATCAAGGTGTTTGTTTTGCCCGTCCAAAATGCTGCCGGCTTTATTTCCCGTGAGATGTTCGAGCGTGTCCCAGCAGCTGGTATCGGGTGGCAGGGCGGTGCCTGTGCTGCCGCCGGCACTGTCCAGGTAGGGCCATATGTCGCGGAGCCGGAGCGATTTCAGTTCCAGCTCCAGCCGTTGTTTATCGAGGAAATGCCGCACAAAATCATTGGCAGGGTTAAACAGCAGTTCCGTGGCGGAGCCCAGTTGCTGAATACGCCCTTCGTTCATGATGCAGATACGGTTGCCCAGTTCAAACGCTTCTTCCACATCATGCGTAACAAGAATGATGGTCTTGCTGTTCAGTTCATCGAGCAGTTTAAACTCTTTCCGGACGCTGATGCGGGTGAGAGGGTCCAGTGCCCCAAAGGGTTCGTCCATCAGGAGGATAGGTGGATCTGCGGCGAGGGCGCGCGCCAGTCCTACCCGTTGCTGTTGCCCGCCGCTGAGTTGTTGCGGATATACGTCGCCGTAGGTGGCAGGCGGTAACCGTAGTTTTTCCAGGATGGCCAGTGCGCGGGAGTGGATGCGGGTCTTGTCCCACCCCAGCAGCTGCGGCACCACCGCGATATTTTCAAGTACAGTATAATGGGGGAAAAGACCGGTGTTCTGCAATACATAGCCCATACTGCGGCGGAGGGTTTCCGGTGTTTCGGTATTGATATTTTTGTCGCCGATAAAGATGTCACCTGTGTCCGGAATCAGTAGCCGGTTGATCATGCGGAGGGTTGTGGTTTTTCCGCAGCCGCTGGTGCCCAGGAGCACGAGTGTTTCTCCGGGCTGGACTTCAAAGGACAGATCATTCACCGCATTTTTGCCGTGGCTGAAACTTTTTGAGACGTGGGATACTTTGATCATAAAATACAGACGGTGGTGGGGAAAATAATACTCAGTTTGACCTTTATTTTTCCAGTGTCATGAACAGGTTATTGATAGATTCCGCATACAGGGGGTGGGCGAAGATCATATCCCGTAGTTGCGTTGCCGTTATACCTCCGAGCATGGCCATTTGCAGTACGGTCATGATTTCCCCGCCTTCTGTACCAATGATGGCGGCGCCCAGCAGTTGACCGGTATGTTCGTGAACGATCGCTTTCATGAAGCCGGCTGTCTCACCGGTTTCGATGGCCCTTGCAGCTTTGTCCATGCTGAGGTGCGCTACCTTCACCGGGTACCCTTCCTGGCGCGCGCGTGTTTCAGAAAGGCCGATGCGGCCGAGTTGCGGATCGGTGAACATACAATAGGGAAGTTGCCGTGTGTTGATGCTGAGTGCTGCTTCTTCGAACAGGTTTTTATACAACAGGAGGTGATCGTTGTAAGAGATATGGGTGAAGGCGGGGCCGGGTTTTACGTCGCCTATGGCGTAGATGCCCGGACAACTGGTTTCCAGCTGCTCGTTTACCTGTACATATCCTTTTTCATCGAGGGTAACGTTGGTTTTTCCCAGCCGCAGCGCCGCTGTCTGCGGCAGGCGCCCGGTGGCTACCAGCAGGTGCGTGCCGGTGATGGCAGCGGATTTGCCGCCTGTCTGTATCTGTACCTGTATGTTGTCCTTGCCGCCGGTTATTTTTTCAGTGGTAGCGGAAGTAAGCACCTGTATATCTTCTGCTTCCAGTATTTTTTTGATGACGGCCGCCACGTCGGGATCTTCTTTGGACATCAGCTGCGGGCTTTTCTCCAGAATGGTCACGGTGCTGCCCAAACGCCGGTACAACTGGCCCATTTCCAGCGCGATGTAACTGCCGCCAAGGATAATTAGTTCAGGGGGGACTACTACTTCATCCTGTAAGGTGGTGGAAGTAAGGTACGGCACGTCCCGCAGGCCGGGTATCTCCGGGATATAAGGGGCTGCGCCGGTGTTAAGGAAGATATGTTCAGCGGCGAGTTCCTGCGTGCCGCCATCATTCAGTGCTACAGAGAGTGTTTTTACACCGGTGAAGCTCGCCGTGCCATACAGGATGGTGACGCCTGCTTTTTCCAGGCTTTTGGCGGTGCTGTTCCTGAACTGCTCTACCACATTGTTTTTCCTCGCTACAATAGCGGGGAGGTCAACGGTATAGCCCTGATTGGGAACGCCCCATGTTTCACTGCGGGACAACAGATGAGCTATCCTTGCGCTGGCGATCATCGTTTTGGTAGGCGTGCAACCGTCGTTGATACACGTACCCCCCAGCTGCCGCTGTTCTATCAGTGCTGTTTTCCATCCTTTCTCCGCCATTTTCTTCGCCAGGGGATTGCCGCCCTGTCCGGACCCGATTACAATTGCGTCGAACTTCTGCATGAGCTTCATGGTTTTATGATCGCGTTGCGCTTCGTTTGATTCCCTGCCCCGGGGCTGCCCTGGGTTCTTCCAGGTTATTGAAAATGAAGACGTGATATGTATGATTTATTTGTTTTCATTGGATAATGGTTTTTTACGGATATGAACGGAAAATGCGGATCAATATTCATTCCTAAATGAGATTGCAAGACGTGTTTTTGACAAACATTTGAATCCATTGTACGCTGTGCCCGGAGTAAATGCTGTATCTTTGCGCTCCTGAAAATACAGATTTTGGTTAAGATTGACAACATAACATTGCCCGATTTTCCTTTGTTGCTGGCTCCCATGGAGGATGTAAGCGACCCGCCTTTCCGTGCCATCTGTAAAGATGCCGGGGCGGACCTGATGTATACTGAATTTATATCAAGTGAAGGTTTGATCCGGGATGCGATCAAGTGCCGCCGCAAGCTGGATATTTTCGAGTATGAAAGGCCGGTGGGCATCCAGATATTCGGGGGAGACGAAGATAGCCTGGCTTTAGCTGCTAAAATCGTGGATGTGACCCATCCCGATTTACTGGACATCAATTTCGGTTGCCCGGTAAAGAAGGTAGCGGGCCGTGGCGCGGGTGCAGGGGTACTGAAGGACCTCGACCTGATGGTACGTCTCACCGATGCCGTGGTAAAGGCCACAAAGCTGCCCGTAACGGTTAAAACACGCCTGGGGTGGGATGATGATACCAAAAACATTGAAGAGGTGGCAGAAAGGCTCCAGGATGTCGGTATTAAAGCACTGGCCATTCACGGCCGCACCCGCTGTCAGATGTACAAAGGGGAGGCTGACTGGACCCTGATTGGAAAAGTGAAGAACAACCCCCGCATCCATATCCCCATTTTCGGCAACGGCGATATCAATTCTCCCCAGAAAGCGGTGGAATACAAAAACCGCTACGGGGTAGACGGTATCATGATCGGAAGAGCTGTCATCGGTTACCCGTGGCTGTTCCGCGAAATCAAACATTACGTGAAAACCGGCGAGTTGCTGGCCGGCCCTACGCTGGAAGAACGTATTGCCGTGAGTAAGAAGCATCTGCGCCTCTCAGTGGAATGGAAAGGCCCTGTGGTAGGCATCAACGAAATGCGCGGGTGTTATGCCAACTACCTCAAAGGACTGCCTAATATCAAAGAATTCCGCAGCCGGCTGGTGACGCTCAAAACGGTGGAAGAAGTAGAAACGGTGCTCGATGAAATAGAAGCATATTATAAAGGAATCGAAATTGAAAAAGCACCCATCGAGATGATCGACTATCATCAGAACTGCCCGTTATAAGGGACTTAAGAAAAAATACCAGCATAGCGAAGCTGTCTCGTCAATGAGGCAGCTTCTTTGTTTTCAGGCCTCCGGTAAAAATAACATTGGATTTTGTCAAATTTATTGTTGCTGTAATACCACTATTTGGTCATCTTTACCATATCCGTCCAAAGCGGGACAGATAAAGCAACTATGATGCACAAACGAATTTTTCTGACTTTGCTGGCAGCCCTGTACGCCGGTTGTTTAATGGCCCAATGGGATTTCCAGACAAACTATTTTAAGGTCCGTATTGACAAGCGTGGTTATATCACCAGCATGAAGAACATCACGGTGAAAGCAGCCAGGGAGTTTAGCCCGGCGGATAAACCTTCACCACTGATGCAACTGTATGACGGGAAAAAGAAGGTGTATTATGAGCCGGTGAAAGCTACCTGGCAGCCAGCAGGAAAAGTATTGTCGCTGGTTTATTCCAACGGATCGGAGGCGAAGATACGCCTTACGCAGCAACCAAAGTACCTGAAACTGACACTGTTGTCCCTGACGCCTGCCACAAACATAGAGGGTATTCAATGGGGAGCATATCATACGAACATCAATAATCTTTTGGGAGAGATCATTGGCGTTGCCAGGGATACCAGCGCCGCTGTCAACTATGCGATAGGAATGCTGGCACTGGATGACAATACGCTGGGCGGAACTTCAGCGACAGTAGGGGATGCCGCACCGTTTCAATATATTATTCATACGCCGGACGCGCGGCGCTTTCCCCTGCCTGACAGTCTGCACGAAGGCCAGGTCTTCAGCCTGGGTGGTGATGGCATCAGCGACGTAGCGTTCTATGCACATAAAGAGCCCTGGTACCGTATCATGTATGGTGATGCGGCCCAGGTGGACACCATGGGGCGTATTGCTGTTTCCTACCATTCGAGGGACCGGTCCGGCAGGCGGGAAGTTTTATTTTCCCTGATCCCGCATATGCCCGCCAATAAGCCCAACCATATTGACGTACAGCCTTTGCCGGGCGTCGGTTATGTCGGTTCTTCCGTGGCGCTGTGGGGAAGCCCGGACAGTACGGCGCTCCTGGATGTGCTCCGGGAGATAGTGGTGAAAGAAAAACTACCTTATCCTACCATCAACGGCAGATGGGTAAAAGACCCGGCGGCTTTTGTACCGGATGCTTTAACCGGTGGTGGTTTATACGATAGTATCATATCCTATGCCTCGCGGCTGGGATTGAAGGCGATCAGTTTATACGACCAGGGATTTCTCAGGCCCGATCGTGGCAACGGCGGATATATTGACGGAAAACATTTCGAAAATAAGCCGATAAAAATGACTGCGGGTAATAAGTCACACAAGGAATTTGCTTTGCTGGCGGCCCGGGAGGGCATCCTGACCGGAAGAACGCCTATTACCAATTCCCTGGCGCCCGGCACCCAAGATGCCAGTCCTGTTCCGAGCGACAGTCTTTGTTGCCAGCAAAAACGACTGCTTGCTGCAAAGATTGGTCCGACCGATACCATCATTACGGTCAATGACCCGGCGCACCTGGGGGAAATAGCCAGCTGGGAAGGGCATTGCGAAAACCTGAATATGATAAAGATCGGTAAAGAGCTGATTCATTACCTGGGAGTATCGGACGCTCCGCCATACCGGTTGTTACAGGTAAAACGCGGCTACTGGAATACAACGCCGGCGGACCACGCAGCCGGCGATACGATCTGCAAGCTGCAGGTTACGGTCAATTATGGCTATGATGGCGTGATCCCCAATATGCAGTTGCAGGATGAAATAGCGAAACACTATGCGGATATCTGCAAGATCAATGGTCTGGCTTACTATGATTTTGACGGACAGGAGTTCCTGTTCAATAACGGTCATGGTTATTACTCAGTGAAACGTTTTTTCCGGAAGATGTTTGAACATGCAAAGGCGCAGGGCGTACCCTACATCCGTTTTACCGGTGCTACGTTGTCGGAAGGTTCATGGCACTACCAGAGTATCTGGAATGTTGGCGGAGGAAAAAACCTGTATGACGTGGATACGAGGGAATGGGGAAGTACTACCAGCCAGGGAAAAGATCTTCGTGACGTAACTTATGCCAATTTTTTTCCGGTAGGGATGGGAGGAAACTTTCCCATTACGGCAACGTCTACGCCGGCGCAATATGAGCACATACAAGCTATTTCCGTAGGCGTGGGAACCACTTACAGCCTGAAGCTGAACCAGCAGGATGTGGAGCGTTGCCCGCAGAAAGAAGCTATTTTCAAAGTGATCCGTACCTGGGAAGATGCGCGTGCCGCCAATGCATTTCCGCGCTGGATAAAAACGTTGCTGGCAGATCTTGCGAGGAGTTGGAAGCTGAAACCCGGCAAAGTGGCCGATACCTGGAATTTGTATGAAGTGACCCAGGGGAGCAGTCGACCGCCAATACTGTTGAAAAAGGCGCCAGGATATTGAAAGGGTGCCCTCTATCGGGGCACCCTTTTAGTTAGAACAGGCATCAGCGGCTGACCGGCTGGTAGGTTTCGAAAGTGACAGCGGCGTTGGCCCTTCCGGAGGAGAGCGTACGCAGGGTGGTCACATATCCGAAGAGATCTGCCAGCGGCACACTGGCGGTGATGTCCTGTACATTGTTTTTGATTTCCATGTGCCGGATCACGCCACGGCGTCTGTTGAGATCGCCGGTGAGCGCACCGGTGTATTCTTCCGGCGTGGTGACTTCCACCGACATGACCGGCTCCAGCATACGCGGGCCTGCCTGGCCCGCGATATTGCGGAAGGCGATCATGGCCACCTGTTCAAAGTCCTGCGCGTGGGAGTCGTTGGTATGTATTTTACCATCGAGTAACCGGATGCGCATGGCATGAAGCGGGTATCCTTTGAGCGGACCGGTTTTCATTGCGGCTTCAAAGCCTTTGCTGATGGAAGGGATGAACTCCTTCGGAATGGCGCCGCCTTTGATGTCGTTAATAAATTCCAGTCCCGGTTGACCGTCTTCCCGGGGCGACATTTCAAACGTGATGTCTGCAAAGTTGCCCGAGCCGCCGGTTTGTTTTTTTAACACCTCATGATGGGTGACCGCCTGCGTGAGTATTTCCTTGTACGCAATCTGCGGCGCCCCTTTGTTGATCTGCAGCTGGTATGCTGTGGCCAGTTTTTCCAGCACCACTTCAAGATGCAGTTCGCCCATGCCTTTGAGGATGGTTTGGCCGGAGGTTTTGTCTACTTCTACGGACAGGGTTGGATCTTCATCCAGCAGCGCTGCCAGCGCTTCGCCCAGCTTATCGGCATCTTTGGCCGCTTTGGCTTCCACTGCGTAGCCGATCATGGGTTCGGGGAAGCTGATGCGTTCCAGCAGCACGGGATGGTCCGGATGGGACAGTGTATCTCCGGTTTTAACATCTTTCAGTCCTACCACCGCGCCGATGTCTCCGGCGCCTATTTCGTTCACCGGTTCAAACTTGTCAGACATGATACGCAGCAGGCGGCTGATGCGGACGGTACGGCCGGACCGGCTGTTCCAGAGCATGTCGCCGGTGCGTAAAACACCTGCGTATACGCGTACTAACGTCAATCTGCCTACGTAGTCATCGACCATAATTTTGAAGGCCAGTCCGGCTACTGTTGATTCCGGGGTAGCCGGTATGGTAATGGCATCTCCTGAATCCGGATCGGCGGCATGTACCACCGGGATATCTTCCGGTGATGGCAGATAGGCCGCTACGGCATCGAGCAGGGGCTGTATGCCCTTGTTCCTGTATGCGGCGCCGGCCAGGGCCGGTACCGCCAGCATATTGAGCGTAGCGTAGCGCATTGCTGCTATGATCATTTCTTCGCTGACGTTGTCTGGTGTGCCGGTATATTGTTCCAGCAATGGTTCGTACAACAGGGACAGTTCTTCCAGCATATTCCTGCGGGCCTGCATGGCGGCTTCCAGCAGATGGCCGGGGATGGTTGTTTCTTCAAACAGTTTACCGTCGTCGTCATGCCAGAGCAGTGCTTTCATGCGGACAAGGTCTATCACGCCTGTGAAGCTGTCTTCCTGCCCAATGGGCAGTTGCAGCGGAATAACGTTGGCGTTGAGGCGTTCCCGTATTTCGGCCACTACCCGCTGGAAGTCGGCTCCCTGCCGGTCCATTTTATTGATCATCACAATACGCGGCACGTTGTAATGGTTGGCCTGGCGCCATACCGTTTCGGATTGCGGCTGTACGCCGGAGCGGGCGCAGAACACCGCTACAGCGCCGTCGAGCACGCGCAGGGAACGTTCTACTTCGGCTGTAAAATCCACGTGGCCGGGCGTATCGATAATGTTGATCTGGTATTTGTCGTCCGCGTAGTTCCAGTACGTGGTGATCGCGGCGGAAGAGATGGTGATGCCCCGTTTTTCTTCCTGCGGATCTGTGTCCATCATGGTGTTACCGTCATCTACATTACCCAGTTTATGTGTGAGACCGGTGTAATACAGCATTCTTTCCGTAAGTGTTGTTTTACCGGCGTCGATATGCGCCATGATACCTATATTTCTGAATCGGGACAATTGTCTCATATAATCTCTTCTTTGAAAATTTTAATAGAAAGGCCTCTCATACGGTAATGAGGGGTGTTGCGTTATGGCAACAGCATGCCAGACATTACCGGTGTGGCCGGATGTATACAGTGATGGTTGTGATCAATACTTTTAGAAGGCAGTGATCTTTTACCGTATGTAAAAACGGAGCCGCAATGGCGCAGGGGAGACAAAATAAAAAGGCCTCTTCGGATGAAGAGGCCTCCAATATGATAATGGGAGTTATTTCATTGATGATACCTCTTATATCCGGGTTGGATCTGCCTCCCCGTCTTGAATAAAGACAATACGGGTACTTGCAATTACCGCTCTGATAACGGAATCGTTTTTCCTGTTTGCCTGATATTTTAAGGTCTGTTTCATCTCTTTTTGGTGCAGGTGAATTTTGCGATGCAAAGATAACTATATTTCTGATGTGAACAAAATACGGTGCAGATTGTCTTCTATTTGTACAGAAAATTCGCAGGATTGTACCGATAGCGTTCGACGGACAGGCTGTACTTTTGTATTATCCTTTTATGATAAAATTTAAACGAATGAATATTACAGATCTTACAGGCACTGTGCAACTGGCTAACGGCGTAAAGATGCCTTATTTCGGGTTGGGCGTGTGGCAGACCAATGACGGACAGGAAGTGATAGATGCCGTAACTTATGCGCTGGATGCAGGTTACCGGCACATTGATACCGCAGCGATTTATGAAAATGAAGAAGGGGTAGGTACAGCGGTAGCCAATAATAAAGCAGACAGAAAAGATATTTTTATCACCAGTAAAGTATGGAATGCCGATCAGGGTTATGATGGTACGCTGAGAGCATTTGACGCTTCACTGGAAAAACTGAAGACAGATTACCTGGACCTTTACCTGATCCATTGGCCGGTAAAGGGAAAGTATAAAGAAACCTGGCGGGCTATGGAAAAACTATATGCAGATGGCCGTGTAAAAGCTATCGGTGTCAGCAATTTTCTGCAGCATCACCTGGAAGATCTGTTCCAGAGCGCTAATATATTGCCGATGGTAGACCAACTGGAGTTTCATCCTTATCTCGTGCAACAATCACTGCTCGACTTCTGCGGTCAGCACCATATACAATACCAGGCCTGGAGCCCGCTGATGCAGGGCAAGGCGTTTAAAGTGCCGGAGCTGCAGCAGCTGGCAGAAAAGTACGGTGTGTCCGTAGCGCAGCTGGTGCTGCGCTGGGATTTACAGAAAGGCGTGGTAACGATCCCGAAAAGCGTCCAACAGCAACGTATCATCTCCAATGCGGAGATTTTTGGTTTTGAGATCTCCCCGGAAGATGTGGCGGCGATGGATGCGCTGGACCGCGGCGAAAGAATGGGCCCAGACCCGGACAATTTTAATTTCTAAGATCTTTATCGATTGTAAGCATACGGATCATGCTTGTATCCAGCCGTCTCTTCACAGCAGAGGCGGCTTTTTATTTTTTTTCTTTTGAAACGTCAGATGTTTATTAAAACATCATACCTTTGTTAAAATTTCTGAATTTTCAAATTTCTGAATTTTCAAATTTTCAAATTTTCAAATTTTGAAATTGATGGACCAGACATCGAAACTTTCCAACCGCGTCATCAACGCTATCCAGAAAGACATCTCACAGGGGATTTATAAACCCGGGCAGAAGATACCGACAGAACCTGAGCTGATGGTGCAGTACGCCGTGGGGCGTTCCACTATCCGGGAGGCGATAAAAACACTTGCCATGTCGGGCGTATTGCGTGTGCAGCAGGGATCGGGCACGTATGTGAGTGAGACGGTGCAGGCAGAGTCGCTGGACCAGCGGTTGCGGCGTGCGGATTTTGAAGAGATCAACCAGGTACGGCGCATGCTGGACTATGAAATCGTGAAGCTGGCGGCGCAGCATCATACCAGGGCGTCGCTGACAGAAATGAAAAAATACCTCGACCTGCGTAAAAAGGCGATCCTGGAGCAGCAGTACCGGGAGTGTATGGAAGCGGACATCGCGTTTCATACGGCTATCGCCAAAGCCAGCGGTAACCATGTGCTGGCGGACCTCTATCGCAGCTTCACCGCTGTGATCCGCGACTTCTTTGCCAAGCGGGACACAGAAAGCATCAGTCATTTTGCGATCAGCCATCATCTGCATGAACAGCTGTATGAAGCTGTTAAAAGCGGTAACGTGAAGTTATCACGGCAGGCCATGGAAGATATCCTGGACAACAACTACTAAAATTCTGACAGATGAACATACTTATTTTCAGCCTGATACTCCTGGCAGGTGCTTACGTGGCGGGCCTTCTGGGCTCCCTGACAGGGCTGGGCGGCGGGGTGGTCGTTATCCCGTTACTGACGCTGGTATTTCATGTAGATATCCGTTACGCTATCGGGGCGGCGCTGCTGGCTTCCATCGCCAATTCGTCCGGCGCGGCATCGGCTTATATCAAAGAGGGCATCACCAACGTGCGGCTGGGCATGTTCCTGGAGATCGCTACTACATTAGGGGCGGTAGGAGGGGCGCTGATAGCGGTCTTTACGCCGACCAACACCATCGCGGTCCTCTTTGGCGTGGTGCTGATTTTTTCTGCGCTGATGACCGTCCGCAAGAAACATGAACATGCTTTGCAGGAAGGCAGCCGCTTGTCTTACGTTTTAAAACTGAACGGCAGTTATCCTACGCCGCAGGGTGAGGTATCCTACAAGCTGCAAAATATTGGTGGTGGTTTTTCCATCATGCTGCTGGCTGGCGTCCTGTCCGGATTGCTGGGCATTGGCTCCGGCGCGCTGAAAGTGCTGGCTATGGATAGCGCGATGAAGATACCGTTTAAGGTCAGCACCACGACCAGCAATTTTATGATCGGCGTTACGGCGGCAGCCAGTGCTGTTGTGTACCTGCAGCGCGGCTATATAGATCCGGGCATCGCTTTCCCGGTGGTGCTGGGTGTTCTGGGCGGTGCTTTTACCGGTGCACGATTGCTCACTGTGATGAACCCCAAAACGTTGCGTTACATTTTTTGCGCGGCCATTTCTTTTGTGGCGCTGGAAATGATCTACAACGGATTACATCACCAGTTTTAAACACAGACCATGAAACTTATTAAAACACTCACCGGCGACAGAGACATTGCTTTACTGGTTGGACAGGTGCTGCGTACCGGCGTGATCACGGCCAGCGCCATTGCTTTTGTGGGCGGTATCTTTTACCTGGCCAAACACGGGGCGGACAGTATTCCCGATTATGGTACGTTTACCGGGGAAGGAAAAGAATACACGACGTTCAGTGGCATCTTCCACGGACTGACGACCTTCAAACCTTCTGCCATCATACAGTTCGGTGCCCTGGTACTACTGGCGACGCCCATTCTCCGCATCTGCTTTTCCCTCATTGGTTTCGCCGTGGAGAAAGACAGGATGTACGTGGTGATCACGCTGGTGGTGTTAGGCATTATTCTCTTCAGTATGTTCGGCGGCCTGAAAATATAGTTATTGCAGCACGGCAAAAAGGGCGTCGATATCGGCTTTGTTGTTATAGAAGTTGAGCGCCACCGTGAGCATATTGTTCTTATAGCGGGCCATCACGTTGTGTTGTACCAGCCGCTGGTTTTGTTCCGGTGATATCTTCAGCCGTTGTATCGATGAAAGATGCGGTGGATCGAAATCAGAGAGCACTTCGACCTGGTGCGCCCTTGCCTGTTGATGCAGGTAGGAGATCAGCGTTTGTATATAGTGGTTAATGTCTGCAATGCCGATGGTTTCGAGATACCGCAGGGCTTCGCCCAGCAGCAGGATATTAAGGAAGGCCGGTGTGCCCTGTTCAAATACGGTGGCGTCCTTTTTCGGTGTAAACTGCGTATAGTCCTGCGTGATATCAAAGTCCGGGTTAGGATAGGTCACGTTGTACCAGCCCATTGTTTTAGGCGGATATTTTTCCAGTATTTGCTGAGATACGTACATGCCGCCGGCGCCGTAACCGGCTGCTGCCCATTTGTAGGTGTGGAAAATAAGAATATCGATATTACAGGCTTTTACATCTATTTCATTGATGCCGAATGATTGGGTGGCATCTACGATCAGTATCAATCCATGTTTTTTGCATAAAGCGCCTATGGCTGCCAGATCGTGGCGGTAGCCTGAGCGGAACATCACGTGACTGAGGATCAGTATGCGGGTATTGGAAGTGATTTGTTGTTCGATAGCGCTGACGGGCAGGGCGCCGTTAGCCTCCGGCTGCACCAGGCGTACGGGATGCCCGTGATGTATCCATGGTACGAAGCTGGTGGGGAAATCATCTTTCATGGTGAGGATTTCAAACGTTTGAGGGAACATGCCCGTCAGCAGTCCCATGGCCTGGGCGGTATTGGTGATGAAGGCCATCTCCGAAGGAGATGCATTCACAACACCGGCTAAAGCCGCGCGGATTTGTTGCACTTCCGGGTCCCAGGAAGACATGACCCCTCGGCCCTGCTCACTCAGATCGGTCAGTAACTTTGTTGCTTTTGTCACCAGCGGTTTGCTCACCGGGCCGCCACCATTGGTGAAGAGGTAGGTATATTTACTGAACACCGGGAAATCGGCTCTTATCTGTTCCCATTTGTGATTGCTGGCTTCCATCTTTCTATACTATTTTATTAATTGCTGATTCTTACTGAACAAACCGCCGGTGCCCGTTTTATTTACAATATAAACACGATAACTTGCGGTGTACGACGGGAATTAATTTCATATACAATTTAAGGCTTTTAGCATGTTGAAAAAAAGAAAACTGCTGGCATATGCGATGGCGCTGCTACCGGTGGGAACTTTGTATGCACAGGAACAGCCACTGTTCCGGAAGGCAGGCGCGCCGACGGACCAGCGTGTGAACGATCTGCTGCATACGTTGACGTTATCCGAAAAAATTTCACTGCTGGGATATAACAGTCCCGCTATTGAACGGTTGCACATCCCTGCCTATAACTGGTGGAATGAAGCGCTGCACGGTATCGCCCGTGGCGGTGAGGCTACCGTGTTTCCGCAGGCGGTGGGCCTGTCGGCTTCTTTTAATGCGCCATTGGCAAAGGAGGTGGCAGCCTCCATTTCCACGGAAGCACGCGCCAAGTACAACCTGGCGGTGGCTGCCGGACGCCATGTGCAATATATGGGCCTCAATTTCTGGACGCCCAATATCAATATCTTCCGCGATCCCCGCTGGGGCCGGGGCCAGGAGACTTACGGGGAAGACCCTTATCTGACGGGTGTTATGGCCGGCGCCTTTGTACAGGGCTTACAAGGCGACGAGCAGGGAGCGCTGAAGACGGCCGCCTGTGCCAAACATTTTGCGGTGCATAGCGGACCGGAAGCGGACCGTCACAGCTTTAATGCTATCGTGGACGAAAAAGACCTGCGGGAGACTTACCTGTATGCTTTTAAGAAAATGGTGGACGGTCATGTGGAGTCCATCATGTGCGCCTACAACCGGGTAAACAGTCAGCCATGCTGCACCGGTAACACGCTGTTGCAGGACATCCTGCGGAAGGAATGGAAATTTGGCGGACAGGTGGTGACCGACTGCTGGGCGTTGGATGACATCTGGTTGCGCCATAAGGCTATTCCTACGCGCGAAGAGGTGGCTGCCGCGGCTATCAAAGCCGGTGTTAACCTGGATTGCGCCAATATCTTACAGGACGATGTTTTAAAAGCGATCGATAAAGGCTGGCTGAAACCAGCGGAGGTGGACAGTGCGCTGAGCGCCAGTTTGCGTACCCAAATGAAGCTTGGGCTGTACGACGCGCCGGAGACCAGCCGTTACAGCGGTTACGGGGCCGACAGTGTTAACAACGCCTGGCATACGGCACTGGCATTGCAGGCCGCCAGGGAGAGCATGGTGCTGCTGAAAAACAACGGCGTATTGCCGCTGCGGGCCGACAAGTACGCTTCCATGCTGGTCACCGGTTCCAACTCCGCTTCGCTGGAAGCGCTGATGGGCAACTATCACGGCGTGTCCGGCAATATGGTGACGTTTACCGCCGGCCTTGGTAAAGCCGCCGGACCGGGAATGGCACTGCAATACGACCAGGGATGTGACTTTACCGATACGCTGCATTTCGGTGGTATCTGGGCTTCCCAGAACTGCGATGTGACCGTTGCCGTAATAGGACTGACGCCGCTGTTGGAAGGAGAAGAGGGAGATGCTTTCCTGTCTGCCTCGGGAGGAGATAAAAATTCGTTGAGCCTTCCCCGTTCGCAAGTGGTTTTTATGCAGAAACTAAGGGCGGCGCATAAAAAGCCGATCATTGCCGTGGTAACGGCCGGCAGCGCAGTAGATGTTTCCGCCATTGAACCATATGCCGACGCGATCATCTTCGCGTGGTACCCTGGAGAACAAGGGGGGAATGCACTCGCGGATATCATCTTCGGAAAGTATTCGCCCGCAGGGCGCCTCCCGGTCACCTTTTACAGGTCGCTTAAAGACCTGCCGGATTACAAGGACTACAGCATGAAAAACCGCACTTACCGTTATTTTGCCGGTAAGGTGGCTTATCCTTTCGGTTTTGGCCTGAGCTATACCACCTTTGCTTATGACTGGCAACAACCGCCGGCAGCGGGTTATAAAGCGAATGACACTATTCGTATGACCGTCCACGTACGTAATACCGGCAGTATGGATGGTGATGAGGTGCTGCAGGCGTATATCACTTATCCCAACCAGGAGCGGATGCCGCTGAAAGAGCTGAAAGCATTTAAGCGGGTGCATGTAAAACAAGGCGGAACGGAAGCTGTAACGCTGGAGATACCCATGACTGAATTGCAGAAGTGGGACCTGCAGCAGCAGCGCTGGAAGTTATATAAAGGAACTTACGGTGTACATATCGGATCATCGTCCACCGAGTTTAAGCTGACGCGCAACGTTGTTATAAAATAAAAGACAGCGCGTGTTCCCTGGGTTGTAAAGCTGAGAGGCACGCGCTGTTGAACTTCTGTACTAACAGGCGTTACTAAGGAATCCGTTGCAGGACAAAATCGTTGTACTCATCTTTCATGGGCAGCTCATATTCAGTATGCAGGATTCTTCGTTTTGTGGTAACAACGCGCTCCTGTACAGGATTTAAGCCCTTTTTTTCCACTTCGCGCCAATACACACCGATACCTCTTTTCTGCCAGGAAGGCAGGTCGTTGAAGTTAATATTGTAACGGAACAGCAGCTCATTCTTATCAGCATTGCTTAGTCGTTCAATCTTTTCAGTGGCCGCTTTGACGGAAAGCCCTTCTTTTCTCAGGCGCCAGTAACAGTGAGCGCTGAGGGAATTCCGGTGTGCATCTTCATGGCGCCAGCGGAAGTAATCGCTCACCAGTTGCTTGTTGGGTAACTCAGACAAACGGCAATCAAAAGTGGCCACACTACCCAGTAACATGGAGAACCTGGCGCTAGCCTCTCCGGCGAGGATAGAGATGTATTTTCGATGTTTGCGGGAAAAGGCTGTTTCATCTGGATGAAACAGAAGGGAAATTTCATCACTTTGTGTATACCCGTAGACGATATTAAACCCTGTGTTCATCAGGTGCTTTACGGTTTCTGTCATATAGTCCCGGAACCGTTCATCAAAGGGGGCTTCAAAAGGATGTATTTCTTTTGTCAGCCGGGTAAAACCACGGCCGTCCACACGGGCTACTATATACATTCCCGGTAAAACGACCATGTCGTTGGCCGATTCATAGATCCGTATCTTTTTGTCGAGTTCCTCAAATTTCATAACCCCAAGGTTTTATCACAAAACTGTTGTCGTTAATTGTTACATAATACAGCTCATCGAAACCTTCATCAGGAGAAGGGGGCTCCAGGCGCTTGAAAGTACCTCTGATGCCAATTTCAGGGATACAGGTTTTTCCACTGCGCCGGCTGTTTCTTTGCAATGCATCTTCTATGTGTGATTGGAAATAATAGCCGATGGACCTGAATTTATGTTGTTTCGCCAGTTGTATATATTTCAGACGGTCCACTTTCCCAGGATTGGTGTTATCTACTACGAACGGCAGTTGGCTTTTATAACACGCTTTGAGGAAGAGGTCTTCCCGGTATCTTGATTTAAGAAGGTCAAGCGAGATACGCAGATGGGAATGGAAAAAATGTTGCTGATAAAATGTTGATTTCCCTGTAGCCTGTATCCCGCAGAAAATAATTGTCTCCATGGGAGGGAAAATAGGGAAAAGAACGGAAAAAATTCATTCCATTTCAGAGGCAGGCTGGAAAGCAGGCAGGTAGAACAAGTGATCGTGCCTATATGCAAAAAGAAGACGGCGTTTCAAACTGGGCTGAAATGCCATCTTCTTTTTTACAACCGTTTATACGGCCATCCTGTTGCCCCCACTAAGTCCGGCCCATACCAATATAGTAATGCCTTTGTAGGTTGTTTTCAATGATTTTTTCAGCAGTGATGAAGGGAGGTAGATGCTCATGGCCCTGGCCACCAAAACGAAAGCCACGGCGAAGAGGCCGGTGAGCCAGTAGTTTTTTAGGAATGGCATGAGCACGATCTGCAGGCCGATCATTACAAAGAGGATGGTGTTAAAAATGATAATGCTATCACTATAGGGGGGCGCTAAAGATAGAAAAACATTTGTAAATCGCCCTACTGGCGGCCCGGAACAGCTACTTTCTTTTAGCGGCGGTCTTTTTCTTTTTAGATGGGGCTGCGAACTTATTATATGCCAGGGCCCTGTTCACCCAGTGTGCCAGCTGTTTTTGGGTGTGTAGTGCGGCGTTGTCTACAAAAATAAATCCGGGCATTATTTTGCCGCCGTGGACCATAGGGGTGCAACCTTCTTCCTCCAATGCGCCGTCGGTGAGCTCAGGATCGATGCGCAGCATGATTTGGTCTGCTTTTACGCCAACGCACATTTTATCATCGACCATAAAACAGAGGCCACCGAACATCTTTTTTTCTTCCACGCTGTGGGTAACTGGTGCTATCAGTTCTCTTACGCGGTCCGCCATTTTTTCATCAAAAGCCATATGGGGAAGGTTTTAGTCTGGTCCTTAAAGGTAGGTTAATCTTCAGACAGTGGTAAGGAACACATGAAAAAAGGAGATATTCCGCCTGCCGCCTGAAGTATTTTTTCAGGCAGCAGCGGACAAATGAATAGGACATGGTCATTGGGCGTTCCGTATGTATACGGGATCGCAATGGAAATAGTTGATAAATGCGATGGTGAATACGTTTTCATCCGGCAGACCGATGCTGTGGGCGATGTCGGAGAGAGAAATATTTTCATATACCAGCCGTTCATAGGCTTTCAGCATTTTCTGCTGAAATGCGAAGTCTTCCAGCGGAATGTAGAACATATTTTCGAAGGCGCCTGCCAGCACAACGCTGGGCAGGTTAAAGAGAAAGGCCGTATGCATCAGGGGAGATTCCAGATGTACGTTGTCTTTCAGGTAACCAAAAACCTTGATCAGCGTGTCGTCGTCTACCGGGCGCTGGATACCGTCGGGAGTGGCGTCCTGGCAGAGGTAGTTGCTAAAGATCGCTACACAGCAGCGGCGCAGGATACATTCGGCCTGATCTTCAATCAGCCGGCATTCCTTGATCACATCCAGCAGCAGCTGGATGGCGATGTTGGTGGTGCAGTCGCGCTGGTTGAGCGGTTCGCTCTGGTCTGTAATTTTTTTCGACAGCAGGCCTTTGAGTTCGGGGAATTCCCGTACCAGGGCGCCCATACAACCGGGGATGATGTTGATATGGAAACTGCTGATCTGTATACCGGGAATCACGGGAACAGTGTGCATTTGTTCCGGGAGGTTGAACAGGCAGATCTGCCGGCCTACCATGTTGAAGTCGCCTCTCCCGTGGATATTCGCCACCACGGCGTCAGCCTGGTTAAAATGTAGCGCCAGGATGTGGCGGGGTGAATAAGGTGTGAGCAGGATATTCTTTTTCGCCAGCACCTCATGATGCCAGATAGAAAAATCTCTCACTTTAATGTTCTGGCAGAACATGTCGCAATCGTTGTCCTGTTTGAAGTACTGACGGGCAAAGGGTATTACCGTATCGTTGAAATCGTCAGGGATCAGTTCCAAAGGGGTAAAATACTGGTCATCTCGTTCTATCAGGAGTATTTTGCGTTCCGGAATGGGTTTGATAGTATTTTGATCATCCATAAATTAAATGAATAAATGCGATTAAACTAAATCGATCGATACATAATCCTTATTGACAGGAATAGGTCAGTTAAAAAGTCAATGGTTATTTGTGCCAGTGATATATTGCTTTTGTCATTATTTAAAACAGTGTATCACGCAGAAAAGTACTATGTCAAAATTGGGTTTTTTTCAAACAAAATAGAAGACTATTTATCCAGTCTTTAGATATATTGATAAATTAATATCTTTCTTTCATCCGGAGAAATTTTTTTCCGGCGGAGATTGGGTTGACGGCTACAGTTGTTCTACCTGGTGCAAAGATCGGGGAAAACGATGTATATGCATCTCCCTGCATACAAGGAGATGCATAATTTTTTCTAGTGGGACAATACGGCGCTGCCCTTGTCGGCGGCGACGGTCGTTTTGATCTGCCGGCGGCCACTGAAGAGGGCGGCTATCGCTAACAGCGAGGAGCCACACATGGTAAAGGCGAGCGGAACGGCGTTATGTGTATCGTAAAGGCTGACTACGGTTGCGGCAAGTGCGCCGATCCCCATCTGCAGCGCGCCCATCAGCGCGGAAGCGGTACCCGCGTTTTTGGTAAATGGGGCGAGGCACAAGGCGGCGGTGTTGGGATTGATGAAGCCCATGCAACAAAGGAAGAAAAACAGCAGCACCAGCAGGCTGGTGAGACCGAGCCAGTTGTTCCATGCGCCGACTGCCATCACAACAGCTATCAGGCCTTGCAGGGAGAGCGCTACCGGTACGATCTGTTTGCTTTCATACCGTTTGAGCAGGATGCTGTTGACCTGGCTGCAGCCGATGAAGCCGATGGACAGACCGGCGAAGATCCAGCCATAGGTTTTGCCATCGAGGTGATACACATCCATAAACACCTGCGGTGAGCCGGACACGTAGGCAAACAGCCCGGAGAAAGCGATGGCGCCGGTGAAAGCATATGTATAGAACTGCGGCGTGGTTGCCACTGTCCAGAAGCTCTGAATGATGGGGCCCGGTTTGAGCGACAGGGTTGTGTCCGGTTTGTAACTTTCCGGCAGCCACAGGATAGTAGCCAGCAGGAGCAGCAGACCAATAGCGCCCAGTACGATAAACACCGCGTGCCAGTGGAATGCGGCCGCCGCATAACCGCCAATGGTAGGGGCCAGCATAGGAGAGGCGCCTACTACCAGCATCAGCAAGGCAAACACCCGCGCATTTTCCTTTACGGGAAACAGGTCCCGCACCATCGCCACAGAAGCCACCGTGGCGGCACAACTGCCCAACGCCTGTATAAAACGAAGTATCACGAGGCTGTTCAACGTGCCCGCATATACGCAGCCCAGGGAAGCCACGATGTATACCAGCAGACCCAGTATCAGCGGCGTTTTACGGCCAAAACGGTCCAGCAGCGGCCCGTAGAGCAGCTGTCCGGCAGAAATACCAATGAAGAAACTGGAGAGGGACAGTCCTACCCGGGCCTGCTCTACGCCAAAATCTTTGGCGATCGCCGGGAAACTCGGCAGGTACATGTCTATGGAAAAAGGCGCTAACGCCGTCAATGCGCCCAGGATTAATATCAGGAAAAAATAGCCGGATCGGGTATGTTCTTGTGTCACAATCTGTCGGTTTAGTATCAAACTGCAAAAGTAGAACAACCATTTTACACCTGCATCCCCTTCGTAGAATGATAATATTGATAACGACATAGACGAAAATGATATCTACCGGTTATAAATTAATTATAATTAATTTATATATATTTGCGCGTCTTATAATTGTCGAGATGAGCACTTTCATATGGAAAAGCCTGGCCGCTGCTTTGTTGCTGGCGCTGGCGCCCTGCCTGGCCTATGCCCAGGAAGGAATGCCGGCAACGGTACGTCCCTGCGGCACTGACCTCCTACTTCAGCAATGGCGGCAGGACCCGTCTTTTCTGGCACGGGAACAGGCCATCAACCACGCCTTGTTGCAACGTCATTACATAACAGTACCGGGTGCTCCGTCGGCAGATCCTGCCATCATCACCCTGCCGGTAGTGGTGCATATCCTGAACGAAGACCCCAACGCCTATACGGACCTGGACGTGGCCAACGCCCTTCAGCAACTGAATGACGCTTACAGCGCCACCGGGGCGTTTACCGGCGGCCGTACCGATACCAAAATCCGTTTCTGCCTCGCCAGGACCGCCCCGGACGGTGGGCGTACCAGCGGTATCCTGCGCAGCCACTCCTATCTGAACGATTTTGACGTAGACATGGAAGGGGGAGAAGTGACTGACATGGGAGCGTGGGACCGTAGCCGTTATATTAACATCTGGGTAGTATCCTCTATCCGCTCGGACTACATGCAGGACTTCAGCTGCGGCAAATGGAGCCGTCTGACCATGGGTGGTTATGCCAGCGCCGGTGGTGACATCGTCGTTGCCGGCCTGGGCGTGGGCGTACTGGCCCACGAGATGGGGCACTATCTCAGCCTGCTGCATACCTTCGCGGCACGTGACTGTAAAAACAACGATTGTCTCACCGATGGCGACATGGTCTGTGACACTCCGCCTGAAAAAACCATCACCGGCGGTTACGCCTGCAACGCCCCGCAGAACTCCTGCAGCTCGGATACCTTGTCCGGTTTCACTGTCGACGTGCCCGATCTGCCGGACAACTTCATGGACTATGGCCAGGGCACCGGCTGTATCCTGGGTTTCACGCCGGGGCAAACGGAGCGCATGCGTAACTTCATTGCCGCGGCGCTACCGCTGATGCAGACCAGCACTGTCTGCAACGATCCCTGCGCCGGGACGGTGACCGCCGCCTTCACCCGCGACATCGCCTATCCCGTGGTAGGGGAAGTTGTGACCTTCACCGCCACTGTAGCCGCGGGACAGTCTGTACAATGGTTGGTAGACGGCGCACCTGCGGGAACGGGCGTTACCCTGGCGCTGCCGGTCACCACACAGAAAACCTACCAGCTGGCGTTGCGTGTAACCGATAACGCGACCGGCTGCCAGGCTTCCACGACGGACGCCATGCCGGTGAGCTGCGGCGTAGTGGCCCGCTTCTATCCCGATAAACGCAAGATCGCTTCCAAACTGGGCATTCAGACTGATCATGTGGTGTTTACCAACCGTTCCCGTAACGCAACCGCCTGGAAATGGCTGATCAGCAACGACAAAGGCATGGCCGAAACAATGGTGAGCACGGATGAACAGCTGGACTATGTATTTAATACGCCCGGCAACTATAAGGTACGCCTATACGCTACCGACGGGCACTGCGAAGACTATACGAACCCGGTGACCATCGTAGTGGATGATCCCACAGCCGACGGCGTGGTGTACGTGTCGGGCGTAGAATGTTATCAGCAGAACAAGCTGCGGGTGAAACTTTATTTCGAAAACAAAGGATACCAGACCATCCCTAAAAATACCCCCGTCTCTTTTTATGACGATGATCCGCGGCTGGGCAAAGGCAAACGGTTAGGCACCCCTTTCCTGCTGCCCGCAGACCTGCCCGGTAAATGCGTGTCCGTACTATATACCACTATCGTGGATGCCGGCCGTGAAGGCATCGATACGCTGGTGACAGTGATGAACGATAACGGCACTGTTTTTCCTGTAGTCCTGCCCAATACCGGTGTGGAAGAAAGTAATTACGGCAATAACTTCAGTTTTAAGAAAGGCTTCCGCTTTCATGTCTCCCTTGCGCCGGGCGACTATACGCTCACGCCACAGCAGCAACTGGTGCTGAAACCCTCTTCCAGGGGAGGGACTATCGTCAGCGCGGTATGGGAAACATCTCCCTACCTGGATTGCAGCACCTGTATCAACGCTACTTTTACCGCACCCTATCGCAAAGACACCGTGACTACCGTGAAGGTGCGCAGCTATACGCAATACGCCTGTTACGCCGATACCATGGCTACCCTGCATATTCCCCCGGTAGATGACTATACAGTAAAACTGGACAAAGTAACCTGTTCCCGTGGTGATAGTCTGCATGTGGATTTTTCCCTGTGTAACGCGTATGTTCCGGGTAATATCCCCGCTACCCTGCAGGTTGACTTTTACGACCGTGCGCCGGGAGATCCCGCCGCCGTAAAGCTGGGCAACACCTTCCTGACACCGATGGGTTCTGCAGGAGCCTGTAGCAGCTATGGGCAGTATCTCCGGAAAACGGCCACCGGACAGGTGGTGGCGGTGGTGAACAAAGACCACCGGCCCTTCCCGCCCGCCACGGGTTTGAATGAAGCCGATTATAACAACAATACGCATACACTGGGGTATGTGCCGCCGGTACTGACGGTTTTTCCCCGGGACACAACGGTATTCCGCAAGGCGCCTTTTCATTTTTATTACGAAGTGGCCGGTTTTGATCCGGCTGTTATCCGCTGGGACAACAGCGACGCCTATACGATGGATTGCAGCAACTGTCCCGCGCCTTCCGTTCGGATGCTGGACAGCAGCCGGATAGGGATAACGCTGACAAACCGCTACGGGTGTGTGCTTAAAGGAGAGGAGTATGTACACCTTGTGCCGCCGGACCTGACCGTCAGTTTGTTATCAGCGCATTGTTATGATAACGAGCATATCCTCTTGAAGTTTAAAGTATGTGTGGCAAATGGCTACGACAGTATCTTCCGGAAGATACCGGTCTCTTTTTATAATGGCGATCCCGGTAACGAACGTACGAAAATACTGGAGCCGTTATTTTATACGCCTGTGGCACAGGAGGGCGACTGCCGGGAGTTCTCTCATGTGGTCAGCGCGCCCGGTACGGCCGAAGTGGTGGCGATGGTGAATGACAAAAGCGGCTTTGTGTGGAAGGAAACAGATTATACCAATAACCGGAGTGTGTTAGGTTATGAACCGTTTGCCATTCGAGCCACGCCGGTACTGATATCGCTGCCGAGGCCGGCCAGTGTGCCGTTGCGCACTGCGGTTACCGGCGGACCTGCCGCCGCCTATACCTGGGCGCCGCAGTCGGGCCTTTCCTGTGTGACCTGTCCGTATCCGGTGGCTGCCGCCACCTCGTCCATGCGTTATATCGTGACGGCCCGGAATGATTACTGGTGCACGGATACCGCGAGTGTGCAAATACAGACGTTTGTCAATGCAGGTATCAGTATGCCGAATGCTTTTTCGCCCAATGGCGACGGGCAGAATGATTTCTTCTATGTGATTGGCAGCTGGGATATCCGGCAGGTAAGGAATTTGTCGGTGTTTAACCGTTCCGGCAACAAGGTGTTCGAGGCGGTGAACACGCCGGCCAACGACCGCGCCTATGGTTGGGATGGGATGGTAAAAGGGCAGAAGGCGGATATGGGCACGTATGTTTATTTTGCCACGGTGGAATATATAGATGGTACGGTGAAACTGATTAAAGGCGCGGTGACGCTTATACGGTAAATGAAGGTCTTGCTATAAAAAGGAAAACCGGCTCCCAGTGAAGAGCCGGTTTCTTTTTTTTCATCCTTTCACACACACTATACATGAACAGTTTTAAGCATGGTCCCGTTTTCGATAAAGCGGCTATGCCAGCTAAGGGCCTCCTGCAGCAGGTGGGGCGTATGGCCTCCGCGGCTGCAGGCGTTGGTAAAATAGTTGTTCAGTTCGTCTTTGTAGCTGGCATGCGCGCATTTGGATATGATCAGTCTTGCCCGTTCCCGGGGCGCGAGTCCCCGTAAATCGGCCAGACCGTTCTCCGTTACTATAATGTCGACATCATGTTCAGTATTGTCTATATGGGAAGCCATTGGAACAATGTGCGAAATACCGCCGGCTTTGGAAGATGACTGTGTTACGAATATGCTCAGGTACGCGTTGCGGGCAAAATCGTTAGAGCCGCCGATACCGTTCATCATGGCAGTGCCACCGATGTGAGTGGAATTGACGTTGCCGTAGATATCGCATTCGATGGCCGTATTGATGCTGATGACACCGAGGCGGCGTATGACTTCCGCAGCGTTGCTGATATCCTGCGGCCGAAGGACGATATGAGGTTTGTATTTTTCAAAGTTGCTGAATACTCTGTTGTAGCAGGCCTGGGAAACGGTAATGGAAGAGGCGGAGGCCATTTCCAGTTTCCCTGCGTCGATCAGGTTGAAAGCGCTGTCCTGTATTACTTCCGAGTACATGGTGAGGTGATGGAAGTCGCCGTCCATAAAACCTTCCATGACAGCGTTGGCTACTTTGCCGATACCGGATTGTAGTGGCCGGAGCGATTGCGGCAGACGGCCTTTACTGATTTCATGGGAAAAGAAATCCAGCAGATGGGCGGCGATGGCCGTGGTTTTTTCGTCTCTTTCATTGATGGAGGCCGGGCTGTCGGTCGTGGTGGTGAGTACCACCGCCACAATCTTTTCCGGGTCTGCCGGGATAGACGGCCGTCCCACGCGTGCGCCTGTTGTTGTGATAGGGATGATTTGTTTTTCCGGCCATATACCGGCGGAGAAAATATCGTGTACGCCGTATAGCGAAAGGGGCACAGAGAGATTGATCTCCACGATGATCCTGTCGGCAGCGGCGGCAAAAGTGGCAGAATTGCCCACTGAAGTGGTGGGCACGATGCTGCCGTCTTCTTCAATCAGCAGGGCTTCAATCACGGCGATGTCCAGTCGGGGGATGATTTTTTCTTCCACGAGGGTGGCGCTTTCACCGAGGTGCTGGTCTGTAAAGAGTACTTCGCCGCTGTTGATTTTTTTGCGTAACGCAGGATCTACCTGGAACGGCATGCGTTTGTATAAAATACCTGCTTCAGCCAGGGCCCCGTCTGTGTCGTGTCCCAGTGAGGCGCCTGTGAGCAGCGTTATGCTGAGCGGGGTAGCAGGAGTTGTTGATGCCAGTGCTTTTAATACTGCTTTGCTGTCGCCCGCCTTGGTAAAACCGCTGGAGGCTACGACCATCCGGTCTTTAAACAAGGTAGCGGCTTGTTCGGCGCTGGTGATCTTCTGTCGTAAATCTCTTCTCTTGATACGTTCTTCGTACATGGTGCAGGTATGTGGCAAAGGCAAATGTTGCTTGTGATTTGCGGATACAATATTAGGACGGTTTCCGGTGGCCGGTTAGTGTATCCGGGACAAATTTTTATTCGTTCCGGCCAATCCGGAGCGCAGCTTTTATCGTTATATTTATAGTATAGAGGCTGTCACTTTCAATTCCATCATTTAAATCATCCTGCAACATGAAAAAAGTGTTTCTCCCCATGTTATGCGTGTGCTTTTTTAGTGCTGCGTCCGTGCATGCGCAGAGTATACTGGACCAGCCAAAAAAGACGGCCGGTACTGTGCAGAATCCTTTGGCCAATTACGGTGGAGTGGCCAGCAGCATCCTGTCGAAGCTGACGCCGGCCCTGGGGCTTACGGCAGCACAGCAACCAAAGGTGACTGATCTGGTGACTGGTTTCCTGAAACAGAAAGCAGGTATTATGCCATTGCAACAGCGTAACCCTGCCGCTTACGCCTCCAAATTCAGCGGCCTTCAGGGAGGACTTTTCTCCAGGCTCAAGCTGTTGTTGACGGCTGCGCAGTACACCAAATTCCTGGGACTGAAGCCTAAGACCAATGATGCCGCTAATGTGTTGTCGCAGTTGTTCTACTAGTCACGCAAAGGCGTCACGCAAAGGCGTCACGCAAAGGCGCAAAGCAGCAAAGCACGCAAAGATTTTTTACAAGATAAATAAGAGAGCAAAGGAGCGTAGATCATATTTGTACGTTCTTTCGTGTGTTTATTTACATCTTTACTCTCTTTACTTCTTTACTCTCTTTACTTCTTTACTCTCTTTACTTCTTTACTCTCTTTTCTTTCTTTGCGCGCTTTGCTGCTTTGCGCCTTTGCGTGACGCCTTTGCGTGACGTCTTTGCGTGACGCCTTTGCGTGGATATCTTTGCGTGAAAACATCTTCTTTATTATCTTCGCGACCCTATGCCAAAGCCAAAGAAGAAGACTCAGAAGAAGACGAAGAAGCAATCGAATAATAGTTTAGTCGTAGCCGTTATACTGATACTTGTCACGTTTGCTGTGACTACCTGCTCCAGGAAAATAGCCGGCAGAAAGGAAAAGGAGCCCCCGCCAAAGACTGCTGCCAAATCGCACTCCAAAAAGAAGACTGCTAAGTATCTCTTGCAGGAAGATTTTGAAAAAGGCAGTAAGACCAATTACAATTCAGAAAGTGTGCATTTGTCCAGCGGCAGCTGGGAGTTTAAAGATGCTGTGACCGGCCGGCTGGAGGATGATCATAAAGCGGGTGCGCAGGCATTGCGTATTCGTGATAACGGGATGGCCACCATGGATTTTGATATCGCGGTGAAGGGCACGGTGACGGTTACACTGAAATATGCGCTTTATGGAAAAGATGAGGCTGGTGCGTGGGAGTTATGGGCGTCGGTGAACCGTGGCCAGCGCTTTATCAGGGTAGGCAATACGGTAGCGGTAACATCCAACAGTTTACAGACATCCACTTTTACGGTCACTACTGCTGCCACGGTCCGGTTCCGGATACGGAAGACGGACAAGCACGGAAGCCGTCTCAATTTTGATGCGATCAGGGTGAGTGCAGGTGGAAAGGAGATGCCTGCGGTGAAGCCGGAGAAAGGAGCGGAAGCCGTGCGGGGCGATGATGACAACCTGTTGCTGGGTAATCCCAGCAATGCAGCGGCTGCGGTGGTGATGGCCAACAACTATCTGATGGATAAGGGATATTATACTTTGTCTTACAACCGGGATAACGGAACACCGAACTGGGTAAGCTGGCATATTGCTTCCGGTGACCTGGGGCGTATGGCGAGGGGGAATGACTTCCGGCCGGATGCTGATGTGCCGGAAGGCTGGTTCCAGGTCTCCCGGTTCAGCTATAACGGTAGCGGGTTTGACCGGGGACATAACTGTCCATCAGGTGACCGTACCGCTACGCGGGATGCCAATGAGGCCACTTTTCTGATGACCAATATGATTCCGCAGGCGCCTAATCACAACCAGCATTTATGGTCCAACCTGGAGAACTATACCCGTTCGCTGGTGAGAGGTGGTAATGAAGTGTATGTGATCATGGGTAGTTACGGCAGTGGCGGAAAGGGTAGCAAGGGCATGTCTAAAAAGATTGGCAATAACCGGGTAAATGTGCCGGCGAGGATCTGGAAGGTGATTGTGGTGTTGCCGGAGGGGAATAATGATTTAAAGCGGGTTTCCCGGCAAACGCGGGTGATCGCCGTGAATACGCCCAACAACAATGACGTGAACACGAAATGGTCAGCCTATCTTACTTCTATCGAAGAGATAGAAAAAGCTACGGGATATAAGCTGTTGTCCAATGTGCCCGCTGCGGTGAGGGAGGAGCTGGTGAAGAAGATTGATACCGGCGACTGACAAGGTTAGCATGAAAGTTGCTTAGACAACTTTTCTTGTAGCGGGAAAGTGGTAGGCTTTACAGGGCAAAAAATTATTATGTCATTGTAATAATTAATTATAAATTGCATAAAATTGACATATTTTTAATAGCGTAAAGTTTTTTCGTGGTAGAAGAATAAATGTAAAAAATACGCTAATTGTCATACAATCCATATTAGTTATTTTTGCTTTATTGAA
Organism: Chitinophaga eiseniae; assembly: GCF_900167135.1. GTDB lineage: Bacteria > Bacteroidota > Bacteroidia > Chitinophagales > Chitinophagaceae > Chitinophaga > Chitinophaga eiseniae. The sequence continues at coordinate 529,213 of NZ_FUWZ01000003.1, read as the reverse complement.
GAATTTAACCTTTTGTATTAATGTATGTGTAACATATGAAGACCTTAATTCGTTAGCTTACAATAGAGAATGACTGGTATTGTAATGAGACGAGCGGAATGTGAGACTGACATAAGACCTACAATTTTCGCTGATAGCAGCATCCATGCGCCCAAAACCGCCGGGTAAGCGGAATGCAGCCGTAATAAACAGCAGATGGCAGGCGTTATACCAGACAAGTATCAGTCGCGCGGTAAAAAAAATTAAAAAATAATATAAGATTCAGATTATATGGGTGATAGCATGTCCGTGGCCTTATTAGTAACTACCTACAATTGGCCAGAAGCGTTAAAACTTGTTCTGGAGAGTGTGCTGCGGCAAACTGTTTTGCCGAACGAGGTGATTATCGCGGATGATGGGTCAGGCGACACTACCAGATATATTATTGATGCGTTCAAGCGGAGTACTACTATTCCGGTAAAACATTTCTGGCATCCGGATGAAGGTTTCAGGAAGACCATCATCATCAACCAGGCTATTACCGGAACAGAGTCTGATTATATTATTCAGATAGACGGTGATATCGTGCTGCACGAGAACTTCATCAAAGACCACATCAGTGAAGCGGAGGAAGGGTATTATATCCGTGGCAGCCGTGTGTTGTTGCCGGAAGACAAAACCCGTTATTTTCTGCGTTCCGGCGAATTTGAAAATGTCACAGCATTTGACCGCGGTGTGAAAAACAGGTTTAATGCGTTGCGTATTCCGTTTCTGGCGCCGTTACTGATCAAAAAAAGCAAGCGTTCCCGTAATCTTATAGGTGCTAACTGCGCGTTTTGGAAAAAGGATTTCCTGCGTGTGAACGGATACAATAATGAATTGAAAGGGTGGGGCCATGAAGATATTGAACTGGCTGCCCGTTTTATTAACTCCGGCCTTAGCCAGAAAAAGGTAAAGATGAAGGCTGTTTGTTATCACCTGCACCATCCCTTCAATGACCGGGTGCATGAGAATGTCAACTACCGGGTTTACCTGGATACGTTAAAAAGAGGCATTACCTACTGTACAAACGGCTACCACCACTAATATCACCAGCAACAGGGTTTTTACGATCTTCCACCGGTTAGTGCGGAAGGAGCCGGGATTTTCTTTGACGAAGCCCATATCGATCCTTTTCGCGAACCCGCCCGGGCGGCCGCCTATGATGGCATCGTACAGATAGCCCGCTTCCCAGCAATTTTTCACCCACATCAGTTGAAAGGCTACGGCCGGCGAACCTGTTTTGCCTATGCTGATCGCTTTGAACCAGTTGGTCAGGTATTCGGCCAGCGGAACAGCTACTACCAGGCATAACCATATATTGAGGGTGCCTGTGAACAGGGCAGCCGGAAAGAGGAACAGCAGCAGCAGCAGGGTTTCCAGCGTATTGGTAAAATCGCGGTAAGTATATCTTTTTTCCGGTTCCTTATGGGCCAGTTGATTAGCAGCAATGCCGTAGCGGAACATCCGCCGGGTCTGCATGGCGCCGTTATCATGCCAGGGGTGTGTCACCGCGGCACCGGGCACAGACTGGTATTTTTCATTGAATTGCAGCCAGTGGCGCACAAAAAAGTCTACGTCTTCCCCTCCTGCTTTCAGGTTGGTATCAAACAGCGCCGGGTTTAGCTTCTCCCGGTTAATCATCATGTTCGTAGTGGGCGCCCAGGTGATCTCCGGATAATACAGCGCCAGTTTAAAATGATGTACGGAGCCGTTTATCTCCAGTGCGCGGGTAGCGGCGTTGATGGCTTCCGGGAAGTAGGTGACCCCGGCAAAGCCCAGTGCGTGATCGTTTTGGGCAATCGCTGCAGCGTATGCTTTCAGGAGGTCGGGTTGCGGAACGATATCGTCATCCAGCAGGAGGACCCATTTCGCTTGTCCTGCCCGTATGCCTTTATTGCGTGTGCCGGAGAAGCCCAGGTTTACTTCATTGACCAGCAGGTGTATTTCGCCGGCCAGGTGCAATTCCTTTAGTTTTTCCGGAATGACAGCAGTGGGATTGTCTGCCACGATATAGGTGTTTACCTCAAAGCCGGCGGGTTTTTCCAACCGGATAATATTCAGCAGCAGCGCTTCCGTCAGGCGGAACGAAGGCACCACAATATCGATCGCATCGGGTTTAATCATGGCCGTAAATATACATACAGTTATATTGATATATAGATTCTTTCTAATCTATCTATTCTGTTACCGATTCTTCCTTATTGGAAGCGAAGGTCTGCATGTCGATGAGTTTTTTGTAGAGGCCGTTATTAGCCAGTAGTTCGAGGTGAGAGCCTTGTTCCACGATTTGTCCGTTTTCCAGTACGATGATGAGGTCGGCATTCTGGATGGTACTGAGGCGGTGTGCGATAACCAGGGAAGTACGGTGCTTCATCAGGTTATTGAGCGCATCCTGCACCATTTTTTCGGATTCGGTATCCAGTGCGGAGGTAGCTTCGTCCAGCAGCATCAGGGGCGGATTATTGAGCACGGCGCGGGCGATGCAGAGCCGTTGTCTTTGTCCGCCGGAGAGCCGGGAGCCTTTGTCACCGATATTGGTCTGATAACCTTCTGCGGTGCCCATGATGAATTCGTGGGCGTTGGCGATACGGGCAGCAGCTTCCACTGCTTCAGGGGAGGCGTCGGGCTTACCGAAAGCGATGTTATTGTAGATGCTGTCGTTGAAAAGGATAGATTCCTGGTTCACCATACCGATCTGGGAACGGAGTGACTCCATGGTTACCTGTTGCAGATTGCGGCCATCGATGAGGATTTCGCCGGACTGCGGCTGGATAAAGCGGGGGATGAGGTCCATCATGGTGGATTTACCACCGCCGGAAGGACCTACCAGCGCCACTGTTTTACCTTTTGGAATCGTCAGGTTGATATTGCGGAGGATGGCTTTTTCGCCGTAGGCAAAAGACACGTTCCTGAATTCAATTTCTTTTTCGAACCCGTTGATGGTCACCGCGTCGGGAGCATCCACGATAGCGGGTCTTTCATCGATCAGTTCCAGTACGCGTTCGCCGGCGGCCACGCCGGAGTGGATACTGCTGAAAGAGGCGGAGATCGCTTTGGCGGGCCGCATTACCTGGGAGAACAGGGCGATATAGGCGATGAAAGCCGCAGCGCTGAGGTCGCCCTGGTTGGACAGTACCAATGTACCGCCATACAATACGATACCGGCCACCATGATCACGCCCAGTGTTTCAGACACCGGTGAAGCCAGCTGTTGCCTTCTGGCCATAGCGCGACCGATTTTGGAGTAGCGAAGATTTTCATTATTGAAGCGGTCGGTGGTAAACTTCACCGCGTTAAAAGCCTTGATGATACGGATACCGTGCAGCGCCTCGTCCAGGTAACTGATCATCAGGCCGTAGGTGCGATGGGCTTCCACAGCATGTTCTTTCAGCTTTTTAACAATTTTGGAGATGATAAAACCAGCAACAGGTATTACCAGCATAGAGGCCAGCGTCAGTTTATAGGAGATGATGAACAGCATCACCAGGTAAAACAGGAGGGTAACCGGTTCTTTGAAGATCACCTGCAGGGTGCCGGTCACGGAATATTGTACGGTTTGAACGTCGCTCGCAATTTTGGAGATGATATCGCCTTTGCGTTCGTTGCTGAAGTAACCGAGGTGGAGGTCCATCACATTATTGAAAACAGCTCTTCTGAGATTCAGGAGGGTATGGATACGGAGGCTTTCCATGGTTTTTTCAGCAAAGTAGCGGAACAGGTTGCCGAGCAACACCGATGCCACGATACAGCCGCAGACAAAGCGAAGTGTTTGTACGGCGCCATATTTGTTAAAAATGAGTGCGGTGTAATAGTTGAACACGGCGAAGATGTCTATCCAGTTCTCGGGTTTCGGTGGTATATCTTTTACATTACTGAAGATGGTGGCCAGCAGGGGAGCCAGCAACGCCAGGTTCAGTGTGCTGAAAATAATAGACAACAACGTGCAGAGGATATAGGGAATAGCAAACTTGTTAATCGGTTTGGCGAAAGCTAAAAGTCGGAAGTATGTCTTCATATCACTGTATAATAACTATCTATAAAAAAGCCGCATCAAAGCAAAGCTGATGCGGCTTCTCTCACAGCGGGCAAAATTAAGTCTTTTGCCCGGAATTGTCAAAGAAATTAAGGCCAAATCGGTATCTTTATAGTAGTCATCTTCCCCCAAAATACCCCATATGGAAAAAGCATCTTCCACTTCCTTCGAATTCCGTCACCAGGCGCTGGATGTCGCCTATCTGCAAAGACTTTACCAGCATGAGCCTTCGTATGCTTTTGATATGTTCGACGGGTTTCTCCGGGAGATTGGCGCCCGGATAGCTCAACTGGGCAATGCCATTGCGGAGAATAACCGGGAGCAGGTCAAATACTACGCGCATCAACTGAGGGCATTTACAGCTATTGTAGGCCTCACACGGATCCAGTCAGCTTCTGAGCGGTTGGAATCCTGTAGTATGGCCGGTAGCCCGGACACCATACAGCAGCTGTTCCGGGAGATCAGCACAGGGGTAGGGCTGTCGATGCAACCGGTGCAGATGGAGCTGGAGCGGCTCCGGGCTTTTTTACAGTCGCGGGACCTTTAAAGCCGCGTGATCCTGAAAGTGGTCGTGTCTACCTTGTTACGGTGCAGCAGTTTGTTGAGCGTGATCACGGCTTCCCTGAAAGCCGGTTCATTCATGCCTTGTTTTACTTTACCGGTCATATAGAAACGAAAAGTAGGGCGTAGCCTGATCTGACTGAGCATAATATTTATGCCGGGAATACTCCTGTCCATGGCATACAGCAGGTGGGAAGTGTCCGTCAGCGGTACATTCCAGCTCACATCCAATACGGGATCGTTGTATTGCCCGGTGGTATCGCCCCAGGGTTTTCCCAACGGCCGGATACGTTGTTGCGGATCGTATGCGCGGAAGAAAAACTGCCGGGAGGAGGTGTCAGACCTCATCCTGCGGACAGCGGAATCTCCGGTGATAACGTAAATATACAGCTGCGCGGAATCCGGATTGGCGAAAATAGCCTCCATATCCCTATTGGCTTCTGTGTATTGAAACAGGTCTATGTTCAGCGGGTTGCCGGTATTTATATCGGGTAGCAGTTTTATCGTAGCTGCGTGATCGTTAGTATAAAGGAAAGCGCCGCCTTCTTTTTCCATTCTTTGCGCCACCAGCTCGTCCAGCTTTTGTTTGTTACTGTAGAAACGTTCCTGTGAAGCGGCTTTCATACGGGCGAAATCGGGCTTCCGTCCGCGCGTGGCGCACATGGCCACGACCATCATGATCAGCAGGATAAAAGTACCGCCGACAATGAGACTGGTGTTATCATTCGGATGGTTATTGATCTGGCTCAGTTGTTCGGCCGGAGATGGGCTGACTTCTTCGGTTTTGACGACACTGGTTTTAAACTGTTTTTCTTCCTGCTTGTTCATGGCAGCTTCCAGGTGACGGAGGAAGTCTTTGAAGAGGGCTACTTCTTCGGGTGTATTCTGTATCACTGCGCGGCTGCTGCGGGTCATATACCAGGAAACGCGCTTTTTTCGCAGCCGGAGTTTGACGCCCGGCGCGTCAGTGCCCCATGGGCGGGATATTTTCCGGATGTCGGTGAAGTAGATGGTACCATAGAGGGCAGACTCAATGCGATCATGATAAAGGGTGAGGGTTTCATTTCTCCATGTCCACTTCATCATAAAAAAGAAAAGGGTACACATGACCACCAGCACTACGCCAATGACTATCCCAATGCTCAACTCCAGTAATAAAGCAGGTATGCAGGAACCGAGAAAGCCGGTCACACAGGCTGCCACACCCCATAAGCTTCGTTTATAGTCTAATATGTTAAACTGCCAGGTCTGAGGATTCTTCATTACCCGAAGATAGGGTTTTCGGGGAAGGGAACCAGTCACGCAATGTCGTTACATTACGTGACCGGCTAAGTATTAGCGGGATTCCAGTATTTTCAGGGCTTCCTGGTCGTTATACTGAAGGATCAGTTTTTTTAGGGTGGATTTCAGTGCTGCGGTGATTTTTTCTGTGCCTTTACCACCGTAGATGTTATTGACCTGTTGCGGATCTTTTTTCAGGTCATACAGTTCCCAGCTGTCGCCCGCGCCGTAGAAGCGTACCAGCGTATACTGTTCTGTGCGTACGCCGAAATGAGGATATACATGGTGTGGTTCGGGGAACTCGTAATAGTGGTAGTAAGCCGCTTTTCTCCAATTCGATTTGTCGCTGTTGGCTTGCAGCAGCGGCAGGAACGAAGCGCCTTGTATGTCAGATGGCACCGGTACGCCGGCCATCTGCAGGATAGTAGGTGCCCAGTCGATGTTAAGCATCAGCTGATTAACGGTGGTACCGGGTTGGGTTACGCCGGGATATTTGATGACAAAGGGTGTACGGAGCGACTCTTCGTACATAAAACGTTTATCGAACCAGCCGTGTTCGCCCATGTAGAAGCCCTGGTCCGAGGCGTAGATAACGACGGTATTTTCTGCCAGTCCGTTTTTATCGAGGTAATCGAGCAGTTCGCCGATGTTGCGGTCGAGGGAGCGGGCGGTAGAGAGGTAGTCTTTCAGGTAACGTTGGTATTTCCATTCCACGAGCGCGTCGCCGGTCAGGTTTTTCTCATCGAATTCTTTGCTGACTTTTCCTTCATAATATGCTTTGAACGCGGCTTTCTGTTCGGGCGTAAACCGGCCGTAGATGCCTTTTTCGTAGTTGGCGTGTACTTTCAGGTCTTCTTTCAGGCGCATGGTTTTGTCAATCGTCATGTCCTGGTGCTGGGCGGCGATGCGGTTCTTGTAGCTGTCGCGGAACGTGGCCGGCAGGGGGAAGGTTTTATCGTCGTAGGCGCCGAGGTCCTGGATGTCGGGCAGCCATTCGCGGTGGGTCGCTTTTTCTCCCACGACGAGGAAGAAAGGTTTGGAGGTGTCGCGGCGATTGAGCCAGTCCACCGAGAATTGCGTGATCAGGTTGGTCACGTAACCTTCTACGCGGGTGGTATCGCGGGGACCGATGAAGTCAGGGTTGTAATATTGTCCCTGGTTGTTGAGGATGCGCCAGAAGTCGAATCCTTCTGGCAGGTTGCCCAGATGCCATTTGCCGATCCATGCGGTCTGGTATCCGTGCTGTTGCAGCAGTTTGGGAAACAGTTGCTGGCCGACATTAAATTTCTTTTCATTCAGCGTATAGCCATTGATGTGACTGTACTTGCCGGTCAGCAGCGTCGCGCGGCTGGGGCCGCAGATGGAGTTGGTTACCAGTGCATTCCGGAACAGTGCTCCCTGACGGGCGATCCGGTCTATATTGGGTGTCTGGGTTAGTTTACTGCCATAGGCGCTGATCGTCTGGTAGGCATGGTCATCTGAGAAGATAAAGATAATGTTCGGTTGTTTCTGCTGGCTGAAACCTGTCTGGCTGATGAAGGCCAGTAACAGCCAGGAAAGGCGTTTCATTGTTTTCATATCTGTTCTGGTTATAAACTGGTTATAAAGGAACGGTGGTGGATAAAGATATCTATTATTTAAACTGCTAGGTAATATTATAAAAATTCGATATTTTAGGATGGATGGAGGGGGTAATTATCATAGCAACAAGCTGTATCTATGGAATATTAGGTATTTACTGCGTATTGCGCGGGGAGAAGCTGCGTAACCGGTGGGTGATCAGAACACACAAGAGAATTTCCCTGCGGGTGTTCAGGGAGAGTGAACAGTTTGCGCGTACGCAGGAAGACATGCGTTATCTGAGGATAACGAAACGGCTATACGTAGCAGCGGTTTGTTGTTTCTGGTTGTATATATTAACGGTGTTGGTTTTGTTGGTACATGGAATATGGATGTGAGATGTGAGATGTAAAACGAAAAAATGAATATAAATGGGAATCTTTAGTATTAATCAGACAGGGCCTGAGGAACTCAGGCCCTGTCTGATTAATAAGGTGAAAGAATATTTTGAGGGTTTTGTAACGGATAACATACTACACCGGAATGGGATTATGCTACCGGATTCCCGGAATATTTGTCTGATTAGGATGTATTTTTAAAAAAGGAACTATCCGACTTCATTGCCTTATCCCGCGAGAACTGCAGACCCCAAATATTTAGATTGGTATTTATCGGAATTGGGTTGTAGAATCGTATGACAAATCACGGTACATATGGCCCGCCGGTTTCTCCCCATCCCCATCTGGGCATAGGTTGTTCTTTGTCCATCTCCAGCTGTTCCTCCCGGGAATTGATGACGGCAATGCGCGTACCCCATTCGAGGTATCCTACAACGGCCGACCTGAACTCGGGATCTGCCGGTAATCCCAGCTCATCTGCTGTTTCGAGCAGCAGCGCTACCCACCTTTGACGGTGTTGTTCGGTGAGATGTTTGCCAAGATGTTTTTGTACCATCTGGTAATGAGATCCTTCACCCTCGCTGTAAGTTTTGGGTCCGCCGAATACTTCTGCGATAAAGTGCGCCACATGTTGCTGGTGTTCCGGACTCATGTGCTTAAAAATTGGTTCCAGCAAAGGGTCTTTCAGCACTTTTTTATAAAAAGTATCTGTCAGCTTTTCGAATACCGGCATACCACCGGCCCATTCGTATAAAGTTGGGATTTTTTTATCGGTTGTCATCTTGTTAATTTAGTGAAAATTGCTTTCAAATGTATACAAGATGTATCGCGGGAGCAAGAACTTACCAAAAAGTAGGGACCATGATCACATTAAACGATAAGACATATACCTGTCCGGTGGACGTGACCCTCGGGTTCATTGGCGGCAAATGGAAATTGCTGATACTGTCGCATCTGCACTGGCAGGAGCAAAGCAGTTATGCAAAATTGAAAGAGAACCTGCCGGGCGTATCTGAGAAAATGCTCAGCCAGCAGCTGAAGGAGCTGGAGCGCGACTTATTGATCACTAAGACTATGCTGTCCCGGAAACCCTACCGGGTCAGCTATTCACTGTCGGCAGAAGGGAAGTCACTGGCACCGCTATACGAATTTGTGAGCAGCTGGGGCGTCCGGTATCTGAAGCAGCAAGGTATCGATTATATCCAGGACCAGCAGCTGTATAAATAGTTGTCAACCATCAACAATCCCTTTCACCAGGTTGCCCCATTGTGCCTTGGACATCCCCAGTATAGCGCCAATGGCGGTGAATAAATTCCTGACTTTGTCCAGGAATGCCCGCACACCGGTATTGGGGATCTCATTCCTGCCATAAACACTGGCTTTCACCTCCAGACCATTTTTCTCTACAATAAAGGAACTGGTGGCGTGATGTTTAAAGAAATGCGCCGTCTCCCTGTCTGCCGATTGGGGCAATGGTAACGGTCGTACGCGCATGCCCGTATACGCCTGTTCCCGGCTGCTTACCTGCTCTACCTGTACCCAGTCGAACCCCCTGCCGGCATGGGGGCCGGGCCCGGGAAGATTGATACGGATATAATCTCCTTCCCGGACGGAACGGTACATCGGTTCGCCTTGCGGGTTTACCAGCTGGAAACGGGCGCTGAGCGGACCACTCAGTAACTGCCACTGATTTACATCGAGCAGCCTGCGCCGGGCCACTTCGTACAGCACGACCGCCGCCTCCGGATCTTCCGCACGCCGGCAGTAGCTGGTATTGGACTGTCCGCCCTTTTGTTGCGCGGGAATGAGCCCGCTTGCTGTCAATGACGAATCCATAATTCCACAAATTGGTACACCGGAAACGCTTCAACAATTATGCCCCTGCAATTCTTTTTTTAACCGCCTCAGCATGGGACAGGATAGTTGCCCGGTATTTTTGTCCTAATTTACCTTTCGTATTACTGCATGATAAAATTCCACGTTATGCCGAAATGCCATTGAGCGTATCAACCAGCGGGCTGTGACAGCCTGATTCCAGAAATAATAGTATGTCGTATAACCGTTGTTGTTACACGGGACTATGACCCGTGCCGGGACAGTTGTGCCTGAAATTTTCCAATAGTCAACATTTATTGTTCAACAAAAGATTTCACGTTATGTCTAAACGTTATGCACGTTTGTGGCTATGGCACCGCCATGCCTGGCTATGTGGGTTGTTACCTTTACTATGTAGCCAGCTCCTGCTGGCGCAACAAAAACAAATTACCGGCATCGTTTCAGATTCCACCTCCGGTGCACTGACCGGCGTCACGGTGCAGGTAGCAGGTAAAACCATCGGTACGCAGACGGACGCCAAAGGGGTCTATCACATCGCAGCGGCGCCAGGAGAAACGCTGTCTTTCCGCTTTATCGGTTATGAAGAAAAAAGGGTAGTCGTAGGCACACAGGCTGTCATCAACGTATTGCTGAAGCCTAACACCGCCGGTTTGAGTGAAGTGGTTGTTATCGGTTACGGCGCCCGCCAGAAAAAAGACCTTACCGGCGCAGTAGCAACGCTCAGCAGCAAACAAATGCAGGACTTGCCGGTAGCAGGGGTAGACCAGAAACTGACCGGACAGATACCCGGCGTACAGGTGAGCGCAGTGTCGGGGACACCCGGCGGTGGCGCTGCCATTAAAATCAGGGGCTCCGGCTCTTTCGGCGCCAGCAGCGACCCCCTTTTTGTGATAGACGGCTTCCCCATTGCCGCCAGCTTCGGTCAGCAGGCAAGCCCCCTGGGCTTCATCAATCCCGACGATATAGAGAACATCACCATCCTGAAAGATGCCTCTTCTACTGCCATCTACGGCAGCCGCGGCTCCAACGGGGTAGCCATCGTGACCACCAAAAGAGGGAAGAAAGGCGTACCGCTGGTGCAGGTCAACAGCTACTATGGTATGCAGGAAGTGCCGCAAAAAGGACGTCCCCGGATGCTGAACGCCCGCGAGTTTGCACAGTTCAGAAAAGATATCATCGTGGATGATTTTGCCTCCCGTGGCCAGACAGCCACCGATGCGGATATCCCCGAAGAATACCGGCGTCCGGAACAGTATGGCGAAGGTACCAACTGGTACAATACCGTGTTGCGCAAAGCGCCCCAGCACAATACAACCGTTAGCGTTAGTGGCGGTTCCGAAAACACCCGCTACTATTTCTCTTTTGGCTATTTCAAACAGGACGGCGTACTGCGCTACACCGGCTACGATCGTTATACGGTCAGGGCTAATATAGAAAGCAATATCGGCCGCAAAATCAAAATAGGACTGAACCTTGCACCAACGTACCACACGCAGGCGGTCAATGATTTTGAGAACGGTTTTACAGATGTGCTTACCCGCAGCCTGTGGTTAAGTCCCCTGGTCCCCGTGACGGACAAAAACGGTGGCCGTACTCCTTATATCAGCTCCCCGGGCATGTTCAGCGCCGCTAACCCGCTAAACTCCCTCGAGTATGGCGCCACTAAAATCAAATCGCTCACAGGACTGGCTACTACTTACGCGGAATATGAAATTATCCCCGGACTGAAAGCCAAAGGCAGTTTTAATGTCAGTTACGGCAACGGCTCTACGTTTGTCTTTAATCCATCTTTCCTGGGAGGCGTCAACAACCCGCCGCCCAGCATCCCCAATTCCTCGCAGTCAAAGGCCAATGGGCTCAACTGGCTGGGGGAGATGCTGCTGACCTACGACCGGACCTTTCATAAAGACCATTCCCTCAACGTGGTATTGGGCTATACCGCCCAGAAATCACGCGAAGATGTGCTGGTGATCAACGCCGGCAACTATCCCGATGATCTCATTAAGCCCATCGGCGCTGCGGCCACCATTCCTTCCTATACACAGGACGTGCAGGAATGGGCCATCCTCTCCTATCTCGGCAGGATCAACTATGCATTTAAAGATAAATACCTGTTCACCGCAACGGTCCGTTCCGATGGCTCCTCCCGTTTTGGTTATAATACCCGCTACGGCACCTTTCCTTCCGCCGCCATCGCCTGGAGAGCTTCGGAAGAACCTTTCCTGAAACAGGTCTCCTGGCTGAGCGACCTGAAAGCGAGAGTGAGCTACGGCCTCTCCGGTAACTATAACATCGGTAACTATACATACATGTCCAACGTAATTACCAACAATTATGTGCTGGGCAACCAGATCGCCAGCGGCCGTACTACGTCGTCGCTCAGTAACCCTGACCTTACCTGGGAAGAGTCTTCACAGCTGGATGCCGGCGTGGACGTAGGGCTCTTCCGTAATCGTATTACCGTAACCGTAGACTACTACAAACGGCTCACCAAAGGGATGTTGTACAATTCGGAAATCCCGCTCTCTTCCGGTTATACCAACGTGATCATCAATGCAGGTAAAGTAGAGAACCACGGCCTCGAAGTGGGCGTGAGCAGCGAGAATATCAGCGGCGCTTTCACCTGGACCACTAACGCCAATATAGCGTTTAACCGGAACAAGGTCCTGGCGCTCAACGATCGCAACGATCCCATCTACAGCGGCAGGAGCGGGGAAGGCTCTTTTACCCATATTACCGAAGTCGGTAAACCGGTGGGGCTTTTTTATGGCTACGTGGTGGAAGGCATTTATAAAGACCAGGCAGACCTGGACAAGTCGCCGAAGCATGTCACCTCGGTGGTAGGCTCCATCAAATACAAAGACGTGGACGGTAACGGTGTGATAGAACCTGTCAACGATTTTGCCATCATCGGGGACCCTAATCCGAAGTTTGTATGGGGGCTGACCAACAATTTCTCCTTTAAAGGCATCGACCTGGGTATTGTGCTGACAGGCGCACAGGGCGGACAGGTGATGAAAACAGCCAACCAGTACCTGCAAAACATCGATGGTATCTTCAATACAGACAGGAGTGTGCTGGACCGCTGGCGCTCTCCCCAAAACCCGGGAGATGGCAAAACACCGACTACCAACGGCGCACGGGTAATTTACCGCGACGTAAACTCGTCGTGGATCGAAAATGGCTCCTTTATGCGTATTCAGAACATGACCTTAGGCTATAACCTGAATAAGGATTGGTTGCAACGGACCCGTTTCATTTCACGGGCACGTATATACGCCAGTGTGCAGAACCTGCACACCTTCACCCGCTATTCCGGCGCCAATCCGGAAGTGAGCCGTAAAACGGTGTCCGGTAACGCTACCAGTACGGCGTTGACGCCGGGCGAAGATTTTACCAATTATCCGCTGGCAAGGACTTACACACTGGGTATCAACCTGTCTTTTTAAAAGGAAAAAATGTGTCTTATGAAAAGGGTTTGTTATTTTTTAGGTATCAGTATTTATTTATGCAGCTGCGGCAAAAGTTTCCTCGACCTGAATCCGGAAACCTCCATCAACGGCGCTGCTTTCTATAAAACGGAAGGAGAGATAGAACAGGCGGTCAACGGCGCCTATAATATCCTGCAACCGTTGGGTACAGAGAGTTACTGGATTTTCGGGGAGATGCGCTCCGATAACACCGCTTTCCAGTACAATACGGCCGACAGGGGCCATGAGCAATGGGAGTTTGTGGATGAGTTCCTGGCCGGCGCTACGGCGGAATGTATTGCCAATTTCTGGAAGAACAGTTATGTTGGTATTTCAAGAGCCAATGACGTACTGGATAACATTCCGAATGTAAAATCCGGATTCTCTGCGGGAAAGCAGGACCAATATACCGGCGAGGCTGAATTTCTCCGTGCTTTTCACTATTTTAACCTGGTGCGCCAGTTCGGCGGCGTGCCGCTGCGGGACCATTCCGTGGTGGCGCCGGGCGGGGCGCTGTCGAAAGGACGGGCTACCGCAGAGGAAGTATATGCACGTATCATTGCAGACCTGACCGACGCGGCGGCTAAGCTGCCGGCATCGTATACCGGCGCTTCCGTAGGCAGGGCTACTTCCGGTGCCGCCTATACTTTGCTGGGTAAAGTGTATCTGACCCGCCGCCAATACAGCGAGGCGCTGACAGCGCTCAAAAAGGCAACGACTTCAGGCTATAGCCTGCTGCCCGATTATGCGGACAACTTTGAACCCGGAAAGAAGAACGGACCAGAATCTATTTTTGAAATACAATACCTGGGCGCACAGACAGGCCTGTTCAGTACGTTCATGTACATCTTTGCACCGTATACTTCCGGTAGCGCAGTGACGGGCGACAGCAAGACGAGCATCAACGGCAGCGGCTCCGGATGGAATATTCCCACGGCGGACATGATCAGCGCCTACGAGCCAAATGATAAGCGAAAAGACGTCTCGCTGGCCGAAGGCTATAAAGCAACCAACGGTAGTTTTGTGGCGATACCCTATGTGAAGAAATACAACCACGGCTATACGGAGGTGGGCCGCACGAATGATAACTTCCCGGTGCTTCGTTACGCTGACGTGCTCCTGATGATCGCGGAGTGTCTGAATGAACAGGCTTTTGTAGCTAACGGAGAAGCTTTTGATCTGCTGAACCAGGTGCGCCTCCGGGCGGGCCTGCCGAAGAAAACCGCCGGCAATCCCGACCCTGCGCTGAACGTCACCAGCCAGGAAGATTTCAGAAAAGCCGTCTACCACGAACGACAGGTGGAGTTGGCCTTTGAAAACCATCGCTGGTACGACCTGGTGCGCACCGGTAAGGCCGTGGAAATAATGAATGCACATGGTCTCCGTGAGAAACAACAGAAAAATTATATACCCGGCAACGCTTACCAGGTGACCACGAACCGGCTGCTGTTGCCCATTCCGCAAACAGATATTAACCTGGATAACCTGACTCAAAACCCGCAATAGTATTCAAAATTTTTTATCATGATCAGACAGATTGTTCTTTTGTTTTTGTTTATCGCGGTAGCCTGTACAGCACAAACAGGTCATACGGCGTTGACGCGCCTGCGTTGTGAATACCGTGAAAATCCGCTGGGCATAGATGCTGCCACGCCCCGCCTCAGCTGGGAGATCACCAGTAATGAACGGAATGTGATGCAACAGGCTTACCAGATTATGGTTGCCTCTTCACTGGCGGACCTGGAGGCGGATAAAGCGGACCTGTGGAACTCCGGCAAAATCAGTTCCGACCAGTCGCTCGGCGTAGCCTATGCCGGCAAGCCGCTGGGCACCGGCGATGCCTGTTTCTGGAAAGTAAAAGTGTGGACCAGCGACGGGAAAGAATCTGCGTGGAGCGAGCCTGCGTCGTGGACGATGGGGCTGCTGCAGCCGTCCGACTGGCAGGCGGTGTGGATCGGCCTGGACAGCGCCTTCGCCACCGACCGGCCCACAGATACCTTTACCCGTTTAGCGGCCAGGTACCTGAGAAAAGATTTCCGTCTCCCTAAAAAAGTAAAAAAAGCGACCGCTTATATCAGCGGGGTGGGGCTGTATGAATTGTATATCAATGGTAACAAAACCGGCAAAGACGTACTGGCCCCTGGTCCTACGGAGTATAACAAAAGGACGTTCTACAATACGTATAATGTTACATCGCAGCTACAGCAGGGAGACAATACCATTGGCGCTATCCTTGGTAACGGCCGTTATTTTTCCATGAGGGGCAATGGTTCCGGCCTGCCGCCGATTACCAATTTCGGTTATCCGAAAATGATCTGCCAGTTGGATGTACAGTATGAAGACGGGTCGGCAGACAGGATCGTTACCGATAACAGCTGGAAGGTAACAGCCAGCGGCCCTGTAGGTGCCAATAATGAGTATGACGGGGAGGAATATGACGCCACCAAAGAAATGCCCGGATGGAGCAAGCCTGGCTTTAACGCTGCTTCCTGGTTGCCGGTACAGCTGGTGTCTAAACCTGGAGATCTGCTGGTCGCGCAGATGAACAATAATATTCGTGTAATGGATACCGTTAAAGCGCTGCAGGTAAAAGAGATAAAGCCCGGTGTGTTTATCTATGATATGGGACAGAACTTCGTGGGCTGGGTACGGCTGAAAGTGAAAGGTCCCGGCGGAACACAGGTGGCGCTGCGGTTTGCAGAAAGACTGAACGATGACGGATCGCTGTACATGGCTAACCTGCGTTCCGCAAAGGTAACGGACAAGTATACACTGAACGGAAAGAGTACAGAAGAATGGGAGCCGCGTTTTACCTATCATGGTTTCCGTTATGTGGAAGTGACGGGTTATCCAGGAAAGCCGGACCTGTCGGCTATCGAAGGCAGGGTGGTGTATGATGAGATGGCGACCACCGGTCACTTTGAAACCTCCAACGAGGTGATCAACCAGGTTTATAAGAATGCTTACTGGGGCATCCGTGGCAATTACCGTGGGATGCCTACCGATTGCCCGCAACGCGACGAGCGCATGGGATGGCTGGGAGACCGCGCCGTGGGAGCCAGGGGAGAAAGTTTTATTTTCGATAACCATCTGCTGTATGCCAAATGGCTCCAGGATATAGAGGATGCACAAACAGCTGAAGGTAGTGTGCCTGACGTAGCGCCATCCTACTGGCGGATGTATTCCGATAACATGACCTGGCCTGCCGCTTACCTGATCATCGCCAACCTGCTGTATGAACAATACGGCGACGACCAGCCCATTCGTAAGCATTATGCCTCCATGAAAAAGTGGATGGCCTATATGAAAGACAAATACATGAAAGAGCATATTCTCACCAAAGACACTTACGGTGACTGGTGTATGCCGCCGGAATCACCGGAGCTGATACATTCCAAGGACCCGGCCCGCAAGACCGCCGGCGATTTCCTGGGTACTGCTTTTTATTATCATCTGCTGACGCTGATGGAACGTTTTGCGACCATTACCGGCAATCCTGCAGATGTAGCGTCTTTCAAAGCGCTGGGGGAAGAAGTAAAAACGGCCTTCAATAAAAAATTCCTGAACCAGGAAGAAGGGTATTATGCGAACAATACGCCTACTGCCAATATCTTCTCGCTGGCTTACCAGCTGGCGCCGGTAGACAAACAAAAGCAGGTGTTCCGGCATATCGCCGACAAAACGCTCAAAGACTATAAAGGTCATATCAGTACCGGTCTGGTAGGAGCGGAGTGGCTGATGCGCACGTTGACCAACAATGGCCGCGGGGATATCGCTTATCAGCTGGCCACCAACACTAGTTACCCCAGTTGGGGGTATATGGCCAAGGAAGGTGCTACTACTATCTGGGAGCTGTGGAACGGCAATACCGCCGATCCGGCGATGAACTCAGGTAACCACGTGATGTTATTGGGCGACCTGGTAGTATGGTATTACCAGGACCTTGGCGCTATTCAGCCTGACCCCGCTGCGCCCGGATTCAAAAAGATCATCATGAAACCGCTGGTGGTAGGAGACCTGAAAAAAGTGGACGCTTCGTATCACTCCGGTTACGGTATGATCCGCAGTAACTGGGAAAAAACAGACAAGTCTTTTAAATGGCGTATAAGCGTACCTGTTAATACACATGCGACGGTGTATGTGCCGGCAAAAGATGCAAAAAATATAAAAGAAGGCGGAAAGCCGCTGGCAGATAATAAGGATGTGAAATTTCTCAGGATGGAAGATGGATATGCAGTGTATGAAATTCCGTCGGGGGACTATGAGATCCTGAGTGACAATTGATGGTGACTGATGATGAATGCGGCCCCCATAGGCGTATGCCTGTGGGGGCTGTTTTTTATGGGTCATCCCGTGTTAAACGAATCCCTGTTTTCCAGGTCAAAAAACTTTTATTTTTTTGTAACCAATCGGTTACCTATATTTGTAACTGAACGGTTACAAATTAAATTTTATGCGCAGAGATGTTTTTCAGGCGATAGCAGACCCTACCAGAAGGGAAATTATTCATCTGTTGGCCGACAGGTCATTGAGCCTGAACATGGTGGCCGACCATTTTGATATCAGTCGCCCCGCAATTTCCAAACACGTGAAGATATTGACGGAATGTGGGCTTATTGTTATTCAGCAACAGGGCAGGGAGCGTCATTGCAGGGCTGACCTGCATCAGCTGAAGGAAGTATCGGAATGGGTGGAGAACTACCGCCGGTTCTGGAATAAAAAACTGGATGCCCTGGAAGCTTTCCTGGACGAGGATAGTAAAAAGAAAAAAAGGAAGAAGTAAATATTCACGCTTTAAATCACGCTTTATGAAACATCAACCGCTGGTCGTTGAACGGTTACTGAATGCACCTGTCAACAAAGTATGGGAGGCATTGACAGTAAAAGAAAAAATGAAAGTATGGTACTTTGAGGTATCTGATTTTAAACCGGAAGTAGGGTTTGCGTTCAGTTTTATAGGCGCAGACCAGGATGTTGAGTACATCCATCATTGTGTAGTGACGGCCGTAGTGCCCGCCAGAAAACTGTCCTATACCTGGAAGTATGAAAATTATGAAGGTGAATCCCTGCTGACGTTTGAATTGCAGCCGGAAGGAGATAAAACACGGTTGATACTGACGCACGAAGGACTGGAGACATTCCCGCAGCATCTGAAATCCTTTACGAGAGAAAGTTTCACCGGCGGCTGGAATTACTTCATCAACAATGCGCTGCCGAAGTACCTCGATCCGGAGTTTGTGCCGGCGCCTGAGAGTGAAACCCGGTGCTAGGGCGGAAGTCAGGGTTACGGGCAGGATTTCTTCCGTTCATGGCTCTTTACACCTTTTAAGGCTGGTTCCCGCGATGATGGGGAGATGGACGGACTGGTGGAAGAGGATGAGGTCCGGGAGACCGTGCAAGGCGACCATTAACATCATGTATATCGTATCCCGGGGCGCTCCATGGCCCTGGGATTTTTATTATCTTGCCCTTTATGCGCCGATCTTCTTTTTCTGCATCCAATATTATTTACACCTTGTTGTTAGGTGGGTTGCTGGCTATTTTATTCATTCCCGGAGGGAAAGTATGGTTTCTGCAACAGTTGATGAAAGTGGGACTATTTCAGCCGGCAGTGCCGAAGACGGCGGAAGACGCCTTGCCGGCGCCGGAAATGCTTTTCCGCGATGCCGCCACAGGCGCGCCGGTGGCGTTGTCTGCCCTGAAAGGTAAGGTAGTATTTATCAATTTCTGGGCTACCTGGTGCCCGCCCTGCCGGGCGGAGATGCCTTCTGTGGACCGGTTGTACCGGCAGTGGAAGGATAATCCCGGTATGGTGTTCCTGATCGTGGATGCCGATGGTCAGCCGGAAAAGGCCGCCGCGTTTATGCGGGACAACGGCTACGTGTTGCCCGTTACTTTGCTGACAGGAAATGTACCTCAAAATGTATACGACGGTACGCTGCCCACCACGCTGATCATCGATAAGGCGGGCAGGATCGTGTTCCGGGAAACCGGGGCGGCAGATTACGGCAGTCGCCTGCTGGATCAATATATTCAGCAGTTGCTGGCTGAAAAACCCTAGGTTTTGTAAATTTTGCCGGTGGTGACCGCTGAAGTCTTATAGCTATCTTAAAATTGTTTACTTTTGAAGAAATATTTCGTTTACATTATTTACTATGAAAACAGATTCATTAGCTAATAAAGTATATGTAGAGCTGCGCCGCAAGATACTGTCCAATCAACTGGTGCCGGGCATGCGCCTGAAAGAGGACGTGTGGGCCAGGAAGGCAGAAGTAAGCCGTATGGCGGTGCGGGAGGCCCTGACCAGGCTGTTGGGTGAGAACCTGGTGGTGTTCGGAGAGAAGGGCGGTTACTTCGTGAAGTCCATGACAGCCGAAGATATCCGCCAGATCCGCGAATTGCGCGAACTGCTGGAGCTGGGCGCCATCCGGATGGCTATCCCGAAGCTTGCCAAAGCAGATATTACCACGCTGGAAAAAATCTGCGATGACTTTACCAACATGGTGAAAAGCGGCTACATGAGCGGCGCCTGCGAGGCAGACATGAAATTCCACGAAACCCTGATCGCGCTTTCCGGCAATACCAAACTGATGGAGATATACCAGTCCAGCAATATCCCCCTGTTTCATATGAAGCTGGGTAAGATGCTGGTGCAGATGGACGACTATGAACAGACGGACGAAGAGCATCGCGCCATCCTGCAGGCCCTGAAGAATAAAGACGTAAAGAAAGCGGAAGAAGCGCTGGTAAAGCATTTGCTGCGTGGAGAAGTTACCACCCTGGAAGTAGAATAACCCCTCCTGTATTTCTCCTTTTCCCCCGGAATTTCCTCTCTCCGGATTTTTTTGCAAATATTTTTTTGTTTACAAAATTTGAATATATTTGTAAACAGAGTGGCGAACAACTGTCCGTTCCCGGCCGGTACCAAAGCCAACGTTATGTGAAACTTGCGGGCAGTGACGACGCATCGTGTAGCCGCGCCCGTATTATCAACCTGTAATGCCGACATATGTTCTTACCAATCTGACAGAACAATGAACGGTCTATAAAGTAAATCGCGAAAAAATCATCCTCCTCTGAAATCTGTATCCGGCGGGTGAACATGTCAACAGCACCGGCGCATGACTGATCATGCGCACGGGATTATCTAACCATTTTTATCTAACCATCATTATGAAAGGAACACACCTTTACCTATTTGCAACCCTGCTATCGCTCGTGGCAGGTCTTTGCAAGCCACAAAAGCTGATGGCACAGGAGGTCAGGGAAATCAAGGGTACAGTGCTCGACAGTGCTACCCAGGCTGCGCTTCCGGGTGTCACGGTATTTATCAAAGGCACCCAAACCGGCGCATCTACCAATGCGGAAGGCCGCTTTACCATCCGTGCTGCCAGCAGTGATGTGCTCTCCTTCACCTACATCGGTTATGATAAGAAAGAAACGGCTGTCGGCAACCGCCATACCATTTTTATCTCCCTGCCTCAGAGCAAAACAACATTAAACGAAACAGTGGTCATTGGCTATGGCGCGGTAAAGAAAAGTTCGGTGACCGCCTCTGTGGCCAAAGTGGAAAATAAAATACTCGACCAGGTGCCTGCCGGCCGCCCGGAAGCAGCACTGGTGGGCCGCATGGCAGGCGTGAATATCTCACAGTCACGCGGCCAGGCCGGTTCAGCCCCTACCATCCGTATCCGCGGCATCGGCTCCATCAGCGCAGGCAACGATCCGCTGATCGTTATCGACGGCATCCCCGGCGGTAACCTCGGCATGATCAATATGAACGATGTGCAATCCGTAGAAGTGCTGAAAGACGCCTCTTCCGCTGCCATCTATGGCTCGCGTGCAGCCGGTGGCGTTATCCTCGTCACCATGAAAAAAGGCGTGGCGGGCAAACCGAAATTTAACTTCAACGGCTATGCAGGCCTGGGCAAAGCCATCGTACACAACGACTGGATCACCGGCGATGAATACTATAATTATGCCGTTAAATACCAAAACCGAGAATACGGCTGGGTAGGCGGCGACGTTAGTCTCCCTGTATGGGGCGATGCCAGAAGGCCCGCCGCCTACCAGGTAAGCGACGTGCTGAAAACCGGGCATGTAGTATGGCAGGACGCTGTCATGCGCACTGCGCCCATACAGAGTTATAACATTTCCGCCAGCGGTGGCACCGACAAGGCTACCTACTACGTAGCGGCCACTTATAAAGATGAACAAGGTTCCATGGTCAACACATGGTTTAAAACCTATGGCCTCAGAGCCAATGTAGACGTGCAGGCCAGCAAAGTGGTGAGCGTAGGTTTCATGCTGAACCCTACCTATTCCAAACGCCGCTACAACCCTTCCGAAATTCCTAACTATTCCAAATACCCTTCTTTTGTAGACGTGCAGCGTCCTAACGGTACCTATCCCAAAGCCCGTGAATACTGGGGCGCTGTCGTCACCGGGCAGGTAAACCCGATGGCTACACTGGAAGGATCTGAATATTATGGCAGCAGCTTCAGTAACATCGGTGAAGCCTACCTGAAACTGAACCTGGCCAAAGGCCTGAGCTTCCGCTCTTCCGTAGGTACTACCATGGACTTCAGCAACCGCGATGAGTTCCAGGCTTCCTGGGCTACCAGCGCCGCCAAAAACTCAGGTACCGACATCACCACCAATAATATTAATATCCTCAACGAAAACGTGTTGAGCTATAACACCACCTTCAAAGGTGGTCACGATCTGTCAGCCATCGCAGGCGCTTCCTATCAGCGTAACGACAGCAAAGCGGTCAACCTCTACGCCGTTGCCGGCAGTTACAACAACGATATTGTACACACAATGGGCAACGCCACCCTGGCGCCCAACAGCAATACCGTGAAAAGCAAATGGGGACTTATTTCCTACTTCACCCGCGTGAACTATGGCTATAAAGATAAATACCTGCTGTCTGCCTCCATCCGCACAGATGCCAGCTCCCGCTTCGGTCCGGACAACCGCTGGGGTTACTTCCCCTCTGTGTCCGCCGCCTGGCGCGTAAAACAGGAAAGCTTCCTGAAAGATTTTCAGCCGATCAGTGACCTGAAACTGAGAGCCAGCTGGGGCGTGACAGGCAATTTCAATATCGGCGACTTCCAGTATCTCGGACTGATGGGCAACACCTTCTATTCCCCCGGTAACGTGGTGTCCAAAGGGCAGGCCGCCATCAGCTACGGCAACAGCCAGCTCGGCTGGGAAAAGACCAAAGGCATCGACATCGGCGGTGAACTCTCCGTACTGGACAACCGTATCAGCATCGTATTCGATTACTACGACAAACGCACCACCGACCTGCTGTACAGCATGCCGGTTCCGGCCACCACCGGTTTTGGTACCACCATGACCAACATCGGGGAGATCCGCAACCGTGGGATCGAGTTTGAGGTGAATACCCGGAATATCGTCGGTAAATTCAACTGGCAAACTTCGTTCAACTATTCCCGTAACCGTAATACGGTAGAAGACCTCGGGGGCGTCAACAACGTGATCATCGCGGACCCTTCTTCCAATATGAACTGGATATTGCGCGTAGGGGAGCCCATGTTCTCCTACTATGGTTATAAGATCAACGGTGTCTATAAAGATGCCGCCGACGTGGCGGCCAATCCTGGCATTGCCGGTTCCCGGCCGGGTAACCCGAAATTTGAGGATACCGATGGCAATAAAAAAATCGATGCCAACGACAAACAACTGCTGGGCAACTTCCAGCCCAAAGCCATCCTTGGCATGGTGAACAATTTCTCTTACAACAATTTTGACCTGAGCATCGCTATGCAGGCATCCCTCGGCGCCAAAATGTACAACTACGAAAATCAGTTTTACCAGGGAGCGCTGCTGGGCGCGATGCGCCGCTCGCTGGTGGAAAACCAGTGGTGGTCGCCATCAGATCCGGGCAACGGGAAAGTGCCGGCCAGCGCCCTCAACACATTGGGATTCCAGACGATGTCTGACGCTTATATAGAAGACGCCTCCTTCCTTGCCATTCGTAACGTAAACCTTGGGTATACCCTGCCGGAAACACTGGTCCGCAAACTGCGGGTGACCAACTTCAGGATGTACCTCTCTGCCAGCAACCTGTTCATCTTCACCAAAAAAGAATTCCATGGATATAACCCGGAAGGTTATACGAAAGGGGAGGTGAACGGTGTTGCCAGCATGCCGGGCGCCAACTACGGAGCAGAACCCATCAGCCGCATCTATGCGCTGGGATTCAATTTTAACTTCTAATCAGCAAAAGCGTATTCCATGAAAAAGAACAAACTATATATACCGGTGTTTCTCCTGGCACTCGCCGGTAGCAGCTGTACTAACAGCCTGCTGAACATGACGCCGGATTCCTCCCTGACGACCAATAACTTCTATAAAACGTCCAACGATATGGACCAGGCAGTCATCGGGATCTATAGCAGCATGCAGGACCGCAAACCGAAAGACTACCTGCTGATGGAAATGCCCGGCGATAATCTTTACATGGGTACCGCCATGCCCGGTGTGAACGATCTCGATTATCTCACCGTCAACGCGGAAAATACTGCTGTAGCCGATTTCTGGGAGAAATGTTTTTACGGCATCGGTCGTGCTAACGCCGTACTGGAAAATATTGACCGCCCCGCTGACTACGCTCCCGGCAAAAAGGAGCAGTTCACCGGTGAAGCGAAATTCATGCGCGCCCTCTTTTATTTCGACCTGGTGAAACTGTTTGGTGGCGTACCGATGGTGACTAAAACGCCTTCCATCAGCGAAGCGAAAAATATGTCGAGGGAATCAGCCGATAAAATCTATGAGCTGATCATCGCCGATTTAAAAGCGGCGATTGATCTGCTGCCGGCTCCGGCTGCAGCGGTTAAAGGCCGCGCCAGTAAAGGCGCTGCCACCGGGCTGCTGGGAAAGGTGTACGTATACCGGAAAGACTGGGCCAACGCCAAAACTTACCTGGAAAAAACCATCCGGGATTTTGGCTACCAACTGGAGCCCAGCTTTGCCACTTTGTGGAGCCTTGCCTCGGAAGACAACAAAGAAATTATCCTTGCGATCAAATACACCGACGGGGCCAATGGGCATTCGTTGGGGATCGATTACGCACCGATCGGCGGCCTTGCCGGTATTGTAGGCTCGGGCAACCAGTATGCCTTTCCCTCCTGGAGCCTGAACAAAAAGTATATCAACGGCGACAGCCGCAAAGCATCCACTATCTCCGACTACGTGGTAAAGGCTACTTCTCCCAATGATCCGCCGGCATGGGGCCCGTATGTGAAAAAGTACGCGACCAAATTCACCGGCGCTACTTCCGGCCAGGACCTGCCTGTATTGCGCCTCGCCGATGTAGTACTGCTCTATGCCGAAACATTGTACAACAGCGGCGATAAAGCCAATGCGCTGATACAGCTGAATATGGTCAGGGAGAGAGCTTTCGGGGATGCGGCCCACAACTATACCGCTGCAGATATCGCCGGCGCCGACAACTTTCTCGACAAGCTGCTGCTGGAAAGGCAACTGGAACTGGCCTACGAAAACGAAAGGTGGGCCGACCTGGTGCGTACCGGCCGTTTCTTGACGGTAATGAAGGAGGAAGAGCGGGACTACAACCCGGCGACGAGTACGGCCACCAGGGTGACGCTGTCGCCCCTGGCTACGATGGCAGTTTTCCCGGTGCCGCAGCGCCAGATCGATCAGTATACCCCAGGTGTGCTGAAGCAGAACGAAGGATACTAAATCATCAGAAACCAATCATACGCTTTAATTGCACGGGATGTTGTACCAGAAGGAAATTGTTAAAAGGATCATACTTGTCAGCCTGGTGATGCTGGGTGGTATAATATCCTATGCACAGCAGGTGACCAACGTGCGCGCTCATGGTGCCCTGGCGGACGGTAATACGGACGATAGTAAAGCCTTTCAACGGGCTATTGTCAAGGCACAAAAGAACGGGACACGCAAAATATTTGTTCCGAAAGGGCACTACCTGATCGCGCAGCCCATCAGGCTACCTTCTTATTTTACGCTGGAAGCCAGTCCGGATGCCTATATCGAGCTGAAACCCTCCAGTAACCAGTACCTGTTGCAGAATGAAGATCAGGTCAACGGGAACGCGCATATTAAGGTGACAGGTGGCAAATGGAACGGTAACGGATGGACGCAGACACGGACTATCCGCAGCACGGTAGACAGCTCCGAATTTTGTTTCGGTATGTTCTTCTATAAGGTGCGGCAGCTGGAGGTAAGTAACCTGCAGATTGACAGTACCCGGAGCTGGGGCATCGCCTACATGGAATGTGACACCGTACACATACACGATGTCCATTTTCAGCAGAACCCTTTCAAAGATGCCCGACATACCAGTGCGCTCGGGCAAAACGGCGATGGTGTGACCGGTGGGGGCAACCATGTCCGCATCGAAAATATTTCCGGGTTTACCAACGACGACCTGGTGGCATTTGCAGCGGGAGGCGCCTGTTTCCAGGGGAAAATGGCGCCTTTCCCTGCTGTGGACTACCGGGACATCACCGTACGCAATATTACCCCTGAAAATATATACGATTCCATCCCCACGCTCAAGGCAGTTGCTTTTTATACGTTTGAAAACAGGAAGGTGAGTGATATCACCATAGAAAATGTACATGGCAATACTGCGATGGCTTCTGTCCTGTTTTACAGCCTTTTCGACAAGACCGGCTACTTCTCAAATGTAACCATCAGGGAGGTGTCGGGCGCCAATGTATATGGCCGTTCCACGCAGGCGTGGTATCCCACAGAATATGGCGTTATCTGCGTCAGACAATCGGTGATAGACCGGCTGGATATCAGCCGCGTGAGCCGGGAGGAACGGCGTTACGCCAATCCGCAGTTTTCGTTCGATAAACATACAATCATCGATTCTCTTCATATCGATCAGGTAGACATCCGGCATCAGCAAATACAGGGCGACCTGCTGTGGCAGGCCGCCGGTGCAGTCATTAAAAACTGCCGTATCAGCGGGGTGTCTGTCAGGAACATGAAATAAGTGAGATTTTACATAAATTTTAACAGCATCGCTATTATGAACGCATGGCCCAAATCATCCTCGCTTTTAAAGAGCAATGAACAATGGATACCCGGTGGCGTGGTATCCCTGAACCGTAAGTCAGATCCCAATATTTGTTTTGTCAGCGGACAGGGGAGCCGGGTGAAAGACCTGGAAGGAAACGAATACATCGACTACCAGGCGGGTTTCGCAGCCTCTTTCCTGGGACACAACGACCCGGACGTGAATAACGCGGTACGCGCTGCACTGGATAATGCAACACTTCTGATGGGCGCCGGCCCCACCAACCTCGAAGGGGAATTTGCGCAGCTTTTCTGCGGCAGCGTACCTTCTGCGGAGAGCATCGAAATTACCACGACAGGGTCTGAAGCGACTTATCACGCAATACGTATAGCCCGCGCCGTTACCGGCAAAAACCATATCATAGTTATGCAGGGCGGTTACAACGGTTGGCATAATGACGTTGCCTGTAATGTGATCAGCAGCCTCGCAGATGTGGGAGAGCGTGTCAGCCCGGGAGAGTATCCGTTTGATGCTCTTTCCGCCGGTATCCCGGAAGGTCATTCGTCGCTGGTGCATGTGATCAACTACAACGACATCGCTTCTGTGGAGTATATCCTGCAACGTTACCCGGTAGCGGGTATCCTGCTGGAACCCATCTTACAGAACATCGGCGTGGTGAAACCACAGGCGGGTTACCTCGAAGCGCTGCGCCGGCTGGCCGACGAGCAAGGTTTTCTATTGATCTTTGATGAAGTGAAGACAGGCTTCCGTCATGCGTTAGGCGGCTATCAGCAGCTGTGTGGCGTTACCCCTGACCTGAGTACTTTTGGTAAGGCGGTGGCCAACGGTTACCCGGTGGGCGTGATCGCCGGGAAGAAAAAATATATGGATTACTTTATCCATCCCGATAAAAGCAAAAGAGTACTGATCGCCGGTACTTTTAATGCACACCCGCTGACCACGGCGGCGGCCATTGCCACCGTGCGGAAGCTGGCATCTGCGGAGTTTAAGGTGTATGATCATGTGAACGCGCTGGGGCAAATGCTGGAAGATGGTTTAAATGATATCTTCAGTACTTCCGGCAGGCCTTTCCATATTGCCCGCCAGGGTTCCGCTTTTTGTGTGTATTTTATGGACCACAACCCGGTGGATTATCATGATATATTGAAACACCATGATTTTACGTTTGATAAAACATACCGTTTGAAGCTGATTGAAAAGGGAATCTTTAACTTTCCTTTACCGATCAAACAGGGTAGTATCTCCTATGCGCATACCACCAAAGACATCGAAGAAACATTAGACAAAACCCAATCAATATTAGCAGCGCTATGAAGATAACGGCGATAGAAACACAGGTTTGTCACGCGCGGATGCGTAACTGGATCTTTATCAAAATCATCACGGACCAGCCCGGGCTGTGGGGCTGGGGAGAAGCAACGCTGGAGTGGCACACACGGGCGGTGGTAGGCGCTGTGGAAGATATCAGCCAGCTGCTGATCGGCGAAGATCCGCGCCGCATCGAATATCTGTGGCAGATGATGTACCGCCAGCATTTCTGGCATGGCAACGGTATCGTTCGCGGCACGGCCATCAGCGGTATCGATATCGCCCTATGGGATATCCTGGGGAAGATCCACGGCGTACCCTGTCATGAGTTATGGGGCGGGCGCGTAAGAGATTATATCCGCTTGTATTGCCATCTGGGCGGCGGCAAAATGGAGGACTTCTATGAAACACGCCCGGATGATGCCGGCCGTTTCGGCGAACTGGCGGCACGTGCCGTGGAAGACGGTTTTACGGCGTTTAAGTCCATGGCGGTACCGGAAACCATGCCGCTGGAAGGACTGAAGCCTGTCCGTTATGCAGAAGCCTGTGTGCGTGCTATGCGGGAAGCAGTGGGAGAGGACATCGATATCATGGTGGACTGTCACGCCCGTCCCAGCCCGTTGATGGGGCTTCAGTTTGCGAAGGCGCTGGAACCGTACGGCCTCTATTTCTTTGAAGAGCCCTGCTGGCCCGAAACAATGGAAGACATCGCCCGGATACAGCAGGCGGTGAAAACACCGATTGCCAGCGGAGAAAGGCTGGTGGGCGTGCATGCTTTCAGGGACATGCTGGAGAAACGCGCCGTCAGCGTGATCCAGCCGGATATCACCCACTGTGGCGGACTGAGTGAAGTAAGACGGATTGCCGCGCTGGCGGAAGCTTATCGCGTGGCGGTAGCACCGCACAATCCGCAGGGACCGGTAAGTACTGCGGCATCGATTGAGTTAGGCTTTGCCACGCCTTCCTATGCGATTTGTGAGAGTGTGCACAACGATGTACCGTGGCGGGAGGAAGTAGTGAGCGAAGGATTTACAGTAGAGAAAAAAGGGAGGATCGTAAAACCCAATCACCGCCCGGGGTTGGGCATAGAGATCAACGAAGCGGCCGTGAAAAAACATCCTTTCCAACAGGAGGTGTTACAGCGGACGTTCTATAAAGATGGCAGCGTCGGTGACTGGTAAAACAGCGGTTATGGAGAAACTATTCGAAAAGAAAACAGTCCTGATCAGTGGCGCCCTTGGCGACATCGGCAGGGCGGCAGCGCTTGCGTTTGCAGCGCAGGGCGCCGGAGTGGCGCTGGGAGACATACAACCCGAAGCGGAAGCCCGGCCATTGCTGGAGGAGCTGAAGTCGATCGGGGCGCCCTGTCACTATGCACAGGTAGACGTATCCGACGCGGCGGCGGTAAACCACTGGCTGCAGGCCGCGGAAGCAGCATTGGGCCTGGTGAGCATGGTAGTCGCCAATGCAGCTACCGTCACCATCGCCGGTCTGTATCAGGTCACGGCGGAGCAGTGGAGCCAAGAGCTGCGGGTGAACCTCGACGGTGCTTTTCATGTGGCGCGTGCGGTCACGGCCCGTATGCTGGAACAGCGTGTAACCGGCAGCGTTGTCTTCGTGGGCAGCTGGGCGGCGGAAGTGGCGCACAGCCATATCCCTGCGTACTCGGTGTCCAAAGCCGGTCTGCGTATGTTATCCAAATGTATGGCGCTGGAACTGGCGCCGCATGGCATTATGGTTAACGAGATCGCCCCGGGTTATGTAGACGCTGGCCTTAGCCGCGTGGTATGGCAACAGGCGCCGGAACAGAAAGAGCATGCGCGCCTGAAAACGCCCGTGCGGCAGCTGATCACACCGCAGCAGGTGGCCCGCGAGGTGGTGCGCCTCTGTGACCCGGAAAACAGGCATATCACCGGCAGCGTGCTGCTGATGGATGGTGGCCTGTCTCTCTTGTAACAAACGAACGACATGATGAACTACCACGGAATCATAGGCATTGCCAGGAAAGATATTACGCCGCCGGTGGGCATCTTCGCCCGTAACTGGGGCGCTGCTACACACGATGTGGCGGCCGGGGTGCATATGCCGCTGACCCTCACCTGTATTACTTTTCAGACAGCGGCAGCTACGGCGCCGCTGGTACTCATTTCCGCCGATCTGGGATGGTGGAAGAGCGCTGCAGATGAAAGAAATTTACGGCATGGCATCCTGGCTGCGTTGTCACTGCCGGAAGAGCGATTGATGTTCTGTTTGACGCATACCCACGCGGGCCCCAGCACCTTCAGTGAAGATGCAGGCAAGCCCGGTGGGCAGTTCATTATTCCGTACCTGCAGCAGGTGCAGCAGGTGGCGGTTGATGCTGCCCGCGAGGCCATGGCCTCCGCGCAGCCGGCCACGCTTACGTGGCGGTACGGACATTGCGGGCTGGCGGTCAACCGCGACTTTCCCGAACCGGGCGGCGACCGGCTGGTGGTGGGTTATAATCCCGGCGCCGCTGCTGATGATACGCTGCTGACAGGCCGTATCACGAACGCAGCCGGCCTTGTCATCGGTACCATCGTTAATTACGCATGTCACCCTACTACGCTGGCATGGGACAATCAGTTGCTGTCGCCCGATTACATCGGCGGTATGCGCAGCGTGGTGGAACCGGCTACCGGCGCGTTCTGTTTGTTTTTGCAGGGCGCCTCCGGCGAACTCTCGCCGGCGGAGCAATACAGCGGCGATACTTCGCTGGCTGACAGCTACGGGCGGCAACTGGGTTTTGCGATACTGTCTGCACTGGAAGGGATGCTGCCCGCCGATACAGCACTAACCTATACCGGTGTGGTGGAGTCCGGCGCTTCCCTGGCGATCTGGAAAAAAACACCCGCACCGCCAGCGACTACGCTGATAGCAGAAATGGCGGATGTAGATATGGTGCTGAAACCAATGCCATCGCTGACAGATATTGAGGCTGCCTGGGCTGCCTGTGAGGACCATGTCATCAAAGAACGGTTATGGCGGCAACGGGGTATCCGTAAAACAGTCGGAGAAGGGACCGTCACGAAGATGCCGCTGTGGATATGGCGATTGGGCAATTCCATACTGGCCGGTCAGCCGAATGAAGCCTATTCCGGTTTTCAGACGACACTGCGGCAGGAACTGGCCCCGGCGGCGGTTGCCGTGATGAATATCGTCAATGGTTATGCCGGTTACCTGCCGCCGGAAGAATCGTTTAACCATCAAAGTTATGCGGTATGGCAAACGCCTTTTGAGAAAGGCTCCCTGGAGCGGCTGATACGCTCCGCCACCTCTATTTCACAACGAATGATCCAAACCGCATGAACCTGAACCTTACTTTGCTGGACGCCATTATATTCGGTGCGTATATCCTGGGCGTTATCGGCCTGGGTATTTATGCATCCCGTAAGGCACAGCAGACCAAACGCGATTATTTTCTGGCGGGCGATAAACTGCCCTGGTGGATGATCGGTGGCAGCATCATCGCTGCCAATATCAGCAGCCATCACCTGGTGGGCGCGATGGGCGTAGCTTACAGCCGTGGCTTTGTAGCTATCGCTATGGAGTGGGGCGCCATCCTGATGGGTTTTAATGCCCTTTTGTGGATATTCCTGCCTTTTTATATCCGCAATGGTTTCTACACAGTACCCGAATTCCTGGAAAAACGTTTTGGTACCGCCGCCCGTACAACCTACGCCGGCCTTATCCTGCTCACTTACGTGCTCGTGGAAATCAGCGCCGTATTGTACCTGGGCGCGTTGTCACTACATTCGCTGCTGGGCATCTCTGTGATGACCAGCGTCGTGATACTGGCTGCTGTCACCGGCATATATACGATCGCCGGGGGATTGCGCGCCGTGATCTATACGGAAATGCTGCAGCTGATTGTACTCGTGATGGGTGGTATTGCGCTCACCATTGCAACCGTGAACGCCGCCGGAGGCGTGAGTGCCATTACTGATACCGTAAAGGACTGGGACCTGATCCTGCCGGCGGATGATGCCGACTTCCCATGGACGATGTACCTTGGCGGGGTGCTTTGTATCAGTGTTTTTTACTGCGCTACCAACCAGTTCATCGTACAGCGGGTGCTGGCAGCTAAAAATGAATGGCATGCCCGCATGGGAGTGGTCTTTGGTGACTATCTGAAGTTCCTGGTGCCGGTAATCATCACCGTGCCGGCATTGGTGGCGCCTAAACTTTTTCCCAACCTGGAAAAGCCGGATCTGTTGTTTCCTACGCTGGTGGAGAAGTTGCTGCCTACAGGGCTGGTGGGGCTGGTCATGGCGGGCCTTATTGCTGCGGTGATGTCACATTTGTCCGGCGCTATCAATTCCTGCACCACCATCCTCACGGTAGACATCTACCTGCCGTATTTCCGTAAAAAAGCGACAGAAGCAGAGGCGGTGCGTTTTGGCCGTATAGCGGGAGCAGTGATCATCGTCATTGGTATTCTGTGTACAGGATTGTTCCTGACCCACTCCAAAAAACCGATCTTCCTGTACCTGATGAACGCTTACGGGCTGTTTACACCTGGCATTGCAACGATGTTTCTGCTGGGAATCCTGTGGAAACGCACTACGCACGCAGGTGCGCTGGCAGCTGGGATGCTCACTATTCCGATGTCGGTGGCCATGGAAATCATTTTCCCGGCCATGCCCTTCTTCAATCGGACAGGTATCGTTTTCTGGAGTTGTATGCTGCTGTGTATTGTCGTGAGTCTGCTGACCAAACCGGTGCCGGAAGCGGAACTGAAAGGATTGATCTGGAACCGGGAAAGCCTGAAACTGCCGGCAGACCTGCTACAGCAGTCGCGGGGATTGCGTAATCCAACCTTATGGTGGGCATTGATTACAGCAGTGGTATTGTATTTTTATATCGTATATGCGTAACCGTAATCGTTACGGCTGAATATAAAAAGCATGATTCTCTTTCGTGATAATATCAATCGGCATAAAATGCGTTTTTTCTACCGGCACTTTCATCACGAGGTGCTGGTAGAGCGTCATGATACCGCGATAGCCCTGTTCCTGTGGTTGTTGGCAGATCAGAAAATCAATATGTCCCTGATCGAGGTGAGCAACGTTTTCTTTGGTGAAGTCATAGCCAATGAGCAGGATACCTTTACGGAGACCTTTTTTCTCGAGGTAGCGGGAAACGGCGGCTACCCTGGAATTGGTCACAAACACTGCGCGTACATCAGGATGCTGCTGAAAAGTTTTTGAGAGTTCTTTTTCGATGGAGGCCTGATCGGTTTGACGGACGTCTTTTTTGATGATAGGCCGTTTGGTGTCTTTAAAGTAGGCGCGTAGTCCTTCTTCTTTGCGGAGCAGGTGGTGATGGTCTTCTATCTCATGGGAGATGTTGAGTACCAGTACACGCGCATTGTTGGGAGTGCAGTAATGGATCAGTTGTCCCGCCTGATAGCCGCTGCGGAACAGGTCGGGGCCGATGTAACAGAGGCTTTCCTCCTGGGGGATATCAGAATTGATAAAAACGTAGGGGATGTTGTGTTCTTCACAGGAACGGATAAACGAAACAGATTCTTCAATAAAGGAGGGTGCCAGCAGGATTCCATCCACCGGGTTTTTAAGTACCTGTTTGGCAATTTTTACAAAAGACTTCCGGTCGTTAAGGTCGAAGTAATAAGGTTCCACTTTTACACCGAACTGTTTGATTTCTTCTTCCGCTTTCTGGATACCAGCTACCGGCAGGGTCCAGAAGTCGGTCTCCTGGGAAGATACTTTCGGCAGTACAGTAGCCAGCCGGAGAACGTTGCGCGATGCCAGCCGTCTGGCCAGTATATTGGGCTGATAGTTCAGCTCCTGTATGATGGCTTCTATTTTACTTTTTGTTTTGGGGGAGACGCCGGGCCTGTTATGGATAACCCGGTCCACCGTGGCGATGGCCACATTGGCCC
Source organism: Chitinophaga eiseniae (assembly GCF_900167135.1). Classification (GTDB taxonomy): domain Bacteria; phylum Bacteroidota; class Bacteroidia; order Chitinophagales; family Chitinophagaceae; genus Chitinophaga; species Chitinophaga eiseniae. The sequence goes on along the minus strand of NZ_FUWZ01000003.1, from coordinate 495,756 downwards.
TTCGGGCGATCTCTTTCACCCCGAGGGGCTGTTCGGCCGTTTTTTTCTTCATATCGGTTGATAATTTTTTCCAAATATACTACAATGCGGCTTACTGTTTTTTCGCCAGCGCGAGCGCCTGTGTGGTGGTGTAGTATTTGGCCAGCATATTGGGTACTTCCCAGGCGGGCATGTTGTTATTCCGCACGTATTCGAGGAATTGCTGCATGACCTTGCCGAAGAGGGCTTCGTGTTTTTTGGCCAGTGCTTCCGGGATGACTACTTCCCAGCCTTTGTCATTTTCTTTCAGCGATAGTCCCGGATATTGTTGGGCCAGTACGGCGATATGTGTTGCAACGGTTTTCGCATAAGCGCTATCGTGATGATGCGCTGACTCGATGTATAGTACAGGTTTGTACAGTTGTTCCGCTCCCTGGCGGATGATCAGGGAGGCTTTCGTGCCCCGCAGCAGTGAATAGTGCGTATCGCCGGTGCCTTCCGGCGCCTGGTAGTTCCAGGTAACGGATATATTGGCATGTATGCCTTTGATCGTATAGTCAAAGGAGCCATTGGCATATACCTGTAAAAGGTTGTCTTTACCCACATTTTTTGTCAGGTAGGATGGGAAGGCGGTCTGCCCGGTGATGTCTGCATATTGTTGCAAACTCATGGTGGTGGCCCAGCGGTGGGCGCTATCTATCTGTATGTCATGATGAAAGTCGATGATCTGCCCCGGAAAGCAGGTCCATTGCACCAGGTCCACCAGGTGGGTGGTAACGTCCACGATGCCTTCTCCCTGCTGGGTTTCATCCATATACCAGGCGGGGCGTACCATCGTTTTGCCGGCGACCAGCTTTTTGAAATGATGGACGCTGTTTTTGACCACGGCAGGGTTGCCGGGAGTTCCGGCTTCGAGCGTTCCGAAAACGTCCTGTAGTTGAGAGAGTTCGCGTTGCAGGGTATTTCTGATCTCATACCGTTCGGTCATGATATCGTAGAGTTGTACTTTTTTTTCCGCTGCTTCGCGGAAGGCGGCCTGCAGGGAGTCGAAGCCTGCTGCATCGATGGCCATGGGTTTGTCTGCCAGCACATGTTGGCCGGCATTAACGGACCGGCGGATATAGGTGGCCTTGAGCCGGTTGTTGCCCGCAATCACCACAATATTACCCGTGGGCTGCCGCAGCATTTTCTCCAGGTAGTCCGGTCCGGTATATACGTCAGTCGCCCAGTGTACCGGCGGGTCTGTTTGCTGATTGAACTGCCCGATGCTGGCGAGGTATTGTTTTACTTCCGGACCTTCGGGTGCAAACACATGGATAGTGGAATCTATGCCGGGGTACATTTGTTGTTGTACCAGTGAAGCATGGAAGTGCCCGGGATCTAATGCGATCAGTTGCATGGAAGATTGTTTTTTTTGAGTAGTGCTGCATGATAGCAGGGCTGCCGTCATGCCGGCAAAGATAATATTTTGCTTCATGGTGTCAGGGTTGTCTTTCTTTGGTGATGGCGGCGGCGCGGATACTGTCGGCATGGTTGCCCCAGCTGTTACGGATATACGTTGTAATGGCGGCGATCTCTTCATCTTTCAGGAAGTTGAAAGCAGGCATCTGTTCGCCATAGCTGCTGTTTTTGCTTTTGGCGTCGCCGGTGCGGCCATGCAGAATGGTTTGTACCAGTGGTGTGGCTTTGCCGGTAACGAGCGGGTTGCCGGCGAGCGGAGGGAAAGAAGCGGGTACTCCTTTACCGTCGGTCTTGTGGCAGGCTTCACAATAGTTTTTGTAGAGCGTGGCGCCGCTGGTAGCAGCAGCGGGGTCAGTAACCGGTTGTGCATTTTCCCGTGTAGCCGTGGCTGGTACCGTTTGCCCCGGCTTCAGTGCTGCGATACGCAGGATACGGTCGTCGTGGGGTAACGGAAAACCTTTGCCGGGATTCCAGTCGCGGTTACTGGTGGCGATGTATACGTCGCCTTCGGGAGAAACACAGAGGTCACGCAGCCGTCCGTATTTGCCGGCAAGCAGCACCTCTTCTGCGGTGACGGCGTCCTGCGTGTCGTTCAGGTGTAGGATGTGGAGACTGGCCGCTTTGAGTGTTCCCAGCAACAGGCTGTTTTTCCATTCCGGGATTTTACCGGAAGCGTAATAGTCGATGCCGGCAGGCGCGATGGTCGGCGTCCAGGCTTTGAGCGGCGCCATGAAGGGGAAGGAGTCTGCATGAGCTTTTTCATCCGGACGGTCTGCGTATCCTTCAATCCGTGCCCAGCCATAGTAGCCGCCTTTCCCGATCCGGTTCAGTTCATCGTCGGTAGCGTCGCCATGTTCAGAGGCAAAGAGATGGCCTTTGTCTGTGAATACCAATCCCTGGATGTTGCGATGGCCCCGGGACCACATGTAATTACCGGGATAAGGGTTGTCGGAGGGCACGGTGCCGTCTATATTGAGGCGTAACACTTTGCCGTTGCGCGACGCGGTGTCAGGGGCATTCTGGTCGCGGGCGGCATCGCCGGTAGAGAGCAGTACTTTGCCATCAGGGGAGATGGCTACCCGGGAGCCGTTATGACCGGTGCTACCGGGTAGTTCGAGCAATAGCAGCGGATCTTTCAGTGTATCGGCCGTATAGGTATACCGTACCAGCCGCGACACGATGGTAGCGTCTTTGTTCCGGTGCGTATAGTCTACAAACACATACGGTTTGTCCTTGTCGGGATGAATGGCCATGCCCAGTAGCCCCAGCGTACGTTGACGGTATACTTCCGGGATGGTCAGCAACAATTTTTTGATGCCGGTATGGGGATCTACTTTACTGATGGTGCCGCTTTGTTCGGTGAACCAGAGCTGGTTGTCAGGGCCCCAGACGATCTCCCATGGCACGTTGAGATCGGAGGCGATGGTGCTGATGCCCAGCGTGGTTTTATTGAGTTGCAGCGTGGCTTCAACAGGCTGCGTAAAGTCAGCCGGTTGTTCGGGCCGTAGCAGCCAGTAAGCGCCGGCGGCCGCTATTATGACTATCAAAAAAAGAATGCCGGTACGTTTCATATGTGATAACAGGTGCTTGGTTTAAGAAAAGAAGAGGGTAACGGCATTGCTCACGGCCAGCAGCAGCATGATAATCAGTCCTGCAGCGCCTGCAATATTGGTAAACGTGTTGTTTTTCATTTTGCCCATAATAGCAGCATCGTTGGCCACGAGGTACAATGCGATGCCAATGAACGGGACGATGAAAATGGTCACCGCCTGCGCCAGCACAATGAGTTCCAGCGGCAGCTTGCCGAAGGTAATGGCCACGCCGGCGCCGATCAGCATAATAACGGCGATGAAGGTACGTACCATGCCGGAGCTGAGCTGACCGCCATACCCCAATGCGTCGCCCAGCAGGGTGCCACCCAGCGCTGCATTGCCCAGGAGGGAAGAAAACGAGGCGCCGAAAAGGCCGAGGAGGAAAAGGGCGGAGGCAGCGTTGCCGAACACCGGCTCCAGCGCAATGGCCATATCGGTGGCGGTGGTAATCCTGGTGCCGGCCGGATGTAACACGGTGGCTGCGCAGATCATCAAGGTTGCGCTCATGAAACCGAGTATCAGCATGCCGGGCAGCGTTTCTCTGCCGGTCTGTGTCACATCCGGACGGATACGTTTACGCTCCTGTACCAGGTAGGACTGGTAGATGGCGCCTACAATCGAAAAGCACGACGCCATAAAAGCGATGATCAGTTGCTGTGAACCGTCAGGCATCGTAGGAACGAAACCTGATGCGATGCCCGCCACTGGCGGATGGGAGAGGACCATGGTTACAATGAAGGCAAACAACATCATGATGATGAGCGCTATCATGATCTTCTCCAGCATCTTGTAGAAAGTACGGAAAAACAGGATACTGATGCCGGCCAGGTTGCAGGTGATGATCCAGACAGTTTTATTGGTATGGGTGGCTTCCGCCAGTGTGATGCCTGAACCGATGGAGTTGCCCGCCTGGAAAGAGGCGGTGACCAGGAAAACGCCTACGCCGATAGCGATACGCGCCGGCCGGCCCCACTTACGGCTGATAGTGCTCAGTAACGATTCGTTGGTAGCAATGCCTACCCGCGCCGCCATCATGGTAAAGATGATCATGAAGAAGATGGCTACCACGACGATCCATAACAGGGAAAAACCATAGCTGGCGCCCATGATGGAGGCGATGGTGACCTTGCTGGGACCAAATACCAGCGCGGCCGTGATCAACCCCGGCCCGAGGGACTGTAGCCATGCCTTGTATTGACTGCCTTTTTTCGCGCTGCCCTTAGCGGTAACAGGCGCTTGTTCCATTGTTGATCCGGTTGATGACATCAGATTGATTTTTTACTTTTTTCGGATGTGTTGCTGATATTGGCTGAAAGAGGTTTGGAAGCCCCTGTAGTATTGACTTTGGATGAAGGCCGGCGTTTTTCCGGGTACGTTACCGAAAGATAGGTACATTCTTTGGGAAAGAAAAGAATTTTTTCATGCGGCCGTCAAAAAAAGAGGGAAAAGTGATACTTTTAAATCTTAACCCTTCAGTAAGGGCGCGACTAATACCAATAGCCCGCTGATCAATTTATAGAAAATGAAAAAAAATGTACTGTACCTTTTGTTGTGTGTGATGATGTTATCTTGTCAACAGAATAATTTTGATTTGTCGACCCTCTCCCTGCCCGCTGATACCAGCATGGTCAGTAAATATCATTTAAAAAAGGAACTGGAGTTAAACGAGTGTATCGGATATGCCTCCAAACAGCCGGAACTGCTGCGGTTGTATGGCCAGTCTTTTTCCGGTAGTATGCTGTCCGGAAACGACGAAGGCAATGGATTCTCCAATTACGCTATCTTTTTTCTGACGCCCGAAAACAACAAGGTAGGCGCTTACGGTCTTCATACGGAAACCAAAGACAAGACAGCAGCATTGGTCAAACTGATGAACGAAAAACTGGGTAAGACAGACTACCACTACCGTAGTAAGGAATTTACCAATCAGGTGTGGTATAAAGACGGCCTGTATTATTTCTTTAATACTAACAATACCATCGTCAATATGGGCGAGAAAACCACCACCGGCGATCTCACCGTTATCAGTGAAAAAAGCCCCGTCTTCCTGGAATGGCATAGCTCCGGCGGTGGCTTCTCCTATTATGGCGATTACCTGAAGGCAAAAAAGCAACCTGAACATCAGGGTAAAAACTTCTCCTACAGGGATTTTATAGAGGCGGAAAAAGCGAACGATTCGTTTTTTGGCAATACATATTTTGATAATTATGTTCAGTAAGTATCAATGCTGTCCTTTGCGAGGATAGGTTTCAAAAACATCCCCTAAATCACCCTCCCCAAAAAAAACATTGTGTGTTCTCAAAAAAATAGCTATTTTTCGGGTACGTACCCGGAAATTGAAAAACGAATGCTTCCGGCGGCGCAGCGATCAACTGAAATTTTCGATTACAGATCATCTGTTAATACTATATAAAGGGACATTCATCAGCTCGTCCTGATAAATTAAGCAACCGTAAAAATTCCAACATGAAAAGCAGTCGCCGCAATTTTATCCGCAATACCGCATTGGCAGGCATAGGAACAGGACTAATGGGAGGACTCCGGCCATTGTATGGCAGGGGCCTGGTACAACAAACCAACGGGATACGCATTGGTATCATCGGACTGGATACTTCTCACGCCATCGCCTTTACGAAAGGGTTCAACAGTCCGGCAACGGTTCCCGGACTGGAAGGTATGCGCGTGGTAGCTGCTTTGCCGCAAACAAGCCCGGACATCGAGTTGAATAAAAAGAGGTTGCCGGAATATACGGAACAGGTAAAAGCGATGGGGGTGGAGATCGTAGACACCATGCAGGCGTTGCTCGATAAGTCAGATGTAATACTCGTCGAGTCGAATGACGGCCGACCGCACCTCGCGCAGGCTATGCCGGCCATCAAAGCGGGAAAAAAAGTGTTTATCGATAAGCCGTTGGCCGCTTCGCTGGCAGATGGCATCGCCATCGCCAAAGCGGCAAAAAAATACAAGGCGCCCGTTTTCTCTTCTTCTGCGCTGCGCTTCATGGATAGCGTGAAACAGGTGCAACAGGGCGTTGTCGGTAAAGTGACCGGCGCGGACACGTACAGTCCGGCTGCCCTGGAAAAAACGCACCCCGACCTTTTCTGGTACGGCATCCACGGCATAGAAACACTCTTTGCGGTGATGGGCAGCGGTTGTACCACCGTGACCCGCTTCAGTACCCCCGGCAACGACGTGGTGGTAGGACAATGGGCGGATGACCGCATCGGCACCTTCAGAGGTACGCGTAACAGCCCGAGTGATTTTGGCGGCCGCGTTTTCGGAGAGAAGGGTAACCTGTTACTTGGTCCTTTTAAGGGTTATGAAGCGTTGCTCCAGGAGATAGCCACCTTTTTCCGCACTGGCGTGGCGCCGGTAAAGCCGGAAGAAACACTGGAGATATTGGCCTTCATGGAGGCAGCACAGGAGAGCAAACGTAAAGGCGGAAAACCGGTGACGCTGGCGAATATCAATAATATATAAACCTGTAATTCCAATACCAAAAATCTGATAGCTTATGAAGGCGTCCCGTAGAGACTTCCTGAAGAAAACAACGAAAGGCACGGCGGCCATTATGCTGGGCAGCATGTTACCTGGTATCAGCGCAGCGAGCTACGCCCGCATTATGGGGGCCAACGAACGGCTGAGAGTCGGCATGATGGGCGTGAACTCCCGCGGGCTGGCGCTGGCCAACAACTACGCCCGTCAGCAGAACTGTGAAGTGGTATCAGTGTCCGACGTGGATAGCCGCGCGGCGGCAAAGTGCGTAGAAAGTGTGTTTAAGATCGCCGGGAAGAAACCCAAAGATGTTCCGGACTTCCGGAAAGCCCTCGAGAATAAAAACATGGACGCCCTCATCGTGGCGGCGCCGGACCACTGGCATGCGCCGGCGGCTATCCTGGCGGCAAAAGCCGGCAAACATGTATACCTCGAAAAACCCTGCAGCCATAATCCGCACGAAGGAGAACTGCTGGTAAAGGTAGCGGATAAATACAAAAGTGTTATCCAGATGGGTAACCAGCGCCGCTCCTGGCCTAATGTGGAAGCAGCTATCCGTGAGGTGCACGAAGGCGCTATCGGCCGCGCCTATTTCGCCAAAGGATGGTATACCAATAACCGCAAATCTATTGGTCAGGGTAAGGAAATAGCGGTGCCCGAATGGCTTAACTACGACCTGTGGCAGGGCCCTGCTCCGCGCCGCGCGCTGAAAGATAACCTGATACATTATAACTGGCACTGGTTCTGGAACTGGGGCACCGGAGAGGCGCTGAACAACGGCACCCATATGATAGACCTGATGCGTTGGGGACTTGGCGTGGATTATCCCAGCCGCGTTGTCTCCGCGGGGGGCCGTTACCGTTTTTCGGACGACTGGGAAACACCTGACACACAAGTCATCACGCTGGAATTTCCCAACAATACCAGCATGACCTGGGAAGGCCGCAGCTGCAATGGTCGCACCGTGGAAGGCAATTCCGTAGGCGTTATCTTCTACGGTGAAAAAGGTTCGCTGGTGATTGACGGTAACGCCTATACGATTTTTGACCTGGACAATAAAGTGGTGAAGGAAGTGAAGAACCAGGCCATCATCGATCCGCGCAACCTGATGAATCCCGCGGAAAGCCTCGATGCACTGCATATCCAGAATTTCGTTGAAGGCATCCGCAAAGGGGCAAAATTAAACGCTGACATCCTCAGCGGTTACCAGAGCACATTGCTCTGTCAGCTGGGTAATATTTCCCTCCGCTCCGGCAACGCCCTGCATATCGATACCAGCAATGGCCACATCCTGAACGATACCGTTGCTCAGCAGTATTGGACACGCACGTACGAACAAGGATGGGAGCCTACTTTATAAACAGACATTTATGCAAAATACTCACCGGGTAGATCCGGGACAGCTGAGCCGCAGAGATACTGTCATCTCCATCCTCATCATCGGGATGCTGTTTTTTATCTTCGGCTTCGTTACCTGGGTCAACGCTATTCTGATACCGTACTTCAAGATCGCCTGCGAGCTGACGAATTTTCAGTCTTATCTCGTGGCCTTCGCTTTTTATATTTCGTATTTTATCATGTCGGTGCCTTCTTCTTACCTGCTGAAAGCGGTGGGCTTCAAGAAGGGGATCATGCTGGGGTTCTGGACCATGGCATTGGGCGCCGCTATCTTTGTCCCGGCGGCCCTCACCCGTACGTATGAAATATTTCTGCTGGGACTGTTTACCATCGGACTGGGACTGGCCGTGCTGCAAACAGCCGCTAATCCTTATATCACTATCCTTGGGCCGAAGGAAAGCGCAGCGCAGCGTATCAGTATTATGGGCATCTGTAACAAGGGCGCTGGTATTATCGCGCCACTGATTTTTGCCGCCGTCATCCTGAAGCCGACAGACAGCACACTGTTTGCGCAACTACAGCATATGGCCGGCGACGCAAAAGAAGCGACGCTGGATGAACTGATCCGCCGGGTGATCACGCCTTACAGCATTGTGGCTATTGTATTGTTTTTGTTAGGACTGCTGGTCCGTTATTCTCCCTTGCCGGATATAGATACCGAAAAAGAAGAGGGAGCAGTGGCTGCTGCCAATGCCGGCAAAAAGAACATCTTCGGTTTTCCGCACCTGATACTTGGCGCCGTCGCTATTTTCCTCCACGTAGGCACGCAGGTGGTGGCCATCGATACTATTATCGGTTATGCTACGTCTATGCATATCCCGCTGATGGAAGCCAAGACTTTCCCTTCCTACACTTTGTTTGTAACGATCTGTGGGTATCTGCTGGGGATTGTCACTATTCCGAAATTCCTCAGCCAGGTGAATGCGCTGCGTATCTGTACTTTACTGGGCGCACTGTTCACCATCGGTATTATTTATATGCGGGGAGAAGTTCGGCTGCTGGGGCATACGGCGGATATATCCATCTGGTTCGTCGTGCTGCTGGGCTTTGCCAATTCACTGGTATGGGCAGGTATCTGGCCGCTGGCACTGGATGGACTGGGCCGCTTTACGAAGCTGGGTGGTTCGCTCATGATCATGGGATTAAGTGGTAATGCGATGTTGCCGCCGCTGTACGGTTATTTTGCAGACCATTATGACGTACGTCATGCCTACTGGGTATTGTTTCCCTGCTACCTGTACCTGATATTTTACGCTTTTTACGGGCATAAGATCAGGCACTGGACGCCCGTGGCGCGTTCGTTGAAAGTTCACCCTGAAAAAGAATTACATGGAACAGAGAAAGTATAAGATTGTCAACGGGCATATCATCACCCCTTACCGGATTATCCGTAACGGCACGCTGATCACGGAAGGAGAGCGCATCCTCGCCGTCAGCGACCGGGATGTGGAAATGCCCGATGCTGTTGTCGTTGACGCGAAAGGGCAGTATGTATCCCCTGGTTTCATTGACCTGCATGTGCATGGCGGTGGCGGGCATGATTTTATGGATGGCACGGTAGAAGCGTTTCTGGCGGTAGCTGAAAAGCACCGGGAGTTTGGCACTACTTCCATTGTACCGACGACGCTGAGCAGTGATAAAGCCAGTCTGCTGAAAGCCATAGAAATCTATGAAGCGGCAGCGGTACACAATACTGCCGGTGCGCGGTTTGCCGGGTTACACCTGGAAGGTCCCTATGTGGCGATGAACCAGCGAGGCGCGCAGGACCCGAAATACATCCGTCACCCGGATGCGGACGAATACATGGAAGTGCTGGCGGCCTCCAAAGTGGTAACACGCTGGAGCGCTGCGCCGGAACTGCCGGGGGCCCTGCCTTTCGGCCGGTACCTGCGGTCCAGGGGTATTCTCCCTGCTGCGGCCCATACCGACGCTATCTATGAGGAAATGCTGGAAGCCTACGAGAACGGCTATACGCATATTACCCATATGTACTCCGCTATGTCAGGAGTAACGCGGCGTAATGCCTTCCGGTATGCCGGCGTTATCGAAGCGGCCTACCTGATCGACGGGATGACGGTGGAGGTTATTGCCGACGGCGTACATCTGCCGGCGCCTTTACTGAAACTGGTGTACAAAATAAAAGGGCCGGGAAAAACGGCCCTTATCACCGATGCGATGCGCGCCGCCGGCATGGGACCAGGAGAAAGCATTCTTGGCGGGTTAGACAACGGCATCCCCGTGATAGTGGAAGATGGCGTAGCCAAACTACCGGACCGCAGCTCTTTTGCAGGCAGCGTAGCGACGGCAGACCAGCTGGTGCGTACGATGGTCAACCTTGCGGATGTGCCGTTAACAGAAGCGGTGCGCATGGCTACCGCTACACCCGCGGCTATTGCCGGCATCGCCGGCCGTACAGGAGCACTGGTAGAAGGCAAGGCGGCAGACATCATTTTATTTGATGAACAAATCAGGGTAAGCACAGTCTTCATTGGAGGTGAGTGCTAACTTTTAAGGCTATACGTTTTTTTAGACACTTATCATCTTTCAACATAAATCCATCCATTATATGACAGGTAATATACAGGCAACGGTAGCATCGCTGCTCCAACCATCACACGAACTGGTGGCGGCGATGGCGGCGCTGGAAGGTGATATCCTTCTGCTCGGCGTAGGCGGGAAAATTGGTCCCAGCCTGGCGAAGCTGGCCAAACAGGCCGTCGATCAGTCCGGCGTGTCCCGCAGGGTGATCGGCGTATCCCGGTTGACAGAACCGGGACTGAAAGAACAACTGGAACGGGACGGCATTGAAACGATTGCCGCCGACCTGTTGAATGAAGACGATCTCGCCGCACTGCCGGACGTAAAAAACGTATTGTACCTTGCCGGCACCAAATTCGGCACCACCGGCAAAGAAGCCTTTACCTGGGCTATGAACGCCTATCTGCCCGGCCGGGTGGCGGAGAAATACCGCAACTCCCGCATCGTGGTATATTCTACCGGTAACGTATACCCGCTTACTCCGGTATTTCAGGGTGGCGCAGATGAATCCATGGCGCCCGCCCCGGTAGGGGAGTACGGCCAGTCATGCCTCGGCAGGGAACGGGTGTTCCAGCATTTCTCCAATCAATACGGTACGCCGGTGCTGGTATACCGGTTGAACTACGCCAACGATCTGCAGTACGGTGTGCTGCTGGAAATAGCGAAGTCGGTACGCGACGGCAAGCCGATCGACCTGCGCATGGGCCATGTGAACGTGATATGGCAGGGCGATGCCAACGAAATGGCGCTGCGCGCCTTCGCACATTGTGCCGCACCGGCAAAACTGCTCAATATAACCGGTCCTGAAACTGCTCCTGTACGCTGGATCGCAAAAGAATTCGGCCTGCATTTCGGGAAAGAACCCGTTTTTGTGAACGAAGAACAACCCACGGCCTTACTGAGCAATGCGGCGGAAAGCTTCCGGCTGTTCGGCTATCCGAAAGTGTCCCTGAAACAAATGATAGGGCTCACGGCCACCTGGCTGGAACAGGGCGGCCGCACCATCACCAAGGCTACCCATTTCCAGGAAAGGGAAGGCCAGTTTTAATTTTCTCTTATCATCTATCATATCCACCGAATTATGATACCGGATTTATTATACAGCGGTACCGTTATCCCGGCGCACCCGCTGGCGCTGGACGCTAACCGTCAGCTCGATGAATACCGCCAGCGGCGGCTTACCCGTTACTACATCGCCAGCGGCGCAGGCGGCGTGGCCGTGGGCGTACATACCACCCAGTTTGCGATCCGCGATCCCAGGGTGGGATTATATGAAACCGTGCTCCGCCTGGCATCGGAAGAAATAGATGCCGCGCAGCTGACACGCCCTTTTATTAAAGTGGCCGGCCTCTGCGGCCCTACCGCACAGGCGGCCGACGAAGCGCGGGTGGCACTGAAATACGGTTACCACCTGGGTTTATTAAGTTTGGGCGGCTTAAACCATTTGTCGGAAGGCGAACTGATAGCTCATGTGCGGACGGTATCGGAAGTCATCCCCATCTTTGGTTTCTACCTGCAGCCCTCTGTAGGTGGCCGTATCCTGAGTTATCACTTCTGGGAACAGCTGGTGGAAATTCCCGGCGTGAAGGCGATCAAAACCGCGCCGTTCAACCGCTACCAGACCCTTGATGTGGTAAGGGCGGTCTGTCACTCTTCCCGCTGTGAGGATATTGCGCTGTATACCGGCAACGACGATAATATCGTGGCGGACCTGCTGACGACGTACCGCTTTACTGTCAACGGCCGCGAGGTGGTAAAAGGTTTTGCCGGCGGACTGCTCGGCCACTGGTCGGTTTGGACCAGTAAGGTGGTGCCGCTCTTCGATCGCGTAAAAAAGTGTATACTTGAGGATTATTCGGGCGCAGGTAAACTGTTGACGGAAGGAATAGCGGTCACTGATATGAATGCGGCGCTGTTCGATCCATCCAACGCTTTCCACGGCTCTATCGCCGGTATCCACGAGGTGTTGCGGCGGCAGGGACTCCTGGAAGGCATCTGGTGCCTGGATGAATCTGAAACTTTATCCCCCGGGCAGCTGGAAGAAATTGACCGTGTGGCAGCCGCTTATCCGCAGCTGACAGACGACGGTTTCGTCAAAGCTTTCCTGGAAAAGGAAAAAAATATCGTCCATGCTTAAAGAAAAAATCCGGCAGCTGGCCGGCAGTATCCAGGAAGAAACGATCGCCAACAGGCGTTATCTTCATGCACATCCGGAGCTTTCCTACAAGGAAGTGAATACGGCTGCTTTTATTGCCGGTAAACTGAAGGACCTCGGCATTCCTTTTGAACCCATGGCCAATACCGGGCTGGTGGCCCTTTTGCAGGGCGGCAAGCAGGGAGGTGGCCAGGTGGTGGCGTTACGGGCGGATATTGACGCCCTGCCCATCCGGGAGCTCAACGAAGTGCCGTACAAATCACAGCACGATGGGGTCATGCATGCCTGTGGCCACGACGTACATACGTCTTCGTTACTCGGCACGGCTACCATCCTCAGCAGGATGAAGGACGATTTTGCGGGCACCGTGAAATTTATCTTTCAGCCGGCGGAAGAACTGATTCCCGGGGGCGCCAGTATGATGATCAAAGAAGGCGTACTGGAAAATCCGCGTCCGCATCATGTGCTGGGGCAGCATACTATGCCTGAGCTGCCGGCCGGCAAGGTAGGCTTCAGAGGCGGCCGTTATATGGCGAGCAACGACGAAATCTTTATGACGGTGAAAGGCAAAGGAGGCCATGGCGCCATGCCGCATCTGGGTATAGACCCCGTGGTGGTGGCCTGCCATATCGTGATCGCGCTGCAACAGATCGTGAGCCGCCGCGTGAACCCGCTGCTGCCGTCTGTGCTTTCTTTCGGCAAAATGCTGGCGAATGGCGCTACCAACGTGATCCCCGACGAGGTGCGGCTGGAAGGCACTTTCCGCTCCCTCGATGAAAAATGGCGGCGCGAAGCGCACGCCAAAATCAAAAAGATGGCCGTCTCCATCGCCGAAGGCATGGAAGCCACCTGCGATATCGAAATACATCAAGGGTACCCGGTGTTGATCAACAACGAAAAACTGACCAGCATTACCCGCACCCATGCGGAAGAATTCCTGGGTACGGATAATGTGGTGGACCTGGATATATGGATGGCGGCGGAAGATTTCGCTTACTACTCCCAGCAGGCAGACGCCTGCTTTTACCGCCTGGGTGTGCGCAACGAGGCCCGCGGCATTGTCTCCGGCCTGCACACCGCTACTTTCGACGCCGATGAGCATGCCCTGGAAACAGGCGCGGGCCTGATGGCTTACCTCGCCCTGAAAACACTGGGCAATTAAAAAATTATAACTGCAATGTTTCTGTGACGCCCGTTTCTTCCAGGAAGCGGGCGTCGTGCGATACCACGACCAGCGTACCCTGGTATGCGGCAAATATCTGTGTCAGCATCTGGATGTTGGTCAGGTCCAGGTTGTTGGTCGGTTCGTCGAGGATGATCATGTCGGGCGACTGGCTGCGGAGCGTCATGCAGCACAGGGCCAGCCGGAGTGTTTCTCCGCCGCTGAGCGCGCTGCAGGGCTTGTCCCAGTCGTCCGGGCCAAAGAGGAACCGCACCAGCATGGTGTTCAGTTTTCCTTCCTCTGCTTTGATATCGTTGCTGGCCGCGGCCTGTTGCCGCACGGTTTTGCTGCGGTCTATGCTGCTGTAGTCCTGGTCCAGCACCAGGCTGCTGAACGGTGCTACGTACAGGCGTCCCTGTTGGGAGGGCAGTTGGCCGGTAATGAGTTTGATGAGTGTGGACTTGCCACTGCCGTTGTTACCGGCAATCGCCAGCCGGTCGCCGCTTTTGATAATAAAATCCAGCGGTTGCGGCCACAACGTATCCCCATCGGCATAGGCATAGTTCAGTTGTTCTGCCTGTACCAGTATTTTACCTTTATGGCCTGGCGGCGTAGCAAAGTGTCCTTTCATGATACGCGCCACCTGGTCGCTGGCAGAAGCGGCGTCCAGTGTGGCTTGCAGGCCGGCTACTTTTTCCGCATGTACCTCCTGGGTGCGGGCGGTGGTTTTGGCGGCCTGGTCTCTGCGGCCGTTCATCAGTATCTTGGGTATGTTCCCTTCGCTGCGGCTTTTGTGTCCGCGGGCGTTCTCACGCTGTTGCCTTTCAAAGGCCTGCTGCTGTGCTGCCCGCGCCTCTTTCAGCGATTTCTCGGCATGGGCGATCTGCTGTTGCAACGCTGCGGTCTCTTCGGCTTTTTTCTTTTCGTAGAAGGCATAGTTGCCCCCATACACCTGCAGCCGTGCGTTGTTCAGCTCCCAGATAGGACTGCACAGCTCCAGCAGCTGCCGGTCGTGGCTCACGATCAGCAGTGATTTGCTGTTGCGGGTCACCCAGTCGTATAGCTGTGCCCGTGCGGTCTTGTCGAGGTGGTTGGTGGGCTCGTCCAGCAGGATGGCTGCCGGTGCGGTAAGGTCGCTGCCTGCGAGGAACGCCCGTGTTTTTTCACCGCCGCTAAGCTGTGAAAAGTTCACCGTAAGCGGGATGTGGGCAATGTTCCACCGGGCGAACAGCTGTTCGCAACGCTCCATAATATCCCAGTCGTCACCAAGGGCGTCGAAATGGGCTTCCTGGGTGTCGCCGGAGAGGATGGCCTGCAGCGCGTGTATCTTGGCGTCGATGCCCAGTACCTGCGCCACGGTGCGGTCGTTGAACTGTCCGAAATGCTGCGGTACGTAATACAACGGTGCGCTCCGCACAATCGATCCGCTTTGCGGCGCCAGTTGCCCGGCCAGTATTTTCAGAAGGGTTGACTTGCCGGCGCCGTTGTCGCCGGTGATGGCGGCATGTTCGTTCTTGTCCAGCGTAAAATGCAGGTCGTCAAATAATACCCTGTTGGGCGGCAGTTGAAAGTGGATGTGTTGTGCGGTCAGTAGCATGCGTGTCGTTTGTCGTGTAAACAATGAGGTTCCGGGCGGCGTTGAGTGCTACTTGTTTCATGGGTGTAAATTTTAGATAAGAAAATAATCACCGGACATGCCGTGCGATTTATTAAAATGAGTAAATAAACTAAATGGAAAAATGACTAAATGAAAAAATGACCTGATGGCCAGGGTTCCGGAGCGGAACAAAAGGTTATATATGTGTGGGTAATTCTCACATGATGGGGCAAAGGTACAATTTTTCCCGATCAGGCCAAAGGAAATGACAGAAAAAAGGAGCAGCCCTTGTCAGGATTGTTCTGGAACCATATACGGCCATGCTGTGCTGTGGTGTATTCTCCGCACAGGTAAAGGCCCAGCCCGATGCCTTTTTCGTTGCCGGTACCAAAAGTAGAGCGGGCTTTCAGCGAAAAGATCTCCGGTACCCGTTTGGGGTCTATGCCGGTGCCGCTGTCGCGGATGGTGATCACGCATTGCTGATTTTCCTGGCGGGCTTCCAGGGAGATCTGTCCGCCCGGGGCGGTGAACTTAATGGCGTTGCCGACCAGGTTGCGGATAATGAGCTGCAGCATGTTGAGGTCTGCCATGGCAGTGAGGTTTTTATCAATATCCGTAGTCAGGTGTAATCGTTTGTTGGTGATAAAGGTGGTATGAATGTCGAGTACGGTCATCACGGCCTTAAACACGTTGACAGGTGCCAGGTGTACGGTAAGGCCCTGCAGCTGGCTTTTAGACCACAGCAGCATATTGTACAGCATGTCCTGCGTATTATTGACCATGGCCAGCAGTTCCGCTTCCAGTTGCAGCTTTTGCTCCGGCGGTAGCTGTATGTCTTTCATCAGCTCAAGATAAGATTGTATAGAAGCCATCGGGCTGCGCAGGTCATGGGAGATAATGGAAAACAGTTTGTTCTTTTCTGTGTTCAGCACTTCCAGTACCCGCGTCTTTTCTTCCCTTTGCTGCTTCTCGCGGTTATAGGCATTTTTCAGGTAGATGGTACCAAAGAAGATCACCAGCACGCTGGTCAGATAGGTGGCCGAGAGGTCCACGATCTTTGATGCACGGTCGGCATACATATTTGGTACCAGTTCAGGATGATAGTACTCGATAAGAATGATGGCCGCCACCAGCAACAGGTTAAATACCAGCCATATCACGTATTGCCCGCGGGGAGCCACGATCATTACCAGAAAAAAGGTAAGGGTAAAGGTCATCAGGCTGGCGCCGGAAATGCCGGAACTCACAAAATAGATCCAGGCAAACAGCAGGTTGACCAGCACTACGGAGATGGCTATACTGAGTGCTGACCGGTTTTTGAAACGGGAGAGATAATACAGGCCCGCCAATGCCAGCAGCAGGATGGCGAAGATGAACCCCGTCATCCGGAGGCCGGTGAAATAGTTGAACGGTATCTGTACAACGCTTACCACCATTGCCAGCAGGCACATTGAATTGAAAATGCGATTTTCCAGGGTTACTTGGTCCGGGGGGCCCACAAGGTACAGGAGTTTCGCTTGTAGCTGCTTGGTAAAGTCAATTCTCATAGATGATGGCATATAGCAAAGCTAAAAAAATAGCAGGATTAGAACTGGTCTATCTGAAATTTCCAAACTGGACTAATTAAAAATAGTCGCATAATATGAAATTTACATACTAAAAAGCGTACCATATTTTTAAAAGGTCCGACGAATAACTTTAAAGAAACAACGAAAGGAGAATGATAGCGAAGATTACGCAGACCTACCGGTCTTCCTTCAGTGGCCTGAGCAGGGAAACATGGTTGCTGAGCCTGGTGATATTGATTAACCGTACGGGCACCATGGTGGCGCCGTTTCTGAGCATCTACCTCACGAAAAACCTGCACCGGGACATTGCCGACGCCGGCCTCATCATCACATTATTTGGTGTAGGCGCTGTACTGGGATCACTGGCCAGTGGTTATTTTATTGATAAACTGGGCTTCCGGGCCGTTCAGATTTTTACTTCTATCGCCGGCGGTGGGCTGTTCATCGCCTTCGGTTATATCACCTATTTCCCCGCGCTGTGTGTGATGACAGTCATCCTGAGCTTTGTGGCGGAAGCCTTCCGGCCGGCCAACGGGGCGGCTATCGCTGCTTATTCCAAGCCGGAGAACCTGACCCGTTCCTATTCGCTCAACCGTTTTGCCATGAACCTGGGCTGGGCGTTGGGCAGTTCCCTCGGCGGCATCCTGGCGGCGATCAACTATCACCTGCTGTTTTGGGTGGAAGGTGGTGTATACATCACCGTTGGCCTGTTAATCTTCTTTTTGTTGCCCACCTATAAAGGTGCACCGCGTAAATCCGCTGTCAGCGGTATCGCCCGCGATCTGCCTATCTGGAAAGATCCTTTCCTGTTCCGGTTCCTCATCTGGGTAACGGTGTATACCGCTTCTTTCGGGCTCATTTTCCGGCTGGTACCTATTTACTGGAAAGACGACTGGCATATCAATGAATCGGTGATCGGGCTGCTGCTGGGCGTAAACGGCGTCATTATCGCGTTGTTTGAAATGGTGCTGGTAAGACGCTGGGAGAGCCGTAAATCATCCATGTACTATATTATTGGCGGCGTGGTGGTAACGGCCGCCGGTTATCTTTTTTTCATTGTTCCCCCGGTAGTGCCGATTGTACTGGCTTTCATGGGAGTGGTATTTTTCACCGTGGGGGAGATGATGGCGTTTCCCTTTATCAACGCGGTGATCATGGGACGCTCCAACGATACGAACAGGGGCCGTTATGCGGCAGCCTATGCGCTGACCTGGTCGGTAGCGCAGGTGGTAGGCCCTGGCGGCGGCGCCCTGGTGGCGGAGCGTTGGGGTTTTGGCATGCTGTGGTCTATATTGGTGGTCGTTTGTATCATCTGCGCGGTGGGGCTGTGGCGCCTTTCCCTGAAAAAGGCCGTGGCAGCTTGATCCATAACCATTTCGTGTGAGCAGGACCATTTAAATCCTTATATTTATAGCGGATTTAAATGAAATATCGCTGATGGCCATTGTTGATACAGTTAATGCGGACAGGTATCCTTTTCTTGCCGGTGGCGGAGAAATGGGTGCGCTGATCCGGAACTATCCCTGGGAAACGACATCGATAGGTCCGGTAGATGGGTGGCCACAGAGCTTGAAAACCTGTTTGAGGATCATCCTCACTTCCAGTCAGCCCATGTTCGTATGGTGGGGACCTGAGCTGCTCAATTTTTACAACGACGCTTACCGCGCCATCGTTGGCGGCAAACATCCGGCCTCCCTGGGACAACCGGCCCATACGGTATGGACCGAGATATGGGACCACATTGCACCGCGCGTGGAGCAATGCCTGCACAATAATGAAGGCACCTACGACGAAGCCATGTTGCTGATCATGGAACGCAACGGTTACCCGGAAGAAACCTACTACACGTTTTCGTACAGCCCCATTCCCGACGACAACGGCGTGCCGCAGGGGATTCTCTGTGCCAATACCGACGATACCGACCGTATTGTATCTGCCCGGCAGATGCGCACACTCAAAGATCTGGCGCGGTATAACCTCAACAGCAAACGGGTACAGGACGTGTATATCAACAGCCTGCTTGCCTTGCAGGAGAACGAATACGATTTCCCTTTCGCCTTTTTCTACGCCATCGATCATGACCTTCCTCATCTGAAGGGATATACGGTCCATGATTTGCCGGAGAATATATTCCCCCGGGAGGTCAACACGGACGATAATACGCTGGTTTGGCCGCTGGCCGATGTACTCCGGCGCAACAGCCCGCTGTTGATAGAACAGCTGGAGCGGAAGGCCGGTCCGTTGCCGTCAGGTGTCTGGAAGCTGTCCCCGGGCAGGGCGTTGGTGCTGCCTGTGCAGCACAACAACTCCGGCGCGCCCTACGGCGTGCTGATCATCGGTCTGAACCCGCACCGGGAACCCGATGAAAAATATCTCGCCTTCTTTCAGCTGGTGGCCGATCATATCGGTGGGACCATTGCCAGTACCAAAGCGTATGAGGAAGAACAGCAGCGCGTGAATTCGCTGATGGAGATAGACCGGGCCAAAACCATTTTCTTCAGTAACATCAGCCATGAATTCCGGACGCCGCTATCGCTTATGCTGGGACCTCTGGAAGATATGTTGGTCCGTGCAGGCGAGTTGCCGGAAGGTATGAAGGAAGAGCTGCAGCTGGCACAACGCAATACGCGGCGGCTGCTGAAACTTGTCAATTCCCTGCTGGATTTCTCCAGTATCGAAGCCGGCAGGATGCAGGCCAGTTACGGCCCCGTGGATATGGTGGCCCTCACCCGCGACCTGGTGAGCAACTTCGAGCCTGCCATCAAAAAAGGAGGGATAACGTTGGTGACAGATTATGAACATCTTTCCCAACCTGTATATGTGGACAGGGACATGTGGGAGAAAATAGTGCTGAACCTCGTCTCCAATGCTTTTAAATATACCCTGGAAGGACGGATCACCATCAGCCTGCGCGAGTATGCAGACCGGGTGGAGCTGGCTGTAGAAGATACCGGTGTGGGTATTCCTGCGCAGGAACTGCCGCACATGTTCCAGCGTTTTCACCGGGTACACAATAAAAACGGCCGTAGCCAGGAAGGCACCGGCATAGGGCTGTCGCTGATCAACGAGCTGGTAAAGCTCCACGGCGGCACGATACAGGTCAACAGCCGGGAAGGCGAGGGGACGGTATTTACGGTCAGCCTGCCGCTGGGCTATGCTCATCTGCCTGCCGATAAAGTAGTACACACCAACAGCCAGGCTGCTACGGAAAGCCGTTACGCCTTTGTGGAAGAGGCTTCCCGCTGGGACGATCCGGTCCATGCTAAAACAACCGCGTCTGAAGAGAGCCGGCCATACGTGCTGTTGGCAGATGATAATGCAGACATGCGGGAATATATCCGGAAACTGCTGGGCGAGCATTTTGAAGTGATGACCGTCAGAGATGGCGCTGCCGCACTGGAGGCTATTGCCCGCCGCCCGCCGGACCTTGTGATCAGCGATGTGATGATGCCGCTGGTGGACGGTTTTGCTTTGGTGAAGCTATTGAAACAGAACCCGGTCACCATGCACCTGCCCGTGCTGCTGCTGTCTGCCCGTGCCGGCGAAGAAGCTACGGTAGAAGGGCTGGCTGCCGGCGCAGACGATTACCTGGCCAAACCGTTCTCGTCCCGTGAGCTGATGTCCAGGGTAGATGCCAATATCAATACCGCCAGGGCCCGTAATCATGCGGCCAGCCAACTGCGTGACCTGTTCCGTCAGGCGCCGGTGGCCATCCTGCTGTTGCATGGTCCCGACCATGTTGTGGAACTGGCCAACAGCCGCTACCTGGAGACGGTAGGCATGGAGGAGCAGGAACTTATGGGTAAGTCACTGCTGGACATTGCGCCGGTACTGCATACCAACGGGTACCGGGAACTGCTGGACACCGTATTGCAAACCGGTGAGCCTTACGAAGCACATGCGCAGGAATTAACGTTTATCCGTCAGCGTAGTTCCGTCAAACAATATTTTAATTATGTGCTGCATCCCGTTCGTAGTTACAATGGAGGCATTACAGGTATCATGATGGTAGCGGTGGATGTGACAGACACCGTCAACGCATTGCGACGGGTGGAAAACAGCGAAAAATACTACCGTCATCTTTTACAGGGGTTGCCGGCTGCTATCTATACCTGCGATGCCGAAGGTCGTATCCTCTGGTATAATGAGGCCGCTGTGGCTTTGTGGGGCCGCACGCCCGTTGCCGGAAAAGATCTCTGGTGCGGTTCCTGGAAGATATTTGAAGTGGATGGCAAAACACCTGTTCCGCTGGAAACCTGCCCCATGGCGCAGGCGCTGCTGACGGGAGAAGCGGTCCGGGACAAGGAGATCGTGGTGGAAAGACCGGACGGGACGCGTCGGCATGTGCAGCCTTATCCCGACCCTATCTTCGATGAACAGGGGCGTGTAACCGGCGCCGTTAACATGCTGATCGATATTACCGAATTAAGGGCCGCCCAGATACATATGGCCCGGCTGGCGGCTATTGTGGAAGGCTCGGATGATGCCATCGTCAGTAAAACGCTCGATGGTACGATTACCAGCTGGAACCCCGGCGCGGAAAAACTTTTCGGTTACACCAGTGCGGAGGCGATCGGACAGCCAATCATGATACTGATACCAGAAGACCGCGCATCAGAAGAAGCGGAAATTATCGACCGTTTAAGAAGAGGCATCGTGGTCGATCACTTTGAAACCAAACGGAGAACCAAAGATGGCCGGCTGCTGGATATTTCCCTGACCGTATCTCCGCTGAGAGATGCCAGGGGCCGTATTGTAGGTGCTTCTAAAATTGCACGCGATATCACTGAACAGAAAAAACTGTTCTCCGCCCTCCGGGAAAGCGAAGCCCGGTACATGCAGGTGGCGCAGGAAATGGAGGAAATAGTGGCACAACGCACACTTGAGTTGACAGAAGCCAATTACTACCTGGAAAAGTCTAACAAGGAACTCGAACAGTTCGCCTTTGTGACCAGCCATGACCTGCAGGAGCCGCTGCGTAAAATACATACCTTCGCCGGCCTGCTTTGCGATTCAAAGCAGGATATGCTCAGCGATACCGGCAAGGTATACATCGAAAAGATGATGATCAGCGCCAGGCGGATGTCGCAGCTGATCCATGATCTGCTCAACTTCTCCCGGCTCAATCGCACAGACGATCCGTTTGTGCCTACTGACCTCAACGAGGTGATGACGCATGTGCTGAACGATTTCGAAGTAACGGTAGGACAGAAAAAAGCGATGGTGACCGTTGATCCGTTGCCAACCATACCGGCGGTGCCTTTGCAGATGAACCAGCTGCTGTACAACCTGCTGGGTAATGCGCTGAAGTTCACGGCTGAAGACCGTGAGCCGGAAATAAGCGTCAGCGCGCGGCTGCTCACACCGGAAGATTTTGAGACCTATCCTGAACTAGATGTCAACCGCAGTTATTATGAAATCTCTGTAAAAGATAATGGTATCGGTTTTAACCAGGTATATGAAAACAAGATTTTCCAGATCTTTCAGCGGCTCAATAACCGTACAGCTTATGAAGGCACCGGCATAGGACTGGCGCTGTGCAGCAAGATCGCCCTTAACCACAAGGGATGTATCCGTGCGCAGGGCGTTTTAGGTGAAGGCGCCGTCTTTAACGTTGTTCTACCTGCCATGTAAATAATTAACCCAGACTCCTTCGATTGGTATTTTTTTTGATCGATGCAGCTGTCCGCCTATTTATCTCTTTTATCGTTGACCAGGTTAATTGCGTATTCATGATTATAAAAGAGCTGCATGTGGTGATTGAAACACCCAAAGGGAGCAGTGAAAAATATGATTTCGACCCCGTGTCGCGCTTCTTTGTAATGAGCCAGTCATTGCCTGCGGGCATGATGTTTCCGTTTGATATGGGCTTTATTCCGGGAACTAGGGCGGAAGATGGAAACCCGTTCGATGTCATGGTGCTGTCTGAATTTAAAACATTTACCGGCTGTATGATTAAATGCCGGTTAATCGGTGCTATTAAAGCGATTGTTCATGAACCTGACGGCGTACAGGTTCGCTGGGACAGGTACATTGCGGTGCCCTTCCTGTCACGCGTGTATAAGGAGCTGGATGTGGTGCCGGATAAACTGGTGCGGGAATTGGAGGGTTTCTTTATGGCTTACCACGGACTGGAGGGAAGGTCGTTTAAGCCCGTCGGTTACCTGGATGCCGCCCCTGCCTACGAGCAGATAAAATTCGTTTGATATGGATATTGCTGCTGTCTTTTGGGGTGACGGAGAGCAACTGGACCTTCTGCAGATGTCTGTACGCGCCCTTTCCATGTTTTTCATCGCCCTGGTCCTGATACGGCTGGGCGGCATGCGTATTTTTGGCAAACGTTCAGCCTTCGATACGATCATCATTATTATGCTGGGCGCTATCCTGGCAAGAGGGGTGATTGGTGCATCTCCCTTCTGGTCCACCGTAGCGGCATCGGCTACCATGGTGCTGGTAAACCGGCTGGTGGCATGGTTATGCGCCGCCAATGACACCGTCAATGACGTCATAAAAGGAAAACATTTACTACTCTGCGAAAACGGACAGATTCACTGGGACAATATGAAGGTGGCTTCTTTAAGTAAATCAGATCTGATGGAAAGTCTCCGGTTAGAAACAAAACAGGATTCACTGGAAAAGATAGAGAAGGCTTATATGGAGACCAACGGAAGGATCAGTTTTTTGCTGAAGAAGATTATCTGAAGCATTTCTGCCATTTTTCTTCCAGCACATCTTTCAAAATACGGCAAAGGGCATCAAAGGAATCCGGTTTGGTGAGGAAGAGGCGGGCGCCCAGCGCCATGGATTCCTGTACATCTTCCACCATGTCGGAAGTACTGAGGACCACTACTTTGGTGATGCTTCTGTGAATGAGTTTCCCCAACTCGAGCAAACATTCCTTGCCATTCATCATGGGCATGTTCATGTCCAGAAAAATATAATCCGGATCAACAAGTTTTTTGGTGAAAAGCAAATCGATAGCCTGGATACCACTTTCGCAGTAGTGGGTCTCCACATCGGGTGAGACTTTTTTTATGGCTTCACTAAAGAAAATCCTGTCATCAGCGTCGTCATCGATGACCAGGACGGTGTGTGGCTTCATATAATATGGTTAAATCAGGTTTACAAATGAAAAATTCCAAGCTAAATTTCTCAATTTGATGTTTTCATAGATTTATAAATATCGGTCATTAAAAAGATAAAATCAAATAATAATATAATTAATATATTCTTGTGACGGCTAAAGCCGGTTGGAGTTGTATTTGCAGGGATAATCAGGAATCCTGTAAATCATGTCTTATGAAGATCTTTTATGGCCTGCTGATGCTGTTAACAGCCTGTCACGCAGCAAAAATAACCCCGGCCTCTTACGGTGGCTCTGCGACCACCAAAGGTTATCAGGCCGATTCTTTGGCGGCCCCTTACGCTACCCCTTCCGTCACCAACTACAGCAGGGTGGTCGGATGGCCCAATGGCCGCACACCGGTAGCACCGGCCGGTTTTACCGTCACGAAATTCGCCGACGGGCTGGACCACCCCCGCTGGCTGTATGTCGGCGATAACGGGGATGTGTTTGTTGCGGAATCCAATACGCTGCTGAAAGGCGTCAAAAAAGTCGGGGCTAAAATTTCCCGCAAGATAAAAACACAACATTACGGTGAAAGCGCTAACCGCATCACCCTCCTGCGGGACGGGAATAAAGACGGTTATGCTGAACGGCATTACGTGTTCAGGAAAGACCTCAACCAGCCCTTCGGGATGCTCATATCCGGAAATCATTTTTATGTAGGCAATACCGATGGTTTAATGCGTTTTCCCTATCGCGCCGGCGACACGGCTATCCATGGCAGTGGTATGCAGCTGCTGCGGCTGCCTGCGGGAGAGCATAACCAGCACTGGACCCGCACCTTGCTGCCGGACCCTTCAGGAAAGAAGCTGTACATCGGCGTAGGATCGGGCAGTAATGTGGCGGAAAAGGGATTCGGCAATGAAGTCCGCAGGGCCAATATCCTCGAAGTGAATATGGATGGGAGTGGAGAACGCGTCTATGCCTCGGGGCTGCGAAATCCTGTGGGGATGGACTGGGCGCCGGGCTTGCAGCAGCTGTGGGTGGCGGTCAACGAGCGTGACGGGCTGGGAGACGAGCTGGTGCCGGATTATCTGACGGCCGTGAAAGAAGGTGGTTTCTATGGCTGGCCTTTTTATTATTACGGCGCGCATCCGGACCCGCGCATGGAAAAAGAGATGGCGCTGGCGCCAAAGCAGCAGGTAATTACGCCGGATGTGCCGCTGGGTAACCATACGGCCTCGCTGGGGCTGCTATTCTACCGGGGCCGGACATTTCCTCCCAGGTATCGCCAGGGAGCGTTTATCACACAGCATGGCTCGTGGAACCGCTCTGTTATTTCCGGTTACAAGGTCATCTTTATACCCTTCCGTAACGGCAGTCCTGCCGGTCCACCGGAAGATTTCCTGACCGGTTTTGTGGCGGATCAGACGCAAAGTGAGGTCTATGGCCGCCCGGTAGGGATTGCTGAACTGGCCAACGGAGATCTGCTGATCACCGATGATGTCAATAATGTGATCTGGCGGGTACACCGTGACCGGTGAAAAATTTAGGGATTTTTTGATTTACGAATTTTTTGATTTTGGGGATAAAAAGAAGACCCAAACGAATCTTTTATTGCTCGCTTCGACCTTCTCTTTTATCAAAAAACAAAATCAAAAAATTCGTAAATCAAAAAATCCCTAAATGATTATTGTTCTTTCACCACTCTTTTAACCGTTGCACTGCCTTCCTGGACCAGTTTGATGATATAGACGCCGGCAGCGTGTTTACCGCCGTGGAAGGTAGCCTGGTGGGTACCGGCGGCCTGCTGGCCGTTGACCAGCACCGCTACCGGTTGACCGGCAAGGTTATACACAATGAGGCTGGCGACGCCGGCTTTTTCAAGGGTGTAAGTTACGCGCAGGTCTTCCCGGAAGGGGATAGGATAGGCGTCTACATTGAGTTTACCGGCTTTGGACGGCGCATCGTTTACCGGGTTGAAAGTGGCGGAAGCTGCGCGGGCCAACGCTGTTTGTGTTTTGATCTTCACTTCGGTGTAGCTGTTCCATGCATTGACATCGTTGCCATGTCCCGCAATTCGTACATACTTGGCCGTTACTGCCGTGAAGTTAAATGCTTCGAAGGCGGTGGAAGTACCGCTGCTCAGTTTATTGGCGGCTACGGTTGTCCAGCTGGTACCGTTGTTGCTGACGAGGATATCGAATTTTGCTCTGCGGGCATCGCCTTTAAAGAAGGCGATGTCTACGCCGGTGACGGTTTGGGCAGTGCCGAGGCAGAACTGGATATATTGTTCACCGCTGGCAGACCAGCGGGTATTGAAATCGTTGTCCAGTACGTTGGCGGGCACGTTGCCGTCATCGCCGCTGGCTTCTACCGGGTTGCAACCAGGAGTGGCGGCTACGGTGATATTAACAGCGGAAGAGGTAGTGCTGCTGTTGCCGTTGTCGGTGGCTTTGGCGGTGAGGCTGTAGTTGCCGGCAGCCACGTTGCTCCAGGTATAGGAATAGGGGCTGGTGGTGTCTTCTCCGAGTTTGGTGCTGCCGTTGAAGAATTCCACTTTTTTCACGGTGCCGTCGCTGTCGGCGGCAGTAACGTTGATGGTTACACTGGCAGGCGCCGTATAGCCGGTATTGTTAGCCGGTGCAGTGATGCTCACGGTAGGAGGTTGGTTCACCGGGCCGGAATTGCCGGGTATCCACCAGTTGCCGGAGATAAAGAGCTGGCAAAGCAGGCCATAGGAGTCGCTGTAGTAGCCGCTTTTGGCGGACTTTAACCAGTTCCAGCCAGCATTGAGGAAAGCCTGGTTATTGCTGCTGACAACGGAGGCGGCCACGAAAGGTCCGATGAATACAGCTTCCTGATTGGAGCCGCGGTTACTGCCGTTCAGTTTATAGCCATCCACGATAGCAGTAGGGTTGTTGTTGGTTTTGGTTTTCACCCAGTTCACCATTTTGTTGGTGATGGTCAGGGCGTTGCTGCTGCCGTGCATGGCGTAGTCCATTACCATGCGGAGCGGTACGCGGCAGGCGTTGTAGTTGTATTCGTTGGTTTCGTCATATTCGTCGAGGAAGCCGGGAGGACAGGGCTCCGGCGGGTTCTTCACCACAAAGTCGGAGATAAGGCCGGTGGTGGGCGTGTAAGTGGCGGAGAACTGGGAATATACACCGTAAAGTGTGTTGATCACGGTGTTCCAGGTGGCGTCGCCGGTTTCCTGGTAGAAGGCCCGCATGTGGTCCATCATCCAGTCAGACGGACGGGTATCGAGCGTGGATTTGGAGTCGGAGTCACTGAGACTGAGCCGTTTGCTGTTGGTCACGTAGCTCACTTTCAGGCCGTTGTTGATCATGTCTTTGGCTTCGGCGAGATAGTTGATAGCGCCGTTGGAGCCCCACTGGTAGTGGGCGAGGATCAGTGCGTAGGCGATGTCCATATCGCCGTCGGTGGCGGAGCCAAAATGTCCCTGCGCGCTGGCGGCATCGGCTACCACCCAGCCCATCAGCTTGGGATTTTCAGCGCTGTGAAAAGCCCGGGCAGTTTTGAACAAGCCGTTAAAAATCGTTTGGGCGTTGGGGTCATGGCCGGCCATCAGGGCCACGATCACCATTCCGTACCCTTGTCCTTCGGAAGAACCGAGTGCTTTGTAACCGTCGGGGTTACCGGTAATTTCGCCTTTTACATAGTAGCCGCCCGGTAGTGAAGTCAGGTTGTTCTTCAGATAGGCGCCTTTCCAGTAATCGTAATAGCTGGCCACGCTGGCGTTCATGGCAGCCTGGGTAACGTTGTTGGGCTTGATACAGTTGGGATAGCTGATGGCTTGCGGGAAAGGCTTGTTCTGCGCCTGCACGCAAAAACCGGCTATGTTCAGCAAACCGGCCAACAAAAACAATAAATGTTTAATCATAAGGGTTTGTTTTAGGGGTGAATTATTAAAGATGTAGGTTTTGTTTCCGTTTGTCTAAGTGTCCGGGCACGTGGTCTCCGTTTGCTACAGGTATTCCCGGGTTTTAACAGTCATCGTCTCCGTTTCGGTACAGTAGGTCTTCGTTTGTTTTTCAGGCGCCGCGTCGGCTCCGTTTCAGGCTCGTTGTTCGCTCCGCTGCAATAGGTCTTCGTTGGGTTTGCTGCTCTCTGCTTACAGTGGCTGCGTTGGTGCGATCGTTCCGTATGGTTATTTCCTTTCGCTGGCTTCCTGTTTGAATGCAATCGTTTGCACTCTACTTCGAAAATAAGTGATTTTTTTTGAATTTGTTAAGTGAAAGATAGAAATAATGCGGCTTTCAGTTGGATGGGGCTGATAATGACCTGGTTATGCGGAAAAATATTTTAGGTGTGAACGGCCTCTGAAAAAGATGGCGGAAAGAAAAGGGGCTGACCAATATTGGTCAACCCGTTCTCTCAAGACAGATTGTAAACAGGAGCCCGGGGCTTTAGCCCGGGTGCATCAGGGCGTATACGTTACGCTGCTGCCATAAAGGATGTTGGACACACCGGAGAAATACACATGTTTGTCGGTGCTGGTAAGGTTATACCACAGGTAAATACCATAACCGTTGTTTTTCGTTTGGGTGGCCAGTGAGTTGGCAGTGCTTTGGCTGGTACTTTGAATATTAACGGCTGCCGGTCCGAGGTTGGACTTGGGCAGGCCGGCCACATTAGGCACAGCATAAGAGCCGTAGATGGCATTCCAGCTGTAGTTAACAAAGTCGCCTGCTTTTTTGCCACCCCAGGACAAACGGGAAGCTGCCGGTCCATAATAATAGAACGATATTATTTTGGTGGGCATGAGCTTTCGCAGCTCATCGAGGAGCATGACAAAAGAGCTGTCATTGGGTTGTGGCAGGCCATTGTTACCATAGTCGGCATATTCATCGTCGAAATCAATACCATCCAGCCCGTAGTAGTTGGCGGTATCAGCCAGCTGCTGGGCGAAGGCTTTGGCAGCGGCACGGCTGGTGAAGTTACAGAAGCCGGCGCCCTGATGGTTTCCAAGGATAGATAATAAAACTTTCATGCCTTTGTTTTGCAGCGGCACAATCTGCGTGTTTTTGTTCACCAGCACATTGGTCACGTTCGGATTGTTGTACAATACGGCTTTACCGGTGGTGGTGTTGTAATTGATGTTCGCTGCGAAAATGATGGCGATGTCAAATAGTTGTTGACCGCCGGTGGTCAGGGTGTACTTGCCGGTATTCAGGAGGCTGTTGCTGTTGACTTCAACATAACAAACAGATTTACCACCTGCTTTGGTAACGGTTTCCACCTTGGGTTCAGATTTGGTTTGCGGGTTGTCGGGCGAGGCTCCGTCTTTTTTGCAGGAAGCCATAAACAGAAGGGTTGAACAGGAGGTCAGCACCAGGATGGATGACCATACGCGGAATTGTTTTTTCATACGTAAATTTTAACGGTGATTGATATGATGATAACTGATGCTCCTGATGAGCAGTGAGCTGCGCGGATCATAAAAGGGGCGGGCGCGGAACAGGTCCGGCGCTAAGCAGAAAATGCTTTTTTGTATGAATGCGCTTTGCTCATCAGGAGCATCAAATTTTTAGATTGTACGATGATGATTATATCATGACCAAACTACACTGTTATCCTGCTATATCATTACCACGTCACTTGTCACGTCAGCGTTTGTCCCACCAGAGCGGGGTGCCGCCGTTGTCCTCCGGCTTGCTGAGCAAACCGATGGCTTTGGTGACCGCCGCGTTGTTGGTATTGTATTCATTCTGCGGGAAGGGCAGTCTTCTTACCTGCAGGGCGGAGTTGATGGTATTACCGCTGTTATTGTTCACTACCGGGAACAGTTTAGGGTAACCGGTGCGGCGGAACTCGGTCCATGCTTCCTGTCCTTCGGGGAACATGGCCAGCCATTTCTGGGTGCTGATACGTTCCTGTTTCTGGGCGGGGGTGGCACTTTCCACCCACTTCACGGTGATATGGGTAGGCGTGTCGATGTTGTTCTGCGCATTTTTCGGGTCCACATATTTATCCGGTGTGTTCACGCTGTTGTTCACATAGTTGGCGTCTGCCACATGCCACTGTTCAAGGGAAGTGTTGATACCCTGCTCATACAGCGACTGTACGGTACCACCGGCATTGGCGAAATTGTTCAGCGCCGCTTCTGCACGCAGAAAGTATACTTCCGCGGCGGTCATCAGCTGTACCGGTGTATTGAGGGTGAAAACATTGTCTTTGTAGTTGATACCGGAATACTCCACATAATCGCTTTTGGAATTGGAGCTGGTGATGCTGCCCAGGCGGATGCCTACGTATTTTCCGGCAACGGCGGGATCTGTTGCTTTAGACATGTATTTTCCCAGGCGCGGATCTTTATAGCCGGTGAGGTAGCACTGCAGCGAAGCGTTGATCTGGATATCGTTCCAGTTCTGCGCAATGAACACCAGCGGGTTCGTATAGCCGGCGCCGGGAATCCTTACGGTCATGTTGCCGTCGTTGCTGGTGATCACACCGCCTTTAGCAGGGTCCAGGGCTTTTTCGGCTTCCGTTTTGGCGAGCGTGGGATCTGCCTTTATCACGTGCATGGCTAAACGTAAACGCAGGGAGTTGCTGAACTGCAGCCATTTGGTGAAATCGGAATTATAAACCAGGTCAAAGTCGCCGAATTTGAAAGGCAGCGTTTTGCCGCTGGCGATGAAATCGCGCAGCGTAGTATTAGCGGTATCCAGCTCTTTGAAGAAGCGGGCATATACTTCCTGCTGGCTGTCATAATCGATGCTGGTTTTGCTGGTACCGGCCTTGCTGTAAGGTATAGGGCCGTATACGTCGGTAACGCGGCTCATTGCGGTTACCTGTACGATCTGGGCCACGGCCCACACAGCCGGGAAATCCTTCGGGATGTTGGACTGCCGCAGCTTGGCCAGTTGTCCCATCACGCTCAGGTAACCGGCCTTGAAGGTTTCTCCATTCCAGCCGGTCATCATGAAATAGCTCAGGTTGTTCCTGCCGCCGTTGAAAGGGGTGGCTGAGGCCATGTAGCCGGAGAAGCAATCGGCATTGAGATTTTGTTGTAACTGGAAAGAGTTGGGATCGCCGCCGCCGGAGAAATTGTAAATAGCCATGGTGGCAGTCTTCAGATAACTGAGGTTATTGAAGTCCGCTTCCAGCATCCCGTTGGGGATACCGGTGTTATCGGTATTGTACAGCTCAAAATTTTTGGTGCAGGCGCTCATGGCCAGCAACAGTCCTGCTGCGATGGCCGGAAGGCGATGTTTACCGGAAAATATATTGATACGTTTCATGTTTTCAGTTTTACGGTGGACAAGCATAGATTAGAAAGTGGCGTTCAGCGTCAGGCCGTAGTTGCGGGTAGCGGGCGGCATGAAGATGTCTACACCGGACAGGCCGTTAGCGGTAGACATAGTCATTTCCGGATCGTATGGCGCTTTTTTATGGAAGTAGATAAGGTTGCGGCCGGTGAGGGAGAAACGCAGCGCTTTCATCCAGCTGTTTTTCACTGGAACGGTGTAGCCGAGTGACAGTTCGCGCAGCCTTACCACGGTAGCGCTGTACATGTATTCGCCGGATACCGCTTCGCGGCCGCCGATGGTACCGTACCATTTCTGCGGGTCTACGCTGGTAACAGCTTTCTGGTCGGGACCAACAGCATTGACAACAACGCCGCCGGCGTCGCGGGCATCGCCGGTCGCTTTGGACACACCGTACTGGTCCATCACGGACTGGGTCACGGACATTACCTGGCCGCCGAATTTACCATCGATCAGGAAAGACAGGGTGAAGTCGCCATAAGAAAGATTGTTGTTCCAGCCCAGTTGCCATTTTGGATTGGCGTTGCCGAGGTATACAAAGTCACCGCCCTGTTTGATAGGGTTGCCTTTGTCGTCAATTTTAATACGGCCCTGTTCATCCCGTTGCAGCACGGTACCGTAGATATCGCCGAAAGAACCGCCTACTTTGAATTTGGACACAAAGTTAGCACCGGAAGCACCGCTTAGTACAAACTCAGGATTGGTTTCCGCCAGTTCTACGATACGGTTATCATTCACAGAGTAGTTAATACCGGTATTCCACTGGAACTTACCGCCGCGGAACACGTCATAGCGGAACACGGCTTCGATACCTTTGTTCTGGATGTTACCCGCATTGAAGTAGAACAAATCATAGAAAGATGCCTGTGGTGACTGGATACTGAGCGTCTGGTTGTGGGTATTGGTTTTATAATAGGTAACGTCTGCCGTCAGCCTGTTATCGAAGAAACGCCATTCCATACCGAATTCCAGTGATTTGGTTTTCTCCGGTTTCAGATCGGTGAAAGGCGCCTGTACATTACTGATGGCGCTACCTACGCCAAAAGTGTTGTCTGCAACGTGGCTTTTGTAAGGATCGGGGGAGTTACCTACTTCTGCATAAGAGCCTCTTACTTTGAGGAAGGTGATAGCTTGTGGCAGCTGCATCATCTGGCTCAGGATCAGGTTGAGGCCTACAGAAGGATAGAAGTAGGAGCCGTTCGGTGTAAACGCGAGGTTGGAAGACCAGTCGTTACGCGCAGTCACGTCCAGGTAAGCCATTTCTTTAAAGGAGAGGCTGGCGCTACCGAAGGCGGACTGGAACTGGCCGTGGTTTTCCGGCAGTGTGCCGGAGTTGAGCGCGTTCATGGTGTTGAAGTTCTGGATGTTGAACACGTTGGCGATTTTCAGGCCATCCTGGCCTGAATTGAATTTCACACCGGTAGTTTTCACATCACGGAGACTTCCGCCTAATACGCCGGTAAGACGGAAGTCTTTGCCGACAGGTATGTTATAATTCAGCAACAGGTCGCCGTACTGCTGGGTAGTAGTGGCATTGTTATAGTTGTAAACGCCATTGGCAGGGGCCAGTACTTTATAGGTGCCGGCATACATTTTCTGCTCATATACATCGTTGATACGGTCAATACTACCGCGGGCCTGTACATTCAGCCAGGAATTGATTTCATATTTCAGGCTGGCGTTGAGCAGCAGGCGGTTTCTGTTCAGTGTGTTGGGATTGCGTTTGGTGATCCACCAGGGGTTCTGCTGGATGTCTTCCAGGTAGGCCCAGTTCTGAACAGGGAGGAAGTTGCGGGACGGGTCGGGTATGGCAAACTGGTCTTTGAAAGGCCGGATGTCCTGACCGCGGGGGAAGAGATATAAGCCGGTGAGCGGATTTAAGTACAGCCCGGAGAGCGGCGTATTGTCGATCTTCTGGGTCATGTAATTCACGTCGGCTTCCGCAGTGAGTTTATTGTTCAGGAAGTGACCTGTTTCCTTGAAGTTGATATTGTGACGGCCCAGTTTGTTGCCGGGCTCTATGCCGGTAGCGGCGGTATTGGCGTAAGAGAAATAAGTCTGCAGTTGTTCCGTGCCGGCAGACAGGCTGATGGCGTTGGTATAGGTCTGACCTGTCTGGAAGAAAGAAGACATATTGTTGGCTGCCGGGCTGCTGAGTTTGGGGCCCCAGCTTTGCGGGGAGGTAGGATTGGCCTGGCCGTAATTATTCTGGAATTCCGGTTTGTAGGCTGCCTGTGCCAGGTTTACGCCGGAGGAGAAATTGATTTGTGCTTTACCGGTTTTGCCGCTTTTGGTAGTGATGAGGATCACGCCGTTGGCGCCCTGGCTGCCGTAGAGGGCCGCTGCGGAAGCGCCTTTCAGCACGGAGATGCTTTCGATGTCCTCCGGGTTCATATTGGAGATAGGGTCGCCGCCGTCATAGGCGTTGCTGCCGCCATAGGCGCTGGTAGGCTGGTTGGTGAGGGCGTTGTTCATGGGTACCCCGTCAATCAC
Organism: Chitinophaga eiseniae; assembly: GCF_900167135.1. Lineage (GTDB taxonomy): Bacteria > Bacteroidota > Bacteroidia > Chitinophagales > Chitinophagaceae > Chitinophaga > Chitinophaga eiseniae. Next base: position 461,960 of record NZ_FUWZ01000003.1, on the reverse strand, counting down.
GTACAGTGCCTGGTTGTTACCGATGCCGGACTTGTTACCGCGCAATACTACTTTGGCCGAGCCGCCCACGCCGGAGGCGCTGGGAGAGATAGAGAGGCCGGCTACTTTACCGTTGAGGGTATTGATCAGGTTCGGGTCTTTGGCTTTGGTCAGCTCGCCGCCGCTCACCTGCTGCATAGCATAGGTGATGGCTTTCTCGGAGCGTTTGATACCGAGGGCAGTCACCAAAACGCCGGTCAGCTGGGTGTTGGACATATTGAGCACGACCGCCAGCGTGGTATTGCTGCCTACAGTGATTTCTTTCGTTTCATAGCCGATGGAGCTGAACACCAGTATTTCTTTGGCGTCGGCCTGGATGGAGAAGCCGCCTTGTTCGTTGGTGATGGCGCCGCGGGTGGTGCCTTTTACCTGTACGCTGACGTTGAACAGCGGTTTACCATCGGCGCCGGTAACGGTGCCTTTGATGGGCGCTGCCTGGAGTACGCTTTCAGGCACCGGTTTAGGGCTGATCACGATGATCTTGTTGACGATCGAGTATTCCAGGGGTTTGCCTTTCAGGCATTTGTCCAGCACGTCCGTCAGCGGGGCGTTGTTGACATTCATATTCACAGGGCCGGAGCCTTGCAATAACTTTTCATCATACACAAACTCGTAGCCGGTTTGTTTGCTGATGTTATTGAACACGTCGTACAAGGCTAACCGTTTCCCTTTAAGGGTGACCGTTTGGGAAAACGATTTAGCACTCAGGTGCAGGGTGACAGCCAATAGCAGGGTGGCAGTTAATTTCATAACCAACAGAAATTTTCGGAGCAAAGGCCGTTCTGGCCGGCAGGCTTTGCCAGTAGTAAGTTGTTGCATACTTTTGTGTTCGTGGCTTTTAAAAATTCAGTTTCTAATCCTCAAGGTGAAATTGGGTAGCCATTTTTTGCCGGGCTCTGACTGCAATCGGAGTCCGGTTTTTCTACCCCTAATGGTGGTTGATGTTGTTCATTACGTGTTCATACCATGAAATCTTTTAAACGTTACATAATTTTTACTACAGGTATAAGTGTTAGTGGGGCGTCACCGGTCTTGCGGTGATGGTATGCCCTTCCACTGTGAATTTGACGCGTTGGGTCGTTTCCAGGGCTTTGAGCAGGGCGCCAGCATCTTCCCGGCGGGAGATCACCCCTGTAAGGTCGATGTCGGACACGTTCCCGTCGTAAGCCACTTCTATGTCGTACCAGCGGGCCAGCTGCCGCATGATGGTGCGGATATTGGTGTTGCGGAAGCGGAACTTGCCTTCTTTCCAGGCGAGGGCTTGTTCCACGTCGGCCATGCTGGTTTCAAAAGTGCCGCCGTTCGATGAGATGGCGGCCTGGTAGCCCGGTTGGAGCAGGCTTTGCTGGTTGCCGCGGGCCACCTGTACGGCGCCGTCTACCAGCGTGGTGCGGATGGCCTGTTCATCGGCGTAGGCCATCACGTTGAAGCTGGTGCCCAGCACGGTAACGGTCATCTCTTCCATGCCCGGGGTGTTGACTTTCACGTGGAAAGGCATATGGGCATTCTGACTTACTTCAAAATATACTTCCCCTGTCACTTCCACCAGCCGCTCTTTTCCGGTGAAAGCTGCCGGGAAACGGATGCTGCTGGCCGCATTGAGCCATATCTTACTGCCATCGGCCAGGGTAAGCTGGTATTGACCGCCCCTGGGCGTAGCCACCGTATTATAAAGTGGTTGTTTGTTGTTGCCGTTGCCTTTGTAGGTCAGCGCCCCGTTGGTATTGCTGATCTGCGTATTGCCCTGTACGGCCAGTGCGCCGTTGCTGCTGCTGTCCAGCGTAATGGTACTGTTGTCCGCCAGGATGAGCATCGCTTTGTTGCCGCCGGGCGCCAACGGATTGGGTTTGACGGTGGCGGCCACCGGTGCAGGAGTGGCCGGCCGGCGCATCAGGAATACGCCACTGGTAATGATACCCGCCGCCAGTACTGCCGCTGCGGCATACATCCAGCGCTTGCGGATGGCATTGCGCACTGGCTGTAGCGGTGTTGCCTGCAACACCTGTTGTAACACCGCCTCTTTCTCCCCCGCCGGCCATTCGGCTTCGGGGGCTGACCCGGTATACAGTGTATGCAGGATATCTGCCTTGATCTCCTCTTCAAATGCTCCGCTGGCAACTGCTTCCTGCAATTGCGCCAGCTCATCCGGACTCAGCGGCTGAGATTTATATTTATCCAGTAGTTGCCTGATTTCAGCGACGGTCATTATAGCGACTTTAGAATGGTGACAGCTATAAAGACGAACGATGGAAAGAAAAGGAGTATTCGCTGTTAAAAAATTTTTAAATTTTTTTTGTCCGGGAGATAGAGTGGGGTTAACTTATTAAAAATCAATCTGTTTTAACTTAAAAAAACCAGAAGTTGTGCAATTGTTGTTTGATAATTGACCGTAAAGAGCGGAGGGCCAGCTGTAATTGTTTTTTAACGGTGTGAACGGAGATATTCAGCTGATGGGAAATTTCTTCATTGCTCAGTCCCTGTTTGCGGGCGAGGTAAATTTTTTTGCGCGCCGGCGGCAAAGAGTCAATGGCGTCATGCAATATCTGCTGGTATTGGTGGTCCTGTACCACATGGTCTGTGTCGTTGGCATAACCAGGCTCCTGCATACCGAGGTAGGCCATGGCTTTTTGTTTTACCTGCTGCTTGCGGAAGCTGTCATATATGTGGTTACGGGTCAGGATAAAGAGATAGTCGGAGAAGTCATCGATGGCGTCCAGGGCTTCGCGCTTTAACCATACCCGCATAAAAATTTCCTGTACCACTTCCCTGGCTGCTGCAGGGTCTTTCAGATACAGCATAGCAGCGTTGAACACCTGTTGGCTGTAGGTGTTAAACATGCGCGTGTAGGCGGTCTCGTTACCTGCTGCTATCGCTAGTAGTTGCTCTCTTTCATCCGGGATAGATGACCTTGACAATATGTACCTGATTTTCTTCCGCCTAAATATAGGAAACAAATCGGAATCGGCGCTTCGGGGGAGACATGACCTTGGACCAGACGACTTCCTCCCGGGCGGCAGGCCGCCGTCTTTACCATGGCCGGTCCTTGATGATGCCCTGAAAAGCCGCGCTGAACCTGATTCTGGAAAAAATAACCTAATTTGGGCCGTCCTTACAGCAGGATAACAACAATTATGTCAGGTATCAATAATCATCCATATCCACTCAGGACCGTGCAGGTAACCCGCTACGTCACCCCGTTGCGGGAGGGCGGTTCGCTGCCTGCGCTGACAGAAGCCGACGACGGTTTCCTGTATGTGCTCAAGTTCAGAGGCGCCGGCCAGGGCGTGAAAGCCCTGATCGCAGAATTGATCGGCGGAGAAACAGCCCGGGCGCTGGGCCTTAAAGTGCCGGAAATCGTGTTCGCCACGCTGGACCAGGACTATGGCCGCAATGAAGGCGACGAGGAAATACAGGACCTGCTCAAATCGAGCGTAGGCCTGAACCTTGCACTGCACTACCTCTCCGGCGCCATTACCTATGATCCGGTAGTGACTACCATCGATGAAAACCTAGCCTCGAAGATCGTTTGGCTTGACTGTCTGCTCACCAATGTGGACCGTACCGTACGGAACACCAATATGCTGATGTGGCATCAGGAACTGTGGCTGATAGACCACGGCGCATCACTGTACTTCCATCATTCGTGGGACAACTGGGAGGAACAGGCCACGCGGCCTTTCGCCAAAATAAAAGACCATGTATTGCTGCCGCAGGCTACGCAGATAGCTGCAGTGGACAGCGCTTTCCGCGCTATACTTACACCGGAGCGCATCCGCGCCATCGTAGATCTCGTGCCGGAAGAATGGCTGACCGGCCATGAAGACATTTCCCCTGCAGAAAGACGCGAAGTATACGCACAGTTTTTAATCAGGCGGGTAGCCTCTTCAGAAATTTTTGTAAAAGAAGCAGTATATGCAAGATCAACACTTATATGAGTACGCCGTTATACGCGTAGTGCCACGGGTAGAGCGGGAAGAGTTTCTCAATGCAGGTGTTATGCTCTACTGTAAAAAACAGAAATTCCTCCAGATGCGATATACGCTGGATGAAACCCGCTTGCGCGCGCTCTGCCCTGTCATCGATATTTCAGAGCTGGCCGCTTACTTCTGCGCCATCGAAAAAATCTGTAACGGCGGCCGGCAGGGCGGACCTATTGGCATGCTGGACCTCGCCTCCCGTTTCCGCTGGCTTACCGCCACACGGAGCACCATCGTACAAACTTCCAGAACACACGGCGGACTATGTACAGATGCGGCCGCTACGCTGCAACGTCTGTACGAGCAACTTGTGCTCTTGTAATTACAAATCAGGAGATGTTTTTGGGAAAACGGCTATTAATAACCGTTCTGTAAGGAAGCCCGCCATTCGTAATTGATTCAGGTCTGATTATTGTTGCCATCTTGCTAAACCCGGTACGATGGCAGCAACCAGAGCGGTTACCGCGCCTTCCCGTAAAAAGGCCGTCAAACCTGCGGCGCCAAAGAAAAAAGCAGCGGCAAAGAAAAAAGTGCCTGTTGCCGGTGGTTACAACGCATGGAAACAGTTTGAAGGGAAACAATATACCGGCATGAAAATCGGCCGGAGCCATAAATGGAACTATGATGCCGGCGTGTGGCGCGAAACCAAGATCACGCCCGACCTGTGGGAGATCTCCTATGAGGTGGTCAAACGTCGCGCCGGCCACGCCCCGGAAGGTTCCGGCGTACCTGTAGGCACCGGCTATCACTGGTATATCCTCGCCAATCAGCAGGTAGACAAAATTAACGCTGACGACTACACGACGAAAATGTCCGGCTTTAAATTTAAGCTTGCACACAAACGCGCCTCCAAAAACAAATGGAGCGCTTCCCTTAACAATCAGCGGAAACGTATGATCAGTTTCCTGCAGGACATGATCACCCAGCTGAAAAGCACTTCCGTGCCATTGGAATTTTCTTACAAGGACACCGCTTATAAGGGAGAGGCCATTCCTGTGATGGAGACCTGCGAGGAAGGGGATTGTGTGGAGTGGGACATCTACCTGAATGATGAAAGCAAGGGCATCATCCGGAAAATGAAGAGCGGTTGGAAAATGAATGGGGTAACAGACAAAGGACTGATCAAAGCGATTGCCGGTATACTGGCATCAGAAGGAAGCTGATTCCACCAGCTGCAGCTGCAGTTTCAGTTTGGCAGCGACCTCGGCGCCTTCGAACCCGATGTTGGCAAAACGGATATTGCCCCTGGGATCGATGATGTAAGTAGCCGGAATAATATTAAAACGGAATTTCTCTCCCACATCAGGATCGGTATTGTAGTACACCGGGAACGTGTATTTCTTGTGGCCGAACCAGCCCTGCGCATCGGCAAGCGTGTTACGGGCGCCGCTGTTGACCACCATAAACACCACTTTGGGATTGTCTTTATAGGTTTCGTACAACTGTTGCAGGTACGGCATTTCCTGCATGCAGGGAACGCACCAGGTGGCCCAGAAATCAATCAGTATAATTTTACCTTTCAGCGCGTCGGGCGATACCGGCTGTCCTTTCATGTCTACAAAAGACTGCAGCGAAGGGGCCGGCCGGCTGATGAGCTGGCGACGTACCTTGTCCAGCAGTATTTTTTCCCGCAGCTGTTGCACACTTTTCAATTTTTCGGTGTTATGGGTACGGGTATAAAAGGTGGTGGCGTTGTTGAGCGTTTCGTGGTCCTGCGAGATGACAAGCGCGCTGTCCATTTGTTGTGCGCCTTCGTGCAGGCGTGCCTGTTGGAGGTCTATTAACCCCAGCAGCGAATGCAGGTTTGCCTGTGCCTTGCGGGTTACAGCCTTGCGGGTGCTGTCATCTACAAAGGGGTAGATGTAGCCTGTTTCCGGGAAGTGCCGGATAACGCCGGCGGGGAAGCTGTTGGCCTGTGCCAGCGCCAGTTGTGCATAGTAGCGGGCGGTGTCCGGCGCCAGCTGGTTGGCCTGCAGGGTAGCGGCCAGGTCTTTGAATGTTTCCGCGGTCCATGGGTTACGGCGTTGGCTGGCTACCTTACGGGCATGGTACAACGTTTTTTCAGTATTATGCTGTGCGGCATATAGGGCAAACAGCTGATCATGCATGCCCGTGTAGTCGTCGGCGTTTTTAGCTGTCTCCTTTTGCAGGGCCTGTTCGAGTAACCTGATCCGCGTAGCGGTATCTTTTTCTTTACGGATGTTGGACGACAGTTGTTCTATGCCGGGTCCGCTGTCGGGAAAACGTTTCATCACTACCTGGCGGATAGAGTCTACCCGGCTCTTTTCACCGATGATCAGGTAGCCCATGGTGACTTTATTCAGGTTGCCGGCAACGGCGGGGGCGCTGTTGAATTTCTGCGCGATTACCTGTAAGGCCTGCTGATGCGCGGTTTCCCGGCCTTTGGCGTCAGGAGCGTGTTGCATCTTGTATTGCAGCAGCCGTACTTTGGCCTCGTAGTTACCGGGATAGTGGTCCAGCTCCTGTTGGTACAGGGAGGCCTGTTCCGCGGCGAGCCCGGGCGACTTGCCTCTTTGTGCAGACAGACTGTAAGCCTTGTACAACAGGCCGTTTTCTACCGGCTGTCGGCCGGTGTATACGGGGACTGCGTAGTGGCTGTCTGCTGCAGGCTTGTCGGTGAGCTCACCGCTTTCCAGGTAAAAGGTAGCATAGGTGGCAAAACCTGCCAGGCGGAAGGAGGTCGTCCACTTTGTTCCCTGCCGGTGCAAGGGCATTCTGGTCGCTACATCATAAAAATTGGAGTAGGAGAATACCAGTGTGATACCGGATACGCTGTCAGGGATTACAGCTCCCGGTGACTGTGGATCGTAGGTCACCGTAACAAGATCACCGCGCTGCGGATATTGCGGCGTGATGGTTATCCGTTGCTGTGACCGGGCGTTGATAGCAACGCCGGTCAGCAACAACAGTAACAATATGGCAAATGAAAAACGGTACGTCATTAGTATCCCGGGTTTTGGGTGAGGTTGGGATTTGTGCTGGTAGCGTCTACCGGGATGGGGTACAGGGTGTCTGTATCCTGCCAGTTGACGCCTTTGATGGGTTTCAGTACGGCGGAGGACTGTTTGGTCCGTTTCAGGTCAAACCAACGGTGGCCCCATTCGGTGAACAGCTCCAGGTGTCTTTCTTTGGCCACAGCTTTCAGCAGGTCGTCTTTGCTGAGAGATGCGGACAATTTCGGAAGGCCGGCGCGAACGCGGATGGCATCAATGTCGGCGCGGCCGTCGTCCGGTTTGCCTTGTTGCAGGCGGGCTTCGGCGCGGATAAGGTATTGTTCCGCGAGGCGGAGCACCATGGAGTATTCGTTCACCACGCCAAGCGTACCTAACCTGATTTTGTATTTATACGGGAAATAATAAGTCGCGCCTGTAGAAGTCTTACGGAAGCCGGTCCAGTTGGCCAGCCGCAAGTCATTCGCCTCAAAGCGGGAGATAAAATGCAGGGTGTCCAGGCGGAATACCGCAGTGGCCGTAGGGGTGGCAGGAGTGGCGGTAAAGCCTTCCCAGGTATTGCGGCCGCTGGCCACGTTCACGGGTTGCAGTTGAAAAATGGCTTCACCACTATTGGCCAAAAATACTTTATTCAGGTCTTGCAGCAGACTGTATTTGCTGTCGGCGATCACCTTGCCGGCGGTGGCTTCTGCCAGCGCCCATTGTTGATTATAAAGATAAACCCTTGCCAGTAGCGCGTTGGCGGCCGCCCGGTTAGGGCGTACGCGTGTACCGGTGGGATAGTCGTCATTCATCAGTGATACGGCTTCGTTCAGGTCTTTGATGATCGTGTCGTATACAACAGACCTGGCTGCACGTGGTTTGAGGCCATTCTCTTCGTAGTTGGTAGAAGTGATCAACGGCACATCGCCATACATATTCACCAGGTAGAAATTGAAGAAAGAGCGCATGAAATAGGATTCACCCAATAGTTGTTTTTTCACATTGGGAGAAAGGCTCGTGGTTTTCTTTAACCCTTCCAGGCAGGCGTTGGTATGATAAATAAAGGCATACTGGTCGGCAAACATGCTCGTTACATACTGGCTGCTGGGCACAAGCCTGTTTTGCCGGAATACGTCGTAGTTCTCGAACGGGGAGAAATAGTACATTTCATCGGCCTGCATCGACGACAGAAAGCTGGCCAGTACATTGGCAAACTGGTAGTTATAGGCGTTCATGCTGGTGTACAGGCCTGTTACTGCGGCAGTAGCGGTTTTATCGTCTGTGAACACCAGCTCAGACACCAGCTCGTTTTTAGGGAGCGGGGTGTCTACATATTTGTTACAAGCCACCGTAGCGGAAACAGCCAGTAATGTGAAGTATATATAAATGCGTTTCATGTCCGTGTTTTTTATCAGAGTGACAATTGTAATCCTATGGTATATGTTTTTACCGGAGGCATCATCCTGCCCTGTGTTTCGGGGTCATATCCTTCATATCCGGTGATGGTAAACAGGTTCTGTGCGAGGCCGTACACGCTGGCGCCGGCCAGTTTCCATTTCTGTACATACTTGGAAAGATCATAGCGCAGCGAGAGATTTTTTAACCGGATAAAGGAAGCATCACCCCACTGCGCGCTGGAGATGGCAAAGCTGCGGAAGTTGGCGGCACCGGAACCTGCGGTGGCTTTAGGAGCACCGGCGATATCACCGGGAGCGGTCCAGCGGTCGAGTGCATACAGGCTCTGGTTGGAGCTGGATCCAAGATAAGGTATACCGTAGCCGTAGTTAAAGGAGGTGCCTTCCTGTTTTACGAACTGGAACAGGAACTCAAGACTGATACCTTTATAGGAGAAACTGTTTTGCAGACCGCCATAGAACTCCGGCATATGATTGCCGAGGATGACAAAATCGTCCGGATCGGAAGGCGTGGTAGTGGTACCGCCTTTGGCGCTCTGGAAAAGCGCAAGGCCGGTTTGCGGATCAATACCGGCAAACCGGAACCCTTTCTGAATGGTGATCGGTTTACCTATCACCATTAGATTTTTATAGGAGGAAGCTTCGATGTTGGGGAACTCCTTCAGTTCATTTTTATTGATGGACATATTGAAGGAGGTACGCCAGGTGAAGTCTTTCCGCTGTATGTTGGTGGAGTTGATTTCAAATTCCCATCCGCTGTTGAGCACTTTGGCCGGGAAGTTACGCGTCACGGAAGGGAACCCTGTCTGCGGGGATAATTTATAATCCAGCAGCTGGTTATCTGAAATGTTATGATAATAGCTGGTGGTGAGGAGCAGACGATCTTTGAAGAAGCCCAGTTCGAGGGCTACCTCTTTTTTGCGGCTCACTTCCCAGTGGTAATTGAGGTTGGCCAGCCGCGCAGGGGTAAGGCCGGTGATACCGTCATACGGGAAGGAGGTAGACTGCCATGCGTCGAGGTAGGCGTAATCACCGATATTGTCGTTACCGGAGGTGCCGATGCTGGCACGCAGTTTACCATAGCTGAGTACGGACCCTTCCGGGATGAAGGATTCTTTGGTGAAGATCCATGCTGCGCCTACCGCACCGAAGTTGCCGAAGCGGTTGCCCGGTCCGAAGCGGGTGGAGCCATCGCGGCGGAAGGTGGCGTTGAGCAGGTATTTTTCCTCCCAGTTATAGTTCACTTTACCGAATACCGCATTATAACGGTAGAGCGCATACGTCGTAGTTTTCGCGGTGAGTTTGGCGGCGGCGTTCATGTTTTCCAGCATGGCGTCGCTGGAATAGCCTTCCCCGATCACCCAGCTGCCTTTGCGGAGGGCTTCCTGCCAGCTGCCGCCCACCAGCACCTGCAAGGTACCTTTGGCGATAGTGGTGGTATAATCGATCTGCGGTTCTATGATGTAGGTATTGGCTTGTGTATTGCCGTAATTGGCGGTACTGGTAGCAGTGGTATTGGGGTTGTTACTTTTCAGCGGTACCAGTTGTGTCTGTTGCATATCGCTGCGGGTATAACCCACATTGGCTTTCAGGTTAAGACCCGGCAGCAGGGTGTAACGGATGTCTGTTTGTGCCACCAGGTTGTTGGTACGGGCATCGGAGCTACGGAGCAGAAAGGCCATGGGATTCATGCCCGTGGGGCGCCAGTAGTAGCTGCCGGTGGAATCATAAATCGGGTAGTTGGGAGCCATGTCGGTAAAACCGGCGAGGCTGGCGGCGATGGAGTTATCGCGCAACGAAGAATAGTTAACGACAGCGCCTATATGAAAACGACCATCTTTATTACTGTGGTCTATGCTGAGGCTGCCCGCGCCTTTGGTGAAGCCGAGATTGTTGGGCATTACGGTAGTTTCCTTACGGAAAGTGCCACTTAGTCTGAATTGTGTCTGGGCATTACCACCGGATACGCTACCCTGTGCTTCTGTGACATGACCGGTATTGCCAATCATCAGCTTTTGCCAGTCGGTGGTTTTCTGCTGGTCCCAGATGGTCAGGTCAGGGGCGGTTTCATCGGTATACGTTTGGTTATCATTCCGGAAGGCTTCTTTGCGCATCTGGATGAACTGCGGGGTAGAGAGCATGTCTACCATGTTCACTACTTTGCTGCCGCCGGAATACACATTGAATGTTGTCTGGGTTTTACCGGCTTTTCCGCGTTTGGTGCTAATGAGCACTACGCCGTTAGCGCCTCTGGACCCGTAGATGGAGGTGGCGTCTGCATCTTTCAGTACGTCGATCCGTTCTATATCGGCCGGGTTGATGGATGCCAGCGGGCTTTGGTTGCCATTGGCGGAGGTGAAAGCATTGAGGGGGTCTGAGATGAAAGGCACGCCATCGACGATGTAGAGTGGCTGGTTGGCTTTTAATACGGAGTTCTGGCCCCTGATGCTCACATTGAAAGCGGAGCCGGGGAGACCGTTGCTGGAGGTGACCAGCAGGCCGGGCACGTTTGCCTGCAGGGCAGACAATGGGTCCATCACAGGATTGGAAGCGATATCGCTGGTCTTTACGCTGCTGACGGAGCCCGTATTGAATCTTTTGCTGGTGGTGCCGTAGGCGATGACCACTGTTTCATTGAGCGCACTTACGGCAGCCTGTAACACGACGGGCACATTGGTATCATTGCCTACAGTGATTTCTTTGGGTTCAAAGCCCACGTAGGTGATCACCAGCACATCGCCGGAACCGGCTTTAATACTGAATTTACCTTCCGGATCGGTGATGGTGCCGGTACTGGTGCCTTTCACCTTTACCGTTACCCCTGGCAGCGGCACGCCGGCGGCATCTTTTACGGTGCCGGTCACCGGTTGCTGTACAGGTGCTGCGAGAGGAAGGTCGCGCCGTTTGATGAAAACGGTTTTGTCTTTGATGGTGTAGTCCAGTGGCTGGTCTTTAAACACGTCGGCCAGGAAATCCTGCAGCGGCTGCTGTTGCGCCTGTACGCTGACGGGCCGTGTGCTGCGCAGGAGTGCCCGGTCATAAAAGAACAGGTAGCCGGTCTGTTTTTTAACAGCCGTAAACACATTTTCCATGGAGATGTTGCGCGCAGAAAGCGACACTGTCTGCGCAGAAGCGCCGGCAGAAACCTTTAGTGTGGCCGCAATCAGTAACATCACTGTTAATCTCATTGTTAACGCAATTTTGGTTGGTAAAGACCCTGGTATAGAAAGAGTCTTTGCATAAAGATTCAATTGCATAGATTTGCATTGTTTGGATGTAAATAATCAGTATTTAAGTGCGTCAAAGCTTAATGGCTGTCTTCGTCCTGACATTCGCCGGGGGTGGGTCCAATCACCTCCGGTTTTTTTATGGGCGGACAGCCGTTGTGTTTAGTTGTGCATATAGGCGATAGATGGCTGGTTTCGCTCGTTGTGAATCATGGCAATTTATGGTTGTACAATAATGTTTCTTCCTTTCATATGAAAACGGATGCCTGTCGATTGCAGGCCTTCCAGTACGTCTTCCAGCGGCAGGTTGCGTTGTATCTCGCCCTGGAAGGTACGGACGGGGATATTCCCCTCGTATACCGCGTGTACGTCGTACCATCTTTCCAGCTGCCGCATGATGGCGGGAATATCAGCGTTGTTAAAATAGAACTCCCCGTTTTTCCAGGCGATGGCCGCAGCGGTGTCTGTCTGGCTGACTTGTATGCTGCCGTTGCTGATCTGTGCCTGCTGGCCAGGGGCCAGTACGCGGGAGGTGCTGCCGGTGTTGACTTTCACTGCACCACTGACGAGTGTGGCGTTGATGGTATTTTCGTTGGCATAGGCGCTGATGCAGAAGCTGGTGCCCAGTACGTCTATGGTTGTCTGGTCATTGATGGTGACGCGGAAAGGATGGTTGGCTTTTGATGTTACTTCCAGGTAAGCTTCACCGGTGATGTTTACCTGTCTGGCGCCCTCGCGGAAGGCGGTGGGGTAGGTGATGGAAGAAGCGGCGTTGAGCCATACGGCGGTGCCGTCCGGGAGTATCACCCGGAACTGGCCGCCACGGGGAGTAGTTAGTGTATTCAGTGCCGGCGCTGCGTCCGGGTTTTGCAGATCATAGCGGAGCTGTCCCTGTTGTTGCAGGATGTTGGCGGCGCCCTGTGCAATCACCTGGTGGCCGGCGCTGTCCAGCTGTATGGTGGAGCCGTCGGCCAGTGTGAGCACCGCCTTGCTGGTACCGGGCAATACAGGCGCCTGTACCTGTTGCCGGGCGAGCGGTGGTGTTACCGGGCGGGAGCGCTGGATGTACCAGGCGGCGCCAGCTAGTAATATTACTGCTGCTGCACTCCAGTGCCACCGGGACAGCCGGAATGTTTTACGGGGCCCCCCCGTGGTATTGGCATTGGTCAGGTGTTTGGCCTGAAAGGCCTCCCAGGCGGTATTTACATCGGGTTGGGTAAACCGCTGCAGTTTGTCTGCCAGCAGACGGGTGTCGTTCCACTGTTCCAGGAAGCGGCGGTTTTCCGGCGCGGCATCCAGCCAGGCACGCAGTTCTTCGGCTTCACCGGCGGTGAGCTGGTCCTGCTGGTGCCGTGCGATAAGACAGGCGACCCTTTGTAAAAATGTATCTGGTTGTTGGCTGTCAGGAACTCCCAAGGTTGCTGTTTTCTATAGAAACAACAACTTGTCGAGTTCGATGAAAAGAAAAAGCAGGATTTTTTAAATTTTTTTTAGATAAATGGGTAACTGTTTGATTATTAATTACTAATCCTCCACGGTGACATCCACAGTATCTGCCAGTTGCTTCAGTTGTGGGATGGCGGCCACCTGTATGCAAGCCAGCAGGTAGTTGTCCATTCCGGCGTTGAGGCGTACAAGCATGGCGCCCTGCGGTTGCATCTCTGTATTCACAAAGTGCATATACTCCTCGCTGACAGGGTTTTCGCCATAGGGCGGCGGCGTTTTTAATATCGTGTTCCAGTAAAGTGTCGTTATCTCGTTCAGTTTACCCACTTCCCCGGAAAGCGGTTTATTGTGGGAAAGCTCCGCGATCAACCCCCGGTCCAGCAGGCCGTCCAGCAGGGCGATGGGCACTGTGGCGCCGGGTACTTCGTCCAGCCCCCGGCGCAGGCTGTCTTCCGGATAACGGCTATGGATATACGTATAAGGATAATCTGCGGCCAGCATCACGCGGTGGAAGAGCTCTGTGGCAATCGGAAGGAAAAAATCGGTGTTGTCGCCGGGATTGAATAACCAGATCAGCTGCCACAGCTGCTCTTTATCGACGGTTTTCCGGTAATACCGGTTCCAGTTGACTTTGGCGTTGACGAGCGCACGCGCCCTGGTGAAATAGCGGAGCAACAGTTGTCCCGGCGCTGATGTAAAGTCGGTGACTTCTTCAAACCGGTTGTCAGCAACTTCATGCCGGAAAGACAGCGGCATACCGGGAGCGGTAGCCATCACGCAGGAACGTCCTTCTTCGGTGTTCAGGATATATACGGTATCGTATTCCCAACCGCCTGGCTGATCGCTATGCTGTGTGAGCCGCAGTTCCCATGGTTTTTGTGCCACCAGCAGACTGTCCAGCCCGGGGGCAAATAATTCATTGTGTAACAGCTGTTGGAATTCATCGGAAGAGATGCCGGTGCGGACGAGGTCCTGCTTAAAAACGAGTTGACCGTCTTCGATCAGGCGGATGAGGCCCACGTTACCGGCGAAAAGGTAGTCCTCTTCCAGCAGCTGTGCGGCTACTTCCGGCAGCAGCACATCGTGCCAGTCGGTATAGTCTGCCATGGCGGTCCAGTCTTTCGGAGCGAAGGTCACCGCATGTACTTTACCTTTTACCGTTGTCTGGTGGTCGTCTTCGATCCATAGGCGGGCGTGCAGGTCGCCGTCGATGGTTACTTCGCCGTGGTTGTAGTAGCCGATAAAGGTTTGCTGCACATATACATTGCCTTTTACGTGTATGGGAACGCAGCCGGCGACAAGGTTGCGGCAGGTGAGGTTGCCTTCTACCGACAGGAAGCAGGCGTAAGTGTCCGGTTCATAGTCGATGATGGAATTATCTACCTGCAGGTTGCCCCGGAAGATCATCCCTGCGATATCCTGTTCTACATAGACATCATGCAGGTCCAGGAATTGGTCGGTGTGTACATCTTCCTCGAAGATCAGCACTTTCTGCCCGGGCACATCTTCTGCCAGGAATTCAAAATCGTAGGAGAGGTGGGCTGTCAGCCCTTGTTCGATGGCTTCTTCCAGCGTGAGCGTTGTAGTGGGATTAACGTTTTGGAACATGGGTTTTATCCTTTATAGTCATAGTATCGCAGCAGGGTGAGATAAAGCGGCAGGAGCGGAAGCACCTGTTTTTTCAGCACGCTGCTGCGTAACAGTTTGATGGCGCGTAGTTTCTGGGTACGAACGGTGTTGTAGGAGATGTTGAGCGCGGTGGCGATCTCTTCATTTTTCCGGCCTTCCAGGTATCCCATCTTAAATACCCGTTTGCATTGGGCAGGTAGTTGTTCAATGGCGGCGTAGAGGTGCTGCAGCAGTTCGGTTTCTGCCAACAGCGGATCGAAGCCGGCCGGAGCGGGCGCTGTCTGCCCTTCCTGGTGATACAGGAATTCCTGTTCCCTTTCGGTCAACCTGTTTTGTTGTTTCAGATAATTCAGGCAGGCGTTGCGGGTGGAAATGAACAGGAAAGCTTTGATACTGGTGGTGCTTTGAAAATCGCCGCGTTTGTCCCACAGTTTGGAAAAAGCCTCCTGTACAAGGTCTTCTGCCGCATGGGTATGGGAGACGATGGAGCCGGCAAAATAACACAGGGCTTTATAATGCCAGTCAAACAGCTGTCGGAATACCTGTTGGTCCCCTGCCGCCAGTTGCTGTATAAATGCATCTTCTGTGTACTTGTTGTGCTGATCACTCATCCCTGTTGCCGCTGAAATAATTGAACCATAAAAATACTGAAAACAATGACGAATTACTAATCGTAGTCTCGTAACGGGATATTGGTAATTCGGTTTTGTTTTCAGTATATTGGCTGTCATGAATCATCGTTATCTGCTCTTATGCTGTCTGATGGCCTGTATGGCCTGCGCTTCCCGTACGTACACCGTGATCAACAAAGGGGTGGCAGGTAACAGTACTGCCGATCTGCTGGCGAGGGTGGAGAAGGATGTGGTGGCCCTGCAACCGGACCTGGTGGTATTGATGGCCGGAACGAATGATATGGTTAATTCCCACAAGCTGGTGCCGTATGGGCAATATGCGGCGCAGTACCGGCAGCTGGTGCGGCGTATCCGGCAGGCGGGCGCCAGGGTGGTGCTGATGACTTCTTTGCCGGTAGATACAGGTTACCTCTTTCAGCGCCATCAGCGCGGGTTATATGATACAGATCCTAACCGTAAGATAGACAGTGCCTGTGCCATTGTACGGGAAATCGCCGTTTCGGAGCAGGTGTACTGCTTCGATCTGCATGAGGTGTTTGTCCGCCACGGGGAGCCCGACCGGGCGGCCGCTTCCCTGATCATCAATGCTGCCAATACGGGCCGGGAAGATGGTATTCATCCCACCGCCGCCGGTTACCGGTTGATGGCCGCGCAATTGTATGCTTACCTCAAAAAGCATCACCTGTTACGCCGGCATCATCGTATACTCTGCTTTGGCGACAGTATTACCTATGGCGCTTTTATGGATGGTGCAGGTACAGATACCGGCGATACTTATCCCGCGGCGTTAAAGCGATTGTTAAATCACTAGGGGAGATCAAAGGGAGTTTGTCTGTTTATACCAGCCCTCCGCCTTCCACCTTGAACCTTGGTCCAAACCTTCAGTCTTAAATCTTAAATCTTAAATCTTCAATCTTCAATCTTAAATCTTAAATCTTAAATCTTCAGTCCTGGGCCTTCAGCCATCAGCCATCAGCCGTTCACTATTTTCGGGCACCTAATCTCCACCTTCCTGCCAGCGTTTTAATATTGTTTTTAAAAAAATTAATTAATTATAGGGATATTATTTAAAAGAATTACTATTTTAGCCCAAGCCGAGGTATATATGTTATAAAGTAGGCTTTTTATAGCCATATATTTTATAAATACAACTACAAATTCTACATACGTTCTGATGAAACTAAAGCTACTAGTCACCAGCTGCTGGCTGTTGCTATGCCTTATCGCCTATGCAGGTCACAGTCACACGGAAATCTGTTTCGGGGCAGGCAGCCATCAGCTGTATCCCATGCACAAAAAGCAGGTCAGGCCACTGCAGCATTTCAGCGGCCATAAAGAAAGGAGACAAAACGAGGGTCCTGACCTTGCCAGGCAGTCCGTTAACCGGTCACCTGTAGCACCAGTCAACAACTATATGTCCGAACCATAAACCAACATGTAACAGCTGTAACTGCCATCACCGGCCAAACAGGCCGGCTATGCCGACCACTATTTATTGTTTCAAGTTATTATCAATCAAAATTTGTTTTGTATGGGAAAATTTACCCGTCACTGGCGACTGGGCGGCTTTCTGCTCCTGCTCCTCGTCATCCTGCAACAGCCATACGCCTTCGGGCAAAAGAACTACCTGTTCAAGGGCAGCGTGAAAGACAAAGACGGTACGCCACTGATCGGCGTCAACGTAGTGATGAAAGGCACCACCAAAGGTGGCACTACCAATGCGAACGGTGACTTCCAGTTTGCCGGTACCACGGAAACGGCTACACTCGTTTTTTCTTTCGTCGGGTATAAAACACAGGAACTGGCAGTCACCAGCCAGCAGGTGGTCAACATCTACCTGGAACCATCCAACAAACAAATCGGGGAAGTCGTGGTGGTAGGCTACGGCACCCAGAAAAAAGTCAATCTTACCGGTGCTGTCTCCGTCATTGAAGGTAAAACCATGACGACCCGCTCGGTGGCGTCCGCCTCCCTGGCTTTACAGGGCGCCGCTCCCGGTGTTACGGTGACCCAGCAGTCCGGCGTACCCGGTGGCGACGCCGGCACCATCCGCATCCGTGGCATCGGTTCTATCAATGCGGGCCAGAACCCGCTGGTGCTCATCGACAACGTCGAAATGAGCCTCGACGCCATCGATCCCAACAACATCGCCAGCATCTCCGTACTTAAAGACGCGGCGGCGGCAGCCATCTACGGCTCCCGCGCGGCCAACGGCGTGATCCTCATCACCACCAAACGCGGCATCAGCGGCGTCAGCGTCAGCTATAACGGCTACGTTGCCAAACAATCACCGACCAATCTACCTAAAAAAGTGGATGGACTGGACCACATGAAACTGTGGGACATTGCTCAGGTGAACGCAGGACTGCCGCCCGCTTTCACACAGCAGATCGCCGACTATGAAAGAATGGGCCCGGATAATTTCAATCGCTTCAATACCGACTGGAAAGACCTTATCCTGGTGAACAACGGCATCATGCATAACCACAACCTGAGCCTGTCTGCCGGCAGTGAGAAAATCAAAGTGTTCGGCTCCGGCGGTTACCTGGACCAGAACGGCCTTACCGCCAACACTAATTTCAAACGCCTCGACCTTCGCTTTAATACCGACATCGCCATCACCAGCAAACTGTCTGCCGCCGCAGATATCGTGGTGAACAGAACAGAACGCAACTGGCCCGGGCAATCATCGCCGCAAGGCATTATCCGCGCCATGATCGGCCTGCCGGCCATCGCACCCGGTCAGTTCAATACCGGCGAATGGGGTGAAGGCTGGTCCAATATGAACCCTGCGGCACAGGCAAAAGACGGCGGCTGGGACAAACGTGTCACCGATTCCCGTATCCTCACCGGTACGCTTACCTATAAACCCATCAAAGGTATGGAGCTGCTGGCCAGCTACAGCTCCAATACTGCCAACGGACACGCCCGCGTATTTACCGATCAATACAAGATCTATACGCCCGACGTGGCCAACAACCAACTGCTCTTTGCACGCAAATGGCCGGCGAACAATTCACTGATCGATAACAGCGCGCAAACCACCCGTAATGTGTTCCGCTCACAGGCCAGCTACAACTGGAATATGGGGCAGCACGCCTTCACCGTACTGGGCGGCTTCACCACCGAACTCTTTAAAACCAGCTACGTTAACACGCAACGTCAGAACCTGATCTCTCCTTCACTGCCATACCTGGATGCGGCAGATCCGCTGGGACAAACCATGTCAGGTGCACAAAGCGAATATGCGATGGCATCTGCCTATTCCAGGATCAACTACAACTACAAAGAGAAATACCTGCTGGAAATTAACGGTCGCTTCGACGCTTCCTCCCGTTTCCGCAAAGAAAACTGGTGGAAACTGTTCCCCTCCGTGTCCGCCGGCTGGCGCATCTCGGAAGAGAATTTCTGGAAATCCATCAGTCACGTGATCAACAGCGCCAAAATCAGAGGGTCCTACGGCTCTCTCGGCAACCAGGACCTGGTAGTGAACGGCGTGGCCAACTATTATCCTACCTACGCGATGTACAGCACGGGCGGCTCTTTTGATTACTACTTCAACAATGTGGTGAATGCGGGTTATGCACTCACTACCGCTGCCAATCCCTTCATCCGCTGGGAGACTTCCAAAATACTGGACGCCGGTATCGACTTCACCGCTCTCAACGATCACCTGACGGTGACCGCCGATTATTTCAGCCGTAACATCACCGACATGCTGCAGCTGGATGGCGTACCTACCTACGTGGGACTGGGCGCTCCGTTCGTGAACATCGGTTCCATGCGTAACACCGGATGGGAACTGGGCATCGGCTGGAAAGACCGCGCCGGTGAGTTCACCTATTCCGTACAGGCTAATCTCTCCGATGTCAAAAATGAAGTGGTAAGCCTCGGTGGTAAAGAATATATCAACGGCGCCCTCATTATGCGTGAAGGCCATCCGCTGAATTCCTACTACGGCTACCAGGCGCAGGGCTTCTTCCAGTCACAGGAGGAAATCGACAACGCGCCTTTCCATTTCGCCAATACCAAACCGGGAGATATCCGTTATGCCGACGTGAGCGGTGCCGACGGAAAACCCGATGGTAAAATCAATGCGTACGACCGTGTAGTGCTGGGCAACTCCTTCCCGCGTTATGAATACAGCCTGTCCCTTAACGGCCAGTACAAAGGATTTGACCTGAATATCTTTTTCCAGGGCGTAGGTAAGCGGAACAACTATATGTCCGGCACCGGCGCGCAGCCTTTCTATTCCGCCAACTTCCAGGGCACCATCTTCGAACATCAGAAAGATGCATGGTCTCCGGATAATACCGATGCCGCTTATCCAAGGCTGACGCCCAACAGTATCGCCAACAACTACGTGACTTCTTCTTTCTGGATGCGCTCCGGCGCCTATCTGCGCCTGAAGAACGTGGTGCTCGGTTATACGTTGCCCAAAACAGTGACCAGCAACGCCAAACTGCGCTCCGTAAGAATTTACGCCAGTGGCCAGAACCTGCTCACTTTCGATAAGTTCTTCCCCGGGTTCGACGTGGAACAGACAAATACTGCCGGGGAATTTTACCCGATCATGAGAACCTTCACCATCGGTCTTAACGCAAACTTCTAAGCCATGAGAAAACTTTTTTATAGCATCATCGGTTGCACTTTTTTCCTGACAGGCATGTCAGGGTGTAATAAATTCCTGGACAGGGCGCCGCTCAGCGCGCCGGCCACCGGCACCTTCCTGAACAATGAGAACGAGATCAATGTGTCCCTGACAGCAGTGTATGGCTCCATCAAATGGGAATTCGGACTGGTGCCTTACCAGTCGGGCTCCGACGGGTGGACAGACATCGCCATCCTTCGCGCCAACGAGCTTGGAGAAGGTACGTTTGACACGTACAACGCACATCCGGCGGCCATCTGGTCATTTGCCTACAAGACCATTCAACGTGCCAATACCATGCTGAACGGCATGGTCAACGCGAAGCCGAACGTAGCGCCGGCCAACTACAATCGCATGGAAGCGGAAGCCCGAGTGCTGCGTGCATGGGCCTATTTTTATCTTTCCGCTATGTTTGGCGATGCGCCACTGATCACCCGGCCATTGCAGCCGAATGAATTCTATAATCAGAAACGCACGCCCAAACAGGACGTGATAAAGTTCATCTATGCCGAACTGGACGAAGCAGCCAGGTCCCTCGACTGGTTGCCCGGTGTAAGAGGACGGGTCAGCAAATCAGTGGCCCTTGGCCTGAAAGCCCGCACAGCTCTGTATAACAAGGATTACGCTGTTGCCGCTGATGCCGCTAAACAGGTGATCGATAAAGCAGGACTGTCGCTGAATCCGCGTTTCCAGGACCTGTTCACCCGTAGTGGACAGAAACCGAACGCCGGTAATGAAATCATGCTGGAAGTATTGTATACCGATGCCCTTGCGGGATCTATCACTTACCTGCCGCTGGGCAACTGCTCCCGCGCCGCCGGCGGCCAGTCGGGCCGTTTCCCGAACCAGCGCCTGGTAGACCAGTTCGAATGTACCGACGGGAAAAGGATTGATGAATCGTCCGGCTATGATCCGGAACATCCGTCCAAAAACCGGGACCTGCGCCTGAAATATACAGTAGCGTTGCCGGGCGACACGGTGACGATGAACAATACCACTTTTGTATATGACATTTACAAGTCATCCACCTCCTTCAGAAATGCCGACGGCAGCTGGTCTGTAAAAGGAAATGCAGACTATGACAATGCCTTCGGCCCGGCTAAAAGCGGTGTTGGTTATCTGTGGACCAAATATACCATGACAGATGAAAACGTGTTCCTCTCCAAAGTGAGTTTCATCCTGATGCGGTATGCAGAAATACTGCTCACCTACGCCGAAGCTAAAATAGAACTGGGCCAGATGGATGCTACCGTGACAGCCGCCATCAACAAGGTAAGGCAACGTGCCGGTCAGCCTGTAGTGCCCGCCGCTGCTGAAACAGACCAGTACGAACTGCGGAAGCTGGTCCGCCGTGAACGCACCGTGGAATTGGCTGTCGAAGGTTTCCGCTGGTTCGATATCCGTCGCTGGGGGATCGCCGACCTGGTGATGCCGGGCAAAGTGGTGGGCATCGCCAGGAGTGCTGCTGCCATGCCGCCGGTGCCCAATTTCAAAAAGACAGCTGCACATGACCTGAATAGTATTCCGGACTATACCAGCCAGCTGGACCTGCGCTATACCCGCGAAACCCGCTTCTGGACGCCGAAACTGATGCTGATGCCGGTACCGCAGGCAGAAAGGGATATCAACCCGGGATTGACGCAGAACGAAGGCTGGTAACGGTGATGCCCATGATGACTACTGATTACGCTGATGAGCGGAGATGAGGGTTTGTTGGATAGTGTTTTGTTGATATTGCACTACAGTGGATTTCAGGGAGATGATCAGGCGAGACTGTTCCACTAAATATCGAAATATTAAAATATTGAAATAATGAAACGGAGGAATTTTTTAGAGATGCTTGCGTTGAGCAGCGGCGCTGTTATTGCGCAGCCTGCGTTGGGAATGGCGCCGGGTAAACAACAGCAGGGGAGTGCCAGCGGAAAGCGGAAGGCAAAACCGGAGACGCTGACTGCCGACCTGATCATTGCCGGTGGCGGACTGGGAGGCGTGGCGGCAGCGCTGGCGGCGCTGCACAGCCAGCAAACGGTGGTGCTGACAGAAGAAACAGACTGGATTGGCGGCCAGCTCACACAGCAGGGCGTGCCGCCGGATGAACATCCGTGGATTGAAACACATGGCGCGCCCGCGCGCTATCGCGAACTGAGAAACCGTATCCGTGAATACTATACACGCCACTATCCGCTCACTGCCGATGCCCGCCAACGGACGCATCTGAATCCAGGCGACGGCTCCGTGTCCCGGCTCTGTCACGAGCCCAGAGTGGCATTGGCCGTGATGCTGGATATGCTGGCTCCTTTTATCAGCACAGGTCAACTGGTGCTGCTGACCGATACCAAAGTGGTGCGCGCCAACGTAACCGGTAACAAGGTGCTGTCGCTCACCGCGCGGGATGAACGTAACAACAGGGAACTAATTTTGAAGGGGAGCTACTTTGCAGACGCTACCGAAATGGGCGACCTGTTGCCTTTGACCGGCACCGAGTTTGTGACCGGCACCGAATCGAAGCAACAAACCGGCGAGCTGCATGCGCCTGAAAAGGGCAACCCGGAAAATAACCAGGCTTTCACTGTTTGTTTTGCGTTGGACTATGTGCCCGGTGGCAACTTTGTTATCGAAAAGCCTGCTGAGTACGAGTTCTGGCGCAACCATGTGCCCGCGCTCACGCCCGCCTGGTCGGGCAGGCAGCTGGACCTTCATTATTCCGATCCGCGCACGCTGAAACCTAAGTTGCTCGGTTTCCACCCCGAAGGCATCGCTACCGGCGACGTGCTTAACCTGTGGAACTACCGGCGTATTATCAACAAAAGCAATTTTACCGAAGGCGCCTATAAAGGTGATGTGACCATCGTCAACTGGCCGCAGAATGATTATATGCTGGGCAATGTGATCGGCGCCAGCCCGGAAAAGTTCCATCATCATGTGGAGCGGGCCAAACAGCTCAACCTGTCGCTTATCTATTGGCTGCAGACCGAGGCCCCCCGTCCCGATGGCGGCAAAGGATGGCCTGGTATCCGCCTGCGGAAAGACATGATGGGTACAGCCGACGGCATGGCCAAATACCCTTATATCCGGGAATCACGGCGTATCAAAGCAGTGTTTACGGTGCTGGAAGAACACGTGGGCGCAGAACAGCGTGCACAGAAAACCGGCCAGACGGAGAAAAAAGCGGCCGCGTTTTACGACAGCGTAGGCGTAGGTTATTATCACATCGATCTTCATCCCAGTTGTGCAGGTGTCAATTATGTTGACTTTGGGTCTTTGCCTTACCAGATCCCACTGGGCGCCCTGTTGCCGCAAAGGATGGAGAATCTGCTGCCTGCCAATAAAAACATCGGGACTACCCATATTACGAATGGCTGCTACCGGCTTCATCCCACCGAATGGGGTATTGGTGAAGCGGTGGGCAACCTTGTGGCTTTTGCCCGCAGTAAAAACGTGACGCCCCGTGCGGTAAGGGAACAGGCCCCGCTGCTGAAGGAGTTCCAGGATTATATCCGTGCGTGCGGCGTAGAGACGTCCTGGCCGTGACATTTAGGGATTTTTTGATTTAGGATTTTTTGATTTGACCTTTCGTGTCCAAAGCTGCCTCCTGGTGTTAGGAGGCAGCTTTGCTTTTTAAATGGCTTTTATTTTCCTAAACCAAATTCCAAAATCCGTAAATCCCAAAATCTCTAAATTGTTTTATCTTGTGCACTGTGAAAATACACGAGGACAGGTTACTTTTTTCGCGGATTGCAGATGGGGATGAAGCAGCGTTTCGTATACTGTATCATCGTTACAATGCAGTGCTGTCCGTTTCTGTACGCAAGATGCTCCGTTCAGAGGAAGCTGCCGCCGAAGTGTTACAGGAGGTGTTCCTGAAAGTATGGCAGCTAAGGCATACGCTGGATGGTATCGACAATCCGGCCGGCTGGATGTACACCATTGCCTCCAATTATTCGCTTTCCGCCCTCAGAAAAATCGCCCGTGAAAAGATCCGGGTAGAAGCCATCACGCACGATGATATAGAAGATAATGAGGATATGACCGCGGCTTTCCGCGTCAAGGAATTACAGCTTCACATCAGGAATGCCATCGACCAGCTGCCGGCCTCCCGCCGTGAGGTGTTCATCCTGAACACGCAGGAGGGAAAGTCCCGCAAGGAAATAGCGGCAGCGCTGGATATTTCGGAACATACCGTAAAAAATCAGCTTGTCACCGCCCGGAAATTTATCCGGGAATACCTGGAACAACACACCGGCGATTACCTACCTGTCTTCCTGATAGGAGTGTTGTTAAGAATTTTTTAATTTTTTTTCAGGCGGCATAGTACACCTTTATTTTTTCAGCGTCTGATAAGTAAAAGCGGGGACCTACAGTGGAAGCAAAAGAGTATTACAGGTTTTTGTTGCAGCGTTATTACGCTGGTATTGCCACACCGGCAGAAGAGGAGGAGCTGTTTGCCGAACTGGGGAAACAGGCCGATGAAGACGAATGGGTGGCGATGCTCAGTGAGCTGTATGCACATACTCCGGCAGACCCGCAATACAATCCGGCGGAATATGAGCCGGTGCTGCAGCGTATTTTGCAGCAGGAGCATACCGCCCGTGTCCGTCCGTTTCGCCGCATGCGCCGCTGGGCGGCCGCTGCAGCTGCTGCCGTATTGGTGACTGCCGGTGGTTACTGGCTCCTGCGTATGCGTAATACAACACCCACAGGAACGGTCGTGGTAGCGGCAGACGTGCAGCCCGGTAAAAACGGCGCTGTGCTCACCCTGGCCAACGGCCAGCAGGTGGTGCTCGACAACCGGGAGGATGGGCTCATCTCCAGCGCACAGGGTACTCAGGTAGTATTAAAGAACGGGCAGGTGGAATACCAGCCTTCCGGCACCGGGGAAGCCGTCAGCAACACCCTACATACGCCCAGAGGACGTAAGTTCAGAATGCAATTGCCCGACGGTACGCTCGTATGGCTTAATGCCGCCAGCGCCCTCACTTTCCCCACTGCCTTCAACGGCTCGGAGAGGAAAGTGGAACTGACCGGGGAAGCGTATTTTGAAGTGGCGAAAGGTAAAACGCCTTTTGTGGTGGCCCTAAGCAATCAGACTTCCGTAACGGTACTGGGAACACATTTTAATATCAGCTCCTATGCCGACGAACCGGGTATCAGCACCACATTATTGGAAGGGGCCGTGCGGGTGAACGTACCGGAGCATCCCAGTGTGCTACAGCCCGGCCAGCAGCTGCTGTTCAATAAAGGAGCCGGCACCGTGGCGTTAAACAAGCAGGTGGATACCGCCGCCGTTATGGCCTGGAAAAACGGCGTCCTGAATTTCCAGGATAAAAAATTAACGACCGTCATCGCCATGATCGCACGCTGGTACGATATAGAAGTCGCCTATGCCGGCACGCCGCCTGATATCACCTTCGTAGGGGAAATAGGCAGTGACGTCAATCTTTCAAGCGTATTGAATTTTTTAAAGGAGTCCGGAGTAGCATTCAGGCTGGAGAACAGAACATTGATCATCGGGAAGCAGTAAACAATCCGAAAAGTCGTCCGTATAAAACAGTAAACAATCGTAATCGTAAAGTCGTGAACAAATCAACCAGTAATCGTCCCCGGAGCGGGTCGTTATGGAAAAAACAGTGAACAACAATTTCAAATATCAACCTCGTGCCTGCCTGTAATAGAAAACCGAAAGTGCTTCGACCCACTTCCGGCTGAATGGTTACAGTCATGCAAAAATGTTGAGTGTTCCAGAACACCATTTTTTACAAGCCAAACCACTGCAAAGTTATGCAAAAAACTGCTCTTTGCAACCGGGCGTGCTATGCCCCTGTGTCAACAGGGAGCCGTGTCCGCCAATGGTTGCCAACCAAAATGTTGTTAGTCATGAAGCTGACTTTTTTCTTCCTTACCGTTGTGATGTTGCAAGCCAGTGCTACCGGATATGCCCAGCTGATCACCTGGTCCGGCAGAAATGTGCCGGTAGAAAAGATCTTTGGCATCATCCGGCAACAATCCGGTTATACGATCGTCGCCAGCAGGGACGTGCTCCAGAAGGCGCGCCCGGTGACCGTTTCGGCCGAGAACATGCCGGTGACGGACTTCCTCGACCTGGTACTGAAAAACCAGCCGCTGAAGTATGTGATCGAAAACAAATCCATCTTTATTTCTCCTAAAACAACCAACCTTGCTGCTCCAACCGTCAACACGGAGGCTGCAGCGCCGCTGGACATTAAAGGCAAGGTTACCGACGATAGCGGTAACCCCCTGCCCGGCGTGTCTGTCAGGGTGAAAGGAACAGCTCAGGGCATCTCTACCGGCGCCGACGGCGGCTTCGCCTTGCGCGTGCCCGGCGATGGCCCGGTAGTGTTGCAGTTCACCTACCTCGGCATGGTGCCGCAGGAGGTGACAGTGACTGTCAGCACTACGCTCAATATCACCATGAAAATGGCCGTGGAACAGCAGAATGAAGTGGTAGTAGTGGGCTATGGCACTAAAAAGAGAAGTGATGTCACCGGTTCTATTTCTTCCGTACCTACCGAACGTCTTAAAAACCTGCCGGTAACCAACGTGCTGCAGGCAGTACAGGGTTCCGCCGCCGGTATCAATATCGTGAGCAACACCAGCAAACCGGGCAGCTCTCCCGCATTTTATCTCCGTGGCATGAAATCCATTACTGCCAGCAACGCACCGCTGATCGTGCTGGACGGCGTGCCTTTCGGCGGTACCTACAACGATATCAACCCGAATGATATCGCTTCCATCGATGTGCTTAAAGACGTTTCCGCTACCGCCATCTATGGCGCCCGCGGCGCCAATGGCGTGATTATGATCACTACCAAAAGAGGGAAGTCCGGCAAACCGGTTATCTCCTATAATGGCTATGGTGGTCCGGAATTTCAATCGAATGTAATGAAGAACATGAACGGGGAACAATACCGTACCAAGAACCACTGGTACAACATCCAGGCTGGCCGTCCCACCGCGCCCGACCTGCCTTATCTCTCCGAACAAAACAACTTCGCCAACGGTGTTCCTGAAGTGAACTGGCAAAAAGAAATCGGTCAGCAGGGATATATCCAAAGCCATGAGCTGAGCATTTCCGGCGGTACCGACAACGTTAAATACTATGTGTCGGGTACCTACCTCAAACAGGAAGGCACTATTAAAGGGTACCAGTTCAACCGCAGCAGCATCCGCGCTAATATAGACGCGAACGTTACCTCGTGGCTGAAAACAGGATTGAACATGTTCCTGGTGAACAATAACAACGACGGCGGTAAAGCCACCCTGTTTGATGCGAACTCCCTGAGTCCTTATGGTACGCTCTACAACGCCAAAGGTGATTATGAAATATATCCCATCGCGCCGCAGACGCTGTACCAAAGCCCGCTCGTGAACCTGTACGACCCTGGTCTGAACCGTACTAAAAACATGTCGGCCAGCGGCTACGCGGAAGTGTCACCCGGTTTTATCAAAGGGTTAAAGTACCGCGTCAACGGCTCCTATAGCTACAGACCCGTGCGCACGGCCAACTACACCAGTCGCAAAGCCGGCGACCAGCTAGGTTCTGCTGAAGTGTACAATGAAGAAACCAAACAGTGGATCGTGGAGAACCTGTTGACCTACGCTACCAATTTCAACAAACATGGACTGGACTTCACCGCCTTGTACAGCGCACAGCGCGATGAACTGTTCTCCACAAAACTTAAAGCTAATTCTTTCATCAACGATAACCTCGACTTCAATAACCTCACTGCCGGGCAGGTACAGAAAACAGAATCCAACTACACCAGCAGCAGCCTGCTGTCGCAGATGTTCCGCGCCAACTACACCTACGACAGCCGTTACCTCGTTACCGCTACCGTCCGCCGTGACGGCTTCTCCGGCTTCGGTAAAAACAATAAATACGGCGTATTCCCTTCCGTGGCAGTAGGCTGGAATGTACACAACGAAAAATTTATGGCCGCCGCCGCACCAGTGATCTCCCAGCTGAAACTGCGCGCCTCCTACGGAAAATCCGGCAACCAGGCCATCGGCGCCTATCAGACGCTGACAAGAATGAACACCGCGCAATATATCTATGACGGCGTTACTACCATCGGCGTAATACCGGATGTACTTGGCAACGCCAACCTGAAATGGGAAACCACCAAAGGCCTTAACGTAGGTGTCGACTTCGGGCTGTGGAACAACCGTTTAAGCGGTACCATCGAGGCCTACAACACCAATACCTTCGATCTGCTGCTCAGCCGGAAAATCCCCGCCGTCAGCGGTTACACCTCCGTGTTTGACAACATCGGCAAAACAGCCAATAAAGGCATTGAAGTACTGCTCAACAGCCGTAATATCGAATCGGACAACTTCACCTGGCAAACATCTTTTAATATCTCCTTCAACAAGAACAAAGTGGTATCGCTGTATGGAGACAATAAAGATGATATCGGCAATAACCTGTTCATCGGTAAACCACTGTTAGGCATATACGATTATACCATGACCGGTATCTGGCAGGAAGGAGAAGATATGAAAATAGACCCGGGCGCCAAACCCGGCTACATCAGGTTCCAGGACCGCGACGGCAGTGGTAAAATTGATGCGGCAGACCGTTCTTACCTGGGGTCGCAACTGCCTAAATACATCGCCGGTCTTACCAACACCTTCACCTATAAAAATGTCTCCCTGAATATCTTTGTCCAGAGCGTACATGGTCAGCTTCGCCCTAATTATATCCTGGATAACCGCGATCAGGGCGGTACCGTGAATTTACCGGCCGAAATACCTTACTGGACTTCAGAGAATAAAATCAACACCAATCCGTCTCTCATCTATAACAACCCCAAAGGGTACAAATATGCACAGGATGCTTCCTTTGTGCGCATTAAAGATGTCACGCTCAGTTACACCTTCGATAAGAAAATGCTGGAGCGCTACAAGATCGGTCACCTGATGATGTACCTCAGCGGCCGTAACCTTGGGACTTTCACCAAATGGACCGGATGGGACCCGGAAACAGCACCTACCTCTTCCACTTCTACCGCTACCCGTTTAAACAACGGTCAGGGTGGAGGCTCGCAGAGCTCCGATTTTTATCCGTTGACCGCCACTATCGTGTTTGGCGTTAACATCAGTCTGTAATTTTAAAAATGTAAGGTCATGAAGAAATCATCTTATATACACAGCATTTTGCTCGCAGGGCTGGTGATCACCGGTAGTACCTCCTGCAGCAAACATTTCCTCGATGAAGAGCTTAAATCCAAATATGCACCGGACAATACACTGGTGGATGAACTAGGCTTCGAAGCTGCCAGTACAGGATTACAAAGTATCGTACGTAATGACTACGGCAATACGCAGGGCCTGCTGGCTACCTTTTATGTAGGTACGGACCTGGCCATTACCGGCCAGCCCAACGCAGTACAGGCGCCCTACGAAGACTACCGTAATCTTAACCCGCAAACCGGTTCCCTCTCTTCCATCTGGAACTGGAACTACCGCGTAATCAACGCTGCCAATAACATCATCGTCAATGCTGACAACCAGAAGGCAACCCTTACGCCGCAACAGCGCGCTTTCTATAAAGCGGAGGCCGGCTTCTTCAGAGCATATGCCTACAATCAGTTGTCTATCCTGTTCGGCGGCGTACCTATCATCAAAGAACCTGTGACCGTGCCACGTACGGATTATGCCCGCGCATCGGAAGCAGACGTGATAGAGTTTGTGATCAGTGATCTCACTTTTGCAGAAGCGAATCTGCCTGACCCGGCCAACGTAAAAAAACAGGGCCGTATCAATAAGTTCGCCGCCAGCCAATTGCTGGCCCAGGCGCTGCTGCGCGCCAATAAGCCCGCAGAAGCGGAAGCTGCCGCTAAACGGGTGATCGATAGTAAGTTCTTTTCGCTGATCACCGCCCGTTATGGTACCAAGGCGTCGCAGCCAGGTGATCCTTTCGCGGATATGTTCACCTATGGTAACATGCGCCGTAGCCAGGGCAACACCGAAGCGATCTGGGTGATTGAACAGCAATATAACATTCCCGGCGGCGGCTCGGATTTTGACCAGCGTCGCCGCGAATGGGGACCATTCTATGTAAACGTACAGGGCATGAAAGTGGCCGATAGCCTTGGCGGCCGCGGTATCGGCAGGATCAGGCCTACCAACTGGTGGACGTACGAGCTGTTCGAGAAAACGGACATGCGTAATTCTCCCTACAACATCCGCCGTACTTACTACTATAACGATCCTGCTTCTCCCAAATTCGGCCAGCAGGTAATGCCTACCGGCTTTGATACCATCCAGAACATGTACGCACACACGACAAAATGGTATGAGTTCCAGCCACAGGACATCCAGGGCGCACAGTCTTACAAAGACCGTATCCAGATGCGCCTCGGCGAGACTTACCTGCTGCTGGCGGAAGCACAGCTCCTGCAGGGCCGTAATGCCGACGCAGCAGCGAGCATCAACGTGGTCCGCGGCCGTGCCCATGCCACGCCGGTGCAACCCGCCGAAGTGACCATGGACTACCTGCTGGACGAACGCGCCCGCGAACTGACAGCGGAAGAACTGAGAAGACTGACACTGATACGCACTAAAAAACTGGTGGAAAGAGTACGTAAATACAATCCGAAAGTAGCGCCTACCATCAGCGATTTTAACATACACCTGCCCATCCCGCAGTCAGAAATCGATGTGAATAAAGACGCTGTGCTGACACAGAACGATGGTTACCAGAAATAATTTTTATGAAGAAATTTTCACTGGCCAGCATGCTGTGCGTATCCCTGTTGCTGCGGGGATACGCGCAGGAAGGCCGCAACGTACTGTCTTTCAACGATGGCTGGTCTTTCCGCAAAGGCGCGCTGACCACTGACAAAAATCAGCCGGACACCGGCTGGGCGAATATAACGGTGCCGCATACCTGGAACAACAAAGACATGCAGGAAGGCAAAGATTTTTACGCCGGGGAAGCCTGTTACCGCAAAGTATTTACCGTAGATCCGCAGTGGAAAGGCAAACGCCTTTTCCTGCGTTTTGAAGGAGTAGGGTCCGTTGCAGGGCTGTATGTCAACAACCGGTTAATAGGAGAGCACAAAGGCTCTTATTCCGCTTTCTGCTATGAGATCACCCATTCCGTGAAATATGGAGAGGAAAACACTTTTGTGGTAAAGGCCAATAACAGCGCCCGCGAAGATGTGCTGCCCATCAATCATTTCCTGTTTGGCATCTTCGGTGGTATCTACCGGCCGGTCAGCCTGATCGTTACCAATGACATCAATATCACCACTACCGATTATGCTTCGCCCGGGATTTATATCCGTCAAAGTGATGTGAGCGCCCAAAAGGCGGCCATCAGCGTCACCGCCAAGATTGAAAACAAACAACTGCATCACAAAGACATCGTGGTGCAAACGGTGATTAAAGACCATCAGGGCAAGCAGGTGGCCATCCAGCGCAGGAACGTGAAAGTGAGCCCGCAAGGCGTTAATATCATCCGGCAGGACCTGCAGGTGATGCGGCCGCATTTATGGAACGGCCGGAAAGATCCGTACCTGTACGCGCTGACGACTACGGTCATGGCTGATGGAAAAACGCTGGACGCCGTGACGCAGCCACTGGGCATCCGCCGCTTTGAGGTAGTGCCGGGCAAAGGGTTTTTCCTGAATGGCCAACCGTATGCGATGCACGGTGTTACCCGTCACCAGGAATGGCAGGACTGTGGCAATGCCCTTACCAACGCGCAGCATAAGGCAGACCTGGACCTGATCAAAGAGATAGGCGCCACCACCATCCGCTTCGCGCACTACCAGCAGGCGGAATATCTCTATTCCCGGTGCGACAGCATGGGTTTCGTGATATGGGCCGAAATACCTTTCGTCAATAAAGCTTCCGGAAAAGAAGGCGA
The DNA here is from genome assembly GCF_900167135.1 of Chitinophaga eiseniae. GTDB lineage: Bacteria > Bacteroidota > Bacteroidia > Chitinophagales > Chitinophagaceae > Chitinophaga > Chitinophaga eiseniae. Next base: position 430,097 of record NZ_FUWZ01000003.1, on the reverse strand, counting down.
CAACGCCAAACAACAACTGACAGAACTGATCCGGCAGAATTTTAACCACCCGGCTATTTACGTCTGGGGAATGCATAACGAGGTGTACGCCAAAACACCCGATGAGCATGTGGCCGTACTGACCCGTCAGTTGAACGATCTGGCCAAAACAGAAGATCCCGATCGTTATACCACCGCTGTCAGCGGTTACGGGGAGATGGACCGGCCGGCTAACCTGGCAGCCGATATCCAGGGCATGAACCGCTACTACGGCTGGTATGAAGGAAAGATCGCCGACATTGAAGGGTGGGTGAAAGCACTGGAACAAAAGTACCCGGATTATAAACTCATGCTGACAGAATATGGTGCAGACGGGAATATCAACCAGCATACCGATACGTTGTCCACTGATTTTGACCCGGTCAGCGGCCAGTTTTTTCCCGAGACTTACCAGACGGCCACCCATGTAAAACAATGGGCCGTAATAGAACAGCATCCTTATATTGCCGCTTCCTATCTGTGGAACACGTTTGAATTTGCCGTACCCATGTGGAACAGGGGCGGGGTGAACGCCCGCAACCTGAAAGGGCTGATCACCTACGACCGTCAGCAGAAGAAAGACGCGTTTTTCTGGTACAAAGCCAACTGGAACCCTGAGCCCATGGTCTATATCGCAGAACGCCGTAACAACATGCGTAAGCAGGCAAAAGCGCAGGTGGAAGTATTCAGCAATATGGAGAAAGTAACGCTTTCCGTCAACAATGGAAAACCGTTGACCGGCAAGCAGGGCGCTAATAAGAGAGATATTCTTTTTCAGAACATTACGCTGCAACCAGGTGAGAATACCATCACCGCCACCGGCGTACAGCACGGAAAGATATTGACAGACACGATCACCTGGCAGTTACAGGTATCGGAATAAAAATCATAGCATCATGAGGAATAAAATGATTACCGGTCTGTTGGCCGCTGCCTGTTGCACATTGATGTTACAGGCCACGGCGCAGGACCAGCAGCCAAGGCAGGACACCATTGCATTAAAACACGGCGCGCATCGTATCGGCAACCGCACCGATGCCGACATGGCCCGCTGGCGCTCCCTCCGCTTCGGACAGTTCATTCACTGGGGACTGTATGCTATCCCTGCCGGGGAATGGAACGGCAAGACCTACAACGGCGCCGCCGAATGGATACGCTCGTGGAAAGAGATGCCGCATGAAGCTTATGATCAGCTGTACAAGCAGTTCAACCCGGTGAATTTTAACCCGCAGCAGTGGGCCGCACAGGCAAAAGCAATGGGTGCGAAGTATATGATCATTACCACCAAACACCACGATGGTTTTTGTCTCTGGCCCAGCAAGTATTCAAAATATACGATCGCTGCTTCCCCGTGGAAGAAAGATTTACTGGGGCCGATGATCGATGCGTATAATAAAGCAGGGATCGATGTGCACCTGTATTTTTCTATTATTGACTGGAACCATCCCGATTACCGCGCTTCGTTAAAGAATGCCGCGGATTCCGCAGCGGGTAAACGTTTCCAGGTGTTCGTCAAAAATCAGCTGGCGGAGCTGTTGCAGCGTTATCCCACCGTTAAAGGTTTCTGGTTTGATGGTACCTGGGACGATTCCTGGAAAAACGATGGCGCCTTCAGCGATGAGCTGGAGCAATACCTGCAATCGCTGCATCCGGGGCTGGTGATGGGCAGCCGCCTGCGTGCCGATGAAAAAGGCGCACGTCACTTCGATTCCAACGGCCGTTTGATGGGTGATTATGAGCAGGGCTGGGAGAGAAAGCTTCCTGCCACCATCGCAGATGTGCATGGCAACGACTGGGAGGCCGTGATGACCGTGCCGGAGAACCAGTGGGGCTATCACGCCAAATGGATGGGCCATGTGAAGACCGTGAACGAGATACTGGAAATGCTGGTGAAAAGCGTATCGCTCAATGGCAACTTCGTTCTCAATTTCGGGCCGAAAGCAGATGGAACGTACCGTACAGAAGAACAGCAGCTGGCCGCAGGTATCGGGGAGTGGATGAAAGTCAACGGTGTGGCGGTATACGACGGTGCCTATGCCGGTTTCGAAAAACAGGACTGGGGATATTACATCCGTAAAGCCGGCACTGACAGCGTGTATATGGTGGTATTTAATATACCCGTATCCGGTAGCTTAAGGGTGAAACTGCCGGCGCGTACAGCGCTGACGGGCGTAACAATGCTGCAAGGCAACACCGCCCTTACGCCGGAATGGGTTGGCCGCAACGAATACTTTATTCATCTGCAGAACAGACAAACAGCATCCCCGGTGGTCATCTTATTAAAGACAGAGAAAGGGGAGAATAAAGACAAAGGGAATGTCGAGAAAGCGAAAACATAATCATTTAGAGATTTTTTGATTTACGGATTTTTTGATTTTGGGATTTGGATTTTTTGAAGTGATAAAAATCAAAAAATCCGTAAATCAAAAAATTCCTAAATGCCTGCGGGTCCGGGGATAACGGTAACGGTCATCTTGTGTCCGCCGCGGAGTACATCCACCGGTACTTTACGGCCAATTTGTTTTTCGGTGAGCTGCTGATGCATATCATCCACGGAGGCTACGGGCACATTGTCGAACGCGACGATGATATCGCCGGTATGTAAATGGCTGTTGTCATAGTTGCCGTCCGGGATGGTCTCTACCACATATACGCCGCTTTGGGTGATGAGTTTATTGGCGGCTATCATGCGGGCGGTAAGTTTTACCGGTTGGGCAGCAATGCCGAGCTGGGCGCGTCTGACTTTCCCCTGGAGGATGAGCTGGCCGGCTATCTGTGCGGCGAGGTTGGAGGAGATGGCGAAGCACAGCCCCTGTGCGGCCGGGATCATGGCGGTGTTTACGCCGATGATCTGGCCGAGGGAGTTGACCAATGGTCCGCCGCTATTGCCGGGATTGAGGGCTGCGTCGGTTTGGATGACGTTGTCTATCAGCCTGCCGTTACTGGCGCGGAGCGTGCGGCCCAACGCACTGACCACGCCGGCAGTAACGGTATATTGCAGGCCCATGGGGTTCCCGATGGCGATAGCGATCTGTCCTACCTGTAAGGCAGATGAATCCGCGAAAGACATCGCTTTCAGCCCGGTTTCATCGATCTTGAGTACCGCAATATCCGTAGAGGGGTCGGCGCCTTTGATTTCTGCGTTGACTTTCCTGCCGTCAACAAAAGAAACGCGGATGCTTTCCGCCTTTTCTATCACGTGATTATTGGTGATGATAAAGCCGTCAGAAGAAATGATGAAGCCCGATCCGGCGCCGTTCTGCGTTTTTCTTTCGGGATTACGTCTGTCGTTGACAGGGCGTTGTACTTCTATGTGTACAACGGATTCGGCGACCGTGCCTACCACACCGGTGACCGTTTGAGAATATGCATCCAGTAAACCGGCGTCGTTTACCGGATGATGTGCTAAGAAGGTGAGTGCATTTTCCATAGTGGGAATAGGCGCTCAAATATGTATCCAGAATAAATTTCCGCCTTTTTGACAAAACCTGGCTGCCCTTGCTGACAGAATGGTCAGGACTACTGTCAACTTTACTGCTGACCGTTATGGGAATAGAGCATCCAGTCGAACCCGTATTTGTCTTTCAGCGCGCCTATTTTGCCGGCAAAAAAATCATGTACGGGCCGGGTTTGTTTTCCGCCGGCGGACAGCTTTTCGAAGGTATCGATCAGTTCTTCCGCTGTATCGCAGGTGAGGCTGATACTGATATTGTTGCCGGCAGGGTTTTCACCCATGTCGGAGCCCAGTAACAGCAGCGGGCCTTTGGTAAGGCTGCTGTGCAGCACATGGTCTTGTTTATGGGCGGGCCAGTCACCGGCCATAGGAGAATCTTTCACAGTTTGCAAAGACAGGTCGCCGCCGAGGCAGGATTGGTAAAACTTCATGGCTTCGGCACATTTACCGTCAAAATTGAGGTATACGTTGATCTGTGACATACAAATGGTTTTCAGCAAAACTAAGGTATGTGGAAAGACTGTGCCGGGGGGCGTTGCGACAAATGTAGGGGACATTACGACGCGGTATCGTAGAGGTAACCGGCGACTTTTGCCAGGTCTTCGTCATCGGTGTTGATCAGCTTCAGGGTCTCCATAAAATAGTCCTTCCATGCCTGCATTTCCCTGACGGCAGCTTGCTGATGCAAACGGAGCAGGCGTGTAATAAGGTCCTGGAATGCGTCCTGGTACATTTCTGAGATGGCAGTATCGGCGGTACCGGTGATCAGCGGAGGGTAAAAATCCCTCAGCAGTTTATTGAAGCCGATGAGCGCCACCTGTTGTTTGGCGGCAGTGAAAGTGCCCATCCGGTAAAAAGAATCGGCTTCTCCTGTATACTGCATGGCTGGCCGTTGCAATAATGCCCTGATGTTCAGCTCAACATCCTGCAGCCGGGGATATGCTTCATTCCAGCCGCCTATGCCGGATAAAAAACACTTTTCCCATGTGGCGCCGGTGGTGGTCCACAAAATTTTATGCCGGATGAAAGCGCATATCAGCCGTTCATAACTGTCCGGTGTACACAGGAACGTCCCTTTGTATGTCTGCGGGTCCTGCTCAAAGGCAGTCGTGCCTGATATCAGCAGCGCGGTGCCTTCCCGGCCTGTTATATGCATTTTCCGGGAGTGTAGGCAGTGGTCCATCAACATATCGTCAGCATCCAGGAAAATGAGGTATTGACCGTTGCTGACAGCCATACCGGTGTTCCTGCAGCCGTTGGCGCCTTTGTTCCGGGTATTGTTCAGCCAGCGGAACCGGGCGTCGCCGCCGGTGAGCGAGGGGAAAACGGCTTCCATACCGTCGTTGGAGCCATCGTTGACCAGCAGGCATTCCCAGTCCTGACAGGTTTGCTGTTTTACAGATTGGAGCGTTGCAGCGATCGTGTCTTTTTGTTGATAGTAAGGGATGATAACAGAGAAAAACGGGGTTGTTTTCATGTGGAATAATTTTAGGGATGTGGTGGCGGCGCCGTTTCATGCAGCGCATCCTTCAGGTCTTCTATATTTCCGGTCGCTTTTTGGATAACGCCATCCCGGATGATCATGTGCGTGGGATAGGAGGTTATGTGCAGCGTGTCGCTGAGGTATTTCTCTGATACCGGGATAACGGCATAATCGAAGGGGTGTTTTTGCAGAAAAGCAGACAGCTGCTGTGGCGTATCAAACGCAAGGCTGAGGAAGAGCATATCTTTCCTGCTTTCGCTGGCAGCTACCAGCCGGTTGAGCGCGGGCATTTCTTTTACGCAGGCCACGCAGTGAATAAACCAGCATTTCAGTACCACGGTTTTACCGGCGAGCGTAAGACTGTCATAATGTTTCCCGTTAAGATCGGTAAAATCCGTCATAGGAAACTTTTTCCCTTCGCGTGTGTAGTAGTCATACAACTGTTCCCCTGCCTGAAGCAGCGCCCGTTTAGCGGAAGCATCGGCGGATGCAGGAACGGGATAAAGCTGGTAGCTGATGCCTGCATCCCGCGTTTTTAGCCGGAGGGGAAGATAAGCACCCGACCGGACTGCCTTAAAAAATGACGCTCTGTCTACCGGTACAAAGCTGGAGTCGAAGGCGGTGAATTTTCCATAAAACCGGAGGTGGTCCCGCTGATAATACAAAAATGCCATCAGGTCTTTCAGCGCCTCGTCTGCCGGTACAACCGGTTCCTTGGCCGGAGTGGCAGGACGGCAGGATAAGAGGCCCGACAGTAAAAACCAGAAGAAAACATACGTGCGCATAGCGGAAATTTTTATTGATATAAGATAATCAAATTTAAACACACGCTATAAAGATATCAGCCCAGTTGCCCGTCAGCTCCGGCGCAGCAGCGGCGAGGCGGCTAATGGCTATCAGTCCGCTGCCTCCTGCCAGGCAATGCGGTGGTTGTGTTTGCAGGCAAATGTCCTGCTGCCGTACGGCCAGATTGGCACAGGAGGGAAGGACCAGTGACACCAGAGAATATACGGCCAGCTGACGGAAGGGATCGGTGGAGCTATGCATCGCCGGTTGTGTTTCCAGGCGTTGCAGCAACGTTTCCATATAAACGGATGCATGTAGCTGCCAGGTGGCATGACCTGTATTACGGCCGGCGATCTCATAACAGGCCGCAAGGAAAAGCGCCCGCAGATAGTAGTCGCCATCCCCGGGTACAGCCGGAAGCTCCCGGGCATCGCATAATTGCTGTAGAAAGTGGTCAGTAGCGGCAACAGCGTCGTAAAGAATATTTTCTGTGGTGACGATATTGATTTTGCTGACGGCTGAGAGGTGGGCCATCATACCTCCCAGTTCTGCAAGGAACAATCCCTCGCTGAACGGATACCTTTGTCCGGTTTGCTGAGTGGCGATATCATCTATCAGCAACGAAATACACTCATGATGATACAGGTTTTTAATGTGGCTGCTGCCGGGGTTGCGGCTGGTATATCTTTTATGAAAATACGCCAGCAGCCCGGTGGTGCCATGATGCAGGGAGATGGAGGACCGTTTGCCGAAGAGGGTGGATTTGTAAAGCAGGTCATCTACGTCAGACAACACTTCATCGGTGTCGGTATCTGCCAGCAGTCCCTGCTGCACCAGCCATTCAATGCCCCAGCCGATGCCGGCAAGTCCGTGCGCGTAAGAGAGATCTTCTACGGAGCTGATAACATCAGAGACCTCATTCAGCAGGGCAAGTCCGCTTTCGCTGAAACGATGATTGTCTATATGTCTGCCGATGAGATAATGAACGATGGCCATACCGGTATGTCCCTGCAGCAGTCCCGGCGCAGAGCGCAGGGGTGGCTGTTCCTCGTGCGGGGACGGCGGAAAAATATCAGTGGTTGAAATCATATGCGGGTGTTTGTTGAGAGAAATAATACCAGGGCCAGGATTGAATATATTGTTCTAATACCGGTCGGCGAAGATTGCTTGTGTACAAACACAATTCCAGGTCAGCAACGCGTGTTTTGTTTTCTATTGTGGCGCCCGGGGCTAAATGGAAACAGGGTGTATCGGAGTGGCTGATACGGTATTCCAGCAAACCAAAGCGTTTTAGGCGCTCCTGTGCTGCCAGCCTCGCGTGTGAGATGTATTCATTTTCGCCGCCAGCCGCCAGCCATTTGTCCCGGTTTAAAAAAAGACAGCCTCCCGCATACCGTTGCGTGGTGGAAATAAATTTCCCCTGGTGCGTTAACAGCAGCTGTGGATCGGAAAAGTGGTCAAAAAGGTAACTGAAAACACTGTCAGCCTGTAAAAGATGACCATTGTGAGGAAAGGCCACGTCAGCGGCTCCTGAGGCCACCTGGTGACAGGCGTCGGCCATGGATGCAATATCAGGGATGACATTTGGATCACACAAGGCCATTACCGGTGTGTGATATTGGCGGAGGAGATGATTGGCAATAGCGGCGTGCTGCGGGGCGACCGTGTTGTTGTTGAGTAACACATGTTTGCACGAGGAAGGCAACAGGGAAATATCTATAGCGGCGGTGTCACCTACTTCGGCTACGATGATGGTGGTATCCAGATAGTAGTCGATATAATGTAAGAATGTTAGCAGGTTGGCAAAGGAATCCGGTCCGTGATCGGTGACAGGAACGAGCAGCAGTGTATCGCTCAGGGATATACGCTCCTTTTGGGTAATGTAAGCTGCTATCAGTTGAAGCAGGGGATAGGAGCAGTTGTCAGGAGTTATTTTCCGGATGCCCTTGTCGAACCACGGTGGGAAACGATAGAAGTTAACCTTTCGGAAATACCGCCTGTCGCCGGGGGCCACGCGGCCTGTATAATGCAATATCTTTTTCGTTTCCCAGTCGCCGATAGGGCTGGTGGCCCAGCAGAAATCCAGTTCGTCGCTGATCCTCACCGTCCTGTTGTCTGTCAGTGCGTTCCAGTAGAGGGCCCACATGTCAGCAAACCATGGATCGAAACCTTTCCAGGTGCTTTTCTTTTCTCCTTTTGACAACAGTTGTTCAGCTTGCCGGTCATTTTCTTCCCGAAGATAGCCGTAGATGGCGGCACTGTGTGCTTCTACTTTTTCCCAGAAAAGCGGGGTGGTATTTTTTAACAGGTATTGGGCGCCACCGCAATGGTCATCGCCCGCCATTGCTTGTTGTTCTCCGATACCTGCCAGGCGGCACATTCCGCTGAAGATAGCCTGGCCCGCGCGGTCGCGGATAAACTGTGTACTGGTGTAATACCGTGTGTCTGCCACGTACCAGGTATCGCCGGGCAGGAGCTGTTCCCAGTCGGGCTGTTCGCGGAAGATGATATCAGCATCGTGGTAGAAGATGGCTTCCTGTTGCAGCTGCGGAAGGGTTTCCAGGTGCTGCCGGATGATATGCGGCCTGATGGAAGAGGGGTAAGCGGCATCCGTCCGGTTGTCCGGATAACAGAAGAAGCAGGCCCTTTGGTCCTGTGCGCGGATAAGCGCCTGAAAGGTGGCAGACAGGCCCGTGACCGGTTGATACCCGATCAGTACATGGATGTTTTCCTTTTGAATGCCTAGCCGGCTGAAGTTGAACAGCTGAAGTTCCAGTTGCCAGGAGAAATAGAACTCGTCCGGTTGTGCAGATAAAAAGATCATGGCCGTGAAATTGGAGAGTGATATAAAACCAACAGGAAAGCTGCTGCTTTCCTGTTGGGCATAACCGTTAGCAAGCAACGGCTGAAGAGCCGGAAGCGCAGGTGTAGTTCGGCTCCGTATCAACGCAGGAGCTACAGGTGTCCGGGTAATCGTTCCAGCAGCATTTGTATCTGCCGCCGAAAGAGTCTACGGCTGGCTCTTCGCCACCACCATATACATTTTTCAGTTGAGATCTTGTCAGGATTTCATTGGCGCCGAGATCCAGCGCTTTTAATTTGAGTTTTTTCATTTTCTGGAATTTTAAATGGTAAACGAATAGTACTCCGTTAAGCCCGGAGCGGGTTTTTGACAACCGTGGCTGATGGTGCGCGCTTCCATATACCCAGGTTGTTAAAAGCGTTATGACAGGGACAGCAACAGTCTGAGATCGTTGATCTGATAGTTCTCCGGCAGTTCAAAACCGTTGATGAAAATGGTGGGAGTGACCTGTACGCCATTGTTGCGGCACCACTCATGCATAGCGGCTATTTTCGGATGTTGCGCCTGCAGGGGACCGGTAACAGGATGCCGGGCGGCGAAGGCGTCATAGTCCTTACGGGGCGACAGGTACCAGTCTGCCAGTACGTCGCTGGTGCGCTGCGGATCTTTTTCTTCGTCGACCGCAAGAAAATGGCTGACAGGCCTGGCCCTGGCGTCTGTCTGCTGGTCGGTGACAGCGAATATGATCTGCAATTGTACATCCGGATTGGCGGCGATCAGTTCTTTGATAGGACCAAATGCGGCGGCGCAGGGGTCACAAAAGGGACTGCATACCTTCACTATTTTTTGGGCGGCCTGCCGGTTGCCCAGCAGGATGCCGAGGCCGTCGGTGCTGGTACGGATGGGCCGCTGCCGGTGCAGCAGTGCTTCAAATATCTGCCGGTTGTATTTGAGGCGGCGGAATTCTCTTTTATTTAGCGCCGCCTCTCTGGATTTTAGTATAGCCGGTGCCGTTAGTTGATGCACGATGAAAGGCGCGAAAAAAGAAGCGCCCAGTCCAGTCGCCAGCGTCAGCAGCGTAACAGGTGCGGCCGTAAAGTGGTGCCATCCCTGAAGGAGGACCAGCAAACATTGTAAAGCGATCACCACCTGTACGCTCAGGCACAGCGTGCACCATTGTTTTACGACGATGCCCTGGTAGTACAACGAGTAGAGGATATAAGGCGCGGCGAGGATGCTGCACCACGAAAGTACGAACAACGCTGCCGGGTTATTGACGCCGGCAGACAGCAGGTACAACAGGCTGCCGGAGAAATAGGTGAATCCAATGGCACTCCAGCTCACGCCGAAAATACCGGATCCTTTTGAATGTAATACGGCGCTGCAGTTGGTTTTTTTGAACGCCGAGCAGACGCGCAGTATCAATGGATTGTGTTGGTCGATGTCATACCAGATCAGCAGGGAACAGATAGCCGTTCCCGTGAGTGTTAACAGGGAAAATGCCATGTAAGGAAGCGCGCCTGCGCCGGACTGCTGTAGCAGCGGAACAAATGCGGCAACGAGTAATATAGGCAATAACAGTCCCAGGAAGACCCTTCCGCTTAAGGTCCTTTTTTCCTGTTTAATTTTTTGCGTGTATTGCGCTTCGCCGGCGTCGGCAGCCGCTTCAGCCAGTAGGGCGATGCCAGTGCTTTTATCCAGAAACTGCGTGCAGCTGCAGGTTTCCCATACCTGTTGCTCCGCATTATAGTACCGGACCTGATGCTGATTGATCTCCTTTACCACCACAAACTGATGCCGGGCTTTCTGTGTTCCTTTCAGCTGTGCAATAAAAGGCGTTGGAAGGTCACTGTATTTGTCCCGTGCAAACTTGCCGGTAAGATTGTCAATACCATATTGTTTCAGGCAATCGCTGATGCTGAGTAAGCTGGGGTAGTCGGGATGCTCCGAGACGTCTTGCTGGAGTGTAGATCGGGAAATCCTCACCTGTAGGAGCTTTGCCAGCATGAAAGCTGCGTTGGCACTATTGTTTTTAGACAGCGAGAGTTTTCGCAGGAGATACAACATGGAATGAAAAGTTAGTACCTGACATTTGCCAGGAAGGTTTACGGGATATTTTTCTGCTGTTTTATGTAAAACGACTTAGCTTATCAGGCGTTTGCTGATCACAGGAAAATGTTCGCTGTTCACTATTGTGGACGGTTATATGTTGATTACCCTAACAGGCTAAGGCGAATACGAAAATTATGTTTTCGGTTATTTTGTTTTTCGAAAAATGGATTAACTTTTTTGGCGTTGACAATTACTGTTCTTCCAAGGTAAAAATAAAATTCTAAAAAAAGAAACCCAAAAAATAACAAGATGGGTTGCGTCAGGTGAGATACCACGGAATGCCTCGTCCTACTATTTTTCCGCCCTGATGTGGTATGAATAACGCTGTTTGGAGGGGGATGACGTGGCAAAGAACCTTCCTGGCGTCGTCTGTAGCAGCGATTGTTTTGTTCCCGGAAAAAATATATCTTCCGTTTATGGCTGTCTCGATTTATTATTCCGTTTTTGATACACCGCTGCCGGAGGACCGGTTTGAGCGGTTGCTGGCCGTACTGCCCGAACAGGCGCGCAGAAAGGTATTGCGCTTCCACCGCTGGCAGGATGCGCATGCCTCGCTGCTGGGAAAACATTTGTTGCTGCATGCCTTTGCGCAGCTGGGCCTGTCTGCAGACCTGGAAACAATTTTGTACACACCTTCCGGTCGTCCGTATTGGCCGGGCGGACCGGATTTTAATATCTCCCATTCCGGCAATATGGTGGTATGCGCTGTGGACACCAGCGGCAGGGTAGGCATCGATATAGAACAAAACGGCGGTATCGAGATCGCGGATTTCCGCGAACAGTTTACCCCGGCCGAGTGGCAGCAGGTAATGGGTGCCTCGGACCCGGTATGGCAGTTTTACCAGTACTGGACCATGAAGGAAGCGACGGCCAAAGCCAATGGCATAGGCATTGTGGAGCTGCCGGCAGTGCATATTCTTTCTGATACTGCGGTAGCATTGCAGGGCTTCACCTGGACGCTGACGCCTGTAGCACTGCTGGACACCTATGCAGGCCACCTGGCGACAGAATCATCACCGGCAACTGTGAGTATTGAAGAAATACGTTTCTGAAACAGAATGGGGACGGTGTTTTAAAACACACGGCTACATGTGGAATACATTGAACCTATGACCGTCAGGATCGGCAAATACGAAACCATAGTACCCCTCTCCAAATGCTGCCGGCTGTGAAACGATGGTGCCACCGGCTTCCCTTATTTCTTTTTCCCAATTGTTGACCTCTTCTCTGGTGTCGGCAGAAAGGGTAAATATGATTTCATTCCCTGCCTGTGTATCAATGATGGGGCCCATCATAGCAGGTTCAAGGACGTCCTTCAGGAAAAAATGGATGATAAAATTATCATCGCCAAAGAAAAAACTGGTCAGCTGGTTGGACGCTCCGTTGTGTTTAAAACCGAGGCGCTGATAAAAGGCAGTGGTCCGTTCTAAATTCTGTACGCTGAAATTGGCCCAGATCTTTTTTGTTTTCATCATGAAGTGGTTTTATGGTCTGTCTCAAAGGTAACCCATAACCTATTAAACAAAGAGGCTGATGACGAAATTTTCCGGGGTGGTTTCCGTCATTTTTCTTTTTCATACTGTATTGTTTTTTTGTGTTGAATAGCGCCTGAGGGAGTTTGTTGTTTCCGGATGGCGGCTTGTGAAGCGTAGTATTTGCTCAGGAAGTGATAGAGTACCAGTTCCTGTTTGCGTTGGTTGGCGAGGAAGAGGCGGTTGAGGAACATGTGGATATAGCTGGGCAGCAGCGCAGCCTTGTCGGGTAACGGTCCGTATTGTTGTAGGAGGCAGCGTATTTTTTCTGAACGTTGCCGGAAGAAAGCGACTGCTTCTCCAATGCCATTGTGCTCGTCGTCATGTGGGTTCAGTATGCTTTGTACTTTTCGCATCTCCTTGCGGTATTTGTCGTTGAGCTGCAGCAGCAGGGCTTTCTCGCCGCCGTGTTCCCGGAAAAATCCCTGTTGTAGTTTTTCCATGAAAGCGGGTTTCTCTTCCGGTGTGTAACCGAAGTCCTGTATCAGCATGTCTGTGCCGCGGAGCGCCAGTTGCCAGCGATAGTCTTCCCCCTGTTCTTCGTCCAGCAGCGCTACGGTTTGTACCACCGCCTCGCTGTCGCACCAGAAAAGGCTTTCGCTGAACTCCATGGTGGCGTCGCCATAACGTTCGGTTTCCCGTTCATACGTGTCCGTCTGGATACGATATACGAGCTCCTTTCCGGAGAATTCCTGCAGGGCGGCGTAAAACCGCTCCAGTACTGTCTTCCAGAAGTCGGGCCGGGAGCTGTGGTGAAACCGGATGCGCAGATGGTGGTCGGGATCGGTATAACGGATAAAGAACCATTTGTCGATGAGTGCTGCTTCTGTGAGTTGCAGGGCCAGCGGCTGCAATGTTTCTTTCAGCAGGTCTTCCGCTGTGCGGGTGCCGCAATACACTTTTACGTATAGCCATTCACTGCCGGGCATAAACTGCCGGGGGAGCGTGGCGGTGGCCGGGTTTGTTGCGGTGGTTGTTGCAGGCTTTTGCACCGGTCCGGTGTCATGCACGGGGATGATAAACTGATTGGTATGCCTGCCGTCAGGGCCTTCTATCCAGCAGTTTTCGGCGGTGCTGAGAAACTCCTGGACGGTGAGCGTGCCACTTTTGCGCAGCTGCCGGAAGAGCAGGTGTAGCGAGGCTTCCTGTGTGGTGTCGATCAGCAGTTCGTTATCGCCTTCCACGATCACCACATGGGAGGGAAGTTGCCATTTGGTTTTGAAGGGCTGAAAAATAGCGAGACAGGATTTGCCGCTGTCGAGATCGGGGAAGTCTTTTTTATCCAGCGTCCATGAGCATTTGCTGAGGATGATATTACGATAGCGTACCCGGGGAAGGAATGTTTCGCCGCCTGGTAGTTGCCAGGCCCAGCCCAGGTTGCCGGGATAGTCCTGGTGTTGCAGTTCACAGAGAAATTTATAGACCGGAAGGCCGTTGCGGTAGTTGTGTGCGGTGCTCATCCGGGGAACGATGATTTTGTTGAGTTTGCGGGACCGCAGTACGATGCGGCCCTGTTGCACGCTGATCATCAGGTCGGACAGCGGGAGCTGTTGATCTGCCGGCGCGGTCGAGTTGGCGAGGTATACGATCTCATGGTCGCGCAGTTGCGGGCGCAGGAGAACGTTACCTGTCCGGGCTTCCGGCAGGTGCACTACTTCCGCGAAAATTTTATCCGGCTCTTGTGCAGCTTCGCGGTCGAGGCAGGCTTTTAATTGTGCCGCCAGTTGTTCATCGCCGTGACAGAACCGTCCCAGCAGGTTGGCGGCAGAGGGGCCGGCGCAGCCATTCAGTTCGAAGAGGTAGTGGCCGGCATCCACGGCTGCGGCGCTGGCGCCTAGTATGCTGCCCATGAGGTACATACTGTATGGTAAAGTGGCGGTATCTTTTTCCTGTAGTGCGTCGAGGTCGGCGTCGGTCAGCAGTATTTCGGTGCTGTTCTCCCGGAGGCAGCGGTACAGCTGCTGTTGCTGAAACAGCTGCAGTTTGCCGGCAGGCCGCGGGGCGGGTGTTTCTGCGCCCGCTACCACGATATCGTCGGCCAGCGGGGTATGATCGGTATGGCGGCCGAGATGGTAGCCGTAGCCGATACCTGCCTCGGGATCGAGGGCGAGGCTGAGCGGTATCTCCTGCTCTTCATATCGTTTGCTGAAAGCCTGGCAGAAATTCTCCAGGTCGGTATGCGGCCGGTGGCGCATCAGTTTCCGCAGCTGGTTTACTTGTGTAGTAATATCCTCCAGGAGGGTGTGGCTCAGGGTGTTTTGCACCGTTGCCATAAAGAGGTCTGTCTGGATGAGGTCTTTCTCGCTGGTGTCAGGCATAAGCGATTTCACAAGGGTATGGACCTGCCGGTATTCGGGGATGCTGCTTTGCTGGTCCTGCAGCAGTGATTGTATGCGGCGGAGTACCGGCAGCCACTCGCCGTCCTGTTGCAGGGCTGCCGCCCGTTCAACGAAGCGCTGAAAAAACTGTTCTCCTGTGACGGTCGGCTCCAGTTCACTGACCAGCAGCTGGCTTTGCAGCAGTTCTTCCGTAAAATCGTCGGCATCCGCTGCCGTGATACCGTTGGCTTCATCGACAAGGCAGTTGCGTATATCCTTCAGCGTAGTTCCATGAGCGGCCATGGCCAGTACGGCGTCGAGGTAGTCGCTGGTGTTGACAGCGGTGAGGAAATAATGGCGGAACTTATTGGACAGCTGATAGGCGGCGTAGCGGTAACGGCTGCCTGATTGGTACAGGGAGCTATTGGGGTAGAAGCGGAGCTGTTCCCTTACGGCGGGGATGGCAGTGAAGGCGGTGACCAGCTCCGCTACGTAGTTCATATCGAGACGGCTCTGTTTCACATGCTGTGCGTAGTGGTGTAACCGGATACCGGATTGTTCGCTCACTGCGCCGGTAGCGCAGCCGGCAAACAGGCCGTAGGGCGTGCAGCGGCTGCTCATGCGCAGCAGATAGCGGTAAAGGGAATACACCAGTTTGTCATCCTGGCTGCCCTGTTCCCATTTTTCCAGTTCTCCGAACAGCTCCGGGGAGGCGATATAGATAGCTTCGCGCAGGAAAGGTGTTTGTAATATTTGTCGGATATGTTCGACAAGATGGGGATGGGCCAGGCTGCCGGTGGTGTTTACGGGCAAAAGCGGTGTTCTGACTACGTAGAAATTTTCAGCCTTGATCATGGTTTTCGGTGTACACTTAAACTATTGAAGATAGCGGAAACGGGTACGAAAGGCTATCCCGTAAAACCGGTAAATTTCATGTTTAAACAAATAAATTTTTAAAAATCACGTTTTTCCGTGAGCTGTGGTTTCATGGTTTCTGCTTACATTTATCACTATCCTGTAATCCGTAGAAAACCTGATTTAATCACCCTCAAAGTAGAATGTCTGTCCAAAATCCATTTATCTGTTTATCAATCTTCTTTTATTTTTTATTTAAACCTATAAAATTTGTTTTATGAGAAAAACATTTGAAAAAAAGCTGGTGCTCAACAAGATTAAAGTAGCTAAACTGAATGCTTCCCAACCGGGTAATATCGACGTGAAAGCGCCTACTTACACAGGATGCAGCCTGATGGCCAAATGTACTCCTCCTTCCACTAAAGGTTGTTAATCTAAAAACGATAGATGATGAAAAAACAAGCTGAAAAAAAACTCACCTTAGGTAAGATCAAAGTGTCTGACCTGAGCAAGAATATGCCGACTGCCGATGCCGATAACCGTTCTGCAGCCTGTAATTCTCACCCGCTGTCCTGTCTGAGCCAGGGCGCGCCTATCTGCAGCATTGACTCCTGCCGTTATTAAACGGAGAAATGTACGGATTACAGTTTCCTCCGGGTTAAGGTATTCCGGTATCCATCATACTTGTCACCTAAAACGTTAGCTGATGAAAAAGCAAACCGAAAAAAAACTCAGCCTGGGTAAGATCAAAGTATCAGACCTGAGCAAAAACACGCAGACTGCCGGTGCAGATAACCGTGCGGGTTCCATGAAATGCATAAGCACAGGAGCTCCCATCTGTAGTGTAGACTCCTGCTTGTATTAAACAGATTTTACGGATTACAGCTGCCCCGGGTGAAAGCCCGGGGCTATTATATTTTAGGGTATGCATAACAACATTGCTGTTCATCACATTTGCAGCCCGGATTAGCCCCGGGATCATTATATTTCAGGAACGATGGATTACAAAGACGACATTACTGCCGCGCTGGAAAATATCAGCCGGGAACTAGACCACTTTATTGCCAACGATAACAATGCCGGGCTTTTGGGAGGATTTACCGGCTGTGCTTTATTTTATGCCTATTATTACCAGCATACTTCCCGCGAAGAACATGTAGACAAGGTTTTATCCATTATGGAAAAAAGCCTGCAGGCTTTGTCCGAGCAACCGCTGAACGGTTCCTTTTGTGGCGGCGTTTCGGGTGTGGCCTGGTGCGTGCAGCATCTTACGCAGATGGGATTCATAGAGGAAGACGAGGTGGAAGACGCTTTCGGGGAGATAGACCAGATGGTGGCCGCTTTTATGGAAGAATCCCTGTTGGCCGGTAAAAATGACTTTCTGCACGAGGGGCTGGGAACAGCGCTGTATTTCCTGGAACGGCCCCTGCCAGTGGGAAAACCGGTGCTGGAAAGGCTTGTCGCCGGTCTCGACCAATCAGCGCACCATTTGCCTTCCGGCATCACCTGGAAAGACATGTTTTCCTCCGCGAGCGAACGATACCAGGGGCGCGATCTGTACAACCTGGGCCTGGCACATGGCGTGCCTGCTATCATTGCGCTGTTGGGACGGATATACGAAAAAGGCATCGCCCGCGATACCGTGCTCCGCCTCATGGACGGCAGCATCAGCTGGGTCTTGTCCCATAAAAAGCCGCAGGGTGGCGGGGGAGAATCCTTATTCCCCGTGATGGTCGATACAACAGGCGTCAGTGTGGGAGATACCCACAGCCGGCTGGGCTGGTGTTATGGCGATCTGGGCATAGCGACCATGCTATTGGGGGCCGGAAAACGCCTGCGGCGGGCAGATTACAGCGAGGCTGCGCACAGTATCCTGCAAGACATTGCGCGGCATCGTAATACGAAAAACGGCGCTGTGCACGACGCCTGCATCTGCCACGGCAGCGCGGGCATTGCTCATATGCTGCAACAGGCGGCCATGGCCACCGGAGACCCCGCTCTCAATAAAGCAGCCGGAGCGTGGCTGCAAACAACGCTTCGTATGAATACCTGGAAGGATGGGCCTGCCGGTTATAAATTTTATCATCATCCCGATTATCACAACAGTCACAACGTACTCGAAGGCATCGCCGGCATCGGCCTGTCACTGCTGGGCTTCCTGCAACCGGAAATAAAGCCCGGGTGGAATAACAGCCTGCTGATATCGTGAACTTTTCATGATATGCTTCATCTTCCTTTTTTTTATATATTACGGGTAGTAAATGAAATCTAAACGGCCGGTTTATCCGGAGATACCATGCCGATGCATGCCGACGTTACAGCAAATATGAAAAACCATGATCAGATTATACTTTGTGGATGATCATCCATTGATACTAGAAGGACTGCGCGCATTACTCAGCTATGAAAAAGATATAGAACTGACAGGGGAAACAAGGACAGGGGAGTCGTGCCTGAATTTCCTGCTGCATCACCAGGCAGATGTTGTGCTGCTGGACACCATGCTCCCCGATATTGCAGGGGCGGAGCTGTGCCATCTCATCAAAAAAAATCATCCCGACACCATGGTGCTGGGACTCAGTTACCATAAAGACGGCCGGGAGATACAGGATATGATGGACAGTGGCGCCAGCGGCTGCCTGATGAAAAACGCTGATAAAGAGGAGCTGCTCAAAGCCATTCACGATGTCTATAGCGGTCACACTTACCTCTCCGCAGAACTGGCCGCCGAGCTGCAAACAGCTGCCGGCGCAGCCCGCACGCGGGAGCTGCATATCACCAAAAGAGAAAAAGAAGTGCTATGGCTCATCGCCAACGGCCATACGAACCACGAGATAGCCGAGAAGCTGTTTATCAGCAGCGATACGGTTGACAGCCATCGGCGCAACCTGCTGGGCAAACTCAAAGCCCGCAACACCGCCATGCTCATCAAATGCGCCATCGATCATAAGCTGCTGACAACTTTTTGAAGAAATAAATTAAAGCACTACCTTCGCACCGCAATGGTTTACCCCCTCCGTTGCGGTGCGGGGGTAATTAAAAGGGAACACGGGTGTAAATCCCGGACAGTCCCGCTGCTGTAATTCTCCATAAAACGCCAGGGCATTTGTCCGGCCACTGTTGAACATTCAATGGGAAGGCCGCCCTGAGCAGAGATAAGTCAGAATACCTGCCATGCATTTGTTTTTTAAGCCTTCGTGGAATGAGGCTTGGAAGTGAATCATGTGGCAGCACTGATACCTGCCGTTATTTACCTTGATTTGATTTCCTGTTACGAAGGCCGTTGGATGAACCATCAAAACGGTGTATTAACATGCGTATCCCATTACTGAGGAGTACCCTGTACCTGGTGCTCGCAGGATGTCCTGTTATGTCCCTGAAGGCGCAACAGCAGCCGGACAGCAGCCGGACCAAAGACCTGCGGGAGGTATCTGTTACCGCCCCGCGCAGCAACCGGGAAGTTTCCCCCGGCCAGCAGCTGAAAGGCGCGGAACTGCAACGGCTGAACTCCCAGTCCGTAGCCGATGCGCTGCGCTATTTCTCCGGCCTCCAGATAAAAGACTATGGCGGTATCGGCGGACTGAAAACCGTGGACGTCCGCAGCATGGGCACCAACCATACCGGCGTGTTCTACGATGGTATCCAGCTGGGTAATGCACAAAATGGCATTATCGACCTGGGCAAATTTTCCCTCGATAATATGGAGGAAATCGCCCTGTATAACGGACAGAAAAGCAGTATCCTCCAACCAGCGAAAGATTTCTCTTCCGCGGCTTCTATTTATCTCACCTCGCTCAAGCCCCGCTTCGCGGATGGCGAACAGCGTCATGTAAAAGGTACCTTCAAAACCGGCTCCTTCGGGCTTTTCAACCCCTCCGTCCTGTGGCAGGAAAAAGTCGGCAAACATATCGGCGCTTCCTTCAATGCAGAATGGATCAACGCTAACGGACAATACAAATTCCGTTATGAGAAAGAAAAAGGGTACGATACCACCGCTATCCGCAAAAATGGCGATATTAACGCCGTCCGCCTCGAAGGAACCCTGCATGGGGTGACCAACGGCGGCGAATGGACCGGCAAAGTGTACTACTACGACTCAGAACGCGGCCTGCCCGGTTTTGTAGTCAATAACGTCTTCGGGCATATAGACCGGCAATGGGACCGTAACTTCTTTGTGCAGTCCTCCTGGCGAAAAGATCTCTCGCCCCGCTACACACTGCTGCTGAACGGAAAATACGCTTACGACTATACGCGCTATGTGGCGCCGGATACCGTGCGGCCGGTAGATAACCACTACCATCAGCAGGAAGCCTATTTTTCCGCAGCCAACCAGTTTGCCGTGACCAACTGGTGGAATATCAGCCTTTCCGGCGATTTTCAGTGGAACAAGATGACGGCGGACATGACCAATTTTTCCTACCCGCAACGTTTTACCACGCTGGTGGCGCTTGCCTCTTCGTTCAATTTCAAACGTTTCAGTGCCCAGGCCAGCCTGCTCAACACGATCATGAACGAAGAAACGAAAAAGAATGCCGCTGCACCTTTTAAACAGGAGCTGACCCCCGCCGTTTTTGTGTCCTGGCAACCCTTCGAAGGCGTGCCGATCACCTGGCGGTCTTTCTACAAACGCATCTTCCGGATGCCTACCTTCAACGATCTCTATTATACCGATCTGGGTAACTCCAACCTGAAACCGGAGTACACCTCGCAATACAATACCGGTTTCACCGCTAACCGGACTTTCCAGGGACAACCCCTGCAGGAACTAAGCCTGGAAACCGATGCCTATTACATCGAGGTGACTGATAAAATTGTGGCGGTACCCGCAGCCAGCCAGTTCCGGTGGACCATGATGAACCTCGGCTTCGTGAAGATCAAAGGCGTGGATGTGAAAGCCAAAGCCGCCTGGAAAATACTGGACGAACTTCTCCTGAGTACACGGGCCACCTACACCTTCCAGGAGGCGCGCGACTTCACAGACAAGTCAGAACTGTTTTATGGAGACCAGATACCGTACATCCCACGGCACAGCGGCTCCATGATACTGGGTGGGGACTACAGGTCGTGGAACCTCAACTACAGCTTTATATACACCGGAGAGCGTTACAACGGTAAAAAAAACGAGCCGGCCAATTACATGCAGCCATGGTATACCAGCGATATCACGCTCACGTATTCCCGTAAAATAAGGCAGGCGAAGTGGAGACTCACCGCACAGGTCAATAATGTGTTCAACCAGTACTACGACGTGGTGCTCAGTTACCCGATGCCTGGAAGGAATTATAAATTCATTGTGTCTGTAAATA
Organism: Chitinophaga eiseniae; assembly: GCF_900167135.1. Lineage (GTDB taxonomy): Bacteria > Bacteroidota > Bacteroidia > Chitinophagales > Chitinophagaceae > Chitinophaga > Chitinophaga eiseniae. Next base: position 409,430 of record NZ_FUWZ01000003.1, on the reverse strand, counting down.
TTTAATGAAGATGATAAAACAATTGCGTTTTGCAGGAGCAGCTGCCATGTTGATCACGATAGCTGTAACGGGCTGCCGCACAGGTAATGACATCGTACAGCCGGTAGTAACACCGGTAGATACGCCCGTAGACCACCGTAGCTACAAGGGGTTCTACCTGTTGAACGAAGGGAACATGGGCAGCAACAAAGCAACGCTCGATTTTTTTGATTTCGCGGCTGGCGTATACCGCAAAAATATCTATGCCGAAGCCAACCCCAACGTTGTGAAAGAGCTGGGCGACGTAGGCAACGATGTTCAGGTATATGGCAACAAGTTATACGCTGTGATCAACGTGTCCAACAAGGTGGAAGTAATGGATGCCACCACCACCAAACGCATCAAACAGATTGAATTAACCAATTGCCGTTATATCACTTTTGCTAACGGGAAAGCCTATATCAGCTCCTATGCAGGCCCGGTAATTATTGATCCCCGTGCTCCGGTAGGTATCGTGGCAGAAGTGGATACGGCCACCATGCAAATCACGCGTAAGGTGGAAGTGGGCTATCAGCCTGAAGAAATGGCCGTGGTCGGCAACAAGCTGTATGTTGCTAATTCCGGTGGTTACCTGCCACCTACCTATGATAGTACCGTGTCTGTTATTGATCTGGCCACGTTTAAAGAGACGAAAAAAATCCACGTGGATATTAACCTGCACCGGCTGAAAGCTGATGGTGACGGTGACCTGTATGTGACCAGCAGGGGAGACTACTACAGCCGCCCTTCCGCCCTGTATGTAGTAGACACCAAAACAGATGCGGTGAAAAAACGTTTTCCTGTTGCAGCCAGCAATATCTGTATTTCCGGCGATACCTGTTACCTGTACGGCTCTGAATACAGCTATATCAGCGGTACCTGGAAAATCAACTACGGAATGATCAACGTGAAAACGGAGACAGCCCTGCCAGGTGGTTTTATCACCGACGGCACAGAGAAGAACATCAAAATGCCGTACGGTATTATGGTGGACCCCGAGACCAAAGACATTTACGTTACGGATGCCCGTGATTATGTATCTCCCGGTATCCTGTACTGTTTTGATAAAAGTGGTAAAAAGAAATGGTCGGTGGTGACTGGCGATATTCCTGCACATTTTGCCTTCGTGCCTGTTAAAAAGTAAAACGCAACCATTATGAAATATACACTTTTACCAATTTCCTTGCTGGCAGTCCTTCTGGCCGGCAGCTGTTCCAAATCTGAAGACACACCGGTCACTGTGCCGGATGTAACTGTCAACACACCACAGGGTGGCGTGTCTACGGCTAACATGAAAATTGTACGCCTCACCGCTACCGTGAAAAACGAAAGCGCCGGTACCGCCTTTCTCTGGAAAGCCGGTAACGATACCATCGCCACTACCAAAGAGCTGGTGCATGCCTTTACGAAAGCGGGCGAGTATACCCTCACTTTCATCGCAAAAAATTCCGCAGGAGAAAAGCGTATAGACGTTCCTGTTAAAGTAACTGCAGGTACCTATACCAATGGCGTTGCCCGCGTGTTTGATTATCTGCCGGCTCCCGGCCAGTTCGTGCACGAGCTGCCCAAATGGGAGGCAGGCGACGACCAGGCAAAAATAACCGCCAAGGCAGAAGAGTCGCTGAAAAGCGGCACCATGATACACCTCGGCGGATTCGGCGGCTATGTGGTGATGGGCTTTGACCATACCATCGTAAACGTACCGGATTCTTTCAGCTTTACCGTATTGGGCAATGCTTTCGCCAACTGGGCAGAACCGGGCATTATCCAGGTAGCGTACGATGCTAACGGCAACGGGCAGCCGGATGATGAATGGTTTGAAATTGCCGGTTCTGAATACAACAGCCCTAAAACTATCCGTGACTATAAGATCACTTATTATAAGCCGGATGAAAATAAAGTAAGGACACCGAACAATAATTATCAATACCTGACTGATACCACTTATATCCGCTGGAAAGACAACCAGGGCAAGTCCGGCTATCTCTCCCGCAATTCTTTCCACAATCAGCCTTATTACCCGCAGTGGAAAGGAGACAGCATCAGCTTTACAGGCACACGGCTGACCGACGAGAATTTCATCGACAAATCAGGTTCCGGTACTTACTATGTAAGCCCTGCATTTCCTTTTGGGTATGCTGACAACTGGGGTAACGCCGATGAAAAAGCCCGTATTAAAATCAGCTGGGCGGTGGATAAAAAAGGCAATCCCGTACGTTTGCCGGGCGTGGATTTTATCCGCGTACACACTGGTATGCGCGCAGAAGGTGGCTGGCTGGGCGAGATCTCCACAGAAGTTTCCGGTGTAAAAGACCTCAACTTGTAAGCGATATTATTTCAGAAAAATATTTTAATCCCGGAGACATTTCTCCGGGATTTTTTATTGGATATACGGGGAACTTAACGTACGTTTGTAACCACAATTGGTTGTTCTGTTCATGCAGAACATTAAAAGGGAATCCGGTGTAAGACCGGAGCTATCCCCGTAGCTGTAATCCTGCCGCCGGCTAATACCGGCAATGTTTTTCCGGAGTGTGCTCCATACCACTGTCTGCTGTTGCGGATGGGAAGGTTTCCGGAAAAGCAGGAGAGCCAGAAGACCTGCCAGCTGTAATCACCATTCGTCGCTTTCGGGTGAAAGGCTCAAGAATGTAGGCCCTGCCGGCTTTATATTCACGTATTTGTTTTTTTGTTTCACCTGCGTGCGGGTACGGAAAGGAACCTGTACTGTTTCTTAGGCTGTCACAAGAGCAGCAATTGTAGCAAATTGTTTTTAGTTAAAAACAAAATGGAAAACCCTTGCCATGTTTGAAAGTCCGGATGCCCTATGATGTGTTTTTTTATTAAAAATAACCACACAATTTTTAAACTATGAAATCAATCAAGTGTTTGGCCCTGGCGGCCTCGCTGCTAACCCTGTTTGCCGCCTGTAAAAAAGAAAATGCAGATTCCGGATTAGGATTGCACCCCAAAGAAAACGCTGTTGCTGCGCAGGCAGGCATAAACGTATTCGGGAAATATGAAAACGGTTTCCTCATGGTACATGAAGGGCAATACGGTGTCAATAACGGCGACCTCTGGTACTACAGTTATGACAGCAACAAGGTGGCAAAAGACATCTACAAAAAGGAAAACCCCACGAAGAACCTGGGACCGACTACCTCCACACTTCAGTTTGCCACTATCTTCAATAACAAGGTATATATGGTGGTGAAAGTGGGCGGTCCGCTGGTGGCAACGGATGCGCATACACTGGTGGAAACCGGCAGGATTGCCAATCTGCCGCAGAGTGAGGGCTACGCCTTTGTCGGCGTGGACGCGTCCAGAGGCCTGCTGAGTGCTGTAGATGGTGTATACCGCATCAGTCTCTCCGGCCCCACACTGGGTACCAAAGTGGCTGGTATCAATGGTCCTGCGGGTGATATGCTGCTGGCGGGCAACTACGTATTTGTGATGACCAAAGACGATGGGGTAGTGGCGCTGAACGCTGCTGACTACAGCATCGCAAAAAAATTCGGCATCGGCGATGCCGGTTTCGCCCGCACCAACGATGGCACTGTATGGGTGGCCGGCAAAGATTCACTGGTAGGTATCAATCCTACTTCGCTGGCGGTGTCCCGCGTGAAGCTGCCTTTCGCTACTACCAACCCCTGGGCTTACCTGTCATGGCGCTCCGGCTCACTGACCTCCAACGGTACCGCAGTGTTTATCGCAGAGCGTAAGTCAACCGCCGGCATTGGTGGTAACATCGAATATGGCGGCACAAAACTGTACCGTTATGTACCCGGCAACGCTGCGTCACTGTCGGCGCCCTTCCTGACAGTACCTTCCGGTCAGCATTTTTACGGTTCTGCTGTACGGTATAACGCGGCACGGAACGAACTGCTGGTGATCACCCTCACCGACGAGTTCGGCGCCAGCAACGACAACCGCTGGCAGATGTATGACCCCGGCACTGCTGCACTGAAAGAAACGGTGAGATATTCCGGATACTATTTCCCGGCATTACCGGTATTTTATTGATCTGCTTTTTCTTCTCCCTCAAACTTTGAATCATATGAAAAATTCCTATTGGTCAGCGTTAGCCCTGACCACCCTGTTACTCTCGGCATCCTGCCGTAAAGAGGCTTTGACCGACGAGCTGAAAATCTCCGACGTCTCCCGTACCGCCCTTGTCAGCAATGTGACGGTCAGGCCGGCCACGCTGACCAGCAGTCCGCTGATCAGTACCGTATACACGTACATGCCGGCACCGGGGCAGTTTATCAACGAATCCGGCCTGGGCTCTGTTACTGCCGCGCAGGCGCTGGTGGGCAGCACCACCAACATGGTGTCGCTGGGCAACTACGGCGGTTACATCGTTTTCGGTTTTGACCACTCCGTGGTGAATGGCACCGGGGCAGACATCGGCATCTATGGCAATCCGTCAGGCCCCACCTACCAATGGTCGGAGCCGGGCATCGTGATGGTAAGCCAGGACCTCAACGCCAACGGTATCCCTGATGATCCGTGGTATGAGCTGGCGGGCAGCGAATACAGCGCCTCCGGCACCATTAAAAATTACCAGGTTACGTACTATAATCCGTATGCCGCAGGCACCAATGTTAACTGGAGGGACAACCAGGGCAACAGCGGCATTGTGCAGGCCAACGCCTGGCATACGGCCAACAACTACTACCCGGCGATGGCGCCCAACCAGGACTCAGTGACTTTTACCGGCACCAGGCTGGTGAATACGCTGACGTCCGGTGGTATCCTTACCAACCTGGCCTTCGCCTGGGGGTATAGCGATAGCTATTCCAGCGAATATGCCACGCTGGGGTACAACACGGTGGATATTGCCAACGCCGTGAATGCCGGTGGTCAGGCGGTGACGCTGAACGCCATTGATTTTGTAAAGGTGTATACCGGTCAGAACTGCAATGCCGGCGCTATGTTGGGAGAGATCTCCACCGAAGTGAGAGGAGCGCGTGATTTGCATTTATAATCTCCGCTTTCGAACAACGGTAACCCTTGCTTTGGGACAACAGTCCGCATGCTTATAACCCAATGCAGCTCGGGGCATTGGAGTGCTTCCTAAAAGACAGCCACTTTTAGGAAGCGCTCCACATCAGCCCCGGGCTTTCAATAATTCATCGATGAATGCCGCCTGTTGCGGATAGATCATTTTTTTAGCGGTATCCGCATCGAACCATGCGGCCCTGTCTACCTCCGGGAACTGTTTCTTTTTGCCGGAACGGGGCGGCCATTCTATTTCAAAAACGTTGCTGACAATTTTTTCGGGGTCCAGGTTGCCTTCGGTGGCCCAACAGAGCACCTGTTTGCCGCTTTTCTGCAGGATAGGCTGCAGGGGCATGAACTTCCCTTCCGGGCGGTAGCCGGTTTCTTCTTCAAACTCCCGGATGGCCGCCTGCAGTGGCGCTTCGCCGGGGGCTATTTCTCCTTTGGGGATGGTCCACCAGCCGGCGTCTTTTGTCCGGAAAAAAGGACCGCCGGGGTGTACCAGGAAGTACTCCGTTATCTTTTTGTTTTTTCTGTAGAGCAGAATGCCCGCACTTTGTTTCATGGGTTTACCTTTTACCGAAAAAAGGGGGAGTGGCCTACTGTCGGGCGGCAGGCTGGTACTTAATGGCGGCGATTTTTTCCTGTACCCGCTGCAGTCTTTCTGCCAACGGAAAATCCCCGTTTATTTCCAGCACAGGTATTTTCAGTTGTGCGATCTGCTTTTTATGCAGGGTGAGGCTGCGACCGGTAAAGCCAGGCTCATCATAGCGGGAGGCCCAGGCGATAAAAGCAGCGCTTTCTTTTTTGAGCCAGGGATCGGATTCCAGCAGGGAGCCGTAGCGTTGTTTTTCCCGGAGAATAAGCCGCTGCATCCGGATGTCCGGGGGGAGCCACAGGAAAACGGCGAGGTCAAACAGGGCGGGGATCGCCGGGTCCCAGTTAAAAACGGAACCGGCCACCACCACTTTATCGTGCTGGTGAAGGGCTTCGAGGAACAGTTTGTTCCGTTCGGCCGGGTCGCATTTGGTTTCGTACGGGCGTTCAGTCTTCAGCCAGTAGTAGTGGTCTGCGTCCAGTTGCTCATAGCCGTTTTCTCTGGCAAATGTTTTGGCCAGGGTGCTGGCGCCGGCACCGGAAGCTCCGAAAATAATGATCTTCATGTTGGTGGATATTGCTTTGGGTGTTACGATCGGGTATAACAAATATACTCATATCTTTTTTTTATCATGATGGGGATCATGATAAGCTGGTGAAAATAAAAAAGGCGGGACCGAAGTCCCGCCAAACTGCTTCACAAATTGAAAAGAGTGGGATTAACAAATCGGGGGGTAATTCAACAGTCAAAAAAATCATGACAACCTTAACACAAAATCAATAACTTTTAGGGTCAACGATGGGGGCCAGTACAGGCATGGACCCGGATGGAACCGGCCCATGCGCCGTAGCTGTATCCCCTTTGGGGACATTGCATCAATGAGGATGGGGTTTTTTCTAACAAACTTTTCCTCGGTTTTTAACACATTCCTTTAAGTCAACTTTTGGGCTGTAACCAATCCCTGCTGTGGCCTATGCTTCTTGCCTCCTTGCTAAGACCACCAGCCGGGTGAATTAGCTGGATAAAAGGCCTCCTGAGCGGTTTTTCCTGCCGATCCATTTCGGATGGTTTACAGGCGCAAAATTACCAGTAGGTTCATAATCAGTCAACTGTGTAATTACGCAGGTTGTGATATTATTTTTATTTTTATGCCAAAAAACGAATGGATTCTGATAAGCTAGGGCACTATTCCAAAACATTCATTACTGATGTACCGGCTGACCTGGGCAGTCCGGAAGCACAGCATTTTAAGCAAACCATCCGGCGATTCCCGGATGAGGCGATTTATATCTATTCGTTCAAGGAAAACCGCATGATGTACGCCGATGGCTGGGAACCGCTCCTGGGCTACCGGGACGATGAAATTACCATGATGACCATCGTCAACATTACGGCGCCGGAATATGCGCCTTTCTCCAATGAGCTGAACGACAAGGCGCTGATGTTTTTACACAACAAGACAAAAGACCTCGAACAATACAGCTTTACCATTGAGCTGAAAAAGATCCATAAAGACGGTACCCACGTGCCGCTGATTTCCAAAGTAGGGGTATTTGCCACGGAAGAGGGGCGGGTAACGGCCATTATCGGGCATTCCCAGAAAAATGAGAGCATCCAGCTGGGCAATGTGATGCGCTACGCGGCCTATGGTCCCGATAAATCGGCCTTTGAGGAAGAGCTGAATAAGCAGTTGTTCCGCCATTATGCTATCTCTGAAAAGGAAAAAGAGGCCTTATCGCTGGTGGCGGAAGGTTTTTCCTTCAAAGAGATCGCCGCCCGCTTTGGGGTGTCCCAGTCGGCCATCGAAAAAAGGATCATCCCGATGTATAAACGTTTTGAGGTAAAGAGCCTGACCCACCTGATCAGCTTTGCATACGCAAATCATATTCTGCCTTAGCAGGGGCCTCGTTGTATAACTGGAGATTGAGGGACAGCAGTTTCTCTTTCTCCACACCAATACCGGTGAGCATATCCTGCCATCTTTCCGACAGTTTCCGGGAGGCGTCGTCATCGCCCAGCACCCAGATCACATTGGTCTGCCGCAGCACCGTGCGGTTAATATCGTTGGTGGAGAAGGTATCGACAAAGCTAAGGAACCGTTCCGGGCTGATGATGTCTTCCTTGATGGGGTCTCCCGGATTAATATCATCGATCACAAGAATAGAAGCCTTGCGCCATGTCCAGAGTACGTTGGCCGCGCTGTCGTCGTCATGTTCAAAGAACATGCAGTACAGTTTCATGGCAGACGTATATACAGCCGAGTGGTGACGGATGGACATTTCCGTGGCGATAGCCACGCTCAGGCTCGTTTTACCGCTGCGTTTGGGGCCAAAAAGGAACAGGTGCATGCCCTGGTCTTTGTTGTCCAGGAAGCGGCGCACCAGCGCGATGTTCTCATCCGGTATATGTTTGGTGCTCCATTGGCTGAGCCTGAACTGGAAAGGATAGGAGGGCACCTGCAGGTACATTTTAGTGAGGTACCAGTAATAAGCGGGGTAAAGCACCAGCAGGGTAAGCACTGCCAGCACCGCCATGGCGGTTGTCGTATAGGCGCAAAGGATAGAGGCCATAAAAGCGCCGGACCAGAAATACATCAGGTCGGTGACGGTATCAAACGCGATATTGCCCCAGGCCGGCTGGAAGATATAGCTGCTCCTGGATTTGCGGGACAGCAGCGGGCCGAGGAAGTTGAATATCTCGAAGGTGAGCCAGAACAGGCTCACTGCCAGCGCGGCGTAAAGGGATGCCTGTTGTTCGGGTAGATGCCTTTTCAGGATCAGGTAACCTACAAAGGTAGGGATGAAGCCTAAGGAGAAGTGCCCGAACTGGTTGGCCAGCCAGGTATAGGTCAGCGTAACCCCGCGGTAGGAGTCTTTGCCGATCAGATCTGCTTTGAGTTGGCGGATGATATCTTTGCCTGTAATCACTTTTTTCATGAGTAGCCTTGGGTATTAGGGTTCCGCATTATGAACGGCAAATATAATGTGTTCCCGGAAAATGAATCTTTGAAAGAATGCTGTAGCTTTGGTTCCCTATGACAAAAAAATATAGTCAGCTCAGGGCCGGCCTGGTGATGGCCCGGGCAAGCCTGATAGCTACCCTGCGAAGCCCCACTTCGGTTGTATTTGCCCTGTTGTTTCCCATCATTTTTGTGACGGTGTTCGGCGCCATGGTAGATAACACAGCTGTGAAAATCCCTGTGGCCATCGCTCCCGGCAGCGATACCAGCAGTCCTGTATACCATGCGGTAAAAGATATCAGTATTTTCAGCCTGTCGAAAGAAACCGATTCGCTGGCACAACTCAAAGCCCTGAAGAAAGGGCGTATTGCCGGTATCATTTATGTACCGGCGCCCATACCTGCTTCACCGGTACCGCAGTATGGCCTTACCTTATTCAGCTCCGGCGCTGTGGCCGACAAACGTCCCCTGATACAGGCGGCGCTGCAGGAAGTGACCAGCCGTATCAACCAGCAGGTGCTGGAGGGACAGCGCGTCGCCGCAAAGCTCGACGTAATAACGGTCCCCGGCCGCGTATACCGCCAGATCGATTTTATCCTCCCCGGGCAGCTGGGCTTCTCCCTGCTGATGGCAGGCGTATTCGGCTCTGCTTTCCTGCTGTTTAACCTACGGCATACGCTGGTGCTGAAACGTATTTTCGTGACACCCATCAGCCGCGCCTCCCTGCTGTTTGGGGAGATGCTGAGCCGCCTGGTGTTCCAGATCATCTGTTTTATCATTATCACCGCACTGGGTTATTTCGCGTTTGACTTTACGCTGGTCAACGGTATCCTCACTTTCCTGGAGATGCTGCTGTTGTCTGTGTTCGGGCTGGTGATCCTTACCGGCATCGGTTTTATGATCAGCGGTGTTATCCGCAACGAAAGTTCTATCGCGCCGGTGGCCAATACCATCACGGTGCCGCAGATATTGTTGTGCGGGCTCTTTTTCCCGGTAGAGAACTACCCGGTATGGCTGCGCACTTTCTGTGAATACCTGCCCCTCACTTTTTTTGTAGATGGTCTGCGAAAGATTGCCTTCGAAGGCGCACATATCTGGCAGGTGCCGGCGCAGCTGGCCGGACTGACCGTATGGGCAGCCATCATTGCTGTGTTGTCTGTAAAAATGTTTAAGTGGGAGTAGCCCTAATTCACCTCCAGATCGTTCATCGCCGGTAATTTCGGGAATGGTGCGTGTGGCTCCCGCTGATACCAGTACACCACGCTGCTGATATCGGACTGTTGCGGCAGGTAACGGCCGCCACTGCGCCAGCCGAGGTCCTGTATGGTCACCTTCAGCTCTTTTTCGAAGCGGATGGGGTCCATGATATGCCAGCGGTACAGACCAAAGCGCTGCTGGGATTTATACAGCCCGTCAGGACGTATCACCTGCGGTAGCCCCGCATACGGCGTAGAGAATTCCTGGTATTTTCCTTTGATGTCGAAATTGTACGACCCGCAGAAATAGTCTTCTGTGCCGGTGCCGCAGATAGTAGGATATTTATTGTCGCCGTCCATAAAGAACTTAATCTCCCCTTCTCCCCACCAACCGTTGTTATTGACGCCCCAGGCGAGATAGGTGCCTACGTACTGGCCTTTGCCGCGGATACCGTCTACCAGGGTGTAACTAGCGTCTTTTACCGGGTTGCTGCGCCGGAACTGCGCATGGAAATACCCTGCGTCTTCCGGAACGGAGGTCAGCGTATAGTCGACCTGGTAATACAGCGTCATTTTTTCTGTGTTGATATTTTCCATGGTGATCCGGCATTTTTTCCGGAAGGGCATGGACCAGTAGCAGTTGAAGGCGCTGCCGGGGTTGACGCATACCGCGAGGGAGTTGATATGGGCATATTCTCCCCAGCCCATGCCGAAGAAGTCGCCTACGGGCACTTCCACGGAAGGAGTGGTTTCATCGTCCCAGTAGAAACGGAGAATAGAATAACGCCAGTTGCCGGTAGGCGTCATCCAGATATGCTGGATCGCGCCCGGGCCGGTGATTTCGGCCAGGGTAACGGTTTTACCCGGTTCTATGAAGATGTAGGGATTTACTTTCCAGCCCTGTCCCAGCTCTCTGGCGGCGTGACGGGCGTTGCCCTGGTCCAGCGCGGCAATGCCGCCTCTACCGGGCTCGCCGGTGATGTTCTCAGGGCTGATGGACCGGGTTCTGGCGTCTGATAACCGGGAGAGGTTGCCCATGTTCATGTCAAGTCCGTTGAAAGGTTGTTGGGCGTAGGCCGACAGCTGTATGCAGGCTGCAGCTATCAACAGGAGGTGTTTTTTCATGTCGTGGAATTTAGAAGTTTGCAGCAGTCTGTTTAAAAATAGGGTTAAACGTTTTAGTATGCAAGCGCTGCCCGTACTTTTTTATAAGTGGTATGCAATACCCTGGCCTCCTTGCCATTAACTGATGACGAATCTGAACTATCGTATGCACCGTACCGCGCTTCATGAACAAGCCTGCCGATGGACAGGCTGTCGTATTGTCGCAGGCGTGTGTCATCACCTGTCCAACAGTGGCGCGGCTGTTGATGGTATCACTTCCCGCCTGATCATCAGCAGGCGGGAAGTGTTTATTCCCGGCACAGACGCTGCTGCATTTGATCAGGCGGTCAACACTTTGAAAAAACTATAAATATGCCATTAACGGTGTGCGATAAACACCGGTACCTGGTGGGCGCGCAGGGTGTCTTCCACAAAGCTGCGCCGGAACACCCGTGACAGCAGAGAGCGGCCGTAGGCGCCGCTTACTACGATAGGGTTGGGGATCTCACTCAGCCAGGTATTGAAGTATTTTTCAGGGATCGTCTGGATAGGTTCCATGGTCAGGTGTGGAAAATGGTGTTGTACCAGCTCTTGTATGCCAGATGCGTCCGGCGGCTGGTTGTTTCCGGTGTTGCCATAGAGCAACGTTGTTTTCAGTTCACACAACTGCGGGAACAGACCGGCAAAACTTTTAATCGCAAAGACGGAAGAGGCGCTGCCGTCGTAGGTGAGAATCACGCTTTCGGGAAAGGCCGCATTTTCAGGAACGGCTATTACGGGGCAGGCGGTTTCGTGAAGGGCGTTGCCCAGAAAACCTCCGGGCCCGTATAACAAATCTGCATAAAAATTTTCGCTGCTGAACAGCAGCAGGTCTGCAAAAAGTGATTCTTTTCTCAGCACTTTCAGCGGAGTTTCCGTAACATCATGATGTTCCAGGGAGTGGATATTATGCTGAGCGCAATATTCACGGAAAGTTTGCATGCTTTGTTGAATTGAGGCACTGGCATAGGTTTCCGTCAGGGGGATCAGTACAGGTGCATAACTGATGCTGGCGGCATAGTCCAGCTCCGGCAGGAATACCCCGCAGAGGGTAATGGCCTCCATTTCATTGAGTTTCCGGGCAAAACGGAAAGCGCCTTCAGGGAAATGGCCATTGTCAACGGCCAGTAATATCTTTTTCATAATCCTGTATTTATAAGACACTGTAAAATAACCTGTACCAAATGTCGTATGGCCGATGGGACGGCCCAATGACGGATATCAGGATATGGCGTGATTCCTGTCATGGATCAGGAAGCCTGCCTGTTTTAATTTGTGCCGGATTACTATAAACAACGGAGGATGAAGGACAAATTAGAAGAACTGCGGGCGCAACATGAGTCACGTAAATGCCTGCTAAAGGTCCTGGAAGATGAGAATATTCATTTTAAGCTGAAGTTGGCCCGGATTTTATCGACGGACTTCGACCGGCGGGAGTTGGGGCGGCTGGAATATTTTCAGAGCCGGTTTCTGAAGATGGATGAGCAGGTTGCCCTGCTGCGCCACGAAATCAGTGAGCAGCAGGGTATATTGGCATCCGTGCCTGCCAGCGGCAGCCTGAAAGAGGCTACCGAGTCGGAACAGATGATAGACAGCCGGTTTACCATGGTACAGCAGCATTTTGACATGCTGGATAAGGATTTTCGACATTACCTGCGCCAGGCCTTCCCTCAGGTCTAAGACAGCAGGTTGGCCAGTTTTTTCTCGTTCAGGATAACTACGGCTCCCTCTTTGATCTCTATCATTTGTTCATCCCGGAAATCACTCAGTGTACGGATCAGCGATTCGGTGGCCGTACCGGCGATATTGGCGAGGTTCTCCCGGCTGATATTAATCACCAGCGGTGTATCCTTGGGAGGATTGTATTTTTTCAGCAGGTTCAGTAAGGCTTCTGCTACCTTTTTACGCAGCGAATTGTAGGCCAGGCCCAATAACTGCTGTTCTTTGTCACTGACGTTTCTGGCCAGCATTTTAATGAGTTGCGCAGCTACCTCGTGGTTATTGTTCAGCAGTTCCTGGAAATCGGTAGCAGGGATCAAGGCGATCTCACTGTCTTCCATGGCTATGGCTGTTTCCTTGTACAGTGAACCTTCCAGCAGGGCATTATATCCGAGAAAATCACCTGCTGTATAAATATCCAGTACCAGCTCTTTGCCCTGATCGTTGGTTTTGCAGGTTTTTACTTTTCCTTTCTGTACAAAAAAGAGGCGGGTCGGATGGTTCCCTTCTGTATAGATTACTTGCTTTTTACGGTATTTGTCGATGTTACGTCCTTCGGCCAGGGATTGCAGCGAGGCTTTACCGGTAGCTTCGTACATCAGTTTGCTCATACCTTCGAGGTTGGGCTCGAATTCTTTTTTCCGGATGGCGGCTTTACGCAACCTGTTTGCGACGGTTTCCCATAATTCTGTACCGCTGAAAGGTTTGGTCAGATAGTCGTCGGCGCCCATGCCCATACCTTTGCGGAAGTCGGCCCGCTCCGTTTTGGCGGTAAGGAAGATGAAAGGCGTATCTCTGAGCGTTTCGTGCTGTTGCATCAGGTGCAGTACGCCAAAACCATCCAGCACCGGCATCATTATATCACAGATGACGAGGTCCGGCTTATGTTCCAATAGTTTTTCGAAGCCGGTCATCCCATTTTCTGCGGTCAATACCTGATAACCGGCGATGGCCAGGATGTCTGCCGTGTTATCTCTCAGTTCTTCGTTGTCTTCTATTAACAGGATCGTTTTCATATGCTTACGGAATATTTATAGGATCAGCAGGGAAAGTGATGGTGAACGCGGTGCCTTTGCCCAGCTCGCTGGCACAGGAGATGGCGCCGTTCATCAGCTCACTGTATTTTTGAACGATATGCAGCCCAAGGCCGGTGCCCTGGATATTGCTCACATTGGTGCCACGGTAGAACCGTTCGTAGAGGTGCTGTTGGTCTTCCTGTGACATACCGATGCCATAATCTTTGACCATGAGGGTAAACTGGTTGTCTTCCATGCGGGTATACATTTCAATGATACCGTCGGGGGCGGAGAATTTAATGGCGTTGCCCAGCAGGTTCATGGCGATATGCCGGAGCAGCGAGGTATCCAGCCAGCAAATATCTTCGCCGGTATGTTCATACCGGATGGTTTGTTTTTCTTTGATAATACCTTGCATCTCCTGTATGATGGTTTGGAAATACTCTTTGATCTGGAACATGGAGTACCGCGCCTGCAACTTGCCTTCCTCAATTTTTCCGACAGACAGGAAATCATTGAGGGTGTCTGTAAGAAAGCTGACGGCATTCACGATGCGCTGGATATGTTTGTTGCGCACCGGTTGCTCGGTTTCTGCTGCGTAGTGTTTTACGAGGAATGCGGAAGAAAGAATGGTGCTCAGCGGTGTACGGAATTCGTGAGACGCCATAGACACAAAACGGGACTTAAGGTCACCCAGTTCTTTTTCCTTGCTGAGGGCGATGGTCAGATCTTCTTTGGATGCTTCCAGGTCGGCCAGCGCTTTTACCAGTTGCTGGGTACGTTCTTCTACCATGCTTTCCAGCTCGTCGTTGAGCCTTTCTATGCGCTCTTCCGCTTTTTTCCGTTCCGTGATATTGTTGATATACGCGATCACAAAATGTCCTTCTTCGTTGGAATAGTGGCTTAAGCTGATCTCTACCGGAAACTCCGACCCGTCATGCCGGACGGCATAAAGGTCGAGGCCAATGCCCATCGGCCGGCTCTGGGGGTGGGCATTGTATCTTTCGCGGTGGCCGATATGTTTGTGATGCAAGCGCCGGGGGATCAGTTTTTCCACTTTCTGTCCTGTCAGCTCTTCCCGCCGGTAATCGAACTGGGTGAGGGCAAAATCGTTGATCAGGACGATATCGCCCTCCTGGTTGGTAACAATAATTCCGATGCTGGCATAGTTGAACAAGGCGCCAAAACGTTGTAGCTCCCTGCTTAACTGTAGTTTATACCGGCGGTCGGATTGGCTGTCGGTGATCCGGAAAAAACAGTACTGGTCTTTTTTGTGTTTTAGCACCATTTCTTCATACAAACCGATGAAGGTTTCTCCCTGGATATTTTTCCAGGGCCGTTCCTGCAACAGCGTTTCCTCCTGTGGCAGCACGTTGTGTAACACTGCTTTACCGGTACCCAGCTGGTTTTGTTCCAGCAGTAATTCCAGCGATGGGAAATCGTCGGTGCCCAACATCCCGATGCCGGTTTCATTGATATATTTCAATTTTCCGGAAGCCATCTCCCTGACGGCCACCAGGCCAGGGGTGCGCTCCATCATGGCGGCGAAAATGCTGAGCTGCAGATCAATGTCCAAATCACTGATATGTAGGTTCATGATCGTTGAGTCTTAATGGTAAAACAAGCTGTAACGCCGGAAAGGTAAGCATTTATGTGGTGGCGGCAAAGTATATGACCACTGTCATCTGTCGTGCTGACTGATCTCATTTCCGGGAAAACGTGGCTGGTGTAATATTGTATCAGCATTTTAAAGCTATGGGTTATGCAAATCTATATTAGTGAAGAAGCGATCATTGCGGACATCCAGGAACGGTTTCACCAGTTGTACCCGCGGCTGAAACTGGAGTTTTTCTACAAACCACATGCCCCCGGCGCCTGCTCTCCCGCAAAAGACAAGGTGCCTGCCAATACTCCCATCGAAAAGGTCCGGATGCAGCATAGCTTCGGCTGGCTGGATGTGAGCCACTACCGTACGGCGGTGGCGGTGGAACATGATCTGAATTACCTTTTTGGCCTGCACGCACAGGTGGTACATAAGGTCGGCCCGCTCTGGCTGCAAACTACGGGTACGGGACATCTTACACTCGAGGAACTGAATGCCGGCGACGCCGAAAAAGCCATGTTCGAATTGCCGGAAGAACCTGAAAACGAATAATCTGCTGTTATGGAAAAGATATTATTTGTGACAGATGCTGTATGCATGAGCAAGAGTTGTCTTGACTTCGCCTGTTACCTGGGTAATCTTACCCATTCCAGGCTGACCGGCGTATTCCTGGAAAATCAGGCGATGGAGCTGCGTGGGGTGGAAGATATCCGCGACAAAGGCGTGATAGCGCCTGTGCCGGGCGCACCGATTGAACAGCAAAAAGAGCTGTATCGCGATGAGAATATAAAACGTTTCAGAAATCATTGCGAGAACAATGGCGTAAACTGTACCATCCACCAGCATACCGGTATTCCGCTGACGGCGGTATTGAAGGAGAGCAGGTATGCTGACCTGCTGGTAGTGGACGCGGCCACCTCATTCTCCTGGCGGCCGGAGTCGGCGCCATCGTCCTTTGTGAAAGAGATATTGGAACGGTCGGAATGCCCGGTAGTGATTGCACCGGAGAATTTTGAGGGAATCGATGAAATTATTTTCACCTACAACGGCAGCAACGCCTCCATGTACGCAATCAAACAGTTTACCTATCTGCTGCCACAATTATTTGGGGTAAAAGCAACAGTGCTCAATGTGACTCCCGAAGGGCAGCCGGTGAAGGGGGATACCGAAAAACTGAAAGAGTGGCTGTGTATGCACTATCCGGACAGTTCCCTGATGGTGCTGGAAGACGATAATGTACAGGCACGGTTACTGGAGCACCTGTTTATGAAGGAAAAGGTCATGATCGTCATGGGCGCCTTTGGCAGAAATCAACTCTCCAACCTGTTCGTGCCCAATCCCATGAAACCGGTAGTCAAACTGGTCAGTCAGCCTGTATTTGTCGCTCACCATTAACATCATAAAAAAGCTATGACTATGAAAAAAATGATTGCTGCAGTAGATGCACTGCACTTTTCCCCTTCGCAGATAGCTACTTTCCGCTATTTCGCCCGCGAACAGAATGCCCGGCTGACGATCATTTGTCTGGACAACTTCAGCACGGAGCTGGAACCGATGACGACCATGTACCCCGAGTGTTATGCCGTCAACTATGCGCAGATCACCGCTGAAAGCAGGGCTTCGCTGGAATGGCAACGGAGCACCAATATCCGCAAGTTGAAGGAAGTATGTGAGGACGGGGCCATCTGTCTCAGAATCGTGGAAACAAATGGTTATCCTGTACAGGAAATTGTAAAGGAAAGCCGCTTTGCCGACTTGTTGTTGTTAAGCGCTGACACTTCCTTTGGCAGTCTGCCGGACGGGGTGCCTACCCGTTTCGTAAAGGAAACGCTGGCCACCGCGGAATGCCCGGTGATGGTACTGCCTAATACATTGTCTGCCATCCGGGAAATCATATTTTCCTACAACGGCACTTTTTCTTCCACTTACGCTATCCGGACTTTTACGGCCCTCTTCCCGGAATGTTACAGTATCCCGGTAAAACTGCTGTACGTGGAGGAAAAAAACAATCCTCATATTCCGTATGAAGATAAGATCATCAGCTATTTATCACTTCATTATGACCAGGTGACGACAGAGGTGCTGAAAGGAGATCCTGCCAGGGCTTTCCTGGCCTACCTGATCCGCCGCAATGATTGTATCGTGACTTACGGAGCCTATGGCCGCAGCAGTATGTCCCGCTTCTTTCACCGCAGCGATGCCGAAAACGTACTACGCACCGTGGATATTCCCGTTTTTATCACACACCCTTAGCGGCGCAGGAAATCAGCGTATAGCTGTTGCCGTCATTTTCTGACATACTTCCATATGGCGCCGCGCAACGGTCGGTGTTAAGGTCCTTGCAGAAAAATGGAAGCAGCTGTGGTGCGACGTCATTCAATGATACTCCGGTTCATAATAACGAATTTGTTAACTTTATAGCCGCCAAAGTGCCGCTGCAATGTACTGTAACAAAGTAGTGTAAAGAA
Source organism: Chitinophaga eiseniae (assembly GCF_900167135.1). GTDB lineage: Bacteria > Bacteroidota > Bacteroidia > Chitinophagales > Chitinophagaceae > Chitinophaga > Chitinophaga eiseniae. The sequence goes on along the minus strand of NZ_FUWZ01000003.1, from coordinate 391,709 downwards.
CAATACCTGGTATGAAAGAAAATACTGCTGATAGTATAAGTGGGTACCGACTATCCGGAGAGGGGATGAATACGATGTGTTTCAAGGCCGCAAAAACTGTTGGATGACAGGGTTTGAACAGTACAGGCCCACGCTGTTTGCGGTGGCTTATAAGATGACCAAAAACGCCATGGACGCAGAAGATATCCTGCAGGATGTATTCCTGGCGTATTCCCGGCAGGAGGCCGCATCGATCGTTCATCCGGAAAACTATCTCGTCAAAGCAGTGATATATCGCTGCTTTTCCCTGCTGGAGGCCAGAAAAAAGACCGTCTACCCGGGCATAGACCTGCCTTCACCGCTCTTTCGGGAGCGTTTTTCGTATATACATGACAGCGATATTTCCTTCGCCCTGCTGATCCTGTTGCAGACGCTGAACCCCCACGAGCGCGCCGTATTTCTCCTGCGGGAGACCTTCAGCTATTCCTATGAAGAAGTGGCCGCCATACTCGGCCTGGAACAGGACCACTGCCGGCAGCTGTTCCATCGCGCCAAAGAAAAGATCGCGGCCGGTAAGCTGCGGTATATACCCGCCGGAGAACAACGCAACGCGCTGCTCCGGGCGTTTGTAGAAGCCTGTTCTACCGGCGATACCGCCCGGCTGATGGCCTGCCTGAAAGAAGATATTACCATCTATTCGGACGGCGGCGGAAAGGTTTCTGCTGCAAGAGTGCCGCTGACAGGCCGTGGAACTGCCGCAGCATTCTTCCTGGGCATCTATGCCAAACAAGGCGCACAGCTTACTTTCGAAGTGACGGAGATCAACGGGGAAACAGGCGTGATCTTCCACGATGCCACGGGCGCCGTGGACACCGTCATGATCCTGTCCATGGACACAGACGGCATCCACACGGTGTATTTTGTCCGGAATCCCGATAAACTCTGCTAAGCGCTAAATGACTGCCGGATAAATTGTTCGTTGGCCGGCGGCATAGGCCGCCACCGGAAACCATTTGTAAAGCCGCTAATGATCAGTATCGCCGCCAGCAACCCCGCCAACACTATGGCCCGTGACCAGCGCAACGAACCTGTTTTCCGGTAATGGATGGCGGCTACATGTAAGAAAACTGCACCTATGGCCAACAGGTAATAGGGAATAAAAAAGAAAGTCACCGGGTACATGTTCAGCCCCGCCGCGGCGAAATAAAAATTGGTGTCCAGCGCCAGGGAACGGCCATATAATACGGCGCCCACATGGACCAGCAAAAAGAAGGAAAGGTATAACCCGGAATAAACCTGTATTTTCCCCGCCACAGTACTTTGTTGCCGCTTGAAAACCATCAGCAACCCCGTAGTGATCTGAAACACCACCGCCAGGAGCAGGATGGTTTCCACCACCGGATGCCGGTATACCAGGCGCAGGACCTGCATCACGGAGATATGCGCACCCACCCCCATGAGCGCCGTGAGCTGATTAAAAAGATGGAACCCGATAAATACGGATAGGGTAAGGCCCGACCAGTAGTGCCCGGTCCTGGTAAATGTTGACATCTCGCTTTTAGTCATAAAAAATCCATTTCATCATGGACAGACGAAGGAGACTTTTTGTGACAGGATGTAAAAAAAAATTTAATTATCTCCCGAAGGGCAAAAAATAACAACAGGATTATTTTCGGAGCAACTGTAATTTGGCGGCTTTAAACGCTGCTATCTCTTCCCAGCGGCCGGTGTTGAGAATGTCTTTTTTGCAACAGGCGCCGCGCCGGGCCATAGACACACCCAGTTTCACGAAATCGAAATGGGCGAGGGTGCGGGCATCGCTGTCAATAACCAGTTTAACGCCTTTGTCAACGGCCAGACGTACCAGATTATCGTTCAGATCAAGCCGGTTGGGCCTGGAATTAATCTCCATGGCTGTGCCGGTTCGTGCGGCTGCTTCAAACACGGCCTCCCAGTTCACCGGATAGGGGGGACGGATGCCAATCAACCTGCCGCTGGGATGCCCGATGCAATGCACGAAAGGATTTTCGCAGGCCCTGATCAGCCGGTCGGTATTATCTCTTGTGAAATCGGTATGTATGGATGCTACCACCCAGTCGAACTGTTGCAGGATATCATTTGCCAGCTCCGGGTCTCCGCTTTCGAGGATATCTGTTTCCACGCCTTTTTTAATATAATCAGATCCCATCAGGCCATTGACACGGTTGATTTCCGCTGTTTGCCTGAAAATGTCTTCCGGCGGCAATACGTGGTTGGGCCGTTTGGCGGAAACATGATCGGTGATGACAATGTATTGGTACTGAGGAAAGGTATGGGAAAGGTATTTGGCGATGGCGGCGATACTTTCGGAGCCATCGCTCCAGTTGGTATGGATTTGCATGTCTCCTTTGAGTTGGTTGAAGGAGATCAGGGGTGGAAGTGACTGCAATGCCGTCATGGATTGATGGTCTTCCCGCAGTTCCGGTTCCAGGTAGTCCAGGCCCAACTGCCGGTATATGTCTGTTTCCCGTTCCCCGGCCACGTATTCACCTGTTTGGCTGTCTGCCAGTCCCTCTGGCCCGAAACGGAATCCTTTCGCGGTCGCCAGGCTCTTCAGGGTGTCGCTATACTGTGCAGACCCCGTATAATACAACAGGCTTGCGCCAAAGTATTTATGTGTAGCCAGCCGGATATCTGCCTGGAGTTGGTTACGCAGTACGATACAGACATGGTGCGGGCCGATCGCAATGATGTGGTCTGTTTGAGCCATCCTGGCAAGCTTGTAAAGCAGTTTCCGATGGTCAGCTTCGTTCAGTTGCACGAGTATGTCGATATCGCCAATGGTGTCTTTTCCTCTTCGCAGGCTGCCGGTGAGCGCCGCTTTCTCCACTTCGGGGAACTGGGAGAGCGCACGCAGTAATTCATCACCTGCAAGCCGGGCATCCCATAGCGGAACGCGGCTGCCGGCCGTTTTATAAAGTTTGAATGCCCTTTTGATGTTTTTTATCTGTACCGGTTTGAGACCGTCTACGGTTTCCAGCCGTTTGTTGTTAATGGCGACGATCAGGTCACGAATGCTGTTGACACCCAACTGTTCCTGTATAGCGAATACTTCCCGGGGGGTAATGTCCCGGATGCGCCCCAGCGGGGCCAGTGATGCCGGAATAGGCGGACTGTTTTTAAGAGGTGATTTCATATGTAGTCCGGTTTTAATCACTACTAAATTAGGAGGATTGGGAATGGCATTATATGACGGGTATTACCCGCAAAGGTGATTATGATCAGGATAACCTGTAGCTGATCACTGTCAGTATTTATGATGAGTAGTGTCATTGGGACGGTCGGGGAAACCAGGTAGTTTCGGATAATAAAAACCAGGAGATGAAGTACATAGGAAAGCTGGCGTTGGAAGTAGTGGTGGCGATATTGCTGGTATGGATAGTGTGGTCGCCGTCCCGCGATCACGGGGTCAATCATCCGGAGACTTATGGTCAGGCTGCTTTTCCGGAAAAAGCTGTGGATGTTCGCCGGCCGGCGCCGGCGGGTATTGTCACCGATACCCTGGCTTACCGGCAAAAGATGCTGCAGCTGCTGCACGACTCTGCCGTTATTGCCTGGCCATACCAGCGGGATTATCCTGCCCCCGGGGCGTTATTGCCGTTTCATCGTATTGTAGCTTACTACGGAAATTTTTACACGCCTAAACTGGGTGTGCTGGGGAGCGTCCCTGTAGATTCCATGCTGGCGCGGCTGGCCGCCACGGCTGCTATGTGGAGGGCGGCAGATTCATCAACACCGGTATTACCCGCCTTTCATTATATCGCAGTAACGGCACAGCGTAACCCCGGTAAAGACGGCAAATACAGGCTCCGTATGCCGGAAGCAGCTATTGAGAAAGTGTTGGAACTGGCAGCGCAGGCACACGCACTGGTCTTCCTGGATATACAACCCGGTCACAGTACATTACAGGAGGAGCTGCCACAACTGGAAAAATACCTGGCGCGGCCGGAAGTGCACCTGGGCATAGATCCGGAATATTCCATGAAAGGAGGGCAAGTGCCTTGTTCTGTGATCGGCACCCTGGATGCGGAAGACATCAATTACGCCGGTAGCTGGCTGGCAGGACTGGTGAAACGGCATGGGCTGCCACCTAAAATACTGGTGGTACATCGTTTTACACAGGGGATGGTGACAAACTACAGGGATATCCGCCTGCGACCGGAAGTACAGATCGTGATGGACATGGATGGTTTTGGCGGCGTGGCTAAAAAGAAAGATACCTACAGAAGCTGGATTGCCCGGCAACCGGTGCAATTCACCGGTTTTAAACTGTTTTACCAGGTAGATGTCGCTACCGGCGGCCGCCTGATGGGGCCGGATGAAGTGCTGGCCCTGTTTCCCCGTCCGATTTACATTCAATATCAATAGTTATGAAAATGTTCCTCGTTCTCTTGGGCTGTTGCCTGTCCCTCGCCACTGCCGCACAGCAGCTGCCTGTATTGTGCTACCATAACATCACCACCCCGGGACAACATCAGAATGACCTGTTGCATATCGACAGCCGTCAGTTTGAACTGCAGCTGAAAACACTTGCCGACAGCGGTTATCATACCATTCTGCCGGATGAGATGGTGGCATTACTGCAACAGCATAAGCCATTCCCTGCACGCGCCTTTATGATCACCTTCGACGACTCCCATGATGGACATTACTCAATAGCAGCACCCTTGCTGCAACGTTACCATTTTAAAGGCGTGTTTTTTGTAATGACAGTCACCGTGAACAAACCGCACTACCTTTCTGTTGCTCAAATAAAAGCGTTGTCAGAGAATGGACATGCGGTGGAGAGCCATACCTGGGACCATCCCCGTCCTGACGGCTACCACGACTGGGACAAAGAGCTGCTCTTGCCGCGGCAGCAGTTGGAAAAAATCACCGGACGGCCGGTACGGTATATCGCTTATCCTTTTGGAGCGTATAATGACAGCATTATTAGGCAGGTAAAACTGGCCGGTTATAAAGCGGCATTTCAGCTCAACCGGCAGCCGGCAGAAGGAAAGGAACTGTATACCCTGCGCCGTATGCTGGTGGACGGCCGCTGGTCCGGCACGCAACTACTACGTAAAATAAGCAGATATGTAACACCCTGAAATATTGGTATGATGAACAGTATACCTTCCACCATGCGTGCCATGGTGATGGAAAAGAAAGGGCAGCCGCTGATGCTGCAAACAGTGCCGGTGCCTGTGCCCGGAGTGGGAGAGGTATTAATTAAGGTAATCGCCTGCGGCGTATGCAGAACAGACCTGCATATTGTTGATGGAGAGCTGCCGTCGCCGGTTTTACCGTTGATCCCGGGACATGAGATTATCGGTGAAGTGGCTGCCGTTGGAGAGGGAGTAACCACCCTGGCGGCAGGAGAAAAAGTGGGCGTGCCCTGGCTGGCATATACCTGTGGGCATTGCAAATATTGTTCACTCGGTCAGGAGAACTTGTGTGAACATGCGCTTTTTACCGGCTACAGTGTTCCTGGTGGTTATGCAGATTACATGGTGGCGCTCGCGGACTACTGTCTGCCTGTGCCGGCGCCCTACGCGCATCCCGGAGGGGCGCCGCTGATGTGCGCCGGCCTCATCGGGTATCGTTCCTGGCGCATGGTACCGGAACAGGCACAACATATCGGGCTGTATGGTTTTGGCGCTGCTGCGCATATACTTGTTCAGATAGCGCGGTATCATTATAAATCCGTCTATGCCTTCACGCGTCCTGATGATAAAGCGGGCGAAAGTTTTGCGCTGAAAATGGGCGCCACATGGGCCGGTAGCTCGCTGGACCCGCCGCCGGTGTTGCTGGATGCCGCTATTATTTTTGCTCCCGATGGCTCCCTGGTACCGCAGGCGCTGGCACAGGTAGACAGGGGTGGCGTGGTCATATGTGGCGGTATTCACATGAGCGATATTCCGGGGTTTCCCTACCGTCTGTTGTGGGAAGAGCGTTCGGTCCGCTCCGTTGCCAATCTTACCCGCAAAGACGGCTTGTTGCTGATGGATACGATTCAACATGTGCCGGTGTCGGCCATGGTACAAACCTATCCGCTGGAACAGGCCAATGAAGCGCTGCAGGCGTTGCGGAAAGGGGAGATAAAAGGGGCCGCCGTATTGGTCATGTGAGCAGGGTAGTAGGCGGATGGTCACTTTCTGCAGGAGGTTCTTCCTGCGGCAGTTGTTTTTTTATCTTTTCTTTCAGGGCGTCCACCCGTTGTTGCAGAGCACGGAAGTCTTTTTCTACAGAGGATTTGAAGGTTTCCCATTTATCATCCGCTACTTTGGTTTCCTCCTTTACTTTTCGCCGTAGCCTGGTCTCCTGTTTTTGAATGGCAGCTTTTTCTTTCCGGTAATAGGCTATCGTCTCCTTGCTGAGGCGGGCGGCGTCGTTTTCCATTTGGTCCTGTACCCTGTCGAGAGAGTCGAGGCCGGTACGTGTGTTTTCCTTGATGTGCCGGACAGCTGCCGCTGCCTCGCTTTCCTGCCGGACCTGTAACGGGTTGGCCATCCATATCAGCGGGAGCAGAACAAACAATTGAAAAAGTGTCATGGGGTTATAGGTTTGTGTGTAAAGAAAAATTGTTGTATGGTATTAACAGGCAAGGAAGGCGGAATGTTATAATTGCAGAGGCAGGTTATGGTTGATTTAAATCAGCCCGTATACTGACAGATCTCATTTTTCTTCTGTATGACTTACTGTAAGTTTGATCTAAAAAAAAGGAGGTACTTATGGCCACACAAACATTAACCAAACGTACAGGATTACCATCTGTATTTGACGATTTTTTCCGCCCCTGGAAAGATTGGGCGAGCGATTTTTACGGGGTGCATGCGCTGACCGTACCCGCTGTCAACGTCACAGAAGATAAGGACAGTTACAAACTGTCTATGGCTGCGCCGGGACTGAAGAAATCGGATTTTAAAATTGAGCTGGAAGGCGGGATGCTGACCATCAGTGCGGAATCGGAAAGTCAGAAAGAGGAGAAGCATGATAAATACAGCCGGCAGGAATACAACTACAGTAGTTTCTCCCGGAGCTTCCATCTGCCGGAAGGCGTTAGCAAAGACAAGATCGAAGCGCAATACGATGATGGCGTACTGAAAATCAAATTGCCAAAGAGTGAAGATGCTAAGAAGAACGGTAGGAACCAGGAAATACCTGTGAAGTGACCCACCTTACTATAACGGATACACGAAACATGAACAGCGTGCCGCCTTTTACTTTTAAAGGGCGGCACTTTTGTTTTCATATATCATTGCTGCTGCCCTGTTTTCTCCACATGCTGGAAATAGCTGTTGAGGTATTCGCTGGGCGACTTACCGGTAACGGATTTAAACACCCGGTTGAAATTGGTGATGCTGTTAAACCCACTGGTGTAGGCTACGGTAGCAATATTATCATAATTACCGTCGGTTAGTTTTTTGCAGGCTTCGTTGATGCGTACTTCGTTGAGAAACGAAACGAAGGTATGCAGGGTATGTTTTTTAAAGAAGCGGCAGAAAGCGTGCGGTGTCATGTGTACCTGGCTGGCCGCATCTTCCAGTGTGATGGGGTGTTCATAGTTGTGCATAATATAGTTGTAGATATTCCCGATGCGGATACCGTCATGGTCGCTGACGGTAACCTTTTTGTTGACAGCTGCCAGCGGGCTAATATCCGGGCATCCGGACAGTAGGCGGAGCAGTTCCACGAAGTGCATTAGTTGCTCGGGACCGTTGCTGTTGGCGATGCGGAGCATTTGTGCGGAGATGTCCGGCGTTTGCAGGGCCGGGACTTTGAACCCGCATTGCTGCTGTTGTACGAAGTTTTTCAGCGGTTTCATTTCCGGCAGGTTGAACAGCGCGGACAGGTTACCGTCGGGGTTAAAGAAGATGACCAGCGCCATGATTTTTTTGCGGCTTCTCGGGGCAAAATAGGACGGATCGCTTTTAAAGATATGCGGCTGGTTGGCGCCCAGCCAGAAGATATCGCTGGGCCGGAAAGCATGCATATTATTATCCGCCACGAGGGTACCTTCTCCCTGTTGTATCCAGGTAAGCTGCACTTCCTGGTGCCGGTGCAGGTGCGGATAAAAGTAGGGCAGCACGTCTCTTTGTACGATGATGGTTTTATCGAGGGGTACAGGTACGGTAAACTGTAAGACTTTCATATCATTGCCGGGTTGATGTTGAATTGGGTCAATATTACGAATATTAACCGTATTGTAACCTTGAGTTGAGTGAACTGGTTAAAAAACGGTAAGGTAACCCTGTTTTTTTCAAAACTGGTTAATATCAGGCTATAATTGATTACAATCGGGAAAGCCAACTGCGGGTGTCCGGGATATTTTTGAGGAAAAAAGAAAACATCATGTCTATCGAATGGAAAGGCGTATTTCCCGCCATCACTACCAAATTCACTGCAGCCGACGAACTGGACCTGCCTTTGTTTGAGAAAAACCTGCAGGCGCAGCTGGCGGCGGGTATTGATGGCATTATCCTGGGTGGCTCCCTTGGAGAAGCCAGCACGCTGACAACCGCTGAAAAAGAAACCCTGACGAAGTTTACCGTAGAGAAAGTAGCCGGTAAAATACCGGTGGTAGTGAATATTGCGGAAGGCGCCACCCGTGACGCCGTACAACAGGCGGCGCTGGTGAAGAAATGGGGTGCTGCCGGTATCATGCTGCTGCCTCCCATGCGCTATAAAAGCGACGAGCGCGAAACAGCAGCCTGGTTTAAAACAGTGGCCGCTTCCACAGACCTGCCGGTGATGGTATATAATAACCCGGTGGATTATAAGATAGAGGTGACACTGAATATCTTCGATCAGCTGCAGGAGCTGCCTAATATCCAGGCGGTGAAAGAATCTACCCGCGACGTGTCCAACGTCACCCGCATGATCAACCGTTTTGGCGACCGGTTTAAAATATTATGCGGCCTTGATACGTTAGCACTGGAAGAAATGGTGCTGGGCGCTCATGGCTGGGTAGGTGGACTGGTAGATGCTTTTCCTGCGGAGACGGTAGCTGTTTACCGGTTAGTCAAAGCCGGCCGCATAAAAGAGGCGGTGGAGATCTACCGTTGGTTCCTGCCGTTGCTGGAGCTGGACCTGTATCCCAAGCTGGTGCAGTTTATCAAGCTGGCCGAGGCGGAAGTGGGACTGGGCAGCGAGTATGTGCGGGCGCCACGCCTGACGCTCGAAGGAGCGGAAAGGGAAAGCGTGCTGCAGGTAATCCGTACCGCAGTGGCCAACCGTCCCGTATTACCGGATTATCTTTCTTTATAATTCTCCCTTATGACGCAGATAGATCAGATTATGCAGCAGGCTGCCACAGCCTACGAACAATATAAAAATATTCCGCCGGCACAGCGCGCCGCTTTTCTCGAAGCCATCGGGGCGGAGATCACGGCGCGCCGCGAGGGGCTGGTGAAAACGGCAGGGGAGGAAACGAACCTGCCCATGGCCCGGCTGAACGGTGAGATCGTGCGCACCACCACGCAATTGCAGAAGTTTGCCGACCTGATAAAAGAGGGCAGCTGGGTAGAAGCGGTGATAGACACTACGCCTAATATCCGCCGGATGCTGGTGCCGGTAGGGCCGGTGGTGGTGTTCGGCGCCAGTAATTTCCCTTTTGCTTTCTCCACGGCGGGCGGCGATACCGCCAGCGCACTGGCCGCCGGCGCTACGGTGGTGGTAAAAGCACACCCTGCACACCCGCGTACTTCTCAACTGATGTTTGAAGCCATACAGGCTGCCATTGTGCAAAGCGATATGCCGGCGCATACCGTGCAGCATGTTACGGGTGACTACCATACCGGCAAAGCGCTGGTCATTCATCCCAATACCACAGGCGTGGGCTTTACCGGCTCGTTGCAGGGCGGTAAAGCTCTCTGCGCCTATGCGGCCGAAAGGGAAGTGCCCATCCCTGTTTTTGCCGAAATGAGCAGCGTCAATCCGGTGGTGTTCCTGCCGCAGGCGCTGGAAACGCGCGGCGCAGCGCTGGCAGAAACGTTTGCCGCCTCCATCACCCTTGGAGCGGGACAGTTCTGCACCAATCCCGGGTTGCTGATAGGGTTGGAAAGCCCCGCGTTTACCGCGTTTCAGCAGCAGCTGGGTGCGGCGCTGGAGAAAACATCCCCCCAGAAGATGCTGCATCCCGGCATTCATACCGCTTTCCTGGAAGGACGCACCCGTATGCTGGCCAACCAGGAAGTCAGCCTGTCACCCGCACCAGTGCTGGATTTTGACGCCAATGCGGTGCGCCCTTCGCTGGCGCTTACTTCCGGCGCCGCCATCCTGGCTAATCCGGCGCTGAAAGAAGAGGTGTTCGGGCCACATGCCCTCGTGGTCGCCTGTAAAGACAAAGCAGAGCTGCTGACGGTGCTCAAAGGCCTCAAAGGGCAGCTCACCACCAGCGTGATGGCTACCGAAGAAGAACTTGGCCAGTGGCGGGAGGTGATCGATGTACAACTTACGCTCGCCGGCCGTATCATCCTGAACGGAGCGCCTACCGGGGTGGAAGTATGTGCCGCCATGGTACATGGCGGTCCGTTCCCGGCTACCACCGATGCCCGTTTCACCTCCGTAGGTACCGCCGCCATCCGGCGCTGGGTAAGGCCCGTATGCTTCCAGCAGTTTCCCGACGCGCTGTTGCCCGATGAACTTAAAGACGGCAACCCACGTGGCATATGGCGGCTGACAGACAATCAGTATGGCCGTTAACGTTAGGCGCCACCATTTTATTAACCAGCAAATACATCCATCGTGAAGCATACTTTTTTTTGCATCGATGCACATACCTGCGGCAACCCTGTCAGGCTCGTGGCCGGCGGCGGCCCCGTCCTGCAGGGCGCCAGTATGAGTGAAAAACGAGATCACTTTCTCCGCGAATATGACTGGGTCCGCAAAGGCCTGATGTTCGAACCGCGCGGGCATGATATGATGAGCGGCAGCATTCTTTATCCGCCCCATGACCCGGCCAACGATGTGGCGGTGCTCTTTATCGAAACCAGCGGCTGCCTGCCCATGTGTGGCCATGGCACTATCGGTACCATCACCATCGCCATCGAAGAAGGACTGATCAACCCGAAGGTACGCGGCAAGGTAAGAATGGAAACACCGGCAGGACTGGTAGAGGTAAAATACCAACAGCAGGGTAACAAAGTGAAAAGCGTGAAGCTTACCAACGTACCGTCCTACCTGGCCGCCACCGGCATCGTGGTAGACTGCCCCGATCTGGGACCGCTCACCGTAGATGTGGCCTATGGCGGTAACTACTACGCCATCGTAGAGGTACAGGACCGCTTCCCCGGACTGGAACATTTTACCGCTTCCCAGCTGATCGAATGGGCCAGGGTGTTACGTAAACGGATAAACGAAAATAGAAGTTTCGTGCATCCTGACAATCCGAATATCAATGGCTGCTCTCACGTACTGTGGACCGGCGCGGTCATGGATTCCACCTCCACCGCGCGGAACGCAGTGTTCTACGGCGACAAGGCCATCGACCGCTCTCCCTGCGGTACCGGCACATCCGCCCGGATGGCGCAATGGTATGCCAAAGGCAAACTGAAAAGCGGCGACGCTTTCGTACATGAAAGCATCATCGGCTCCCGCTTCACCGGCAGGATAGAAGAAGAAACCAGCGTGGGCGGCATGCCGGCCATCCGTCCCAGCATCGAAGGATGGGCAAGAGTATACGGCTACAACACTATTTCGATCGATCCGGAAGACGACCCTTATGCTTACGGACTACAGGTAATCTGATACAGACTATGAAAGTAATTATCATTGGCGGCGGTATTATCGGACTGGGCAGCGCCTATTACCTGCAACAGGCAGGCTACAGCGTTACGGTGGTGGACAGGACAGATATGTTGCAGGGCTGTTCTTACGGTAATGCGGGATACGTTTGTCCCAGCCACTTCGTGCCGCTTGCTACTCCCGGTATTGTGCGGCAAGGCCTTAAATGGATGCTGAACGCGTCCAGCCCGTTTTATATACAGCCATCGCTCAACCGCGAGCTGGTCAACTGGGGCCTGAAGTTTATGAAGAGCGCTACCCGGCAACATGTGGAACGCTCGGCGGCTCCGCTGCGCGACATCGCGCTGCTCAGCAAACAGCTGTATGAATCGTGGACTACCGTGCCCGGCCTGGATTTTGCCTATGCGCCCATCGGTATGATGGAACTGTTCCAGACAGAACAGAACGCCCATCATGCACATGAAACGGTGAAAGAGGCCGCGGCGCTGGGCATAGAAGCCCGCGTGCTTGGCAGGGAAGAGGTCACGCAAATGGAACCGGGGATGACGCTGGAAGCGCTGGGCGCAGTATACTTCCCCGGCGATTCGCAGTTGTATCCCAATCTGCTGATGCGCAACATGCTGACTTACCTGGAAAAACAGGGCGTACAGTTTATCCCGCATCAGGAGGTGACCGGCTTCGCAGCCACTGGCACCCGGATCACCGGTATCCGTACCGCTGCTGCCACGCTGGAAGCCGATCATGTAGTGCTGGCCGCCGGTGTGTGGAGCTCCGCCCTCGCCAGGGAACTGAAGCTTGATATCCCCATGGTAGGCGGCAGAGGATATTCTGTTACGTTTGAAAATACACCGTTCAAAGTACATCATTCCATCATCCTCAGCGAAGCCAGGGTAGCTATCTCTCCCCTCGATGGCAACAAAATCCGCTTCGGGGGAACGATGGAGATCACCCCGTTGCATACACCTCCGCGGATGCGGCGCGTGCAGGGTATCTTCGATTCGGTGAAACGGTACTTTCCCGGCTTTGATATGGCGGTGCCCCCGGCGGACCAGGTATGGTACGGCTACCGGCCCTGCAGCGCCGATGGTCTGCCTTATATCGGCAACCTGTCCCGGTATCCCAATGTAACAGTAGCTACAGGTCACTCCATGCTGGGCATCAGCCTCGGTGCAGCTACCGGAAAACTGGTGGCTGAACTGGTGGCCGGACAGCCGGCGTCGATGGACCTGCAACCTTTCCACCCCGAAAGGTTTAAGCGGTGAAAGCCCGCAAAAATGAAACAACAAAAAAGCCTTTAAACTACCCCGTTTAAAGGCTTTTTTGTGTTTATAAGGAGTCCTTCTCATTGATGTGGCCGTTATGACGAAGATCATCTGTTTGGCCCGGTGAATAAGGCATTGAGCGGTTTGGGGAATGAACAAAATGAATAAGTATTTGTCCTTCCGAAGATGTATCTTCAACAAGCGTTGACGGCTGCAACATTTTACCCTTTAATACCGGAAACATATGCACAGAATTGGTCGTGCCGGCAAACAGTTGTTTGTCTTTTTGTTTGTTAGAAAATTATTTTATCCCCTACACCTCATCGTTTACAAAATCAGCATGTGGGGACTGGGCATCAGGAACCACGAAAATGAGCGGGTTTCCGGTGAACGGGCTTTTATCCGCTATCTGAAAAGAAGGGACATGCTCTCTTCCGGTGTCATATTCGACATTGGCGCCAATGTAGGTCACTATTCTGAAATGCTGCGAAAGTATGATGTACATCTGCCGATCTACGCATTTGAACCGCATCCGGTAGCTTACCAGCAGCTGAAAGCCTGCGCCATAAAAAACGATTTCACACCCGTGTGGATGGCGGCAGGGGACCAGGAAGCCGAAACGGTTATCTATGACTATTCCGGCGCCGGCGGTTCCGAGCACGCCAGCATGTACCGCGAGGTGATTGAAACGCTGCATGAAGGTGTGGCAGAGGCGGTAGCGATCACTCAAACTACGCTGGACGAATTTGTAGCTTCCCGTCAGATTGATCAAATCGCCCTGTTGAAAATTGATACCGAAGGACATGAGCTGCCTGTGCTGAAAGGCGCCCGGCACTGTATCGCCGAAGGCAGGGTGAGTGCGATACAAATAGAGTTTAATGAGATGAATGTCATCTCCCGTACTTTCTTTAAAGATATCATCGACCTGCTGCCGGGATATCACTTCTATCGTCTGCTGCCGGACGGATTACAACCACTTGGCAAATATCACCCCGCACACTATGAGATTTTTTCTTTCCAGAATATCGTGGCTATCAGGCCTGCGGCCCCCACAGGATCTCCCGTTCGAAACGTTCCATGATATGATCGATGGCCAGCTGCTCCTGCGCGTACCTGCGCGCGTTGGCGGCTATCACGCTGTTTTCTCCTTCCAGTCCCAGCACAATCGCCTCACTTAATGCCACAGCATCGTCTGCTCTTACGGAAATGCCTATACGGTGATGATTGATCAGTTCATGTAGGCCTGAGCCTTCGTTGGCCGTCACAACAGGCACTCCGCCCACTGCGAGGATGGTGGTGAGTTTGGACGGCATCACGAGATCGCTGGCCTGTCCTTTCTGTATCACCAGGTGAAGGTCCGCCATATTCAGAAACCCGTTGAAGCGGGTGGCCGGTTGCAGCGGCATAAAACGAACATGTGACAGCTGCCATTCGGCGGCAAGGGCTTCCAACTGCTGCCGGTAGGGACCATCACCGCAGATCACAAAACGGATATGTGCCCGTTGCTGCAACTGCCGTGCTGCCAGCAATAAAGTTTCCAGTCCCTGCTTTTCACCCAGTGCGCCGGAATACAGGACCACTTTTTCCCCGGCAGAGAATCCAAACTGTTCTTTGAGTGCGCTGCGGTTATTCAATGGGTAATACCGCGCCACGTCTACCCAGTTGGGGAAAAGCCGTACTTCCCGCGCTGCTTTGCCGGCAATACTGCTGACCATCTGGGGAGAAATGGAGGACACCACGTCTGCCCGCCGCAGGATATATTTCTCCAGCCGGAACAACTGCCGCAGCAACCAGGATGAACGCAGCATGCCCAGGTTGCGGGCAGCTTCTATCTGCATGTCCTGGATATGGTAAATAAAACGGGAGCGCCGCAGGGTTTTGTAACCGGCAGCCAGTAAGCCAAGGTGGAAAGAGGGGGCAACGGAGATCACCACATCAAAACGCCGCTGCAGCAGTAAGTGCAGCATTTTCCCTGAGGCGGCGAGGCTGAAAGTGACGTCCTGCAGTACGCGTTTGCTGCCCGAAGGCTGTACCGGTACATAATGCGGGCAACGGTACACACTGACGGGCCTGCCTCCTTCGACAACAGTTTCCCGGGAGAAAAAATATTTTTTAGGGCGATAGGCGCTGCTGATCTTCCAGTCGGGGTAATAGGGGTAAGTTGTGAGTACGGTGCAATCATATCCTTTATCTGCCAGCCACTGTACCAGTTCTCCGTTATACTTGCCGACGCCGTTGGGCTCCGGCGCGTAATTACTGGTGATCATCAGGATACGTTTGCCCTTGTTGTTTTTATCAATAGGCATTTTTATCTCCTTTAATCATATTCACAATTGTCTGGAATATAATCTGGCAGTCGAGCCAGAAGCTGTAGTTTTCGATGTACCAGTTATCCATATTGATGCGTTGCTGCTGGCGGTCCAGCTGCTCGCTTTCGCCGCGGCAGCCGTTTACCTGTGCCCAGCCGGTGATACCGGGTTTCACCAGGTGGCGCAGCATATAGTGCTGTACTGTTTTCTGCAGTTCCAGGTGCATGGGGGTTACGTGTGGCCGCGGACCGACGAAAGACATATCGCCTTTCAGCACATTGAAGAACTGGGGCAGTTCGTCGAGGTTGGTATGGCGTAGCAGCCTGCCTATCCGTGTTACCCGCGGGTCGTTGCGGGTTGTCAGCCGGTAGGTGCCGTCGCTGTTCCATTCGCTGTTAATGGTCATGGTCCGGAATTTATAAATGGTCAGTTTTTTATTTTTCAGTCCCCACCTTTCCTGTTTGTAGATAACTGGTCCCGGAGAGGTTATTTTCACGAGAACGGCGATCAGCAGGAAGAGCCACGAGAACGTAACCAGTAAAAAGAGGGTGAAACAAATATCGAACAGCCGCTTGAGCTGCTGGTTACCGGTGTGGTCCAGCGGGGAAGAACGGATGGTGATCACCGGGAAATTACCGAAGAGGCTCATGCTTACCGTGGAGGTGCAGTGCTGATAGCAGCTGGCGATAATTTTTACCCGTTTGGCAGCTTTTTCACTGGCTACGATGATGCTTTCTGTTTCTTCGCGGCTGCTTTCGGGGATGGCCAGCACCACATCGTCGATCTCATGATTTTCCAGGATATGCCCGAGGGAGGAGAGCGGACCCAGGTACTTGCCGTTGAGCGCCTGGTTGGGAATATTGTCCACAAAACCAATACACTGGTAACCGAAATGATCGTTGGTGGCGATGGTATCATGGAAATGCATGGCGGTTTCGCCGGCCCCTACGATCAGTATATTTTTTACATTGTAACCATTGGTCCTGATCCGGAGAAATAATTTTTTGATCAGGATTTTGGAGAACATCATGCCGATAAGGATATATAGGCTATATACGCCGATAAAGGCGCGGGGAGCATGGAAGAATTTGAAGAAATAAAATAGGATGAAGGTAAGGATACAAACGTGCAGCAGCAGCGTTTTGATGATCGCCATAAACTCAAAGGAGAAAGGGCGGGAGCGGAAATCGTCGTACAGGTGCAGGTAAAGACCGGTGGCGAGCCAGCTGATGGTGCTGATACACCATACAGGAATGTTCGCCGGATAGGGGGATGCGCCTGTGGTTTCCAGGGCCAGCAGGAAGGCGAGGGTGAGAATAAGGCAGTCAACAAGTTGCCTGAGCAGTAGCGGTACATTAAGCGCGGTTTTCATAAGCACAAATGCATAAACTGTTAGTAATCACATACCGGTATTTGACTGGTCATTTCGTTTCTGGTACAACAGGTCCATTTGCAGGATACGTAGATTGTCGGATTGCAGATACCCGACAGGCGCTATAAAATCAAAGCCGAGCGATTTTACGAAATGATGCATTTCATCGAACAAAGGTTCACCGTCATACATGGGAATGAAAGAAGTTTCAAACAACAGATAGTCTATTTGCGGAAGCAAGGTAGTGGCGCCACGCAGCACTTCCCGTTCAAAGCCTTGTACGTCCAGTTTCAGGAGGGTGGGACTTTTGAGCCGGATGTCGGGCAGCTGGTCGAGCCGTTTTACGGGGACGGCCATTTTGCGGGTGTGGGCGGTTTGAGGCTTCAGCTGTATTTGTGCTGTCGATACCTGTAATGCAGAGCTCGCGTGGGAATATGCGTTGCTATAAAACTCCAGTGAACCATCGCTGCTGCCCAGCGCGAAGTTGAACGCCCGGATGGCGGATATTTTCCGGGTATATTGCTGCAGCAGTGTGTAGGTGTCCGGTACCGGTTCGAAGGAGTAGATGCGTGCCTGCGGGTAGCGGTGTGCTACGGCGAGAGCAAACTGTCCTTTGTTGGCGCCCACGTCCAGGATAGTATGCAGCGACGGGATGTAGTGGCTGCAATTGTAGACAAGCTGTGTAGAGGCGATGGATGCCCCTCCCTGGAGGAAGGCGCCGGGCCCCCTCCCCGAGCGGATCATTACTCTGGCGGCATCCGCCAGCTTAAACAGGATATTCATGTTTCCGAGAATTTATGGTTCCAGCAATGATGATAAAAGCGAATGGTTGCTGTAATGGTTTTTTTCCAGGAAAAGAGGCTGGCCTGCTGATACCCTTTTTGTATGATATGCTGCCGGAAGGGGCGGGATTCCAGGCGGCGGATACTGAGGGCGAAGGCTTCGGCATGCGGGTTGGCGGTAAGCAGCCCGGCGTCGCCCACTACTTCGGGTACGGAAGTCCGGTTACAGCCTACGACGGGGCATCCCGCTTTCATGGCTTCTCCCGGCGGGAATCCGAATCCTTCGTAAACGGAAGGATAGAGCAAACAGAAAGCCTGATTGTACAGGTAGTTCAGTTCCTGGTTGGTGGCAACAGGCAATACCTGGTGCCGGCCGGGTAAACGGTGTTGCAGCAGTGCGGTTTCTGTTTTGGTGAGCGGCCCGCCACCCACAGCTACCAGGCGGTAAGGCTGCGGCAACAGTGCGACGGCTTCTACGGCCGCCCGGAAGTTCTTATAGTGGTTGCGGCCACCTACATACAATACAAAAGGCTGCTGGGTGAGGTGTGCTGCCAATCCCGGTGGTGCGGTGAGCACATGCGGGAAAAAGTCGTCGCTGATGCCATGGTGTATGACGGTGATCTTGGCCGGATCTGTCTGCGGATAAAAATGCAGCAGCTCCTGCCGCGTGCTGTCGGAGATACAGATAATGCCGTCTGCTTTGCGGATGCCGTAGGCTTTCTGCCGGATATTGACAAGACCGCGGGGAAAGGGACTGGACAGCTTCCGTTCATGTGCGAAGTCATGCACGGTGAGTATGTTCAGTACATCTTTCTGCGGAGACACCCGCAGGTAGCCGCCATGAAAAATGGCACGGGCGGGAAGCCGGCATCGCAGCGGCAGGTAACGCAGCACGCTCCGCGGCAGCATGCTCTCCCGTATGCACGGCCACCGCTGATAGGCGATCTGCCGCTCAAAAACGTTAGCCGAGGCATGGTTGGCATTCAGCAGGTAGACGGGCAGGCCGCTGTGGCAAACACCATTCAGCAGCTCCAGCCAGTAGGCCGAAACACCGCCGGCCTGCTGAATTGAAAAAACGATATTGTCAAGATATATTCTCATTGCTCTCCTATTAACAAGGGCTGACCAGCCTCTTCCTCTTCCGGCGCCGGTTGACATAACATGGCCGTCATGAGAAGGAACAAGTCGATCTGGCTGAAAAAAAAGCAGACTACCACATACACGAGGTAGTTCCGCTGAAAGGGCGGCAGCTGTCTGTCGGCCCTCGTCAGCAATAAAAAGAACAGCAGCAGGCCGAAAAGGCCGAACTCCGCCAGGATATAAAACCAGCGCATGTTCAGGTTGTGACCGCCCACGCCTTCCAGCTGCTGCATATAACGCAGCTGCCCGGAGAAATAATGGCCGGGGATAAAAGTGCTGTTGCCCGGCCCGTAGCCGGTCCACAACAGGTAAGGGTGGTCTCTGAGAAAATCTACTACCGGCAATTCCATATCGCGCTGCAATGGAATACCCAGCACCTGGTTGTTGGGCTGCCAGTACTGAGTATCGTACCTGCTGAGCGACCGTTCCAGCAGCATACGTGAAATAGGCTGGTTCCGGTTCTTCAGATAGTACTGCATCAGCACATCCTTGGCGGAGGCGATACTGAGGAAAATACAAACAATCACTCCCAGACTGGCCAGCGCCTTGAAGCGCACCAGCCGGATAGGCTGTAGCAGCATAAACACAATGGCGGCCGACAGCATATTGATCCAGAAAGTCTGGGAGGATGTCTGCACGGCCATCAGGAAAACCCAGAAGGCCGATTTATAGTTGCGGTCGCGTAAAAAGACGGGTATTGTCAGGGAAACAAAAGCGCAAAAAACTTTCGGCTCGGCGAAGAAAGCCTGTATCCTTACGCCCAGGGGACCATTGATCTGTTCCAGCATATACCGCTGCTGCAGGCCCAGTAATTCACCGAGGACGTCGTTATGCAGCACTGCCTGTACAAATAACTGCAGCACGCCGACGCCGGCGGAATACAGTGCGATCTTTTTCATGGTGCGCAGCATCCCTTCGAAAGAGATACTGTCCCGTTCCTGCAGGATACGGGAGCCGATAGCAAACATCGGCAGGTAATTTTTCAGGTAGAAGTAAACGGGCCGGAAAAAATAAGCGGCGGAGGAGCCGGAAAGGGAAAAAGGATCTTGGTACAGTTGACCTACCATCATCACCAGCATCTGTGAGATCAGGGGAAACAACAGCAACAGCAGGTATTCCCTCCGGATGCGCAGCCTGCCTGTCAATACCTGGTGTCCCTGTTCGATGGTGAGATACAGCGCCACAAAAAAGGAGGCGTTGAAGGTAGGCCCGATCATCATAACGGTGTATGCTTCGGTGGCAAAAGCGTACAGCAGCATGTCGAGGATATTGATCCGCTTCCGGTGATAAGCGACGAGTAACCACGCGGCGATCAGCAAGGGCATTGTTTCCTTGAAGATCTCCACGAAAAGGTTACTGCTTCTGAGGTCGAGATAAGCGGCGTCCATCTTGATTTATCTATTTATTTATTTATTTATTTATCTATTTTGATATTTTGATATTTTGATGTTTTTTGATGCTGCTGTATTGTCTTTAAGCATCAGTCGCTGATATAACCGCAACAGCGTAGGACTGCCCTTGATCATGTCCCGCATGGTAGTATAAAAACGGCTGGGCGAATACATCACTTCGGCGGCATACCGGTCGGCCGCCTCGTCGATGCGGCGTTCCTCCGGATAGGTGATGACGGGCAGCTGTCCGTAGTTGATCTTCCTGAACCAGCCGGGTTCATGCAGTGTGTGCGTAGCGCCGTTACCATAACCGGTGTTACGTACCAGGCTTACATTGGGGGTGATGGTCCAGCCCTGGTTAAACCATACGCTGAGAAACCACTGTACATCCCAGGTGTCCAGCTGTTGATGATATACGGCTTTCATGTCATGTTTCAGGGTGGGGCTAAGCCCTTCTGCGGACATTCCCAGGTAGCGCTGCAGCGTGAAATCATATTGCTGCCATGCTCTTCTCCACGACGCCCAGCCCCATACGTGGGCAAAGCGGGAATAGTAGTAGGAGGCTGTGCCCCGTTGCCGGCCAAACTGGAAATTGCTTCCGTTGATATGCATCACGGCAGGGTCATGCCGGTAATGCTGCAACATAGCAGTGCAGAAGGAAAAAAAAGTAGGGTCCGGCAGGCAGTCGTCTTCCAGCACGACGCCTTCCTCGTTGTGTTCAAAGAACCAGTTGACAGCGCTGCTGACAGCTTTTCCGCAGCCGAGGTTATGGGAACGGAAAAGGGTTTGCACGCTGCAGGGCCAGTCGATGGCAGACAAAACGGCCTGCCGGGCGCTTTCGCACTGAAGGGTTTCCCCGGGCCTGTCGGGACGGGGGCCATCGGCCGCCACAAACAGGCTGGCAGGCTGTTGCCGCCGGAGGCAGGCCATCTGTTCCCGCACCTTATCGGGGCGGTTAAAGATCAGTAACAAAACAGGCGTGTGCATCATAACCATTCATTGCCTTTTAACCGGCTGTTTTTAAAAAAATAGGTATAACAGGTTTTGGCGAAGAGGCTGTAGCCCATCTCCCGCATAAAACTCAGTACCTCACAGTCTTCCTTGTCCAGTTCGTACGGCTGCGATTCCACCAGTACATAGGACGGCCGGTATTTGTCCCAGTTGTTGGACTGCAGCACTTCTAGGTCCATGCCCTCCACATCTATCGTCATAAAATCAATGGGCGTGCCGGCGGAAAGATGCCGGTCCAGCACATCGGCCAGCGGCGCTGTTTTTACTTTCTTCCGGTCTATCACCTGGTAATGGGGTTTCTCAGTGTATTCCTGTACTTTTTCAGCGGAAAAGGTGTTCAGCGCCGGCTCGTTGAAGATGGCGTAAGTAAGTTCCTGCGGTACGCCGGAAACACCCATTTCGAGGTTGGTGTCGCCGGGCCGGTATTTGTTGAACAGCGCCTGCATACCAGGCCGCGGATCAATATTGATACCCCGCCAGTTTTTTTTGTAAAACAGGTAGGTGTTGGAAAAACGGAAAGGATGATGGGCGCCTACATCTACGTACACCCCTTTGTTCTTTTGGCTGAAAATACGTTTAAGGATAAGATCTTCCCCTTCTGAACTGTAAGCCACCACCCGGTACCGCATCCGTGGAAAGAGCGCGGCCAGGAGCCTTTTAATGATATTTTTTAGCTTATTCATGGGTTAATAGATTTGTGGGAACTACTAAACAAATAGTTGTTCCACGATTTGCGCAGGATATGACTGATATCTGTAAGGTCGTTGTATATCCTTGCGGGATGTATCATCCCGCAGGTGAGTGACCATGCTTGTCCGCTTTTGTCCAGCGCCACCATCAGGATGTATACGCTGAAGTACGCTGCCACGGTGGCAATGGCAGCTCCTTTTCCGCCCATGTGCGGTATCAGGAGGAGATTGACAATGATATTGATCATCAGGCTGGCCATGTTACTGTACAGGTAGAGTTTATATTTTCCTTCTACAAAAAGATACTGTACCATGACCAGCATCAGGAACACCGGAATGGCCGACCAGATATGGATACGGAGGATACCGGCAGCGGTGGAATAGGCGGCGCCGTACAGCAGTTGTATCAACATGCCGGCCGACAGGCTGATGACGGTGGCCAGCATCAGGCTGATGAGGCCCGAGATACGCAGCCACCTGCCGAGTGTCTGCAGGTAAGCGGTTGGGTTTTCTTCTTTTTTACGGAACAGCATCGGCAGCATGGCGGTGGATACCACGGTGGGGAGCGCGTACCATAACTCGGAAATACGTACCGCTACGACGTAGTTGCCCAGCTCCTCCGGTGTGGACAGGATATTGAGCAATATGTTGTCGACCTTCATAAACAGCACTACCAGCAGGTTGGCCATGATGAGCACCCAGCTGTCGCCCAGCAGCCGCCTGGCCATGCGCAGGTTCACCTGCCGCAGCGACAGCGGCCCGAATTGCAGGCTGTATTTACCCACTATCCATACGTAGGTGGCCACCAGCTCCAGCAGCGTAAGCCACAGGAAGGTGAGCAGCGGCGCGTCACAGAAGATAGCCACGCATTTGAAGAGGCTGAAGAGCAGGAACACCGTTACTTTGGGGATGATCACGCTTTTCAGGCTGTTGCTGACCTGGTAAAAGCCGTCCATCACATCGAAGGACTGGAACAGGGCCGTAAAGGAAGAGAAAGTGATACACAGCAGATACAACGGGTCGGGGTTCATCAGGTGGACGAGGATGATGCTGACGCCCATACAGACCAGCGCCGCGGTCAGCCGCATAAAGGCGATGGTGCTGACCACACGGGGCGTTTCTTCTTCTTCCGCCATCAGTTCTTTGATCACCAGTTTGTCCATTCCCAGTATGGCGATGCTGGCCATAATAAGGCTGAAGGCGATGGTGTAATTCCATATGCCGAACACGCGCGGTCCCAGGTGCCGTGCCATCAGGGCCAGCACCAGTATGCCCGGGAAGAGCTTACTGATTTTATCGATCAGCAGCCAGCTGCTGTTTTCAAATACTTTACGCAATTCGTCTCGCTGTTTTTTTGAAGATGGTCGTCCAGCTGCTCTTACGGTTTTTACCTTCATCGTAGGAATATTTACCGTAATAGTAGTATGGATAAAAAGTGTCCTGAATAATGCCGTTGAAAATGAGTCCTTTCTTCCTGAAATAGGTTTCTTTCAGGCTTTCTTCCATGGCTACCAGTCTCGCTTTATGGGTATAGTTGTACCGGATGGCAAACAGGGTGCAGTCTACATACGGCGCCATGCTTTTGGCGTCTGATACGATGCCTACCGGTGAAGTATCGATAATGATATAGTCGAACCTGTTTTTTAGTTCTGCCAGCAAAGCCACCATGCGCGGGCTTTCTATCAGCTCGATCGGGTTGGGTGGTACGGGGCCGGAAGACACCAGGTACAGGTTGTTGGCGTCTGGTACCTCGCGGATAATTTCATCCATGGATTTGTTGCCGACGAGGTAGTTGGTGATACCGATTTTGTAGTCCATGCCCAGGAAGCTGGACAGTTTGGGTTTACGCAGGTCCATTTCCAGCAGCACCACCTTCTTGTTATTGACGGTGAGAGAATTGGCGAGATGTGCCGACAGGAAGGTTTTACCTTCTCCGGAGATGCTGGAGGTGAGCATTACGGTAGCGGGACCTTTGTGATCGGCCAGCAGAAAGCGAAGGTTGGTGCGGAGGTTAAAAATCTGTTCGGTGAGCACCGCGTGATTGTTGAGGGAGAAGTCCCGCGTGCCTTCTGTTTGCTGGAAGATCTCGGCGATCACCGGCAGGTTAAATACCTGTTCAATTTCCTTGCGGCTGAGTATCCGGGGATTGAGGAAGTATTTAATATATACGTAGACGCTGACAGCGATGACGGCCAATACCACAAAGCTGATGAAGATCATCGGTTTTTTGGGCGTTACGGGTTTTTCCGGTACAAAAGCAGGAGCAATGACTTTGTTATCGATCACATTGCTGGCAAAGGTAACCGAGGCTTCTTCCTTTTTCTTTAAGAGATAGAGGTAGAGGTTTTCCTTCACGCTCTGTTGTCTTTTGATATTGACATATTCCCGGGCGTAGGAAGGGATACTGGCTATCTTGCCCTGTATGGCGTTGACCTTGCGCTGAACGGTCTGCTGTGCCACGCCTGCGTTGCGGCGGTATCCGCTGATATAGTCGCGGATGGTGCCGCGGGCGGCGGTTACCTGTGCGTTGAGGTTTTCCATGAGGAAGCTGGAAGGCTGTACGGCGAGCGACAGTTTTCTTTGCTCGCGCAGGGCTTCTTCATAGCGGTTGATCATGCCGGTAAGGGTTTGGTCTACGCTGCCGGTGAGTGGGGTAAAGGGCGTGCGGTTGTCCGGATTGTTGATGTATTGTTCCACCTGGTCCATTACCGCCATTTGCAGATTGGCTTCGTTCAGTTTGATGTCGGCGTCTTTCACCTGTTCCAGCGCCAGTTTGGAGCTGGCGTCGATGTCGGTGATGCCGCGTTGTACTTTAAACTGTTCTTCGGAGCGTTCCAGCAGGCCCAGCTCTTCTTTGAGGGAGTCTATGCGGGTGTTGAGGAAGTGAATGGTTTTAACGCCGGCTTTGTTTTTATCGCTGAGGGTGTAGTCATTGTATTCGTCCAGCAGCGCATTGAGGAAATCGGCGCTGCGTTGTGCCATCGGGTCTTTATAGGTGATAACGATCACGGTGGCGTCGCGGTTGACCAGCGCGGTGGTGATATCCTCTACCGATTTGTAGGCCTGCTCTATGGCTGAATCTACTTCTATGCGGCAGGTGCCGGATTCGGCCAGCGATACTGTGCCGGATTGCAGGGCGAAGGTATCTTTCCCGATGCAGAAGGGGGTATTGGGGGCGACTGTAAAATGCAGGGTGTGTTTGTTTTTGCCTTCTCCCATGCGTGCTTCCACGTCGAAGTCCTGGCGGACGCGGGTAACGTTAAAGACATAGTTGCCGGTGCGGGAGCTGTCGCTCAGCAGCTGTATCACGACGGGCGACTTCGGATACCATTCTTTATCCTGCAGGTGTTGCGGCGTGAAATACCGGACATTGAAATGATTGCTGCTGATGACCCGCTGAAGCAGGATGGGGGAGTGCAGCACTTCCATTTCGTTTTCCATGTTTTTGCCGTTATTGAACAGGGAAAGGGATTTGAGCATATCCGCTTCTTCACCGCCGCCTTTCTTTTCATCTTTCAGGTAAAGGCGTGCCGACGACATATAGGAGGGGGGCGTGTACCGCAGGTAAGCCCATCCCGCTCCGGCGGCCAGCAGGATGGCCAGCAGGTATAAAGGCCAGTGAAAGAGCATCTTCCGGAAAAGGTCGCCTATATCAATGGCGGAAGGCCGGTTGTGTATTGCTTTAAGCGGTGCCATGGGATAGTTTTTCATTTACTGAGAAGAATGATGGTGGTAGCCAGCGAAATGGCGCTGAGTATCGCCGGCAGCAGCTGCACCAGCCGCGACGTGGGAAACTGTTTGCCCGGACCGGGCTTAATGTATACCACGTCGTTATTGGCCAGATAATAGTATGGCGAGTTCAGGGTCGTCTTACTATCGTTCAGGTTCAGCGAGGTATAATGTCTTATACCGTCTACTTCACGGATGATCATGACATCTTTCCGGTCGGCGGTGGTGTTCATATCTCCGGCCATACTGAGCGCGTCGAGGATAGAAGCTCTTTCGGCGCCTATCCTGAAGGAGCCGGGGCGTGCCACATCCCCGAGCACCGAGACTTTGAAGCTGACCATGCGGGTAGACACATACACGTTCTTCAGGGTCTTGGATAATTCGGTGGTCACTTCCTCATTGATCACCGCCGTGGTTTTGTTCCTGACATACATTTTGCCGGCGATGGGCAACCGGATAAATCCGGCGCTGTCCACCAGGTATCCCTGATCCACGCCCGTTCCCGACGGGCCGGGCGAACCGGAGAGGTTAGGGTTGAAGAATTGTGTGACATCCTTGTCCGGGGTGCTGACGATGATCTGTAAGACATCTCCCGATTGGATTTTCAGCTGTGGATACCGTTCGACAGGGTCGTAGCCGGTAGTGGCAGCTATGTCGTTGAAGTAAGTTATTTTCCTGCTGCCGGTGCATCCTGCCAACCAGAGGGACAGGACCAGCAAGGTCACACGAAATGACTGCATACGGGTACCTGATGCTTTTAATGAGAACTACGGATTGTTAGTTGATATATTGAAGCTCATCCGTGCTTTTCACGGAGACTTAATAAACTTCAGGATGCCAATACGCCTTTGCGCCGCGGCAGGGTGGCCTGCCTGATTTTGTCCTGCGCCGGCTGTTCAAAATAATAGTACACGATCCAGCTCAGAAGCACAACCATGCTGATAAAGCCTATCATCACCGGAGGATGAAGCAACAACCGGCGGTCCAGGTGCAGCAGTTGCATCACCAGCACGGTGGCTATCTGCAAAGGAAAATGCAGCAGGTAGATTGCGTAGCTGCAGTTACCCAGTACTGACCAGCGGCGGTGCCAGGGACCTATCACGGTTTCAAGCAATACCAAAGACAGGATGGTACAGGGGGCCACGGTGACCCGGAATAGCAGGTTTCTGACCACGCCATAGGCATTGGCGGACTGCTCTGCGCTGAGTCCGGGACGAATCCTGCCGATATGGCTGTACCAGGCCTGTTCAAAGAAAGGAAAGAAGTAGTAAGACATGATGACCACCGTCCAGAGAATAACCGTCACCACGCTGATGACCCGGAAGTAAGTCCGGATGTTGCGCTGCCGGAGAACGTAGTTATAGATATAGTATAAAAGCGCTCCGAGAAAGAAAGAAAATACACCTTTCCCAATGAGAAAGCCATAGTGTTGCATGACGGCTCCCGCCGGGATCATCAGCAACAGCAGAGCCTTGTTGGTGTGCCACCTCTTTCTGCAAAGGAGGAAGAAGAGCAGGTAGAGAAACATCTCCACCGATACCGACCAGGAAGGCGCATTAAAAGAAGGCCCTACTTCCAATCCCCAGTTTTGTACAAACAGGAGATTTAAAAAGAAGTGATAGGCGTCATTATATTGTATCACAAAATAATGTCCCAGCCGCTGTAATACCACCGGCTGTAAAATAGCCACTCCTATCAATGTAGCCACATGGAGCGGGTACAACCTGGATATGCGGTACACCCAGAATTTTCTGAAATCCGTTTTGCCAGTCGCTACGGAATCAGCATATAACCAGAAAAAGATAAAACCCGATAACTGAAAAAATATATCTACCGACACCATGCCATGCGTATAAAACAGAGACAAAGCAGAATAAAAAGGCAGTTCGGTATTTAATTCTCCCCCCAGCGTAAATACATCGTTCGGATAAAAGAACATCTGCCAGTGGAAGAGTACGACGATCACGGCCGCGATGCCCCTGAAAGCATCCAGACTGTGGAAATAGGCCGGGACAACAGGGGGACGGGTCTTCGCCATAGAAAGATGGTTAAGAGGTTAATCAATAACGGGCTTTAAATCATAGGATACGGAAGTTAACAAGAAAAAAAATGCAATAGTATGACGGTGGTTGAATGAACGAAAAAATCTGGATAAAAGTGAAGTGAACAAAATGAATAAGCAGTGTGTGCCGTAAATAAAAGATTATGTATCTTTAAAGGAGCAAATCTATATCATTTATTAAAAGAAAGCAGAAGGTCTGAACTTCAATAGGTGAGCATGAAATACAGGATCGACTTCAGAGGGCCTGAACAAACCATACGCTATACCGCTACCTGTAATTCCACGTTGGAAGTGGAGACGTTGGTCCGGCAGGTGTTGCAGTACGACTGGGCAGACGAAAAAGGCGCTTATACCATGACATTGTATGATCTCTCCTCAGGAGGAGAACAGCTGGTGCATGTATACCGTTTTAAAATGGAACCACCCTATACGAAAGCTGCTTTCGACGCTTTTAGTAACAGGTAAACGCCCCGGCGCCAAACGCCAGGGCGACATGATATTATCCCAGTATCTCCACTTCTTCAGGGATCACAAAGAAGAGCGTACATCCGGAAGGACTGCTAACGGAATGTTTAAATCCCGGTGGTGTATACAGGTAGTCTCCGGCGGTCAAAGTAGCCTGTTCCAATACCGCTTCTCCGCTTAAGACAAAAATTTCTTCCCCCGCAGGATGATTGTGGTACGGGTAAACAGCGCCCGGCTCAAATTTCAGCAGGATCGTTTTCGAACGCTGACTGGCTTCATCATACCGCAATGGCTTTACAAAAATGCCTTTATAGTGAATGCCTTTTTCGATCAGTGGCTGCCAGTCCTGCTGGTTGCTGTGTGTAATGTAATGTTGGATGTCTGTATGCATGATTATGAATTTAAAAGTTGATCAATACTCCAGCGATAGGAGGGAATGGTGGCCAGCAGAAAAGCGCCGGCGCTGAAGGCGAATACGGAATAGTCCAGCGGCTCTTTCAGCCCGTAGGAATAAGTCATGGCCAGAGCAAACAACAAAGTGAGCCCCATGGCGATAACGGCGGCCAGCTGGGTTTTGTATCCTGTCAGCAGCATAATGCCCAGCGAGGCTTCCAGTATGGTGGCCACTACGGCGATGGCGGGGATGATCCGGGGAGGGGCGAAGGAATTGACCTGTGCCGTGTATTGCAGAAAGTTATGCCAGCCGGAAGAGCGGCTGCCCCAGAGGTTTAACCTGCTGGCTACGGCCGACAGGAAGCCGGCTCCCAGTGAGAGCCTTAGCAGCAGTGCGGCGATGTCCTGATATGATTTCATGTACTGTTTGTTTTTGACAGTACAAAGGTGGCTTTTCAGGAGGGGTTAGAGAATAGAGAATCCTGTAAAAAACATGTAACATTTACAGGGCGTATTGTTCTTTATACTGTTTGGGAGACAGCCGGGCTTGTTTTTTAAAGAAGTTGGAGAAATAGAAGGGATCGTTGAAGCCCAGTTTATAGGCCACTTCTTTTACCGTAAGATCGCCATAGGTCAGCAGCCGCTTGGCTTCCGAGGTAACGAGGCCGTAGATCACGTTCTGGGCGGTTTTGCCGGCATGCAGGCGGGCCAGTTCGTTGAGTTTGGCTTCTGTGGTGCCGAGGAGAGCAGCCAGTTGCTTCAGGGTATAGTTGTGTTCAAAATTGTTCCTTACTGCCTCCAGGAACCGCAGAAACAGGGCGTCGGGTTTCCAGATCTCATCGCCCCGCTGCACTTTGGCCCGGTTGATGGCCACGAGTATGAGTGTGATGCGGCTGTGTACGGAGATCAGGTACTGATAGGGCTGTTGGGCCACTTCTTCGTGTATCAGTGCCAGTTGCCTGTCTGCCACGTCGCTGCCGACGGGTATCACTTCATTCATCGCAAAATGGCAGAAAAGGCCATTGTGGAAAATCAGTTCTATATCGTTATCGTCTTTACAGAAGAAATCAAGGGAAAATTCCAGCAGGTAGCCTGTTGCCTGGTTGTTTTCCCGGATATGGTGTATCTGGCCGGAGGTGATGGTGATCACGTCACCGGCCTGCAGGGTGAAGTCCCGGTGATCAACGGAAATCACCAGTGAGCCGGTATGGCAATACAACAGCACATACCGCATTACGCGGCGTGGTTTGTCCGGAAGCGGGTACTGGTCGAGTGGTGCAATGGTGATCATCGGCATAAATGAAAACAGTTATTTAACCTGTATGGAGAAAGCCATTTTTTTAAAATGCTGCAGGTCTCCCGTGGTATCCTTTTTACTGATGGCCTGTAATACGATGGCCTGATCGCCTTTTATGACCACGCAGCAATAGGCGGTCACCGGTTTGTTTTTGAGTTGCCCCTGTATTTCCACCTGGTAGGCTTCGTTGTTATTGATACGGTCGCTGCTTTCCTGTTTGGTTTCAGGATCGGTAAGGCCATATTCTCTGAACTTACCGACCATCATCGCGGCAATTTCCTTAGGAGGCGCCGTGTTGTCATTGGGAAACTGGGCCACCATCACAAACGGGCCGTCGGGGTCCTCTTTGGTGTCTGCCCCGTTGACCGTATAAATATACAGGCTGGCGGCATATTTAAAAAAACGGAAGGGTGTTTCTTTGGTGTCAATGGTGAAATTGGCCGTTTCAAAAGGATCTATTGGCTGCTGCGGATCGTACCATATGCTGCGGAGGCAGGCCAGCATTTCCTTACGGGCGGTTTCGTTACCGGTAGGGTATACCGCCATCACCGAAGTGGAAAAGGTGGTGTCTCCGAAAACGAGTCCGAGCGTGATATGCGTAGGAGCGCCCTGTGCCGCCACAAACTTGGCGGGGTAGCCGTCGATGTTGAGTTCCTGGTAATCGTACACCGTGGCGCCTTTTTCCACGAAAGCGGCCTTGCTGAAAGAAGCGGCGTTGGTATAGAAGTTACCGCCCGGCAGGTCATACACATTGATCATGCCTCTCTCTTTATGATGGAGGCCGATAAAGTTTTTGGCGATGGTGTATTGCGCCGGCGGTACCATATACAGATGCGTGCCCGGAATACGCACATGCCGGGCTGTTTTGGTGTTGCGGATAATACTGTCCAGCTTGTACTGGGCGCGGGCGCCGGCTGCCAGGCATAATAACAGACAAAGCGACAGGAATGGTTTCATGGGTGATCGTTTACTATCGGAAATGGTTGACAGGCGGGAGAAAAATACCCTCCACCCGCGGGTGGGACTGGGAATCATGCTCCGGCGGTGTAAATGTCGGGTTTTATTTTGATTTTCTTATCGTGGTGTTGCGGGGGATAAAAAAGCCTTACAACCGCACGGTTGTAAGGCTTACTGTTTTTACCAGCCGAAGCGGATGGTGTAGGTATTGTTACCGTAGTCCGTCCGTTGGGTCAGGAATCTTTTTTTCATCCACTGTTTCTTGTTTTTGGATACCAGTTTCCAGTTGGGATGATAATTGTATTTCAGCTTTTCGGGCTTGTCTGTTCCGTCTTCCTCATACCACATGGCTCGGAACATATCCTCGCAGCAGTCTTTGTAGAAGATGGAATGCCACCTGCAACGTGGGCATGCGGCGTACATTTCTTTTTTTACGAGATTGTACGTTCTCCGATGGTCAGTTGTTTTTAGGATTTTAAGTTTGCTCACTTGTAAACACATTTGGTGCTACAAGGCGTCGAAGGCTTTTTTCATGACATAGGTTTGGGGCGAAGATAGGGAAAAGCGTTAATTCCCCGGAGATCCGGTGTCATTCCTTTGAATTTTTATGCTATTTTGTAGAGGTCCAATTTACAGAAAGATGGGGGCTCCGCTCGACGATATTACGTTTCACATACATTCTCCTTATGCCAATAATTCCCCTGAATACCGGGAACAAACTTCACTTCAAAACTTTGTAGGTGATTTGTATCTGCAGAAAATGCGTGGCTACAAACCTCCGCATACTGGAAGGATAAATCTTCTGTCAAGCAATCCGGTAACGACCTACTCCTTCTGGAAAATCGGGTCCATTGTTTCAATTCTGATCGACTTTAACCGCGACCTCTATGAATCGCTGGATGAGTATGGCCGATGCCGTTATCTACTGGATATCATTCAGACGGCGATGTTTCAGTTGACCGAAGCGTATAACTGGGACTGGTCGGTCTTTGAGAGGGCTTATCAGGAGATACTGGACAGCAATTTTGCGTTTAAATTAGATACGCCTTCCAAAAAATCAAGAGATGGAAAGAAAGCCGGGTGGTTGTCCATTGAAAAAACCAAAACGGTTACAACTGTTTATGCGCATGTTCAATATGAAAGTACTATTTTGAAGGTAAGGTTATTGGAGAAAGAAAACGGTTGGTGGTATGACTACGCCTATTTGTTGGCTAAGCATGCAAAATGGAAGGATGGCGAGCGCTTCGGCGTCTTTTATGTCGAAGGGGCGCTGGAGATCTATTATTCCCTTGCACATAACCGGCTCTTCTTACTACAGGAAGGGGAAGAAGTACAGGCGATCGACTATGAAAAACTTTCCAGGCGGGTTCCCCGGGTTCATTTGTAACGCTAGTGCCCACAACTATATTCCGGCAGGAAAACGTTATCTTCACATAGCCTATACTGCCTGGCAGCTTTGACGATTCCCGTTATAAAGTAACTTGTTCCACTATATGAAGATTGTTTCCCTTTTCCTGCTGCTGATTACCGCCGTTTCCGGCGTCACTGCCGCCCAGTCACGGCAGGCGGCCCTGATCGACTCCATGGTCCACCGGGCGCATCGCCTCGGCGTGTTTAATGGCAACGTGTTGATAGCCGACCATCGCAAAGTAGTGTACAAGACCGCGATAGGCGCCGCCGATGCCACGGGCAGCGTACCACTGACGGTACAGCACCGTTTCCATATAGGCTCCATCGCAAAAGAATTTAATGCCGTAGGTATCATGATGCTGAAAGCTCAAGGGAAGTTAAGCCTCGATGATAAAGTGTCGCGGTATGTACCGGGACTGCCTTCCTGGGCGGATAGCATCACCATACTACACCTGTTGCAGTATACCAGCGGACTGCCGGATATCAACTGGAAAACGGCGAAATCGGACGCGGACATCCTGCACGACCTTAAAAACCTGCCGCAGCTGATGTTCCGGCCGGGAAGCAATTATGCCTATAACAACGCGAACGTATTCCTGCAGCGGCGGATCATTGAGCAGGTCACCGGTATGCCGTTCAATACGTTCGTGGAAAAACAGCAGCTGCAACCCTGTGGTATGACGGCCTCAATGATAGACCCGACCGAAAAAGACAGCCTGATGGCCATCGCGTTTAATGACGACCGCAAACCGGATGCCTTGTTTTATCCCATCTCCGGCTGGACGGCCGTTACGCTGGACGATTTTTATAAATGGTCGGAGAGCATCAATAGTTTCCGGCTGCTGTCACCGGAAGATACCCGCACTATCCTGTATCCCGCAGGGCCGAACAAACAGGCGGGACTTGGTGGGGGAGAGATGAAAGGCGATCACATCATCCGGCATATACACGATGGTTCCAGCCTGCACTTCAATGCGTTGCTGGTCAGCGATCCGCCTAAAGGCCGTACGGTCATCCTGATGACCAACAACAAACAGGGGAACCTGTATGAGCTGAATACCGCTATCCAGGCGATCCTCGACGGGAAACCCTGGCAACAACCCAGAAAATCTGCGGAACAGCTGTTTAAAGGAAAACTGGACACGCTGAACGCACAGCAGTGCCTGGCACTGTTTCAACAGTTGAAAAAACAATACGCGGAACAGTATGATTTCGATAGTGAAGCGCCGCTCAATAACATCGGGTATTATTATCTCGGGCATAATCAGACGGCAGACGCCATCGTCATTTTCGAATACAATACCCGGCTGTTTCCTTCCTCAGGGAATGTGTTCGATAGCCTGGGAGAGGCTTATTACAAAAAAGGAGACAAGCAGCAGGCGCTGGCGAATTATAAGCGCTCGTTGGCGCTGGACCCGGGAAATACGAATGCGAAGATGATAATAGCGGAGTTGGAGAAATAATATGTTACTCCTTAAAATATTTCATAACAATCTTACTGATCGTATCGGCTTTATTAAAAACCATGATATGCCCGCCGCCTTTAATGCGGTAATCGGGATGCACCAGCCTGCTGGCGATCACCCTGTCGGCCGTTCCATGTATCTGGATCGTTCTCTCCGGCAGCTGTTTGTTGTCCCAGTAGGCGATGCTTTTAAGCGCCCAGCGAAAGAAGGAAACGTCTGTGGCCTGCAGCAGTTTCTTTAACGTTTTTTTGTCCACAGGGGTTTTGGCGCCAAAGTAACTGTTCGTCAGGAAATTGGTGCCTCTCAGCAGAGAGCCTGGAATGATCCGGTACAGGCCAAGTTTCATGAAAAAAAACTGGAATTTGTTCAACTCGTCTTTTGTTCTGACAGAGGAAATCAATACCATTTTTTCTACCCTGATCTGTTTGGAGACTTCTACCGCCACAATACCTCCGAAGGACAGCCCGATGATATAGGGATGATCAGCCGTGATCTGGCTTTTGAGCCTTCCTGCGTACTGTTCGATCGACTCGTCGGGCAAGGCTGGTATCCAGGAGATATATACCCTGCGATAACCAGGCAGCTGCAGGTTCATAAAGGCAGTGGAATCTGCTCCGATGCCACTGAAAAAATAAATCGTCTTTTGTGCTTCTTTAACAGTGTCAGCAGGGTTTTGAGAAAAACCGCGGAAACTGATGAACAGGAATAAAACAGCAAAAACCACTTTCACACGTTGCGCCATAACCTCTTTTAATTTTACCTGCATTCACCGGGACGTTATCTCCAAAGAAAAGGCAGGAAATGGTCTAAAAAAGAGAGACTTATGAATTTTTACATTCATAAGTCTCTCTTTTCTATTTTTTTATATATTATATTTTTTGTCGGGAACTGATTATAACAGATTTTAAAAAGAACCGGCGCAAAAATACCTAAATAATCTGAGAAAGGCGGCTACAAAGTGTCGTAATTTATCTTGATATGACTGCTTAGAGGGCTTGCCACGCAGGTTAAGATCAAACCGTTTTCCAGATGGGCCGCTGACAGCACATAGTTCCTTCTCAGGCGTACTTCCCCTGCCTGCAGCTGACATACGCAGGAGCCGCACTGTCCCCGGCAGCAGGAATAAGGCACATCTATTCCGGCGCTGAGTAGGGCATCGAGCAGTGGTATTTGTTCGTGCCATGGCACCTGGCTCGTTACGCCTCTCAGTGTAACGGTGACCGTTATACCGGTTGTAGCAGTGCCCGGTTCGCCCATTTTCAAAGTATCGGAAGTCATGATCGCCTGTTTTAAGCCGTCACTGCGCCTTTTACCTCGTCGAGAATGTGGCTGAGTTCTGCTATTTCGTCCTGTGATAATGGCTTCAGCGGGCTTCTGAACTCACCGCCTTCAACGCCGAGCAGCGTCAGTCCGGCTTTGATGGACCTGGGCAGGCCTTTGGCGACGATGAATTTTAACAGGTTGACCTGCCGGTAGAATAATCTCCGGGCTTCGTGCAGATCTCCGTTTTGTACTGCGTCGTATAATGCGATATTCAGCTCCGGGATCAGGTTGGCAGCAGCGGTGCACCATCCGTTCGCTCCGGCGGCAAAAGCAGCCAGCGCCAGCGGATTGGAGCCATTATAAAACGCTACCGCTTCCCCTAAGGTCTTTCTCAGGAAATGCATGCGCTGCACGTCGCCGGTACTTTCCTTTATCATGGTTATATTCGGTATTTCCAGCAACTGCTTCAGCAACGCTGGCGACATGTCTACCCCGCTGGTGGCGGGATTATTGTACACCATGATCGGAATGGAGATTTTCGAGGCAACGGCATCATAGTGCTGGATGATTTCACTGTCGGTCAACTTCCAGTAGCTCATCGGAATAATCATCACCGCCGTGGCGCCTGCTTTTTCGGCAAATTGCGCATGATGGATGGTCTTCTGTGTAGTAAGGTTGGAAACGCCTACCAGCGTGGGGACGCGGTGTGCCACCTGCTCTATCGTCGCTATGGTGACGGCCTCCTTTTCTTCATCGGTAAGATAGGGGAGCACGCCGGTGCTTCCCAGCGGGGCAATACCGTGGCAGCCTGCTGCCACGAGACGTTCTACCTGTTTTTTAAAGAGCGGGATGTCTACCTTTTCTGCGTTATTGAACGGTGTGACAGGATACGCGATCACCCCTTTAAATGGTATATTGTTCATAGTATTTTGTTTTAAAGAAAGCGTCTTCGGGGAAGACGCCGGATGAATCATTAGAAGTCCCTGCCTTCTTCTTCGCGGAGGGCTACGCCCAGGTTCTGCAGCTGCGGCGCGTTTTCGCAGGCGATATATTTCGCGGGCTCGCTGTCGCTCAGGTTTTGGTGCTGATGCCACGCCCACGAGGGAATGTACACAGCATCGCCGGCTTCCCATTCCACGCGCTCATCTTCTACCAGTGTCCATCCTTTGCCTTCCAGTACATACAGCAAGGTTTCGTAGGTATGACGGTGGCGATGGGTTTTTTGACCGGGAAGCAAGCCGCCGATGGTGAGGCTTACGTTCTTGCTCGGAAGGTCCACAAAAAATACCGGGTGTTTCCTTTCTGCGGAGAACTGACTGTGTACCCCGGCACGTTCCACATTTTTGTGGATAACATGAGAGGGTTTGACATAGGTGGGCCTGGCAAACGTCTGGTGAAAATCTTTTGAGCTGAATTGTTTTTCCGCTGCTGATGCTACTTCCGTTTTTGACATAATTGAAAGTTTTTTGTAATTGCACGATTGCAAAACAAAAGTACAGGGCGTCCGGCTGGGCCAACTGGTACAGTTCCTACAAATAATGGTAGTCCAGGCAAGGGCACAGGGACCGGCCAACAAATTGCGTTTGTCTGATGTTATTCTGCTGATAGGTTTTACCCCTGGTAAATCCACACCCCATACCCGGATGGACGCTATCCCGATAAAAGAAGGCAGGCTGCACCATTTTCGCGGTCCCTGTCATCCGATTGCTTAAAATATGTTTGCGTAGTTTATGGAAGGAAAACTATATGTACAATATGGCAGCGGGCCTTTCTCCGCGCCAGCGGGCTGGAAGAACTTTGATGCTTCGCCCACCCTGCGGCTGCAGCAGCTGCCGCTCATCGGATCTTTGCTGAAAAAGCGGATGCATGTTACTTTTCATCCGGACGTGCAGCAGGGAGATATTCTTTCCGGGTTGCCAGGTGTCGGGGAAAACTCCTGTGATGGTGTTTATTGTTCCCATGTGCTGGAACATTTGTCGTACGAAGACTGTCTTACCGCTATCCGTAATACCTACACCATACTGAAGCCCGGCGGCCGTTTCCGTTGCGTATTGCCTGACCTGGAGACAGCAGCGCGGAAATACCTCGATAACCTGCATGGGGAAGACAGAGAGGCCAATGTTAAATTCATGGAAGAAACACTGCTGGGAAGACAGCAGCGGCAACGTGGCATACGACAGTTGGTACAGTCGGCCTTCGGCAACAGGGAACACCTGTATATGTGGGACCATATTTCCCTGGCCCACCAGTTGCAAAAAGCGGGCTTCCGGCAGGTACGCCGCTGCTCATTCAACGATGCCGCTGATAAAATGTTCCGGCTGGTAGAAGAAGAAACGCGGTTTAATAACGCCGTGGCGCTGGAAGCAACGAAATAATTTCCCCCAATATCAACAAATAATTAATTTATGCCCGGATGTCCAATCCTGGTTAGGAATACTTATATTTATATGCCATAAACTGTCCGAATCCATTTTGTTCAATCCGGTCAACTGAAAGACCCCCAAACCATATCAATGCTGGTAACCAATAAACATTTTACGCCCGTTCTGGGGCTGGATATTCACATCGT
This sequence comes from Chitinophaga eiseniae, assembly GCF_900167135.1. Taxonomy (GTDB): domain Bacteria; phylum Bacteroidota; class Bacteroidia; order Chitinophagales; family Chitinophagaceae; genus Chitinophaga; species Chitinophaga eiseniae. The sequence continues at coordinate 354,397 of NZ_FUWZ01000003.1, read as the reverse complement.
GATCCTTCTCGGTTTTCCGATTCCCCTGCCACATCCTTACATCGGCCTGGTGATAGACCCGATGGATTATATTCCTTTTATGGGCGCTACCACCCGCATCAACCATGTACCGCGGGGAAAGAGCGACACCAGTGGCATGCTGGTATTCCTTTTTCATATCCCGATGGGCGGTCCGTTCCTGCTGGCGCCGATGATCGGGCATGACTCGGTGAATTTCTTCGGCAGTAAAAAGGTAAAAGTGGAAGGGAACCTGATGAGCCCCTCCGGGCATATGCTGATGACCTGTAACGATATCGGTATGCCGCTGTCTTTGCAGCCGGGCAAAAAGTTTATTCCTATTCCCAGCCTGTATCTGCCCACGTCGTATTCCATCCCGCTGTCTTTTGGAAAACCGGTGATGGTTGGCGGACCTTTTGTGCCGGACTGGGCCGGTGTGTTATTGAACCTGATCATGTCGTACGGCTTTGGAGCGCTGCTGAAAGGCGCCGGTAAACTGGGCAAAAAAGCACTCACCAGGTTCAACCACAAACTACAGAAGAAAATAGGCAGTAATAAACTGAGCAGCATGCTCTGTAAAAAAGGACTGGAGCCGGTAGACCTGGTGCAGGGCATCGTTATCTACGATTATACCGACTTTGAATTGCCCGGGCCTGTTCCACTCAAATGGGCGCGGTCCTGGAACAGCGACAGTGCTTTTGAAGGGCTGCTGGGCCGCGGCAATCATCTCAAATATGATATGCGGCTGGAAGAGCTGCCACAGGAAGGCGTTACAGCGGTATTACTGGGAGATGGCCGCACCGCGGTATTTGATGCGCTGCCTTTTACCGGCAACACCGACTACAACCGGCATGAGAAACTGCAACTTACCCGCACCTATCATGATGAATTTACGCTCTTTCAGCAGGAGAACCGTTACACCTGTATTTTCCGCAAGGTACATCCGCAGGATGAACAATACCGGCTGATGAGCATCAGTACGGAATCAGACTTCCTGGTCACCTTCCATTATAATGCGTTGGGGCACCTGCTGCGCGTGACAGACAGCGCCGGCCGCCATCTGCTGATCACCAGCGATCCTCATGGACGCATCCTCCGTGTCGCCGGCCGCCATCGGGGAGAGGAAAAGACACTGGTGCAATACGCCTACAGCGAAGAAGGTGACCTGGTGGCGGTGACAGACGCCCTCGACCAGACGACGGATATCGCCTACGAAGACCACCTGATGGTAAAAAAGACGGGCCGTGACGGGGTGTCTTTCTATTGGGAATACGACAAGCAGCGCCGCTGCATACATGCTTACGGTGACGGTGGCGTGATGGAAGGTTTCATTGCCTATCATCCCAAAGAAGGTTATAATGAAGTGACCAACGCGCAGGGCCATACGACCACTTACTACTATACACCGGACTTCGTGGTGCACCAGGTGAAAAATCCGCTCGGCAATTCCGTTTTCTATGACTATACGGCCGATATGGAGATTTACCGGGTAATAGATGCCGAAGGTAACGTTACCGGTTACACGTACGATGAAAGAGGGAATAAAACTGGTATGGTAAAGCCGGATGGCAGTGAAACAAGCGCTATCTACGATGAGCAGGGAAGGCTCATCAGCGTAACCGATGCGGAGGGAAACAGCCGTACGTTTATCTACTACGCCGGCTCCGGATTGCTCCATACCATCACGGAAGGAGACGGCCGCATACGGATTTACCGGTACAACGAACATCAGCTGATAAGTCGTGTGGAAGAAGAAAATGACAGTTACACCGCCATTGCCTATGATGAAGATTACAACGTACAAAGCGTTACCATGGCAGACGGCACCCACAGTGAATGGCGTTACGACGCCTGGGGGCAGTGCCTGAAGGTGACTAATCCTTTCCGGGAAGAGCAGCAGTTCCGGTATGACCTGCTGGGCCGCACTACCGATATATGGTTGCCCGACGGCAACCATATTCAGCTGGAATATAACGCCTACGGCGAAGTAGTGGCGGCGAAGGACAAACAACATGAGATACGTTACGAATACACCGCGCTGGGAAGCCTGAAAAAACGGGATGAAAACGGCAGGAAAACACATTATGTCTATAATACGGACGAGCAGCTGACCGCCATCGTAAACCCGCTGGGGGAGACTTACCGCTTCGTTCGCAACGCAGCAGGCCAGATCGCTTCGGAGACGGGGTTCGACGGACTGGTACGGCATTTTGAGCGCGACGGGACCGGGCGCGTTATCCGTGTACACCGTCCCGGCAACCAGTGGACCCATTTCGAATACAGTACTAACGGGGACCTTTCCCGCGTGGAATGGAATGACGGCAGCTTTGAAACATTTAACTATAACCGCAACGGCCAGATCATAGAAGCAGCCAACAACCACAGCCAGGTGCGGTTTGAAAGAGATGGCGCGGGTAATATCCTCACAGAATGGCAGGACGGTTATGTGATCAACAGCCGGTATAATTCCGATGGTAAACGAACGGCCATGAAAAGCAGACTGGGCGCGGATATTAAGATGCAGTGGGACAGCTTCAGTGCGCTGACCGGCATCACTGCCGCCACAGGAGAGCAGGACCCCTGGACTGCCCACATTCAGCGCAACCTGTTGGGGCTGGAGATAGAACGTACGTTGCCGGGCGGCGTAAAAAGCAGCTGGAACTACCTTCCCGGTTCTTCTGCCGCCGGTACGCCGGACGGACACCAGGTATACAGCAACGGCAGGACCACCCGCCACCGGCTCTACCACTGGGATGCCAACCAACGGCTGCGGCAGGCGACCAATGCGCTCACACGGGGTACCATCAACTACGGATACGATGAATGGAGCCAGCTGGCATGGGCGCAGTATGAAGATGGCAGCTACGATTACCGTTTGCCCGACAAGGGAGGGAATCTCTATAAAACACAAACGCGTAAAGATCGCAAATACGGCGAAGGAGGCCGCCTGCTGGAAACAGATACAGCCCGCTTCCTGTATAATGACGAGGGATACCTGCGGAAAAAAATTGTGACCACAGGGACCACACCGGAAATATGGGAGTACGAATGGTATGCCAATGGCATGCTGAAATCGGTGCTGCGACCGGACCAGAAAACGGTATCTTTCCGCTATGACGCGCTGGCCCGCAGGACCGAAAAAATCTTCAATGGCCGCGTTACCCGCTATGTTTGGGATACCAACAAACTACTGCATGAATGGTCCTACCCATTAGCCGAAAAACCCGTAACGGCAGTGAACGAATATGGGGAGCTGGTGATGGACCGGCCGGAACCGGTGCCGCCGGAAAGCCTTGTCACCTGGGTGTTTGACGAAGGTGCCATGTGCCCTGCCGCCAAACTTACTGCTACGGACCAGTTCACCATCCTTACCGATCATATCGGCAGCCCGTGTGAAGCGTATAACCGTGAAGGTGAGAAAATATGGAGCGCCGAATTGGATATTTATGGAAATGTGCGTAAGTTCGAAGGGAGCAAGGACTTCGTTCCGTTCCGGTTCCAGGGACAGTATGAAGATGTGGAGACCGGCTTGTACTATAACCGTTTCCGTTATTACAGCCCGGAAGAAGGACAGTATATCAGCCAGGACCCTATCGGACTGCTCGGCAATGGCGCTACCTTGTACGCCTATGTGAAAGATCCCAATGCCTATATTGATCCGTTCGGGCTGGAATGCCGCAGGGCACAGTTGAGGGAAATAGGCGTACCGGACGGACCGGGGGTATATCATATCGAATACGACGGCAAGGTGTATACGGGGTCCGGTGATGATCTCGTGGTAAGGTTGGCCAGTGGAGAAAAAAGCCACAAAAAAGCAACTGAAATGTTGTTTGATGAAAATGATAAGCTGAGAGAGGGAGTAACCGTTACGATCAAAAAGGTGGACATGGGCGATGTGAGTAAAATACCTATTTCAGAAAGAAGAGCTAAAAACCATGTGCTGCGCAGCTTTGAACAGGAAGTGATGGATGAACAGGGCAACGTGCCCAAGATGAACGGCTCTCAGAATGACATCCGTGCAGCCGCGGAAAACAGGGTGGACGAATTCCTGGGAGAACGCAATAAAGCCGGCGCAGACTGGATTGAATAACGCATTTAAATTAAAAGCATCAGGAATGTCTATCAGTTATATCGGTAAAATCATCCCATCGGGCACTCCCCGGTGGCTTATGGGGCAAACGCTGCATACCGCAGAAAAAGAAAAGTTCAAAGGATACAAAGACAGAGGGCTGGAATGGGGCGCCATCGAAAATGGTAAGCTGGCGGACATCGATTTCCTTGAATTGTGGCCGGATAATGATAGCACCACCGCTATACCGCCGGTAGTGGCCACTTTGCCAAACCTGAAAACGCTGATCATCCCTTCCTGGTTTGTGCCGCACCTGAAAGCGGAAGACCTGCCCCGCGGCCTGGAGGCATTGCAGATAGGGGTCAACAGTGAAAACAAACCGAAGGTGAACTGGAACAAGGAACTGGTGCTGCCGGATATCACCTTGCTGGATATGGGCCGGGTACTGTCTGACTTCAACGCCGGCAATTTCCCCGGTCTCTCCAACACGCTCACAATTACCTTTGGCAATAAAAAACTGGACGCGTCCGAAATCGGAAAATGTAAACACCTGAAAAATCTCTTTCTGCATAAGGCGGATACCGTGGAAACCCTCAGTCAGGCTGGCGCCCCCTCCCTGCATTTCGCCGGCTGGATGGAAGGCAAACATGAAGATTTCAAAGGCCTGAAAGGGTATGGCGAAGTAAGGGATGCTGAAATCAAATGGAACAAGAAACTGACCTCGCTGGAAGGACTGGAGCACCTCTCCAAACTGGAACAGCTGGATATCTCCGACTGCTCCAAACTGGAACACCTCGGGGATATTATGCATATCAAAACCCTGCAATGGTTCCGTATTATGGAGAGTGGCAAAGCCTGGACCGCCCATATCGACGATATCAAAGCGAAATTTACCAAAGCAGGATTTGAAAAGATACGGTTTGAACCGGATGGCAATTACTCGTTGCTGGAAATTAAACGAAAAGCATAAACCGCATCCTGCTTTAATGATAAAAAGAACCGCTTCCCTGAAAAGAGGAGCGGTTTTCTTTTAGCCTAATTCTTTATCATCTAGAAAACCAAAAAACATGCTGCAGCTTGCAGCCTTTTTACTAAAGACAGTCAAATCGCTTAAACAGGTGCAGTGAGACTTTAAAAAATTGCCGCGAGCGCAAAAAGCCTTACAGCAACAGGCTGTAAGGCTAACATATCTTGCTGACAGAGATGGTTACCGGGCTGCCGCCTGTAGCGCCGCGAGCATGGCTTCCCCTACGCCATGGGCCGAGGAAGGGTTCTGGCTGCCGAATGGCTGAAAACCTAACTGACCAATGTAGAATTCCTTTGTCTGGTTTTGTTGCGTATAGGCAGCTTCGGATGTATAGCAGGTAAAGAAATGCAGTAGGTAGATTTTACCGGAATGAAAAGCATTGTACAGGAATGTACAATGCTTTTTTCGTTTGTGCATGGGGGAGCATACCTCCACGGGGTTATTATGCCGGAAAATCTCCCTGTATTCAGGGATATATCCCCGGAACGGGGTATTTATCTTTGTAGCCATCGATGAGCGAAGGTGCGTTTGTGTCATTGGGACATATGTGTTATGTTTGTAATTCGAAAACAACATTAATAATCAGAACATTAACCCAAACCGGCTATTTTAGCATGCTTGATGAATGGCAGTTTTGAAAAAAATTAACGGTTAAAAAATGATGAGCCGGTCTTTACGTGTTACCTACCTGCTTCTGATCATGTTGCCGGCGGCCGTTTTTGTTTCTGCCCAAACCCGGGAAGATTCGCTGCGCGGTGTGCTGGCGCAGAAAGCGTTGCCATTGGAGCAACGCATACCTACCATGGTGCGATTGGCGCAGACCGTATTTTTCAATAAGGACTGGGCACAGGGCGTACGGATTTATCGTGAGGCGCTGGTGCTGGCGGCACCGCTGAAGGACGGGCAATACCGGGCGCATACGTATGGTGGGCTGTTGGGGGCCTATTACATTATGGGCGATAGTATAGCGGCCCGTCGCTGCCTGGACAGTGCCATGTGGTATGCCCGGCGTACGACCAGCAAAAAAATACAGGGTTATGTGCAGTATATGAAAGGCTGGATGGAAGTACGCTCCCATAAAGAGATAGAAGCTATCCGCAGCCTGCAGCAAGCGCTTGCGTTGCTGGAGGATGAACCCGCAGCCGCGGTAACACGGTTGTCTGTGTATGGTGAGCTGGCCTTTGTTTATTTTCAGTGGTACGACCTGGTGAATATTGAAAAATATACCCGGCTGGCGCTGGCGGAGGCGCCGCGCACCAACAGCCCGGACGACCTTGTGAGCGCCCACCAGGACAGGGGGAGCTATTTTATCAATCTTTATCGTAGCAATACGGCCGATCGGGAAGCGCTGGATTCTGCACTCTGGTTTATGCGCAGGGCATTTTATATTGGTCAGGCTAACCGGGCGAAGCTGGCTGTTCCCAGCAGTATTCCCCATTCCGCCATCGGTATCGCCAACATCTTCCTCGCTTTTTTTGCCAATACAGACGCGATTAAAGACAGTATCAATTATTACAACCGGATAGCGCTGGAAGAGGCCAGGGCCACGAAGCAGTTTGCCGTGGAAGTAGGCGTGTACAATACGCTGGGCAGCATGGCTTTTGAAAAAGGCGATTACCTTGACGCCATCGGCTATTTCCGTGCTGCTGTTGATACCGGCACGAAAGATATACTGCATAATAAATTCGACCTCTCGCAATCTAACCTGATGCTGGCCGAATCTTATGAACGTACGGGAGATACAGCCCGGGCGTTGCATCATTACAAGCAGTATATGACGCTCTACAAAGCACAGTTCGACGAGGGCAAGATGAATAATGCGCGGGAGCTGGAGGCTAAATACGAGATCGCCAAAAAGGAAAAAGATATATTGGAGATACGCCTGCTGGCAGAGCAGCGCAACCGGCAACTGGTGCAGGCGAGGGTGCTGGCCGGGCAGAAAGACCGTGATCTGCTGGCAGCGCGCTATGCCGCTAGTCTAAAGGACAAGGCGTTGCTCGCGGCGGAGTACGAAAAGGGGGTGAGACAGCAGGCGCTGATCACCGCTAATTACAAAACGGCTAAACGTGAGCAGGAGCTAAAAGTGATGGGGGAGCAGATGACCTACAACCGGAACATGAACAAAATTTATGCGGTACTTACCATCGCTTTTTTCCTGGCAGGGCTTTTCCTTTATTATGCTTACCGACACCGCTCCAAATCGCTGGCGCAGACCAAAAAGCTGCATGACCTGGAGCTGGGCAGGTTAAAGCAGGAACACCGCATTTCCATGTTGGCGGCAACGCTGGAAGGGCAGGAGAAGGAACGTACCCGCCTGGCGCGCGACCTGCATGATGGGCTGGGCGGCCTGTTGTCGGGGGTGAAGATTGAATTGTCCGGCCTGACGGCGCTCACCACCGACCCGCAGCAGGGAACCATCGTCGGTAAATCGCTCCACCACCTCGATATTGCTGTGGATGAGCTGCGCCGTATCGCACAGAGTATGATGCCGGAGGTATTGCTGGCTTATGGATTGGGCGAGGCTGCGCGGGAGTATTGCAACGGCTTGAAAAAATCAGGTATCCCTGTCACCTGTCAGGTATATCATTATAAAAATGATATGGACCCTAACCGGCAGGTGTCGTTGTACCGTATTATGCAGGAGCTGGTAAACAATGCCGTGAAACACGCCAATGCCACGCATATACTGGTCCAGCTGCAGCAAAGCGATACCCGTATTTACCTGACGGTGGAAGATGACGGGGATGGTTTGGACAAAATGCAGATGACCCGGCTGAAAGGCGCCGGGCTGGCCAATATACAGTCCCGCGTAGAAATGCTGCAGGGTAAGCTGGATGTGCAGTCGTCGCCCGGAACAGGGACCAGCTTTACAGTTGAATGTTTAACAACGGCTGAAAAATAGTAACGATATGATTAAAGTGATTATAATAGATGATCATCCTATTGTGCTGGAGGGGTTAAAAAACCTGCTTTCGGACCGGGAGGGGGTAGCGCTTGCCGGTTGCTTTGATACCGGAAAAGCGGGACTGGAAGCGCTCAACTACCTGGAGCCCAACGTAATACTGCTGGATATTAATCTGCCTGATATCAGCGGTACGGACATCTGCCGCCAGATACGCAAGCGGGACAAGGACGTAAGGATTATCGCACTGAGCGTACATAACGAACGGCCGGTCATTAAAAATATGCTGCAAAGCGGCGCCAATGGTTATGTACTCAAAAACTCCGTAGGGGATGAAATTATTACCGCTATCCATACCACGTTGCAGGGCAACAATTATCTCTGCCGGAAAACGCAGGAGATCATGAGCGTTGTAAGGGAAGGCGATCTTTTGGAGATACCGCAGATTACCCGAAGAGAAAAAGAAATTCTGGCGCTGGTGAGCCAGGGACTGACAACACCGCAGATAGCCGAAAAGCTTTTTATCAGTGCGCATACGGTAGAAAGTCACCGGAAAAACCTGATCGAAAAATTTGACGTCACCTCCATGACAGCAGTGATTAAACTGGCAATGCAGTATAAATTGATATGATCTAAGTGCTAAAAATCGCTGTTTTCAGGGATATAGCTGACGACGCCTGACACTAATTTTGTATTACCATCAATTGTATTTTTCAATCCATTTAAGCAATATTTCATTATGCAAAGAATTGGCTCCTTTTTGATTATTATTGGTCTGCTGGCTGTAATTCTCGATTTTTTTAACCGTGTGCCCCGTATCCTGGCCTGGATCTACGAATGGGGGAACGGTCCGGCCTGGGCTATTAAGATTGGCCTTATTGTATTAGGAGCGATACTGTACCTTATGGGCGGTAAAAATCTGCAGAAAGATTAATATCTCCTGGCCTTTCACCATTGTTTTATGAAGTACTTTCATGCCAACAAAGACCTGTGAGGTTTCATCACCTTACAGGTCTTGTTTTTTGAGGGGTGTGTTGTTTTATACTTATCTAGATATGATGTAGGGAGCGTTATCCTGCCAATTTGCCGGAAATCGTTTATTTTTGCCCCTTAAGAAAGGACTTAAATATAAGTTATAATTATAATTGGTAAGAAAACAAGGACTTCATGCAAATTCCATTGAAATCTATTCTGCTGCTGTTACTGCCATTTGCCAGCTTTGCACAGAAAACTGTTGTACCCGGTAGCCCAGATATTAATGCCAGCCGTTTGAAACCCGGAAAGTCGTTATACACCATTTACTATGTGAAGGATAACAACTGGACAAAGAAGGGAACGTATACCCATGAATTATCCGTTTCGGATAATCAGCTACGGTTTGTGGCTGACTATATCGATGAAAAAGGAGAGTGGTACCGGAAGAGGACTTCCGTAGCGGACGCAAAAACGTTCAGCCCTGTCAGCTACAAATCTGAAGGACTGAAAAATTCCCTGGACCTCACTTTCGGAAACACGGTTACCGGTAAGTACCGCGCGATGGGTGAAAAGGACAAGCCGCTGACGATGAAGCCGGCGGGGAAGTTCGTTGACTTTAACTTGTCGGAGCTGCTGTTTACCACCTTGCCGCTGGACGTAGGTTACAAGGCCATTGTCCCTGAGTTTTACTATGGCACCAGTACTGACAGCGTATTGTCCAATTACGTGATAAAAGACGTAAAAAGCTATATTCAGCGTTCCCCTAAAACCGGAAACCATGAAAGCTGGCTGGTGAATGTATTGGAAGAAGAATCCGGCGCGATTTATACCTACATCATTGATAAAAAAGATCACCGGATCTGGCAAAGGGAGATGCCTGTTGGTAAAGGTACCATAGAAATCTGCGTGAATGAGGAACTGGACTATCAACCGATAGCTGCTAAGTTTGACAAGCAGGAAAATCTGAGAATGCTGGAGAAAGGCAACAGTGTTATCACTGGTACCGCTTTTGCCAGGGACCGTGGCGGCAGTAAATTACAGGTGGTGAATATCAACAAGGCGCAGTTTGCCCCCCGAGGCACTGTGGTGTCCATTCTGCCTAATTCGGCCTATATAGAAGAATGGAAAGAAGTGAACCGTAAAATCCGGAAACGTAAAAAAATCCCCGAAGTGCCGATCGATCCTAACGTTGCCGCCTGTATTAAGAAAACGACCGTGTATGATGACAAAGGCCATTTCGAGTTTACCAACCTGATGCCGGGCGAATATATATTGCTCACCACTTTTGGTTATACACACCGTTATTCTTATAGCTATCAGTCTGGGACTTCCAACCTGGTGCATCCCAGTGGAGCGGTGTTGTCATCCAGCCCTATTTACAGCCATGGCAGCGGGGCTACAGGCGCTACTGCCGAGATTGAAATGAAAGTGACGATTAGGAAAGATGGAGATAAGGTAGATGTTAACCTGAAAGATGTGCGGTAAGAACTGTTAAGAAGAATCTTTCCCAAAAGGAATAAATAAAAGAAGCCTTCCGTCTGTTACAGGGGGAAGGCTTCTTTATTATGGAGAAGGGAGCGGTCTTACTGATCATATCTCCCTGAATGAAGATGCCATAAATGATTGCCTTTGCACATGTGCAGAAGGTGGCCGGCGTACTCCCTGAAAAGCCCGTTATAGGGACCAAAATCCGGCGGGTTGTCTTTCAGTTGCAAAAATGCCTTCGCCGTTTCAATATGGACACGTGCAGCTTCAGCGTAGGCGTCTTCCAGGCTGCATTGATACGCCTGCCTGATCACCAGGACCAGGTTCATCATCTGTCCCGCAGCCAATTCCCTTTTGGCGGAATAATAGTCGTGGCACCAGGATATTATAAGCGCGGCGTGCCTTCTGAGTTCCCTGACATGCGGATGGGACAGCAACGCATAAGGCATAAAGGATGACATGTAAAGCTCCACGATGTCCTGGTAAATATATATGCCGATCAAATGCTCGCGCAGGAACATATAATGCGGGATGGAAGGGTAATGATCAGGCATAAAACAACGCTCCATGATCATCCCTTCATAAAAATAATTGAGGTCACAGCTCCAGCGCTGCATCCATGCTGCCGGTACCAGCGGAAGCAACGCATCTCTGAACAGGCTGAACTGGTAAAGCAGGTCCCCTTTCCGGCAAGGTACAGCCTGCCCTGCCATGATGGCTTCGCTTTTGAGCAGATAAGGCCGCAGTTGATGGATGTCGATGTTGTCTGTATAATCATCGTGAATAAATAACAGCAATACCAGTCTGGCGCCTATCGTCAATGCCTTGTTGCTGGCCAGGGGATAAAAGCAGGAAGAAATCATCCCAAAACGGCATTGTTTGTAGAATACCCGCTGTGTATCTGTCAGAAACAGGTATTCATGGTCTATCCAATTGCTGATATCTTCCTCTATTTGCGCTTCCAGCGGATGGCGGAGCGGTCCCCCGTCCGTATCATAGGGATACTGTAAGGGGGGCAGTGATACGGTAGACATAGGCTTTAATTGAGATCAACGTCACATATAAAAATACGCTGTCTCACCGCGGGGAAAATTCATTGACGTGGCATCCGTCTTTTATAATTATCATTGGCTACCTTTATATGAAGGCAGCGGTCGGTTATCGTTGCCCATTGATTTTATGTAAACTATGATGATAGATTTATCCGGTGGTGAACAACATATTCGCTGTGTAGGGAGTTTTCATGACCTGGTCGCCACACCCTTTAGTGGAGAAATAAATGCAATTTGCTGGGCGCGTGAGCTAACCGGCGATTTTTCTGAGATCGTCAAAAAGGTAACGCAGAGCGGAAACATAACGGAAATTGAACCAGCGGAGCTTCGTGAACTTCAGTTGAGCGGAGAGGGGGCGCTTGCCCGCGACATGCTGTTACAGGATATGGCGCTATTGAAAGCGCATGGGGCATCGCCCGTTCTAAATGTGATCAACTACTATGACAGGGACGATGCCTTCCCGTTTTTTCCGACCGATGTTTATTCTTTTCACGTAGATCGCTCCCCGATACCTACCGATACCTTTTTATGCACCTACTATGGCGCGGCGAGTGATATACTGCCTAATGCACAAGGAGAAAAAAAGGTACTTATTCCGGAAATACGTGCGCAGCTCAGGAAGCTGTATCATGGAGCTGAGGAAGGTTTTGAATCGTTCCTGAGTGAGAATTTTTTCGACCTGCATTATCAGGCTAAGCCTGAGGCGCGTCCCATAAACCTGGGGGTTGGTAACCTGTGGCGGCTGGCGGTGGACCATCCTGAAAGCAAGGTGCCTCCCTGTCTGCATCGTGCACCAAAGGAAAGGACCGGGGAGAGCCGGTTATTGTTGATTTGCTGACTTTAAATATTATATTAAGATGGCAGAATGGCAAAAATTCAGTCACCTGTTCAAGCGGGAGGAGATACCTGCAAAAACGCGCTTATTACATGAAGGAGAGATTGCCAGAAAAGTTTATTTTATTGAGAAAGGATGTTGCAGGCTTTCTTTCAATAACGATGGTAAAGATATTACCTTTCAGTTTTTCTTTGAGGGAGAGGGTGTTTCGTCTGCCGAAAGTTTCCGGTACGATAAACCCAGTCTCTATTCCATAGAGAGCCTTGAGGCATCTGTAGTCCATTCCCTCACGAAAGCGGATTACCTTACAATCGTTGAAAGCTCACCCCTTATTAAGCAAGACATAGAAGAACAGACTTTTCGGCGGCTTGCCTATGTGGAGAAGCTTTTCCTGTCCAGGATCAAAAACAGTCCCGAAGAACGATATAAGGAGCTGCTGCAACAATATCCCCGGATTCTTCAAAGAGTACCACAACACTACATTGCTTCTTTCCTGGGCATCACTTCCGTTTCGCTGAGCCGGATCAGGAACAGGCGTTAGATTAATTAACAATTGTTATCGTCCTCCATTTGTATAATGATGAATTTTGACGTAAGAAAATTAACAATCAAAATTTGAAAGCTATGCAAAAGTTCACGATCCGGATTCCAGACAAGGACCTTGAATATCTTCACCAAAGACTCTCTAATGCCCGTTGGTTTGACTCCGCAATTGAAAGCGGCTGGGAAAAAGGTGTACCTGCCAGCTATCTGAAAAAAATGACTGGCTATTGGCTGAATAAATTTGACTGGAAAAAACAAGAGGCTATTCTCAATCAGTTCCCACAGTTCATAACAGCAATTGATGGACAGAATATCCATTATCTGCATGTCAAATCACCGAAGCCGGGCGCTGTTCCTTTGATGCTTATTCATGGCTGGCCGGGGTCTTTTGCGGATTTTATAAGGGTGATCCGGCCGCTTACGGAGCCGCAGGATGCCGGCCAAATAGCTTTTGACCTGGTCATTCCATCTATCCCGGGTTTCGGTTTTTCCACGCCTGTAAAAGAAAAGGGATGGAATATGATAAGAATTGCCACTGCGTTCACTACTTTAATGACCCAGCTGGGTTACGAAAAGTTTGCAGTTCATGGGGGCGATATGGGAGCCGGTATTGCAGGTATCATGTCTGGGGTGGCCGCATACAACCTGATCGGCACTCATATTAATACTGATTTCTTTGCGGTAGCAGGACTGGGAATGTTTCCTTCCGATACTTCGTCTTTTACAAAGGAAGAAAACGTGCGGCTGGACCGAATGAAAGCCTACAGGAAAAATGGAACGGCCTATTTGGATATCCAGGCTACAAGACCCCATACTATTGGCGCCGCTTTATCGGACAGCCCGGTTGGACAGCTGGCCTGGATGGTGGAGAAATATAAAGAATGGACAGATGAGGACAAAAACTTACCCGAAGACGCCATTGATACAGATCAGCTATTGACCAATGTTTCCCTGTACTGGTTTAATCAAACAGGAGCGTCCGGCGCAGAGGCCCTTGCCGAAAATATGAGTATGGCTTTCGACTGGGGTGGTGACAGTTCTCAGGAAAACAGTCAATGGACACCGCCGAAGATTCCATCAGCCATCGCCTGCTTTGGTAAAAAAGAAGATGAATCTCTGTTGAAAAAATTAACGTCGCTGATGGGAGCACCGGATAAATGGACCTTCTATGACAGCGGTTGTCATTTTCCGGCCATGGAGGCGCCGGAATTGCTGGTGGAGGATATCCGGCAGTTTTATTCGGACATTATAAGTAGATAATGAAAGATAAAGTTATTGAGCGGTCCAGCCGCCGTCAACCGGGAGGGCAGTGCCAGTAACAAAAGATGCGGCATCGGAGCAAAGCCATACTACGGCTGCCGCCACTTCTGCAGGTTCACCCATACGCCCTACAGGTTCCATTTCCCGGAAATGCTGTTCTATTTGTTTGTCATTCCCGGTAAAGCGGTCTATCATAGGGGTTTTTATAACCCCCGGGCAAACAGCATTTACCCGAATACCGGATTTAGCATACTCCAGCGCGGCCGTCCTGGTAAGCCCTACAACACCGTGTTTACTGGCTACGTAGGCAGGGAGTAAAGGAAAGCCGGTCAATCCGGCTACAGATGCGCAATTGACGATGGCGCCGCTACCTTGTTGTAACATATAATAGAGCTCATGTTTCATGCATAACCAAATGCCGGTCAGGTTCACAGCCAGCGTTCTTTGCCAGTTCTCCTGTGTGCACTCCTGCGTAGTAGCGGAAACACCCTCGATGCCTGCGTTGTTGAAGGCGAAGTCCACCCTGCCGTATAGGCCAATAGTTTTTTCGACCATCGCCGCAACGTCAGAAGCCTTACTCACATCACATTTTATAAACGTGGCCTCGCCACCGTTCGCTTCTATTTGGCGGAGTGTCTCCCTCTCCGGATCTTCCTCGCAATCTGCAATCACCACTGCCGCACCCTCTTGCGCAAATGCGATGGCTGTAGCGCGGCCAATACCGAAACTACCCCCCGTAATAATGGCCACTTTATTATGGAATATTGGCATGTTTTCAGATTTTTTTGTTATGAATACTCATTTTCAATAAAATTTTCAAAATCATACGGCGGGAAGCGGACCCGCTAAACAGGAGAATGCCGGAAATCATGTAGTATCAATTTTTATTGAGTATCGATACTGAAATTTGTTGCTTGTTTATTAAAGCCAAGGTATGTCAGGCAAATTAAATGATGAGGAAACGGAATATCACTGTCATTCATTATCAACGTCCGGCGCATCCGGTAATTGAAATGGGCGGCTCTTTGCCGGTTTACCGGCATTATTTAACTCTTCCAGGGTCCAGTTATCTGTACTGACAGTTTCCAGCCATAGTGTTCCTGCTTTGCGGAGTATTTGCGTGTTTAGCCCAAAGATGTGGCTAAAATCATATTCTACTGCGGCAGCGGTGCGATAGTAGCTGATATCAATCCAACCGGAAGCATGCCGTGTTCGTATTTTTTCGATAAGCGTATCCGGTGATATTTTCTCGTTCTCAGGAGAGTATTCACCTTCGGCATGTGGTTTCCTGAAAAACTCCAGTTTCAGGAATGGATATAAGGTTTGAAACCTGTCTTGTATGTCTGCTACTATAGCTTCTTCGCTAATATATATCTGCATAAAAAATAGGTTTGGTCAATACAATATAGCATCGTTTTGGATATAGGAAAATGAGGATAATCACACTGCTTCATGATAACGGTCATAATATCGGGGATGAAACTGTGGTAAATTAACTTTCTAATGTTCGACCTATGATTATAGATAACAAAACACCGCAACTTGTAGTCAAGAAGGAACTACCCGGATATGAAGAGAAGTATTTTTTGGAAGGACCACGCTCGAGACTAAAAGAATTATTCTTTTCTATTAAAGTGTTGTTTGAATTTATTCGTGGATTCAGGGTATTACATTTTGCGGGACCTTGTATCGCTGTATTTGGATCAGCCAGGGTAAAACCAGGATCAGACTATTATGAATTGGGGCGAAAAACAGGAGCCGGTATTGCAGGACTTGGTTTTACCGTCATGACCGGTGGCGGTCCGGGGATAATGGAGGCAGCTAACAGAGGCGCAAAAGAAGCTGGTGGAAAATCAGTGGGTTGCAATATCAGTCTGCCAAAGGAACAGGTGGCTAATAACTATCTTGACCTGCGCTTTAGTTGCAAGTATTTTTTTGTGCGTAAAGTGCTTATGTTCAAATATTCTTACGGATTCGTTATCCTGCCTGGAGGGGTAGGTACGCTGGACGAGTTTTCTGAGGCGCTTACCTTGATTCAAACCCATAAAATTCTCAATTTTCCATTGGTGCTCATGAATCGCGGATATTGGGAACCATTGATGCCATTGTTTCATAAAATGATCGAGAATTATATGATATCACCCGATGATCTGCAGTATATCCTGATAACGGATTCCATTGACGATGCGATGAAACATCTTCATAAATATGCTGTCGAACAATATCATGCAAAACGGATAAAGGAATTTCGCCGGATTGTGCTTTTCGGGGAATAGGTGCCTGCAAGTCGGAATTTCACGAGGTGCCGGCCAGGCAAAAATATTCTACTCCTAATTGGCTGCAGAAGCACTGTCATGGATGATTTGAATCAGAAGCCGATCTGACCGATGTCATTACTTTTCAGCTGGAACGCTATTAATTTTATTATTGAACAGAGGCATTTCCAGATCTATTTATAGCCTTTTATTTTATGTCATCTTTTTAAATTAAAAGTATGAAAAAGATAGTTGCTATTTTGGACGGTTTGAGTTATTCGAGTAGTACCGTTGAATACGCTGTATTTATTGCCAAACAGGAAAAGGCGCATTTGGTGGGTGTATTTCCTAAAGATATTAATTATAGAAGTTATGCATATTATGACCTTGTTGATGAGACGGGTATTCCCGACCAGGAGATGAAAAGTTTCGCTGAAAAGGATACGCATACAATGGGAAAGAGTATACAACAGTTTGAGTTGGCATGTCAGCAGTCTGGCCTAAACTACTCGTTGCATAAAGATAACGATATTGCCATAGAGGCTGTATTACACGAAAGCATTTATGCTGACCTTATGATCATAGAATCCAAGGAGGCGTTCACCAGGGTGAAAGAGGAAAAACCTTCGCATTTTCTCAGTCAACTGTTTGCAGAGGCGGTCTGTCCAATATTGGTGGTCCCGTCTGAGTTTACCGGTATAAGTAAATCAGTATTATTGTACGATGGTTCGCCTTCTTCCGTGCATGCCATACGCATGTTCGACTATACGCTTTCCGGTTTGAAGCATATACCGACTGAGGTGGTTTCGGTAAAAAGCCCGAAATCTTCCCTTCATCTTCCGGATGGAAAGTTAATGAAGGAGTTTATGAAAAGGCATTATCCGCAAGCGACGTTTCAGGTATTAAAAGGTATCCCGTGGGAGGTAATTCCGGCTTATTTGCAGGAAGAGAGTTCTGATACAGTTATCGTTCTGGGTGCATACCGAAGAAGCCGTTTATCACGATGGTTCTATCCAAGTATGGCAGATATTCTATTGCAGGAGCTGAGATCGCCGTTATTTATTGCACATTGTAAATAGTCATACTGTCTACGGGCTTTAGGATTCTTCCTGCTGTGTAAGCCTGAATTCATGTTTTTTCTCAGTTTCTTCCGGCTTTTCAACGCCCGACGAATTTTGACAACGTCACTTTACTGCTGGAGGATACAAAAAAAAGAAGCACTTACGTTTGATTGTAAGTGCTTCTTTTGATGTTACTGCCCCTTTCCGAAATCAGGAGCGGCTTTATCGTACCAGATGCGCTGTGAACTCAGGGTAGGCAAGTCCTGCGCATTGGGTGTGAATCCCTGCTGCTGCATGGCGGCCGACCAGTTAGCCCTGTTCACTTCTCCGGGATCTATCAGCCAGAAGCGGCGGGGGATCAACTCGTTGAATGGTTCCCTGCCATAGTAAGCCGAGCCGGTTTTGGGATACCCGGTACGTCTGCAAAATACATAGGCTTCGTTGGGCTGCCGGTACATCCCCAGAAATTGCTGGATATAAATCCTTTCCAGGTTATTGACGCCATTGAATTTCACCAATGGATTAGCCAGGTAGTTGTTGATCTCTGTTTGTCCATCGCCGGAATAGGCAGTGGTGGAGCCTGCGGCTACTGCTATGGCATTCATGGTCTGTATCGAAGAGGTAACTCCTTTTTTGTACCAGTCTTCCGCACTGCCTTTGGTGTCCACGCCACCGGCATAACCTTTCTGGATAAACTCAGCTATATAGAAACAGGTTTCTGCGTGGGTAACGGCAACATCCAGGAACTTACCGGTTGCCTGGTTTAGTTGAGGAGAGAAAAACCTGCGGTTGATAGCAGAGATCAGGGAGTATTTGGTGAACTGGCTTACAGGTAGCGGGTTCCCTATATAGGATGCCACATCGGGATTGGTGGTCCAGTCGGCTGGTCCTCCCTGGTACATGATCAGCGGATCGTTCGGATCAATGAATGCAGGAAGTGATACCTGGTATTTGGCCAGTGAATCTTTATAACTGCCTACCAGGTCATTTTTTTCGAAGTATACCGGTAACCGGGGATCATTGGTTTTCTTCAGGAAATTCATAATCGAAGTACTGGCATATCTGCGGCTGCGGTAATCAATATCTCCCCCGGTCCCGAAAGGAACATAGGTAGCATTAACATACCTGACCTGCGAATCATAGTCGCTGATGGGGCCGATAGCATCTTTCATAACTTCCTGGAAGATGGCCTGACATTTTGCCTTGTCTGCATTTTCCAGCCTGGCGGCTATACGAAGTTTAAGCGTATTGGCCAGTTTTACCCATTTCACCCAGTCGCTCTGGTAAAAAATATCGGATGGTCCGTAAACCGCTTGCGCTACCATTGAATTATCAGACAGTACTTTAATAGCCTCATTGAGCTGTCCCAGCCAGTTGGCGAAAAGTGCCTGCTGCTCATCGTACACCGGATTATACTTTTGTTCATACCGCCCTCTTACTGCCTCGCTAAAGGGGATGGACCCATTCATGTCTGTAACCTTAATACCGTGCAGCACCATCAGGATATTGGTAACTACCTTTATTTTCTGATATTTTTCCTTATCGGGCATAGCATCCACCTGCCGTCTGATTTCGTTCAGGTTGGGTAGTACCTGGAGGTAATAGGTATTATACCGCGTATTGACGTTGTTGGTAATTTCGTACGGGCTGGAAGTTACATGTTGTGTAAAGCGCATCAGCTGTTCCATGCTTTCCCATACCCATTCGGTGCCCTGGTAGGTGAAGATCTTGTCTTCCGAATAGCTGAGCAGGAATTTTACATCCGGTTTGCTCACCAGGCTAGGGTCTGTGTTGATATCGCCAAAATTCTTGGAACAGGACCCGGCGCCCAGCAGGGCCAGCGCTATGCAAACCTTTATATATCGGTGTTGTATGTTTTTCATGATCTCTTTTTTTGATGTTGCAACAAACTGTTTATCAGAATCCTACCCTGATCGTACCTGCAATTGACCGGATCATTGGTAAAAATCCTTCTTCACCGGAATAGGCGGTGTTGTTGGAGTTGTTGGAAGCAGGGTTATAGTTGTAAGGAAGACTGTTGTAGAGGTACAACAGGTCGCGGCCTACAACTGCCACGCTCAGGTTATTCAGCATCAGTTTTTTGCAGATACTGGCCGGGAACTGGTAGGCCAGCGATACCTGCCGTAATGATACCCAGGTATTCTTTTTGATCCAGTAATCGGCCACCCCGGTGGAGGAAGAGCCATAGCGGTAGTAAAACTGCGGAGCATGGGTAGGTTCTACATATCCTTTTTCGTAAGCCTGTGCATAGCTCATGCCGCCTACGTCCACCTGTGATCCGTCGGGCTGTGTTATCATCTGGCCTTTCGGGAATACGCCATCCGGGATCAGGCCATCGTCGTAGGTCTGGCCATCGTATTTGCTGGTCCAGGTAATACCGCCGGTGGCGGCATCCCGTCCTGCCAGGGTATTGGGGAACACGCCGGTGTGGGTGCCGTAGCGGTAGGTGAGGAGTACAAAATCGCCTCCTATTTTAGCATCCAGCAATACATTCAGGGAAAAGCCTTTATATCGGAAGGTGTTGCCCCAGCCTGCCCTGAATTTGGCATTGATATCGCCCACATCCTGCCAGGTATTGCTACGGGCAGGGAATGCGGCACGGGCATCAGAGCGCCAGGCCAGTACCGGTTTGCCATTGTTGGGGTCATCTACCGCGTTGCCATTGGCATCTTTGGCCTGGTATGGACTGGAATGAATCAGTGTGCGTAATACGCCATATGACTTGCCTACTACCGCCCAGGTGCTGATTTCGCCGATATTGGCTCCCAGGTCGTATTCTGTCCGTCCGGGGTATAAATCTTTAATAAGGTTGCGGTTGAAGGAATAATTGAGGTTGGTGCTCCATTCGAAGTTCTTTGTTTTAACCGGTGTTCCGTCAATCATCAGTTCAAGTCCCCTGTTCTGGATATTTCCTGCGTTGATGATAATTCCATCCTGTCCGCTTTCCGGAGGGGTGGCTACGTCCAGGATCTGGTCCCTGGTGTTGTCCTGGTATACGGATAAGTCAAAGCCGATCCTGTTTTGCAGGAAACGCATTTCAACGCCTAATTCCTTGGCTATTTTCCGTTGTGGCCGCAGGTTGGGCTGTATTACCATCAGCTTGCCGGTGAGCGGGTCACGGTAGCGGCTATAGGTGGACATAGGAATATCGGTCCCATTGGACGAAGTGAAGCCATTGAAGGTGAATCCCGGGTTGATGGTGAACGGATCGGTATCGTTACCCAGTGCTGCAACGTTGCCTCTCAACTTTCCGTAACTGATCCATGAAGGCAGTTTGAAGGTTTCAGAGAACAGCCATGATAAGCTAACGGCCGGGTAATTGTAAAAAAAGTTGCCGCCGCCATTGGTATAGGCCAGTGCAGAGGACCAGTCGCCCCGGAAAGTGGCCTGCAGGAACAGCTGGTTTCTCCAGGCCAGATCGGCGCTGGCATAAAGGGAGTTAAAGGCTTTTTTGGTTTTAAGTCCGCCTTTGGGTTCCATTTTTTGTGCAGAATTACCCAGGAAAAACTGGCCCGGATAGTTCAGTCCGCCTACGGTTTCGCTGTAGTTAAAGGTGGTCTGGAAACGCTGGGTTTCACCGCCAACATAACCGCTCAGCTCCAGGTCTTTCATAAGGGTTTTATTGATCATCAGCATCCATTTGAGGAAATAGCTTTCCTTGCTGGTATGTCCGAGTCCATAAAGACCGCCTTTGAAATCGGGGCTTTGTCCCAGTTCCTTGTTTTCATTCTTGGTATACAGGTTGTTCACATTGCCTTCCAGTAACAGTTTAGCCCAGGGTGTTATGGTAGCGGTAAGGGCTATGCGTCCGCGGATGGTTTGTTCATTCTGCAGGTATTCATTTTCGAATAGGCTGAACCAGAAGCGCGATTCCGGCGCTTTGTTGGGTTCATTGGGGTCTGCCGGATTGGGCGCTCCTCCGAATACGCTGGTGTAGTGGGCTTTCTGCATCCAGTATTTCGTGTCATAGTTACGGGGAAGGATCCATGAAAACAGTTTTCCGAAGTTATAGGAAGCGAAAGCGTCAAGTCCGCCGAGGCGGGGCGGGTTTTTACCGGCAAAGTCGGTGTAATTGGCGCTTACATCCGCACTGAGGAACCTGTTGATGGTATGCGTGACCCGTACATCGAAGCTGTTCTTTAACAGGCTGTTTTTAGCGACGATCCCCTGGCTTTGGTCGCGGGTATAAGACACCCTGAAGGTGGACCTGTCGTTGCCGCCGTCAAGCGCAATATTGGTGGCGGAGCCGCGTCCGTTCTGGAATGCATCCATGAAGTTATCGGGCTGCGCTACGTATTTAGTGGGGGTGCCATCGTAATTCAGCACTTCCTGTCCGGCGAAACGGGGACCCCAGTTTTCCAGCTCGCGTCCTACCTGTCTGTCTATATAAGGCTTGCCGGTGGAGGGATCTGTGGGGAATACCTTGGTGCGCCAGCGTTCATCCGATTTATAATTGGGGTCGCGGTTGTCGGTAAAGAAATAACCTACGGTACCGCCTCCGAATTCATTCTGAAAGTCCGGGCCGGCGTAGGGCCGGAAGGTGTTGAACGTCTGGCTAACGTTAACGCCTATTCCTTTCCGTTCCCGCCCTTTTTTACTGGTGATGAGGATGACGCCATTGATAGCCCTGGAGCCGTACAACGCTGCAGCAGAAGAGCCTTTCAGCACGGTAACGGATTCAAAGTCTTCCATGTTGAGGTTTTTCAGGTCGTTACCAAAGTCACGGCCCGTGCCGTTGAAGGTATTGTTTTCCACGATCACCCCATCTATCACAAATATGGGCTGGTTATTGGTGCCCAGCGTGGAGTTACCGCGGATCACAATTTTGGAGCTGCCGAAGAGTCCGCCGCCGCCCTGGTCGATCTGCACGCCGGCCACTTTGCCCTGCAGGGCATTTACCGGGTTTACCTCGTTGGTAACGGCGAGGTCGGCGCCTTTGATTTCAGTGGTGGCGTATCCCAGGCTTTTTTTCGTCTTGGTGACCCCCAGCGCTGTTACGACCACCTCCCCGAGTTGTTTGTTATCCTCTGTGACTGTTACATTCACAATACTCCGGTTGTTGATAGGTACCTCCTGTTTAAGGAAGCCGATGGCGTTGAATATCAGGGTACCATTACCGGGCGCGGTGATGATGTAGTTACCCTGGGCATCCGTTACAGCCCCGGTTTTGGAGTCCTTCAGCATAATGGATACCCCTGGAATGGGTTCGCCCCTGACAGAGCTGACTTTCCCGATGATTTTGCTGGTCTGCGCCATAACGGTGCTCCAGTAAAGTAACAGATACAATACTACTGCCCCGGATCTGCAGGCGTGTGAACATGTCCACATACATTTAATTTTGATGGTTGATAATAAAAGACTATAAGCGTACTGATTTGCGTGCTATCGGTTTACTGTGTTCATAAGGGAGATTTACGGTAATGTTTTAAGTATAGGAAAACTGCAGGATAACACTACGCCGGAGGAAAGAAGGAATTCTTATTGGTTTTTTACAGATCTCGCTACCGTACTATATATAACAAACGGTATCCATTAATGTTCATCGTCATTGTCACTGATGGAACGGCAGCAATTGCTCACTCTTTTGAAAATAAATAAAACAATCCGGATTTAATAATTATCTTTAAGGCAAGACGCCTGTATCTGCAACAGTGTATCCGTCTTTCTGCCTTTATACATTCCATCCTGCCTTTATTTATTCCATATTTTTTCTGATAGCATTTGCTTATTTACTAATCGCATATAATTAACCAAACATCTGATTGCTATGAAAAAAAAGGGATTTTTAATCGACATGGATGGCGTAATCTATAAAGGCAGTGAACCCATTCCCGGAGCGGTAGAATTTATTAACGGGCTCAGAGACAAAGGGTTACCTTTCCTCTTCCTCACCAACAACAGCCAGAGGACCAGCAGGGATGTTTGTTACAAGCTGAATAAAATGGGTTTTAGGGTAAATGATACGGATATTTTTACCTGTGCCATGGCAACAGCCAGGTACCTGGCATCCCGGAAGGAAAACGGTACCGCCTACGTGATTGGTGAGGGCGGCCTGCTGACAGAACTGCATAATGCGGGTTATTCTATTGTAGATGACCAGCCGGACTATGTGATCATCGGCGAAGGCAGAACGATCATGCTGGAATCTGTGGACAAGGCTATTAATATGATCATGAAGGGCGCTAAGCTCATCGCCACCAACCTGGACCCCAATTGCCCGATGGGCGGGGGGAAGTACCGGGTAGGCTGTGGCGCATTGGTAGCCATGCTGGAATTTGCCACGGGCATCAAAGCTTTCAGCGTGGGAAAACCAAGCCCGGTGATGATGCGCATGGCGAGAAAAGCGTTGCAGCTCACCACAGATGAAACAGTGATGATAGGGGATACCATGGGAACGGATATCCTGGGGGCAGGCTCCATGGGTTTCACTACGGTACTTACCTTAACAGGAGTGACCCGGGAAGAAGACCTGGCACATTTCGGCTATTCCCCCGATTTTGTGATCCGGTCTATTAAAGACTTGTTGGAGGAAGAGCTGTTTATGCGGGTGATGGGAACGCCGGTACTCGTAACAAATGAATATTAAACGGATGAGGGAACTTGTAACCATCAGACTTTGGCCTGATGGTTACATATTGTTTGAAGTGAAGCCGGTGCGAACGATGCCGCCGGCTTTTTTAGGGTTAACCTTAACGTTAAGTTACGTTGAAAGATGGGGCTTGGTCTGGAAATTTCATCATGATAATGATATGTTAATTTTTTTCTAAACACTATTCCCAGATATCCTGGGGCTTCATGATATCGCCTGCGATGCTAAAATCCACCATCGGCAATTTAAGTAAACTGTAATAATTGCCTGCTCAAATAGTGAATATGAATACTGAACATTTTGGTACAGATAAGGTAAACCTTTTGTAGTTTGCCTTATCTGTTAAATACTTCCTGTCATTGACGGGGGATTAGCCAATCAATCGCGCTTTAAATGACCATTCATCGCGATTCACCAGGTTTATGCTTGTGTGGCTTTAAATCCGGATGTTTAGGTTTGGTTTCCGGAAGAACTCTTCTTCTTTTATCATCTTTTCCTTCGTCTGTTTTAGGCTTCGGGCCTGGCTTGATTGCTTCAAACTTTTTCATGAGATTACCTGTTTTGAATAGTTAATTGAATGTATCCGAATATACGACTATTACAGGCCAGCAATTTACGGGTTCCCGGAAAGTCAATACCCGTTTAGTTAATACATTAGCATACTGAACATGACTTTGTACATCTCTGAACGAAATCTGAAATTCAGATACAAAACTGAGCGGGGATATATTGACCTTCCTATAAATTCATTATGAAACAAATTTTAAACCTAATCCTGTTGACGATTGTATGCTTTTCTTGTGAAGGCCCCGGCCCCAAAGATGAAAAACAAACAGAAAGCATACAAAAAGAAGAAAAATACTTCACCGTAAAAGAAAATATTGATCTATTGGTTTCTCCCTCCGCTTCATCAAAAAAACTTATCAATGTAAAGGCAACCTCCCTTGTAAAGGCAACCAAATACTGTGAACTTGATAAATCCTGTAAACTATCCGTTCTGGAGACCTGCAAGAAATATAGCAAAGTGAAAGTAATTGAACCGGATTGGCTCACCGATACTTACATCGGCTGGGTGCCAACAGACATGTTGATTAAATTTGGTTCCATAGCCCCCGCAAAACAGGGGGCTTCAAAAATCGCAGTATTTAACAATGTAAATGGTTTAAGGACAGAGCTTTCTAAAAACGGGATTGGAGAACTTGGCAGCTGGAGGAGCGACGATCTCGGAGGATTTATGAGTATTACTGACTATTATAGGTTTGGTACGGCTTCTTCTGTTAACGGCCTTGACAACAACCTGGCATATTACTTAGAAAGTAACCATGAAACTTATGCTGAGAAACTCACACTCGTCCTGAATATATTCAACTCAACGGAGCGTAATGCTGCCATATCAAAGTTCAAGGCTACCACAGAGAAAACATTTGGTGCTTTAAATTTGACTACGCCTCCAGGGCTAATCAAAGCAGTTGGGATACCAAAACCATATACCTATAACAACAAATTTTTTCGTGTCAGTTTAGAAAGAGAACAAAATAATATCGAAACCTGGAAGCTTACGATAATGAGCCAATAGGAGAAACGAATTATGGAGATAATTGAAAAGAAGATAAGCGCAATGATAGCTGGCGAGCAGACTGCCGGTTCTACGCTGCTGGACTCCATTAGAGTTTCAGCAGGTGATTATGAAGTTGTCGACTTGTCATCGCGACAATTTCCGTGTTATTCAATGGGCTCTCTCTACGAGGAGGATAATTCTGGAGACCTGAACCGGAGAACACTGGTAATGTTTACAATACCTCTTTTGTGTAATTGTTACACATATTATATTCATGATTTTTATCGGGTCTTAAGTCAAACAGCTATTGCTCAGTGTAGAAAAGTTTATCCAATAGATTCTGTATCTCTTGAAAACCATGTAGTTTTCGGGAATATGAAGCCGGTTATTGAAAGAATCGCTTTGGAAATTGAGAAATTTTTTCCTGAGCACAGGTATGTTAACCACATTCAACTATTCAATAATGGTGTTGCCGGGGCTGTTCCATATAGTAAAACAGTCGATGATATCCATACACATCCCTATTCAATTTATCATTTCCTTTTTGATGGATTTTTTGCGGAGAATCCGTTTGTTATGCCGTAAAAGTCAGGGATTCTTGTATAAATTCCAATGAATTACAAATAGTAATATTTTTTGTTTTTATCTGTTTGTACACCTATGAAACCATAGAGTGGGTCAAAGCTTCGATGGTGCCTATATAAATCCGATTGTTCACAGGTTAACACTTACCGGGGAACTGAACGGTTCATAAATTGCGGATTATTGTATTACTCCGGAATTATAATTATCATTGCTGATCAATCTAGGTTTTTATTAGCGAAATCGATGGCAATGGGTGGTTACCTTAAAGACAATGGAAGGCTTTTAGCTGATGTTGCTCGGCGAGATCAAAAGGCTTTCCGTATGATCTATGATACTTACGGCAAGAAGGTATACACCTACGCTTTACAGTTGCTGCACTCAGAGACAGAAGCCGAGGAAATGGTGCAGGATGTTTTTTTAAAGCTCTGGCTCATGGGCGACCGCATCCTTGAAATAGGAAACCTGGAGTCCTATCTGCGGACGACAACGAAACACCGATCTTTAAATGTACTACGCAGGCTTGTGCTCGAAGGGAGGGTAGAAAAAGCCCTTGGCAAGGAATGGAAAGAGGAGAATACTGAGATTGAAGATGAAATTCTTATTCGGGATGTACGCGAAATACTCAACCGTGCCATTGAATCCCTACCCAAGCAACAGAAAGAGGCCTATATATTATGTCAGCAAAGAGGACTAAAATATGAGGAGGCCGCACAACAACTGAACCTTGCCCCTTTGACCGTACAAACCCATGTTAAACGTGCACTAAGGTCCGTGCGCACTTTCGTCAAAGCTAATACTGATATAGCAGCAATTCTGATTATATTAAAGCTGATCTGATTATTTTCCGGGTTAATTCCTTCTCTGGCGAGCTTTCCAGGCAAAGGCGGCTTTTTAAACCGGCCATAAATATTTTTTTAAAAAATCTTCGAACCCTGTACCTCGAACTTAGGTGCTCAGGTGTCTATATAGGAAATAAGCCGCCAGACGGTTCTTCTATTATATGGATACCAATAACATTGACGCACTGTACAAGCGATATTTGGAAAAAAAGATGTCTCCACAGGAGCTGGAGGAGTTTCGGCTGCTCGTACTTGATACCGGTAGAGAAGATATGCTGGACGAGCGAATGGAAAGACACTGGAATGAATTAACTGAGGATGCGATGGTTTTTTTGCCGGAAAATAAGGCGGACCAGTTATTCGGCAGGATTATTAGTCAGCCGCTGCCCAAGGCACGGAGGGTAAGGCTTTTTCCGCGAATCGCCATTGCCGCCGCCGCCGTCGGTATCATCGCTCTGGGCATTTCTCTGTTCTTTACTCCCCATAAATTTAAAGCTGCTATGGAGCCGGGAAATCAGACACATGGTGCACCCGGCATGAACAGCGCGACGCTCACCCTTTCTAATGGAAGGACCATCAGGCTTTCTGATGCGGCCACTGGTAAACTGGCGGCGGAGGCTGGCGTAGTGATCAGTAAGTCGCCCACAGGGCAGCTGGTATATGAGATCAAAGGAAATTCCGGGCACAGAGGGATCAATAAACTATCTACTGCCAACGGCGAAACCTACCAGGTCCGCCTGCCAGATGGATCCGATGTCTGGCTGAATGCTGCTTCCAGCCTTAGCTACACGCCAGACCTATTAAGTGATGGGAAGCGCTCCGTTCAACTTGAAGGAGAAGCCTATTTCAGCATCACCAGGGACCAGGCGCACCCATTCATTGTCCAAAGCAAAGATCAGCAGATTGAAGTGCTCGGCACCCAGTTTAATGTCAATGCGTATGCAGATGAGCCTGTGGTGGCCACAACACTACTTAAAGGGTCTGTCAGCATCACTACAGGTGGACAGAAGAAAAAGATCCATCCGGGTGAGCAGGCGCTATTAAGCGCAGGGCGGCTGTCTGTACAGAAAGTTGAAGTTGACAATATTATTGACTGGAAAAACGGCGACTTCGCACTGAATCACGTTGAATTTAAAACAGCCATGAGAAAGATTGCCAGATGGTATGACATGGAAGTTGTCTATGACCAGGGTGTTCCAGACAACCTGGAGTCTGGTGGCTGGATATCCAGACAACAGCCGCTATCAGCCGTGCTGAAGTCCATCGAAGCGTCAGGATTGGTGAAGTTCAGGGTTGAAGGCCGAAAAATTTATGTAATGAAATAATTTAAAAGAAAATATGAGACGACTTCTTTCCTTTATAATCATCTCTCTGGTCGCCATTTCAACCTTTGCTCAGGAGAATCATCCGGTTTCGTGGAAATTCAGTAGTACAAAGATTGCGCCCTTAACATATCAGATCAAATTGCATGCTACTGTCCAGGAACCCTATCACATTTACCCACAAGGTTCAGCAGGTGGTATGGGAATGCCTACGGAATTTTTGTTTGATGAGGATGACCATGTAGAATTTGTTGGTGAGATGGAAGAGAAAGGAGATGAGCAGCAAGGCATGGAGAGTCTGACTTACTACGCAAAGGGAGTAACCTTTACACAGACACTCAAACTGAAGTCTGAAAAGAAGACTACTTTAGCCTTTACCATTAAATATATGGCCTGTAACAATCAGATGTGTCTTCCGCCATCAAAAAAGCACTTTACACTGGAATTGGATGATCAGGGCAAAGAAGCTGCAACAGTTAAAAAAGAAGAGACCAGACCATCTGAAAAGACGGTGGCTTTTGAATATGAGGATTTCAAGATGGCTGACATGGATGGAAATACGATAGCTTCTAAAAATATTACTTCAAAAAGTAAGTATACGTTTATTGACTTTTGGGCAAGCTGGTGTGCTCCATGCAGGGCGCAAGGCCGGGAATTGATCCCGATATACAACAACTACAGATCTAAAGGTTTTGATGTAATTGCGGTATCACTGGATACCGACGTCGAAGCCTGGAAGAAAGCAACGCAGGCTGATGGCTACACCTGGACGAATTTGAGTGATCTGAAGGGTTTTGAATCGCCGATCAGTAAAAGATATAACATTATTGCGATCCCGAGAAACCTATTGATTGATCGAAAGGGGAATATTATTGCCATGGACTTACATGGTAAGGACCTGGAAGCCAAACTCGCCGAATTATTTAAGATATAATATAGAGAATGCCTAAGCCTGACTATAGACATAAACCAACCATACATGCAGGGAAATTACCATAAACCCTGAAAAAGAACCAGTCCCAACATAGTTGGGACTGGTATAGCCTGGAATCTACTAAAAATGTAAACTACAGCAGCCTGGTCCGTGGAAAGTCAAGGCACGCTGTGATCAACCAAACTAAGCGAATGTACAAAAATTCTAACAGCTACCTGGGAGCACGCAATCCTCTCAGGTTTAAAATTATGTGGATAATGCGATTTACCACCGTCATACTAATAGCAGCTATTATGCAGGTCAGTGCTTCCTCATTCGGCCAGCAAATCACCATCAACCGGAAAAATGCTTCTTTGGAGTCGCTGATAAAAGAAATCCGGACGCAAAGCGGCTATGATTTCTTTTATGACGGGAAAATAATTTCTAAAAACAAACTGGTTGACATCAACTTGAAAAATGCTGGCATCAACGAAGCACTCAAAAAGATTTTGGCTGGCTCTTCACTCAGCTATACCATAGAAGGTAAAATTGTGACCATCCGGGAAAGTATGCCTGCAATTATTGATAAGGTCACTTCCCTGTTTACTAAGATAGATATAAAGGGAATAGTGGTTGATGAGCAAGGCAAACCTTTACCGGGAGCCTCTGTGTTTATCAAGGATTCCGAGATCAGAACAACCACGAATAAAGATGGAGAATTTTTCTTGCAAAATGTGGAAGACAGTGCCACTCTACTGATTGGTTATGTTGGTTACCTGCCGGTCCAGCGTTCCGCTTCACATGACATGGGAACAATTCAAATGACTCCTTCAACCAGCAACCTGAAGGAAGTAGAAGTTAAATTCAATACGGGTTACCAGGAAATATCCCGGGAACGCGCCGCAGGATCGTTTGCGAAACCAGATCTTAAAGTGATGCTTAACCGGACCAGTACTCCAAATATTTTAACGCGTTTGGAAGGATTGGTTCCGGGTTTGACTACCCGTGGCCCGGGCGGCTTACTTGTACGCGGCCAGAGCTCTCTGCCAACCGGCGACAACCCGTTAACTACTACCAGGCCCTTAATTGTAATCGATGGGATTGAATTTGAAGGCAACATTGAACAGGTCAACCAGCAGGATGTTGAAGATATCACGATCTTGAAGGATGCAACTTCAGCCTCCATTTGGGGTGCAAAAGCAGCAAACGGCGTCATCGTAATTACCACAAAAAAAGGAAAAGCAGGTAATCGGCTGACGTTCAATTACGACGGCTATTACGCCTTTCAGGGGCGTCCGGACCTTGATTATGTAAAGCGAATGAATTCGCAGCAGTTTATCGCCCTCTCCAGGGAACTGTTCCCACAATTTTTTCCATCTTTCCCGGACTGGGAGACAGTTAACAGTACCTTTGGAAACCTGCCTCATCTGCAGATACAATATGACCGCGCCCGAAACCTGATTACCCAGGCGCAGGCGGATTTTAAACTGGACAGTCTGGCCAAACTCTCCAATACCAGCCAGATGGCAAATCTCTTTGTTAGAAACGCAGGTACGATAAACCAGACTTTATCTGTTTCCGGAGGTGGAAAGGCGCATACCTTTTATGGCTCATTAAATCACATTGGGACGCAAAGCAATACACCGGGAGAACAATACAATCAGTACAAAATTAATCTGAACAACCACCTGACCATCAATAAAAGGATAACGGCTTTCATCAATGCAGACCTGACCAATACGGTGACCAGAAACAGCAATACCTATAAGCCCGACCGTAACATTGTTCCTTATCAAATGTTCAAGGATGCAAATGGTAATCCTTTGAACATTAATTATTTGGGGAACTATAAAAATATTCCCCTTCCGGATTCCATCAGGGCCATCTACCAGTCACTTAGCCGCATCAATCTTGACTATAATCCAGTGCTTGAACAGGACAGGGCTTACAGTAGCAGCAACGGGATTTTTGCCAGACTGGTCGGGGGAGTCAAGGTGAACCTTTTGAAAGGACTGGATTTCCAGGGTACTTATGGTTATAACCTGGGCAACACCAATACACGGACAGTGAGGCTGCAGGACAATTATGAAATGAGGACCCAGGTGGTACAATTTACACAGGCCGAAGACGCTACAGTCGCTCCCGTTTACAACCTTCCACAAATCGGTGGCAGCTTGGTTACCGAAACCAGCTCCACCAGGGCCTGGACAATAAGAAACCAATTGGTGTTTAACCGCGATTGGAAGCAGCATCAGTTTACCCTGATGGCTGGGCAACAAGCCACCAGCAGCACGCCGGTTACTACAACTGCTACTTATTATGGCTGGGAAGATCAGCTGCAAACTTCAAGGCCGGTAGATCTGGCGCGTTTAGGTGAAGGAATTAATGGGGTCAGTGGATTGGCAACATTACCCAACAATGTTGGAGGTTCAGAGGGACGCATTGCCAGAACCACTTCCTATTTTGCTAACCTGGGTTATACTTTCGATAGGAAATATACCTTGAATGCTAGTTGGAGAATCGATGAGAGTAATTTATTCGGGCGGGATAAATCTGCACAGAACAGGCCCGTTTACAGCATTGGTGGTAAATGGGCTTTAGGTAGTGAAGGATTTATGGAAACGGCGACCTGGCTCAGTCAACTGGATGTTCGTCTGACCTATGGAATTACCGGTAATGCCCCTTTTGCAGGAGCGGCAGCGTCTTACGATATTCTGATTGCTCAGAGTGCCCCTAATTATGTGACGGGAGCGGGCTATTTATTAAGTTCCCCCCGTAATACCAGGCTGACCTGGGAAGGCACAAAGGTTTACAATGTTGGTGTTGACTTTTCCATGTTTGAAGACCGGTTGAGCGGATCAATTGATGGATATATTAAGAAAACGGAAGACCTGATTGGTCAACTGGCCACTTCGCCACTATCAGGTTATGATAATGTAATTGGCAATTACGGTAATTTAGATAATAAAGGGATCGACATTGGATTGAATTCCACAAACATTAGTACGGGTGACTTTAGCTGGAGTACAGGGCTGACCTTTAGCTACAATAAAAACAAATTGACGGTTCTGCGTCAGAATCCGCCGGTTACAGGAGATGAACTGACTTTGCGGGAAAGGATGGTAGGCTATCCTTTATATACACTCTTCATTTACAATTATGGAGGCTTAAATGCTAATGGGGATCCACAAGTCAGACTTGCAGATGGTACAGTGACCTCCGAAATCAATGTAACTAAACCGGAAGATATTCTTTACGCAGGTACTACCCAACCCGTCTGGTCAGGTGGGCTTCAGAATAATTTTCAGTATAAATCCTTCAATCTGAGTGCAAGCATAATTTACAGCGGAGGTTATACCATCACCAACAACAGCAATCCCGCAACAAATGAATCTATTCTCGGTACCAATACGCTGCCATTGGAATTTTTGAACCGCTGGAAGGTCCCGGGTGATGAGCAAAGAACGGATATACCAAGATATGTACCTTCGGGTGACCTGGCAAGTGCCCGCAATATCGGTTACTTTAATCAGTCTCAGCGATATGCCTTAAACGGAGCATATATCAAACTCCGCGACATCACTTTGTCCTATAGCCTTCCTCAAACGTTGGTAAAGTCAATTCTTGCACAGGGTGTTTCCTTCCGGTTCCAGGTGAATAATCTATTGTTATGGACTGCTAATAAAAACGGCATAGATCCGGAATTTTTAGGGATGACACGGGATGCTCAGGGAACAATCAGTCTGGGCGCACACATTAGTTTTTAATTATCAAATAGAATCGGATATGAAAATTTTTCGAAAATATATTTTAGGTTCATTGGTGCTGATGGTGCTGATCGTTCCAATATCCTGTAAACGTGATTTCCTGGAAATTGTACCTAAAGGTCAGGCGATTGCTGTCACCACAGCTGACTATGAGAAGCTATTGAACGCCAATTATTTGGCAACCCAGTTCACCGCTGGCGTATATGAGGGCGATGAGATGGCTGCCTTGCAACCTTATTTTAATAACCTGGATGGCGCTGATTTGCTCCGGCAGCAACGTTTGTTCAGGTATGAAGCGCGGGTATACAATGCTGCTGACTTGCCCGGCGAGATTACAGGGGAAACGAACTATATCAGGAAACTTTACCTTTTTAATAAAGTCATTAATGAAGTCATGGATTCTAAAGGCGGAAGCGAAGGGGAGAAACGTGCATTGCTCGCTGAAGCCAGGGTGGGGCGGGCAATCTGTAACTTTATGTTCCTATCCGATTTCACCAAACCCTATAATGCTGCTACTGCGGGCGCCGATTTGGGTATACCAAACCTTACTGTGGCAGATGTGAATCAAAAGGATTTTAAAAGAGGAACTTTGCAGGCGGGGTATGATCTTGTAGTCAGTGATTTGACCGAGTCTTTGCCTGATTTGGGGGTGCTTACACATCGCCGCAAGATTTCCAGATTGGCTGCAGAATTTTACCTTTCAAGGGTTTATATAGCGATGAATAATTTCGCCGCAGCCCAAACACATCTTGACGCTGCGTTTTTAGAGGTTCAAAAGGCTCAAATTCCTATGAAACTGTATGATTATACAGTGGTGCTGGACCCAAAAAATCCAGGTGCCACAGGGTCCTGGTTTCCGGAAGGCCCTTTCGGTCTGTCCAATGTCCCTATTGCAGCCAACAATACAGAAATTATTTATAATATCAATGCAGGTTGGTTTCAATTTCAAGCTGTTAATGCATTTGTTTTTAGTCCGCAGACCGCTGCCTTATATGCTCCAACTGACAGCCGTCTAAACTTGTATTCGCCTTACAAATTGTCTACGACTACAGCATATCCACTGGGAATGCGACGGCGGAATACAAATTTCTTCGATGGAATAAATGTCGGACCCTCGCTACCTGATTTATATTTAATGCGTGCAGAGTGTAAGGCGAGGTCAAATGACCTCGTCGGGGCAGTAACCGATTTGGAAGTTTTGCGCGCCAAACGAATTGCTGGCACAGCCGCTCTTGTTCCTTCCGGCATTGCAGCAAGCCAACAAGCGCTTGTGAAATTTATTTTGGACGAACGCATCCGCGAATTCGCCATCACTGGTTTACGCTGGCTGGATATGCGTCGTCTTTCTGTCGACCCGGTATACAGCAATCACATTGACTTTACACACAGGATTTACGGTCCGAACGGCATCGTGACCGCCACGTATCAACTTAAACCTGAAAGGTTCGCGCTTAAATTTGGAGAGCGGATGCTCAATGAAAACAACGGTTTGGAAGAAAATCCATAGCATAAAATAACAGTTAACAAATTGCTGCCGACATAGGCAGCAATTTGAAATTCAACAGAGATATGAATAAACTAATGATCTGGGCAACTGCTTGTATGTTGCCGGTATTGTCAAGTGCACAAACCACTTATCACATTAAAGGACAGTTGCCAACAGGCTACCAGGCAGTTAAAGCGGTCATGTCTTACCCGCCTGATGATAAAGGAGGGGAATACAAATCGGACACCGCGCTGATCAAAAATGGACAATTTGGATTCAGCGGTGAGATCGGAAGGCCTCAGCTTGCGGAACTCAACTTAATCATGCCGCGTTCTAAGGCGAAGCCGGACCGGCAGAAATTGTCTGACGAAAGTGGCAACATGAAAAATGTAGGCCTGTTTTACCTTGACGGTGACGTCCATGTAACCTTTGATCGTGAAGGAATGGCGTCCTATACGGGTGGGGGAAATGAACAAAAAGCATGGGAGTATTATGGAGGTGAGGTAGGTAAACGATCAAAAGCTGGAGATAAAAACAAGGATGGTTTGGCGCTTATTGCTGATGCAACCAGGGAGGTGATCCGTAACTATCCCGACAGTTACGTCGGCGTTGATCTATTAGATATTTTTACGCAGGCAGCTATTAATCCTGGTCTTGTCGGGCCGATGTACCTTGGATTGAGCAAGCGCATGCAGCAATCTGAAAAGGTGCTGAAATGGAAACCGAAATTAGACAAGGCAAGAGATCTTGTAAGCGGAAATGTCGTGGCTCCTGACTTTACCATTAATGATACTGAAGGTAAGCCAGTTTCCTTAAGCGCTTACAGAGGAAACTATGTTTTGGTGGATTTTTGGGCCAGCTGGTGCGTACCTTGTCGTCGGGAGAACCCCAATGTTTTAGCCGCCTACGAAAAGTATAAGAATAAAGGTTTTAAAGTATTGGGTGTTTCGCTGGATACTGACAGAAAGTTGTGGTTAAAAGCCATTAAGGAAGATAAGTTGCCGTGGAAGCAGGTTTGCGACTTTAAGGCTGATCAGGGTAAGGCAGCAAAGGCCTACGAGATCTCTAGTATACCCTCCAATGTATTGATCGATCCCAATGGAAAAATTGTGGGTAAAGACCTTAGAGGCGGTGTGCTCCATGACCGCCTGGCAGAATTAATCAAATAATGATGAAGCCATCATAGGCATACCAGCTTACAAACGGCAATGAATATGCCTATGATGGCTTCGTAACAATTTAAAAGGAAATATATACTGATGAAAAAAATAGTCTTTTTGCTTTTGATGATTTCCAGCACGGGCTGGGCACAACAGACTGCAAAAAAAAACAAATACGGGATCAATGAGTTCATGCTGATAGAGAGGGTTGAGGACCAGGAAAAAAAATACAATGAGGTTCTTAAAGAGCCCGCTGAAAACCTGACACCTACTGCCTTAAATGATCTTCGGGCGGAACTGGCTTATATGTGGTTGGCGAAAGGGAATGTAGAACGTTATAAATTTTATAAAGCGACCAAGCCGAAATTTTCTTTCCGCCAGGTGCTTTATCTATCTTATGCCGTAGAGAAACTGTTTGATGAAAAACGGCAGTATGAGGACGCAGCGCAAATTTCCCAGGAACTATTAAACGATGCCGGGATTGAAAGGACTTGCGTATTGTTAGAGGTAAACGCGGCCGCCAATGCTAAGCTGGGTCATGTAGATGTGGCCAGAAAACAAATGGCCAGGTCGGATGCTGATAAAGGAAGCGCTGACCGGCTAATTAAGTATTTTAAGGATTCACAGTCGAATTACCTCAATCGCCTGGCGATCGTAAAATTGGCTGCAGGAGAGCATCAACAGGCATACGATATCCTCGTTAAAGCTTTTAGAGAGGCCGAGAGCAACCCGTATATGGTGGATACATTTAAAGAAGCATTTAAAAAAGTAAAGGGAACTGAGGACGGATTTGAAGAGGAACTCCAATCACTGAAACGCGAAGCTTACCAAAAATACTATAAAGAAGTTGAGAAATCCTATGTGACGTCTGCACAAAAGACGCTGGATGGAACCATTCCTGATCCAAACGATGCCAGGAAAAAATTGACCACCTTCCGTGCTACGAAACCCGTTCACGGGGTTACTATGAATAACCTCGAGGGAAAAATGGTTAACCTCGGTGATCAAAAGGGGAAGATCCTTGCGCTGGATTTTTGGACTACGCTGTGTACGCCCTGCGTTGCAGCTTTCGCCGGATTTGAAAAAGTGGTTGCCGATTACAAGAAAGATGAATTCCAGCTGTTCGTTGTGAACTTATTTGAGGACGATCATGCCGTTAAGGCTTTTGCTGCACAGAAACCCGTCAGACTTGACGTCTTAAGGGACGAAGAGAATAAGGGGTACGATGTTCGCGCAACGCCAACTAAAATCGTATTCGATCCGATGGGGAATATCAGGTTCTTCGCCACCGGTTATGCCGGTTCTACCGACCGGGAATACTATAAGCTGAAAGCCATGGTCGAAATCATAAAAGCACATGGTTAAACGAAAGGATATGAGAGTATTAGTTGTAATGATGGTACTGATGTCCACGTATGTATACGGGCAGCAGTCACAAAAGGAGATCGCTAAAAAATTTAATGCCCTTGTAAACGTGGAGGACCAGGAACGGTTCTATAATGAACTCCGCTCAAAATCTCCTACAGACCCGGCAAAGCCGGCGCCATATGGTGAATTTCGTGCGCAGTTGGCGATCGACTGGCTGAGAAAAGGGAATATAGATAAATATCATTTTTACAAGAATACCAACCCCAAATTTACTGCGATTCAATTGTTTGAACTTTCTAACCTGCTGGAATCCTGGGTAGACGACGATCAGCATATTGAATGGGTACAACAAATTTCAAAACAGGTTTTGGGCGAAATCACGCTCAAAAGTCACGATGATACCTTTGACCGGAAAGGGGTTTTGCTCGAAGTGAATGCCTTGGCTAATGCAAAGCTCGGCAACTTGGCTATTGCGATGGAAAATATCAAAAAGTCGGATAAAAATGCCATGTTCAGGAAAATTCCTTATTTCAGAAATTCCAATGCCAATTACCTGAACCGTCTGAGTTTGATCTTAATAGCGGCTGGCCAATATCAAAAGGCATTTGATACCTTGTCCAACGCGGTGCGTACTGCCGTCTCTACGCCAAAAACAGTTACCAGTTTGAAGCTGGCCTACCAGAAGGTAAAAGGCAGCACAGCCGGAATGGACAAATTTATTAGTTCACTACAGGAAGAAGCCTATCAAAAAATTGCAAAGGAAGTCGCAGAAGCCTGGATGGCTGATACTAAACCTGTACCGGATGTCTCTTTAACAGATATGAACGGCAAGTCCATTAAGTTATCTGATTACAAAGGTAAAATTGTGGTGATTGATTTTTGGAGTACAGCTTGCAAACCATGCGTTGCGGCATTTCCGGCATTCGAGCGTGTAATTGACTTGTATGGTGACGAACCCTTTCAGTTGTTTGTAATCAATGAAGGGGAAAGCCCGGAGATTGTCAAACCCTTTATGGAAAAGAAAGGGTACAAACTGGATGTGTTATTTGATCAGGATGAGACAATTTTCAAAGCGCTGGGCGCATTGGGTACTCCTCAGAAATTTATCATTGATGCGAAAGGAAACATCAATCAAACAGGCACTGGTTATGCCGGTTCAGATGACAAGGAATTTTATAAGTTGAAAGCTATGGTGGAACTAACCAAAGCAAAATCTTGATCGGACGATGTTAAAGGGTTTACAACTGAGTTTAATCAGCCTGTTTTGTTTTGTTTTCATAAGCTGTAACGCGCAACATAATCCAGCAGCCAAAAACATTGAAAAGCTCATAACGAATGTGGTTGACAAGGCAATGGCAAGCAGCGTTTACATCATCGAATGGGATACGTTAAAAAATCAGGTTCAGAAGGACATTGATGAGGCAAGTGGCTTCACAGGAGTAGTGGTTTCTGCTGAAGGGCACATTCTGACCGTATCACATGCCGCAATGCCTAACCAAATTTATAGGGTGTCATTTCCGGATGGGAGCAAACATATCGCCATTGGCCTGGGCCGGATCGGATTACAGGACGGGGAAAAAGATTATGACATGGCAATGGTCAAAATCCTAAAGCCCGGAAAATGGCCGTTCTCCAGGATGGCGCCCAGCCAGGAGTTGAAAATAAACCAGCCGGTAGTGAGCATCTCCTATCCAGGTGCATTTTTTAAGCAAACGCCAAATGTCCGCTTCGGGCGAATCTCTGATATAGACATGAGCGACGGTTTTATTGAATCTTCTGCAAAAATGGAACCCGGTGATTCCGGCGGTCCTTTGTTTGATGCGCAAGGACGGGTAGTGGGCATACACAGCTGGATCAAGGAAAAAGAAGATCAAAATTATGATGTTCCGGCTAGTCATTTTCTTAAATACTGGACAGCACTGAATGTTGCCAAAGATTATACAGAATTTCCAGCCGCCGACGAGTTGCCTGCTGCAGTGTCTTCCGCACCGATGCAAACCGTTCCTTCATTAGAAGAGGTCGCCGGAATTTCAGCTCAAAATCAAAAAAGCGTGGTGATGCTAAGGAGTAGCCGTGGAACACAACAATTATCGATTCTGGCAACCCTGCTTGGTTTTAACGGGGCTACCTATATTGTCAGTAAGAGTTCAATGGTTGGAAACAACCCCAGGGTTAAAACAGGAAATAGCACCGTGGCCGCTCAGATTCTAAAAAGAGATAAGGAGAATGACCTGGTACTGTTAAGCACATCCGGGAAGATGGAAGGTGGGATCAGGTTGGGAACTGACGCTAAAGATCCGGTCTTAAAGCGAGGCGACCTGGGTAAGGTACTCATCTCGGCTATAGCTAACGATTCAATTAAAGTTGGGGTGCTCAGCGCCACCTATCTTGATGTGCCTTTGAGCATCTGCCTTGAAGCTCAGCCGACAGTAAGCCATGCATCTTATGCATATCCAGGCGGAAGGAGTGCCCGTTCTGATGGTTTCAGGAATGTACTGGTTCATGATGCGGCCATTAAAGCAACTGAATGCGGGAGTCCGGTATTTGATAGCGAAGGCAATTTCTATGGTGTAAATATCGCCAGGCGAAGTCGTACTTCAACGCTGTTGATGCCTGTAGCCACACACTTACAATTTTTAAAAACAGAA
Source organism: Chitinophaga eiseniae (assembly GCF_900167135.1). Taxonomy (GTDB): domain Bacteria; phylum Bacteroidota; class Bacteroidia; order Chitinophagales; family Chitinophagaceae; genus Chitinophaga; species Chitinophaga eiseniae. The sequence goes on along the minus strand of NZ_FUWZ01000003.1, from coordinate 314,680 downwards.
ACAAATAGCAAATGAAAAAAATATTTTTTACTGTACTGATGCTCAGCTGCTTGAGCGCAGTAGCGCAACGAAGCGGAAAAAATGATACCAATTCTAAACTAGCGTCACTAAAGCATACAAAAAATAAGGCGGTCCTTAACCAAAGGATCAAAGCGTTGGAAAATGGTTCCGATCAGGATTTGTGGACATTGATCCAGTATTATGATAAAAATGAAGTTAAAAAAAATGCGGTAACCAGGATGCTGCTTCAAAAGTATCCCCAAAGTAAAAACGCTCAAATGATGAGAATCACTTCCTTTCTTAAGATCAAAGGAATGGAAGACATAGAAACTCATCTGCAAAACATGATCAAAGACTACCCTAATGTCAATTTGGATTTGGAGAAAAGCTTTGTGGCCAATATGTACGCTAATGAGATGAATCCTGCGAAAACACTGCAATATCTAAACTCCATTGATGATCCGGGATTTCGATTAAAGGCCTTAGTGATGGCCACTGAAGAAATGGCTGCCATAAATCCTGCAAAGGCTCTGGATTTTGCCTCCGGCGAATTGGAGAACGTCAAAAAAGTGAAAGATATGACAGCCTTAAATGGGTCGCGGAAAATAGATCCCAAATCGGCTTATGATGATTTTATTAACCTCTATGGTAAGCTACTCTTTAAAGCCGGAAAGAATGAAGAAGCCTTCCGTTATACTGCTGAAGCTTATCATAACATTAAAGAAAAGGACGAGGAGCTGATTGAAAACTATGCTTTTCTGTCCAGCCTGAACGGCGACTACGTACAATCGTTGCCCATATTGGCAAAAGCAGTAGCGGCAGGAAAGTTTGAGCAGAAATACATCGACCAGGTAAAAAAAGGTTATACAAGGTTGAATCCCGGTAAGGATGCGGAGGTCTACGTCCAGGGGTTAAAAAATACATTTATCAAAAAAATCAGGACAAATATTTCTTCAATGATGGTTCATGAAGCGGCACCTGATTTTACGGTAACTGATGTGAACGGGAAAAAAGTTTCGCTGGCTGATTTTAAAGGCAAAACCATTGTGTTGGATTTTTGGGCAACCTGGTGTGGTCCGTGTGTAGCGTCATTCCCTGCTATGCAGATGGCTGCCAACCGCTATATTAATGACCCGGAGGTAAAATTTCTTTTCATTTATACCTGGAACAACGTACCGGATTTGTTAAATGACGGCAAAAAATTTCTGGCCAGTCGTAACTATACATTCGATTTGTATTTGGACCCGAGAAACCCAGACACCAAGCAGAGTGCAGCTGCAGATGCTTTCAAAATTGATGGGATCCCGGCCAAATTTATCATTGATGGTAAGGGAATGATCAGGTTTAAAGTATCGGGATTTGAAGGGAAGGCTGAGGCCGCGGCAGAGGAAGTTGTACAGATGATTGAAATGGCCCGCAAATAGCTATGACCAAACTCCTTATAGTCGGCGAAAAAGATATCGATCATCCACTCCGGAAAAAGCACCATAAAATGCGCTGGAGGGTACTGGGAGGGTACTGGAAATAAAAAAGCACTTACAGTAATATGTAAGTGCTTGATTTTGTTCGTCGGGACGACTAGATTCGAACTAGCGACCCCTTGCACCCCATGAAAGGAATTTTATGGTATTTTGAAGTGTTTTAGAGTATTTTTTGTTTTGTAAAATGTTGATTTTGAATTTTTAATGAGTTTTTGGGTGTTTGTAATTTCGGCTTGATTATCCCGTTAGTTTTAGTTTGGTTTTAGTTTATTAAAAATTAGCTATACTTGAACTGCGACTTGAACTGGAATTTCTATTTCATTTTCTACCCTGATAGCGTTATAGATATCAATACCAATCTCAGGATTTAATATTTCCAGGCTGACAAATAGTGCGTAAGGTACCTCCTGCTCGAGGTCGATGCTCCAGCCGCGGTGACCTAACACTGCCAAATTAAACTCTGATGGCAAGGCATTAGCTTCCAGTATTGCCCAGTCTTTCTGTAAGGTAGAATCCTGCCTCTTAAAAGTCTGGACCTGTCCCCAATTGCCACGTTCGCGTATCTTCCAAGGGATTTCGGTATACTCTTCCTCCCACTCCCCAGCTTCCACTATTTCACCTTCTTGTTCATCAGCAACATTAATAACGCGTCGTGTAAAGTCATCTAAAGACTCACCTAGTTTGGAGCTTTTCCAGTCTAACCACGTAGAAAGATAGGAAGACGTTCGCTTGCGTGTACGACGCGGACTGGCCTTGTAGGAAAGAGTAACCTCTATCATCACTTGAAAATCAGCACCAGGCCTTCTGATCTGATTTGGTATCCGAAGCGTATAAATATCAGTATGCTTTGCATTGATGCTACCAGTGGCAAATAGCGTAACGCGTCTGGTATTATTGTCAAGTGCCCGGAATATACTGGGTACGCCATAGCCAAAGTGGCGTAGATGATCTTCTCCCGGTTGATGTAATGCATAATCTGGCAATCGTGCTGACTGCACAATGAGTCCCCGATGAAAAAGACAGCTTTCAGTTCTGAAAGTATGCTGTAGTACTGCTGCAATATGAGCTACCTTTGGTGCGGCATAAGATGTGCCTACACTATCCTTGCCTAGTGCCTCCTGGCTGGTCTCTATAGACTTCACTAGTTGTGGCGAAGTAGTATGATGCTCTATGATATTTACCCTTTGACCCTTTTCTCTTACTAAATCACCACCAAACTCAACAACATCTGGTTTAATCATGCCCCATAAACCAGGCCCTGTACGAGAAAATGGTGAGGGTGCAGGATAATTACCGAAAGTCTTTCCAAAAGAAATTCGGTCATCGTCTTCGTATTCACCTATGGTTACAGATCCCACTGATAACGCAAAACTGCTCTGTGCTGGATTGGCAACACGACAGTAACGCTCCGTAAGCAAATAGCGAGGATAAGCATTACCACCTACAATAAAATCATGTATTCCAGGACGACCTGGTACTCCATACTTAAATAAATTGCCGACCGCGACGACAAATAGTATGTCTCGTTCCCACATCAATTTATCAATGGCCGTAGCCCATAAAGACATGTGATTGGTTTGACACGGGGCCGAACTGGATACGGACAAGTTGTAAATCTTCGTAGGAGAAAAATCATTGACGATCTGCTGCATTAAATTAGGCAGGAATATATTATCGCTTAGCTTGGCTCTTCGATTAAGTATCCTTGCATTTTGAATCCAGAATGGTAAATTAATGTTGCCGTCAGCGGGAATGTCATATGGGTAAAGCGCAGCTCCAGCCACTCGAGTACCGTGCCCTCCACCTGGAGCATGGTCAGCTACTGTATCTTCTCCAGGTACATAGTTTTTTGAGGCCAAGTGATCGATAGCAGGGTTCAAGAGCCTGTGTCCTTCCATAATTCCACTATCTATTATGCAAACTTTGGGTGCGTCATTGGGAGGTGCATTAATCTGGACTTGTGCTACTCCATCTTCATTGACAGCATTGAAAATGCCTTCCAAATAATCATGTTCTTGAATTTCAAAAACATAGGGATAATTATAGAGGATATCCTTCAATCCTTTCACTAATATCTTTGCACGAATACCGAAACTATCACTGTAGTCAAAGGTTTGAATGATGCTGCCATAATGAGATACAATTCGGGAAAACTGTTCCATGCGTGCGTCCTGTACTTCATCTCTTTTATTTACCTTTTCCATCCAGCGCTCCATTCGCTGGTCATAGCGTTGCTGTGTTTCACCCTCATTACGAATCGGCTTATCAGGTACATGAATATTACAAGCAATGCTGATGTCCAGATCTAACACTTCATCATCTGAGAGATTGTCGAGTTTCTGTTGTAGATCGGCAGACAGAACATATTCTCGCTTCCAGCCAATCCCACTATCAATTTCCCAAAGATAAGCTGTACCTTGGTTAGTAGCGGAATCGAAACGATTGATCTTAGCCAACAATTTATTAAACGCATCTACACTGGCTCCAATGATCCATCCTTCATCTTCTTCCGAAATAACTTCAATACCAAAGCCTCTGAGTTGGTCCACCAGAAGACCCGCGGAATCGATCTTAAGCAAGATAGGAATGATACGCTGATCGATATCTGCTTCGATCGGTAATCCGGCTATATCTTGTAAAGATGTTGCCCATGCCACTCGCAAGTTGGCAATATTGCGCCGGAGGTTTTGGCTGTGACCTCGTCTATTGTCAAGATTACCCTGCGTACGAGTAGATCTGGTCCGAGGGAAAGCTGATCCTTGATAGTTTCTTCTTTCTGCTCTTTGGGGTAGTGGTAGGTGTGGTAAGGTAGGCATTAAATGGAATCACATCATTTATTGAAAAATGCGTTTTCTTTAAGCGCACTATCTAGATGGCGCTGTTCAATGATCTGTTTACCTTCGATGACGCAGCTTTTCGCCGCATCTCGGGCAATCTTTACGATGGCTGCAGCCGAAAAGCCAGTCATCTTTTCTGAAGTACTATTTAGCTTTACATCCTTTGATAAGGTAAAGGCTGCCAGTGAACTTTTAAGGAGACGTTGCACCTCTACTGGCTCAGGTTTAGGCATTTCGATGATCTCGTCGAACCTTCTGAACAGAGCATTGTCGATAATTCCATTCAAATTAGTAGTCGCTATCAAAATACCTTCAGACTGATAATCTTCTAATAGTCCTAGCAACATATTAACTAAGCGGTGCATTTCCCCAACATCGTTTCCCTCGCCACGTGCCTTTGCAATAAAATCAAACTCGTCCAGGAGCAACACACAGGGATAGTGCTCCAAGGATTGAAATAATTTTTTAAGATTTGATGCTGATTCTCCTAAATAAGAAGAAATAACAGCCTCAAACCGAACTTTTAAAAATGGCAATCCTACGTTCCATGCTATTCTTTCGGCAGCCATGCTTTTACCACAACCAGGAGCACCATAAAGCAATATTTTCTGCTTCGGTTTTAGGCCATACTTTGCTAATCGTTCTCTTGCAACATATTCTTTTTCTATGCGAAGTATCTTATGTTCGATGTCTTGAGAGAGCACCATTTCGTGACGGAGACAATCACGTTGAATTACCTCTGCAAGTGGAATCTTAAACCGGTTATCGGTTGGAATGGTGACATTACTTGGCAAAATGGTATTAAGTTCCTTTTTAAAAGAGCCATAAGACTGGATATTTTGATTAAGAATGCTCTTTAACTTACCAGCCAACTTTATATGCCCTTTAGATTCTTCGTCTACAATAATCTTCTCGGCAACTCTAACGATATCATCAGTCGCCTCACCCTCAATGGAACGGAAAAGTCTGACTAACAAATCTTGATTCATACTAGTGCCTTTTAATCAGAAAAATACAAAAAAAGATGCGAAGATAAAAGTTTTTATTATAATTAGCGATGTCGGCCCAAATATACTTGCGCTGTTTCGATCTATTGCTAGCACTCTATTTTGATCGGAATTGGATTGAAAAGAATAATACCTTTAAAACAGTTGACAATAGCTCTTTTTATCTAATTTGTCAAGCAATGTTATTAGTTAACGTTTATCTTCAAGATGCTAAGTTGATAGAATGAATTCAGAAACTGCAAAAGTATCTTTCCTACTTTGTTTCAAAGATGTAAGAGGAGAGATGTGCTCAATCTTAATGGGGTGTGTATTATTCTGAAATAATTTATTCCTACTATGGACGAACTATAGATAGGCGCTGTATCGGTTTTTCTAAATGTTTTGGTAGGAGATTAACGAAAATTCGAGAAGGAAGTTTTAGTCTGGTTTTAGTTTTGGGCTGAAAAAACAAAAGACTTACGAATTTTTACATTCATAAGTCTTTGATTTTTAAGTCGGGACGACTAGATTCGAACTAGCGACCCCTTGCACCCCATGCAAGTGCGCTACCGGGCTGCGCTACGTCCCGAAACTTTTTTCCGGTGTGTTTCCCGTTTGACGGGGATGCAAAAGTAGGTAATTATTTGAATTAAAAAAATATTGCCTTACTTTTTTTCAAAAAAAGATAGTTTAACTACTTGGTTGTCTTTACAAAACAATGTAGGAATAACGAATATTAAATACAGATTTATTCATTCCAGGCTGATAATCAGTCCCTCTTTGAACCTCTGGTGATGAAATAAATAATCAATCCCACCACCAGCGCCACGATAAAGATACCGGTCCATACGCCGGCTTTAAAGATACCACCAACCACTTCACAGCTGGTCATCATTATTACGATCATTACTAACAGAAGATAAGAGCGCTTTTTCATGGATGTATTTTTAAATGAACGCGATACACATCCCGTACCAAAAAATATTTGTATTTGTCAGAATAATTGCACAGCTTTATCTAACTCAACCAAAATAGTTATGAACACAGGGAAAGCAGTACGCGCAGACCTCAAAGTGGTGCCTTCCCATTCCTCACTTTGGGGACGACTACTGGAGGGAGATCGCCACGCCTTCGCCGAAATATATGAAACCCATGTTGATCACCTCTATCATTATGGCATGCATTTCTGCCGTGATCATGAAAGGGTGAACGACAACATCCAGGACCTGTTCCAGGACCTCTGGCTGACCAGGGAACACCTGAGCCCGCAGGTACAGCATATCCGCTATTATCTTATCAGCAGCCTGCGCCGCCGCCTGCTCCGTTCCCTGCAGCGGGACCGCCGCTGGCAGTACCGCGACTCCTGGGAGGGGTTTGAATTTGAGTTCACCACCCCGCAGGAGAACAAACTGATACTGGAAGAGACGGCAGCGGAGCAAAAAAAATTACTTCAGGCCGCCCTTGGCAACCTCACCCGCCGGCAACGGGAGGCCATCTATCTCCGTTTCTATCAGAACCTCAGCTACAATGAAGTGGCTGGTATTATGTCCATGCAGGTAGATTCCGTGTACAACACCATCTCCAAAGCGATCGCTATCCTCAAAAAGAACCTTCCTTTCCCGCTGCTGTTGCTGTTTTTAGGAAGATGAAAAAAAATCTTCCAAAAAATGATGAGAAAAGACCCGTTACCTGCTCTTTAGTAAAAAGACCGCCTCTTGGCCCGTAAAGATTATTCATCCTACACCGCCCGTGACTTTGCCCTGGACGAAGATTTCCAGCAATGGGTACTGCAACCGGCCACCCGGAATGTGTTCTGGGAACGATGGCTGGAACAGCACCCCGAAAAGGAAAACGATGTCCGTGAAGCCCGGCAACTGCTGCAAGGCATCAGTTTCACGTCGTTTCAGCTCTCATCGGAGCAGAAGGATGGGCTGTGGGAAGCTATCTGCGGCGGACTGGAAGGGGAGGGGCCAACCCCGCAGGAACCTACCCGCACCAACTGGTGGCAACTGTGGAAATACGCGGCCGCCCTGCTGCTGGGCATGCTGATCGCCGGCGGATGGTACTGGTGGAAAGCGGAGCCGAAAAATACCATCCTCAGCTCCCATACCCGCCTGGGAGAAGTGAAAACATTCCTGCTGCCCGATAGCTCGGAAGTAACGCTCAACGCCAATTCCCGCCTGTTATATGCCTCCGCAGGCAAACAACGGGAGGTATGGATCGACGGAGAAGCTTTCTTTCATGTTAAACACACGGCATCCCATCAGAAGTTTATTGTGCATACCTATGACAACGTCCATGTGGAAGTGCTGGGCACACAGTTTAATGTCAACAGTACCGGCAAAGAAGTGGTCGTGGTGCTGCAGCAGGGAAAAATACAGCTTAACATCGAAGGCCGCAATACCTCCCTCGCACTGCAACCGGGAGACATTGTACGGTACAACAAACAGGACGGCGATTTCACCAAAAGCAGCGTCAATGCCGATCAATACGTATCCTGGCATACCGGCCGTCTCGTTATGGAGGACTATTCCCTTGCCGATGCCGCTACCTTTATGCAACAGGTGTTCGGTAAAACCATCATCGTACCGGATACCCAGCTGCTGAAATACAAAGTGTCGGGCTCTATGCCCATCATCTATAATGCTGATACCATGCTGGTACAGCTGGAAAAGGTTTTCCGAATGAAATTCAACCAAAAAGGCGACGAAGTCTGGATTCAAAAGAAATAATACCCGCGTGAAAGGCAGGCCACCTTTTACTGCAACCAAAGTCTCATAATTATATTAATCGTCAAAACCCGTTCACATGAAGAGAGGTTTACGTGTGGCGCTACTGCCCTCTTTAGCCCTGTATTTCCTGTTTCAATCGGTTGCGGCCACGGCTCTGGCCGCAGGCGGCAGCCGGACGGTCCCCCCGCATTCCGGGATGGACCAACCCGATGAATCGTCCCTGAAAGATGTGCTGCACCTGATAGAAGAACGCTTTAATGTATCCATCGCTTACAAAAGCAACCTGGTGAAAAGTAAACGGGTACAACTGTCCGTGACCAGCTGCCAGACACCGGAAGAAGCGCTGCACAAAGCATTGGCGCCATTTAACCTGCATTTCGAAAAATTAAGGGAACACTTCTACATGATCACCGAAAAACCGGCGGCCGCATCACCTGCCGCCTCTTCCGCCCCGGTGCAACAACGCCCGGTAAAAGGTACGGTGAAAGATGAAAAAGGAAATCCCATCGCCGGCGTAACCGTTAAGGTGCCCGGTACCAGCATCGGCACCGTCACCAACGCAGACGGCGTCTATGCTATCTCCGTTCCCGGCAGAAGCGACGATCAGCTGGAAGTGACTTTCATCGGCTTCGAGCCACAGCGTGTAGCCGTTGGCGATAGGCAGATGGTGAACTTCGTCCTTAAAGAAGGAGCCAGCGCACTCAACGAAATCGTGGTCACCGGTTACACCACCCAGAAGAAAAAGGACCTCACCGGCGCGGTAGCAGTGGTCAACATCGAACAACTGAACCGCCAGCCCACCGCACAGGTAACGGAACAACTGCAGGGACAAGCCTCCGGCGTAACCGTTATCGGCTCCGGGCAACCAGGGGAAGCACCCCAGATCAGGATCCGCGGTATCAACACCTTCGGTTCCAACTCCCCGCTGTACGTGGTAGACGGCGTACCGACAACGGACATCGCCGACCTCAATCCGAATGACGTAGCCAGCCTGCAGGTGCTGAAAGACGCCGGCGCTGCCTCCATCTACGGAGCCCGCGCTTCCAACGGCGTGATCGTTATCACCACCCGCAGAGGCTCCGGTAAAATATCCGTCCACTACGACGGTTACTACGGCCGCCAGCAGCCTAAAAAAGGCAACGTCTGGAACACCCTCAATCCCACAGAACAGGCCCAGCTCCGCTGGATGGCCTACACCAACTCCGGCCTTAATCCACATACCCCTCAATATGGAAATGGCAACGCACCGGTCATCCCCGACTATATCTCCCCGGACGGTGGCATGGAAGGAGATCCCGACACCGACCCTTCCAAATATTATGTGAATCCCAACTTTACTGATCAAAACGATTATAACAACTTTCACCGTATTGTACGTGCCAACAAGGCCGGGACTGACTGGTATCACGAAGTCTTCCGCCCGGCCCCCATCACCAGCCACAACGTAGCGGTAAGCGGTGGCGGGGATCGCGGCAATTACCTCTTTTCCCTCAATTACTTTAATCAACAGGGTACGCTGCTCAACACTTATCTGAAAAGATATACGATCCGCTCCAATACCCAGTACAACATCACAGATCACATCAGAGTGGGGGAAAATCTCGCTTTTTCGATGACGGAAAACCCTGCTGTGGAAATTAACAGCTCCGACGCGGCCATCGGCCACGCCATGCGCGAACAAAGCATCATACCGGTGTACGACATCAAGGGCAATTTTGCTGGCTCCTGGGGCGATGCCCTCGGAGACGCCCAGAACCCGGTAGCGATGCAGGCTCGCACCAGAAACAACAAAGGCCTTAACACCCGTTTGTTTGGTAACATCTACGGAGAAGTGGACTTCCTGAAATACCTCACCTTCCGCACCAGCTTCGGTGGTGAGATCTATTCCGGGTGGTCCCACTCCTTTACCTATCCGCAGTATGAGAACAAAGAGAACAACACCTCCAACTCCTACTCGGAAGGGTCCAACAACGGCCACAGCTGGACCTGGACCAACACGCTGACCTATCATCAGCGCTTCAACAACGCGCACGACCTGAAAATACTGGCCGGCACGGAAGCGTTCGACAGCCGCAGCCGCTCCGTTGGCGGTACCACCAAAGACTACTTTACCTTCGATCCCAACTTCCCGGACCTCAGCACCGGTACCGGCACCCAAACCAACTACAGCAGCCGCGCACAGGAAGGACTCTACTCTCTCCTCGGCAGGGTAGACTACTCCTTCCGCGATAGATACCTCGTCAGCGCCACCATCCGTCGCGACGGTTCCTCCAAATTCATCAACAACCGCTTCGGCTGGTTCCCGGCAATAACCGCAGGCTGGCGCCTCTCAGAAGAAGCCTTTATGAAATCACTCACCTGGATCACCGACCTCAAAATCCGCGGTGGCTGGGGTATCATGGGCAACCAGCTCAATCTCAGCGTCAATAACGGCTACTTCCTCTACGGGGGCAAACGCAGCGCCACCTACTATGATCTCGCCGGTACCAACAACGGCCTCACCGCCGGTTTCTCAGGTATGCAGATCGGTAACCCCGACGCCAAATGGGAAAGCGATGTCAACGCCAACATCGGCCTGGACGCGTCCCTCTTCAAAGGTGAACTGGACTTCTCGTTCGATTACTACCGCAAGGATATCAAAGACCTGCTGTACGATCCCGAACTGCCCGGCCTCGCCGGTACCGCCGCACAACCCTTTGTCAACATCGCCCAGATGAAAAACCACGGCTTCGATTTCTCTGTCGGCTGGCATAAACAGTTCAGCAAAAAACTGAAGCTGAATGTCACCGGTACGCTCACCACCTACAAAAACGAAATCATGAAGATCGCCGATGGGGTGGACTACTTCGATGGCGACAGCCGCCGCTTCGATGGCAGCAACATCATCCGCAATGCAGTTGGGCAACCGGTTTCCTCCTTCTTCGGCTACCAGATCGATGGCTTCTGGAACAGCGCAAAAGAAGTGACCGACGCCGACGATAAAGTGAAAAAAGCCACCAACGATCCGGAAGCTTTCTACCAGGAAGGCGCCGGCATGGGACGCTTCCGCTATAAAGATGTCAACGGCGATGGCCGCATCACTCCAGATGACCGTACCTTCCTCGGTAATCCCAACCCCGACTTCACCTACGGTATTAACATCGGCGTAAACTACCGGAACTTCGACTTCAATATCTTCCTCTTCGGTACCCACGGCAACTACATCTGGAATAACGTACGCTGGTGGCGCGATTTCTACTCGTCTTTTGAAAGCGCCAAAAGCAAAACAGCCCTGTATGACTCCTGGCGTCCCGACCACCAGAACGCGAAAGCGCCTATCCAGGAAGTGGACGGCTCCGTCAGCACACAAGGCGTTCCCAACTCTTACATGGTGGAAAATGGCGCCTACCTGCGTGCTAAAAATGTAACACTTGGTTATACGTTGCCCGCCGGCTCACTGTCACGGCTACACGTACAGAAGTTCCGGGTATACGTACAGGCGGCCAACCTGTTCACCATCACCAAATACTCCGGTATAGATCCCGAAATCGGCGGTTCCAACATCACTGACTTCGGCGTGGACGAAGGCGCTTATCCCAACCAGCGCCAATTCCTCATCGGGGTGAACCTGGCCTTTTAATCGTTGCTCATTCTAAAAAAACAGGACCATGAAAACATTGTATCATATAGTACTGGGCGCTTCTTTCACCGCACTGCTACTCGCAGGTTGCAGCAAGAGTTTCCTGGAACGCCAGCCACAATCGACCTTACAGGAGGAAGCCCTTACCAATAAAAAAGGCGTCAATACACTGCTCATAGGCGCTTACGCCGCGCTCGACGGGCAAGATTACAACGACGATATGATCAACCTCTCCGGCGGCAGCGGTTACGCGGTATCGCCGGACAACTGGATCTATGGCAGCGTAGCCGGCGGCGATGCCCACAAAGGCAGCGACCCTAGCGACGCAGCCTCCATTCTTCAGATCGTCACTTTCGCCGCCAACTCCAGCAACGGCTTCTTCAATGATAAATGGCGGGTAAACTACGAAGGTATCCGCCGCTGTAACTTCACGCTGCATGTACTGGCCAACGTGAAAGACATGACAGACGCGGAAAAACAGGTGATCGCCGGAGAAGCACGCTTCCTGCGCGGACACTACTACTCCGACCTGAAGAAACTGTTCGACAAAGTGCCCTGGGTAGATGAAAACTCCACCAGCTACCAGAAACTGATCGTGGATGATTTTAAACTACCCAATGACCAAGATATATGGCCAATGATAGAGGCGGATTTTAAGTATGCCGCTGATCACCTGCCTGAAACACAAAAGGAAATAGGTCGTGCCAACAAATGGGCTGCAGTGGCTTACCTTGCTAAAACACTGCTCTACCAGAGTAAGTTCGCCGCGGCTATGCCGCTCCTGGAAGACGTGATCCATTCAGGCGTCACCACCAAAGGCGTGAAGTTCGGCCTCATGGACCATTTCCATGACAACTTTGACGCGTTCACCGAAAACAACAAGGAGGCGGTATTCTCCATTCAATACAGCGCCAACGATGGCTCCGGCGGCACCGGCAACGCCAATCAGGGCCAGATGCTGAACTATCCCTACAACGGCCCCTTCAGCTGCTGCGGTTTTTATCAGCCTTCGCAGGACCTCGTAAATTCCTTCCGGACCAACGACAAAGGACTGCCTTACCTCGATGATTTTAACCAGCATCCGGTTAAAAATGATATGGGCGTGTCCGATACCGTTGCTTTCACACCGGACAATGGTTACCTGGACCCCCGCCTGGACTGGACCGTGGGCCGCAGAGGCATTCCTTTCCTCGACTGGGGGCTGCATCCGGGTATGGCATGGGTGCGCAATCAGCAGTCCGCCGGCCCGTACGCCGCGCTCAAAAACGTGTACATGCAGGTGAACCAGGACAAGTTCTACGATGGCAACTCATGGGCGCCGGGCAACGCGATCAACTACGTACTGATACGTTATGCTGACGTATTGCTGATGGCGGCGGAATGCCAGGCCAATGCCGGTAGTCTGGAGAAAGCGGAAGCTTACGTGAATATGGTCCGGGAACGGGCCGCCAACCCGGTAGGCTGGGTGAAACAATATATCGATCCTGAAGATCCGATGGGCGGTAATACCGAAGAGCCTGCCGCTAATTACCACGTAAGCCCCTATCCTGCGGGAGCTTTCGCGGGCGGCGGAAAAGACTATGCCCTGAAAGCCATCCGGTTTGAACGCAAACTGGAGCTGGCCATGGAAGGTCACCGTTTCTTCGATCTGGTAAGATGGGGGCTGGCACAGACTGAAATTAACCGCTATTTCAACTATGAAAAAACGGTTACTTCAGATATTGCTACCGGCAATTTCTCCGCCAGGAACAAATACTACCCGATTCCGCAGCGCCAGATAGATCTGAGCGTGAAAAACGGAACATCACAACTGAAACAGAATCCGGGATATTGATTTGCGGATTTTTTGATTTACGGATTTTGGGATTGCTGGAATAATAAGAGCGAATAAAATAAACAAAGGTCGAAGCGATACATCTTGCTTCGACCTTTGTTTATTTTATCTTTTCTTCAATGATTCCCAAAATCCCAAAATCCCAAAATCCCAAAATCCGTAAATCCCAAAATCCCTAAATATTCTCCGACCAGCTTAGCCCGCCGGGCAGGCTCCGATCGGAGAACTCGATATGCACTACGCGACGGTTGGAGCCGCTGGCGCTGCGGGACGATGCATGCATCAGCAATGGCCGCATGATCATGACACCGCCGCTTTTAACGCTGCAGCTGACTTCGGGCGTTTCCTGCAGGGAAAGGGTGTCCGGACGTACAATCCCCTGTAAATGCGTGCCGGGGATCACCTTCAGCGCTCCGTTCAGCGCGTCGGTATCGTCGAGATGAAGACGGATGGTATAAATATTCTCCAGCAGCGACAGCGGAGGCTGCACGGCATATTGGTTTTGTTTGACGGTCCATGGCCCGAAACCTTCTACCGGTATCTTTTCTCTCACGGAAATCGTAAGGTCCTGGTGCCACGCCACAAACCAGTTGGACTGTCCGGGTTTATCAAAATAGATGGATTTTACCGGCACGTAATCTTCTCCGAACAACGTATGAATCAGGTACATCAATGCAGGCGTAAAAACAGCGGGCCGCACATCCGGTACCGATTGCAGAAACTGCCGGATGGCAAACAGGTCGGCCGTTTTGCGGAACACAGCCTGACGCATATCTGCCTGCGATATCAGCCGGAGGATCGTTTGTACTTCACCGCCGGAAAACAGGTCTTCCACAACAGTATATCCCTGTGTGGCAAGCTGCTGCCGATGTGTTTCAATATTCGGTATCATGCTCAAATGTAGGCGTTATTTGTTGAACGATGTTTCATTCACCCAGTGAAACCCCCGGGTCATCAGCAAATAATGATCAGTGTCTTTTTTCTGCAGATGAATTTGTACACTGTCGTGGCCAATCGTGCCTTTCATGATCATCGTGTTGTCGAAGTTGAGGGTATAGTGCATGTTAACAGTGTCCACATTCTTATTGATGGTCGTTTCTATGGTACGCAGCCCTATATCTATCCGTACTGCGCCTCCCGTTACGCCGGAATCATCGCGGATCAACAGGCGGCGGCCTTTCTCAAAATACAGCTTTCGCCATGCCGGTCTGTTTATGGTCGTCTCTCCGGGTAGGGAGAGCGATTTGAAGCTGGTCACCTCGTAGGTACCGTAAATGGCCCCTTCGGTGGTCAATTGTTTGACTGACTGACGGATGCTTATTCCCGTGGCGACGGCGCCCCACAGCACCCATGCCACGGCGAGATACCGGACGGTGTTAAACACATACCGTTTCCAGCGGGTGGCAAACACCGGGTAATATCGTGTAGTGGCCGCTACCGGCTGTTGCGTTAAAAAGAAGCGTGCCAGTCTTTTGATGTCAGGCGTGAGCAGGAACAGGGCGGTCAACAGCAGATGACTTGAAAAGAGTTTCACGCAGATATCATAGAAGAAGTTCATTGCCACGACGTTCGTCATCACCGCTATGCATACCAGGGCGCCCAGCAGGCGGGTGCGACGGAACAGTAACAGCAGGCCGCCCAGGCATTCAGCTATTCCCGAAAATATCGTATAGCCGCGGGAGTAACCCATGAATGTCCAGGCAAGTCCCATCGGGGAACTTTCACCCAGGGGCTGGTCCAGCTTGTAAAGCGAGGGCGCTGCAAACTGTCCGGGGAATACTTTGGCAACACCATACCGGAACATGACGATCGCCAGTTGGTAACAGAGCACGACCATCACCCAGTATTGTATTTTGTCATAGTTTTTACGCTTTCTGTCGATGACCGACCAGAGAAGACAACCGGCCAATGCCGCGAGCAGGATACAAAACAACTGGAGATAGTTAAACGTAGTATCACCGCTCCCTGCCGGCCATGCTTCGATGTGATAATCTTTCCCGATCAGCAGTTTGCCTGCCCAGGTAACGGCTTTGTCCCACCAGGTCCGGGGAACGAAGGTCGCGCCATAATAAAACACCAGGTAAACGGAAAAAACACGGAAAAGTATCCGGTTGATGAGCGGCCACGTTGTAGGCTCGTATTGGGATAACTGCATAAGGTTAGTTGGATGACGTTACGATGATAAGAAATATTTATGGCGCCCGCAATGTCTTTAGCACATTTTTAACAGCACCTGATAAGATGGCTGTTCGGAAAGAATACCTTATTTTTAAATTGTTAAAACGAGAGCCCATGGTGCATTTGTTTACTCCGTTGCAGCTGAGGACCGTCACGCTGCGTAACCGCATCGCGGTATCCCCTATGTGTGAGTACTCTTCGGAGGATGGTTTTGCTAACGACTGGCATCTGGTACACCTGGGCAGCCGGGCGGTAGGTGGCGCCGGTCTGGTGCTGACAGAAGCGGCGGCTGTATCTCCTGAAGGGCGCATCTCCCCGCAGGACCTCGGCATCTGGAAAGACGAACATATTCCTGTGTTGCAACGCATCACGGCATTTATATCGGCGCAGGGCGCCGTGCCGGGCATCCAGCTGGCCCATGCCGGCAGGAAAGCCAGCACATTGCGGCCGTGGGAGGGAAGCGGCAAAGTGGCGCCGGAAAATGGCGGATGGGAGGTATATGGTCCCAGCGCCGTTCCGTTCAACGAAGTATATCCGGTACCGGTAGCCCTTACCCAGGAAGGGATACTGGAAGTGTTGAACGATTTCAGGAAAGCGGCCGCCAGAGCGTTGCTGGCCGGCTTTAAAGTGGTGGAAATACATGCGGCGCATGGTTATCTGCTGCATAGTTTTCTGTCGCCGCTGAGTAACCACCGGACTGATGAATATGGCGGGAGCTTTGAAAACAGGATACGGCTGCTGTTGCAGACCGTGGAATCGGTGCGGGCGGTATGGCCTGCCGAACTGCCGCTGTTGGTGCGCATCTCAGCAACAGACTGGGCGCCCGGTGGCTGGGACCCGGAACAGTCGGCACAGTTGGCGGCATTATTGAAAACGGAGGACGTAGACCTGATCGATTGTTCTTCCGGCGGACTGGTGCCGCATCAGAAAATCAATATCGGTCCGTTATATCAAACACCTTTTGCCGCGAAAATCAAAAAAGAAGCTGGAATAGCGACCGGTGCGGTGGGGCTGATCACCACGGCGCAGGAAGCGGAATCTATCATTGAGCAGGGACAGGCAGATATAGTGCTGCTGGCGCGTGAACTGCTGCGTGATCCTTATTTCCCTTTGCGGGCGGCTCATCAGTTGGGCGATACCAGCGTGCAATGGCCGGTACAGTACGAAAGAGCAAAGCCCCGCTGATAGGGCCAGCGGCCGGGGGCATTAGCCCCGGCCGTGCAGGATATTTTCAATTTTTTCCAGTTCTGTTGTGGTAAAAGACGCGTTCTTCAGCGTATCCAGGTTGTTGTCCAGCTGGGCTACAGAGCTCGCGCCGATCAGTACCGTGGTAATACGCTTGTCTTTCAGTATCCAGGCCAGCGCCATCTGGGCGAGGGATTGGCCGCGCTCCTGCGCAAGGCTGTTGAGCTGCCTGATCCTGGTAATTTTCTCCTCAGACACTTCGTTTTCCTGCAGGAAGCCACTGGGTTTGCTGGCGCGTGATCCCGCGGGAATACCATTCAGATAGCGGTCGGTAAGCAGCCCCTGTGCCAGCGGGGAGAAAGGGATACAGCCGATACCGTTAGCTTCCAGCACATCGAGCAGACCGTTTTCCACCCATCTTTCAAACATACTGTATTTAGGTTGATGGATCAGGCAGGGCGTACCCAGTGATTTCAGTACGGCCGCGGCCTCCTGTGTTTGTTCAGCGGTATAGTTGGAGAGGCCTACATAGAGCGCTTTTCCTTGTTGCACGATGCTGTGCAGTGCGCCCATGGTCTCTTCTATGGGTGTTTCCGGGTCTGGGCGGTGGGAGTAGAAAATGTCTACATATTCCAGTCCCATACGGCGCAGGCTCTGGTCCAGGCTGGAGACGAGATATTTACGGGAACCTTTATCACCATAAGGGCCGGGCCACATCAGGTAGCCGGCTTTGGTGGAGATCACAAGCTCGTCGCGCAGATGCCCGGTGAAATCCTGCCGGAGGATACGCCCGAAATTCTCTTCCGCACTGCCTGGCGCCGGGCCGTAGTTGTTGGCGAGGTCAAAATGGGTGATGCCTTTGTCGAAAGCCTGGCGGATAATGCTGCGGCCATTTTCATAGTTGTCAATAGAGCCGAAGTTGTGCCACAGGCCAAGTGATATGGCCGGCAGCTGCAGGCCGCTTTTACCGCAACGGTTGTACGTCATGGTATCATATCTGTCAGTAGCGGGTGTATATTGCATGGACGGTGTTTTTTCCGGCAAACAAGATAATAAATCAATTACGAATTACGAATTACGAATTACGAATTACGAATTAATATGGGGAGATTAATTTCCGGACTATAAAAGCGAAGACCTGAGCCGATGATTCGCTCAGGTCTTCGCTTAAGAAATTCGTAATTCGTAATTCGTAATTCGTAATTCGTAATTCGTAATTAATCCTGTAATTGTGCTTCGGGCACGGCTACACGTCCTGCCTGGATATCTTTCAGCTTGTTGCTGTTCTGTACTTTGGAAGGTACAGGACGGATGTCCCACACAATGCCCAACCAGCCCAGTGTTTTGATGACATAGTAGCTGATGTCGATTTCCCACCAGTAGAAACCCTGACGGGCGGCGCTCTGGTAGTAGTGGTGGTTGTTATGCCATCCTTCGCCCAGGGTGATCAGCGCCAGAACAAGGCTGTTGCGGGACTGGTCGCCGGTATAATATCGTTGTTTACCGATTTTGTGCATCAGGGAGTTAATAGTGAAAGTACCATGGTATAAAATAACGGTGCTCAGGAAGAAACCGATCAGCAGGGTAGAAAGACCCGCTGTCCAATCGAACCATCCGGTACCGTTTACTTTGTTGCCTACGAAGTATACTGCGACAGCCAGTATAACGGCAGGCACCATATGCCATTTGTTGAGCCAGAACAACTCTTTCGCTTTGTGGTCCTTGATCAGGTCAAAACGGGTAGGTTTGTATTCAGGTCCCATGATCCAGCCGATATGGGCGTACCAGATGCCGTAGATGTTGGCAGAGTGCGGATCTTCGGGTGTATCACTGTGTTTGTGGTGAATACGGTGATTGGCAGACCACCAGAGCGCACCTTTCTGTAAGCTGCTCTGCGCGCCACCTGCAAGGATAAATTGAAAAAATCGCGACGTTTTGAAAGCGCGATGAGAAAAATACCGGTGATAACCGGCCGTCACAAAAAACATGCGCACTACGTACAATACGCCGCACAATATCCAGTCAAAAGCAGTGGTGCCGGTAAAAAAAGCCAGCAGGGGAATCGCGTGAATTCCCAGAAAGTCCACTTGATGCCACCAGTTTGGTGATTTTCTGTCTTGCTTGATCGCCTTATTCATTCTGCAAATATAGTTTCCGTGGTCTATTAAATTTATGATTTAAATCATTTTGACAAAGTTAGGGCATTTCACCGGCGAATCCTTCCATCATAAGCCTGAACTTTTTAGGTAGACAGCTGTTAAGTAACTTATGCATACTCATTGTGTTATAAATATTTTACACAATTTAAATAAAACTAATATATGTCACAGGTCCTGTCAGCTATCCGCAACAATGTAAAGTATTGGTGGCTTTATCTGCTCAACGGCATCATCTTCATCATTGCGGGCTTCATTGTTTTCAGTAATCCTTTCAGCAGCTATGTGTTGCTCAGCATTTTTTTCAGTGTAACCCTGTTCGTGACAGGTATTTTTGAGATCATCTTCGCTACCGGCAACCGAAGGTCCATGCACGGCTGGGGATGGTCGCTGGCATCCGGTATCATCGACCTGGTAGTAGGCTTTATCCTCATGTTGTACCCCGCTATCAGCATGGCGGTCATCCCCATTTTCCTGGGCTTCTGGTTCCTCTTCAAAGGTATCAGCCTGATTGTGTTCGCCATTGCACTCCGCACAGACAAAATCCCCAACTGGGGCTGGGTGTTGGTGGGAGGTATCATCCTGATTATGATTGCCATCGTGATCCTCGACAACCCTGCGCTGGGCGTAGCTACCATTCTGGGAGTCATGGCCGCCGCCTTCTGGATCACCGGTGTATTAAGCATTATTTTTGCCTTCCGGCTGAAGCATGTGAAGAAGTTATTTCAATAACGACTGTAACGGAAAGAACAAGATCCGGATCATGCAGCGGTATAGCCGTTCCCGTTAATTCCCTGAAATAGCAAAGTAATCCCGCCTGCGTTTGCTGATGTGCAGACGCGGCCATGTACCGCTTTGTTTTTCTGGTAACAGGTAACGACGGTAGTATACCGTCCTGCCAGCGTTAATTATTTGAATAATGGTCAAAATCCGTAAAGGTTAAACTCAGTAAATCGCAGTATATTTAAAGACCACAAAATCTAATTTATCGCTACCAGATGAAACTACGCAAGCTTTATTCGCTGGCATCCCTGTTACTGTGTGGGATAGCACAGTCAGGCCTGTCACAGAACACACCGGTTTCCCGGTATGACCATCACGAGGCATTTTCCCCTTTATTTTATCCGGCCAACGGAAATGAGTACAGGAGTGCGGGCGGGCAACCCGGACCTAAATACTGGCAAAATGCGGCTGACTACAAAATATCGGTCACCCTCGATACCCTGCAACACCGGGTATCCGGCACCGTATTGATCACTTATAAAAATAACAGCCCGGACCGTCTGCCGTTCCTCTGGCTACAGATGGACCAGAACGTGTACCGCAAAGATTCCCGCGGCACCGCCACGGTAGCCGCGACGGGCGACCGTTTTGCCAACCGCAGCTATTCCAACGGATTTGAGCTGAAGTCAGTCGAGGTGGTCAGCAACGGAAAAAGCAGCACGGCCAATTACCTGGTAGACGATACCCGCATGCAGGTGCGGCTGGCCGATGCCATGAAACCCGGCGGCAGCCTGCAGCTTAAGATAGACTACAGTTACACCATACCTGAATACGGTACCGACCGTACCGGCCGGCTGAACACCCGTCACGGATGGATATACGAAATTGCCCAGTGGTATCCGCGCATGGCGGTATATGACGATGTGCTGGGCTGGAATAATATCCCTTACCTGGGCGCTTCTGAATTTTACCTGGAATACGGCAACTTCGACTATACCATTACGGCGCCGGCCAATATGGTGGTAGTCGGTTCCGGCTCGCTGGTCAACGAAGCACAGGTGCTGAACGCCACCGAAGCAGCAAGGATAGCGAAAGCCCGCAACAGCGATGCCACCGTGATGATCCGCGACACCACCGAATTTCATAATAGCACCGTAAAAGGTACCCGCACCTGGCATTTTGTGTGTAAAGAATCCCGCGATGTGGCCTGGGCCGCTTCCGGCGCCTTTATCTGGGATGCCGCCCGTATGAACCTGCCCGGAGGTAAAACAGCCCTCGCGCAGTCGGTTTACCCGGCGGAATCATCCGCTCCCAACGCGTGGCGCCGCTCCACAGAATTCGTCAAGGGCAGCATCGAACATTATTCCCGCCAATGGTATCCCTACACTTATCCGGTAGCCACTAATGTGGCTGGCATCGTAGGCGGTATGGAATACCCCGGTATCGTTTTCTGCTCCTGGAAATCGTCTAAGGGCGGCCTCTGGGGCGTGACCAGCCACGAGTTCGGGCATAACTGGTTCCCCATGATCGTGGGGTCCAACGAACGTAAATATGCCTGGATGGATGAAGGCTTTAACACCTTTATCAATGGCATCGCCGCGGCTGAATTCAACAAAGGGGAATTCAACTCCCAACAGTCGGCACAGCGTGCAGCACCCATGATATTTGGCTCCAATGCAGAAGCCATCATGAACACGCCGGACGTGATCGGTCTGCGTTACAACGGTATCGCCGCCTATTATAAACCGGCCATGGGCCTGAAATTGCTGCGCGACCATATACTGGGCCCCGAACGTTTTGACTACGCTTTTAAAGAATATATTAAACGCTGGGCCTTCAGACATCCTACGCCGTGGGACTTTTTCCGATCTGTTGAAAACGCGGCAGGAGAGGACCTGGCGTGGTTCTGGCGCGGATGGTTCTTTAATACCTGGAAACTGGACCAGGCAGTTAAGAGCGTGAGCTATAAAGGCAACGACCCTGCGAAAGGTGCGATCATTACGCTGCAGAACCTGGAACAGCTGCCAATGCCGGTGGTACTGACTATCCGCGATGAAAGCGGTCGGCGAGATACTGTACGCCTGCCGGTGGAAATCTGGCAGCGTGGATCTACCTGGGCCTATCATCACCCGTCCACAGTAAAACTGGTCAGTGTTGTTATCGACCCGCAAGGCGAAATGCCGGACGTGAACCCGGCAAATAACAGCTGGAAAGCCGAAACCGGTAAACCAGTGCCGGCAGGAACAACGGCCACTACTGTTCTGAGCCGTTATATAGACGCTATCGGCGGCAAAGAAAAACTGAAAGGCGTCAGAGACCTGTCAGTGGAAGCACAGGGAGAGGCGCAGGGCACGGATGTGGAGCTTAAGCTGATCAATAAGATACCCGGCAAGGTTTGGCAGGCGGTAAATGTACCGGCTATCAACGGCGTGGTGCATAAACTGATCATCAACGGAGATTCGGTAAGGCTGTGGCAGATGGGCCGCCAGACACCACTGACAGCCCCCGAAAAAAGTATGCTGAAGGAAAGAAACCAGCTATTTCCCGAACTCGCTTTCCTGGAATCGCCTGATGCGGTAAAGATAGAGTTGGCGCCGCAGACTGAACAGGTCAATGACGAAGAAACGTATGTGCTGACCATCGCCACACCTAATGGCAGCCTGCTCAAAAACTACTATAGCAGCAAAACAGGGCTGAAAGTGCGCTCAGCCACCCTCAGCGGTCAGGAAGGATCTCCCGGTAACAATGCTGTAACGGACTATCTCGAGTACCGCGACGTCAGCGGCGTACAGATACCCTTCCGGTTCCGTACTACCGCCGGCGGCTTCGATACCAACGTGAAAGTAGTAAAGGCAGTGATCAATAGTAACGTCAGCGACGACGTATTTAAACAATAAACGGTCTGCTTACTGGATAAGATCCGGTAACGGACATAGGGGAACGCTGTTTTTTCCTTATGTTTGTTACCGGATTTTTTATTATAGTAACCCGATATGCAGGAAAACTATACCTACAGCCGCGGTTTCCGCATCTTTGTTTTTTGTTTGATGGCACCGTTCGCCGTGATTCCGCTGATGGCCCTCCTTGCTATCATTATCGAAGGTATTAAGTCTCCCATGGAGAGCTTTATAGCCTTTGTCAGCATTGTGCCCTGTACCATTTTAACACTTTACGGCATCAACGAAATGTTGTCAGTGGTGACATCGGATGGCGATGGTATACGCTACAAGTCTTTTCTGTATAAGCGTGAACTTTTGTGGGAAGAGATAAGGGGATATCGGTGGAAAGAAGGCACACTGATACTCATGCCGGCTTTCAAAGGTAAAAAGAAGGTCAGGGTGTCTGGTCAGCGCCATAATTACCACAAAATCGGGGACTGGATCATGGCGCGTTATCCTGATCTGAGCGATAAAGTTACAGATGCTGTCCGCCTGGCTGCATACCAGGCAGATCCTGATTATCCTCATAAAATAAGAATGGCTAAATATACAGCAAGAGGATTTAACTTCGCTGCCTTTGCATTGATGGTAGCCTGTTTTCCTTTTTCCCATTCTTTGCCCTTTACCACTGTGCTGTGCTGGGCGCCGTTATTGTTGATTGCCCTGCTGGCAGCCATACCTATGGCGTTGGAATATCACAAAGGGTGGCTCATTGTTTCTGAAAACAAAAGAGAGGGGACCTTGCCTGCCGTTTTGCTGACGGTATTGTTTGCAGCAGTGGGGCTTTTTTCCTTTGGTACTCCCTTTTACAACCTCCGGCTGCAAACGCTGTGGATAGGTGTTTTGGGAGCTGCTGTATTATTTACCTTACTGGTGATGTTCGCTTCGCGGCGCATGAAAATTACCATCGGCAACAAGATATGGGGCGTGGTCTGCTTTTTGATTTTCTTTATACCGGCGGCCTTCGGATCGATTGTCTATCTGAATACCTTCTTCGATCGCAGTACGCCACAGTTTTTTGAAACAACTGTTTCCCATAAATGGATCAGTAACGGAAGATCCGTTAGCCACTATCTGGTGGTAATGCCCTGGGGACCGGAAAAATCGGGGAGGTCAATTGCTGTCGGAAAAAGAAAATACGATGCGGCCGCGATCAATGATACGATAAGAATGGAGCTGCGCCAGGGCGCTTTAGGATTACCATGGTATCGGCCACTGATGCCGGCACATTATTGATGGCTGCTACCGTATAACAGCGCTTATCCATCTTTTTTTCTTATGTTTGCCGTCAGATTTTTATTGTATTAACCCTTTATGCAGCAAGAATATACCTACAGCCGCGGTTTTCGCATTTTTGTTTTTTGTTTGATATCCCCGTTTGCCCTGATACCATTATCAACAATTGGTGTAACTATTGTGGCGGGAGTTCAGTCGGGGCAAGATACCCTCTGGGGATTTATCAGCATGATTCCTTGTATTGCTGTAGTAATATACGTTATCAGCGAAATGTTGTCGGTAGTTTCGGTCGATGAAAAAGGCATCCGTTACCGGTCTCTTTTGTTCCGCCGCGAGATGCTGTGGCAGGAGGTAAGGGGCTACCGGTTGGCTGGGCGTTTGGAGCTTGTACCTGCGGCGGGCAATAAACGAAGATTCAAAGTCGCCGCCAGGCGGATGAACTATGATAACCTGGTGCGTTGGATCATGGCGCGTTATCCCGATCTTAGAAAAAAAACAAAGGAACAGATGTCGTCAACAGACATGTATCCGCAACATGAGCTGCGAATGGCCAAATACACCGCCTGGGTATTGAACGGTGCCGCTTTTGTATTAATGCTGGCGTGTATCTTTTTGGTGCGCCACCTGCCATGGCTGCCCTTTTTGTTGATAGCGATGTTACCTGTTACTGTTGCAGCACTGGAATACCATAAGGGCTTGCTGATTATCGCTGATGGACGGAAAATAGACACGCTGCCCCCTGTTTTAATGGTTTTCATCTTTTGCGCCATCGGCCTGTTCGTGGTGGCAGTACCTGTTTTTAGCCTGCGGCAGAAAGAGTTGCTGCAGGGCGCTTTGATCATCACCGGGGTGTTTACGTTGCTGGTCATTTTCGTTAACCGGCACTGGAAATTGGCCTTTTCAGGAAAATTATGGTCTGTCATTATGTTTGTCGTTTTTTTTACACCGGCATCCTACGATTCGCTTGTTTACATCAATACCTATTTTGATGATAGCCCGCCGGCATTGTTTGAAACAACCATCTACGACAAAAGGATCAGCAAACGGCGGACTACCAGCTATTATCTGATGGTAGAGCCTTGGGGACCGGTGAAATCTGCTGTGTCCATTCCGGTCAAAAAGAAGAAATATGAGGCAACAGCCGTCGGTGCTGTAATAAAGATGGAATTACATCGCGGAGCTTTGGGAGTTCCATGGTATACACCTGGGATATTGAAAAGAGAATAATCATCCGGGTAAGCCCAATACCCGCTGTAACCCCGCCACATTATCTCCCCAATAAAAATGCATATACCCTGCCAGTAAACGTGGTGTGTGAAACACCGTTCCCGGAATGATTTCCTGCCGCGCATTCAACACGCGTATAGCCGGTCCGGTTATATCCGGTACCTTTACATAATGAGAATAGTGAAATTCATGCCCTTTGAAAATGACATCGCCGATATGCACTTCGCGATAGCCGATGGTGAGCGCCGGGGACTGCATACTGGTGCTGACGGGCAACAGGCCTGCCATAGGCCAGGCATTTCCCGTTTCATCGACGATGCTTTCGCCGAGGTACATCATGCCGCCACATTCGGCCAGTATCCGTCCTTCGTACTGCCGTAGCTGTTGTAATAAGCCGGTGTTGGCAGCCAGTTGAGGGAGGTGCAGCTCCGGGTAGCCGCCCGGGAAATACAGCAGATCGGCTGGGGGCAGCACAGTATCTGTGAGCGGACTGAAATAATGAATAACCCCCAGCTGCGACAGAGCGGCAATATTTTCCCGGTAGGTAAAATTAAAAGCCTCATCTTTTGCGATCGCGATCCGTAACACGCCGGAGGAGGAGCCGGGTGCTTCGGCAGCCGGTGCTGGTACCGGAGTTTGTGTCTGTTGCTGCAGCTGTTCTATGTCGATATGGGCACTGAGATGATCGGCCGCGGCGTCGATAATAGCATTATAATCGGATTCTGCGGAAATATGCAGCCCCAGATGGCGGGAGGGAATCCGGATATCCGCCCGTTCGGGCAGGTAGCCCAATACCGGCACGCCGGCATCGGCGGCGGCTTCTTCCAGTATCCGATAGTGGGCAGGGGTATTCACAAAATTAAAAATAACGCCCGCCAGCGTGATGTCCGGAAAGAAATGTTTGTAGCCATATAACAGCGGGGCGGCGGAATAAGCCATGGCCTGTGCATCCACCACCAGTATCACCGGAACGCCCAGCAGGGCGGCCAGCGCGGCGCTACTGCCTTCCATTTTCCGGGCGCCGTCAAACAATCCCATCACTCCTTCGAT
Source organism: Chitinophaga eiseniae (assembly GCF_900167135.1). Classification (GTDB taxonomy): domain Bacteria; phylum Bacteroidota; class Bacteroidia; order Chitinophagales; family Chitinophagaceae; genus Chitinophaga; species Chitinophaga eiseniae. The sequence continues at coordinate 288,497 of NZ_FUWZ01000003.1, read as the reverse complement.
AATACAGACGTCTGCCTGTTGGGTATACCGCTGGTACACCTCCGGCAGGTGCTGCGCCGTCATCATAAAGGCGTCGAGATTGACGCACTCCTGCCCGGCGGCCAGCGTATGGTGTTTCGGGTCCAGGTAGTCCGGACCACACTTGAAAGGCTGTACCCGCCGGCCGCTGCGCTGCAACGCCCGCAGCAAAGCGAGGGTGATGGTCGTTTTACCGGCGCCGCTGTGAGGCGCGGCGATGAGGAACTGTGGTTTCATGCCCGACAAAGATAAGTGTGTGAAAGTTAATATCTTCGTTGCCACTTGATGTTATGGACACGATGAAACAACTCCGGCCGGTCATGTTCGTCGGCACTGCTTCTGATGTAGGTAAAAGTGTGATCGCGGCAGGGTTCTGCCGCATATTCAAACAGGATGGTTACCACCCTGCGCCTTTTAAAGCACAGAACATGTCGCTCAACAGTTATGCTACGCCCGATGGCCTCGAGATAGGCCGTGCGCAGGCGGTGCAGGCGGAAGCGGCAGGAGTGCCCTGTCATACCGATATGAACCCCGTGCTGCTGAAGCCTACCAACGACCAGACTTCTCAGCTGGTGCTGCATGGCAGGCCCGCAGGGAATCAAACGGCATGGGAGTATTTTATGCAGGACGACAAACGGCAGCTGTTTGAGGAAGTGAAAGCCTCATTCGACCGCCTGTCGGCGCGCTACCACCCGGTGGTGATGGAAGGGGCCGGCAGTATCTCTGAACTGAACCTGCGGCAGCGGGACATCACCAATATGCGGATCGCATTGCATGCCGGCGCGGCGGTATACCTCATCGCGGACATCGACAGAGGCGGTGTCTTTGGCAGCGTATATGGCACCCTCGCATTGTTGCCACCGGAGGAAAAAGCGCTCGTCAAAGGGGTTATCATCAACAAATTCCGCGGCGATATCCGTCTCTTTGAAGATGGCCGCCGGCAACTGGAAACCATCACAGGTGTGCCTGTAACAGGGGTATTGCCCTATTATCACGATATTCATATCGAAGAAGAAGATTCGGTGGCCCTGTCCCTCAAACACAAAAACCGCACGGAAGGGCGGATCAATGTCGCCGTGGTGCTGCTCCGGCATATGTCAAATTTTACCGACTTTAACGTGCTGGAGAAAGATGACCGGGTCAACCTGTTTTATACCGATAATCCGGCAGAGATAACAGCCGCAGATATCGTGATTATTCCCGGCAGCAAGAACACGCTGGCCGACCTGGTGGCGATCAAAAACAACGGGACGGCCGGGGCTATCACAGAGGCGCATAAACGGGGTAAAGTGGTGATCGGTATTTGCGGGGGCTATCAGATGATGGGGACCTCCGTTGCAGATCCATACGGAGTGGAAGGAGAGCCGGGCAGCATGCCGGGACTGGGCATTCTCCCGGTATCGACGGTCCTTACCCGCGAAAAAGTAACGCGGCAGCGCCGGTTTACCTACCGGCAACAAACATCGGTGGGTGAAGGCTACGAAATACACATGGGCTTAACAGAATGTGAAACACCGTCACCCCTCACGATACTGGACGATGGTACACCGGATGGGTATCTGTTACACGACAAGTGCTGGGGTACTTACCTGCACGGCATCCTGGACAATACCGCCGTACTCGGTGACCTGCTGTCGGCCTGTGGAAAACAGGTAAGTGCAGCAGAGAGCTTCGATTACAAGGCCTTCCGGTCAGCCCAATACGATAAACTGGCCGCTCATATCCGGCAACACCTGGACATGGACGCGGTCTATAACGCTATTCGCTTATGATACAAGGACACGGAGATGACGCTTATCTGTTTGACCGCCCTATTGTGGCTGACTTCAGCTCTAACGTATACTATGGCGGCATGCAGGAAAAACTGGTGCAACATATTGCCGGCCATATCCGCGATGCCGGCCACTATCCGGACCCGGAAGGGGGCAGGCTGCAACAGCAGATTGAGCAGCGTACAGAACTGACGCCGGGCATGGTGATGGTCACCAACGGTGGCACAGAAGCCATCTACCTGGTGGCCCAGGCCTTTCGGGGCGCCTCCACCACGGTAGTAGTGCCCACGTTCGCCGAATACGCCGATGCCTGTAAACTCCACGGGCACGAGGTGAGTTATTTTTTCCGGGAGAAGCTGGAGCCGGATACCCGGTTTATCACCGACCTGGTTTTTATCTGTAACCCCAATAATCCCACGGCACAGGCAATGAACGAAGAAGCGTTGTTACAACTAATACAGTTCAACAACCGCAGCACTTTTATCATTGACGAAGCCTATATAGAATTTACCCGTAATGCCGACAGCCTGTTGCCACACCTTCACCGGTTACATAACGTGCTGGTCCTGCGCTCGCTCACGAAGTCCTGCTGTATCCCCGGTCTGCGGCTGGGTTACCTGGCAGGCCAGAAAGCGCTGCTCGATAAGGTGCGGGCTTTCCGTATGCCCTGGTCGGTCAACAGCCTGGCGCTGGAAGCCGGGCATTATATCATGGACCATCCGGCGGCGTTTGAGGTGCCGGTGGATGCGCTGTTGGGAGATACTTACCAGCTATGGGAAGGTGTGCGGAAAATGCCGGAGTTCAGGGTGCATCCTACGCATACCCACTATTTTCTGTTTGAAACGCTGACAGGGACCGCTGCGGCGCTGAAATTGTGGCTGGTCAACAACTACGGCATCCTGATCCGGGACGCGTCCAATTTCTACGGACTGGAACAGGGGCACTGCCGGATTACCTGCCGCAACCAGGAAGACAATACGTTACTGTTAACAGCACTGCGTAAATGGACCCTTTCGTAAAATTCGTGTTGCCGTTATGGTTAGGTTATCTGCTGGACCTGTTGCTGGGCGATCCCAGGAGCTGGCCGCATCCTGTAAAATACTACGGGAGGCTGATTGCGTTCTTCACCCGTCAGCTTAACCATGGAAAAGGACGGCTATGGAAAGGAGCGCTGATGACGGTTGGCTTATGCATTGCCGTCTTTTCCTTTTTTTATATCGTACAGCGCTGGCTGGAACCATGGCCATGGGTGCAGCTGCTGTTTACATCGGTGATGGTGTTTTTTGCGCTGGCCAATAAAAGCCTGTTGCAGGAAGGGGGTGAAGTATTTGACGCCCTGCGGCGGCAGGGCCTGGAAGCAGGGCGTAGGCGCCTTTCCTGGATCGTAGGACGTGATACTGCTGCATTGTCCCCCGCACAGGTACGGACCGCCGTGATGGAGTCGATGTCTGAAAACCTCAGCGATGGCGTCATTGCCCCGCTGTTTTATTATGCGCTGCTGGGAGTGCCGGGCATGATGTTGTACAAGATGATCAACACCCTCGATTCCATGATCGGCTATAAGAACGTACAGTACCTGTACTTCGGCAGGGTGGCCGCCCGGCTGGACGACGTCGCAAACTTTGTTCCGGCAAGACTGACCGCTTTGCTGATGGTCATTGTGACGGGTAGCGGCCGTGCGGTGCGGTATGTGCTGCGTTTTGGCCGCGCACATGCCAGTCCCAACGCCGGTTATCCGGAGGCGGCGCTGGCGGGCATACTTGACTGCCGTTTTGGTGGGCCTAATACCTACCAGGGCCGTGTGGTGATGAAGCCCTACATTGGCGAACAGCCCCGGGATATTGCACATACCGACTTCCGGAAGGTCCGGTATGTCAACCATGCAGCTACACTGCTGATGGTGTTGATGATTGGCTTAATAGCTTTGTTTATTACTTAATGCCGATATGGAGAAAATAAGCATTTTGAGTTGTGGCTGGCTGGGCAAGCCGCTCGCACTGGAGCTGCAACGCAGGGGGTATGCTGTAAAAGGCGCCCGTACATCTGCCGGAGGCGTAGAAGAACTGAAAGCAGCGGGGATAGATGGTTATGTAGTAGTATTAAACGACGTTCTGCCGGAGGCGCCAGAGGCGTTCTGGGATACCGATGTGCTGATCGTCAATGTGCCGCCCCGCAACAGGGAGCGGGGCGTGCAGGCGCATATCAGGGAGATCAGCGCACTGCGGCAAAAGCTGGAATCCACCGCCATCAGGAAGGTGCTCTTTGTGAGTTCCACATCGGTGTATGCCGATGTCAACGGGGAAGTAACGGAAACGGATATGGCCCTGCCGGAAGCGCCTAATGGCGCCGCGCTGCGGGAGGTGGAGCAACTGCTGCTGCAATCCCCCGTTTTTCGCACAACGGTGCTCCGTTTCGGGGGACTGATCGGGTATGACCGTGTACCTACGGCAGAAATATTAGAATCCCAACGCCGCAATAACGACGTGCCGATGAACGTCATTCACCGGGATGATTGTATTGCCATTATTGGCCGGTTGATAGCGGAAAATATCTGGGGCGAAGTCTTTAACGCCTGCGCTACCGGTCATCCGTACCGCTACGAATATTACAGCGCTGCAGCCCGGGCGTTTGGGCTGTCACTGCCGGAGAAACAGACGACTGCCGCACTGCCCTTTAAGACGGTGAACTCCGATAAACTGAAACAACGGCTCGGCTATACGTTTATCTACGATGATCCGTTGAGGATATTCGATATACCGGCAACGGGAAAACGCTTGCCATAACATGGCGCCGTTGATCAGGAAAATATTTTACCTCGGCGTGATCGCTGTATTTCCGCTGTTCATGACGGCCTTGATGACGTTTCGTTTTTTGGGTCCCCTTCCCTTGCTGGATAACTGGTGGACCGGAGCTACGCTGATCTGGAGTACCTTCTTTTATGCCATGATCAGTCCTCTTTTTTACAAAAAGTATCCCTTCTTTTTTCGTTGTTTGATTTGGGTAGGTGTCCTGTCTTTTTTGTTGGGGTTGTCCGCTATAGGGTATTATTATGGATGTGTGCCGTCGGGTGAAATATTGATGTGTAAAGCGTTTTGATAGGTTTGTTATCAACCTGATCGGATTTCTGTCATTTGATGGTTGGTATAAAAAGATGCTTTAATTTAGCGAAACAATAATCATTTTTTGATCATGGAATTACAGCTGATTTTAACCAAACTGGATGTCCTGGATGAAAAATTCGATCGCAGGTTCAATGCAATGGAAACGCGGATCGGCTCACTGGAGAACCATATGTGCTCACTGGAGGTGCGCATAGGCTCACTGGAGAACCATATGGGTTCACTGGAGGTGCGTATGTGCTCACTGGAGAACCATATGTGCTCACTGGAAAACCGCATGGGAACAATGGAGCTCCGTATGAATTCACTGGAGAAGAAGGTGAGTTCGCTGGAGGCCAAAGTAGACATGCGCTTTAGTGTGGTGGATCTTCGTTTTGAGGCGCTGGACAGTGTATTGGGTATCATCCGGGAAGACATCGGGAAAATTGCGGAATGGGTACCTTTCCGCACGCCGCCGTTAGCACCGGTAAGGCGCGGTTAACAAGCTGTTAGCGTTGTCCACATTGTTACATAGAATCAATCGGGCCTGCTGCTTTTCGCAGTGGGCTTTTTTATTTGCCGTTTGTCCCTGCCGCTTGTTTTTTTGTCAGGTAAAAAGATTAAATTGTATAGCTGTCTGATGCCAACGGCAGCCATTTCTCTGATTTACCTAAACATCTAAACCTAACGTAGCCGTGAACCTGCTATTCATAGGCATTGTCGCCTTGTCCCTATGGTTGCTGTACATCCAGTACAAAAGCAATACCCGCAAAAGAAGCCGTATGCTGACCCCGGTGCGGCCAGCCAGCATCCTGAAAATAAACAGTTATACCTCTTTCGGCATTATGGCCACTGTACAGTTTAAAGACGACGGCTGTCCGCAGCCGGGAGACCGCATCCAGCGGGAGGAGGGAAGCCTCTACAAGATTACCGGCGTTTTACCGGAAAATAATGCTGAACAAGAAACGGGGCAGTTGAAGCCTCTTCCCAAAAGAATATGGGACTGCCGTCTGGAAAAACTGTGATGATATAGTTACAGTTCAAAGGCGGTAAGATACTTATCTACATACGCCTCTTTTGTCTTGCTCTTATACTGCATCACAAACCTGGGGTGCTCCAGCGGGACTATCTTTTCGAAGAACTGTTCTTTTTTGTTCAGGGCTTCGAAGAAAGCGGCGTTTTTACCGGTGCCCATCACATAACACACAGCGGTGTCGATGTTCCAGGTAAGCTGGGTGCGGAGGCTTTCTATGATGAAAGGGGTGACTGCTTTCGTCAGCGCGGGGCTGTCGTAATAGTTGTAGTTGACCTCTTTGCCGCCGGGTTGCAGTTGGGTGAAACCGAGCGGGCATATGGAGCTGATGTAGAACTGATGGTAGAACTTTTTTACGCCGCCATAGGCGTCTATCACGTCGTAGACAAAGACCGACGAGGGCTCATGGCTTTTAAATCCCTGTATGCTGATGCCGCATTTTTCGGCCATACGCTTGGTGTCAGTAAAGGGCACGCCGGTAGCGCCAGAACCCAGGCGGCCGGGATTAATGCCCAGGATCATCCGGCGGCGCGAATGATCGTCGTAATACTTCTTATAAAACTGCTCCATGATCCCGTTGATCTCCGGGTTTTCACGGAACGGGTTCATAATGCGGATACCGTCGGGCAGACGGCCGCTGAATACAAGATTTTTATTAAAATCGATAATCTGGTCTGCAAATGTCATTCGCTCAAGATATAACAGAAACCGCGAATATCCTGAAGTTTATACCAGCAGGCCGTGCGCACTGATTTTCTCGAGGATGTCCTCTTCGCGGTAAGGCTTCATGATGTAGTCATTCAGACCACTGTTCATGTAGCTGGCCACATCATCGTCCAGTATATTACCGGTGATGGCGATGATAGTAACGCCGGCCTTCTTCTTGTCCGGCAGCTGTCGTATCTGTTGCGTCAGCGCGATACCGTCCATACCGGGAAGATCGATGTCTGTCAGGACCATATCGAAAGATTCGCGTGAGTAGATCGTCAGCGCCTCTTCGGCAGAACCGGTGATGACATGTGAGATCCCAAGCCTGTCCAGCAGCAGGGCCAGCAGTTTTTGGTTCAGCACACTGTCTTCCACTACCAGCAGTCTGATGTGCGAAGGCGTGGATGGGGTGTCAGGGGATTCGGTATTGTTGTTCACGGGCATGGTAATTTTAATGGTACCGGGTGTTTGTACAACAGCGGGATACCTTATTTCAAAATAGAACGTAGTGCCTTTTCCGGGAGTACTCTTCACTTCTATTTTCCCATCATGGAGGTCGATGATTTTTTTGGCGATATACAGCCCAAGGCCGCTGCCTTTGGCGATACCGTTGCTGCCCTGTGTGAACGCGTCGAACAGGGTAGGGAGAACGTCTGCCGGGATACCGCTGCCGGTATCTTTGACAGACACCTGTAACAGCTCCCCGTCACGCAGATAGGCCGTAACGGTAACTTCCCCCTTGCTGGTGTATTTGATGGCGTTGGCGATCAGGTTGATCAGCACCTGTTTCAGCCGGAACACATCTCCATATACCATTTGCGTGGTGGGAAAGTAAATACACGGCTGTAACCGGAGCGATTTGATATTGGCCTGTACCTGTAAACTTCTGCAGACTTCTTCGATAGCGGTACGGGGTGAAAACTTCTCCTGCTTCAGTGAAGGTTTGCCACTCTCCATCTGCGTGTAGTCCAGTACGTTATTCACCACTGACAGCAGCATCTCTGCAGAATTGCGGATGGCGGCGGACGTTTCCCCGGGCTGTTCCCGTTCCAGCTGGTTGGTGTAACCCAGCAGCGAGTGTATCGGCGTCCGTATTTCATGGCTCATGGTGGAGGCAAACTCACTTTTCTGCCGCGCGAATTTCTCGGCCTGCTGCTTGGAACGAAGCAGGGCGAGGTCGTATCTGTATAACCGGATGATACCGTAAATGATGATGCCCGTCAATAATAACAATAAGGGGATTTCCCAATAGGTGTGCCTGTCCATGGTGTACAGCGAGTTGCCGATGTTCCGGCTCAACAGGGACCGTTTCTTGTCCGTTTCTGCGACCATGTTTTTCCGCAGGTTGGCCAGCACCTGCTGAAGGGCATTGAACAACCGCTGATTGGCCATGACCAGCGCATATTCTTTGCGGTTTAAGTTGGCATGACTCTGTGCCGCCTGCCGCATGAACTGCTGATAGCGCTGCTGCATCCGCTTCAGGTCTGCCGAAGAGATCACAGTGCCCTGGCTGTCGCCGCCGGCATCCCTTTTGATGACCTTTATTTCCTGGTTGGTCTGCACCGCCGCCTTGTTGGATATGGCGTCCTTAATACGGCCCAGGAGTTTCTTTTTAGGTTTTACGGTGGATGACGAGGAGGTGATAATGGTATCTATCTGCTCCCGCTGGGGCAGTTTTATCTTTTTCAGTTCCTGTATCACGACCGGTGTGGCGGCGGTATCCCATTGCTGTGACAGTTGTAGCAGGGAGTCCACGTATAGCCGGGTATGGAGAAACATCTGTGTCTTCTCTTCCTTGTCGGACAACAGCTCCTGTACCTGTTTCTGTTTGGAGGCAGCGCCGATGGCGGTATCGATATGAGAGCTCACTGCTTCAAGGGAGGCTACGTAAGAGTGGAGATAAGCCGGATCGTAGGTAAGGGTGTAAAAACGGAAGTCGTTGTCGGCCGCGTATAACAATTGCACGGCCTGATCAATATGCCCGGCGTCAGTTTTGGTGGCCACAAGGTCCCTCACGCCCGCACTCAGCTGATCGGCCGCCCGCTTACGCAGAAAAATAATCATAAAGAAAGTAACCAATATGATTACCATCAGGATGACGACTGCGAACCGGAAAAAACTTTTTCTTTCGTGGGCGTTGTACATTATTGCATGGATTGGTAGTTGGCACGAAAGAGTCAATGTCGCTCCCCGGCACCGTGAAATTAACTCATTTTCCGTATTGCTGGTAATAGCCACTTATAACGAATATGTTGATGGGTATGTGTTTTTAAATAATTGATATATGCATTAGGAGAATGTATATATTATTCATTTTTTAAATTCTATATTCAAGTAAATGTTATTTAAAGGTAATTTGTACATTGCCGTTCTATTCTAATCAACAACACTTTCGAGGACGATATGAAGTACTATCTCTGGATTACAGCGCTGATATGCTCCGGCATACTGACTGCTTCCGCTCAGTTCCCCGCACCAGATCCCGGCTACCGCCTGCTGAATGCAAAAAACATTATCGTCAACAGGAATTTTTACCTGTTTACCCTGCTGGAGCAACTGCCGGAAGTCAACGGCCTCCTGGCGAAAGACGCTACCCAGCAACAATGGAACAACATCTTCCGCAAGAAACTGCAGTCGTCCCGCACGCCGGAAAGCCTCCGGTTTGATGATGCTACCATCGCCCGGCTCAGCACCCACTGGACACAAATGCTGCAACAGCACCCCCGGGAAATGGGCCTCCTCCTGCAACATATGCGCCGCTCCGGCTTTTTCCAGCTATATGCCGCCGACCCCGACAGTACGCTGCTGACGAAGGCCTGGCAGGATGCCGCCCATGGCGTGAACTATATCCTCAATGCCTATACGACCAATAAAGGACTACGATACCCTAAAATAGATTCGGCTGCTTTCTACGTGGAAAGTCCGGCTTACAAAGACTCACTGACGCAGCTGTTGCGCACCGTGGTCCGTAAAAAAACACGTGCCTCGCTGTTTTTTCAACCGTCGCTGGAAGTGGCCACCGGACTGCTGGTACTTAACAAACACGATGAGTGCGCCCGGTACATGCCACTGGAAGAGACTAACGCCGGCGCCTATGCGAAGGTGAAATCGGTCAGCTGGGACAAATACACCTACTCCGCATTGCTCATACCCGGCGCCGGCCCGGGTAACAACGACCCTATCAGCGACGCCGGCAAAAACCGCTGCCGCATCGGGGCGGAGATGTACCACAAAGGAAGCGCGCCTTTTATCATCGTTTCCGGCGGACATGTGCATCCGTTCGGGACACCTTATGCGGAAGCCGTGGAGATGAAGAAATATATGGTCAATGAACTGAAAGTTCCGGCAGACGCTATCATCGTGGAGCCCCATGCCCGGCATACCACCACCAATGTGCGCAATGCTGTCCGCATTGCCTGGAAAAGCGGCATGCCCCTGCAGAAGCGGATGTTATGCGTATCGGATGCACTGCAACTCTATTATGTCAGCAGCCCGGTGTTCAGCAAACGCTGTGAAGAGGAACTGAACTATCAACCGGCAGCGGAGATTCAGCAGGCTGACCTGTATTATCTCTCTTTTGTGCCCGACCTGAAATCACTGCAGGCTAATTCCATGGACCCGCTCGATCCCTGATCGCGGCATACAATGTGCAGCATGATGAATCGTCTTCCTTTTTGTTCATAAAACATATAACATGTACACTATCCTCGGCGCCGGTGGCGTCATCGCTAATGAACTGGCAAAAGAACTGGTGAAAAACGGAAAACAGGTACGCCTGGTGAGCCGCTCTCCACAGGCTGTTGCCGGTATCACCGACCTGGTGGCCGCCGATATCACGGACGCTGCCCAAACACGCCGCGCCGTGGCCGGCGCCACAGTGGTCTTCCTTACTGCCGGACTGAAATATGACCATAAAGTATGGGGCGCCCTGTGGCCCCGCATTATGACCAACGTCATCGAAGCCTGCAAAGCGGAAGGCGCTAAACTGATCTTCTTCGATAACGTATACCCCTACGGGTTAGTCAACGGACCGATGAAAGAGTCTGAGTCCTATCACCCCGTCAGCAAAAAAGGAAAGATCCGTGCCGCCATTGCTACCCAGCTGATGGACGAGGTAAAAGCCGGCCGCCTTACCGCCACCATCGCAAGGGCGGCTGATTTCTATGGCCCCGGCGCCGATAAGACCGGCTTCCTCAACCTGCTGATCATCGATAAATTCCGGAAAAACAGTTCCGCCATGTGGCTCGGGAAAGATAATGTCACCCACAGCTATACGTTTACCCCCGACGCCGGCAGAGGACTTTACCTGCTCTCGCAGGATGAATCCTCTTTCAACCAGGTATGGCACCTGCCCACCAGCAATCCGGCTCCCGACGGGAAAGGGTATATGGCGCTCATTGCAGCACAGATGGGCGTGAAGCCGAAGTATATGAAGCTGAACGGCTTCCTGATCGGCGTTTCCGGTTTGTTCGACACCACCATCCGGGAACTGGGAGAGATGTTGTATCAAAACAACTACCCCTATATTTTCGATTCTTCCAAATTCGAAAAACACTTTAATATGAAACCCACTTCCTATGAAGAAGGAGTGAAGCTCACCCTGGAACAGCAATAGTCTACAAAAATTGTAGGAAATAAATTTGGCAGTTTGAATTTGTGTCCTATCTTTGCAGCAGTTCTTTCAATCGCTTATCAAGAAAGGAGGAGGGAAATGGCCCGACGATACCTTAGCAACCTTCATCATGGCACTGATGAAAGGTGCTGCATCCATCCCGGCGAAGCCGGGAAAGATAAGTATCTACATTTGATTATTATTTTATTTAGATATTTTATTATTGGAATGCAGCGAAGATGATCCATCTCGCTGCATTTTTATTTTAAATAATTCAATAACCAGATACCCAAATTTCTTGGTGGGCGCTGCATAAGAACTTGTTTATTCATTTTTCATCAAATTAAAAAACAAGTAAAGATGAGCACCATCACATCACTGATCCATTCTATTCCCGTAGATCCGCAAACAGGCGCTATCGCTGTTCCCATCTACCAGACATCCACTTTTGTACAGGATGCTCCCGGCGTTAACAAAGGATACGATTATGCCAGGTCCAACAACCCCACCCGGGAAACAGCAGAAAAAATCATTGCCGGCCTTGAAGGCGGAGCGGCTGCTTCTGCGTTTGCCAGTGGGCTGGCGGCCATAGACGCAGTCATCAAACTGCTGAAAGCCGGGGATGAAATTGTAGCCGTAGACGACATCTATGGCGGCGCTTTCCGCCTCTTTCATAAAGTATATGAGAAATTCGGTATTAAAGTACACTATGTGGACACCTCCGATACGCAGGCGGTGTTCCAGGCGATTACGCCCAATACCCGCCTGATATGGCTGGAAACACCCACCAACCCTACGCTGAAGATCTCGGATATTGCGGCCATCAGCCGCATCGCCAAAGCGAGCAACTGTCTGCTTTGTGTGGATAATACCTTCGCTTCACCCGTACTGCAGCAACCGTTGGCCCTGGGGGCAGACCTGGTGATCCACAGCGCTACGAAATATCTCGGTGGCCACAGTGACCTGATTGCCGGTGTGGTGGTTTCCAAAACACCGCAACTGGGAGAGGAAATTAAATTTTACCAGAACGCCTGTGGCGCCATCCTGTCGCCATTCGACAGCTTTCTGCTGATACGCGGCATCGAAACCCTGCACCTGCGCATCCGTCAGCATGTGGCTACGGCACAGGTCCTGGCGGAATACCTGGAACAGCATCCGGCGGTCGACAAAGTGTTTTATCCCGGCCTGCCGTCCCACCCCGGCCATGCATTGGCCAAACAGCAAAGCAAAGGTTTTGGCGGTATCATTTCTTTTACCCTGAAAGAAGACAACGCCGAAGCCGCCACGGCTTTCGTTACCCATACCCGTTACTTTAAACTCGCGGAAAGCCTGGGCGGTATCAAAAGTCTCCTCAGTCATCCCGCTACCATGACCCATAAATCTATTCCGGCGGAAAAAAGAAAAGCTGCCGGTGTGAGCGACAGCCTGATACGTTTATCGGTGGGTCTTGAAGAAGCGAACGACCTGCTCGCCGATCTGGAGCAGGCCTTTAAACACTTACCGCAGGCCGCTTTGGCAGAAACCGGGTTACCAGCATAGCAGCTACGTTGTCTCCCGTCGCGTTTAAGATGGTGGCCAGCGGGTCTACCAGCGTGCCGATGACCATCAGCGGCGGGAGCGCCTCCGGCGGAAAGCCATATACCGACATCACCAGTAATTCACCGATATATCCGCCATTGGGAATACCGCCCTCCACAATGCTGACGATGACGGTAATGCCCAGTGCCATGACGATCACATTGACACTGTCGAACCCCTTGCCGAACATTGCGAAAACCACTGCCATCTTGATGATGGAACTGATACTGGAACCATCTTTATGCAGCGTGGCGCCCAACGGCACTACCACATTGCCCACAGACGCAGGTACGCCCATCTTGTGTACCGCTTCAAGGTTGGCCGGGATCGTGGCAATACTGCTGCCGGTGCCCACCGCGGTGAGGGTAGGAATGATATTGTTTTTCCAGAAGGTCCTGATTCCTTTGAAACCGCCGGCCACAAAAGCATAGAAGCTGAAGCCGACCAGGAAATAAATAGTGCCGAAACCATAATAGATACCCAATGAATGAGCATAGGTGCCAAACAGCTGAGGCCCTACAGTGCCCACCTGGTAGGCAAAATAGGCGCCCAGTCCCAGTGGCGCGGCCTTCATGAGTAATGTCAGCAGGTCTTTCATTACCTCGTTGCCTGAATGCAGGAAACGCCGGAAAGAGGCGCCCCGCTCACCCGCCCGCATAGCGGCCATACCAATCAACACGGAAAAAATAATAAACGGCAGCATGTTCTTACGGGAAAGCAATTCGTAAAACTCACTGACGGTCAGCAGCCGGGTAAGCTGGTCCCCAAAAGTACCGGTACTGCCGGGTTCAGCAATCGGCGCCAGTACCACTTTCTGATGAATAGGAAATATCCATACTGCCACAATGGTGAGGAAAGCGGCGATCAGCAGCGTACTCAGAAATATGAGCGACATTACGCCCAATACCCTGCCCAGCCGGTGCGACGCGTCGATATGCGCAATAGCGGAGGCAATGGCAAAAAATACCAATGGTATCACAGCCGTGAACAAGAGATTCAGGAAAATATCGCCAATAGGTTTGATGATCCCTACACGGGGACCCAATAGCAGCCCGGCGATGGAACCAGCCATAATGCCGCCTAACAGCCAGAATATACCACGGTAATTTTTGAGGACTTCCATACAAGGAAATTTATTATCCCCGAAAGCTAGTACATTTCATTCATATTATTTAAATATGAATTTCAGCATTTTGTCACAACGTTGGCGCCTATACGTGTAACCTTTTCCCTCTTTTGATTGTTACACTATCAAACCAACATCGTCCATATGAAATGTTTGTTACTGGGTTTATTATTACCGTTGTGTTTTCTGGCGCAGAAGAAATACTATACCATCGGAGAGGTCCTGAAATATGCGCGACAGCTGACGACTGATAGCGTAACGGTAAAGATCCGCGGCTATATCACTGATAAGGTCGGTAAGTCCACTTATCTGCTGGAAGACCGTACGGCGGAGATAAGGGTGGACATCGCCGATAAGTTCCTGCCGGAAAAGCCTTTCAGCGACAGGGAGGAGGTAATTGTGGAGGCACTGGTGCAATATGGAATAAACAGGCCGGTCACCTTGACGGCTAACCGGCCTGTAACGCATGATTAGATAGATGCTGATTACAATATTTTAAATACGAAGCCGTAGATGCTCTTGATACTGGCAGCGATCACGATAAGCGATACGGCCATCATAATGGTTTTGGCAGATATTTTATTGGACACCCTGGCCGCGATAGGAGATGCTATCGCGCTGCCGATCACCAGTCCGAGTACCGCATCCCAATGAACATGCGACAGGGCTGCCACAAAAGTGAGAGAGCTGAGCATGGCGATAAAAAAACGGGTAGCCTTCACCGTGCCCAGGGAAAAGCGCGGATGCCGGCCGCCGGCAATCAGGGAGGAGAGCACAATGGAGCCCCATCCGCCACCGCCGATGGCGTCGATAAAGCCGCCGCCAAAGCCCAGCAGCCCGATACGTTTTATTTTCTTTCCGGTCTTATGCGCACGCTGCGCCTGGATGGCCCTTTTGAGGATCACTGAGCCCAGGATCAATGTGTACAGCGATACCACCGGTTTGGTATACATCGAATAATGCTCCAGGGAGGAGAGGAGGTAGGCCCCGATCACCGCACCGGTAATACCGGGGATGATCAGGATTTTAAACAGCTTTTTGTTGACATTGCCCATTTTGAAGTGCATCCATCCGGCAATGCCGTTGCTCAGGATCTCCGATATATGCACCGCCGTGCTGGCCGAGGCGGGCGGGATACCCATACTGAGGGAGAAAGTGGTGGAGGTGATGCCATAAGACATGCCGATAGCCCCGTCTATCATGGCAAACAGGAAGCCTGCTGCCAGAAAATAATAAAAAGTGGACGGTACGTCTTCTACATGTAGCCTGAACTCCGGTACAAAATACCACACAAGTGCCAGCGTGACCGCCAGTACCAGGATGCCCGTTAACCAGTAAATCCATCGCTGCTTTTTAACCGCGGCGGCGGTATTGCCGCCTGTCACCGCCCCGCCAACCAGCAAGGGCTTCAATGCCGCTTCTTCCGCAGACACTGTGGTGACCAGTGAAGTTGTTTCTTTCTCCATTTAAAAATAATATGCCAGCCAAATTCTCCACAAAATACATAAACTCTATGAGATTAGTAGACTATATGGGAAATTTTTTTTCTTGCAAAGCACGGAGTTCTCGCAAAGCACGGAGTTCTCGCAAAGCACGCAAAGGAGCAAAGAGCGCAAAGATCATATAAGCGAGCAGAGAAAGCAAAGGAGCGGAGATCAAATTTGATCTCTTTTTGATCCCTGTTGATCTCCCCTTTGATCTCCCCCTTTGATCTCCGCTCCTTCGCTTTCTTATCTAATCTTAAAAAATCTTTGCGCTCTTTGCTCCTTTGCGTGCTTTGCGTGAACTCCGCGAGAAGAAAAACAGACGCATAAAGATTGATTTACCTATATTTGGGGTTGCGAACCAATTACCACATTCATGCTTTTGCAGGTTTTTCTGACTTGTTTTTTAGTTTTATTAAATGGATTTTTTGTAGCGGCGGAATTTGCCATCGTGAAAGTACGTTCTTCACAGATCAACAGCAAAGGCGGCCTGAACAGGGCCACAACGGCGGCCAAACACATCCTCAGCAATCTTGACGGCTATCTGGCGGCCACACAGCTGGGTATTACCCTCGCCTCCCTCGGCCTCGGCTGGGTGGGAGAGTCCGTGGTAACCACCCTGATACTCCGCCTGATGGACACGCTCCATATCCGCATGGCGGAAAGCACGGCGCACAATATTGCCGTTCCGGTCGCTTTTCTCACCATCACCATCCTGCATATCGTTTTCGGTGAACTGGCCCCCAAATCGATGGCCATCCGGAAACCGTTGCCCACCACGCTGACGGTAGCGCTGCCGCTACGGTTCTTTTTCGTGATTTTCCGCCCGTTTATCTGGCTGCTGAACGGCCTGGCCAACAGTATCCTCCGGCTGATCGGCCTGGCGCCGGCAGGAGAGTCGGAAATCCACTCTGAAGAGGAACTGAAACTCATCATCTCGGAAAGCCA
The DNA here is from genome assembly GCF_900167135.1 of Chitinophaga eiseniae. Lineage (GTDB taxonomy): Bacteria > Bacteroidota > Bacteroidia > Chitinophagales > Chitinophagaceae > Chitinophaga > Chitinophaga eiseniae. Next base: position 272,120 of record NZ_FUWZ01000003.1, on the reverse strand, counting down.
GGAGGGGGGCGCCATCGAAGAAACCGAACGCGAACTGATCCAGAACGTGTTCGAATTCGACGACAGCCGTGTAAAAGAAATCCTTACCCACCGGAAAGACATCTCTGCGCTCGATATCACCAAACCCTTCCAGGAACTGATTGACCAGGTGATCAAAGACGGCTACTCCCGTTACCCGGTATACAGCAACACCCTCGATGAACTGAAAGGTGTTATCTATACAAAAGACCTTGTTAAAGGCGTCCTTGAAAAAACGCTGACCAACATACAGGATATTCTCAAACCCTGCTTCTACGTGCCGGACAGCATGAAGATCAAAGACCTGCTCCGTACTTTCCAGAGCCAGCGCCTGCAAATGGCGGTCGTCACCAACGAATTCGGCGATACGGAAGGTATCGTCACCATGGAAGACATCCTGGAAGAACTGGTAGGCGATATCCAGGACGAACATGACCAGGAAACGCCCATCGTAGAGAAAAAAGACGAAAACACCTACCTCGTGGACGCCCACGAATACATTGCCGATATTAACGAGCTACTGCCGGTACCGCTGCCGGAAAGTGAACATTATGAAACGCTCTCCGGTTTAATCAACTACATTCACGGCAACATCCCGAAAGAAGGAGAGGTATTGATAATGGAAGATTACGAGGTGTTGATTCTCAAGATGTTCCGTAGTTCAGTTGAAAAAGCGCGTTTGAAGTTGATCCGATAAAAAGATTGCCATATGGAAAAGAAAATCCTGCACGTCATTGAAGGCCGGGAAAAACACATCACCGAAACCGAAGTCGTAAGGCAACCATTGCCTTCCATGCAGTTCCGCTTTGCCAGCCCTTTTATCGTGCTGCACCATATGCCCGCAAAATATTATGAACCGGGCGCTCCGGCAGAACGGCTGCACCCGCATCCGCACCGCGGATTTGCACCGGTCACCTTCATGCTGCAGGGACAAGGTTATCACCGCGATAACGCAGGCAACGCCATGACAGTGACCGCCGGCGACGTGCAGTGGATGTTCGCCGGTAAAGGCATCCTCCACAGCGAAGGTCCTTCTGAAGACTTTCTGCGCAAAGGCGGCCACTACGAACTGCTGCAGCTATGGTTCAACGTGCCCGCTGCCCGCAAAGGAGACGATCCCTACTATCAATATGTAAAAGGCGCAGACATGCCGCCCGTGGCGCAGGCCGACGGAGTGCAGCTGTCGCTTGTCAGCGGTAACTACGAAGGTAAAACCGGCCCGCTGCAGAACTTCACCCCCATCATCGCTGTATGGGGCACTATCAACGCAGGGAAATCAGTCACCCTCAATGCCACGCCAGGCTACTGGGCACTGCTGTATGTGGTGGACGGGCAGCTGACGGTCAACGGTACGGCTGTCAACGGTTACCACCTCGTGATCTTCGATAAGGAAGACGCCGCAGCAGACATACAGCTCTCCTGCAGCGAAACGGCCCGCATTCTTTACCTCTGCGCGGAACCGATCAATGAGCCGGTGGCGGCAAAAGACAACTTCGTCATGAACACCGCCACAGAAGTGGACCAGGCGATCGCTGACTATAAAAATGGGCTCTTCGGCACCCTGGAAGCGTAATTAACGTACAGCCATTCTCGTTACAGAATAATACAGTAACTTTAACAGTATGATCCCATGGACGGAAATACTGTTAAGGCTTTCGCTTGCCGCTGTTTTTGGCGGTATGATAGGGCTGGAGCGGGAACGGAAAGACTGGGCCGCCGGTTTACGTACCCATATGATGGTGTGCGTAGGCGCCGCCCTCACTATGATGGTGTCTGCCTATGGTTTTGAAGATATTCTCGGCAGGCCCAACGTAGTACTGGACCCCTCCAGGGTGGCTGCGCAGGTCATCAGCGGCATCGGCTTCATCGGCGCAGGTACCATCCTCTTTCTGAAAGAGGGCGTTATCAGAGGCCTCACCACAGCCGCGGGCCTGTGGACAGTGGCGGCCATCGGACTGGCCACCGGCGGCGGGATGTACTTCGCGGCACTGATCGCCACCATGATCGCTCTTGTTATCCTCTGGGCATTACAACCCATCGAAAAAAGATTCCTCTCCCGCTTTGAACATAAAAGTATCCGCATCGTCACCTTCGAAAGAAGCAAATCAGCAGAACTGATCGACAAACTTTTCCATAACAGCACACTCACCATCACCGGCTGCAATATCGAACAGACAGATACGCTCTTTCTGCTGAGTATTCGTTTCAAAAACCTGGATAAAACCACCTTTGCCTCCCTGGTAGCAGATATTCAGGCTGACAACGGTGTGAAGGAAATTTCCTGGAGCGCATAAAAAAGCCCTGACATTGTCAGGGCAGAAATTACGTCACATGATCGAGTCCTTTTTGTAGGCACTATCGCGCTGATGTTTTTTCATGTCTTTCTTCATCTCTTTCATCTCTTTCTTTTCTTTCTTCGCTTTTCGCGCAGGACTGATGGTATCCCTCATCTTAGGAGGAAGGGTGTCCTGCCGGAGCTCCTGGTACCCGGCCTGTGTCACCAGCTCATCCTGATTCATGGGATTAGCCTGTACGGTGTGGTCAGCGTTGCCCTGGAACAGAAAGAATACAAACAATACGATCATGAGTCCGATTGTAGCAGGAAGGTTCTTCATAAAATCTGTTTTTTTGTCAGAAAACAGATGACCAATATCATGCTGAAATTTATCTTTTCCAGATCAATGATGATAAGCCATTGAGAATGACCTGTTGTGGCAAGCAAACCCAAACATCGCCACAGGTACTGATCCGGCCCACAGTGTGGATTTTGACCGTCATTCAGGGGAACCGGCGAGACAACGGCGGAGCTGTAAAACCGCTGTCAGTAGTAAATGCGCTACTAAGGCACTGCATTTGTGACGCTTCCTGTATTACTCACCTCAAAATACTGGTTTATGAAAAGAACAAGAAGTGAAAATACCCATCAGAGCAAGCAGATGCCTGTGAGCAACATGCCTAAACCTGAAATCCGTGATAACCTCGACAGCCGTAAAAATGAAGAGCAGGATTTCAAAGGTTCAGATACTACGCATAATCGAAAGGAACACAAATCGGTCAAACACAAAAAATAAAATATGTTGAAGCATGTAAAATATTGGCTGGTATATGGCTGTTTCGCCGCTAGTTTCGCTGCCTGTAATCAAATGACAGAACAAAGGGGCAATCAGGACCAGGCGAACGATACCACCAGGGCGCCGACACCTGCGCCAACGGAAGACAGGCCCACTTTTAAGCTGGATACAACGTATAAAGATTATCGCTTCAGCATTTCGACCAGGGGAGATGCCACACTGCGCAACCTCTACATAGGCATCGGCACCATCAGGGACTCATCCCGGATGGACACTATCATTGAAAAAGATATAAAGGGAAACGTTGGCAGAGTAGCTGTGGCGGATATCGACAAAGATGGTCAGCCGGAGATATATGTCTTTAGTATTTCCGGTGGTGCGGCGCTGAACGAAAGTGTGTATGGCCTCGTGATCGGGAAGAATGGAGCGCTGAAAATCAATACCAGCGATGTTGACAGCTTAAACGCAAAAGATTACCGGGGAAGAGATTCTTTCTTCGTTCAAAAGAACGAACTGGTGCGGACATACCCGGCTTTTGAAGAAGGGCAGCAGCACGCGTTGACTACGGATGCCCGTAAAATTATCAGGTACAAGCTGGTAAAATCCGGTGACGGCTATACGTTGAAAACCCAATAAATATTTAGAGATTTACGGATTTTGGAATTTTGGGATTTTGGGATTTTATTTGATCATTCCCAAAATTCCAAAATTCCAAAATCCCAAAATCCCAAAATTCCAAAATCCGTAAATCTCTAAATGTTTGTTATCTGTGATACACAATTCCTTTGTTGCTCCAGCGGGCATAAAAACGCTGCAGCGCTTTCTCAAAAGCCTTGAAGTCCTTATTGGCAGGCAATGTCCAGCCATCCTCTGCATAGGCTGCAATGCGGGGATATACTCTCTCTTCCATTGACACTTCATCGGGAATCCATTCTCCCCACATCTGGCAGCCTGTACCCAGGATTTTAGCGTGGTATTTGGCATCCAGCCCGGCAGGGATGGGGTCGAAGCTGTATGCTTTTTCCAGCGGTATCTGTTCGTAATTGTAATCGAGGTAGGTGGCGGCATGGTAGGAGTTGACCACATCGTATCCTTTTGATACGGCATCATTGATCAGCTTCAGTTCTCCTTTCCAGAACTGTACCACCGTACCGGGGGCCAGCTGGGTGGTGCCTACGTCTTTGCTGTCATTGTATTCGTGCAGTTTGGCGCCCATGATTTCATTCCATCCCATCATCCGGCGTTGTTTACCGGCCAGGTAAGCGGAGATGCTGTTGGTGAAATAAATCTGTAGGTCGGCGGGAGTCGCCAGTTGATGTGCTTTCATATATGCCTGTACGCCGGCATCGGCTTTCCATTGGTCATACTTTACTTCATCGCCTCCAATATGGACAACTTTGGAGGGGAAGAGCTGCATCACTTCATCCAGCACATCATGCAGGAAGGTGACTACTTTCGGATCGGCTACGTTGTAGACATCGTAGTGTACGCCGAATTTCCCCGGTACCCTGATGGGCGTTTGTTTGGTGCCCAGCCAGGGGTAGGCGGCGATGGCCGCGGCGGAGTGCCCAGGCATCTCTATTTCCGGGATAATGGTAATATGACGGGCGGTGGCATAGGCGATAATATCGCGGACCTGTTCCTGTGTATAGAAACCCTCATGTGGTTTGCCGTCATAGGTGGTGCTGTTCCAGCTGCCGGTCTGCGTAGAGTCACGGTGACCACCCACTTTAGTCAACAGGGGATACTTTTTGATTTCGATGCGCCAGCCCTGATCGTCTGTCAGATGCCAGTGGAATGTGTTCATTTTCAGGGCGGCCATTTCATCGAGCAGTTTTTTTACGGCTGCTGCGCCTTTAAAATGACGGCCTTCATCGAGCATAAAAGATCTCCAGCCGAAGCGGGGTTTGTCCTTTATCTCCACGCCGGTGATCACGAAGGCTTCGTCTTTGAAGCCGATCAGCTGCTGGAGGGACTGGATGCCATAAAACACACCGGCATTGGTTGCGGCGGTGATGGTGGCCCCGGCAGGAGTTACTTTCAGGAGATAGCCTTCCTTGCCCAGGGTAGAATCCAGCTTTTCGTCCAGTGATAAACGGATATAATTGTTTTGAGCGGCAGGTTGTATGGGAAGCTTCAGATGGGTGCGGTCGTTAAAGGCTTCCTGGAGGTATTTAGCCTCTCCGGCACTTTTGCCACCGACGATGGCAGTAGTACCGGAGAGTTTAAAAACGCCGGTGGTAGTGGTTACCTGCGTTGGTTGCGGTATAAGGCGTTGTGCGTGCAACCTTTTGGCAGTCACGGCCAGCAACAGGCAACTGCTGATAACCATGGATTGAAATCTGAGCATATATGTATTTTATTGTTCACAAATCTAACGAGCGATAAAATACAAAAAAATCTCATATTTAAATGCCTCAGGCCACTTCTACCTTTTCCCGTGAAACGGCTATATCGGTGATCGCCTCGGAATAGAACACAGGCGGTACGTGTCCAAGGGGCAGGAGGCAGTCATCCGTTTCTTTGTCCGGATTTCTGGACCAGCGTTGCCGCACTTTGGTTTTGTCCACAAAATAGAGGGTGCCCAGTTTGTACCGGAAACCTTCTTCTTTATAGATGCTGCTCATTTCCACAATTACTTCCAGCTGGTTTTCGTCATCTGTTTTGTGATAGGCATACACATATTTGCCGTCACTGCCTTCACTGAGTTTCCAGCCTTTTTGTTCCATGTGTTTATTGAGCAGGGTGCTTTCGAGGGCGATGTCTTCAAAGTCATGTACCAGCGTGGTGTCGGCCTGCTGCGGCGGAATGGCGGCCACGGGCCTGTCCAGCTGCGGAAATACGGCTTCAATACCATCTTCGGCAAAGCGTTGTTTCCATTGGGAGAGCGCTTCGCTGCTGAGGTACAGTGGATGAAGCACACGAATGGAAGCGCCGGCGGGAATCGTTACCGGCTGCCCCTGCAGGTCGGTGAGGTGATCGGCATCACGGCACTGGAAACCGGTGATCAGCTGGTCCTGCGCGTCGTACAATGCCCAGAGTAACCGTGTGGCATATACGAACATGATAGGATGGTGCAGGAAACACTGTTGCCATTGCGCCGGCTCCCATTTGCGCTGTACTACGAGGAAATGTTCCAGCCTGGCGGTCTGCAGCTTTACGGTTTCGGCGATGGCCTTGCCCAGCTGTTTGATGGCTTCTTTAGTATGGGCCGGAGTGGCCACCGGGATGGATTTCAGTTTTCTTTGCCTGTTATTGATAACAGCAGGTTTGAACTGCTGGTCGATATACAGCTGGTAGATGTCTCCTTTTACTTCAAAAGGAAGGAACATACCTTTGAAACCATAATCTGGTACGATACGATCGCCCAGTTCATGTATGGTGATGCCCAGTTCAGCGGCGGCATACTGCATACCGGCTAGTGCGGCCGCGCCTATATTGGATTTACGGACACGGTATTTGCGGGACAGGTACTCCACCGTTTGCAGCGCCTGTTTGCTGCCATGCAGCGCCAGCGCGCCAATGCCATGTTCGGCCATGCGGAGCCTTTTTTCACTGATCCATTGCATGACGGCCTGCTCCAGCGTCGCTGCCAGCGCATCGTCACCGGTGAGGCCGGCCAGTGCCAGCAGGTATTTTGTTTTGGCGTCGCCGTTGCGGGACAGGTACAGGTGAAAGAGGTGCATGGCGAATTCGCCGCTGCGGGAGCGGTCTATCAGTCGCAGGAGCGGCCGGGCTTCGATATCGGGGCGGAACTCGTCCACGCGCGACATACGGTAAAGGAGAAAACGCGTCATGTCCAGGTTCAGCGCGGCGCCGTTGACCAAATAGGCTGGTGGCAGTGCGCTGTCGTCCAGCCATTTTTCGAGCGGACGGGAAAGTTTGAACCTCTTTTTCGCAAAGGCCACCAGCTGTTGTGCAGTGGTGATATCGTCTTCTTCGGCTAAAGTCTGGCCGAGCGTTTCCAGCATCAGGTCGCGGGCATCGTCGTTGATCTCCTGCTGGAGGGCCTGTTGCAGCAGCTGTTTGGCTTCCGGTGTATTGAGCCTGCAGAGTATCTGCACGGCGGTAAGCCTTTGTTCTGCTTTTTTATGCTGTAACAGCTCGCCGGCACGTTCCAGCGCCTGCGGATGGTCTGCCAGTATAACGGCTACGAGCGTACGTACAGACTTCAGTTTGTGCAGGGTGAAATCCCAGAGCCTTTCGGCATAGAGGGGCGCATCCAGTTGCGTGAGCAACGGGAAAATATGTTTGGCTTCGTAATCGTTGTCGATGGCTTTGAGCAACAGGGGAACGGACTGGTTGCCCAGTTCCTGCTGCATCACCTGGAATACTTCCGGGTGCAGGTACTTTCGCTCCTCTACATAGGTATCGAGATAGGGGAGCGCCTGTTGCCGGTCCTGACGCAGTAGTTGTATTACCGCTATCACATCGGGCGCCGGCAGCTGTGTTGTGCCGCCCATAGCGGCCTGTTGCTGACGGAAGGCCTGGCTGGTAAGGCCGCTGTTCTGTTCCTGGAGATAGGCGTATGCTGCTTTTAACAGTAGTGGTTCATAGTGTTCCGATTGATAGTGTGCCAGCAGATAATAACCACACAATTGTGCTGTATAATCAGGTAAAGAGGACAGATGGGAGACGGATTTTTCTATCAGCGGCCGGTATTTGTCGGGATTGAGATGCAGCAATACGCGTGACAGCTCCACGTTGACAAATCCTTTGCCGGGCTGGAGAAGGATATGCTCCAGGTACTCCATTTCGCGGTCCGGATGTCCTTTGGACAGGAGCCGGAAAAAGAGGGAGTTCCATCCATGGTCTTTCCAGGTGCGCAGGTAAGCGTCTACGGTGGGCCACTCCGCGCTTTTGATCAGGTCCTGTAAGAATTTACGCAGCGGCGTGAATTTCAGCGGTGTCAGGTCAAAGTTGTTGCCATCGCCGGAGTAGACGATCAGGATAGAGCCGATGTCTTCGGTGGTGCATCCTCTTTGCTGGAGATAGTTGGTAAAGTAGCTGAAGCGCAGTACGATGGCGGATGCGGAACCGGGTGTGTCCAGCATGGGCACCACGTGTTGCAGGAACCGCTCCCGGCAATGTTGCCAGACGAGGGGATCGGCCAGCAGCTGTAACACCAGCCGGTCATTGTCGTCCCACTGGTCGGGTAATTTCAGCAGCTGTACAAAGATGCCCATTTCGCGGGCGACCGTTGCATCGGTGCATACAGGAGGGAGAATGGTTTGCCCGGTAAGGAAAGCTACCCCGTCCTGCAGCAGCCCTGATTGGCCGCTGTCTTCATAAAGCTGTTGCTGTCGTTCGATAAAAGGTAGTATAGTTTCCTTAGTATATGGCATAAGGCTTAAATAGGTTCTTTATTTTTTCAGGACGATTTCCTCTCTGGATGCCCATTGGGCGATGTCCTGTTTGCTCAGTGCCATGGCCATCATATCCGGGAATTTGTCTGGTGTGCAGGCAAATACCGGGATACCAAGTGTAGCGAGGAACTGTGCATTTTCATGATCATATGAGGGTGCGCCTTCGTCATTGAGCGCCAGTAACACCACTACCTGCACGCCACTGGCGGCCAGGTCGGTAAAGCGTTTACGCATGCCTGTTTCATCGCCGCCTTCAAACAGGTCGGTGATCACTACCAGTACGGTATCCGCCGGCCGGGTGATCAGTTGCTGGCAGTACTGCAGCGCCAGATGGATGTCAGTGCCGCCGCCCAGTTGTACGCCAAACAGCAATTCTACCGGGTCCTGCAGCTCTTCCGTCAGGTCGGCCACAGCCGTGTCAAACACTACCATCTTCGTTTGTACGGCAGGGATAGAAGCCATCACTGCGCCGAAGATGCCGGAGTAGACTACAGAGGTGCCCATAGATCCGCTCTGGTCCAGGCATAATACTACGTCTTTGAGCGCAGATCTTTTACGGCCGTAGCCGATCAGTGTTTCTGGAATGACGGTTTTATATTCCGGTTGATAGTGTTGTAAGTTTTTTCGGATGGTCAGGTCCCAGTTGATTTCCTGGTGACGGGGCCGCCGGTTGCGGATGCTCCGGTTAAGACTGCCGGTAATGGCCTGTTGCATGGGCTGCGACAGCTTTTTGAGCAGTTCGTCCACTACTTTTTTTACCACTTGTCTGGCGGTGTCTTTGGTTTTTTCCGGGATCACGCGGCTGAGGGTCATCAGGGTTGCGACCAGGTGTACATCGGGTTCCACGTTTTGCAGCATTTCTTTCTCCAGCAGCATGGAGGTGAGGTCCAGCCGTTTAAGGGCATCTTTCTGCATCACCTGTACTACGGAGGAGGGGAAATAACTGCGGATGTCGCCCAGCCAGCGGCTAACGTTGGGCGACGAGGCGCCCAGCCCGCCTTTGCGGTTGCTGTCGTAGAGGGCTTCCAGCGTTTTGTCTACCTGAAGGTCGGTCTTATTGAGGGTAAAACCAGTACCGTCATTGTTGTCGCCTCCCAGGATCAGCCGCCATCGTCGTATATTTTCTTCCATTATTCTGCCTGGTTTTCAGGGTGAAAAAATCCCAACATCTTCATCACCACCGGGATGCCAAGGGCGGCCCGGGTATCGTCTATGCCGCCGGTCGCGGTGGTTGGCGCCGGACCGCCGCCGGTTCCTGTCGTTACTTTTTCCCCCAGTTTTTTTCTTTCCGGGGCGGTAAAGTTAGAAAAGGTGCGGCGTAATAATGGCAATATCTGCATGAAAATATCATTTTCCAACTGTTCCACCCAACTACATACCATTTGCCAGAGGGTATCGTCCAGTAGCAGGAGGGTACCGCTGCCTTTGAGAAAACCTTCCAGCCAGGCAGCTGCCACGGCGGGCGCGTTGGCTACGGACATGGCCATACTGAAGCGGTTGAAAAGTGTTTCGCTGTTAAGTATTTTAAAGTCGAACAACAGGCGGGAGGCGTAGCCGGCGATCACCGGGGCCGATTGGCTATTGGCCGAAATGGCCTGTAAAGTGCCGGTCCATGCGGCGGTCAGGTCGGCAAGCTGCAACAGGTTGATGGCGTCGTTCATGGCCTGGAACTGGTCCAGCAGTTCCAGCGCGGCATCTTCCCCTACGGCGGTGCAGGCGGCCGGTAAGCTGATACATACCCGGCTGATCATGCTCTCCACGATGTTCAACACCAGCTCCGCGTCTGTTTTGCGTACGTTACCGTAGCGGGTGATGTTTACCAGCGACGGTACGACTTCCAGTAGTTGCAGCACGTCGCCGGCAGCGGCGGCGAGGTTGTTGATCCTTAATATCAGCGCGTCTACTACTTTGGGCAGTTCTGCCGGCAGTGCGGATTCCAGCATCCGGCATACGTCCCGGAGGGTTGCTGTTTTACCGGATACGTCCAGGATATATTGGGTCACCGCTTCAAGTAAGGTGTTGCCCCAGCTGCCTTTTTCGATGATGTCTACGGAAAATGACGGGTCCCATTGCAGGCGCCATTGTTCTTTAAAGGTGCCTTTGCCGGAAGTCTGCTGCCGGTCGCCCCAGCGGATGCCCAGCAGTTCCAGGCGATGCAGGAAGATACTGCGCTCCAGGTCCGTGTCTTTACGGAGGTCCAGCACATAGTCTTTAAAATCTGCTGTCTGCGGCAGCCGCAGCTTTTTCTGCAACCGCTCTATATCGGTCTGCAGCGGCGGTTTGGGAATATCGGAGGGTACCTGTCCGATGCGGTTGCTGACGATCAGTTCATCCCGTATCAACTGCATCAGCACATCTTCTCCGTTGCACAATACGCTGAGGGTGGCCTCGTTGAGTTCTTCGAGACCGGGGCGGGCGTACTGCCGCAATGAGGCCAGTGCATTGGCCAGCCGAACGGCTTCCAGCACATGGGCAACGGAAGTGTCTTTTTGCTGTTCGCGGAACAGCTTCGCTATCAGCGCCATCCAGCGGGTGCCGTCGTCAGCCGGGTGGTCCCAGATATGTTGGTACCATCCGGGGGAAGGCACGCCGGCGCCATAACCGCTCTCATAACTCAAACGGCTGTACGTCCACGGTATCCAGGTACAATCTATCTTAACTTTGGGCAGTCCTTTCAGCAGATCGTTATCTGCCTTCTGCGTGGGCATATTTTTTAATGCGGGCGCATGCCAGGCGCCGCATATCACGGCAATGCGGGTGTACATTTCCTTCTCCGCCTGCCGTATCATTTTACGCATCCAGGCTTCGCGCAACTGTTCCATGCGGCTGCCGCGGGAGGGGAGTTCGTCGCGCAGGGCTTCCATCGCGTCGCTGACGGCCTCGAACACCTGGTCGTCCTGTTGCCGGTATTCAAACATATGTTCCCACCATCTTTCGCCGTCGTCATGCCCGTCGGCGTGGGCGAGGTAGGCGATGGGATCATGGCGGAAAGCGGCCGGGATCAGCTGTTGGGCTGGTAGTTCTTCTTCGTCGCTGTCAATTACAGCTTCCAGGTCGGGTTCTCCGGGGAGGGACTGTACGCGGGCGTGGGCGAGTTCCGGGGCCGGACCATCTGTTCCCGCAGGGGGGTGTTCCGCTGTTTCCTGTTGCCGGAGGGCGGCTTCGGCAGCCGCCTGTTTTTCTTTCCCGATGGCAAAAACATGTGTCAGCGGCAGGTCCATAAACCGCACGGGGATATGCTGCCGCTGGGCGTAGCCGATCGCCTGCCATTCGGGGGAGTATTCGGCGAAGGGGTAAAAGCAGGAGTGCTGTGGGTCATCAGGCTGGTACACCAGTATGGCCACTGGTGGTTTGAGTGCCTCATGGCCGGCCCATGAAAGGATGCTGTCAGCTTCCGGCGGGCCTTCCACCAGCACAATATCGGGCTGCAGCGCTTCCAGGAAGTTTTTAACGTTCCTGGCAGAGCCGGGCCCATGGTGCCGGATTCCAAGTATATGAACAGACATGATTACACGGTTAGGTTATTGCAAATCGCGGCAGGCACGGTATACATCTTTCCACTCATCGCGGGTTTTTACAACAGTCTCCAGGTATTCCTGCCATACCAGTTTATCCTGTACCGGGTCTTTTACTACGGCGCCGATGATACCGGCGGCGAGATCGGCGGCGGTGAGGCGGCCGTCGCCGAAGTAGGCGGCGAGGGTTAAACCGTTATTGACAACGGAGATGGCTTCAGCGGTGCTGAGCGTGCCTCCGGGCGATTTGATTTTTGTTTTGCCGTCTTCCGTCACCCCGTTGCGCAGTTCGCGGAAGATGGTAACAATGCGGCGTATCTCTTCCAGCGCGGGCTTTTCGGCGGGCAGTTCCATCACTTTCTCGAAGCTTTCCACTCTTCTCTTCACGATGTCTATCTCTTCTTCCATAGTGCCGGGCACGGGTAGTATTACGGTGTTAAAACGGCGCTTCAGTGCGCTGGACAGTTCGTTGACGCCCTTATCACGGTTGTTGGCCGTGGCGATCAGGTTAAAACCTTTAGCGGCCTGTACTTCACTGTTCAGTTCCGGGATGGGCAATGTTTTCTCAGAGAGGATGGTGATCAGTGTATCTTGTACATCGGCGCCAATACGCGTCAATTCTTCAATACGGGCGATTTTACCTTCCTGCATGGCGCGCATGACCGGTGTTTCCACGAGCGCCTGGCGGGAAGGTCCTTCTGCCAGCAGGCGGGCATAGTTCCAGCCGTAACGGATGCTCTCTTCACTGGTGCCGGCAGTGCCTTGTACGATACGGGTGGAGTCGCCGCTGATGGCGGCCGCCAGGTGTTCGCTGACCCAGCTTTTGGCGGTTCCGGGCAGACCGTACAACAACAGGGCGCGGTCGGTGGCCAGGGTGGCGACCGCAATTTCCATCAGTCTTTTGCTGCCGATATATTTAGGGCTCACCTCAAATCCGTTTTTCAGTTTGCCGCCGATCAGGTAAGTCACCACAGCTTGCGGCGACATCAGCCAGTTATGGGGTCGTTTGCCGCTGTCCTGTTTTTTCAGCTCTTCCAGTTCGGTGGCGTAGAGTGCCTCTGCGTGTTGGCGTAAGGTATCAGACATGGTATATAATAGTTTAGCTGTTTTTGGTAAATGATTGCTGAATGAATGTTTTAATCTGTAAAAGGCCCACCAGGTGCATGGAAATGGATTTCCAGTAGGTCTGGTAGTTCTCGTTCTCCGCAGAGATCTCATCCAGTGCGGATTTCACGGAAGCGGGGATGAGCGTGATAAAATCGCCCATTGTCCGTTGTGAGTAAGTGTAAGGGTTTTTAGCGCAGAACCGGAGTATTTTCATGGCCAGTTCTTCGCTCCATACCTGTTGCAGTTGCCCTACATAGTTCATCACCAGGCTGCTGTGGGCGTCGAAGTGCTGCAGGATATAGGTGTCCTGCTGATCGGCCGGCAACAGCGGCAGCAGCGTCATGTGAAAGGTATCGCTGTGCTGTACCAGCGAAAGGGCGCGTTTTTCATCGGCAAACCAGCTGATCGCCTGTACCAGCGAGGGCACAAAAGGTTTCAGTGTTTTCTGCTGATGAAACAGGTCGGCCACTTCTTCAAAGGAAGCGCTAAAATGTTCTTCCCACATCCTCGGGTGCACCAATGCCACCAGTTGTGACAGGATGTATTCATCGTCAGAAACGCGGGCATTGTTGCTGAGTTTATCGATGCCTGTTTTGAAGATCTCCGTGTCCGGCGGGATGGCGGCAGTCACCGTCACTTTGCCTTTGTGGTCTGTCCGGATGGAGTTTTCCAGTATCAGCCGGTATTGTTCATGCAGGCTGCTGCCGGGGATTTTCTTCAGCAGGGTGAGGGCAACTTCTTTTACCTGTTTACTTTTTTCATTCAGCAGCGCTTCCAGCCAGGGGGCGTCTTCCATGCCGATGCCGGTGGAGAGGGCGCCGAGCAGTTCCGCTTTTACGGCGGCGCTTTCCTGCGGCCAGGTGGCCTGCAGTAGGGCACGGGCATCGGCCGGCTGTTCGCGGCGGATGCGGGTAAGGGCATCCAGCCGTTGTGCGGTGGTGCCGTTCTCCCACATTTCTTCGGTGGTGTCTGCCACCACGGAGAAGTTCCATTCCCGGTTGAACTGCGCGAGCCACTCGCCACGTTTGCCGCAACAGGCGGCTGCGAGGTTGCGCAGGGATTTATGCCGGCTGGCATTCTCCAGGATACGCGGCAGGTATTCCGGTGGAAGTATCTGTTGGTGGCGGGTGCATAGTTCCATCCAAAGGGTCAGCAGCGGGATGTTTTCACTGTCCAGCGTATGATGGAGGGCCTGGATGGCGGTCGCGCTGCAATACGTTTTGGTTTCCGGCGGACATACCGTCATGGTGGAGGGGCCGCCGGCCGTGGCCATGGCGCCGCTTTGCCGATAGTTGAACACGAGCGCGGCCAGTTGCAGGAACTGCTCTTCCCGGTCTGTTTCCGGCGCGGCCAGCACAGTGCCGGCTGCGGCCTGGAGCGGGCCGGGGAGGCTGCCGGTGTCCGGTTGTTTTTTGGCTGTGCCCAACAGGGCTATATTTATGATGTCGTTCCAGGACTGCATCGTCGTTTACTTAAAAGTTGTTAAGGTGCCGTTTGTCTTTTGTTTTTCGGGCAGACGACCGGGCTTTCCCGGCAGGCGCGCTTTTGACGGGCTTCGCCTGTTAGAGTGCCGGTTGTCTTAAAATCTTTTCTGCTGGCAGACGACCGGGCTTTTCCCGGCAGGCGCGCTTTTGACGGGCTTCGCCTGTTAGAGTGCCGGTTGTCTTAAAATCTTTTCTGCTGGCAGACGACCGGGCTTTTCCCTGACCGGGCGTTTATAACGGTCACGTCTATACCGGCGTCAGGTTACAGTACTTTATATGCCTGCTGGTACCATACCCCGATGGGTTCATAGTGCGTTTCACGGCCGATGACTGCCATCGGCAGCGGCTCGCCGCCACTGAGGGCCAGCAGTTTCCACAGGCCGCGGAAGTCGGGCCGTAGCTGCATTTCCTGTTGTTGTTCGTCACGCAGCCACCACTGCCCGTCGCGTTGTACCGGCGTGAGTGCTGCGATCGTATATACCTGGTCGTTATAAAGCGGCAACTGGCTGCTGACCTGCGTTTGAGCGGTCAGGACACCTGCCCAGCCATCATACCCGTGAAACTGATGGTCTGCCGGCGCCGCCTGCTGTGTTTTGATCAGCGCCCGCATAGGGGCGGCAGAAGGGTAGTAGACCAGTTCTGCCCTGATGCAGCTGCCGGGGGCGGGCATCAGTTGTACCTGTGGCTGGTGGCGGATGGTGAACTGCAGCACCAGTGCCGGGCGGCGGGTTGTGAGGCCGTATAGCCAGTATCGTTCGGTGATCAGCCGGTCGTCTTCGGTGCTCTGTTTGCCGAGGACCAGCCAGGTATCTGTGATGCCGTTTTGTGTTTTAAGTTCTTCCTGCGATTGGGAGTAACCGATGAGCGTCCTGATATCCTGCTGAAGGGCGGGTTCCAGCCGGTCCTGGTGGAGATAGGCTTTTGCGGCCAGGTAAAGCCGCAGCAGCTGGTCCATAAAGATGGTTTGCCAGCCGTCGCTGTAATAACTGATTTCCGCCATTTCCCGGAGTATGGCAGCCAGGCCGGACGCCTGGGCGTCTACCATGCGGCGGGCCATGTTTTCGCACATATCGGCGCCTTTGTCAGGCACACCGATCAGGCCGTTCCGCACGAGGTCTTTTATCCACCGGAGCAGTTCGTCCAGCCCGTCGCTCACTTTACGGTGCCGGGCCTCCTGCCGTTTGTTTTGTGCGGCCTCGTCCACCGGTTTGGCGTCGGTAGCCTGCTGCGCTTTTTTCTCTGCTTTCTCCGTTCGTTTGCTGATCCAGTCTGTTACCCATGCCGGCTGCTCCTGTTGGATAAAGGAGGCCTTCTCGCGGGCGTAGTACAATAAAAGGCCTACGCCATGTTTACAGGGGAATTTTCGGCTTGGGCAGCTGCAACGGAACGCCATGGCGCCGGTGTCTACCTGTGTCTGATAAGGCTTGCTGCCGCTGCCCTGACATTCGCCCCAGAGGGCCGCCTCACTGAAGCCTGTGCTAACCCATTTCGCCGGTTTGGCCAGCTCTTTTCCCGCTTTGCGGGACGATTCATCGGGTGCCATCGCCAGCACCTGTTCTTCCGTTAGGTCCAATGATGTAGTTGTTTTGTTATTACCATCCATTTAATCTGCCGCATGCATCAAAATAACCCAAAGTAGTTGTTGATGAACAATGCTACAAATTAAATAATTTCATAAAATAAAAGCCAAATATCGGTGAATACTACGCAATGTATATAGTAACAACGCATTTTTCGGCCTAAAAATAGTCTTTTAAAAAATGGGGAATAGTTACAATAGAAGTTTAGATAGAGTTAGCAAATGACTCATTATTATACAGTTAGAATGATTATTTAAAGTTAAATTATGGATGTTTTGTATCCAGAGCCGGCATTGTCAGCATAAAATAACGGGAAAAGAAGAAACTTTTCTTCTGCCGGGAGGATACTTTTACCGCTGGCACAGGCGGGTATTAACGCTCACCTTCAGCTACAATCGGTGACAGCGCCGCCGGCGGTAACAGAAAAAACCGTCGGCGATGAAGCAGAAAAACGCAAAAGCCATATGCAATACTATCTTTTAATAGCAGGGAACTTCTCCTCCCAGACGCCTGATCGTGGTCTGCAGCAGCTGTACCCGCTCCAGCAGGTGACTGACAGCCTCCAATCCTTCCATATTAATCAGCAGATCGAAATGCAGCCGCATGTATTTTTCCAGCAGGGGCAGCTGGTCGTAATGCAGGTAAGTGGATTGTTCCTCCCGCATTAGTACGATCAGTCCGTGGTCGTCCAGGTCAAACAGGAAGGAAGTGGCTATATTGTAATGCTGACTACATTGTTCTACCGTCAGTTTATCAGTGTTTTCCATACGGCATGATTTTATCGTTCTTCGGATAATTGCTGAAACAATGCTTTTTCTTTCTCAGAAAGATGCGTGGGCAACCGGATTTGCCAGGTGACATATAAATCGCCAAACACCCCTTCCTGTTTGTATACGGGAAACCCTTTGCCTTTCAATCGTACTTTCAGGCCATTTTGCGTTTCCGGAGCGATCTTTAGTTTCACCTTTCCGCCCAGGGTATCAACGATCTGCTCCCCGCCTAAGAGCGCTTTGTACAGGTCCAGCGGCACGTCGCAATAGAGGTCATTTCCCTTCCGGGTAAAATTGGTATCGTTTTTAATCCCGAAGGTGATATACAGGTCGCCCTTGGGACCGCCGTTGACACCGGGCCCTCCATAATGAGCGAGTTTGATCTCCTGACCGTCTTCGATGCCCGCCGGTAACGTAATCCGGATATTTTGCCCGTTTATGGTAAAGGTCTGCTTATGCGTGGTATAGGCTTCCGTAAGCGTTATCTCAAGTTTCGCATGGATGTCCTGCCCGCGGAACCGGCTTTGTTTTCTGCCACCGCCACCGCCAAACATGGATGAAAAAAAGTCGGAGAAATCACCGCCCTCTCCGGTATAGGTGTAATGCTGCCCGCCTCCAAACGGATTACCCTCATATCCGGCCTGGCTTTCATAAGCGCTTTGCTGCCGCCTGGCCTCTTCAAACTGGTCCGCATGTTTCCAGTCCTTACCATACTGGTCATACTTTTTGCGTTTTTCAGGATCGCTGAGCACTTCGTGGGCTTCGTTGATCTGTTGGAACGTCCTGCCAGCCTCCGGATTATCAGGATTCAGGTCAGGATGATGTTTGCGGGCAAGTTTCCGGTAGGCTTTTTTGATGTCCTCCGGGGAAGCATCTTTGCTGACACCTAAAGTTTTGTAATAGTCGATGTAGTCCATATCATCCCGTATTCATTTTTTAAAAACGTTTGTAAGCCGCGATCAGTCATGATATGATCGCGTAGGTGTATTGGTGTGTGAACTGTTGGCTTGTGATCAATAATTTACAGATAAAAATGAACTTGAGCAATTGTTTTTGGTATTTTTATAATGCTTTAGAAAATCATCAGCGCCGGGATGACCGCTGCTTTTCACTGATGATGTGGTGTCGGGAATGTTAATAAAAATGCATATGTTATGGAACACAGCACGCATAACGATGAGCATCTTAACGAAGAGCGACCTCCAACCAATACCGGGGGAAAAGAGAAACAGACACCGGATGCGGAAAACCCCATTGTACTTTCCGGCCACCTTAAAGTAACACCGGTAGAAAAGAAGGCTGCCGGTATCCCCGCTGTCTTAGCCTCTTTTGCTGACCTGATCGAGGAAAACGCACTGTTCCGAGGGACCAAAGCGCTGTTCAGTATGAACCAGTTTGACGGGTTTGACTGCTCCAGCTGTGCCTGGCCTGATCCGGACGATGACCGGTCGCCCCTTGCGGAGTATTGTGAAAACGGCGCCAAGGCGCTGGCGGAGGAGGCCACCTCAAAAAAAGTCACCCCCGATTTTTTTACTAAAAACGCAGTGTACGATCTCTCACTGCTGGATGATTACCATATCGGGAAAATGGGCCGGCTGACCGATCCGGTGTATCTGCCCAAAGGAGGTACACATTACCAGCCTATCAGCTGGGAAGAGGCCTTCAGAAAAATCGCGGAACACTTCAACGCGCTGGTATCGCCCGATGAAGCGGCTTTTTATACTTCCGGCAGAACGAGCAACGAAGCTTCCTTTGTTTACCAGCTTTTTGCGAAGGCATATGGCACCAACAATATGCCGGACTGCTCCAATATGTGCCATGAAACCTCCGGCTCCGGCCTGCGTCCAACGATAGGGATCGGAAAAGGAACGGTAACGCTGGAAGATTTTTATGAGGCGGAGGTCATTATGATTATCGGGCAGAATCCCGGTACCAACTCACCCCGCATGATGAGCGCGCTGTCGAAATGCAAGGCCAACGGCGGGAAAATTATCGCTATTAACCCGTTGCCCGAAACAGGGCTCATGGGCTTTAAAGACCCGCAAAAAATAAAAGGCGTTCTCGAAGGGGTAAAACTGGCAGACCTCTACCTGCCTGTAAAAATCAACGGGGACATGGCTTTGCTGAAAGCCCTCGAAAAGCTGCTGCTGAACTTCGAAAAAGAAACGCCGGGCCAGGTGCTGGACCGCGCGTTTATCGAAGAAAAAACAACAGGGTTTCCGGAATTTGAAAAACAATTTGATCATTACGCCATAGCGGAACTGGCAGAGCACAGCGGCGTGCCTGTCACATTGTTGTACGAAGCAGCGCAAATGCTGAAGTCCCGAAAGAAGATCATCATCTGCTGGGGCATGGGAATTACACAGCAACCCAACGGCGTGGATATGGTCCGGGAAATGCTGAATATACTGCTCCTGAAGGGCAGCATCGGTATCAAAGGCGCCGGAGTATGCCCGGTACGCGGGCATAGTAATGTGCAGGGCAACAGGACCATGCTGATTGATGAGAAACCTACCGAAGAACAGCTGGACCGGCTGGAGCAATTCTATGGATTTAAAATGCCCCGAAAACACGGGTACGATGTGGTGAGAGCGATTAAGGCCATGCACGCGGGAAAAGTAAAGGTGCTGTTCTGCATGGGCGGAAACCTTCTTTCCGCTGCACCGGACACCACTTATACCGCCGATGCTTTAAGAAAACTGGACCTCCTGGTGTGCGTGTCTACCAAACTAAACCGCGGGCACCTGGTCCACGGGAAAGAATGTATTATTCTCCCCACTTATTCAAGGGCAGACCGTGATATAGTCAATGGCGAAGTACAAATCGTCAGCACGGAAAATTCAATGGGCGTTGTACAGTCTTCAAAAGGAGTATTGCAGCCAGTGTCGGACAATCTGCTCAACGAAACACAGATCGTATGCCGGATGGCCATGGCCACGTTGGGCAACAGGTCGGCGGTGAACTGGCAACGGTACCACGACAGTTACGATGCGGTGAGGGATGATATAGAGAAATGTATTCCCGGCTTTGAAAACTATAATGTACGGGTACGCCGCAAGGGCGGCTTTTATTTGCCGAATGCCGCGCGGGATGAGCAGCGCTTTGCTGAACAGTACGATTACCGCGCACCCTTTACGCTGACAGACATCCCGGTCAACAAGCTGGCGGATGATGAGTACCTCATGGCCACCACCCGTACGCATGACCAGTTTAATACCACCATTTATGGTCTTGATGACCGTTACCGGGGCATCCATCAGGAACGCCGGGTAATTTTTATGAACGAAAAGGACATTGCCAAAGCAGGTTTTAAAGCGGGGGACAAAGTGGACCTATTCAACTATGATGACGATACCGAAAGAGTAGCGCCCTTGTTTATCATTGTCCCATATCCTATTCCTGAAAAGAACACCATGACTTACTTTCCGGAGACAAATGTGCTGGTTTCCGTTAATAATGTCGTCAGGGAAAGTAATATGCCGGCTTCAAAATATGTAAAAATAAAAATCAGGAAACATCATCCTGATGTATAAATGCAAAGCAGTATATCTATGACGGAATCTCAGAATGTCCTTAACTACCAGGGGAACAATACCATATTCCTGGTATGGCTTTTTAAACCGCAGGTGGAAGTTAAAGCAGCGTTTATGCGCGTTTGCCGGCTATTTTGCCCCTTCCGCTACCTTTATTTCAGCGGTGGCAGACGGAGATATCTGATGGGAAAAACAAAAAGCATTTCCAGGGAATTGTCCATTACCTGGAAATGCATATCATTAAAGAAAACCTAGTTCCAGTTTAGCTTCTTCGCTCATCATTTCTTTGGTCCAGGGGGGATCAAAGGTAAGGTGTACGTCTACATCAGACACGCCTTCGATGTTGCGGACCTTTTCATCCACTTCACGGATGATATCGCCGGCCACCGGGCATCCGGGAGCGGTGAGCGTCATATCAATGCCAATGCGGTTGTTTTCCTTGATCTTGATAGCGTATACCAGTCCCAGTTCCCAGATGTTGACGGGGATTTCCGGGTCGTATACGGTTTTCAGCTGTTCTTCTATCTTTTCCCTTAATGCTTCTTCGCTCATGACTGGTTTGTTTTTGCCTGGTAGGCTACTGCATAAAGTTTCATCTGTTTGAGCATGCTCAGCAACCCGTTGGAGCGGGTGGGAGAGAGATGGCTGCTCAGGCCGATGTCATTGATAAAGTAGATGTCCGCGGAGGCGATCTCTTTGGGCGTGTGTCCGGAGAGCACGTAGATCATGAGGCTTACCAGCCCTTTGGTGATCACGGCGTCGCTGTCTCCGGTGAAATACAGTTTACCGTCTCTGAGTTCGGTGTGCAGCCACACGCGTGACTGGCAGCCCTTGATCAGGTTTTCCGGCGTCTTGTATTCTTCGGCAATGAGCGGCAGATCTTTGCCCAGCTGGATAATGTATTCATACTTATCCTCCCAGTTGCTCATTACTTCAAAGTCGGACTTTATTTCATCCTGTCTTTCGTTGATCGTCATAATAGTAGTCTCCTTTTACCGCAACATGGACACGGCCCGTTTGATGCCGGCTACCAGTTTATCGATATCCTCCTTTGTGTTGTAGAAGGTGAGTGATGCGCGAACGGTGCCGGGGATTTTAAATTCATCCATCAGTGGTTCGCAGCAGTGGTGTCCTGTTCTCACTGCAATCCCTTGCTGGTCCAGCAGTTCACCTAAGTCAAACGGGTGAATGTCATGTACCAGGAAGGAGATGGCGCCGCTTCTGCGGGCGGCATCGCCGATGAAGCGGATACCGTCTATCTGCCGCAGTTGTTCCAGCGCATAAGCCTGCAGTTGTTCTTCCCACTGCTGGATTTTGTCGGTGCCGGTCTGCTGCAGGTATCGGATCGCTGCCCCTAAACCGATGGCGCCTGCGATGTGCGGGGTGCCGGCTTCGAATTTATAGGGCAGTTCGTTATAGATGGTTTTAGCGAAGGTAACGGTCTTGATCATATCGCCGCCGCCCTGATAGGGAGGCAGTTTGTTCAGCCATTCGGTGGTACCGTACAGTACGCCGATGCCGGTAGGACCGTAAATTTTGTGTCCGGAGAAAACGAGGAAATCCACCTGCAGGGCTTGCACATCGATCGTCATATGCTGGATGGCCTGAGCGGCGTCCAGCAGTACGGGGATGTTACGGGCATGTGCCTGTGCGATGATGTCTTCTACCGGGTTGATGGTACCCATCGTATTGGAAACGTACGTTACTGCTACCATTTTCACCGTATCGTCCAGCAGGGTGGTGAACGCGTCCATTTTCAGTTCTCCCTTTTCATTGATGGGGATCACTTTCAGGGTAGCGCCGCTTTCCTCGCAGGCGATCTGCCAGGGCACGATGTTGGAGTGGTGTTCCATGGCGGAGATGATCACGCTGTCGCCTTTCTTCAGGAAACGGCGGCCCATGGTGTTGGCCACCAGGTTGATCCCGTCGGTGGTGCCTTTGGTGAAGATGACCTCATGGGTATGCGCTGCATTGATAAAGCCGGCTACAATTTCGCGGGCTTTCTCGTAGGCGTTGGTGGCTTCCTGGCTCAGGTGGTGAACGCCGCGGTGCACATTGCTGTTATATTCTTCGTAATACCGGGCTTCCGTTTCTATAACCGTCAGCGGCTTCTGCGTGGTAGCCCCGTTATCGAGGTATACCAGCGGTTTGCCGTGCACCAGTTCCTGCAGGATAGGGAAGTCCTTCCTGATCTGCTTTACGTCCAGGGCTGTGGTTTCTATGTTAGCAATATGTTCCATTGGATCGGTAATTAGTTGTTCATGATGGCGGCAATCTGTTCCTGCAGGTAATGTTGCAGGGCAGGTACCTTCACTTCGTCTGTAATATCATGGGAGAAGGCATTTACCATCAGTGCTTTGGCAGCATCTTCCCCGATACCGCGGGAGCGCAGGTAGAACATGGATTCTTCGCTGAACTGACCGGCGGTGAAACCGTGGCTGCATTTTACGTCGTCTGCGTAAATTTCCAGCTGTGGTTGGGAGTTGATATCTGCTTTGGCGCCCAGCAGCAGGTTGTTGTTCTGCTGGAAGGCGTTGGTTTTCTGCGCTTCCTGGTGTACCAGGATCCTGCCGGTGAAAACGCCGTTGGCGCTGTCGAGCAGTACCCCTTTGTACAGTTCGTTGCTGTTGCAGTTCGGCATGATGTGGTCCATAAAAGTATGGTTGTCTACATGCTGGCTGCCGTTGGCAATGTACAGGCCGTTCAGGTTCGTTTCCGTATAGCTGCCGTTGAGGGCCACGCTCAGGTTGTTGCGGGTGAACGGGGTGCCGGGCAGGGTAAAGTTGAAATGATGGTAACGGCTGTTGGCCTGTTGCTGGGCGGCGGTGGTGTGCACTTCCCGGAAGTGCTGGTCGCCCTGCTGGATATTGTAGTGCCACAGTTCCGCATTCTCCTCTATTACGGTTTCCAGCACGCTGTTGGCAAAAGCAGCAGCGTTGGTGTCCGGATGAACGGAGCTTTGGATAATGGTAGCGGCAGCATTTCTGTTCAGCACCCACAGGTGGCGGGGCTGAATAAAGGCATGCTGTGCGGCAGTGTATACATGAACGATATGTACCGGTTTGTCGATGACAGTGTTGGCGGCCAGTTCAATATACAGTCCGTCTGCGAAGAGGGCGGTATTGAGGGTCGCCAGCGATTCCTGGGCCAGATGGTGCTGTTTGTTGAACCATTTGGTGAAGCCAGGGGCCTGTGTATGGGCGCTGAGCGCGCCGATAGTGATGCCTTTGCCGGCGGGCAGTTCAGAGAGGTCTGCCTGCAGATGGCCGTTGACCAGCACAATGCGGTAGCAGTCCAGTTCCGGGATAGCCGCCTGGGCTACCACGGAGGCAGGTACGGTAGTGGTGGCGTACAACAGCTCATAGGGAAATTCCTTGAGGTAGCGTTGTATGTTGGAATAACGCCATGCTTCTGTTTTCAGGGTAGGAAGACCCATCACAGAGAAGCGGTCCAAAGCCTCCTGGCGGATGCCCTGCAGTTCGTCCTGCGCCTGGCAGGCCGATAATGCGTTCACATCAGTAGTTAACGCCTGGTAAAAAGGCAATGTAATATCACTCGTCATAATTGTATGCTTCTTATACTGATTCTTTCAAATGTAACTCTTCCTTCAGCCAGTCGTAGCCTCTTTCTTCCAGTTCCAGGGCCAGTTCCTTGGTGCCGGTTTTGATGATACGGCCGTTGTACAGTACGTGTACAAAGTCAGGCACGATGTACTCCAGCAGACGCTGGTAGTGGGTGATGACTACGAAAGATTTTTCTGCGTCGCGGAGTTTGTTAACGCCGTTGGAAACGATACGCAGTGCGTCGATGTCCAGACCGGAGTCTGTTTCGTCCAGGATGGCCAGCTGAGGGTCCAGCATCGCCAGTTGGAAGATTTCGTTGCGTTTCTTTTCACCACCGCTGAAACCTTCGTTCAGGGAGCGGTTCATCAGGTTAGCGTTAAAGTCTACCAGCTGCTGCTTCTCTTTGGTCAGTTTCAGGAAGTCACGGCCTTCGATGGTAGGCAGGCCTTTATAGGTCCTGATTTCATTGAGGGCTGTTTTCAGAAAGTTCAGGTTGGATACGCCCGGGATTTCAACAGGATATTGAAAAGCCAGGAATACGCCTTCACGCGCGCGGTCTTCGGGAGACAGGTCCAGCAGGTTTTTACCGTTGAACCATACTTCCCCTTCGGTCACAGTATAGTTATCACGGCCAGCGAGCACGGAGGCCAGCGAGCTTTTGCCGGAGCCGTTGGGGCCCATGATGGCATGTGTTTCGCCTTTACCTATTTCGAGGTTAATGCCTTTCAGAATTTGTTTCCCTTCTACTTCTGCGTGCAGATTTTTAATCGTCAGCATGATTGTTTTATTTCGTTCTGTATGTAGTTAATTGGATAAGCGAATTATCCAACGCTTCCTTCAAGTGTGATAGATAATAATTTCTGTGCTTCCACGGCAAATTCCATGGGGAGCTGGTTCAGTACTTCCTTCACGTAACCGTTTACGATCAGGGCCACGGCTTTTTCCGTATCGATGCCACGGGCGTTCAGATAGAAGATCTGGTCTTCCCCGATTTTGGAGGTAGTGGCTTCGTGTTCGATCATCGCGGTTTTATTGCGGGATTCGATATACGGGAAAGTGTGGGAGCCGCAATCGTTGCCGATCAGCAGGGAGTCGCACTGGGTAAAGTTACGGGCGTTGTCGGCACGCGGGCCAACGGCCACCAGTCCGCGGTAGCTGTTATCGCCTCTGCCGGCGGAGATACCTTTGGAAATGATACGGCTTTTGGTGCCTTTACCGATGTGGTGGATTTTGGTACCGGTGTCAGCGATCTGTTTGTTACGCACTACTGCTACGGAGTAGAATTCGCCCTCGGAGTAGTCACCCTGCAGGATCACGCTGGGATATTTCCAGGTGATGGCGGAGCCGGTTTCTACCTGTGTCCAGGAGATCTTGCTGGCGTTGCCTTTACAGATGCCTCTTTTGGTCACGAAGTTGTAGATACCGCCTTTACCGTCTTTATCGCCGGGGTACCAGTTCTGTACGGTAGAGTATTTGATTTCCGCGTGGTCCAGGGCTACGAGTTCCACTACTGCGGCGTGCAGCTGGTTTTCATCGCGCATGGGAGCGGTACAGCCTTCCAGGTAGCTCACATAGCTGCCTTCGTCGGCGATGATCAGCGTACGTTCGAACTGGCCGGTGTTCTGAGCGTTGATACGGAAGTAGGTGCTCAGTTCCATCGGGCAGCGTACGCCTTTCGGAATATAGGTGAAAGAGCCGTCAGAAAACACAGCGGAGTTCAGCGCGGCGAAAATGTTGTCAGAGTGTGGTACTACGGTACCGAGGTATTTTTTTACAAGGTCAGGATATTCCTGTACCGCTTCCCCGAAAGAGCAGAAGATAACGCCCATCTCTTTCAGTTTGCCTTTGAAGGTGGTGGCTACGGACACGCTGTCAAACACGGCGTCTACGGCCACACCGGTCAGCGCCTTCTGTTCGTTGAGCGGAATACCCAGCTTTTCAAAAGTGGCCAGCAGTTCCGGGTCCACTTCGTCGAGGCTGTTCAGTTGTTTTTTCTTTTTGGGAGCGGCATAATAGGAGAGGGCCTGCAGGTCCAGCTCCGGCATTTCAAAGTGCTGCCAGGAGGGGAACTGCATTTTCCTGAAGGCGGCAAAACCTTTCAGACGCCATTCCAGCAGCCATTCCGGTTCATTCTTTTTAGCGGAAATAAAGCGGATGATATCTTCATTCAGCCCCGGAGGAGCGATATCCATTTCAATATCGGTGGTAAAGCCAAACTCGTACTCCTTATTGGCTATATCATCTATTATTTCGTTACTGTTCATCATACGATTTTGATATTTATACCGCGAAGCTTTCGCCGCAGCTGCATGTTCTCGTTGCATTCGGGTTGTTGAAGAAGAGGCCTTTGCCATTCAGGCCGTCGGAGTAGTCCAGTTCTGTACCATACAGGTAAAGCAGGCTTTTCATCTGTACGACTACCTTTACGCCTTTGTCTTCAAATACCTGGTCTCCTTCCTGTTCTTCTGTCTCAAACTTCATCACATATTCAAGGCCGGAGCAACCGCCGCCTTTCACACCCACTCTTACAAAAGTACCGGGGGCATGATGTTCTGTCTCCATCAGCGTCTTAATATATGCTCCTGCTTTTTCTGAAACGGTTATCATAATTCAGAATTTTTAGATTGATACGGCTGTACTAGTGGTTCAGCTCGCTGCTCCTGCTGTCACATGTGACTGGGCAGCGCAGAGCAGGGAAACCATCATATCCAGCTTGGTTTTATAAAATGCAGTAAACCCGCTGGTCTGCGGGTCATAAAGATTATTTTTCAGGACAGGCAGAGAGTAGGGCAGTACCCAGGCTCTCAATGCTTTCGCCACGGCATCCATGGCGTTGATCCCCTGCATGGCCTGTGTGCCGTCGGCCCAGGAGAGCAAAGCTACAACCTTTCCGGTTAAATATGGCCGTTGGTGCTTGCTTGTCAGCTCCAGCCAGTCTAAACTGTTTTTCATCGCCCCTGTCATGCTGCCATGATATAATGGCGTCATCCAGATCTGAAGGTCCGCTTTACAGAACGCCTCACACATAGCTGCCACACTCTCCGGCTTTTTAGCCGCTTCTGACATCGAAAAGAAAGGTATCTGCTTCTCGGCCAGGCTGAAAATCTCGGTCGGTAACCCCTTCTCTGTTAAGGCTTCTGACAGGTAAGCTGCCAGCCTGTTAGAGGTAGCTTCAGGGCGTGTGTCAGTGGCGCCATTAAATATGAGTACGTTCATTAATACCTAAGATTTAGAGATTTAAGAGATTATGAGATTTAAGGGTGACGAAAATGCGCTCAAAATCATCTTAATCTCAAATTTCTTTTTTTTAGCTCCCACAAAATTACGACATTTGAGAATAAAACAAGTATTAACTTGGAAAAATAAGCCTATACAGAGTAAGTTTGTCAATCGGCCACCTCCCGCATACTACCCAAAACGACCTAAAACAACCAGAAAAATTAAGTTTTAGACATAAACTTAGACATAATGTTTACTTACAGTAATGGTTACATCTACTTTTCGATGTACTGCGATGACGACCGGGCAAGGGTAGCTATCGGCGAAAAGATCGACAAAGATAATTATGCTGCAGGACAATTCCCACAAGCCGCAAAAACAAAGATGATAAGAATTGAACATGTTGTAAATGAACATGTTAACTATTGTCGTGCTGTTAAAAGCCTACTGTTAAAGAGGGATGTGGAAGACAAGGTTAATGAAGTGCTTGGGAAGCAGAAAAAGGGGAAAGCAGGCAATTTTATGGATGACTGGAATCTTATGATTGAAGGAATGAGATCAGGGGACATCCTTATTAAAAAGACCAAAAAGAGATACTCTCCCGGGACAATAGAGCGATATATGGATAACGCGAAGCGCATGTCTAAATATATTGAAGATAAATTAATGATTGCCCGCTATGAAAAAGTGAATGAAAAATGGGTAAACGGCCTATATGTGTGGGCTAACCAGCAGAACTATGCGAAAAACACCACCGCCCTCCTTATGGCCCAGTTCCGCGCCTTCCTGACGTACACTTATGACGAAGGGAGACATAGGAATGAAATATTTAAAAAAAGCATTATGTACTTCTCTCGCGAGGAAGTTGATGCTGTCGCACTCACAGAGGATGAAATTTCAAGGGTTTACAACTTGAATCTTGAAGGGCCAAAAGAGCGAGCACGGGACATTTTTGTCTTTGGATGCTACGTGGGTCTGCGGGTAGAGGATCTTAATCGTATCAACAACTACAAACTAGTAAACGATCATTTCGAATTTCTCACAGACAAATCTGACAAGAAGGTTAAAATTCCCATGCACTGGATGGCAAGGAAGATTTACCAAAAGTATAACAGTAAGCTGCCTGTGTATGGCTGTGGTAGTTCTTTGGGGCACCATCTTTCTGATATTTGCAAAAGAGCTGAAATTAACGAACCGGTATTGATAGTTAGCACAAAGGGAGGTGTTACCAGCGGTAATTATTACGCCAAATACGAACTGGTTTCCCCCCATACTATGCGCCGCACCCTGGCAACTAATGCCGTCCTCGCTGGAATCCCCGATAGGGAAGTCATGTTAATAACAGGACATTCCAGCGTGGACAGCTTTAGCCGGTATGTTAAAATTTCCGATGAAATGAAGCTGCAGCTTCTGAAGTCGAGATCATGGTTTAAAGATCCTCTACAAACTGAACCATCCGCCCACGATGGTAAATAAACACCTTTCTTCCCCTTTCATCGGTGCCGCCTCCGCCACTTGGTGAAAGGGGTTTGTAATGATATCCCTGCTGCAATCCGTTATGCCGGTATTTCTGTAGTGATCGCTTTGTGAATGGTAATTCTGCCAGCAGCTTGTCTTCGGTGATCCACTCACAGGTTGAAAAATTGGTGATATTCAATAATTCCTTGGCTATGGCTTTTGCCAACACGTTTGTTTCCTTACTCATACTTCACGTTTTCTCCCTCACAGGGGTTATTTATAGTATTCTTTTCTAAACTGTTTGAAGGTCTTCAAAGACACTCCTGGATTGTCAACCCGATAAACCAGCGTCCGGATGTAGTATTCCATGTACGGACCCAGTACCTTCAGTTTCTCTTCCGGGGCGTACCTGTTATAGCAGGTGATCACGGTCCAGTTTCGGATTACACACAGGACATTCGGATAGCTGGATAGTACATAGGTTCCCTCTCCATGCTTCTTGTATTTTTCTATAAGGGCCGGATCATTTAGGATCTTCCGGGCTGCAGTGGGAGGGATGTTCATTATCCGCTCCCGGTACCGGTCCACAGCATGTTGGCTTACTGTTAATACCGCAGGTGTGTATGATAGGATCGTTTTGATCTGGTTGATCCGGTTCGTTAGCCGGTACCGCTGGTCCAGCAGCAGATGGAGTTCTGTTTTTAGTTCCGCACGTTCGTCTTTCATCACATCGTATTTTGTTATGCAATAATTACCTGGTACCTGTCCCGCAGACACGGGTCCTGCTGGGAGCGGAAGGATATGTATAATCCCTCCGCTGTCTCACGCTTTTCGTCCATCACAGTGCCGCATTCGTGGTTGTGCTTCGTTTTAAACCAGTCGCCGGCAGCTGCCTTGGCGGCGAAGTAGTCAGCATGCTGGTGTATCACTGGTGGTTTGTTCTCCTTCTTCATTTTCTCTTCCTCCTTTTTCTGCCAGCTGGACCAGCAGTTTTTTAATTTGTTCTTCTTGGCGGCCGATTTGCTCCTGCGCATGGTGGAGCTGTATGTGCAACTTCAGATTTTCTTTCTGTAGGTCTACTACAGCAGGTGGTTTCATGTTGTATTTATTCCAAAAATCCAGGGACGGGTTTGGGATCTCACACCATGCAAAGAAAAAATCAATATTTGGGAAGTCGTCGTCGGTCATTGAGCCGCAATATGGTGGGCAGCCATCACCTTTATACCACCACAAGGCCGGCTGTATATCCTCCGGCAGACCCTCGTTGATTAGGTGAAAAGTAATTTCGTTTACTGGCTTATTCATATTTCCCGCCCTCCTTAGCGGCACTTTTTATTAACCATTAATGTCTTTATCAGGGATCAATAGTACAATCCTGGATGCCATAGCCCAGGCAATAGCCGCAAAACCTCGTAAAACAGGGTCCCAGCATCTGGGATCAATATTAGCGTGTCCTATGGCAGGTGCGGCGTAGATTAATATTGTCAAAACAGAAAACATATACAGACGCCTCACGGCTGGACGCCTTTTAAGCTGCTTGTCATTGTACATCCTGTCCGCCCTCCTGTGCGGGTGGTAGTGGTTGCCATGCTGTTATTGGAAGTGGGCTGCTCCAATAACCATCACATTTATCACATTCAACCTCCTGATAGAATCCGGGACGCAGCCATACTACACCCTTTTCTGCATCTTCTTCCGTGTACGGAAACCATTCGGGATTATAGTCGTCCCAATCTTCCCATTCTACTGTTTTGAAGTGTTCCGGGAAGTAGTAGCATATGACGCGGTGCTTCCCGTTAAGGCAAAGTACTGGATACACTTTACCATCTATCGCTTCCGGCACCCTCTCCGCTACCGGTATCCACCTTTGCTGCGCTTCGGCCCACTCGGCACCGGCGATGAACCTCCTGTCTAATTCTGCTCCATGTTCGTATCCATCTGATATACTAAATGAAGTAGCTGCCTGCTGTTTCTGTTCAAGTGTTGTCATTTTTATCAATTTTCAGGTTTACATTTTTTAATGTACTGTTTCAGTTCATTTTGAGCCTTGACGTACGCGAGGCGTAGCTTGTGGAAATTCTCATCATTTATATCTTCCCATGAGCTATAGCCATTGAAGCAGTAGTCAAATCCCTCTGCGTCGATTTTGTAGAGCAATAGCTCTTTGTCTTCATGTGTCATTTCGCTTTCAGTTTTTCGAGTGAGTTAATAATCTGCTGTTCGGTGAAGCCGGTCCAGTGCGACCAGTGGGCTATGTTTGACTTTACGTCGTTGATAAAGTAGTCCACAGATACCATTCCTGAAACATAGTCGTATTCCCTGATGAAGAATCGGTAAGCGAACATCTGTGCTATATCCTTGGCGGCTGAAATCATATCACAGTCATGCAATATTGTTCCATATTCATCAGGCTCAGAGTGATCGTATAGAATATCTAATATTTTTTCAGTCATGTCGCCCGGCCCCCTTCTCCTTTTTCAGTTTTATGCGGAACCCATATTTGCCGGAACCGCCTTGTTGTAGAATGTCCCCTTCTGTTACCGTTGCCAAGATGGCGCCCCTGGTTTGCAGCCGGAACGTTGCTTTGTTCTGGTCCTTCCTGGATCTCCAGGTGATTGGTTTAGTGTTCATTGCTACCGGCCTCCTTGGCGGCGCTTTTTAGTTTATAAGTTTTTGTATACTTCTCGTATAAGATAGCCCGTCATGTATGCGTAAGCCTCTTCAGACCCTTCGTTTAGGCACAATCCCATGTCGTTGAAGGTTTGGGCGACCGCATGTAACACCTCGTGCGTCAGGGTGCCAATGTCGTCAGCGTTGTCCGGGTAATACCTCAATCTGACCAAACAAAACATATCGTCTTGAACTACAAGGCATTTCCCCGCCCCCTTCAGTGACATCCCGTTATGATATTGCAATCCATGCCTATTTAGCGCTTGCTCCAACTGGCCATCTGTCTGTTCGAAAGAGAAAAACACAGCGTAAGGATACACTACCATCGGAACAACGAGGCTTTTTAGCTTAACAATCATAGTACTTTAGTTAGTGAGGCATTCCCATTTTCTCCCCCGTCCAGTCGTGGAACCGGCTGGGCCATGAATCTATGCGGTTGTCGATGCACAGTAAGGGATGTGCGATTGCGTTGTGTATGAAAAACCAGAATTTCTTAGTCATAGTTTTTATTTTTTTTGTTTACAACTAGGCTCGTCAACAGTCCCCATAGCATACGCATATTTTTGCTTTTGAGGATAATATGTTATCTGCCCTACATCAGGTATTACCTTTATGCATCCACAATGAGGGCATTTGAAGAACCATTTAAACTGATGATCCCATTCATGATGCTGTATGCTACTCATCATTATCGGCCTCCTGTTCCGGTTGAAGTGCTTTTTCAATATCAATGTTATGTGCCCTTGCCCAAAACCTTATAGCATCAGACAAAACTTTCATTGGCTCTTTGTTGATGAATATAGTACCCATTAGGTCTATTCTCCACTTGCCGCTGTTTTTGCTTACATATCCACCATTTGCAGGTTTATACGAAATGGTAATGGCTCGCTTCTGCGTTTTGGCAACCGCCTCCAATGCTTTCCACATAGTCTTATAGGCTTCAGCTGGGACATCCTCATCCTCTACCTTTGGGATGGGGACAGTATATACCATAGGTTCACATGCTTTCATCGTCTGCCGCCTCCTTGTCGGCTTCCGGGATAAGACCGCGGTCAATCAACCACTGGTCTATTACTTTTCCGTCGCTCTCTACTTCATATAATACGTCGGATACCTCTTTTTTTATCCATTCGACGGCGATGCGTGCATGTACAACATAGCCATCAACGATAAGGTGCCAGTTTTTTACATAAGAATCATGGCTCCAACCGTTATCTTCCTTATCCTTATACTTATTGTATAGTTGGAATGAAACGGGGTGTTTTTGGGCTGCCATTTCATCCGCTATCTGGCGAATCAGGGTTTCGTGCTTATTCATAAATACTTGGTGTTACTGTTACAAAAGGTTCACCTTTTGGGCGCTTTCCGTCTACGTAGGTGAGATGACAACGGATTTCCTTTGATCCGTATTCGTAGATAGTTTTCAGCCCAAAGAATTTACAGATGCGGGCCGCCTGTGCGTAGTAGTTGCCCCTCATTCCCTTGGTGAAAATTCCGATCTTTTTAAAATGGCCATACGGGAAAAACTCCTGCATGAATCGCGTCAGCAGCCCGGGATCTTTGCCGCCCAGTCTTAATTCTTCTGCGGTTGGCTTATTCATAAATACTTTTGTTTAAGCGCTTCCGTGTGTTTGTCAATCATTTCCTTTTCTTCTTCGTCTGCATCACTGTACCCGTAGTACTCTTTAAATTCCTTTTCGTTACAGAATGGGCAGCCGACTTCTCCGCCGCCATACAGTTTGCCATCTTCGAATTTATCCAGATCCCACAGATAACCATCAATGCAGGTAGCATCAGGATACGAGGCTCCAAAAAATGGGAACTCTGGACATTGTTTCAGCTTATTCATTGGTTTGGTCCTCCTTGTCCGCCATGCGTTGTAATCGATCAATTTCTGCGGCGATGAGTGCGCCAGCCTTTGCTAATTCGTGGATACGGTTGTTTGATGGCTTAAAACCATCATTTTCCCCGCCTATCCATGGCCATCCCATAGGGGGGAAATTGTAAGCTGGCCTGTAAATAGGCGACATGCAATAGCACATAGCTGCATCAGCCAACTCCCCAGCTTCATGTCTATCATCATGATGCTCGTGATAGCCCTCTATGTTTATTTGCCGTTTCCGTTCTTCGGCAATGATTTCTACTCCTGTTTTCATTTTTCTCCGGCCTCCCTGCCGGTTGTTTTGTTGATTTATTTCGCCGGCAGCCACTTTTTCAGCGCCGCTATCTTCTTTTCGTGGGTAGCGATAGCTCTGGCGGCGATCATGGCGGCCTTTTGCTCGGCGGCTTCCCGTGATTGGTGCCAGTGGTTCGTTCCTATGTATGCGGTGCGACGGGACCAGTCCTCTATTACCTTAACGCCCGGAGGATCATGTTTTACGAGCTCACACTCCACGATACCCCGTGTTTCGAGCCACTTTGTTACAAATACTGTCTTCATGTGAAAAAGGTGCCGGTAACCGACCGGCGGCGGGCTTAAAGTTCTGTTTTAGGGATCGCCCTATGTAGGTTTAATTTCTCATATTTTCTGTACGTATCCGTCTTGGCCTGAGCGATGATGTTGTTAAATTCCAATCCTGTTAGTGTTACTGATGCTTCTTCTCCAGACTTTTGCTCCCTGTAAATGTGAAAGTGTTCCAATAATTGACAATGCAGATATTCAATCGGTGCTGGCTCAAGTCCTTCCCATGAATTGTCCATTTTACTTACCGGGTGCCGGAGCCGGTGCGGTTTAATTCTTTCATAAATTGTTTAATCTCCTGCCTCAACTTGTATCCATTCAGCTCACCTGCAAGAAACCGGGCGCAGACCTCCCGAATATGTGCCAGTTGGGTGGCTTCATCAGGTGTTGTGTTCCGCGGCGCCGGCTCCAGGATGTAAAGCAGTACGTGCTGTCCCACCTGCTTAAATCCAAAGTCGCCGGTGATGAAGCAGCCGCCTACCTTGTTCACCTTGCCATCCGGCAGGTTTTCGTTTACTGCATCTCCCAGGTGAAAAACATCCGTCCGGTACTGTTTTTTGGTGTCGACGTCCTGCCATACGGCATAAGTATCGGTTCTGTTCTGTTCGAACGTCACGAACTTTAACGTCGCACCCTTCAATTCGTAAGCATCCCGGTAGTCGGTCTGGCCGTCAACGATCGGCTGGTGATCTCCCTGTTTGTCGTGCGGTACTTTTAACTTTTCCATGTGTTTTTTTATGTAAAGTTACTGTGATGAAATTTCTGTTTTTTACGGGTTGCCGTAGGCGTTTAAATATTCTGCCAGTAAACTTTTTCTGCGTTACGGCTTCCCGTAAAAAATTGCCCTGGCCGTTACATAATTTTGACTCATGAAATACACACTTATATCAGTCGATCAGCTCCCCGGGCTTTCAGTTGGCGGCCCCGGAGGGAGTATAAAACACTACACCTTTAAACTCACTTTCCGCGTAAGAAGGTTATGGGGATTATACAACCCCCTGGTGGTTAAATTTGCCTTTGCTCACCACGACCAGTTAAAGCTCGAAGAATACTGGAGTCTACGAATCGGCGAAACTTATATCTACTGGCAAAGCTTTATCGATGGTGACGTTGTTTATGTAGAGTAATGGTTAGCTGGGTGTCTACCCGGCTGTTTTATCATCTTCGTAGTCTATGTCGTATTCATCCTTTCCCAGCAGCACTACTTCATTGCCCACCCTTAAAGCCCGGATGTCCAGCTGCGCGACGGCGTCACAATCGTTGAGGTAGTTCCCCAAATCTTCCAATACAGGGGCAAGAGATGATAGCGCCCGCTGTAATGTCGATTCATTTCGGGTAATAATCTCATCCATCGTGGATCTGTGCTCATCTCTCTCCATAGTGTACTTATGGTGCCGCATTTCTGTTTGCAGAGCTGCTATTCTGGCATTTGCCCACTGAATATTATTGCAGGCCAGTATGATTTTTTCGCTCGTGGAGGCGCTATCATCTGAAATTTGTAGTTCGATACTCATAGTTTCTTGTTTTTATACCGTCTTACGGGGCGGCGGGTGAGTTACTTTGAAAATACCTGATTCTCCGGTTTGCATTCCGGGCAGTACTGTTCCAGTTGCTCCCTGATTCTTCTCCATGATTGTCTATGTCCAGCACCTAAAGAACCTATTATCCATTCTTCCACCTTGTCCAGTGTAGCAATAGGATCAGTTGCCGCGCGGGCGCACTTGTCGTATTCGGCTTTCCAGCCTGACCCCTCTGGGTGCTGTTCGATAATGCTGGGTGTTTTTCTGTTGTTGCTCATATTATTGGTTGCCCTCCGGGCCGGTTTAAACTTTTTGATGTGAAATTTGTTGTGGTTAAAAAAGCGTATGGCAAACTATCCTAAAACAACTCGTATCAAAATGCATCTCGGACTTTTACTTGTAGATACCGATCTTACGGTTTATGACGATAATTATAACAGGACTGGACGATTGTTTTACCTAGAAGTGGTAGATCCCAAGATGAAATTTACATTTATCAAGAAGTCAGATGGCGAACCATTTGAGCTCGCTAATGGTGATGTCCCCAATAATTTAGAAAGAGATCTTCTTTCGCAGTTGGAAATATTATTTCGTACAGATAAACACCTATTTGAACAGACCCAGCTCCCTTTGTAGTCGTTCCTCCGCCTCTGCGATCGTCTCCGGGTTCAACTCAAACCCTATGAAGTTCCGTTGCAGCTTCCGGGCGACCAGCGCAGTAGTGCCGGCACCGCTATACGGGTCAAGCACCACTCCGTCAGGCGGGCACCCAGCGAGGATGCAGATATGTGGCAGTTCTTCAGGGAAGGTGGCGCAATGATTCCCCTGATAGTTGGCGCCGGACATTACCCATACCGATCTTCTATTGGCACCCGAATCAATCCTTATGGCATCCTGATTGAAATAGTACTTTTGGGATTTGGTCAAGAGGAAAATATACTCGTGACTTTTTGTACACCTGTCTTTTGTTGGCTCCGGCATCGGGTTGGGCTTGCTCCAGATGATGTCCTGCCGCAGGTACCAGCCGTCGGCCCGGAGTGCAAAGGCCAACATCCACGGGATGCCCACCAGATCTTTCCGTTTCAGACTACCGGTAACCTTATTGATCTGATCTTTGCAGGCTATG
The DNA here is from genome assembly GCF_900167135.1 of Chitinophaga eiseniae. Classification (GTDB taxonomy): domain Bacteria; phylum Bacteroidota; class Bacteroidia; order Chitinophagales; family Chitinophagaceae; genus Chitinophaga; species Chitinophaga eiseniae. Next base: position 235,659 of record NZ_FUWZ01000003.1, on the reverse strand, counting down.
TGGTGGGCTTTGCCAGTAATTAATCCACCGGTTACCTGCTCTTCCGTCCTTTGCCGGGAAATGCTGGCGTAGCTGTCCCCGATGTTCAGCCAGAGTGTCCCGTCTCTCCGCAACACCCGGCGAACCTCCCGGAATACTTCTACCTGCCGGGTCACAAACGCCTCGGGAGTCTCTTCCTGTCCAAACTGCCAAACGACACCGTAATCTCTCAGGCCCCAATACGGAGGGCTAGTCACGCAGCAGTGGACAGATTCGTCCGGCAGCTGACGCAGGCCTTGCAGGCAGTCGATGTTGTATATTTTATTCAGCTCCATAAATCAATTTTTCGAGTTCTGTAATTATTCGCATATCCCCCACGTACCCATGCAGGAGGGGACATCCTTCTGGTCTGTCTCTGCGAACAGATCGTATTTGCTACCACCTCTCAATGTCTTAGACCATTCCCGCACATCCGAAATCCGAGGTATTTCTCCCGGTGGCCTTCCCGGCAGGATACCTGCCGGGAACCATGAGCGGCCTAATTTGTTTTCCCACTGTTCCAGCTTATCCCAAGCCCACTGTTCCAACGTACGCAGCTGGTGTTTGTTGGCATGTATACAGGGGTAGCACCCTACACGGTTTACACCTCCGATAGTATATAGAGGGTTCGGCGGCACTCCTTTCTCTTTCAGATACTGAAAGATATCGGCTTCCGTCTCGTACAACAGAGGCAATACTTCAAGACAAGAGAAATAACTATTCCATGCAAATGGCATCCGCTTTGACCTGTTTACACTTTCTCCCGCGCGGATGCCGACGAACATTACAATCGGCCGGAGATCATTAGCAAACTGCCACAGAAACCGTGAGATCGGCCATAGTTTTACCCACTCGGTACAAAACTGGGCTTTAGTACTGGGTGCCCTTTTCTTCCAGAGCATCATGTCCATGAATGGGTTGCCAGTAGGTTCAATGCCGCGGTCTTTCAATTTTTCCCTGAAGTCCGCCTGAATGATATTTACAGGAGGTCCGCCGGCCATGATATGCAGGTTGCGTACGTAGTTCACCGTTACCGGATGCTCATTGCCAGTGTCGGCAAACACCGGAATGAAATCGTGGCCGTATGTTTCGACCATTAGGCAGTACAGTGCTGTACTATCCTTTCCACCGCTAACGCTGCAAATTCTTATCTCATTCATTTTATACCTCCTTTATTTCGATATTATGCACATTTTTCATCAGGCGTCTTCTCTTCAAATATTCCTGCGTCCGGAAGCCTTTCGCGTCCTCCACGACCTGCAGGCTGGTTGTACAATCGATGTAGACGAAGTCGGCGATGTACTTAAGGGAGTGGGTGCCGCCGTCGTTCAGTTCGAAAGCAACCTGCCGGCGTAGGTCGCGGATCAGGCCGGCGCGTTCCATAAGCCGCAGGGTGCTGTACCGGGCCGCTTCCTTCGCGGAATCGAACCAGATGCCGTCAACCTCAGTCCTGTTGTTCCCATACTTCGATTTCTTCGGTGCGTCCTCCTGTTCCTCCAACTCCCGGATCGCCTCCGCGTTTAAACCTGCCACGGTAGAATTTTTGAGCTCTTTCAGCGTAATACTTGCCTTCGATTTCCTTTTCATCTGGTGCGATTGTGATTGTGTATGTTTTGTCCTGCAGGTGGTGGGTGCTGGTCCAGTAGAGCAGTATCCGGTCGCGGTGCTCGTCGTCTCGGTACTCTTCGTGGCCCGTGAGATGGTCTCCGATATGGAGATTTACAGTGCCTTTCATTGCCCTACTTGCCATTTCGAGGCAGCTTAAACCCTAATAATTCAGAAGCTTTGCTGTTTTCCTCAACCCATATCAAATTGCAATGTGTGCAGGCGGGTACCATTTCGTCGGTATTAAGAAGCCTTTCTACTGTCGTCTTGCCGCGTTTATGGTGCATTCCTGTTGCACGTCCTTGGCAGCCGGGCGCCTTAATCTCACACTCCTTGCCCTGCCAAAGCGGTTTCGTGATCCTGTAATACTCACGGTTTATCGCGGCCCGCTTGTCGCTGAACGGCTTTATCTTCTTCACTTTCTTTTCCTTTACCGGCTTGCCCTCGTTTTTGATGCGGCGCCGGTATTCCAGGTAAGATTCCATACTTCACAGATTTCAGATTATAAATACATTTCCCGTTCCTCCTTCATCCTTCTGGATCGCTCTCTGACAGCAGCATTTGCGCATTGTTTGCAATAAGATTTGCGGCCTCCCGGATGGCTTGGATCTTTAACAAATTCTCCGGTGGGCTTGGATTCTTTGCATTTGGAGCAGGTCTTTTGCATTTGTCCTCTAAATTTTTGGTTAATAAATCCTCTATTGAGACAGAGAAATTGCGGCAGATCCTCAAAATCACCGGTACGGAGGGATAACACCGCCCCTGTTCGTATGATCCTATGTTGAACCTGTGTACTTTCAGGAAGTCAGCAAAATCACCCTGATCGAGGCCTGATAACTTCCGGAGGTACTTCATGTTTTCGGCGAATATCTCTTTCATCATTCCTGATTTTGTTCGTTAGCGATAGCGTTTAGGGCTTCAATTCTTACCGTTTCCCGCTTACTGTAGTCCACGACAGCCGACCACAGTTTTTCTTCCTGGCGCCATTCGTCTCCTTCTTTCACGAGCAATTCGTACAGGCGGCGGCCTTCCGGATTGGCAGCAGGGGAGGAGTGAAGGGCTTCCCTCATTTCCAGGGCGTACGCCTGCCGGCAGTCTTCCAGAAGTTGCCATCTTTCGGCGCCTGAAAGCGTGATCATTTTGTTGCGTTTTAGCCAGTCGTAGATACAGGTGGTTATGAACTCGCCGCGAAACATCCCTTTTCGGGCCGATTCCTTGATCTTCTCCCACTCGTCCGACCAATCTGTTTCGCCGGGTGGTAAGGCTGCTGGTTCGGCCTCGTTTGCCATTTTTTGTGCTTCCAGATCTGACAGGTACTTCCGCTTACCCAGGTATTCGCAGATGGCGTCGTCTATTAGCGACAGGTTTAGCGACTTTCCCCAGTCTTTCATCCGGGTGCCGTATGTTCTGATGGCATACTCGAACTCGTCGGCGTTCAGATCCTGGTAGTCATCTGCGAACTTTTTCTGCAGCTGGTCCATGAGGATGGTGACGTATTCCGGGTTGTCTGGTATCTGCCATCCGGTGATGACGGCAATCTTCATAACCATCGCTTTGCACTGTAGAGAAAGCTCTTCAGGGGTATAGTTTCCGATCCGCTTGGACTTATATTTCATTTGGATCACCCGCTGTTCCTCCGGAAGAAAGCTCGTCTTTAAGCTGTCCGGCAATGATTTCGAAACCGCCGTTTTTACCGTTAAAGGCTTTTGTTCCGCCTGAAGGTGGTTTGTTGCCTGTTGTAGTTGTTTTTCGTCCATCTCTCTCCTCGATTTCTCTGTAGTTAACGATAAATGTGTTTGCCAGCCCTGCCCATCGCACTATTTTGCTGCCGTTATAGATCCATCCGGTGCTGTCCCACTTGTTGTAAAACTTCTCGGCCATCTCTTCGGTGCCTCCGGCGCCGCGGAAGTACCGTTTGACGTCTTCTAACCGGGGGCCTGCATGTGGCGGCGCGGGGTGAAAATTTTCCGCGCGGGGTGCACCTCTGCAAAATGTAGAGTTAGTACCTGAATCTGAACCTTCCGGAAATTCAGCGGGCGCGTAATCTCTCCTTTTCTTTACTTTACTTTCCTTTACTTTACTTTGTTTACATTCTTCCTGAAGTTTGCCCGATTCTTCCGGAAGGTTGGGCGATTCTTCCGGAAGAATCCTTGCTTTTTCCGGAATTGTGACGTTGGCCCGTTTCGCTTTTTTGCTCCAATCGATGAATCTTGATTGAATGGATGCGGAGGTAAGTACATTCCCGCTCGCCAGCAGTTCCTTATTAAAAAGACCCACAGAGCAGCAGTAATTCACTATTTCCCTAACCGTGTTTTCCTTCAATCCCAGGTAGTCGGCTACGTCAAAGACAGTACTATCGTCCCATTCTAGGAAGCAGCCTTTTACCCGGTAGATTTCGCAGAGTAAATAATCGTATGTGGCCAAACCAGCACACCCGCACTCTTTCTTCAGGCGTTTTATCCGGATATCTTGGTACCGGTCCGTCTCTACGGAGTAGTAAATGAAACCGGTTTTATTGTTGGCCATGATTTAAAATAGTTCTGGTTGTACAGGGTGTATCTCCGCATATCCGGCGCCTGTAGTTTTCCCCCAGCTGACGGACAGCTGGTAATAATGCTCCGTCTTGTTGTATCCGTAGGCGCCGACCGCCTTTTCTTCGAGCTTCTGCAGGCGGCCGTCCTTTTTCAGATTAGTGATCGCCCTGCGGATGGAAATCAATGGCACCCGGACAGATATTTTGCCGGTAGTTACCAGGTGGTGGTATACATCCGTCGCCAGGTATTTGCCGGCAGGGTGCTTGTTAAAGAAATCCATAACAGTTTTCTCCTGCGTGACAGTATTGTCGTGTTCGTGTCGTAGGGCGTCGCCCGTCAAGTTCGTTGTGTTGTAGTACATACCCTCTGTTTTATCGTTAATCAATCGTGCACTGGGTAGATGCGATGTTTACTTGGATAGTGCTTTTTGAAGTCCCTCAAGTGTAAATCTGTCTTTTGCTTCTTCGAAGACCTCAAATTTCAACTGATCAAGTAGGCTTCCTGTGAATCTGGACTTTGCTCCAAGTGTCCGGCAAGACATATTATACAATTCGCTTACTTCATCTCTAGTAATATAGTCGCTGCTGCGGCTGTAAGACTTATCCATGCGCTTTTCCATGCGCCGGCCCAATTCTTCAATCAATTGATATGTTTCAATTTCATCGAGATCTACATCGACATCTGTCGTAATAGTCACTGTGCGTGCCATGATGAATAGTTTAGCGTTTACGATATCGGCCGTTAAATGGGCGCCGGCCTGTTACTTTCCCAGATGACTTAAACCGCTTGTCGAAGTCGTCTGCCACAAACGGCGTGGTTACTCCGGGTTCGCTGGTGTCCTCAACATCGTAGAATCGCCTACCATACTGAAAAAACTCTGAAAGGACGCGCAGGCGGCGGATAACCTTGTTCTGCGAGATGGTGAATGTTTGTCCGATCATGCTGCTGGTTTTTTACGGTAGTGATTAATAATGTGGTAAATGGACCATGTCAGGTATATGTCATAGCTGGCGTCATGGAGCCGCCCTTCATCAACCGGTATCCCCATTTCCAAGGCGACTGTCTTTAGTTTGAAGTCGATCATTTTCTGCCGGCGATCCAACAGGTATTCGGTGGCCATTACCATTACATCTATCCCGTTTGCCCAGAACCAGGAGCCAAAGTATGAGTCGCCATTTTGAACAAACCATGCCCGTAAGAAGGCATTATCAAACGCAGCGTTGTTGTATCCAATTAGGAAGAACTTATCTGTCTTGTCGTATTTATCGACATATTTGGCCAGCATGGTAACGAAGAGCTGATATACCTCCTGCATGGTCGGATAGGCGGATATTGCCTCAATGGTTACTCCAGCTATCTTCAAGGCTTCTGGCTCTATGGCGGCAGCGGGGTTAGGCTATACCTTATAATTAAACTCCTCTACTATTGTTTCGCCAATTTCGATGCAACCTGAAATCTGGTGTATCCCATTTTTCCAATGCATTGTGCCGGTCGTCTCCAGATCGAAGAATAGTTTTTTCATCAATTACCGTTTATTCGTCAATGTCTACCGGGTGGAGCACCTTACTGGCCCAGTCCGGCTGTTTCATTTCAATAATTCCACTATGTCCGCTTTCGGCAGCAGCTTCAAACCCAGGCCATATTCCTTTATCAGTACATTCCTTGACCGTGGAGATAGCGTGACGGAATTTGTATTTTCCGTTTTGGAGATCTTCTGCGTCCCACCAGAAAACAGCAACCATATACGGCTCCACTACTTGCAACATGATCATGATGGTGACGTTGAACTTACGCTCAGTTGTATAACTGGCACCCTCCTGGTACATCCCTTCTGACAGCTCATACTTGTATTTAGCAGCATCATAGAAGAATTTTCTAATGTCTTGTGCCGACGTGGTTTTGTAGCTTATGATGGCGTTCACTCCGATATTCTCCTCGATGTTGAAATAGTCTGGTCTTATTTTGCATTTCAGGCCCGTTTCGGGATCTTTGTAATAAAAGCTGGTCTCTGATATTGCACCTTTTAAAATCCTGGATATAATACCGCCTCCGTATCTTTTATAATTTTCGTGAACGATGTCAATTAACACTTGGCTTTCTTCTTCGACCACTTTATAGCTACAGGTGGCCTGTAGTTCCCGAAGATGTTCCTTCAGCATGTTTATGCCCCATCCGGTCAGATCCGCATTTTCGCAACAGTTTAGCTTTTCGTAGAACCGGATCAGGTTTGTTACCCCTTCTTTTGACGCCATTGATTCTTTCGGCTCAATGATATACTTATCGAAGATTTCAGGCTCCAGAAAAGCGAGGTGACAAATTTCGCCAAGGTCGAAATGCTTCTTAGGCTTCTGTACTGGCCGCTGGTTCATATAGAAATAGTAGTGCCTTGGTGTCTTCAATGCCTCTTTAAGGGCAGAAGACGAGTTGCTTTTGTTCGCCAGGTACTTTTCCATCGAATCTTTTACCAGAACGCCATTTTTGCTGAGTGCCAACAGATCAATCGGGGCTATCACATCAGAATTGAACTGTGGACTATGAAGCATATCCAAGATGGTGGGGTAATCCCCCGGACCGTAAGCCAGGGGATTTAATTCCTCATCTATCACCTCCACATTGTCGAGATCAGGAAGTTTGTTGAAATCCATGACTTATTGTTTGATGATGAGTGGTTTGACAGACCATTGCGCGCTCTGGAACGAGTTCTTTTTGTTTTTCTTCTTGCCGAGGTATTCCAGACGAATGACTGAACCCGGTGCAAGGTTGAGCGCTTCCAGTAGGGATACAAGCCTTTTGCTTGCGTTCCTCCATGGCTTCAGAGTGCCGTTTGACTTTTCATAGAAAAAAGCGCAATCAACTTCTACCTGAATGCTAGGGTCGTTGAAGTCCGGAAAAATGGATGGTTTGATTGAATCGAAGTAGACATTTTTCGCCTCCCCGGTGTTTTCTGGCTCCCAGTAGTCAGCCATCAAATCAAATGGTACGACATCTGCCTTGTCCAGATCTGGCAGGTTTGCCATTGACATGTCAAATACCTGCAGGCTTAATGGGCCAGACGGTTTCAGAGCTACGCTCGTTTCTTTTTCTTCGTTTTGATTTTTTCCCATAGTTTTGTAATTGAGTTTTGTTTTACTTATGCCTGCTGTTCCCGCAGCGGGCTTTTTATTGTGGAGTTACTTATTGAAGTATTTTCCTTATTACATCACCACCATATGCATTTTGGGTAATTTGTATAAACTCTTCTACTGTCATCTTGCTATCCAGGTTAATTCTGTTTTGCTTGATGAATAGATCTTTCCCAGATTGACATGATCCAGTCAAAGTGCTATGCCAATCATAAAATTGCCTGGCTTGATATAAAACACCGCGTTTAAATGTGGTATTAAAGGTTTTTATTCTTTCGGTTACGTCCAGCTGGGAATAGTATTTGCTTTCCGCATCTCGTTTGGCGTCTTTAAGTGTATTCCCGTGTGCGAAGCAATGATTGAATTTGAATATGAATTGTGGTTCGGCAGAAAAATCATTTATACTGATGACCATGACTTTAGCAAAAAGCAGATTTTTATTGACCAAAGTGAAATAGCATGGTATACCATCAACATAATAAACTTTGTTGCCATTGTATGACGTTAGGATAATACCGTCACCGGAACCGGAACCGTAACCGTCACCGTCACCGGAACCGTAACCGTCACCGGAACCGGAACCGTAACCGTAACCGTCACCGGAACCGTAACCGTCACCGTAACCGGAACCGTAACCGTCACCGGAACCGGAACCGGAACCGGAACCGTAACCGGAACCGGAACCGTAACCGGAACCGTAACCGTAACCGTAACCGGAACCGGAACCGGAACCGTAACCGTCACCGGAACCGGAACCGGAACCGTAACCGTAACCGGAACCGGAACCGGAACCGGAACCGGAACCGGAACCGTCACCGGAACCGTGTAAGAATTTTTTGATTAGTTCTTCCATGCTGGTACGCTGTTTATTGATTTAATCGCATCATCTGTCATTGGATGAAACTCAATAAGGTTGTTTATTACACTCAGATCAGTGTCATCTAGCTGTTCAGAAAATTTGCATGATTTAGGTTGTGATACACCACATTTGGCTAGTTGTGTAGCATCAAGTGCACCTTTCCAATAGTATAACCTGCGAAGAGATCTAACGCCTATTTGTGAGCCGTTCACGAAATCAATTTTACCCATGAACATTCCAGCCTTATCAGCTCTGATGATGTAGAATTTGTCTTTTTCAAATAATTTTTGTGTTGCCATTTTAATTGTATTTATTGTTTAGTGATTTATTTTTTGAACACCAGGTAAGCGGCTATCACGACAGTTATGTAGATCGTCCAGCGGATAGCCCCGCCCCATGTGCGTATGTTTCTGTAAAGAGTGTGCATGTTGTGCGTTTAAAGTAACCGGGTGACCGCGACGACCACCCGGCCTGTCTGTTATAAAATCCCGCGGGCCAGTACGGGTATGTTTCAGGAAGTTTAAGAACGGAATGTGTTGTGGCCCTGTTTCGCTATTTCATGTCTCTATTTTTCGTTACCTCTTACCCGCATTCTGCCCGCAGCCCCGGCTTAAAGCTGCCTAAGAGGTTAAATCCGTCCATGTGTTCACAATTCAAACTATAAATGCTGACGTACACTTAGGCAGGGCGTCTTCTCCTTTAGTAGGTCTGCCGGTCTGGTATGAGAGGCATCCTTCTTGTACCACTGGCGGCCAGCATCAATAAATAGGCGACGATTAACTCACTCATGTGTTTAGAGTTTTCCTGATTGATAATTTGGCTCCACTCAGGCAGGACGCCGTTCTCCAAAACATCGGGGCCGTGCCGCGAATCAGCGATCAAGGGTCGATTCTTGGCACCCACTGGTGATCAGGTCAGGATTCGAACCTGCAAAAAGGGTGTCACGGTTTCGATTATATCCTACACACCTCTGTTTCCCCGCGTCTACCATTCCGCCACCTGATCGTTTGCCGGCGTTTTCTTGTCTGCACCTTCCTCTGGGTAGCCGGCTGCTGTTCAAATGATTTTATTAATTGCCGGTAGTCGCCGGCTCGCTCGGGTAGCCACCCGACAAGCTCTTTTCCGTGTGCCCAGTGGCGGCCGCCTAAATCATCTTACTGGGCTTCAAATGGGTACTTTTCTATCTGTAACCTTGCTCCATGTACCGGTATCGAACCGATATCTCCTGCCGTAGCCTTGGCGACTTAACCCTTCGTCCAACATGGAGGCCATTACTACCCACCACCACGTTTCATTCAGCGCCGTGTCCTTCCCTAAATAGCGAAGGGGTGGGTACCAAGTTTATCAGAGGCGGTAGATATCGGCTTGATGTACAAGCACACTCCGCAGAAAACATGGCAAAAACTCAGCTACCGGGAACTGGATCGAACAGTCTATCCTCACGTAAAAACAGAAGGAAATACCCTTCCCGGTCGTTTCGGCAACAGTAACCATTTGCCAACCCTGGGCGCATTATTCGCGACTGTTCCGGCGGTCCATAGCCTCATCAGCGATCAATACACCTGAAAAGGTCATGAAAGGGGCCTGAAAGCGAATCCTGTAATGGGTGCTACGCCTATGTTGCCAATATTTTCAATTCAAAGAACTTCGTTTTAAATGCCGCCGGTGGATACCGGCCGCGTGTCAATCCACGTTATGAAAAAGGTTGTATTAGATGTTAAATTTTACCTCGCCAACCCATGAACCGTCAACTAAGTCGGATTCAGCTTGTTCTCGTGTTTCGTAAAGCGTATTACCAGTGATGAAACGACCATCTTCCAGGTACACACTGCAATACATGGTCGTGGTGGTGGGCATAATGAACAGGTCGTATTCGCTGTCGGAGCCGTCAGTAAAGTACTTCCCTGTTTCCGTATAACGGCGTGGGCAATAATCGCCTTGGAGCTGACCGTATAGCGGTTGATCATCATGCGTATTGAAAAAATAGAAGTCAACCAACCGAAGGGCGTTCCGGGAGATTACTGGGGCACCGGATTCTGCTTTTTGACGGTCAAAAGGTTTGCAAGGAATGCCGGCAATGATTGTTACTGTGGACATTTTCGTATATAGTTAAAGGTTAATAAATCGAGTTTTAAAAGAAGGGCAGGAGGTGAAAACAACCCGCCGTCTCTTAGCCTGTATTCTGTCGCTTCTTCGTTGGCGTCGTTATGAATCACCCCTGCCAAGTTTCCGGAAGCTGGTCCGGTCCTTATAGCGGTCTTCTCCGTCAATGTTTTCCTTCGGTCTCAGGAGGGCATACAGAAGCGCTATCGCTATTATTATTGCCACCTGCACCGGTAGCTCCTGAAGGTGTTCTGTTAAATTCATCATGGTTTATACGGAGGAAGAAACGAGTTAGTAAATAGGTTGAGAACACGCATACAAAAGCACCTGCTAATATGAGGACGCCCAGTATCATGCTGCGAGCTTTTTAGCAGTAAGTGCCAGGTTCGCAGCGTTGGCCTGTTCCATGAGCTTATCGGCTGCCGCTTTTGACTGTTCGCACATAAATACGTTGTAGTCAAGGTGTTTTGCGTAGTCCTCGAAAGACTCAAAGTCGTTTTCATGGGCAGAGAACGCGGCTTCCTGAAACTGGTGAGCCAGGTACATCTGGTCGGCTGCATTAACCAGCAGCTGGCGGATCTGAAGGAGTGTCATGATTATGCTTTTTTGGAGATTAAGAAATGTAGTGCAGCAATCACGCTATTGGTCATGATGCCGAGAAGAGCGTAGTTGGCATCCTTGTGGATGATGGCTAATGTGAACCATACAACCAGATTGGCGACCATTACAGTGAATCCGGTGGGAGTTTGGTATAAAGGTTTCATGATTTTGCGTTTTGATATTTAGTGGAAAGGAGTTTAAGGCAGAAATTTTTGTCGTTATCGAGCCGGCGCCGCAAGTAGTCGTGAAAACCAACCCATTCACCGGTATAGCCCATCCACGGGTTTCGGTATCTAAGGAGCACCATTTCTTGGTTGTAGTCCTCTATAATACCGGCCTGCATCATTGCCTCCTGTACTTCGCCGACAGGCATTTCTTCGTACGGCTGTGGAACTTCGCCGAGATCCCACGCTATGAATAGGTCGCCGTCTTCAGAGGCAGAGAAGCCAACCACGTTGATATTGTTGTTCGTTTTCATAACTGGTATAGGTTACGCCCTACGGGCAGGTGAGTAATCAGATTCGGTTGCCAGCACTTCGCGTACAGCTGCTGCCAGCTCCGGCAGGTTCAGGTCGTCCGCATCTTCCAGGCCGTCCAGGTCGATAGCGAAGTCGGACAGTTTGACCCGGGCATCGTCCATATCAGCTGGGTAGTACCGGCCACCGGCGCGCAGCTGGTTAACCACCTCTTTTTCCATCCACTCTTCAGCGCCGGACTCCATATAATATGGTACCTCTTCCGGACGTCCACCGCACAGGGTCAGAACCGCTATTACGATACCTTCTGATTCGGTGAAAAGCCATACTTGTGGGCAAAGCTCCGCCTGCAGGCTGTTGAAAGTCTGTTTCATGGTGTTGGATTAAAGTGGGTGATTAAATTTTTGCGATTCGTGCGGCTCTTTCCGCTTTCAGTCTCCGGGCCTCTTTCACAACTGCTTCTAACGTGTCTATCTTACGGCTATCCCCCCGGAGCACTTCCCATACCGTCTGATCCCGAGGGGAGGTTATTATTCCTTGCTTATATAGATCAGAGCAGATTCCTTTCACATTTTCCCCCCTCAACACTGCCCTGATCTCTTTAGCTTTTTCTGTACCTATCAATCTCATTTTGAAACCGTATTTATACGTATTACATTTTCAGTATCTTCACGCGTCATTATCTGGTTGCGATGCCGTAGCTTTGCCGCCGTTGACAATACAATATTAGGTTAGAAAAACTTAGAAAACAAGAGAAAAGGTTGTATTTGGTGAGATTTCGATATTGTTCAATTATCGATAATATTTATTAAATGGATTATAAAAAGGAGTTTGATTTTTTGATAAAATCAATTAGAGAGGCGTCGTTAAAAAGGGGGAAGAGGATTAAAAACAAAGAAATTGCCGATAGGCTTGAGTATAACGAAGATTATTTCAACACCCTAACGGGGAAGTCTGGCAAGGTAACCCAAGATCACATAGATAAAGTAAAGGCGGCATTTTCAGATGAAATCGCGGAGGCCGGAAGGCCGGCCCCAGGCGATCCATTAAATACATATTCAGCATTATTATTAGCCATGGCGGAAGATTACGCTATTCGCATGGCGAAGCTAACAGGGGAAACTGCTGAGCAAATTAAGGCTGAAATTGTTGACAGAGGAAGGCAAAAGTTAGAAGGTTTTGATTCTTGGCTTCCTCAGAAGAAATAATAGGTGTAACCGAGTCAGTAGGTTTAGTGTTTTGAATTGTTCTTTGGTTACTTGTTTTGGTCGGCGGTTTTTTGATCCCTTGCTTTGTCTGTTGTTTCTTAGGTTGCATTCTGCACTTTTTTAGCGGTTAAGGGAGAACAGGGAAAGTAAGTTCGCGGCGGAATTTACGAGGTTCGCATAATAAATAGGTTTTTGAGTTGAGCAAAAAATTTTCGGTAAATGTGTAACGTGGACTGAAGTTATACTGCCGGTGCGCCGGGTATCTGCGTAGTACAAATGCGACATAGGTTCTGTTTTGGTGGGTTTTGATTTTCATGTCGTAAAATTACCCTTAGAGAGCTATTCAGCAGAAATGCAATTTCGTAAACAACTGTTAAGCCATTGTTATCGAGTATGCGTTAACAAAGTGAAAAACTATCATTTACAAATATTTAAATCCACTATGAAAAGAATTTTACTTTTTATTTTCATGCTAATATCTACCAGGACAGTAATAGCCCAAACTGAGGCGGATGGAAATCTTGGAGCGCTCCCGACGCTTGGGGGCCTTATTTTTTACTCAGGCGTCGACTCGGTAGACGGTGTTAAAAAGGATGATCTGTATAATAGGGCAAAGAGCCACTTGTCAACTGTTTTCCCAAACTTTAAAGATGTAGTGAAGCTCGATGATAAGGATTTGGGCAAGCTGGTAGTTAGAGGAATGTTCACAACTACGCCCAAAGGCAATGGAATTATTGTGTCTTACATTGAATTTATAGCAACTACAACAATAATGGTCAAGGATGGAAGATATAGGTTTGAAATATCTGACTTCGTACATCCTGTTAATTCTTACTTATCCTATCAAGGGCTTGAGCAAATAATGTTCAATAAAAAAACTACAGAAAAGAGGTCTCCGTTAATAAATGACGTTATGCAAGAATATATTTCTGGAATAAAGAAAGCACTGAGTACTACACCCCAAAATTGGTAATATGAAAAGAATTGTACTGTTTTTATTTATGGCTTGCCCTTTTAGCTTATTCGCTCAAGAAAAGAGAGATGCACCGTTTAAGGGCGCTAAACGCATAATTGTGAACTATAATATTTCCGGCGACTCCTTATACACATTCCTTGCCAAGTCTCTTCTAAATGAAGGGTATGTAATCAAGGCAAAAGACCGGGAATTGGGCACCGTAACAACAGAGCCTAAACACATTAAATTTATTGATTATCGTATCAATGTGCGGGTAGATGGCTCGGAAGTTGTGTTCACAGGATCTGCAAATAGCGGCATGGGGCTTAATATGGGGGGATTCACCCACGACTCCCAATGGATGGACGTAGAGTACAGAAGCAAAGCGGATTTGCGCCGCAATGCCTTTGATGATATCGTGCGCTTTGTAGAATCCACTCAGCCGGTTAAGATAGAATACTCAAAATAGCAGCAGATGGAAAAATTTTACTTCAAGGCCGGTATTGATCCTGTGCCGCCACCTCCTCCGCCGATTCCGGACCCACCTCCTGTAGTGGACACAAGTCCCCTGGAGATAAAGACTGGCAATCCAACTACGGAAGAGGACAAAGAAAGTAAGCGATGATCATCACGCCGGGGATGCAGAGGGCCAGTATTAGACATTGTTTATACCGCCTGGAACGGGCAACATTCTTTTCTCGGTTAAATACAATGCGCCGCTGGTAGTTCTCCAGCTCTGACAGGTACATGTTTTTTACTTGGTCAGCAGCTGGGATGCCTGCAGTAAAGAAAGCTGGGTGAAAAAGTAGCGCCGGTTCAGAACCCAAGGTATGATATTGCTTGAATGTCAGATTGCTGGCAGCCCATACCAGTACAGCAAGGGAGTATGATAAGGTAGCAGCAGCGGCAGGGAACAAAAGGCTGCTGGTAAGGTACTGGGAGAATGTATATCCGGCAAGCGCAGTTGATGTCGCCACAAGGAATACTGTCAACTGTGTGAATCGCTTCGCCAGTTCATCAGTTGTAGACAGTATCTCTTTCAGCTTCACCTCGGCCTGCTGGAAGGTAAACCGAATGGCATCTATGTGTATCTTTGAGGAATCAGTAATTCCGTGTTCCCATGGCATGGCTGAAAAGTTTATTTGTGTTAAAATTACAATATTTAGATTTGAAAAAAGGAGAGGATTTTAAAGTTGGTCTCCGGCGCCGATACTTGGCAGTCTATGATGAGGTATTTGAGGAATTGAGCCGAGAAAAGGGCATCACACATAAGGAGTTCTGCGAAATGATCGGGCTACGACGGGCATCGGTTAATAACTTCCGGGACGGTACCAGGACGCCAGGGGTTGAGGATATAATGAACCTTTGTGATAAATTTGGATATGACATTGGTTATGTGATTCGCGGAAAGGATAAACCTGCCGGGAAGGTGCCTGCTGAGGGGGTGACTTTGGAGGGGATCTATGAGCTGCTGAAAGAGATAAGGGCGAAATTATGATTTGGGAACAACATTGGTGACTAACTTTGTGGTATTGTTAACCAGGCATTAGTGCCGCAAAGTATTTAAAATGAATAATCTAATCAAAAATGAGATTTTGAATTTCCCTGAAGACGGAGTCGGAACATTGGACAACATGAGGCCAGACAACCCCAAGATCCCCCTTTACGAGAAATTCGAAGAGAAAGGGTTGATCACAATCGAATTTACGGGTGAAGGAGGCATTGCCTTTTTCAAGCCAACCCGAATGGGGCTCCGCTTTAAAAAACAACTCGAATCCTAATCAACACCGGCCATATGCCGGTTTTTTTTGCCGTGATTGATACCGAATAGGTATTTTATTACCATTTCGGTAATTTTACTATCTTTGGAGTAAGATATGCCTTTTGGGGCCTGATTGGTTTGTGATACAATGGATCTATACTTATAGGATGTCCACTACGAAAAGATTAAAGGCGTGTTATCTACGCTGGGCAAAACGGCCCGATTCTCCCACGGGGGTGTCTCAGACAGACATCACTCTCTCTATCAAAATCGACGCGTTTATTAAGGAGCTGGAAGCAGCAAAAGAACTGGGCCTTTCGGACACGAATGGCTGGTTAGACTGCCTCATAGTTGAAAACGCCTCCCCGGAAGGTGGGGGTCGGTATTCCCACAAGCTGATAATGAGGGGGTAGGCCATGGCAGCTCCAATAGGAAACCAGTTCTGGAAATTGCGCAGCAAGCACGGGAGGGATTTAATATTCTCTTCCCCGGAATTATTATGGGAAGCAGCAACGGAGTACTTCGAGTGGTGTGATGATCATCCATGGGAGAAGCATGACTTTGTAGGGAAAGACGCAGAGGAGGTTTACCGTAAGGTGCCCCGGCCTTACACTATCAAAGCGCTCTGCTTGTACCTGGAATGCGACGATGAGTTATTGGACAATTACCAAGAGAAAGAAGGTTTTTCCGAAATCGTTACGCGCATACGCAATATTATTTACACGCAGAAGTACGAAGGAGCCGCTGTGGGCCTGTTTAATGCCTCAGTTATAGCCAGGGATCTCGGGCTGGTAGAAAAGTCTGATTTGACCTCTAAAGGTGAAAGGATCGGCAAGTTGGATGTGAGTAATCTGAGTGACGAGGATTTGGCTGATATAGCGAGGATTCAGCAAAAGATGGCAGGAGAGGGGTAGTGTGGCTAAGTCATTGTTATCAATACCGCGGGCCACAGTGCTGACAGAGCTGTTTAAACGTAGGCAGTTTCGCATGTTCGTTTCGGACAAAGGGAAGCTGCACCAAAAGCAAGAAGAAGCTCTTTACATACTTACTGACAGTGAAACAGAGGAATTTGCCTACGGCGGCGCTGCTGGTGGTGCAAAATCATGGACGGGTTGCCTTTGGCTGCTTTTTATGTGTCTCGCCTATCCGGGAACCAGGTGGTTTATTGGTAGGGAAGAACTGAAGCGCCTGCGGGAGTCAACCTATCAGACCTTTCTCAAGCTGGCCAGGAAATACGGGCTGAAACAGGGTGAAGACTGGTTTTACAATGGCCAGGATCACTATATCCATTTCCCGAATGGTAGCCGAATTGACTTTCTGGACCTCAAGTATGTACCCCGTGACCCGTTGTACGAGCGTTATGGTTCTGTAGAGTACACAGGTGGCTGGATTGAAGAGGGTGGTGAGGTTAATTTTGGCGCATACGATACGCTGAAATCCCGCGTCGGCCGGCAGCTGAATGAAAAGTACGGTATCATGGGTAAGATATTCGTTACCCTGAACCCGAAAAAGAACTGGTGTCACACTGAGTTTTGGAAACCGTTTAAAGCCGGCATATTGCCAAAACACAAACGCTTCCTGCAGGCTCTTGTCCAGGACAATCCCTTTATAGATGCCGGCTACATTGACAAGCTGCACAAGATCGTTGATAAGGTTAAGAAACAACGCCTTCTGTACGGCAATTTCGACTACGACGATGACGATAACGCCCTGATGACATACGACGCCATTACTGATATATTCAGCAATGGCTTTGTTGTAGAGGGTAAAAAGTATATAACAGCCGATGTGGCCCGCTTTGGCTCTGACCGGTCTGTAATAATGGTGTGGAATGGACTGCGTGTGATAGACATTGTCGTCCTCAAACAACAGCGTACCACAAAAGTTGCAGACGAAATCGAGAAGATCCGCAACCGGCACGGTATACCAATTAGTTCCGTAATTGTGGATGAAGACGGTGTCGGTGGTGGGGTAGTAGATAAACTGCGCTGCCAGGGGTTTGTGAATAATAGTTCACCGTTGCCTAATCCGGTTACCCAGGAGCAGGAGAATTATAAGAACCTGAAAAGCCAGTGCTACTACATGCTGGCTGAGCGAATAAATGATCACAAGATCTTCGTTTCATGCGAAGACACAGAGATAAAAGAGGCACTTATAGAAGAGCTGGAGCAAGTGAAAAAACGTGAAGTTGACAATGACAAAAAGCTCGAAGTGGTGCCCAAGGACGAAGTTAAAGACCTGTTAGGCAGATCGCCAGATTATTCGGATACGCTAATGATGAGGATGTTTTTCGAATTGAAACCGAAAATGAATTGGCAAATTTATTAAGCCGTCTTTTAGGCCCATCGCCGAAAGATGTACAGAATATGCTGAACGCCTATGTTCAGCAGTGGATCGACCAAAGGGGGCCTACATGGTTACCGGTAGTCCCCATCTATCCTAAAATAGATCAGAAAGCGGCTGTAGAAAAGGGATATGTGAGTAACGCTGATGTATTCAGCATTATATCGCGTAAAGCCCAGATGGCTGCCGGTATTCCGTTCTACGTTTACAAAATCAAAGGGACAGAGGGCCGGAAGCACCTGCGGGAATATAAATCCCTCATGTCAGGCGATATCAGCACCGTAGAGGCGTTAATGAAAGCGCAGCTGATAAAGACCAAGGCCTTGGAAGAAGTAGACGAAAGCGACCCGGTAAGTAAACTACTTGCCCGGCCCAATCCGGACGAAAGTCAGAGCGAATGGCTTGAAAAGTGCTACGGTTTCCTGGATACCACCGGGAACATTTACATCTGGAAACAGACGCTTGGAATGGGGGCCAATGCCGACAAACCGCGATCACTCCACACGCTCCCTTCTCAATACATGACGATTGTGCCCAGTGGAACGTTCCCTGTTTCAGCTGCTGGATATATGTTCTTCCTGTGGGGAGAAATGGGACTAAGGAAGGAAGAGATAATCCATGTGAAGTACTTCAACCCTGATTACCAGCCAGATGGCTCCCATTTGATGGGTATGCCGCCGCTCCGTGCTGGCGCCAAGACGTTGGCCAGAAGCGACAGTGAAGAGGATAGCGCGACAGCACAGTTCCAACATGGTGGGCCCGCCGGGATGATTTACAACGAAAATATCACCCCCGATGAACAAAGTATGTCCCAGGTTGGCGCCCTGAAAAAAAAGTGGGAGACTGAAACATGGGGCAACAAGAACCGGGGGAAGATCCTATTTTCTGCCGGTAAGCTGGGGTATATCCAGACCGGATTATCACCCGCTGATCTCGATCTGATCGAATCCGGGGCAATGACCTTTAGGAAGCTATGCCGCATCTTCAAAATGCCTTCCGCGATCTTCAACGATAATGAACATGCAACTATGGCCAACATGGAGCAGTTCTATAAAGCGGCATATACAGATGGCGTTATACCTATGGTCATCAAAATGCGGGATGCTCTCAATGCATTTCTGTTACCAGACTTCGGCAATACCGGAGATTATTTCATCGACGCCGACTTTTCCAATATCCCAGTGTTGCAGCAGGACATGAAGGCCCTTACTGAGTGGCTGGAAAAATCCTGGGAGATTACCCCCAATGAGCGCCGGGAGCTGAAGAAGTTTGGCCGTAGCACAGATCCGCTCATGGACAAGGTTTGGGCGCCGACGAATATTTCGATGCTGGAAGAATTGGCCATGCCGGTGCCGGAAGTGCCGCCAGATGAAAATCCCTACGGGTGATACTTTTTTGTTTGTTTATACGGTGACGATTTTTCATTTCTTGTTTAGATAGTATTTATATGAGTTTAAATTTAGATCAGATAGCGATTAAGCACGGATGTGACAAAAGCAGTTTACACCATAACTACTGCCGCATATACGATTTTTATTTGTCCCTTGTTCCATCACTAAAGGGATATCGTATGTTGGAGATTGGCTACGGAGGCTATGAAGATCCTAATGCCGGCGGGGAATCAGCGCGAATGTGGAAAGAGTGGGCGCCGGGACTGGAGCTTACGGTTGTGGATATACACCAAAAGGAAAATATACCTGATGGTGTAAGGTTTGTTTGTGGCCCACAGGCTAGTCTGGATACTTATTATGAATTGAATACCAGGTGGGATGCAATAATAGATGATGGTAGTCATTACAATCAGGACATTATAAAAACGTTTGAATTACTATGGCCTGTGCTTGAGTCAGGAGGATTATACATTGTAGAAGATACACACAGCAGTTACGATCCTTATTATGCCGACAGCTGTAGCATTCCTGTGCCCAAATCCAGCATATCTACTGGCACAGCAATGGAATATTTTACCGAATTAGCCCACCAGGTAAACAAGGCATTCTTTCATGAGCAATATCACCAACCGTATGATATTGGGTTCATCCACTTTTATGAAGACCTGATCATAATCAAGAAAGCATGATGGACCAAATCAATCAGGCAATACAGATACTTTCCGATATAAAGCCGGCACGCGCCTATAAGGTGGGGATTGGCGTAACTACCCATAACCGGCCGGAAATTTTTCCAGGTACTATGGCCAAGATCCGTACCATGGCTCCATCTGGCGCTGAAATTGTCTTGGTTGACGATGCCAGTGATCAGCCGGCAAAAGGCGCAACATACCGGTTTGCAAAGAATGTAGGCATCGCCCAGGCGAAGAATAAGTGCCTTGAACTGCTATATAAAGCCGGATGTGATCACTTTTTCCTCTTCGACGATGACTGCTATCCCATTAAACAAGGATGGGAATTGCCATACATAAACAGCAAAGAACCCCACCTGAATTATATTTTCAAGGACTTTGCCAGCGGCCCTAAAATGAACGATACGATCGAGCTTTACCGGGACAGTGAAATTATCGCTTATTCTCATGTCCGTGGCTGTATGATCTACTGCAGCCGGGAAGTGCTGGATAAGGTAGGCGGCATGGACCCGGTGTTTGGGAAATGGGGATGGGAGCATCCGTCATGGTCCGACCGTATTTTCATGGCTGGACTTACCTCCTTCCGGTTTATGGATGTTGTGGGCAGCTCCGAATACATATATTCTATGGATGAGCACCGGCAGGTAAAGACAACGGTAGGTGGACAAGATCGTTCAGCAATGATCGCAAAGAATCAGGAACTTTACCAGCAGCGGCGTTTCAGCGCCGATTTTGTACCATTCTACCCCAAAGAAAACATCTTCCTTACCTGCTATCTCACCAACGTTACCGATACACAGAACGGCCGCGGCAAATGGACGCCAAACAAGGCCGATTTAGCGCCGTTGATAGCTTCCCTGAAGAATACCCGGCTCGTGGTCCTGACGGACTGCTTTGAATCGGGAATAGAAGGGAAAGTGGAGTTTGTAAAGGTCTCCACAGCGATAAACCCGTATTTCAACCGGTGGATTCTTTACCGGCAGTTCCTGATGCAAAATCGGCATTTATACGCTAACGCCTTTTGCATTGATGCTACCGACGTGGAAGTGCTGAACGAGCCGGATTGGACAAATCTGGGCGACTCCCTGCATGTTGGCGATGAAGACGAACAGGTGGATTGTAAATGGCTCAAAGACAACCACCGCAACCCGGTGTTTAATGAGCTGTTCACCCGATACGGCCGTCATCAGCTGCTTAACGCTGGTATCATTGGCGGATCTGTGGACCGCCTGATCGAGTTCATGCGCCAACTGATTGACTGCTACGTCTTCGCCAAAGAAGCGGAGCATACGCAGAAGAAGCCGGCAGGTGACTACACAGACATGGCTATGTTCAACTATATCCTGTATATCAACTTTACAGGGAAGTTCCAGCATGGCCGGCAGGTGAATACGAAGTTCAAAGGAGACGAGCGAAACAGTTATTCTTACTTTAAACATAAATGATATGAAAGAGGTTTATTTGATGTTGTTATTTGTGGCTCACTTTTTAGGAGATTATACCCACCTTTCGAGGCCGTTTATGTTAAAGGCTAAAGCCACTGGATCACCAGTATTGCCGATCGCTTTGCATGGTGCTGTTCATGGTGTATTGATGGGATTTATCACGCTGTGGTTTTATGGCACATTGCCGGCATTGGCAGTATTTGCGTTCCAGGCGGTTACGCACATGATCATTGATATACTGAAGGGGCGGCTGAATGTATGGTTTCCTTCCCTGCGTAATGCAGCAAATATTTATCATTGGTATGTCTTCGGATTTGATCAGTTGTTACACGCGACTGTTATTGTAGGGATTTATTCGGTCTTGATATGAAAATATGGTACAGCACCCCTTACGCTACGGACAAGAACATCGGCCGCGCTTATAACGAAGAGTGCCGGCGCGCTGGTCCAGATGACTGGATATGCCTGCGGGATGGGGACACGATCTTCCTGACCCCAGAAGGCAAGTGGGGGCAACAGATTGAAGATATAGTACGCAAATACGGTGCGCACTTTGACCTGATCGGATGTATGACCAACCGCCTGCGAGGCACCAACCAGTTGCACAATGGCCAGTTCTCGAATGATCATAATATCCAGTCCCATGCCGGCATAGCCAAGGAGCTGTACGAAACGAAATACGACAGTGTGCGGACGCTGCAAGGAGTAGCTGCTGGCCTATTTCTACTATTCCCGCGCCGCACCTGGGACATGGTCAAGTTTAGGGAGCATAGTGTAACATTCGACACTCATTTCAGCAACATGCTGCGGGCCAAAGGAGGCAGGATAGGTATTGCTGAAGGGTTATATCTGTACCACTGGTACCGTGGGTGGGCTGAAGATCCTTTTAACGATAAACATCTGCGCAAATGACACCATACGAACGCCTGGACGCCGCAATAGCCAAGGCCATCCCCATTGAGCCTACAGACTGCCGCATAAAGAAGGCCCGTAAAGAGGGCCAGCGCATGGTACTGAAGCAGGAAATATTGCTTCTTATTGCGCAGAACTTTGTCCCAAAAACTGAGGCAAAAAAATAGCGTTACCTATTTGGAAATTAGTTACCAAATAGGTAATTTTGTTTTGATTGACCACTAAGGGAGCCGATTGATTTTGTATAGCTGTGAGGTGGTCAACTTCATGGCTTTTTTATTATACGTCCCACCGGTAAAAAGTCAATTCCCTTCATTTTGAAATGGATTCTTCCTATCGTTCCGCTGGTGGCTTTGGCTGACATTTATTGTTGGTCTTTAATAGCATCTCTCATTACCGAAAGCAGTGACATGGCCGTATTTGCCGGTATTGTTATGCTGTGCCTATTGTTGATTGCGCATTATTTACTAATCAAATACATAATCACTAAAATCAAATTATGAAAAGTTCGGTTATTGTGGGGGCTGTGCTCCTTTTATTGACATGCATTGTTGGCTGTTTCTCGTGTACGAGAATTGACGCCGGCCATGAAGGTATTCTGGTAAAACAATACGGAAGTGATAAGGGCGTACAGGATATTTCCCTGGTTACTGGCCGTGTGTGGTATAATCCATTCACCCAAAGCGTATACGAGTTTCCTATTTTTATCCAGACAGCGGACTACGAGGCTTTCCATGTGAATGCAAAGGACGGCAGCCAGTTCGGCGTAGATCCTACCATTACCTACCGGGTGATTGCAGGCAAGTCGCCTGAGATCTTCAAGAAATACCGTAAGGATATAGAGGATATTCAAAAGGGTACGCTGTTCAACTATGTAAAAGATGCTTTCCGCATCCAATTCAATAAATACACGACTGATAGCATGATCAGTAATCGGGAGAGCTTCGAAGCTGCGGTGCAGAAACAGTTGGGAGACGAACTACGAAAGGAAGGTTTTGAGCTGGACCAGCTTACCAGTGGCATCACCTACCCTAAGAGTATAGAAGAGGCAATTAACTCAAAGAATAGCGCAACGCAGCGGGCAATACAGGCGGAGAATGAACTGCGTGTCACGGAGGCTAACGCTCGTAAGATGATCGTACAGGCAGAGGCAGAAGCCAAGGCAAATGCCCTGCGTCAACAGTCACTCACCCCGTTGCTCATTCAGCAGCAGTTTATCGAAAAATGGGACGGTAAAACGCCGTTGTATGGCGGGGCGCCGGTGTTATTCAAGAATATTCAATAGTTGCCAGAATGGACGCACAAACCCGCCTTTCATTGGCTTACAGCATCTTAAAAGACAAACATGTCACGCTTCAGCGAGTACGCGACCAGTTGAAACAGGAAAATGCGGCGTTGAAGCGTGAGAATGAAAAGCTATGGGCGAAGCTCAGGGAACGTCATTATGCAGATGAAGCAGATGCGGCAAAGATGGCCATAGGATACCTGATAAAGGCAGATGAAAGGCTTTGAAAATAAATAATAATCAATATAATGCATGATCCAAGTACAGTGGCCCACGAAATACAATGGCCATTCAAAAACAGACGCGGGTATAAGCGAACACTCATTACAATATGGCATGTTGATCCTGAAACAGATCGAAAAATACCCGATAGCTGCCCGCTGCCGGATTACAAACCTGTAAACAAGTAAAAAAATTTATATGGCTTGGTATAACATAGTGACTTTAGTGTTGTGTGCGATAGCGATTGGTGGCGCTGTTTGTTCTGTGGTTCTGGCAAGGTCAGCGCGTAAGGCGGCAAAAGCTAGCCGGGAAAAAATAGCACAGTCTATAAGTGAAATGAATGAAATACAGAGGCAGATTGAAGAGTGTGAAAGTATTAGGAAGCAGTATAACTATAAGTGGAAGCTACCTAGATAGGGTGATAGAGTACCAAATTATTATGAATAAATCAATAAACAGTGATCAAAGTAACAGACTTGCGAATCAATAACTTAATCAATTACCGCGGTGCGGAAATGTATGTTTACTCCCTTGATAGGGGTGGGCATACATTTTTTAAGATAAATGATATTGCGATCAACAAAGAGACAGGATGTACAATCGATGGTGGCGAAATGGTCTATTCTGGGATTCCGATAACCGCGGAGTGGCTAGGTCGGTTTGGGTTCATCCGTGGGGAAAATGTTGCTAATAGGAATGTGTTTTACAGTACCGGAGCGCATAAATATATATACGCTGTCTATCTCGATGGTGAGGTTTCTCTGAGAGATGTGACAAGTGTTTGCACAGAGGTATTTACCGGAGTTAAGATTGAGTTTGTACACCAATTGCAAAATATGTACTTCGCTTTGGTTGGCGAAGAATTACAGGACGTTGTAAACGCAAAGTGATATCAAAATATGGCAGATCGAACTTCAGCCCGTTTGTTTGGCAAAATATTCACATTGCTTGCTAAAAATCCGACAGATGAACACAAAGAAATAGCCAAAGAGATCTATGGGTTTACTGATGACTATGTTTTTTCGAAGTATCAGATGTGTGTGGATGAGGAATTAATACTCCTTGGACTGGCAAGAAAAGGTATTAGAGATGATTATCCTGAAGATGGAGAAGTAGTTATTTATCACGGAGAATAGCTGAGTTTATGAGAAGTGAATCATGCCGGCAGCTGGTTAAGCAAGTGGAAGAGCGCCAGCGGAAGCCCTTTGAATGGACAATTGACATCGATGGGTTGGAGATATCTCCAGCCGTGAAGCAGCTGATCATAAACCACTATAACGGCAATTTGCCTTTCGGGCTATCTACAGAAGATCACCGGAATGTGGTTTACTTCCTGCCGGCCAATGGAGTGGCTGTGTGGTGTGATGGTGGAACGGTTACCTTAAATGTGTTTCAAACACAGAAGCAGTTCGAAGACTGTGTTAAACTGGTGCTTGTTGCCCACCGGACGTTTTTAGGTGGGCGCCAAATAGCCAGTCATGATCGGTACAAGGAAATATGTGAGCAATTGAGTAGAGGAAGTGAACAAACAGCAACTACGGATATCAGCGCGTAATCAAAGCCGCTGGCATCTGAAACAGGAAATAAAATGGCATCCGCATGTTAAAAAGGCGCTTGATGCCAATGTTGATGCTTTTATAAAGTACGCAAAGGATAATAGTATCCCCGCTGCTGTCGCCATAATTGACACGTTGATCGACATGAAACCAGTTGCTGAAGTCCTTCACGCTCTATACAGAGGGGTGGGGTTAGAGCGTGCCAGGCAGGTCCGGAACTCCCTTACCGGCCAAATGCGGAAATCTGATGACTTTACCCAGTTCATCCTGGATGCCATGTCGCAGTTTTTCTTCAACCTTGGTATCACCTATTCCGTGATGAGCATCATAGCCACCCAAAGGAAGCGGATTTTGGCGTTTATCCTGCAGCATTTCAACCGAGAATTGACTGATGAGCAGCTGAACGATGTACTTAATAATCCAAATTTTATCCGGGAGGCGCTACAGAGAGAACCTGTAAGCCGGTCCGAGGAAGATAAGATATTGCTTGACCTGCGGGTAGAGGCATCTGACCGCGGCCTGCCGGCAATTGTCCGTACAGAGGTAACCCGTGCGCTGAATTACGGGGCATATACTGCCGCGAAGTGGTTGCCTTTTCAGATACGCAAAATATGGCTATCGCTTCATGACTTACGAACCCGCAGAGCGCATAATTCGTCACCTTGGGACCATTGGGAGCCGCTGGGGCAGACTGTGGATCTGGAAGACCCATTTGTAGTGTCAGGAGAGTTGCTAATGTATCCTGGTGATCCTTCCGGATCAAAGCAGAACGTAATAGGCTGCCGCTGTGGGCAGGAGTTCGTCGCGGTAAAGGACGACAGGGGCCGGGTAATAATGAAACCTACAGAGCCAACTGGGATTACCGTTATCCGGCCTGGCGGGATCAGCAATATTACCGGGATCATAACCATATAACAATTTTTATTACCTATTTGGTATTTTAATACCAAATAGGTAATTTTGTTTCAGCGGGCTGATTTTATTCTGATTCCTTCTCTGATTTTTTGCTTCGACCGCCAAACTACCTATCTGCCCATGAAGGCGGTTTTGGAGCACAAAGTTTTCAATCTCAAGACTCTTGATATAGATACCAAGACGCGCAGCGTTAAGGTGGCTATAGCTGAATTGGAAAGCGTTGACCGTGACGGTGACGTGTTTTCCTCTACGGCGTTTGACAAAACGATCAAAGAGCGTGGCCCACAGGGGTCAAATGAGATTTGGCACATGGCAGACCACGGGTACTGCCTCACATCTGCCCTTAGCAAGTTTACCGAGTTATACAAAGAAGGGAAGCATATTGTCGGTATTTCTCCTTACCGCGACACAGCGTTATGGAGGGATACCATTTGGCCGCTATACGAGGCTGGAGATATCAACCAGCACAGTGTTGGCTTCCGTACCATGAAGTTTGCCAAGCGGGCAGACGACGTTCGGGAGATCACCGAGGCAGCCTTATGGGAAGGCTCCGCTGTATTATGGGGCGCCAATCCCTATACCCCAACTTTAGGAGTTACCAAATCTGCTATTACAGCCGAAATTATTGAATCTGAAATCAAACGTTTTGACCTGCTTATTAAGAGCGTCAAGGCTGGACGTTTCAATGAAGATACAAGTTTGCTGCAGCTGGAATTAACCAGGCTTCAGCAGTTTACGATTGACCTATCATCCCATGCCACTCAGCCGGAAATCAAGTCCACTGAGCCGGATAGTGCAAAGGTTCTGATTGACATCCAAAACGAGCTAAAACACACTATCACAGGACTTTTCAACTGAGTGACATGGAAGTAAAAGATATTAAGAAGGCGTTCCAGGAAGAACTGGAGCCAGTTGTAATCGAAGTTAAAGGCGCTAAATCCGCAGCTGAAGAAGCAAAGAAGGCTTCTGATGCCGCTACCGAAGAGGCTAAAAAAGCCGCTGGCAAGGTAGATTCTATCGAAGGCGAAGTGAAGAACTTCAGCATCTGGCAGAAATCAAAAGATGAAGCCGATCAGAAAAACCAGGAAGCCTTGGACAAGCTGATCGAAGACAGCCAAAAGAAAAATGTAGCTGTAGGAACTGAAAGGAAGCATTTCCGCGACCTGCTGGCTGAATCTATTCAGGAAAACGCGGGTGCAATCGAGCAGTTCGCATCTAAGAAAAGCAAAGATGTTGCTTTCCAAATGAAAGCAGTGGGCGACATGACATTGATCAGCCCCACCACATTCCCAACTGCGAATGTATCCGTTACAGATCTCCGCCCGGGTATTATCGAGCAGCCCCGTCGTCGTCTTCATATCCGCCAGTTACTTTCCGGCGGCAGCATGAGTGGGTCCCACTATGCATACGTTAAGGAAATTGCCGGCGAGGGTGCTCCTGCTCCAACCGCCGACGGGGCTGCTAAACCTCGACTTGACCTGCGCCTGCAGGAGGTAAGCGTTCCTGCTGAAACTATCGCCGGTATCGTGAAGGTTTCCCGCAAAATGTTGCGTGATGTTCAGGGTCTAACCACGTTCCTGCAGTCCCGCCTGCCGGAAAAATTGTTGCGCGCAGAAGACGAGCAGTTGCTGAATGGAGATGGTACTTCTCCCAACATCTCCGGTATCACAGACGCCGGCAACTTTACGCCGTTCTCTGGTGCTTCACAGATATGGGTGGAACAGCTGGTTGAAGCGATTACCCAGCTGGAGGAGGCAGACCGTGACGTTAACGGCATCCTGGTACGCCCTGCCGACTACGCAACAATCCTGCTGAACAGAGCATCCGGAAGTGGTGAATATGACCTGCCGCGTGAACTGGTGACCTATGTAAATGGTCAGCTATACGTAAGCGGTGTGCCTGTGTTTAAATCCACCGCTGCCAATCCTGGCCAGTTTATCGTAGGAGACTGGGTAATGGGTGCAAACCTGATCATCCAGGAACCGCCGATCCTGCAGTTCTTTGAACAGGACGAGGACAACGTACAGAAAAACATGGTTACAGTACGCATCGAGGAGACAATCTGCTTCCCGATCTACGGTAACGATTATTTCATCGTAGGTGATTTCTACGGTGCGACTACCTGATCATATTGATAACCGAGGGCTGCTGTCTATTCAGCGGCCCTTATCCCTTGTTCATGGTGAGGAAACAACCGAAGGTGCTGAGGAGCTGGAATCTGAGAAAGTCGATTCAGAACACCCGCCGGAGAAACGCGAAATCAGATCTTTTCACAAGGCCGAGACAACCGGAATCCCGGGAAGATATAGGTCCAACCTCTACGATTGATGTGCAGCAATAAGCTTTTAGACAAGAAGATCACTGTTTCGCCTACCGCGGAACCGGTTACGCTTGACGACGTGAAGCTGTGGGCCAGCATTGATTTCAACGAAAAGGATAATGTACTGACCGGTCTTATTACCGCTGCCCGTCAGTTGCTTGAGGAGAAGTATGATATCGGGATTGTCCGCAAAACGGTTACCGCGATTGTAGATAACTCCTGCGGAGGAATAGAGGTCCCCGGCGCGCCGATAGGGACCGTTACCGGCAAGAATCAAGAAGGAAACTCTGTGGAACTGACGATTATTGGTCTGGATCACAAGTTTATCGAATCTCCATGTAGCTGCTACCTGGAGTTGGAGTATGAAAGCGGGTATGAAGCTGCGGATATACCGGAAGTATTCAGAACCGCAATCAAACAGCAGGTACTATGGATGTTTGAGCACCTTGGTGACGAAAACTTTGATGACACAAAGGTTTCCCCCATGGCCGCTATGAGCTTGAAACCATTTCGTAGGAACGGCACCGGTGTTTATATATGATCAAGACAAGACCAATAGGTCAGCTGGATCGGAGGCTGGAAGCTCAAAAGCTGACAGTCACACAAAACGGCTCCGGAGGATTTACCGAGACATGGGACACGATCTATACGACATGGGCATATATTGGCCCGGTGAAGTCTATGCGTGATATGGTTGCTTTACAGAACGTCCAGGGGAACAGTTACGAGGTCTTTGTTCGGTATACGCCATCACATGAGGTAAGCAAGGATATACGGTTTCTGTATGAGGGTAAAATACTTGTGCTGAACAGTCAACAGGAGTATACAGAAGGCCGTAAACGGTTTGTGAGATTGATTTTAGTAGAGCAAGTGTAATGGGGGCAAAGTTTGCATTCAACTTTACAGGGATTACAGAACTGTTACGGGATGTACAGCATCTTGAGCAGAACGTAATTCAGAACCTGGACAATGAGTTGAAGGCATCAGCTGAAACGATTGTGAACAATGCGAAAGCCATGGCCCCGTCAGAGACCGGCGCACTGAAACAGTCGATCTCCTTTACCCGCAATGGAATCCTTGACTACAACGTCACCGCTGCAGTCCATTATGCACCTTATGTAGAGTTTGGGACCGGTGCTCTCGTAGATGTCCCGGCGGGATTGGAAAGCTACGCTATTCAGTTCAAGGGGAGGGGGATTAAGCAGGTGAATATGCCAGCGCATCCTTATCTCTTCCCGGCGTTTGAACAGGAGCGCAGGTTATTGATAGAGCGGCTGAAAGCAGAATTACTCCGGGCATCATCCAGCGGGATTACAGTGATACGTCCGAGCAGCGGAAGCAATATAACCGGGATAACAACGATATGATAGACTATAACAAACCACTAAGAACAGGATATTTCCAGCGGCTGAACGGCGCTGTTTTTTCCGATTCTCTGGCGGTTCCGGTTTATAGCCAGATGGCTCCAAACGATGCTGTTTACCCTTACATCATCCTGTCTACCCAAACCGGCGTGGAATCATCCACAAAGAACAACCAGGGACAGGACAATACTATTCTGATTGACATCGTCACCGGCTTCATAGGGGCTATAAATGATGAAGTGGCGGATGATATCGCTGATCAGATTTACGGGCTTGTGCATCCGGCGGACAAAAATTTCGTCGATGTCGGGCCTAACCTTCAGATCCTTTCAACTGACCTCCTTCTGGACACTACAGTAGGAGGACAAAACAATACTTACAAGCTGTTTCGCCGGTTAATCCGGTTTGGTCATAAAATACACGAAAGAACTTTCAATTAAGTAACAATGGCAGAACGTAAACCCGAGATAGGGTCGATTGGTGTGTTCATAAGCGCTACGTTATCTGATACTCCGGTGTACATCATAATGGTATGCCAAACTGATTTGACCTTTTCTCGCTCCCGCGATGTGGTAGACGCGAATAGTAAGTGCGGCCCGGACCAACTACCGGCCAACACCATGACTACTGAAATTACTGGCACTTCGCAGATCCTCCTGGGTGACACTGACCAGCCGATTTTCGGCGGCAAAGCGTCCGAAGCCCTGATGGACGAACTGGTACGAAACAGGACTACCATCAACTGGAAGATAGGCCCGCTCAGCGGTATCGAAGTACCAGGTGACGTGGTGAAAGAAGGCACTGGTTTTGTGTCCTCTCTGGATACCAGCTATCCAAATGACGACGTGGCCACATTCGACTTCACCATCACCGCAAAAGGCGACTACACACAAACGATTGAACCAGCAACAACCTAAGATATGCACGGAAAGATTAAGATTACCCTTGGCGGACAGGTTGTTGACTTGTATTTCAACAATTATTCCAAGGCCGAATTAGGCAACCTGTTTGGATTAGATCCAATTGAGGCCGGTATTAAGATCGCGGAAGAGATCAAGGCAAATCATATGCGAGCATGTGCAAAGCTAATTTATTCTGCTCTTATCGGATACTATTCTGCTAAAGACATGGATTGTCCGTACAGTCGTCAGCAAGTGATTGAATGGGCGGCAGAATTAAGTGACGCAGATGTAGTCCAGGTATGGGAATGTTGGAAGAGATCCATAGAGATCCCTCATATTCTTCCACCGGATGCCAATGGAGATAGCAAGTCAGCAGGAAAAAAAAAGAAACATGGGACGGGGTCTTAAACTTCGCCCTTGGGGAACTAGGGCTACGGCGCCATGAGTTTATGTGTATGACATGGTCGGACTACAGCCGAGCATATCAAGGATACTGGATGCGGATGGATAGATTGAAGGAGGGAGCACGTATGGTAGCATATACGCTCATTCAGGTAAACACCAAGAAGGGCAAAAAAGCCCCATCAGCGTCGAAAATATGGCCGCTCCTTACAGATCAAAAGAAAGAAGTTAACACGGTTTTGCCGTCCAAAGAAGAGACGGAGCTGATGAAGAAAAGATATTTCGGCAATGGCAGTCAACCAGGGGTTAAACGTACAACTTAGCGCTGATGCGTCTCAATTCATTTCTACACTTCAGGCGGCATTAGCCCAGGCGCAGGCAGCTGGATCTGGGATGGCAGATGCTGCCAGCTCCATGAGCTCCCTGACTTCAGCGGCCAACGCTGCGACTGCCGCGGCTAACGCTCTAAGTAATTCACTTGCCAGTGCCACACAATCAGGAAATACAGCTGGATCTTCCGCCCAGAACCTTGCCAGTACATTAAGCTTCGTAAATCGTGGTACATCTCAGGTAACAGCATCAATACAAGGATTCAACCATAATCTTTTAGGAACATCGCCTACCATGCGCGCTTTCATTACAGATGCGCAAAATGGCAGAATATCCTTTGTGGGATTAGGTGGGGCACTGACTAATGCAGGTAACGCTGTTACGGGGATGGATCGTTTGATTAGGTCGGTTAGTGCCACTATGGTTGGATTGAACAGAAATGTATCAGCCAATTCTGCGGTGATGAGAGGCTTCATAAATAGTGCTCAACTGGGACAATTGTCATATGTTGGCCTAAATGGAGCGTTGACTAACGCTGGTCGCGCTATCCAAAACATTAGGCGCCCCGCTGCTGCCGGCGGTGCTGCATTGACAGATTTTAGTCGTATCGCGCAAGATTTGCCTTTCGGGTTTATCGCCATTCAAAACAATATTCCCCCTTTAATCGAGAGTCTGGGTCGACTGTCCGCTGCTAATGGTGGCGCTGCTGGTGCCTTAAGGGCACTCGGAGGTGCACTGGTTGGCCCCGCAGGTATCGCATTTGCTGTTTCTGCTATAACATCATTGTTGACTGTCACAATTCAGAAATATGGCGGTCTCGGGAAAGCTATTTCTGAAATATTCGGCACTGTAAGCGATGCGACCCGTGCATTTAGAGCCCATGCCGATGCTATAAAGGGCGCTTCTAATGAGTATGCAAAAGCATATGCACAGATAAGCACTCTGAAAAACAATTTAGAACTGGCTAAAAAGGGTTTCATTGACAAAACGGGAGTAGTAAAGCAGTATAACGAGACGATCGGGAAAACAACTAGTGCTGTAAAAACTCTCGATGAGGTTGAACAGGGATTGGCAAAGAATGCTGATGCTTATATAAAATTTACTTTACTGAAAGCCGCTGCGCAGGTTGCCTTACAAAAGGCTGCAGAACAAGCATTGGCGGCGCAAGAAGTCAGAAGCAAGCCGTCAGAAGATGTTGTGCCTTATATATTTAGTGGATTAAAAGGTAAAGGTAAGGACGCTGAAAAGCTATATGAAAAAGCAGCAACTGCCGAGCGTGAGAAGATTGCAAAAGAAAATGATAAGACACAGGCTCTATTTGAGAAGATAGCAAAAGAATTTCAAGATCAAGCTGCTGACCTAGCAAAGAAGTATAAATTTAACTTTTTTGCAGGAGATATTAAGGATAAGAAGGTGAAAACTACTGAGGATGTCTTAAAGTCACTCGATAAGGAACTGTCTAATATTGACTACCAGGCACAGCTTACCGGCGCATCTTTTGATTCCATTTCTAAAGATAAGGTTACTGCACTACAAAAAGCATTTGAGGAATTGGTTAAACTTGGGCTTACTCCAGCATCTCCTGTACTCAAAAACATAGCTGATCAAATAAATCACATAGGCGCTGCGACCATAGGTACCGAGAAAATAGGAAAACGCTTACAGGAGGTTGGCAAGGCATTTATTATTCGTAAAATTGATCCAGGTGGGTTGCAGAACCTGGATAAATACCAAAATGAATTTAACAAAAGGTATCAAGATACTAGGGATAGGATGCAGTCTAAAATAGACAACACCACTATCACTTGGGGTAAGATAACTGAGCCTTTGGGCGCAGCGACTATTGATTTAAAGGAGCAGTTTTCAGGATTGGCAAATGCGACTGCCTATGGTATTGGCAATGTAATTGCAAGTATTGTTTCTGGAGGTGATTCACTCGGGGCTTCATTATACAAACTTGTTGGTGTTATGGGGCAATTTATCGCTGACTTTGGGAAGGCGCTTATTGCTGCAGCAACTCTTAAAATTATTGCTGAAAAATCACTGTTAGCAAATCCATATGTAGCGTTGGCGGCCGGCATTGGCGCTGTAGCTTTGGGCGAAGTTTTGCGAAATAAAACACCGTCATTCGCGACGGGCGGGGGTATAATTGGCGGCCCACAGCTTGCCATGGTCGGCGATAACCCCGGCCGTGAAGAATACGTTATTCCTTCTGAGGTGCTGGATCGTTTGGGTGGTGGCGGCGCTCGTGTTGTTCGGGTAGTAGGTGTCCTGCGCGGCCAGGATATCGCTTTTGCTAACCAGCGGGCTACCCGCGCAAAAGCCCGGATAAACTAATGCCTTATTTTCACACACATACCTTGTCATTCATCGACAACCATGAGATACACCCAGTTGCATGGCGTGCAGATATATGGGATGATGAAGCCAACGGAGGAGCAACCCCGATCATATTAACTCCTTCAGCCGAACCTTTGGTTCTTGAACGCGTGGATACATCCGATGATAAAGCAACTATTATTATCGGTCAGCAGGCTACACTTCAGTATGAATTTACTGGCGCACCTGACGAGCCGCTGCCTGCACATTTCTTTGATGTAGATGAACGTAGGTTTCGTATTGATGTATACCGAGCCGATGTACTATACGGAAGATATTATGTCAAGCCGGATTCATGCACTTACGAATATAAAGCCCCACCATACACTGTGACTTTAACAGCAGTGGATGGCCTGTCGTTCACTAAAGGAGTAAAATGGGATGCTTATAAGGGGACTGGTCTGATCGACTATCGATGGATGGACCTGTACGACGTGCTTATTACGCGTGGATTGATGCAGGTTATGGAAGATGACATGGAGGTGAATGTAATTAATACCCTCCGTCCGGAGAACATCGGCATAGGTGGTTCCTTTCTCAATGACCTATACGTTCATTCGGACATGTTTTTTGACTTCGCAAAAGGACCGGATGATGTCTATACGGTACTTGAAAAGGTATGCAAGCAGTTCTACCTACGGTTATTCATCGCCCAGAATAAGATATGGATTATCCGGATGCCGGATCTTTTGCGTCCGGCAATCACTGCCGAAAACTATATCCTTGGTATCAAAAACATCATTACGCTTCAAACGGCCCGCAGGACGATCGGAGTTAGCCGGGCAGCAAAAGACGCTACCCCTGTGGATGATTTTGCGAATATCATCATGTTCCCGGCAATAAAGAAGGTCGAATTATCGCTGGATTATCGTTCGTTAAACCGATTGGCGAATTTCGATTGGAGTGTATACCATGACTTTCCGGGGGTTGGTACGCAATTCCAGGACTGGCCAGGTATGATAGCTCCGGATGTTCAGCAACACGGCAGTGGGACAAAAGAAGACCCTTATACAGCCTTTCTTCAGTATAATAGTGCTTCTCCAGGTGAGGACTTTATTATCAACTTTTTTGGGGGTGTTTTTGTCCCTCCGGAGGTGGGATCTCCGCGCCCGGGCGACATAATTCAGCTGTCATTCAAATATAAATTCCGCAATGTAGACGCCTTTAAAATCCGCGTTGTATTGGCGGGGCCGAATCCTGGGCAGAGGTTATACCTTTCTTCTTCAGGTGACTGGACTTATGGACCTGTGGCGGATATTGATATTAGGCGATCTGGGCGCAAGCAAATTGGTAGCTTGGAGATTAAGAGCGTCCCTATTCCAACAAAAATAGGGGAGTTTGAGACATCTAGCCAGCTGGAATTACAAACAAGTATCTACACGCCGACAGATCCTAATACTCTCGATGCCCCTGATTCTGCCCAAGGAGTGGAGATATACCCGATAAAAATAGGGATAATCCCCATGTCATCCGTGGGAAGAAAAATCATCGATACAAACAACGGCCGCTTCTCCAAGCCGCTGGAAGATGAGAAGTTTTACTTTATGGATACCGGACTTAACGGGCTGGCAAATACTATTTCAGTATCCGATACCGGCGTACCATCTGAAAAATGGGCGTCTGAGACGGTTCCGGCGGATAAACTGGATGTAGAGCAGCATTTGGCCGACTCGATCATAGACCAGTATGCCCGACCGGTGTATGGATGGGAGGGTAACTTGTACAGCAACACGATTGAGTTCTGGCACATCTTCTCTTTTGATTATCTGTTTGGACGGCAGTTTGTCCAAACAACAGATCGGTATATAGTTAAAACATGCACCCATGTCACCAACCTGCAGGAGGTATTGCCGGAAAACGGCGCAGATACCACCTACACAGAATTTGACATTGAGGACTCAAACGACGAATAATGCCAATACCTGGTTCAGATTTTATGGCCAGCATCGAAGTTAACGGTGAGATGATCCCGGTGTGCTATGCTACCGACTGCCAGATCTCGCAGACTTTCGACACGCGAGAAATCAGCGGACCACAGTCCCGGTGGCGTGATTATATACCGGACTACATGGGATATACTATTGACATGCCGGTCCTACTGGTTTATACGGAAGCATACAACTTCCTGGATTTCCAGAAAGCAGGGCAAAGCGGCACCCGGTTGAAATGGGCGGCAAGTGCCTTTGAAAACGGAGGTATCGTTCATTCCGGAGAAATCCTGTTGACGAGCCTCAACCTCACTTCCCAGATGCGGGATGTGGTCAAATTCGACGTATCTGCCATTGGTTGCGGAGAGCTGAAGACTGAAGCGAAACCAATCCAGAAAGTAGTTTACCTATCAGATTTTAGCAAGAAAATGCTTGTTGGATGTCCGAATCCGTATCCGCTTTCCGTGTTCTGGTATGACTTTACGCTTATCGGACCGGCAACAAACCCGGATGATGTCATACAGATTTTCAACGATTATTCCGCCAACCACGGCAATTATTATAGGCTGATTAGCTCTGTCGATGGCGGGTGCTATTTCAATATGGAAATAGAGTATAACGCTCCGCAGCCATTCCCGATAACCGTTTTCGCTCAGCAGGGGGCGTCCTTCGCTATCAGCTCAGATCAAACTTTAGATAATGTGATTAGTATGGATCAGGATATGGACAATGTATTAACGCCTATTGCGTAATGAAACCGAATGTAGACATAGTGAATTTGGTGGCCATTCAGGAACTGGCCGATGTGAGCTTACCTGCACTATCGGATTATCTGGCCATAGGTAAGGCCACGGATTTGTTAGGTAAGCGAATTTCCGTTAATGACCTGGCGCAGCTTATATCCTCTGTCCTTGGTAGTGGCACACTGATCCCATCCCGGCGCTATAAGGTTACCGGAAGCACTCCAGGATCAGTGCCGCCAGGGGCTTCTATCATCGTAAATGGCGACGGGCAGGGCGAAATTGATGATCCGTTTTTGGATGGTAAGTTTTACGAAGTACACCGTAACGGATTGCTTATTCCTAAAGGTGTATTGTGGGACAATACTGTAGTTGGGGGTGGTATTGTACTACTTCAGCCTGGAGATATATTTTCAGCAGATGAAGAAGTAATTATCTCCTTTGATCCTCAGTTCAGCGCATATATACCCACTCCTGACGCCATAGCGCGCTTTACTAATGGAGAACAGATAATTACGTCCAGCTCAACCATTACAGGTGGCATGTTCCGCAAATTGATTGTTTTGCAGGGGGCATCAGCGATTCTTACTGTGGGTTTGCCGTCAGCAGCAGCCTATCCGCAAAATGTGATTTTGGCAATCACTTCAAACGGTGGCGTGCACCGGCAGGCTACACTTACCTGTGCTGGTTCAGACACAATTGCGTTCAATAACACAACATGGCCTTCATTTTATCTGGGGCAGAATGATCAGATACTGCTGATCCCTAACGCTGCCGGCAATGGATGGCGCATTGTGCATTATTCAGGGAGTGATAGATTTAATCGCATCGGAACAGTGGATTTCGGATATCTGAAGGGGCCTAACCAGTTTATTGCAACAACAGACACTCCTGTTTTACGCACCGAATATCCCGGAGTGTGGGCATGGGTTCAGAGACTGGCAGCCGCGCAGCCTGCGGCAGTGGTAGATAATGCCACCTGGCTATTGAACAAAGGTTTATGGGGGACAGGAGACGGATCAACGACTTTCAACTT
This sequence comes from Chitinophaga eiseniae, assembly GCF_900167135.1. GTDB lineage: Bacteria > Bacteroidota > Bacteroidia > Chitinophagales > Chitinophagaceae > Chitinophaga > Chitinophaga eiseniae. Next base: position 198,255 of record NZ_FUWZ01000003.1, on the reverse strand, counting down.
CCCGAATCTTTCCGGGCGATTTCCGCGTTACTTAGACCCTTCTGGATCGGTAGACGTTGATCGTTCAGCAGCGGGACAATCTAACCTTACAGGTAGCCTGCAGGATGATTTATTTAAAAGCCATTCGCATATGTATAATAGAACACCAGGGACACCAGGATCGCATGGTTGGGCAATATCAGGAAATAATGATTTTGATAATGTATATGAAGCCACATCATCTACTGGTGGAAATGAAACAAGAGGTAAAAACGTAGGCGCTTTGCCGCTAATTAATTATTGACATGAAGAGAATAGTAAATGTAATAATAGTGCTGTTATTGGCGTGCACCGCATCAGCACAGACGTATCAGAACAGGCCGGAATATGGTTGGAGGTTCAAGAATATCATTGTAGATAGCACATTGAATCTGCCGCGTGATACTGTAATGCGAAGCAATCTAGCTGTTCCGGGAGCAATAGTATACCAGCTTTCTGACAGCAGCTTGTATACATGGAATGGGTCCTGGTGGAATAAAATTGTTTCTGCCTCGCAGATTACAGCTCTGGACTCCGCGCGTCGTAGTAACGATACCCTTTACTTCCGCCTCACATCTGGAGGGGAGCTGGCTATTAAGATGACCGGAATCCCGCAGGCTAACATCAACGCGTTGCCGGACTCCCTGCTGAACAAACCGACCTACGGCGCAGCAGACTTGCGGTACATCCGTAACCAGATCACGGCGCCACAGGCAGGGCCAGGATTTAATATTAATGGTCAGGCAATCATAACGCGGCCGACATATGGATTCGGAGATTATCTAACATTTGTTGCCGGCATGACTGGCACTGACACGAGCTATATAGGCCCTACCACCAGCGCTACAGGTGGATTAGGATTTAAGATGAACCGAGCAGCAGACTTCCGTTTTTACGATTTGAGTTCTACCATATTTCAGATTAAAAGAGATACTGTTACAAACATAACGGGGGTTTTCAGTATGCAAAATGCGGCTGGCAATCACGTACTTTTTGGAACTCCAGGGCAATTTAAGCCTACCTATTCCGGCCGAAGCCCGGGCAGCAGACTTGTGTTTTACCCACATATGGGGACTAATAGCGTCGATAAGGCTATCGGAGTGGATAGCACAGAATTGTGGGCCAGCGTCGATTCAGTGGGCACTAAATATTCCTTCGGATGGTATGCCGGCACGCAGAAGCTGGCCAACCTCCGGGGCGACAGTTTATTGACTGCCTATAAGCTACAGCTGTACAATGCTAATACCGGAGCAGGACGGGCGATCGTCGGTGACGCGGCTGGAAACATGGACTGGGGAAAGATCGGGGAAGTGGATACAGTGCAGGCGCTAAACAGCTTTTACTCATATACCGGACGGGCTAACTTGCTGTACTGGATAGATACCACTCGCGGCGGGTTATTTTACCGTATTGCAGGGCCGGCAGTTGCCGACACTGGCGTGATTATCCCCGGCGCTGCTGGTGGGTATTGGAAACGCATATACGACAAGCATACGGTCAAAGTTGACTGGTGGGGGCCGGCGAGGGACGGGATAACCGACGACCTGCGTATCATACAGAAAGCTCTCGACTTCGGCGCCACAAACGTGGTGTTAGGCAACGGCTCATATGCAATCAGTTACCAGGTGAATTTACGTGACGGCGTAAACCTGTCTGGTCAGGGGATTGATAAAACTATTATCGTTGCTTTACCCTCAACCGCTAACCCTCCACCAGTTGGGCCGCCGGACACATGGGCGTTATACGGAGAAGGAACTGTTACGCAGCTTCCGAACCTTACATCCGTTGCGAAGACACAGGATACCAGCATTGCACTCGTATCCTCAACCTCTCTGAATGCAAACGACCTGATTATGATCGGTGACACAGCGAGTTATAGTTATAGTTCATATCGCTATTTCTACAAGCAAGGAGAGTACTTTTTTACCACCAAATCCAGCACCGGCAGCACCGCCTACGTGCAAGGTGGTTTATTCGGGAACTATCCGACCGCCAGCACCAGCGTTTATAAAGTAACGCCGATTAAAGGCAGCATATCCAACCTCACAGTTGACAGCCGGAATTACACAATCGGCATAGGTATAAAGCACGGATTAGGTTACAATGTATATAACGTAAAGAGCATAAACGGCAACCGTGGCAATATAAACTACTACTTCTGCATAAACAGCGGGATCCGTGACTGCTACGCATCGATGAACCAGCAAAGCATCAATCCCTACGGGCTACTGATCGCAAACTCACAGAATATTACCATAGAACGCAACTACGCCTACGCAACCCGGCACGGTATCAGCGTCGGCAGCATGGCATCATATCCGCTCGTTAACCGCGGTATCCGCGTAATAAATAACACCTTTGCCGACTCTACGAATAGCGGAGGAAATGGTGCGGTGGATTTCCACGGAAACGTGGAGGGGTCGGTTATCGCAAACAACACAGTGTACGGGTCTATTAGCGCCGGGGGAGGGAATAACATGATTTCGGGTAACACTATATATCTCGGAAACCACTCTAACCGAGCGATATTCCTGTATGAAGTGCGGGACGCGAACTACGATATAAAGGACAACAATGTTACTTTCAGTTCCGGCACATACGACTTACTCGGTTCGGGATTCAACTTTTCAGGCGCCGGCGGGGAGGCTATCGGTGGAACACTGCGTATCACCGGCAACAGGTTTACTTACCTGAACTCGGCTACAGCAACAAATACAATATATACGTACTACAATCTCGCAACTGCTAACATCAACGTGTACATTAGCGGAAATACGATCGTACACCAGCCCAACACGCTAGCCAATATGGGGGCTGCTGCACTGGGGTTGAATGGAACCTCGCGTTTCAATACCATTACGATAACCAACAACGTATTCAAATATGCAGGTATCCGAGCCGACTACTCGCGGAATGTACAGATCCGAAGCAATACGCTGGATAGTAGTAATACTTATGCGGTGCTTTCAAGCAACAACGGGTCTGTTGATATTTCCAGCAACCACGCGGAAGGTTACGGTTACGCCGGTACTGCAAATACCGGCTTCTTAGTATCGAACACAGGGCGCGTATGGTTCAATAATAATTATGGGGGCAGCAATGCCGCATCACACGCCTACCGGGCAGTTTTCAGCAGTGATACATCGCTTCAGATAGGGGTGAATAACTTGTACGGATCTACTAACTCTGCATATAGCATCAGCGGCAGCACAACAGCGCAGAATAATATATTCCCTTCCGGTTACTTGGGAGTTGGGGTCAATCCTGCCAGCACCCTGCAATCAGGAGGATCTTTTGGCGCTACAACTTCGAGCATTTCGACCAGTACGACGTTAGGGGAAGTTACTACCGTTTTCATAACCGCCAGCGGCATTACGGTTACCCTGCCAGCGGCGGCCACCTACCCGAATCGCATCTACAAGATACGCAATACAACAGCTGGTAGCTGCACGATATCATCCGTGAGCATAGATGGTTCAGGGACTACTACTTTCCCTGCAAATACAACATGGGAGGTACAGTCTGACGGCGCTGGATGGAAATTACTTTCACGATCAAACTAAAAACACAATCATATGAAACAACTTCTTTTAGGAAAATCAACATGGACATCTGTCGTGGGCTACCTTTTGGCAGCTCTGATGGTAATCGACGAAATGATCAAGGCAGGTGAAACAGGCTACGTCAAAATAGGTATTGCTGCTTTGATCGCGGTGCTTGGACGTATTTCAGCTGACGCCGGCAAGGCAACGCCGAAAACCATGGACGGCCCTGGTGGCCCGTTGCCTCCTCCTGTTAAAAATCCGCCGCCTGCAGAATGAAACGAAAAGACGGCATATTAATCCTGTTGGCTTTGTCCTGGCCTCTTTCCTGCCTACACCAGTTGTGGCGGGGGGGGCAGGATATTGTCTATTGGTTCTATCCTACGGGTATGTGGGACGGGAAACAGTGGTACTTCTACCATGTATTCGGAATGCTGTCTTACCTGCTGATTTTCATAGCGATGTGGCTGTATGTAGCAAGCAACGGGCGCCGAGACAAGGACGTACTGACGCTTCTATCTGCTTTGGCGATTAATCAGGCCGTGGATATCCCGCACTATCTTATCTGTCGCCGGCAGTGTTTGTGGGTGGTTGCGGCGCAGGGGATTCTATTCCTTTTTGCCTGCTTTAGAGTACTAAAAAATAACCGAAAAAGATGAACGCGCAATTAAAAGTATGGCATCTGCTCAGCGCTATAGTAGCATTCATAATCGCTGTTGGTACGTTGATATTTAATACCGGTGCGATGGTTGCAAAAACAGAAGTTCGTGTAACGAATCTGGAAAGCTGGAAAGCGGTTTTCCTTTCCGACTATCGGGAGGACATGAAGGAGATGAACCGCAAGCAGGATGCCATTATGAAGTCGCAGGGGGAAATCCTGCTGCTATTACAAAGCAAAGCTGACAAGAAATGAAAAAGCTACTTAACAAGCCGATCAGCTGGGGAGATGCGACGGGACTGTACAGTCTCTTTCTGTTTCTCTTTTCGTTATTGCTGCTGATGTTTTCCGGCTGCATGACAACCAACAAGGCCCGGAAGATATTCGACCGGAATCCGGGAGGCTTCGCGGACCTGTCGATAAAGCACTTCCCCTGCATCCCGGACAGCGCTGGCAAGTTTCTGCGGTACAAGCCTGCCGGCAATATTGACTATACCGGCGCGCTGGATTCCGTAAAGCGGTCCGGCGACAGCCTGCTGGCCGAACTTGCCCGGGCCAGACAGTACGCCGCTGACAGCATCGGCCGACAGTGTGCCGACTTGGTAGACCGATATAGGCGGCAGGTGAGCGGTTTGGCTGCCACCCTGGATAGCCTGCAGAAGAACTACCGGCCGCCGGTGCCCGACACAGTAGGCGTTCCTTACCCGGTGAAGAGTACCGCAGAGATGACACTCATAGCACAGCTGCGGGATTCCCTGGTGGAGAAAGGCCGGCAAATCAGCCAGCTGAAGATTGAAAACGCCGACCAGCGGGCCACTATCTCAGAGAAGAAACGACAGATCATCCTACACTGGGCGGCCCATGTTGGCGTATTGGTGTTGCTTGGAGTGTGGGTTTACGTTAAATCAAGATTCAAGATATTATGAAAAATTATTATAGCGAAAAGCCGATCGTCCCTTACAAACGCACACAGGTGGAAATGCCGGTGGTGATCCAGGAGATTAAGAAAACCGACTTTCCGGTAGAGGTGAAGCGGGCGGCGTATATGGTTTTCCGGAAGGAGAGCGGCAATGGGATGTCTGGGATCAATTTCAACTTTTCCGGGCTACAGGCCGATGCCGGCAGATGGCCGGCACAGTATGACCGGCTTATCTCCGGCGTGGTGCAAACGAAAGAAAACGGAACTGGTAAGGTTAGATTGTTCATTGCCTTTAACAATCTGGCGGATAGTCTCTTTATGCTCATGGATAGACTACAGGCCCGTGGCCTATTCGTTGGTAGCCATGTAGACATGCCGAAACTGAAAATCAACATGGCCATTTCCAACATCGACCAGTTTGCACGCGCCTACAAAAAGTGCTGGGCAGCCGGCAGTAATGCTGCTGAGCCTACTGGGGATGACCTGAAAGGGTTTCGGAGCATGTACAAACAGGCGATCACCATATTCCCGTAACGCACATACGCTGCGCACCGGTGCGCCATCTTCGCACTGGTTACCGCCCGACGCCGCGATAAAGGCCGCGTTGAAGAATCCGTCCGAGGGCGGATTTTTTTGTGCCTTGGATAGACATCCAGGGCGTTTTAACATTCATTTATTATGGATTAATGTCATATCCAGCCCATTGCCTTGCCGATAGCCACAAGCCACACAAGGATCGGTAATACAAAAGCTATTGATAACAGGTACAGCATTTTTTCATCGTCGGGATCGTGGCGCATATTTGAGGGAGTTTACGGGTTAAAACTCCGCGCGGGAAACAAAAAAAGCGCGGGTCTCTTACAGTGCCCGCACTCGCCGACCAAAGCAAGGAAACGGACAAAGAAGAGCCCGCGCACAAAGGTCGCGGGCCTCACTTCTTTTCCTGTTTCCTTTAAAAATGCTGGTCGGCGAGTAACAGGTAAAAAGCGATGCCTCGTAATGTTTTTTTGGGGAGGCAAAGATAACCGAATATAACATTTTTTTTGAAAATGGGTCGATCGGCCTATGAAATAGTTAAATAATTCTGCCATTTTCCCACTGTGGAACTTAAAGAGCAGGATATATTTACGCGAATTGGTACTGAGATACGACGTTGCCGAGAGGCAAAAGGATTGTCGTTATCCGACATAGAAGCGGCTACAGGATTGGATCAGAGTAATATTTCTAAATACGAGAAGGGCAAAAAGAAGTTAGGCGTCTACACGCTTTACCGAATAGCCGAGGCCCTGGAGACAACAATAGCAGATCTCACGAAAGCCCTGTATCGCTGAACTATCTTAACTTATCGTGATCTTAGCCCTGCTGCTCTAAGTGTTGTTGTATTCGTTTGAGCCGCTGCTCAAATCCGGCAAAGGTGCTGTTCTGGCTGTTCCTCACCACCGCTATGTGGCTTTCTATACATTTGCGGACATCCTTAATTACTGTCGCATCGTCCAGCTTAATTTCCGGCGGGAGCGTCTTGCCAGAAAAGTATTCTTCCCATTCTTGTGCTGTCATCTCTGTCGTCGTGTTTCGACAAATATAGCCTATATTCGCCCTTTCCCAAATCACACATGGACATAGTTTTAGACATAAGTGTAAAAAAACATTGTAGAAGCCGCTATGCTACAGCGTTTTGGTATTTACAATTAAAATTACGACATTTACAATAAAACAAGTAATAACTTGGAAAAATATCCAACACGAACCAAAAATGCCGCTGACAGGTTTTTGATGCTCATCAAGACCAAGGGCCCCCTGTCTGCTGCCGAACTGGCTGGTGAATTGGGTATCACCACGGAAGGCGCCCGTCTGCAGCTGGTAAAGCTGGCAGAAGAGGGCTTGTTGCAGTTTGAAAGTATCTCTAAAGGCGTAGGCCGCCCTATGCAGATATGGAGCCTGACCCCGCTTGGCAATGCCCGCTTCCCGGACAGCCATACCGAACTCACGGTAGACATTATCCAGACCATTAAAACGGTATTGGGGCCGGAAGCATTGGCCAATGTCATTCTCGCACGTGAAAAGAACCAGCAGGATAAATATAATACCGCCCTGGCAGGCGTTACCGGCATCGAAAACAGGCTGACTGCCTTTGCGGCCATCCGCACCGGTGAAGGATACCTGGCGGAATGGCGGAAAGAAGGGGATATCTTCCTCTTCATCGAAAACCACTGCCCGATCTGTTGCGCGGCCGCTACCTGCGACAATATCTGTACCTCAGAGATGAACACCTTCATCAGCGTCATCGGCGAAGAAGTACAGGTGACACGCCTGGACCATATCATCAATGGCGCCCGCCGCTGTGTTTACAAAATCATCCCTAACACAGTCCCTGCCGTTTAATGTCCCCGGCAGTTACCTTCTTATATCCAATCATTTGTTATTTGATGATTAGCACCAGTGTGCCCGAAATAATCAACAGGGCCCCGATCGCCGTTTTCCAGGTAATCGCCTCGTGCAGGAAAACCGCCGCCAGGATAATGGTCAACGCCACGCTCAGCTTGTCTACCGGCGCCACCTGCGACACTTTGCCCATCTGCAACGCTTTAAAATAAAATATCCAGGAAAAGCCGGTCGCCAGCCCCGACAATACCAGGAACACCAGCGTATGCCGCGTGAGCGTCACCCCTTTATATTCTCCTCTCGCCAGCACAATACCCCACGCGACCAGCAAAATAATAATGGTACGGATACCCGTGGCCAGATTGGAAGGCACGTCCGCCACGCCGATCTTGGCGAAAATCGCTGTCAACGCAGCAAAAGCGGCCGATAACAAAGCATATATCCACCACATGAGCAATATGAATTACAAATGATGAGCAAAGAACGATTGCCTATACTTTAAGACCTAATATCTTCAGCGTCCGGGCCTGCCCGTCCAGAACAGCCACATCGGGGAGATGCGCCCACTCCGTAAAACCCTTGGCGGCAAACAACTTCAGACTGGGAACATTGTGTGCGAAAATAAAGCCCAGCAATGTGTGTATCGCATACTGCGGCGCCACATCGATGGCATGCTGCAGCACTGCCTTGCCGTACCCCTTGCCACGGGCGCTTTCTGCCAGGTAAATGCTCACCTCCACCGTGCCGTCATATGCCGGCCGGCCATAAAAAGAGGAAAAACTGATCCAGCCCACCAGCACTGCGCCATCATATACCATCCACAAAGGACGGCGCTCCGGATCGTGCGCCCGGAACCACGCCTGCCGGCTCTCTACCGTCACCGGCGAAGTGTCGGCCGTCACCATCCTGCCGGCTATGGTGCTGTTATAAATGCCGACAATCTGTGGTAAATCTTCCGGGACCGCATCCCGGTACTGCAAATGCATCATATGTCTGATAAAAAGAATTATTGCCAGATAGTTTCCCGGTCGTATTCCCGGCGAAGTAAACTGTACAGGTCCGCATCCACAAACTGTCCCTTTTCAAAGAAAGCATCGCGCAGCATCCCTTCATGGCGGAAGCCAAGCCGCCCCAGCAAACGGGACGACGCGGCATTCAACGGGTCCACAAACGCCTCCACCCGGTTGAACTGCAGCTCCTGGTATACAAACTTCAGCGCCAGCGGAACCGCTTCGGTCATAATGCCCTTGCCCCAGTATGCCGGCTGCAGATCGTATCCCAGCTCTATCTTATAATGCGTTTTGTTCCAGTGATGAAAACCACAGGTGCCGATGAGTTCATCTTTATCTTTAAAAGTGATGGCCCAGCGCATTCCTTCCTGTTTTTCCCAACGTTCACGGAAAAACGTAATGATCTGGGTCGCTTCTGTAATATTGGAAAAGGCGTCGATGTCCATGTACCGGGTCACTTCTTCATTGGAAAAGAGGGAGAACAAAGCAGCGGTATCTTTTTCTGTAATCGGACGGAGCACCAGCTGTGCTGTACTTAGGATGGGTTGTTGCATGATACGGTGCCTGTTTTAGGTTGCTGCAAAACTAAACCAATTTGAAAATTTTTAAATTTTAAAATTTTCAAATTTTCAAATCGGATGTTTTAATCCCGCTTTAATGCCTGCCAAAGGAAACATTCCTACTTTTGCATAGATCATAGTACAATAATACCTCAAGTATGAAAATATTGGTTGTAGAAGACGAATCCAAAGTAGGCGCCTTTATTAAAAGAGGACTGGAAGAACATCATCACCAGGTGGACGTATACACGGACGGCCTCCGGGGCCAGCAGGCCGCACTGGAACAGGACTATGACCTGATCATACTCGACATCATGCTGCCGGGCATCAACGGTCTCACCATCTGCAAACACCTCCGTACGCGCGACGTCACTGCGCCGGTACTGATGCTCACCGCCCTGAGCGCCACCCATGATATTGTGGATGGCCTCAACGCCGGCGCCGACGATTACCTGGCCAAACCATTTCACTTCTCCGAACTGGTGGCCCGCGTCAACGCCCTGTCGCGCCGTAAGAATAACTTCCAACAGGAAAAAGAAATACTTACGCTGGCCGACCTGCGGCTGGACACAACGTCTAAAACCGCCAGCAGAGAAGGGCAGGAGATTACCCTCACCGCCAAAGAATACGCCCTGCTGGAACTGCTGTTGAAAAATACAGGCAAAGTACTGTCCCGCGCACTCATCTCCGAGGCAGTATGGGGATTGGAATTCGATACCGGCACCAACACTATCGATGTATACGTTAACTATCTCCGTAACAAAATCGAAAAAGGCTTCAGCGGTGAAAAGCTGATCCATACAGTGGTGGGCATGGGCTACGTCATGAAAGTTAAAAGCACCTGGCAGCAATAGCTATGAAAATAAGACACCGTTTATCGCTGCAGTTTACCCTTATCACCGGCATCATTCTTACCGGTGTGTTCATCCTGATATACCTGCTGTCCGCCCAGTATATCCGGAACAGCTTCTATAAACTGCTGCAGGTAAGGGCGCTGGTCACCGCCCAGGTGTACCTCGAAAAAGATGAACTGACCAAAAAGAAATTCATCGAGATAGAAAAAAGCTACCGCCAGAGCATCCCCGATGAATTCAGTAACATCTACGACCAGGAAGATCAACCCGTTTTCCTGGAGAAGATAAAATACAACTGGCCGCTCTCCCTGCTGAATACCATCCGTAAATCCGGTACCTACCGCTTCACTTTCAGGGATAAGTACGGCCTGGGCATGTTTTATCCGGACAACCAGGGCGACTTTGTGGTGATCGTAACAGCCCGCAACAAAGCCGGCGAACAACAGCTGCAGTATCTCGCGCTGATACTGGTCATCATGCTCTGTGTATCCCTGATTGTTACCTTCCTGCTGGGCCAATGGTTTGCCAGCAAAGCGCTGCAGCCTATCCAGAGCATCAACAGGCAGGTGAAAAAAATACGTTCCAACAACCTGCACATGCGGGTGGAACAAGGCCGCAACAAAGATGAGATCGACGAACTGGCCGGTAATTTTAATGAGCTGCTGCAACACCTCGAACAAGCCTTTGAACTGCAGCGTTCCTTCGTGTCCAACGCCTCCCATGAATTAAGGACACCCCTCACCACTATTATCGGCGAGATAGAAGTCACGCTGCACCGGGAGCGCGACAAAGCGGAATACATCACCACGCTGGGTACCGTGCTGGACGAGTCGGAGAAGCTGAAACTGATCACCGACGGGCTTTTACAACTCACCCGGGTAGACGTGATCCTTACCCCCGCCAATACGGAAGAGATACGGCTCGACGAGCTGTTGTGGGAGATACAGGAACACTGGCAATATAAAACGCCGTCCCACCAGGCAGACGTAGTCATGGGCCATCTCCCGGAAGACGCCTCCCGGCTGACTATCCGCGGCAACCGCCCTTTGCTGATGCTGGCATTACAGAACGTTGTCCGCAACGCCTTCAAGTTTTCGTATAACCAACCCGTTAGCCTCCGTCTGAGCTGCGATGCCAACTGCCTCGTTATCTCCGTCAGCGATAAAGGCATCGGCATCGCTCCCGACGAACTGGATAAAATATTCCTCCCGCTGTACCGTGCCGGTAACGCCTATACGTTTTCAGGCTACGGCATCGGTTTGGCCATGGCCCAGCGCATCTTTCAGCTCCACCAGGCTACCATCACCGTCAGCAGCGTACCGGGAGAAGGCACCACCTTTAACATCTTTTTTCCCGCAGCCGGTAAAATCTAATTTGGTTTTAACATCGTTCTAATGAGTGCCTAATAGCCCGTCGTCATCTTTGCAACGAAAATTAAAGTTGTATGACGATCAGACTAGCATTACAAGCCTTCCCTGTACTGATGGGCGTCCTATGGAGCTGCTGCGTACATGCGCAGCCGTTGGATACCCTCAAACTTACGCTGCCGGCTGCCGAAACGCAGCTTCTTCAGAAAAATATCCCGCTGCTGGCGCAGAAATTCAATATCGATGCAGCCAAAGCAGCAGTGATCACCGCCCGCCTGTGGGACAATCCGCAGGTAACCGTTGAAAATGTACTGTATAACCATACCACCAAAAAGTGGTTCGACTTCTCCTACGAAGGACAAAACACACTGCAGGTAGAGCAGCTGTTCAAGATCGCCGGCCAGCGCAACAAAGCGGTGAAGCTGGCCCAAAGCAGCGTACGGATGACAGAATACCAGTTCTTCGACCTGCTGCGTACCCTCCGTTTTTCCCTGCACGATAACTTTTACGACCTCTACTACAAACAGCAGTCCCTCCAAACTTTCAGCCGCCAGATCGCTTTCCTGCGCCAGATCGTCAAGGTCTTCGAACAGCAGAAGGCCATGGGCAATATTGCACCCAAAGAGATCATCCGTATCAGGTCCCTGCTGTACGACCTGCAGCACGACGCGCTGGAGCTGGAAAAAGATATTCAGCAGACACAGTCCGACCTGGCGCTGCTGATACGTGTGCCTGCTACTGTCAGCATTCAGCCGCAGCTGCCTGACCCGGTGCCGCAGCTGTCTGCAGGCACACTGTCTTATCAGACCTTGCTGGATACCGCCAAAGCCAACCGCTACGATCTTAAAATAGCGCAGGAGAACGTGCAGTACAACCATATGAACCTTCGCCTGCAACGGTCTCTCGCCGTACCAGATGTGCAGTTGGGCTTCTCCTATGATAAACAGGGCAACTTCGAAAGAAATTACAATGGTCTTAACCTCTCTATGCCGCTGCCTTTCTTTAACCGCAACCAGGGCAATATTAAAATGGCGAAAGCTGAACTGGAAAACAGCAAAATTCAGCTCAACGGCACAGAGGACCAGCTGGAGCATGATGTTATGAACAGCCTGCAGCAGGCGCTGAAAACGGAAAAGCTGCTGCAGGAGTTCGATCCCGGCTTCGAGGAAGAATATACTACCATGATGCACGAAGTAGAAAAAAATTATGGGCTGCATCATCTCGGACTACTGGAGTTCATAGACCTGTATGATGCCTATCGCAGCAACGTGCTCAAAATGAATGAACTCAAATACAACCGACTCAATGCGCTGGAGCAAATCAATTTCGCTACCGGGGCTTCCATCTTCCACCTTTGATCAAATTACACCAGCATCATGCAAAACATTAAGAAGCTTTATATACCTGCAGCTGTTTTTATTATCACCATTCAGGGCATTATCCTCACCGGCTGCGGCAGCAAAACGGCACCAGAACAGACAAGCCGATGGGCGCTCAGTGATTCGCTGCTTCGCACGCTGGTGGTGGATACTGCCACCACCGCCTCCGCCGATAACGAAATGCTGCTGACCGGAAAAATCAGTGAAAACGAAGACAAGACTGCCCGCATTTTCCCAATGGTCAGCGGTATCGTCAGCGAAGTGAAAGTACATTCCGGCGATTTTGTACAGAAGGGGCAGGTCCTTGCCGTGATCAAAAGTCCTGAAATGGCGGGGTTTACCGCCGATCAACGTATAACCGCCAGCGATATGGCGACTGCCAAACGCAACATGGAAGTAGCGGAGTCTTTCTACAAAAGCGGGCTGAACTCGCAGAAGGACTACGAAGAGGCCAAAAGCAACTATGACAAGGCAGTAGCGGCCTACAACAAATCCAGCGCCGTACTGGAAATTAACGGCGGCGCGCATCAGACCAGCTACATGGTGAAAGCGCCGGTACCGGGGTTCGTGATCAGCAAGCGGGCAGCTGAAAGCATGCAATGGCGGCCGGACAATACAGACCCCATTTTTGTGGTGGCCGATCTCAAAGACGTATGGGCCATGATCAATGTTTTTGAATCTGATATTTCCGGTATCCGCGAAGGCGATCCGGTAGAGATGTCTACCTTGTCCTATCCCGATAAAACTTTTACCGGCAGAATAGACAAAATCTATAATGTACTGGACCCGGAGACCAAGGTGATGAAAGCCAGGGTGATTGTAGACAATCCCGGCTTTTTCCTGAAGCCGGAAATGTTTGTACGGGCCAAAGCCAAACGCCACGTGGATTCCAATATGGTGAGCATCCCTTCCCGCGGTATTATTTTCGACCATGACAAATACTATGTGCTGGTGCTGACTACAGCCAAACCGGGTGTGGCCATCCGCGAAATACAAATCGCCAAAACAGTGGATAACCGTACGTATATCGCCTCCGGGTTAAAAGAAGGGGAGCGCATCATCGCCTCCCGCCAGGTATTCATTTATGACACACTGAGCGATCAGCAGTAAACCCTAAAGGCCAGCATTATGAACAGATTCATTAAGCAGCTACTTGCTTTTTCCCTGAAGAACAAATATTTCATCTTTTTTGCCGCGGGCATTCTGGCCGTGGCGGGCTATGTCAGCTTCAAGCAGATAGGCGTGGACGCTTTCCCGGACGTGACCAATACCACCGTGACCATCATCACCCAGTGGCAGGGCCGCAGCGCGGAAGAAGTAGAGAAATTTGTGACCCGCCCCATTGAAATAGCCATGAACAGGGCGCAGAAAAAAACGCATATCCGTTCGTCATCCCTGTTTGGACTGTCCGTTGTGAAGGTGATCTTCGACGATGAGGTGGACGATACCTTTGCCCGACAGCAGATAAATAACAATATCGCTTCCGCAGGACTGCCGGATGGTGTGGAGCCGGAGATCCAGCCCCCTTACGGGCCTACCGGCGAGATTTACCGTTACACGCTGGAGAGCAGCAAACTTAATATCGAACAGCTGAAAACGCTGCAGGACTGGGTGGTGGAGCGTAATCTGCTGGCCGTGCCTGGCGTGGCGGACATCGTAAGCTTCGGTGGCGAAGTTAAAATTTACCAGGTGACCATGAACCCGGACAAGGCTGTACAGTACGATATTACCGCACAGGAGATGTTTCAGGCGCTCTCCAAAAGCAATATCAACGTAGGCGGCGATGTGATCGTCAAAAACGCCCAGGCATATGTTGTGCGCGGCATTGGTGTGCTGAACAACGTTGAGGAGATTAAAAACGTGATCGTAGATCACATCGGCGGCACGCCTATCCTGGTGAAGGACGTTGCGGACGTGTCCATCGCCGCATTGCCCCGTCTGGGGCAGGTGGGCCGCGACCGCGATCATGATGTGGTGGAAGGGATCGTGGTAATGCGCAAGGGAGAAAACCCTGCCAATGTGATCGTAGCGCTGAAGGAAAAAATAGAAACGCTGAATACCCGCATTCTGCCGGAGGATGTGAAGATTAAGACCTTCTATAACCGGGAAGACCTCATCGACTTCTCCACGCATACGGTGCTCCACAATATGATCGAAGGCATCATCTTCGTGACGGTGATCGTCTTCATTTTTATGGCTGACTGGCGGACTACCATTATTGTTTCCGTAGTGATACCGTTGTCATTGCTGTTTGCTTTCATCTGCCTCAAACTGAAAGGGATGAGCGCCAACCTGCTGTCGATGGGGGCCATTGACTTTGGGATCATTATAGACGGCGCTGTGGTGATGATGGAAGGGATCTTTGTGATGCTGGACAGAAAGGCGCACCAGGTGGGCATGGAGCGGTTCAACCGCCAGAGCAAGCTGGGCATGATCCGGAAAGCCTGTATGGAAAACGGTAAAGGTATTTTCTTTGCCAAACTGATCATCATCACCGGTTTACTGCCCATTTTTACTTTTGAGAAAGTGGAAGGGAAGATGTTCTCCCCGCTGGCATGGACACTGGGCTTTGCGTTGTTAGGCGCGCTGATACTGACATTTACCCTGGTGCCAGCCATGGCGAGCGTGTTATTGCGTAAGAATGTGAAGGAGAAACATAATTTCTTCCTTGACTTTATACACCGTGCTACTTCGCGCATTTTTAACTATACGTTTCATCACCGCCGTGTGGTATTTACCTTTTCCATTGTGGTGCTGGTGGTGGGCCTGTATTGCTTCCGTTTCCTGGGAACGGAGTTCCTGCCGCAGCTCAATGAAGGCGCGATCTACATCCGGGCGACAGGGCCGCTGAGCACTTCCCTGGAGGAGTCGGTCAGGGTGGCCAATGAAATGCGCAGGAAAATCCTGACCTTCCCGGAGGTGAGGCAGGTGATGTCGCAGACGGGCCGTCCCAACGACGGTACTGATGCCACGGGCTTCTACAACATAGAGTTTCACGTGGACATCTATCCGCAGGACCAGTGGAAGAGCGGGATCTCCAAAGAAGCGCTCATTCACCGGATGAATGCGAAGCTGGACGGTACGCCCGGCGTAACACTCAATTTTTCCCAGCCCATCATGGACAATGTGGAGGAGGCGGTGTCGGGAGTGAAAGGATCTATTGTGGTGAAGCTTTTTGGCGATGATTTTAAGACCGTAGAGAAACACGAGGAGCAGATAGAAAAAATCCTGAAAACCGTCAGGGGCATTGAGGACCTGGGCATCCTGCGCAATATTGGCCAGCCGGAGTTGCGCATCAACCTGGACCAACAGAAGATGGCGCTTTATGGCGTTACAACGGAAGACGCCAATTCAGTGATTGAAATGGCGATCGGCGGTAAAGCGGCCACTAAAATTTATGAAGGGGAGAAGAATTTTGACCTGCGTATCCGTTACCCGGAGAACTTCCGGGAGAATGAGGTGGCCATCGGGAACCTGACGATCCCTACTTTGCGGGGCAACAAGATCCCGCTGAAGGAGATTGCCGATATCAGTCATATTGTGGGGCCCAGTATGATTTACCGGGACAAGCACCAGCGTTACGGTGCGATCAAGTTTTCAGTCCGTGGCCGTGATCTGGGCAGTACCATTGCGGAAGCGCGGGAGAAGGTAAATGAACAGGTGGCGTTGCCGAAGAACTACTTCCTGGAGTGGGCGGGCGATTTCGAGAACCAGCAACGCGCCACCCACCGGTTGACGCAGGTGGTGCCTATCAGCCTGTTGCTGATTTTCCTGTTTCTCTTTATTCTCTTCGGACGGATGAAAGACGCTTTGCTGGTGCTTAACAATGTACCTTTTGCTATTATCGGCGGTATTTTTTCGTTGTGGCTGACCGGTATCAATTTCAGTATTTCCGCCGGTATCGGGTTTATTGCATTGTTTGGTATCTGTGTGCAGAACGGGGTGATCCTGCTGACGAAGTTCAAAACGAATATCCGGAGTATCCATCCCTACTCCGATGCGTCGCTGGCGGAGGCCATCAGGGACGGGGTGGAGTCGCGGATACGGCCTGTGATCATGACGGCGATGATGGCGGCTATCGGGTTGCTGCCTGCTGCAATGAGTCATGGTATCGGGGCCGAAACGGCGCGGCCGCTGGCCCGTGTGGTGATTGGCGGTTTGATCACCGATACGTTGTTCAACCTGTTTATCTTCCCGATTGTGTTTTACTGGGTATATCGCAGGATGTTAAGGAAAGCAGCAGCGTAGCAGTTGAGTTGGTTGTTTTATAAATGAGAAAAGCCGCGGAGCATTGGTCTTCCGCGGCTTTTTAGTATTTATTTTTTTTCGGGCGATGCAGGGCTCTCTGAGATATCGTTCACACCGGGCTGGCCTTTTTGTTCGGCTATCTGGTTCACTTTCTTAGTTTTTTCTTCCTGTTCGTCTCCCAGGAGGATGGCCCACGGGTTCATATAGTCCACGCTCTCGCATACAATTTTAATGATGGCGATGATGGGGATGGCGAGGAACATGCCGGGTATGCCCCATAACATATTACCCATGACTACGCCAACGATGGTCACCAGCGCGTTGATTTTCACTTTGGAGCCTACGATGCGGGGCAGGAGCACGTTGCTGTCCAGCAGGTGGATCAGGAAGAGCGCGATGCCTACCTGTAACGCTGATATAGGCGTGCCCGTAGTCAGCGTGACCAGCATGCTGATGATGAGGGCGGTAAAAATGCCGATATAGGGGATGATGTTAAAGATAGCGGCCATAACGCCGAGCAGTATGGCGTATTTGATGCCGAGTATCAGGAATACGGCGGTGTTTAGAAAGGCTACTACCACCATTTCTATCATCAGGCCGCCGACATAGCTTTTGATGATGAAGCGGGTGCGGGCGAGGACGTCCAGCAGGGTGTCGCGGTGTTTTTCCTGGAAGAGCCTGACGAGAAAAGTCACCAGCAGCTTACGGTAAAACAGCATGAAGAAAGAATACAGCAGTACAAACACCACAAACACGATCAGGGAAGACAGGGAGAGGAAGGTTTGGCTGATGAAGCTGGTAGCTGTGCCGAGTGTTCCCAGTGCTGCTTTTTGCAGGTAGCTGAGCTGGGCGTTGGAACTGATATGGAACCGGTGGTCGATCCATTCCTGCAGGGAGGTGACGGTGTCCAGCAGCTTTCTTTCCAGCTGGGGGAAGTCCGCGATGAAGGCCTGCATCTGGGTGCCCATCAGGAGCATGATCAACAGGATGACGATGATAAACAGCAGTACTGCGACGGCAGCGGCCAATCCCCGGGGAAATTTGCGTTTTTCCAGGAAGTAGGTTACCGGCAGCAGCATGATGGAGATGAGAAACGCAAACAGCAGCGGGATGATGATGCTGCTGGCCATATGGGCGATGTATACCAGTAAAATAAGCGATAACAGGGTAAACGTAAGCCTCGCATTAAAAGGGAGCTTAAACTCGGTCATGGATTTGCTTTTAGTCAAATTTATTAAAAATCATATGTTTTTGCATGTAAAATTATCTAATGCCGGATTTCACTATATAAAAAGCGATGCATTTGTTATTTTGTCCGAAACGTCGGAAAAAATTGCCCTTTATGAAAAAACTATTGACCATGCTATTGCTGCTGCTGGGCAGCACTGTACTGTACCCATCTTCTTCCAATGCCTTACCGAAAGATACTTTGCCCGTGCGTGGCTTTTGTATTGCAGCGCCTATGGGCGCCGGTCTGGCGCCTTTCCTGAAATTTATCCGCGAAGAACTGGCGCCGCGGCATATCAACACGCTGGTGCTGCGGGTGGATTTCAACTATGAGTATACCTCTCATCCTGAGCTGCGTGATCCCGGCGCGCTGACCAAAGCGCAGGTGAAGGAGCTGGTGCAGGTGTGCCGGCAACACCAGATCCGGCTGATCCCGCAGATCAATCTGCTGGGGCATCAGTCGTGGGCTGGCACTACGATGAACCTGCTGAAGGTATATCCTGATTTTGACGAAACCCCCTGGGTGAAGATGCCAGCTAAATATGAGTGGCCTAATGCCGACGGCCTGTATTGCAAAAGCTATTGCCCGTTGCATCCGGGGGTGCATAAAGTGGTGTTTGAACTGGTGGACGAGGTGATGGACGCTTTTGAGGCCACTGCTTTTCATGCCGGTATGGATGAGGTGTTTTATCTCGGGGAGGACAAATGCCCGCGTTGTGGCGGCCGTGACAAAGCGGAGCTGTATGCCGGAGAGGTATGGAAGATCCGTAATCACCTGGCACAGAAGGGCCGTACCTTGTGGATCTGGGGCGACCGTCTGCTGGATGGTAAAACCACCGGTATGGGTATGTGGGAAGCGAGTATGAACAATACGCATCGTGCTGTTGATCTTGTGCCTAAAGACATTATGATCTGCGACTGGCATTACGAGCGTCCTGACAAGTCGCCGGTTTACTTCGCATCCAAAGGGCTTCAGGTGATTACCTGTCCGTGGCGCAAGCCCGATAACGCCGTGGCGCAGCTGAAAGACATGTACGATTTCCGCAGTTCCGCCACGCCGGAGATGAAGCCCCGTTACCAGGGCATGATGCAGACGGTATGGTCGGACGCCGGTCATTTCCTCGAAGAGTTCTATGGCCGTGGCAAACAGCAGGCAGATACGGTGAATACAAGCGCCAACTGTTTCCGCGCTGTTTTTAAGAAGTAGCAGCGTACGTTTCGTGATGTAAGAAAGTACCTCTCTCAACATGAAAAAGCACAGGGCTTGCCTCATTGGCAAGCCCTGTGCTTTTAGCAGTGACTAAGGAATTGAATAACCCCGTAGCCCCATGGATTAATAATGTTTCCGCAGCAGCGGGATATATATTTCGCAGGCGGTGGTGCCGTTGAGCACCATAAAGAAGTGATTGCCGCTCATTTTGAAATTACCTTCTTTACAGTTCTGATTGATGAAGTTATACATCGGGATGCCGGCGGTGGCGAAGTCCATGGGAACGGGCAGCCGGAGGTAGGTGCCGCCGGGGATACGTTTTCGCATCAGGTAACCGTAGTTCGTTTCCATATGCTGGTGGGCAGCGGCGGCATGCAATGGTATGCTGAGGCCGGCGTAGATGGATATTTTCTCGTAGTCTGTCACCGGAACGGAATCGAGGGTGCCGGTGATGATTTTAGCGGTAGCGATTTCTATTTGTCCCAGTATTTTGCTGATAGCGTTGTAATACTGGTTCATTTTGGCGATCATTTCACCGATCGGGTTCTGACCGCGGGACAGCAGGGTATAGTACAGTACAGAGTCGGGCAGTTGTACTCTTTCGCCGCGGTCGTACCGGAAGAAGTTCCCGAAGATATCTGTGCCGGCGGAGGCGGTGATGGTTTCGATGATCTGGATGGTCCTTTTTTCGTTGGGTAGTTCTGCGATGCGACGGAACTCTTTGGGGCTTTCCTTGAAGTGTTGTTTGAAAGCCTTGCTGAAAGCCGCCGTAGTGGCGTATCCGCATAGATCGCTGATGATACCGATAGAGTGGCCGCTATGGCGCAGCAGGCCGGCGGACAGTTCGAGGCGGTGACGTTTTACATAGTGCCAGAAAGGCTCTCCCATGTAATCCGCAAAGTTGTGATAGAAATAGGAATAAGAGATACCAAGACGATCTGAGACATCTTTGATGCTGAAGGTGTCGCCAACGTGATCGTCAGCATAGGACATTCCCTGCAGGGCAAGATGTTCCAGTTGTTGTTTGGTGATAACAGCAGATTTTGACATACTCGATTTTTGGTTACTTCACGGGATGGGTGATTCGCTTGTCCTTATAGTTTGTCCTTGAAAAAAATAGGCACGGATGTATTAAAGTTATCTTCCAAGTTAATTTTTTTTGGTGGTAACCTGTTTGTTTTTTTGAGAAAAAAAATTTCAGGTTGATAACCAGTGTTGTATAACCGAAAAGTGTATTTATTTTAATCATATGTGGGTTTTTTGCTATTGAATTCCCCCCGATTTTACCCACTGCAGGGGGGGTAAAAAAAACCAGATTGGACAAGTTTTCATCCGGTTGATTTGGTAATTTCAGTGATAGGCTAATGCCAGGTAACCACGATTAAAAGACATTGCAACGCTCCATTTCCATCCGATACTTTATGTTGCCGATCCTGTTGTGGGGTTGTGCCGGCCGGGATACTATCCGGGAAGGCACAGCACCGTCGCAGGCTACTGTTGATGGTACAGCTTTGGCGCTTTACATATTGGTGCCCTTGTTTTTGCTGCTGGGGATATTGTTGCTGGTATGCTGGATGGTCATGGTACGTCAGCGTAAAGCTTTATTGTTAGCGGAGGTAAACCTGCATCAGCAGGAGATCCGTTCTGCCACGCTGGTATTTCAGTTGCGCGAGGCGTCCCGCAGGTACAAGGCGTTACAGCAGAATGCCGGTGTTTCGCGGGGGCGCGGTCATTCCGGCAGCGCTTTTCCGGAAGAGGAAGATGACATCTCTGATATATAACCGGGTATTTTTTGTTTGTATTTACCTGTATTTCAGTAGGTTTGTTCACATGCAAGTTATTTTTCAGATCACTGCGGCCGCCCCGGAGGCGCAGAAAGCTTTATTAGGCCAGCTTCACAACCTGTTACAGTATTATCATGACCGGCAATCCCGTATAACCGTGGAGGTAGCCGTGCATGGCGACGCTTATCCGTTATTGTTTACTGCTGATAATCCTTTTGCCGGCAAGGTAGAGGAGCTGCATGCCCGGTCGGTGAGCTGGCTGATCTGCCAGAATACGATCAATGGCAGGCAGTTGAAGATGGACCAGCTGTTGCCCTTTGTGGAAGTGGTGCCCGCTGCGGTGGCCCACCTGGTGGAGCGGCAGGCGGAGGGTTGGGCTTATATCCGTTGCTGACCTGTTTTTCATATTTGTTTTTTCACAGCGTATTACTTAATTGGTTTATTAGTTTATTTTTACATCTTTAATAGTTTATTCGGGGATGCGGACTTTTTTACAGTGAGCTCACCAAATAAAACTGTTAATTAGGACGTTAAATAGAGCAGGACTAACCTCTTAAAACCAAAATACTTTGAAATTCAGAAAATTTGCCGGAATACTGTTGTTATCCATGGCAGTACCCTTTTTTAGCTTCGCGCAGGATTGGCATGTAGGTGCTTTTGCCGGTATTTCCAACTACAGCGGTGATCTTGTTCAACAGAAGGTAGACCTGAAATACACCCGGCCGGCACTGGGCCTGTTGGTGAGAAAAGACATTAACCGTTACCTGACGCTGAGGGCCGGTTTTACCTGGGGCATTGCCGCTGCGGCTGACAGCACTAATGCCGAGGCTAGTCTAGTAGCCCGTAACCTTAGCTTCCAAAGCCATGTTTTCGAAGGCAGCCTGATTGCTGAGTTCAATTTCCTTGACCTTGATGAAAAAGGATTTACTCCTTTTGTGTTTATTGGCGTGGGTGGTTTTGGATTTGATCCTACCGCGAAAGATATCTCTGGTAACAAAGTTCGTTTACGTCCCCTTGGCACGGAAGGGCAGGGGCTTCCACAGTATCCGCAACGGCAGCCTTATGATCTTTTTGCCTGGTCTTTCCCGATGGGAGCAGGGGTGAAGGCTATTCTCAATGACAAATGGACGCTCGGTTTTGAAATAGGGCTGCGACCCACTACCACTGATTATCTCGATGATGTGAGCACCAACTATGTGGACCAGAACACGCTGCTGGCGTACCGTGGCCAGAAAGCGGTGGATATGGCTTTCCGTGGCGACGAACTGTCCGGTAAACAGACCCCCGGGGTGTATCCGCCGGACGGCACACAACGCGGTTCCAATAAATACAAAGACTGGTATGCCTTTTCCGGTTTTACCATCACTTACCGCCTTGGCGGCGGCAGCGGCTGGGGCAAGGTAAAAGCTACCCGGTGCCCGATACTCCGGTAACGGTGACGGCCATCTATGTTGTGTTATGGCATAGAGTTTGTTTTCGTTTTTCCGACTTTCAACCCCCAATAAAGTCCATTTATAAACTGTATCCCGGCCCAATAAAGCCGGGATTTCTTTTGTGGTAAAGGGATTGGGATTATTGGCATAGTTGTTGGTTTTATCTGTTTAAACAGGTAAAGAATCGCAAAAACCAGCTTAAAGTAGCTGAAAGTATGGTTCAGAAATCGCGGAGAGAGTAGGAAAACACCGAACTGTAAAATAAGCTGGTATGCATTCTCCTGTAAGGTCAAATCGAAGTGTCATGAAGAACAAGATAATATATGCAGCGGCTGTGATGATGTTGGCAGGAACGATCCACCTTTCCGCACAACACCGGCCACCGGCTCCACCACTTCCGCCGCCGCCTCCAAGGCATCTTCCGCATCCGCCTTTACCGCCAAGGCCGCCGTTGCCGCCGAGACCACCAGGGCCATCGCATCATGTACACCGGCCGCCAAGGCCCCCGCGTCCACCGATGCCGCCTCACCGGAAACATTACAAGAAATACAAACACCATAAACACAGGTACAGCTACGCCGGATATCCTGGTGCCCAATATGCGGCTAATTCCGTCGTCACACTGTATAACATGTAACACACTACAACATTTATTTGCCAACCAATCTTAACAAAAACCAAGAAACATGAAAAAAGTACTGCTGATGATGCTGCTGCTGGGTGGTACCGTAGCTACTACCTACGCCCAGAGAGGCTGGGACCGCGGAAGAGGACATGGTCACGGCCATGGTTATGGCCACAACAAACATTACGACAAGTGGGAAAAGAGATACTGGAGAGACAGGGATTGCCGCGATGATTACTACCGTCCGAGAAGAAGGGTTGTATATGCAGAACCGGCTTATTACCCGGTACCTGTGCCCGTTCCGCCGCCGCCACCAAGACCTTACTACGCCCCGCGGCCCAGAGCTGTGTTTCACGCCGGCGTCACTATCGTCAATTGATAACTGAGAACAAATAAATGAGATGCCTCCCGGTTTATTCCGGGGGGCATTTTTTATTGCGGCGCGGTATGTTTACTTTTGTTCATTGGTTATTAGATAAATTAATGATGGCATATAAAAATCTCAGGCATTTTATAGAGAAGCTGGAACAGGAAGGCGAACTGCTGCGCATCAGCACCTATGTAGACCCGAAGCTCGAAATAGCGGAAATCACCGACAGGGTAAGTAAAATGTCCGGTGGCGGCAAAGCCCTGCTGTTTGAAAATACCGGTTACGATTTTCCGGTGCTGATCAACTCTATGGGTAGTTACAAACGGATGTGCATGGCATTGGGCGTACAGGAGCTGGACGACGTATCGAAGGAGATTGAAGCGCTGTTTAAGATGCTGTCCAGGCCTAAAGAGAGCATCCTGGACAAACTGGCCATGCTGCCCAAACTGGGACAGTTCGCCTCCTGGATGCCGAAGGTAGTAAGCGGAAAAGGCGCCTGCCAGGAAGTGGTGATGACCAATCCCGACCTCGGCAAACTACCGGTGCTTACCTGCTGGCCTAAGGATGGCGGCCCTTTCATTACCCTTCCGGTGATCCATACCAAAGATCCCCTGACCGGCAGCCGTAACGTGGGCATGTACCGTATGCAGGTGTTTGAAAAGGATATGACCGGTATGCACTGGCATAAACATAAGGTCTCCGCCAAACATTTCATGGAATATAAAAAACTGAACAAACGTATGCCCGTGGCCGTAGTCCTGGGCGGCGACCCGGTTTATACCTATTCCGCCACCGCTCCGCTTCCGGAAAACGTGGATGAATACATGCTGGCCGGTTTCCTGCGTAAGAAAAAAGTGGAACTGGTGAAATGTATCAGCCAGCCGGAGATCGAAGTACCTGCAGACGCGGACTTTGTCATAGAAGGATATGTAGACCCCGGCGAAGAACTCATCTGGGAAGGTCCTTTCGGTGATCATACCGGCTACTATTCGCTGGCCGACTGGTATCCCCGTTTTCATGTGACGGCCATCACTCACCGTAAAGATGCGGTGTATCCATCCACGATAGTAGGTATCCCTCCGCAGGAAGACGCCTGGATCGGTAAAGCGACCGAACGTATTTTCCTGGCGCCCATCAAGATGACGCTGGTGCCGGAGATTATCGATATGGAAATGCCGGTGGAAGGGGTGTTTCACAACCTGGTGATCTCACAGATCAAAAAAGACTACGCCGGACAGGCGCAGAAAGTGATGAATGCCATGTGGGGCGCCGGGCAGATGATGTTCAATAAAATCCTTGTGGTGAGCGACGAAGGCGAAAGCATCACCGACTATAAAAAACTGGCGCAGTATGTATTCCGCAACCTCAACCCGGCTACGGACATTTACCTGAGCCAGGGCCCCATGGACGTGCTGGACCATTCCTGCTCCAAAATGGGCTTCGGCGGTAAGATGTGTATAGATGGCACCCGGAAATACGAGGAGGAAACCGACAACACCTACCAGGAAGCGCCTGCGCCCAAAATGCTGGACGGGGCCGCCATCATGCAGCAGTTCCCCGAGATCAGGGGGATCAACAGCAGCCTGCTGGCCATCGACATCCCCTGTATCCTGGTATCGGTGCAGAAGAACCGGCCTTTCCATGTAAGGGAGCTGAATGAGCAGCTGTATACCTTACCGGCGCTGGCGGGCATTAAGATGGTGCTGTATGTGGAACACACGGTGGACGTGACCGACCTGGCCTCCGCCCTGTGGCGCTTCTGTAATAATATGGACCCTAAGCGCGATAGTTTCGTGGTACGCCAGCCTGCTGAAAATGGCCGCTATATTGGCGCCATCGGCATGGACGGCACGCTGAAAACAAGGCTGCTGGACAACTTCGAGCGCGATTGGCCCAATATTATCGTGGCCGACGATGCGACCATCCGTAAAGTGGACACCCTCTGGAAGGACCTGCAAATAGGACCTTTTGTGGCTTCTCCTTCTCTCAAATACAAACATCAGATATATGGCGAAGAAGCAGTGGTGGAGCAATAGCGTGGTGCTGTTGCTGCTGTTGACAGGCAGTATTTCCGCTGCCGCGCAGGTACGCCCTGCCGACTTCAGGATGCTGGACAGGCTGGCCGGTACCTGGAGAATGAAAACCAAACTGGGTTCTGTGCTGGAGACATGGTCCCGTACCAATGACTCTACCTGGACCGGCAGGACCTGGCGGGTAAACGGCACAGACACCACGCTGCAGCAGTCTGTTGAGCTGGTGCGTCAGGGCAACGATATCTTTTTCATTCCCGTTTATGAGGGTCGTATGGAGACTACGCCGATCCGGCTGAAGGTACGGGTGTTGAAGGCGATCGGTTTTGTAGCGGAAGATCCGGCAAATGACTTCCCGCGGAAAGTAACTTACCGTTTTACGGACGAGGAGCATATGGATGCCAAGGTGGTAGGAGAGCGGGACGGGACGGTCGAAGAGTATATTTTCCCGTATCGGAAAGCTGATTGAGACAATCACCTGGTAGTATATACGAAAAAAGCGAAGACCGGAAGGTCTTCGCTTTTTTCGTATATGCTGTACGTTTATTTGTGGATTTCAGACGTAAAGTTGAACTGTATGTCCGGGTTGTTGGTCCTTTCGGTATTGAGGTACCATTCTGACTGGGCCAGGTATACGAGGTGTCCGTCTTTATCTTCCACGATGTTGGCGGATTTGAAGCGGATGAATTCCTCGATTTTGTCTTTAGGGCCGGTGATCCAGCAGGCTTTATAGAATGGCAGTGAGTTGAACTGGGCGGCGGCGCCGTATTCCTGCAGCAGGCGGTATTGAATTACCTCGAACTGGAGATCGCCTACGCAGCCGATGATTTTGCGGTTGCCGCCGTGCTGGGTGAACAGCTGGGCAACGCCTTCGTCTGTCAGCTGGCGGATACCTTTTTCGAGCTGTTTGGTTTTCATCGGGTCTTTATTGACCAGTTCCTTAAACAGTTCAGGGGAGAAGCTGGGGATACCGGTGATATAGAAGTCTTCTCCTTCGGTGAGGGTATCGCCGATTTTGAAGTTACCGGTATCGAACAGGCCTACCACGTCGCCGGGATAGGCATCGTCCACGATATTTTTCTCACGGGCCAGGAAGCTGTAGGGATTGCTGAAGCGCACATCCTTGTCGAGGCGCACGTGGTGGTAGAATTTGTTTCTTTCGAATTTGCCGGAGCATACGCGCAGGAAGGCGATACGGTCGCGGTGGCGTGGGTCCAGGTTGGCGTGGATTTTAAAGACGAAGCCGCTGAACTTATCTTCCTGCACGTCGATTTCGCGGGTGCTGGATTCGCGGTTGCGTGGTGTGGGAGCTATTTCCACGAAGGTGTCCAGGAGGTCTTTTACGCCGAAGTTGTTGACAGCGCTGCCGAAGAACACTGGTGCGAGTTTGCCCTGCAGGTACTCTTCTTTGTCGAACGGATCGTATACGCCTTCGATCAGTTCCACGTCGCCACGCAGCTGTGCGGCGTCTTTGGTGTCGAAGTGTTCGTCCACGAAATTGCTGGAGAGGTCAGGGAGGGGCACCACATCTTCGTCGGTCGCTTTTTTATTGGGCTGGAAGGCCACGAAGCTTTTATCGTACAGGTTGTATACTCCTTTAAAGTCTTTACCCATGTTGATGGGCCAGCTGAGGGGTCTTACGCGGATGCTTAGTTTTTCTTCCAGTTCATCGAGCAGGTCGAAGGGGTATTTACCATCGCGGTCCATTTTATTGACGAAGATGATCACGGGGGTGTCGCGCATGCGGCATACTTCCATGAGTCTTTCGGTTTGTTCTTCCACCCCTTTTACGCAGTCGATCACCAGTACCACGCTGTCCACTGCAGTGAGGGTACGGTAGGTATCTTCCGCAAAGTCCTTGTGACCGGGGGTATCGAGGAGGTTGACCAGGATATCGCGATATTCGAAGGTCATAACGGAAGTGGCTACGGAGATACCTCTTTGCCGTTCAATTTCCATGAAGTCGGAAGTGGTGTGCTTCTTGATTTTATTGGATTTCACCGCGCCGGCCGTCTGGATGGCGCCGCCGAACAGGAGGAATTTTTCTGTCAGCGTGGTTTTACCGGCATCCGGGTGGGCGATGATAGCAAAGGATTTTCTTTTATTTATTTCGTTAGCGTACTTCATATAGAACCAAAAAATGGCTGCAAAGGTAACTAAATTTTTTTTCCGGCTATATTTCGTGTTTATTGGCAAGGAGCGTGCCTATAAATCCGTTAAATTTGGAATATGATTGCTACCCTTAAAATATTGCTGACCAGTTTGAAGATGGCGATTGATGAGCTGCGGGTGAACAAGCTGCGTACTTTTTTGTCGCTTTTGGGCGTCACCATTGGTATTTTTTGCATTATTACCGTTTTTACGCTCACCAACAGCCTGGAGAGGAACATCCGGAGTGACCTTGCCGCGTTGGGAGACGATGTTATTTACGTTCAGAAGTGGCCATGGGGTGGTAACGGGGAGTACCCGTGGTGGAAATATATGAACCGGCCGGTACCGGAGTACAAGGATTTCCGGCTTATCCAGGACAAGGTGCAGAGTGCGAGTTATGTGGCTTTTAATTTCGATGTTTCCGGCAAGAAGGTGGAATTTGGGGACGATTATATGGAGGGGGTGACGATAATGGCCGTCAGCAATGATTTTGACAAGATACAGCAGATGGCGATCGTGCAGGGACGTTTCTTTGCCAATACGGAAAGTAATGGGGGCTCCAATGTGGCCATCCTGGGGGCTACCATCTGGGACGGCCTGTTCCGGTCGCCGGAGCAGGCGCTGGGCAAGTTAGTCCGCGTGATGGGACGAGAAGTGAAAGTCATTGGGGTCTTGAAGAAAAAGGGGGAGAGCATGATCGGCGGGCCCAACTATGATAATGCGATCATGTTGCCGTACCGGTTTGCCCGGACGCTGGTAGACGAGCGGCGGTATGCAGATCCTTATATCCAGGTGAAGGCGCGGGCCAATGTGTCTATGGACCAGCTGAAAGACGAGCTGCGGGGCACTTTGCGGGCGTCGCACCGGCTGAAACCGAGGGAGGAAGACGATTTTGCCCTAAACGAGATCAGTTCCGCCAGTGAGGGCCTGAACTCCATCTTCGGCGCTATTAATGTGGGGGGCTTTTTTATTGCCGTTTTTGCGTTGATCGTGGGCGCCTTCGGGATTGCCAATATTATGTTCGTTTCGGTGAAGGAACGGACGAGTATTATCGGGCTGAAGAAAGCCATTGGAGCGAGAAGGGGTATTATTCTGGCTGAATTTCTCATGGAAGCCGTTGTTTTATGTCTTATCGGGGGATCTTTAGGGTTGCTGCTGGTATATCTCTGTACAGTTGTCATAAATTTGGCCAGTACGTTCCAGATGTACCTGTCTATGAACAATGTTATTCTGGGGCTGTCTATTTCTGCGGTGGTCGGGGTGCTGGCGGGTTTTATACCTGCCTGGTCAGCCAGTAAGCTGGACCCGGTGGTGGCCATCAGGAGTAATTAATGATCATCCCTCAAATAATCTGGTATGAAAACAGTGTCCCTATGCGCGGTTCTGTTTATATTTGCAGCGTGCAAGACGTCGCCCCCGGTCAGTAGTTGCCGGTATGCCGGTGTGGTAAAGGATTTGAGCGGTATTGACGGTTGCGGGCTGATGATCGAGATGAAAGGTGGCGTTTTACTGCAGCCGGCAGAGTTTGCCGTTCCGGGGTTTACCCTGAGGGCGGGGCAGGCGGTAAGGTTCGACTTTATGGAGCTGAAGGACCGGGCGTCGACCTGTATGAGCGGCCGGATAGTGCGCATAGAATGCATTGAGGAAACGAAATAATGGATAGTAAGTATATGCGAAGAGGCGGGAGTATTCCCGCCTTTTTTGTTTATTTTTGCCGCTTATGTCAGTGAAAATATTAGCGATAGAATCTTCCTGTGATGATACCGGCGCGGCCGTGCTGGTAGACGGAAAGGTCCTCTCCAACCATATAGCGAACCAGAAAATACATGAACAATACGGTGGGGTGATTCCGGAGCTGGCCTCCCGTGCGCACCAGGAGAACATTGTACCGGTGGTGGATATTGCCTTGCGGACCGCAGGTGTGAAGCCGGAGGAACTGAGTGCTATCGCCTTTACCCAGTCGCCCGGCCTGATAGGCTCCCTGCTGGTAGGCAGCTGTTTTGCCAAATCCATGGCCATGGCCCTCAATAAGCCATTGATCGGCGTGCATCATATGCAGGCGCACGTGCTGGCCAATTTCATTGACGATCCCAAACCTGATTTTCCTTTTCTCTGTCTGACGGTTTCCGGCGGGCATACACAGATCGTGCTGTGCGAAAGTCCGCTGAGCATGCGGGTGATCGGCGAAACCCTCGACGATGCCGCAGGCGAGGCGTTTGACAAGAGCGCGAAGTTATTGGGACTGCCTTATCCCGGCGGCCCGTTGATTGATAAATATGCCCAAACGGGCGACCCCGGCCGGTTTAAATTCCCCGAACCGCGCATCCCTGAGTTGAACTTCAGTTTCAGCGGCCTGAAGACGGCCATTCTTTATTTTCTCCAGGAAAACCAGCAGCAGGACCCGGCTTTCATTGAAAAGAACCTGCCGGATATCTGTGCTTCCATTCAACAACGTATTATCAGTATCCTGCTCAACAAGGTGCTGAAAGCTACCCGGGAAACCGGTATCCGTGATGTGGCCATTGCCGGCGGCGTGAGCGCCAACAGCGGCTTGCGGAAAGCCCTGCAGGAACATGGTGAAAAATACGGCTGGCGCACCTTTATTCCTAAATTTGAATATTGTACCGATAATGCGGGTATGATTGCCATTGCAGCGTACTATAAGTACCTGGCCGGCGCCTTTACCGCGCTGGACGCAGTGCCCACTGCAAGGGCGGCATTCTGAGCTTCCGCTGTCCGTTGACCGGATATGCCCTGTCCGCACAGCAGTGCCGGCACGCGTTGTTATGCGGTACAGGAAGCCGATGTTTATTTACCACTAAAAAAAGAGAAGATGGTATCCCTTCGTGTGCGTTAAACGATTTAGCTTTAGACCGAAGCGGAGTAGATAGGAGCGGAGAGGCTTTGTGGGAAAGGAAGACAGTGAGTGGGAGTGCTTGGGGTATGAGAAAGAGCGGAATGAAGTATGGCTTTCGGTAAAAGAGAACGGAACGCAGAAAGGTTTTTGGTAAAAGAGAACGGAACGCCGGACAGCTTTGGGCATAAGAGCGGCAAGCCGGACAGCTTTAGTAGCAGCGAGTGGAAGCGGGCAGGGTGGATAGCTGAAAGGGGAGATGGAGGGGAAAAAAGCTTTGCGGGTAACGGAAAGAAGAGAGTCGTGGGTCGGTTTTTAAAAGTACACGTTAGTTATATGAAGAAGATCAGCATTTTATTGTGGGCATTATCCCTGACGGTGGCCGGTTATGCGCAGGACACTGTATTGCAGCATAGCTGGAAAAACCAGAAGTATTCCATGTTTATCCACTGGGGCGCGATTTATTCCACGCTGGGCGGGGTATGGGAAGGCAAGCAGGTCACCCGCGGGTACAGTGAACAGATACAGTCGCACGCCGGTATTTACAGCGATGTATATGGCGATGTGGCCAAACGATTTAACCCGGCACGGTGGAACGCCGATTCTATTGTGTTGCTGGCGAAAGCGGCTGGCATGAAATCCGTGGTGATGACTTCCAAGCATCACGATGGATTTTGTATGTTCCATTCCCGTTATACTGATTATAACGTTGTCGATGCTACGCCGTTTCACCGCGACGCGCTGAAAGAGCTGGCCGAAGCGTGTCACCGGCATGGGCTGAAGTTCGGGTTATATTTTTCGCTGATAGACTGGCATTATCCGCAGGCGTACCCGATCTCCAGCAGCAACAGCGATCCTATTACGCCGGAGCATCACGCGTTTAATAAAAAACAGGTGACGGAGCTGATGACCAATTATGGTCCGGTATCAGAGATATGGTTTGACATGGGTTCGCTTACCGCCGATCAAAGCCGGGAACTGGCAGATATTGTACACCGCCTGCAACCCGGTTGTATGGTGAGTGGCCGGCTGGGTAACGACGCCGGTGATTTTTGTGTAATGGGAGACAACCAGTACCCTGATTACAAGATCGCTTCTGCGTGGCAAACGCCCGCTTCTGTATATGATGAAACATGGGGTTATCGTTCCTGGCAGCAGCATGGTCCTGCTGCCGAAAAAGCGCATGAGAAACTGTTAGGCCTGATCAAGGTAGTGAGCCGGGGAGGTAATTACCTGTTGAACATCGGTCCGCGCGGCGATGGCTCCGTCGTGGAATTTGAAAAAGAGGTACTGCTGCGCAACGGTCAGTGGCTGCAACATAACGGTGAAGCTATTTACGGCGCGCAGGCCAATCCTTTCGATACAACGTTTGCCTGGGGCGAGGTGACCACCAAACCCGGTAAATTATACCTGCACCTGTTGCAGCAGCCGGCGGAAGGTACTATTGTACTGCCCGGGCTGACCAGTCCTGTAACGCAGGTGCAGCTGCTGGACGGCAACAAAAAGCTGTCCTGCAAAGTAAGTACCCGCAACGGCAATACCACGATCCAGTTGCCCGCAGGTTTCCGGTTGCCGGACCAGTCTGTACAGGTGTTGGCGCTGAGCTGCAAAGGTGGTGTGCGCATTACGCCGTTGCACCTGTTGAAGAATCCGGTGGCGCTGAACAGGCATAACGCCGTTCCGCTGTACAGCTTCTCCGGTATCGACTATGACAGTTATTACCGCAGCCAGGTGGGTGACCGCTGGGCTTTCACGACTGCGCGTCCGGCCCGTATGAGCGTGGTGTACAGTGCTGCGGAGCGGGGTAAGACCCTGCAGCTGACGCTGAATGGCGTAGCGCAGGAAGTAACGTTGAACGGTGGCACCGTAAAAGCGCTTCACAACAATGCAGCACAATTACAGTGGGGGCCTATGTATTATTCCGGTCCTTACCGGCCTGCCATTGACGGCAAACACGGCGACCTGAAAAATATTGATGTGACGAAGCCATTGTCTGCCCGGGCCAATAAGCCCTGGGAACTACGTGCGGATTGGAAGAACGATTCAGTTTATAGTATGCCCGGCGATCGTAACCTGGGATGGTATGTATTGCAGGAAATCACTGCGCCTGCTGCCGGCGACTATCTCGTTGGATTTACCAGCGGCGATGGGATTGCTGTATATTTGAATGGTGAGGAGCAGGTGGTGTATAACAATCCTGAGCGGGCCGGTACACAGCAGGAAGTACTGCTGCTGCCGCTGAAAGCAGGGAAGAACCAGCTGGTAGTGAAATATTACAGCCGTTTTGCCAAAACATCTTCGTGGGGTATTCACCGCCAGGTGCCGCAGGAGATGTATGTGCAGCAGCTGCCGCAGCAGTTGCCCGGTGGCGGCCGCGAGCAGGCTATAGAAGTAAGGCGGGCGAAGCCGGTGTCTGTACATCGTAACCTGCGGATGCCTAATTTATCAATTGTGATGGAGTAATACCGTATGGGGAATAGTTATTTCCGATTCAAACAATTTAATATCGACCAGGAGCACTGCGCCATGAAGGTGTGTACCGATGCGTGCATACAGGGCGCTTTCACGGCGCAGTACCTGGCTTCCGGCGCTATAACGGTGTCGGCTATACTGGATATCGGCGCCGGTACGGGGCTGTTGAGCCTGATGCTGGCGCAGCAGATAGCCGTGCCCGTTACCGCCGTGGAGTTGGACCCTGCCGCGGCGATGCAGGCGGCTGCCAATTTCCAGGCTTCGCCGTGGGCGGACCGGCTGGTACTTACGCAGCAGGATATACGAAAAATGCCGGTGGACACACCGTACGATTTTATTATTACCAATCCGCCTTTTTATGAGGCGGCGTTGAAGAGCGGTCATGCGCAGAAAGACCAGGCCATGCATGCCACCAACCTGGGGTACGAGGAGTTATTGGCCGTGATAGACCGGCAGCTGGCGCCGGGAGGGGAGTGTTCGGTATTGTTGCCCTATGTGCAGTTTGAAGTCTTCCGGGGCCAGGCATCCGCAAAAGGGTATCATCTCCGGAAAGTGTTGCTGGTCAAACAGAGCGTTAAGCACGGATATTTCCGTGCGGTGGGCATCTTCAGTAAAGCCGCGGGCGGTATTGATACTTCCGAGTTGTCCGTGTATGATGAAAATAACCGTTACACCCCAGCTTTTGAAGCATTGTTGAAGCCCTACTACCTGAAGTTATAGCGGATGCACATAATCTTCGAGGTACGCATAGTGATGCGTGAGTGCGCCGCGCGCCGCGATGGTGGCGTTTTCGATCATGGTGCTTTGTTCTTTCAGTAATTCCTCAAAAACATATTTCATGATCTGGTCACCGAAATACTGGGAAGCGTCCCGGGGCAGTTCGTTGGGCAGATTGCTGACGCACATCATGTCTACCGTATCCGGGAGATAGGGGGCTGTTTGTTCCATTGTTTCTTTGACGACGCCGTATACCGGATCGTCGATGGTGCTGTCGCCCAGGTTGCAGGGAACGGAGCCATTGGTATCGTCGGTAATGTCGGCGATGACTTTGATGTGGAAGTTTTCTTTTTTAAGGTCTGCCGCGTTGAACAGGGGAGGGATGTTATGGTCCCAGTAGATGCCGTTCATCAGTACATCGCTGACGGTGACATAAGGCAGGAAGCGGCATTCATAAGCTTCCGGGTGAGCGTGGAAATCGGCACGGCCGTAGGTTTTATCGTTTTTGCGCAGGTACAGTTCACCCGCTTTCAGTTGCGTGTAAACGGGGTAGGCGTATTGGTTGACCAGGTATTCTTCCGGTGGGATATATTTGATGCCCAGCAGTCCCATGATCTCCAGCACGCCGGCCGCTACGCGGCCGGAGCCTGTCACCACAATTTTCATCGGTGGCAGTTTCACTCCGAAATAATGGGTGATCAGTTCCTGGAAATCGTGGCAGGTGTGTACCGGTTTAAAGGAGAAGGCGCCTGTTTTCCTGCCGAGCGCCAGCAGTCCGTTGTGGGCGCCGACTACGCCGGCGAAGAAGCCGAAGCCGAGGATACGCTGGCCATCGGGGTGCACGAGGCATTCGTAGTCAATCAGCGTGATGTTCTTTTCCAGGATTTGCTGCAGCATGTGCCGGTTGTGCGGTTGTTTTTTCTTGGTGTGGCTGAAAAAAAGGTAGGTCTTGCCCGGGAGGAGGAATTCCGGCGGCACCTCTTTGATACCGAGCAGCAGCGCGCAGCTGCTGAGGTCTTCCTGCAGCGTGATGCCCGCTTTGCGGTATTCTTCGTCTTTGAAGCAGCGGTGTGGCGAGGGCTGCACCAGTACCGCTACCTGGGGGTGATGCTCCATGATCCACTGGCACTGCCGGGGGGTGAAAGCCACGCGGTTGTCGTGTGGTTGTTTCTCTTCGCGGATGAGTCCTATTGAAATCCTTTTTTCCATCTTTGAATTTACTGTAATTTTTAATGCCGTTGTAACCGGTGGGATTACACGAATACATTTTTAAAAATATATTTTGTGGATTAAAAAAAGTTTTTCTACATTTGCATCCCGCTTGACGCGGAAGAGGTCTTGAAAAAGATTGCCCAGATGGCGGAATTGGTAGACGCGCTAGACTCAAAATCTTGTTTCGGCAACGGAGTGCAGGTTCGATTCCTGTTCTGGGCACGGAAAAGCCTTGTAAACGATTGGTTTACAAGGCTTTTTTTATTTTTTTATGTGTCATAATTTCCCGCTTTTTCGCCCCTTTTTCCACCTTTTTCGACACGCAGCATGACATTTTGTATTTTACCTCAGACATGCCTGGTGGATTAGGCGCCACCGATATCTGGTATAGTGCAGCGTAACGTTGGCTGGTGCTTCCTGGCAACCCCGGAAGGACCATTTCTTTCCCATACTTGCACCGTAAAGAAATAGCAGAATAAGTTTTAGGCGTTTGCTTTCCAATTTTGTAAATTAATAGACCTCAAAATAATAGCCATGAACATCAAAAAAATTCTCAAAGACCGCTTCAATTATCCATTTCCTGACATGATCAGCCCATTGGCAGCAACACTACAAGAAGTAACGGATACCCAATGGATTGACGGAGAACTGAAAGATTTGATTCCATATTCAACAAGAGAAAAATACAAACGGACCAAAACAGGATTCATGTCTGCCCGTTGGTGGCCTACAACCCGAAGCTTTGACCGTATGTTGCCTTTGGGTCGGTTTATGCTTTGGTCTATGTACAATGACGATATGTATGAAATAGCTACTGCCGCTGATATTAGGAATGCGCAAGAGCGGTCTATTGCTGTATTGAAAGGACGGATTACACCTGAAGAAGCACAAATACCTCTTGCATATCAATTATATGCCATAAGGAAAGGCTTTCTGCAGTTTATTCCTGAAACCTCCATAAACCGCTTTGCTAATACGTTAAACGATTATTTTGACGGCCTGGAAATGGAAGTGATCTATAAACAACATAAAATATTTCCAACTGTGGGAAATCTGCTTAATATCAGGGTAAGGATATTGATGATTTGTGCTTTTATAGAGACCATTGAAATCCAGAACGAAGTCACCTTGCCCGATAATATTTACTCGCATCCTGTCATCAAAAGATTGTATGATCTTACTACCAGAATTATCGGCTATTTCAATGACGTACAGTCTTTACTTAAAGATGAAGAAAGTGGAGAGATATTCTTCAATGTAGTAAAAGTATTGCAACATCACTATCAATTATCCAAGGAAGAGGCTTTGGAGGAGGCGATACGTATGCATGATGCGGACCTGGAAGAGTTCCATAGATTGCAGGCTTCCCTTCCGGATTTTGGAGAATGGAATAATGCTGTAAGTGGATTAGTGGTGGGAATGGGTTTTTTTATAAAGGGATGGCAATCTGTTTCATTGCTGGAAACAGAGCGATATGGCGCCAATGGTTTCCCTCAGACGGGGGAACTCCTCAAAGTCTAGCGCTACACTCAAATTAAATTAAAACTAAACGGCTTGAGTCCAATACAATATCGAGCCCAAGCCGCCTAATCAATCAAAAAAGCCGTCCAAAATTTTGGGTGCATTACAAGGAGGGCCTTTTCTTTTTGGTTTAATCAGGTTGTGATGGTCCTCAGACAGGTTGCAGATATTGTGCATAAGAATATCCCTCAGCACCACCATCTGTGCGAATCAGCCACCATTGCTCATTCATTTTGCTGATGAGCGTAACAATTTCATTATGTGCAGCCTTTCCAACAATTGGTTGGTCTGTTCCCGGACCTTTGCGAATATTGAGATTGGTTGATTCTGTGATTACTTTCACTTTAGCCCCGGCTACTGCGGTAGCCACATCAATATCCATTACAACATCTCCGGTAAGGAAATTTGGATCTATCTGGCCATAGATATCCCAAAGCTTATCTTTAACATCCCCGCTGGGAGCGGTTCCATTAATATGCAATACGCCATCCAGTTCTGCAACCTGCAGATCTGAAACACCGGATGCTTTCGCGGTATCCAGCAAATTTTTGTATTTATCCTGTAATGCCATAAATGTGTTAGTTTAAAATGGAATGAATTATTTTACTTTCAAACCTTTTGCATCTACCTTTTTAGGATGCAGTGCATCTAATGCCATTTTTAAGGTTTTCCAACGATCTGCTTTCGCTTCGCCGGTAACCGTCAATACGCCATCTTTAACGTCTACTTTTATACCAGGGAAATCTTTTACCACATCAGCCACCGCTGTTTTAAGTGAATCGTCTGCTGATACTGCTACAGGGGCAGGGGCCGGAGGAGGCGTAACCGTGATGTTATTAACCACGCTCTTAACATCTTTTACAGACTTAACTGCATTTTCAGCAGATGTTTTTTCATCCTCCGTACTTACTGTACCGGATAATGTTACCACCCCTTCTTTTACATCGGCTGTTACACCGGGAATAGATTGAACTGCTGTACTGGCAGCCTGCATGATTTCCGAATCTTTCGGTTTGCCCTTACAGGCAATCATGAAAAATAGTCCAATAGCCATAATGGATGTCGTCAGATGCCTGAGTTTCATAATTTCTACGGTTTTAAAGTTGATAAATGTTGTTAAAAGATAAGTATCTTTTTTCATCCTGCAATAAAACAGCAGTTAATTACTTATGACTTAACATTAAAGACCCGGGGAAAGCCGGGTATGGACCAAATCAGAATGCCGGAGCGTGCCTCCTCTGCTTAACAATTGCCCGGATGGCGGCATTGAAATAAAAAAGGCCGCTTTGCTTTCGCAAAACGGCCCTTGGTTGTCATAGGTAACTACAGCGCGTTTTTCGCATTCAGTAAATTGGAAATCCTGTTTTGCAGATCTTCTAAGTGTATTCTGCTCATGGCGTCTGACGTATTGGGAATAGCGGTTTTAATTTCTTGTTCCAGTAAGAGTATATCGGCTTTCATGATGGAGGAGGCGTCTGTTTCTGACATTTCCGGTGTTTTAGCCAGCAGTATGGCCATCAAATTGGCGAAATAAGCTTTTTGCAGCGTCCTGGAATAGTTGTCTATCGTTACTTTTTTCTCTTTCAACCCTTTCCAGATGCCTTGGTGAACGGCTGTTACATAATCGTTGAGTTGTAATGCCTTTTCTCCGAACCGGTTCCTGTTGGCTGAAATTTTATTCAACCTGGAAACATCCAGCAGGCTGTTTAGTCCGCGCACCTGCATGTCTTCAATGAAATCAGGATTGGCAGGTTCTTCCGCATTAGCGCTTACAACGGGATTTTTCAGCCATAACGGGGCGGTGAAAAGTTGCTGGTTGAAGAACTCCACTGCTTCCAGCTGCATGGCGGCGGGCACTATTTCATATACCTTCATAGTGTCGCCATCGGGGCGTAAAGTTTTATGTATGCCTGCAATGTTAAGTAATACGTGGTCCAGGTAGCGTGTATACTGGTTTTTTACGTTTTGATACATCTCCGCCAGGTTTTGTTGTACTCCTCCTTCTTCGTAGGTCCATTCCGGTAAGCGGGGCAAAATACGTTGCAGGTTTTTAATACCGTAGGTGCTTGCTTTCATGGCATTATCGCCAAGGTCTTCTGTCTGGTTACGGGCATCTGTTTTTTGTGTTTCCCCATCGCCGAACCAGAGCCTTGTATTTTTGGCAAGACGGTCGCTGATCCACTTACGGACTATCCTGGTATCTTCGTCCACATCTTTTGCGAAGGAGGCTTTATAGCCCCATTCTATCGCCCATCTATCGTATTCGCCTATACGGGGGAAAAGGTATTCCTGCGGAATATGATCTTCCGGCTGCGCTACATAGTTGAAGCGGGCGTAGTCCATAATACTGGCGGTGTGCCCGTGTTGCTTCAGGTAGGTAAGGCTTCTCAGGCTATCTACGGGTGTGCGGGAGCTACTGCCAAAGTTGTGGCGCAGCCCGAGGGTATGGCCAACTTCATGGCTGGAAACGAAGCGTATCAGCTGCCCCATCAGTTCTTCACTGAACTTGGCCTTCCGTGCGGCAGGATCGGTGGCGCCTGCCTGTACCTGGTACCAGTCGTGTAGCAGCGACATCACGTTATGATACCAGCCGATCCTTGTTTGTATGATCTCTCCGCTGCGGGGGTCGTTCACATGCGGGCCATAGGCGTTGGCTGTTGCGGAGGGAAAGTAATGCAGCACGGAATAGCGTACATCATCCAGTTGCATGGTGGTGTCGTTTTCCGGCCATTCTTTTCCGATGATAGCGTTTTTAAAACCTGCCTGCTCAAAGGCTTTCTGCCAGTCGTTAATGCCTTGTATCAGGTATTTGCGCCACTGTCTGGGAGTGGCAGGATCAATATAGATAACGATCGGTTGCGCTGGTTCTACCAGTTCCCCTCTTTTCCACCTGGCTACATCTTTGGCGCCGGGCTCCAGTCTCCACCGCACTATGACCTGCCGTTTTTCGACTTTTTGCTGATTGTCCGCAAATTGGTTGAAGTCCTCCGTAAAGTAGCCGACACGGGGGTCGAACAGCCTTTGCTGCATCGGTATCCTGGGCAGTGCAACAAAAGAAATATGCGTCATTACACTCAACGGTTCCGGTGGTGTGCCACTTTTGGATTGAAGGTCTTTCGTCGTGCTGATCTCAACATTTATCGGATAAACATGAATCGACGTTACTTTGGCAATTTTAAATGAGGAGTAGCTGGCTTCCCTGAACAATTGGCCTTCACCTATCTCATTGATGAAGGTGTTCCCCGTCAGAAACGGGGTGGCGTCTACTACATAGGAACTGGAGTCATTTGAGATGGCTTTGATAGGAAATGTGTAGGCGACAGGGTTATAGTTGGAACGCTCCACTGCTTTATAGATATCATCCTTGACATCAGCCCTGTTGACCAGGAGGTTATACCTGATGGTAATGGTGGAATCTTTGTTTTTTTCAAATTGTATCACCCTTTCTTTCAGTTCTTCACCTGCAAACATCGCGGAGCCTGCGGGCGCTTTTTCCAACCGGTTGACAGTCATGATATCCCGGTGCAGGATAGAATCGGGAATTTCAAAATAGACGGAGTCTTTGTATTGATGGACGGTGAATAATCCCTGTTTGGTGACATAACCAGCCCTGATCACTTCTTTGTAGGGCTTGATCTGCCTGCTGTCTGCAGGTAATGTGGCAATTTTCGCAGTTGTTTTTGTTGTGTCCTTCTTTGCTGTATCTGTAACGGGAGCCTGTGCTGCTGCAAATAGCGCAGTTACCAGAAAAGCAAATGTTACTAACCCCTTCTTAATAGGCATCTGAGTTGGTTTAAAAATTGAAACAATCGGATCTGAACGCGGAGAACCCTTCACTTATCCTGGTAATATTTACCTCCTTGTAGCCGTTGGCTAATTTCAGGAAATAGGCGGCCCTGGAGGCAGAGCGGCCGTCCCATACCAATTGTACGGGAATGGAAAAGACATTGTCCTTTCGGATCAGGTAGGCCGCGCTGAGCGGTTCCATGGATTCGTCTGCACGGAGGTCTATCACGATCCCGCCACGCTGTTCTTTTGCCAGTTTGGTGAGCATCGGAATGGCCAGTGGCCGGTAGGTGTTCAACAGGTTCACAAGGGCCTCGTCATTGGCTGGATCGGCTAAGTGGACAGGCAGCTTTTGTTCGTCCGGTGGCAGTTTTTTTCTTGCGACTGGCCCGGATGCTTCGGGCATACAGCCTGCTGACAGGATGACGATCAGCAGGATAATAAGACATTGTTTATTCATGGTTTTCTTGTTGTTGGATGTTTCAGTGATGGCGGAAGAAGAGAAACGATCAATAGCTAGTATCCCGGGTTCTGAATAATATGGGGATTATCAGACATTTCCTTAACTGGTATAGGATATAATAGCTCCGTTGATTGCCAGGGTTGCTTATAAGAAATCCGGCTTAACACCTTGTCTGCTTTTTGTGTGCGTTTCAGGTCCAGCCACCGGTGGCCCCATTCTGCAAACAGCTCCACCCGTCTTTCCTGTGCCACGGCGTCCAGCAACGCTTCCCGGGTATTGGCGGTGGTATGGGCCAGTCCTGCTCTTCCCCTGATGATATTGATATCATCTGCGGCAGCTGCATTGTTGTTGAGCTGTGCGCGTGCTTCGGCGCGGATAAGGTACTGTTCTGCCAGGCGTAATACCGTATAGTATTGGGTAATGGGACCATTGGGCTGACTTGACTGTTCCTTATATTTAAATGCGAAGTAAAGCGGGATGCCGTTGTAGGGAGCTATCGCCGGTGTCGGCAGGCTGTCGGTCCACTTCGCTTTACGGTGATCGCCCGCTTCAAAAGCGGATGCCTGTTGAGCCGACAAATAATAAGGAGGAATCAAAAAAGCGGCATTGGCGGCAAAAACATCGGGCTCCAGGAATATCGGCTGGTATGCCGGGTCCAAGGCTGTAAAGCGAGCTAATGGCACCAGGTTTTTCCCTTCCCATGTAACATTTCCCGGTTGTATATTTGATGCATTCAGCATCAGTTGCCAGATCGCTTCCTGGCTGTTCTTTACAAACACGCTGTCTGGTTCTGCGGGTAATGTGAACAGGCCTGCATTTATTACCGCGGTGGCATTTTTTTCTGCTTCGTCCCAATGTTTCAGGAAAAGGTGTACCCTGGCCAGTAAGGCGGCGGCCGCCCATTTATTGGGTCTTATGCGTTGTCCATTGGTGATGGCGTAGTCTGTTCCCAATTTTGCCTGCGCCTCTTCCAGGTCGCTGATCATCTGTGTATAAACGCCGGCAGCGGGTGTTCTTTCCATCGACGCGGTTTTTGTATAATCCGTCGTAAGTACCAGCGGAACATCTCCGAATGCATTGACCAGGTAGAAATAACAAAAAGCCCTTACAAATTTCGCTTCTGCTATCACCTGTGTCCGAAGGCTGTCTGTAAGGTTTGGCGACCGGGAGTTATTAATTCCTTCTATTATTGCATTGGCTTTATAAATGAACTGGTAAGCGGGTATCCAGATACTGTTGCCAGGCACTCCGTTATTGATGTTAATTTTATTTGCCAGGAACTGGTAGTCCTCTGCATCATTGGTGCTGTTCTTATTTACCAGTTCATCTGCCGACATGCCGCTATAAATGGTGAAGCCGCCGTTGCTGAACGTCATCGTGCCTGTTCCTGTAATAAGCTGGGAGTAGAGACCGGCCAGGGCAGCGTCCACCATTTCCGGTGACTCGAATACCTTTTCCGTGCCGATGGTTTTGGTAGGCGGATTTATCTCGATCAGTTTTTTGCAGCCGTATGAAAATGTTATCAGGCAGGC
The DNA here is from genome assembly GCF_900167135.1 of Chitinophaga eiseniae. GTDB lineage: Bacteria > Bacteroidota > Bacteroidia > Chitinophagales > Chitinophagaceae > Chitinophaga > Chitinophaga eiseniae. The sequence goes on along the minus strand of NZ_FUWZ01000003.1, from coordinate 155,931 downwards.
AAGCAGTAGTAACTTATATGGTTGTATCATTTTTATTCAGGATTGTTGATCAGAAAGAACAGGAAAGTCCTGCGGTAATGGTCCTTACAGGCGGCATTGAACCAAATGAAGTGACATCGGGATCAATGCCCTTATATTTGGTGATGGTAAACAGGTTCTGGGCATTTACATTAATCGCAAGGCGCTCCATTTTTGCCCTCTTTACCAATTGTTTGGGCAGGTTGTAGGATAATGCCACGGTTTTGATACGGATATAGCTGGCATCCGTATAATTTCCGTCGGAGTAGCTAAAGTTGTAGCTGTCAGCGTTGTGTTGTACAACCACAGCAGGCGCCTTACTTTCCTGGCCGGGAGTTGTCCACCTGTTCTCGTAGCTCCACAGCGGCATGTTGCTGATGCCCAGGTAGGATGGCGCCAGCGCGTTCAGTCCCATTTTCCGCTGGAATTCCATCATTACGCTAAGTGACAGGTTTTTATAAGTGAACTGGTTGTTGAATCCTCCTATGAAATCCGGAGCTGTTTGTAGCCTGATATACCTGTCGTCTCCTTTTGTGCCGGGGATGACACCTTCCACTCTTTTAATGCTGCCGTCGTGATTAACATCTTCATACTGGTATTTACCGGTAGCCGGATCAATGCCGGCTAAATGAAAGAGGTATGCCTGGCTGATAGGTTCTCCTACAATATACCTGCTTCGGTAGGGAGATTCGTCCAGCTTGGGATAGGATACCAGTTTGTTATAGTTTTTGCTGATATTGAAGCCGGTGTTCCAGGAGAAGCCTGTTTTCCCAAACACCTGGAAGGTAAGCGTCCCTTCCCAGCCTTTGTTCTGTACTTTGGCTGGCAGGTTGGCCAGTACGGAACCGAAGCCGGTATAGTTGGGCGTAAGGTAATCTACCAGTTGGTCATGGGCCAGCTTGTAATAACGGGATACATTCAGTGTAAGCCGTTCGTCGAAGAAGCCCAGATCTATGGCCACTTCCGCCTGCCGGTTTACTTCCCAGTGGAAATCAGGATTGAATTGGAATTGGGATGCAAGCGGCACAACACCATTGTATGAAAGGAGATAGGGATCCGTATTGCCCCATTGTGTAAGGAATTTATAGTCGGCAGTCGGGTCGCTTCCGGTGGTACCATAGCTTCCGCGCAGTTTAATTAAGCTGAAGAATGAGGGGAGTATGCGCGTCATCCAGGGTTCCTGGCTCATGATCCATGCGCCGCCTATCGAGCCAAAATTACCGAACTGGTTGCCTGGCCCAAACCGGCTGCTGCCGTCACGGCGTCCGTTCAGATCAAGTACATACTTTTTGTCCCAGTTTAAGAGGACACGGCCGAATGCCCCGGAATATTTGTATTCTGCATAGTTATCTGTGATACTAATAACAGCGGCATTGGCGAAGCTGCCAAGCAATGCGTCATTTACATATCCATCGCCACTTGTTCTGGTTGCACTGGTGACAGCGCTCTGCAGGGTTGCTCCCGCCAGCACGGTCAGTTCTCCTTTTTTTGTGATGTGCCCATTATAGGTTAATTGCGGTTCCACGCTCCAGTTGGTGCTGGTACTGTTACCAATATGTCTCTTGCCTGATCTTTTATTGGAGACGTAAGGGTTTTGGGACGCAATAGGCGTTAATGTGGATTGAACATTATTCAGATTATTATAACCCATGTTAACCCTTACATCGAGGCCTTTATAGAGTTTGTATTGTAATACAAGGCTACTGTACAGGCTTTTACTTTTGCTGTCATTAGGCTGCAGCAGGCCGGAAAATGGCATGCCAACGCCGGCAGCCTGCCATTCCCCGTAATTCAGATTCCCTTGTTTGTCAAAGATGGGAGGGGCATTGGGCGGCAGGGCGGTGGCCTGGGGGCCAGCTCCGATGTTGATGGTATTGGTAGATGAAAAATTATAGCTGCCGTTGAAAGTCATCATGAAGCGCTGGTCTTTGCTTTGGTTGGTAATGCTATAAGCAACGGATGCTTTCTGGTTGGCACCACTGTGAGTGGTAATGTCTGAGGTACGCCCATAAGCGCCGGATAAACGGAAAGTGGTTTGTTGAGTACCACCTGATACGGATGTTTGTGCATCCGTCCAGTTGCCGGTCCCTCCCCAGACATATTTTTGCCAGTTGGTGTATCTTGTAGTGTCCCATACGAACAAGTCTGGTGCATAGCCCGGCGATCCCGGCCGCGGGGAGGGAGTAAGGCCTGCATTTTTAAAGGCTTCCTTACGCATCGCAATGTATTGTTGCGTGTTCAGCATATCCCATTGCCTGGTAACAAAACTTACCCCCTGTGAAAAGTTCAGTCCGACGGTGGTTTTCCCGGGTTTCCCTTTTTTGGTGGTGATCAGTATTACCCCGTTGGCTCCCCGGCTGCCATAAATAGCGGTGGCGTCTGCGTCCTTCAGTACGTCGATAGACTCGATATCCGATGGATTGAAGTTGTACAGCGGGCTGATACCGCCTGAACCCTGCGACATCCCGGTTTGGTCCAGTCCTCTTGAAATGGCGGTTTCCCCGGGGTTATAACCGGGACTCGGATTTACATCCAGTATCGTTAGTGCTACGCCATCTACCAGTATTAAGGGGTCGCTTGTAAAAAACGGGTTCAGGCTGTTCCTGCCACGGATCTCTATTTTCACCGGTCCGCGGTCATATCCGGATTGCTGGGATATGACCATGCCAGGCACCCTTCCCTGTAATGCCAGCAATGGGTTCTGAACGGGCTGTTTTTCAATTTCCGCTGCTTTGACAGATACCACGTTGCCGGTGGCAAATCTTTTGGTAGTGGTGCCATAGGCTATTACGACCGTTTCATCAAGACTATTCACCGTTCGTTCCAGTTCGATATTAAACATACCGTTCTCTGACACCGGTATTTCCTGCGGCTTAAATCCCATACAGCTAACGGCCAGTACGGCGTTTAAGGGAACATCGGAAAGGAAGTAAACGCCTGCATCGTTGGAAGTAGTCCCTTTTGCCTGGTTTTTGATCCTCATTGATACACCGGCTACCGCTGTGCCATCGGCGGTAACTGTACCGTAGATGTTGATGACGGAATCCTTTGTACTGCTTTCTTTCTGTTCTTCCCTGGCCGCTTTTTTAGCGCTCAGGAATACAGTATTGTCTTCCATGCGCCAGGTGATGGGCTGGTTGGCTAACACCTGGTTCAGAAATATATTTAACGAAACATTGGAAACCGTGATCGTAACCTGTTTGGTATTGTTATACAAATTTCGGGGTGCTATAAAGAAGACACCCGTCTGTTTATGAGCCTTATCCAATACTTCCTTCAGGGGAGTGTTTTTAACAGACAGCGAAATGGTTTTGCCGGCCGTTTGTGCTTCCACGGTGATGGAAGCTGACAGCAGCAATACGATCAGCGCTTTCATGAAGCATCGTTTAAAGGTGGCATTTAACCTTTTGTTGCAGCAGTGACATGCTGTTCTTTGCATAAAATGCGAAAATTTTGGTTGTTAAAAAATCGGTCACATCAGAGACCTTTTCAGTCTCAGTTGCTTGCCGGGAGGGCCTTGCTTCTCCCGGTTTTACTTTTTTACAGCGCATAAGTCGCCCTGGCAGCGCCACTTTGATCAGGAGCAGCGTCACCGGTTTTTTTGAATGTACTTTGGGGATGATTTCCCGTTATGGCAAAATGATCAGCCGGTTGTTGTCAAGCCGGTAATTGATCTGCCATTCTTTCAGGGCTTTCAAAAAGGAAGAGAGTTTTACATTCCGGCTCATTTCACCGGTAAAATAGATATCGGGTATCTTATTATTTTCATACACTACTTCTATGTCATACCATCTTTCTACTTCTTTCATTACCTCTTTTAAAGAGGAGCCTTCCAGGTTAAACGCACCATTTTTCCATGCTACCGCTTTATTGATATCAGCGTCAGGAATGACCTTTATTTTATCAACGGTATTCAAGTCATGAGCAATCGCCATCTGCGCCGTCTGCCCCGGCTTCAGGATAACTCTTTCGGAGGAGGAGGTTTTTATTGGTGTATGTTTTACGGCTACTGTGCCGCTTATTAGCGTGGTATTGATAGTACCGTTATCGCCATAGGCGTTGATATTGAAGCTGGTTCCCAGTACTTCTATCAGCGCCTGTTTATTTACGTTGATCCGAAAGGGCATTTTACTGTTCTGCGCAACTTCAAAATAGGCTTCCCCGGTGATTTCCACTTTCCTTTCGGCGCCCTTGAATAGGGTAGGATACCTTATTGAGCTGGCGGCGTTCAGCCAAACCTGAGTGCCATCCGGCAGTTGCAGGTTGAACTGCCGTCCTTTGGGCGTGCTGATGGCATTATAGGTGATAGCGTCAGCAGAACCGGCTACAGGGTCATAGGATAACTGTCCGCTGTCCAGCAATATCCGTGCGCCGTTTTGCGAGGCCACCAGTCCGTTCTTTGCACTGTCCAGTACTACCTGGCTGCCGTCTGACAGGGTAAGTATGGCCCCTTTGTGTGCAGGCGCCACATCTGCAACGGCCGGTGCACGTACGGTTTGATGCTCTTGTAATAAATAATAGGCGGCGCTTGCCGCCAGTAACAAAGCAACGGATGCAGCCGCCCACCACCAGCGGCGTGGGAATATATGTCGCACCCTGTCTGGTGTTTTATCGGCGGTTATGATAGCCTGAAAAATGGCCTGTGCTTTTTCTTCAGGGATATCGACGGTAGCGGTGGTGCGAAAAAACGATTGTTCCAGCAGCTCCTGCGCGGGACCGTTATTTTCCCGGCCGGCCAGCCAGCTTCTCAATATATTCATTTCCCCTTCGGTGGCCTTCCCTGCCAAAGCCCTCTCATAGATTTCTAAAATTCTTTCCATAATCAAATCTCACTTCAATGATTTTGATCGTACTGTATATAATGACAATCCTGGTTGAACGTTTGGGGGGGATCCCTAAAAAAAATTTCAGGAGAATAATACAAGACAACATACGATAGCCAGAACGTCACCATTTGCGTGAGCCATGCAGTAAGCCCTTATGCTTTTTAAAGCCTGGTCCAGGTGGTATTTAACGGTTTCCGGAGCGATATTCAGCAAGGCAGCGGCTTCTTCCCGTTTATATCCTTGTTGTTTGATCAGTTCATAAGTTTCTTTTTGCCGGGAGGGGAGCCTGGCAACGGCGGTGTTGAGCAGTTCCCTGAACTTGCTTTCATCTGCTGTAATCCCCGGGTAGTCGTTGCCCTCATGCACTTCTTTCAGCCATTCCTGGATGGTCCGTTTGTGCAATTGCTCTTTTTTAATGGCATTGAGGGTAAGGTTGGCGGCAATCCTGTATAACCAGCCGGGGAAGTTGGTTATTTCAGGGAGGGTGCTTCTGTTAAGCCATACTTTCAAAAAAGCATCCTGTACAATTTCTTCGGCGAGCATTTCTTCTCCCGCCATTCTTAAACTATTGGTATAAACAACAGGCCGGTAGTGCTCAAACAGTTGTGCAAAAGCATTCACATCACCTGCGGCGACCAGGTTAAGCAACTCCTGTTCATTAGTGAGTAAATGCTTTTCTGTGATTGGCATGGAAACTTTCCCTGTTTATGGTTACATGGGCGCAATATTAGCAAAATAGGCAGTTAAGTAAAAGGGATATTTTCAGAAATATTATTTGCGCAAGCAAATAATTGCGTTTTTTGGGATGGCCACGACTTCATCCATCAAACGCAGGTGAAGCCGTGGCCGTTGTGTTACCGGTGTAATCCTCGTTTCCTTAAATACCGCAGCAATTGCTCCGGCAGGTCGGTCTGTATAACGTTGGCTTGTTTATATTTTGACAGTAACAGATCGAAGCCGGTATCTTCGGTTACGCTCTCCATCTTGTCAAAATCGCCCAGCGCGTTGATCCATACCCGTGATCCTGCCAAGCGGATATCGTTGATGACACTGTCGGTAAAAGATTCGTCCACATGTACCACGGGGAACTTGTCCATTTTCAGGATGGCAGCCGTTTCTTTGGCGTCATGGGCACGGGGCATGATCGGTACCTGTTTGTCAAGACGACGCAGAAAAGCAGCATCCTTGTAGTCATAGATGAAGAACAGTATCTGCCGGGTGGTGCCGGTAGATTTTATCAGGTCGTATGCCAGCCGTGCGGCTGCCTCGCTGTCAGCCTTGAAGTCTACATCTATCATAATATGACCCTTTGCCAGCAGTAGTACGTCTTTGAAAGAAGGTATCCTTTCGTCCGTCGGCTGACCGTTGTGCAGCAGTGGAAACTGCTGCAGTTCTGCGTAGGTATAGCTGCTGACGTTCCCTTTCCGTCCTGTGGTGCGGGTAATGGTTTTATCATGCATGAGTACCAGGACGCTGTCTTTGGTCAATCTTATGTCCAGCTCCGCAATATCGATGCCCTGCCTGATAGCTTCTCTGAGGGCTCCCAGGGAATTTTCCGGGTAATGGGTGTGGGCCAGACGGTGGGCGGCCACCAGTATCCGCTCCGGGTGTTGGGAAAAGTCTTCTAATATAAGGTCAATTTTTCCAGGAGCGGGTGGGGCTGTCTGTGCCTGGAGAGATCCCCAGGTGCCGCAAAATATCAATGCAATAAAAAAACTGCGTTTCATTTATTCGTATTTTTTTTGAATTAAAAATATCCCTTGTTCTGCGGGAATGTAACGGTTGACAGATCTATCTGTGCCTGCGGGATAGGGCGTAATACATGGTGGTCTTTTATATTCACCGCGTTGGGATTGTATTTCCTTACTCTTTCTATCAGCTTGCCGGTGCGGGCAAGGTCCATCCAACGCATATTTTCACCGCCCAGTTCCCGTGCGCGTTCATCGAGGAGCTGGTCTATATTCAGTTGTGCGGCGGTTATCACAGGCAACTGTTTGCCTGGTTTGGCGGCCCTGGTCCGGACGGCATTGAAATAGGGGAGTGCCTCGCCGGGTTTTCCTGCCAGTATCAATGCCTCGGCGGCCAGCAGATATGTTTCTGAAAAGCGAAATACAAAAAAATCGCGGAAGCCGTTGAGCGCCTGTACGCTGGCACGGGTAGGGTCGTCATGTTTTTTGATGCCCCAGTGCATGTTGTCATTATTCGGAGCAATCACCGAGGTGATGCCCGGTGAGAGTTGCCATACTACGGTGTCGCCTATCTTTTTTCCGGACGGCAGCGTAGCCGTATTGTTGTAGGTCCAGGTATAGCGGAAGGTGACGTCAAATCGGGCGTCATTCTGATCAAACAGCTCCCTGAAAAAGGCCGTAGGCCTGAACCGGGTGTAAGGGCGTCCACCTTGTTCCAGATCGCGTTTTAAACCCGGGTACTGATCATAGGCCGGGGTAAAGAAAGCATGCCCCTGGTTACCATCGTCATTAAACAGCGCGTTGTTGAGGTATTGCACGGCAAACACGATTTCTGTATTTCGCTGGTTGTTATAATCAAATATTCCGCTATAGGTCTTTACCAGCTGATAAGGCCCTTCGTTAATTACTTTTATCGCAGCAGCAGCGGCGCCGTCATTATCTTTCAGCAACAGTTTGACTTTTGCCAGCTGGTGAAGGGCCGCGCCTTTGGTGATACGCCCATACTCGGGAGATGTCCAGTTCAACTGGTCCGCGGCAAACTGCGTATCTTCCAGCATCTTTTTCCAGATATCTTCTTTTGATGTTCTTCCGGCGTCTGTTACCACGCCTTTGGTTTCATGGGCGGAATACACCACGTCTCCGAATTGAAGGGTAAGCCAGTAATAGTAGTGTGCCCGTAAAAAACGGGTTTCCGCCTTATACTGGTTTTTGAGTTTATCATCCATCACTACCTGGTCGATCCTGTCGAGGACGGTATTGGCGGCATTAATACCGGCATAACAATCGTTCCAGATAGCATTGAGATAGTCGTCAGCTGGATTGAGGGCGGCGGAGTAATCATCCATGAACTTATACCCTCCGTCTTTTCCGTGTTGGAAAAGATCCGTGCCCATAGTGGTGACGGTGAAACCTTTCTGGGAGCCGTATAGCCCTCGCAGTTTGCTGTATACCCCGGTAACGCCGTTGGCGATGCCGGCCGGGGTGCTGTATATCGCTTCCGGTACGGGTTTGTAGAGATCTTTTTCATCCAGGCTGCAGGAAGTGAAAAACATGCAGCTGAAGGATATTGCAGTAAGTATCTGGAGCGGTTTATTAAATAACATAACCTGTTTTTTAAATCATTAGAAAGCAGCATTGAGGCCGATGGCATACATTTTCACCGTAGGATACATGGCGCGGGTACCGTCTGATTCAAATTCGGGGTCCTGGCCTTTGTAGTTGGTGATGGTGAATGGATTTTCAGCGCTCAGGGTGATCTTTAAAGTCCTGATGGCGGCCCGTTGCAGCCACATGGACGGAAGCGAATATGCCAGCGCCAGGTTTTTTACCCTGATAAAGCTGGCGTCTTTATAGGCGAGTGTTGAACCGAGGTATACGCTTTCCTGGTTTTTATCGGGACGGGGATTCTCATTGGTAGGATTCTCCGGTGTCCAGTAGTCGATGTTGATGTTGTTGTACCTGCCGGCGAGCCGGTTGTTATTTTCAAACCACCTGGAATAGATCAGGTAGTTTTGACGGGTATTGATGACGATGTTTAGCTCCAGCCCTTTATAGGAGAAGCGGTTGGTCATACCTCCAATCCAGCCGGGGAATTCTGATCCGAGGATCATGCGGTCCTGGTCACTGTATTGTTTATCTCCGTTTTTATCCAGCAGTTTTATCTGTCCGGGTTTGGTGCCATATTCCTTTGCCGTAGCCGCCTCGCTGGTTTGCCAGATGCCTGTTTTTTTGTAGTCGTAAAACACCCTGATCGGTTGGCCGATGAACCATTGGTTGCCCACATCGTCTTTTCCGTCTCCATACAATTGAACGATTTCATTCCTGTTGGTAGAGAAGTTGAGGTCGGTCGTCCATTGGAAACCATTGTCGTTATTGATGTTTACTGTAGACAGCGTCACTTCCCACCCTCTGTTGCGTGTAGCGCCAATGTTTTGTAACACTTCTGTATAGCCGCTGCTGCCGGGGATACTTCTCTTTAGCAGGATATTTTTGGTGTTGGCAATGTAATGTTCAATCGTACCGGTGATACGGTTATTGAAAAAGCCGAAATCGATCCCGGCGTTCAGCGAAGTGGTAGATTCCCATTTAAGATTGGGGTTGGCGATGGTAGCGGGTTGAAAACCATTCATCCCTGTTTCTCCGAAAGCATAGCTGCTTTTCCTGAGCGTGCTGAACGTGCCGTAGGGAAGAATGCCGTTGAAGCCGGTACTGCCATAGCTGAGCCGCAGTTTCAGGGTGTTTATTTTGCGCAGCGACTGCATAAATGGTTCTGCATCTATACGCCAGGCGACGGCGGCGGAGGGGAAGTATCCCCATTTATGGCCCGTGGCAAAAACGGAGGAGCCATCTGCTCTGCCGGTGATGGTGAGGAGGTACCTGTCTTTATAATCGTAGTTGATGCGTGCCATGTATGACAGTAACAGCGATTTGCGGTAGTCGCTGGTGATACCGGTTACCTCGCCAGCTGTTTCCAGGTTATGGTAACTTTGGGTTTCATAAGGCAGTTTATTGGCCCTGACCCCGGAGCTGTTTACGGTTTGCTGCTGGGAGCTTTGCAGCAGGGTGATGCCCAGCCGTTGTGATTTAGTCAGCTGTTTTGTGTATTTCAGTATATTCTCTACCGTTATAGAAAACATGTCTGCATTGCTTAGTCCTGCGGTGGCATTTCCTCCCTGGTTGTCGTCCGTTTCGCTGCCTTTGAAGTACCCTTCTTTGGAGGCTTCCATTTCCGGTCCGATATTCAGACGGTAGGTGAGGTCCCTGAAGATGTCCCATTCTCCGTACATGCTGGCAAATACCCGTGTTTTGTAGCGCTGGTTGATGGTATTTCGAATGATCATCAGCGGGTTTACCCGTTGCCCTTCATCGTTGTTGGGGCGGAACAGCAGTTTGCCGGTGCTGTCGTAGGGGATGCCCAGCGGGTTTAAGCGTAAGGCATTGTCAAATACCGTATTGTCTGTTATGTTCTGTGCAGACATGCTGGCCAGGGTGGAAACGCCCATCCTGATACGGTTGCTGACCTGGTGGTCGAGGTTGATACGCAAAGCTCCCCTGGTAAAATCAGTTTTATCGATGATGCCTTTTTCCCGGAAGTAGTTAAAGGAAACGGCGAATTGTGTTTTTTCCTTGCCGCCGGTCAGCGACAACTGGTGGTTTTGTTTGGCGCCGTTATGATAGATGAGGTCCTGCCAGTCGGTGGACCGTCCCTGCGCCAGGGAACGCAGGGCAATATCATCAAAGAGGGTGGCGTCGGCGGGATAGCTATTGTTGGGATTGGCGGTCCTGGCGGCTTCCCGGCGAAGCTGCGCGAACTGCTCACCATTCATCAGGTCCAGTTTTCTGGTGATGGCGGTCACCCCATAATAGGCATCATAGGCAACGTTTGTTTTACCTGCTTTCCCTCTTTTGGTGGTGATGATCAATACGCCGTTGGCAGCACGGGAGCCATAGATAGCGGTAGAAGAAGCATCTTTTAATACCTCTACGGAAGCGATATCATTAGGGTTGATTTCATTGAAACCTCCTACCATCGGTATACCGTCCAAAACAATCAGCGGGCTGTTGTCATTTTTGATGGAACGCTGGCCGCGCAACAGTATGCTGGCGCCGGCGCCGGGCTCATTGCCACTGCTGAACACGTCAAGCCCCGCTACCTTGCCCTTTAATGCCTGTGCGGCATTGGTGGTAGGTTGCTCTGCAATGTCGCGTGCTTTAACGGAAGAAACGGAGCCGGTGATATCGCGTTTCTTTTGGGAGCCATATCCCACCACCACTACTTCATCCAACCCTTTAACATCTTCCTGTAGTACTATCGTGGAGAGCAGCCCGGAGGAAACACTTATTTCCCGACGGATATAACCGGACATGGAAAATACCAGGATATCGCCAGCGGCGGCGTCTACGGAGAAATTACCTTCATTGTTGGTGACGTCGCCTCTTCCGGCGTTTTTAACGGCGACGGTTACACCGGGGATAAGCGAACCTTTTTCATCGGTGACTTTTCCTTTCACCTTTTCCGCAGGAACGGCCTGAGTTGCTGCCGCAGCTGGGGCCGCGGCCGTTTTTTCCAGGATGATTATTTTATGCTGCTGTATTTTATAGGTCAGCCGGGTGTTGCGGAGCAGCTCGTTGATGGTCCATGCCACCGTTTTCTGCCTGACCTGCAGGTTGCCTGCTTTGTAAGGCGCTATCAGCTGTTCATTATAAATAAACAGGTAATCTGTTTTTTGTTGGATAATGGCAAACGCTTCTTTGAGTGATTGCCCGGAGAAAGTGTAGTCGATGGTGGCATCACCGGAAGGTGACTGGCCATGGGAAACGGCGCCCGGCAATAGCTGCGTGCTCATTAGCATAAGAATAAACAGCCGGCATCCTTTTTTCATTACTTGTTGAGTTAGGGACGCAACAATCCTGGTATAAATTTTCATACCTTTATACGGGTTTTAATAATTGATTAGATCGTTAATAGAATCCAGCGGGAAGGATCAATAAGTGATTGGCGTTACGCATTGATCTTTTCCTGAAACGGGCCGGCGGGTTTTACCTCCCCCGGCTTTTTTAATGTGTTTATGTAACAGGCATGGGCGGTGATTTTAGTGTATTTGTTTTCGAAGAATAATATGCTGACCATCTATGGCATAGGTTAGTTTATTCGCCAGGCAAAGCATGTCCATTACTGCTGACAGGGAATCGGCCGTTTCAATACCGGCAGTAACCCGATAGGCCCCAAGACTGCTGTCCGCAAAGGAAATTTGTATGCCGTACCTGTTTTCGAGCGATAAGGCGATCACGTCCAGTCTTTCATTGTTAAAAAGAAGCTTGCCGGTGGTCCAGCTGTTTATCGCTGTTCCGTCCGCGGTGGTTTTGCTGAATGTCTGTGAGCCGGTGTGGATGGTCACTTGTTCATCGGGCAATACCACCACTTCCTTTTCTGCCAGCTGTTGCATGCCGGCGTCGCCCCGAACGGCTATTTTCCCCTGTTGTACGGTTACCTGGAGTAAAGCCTGTTGCGGGTAGTTACGCACATTAAACACCGTGCCGAGTACGCGGATGTTGATTTGTCCTGATTTTACGATAAAAGGGTGTGCGGGGTCCTGTTTTACGTCCAGGCATATTTCCCCATGTAATAGTTCTATCTTTCTGTCAGTACCCGTGAAATGTGCAGGGTACCGCAGTTTACCGCCTGCGTTTAGCCATGCCCGTGTGCCGTCGTCAAATACGAGCTGGAGGGGTTGTGCTTTTGATGCAGCTATTTCCTGCCAGTTTTCCCTGACCGGCCGGCGTATCCGCATCAGCATACCGGCGCCTGCTACCAGTAACAGCAACGCCGCTACTTTCAGCAGCTTATACCGGTGTATGGTTACCCGTTTGGCTGCCGGAACTGTTTGTTGTTGTACCTCTTGCCATATGGATTTTTCCAGGCGTTCAAAAGGAAGTCCGGAGGTATCTGCTTTGCTGGCATCGCTTTCCTGCTGATACCACTGTTCTATCAACTGCTGTTCTTCCGGTGTACATTTTCCGGCTACGTATTTTTTCAGCAGTTTTTTAATGTCATGCATAGGCATTTTAAAAGGCATGTACCTTTTCTATATGACAGTTGGAAATAAAAAGGGGGGTAGGCGCCGGCAGATTATTTTAACATTAACGGCGGTTTAGCAGAAAAAGGAGAAATGGGCCATTTTATGCCGGAGCGTACGAATGGCGTTGCTGATCTGCTTTTTGACCGTTTCCTGCGAAAGCTGCAGTTGATGGGCTATTTCTTTATGGGTAAGCGCCGATTTCCGGCTTAACTCGAATACTTCCCGCATTTTGGCGGGCAAGGCACGTATTTCCCGTTCCATGCGGACCGTGATTTCTTTTTCTGTGATGTATTGCAGCGAGTTGTTATCTGCAGCGGAGAGGGATTGTTTGAGGGAAGACAGGTGGTGATGGTAGGTGCGTTTGGAGGCCAGCATATTCAGTACCCTGTTTCGCGTGGCTACATATAAGTAGGCCGCCAGGGAGCCGGAAAGCTCAATGCTGCCGCCTTTGGTCCAGAGCGTGGTAAACACTTCCTGCACAATGTCCTGCGCATCTTCTTCGTGTATCAATATACGGTATGCCTGAAGGTAAAGTACTCCCCAGAATCGCTTATACAGTTCTTCAAACGCAGCAGCACTGCCCTGACGGAACTGTTCCAACAAGGCTTCGTCATTAAAACTATCGAGCTGGTTGGTATAAGTGGATTGGTGCATACAGGCCTTTTTTGGCAGACTGGCAGTCTGGCGTACCGGCCAAAATTAATACGACCTGCAGACATTGTATATTAAATAATTGTAAGCAGCCGCCCGCGTAATCATTTCCCTCCCTGGAATACAACGATTATCAATAAGACAATGAAAACACCGTCTATAATGAAAATTTGGGGTATTGCCCGATGAAAGTAGAGCATAAAGGAGGCCAGCATAATTATCTGCAGGATGCCGGCCGGTTTAACCCAATGGTTGTTAATTATTTCGACCAATCCCGTTGTTATCATCAATACGCCCACAAAGCTGATGAAGAAAGTATGATGGTTAAATATAAAAGTTGACACCGGCTCCAAATAACTACCCGTATTGGCGTTGAATCCTGTTTTGATACGATCAAACGGATCTTCCGACAGTTTTGTGAACTTATCAATACCAGCCAGAAGGAAAAGTATCCCTAAGGTCCGTTGAATAAATAATATGGTATTCTTCATTTGATTAGCTATTCTTTGCGATGGTTTCAAAAAATTCCTTCAGGGTATGTTTACCATATTCGGGCGCTATCATGTCCATTGCCAGTACGGTAAGGAAAAATTCAACAGGCCCGTATGTTTTGGAGCTGGTAAATGTCCGGGTGGTAAAGAGAATAAATTTTCTTATCCAATCAGGGAGGTGGGTGATCCTGACGGGCTTTCCTACACTGTCCAGCGCCAGTTTGGCAATGTCGTTCTGGGTCAATATCTGAGGGCCGCCGGCTTTTATTTCTTTTTCCTCCGAACTGATCGCATGAACGCATATTTGCGCAAGGTCTTCCCCATGAATAGGATTGGCCCTGTACTTACCCGGGCCAAACAGGTATACTCTTCCTGATCCGGCCATTTTAGAAAATTCCCGCATATCCTGGAAAAAGCCGTTAGGCCGGATGATACAGTAGTCAATCCCGGAGTTTATCAATGCTGCTACGAACTTTTCTTTGGCCTGACATATTTTAAGTTGTTTGAGGTGTTCGCCATTCAGTACAGATACATAGATGAACTTTCGTACGCCGGCTGCTATCGCTTCATTTAGCAGGTTCATATTTGCCTGATAATCCACATCCATATAAGTAAGCCCGTCCTTTTGCCGGGTAATGCCCACTGTTGATATCACCGTGTCAATATGCTCACAGCAGCCGGTTAAACTTTCCGGCCGGGTCAACTCCGCTTTTAGAATTTCCGGCGCCGGGGTTTCTCCGGGCAGTTCGGGTAATTTGATGTTGTGGCGTGCTATGATACGGGTTGCTAATTGTCGGGATAGAAGTTCCTTTAAAACATAACTTCCGAGGTATCCGGTGGCACCAGCCAATAAAATCTTCCTCATTTGCCTTGTAGTTTTATATAGTTACGATATTCAATAGCCGACTTTTTACTCAGAAAGGGCAGGATAAAGGCGCAGCACACTTGCTGATAGTAGGTGATTTTGTCGGTTTCGGATTTAAATTCACCCAGCTCTGCATCTGCTATCCAGTAGGTAAATAGGATCTGGCATTGCCTCAGGATGGTTCTCAGTTCTTTTTCGGGAGGGATGACTTCAAACACACCTTCCTTCACGTACAGTTTAAAAAGTTGTTGCGTGAGTATTCTCTCTTCGGCTAAAGACCTTTTATGGTGTTGTTTTACCGACGGAAAGTCATTCAGGATCTCGAAAAGATTCAGGAAAAAAAATTTGTATCTCAGCTGTACTACTGCAAATGTTTCAAATGATGTAAGGATGCTGCCGACCTTTATCGGTAAAGTCAGGGTCGTTTGCAGGCAATCCTTTATTTCGCGGTTCATGGTGCGATATAGTTCAATAATGATTCTGCTCTTGTCCGGAAAATGATAGGAAAAACTTCCGGGGCTTATATTCAGTTCAGTGGAGATCACCCGGGCGGTGACAGCGTTCAGTCCTCTCTGATTAAATAATATCCTGGCAGTCTCAAGAATTTTCTCTTTGTTGACTTTCATTTTGAGTTATTTGTACAGTTGTACGAAAATAGTACATTTCGTACAACTGTACAAATTTTTACAGGTTTATGTTGTGGCAGGATGTTTTTCGGAAGTTTCAGGGACGTTTGCGGGTAATAATCCGGCTATCCACAAAAAAGTAGTAAATTGGAGGGTAAGTTATTATTATTGAGACGATTATGAATAGAAAAAGTAGTGAACCCCGTTTTATCAGACTTGTTAGACTTACGATTGAGCGCAGATTTAATCTGCATGTGGAGAAGGCGGATGAAAGAGAGGTCATAAATGCTATCAGGAAGAATTCAGAATTTAAGGGGGCCAATTTATGGACGCTTATCTTTGCCATTTTTATTGCGTCTATTGGCCTTAATGTAAACTCCACGGCGGTAATCATCGGCGCTATGCTTATTTCGCCTTTGATGGGACCCATCATGGGAATAGGGCTGGGGATGGGGATCAGTGATTTTGATCTGTTGAAGAAAGGAGGGCGCAATCTTCTGATTGCTACCGTGATCAGTATTATTACTTCGACAGTATATTTCTGGCTTACACCGTTACACGAAGCGCAATCGGAGCTCATTTCCCGCACAACCCCCTCCGTCTGGGATGTTTTTATCGCCTTTTTTGGGGGATTGGCAGGAATCGTTGCCGGTACGAGGCAAGAAAAAAGCAATGTGATTCCCGGTGTTGCTATTGCTACCGCTTTGATGCCACCACTATGTACTGCCGGCTTTGGGCTTGCCAACGGTAATATATTCTATTTTCTGGGTGCCATCTATTTATACTTCATTAACAGTGTATTTATCTGCATCGCTACATTTCTCATAGTAAGATTTCTGAAATTCAGAAAACGTCATTTTGAGGATATGCAGTATGGAAAAAAGGTGTCGAGGTATATTCTGATTATCACCACCATCACCATTGTGCCGAGTATTTATTTAGCGTACAGGATAGTAGACAAAAGTATTTTTGAGAATAATGCGCAGAAGTTTGTCCGGGAGGAATTTAATTTTAAAAATACCCAGGTGGTAAACAAAAATTTCCTTTATCAGCCGGATAAAAAAGAGATCCACCTGCTTTTAATAGGAGAGGACCTGAAGCAAAATACACTTCATTCAATTACCGAAAAGCTGGATAATTACGGGCTTCATAATACCCAGCTGGTTATTAAACAAGGATTGAATGCCAAACAGGAAATTGACCTGTCGCAGATAAAAGCCAGTATACTTGAAGACGTATTTAAGAAAGACAGCACCGACCGGCAGGCGCAAACTCCCCCTGCGCCATACCTGAAGCATTTGCCTGATATCTCGGCGGAGCTGAAGGCGTTATACCCGAATTTCAGGTATTATGCTGCATCTGATATGGTATTTCACAGGGGAGATACTGTCAGCGGTGACACTATTACCGTTGTTGTCGCCTCTTTTGCAAAAGGATTAAAATCAGATGAAAGAAAAAAAATGGAAAAATGGCTCAAAAGCAGACTGCCAAACGATTCTATCAAAGTCATTTTCCAATAATCAATGCGGCAAGCGGAAACCGGATGCAGATTGTTTTTTCTGGAAAAAGCTTTGTAGATTCGCGGATCCGGAAAGGATCTGTAGTATGATTTTTCAAAGGTATAAGATCATCCGGGAATTACAAATGAAAACGCTGTTTTTTCTCTACTATAGCAAATAAAAACGGATTACCCTATATCGCTAACTAAAAGTTTAATCTGCAGGACATGGAATTGTTTATCCTTTTTTCGGTGTTAATTACGCTGGCCGCTTTTTTTTCCTACATAAACGTTAAGTTTATCAAACTACCTTCCGGCATAAGCCTGATGCTTATGGGTACCATGGCATCGCTGGCGGTAATCATCACCGGCCATTTTTCCACGGGTTTCAGCACTATTGTAAAAGATAAGCTGGCATTGATCGATTTCTCTGAATTTCTGCTGGGGATTTTGTTAAGTTTTCTTTTATTTGCCGGCTCACTTCATGTTAATGTTGCTGATCTGCGAAAGTCTGCCAGGAGCATTACTGTATTTGCGGTGGTAGGAACACTGGTTTCTACTCTTTTGGTGGGCGCTGCGCTTTATGGATTAATGCTGTTATTTCAGCAGCCTATACCAATAATATACTGTCTGCTTTTCGGTGCATTGATCTCGCCTACTGATCCGATAGCTGTTATGGGGATACTGACAAAGGCCAACCTGTCCAAAACAATTGAAACAAATATTGTTGGGGAATCCCTTTTTAACGATGGCATCGGGGTGGTGGTATTTGCGACACTGCTGCAGATAGCGGCTGTTGGCGTTGGGAATTTTGGAGTCGGAGATATTGGGTTGCTCTTTTTAAAGGAGGCTGCAGGAGGGGTTCTGGCAGGACTGGTTATCGGTTTTGTCGGATATAGATTGATGAAATCCATTGATCATTTTCAGACGGAGATCCTTATTTCAATCGCGATGGTTATGGGTGGCTACAGCTTTTGTCACTATATCCATGTTTCCGGGCCACTGGCAATGGTAGTAGCTGGCATCATGACCGGAAACAGAGGCAAGGCGCTTGCTATGAGCGATGTTACGAGGGATTATTTGGGTAAGTTCTGGGAGGTGACAGATGAAATCCTGAATGCAATTTTGTTTATGCTGATTGGCCTGGAGATAGTAGTTGTGAATTTTGAAACACAATACCTGGTCATCGGCATATTGGCTGCGATACTATTGATACTGGCGCGGTTTATCTCCCTGTATATCCCTGCATTTACATTCAGGTTTAAAAACCGGCTTGGTACAAAGACATTGGCTATAATGACCTGGGGTGGACTGAGAGGAGGTATTTCTATTGCGCTTGCGCTTTCATTGCCGGCAAATCAATATAAGAGTATCATTGTCCCGGTTACGTTTATTGTCGTCCTGTTTTCTATTCTTGTTCAGGGATTCACCATAGGTAAATTAATTAAACGATTAACCAGGTAGCAGCCGGATGATTTTTAGCTGTTGTCTTCCTCACCAGCCGGCCGGCCATATGTCATCAGGATGAAAGGAGCCCTTCTACCTGTTATGGTACACAAAAAACGTGTCATGGTTGCCGCGGAAGCTGAGGCTGCTTATTGTTTTCTGCCGGGAGGGAGGGTTACCGGAGGGAAAGCGTTTTCTGGCGGGCAATCGACGCTGATGACAGGATGGTCGCCAACGGTGATGGATTGACGGCTTTTTTGAGGTGTTATTTTCTCAACAGGCCCGTTTTTAATGTACAGTTCCTTACGGATGGCTTTAATTCTGTCCTTGTTTAACTGGTCGTATCGGGTTTCCAGCAGTTGTGGAAGAGCGGGGGCGTTGGGTTGTTTTTGCAGCTCAATGTTGCCCAGCAGGTAGTGGCCATCTTTGTACTCAATGCTGATATTCCTTTGCCCCCGGGGGAAGGCGTTGTTGTTTACCTGGAGATAAATTTCATCGTATTTTTCGGGGATCTGGAAATTATACACATAAGCAGCGGTGTCTTTTCCGCTGGGAGGTAGTTTTATCGCTACGGTAATGTCGTTGCATTCCTTCCTGTTGACCCTGATGTATTCGTATATGCTGTAGTTGCATTTGGGTTTCTCCCGGTATACCTGCCGGAAGGATGTTCCCGGATCGCCGGGGCTCATCCGAACAAAAGCTTCTTTCTCGGCAAAACCGCCGAAGCATATTTGCCCGCCATGGTTGTTCCCTGTAGATACATACAGCTCAACCAGATCTGCCTGCCCGGGCTCGAGGCTGATTTTATTTTTATTGACCGGCTTCCATTTTCCGCTGACAAAGTGGTTTTCGATGAAAATATAGAACAGGCCCCTTTCCTCCAGGATGAAATGCGCCTTTTCTTTGGAGCCGTCCACAGATTCGGCGGTATAATACCCTATTAACTGGGCGTAGGCGGGCGGGATGCCAGGGAATAAGAAAATGATGAATACAATGTAGCTTTTCATATAAAAATCGGGTTACACTATGATGCCTGTTTGTCAGGTCTTAAATCTATGGCTGCGTCCATTCTACGGAACGACAGTCACCTGGCTTACCGGCCGGGAATGATAATCAAAACTGATTAAGTCATAAATCGTTGGTCTTACCTCCGGATAAAGATAATAAATTAACCTATAGCCGCGCTTCCTGCTTCGAAACCAGTATGTTATAATTATAATAGTCAAATTGACATTTCTTATTTATCTTTAGCGGCACCACGTTTATGAACCGTTTTAAAGCATTGTATAATTATGAATAGGATAAAAATCATCCTCGTTATCTTTTCCCTATCTGCTACGCAAGCGTTTTCGCAGTCAAAAGCCGTGAAGATCTCCAGTCCTGACCAGCAAATACAGGTGTCCGTATGGAGCGGCGCGGAAGGGGATGTCCGCTACCTGGTGAAACATCACAACAATATTGTCATCGACACCTCTTCCCTCGGCCTGACGCTGGCGGATGCAGACTGGGCGCGACAACTTAGCCTGGTGTCCGTCTCCGGTACCCGTATCATCAACGAGAGTTACCGGCTGGCCTATGGAAAAAAAGCGATGATCAGCTATAAAGCCCATCAAAGGGAGCTGCATTATGTCAATAAAAAGAAGGCGCCGATGTCCATCGTGTTCCGGGTGTCCAACGATGCGGTGGCATTCAGGTATCTGTTGACCGGTAAGCCGGCCGGCATACGGCAAGTGGTAAAAGAAAATACCGGTTTTAATTTCCCGCAAGGAACGTCCACCTGGCTGCAGCCTATGCAGGTCGCCAGATCGGGATGGGAAAGCGTTAACCCGGCTTACGAAGAGCATTATCACCCTGATGTTCCTGTTGAAAAAGTGGGAGAGAACAAAACCGGCTGGGTGTACCCGGCGCTGTTTAAAGCAGGCGACAGCTGGGCGCTGTTGACGGAATCGGGGCTGGACAGCAACTACTGCGCTACACGTTTAATATCGGAGGCTGCCCCCGGACATTTTACTGTTGGATTCCCCGACCCCAGGGAAGTTATTACCGGCAAGGGATATCTGCCGCAGGGCATATTGCCATTTTCTTCACCGTGGCGGGTGATAACCATCGGTTCGCTGGAAACCATCATCGCCTCCACCGCCGGTACGGACCTGGCCAGACCCGCTGTCGTTCGCAATACGGCTTTTGTCAAACCCGGCAAGGCTTCCTGGAGTTGGATCAGTTCCAAAGATGATTTTATCACGTATGATGAACAGGTCCGGTACATCGATCTTGCGGCCGACATGCATTGGCAATACTGCCTGATCGATGTAGACTGGGACCGGAAAATTGGTTATGCGGGGATAAAAAAGCTGGCGGAGTACGCAAAGACCAAAAATGTATCATTATGGCTTTGGTATAACTCCGCAGGAGACTGGAACACAGTAAAATATACGCCTAAAAACCTATTGCTGACGCACGAAAGCCGTATGAAGGAATTTGCCCGTATCAGGGACATGGGTATTAAAGGCGTGAAGATCGATTTTTTTGCGGGCGACGGGCAGTCTGTGATAAAGTATTATATCGATATTTTGAACGATGCGGCTGCCAACGGGCTAATGGTTAATTTCCACGGCGCCACCCTGCCGAGAGGATGGGCGCGTACCTATCCTCATCTGTTGACTGCCGAGGCAGTGAGAGGCTTTGAAAACGTGACCTTCGGTCAGAACGACGCTGACCGGGAAGCGGAGATCTGCACCATACTGCCGTTTACCAGGAATGCTTTTGACCCCATGGACTATACGCCTGTCAATTTATACAAAGTGCAGTCCAACACGCACCGTAAAACCAGCAATGCGTTTCAACTGGCTTTGTCCGTTTTGTTCCTGTCGGGGGTACAACACTATGCCGAATCTCCGGAAGGCATGTCAAAAACAAGTGAAGATGTAAAATCGGTATTGAGAGTACTTCCCGATACCTGGGACGAGGTGAAGTTCCTCGGAGGTTATCCCGGCAGGTATGTGGTCATCGCCAGGAGAGCGGGCACTAAATGGTACATCGCGGGCATCAACTCACAGGCAACGACACAAAAGGTACTGATCGATCCAACTGTTTTAGGCAAAACAAAGGGCCGGCTGATCACAGAAGGAAACGACGCATTCTCTTTTAATATAGAAGATATTAACAAGGAGAAACAAGTGGAAATCAAGGCCTCCGGCGGATTTTTAATGATATTGGAGTAAATAATCTTTTATAATTGTTAATTTGACGTTAATTGATGCCGTTTTTCTACCAGACAGCAGACAAGTAAAGGGCTGAACAGGTTAAAATAAGGTAACAATTAACTACAATCGGGTAACAAGGCTGAAAATGATTGAGATATTTTTAAAGTGTTGTACCATCTCTAACCGGGTTACCCGATAAAAATAATCTATGTCAGATCAACCAAAATCCTTCCGGCGTTCATTCGGTCTGCTCGACGCCACCATGGTGGTAGCGGGCTCTATGATCGGCTCGGGAATATTTATCGTCAGCGCCGATATTACCCGCAACACCGGCTCTGCAGGCTGGCTGGTCCTCATCTGGGCCATCACCGGCCTGCTCACCCTCACCGCCGCCCTGAGCTATGGGGAGCTGAGCGGGATGTTCCCGAAAGCCGGCGGGCAATATGTATACCTGAAAGAAGCTTTTGGCCCGCTGCCGGCGTTTTTGTTCGGCTGGAGTTTTCTCACCATCATACAGGCCGGCTCCATCGCTGCCGTAGGAGTAGCTTTTGCGAAATTCTCCGCCTACATTTTTCCTGCCTTAAGCGAAAAGAATGTCGTCGCTCATCTGGGGATTACCTCCATTTCATCCGCGCAGCTGACAGCGATCCTGTTAATTGTGTTCCTTACGTTTATTAATACCAGGGGCGTCAGAGAAGGGAAGGTGATCCAGACCGTTTTTACGCTCACCAAAATAGCGGCGTTGATCGGGCTGATCGTCTTCGGAGGGATGGCTGCCAGTCAACCTACCTGGAACGCCAACTGGCAAAGTGGTTTTTCGTTGGGAAAGCTGGAAGGCGGTCATTCGCAACTACTGCCGTATGCCGGCTTTACCGTCATGGGCGCTATCGCCGGCAGTATGGTGGGCAGTCTGTTCAGCAGCGATTCCTGGAACAATGTCACCTTTATTGCCGGGGAGATCAAACGGCCGGAACGCAATATAGGGTTAAGCCTATTCCTCGGTACACTGATGGTGACGACCATTTACGTGCTGACCAACCTGGTGTACCTCGGGGTGATGCCGCTGCAGGAAATAGCCTTCGCGGAAAATGACCGTGTAGGCGTGGCTGCTTCCCGGTATATTTTTGGCGCCAAAGGTACGGTGATCATCGCCGTGCTGCTGATGGTGTCTACCTTCGGGTGTAACAATGGCCTGATTTTATCCGGCGCCAGGGTCTGTTATTGCATGGCAAAAGACGGCCTGTTCTTCCGTCAGCTGGGATCGCTCAATAAAAATGCCGTTCCCGGTAAAGCACTGTGGCTGCAATGTATATGGGCGTCCCTGTTATGCCTGAGCGGCCGTTACGGACAGCTGCTCGAATATGTCATCTTTGTGGTGCTGCTGTTTTACATCCTGACGATCGCCGGTATATTCCGGTTGCGCCGCCAACGGCCCGACATTCCCCGCCCTTACAAAGCTTTTGGGTATCCCTGGCTGCCACTGTTGTACATCGTCAGCGCTGCCATCATCTGCCTCGCCTTATTGGTATACAAACCATTGTACACATGGCCCGGGCTGGCAATCGTATTGCTGGGCATCCCGGTGTATGCCTGGTACCGGAAAGCACGTCCGCAGCAGGTAGCCGCTTCGGGCAGCGGTCAACTGATAAAATTATTAGTCATGATAACGGTATCCGGAGGTATCTCCGTACACAGCACGGCACAACAAAAAACAACGAATGCGCTGTATGAACAAACCAGCGAAATCAATAACCTGATGGTGCCGTATTATGCGGACAAAGGCAGTCTGGAAAGATTTTACTTTATTGAAAATTCTCCTGAACGGCGGGAAAGGCTGCAGCAACTGTATAGCGGATACCGGCAACAGTTACAGGAAATAGACTTTGAAGCGCTGCCTGCCGGCTCAAGGGTAGACTATATCCTGTTCCGCCGTGAGCTGCAGGAGCAACTACGGCTGCTGGAGACAGAAGCGCAGCAATGCCATCAGCTCGACGCGTGGTTTCCCTTTGCCGCGGATATTTACAGCATTGAAAAAGCCAGAAGGAGAGGGGGGAAACCGGATGCTGCCGGCGTAGCAGCGACCTATCACCAGGCAGCCCTCCTTATCCGGGAGAAAGAAAAGCAGCTGGAAGGAAACCATACGCTGGACATTCATCTGCTGCGCAGGGCTGCAGGCATTACCCGGGGGCTGCATACTGCGCTGGAGAGCGTACATACTTTTTACAACGGCTATGATCCGCAGTATTCCTGGTGGGCGCCCGGCCCTTACCGGGAGCTGGATACCGCGCTGAAGCGGTATGCTGCGCTGTGGGCAAAAAAAATCAGTGCCGCACCGGGCGGAAAAGACGATGGCAGCGGGATCACAGGTCACCCTATTGGACGTGAAGAGCTGGTACGGCAGCTACAGTACGAGATGGTCCCTTATTCGCCGGAGGAACTGATTGACATTGCCAACAAGGAATTTGCGTATTGCGATGCTGAAATGCTAAAAGCAGCGACAGATATGGGCCTGGGGAAAGACTGGAAACAGGCGCTGGAAAAAATCAAAAACAGTTATGTGCCTGCCGGCGAGCAGCCACAGGTCATCATGAAGTTATATCATGAATCCGTCAATTTCCTGAAAGCGCATGATCTGCTGACCATCCCGCCCATGGCGGAAGAAACCTGGCGTATGATCATGATGACACCGGAGCGGCAGCTGGTAAACCCGTTCTTTACCGGTGGTGAAGAACTGAGTATTTCCTATCCGACAGACAGCATGAGCGAAGCCGATAAGCTGATGAGCATGCGGGGCAACAACCCGCACCTGTCGCGCGCGACCGTGCACCACGAACTGATCGCCGGCCATGGCCTGCAACAGTTTATGACCAGCCGGTATAAAACGTACCGCCATTTTGAAACACCTTTCTGGATAGAAGGCTGGGCGTTGTACTGGGAGATGCTGCTGTGGGACATGAAATTCGCCCGATCGCCGGAAGACCGTGTGGGTATGTTGTTCTGGCGTATGCATCGCTGCGCCCGCATTATCTTCTCCCTGAATTACCACCTCGGCAAATGGACACCGCAGCAATGTGTGGACTTCCTGGTCAACAGGGTGGGGCACGAGCGGGCCAATGCGGAAGGAGAGGTGCGCCGCTCTTTTGCAGGCGATTATAGCCCGTTGTACCAGGTGGCCTATATGATCGGCGGCCTGCAGTTCATGGCGCTGAAACAGGAGCTGGTAGACAGTGGGAAAATGACGTACCGCCAGTTCCATGATGCCATCCTGAAAGAAAATATGTTGCCGGTAGAACTGATCCGTGCTTTGCTGACGGGTAAAACGATCACAAAAGATTTTAAAACCAGCTGGCGCTTTTACCAGCGCTGACCTGGTTGATCAACCATAGTTGTTATGAAGAAATTACTTTTTGTCCTGGTGGCGCTGTGCACCGCAACGGCGCAGCTTTCTGCCCAGTCTTATGTGCCCGGCCGGCACGATACGAAGATAAAAGTACGCTCCGGCGTACCGATACATGCATATACCTTCCACCTGGGAGAAGTACAGCTGCTGGATAGCCCGTTTAAGCAGGCCATGGAGGCGGATGCCGGATACCTGCTGGTCATATCACCGGACAGGCTGCTGGCAGATTTCCGCACCCATGCAGGCCTAAAGGCGAAAGGAGACCGTTATGGTGGTTGGGAATCCACCGGTCTGGCCGGGCATACGCTGGGGCACTACCTGTCCGCCTGCGCTATGCAATATGCAGCCACGGGGGACAAACGATTTCTCGACCGGGTGAATTATATCGTACAGGAACTGGAAGAATGCCAGCGTCACCGGAGAACCGGTTACCTGGGAGCTATCCCGGGAGAAGATACGTTGTGGGCGCAGGTGAAGGCTGGTAACATCCGTTCCCGGGGATTTGATCTCAACGGCGGCTGGTCGCCCTGGTACACGGTACACAAGATCATGGCCGGCCTGCTGGACGCTTATCTCTATTGTGATAATAAAAAGGCGCTGATCATCGAAAAAGGAATGGCTGACTGGACAGGTACCATCGTTCATCATCTGCCAGACTCCCTGGTACAAAAAATGTTGTTGTGCGAATATGGCGGCATGAATGAGGTGCTGGTGAATACCTATGCGCTGACGGCGGAGAAAAAATACCTGGACATGTCTTTCCGGTTCCACGACCGGCGCGTCCTCGATTCCCTGGCGGCACAGCTGGACGTGCTGCCCGGCAAACATTCCAACACCCAGATACCGAAAGTGATAGGCTGTATCCGCCGCTACGAGCTGACCGGCAGCCGGCAGGACAGCACCATCGCCGCTTTCTTCTGGAATACCGTGACCGGTCATCATTCCTATGTGCCCGGCGGCAACAGCAATTACGAATACCTGGGGCCTGCGGACAAACTGAATGACCAGCTCACAGACAATACCATGGAAACCTGCAACACGTACAATATGCTGAAGCTGACGCGGCACCTGTTTGCGCTGCGTCCTGCCGCTCACCTGATGGATTATTATGAACGGGGATTGTATAATCATATACTGGCTTCACAAAACCATCAAAACGGTATGATGTGTTATTTCGTTCCGCTAAGAATGGGCACCCACAAGGAGTTCAGCGATTCTTTCCATACGTTTACCTGCTGCGTGGGCTCCGGCATGGAGAACCATGTGAAATATGGCGAAAGCATTTATTTCGAAGGAGCGGATGGCAGTTTGTATGTGAACCTGTTTATTCCCTCCCGCCTGCAGTGGCGCGACCGGAATGTGATCATTGAGCAGACGACCCAACTACCGGAGAACGACGAGATACTATTTACCATTCACACAAAAAAGAGCGTTGCTTTTCCGCTACGCATCCGTAAGCCAAGCTGGGCGAAGGAAGGGATACAGGTACGGGTGAACGGCCAGGTACAAACGAACATCCCTGCCGGCGCCGATGGTTATATTTCGCTGGACCGCCGATGGAAAGACGGCGACCAGGTAACACTGAAGCTTCCTATGGGTATTTACAGCGAAGCAATGCCGGACAATCCCGGTCGTATCGCCTTGCTTTACGGGCCGGTGGTGCTGGCCGGTACGCTGGGGGCAAAAGAACCCGACCCTGTTACCGGTATTCCCGTACTGGTGACACCTGAGCGGGATGCTGCCCGATGGGTAACGCGCGATCCGCAGCAGCCGCTGGTATTCCACACCAGCAAGGCAGGCCGGCCGAAAGAGATACAACTGGTGCCCTTCAGTACCGTGCAACACGAGCATTACAGCGTGTACTGGGACATCTTCACCCCACAGGAATGGGTGGTACAGCAGGAACGCTATGCCACTGAGAAAAGAAGACTACAGGAGATAGAAACCAGTACCGTAGATATGTTGCGCCTGGGTGAAATGCAACCGGAAAGGGACCATCATTTTACAGCGGATAAAACCAATACGGGGGCAGCACACGGCCGCAAGTGGCGTGTAGCCGACGACGGGGCAGCGATGACGTTTACCATGAAAGTGGACAGCGGCGCTGCTAACAGCCTCCTTTGCCATTATTGGGGGATGGACAACCGCTACCGCGTGTTCGATATCTTCATCGACAATGTAAAGGTGGCCACAGAAGATCTTAACAAGTACAAGGCCAGCAAATTTTATGAAATCGTTTATCCTTTGCCGTTAGCCATCACCCGGGGCAAACAAACGGTGACGGTAAAACTGCAGGCGCATCCCGGCAATAGCGCCGGACCGGTGTATGGACCGGTAAGAATGATCAGGGGCGCTTCTCCTGGTGCTGCCCTGGTGAAGAAAGATTATCCTATTCAGCCAGTGCCTTTTACACAGGTGCATGTCTCCGACAGTTTCTGGGCGCCTAAAATAAAAGTAAACGCCGAAGTATCTATCCCGTATACGCTGGAGCAATGCAAAAAAACAGGGCGGATCGATAATTTTCTGCGGGCTGCCGGTAAACTCCAGGATGACAAAATGACTGAGTACACCTTCGATGATACGGACCTTTACAAAGTCATCGAGGGCGCTTCGTATGGTTTGCAGGTAAGGAAAAACCCGGAGCTGGAAAAGTACCTGGACACGCTGATCACCATCATCGGCGCCGCACAGGAAAAAGACGGCTACCTGTATACTTTCAGGACGATGAAAACCACCCATCCTCACGCCTGGATGGGCGTCAGGCGCTGGGAAAAAGAGGAGGACCTGAGTCATGAACTGTACAACTCCGGCCACCTGTTTGAAGCTGCGGTAGCCCACTACCAGGCTACCGGCAAGAAAACATTGCTGGATATTGCTATCAGAAATGCGGACCTGCTGGTCAGCGTATTTGGATTTGGCAAAGAAGAACGTTTCCCTGGCCACCAGATCGTGGAAACAGGACTCACCAAAATGTACCGGGTAAC
Source organism: Chitinophaga eiseniae (assembly GCF_900167135.1). Taxonomy (GTDB): domain Bacteria; phylum Bacteroidota; class Bacteroidia; order Chitinophagales; family Chitinophagaceae; genus Chitinophaga; species Chitinophaga eiseniae. The sequence continues at coordinate 128,155 of NZ_FUWZ01000003.1, read as the reverse complement.
CGGTAAAAAGGAGTACCTCGACCTGGCTAAATTCTTCCTCGATGTCCGCGGTCCCGGTAAACCCAATAGCGGCGAGTATAACCAGTCTTATAAAAAGGTGACGGAGCAGCATGAGGCGGTAGGACATGCGGTAAGGGCAGCCTATATGTATACCGGTATGGCCGATGTGGCAGCGTTGACCGGCGACGGGCAATACTTATCCGCCATCGATGATATCTGGCATGACGTGGTGGAGAAAAAATTATATGTTACCGGCGGCATCGGCGCTACGGGCAATGGGGAAGCTTTCGGGCAGACGTATGAGCTGCCTAATATGTCGGCGTACGCGGAGACCTGCGCTGCCATCGCCAATGTATATTGGAACAGCCGCATGTTCCTCCTCCATGGCGACGCCAGGTATATTGATGTGATGGAACGTACGCTGTACAACGGTTTGCTCAGCGGCGTGTCTCTCAGCGGCGATCGCTTTTTTTATCCCAACCCGCTGGCTTCCATGGGCCAGCATCAGCGCAGCGCGTGGTTCGGATGCGCCTGTTGTATTTCCAACATGACACGCTTCCTGCCTTCCATGCCCGGGTATGTATACGGGCAGAACGCCAACCACTTGTATATTAACCTCTTTGTTGGCAATACGGCAGATATCACCTTACCTGCCGGAAAAGTAACGGTCACCCAACAAACCAATTATCCCTGGGAGGGGAAGACGGACATCACTATCTCTCCGGTGCAGGCCACCGCTTTTGCTTTGCATGTCCGCATCCCGGGGTGGGCGGCCAACCGGCCGATACCGGGCGATCTCTATACCGATGCGCCCGGAACACCACAGAAAAAGATCCGCATCCTCCTGAACGGACAGCCGGCGCCATACCACATGGATAAAGGATATGCTGTCCTCGAGCGTACCTGGAAAGCCGGCGATAAGCTCAGCCTGGATTTTCCGATGGACGTACAAAAGCTGATGGCCAACAGCGGGGTGGAAGCGGATAAAGGCCGTTTCGCCCTGCAACGCGGCCCGCTGGTGTATTGCCTCGAAGGCCCGGACAATAAAGACGCCTCGGTACAGAATATTGTGGTGGACAAAAACACCGTGGTGAAGGCTGTATACAGACCTGCTTTACTGAATGGTGTTATGGTATTGGAAATGAAAGGGACATCCTCCCGCCGGCAGGTAAACAGTGATGCGCTGGTAAAGTCAGTACAAACGGTAACGGCTATACCCTATTATGCCTGGGCAAACCGCGGGCCCGGTGAGATGACGGTATGGATTCCCTATGAAGCGTCGGCTGCCCGTCCGAAACCGGCGCCCTCCATTGCTTCAAAAAGTAAAGTGAGCGCTTCCGCTCCCAACAAAAAGATGTATATGGCGGTAAACGATCAGTATGAGCCGAAGGATTCGAAAGATAACAGCACGCCCTATTTTCACTGGTGGCCCAAGCAGGGTACGCGGGAATGGGTGCAGTATGATTTTGACCGGGAATATACTATTTCTTCTTCCGGTGTGTATTGGTATGATGACGGTCCTTTTGGCGGATGTCGGGTACCGGCTTCCTGGAAGTTGTTTTACAAAAAAGGAGACGAATGGTTGCCGGTAAAAAATACCGGTAGCTATGGCACTGCGAAAGACCAGTATAATTCCGTGCAGTTTGAGCCGGTGAACACTTCCTCGCTTAAAATGGAGGTGCAGCTACCGGCTGAAAATGCCTCAGGGATACAGGAATGGAGGGTAAAATGACGGCGTGGCGTCAAAACGCATTCTCTTCCCCGCGGATGGTATTACGGACTGTTAAGAATATAATACGCAGGTCCAGGTACAGGGACCAGTTCTCCATGTACCATATGTCATGTTCAATCCGCCTGCGCAGATGTAATTCGTCAGTAATCTCTCCCCGCAAACCGCTGACCTGTGCCCAGCCGGTGATGCCTGGTTTCAGAAAATGGCGGATCATATACTGCTGTATCGCCCGTGAATACTCTTCGGTATGACGCAGCATATGTGGGCGCGGCCCTACTATCGACATATGCCCCATCCATACATTGAGAAATTGCGGCATCTCATCCAGGTTGGTTTTACGGAGTATACGGCCTATCCGTGTGAAGCGGCTATCGTGACGCGTTGCCTGTTTTGCATCAGCATCCTTGTTCACATGCATACTGCGCAATTTTAAACAGGGAAAATTCTGGTTATTACGGCCGGTACGATACTGAATAAAAAATACAGGTCCTGCCGATTCCAGCCTGATCAGCAGCGCCAGCAACGGGATCAGCCAGCTCAGGATGAAGACGATCACCAAACTGCTGAAGACAATATCAAATAGCCGTTTCCGTATCCGGTTGGCGATATCGTCCAGCGGCTCAGCGCGCAATGAAATAATCGGGATATTGTTGAAGTAATCTACGAAGATCTGCCGGTTTACAAACAACTTGAAGTCTGGCACAAAGCGGAAGTGGATCAGGTTCAATTCTGCCTCTCTGGCCAAAGTATACAGGTATGGAATTTTTTCAGGCGATAGCGTAGAGTATATTTCGCGGATATTATTGGACTGCGCATAAGGTACGCATGCTTCCAGGTTGCCAATCACCGGATAGTATGACAGCTCATGTACGTTGCTGTGTTCTTCGAAATAGCCCTCGAATTTGAGGTTGCTGTTATCTTCCAGCAGCTTGCCCGCCAGTTCTTTCGATAAATCGTTATACCCCAGGATCACCACCTTTTTTTCCACCCCCCTGCGATGCATGATGAAGTTGGTGACCCGGTAAAAAGTCCACCGGCCCAGTAACGTCATCAGGATAAATCCTGTACAATAAATGAGAATAAACAGCCGGGAGTATAGTTGTTTGGAGAGAAAGAGGAACAGTAACAATAATAGTAAATACAACAGTATGCTCTGCACCGTTTTCCTCGCGATACGGTCAAATGACAATTGCTGACTCAGGAAATAGATGCCGGTCGTATACAGCGCCACCATCCAGGAGAGATTGGACGCAACAAGGAAAATGTCTGCGTTGATGTCCTGCATACGGTCGTATCGCTGTAGCCACGCGCTACTGAGAAAAAACAGTGCATTCAGGAAAATAAAATCCAGCACGATCAACTGGATGCTGCAAATTTTGAGATATCGGTTCAACATAAGAGAGAAGGTTGATCAATAAAAAAGCTATGCTACCTGTTCTTTAAAGCGTGTCATTACGGCCGAAATGGAAAGGTGGGTCGCTGCATAATCGCGTGCATTTCTTGCAATATCAGTCGTGTTTTCCCATATCGCCTTTCCAATACCGGCTCGTAATGCTTCCTGGTTTTCGGCATCTATCAGTATACCGATGTTATGCCTGCTCACCAGGTCATGCAAACCAGTGCCTGCGTTGGCCGTGATCAGCGCTATGCCTCCTACCGCCAGTATGGTAGTGAGCTTGGAGGGCATCACCAGATCACTGGCGTGTGACTTCTGGATAACCAGGTGTACGTCGGCCATATTCAGAAAACGATTAAACTGTTCTGCAGGCTGCAGCGGTAAGAAAGTCATGTTCTTTAGCTGCATTTGTGCTGCCATCTGTTCCAGTTGGGCTTTATACGGTCCGGACCCGCAGATCAGAAATCTTACTTCCGGATGATGTTGCCATGTTGCGGCTGCGTGCAGTAACGATTCCAGTCCCTGCTTTTCGCCGATGGCGCCGGAATACAACACAATTTTATCAGTGGCCGAAAAACCAAATGCTTCTTTCAAAGCTGTCCTGTTTGTTAAAGGATGGAACTGTGCTATATCGACCCAGTTGGGAAAAAGCAGCACTTCCCTGCCGGTTTTATCACTTATTTTCCGGATCATGCCATCCGCGATACTACTTATATGGTCTGCATTGCGCAGAATCAGTTGCTCCAGTTTCAGCATCATGCTGATCAGGCGTTTAGACCGGATCATGGCTAAATCCCTGGCAGCCTCTATCTGAAGGTCCTGTACGTGGTATACCACGGCGGCGCCGCGCAGTTTTTTGTAAAGCACAGCCAACAAGCCCAGGTGAAATGGCGGAGCTACCGTAATGACGATGTCAAATTTGCTGGTCCCTATTAGCTGCAGGACCTTTATAAAGGCCGATGCAATAAAAGAGACGTCCTGCAATATTCTTTTTTTGCCGGAAGGCACGGCTGGCACATACTGGGGGCACCGATATATGGTAATGTTCCCGGCTACTTCTTTTTTAAACCGTTTTTTCATGCGGTCGTAGGGAGGCTGTACCACCCATTGCGGATAATAAGGATAGGTAGTGACAACCGTACAGTCATAACCATTATTTGCCAGCCAGCGGATCATTTCACCATTGTATTTTCCGATGCCGGTTGGCTCTGGTGAAAAGTTCCCACCTATCAGCAATACACGTTTACCCATATACGTAATATTTAGATTTTATTTCTTCCAGCTCCACAGCATACTCAGCATAAACCCGGCGTTATCTGTTAATTGACCCTGGTCCACCGCCACGGATGCGGTGAGTATGATCCCTTTTTCGGGGAGCAGGTAGTGGACTTCTTCCAGCATATACCACTGGCTTTTGGCAGGGGTAAAAAGTGCCGGGTTGGTATAAGTACCGTAGTTCTTGGTATAAGTGACCAGTGTTCTGCCTGTTAACTTTGCCGTAAGATGGTACTGTAACCCGATATGCCCGCCTACCACACGATTATTGATAATGTTGCCGCCTTTTCCGCGGAGGGAATCTTTGGGCAGGTCCCAGTCCATCGGTTTGATGCCTGGGAAGTAATGTTGTCCCCTGTCTCTGTCAATGAACAGCGGAGTGCCAATGATGCGATCATGATAATCCCAGCCGGTAAGGTATACGCCATTGTTATAGTAGCTTTCCCTGAGTCGTTGCAGATAAAAGTCATTCGACTGTTTGGTGTAGATAAATTCTGCTGTTATTTTTTTCAGCCAGCTGCCCGGTTTCTTATTGGTAAAAGCGAGACCCAGCAGCCGGTCAATGTTCCGGATATCGATGCCTTGTCCCGATTCGAAAGGCATCTGCTGATAAAGGTGCAGTGCCAGTTGCTCGTTTTCCCAATCGATCCCGCCTTCAATGACTCCCCGGTGATCACCCGGTCTGTTGGGTTGTATCGCTGTGTTGCCTACGGTGCCGTCATCCTTTGTTTTTACGAGCAATACGTCCATAAACCCCTGCCAGCTGCGGGTGATGGGAGGGAGGTCTTTACGGTGTCCGCCCCATACGGCATAATGTTGTATGCCGCCAAATAATTTGAGTTTATTTTTTCCGATGCGGAGATAGAAATTTTTTTCGTGCAGCCAGGCGTTTTTGATGAATTGTTCTTCTCCCATCCAGCCGTGGCTGATCAGGCCTTTGAACTGCAGCCAGCCCTTCAGGAAGGGGACATTCGTGTATTGGGTTACCGCCAGTCCGATCCGGGGGATGGGCAGCGCATTGCCGCTGACGCCCATAGAGCCGGTGCCCAGCAAGGGATCTGATGCTCCAATGATTTCTTCGTACCGTCCCGCCCTTATCTCCCAGTTTTTATATCCTGCTTTCAGGTAACCCTGTTCGATAAAGGTATGTTCCCCGTGGTTGTTGTTATATACATCGAGCCCGTACTTTATATAGAAATGTCCCTGCCATACCTGCTGATTGCTGAATCCCACCTGTACAGACAGATCTCCTTTACGGTCGCTGATGGTCCCAAAGCGGTTGGAGAGCAGCCATAGCGGCATATAATCTTTTGTGGCGATGGTCCCGGTTGCGCCGGCATGTACTTTAAGCGAGTCTGCAAGCCCTTGCTGCGCCTGCAACCAATGGCTTATGCAAACCAGCAGTAATAATGCAATGCTTATTTTCATATGACTGCTGCATTTAGAATGGTGACCGAATGGTTGGTCATTTCCCGCGTACGAACGGGGAGCGCGGGATTACCGGAATAAATCATCCACGGCTGCAAATCCCTTGATGCTACGGCGTTTACCGTCAGTACGCTATGGGAGCCGCATGTGACGCCCGCGCAGACCACAGCCATGGCGCCGATCCAGGCCCCGCTTTCGATATGGATTTTTCCCAGCCGGTAAGGGAAATCAGGCCGTTTATAGTCATGATTGCCTGTCAGCAGCAGCGCTCCCTGGGAAATACAGACGTCGTTGCCCAGCGTTACATCTTCCAGGTTATCTATCCATACGCCTTCCCCCAACCAGCAATGATCACCGATGGTCAACCGCCAGGGGTACTTGACCCGCACTTTTGGTTTAATCACCAGTCCTTTACCGATGGTGGCGCCGAATAGCCTTAGCAGTGCCCGTTTCAGGGCATATGGCCAGGGAAGAGCGCTGTTGAGCACATAGTAATTGCAAAAGTACCAGGCCAGCACTTTCCATTTGGGACCGGCATGGTAGGTACCGGTGTTAAAAGCTGCAAGATTGGATTTCATGTAATATCAGATATGAATGTTATAATCTTGTTTTAGCAGTGCCACCACATCTTCCCTGGTCTCGCCGCCTTTTAGCTTCTGTTGGAACTCCTGTACATTTACGTCCACGAGTAAACGATACCAGTACCCCTGCATAAAATGAAACAAAAAGCCCTTATATCCGTCAAGGAAGCCATAACGCAGGACATAGCGAAAAAGGAAATACATCGAAGCCCGCGCCCCGGGGGATAGCACAGCGTATACTTTTTCTTTCAGGAACCGCTTGCGTTTAGCCTGCGATCCCTGCGCCCTTAGCAAACGGTCGTCTGTTTGCCAGAAGCCGTACCGGATATTGAGCAGGTCTACCATTTCCCGGATCGCATAATTGTTATGTTTGTTTACCCACCAATGGATGGAGTTCAGGTTATCGTCTACGATATGTTCATTGAACCGTATGGTATTACCTTCTGATAATACGATGTGTTCGTCCATCCAGCGCTGTTCGATGCTGCCCACCCGGTTGCGCCAGATCCTTAGCAGGGTGTGCGGATAAAAACCTCCGTAACGGATCCACTTTCCTTTAAACAGGACTTTCCGGCGTATATATATTCCCGTGATATCGCCGGCAATCGTGGTCATGCGCGAGGCTATTTCCTGTTGCAGCCCTGGTTCGAGGTATTCATCTGCATCCATCCGCATCACCCACGATGCCGTAATGCCGGCATGGTCCAGCGCCCATTGAAACTGGTCGGCATAGTTGACCCATTTGCGCTGAAAGACCCTTGCTCCGTAGCTTTCCGCGATGGACACCGTATCATCTGTGGAAAAGGCATCCACTACGTAAATGGTGGTGGCTATCTGCCGCAGGCTTTCGAGGCAGCGCGACAGGTGCAACGATTCATTATAGGTGAGTATCACTACGGCCAAATCCATCTAATTATATTTTTTATAGAGTTGTATATAGGACGATGCCAGCCGGGCATCATTAAAGTCATCCCGGACCCGTCCGGGTGCGCTACGAGTGATATACGTCCGTCTGAGCTTATCGCGGTACGCCTCCTCAAGCTGCGCGCTGATAGCCTCCGCGCTGCCTATTGAAGTCACCCAGCCCAGGTCATGCTCCCGTACATAACCCGCCAGTCCGACCTGGTCGCTGATCAGTACCGGGGTACCTGCATATAATGCTTCTATGACCACGATGGCAAAGTTTTCGTTGCGGGAAATGAGGGCGAAAAGATCGGTGCCGGCCAGAAAATCAAATTTGTCCCTGCTTCCTTTCCAGCCTACCCATTCAACGTTATGGCTCATGTCCAGTGAAGCAATCAGCGCTTTTAGCGTTCGTACATATTTGTCGTCGCCGGTGCCGGCAATCAGCAACCGGTAGGGGAAAGATACCCTGGAGAGCGCAAGGATCAGCAAATCGAGTCCCTTCTTAGGGTCTATGCGCGATAAAAAGCTGATGGTAAACACGCTGTTTTCTGTACGGGTATAATTCCCTTCCGGTAGCGCTACAAGGTTAAATACCAGTCCTCCTTCCCAGCCTTTGATCACCTGCTGACACTCTTTCCATTCCAGTTCGGATGAAACATGCAGATAGGTGTTGCGCAGCAGGCGTTTACCCATCGCCCTGTGCAGCAGTTTTTTGCTGCGGTTGTTCCTGGCAGTGAGCACATAGTCACAGAACATGCCATGTGGCGACAGCAATGGTTTTACCTTTTTCCATTTACAAATAAAGGAAGCTCCGATTACCAGGAGGTTCCACCACGAGTGGATATGTATTTTATCGAACTGTCCGGCATTGGTCCAGACGGCCTTCCACAACGCCGGTGACACATGGGTATGGTCGCCGGTGATCCGTTTAAAATAGGTCACTTTTACGCCATCCATTACCACGGCGCTGTTGGCCGCTATGTCGAGTTCCTTGTCACCATTGGCGGTGGTGGTGTATACCTCCACCTGGTGTCCCATCAGGGTAAGTTGTTCTGCCAGGCGGGCTATCACAACAACGGGGCCGCCGTATATATAAGCGGGCTTATAAGAAGGAACGATAAAAAGTATTTTCATAAATGAGTATTATTGGTCCATCGCGTGCAGTGAGTGCGCCGCATTATTCACCATGGCGGTCATTGTCAGGTTGTCTTCTACAAAACACCTGGCCTGCCGGCCCATGGCGGCAATTTCTTCGTCCGAAAGGGTGTCCAGTATATACAGGCACTCGTCCATGTTTTTAAAGATCAAACCGTTATAGCCATCCCGGATATAGCTGTATTCTACGCATTGCAATACTGCCTCGCTGCGCTTGAATGTGCATACCGGCTTGCCATAAGCCATTGCTTCCACGGCAGACAGCCCAATCCATCCGGGCTGGAAATAGAGGTCTGCCAGTCCGAACAGTTCCTGTTTGGTGGCGGTGTCGTATACCGCGCCAAAGTCATGTACATGAGGATATTCATTGAAGGCAGGTTTGTATTTTCCCGCCCCGATAATGATGAAGTTGTATGCTGCGGGGTCGGTCTCCGCGATGAGCTTCAACAGAAGGTCAATACGCCTGCCAGTTTCATTAAACCGGGCGCAGTATATCAGTACCCTGCTGCCGGTAATACCGTATTTCTTTCTTAGCAATGCCTTGTCGGGCGCCGGCTGTTGTATGATCCGCTCTACTTCCGAAATAGTATTATTCAAGGCTACGGCATTTAAGCCGGGCATAACCCTTTGCCATAGCTCCATTTCACGGGGGGTATAAAACCAGGTGGCGTCCGCCAGCTGCATCATCCATTTCAGCGGGCGGCTGGGCTGTTGTTCTTCCTGTACATATCGCTTGACGGAAATGCCGTGCCCCCAGAGGATCACCTTTTGTTTCAGGAATGGTTTGAGCAGCAGAATGAGCCAGGTAGACAGGTGGGCGAAATTGAGCATCAGTACCAATACCTTGTAGTCCGATTTAAAAAAACGCAATGGGTTGTATAGTACAAACGGCCCTATGTTCCAGGCAGGCAGCGGTTTGACTGAAGTGCGGCCGGCAGCGAGGTGCTGCTGCCGGAGAGCTTTCGCGCCACTATAACAATACAGGTCAAACGGCGCCTGCTCCCGCAGCCGGTTAAAGAAATGTTCCCTGTAATGAGGTACCAGTGGCTGTAGGATCGCTATCATACCAACAGGTTTTTATTTGTGTGAATAATGTTGCTCACATCGTATCCATAGATCAACCGGCTGCCCTCATGAATGGAGTCAAAAGCCACCAGGCTGCCATCGCGCTTCCAGCGGGGATGCAGGTCGCAGTGAAGTCCACTCCTGGTGAAGGCCAGCTGCTCCAGCGAAAATGCTTTTAATACGCCTTCATCTACTCCCTCCAGCAGCCGGCCGGCCAGTTGCAGATCTGGTTTGGTATCGATCATCCGGTAGGTGCCCAATGTTGTTTTTTGTTGCGTGCTGTATCTGAAGAGAAACAGTGTGCGGATGCCCTGCTGGTCGGGATAGGTGTCACAGATCATCCAGTCCCGGTCGGCCGGGCAAAACATCGGATGGCCGTCTTCCGTGATAATGTCTTTCGCCAGCATAGCGGGTATGGCGTCGTCCGTATCTTCGAGCAGCAGCCAGTTAAAGGGCGCTACTGCTTTAGCGCCTTTCGTCCGCGTATACAATAGTTGCTTCAATATCTTTTTACCGTTGGCGATCAGGCCGGCCGGCATCATTTTATACAGCAACGACCCGCGGAGCTTTTCTATACCGCTGCCGGTCCTTCCCCAGATGGCAATATGGTGGTCATCTTTCCAGTCGAAATGGCTAAGGAAGCCTGTGGACAGGCATTTAAGCCCGCTGCCGTCTGTGGCGACGGTCATCAGCCGTGTTGTTTCACCACCATCTTTCAGCTTATACCGGTGTAAGAACGCCAGCTTTGTTTGTGAGGGGTTCAGGACCAGGTGGGTGATGTAATGATGCTGCCCGAGCGAAGGGTTCATCCGGTAGTTAGCCACTGCTGCTACGGATAGCAACAGCGACTGTTCACCGGTATATATATTATGTTTAGTGATCCCGGAATCCACAGGCGCATGGATATGCGCCTGTTTGTCTGGAAGTCCGGTATAACCATATCCACCAACACGGAATAGCCGCGCATAATCTAATCCAAAAGCCATCCCTTCGTCTGTGATCACATGTGCGGGCAATGGTAATGTAGATACGCAGCGGCCGGTGCCTGTATCATAGATACGGGCTCCCCATTTATTTCCTACGCGATCATTTACTATAAAGGTGTCTGTGCCCCCGATCCACTGCTGACGGGCGCCCTGCGGGTAGTTGTACGCATAGGTGCCGCCCAGCCGGTGAAACTGCCTGGAGGCGTCAAAATAACCAATACCGCATGCTACCTGCGGGTCCGGCGGCGCCGTAATGTCCGGCGCCTGCAAAGCCAATAGCTTATCGCCGGCAGCATTCCATGCTACCAGGTCATGAAATCCAAAAAAGAAATGCCCTTCTCCGGCTGATAAAATGAATTCCCTTTGCATAACTAATGTGTTGTAATAAATGAGGATGTATCTATTGACTGTTCGCTCCGCAACAGTGCCGTCTGGTCATGAATTTTATCGTCAATACGCCTGATCACGGCGTCCTCCGACAGATAGAACTCCGCTATGTTTTCCAGTGTTTTCAGTAACTCGGATTTTACCCGTCCGGGGATGAAAAATTCCGCGCTGATACGATTGCCGGAGATCGACTTTATTTCCTGGTGCAGGAATGATTTGCGGTACAGCTTTACCGGAGTGGCGTTGATATTATAGAGGTGGATGGCTGTCTGCCAATCCATCCATTTAAACTCCGATACGCCACTGCCTTCCGTATGGGGGGTAGACAACAAAAACCTGTGCCAGGGAACCCTCAACGCATCGGCCAGGATAGCGCCGTGCATGGCTTCGGTGATCACGTAGCGGGAAGCGGCAATCTCCTGCAGCGTATGCGCTACGCCCTTTTCGGCGTGTGGAGAGATGTAGTTGAATCCCAACCGGAAACAGATGCTTTGCCAATCGAAAAAAGGCACTGATTTAAAATAGGGCATTACGCTTACGTTGTATTTTTTAGGTAGGTGCAGCAGGTTGTTGAACTCCGGCAGTTGACGGATAGCATAAGCGGCATCGGCGATATAGGGAAACTGATTGTTAAAAGCATAGGCTGATAACGGTCCTCTCAGAAAACGGATATCCCAGCGGCTGCTGAGTTGAAATGTTTTATGGGTGGGCCGGACGCCGGCCCCAAATACAATTTTACGTTGTGCCGCCAGGTCTCGGAACAGCGGTGAACCATCGTACAGGATGGAGCCAATGCCGAGGAACACATCGGGATCATCATTTTTTCCCTCGCCAAACAACTGCGGCCACAACCAACCGTTCAGGTCATCCCCAAAATTACCTTTAGGATCTCTGTAATAAACATAATTCACGTTGCATGCATTTATAGGTTAGCAATGGGTAATACTTTGGACGCATAATTACTGTTGGTCCATGCGGTGAAATCAATGGCGCGCTTTTCCCAGCTGTGTGCCGCTTTATCCACCGGCGCCGGCTTCAGCTCCCCCGATGCCAGCCGGCCGATAAGCGCCGCCAACGAAGCCGGCGCCCTGTTGTCAAAATAATGTCCATCCCTGCCAAATATCTCCGCCGGCTCGCCAATATTGCCGGTAAACACCGGTTTGTTAAAAGGTATGTACATGTAGATTTTGCTGGGACAACGCGCCCAATCCTGTACAGTATCATTCAGCGGAGATATAAAGGCGTCTGCGGCGGCGAAATAGGAGCTTAGTTCCTCTTCCGGCGTATAACCCAGGAATTGTACCTGTGGAGATAATCCCTTCTCCTCCACAAAAACTTTGGCCTCTTCCTGATGGCGTCCCCTTCCCAACAGCAACAGGGTCGTATCCGGACGTTCGCGGCAGATCATTTCCATGGCCTGCAGCATACTAAACAGCCCATAGTTACGGGTAAGCGTGCCCATATAGAGCAGCAGCGTTTTACCGGCATACATTTCCTTTAACTCCTGGTAGCGGACGCGGGGGGATTCCACCACGTCGTTGTTGAAAGCATAGGGGGAGTAGAGTATGGGTAACTGTCTCCGGAAGAGCTGCGCCGCTTTTTTCGTATAGGTCTTACAGAGATATTGACTGGCACATAATAACCCGTCTGCATATAATACCGACCATTGTTCCAGCGCCAGCATTGCATATTTACGCAGGCCCCTGTTGTCCGGGATGCCGGAGGGTAACTCTGAGTGTTCAATGAGTATGATGGGCTTGTGTTTTAGTTTGTTTTTTAGAATCCGGTTGCGGAAGCTAAAAGAGCAAAAGACAATGTAGTCCGGGCCTATTTCATTTACCAGGGCTGTTTTAATACGTACTTCTTCCGTTGCCGTACCTTCGGGATAATAATGCACCTGCACGGCATCACTGCATTCCATGGCAATGCGTTTTCTGTTTTCGTTACTGTCCTGCGCAATGATAGCCACCTCCCAGCCGATTGACAGAAGAGGGTTGGCCATGCCGATGGCCCGTTTCATGGTGGCAATGGATTTAATATCGCCGAGTGTGATAAAGCATATTTTCATCGTGCTTGTTTTTTTGCCATTTATATTTCCCCCTTCGGGGAGATGAAAACCATTTTTTGGGGTGCAGGCTCCATCGCTGCTGCTTCATGTCTTTCCGTAATGCATTCATAGTATGCCCGCAGCAGTATAGCGCCGATGGCCGGGATATTGAACCGCAGCTGCTGTATCGGTGAAAAAAGAAAGGTCCAGACGACTCCAAGGGTCATTAGTACCAACACGGGATACAATGCGGTGTCTGCTGCATTGCCTATCAGGTAGCATCCCATCCTCAGCAGCAGGATAAATACCGCCAGCACCGCCAGGAATCCACCGATTCCGCAGTTGACCCAGGCCCCCAGCAAAATGGAATGGCTGGGGATCAGGTGGTCGGTGGAGGTGGCCAGCCGCTCATTCATTTCTTCATTCTGGTAGAGCAGCAGGATGCGGTAATATTTGAGGTTATCGTCTTTCGCCCAGGAACCATGGCCGAACAACGGGGCGTCGCTGATGGCTGCCAGTGCTGCAAAGGTTTCACCGCGGCCTGTCATCAGCAGCTCCAAAGGGTTGTAGGGATTGTCGAGGCGCTCTATCTGCTCCGATGCATGTTCTCCACCCCACTCATGGTTTAATACAGCAGTCACATAACATCCGTAGGCAAACTGGAAGAGCAGCAGTCCCGCTATGCCAAATACCAGGAGCCGGTCGCGGGTGAGTTGCATCCCGCTGTTAAAACAGTAAATGATGATAGCGCCCAGGAAAAAGATCATCCCTGTTGAGCGGGAATCCCTTGCGATACACAGCAGGCAGTATGACAGCAACAGCGCCAGAACTGCTTTCCAGTGGCCTTTCCGGTATAATAAAAAAGAAAGGATATATACGCCGTAGGAGAGGATAGGCACCATTTTAAATTTGAAATAGGACATGTCCGTGTCTGCATTGTCGTCTGTCCATATAATGTTCTTTATGAGGGTCATACACAGGAAGAAGAAGATGATGGTATCATCTTTCATTATTTTGAACAGAAAGAGAAAAGAGAGTATGGACATGATAATGGCGGCCCATCCGCGCATGAAATTTTCGGCGGTGCTGTTCACGACGAACAAGTCGGTGATAACCTGAAAAACAAACAACGCTGTCAGTGCCACGATGATTTTGCGAAACATCGGGAAAGCCCTGAAATCGCGGATGTCAAATACAAACGGGGCGGAAAGCAGCACCATGACTTCATTCAGTTTCAGCTGACCCACCAGTGCTACATTCACGCCACTGAGCAATGTATACAGCGCTATCTTAAACCGGTTGAGCATGGGTTGTCATTTTACCGCGTACGGCGTAGTTAATAATCTGTTGTAAGCGTTGTTTGTTGACCTCCAGACTGTATTCTTTCTGGAAATCTTTTTGTAAAAGGACGCCTTTGTCTGTATCGCTGTCGAAGGAGAGCAGTGACTGTTTGAAGGCTGCCGGTCCGTCGGCCACTATGAAGTGGTTGCTTCTGACACCTTCCACGCCCTTGGAAGTGCTGATGACCGGTGTGCCGAGCGCCATGGCTTCCAGGCATTTCAGCCGGGTGCCGCTGCCGTGTATCAAGGGGATGATGACCGCGGTGGCCACAGAGATATACCACTTCACATCGTCTACTTTGCCGAAGGCAACAATATTCTTGTAATCCTCTTTACCGGTGATACTTTTCAATGCTTCCTTCGAGCCTCTGCCTACGAGCCACAGGTCGTATTTTGCGGCCAGCGCGTTGTCCCATACATTTTCAATAAACCATTTCAGTCCGGCGAAATTCATGTATACGCCGAAGTTGGCCGTCATCACCAGCACCCGTTGTTGTTTTTTGCCCGACAGCAGATAATCTTTCTGGTCAAGGAAATTGGGTACGGTGAATACTTTTTTTTCCGGCAGGAAACGCGTGTGATAGGCACGGTCGTCATCGCTGACCACCAATACGGCCGCTGCCTTTTTAAAGTAGAGCCGTTCGTGCAGTTTTTCCATGCTAAACAGCTGTAGTTTGCGTAACCTGTCCGGCAGGTTGCCCGATGGCAGCTGCCAGGTGATCATCGGTTGGGCATTGTGAGTTCCCAGGATCACGGGGATGTTCCTGGCGGAAAAGAAGGAGATGTAATGGCCTACATAGCCGTAATCCAGTATGGCGACCGCTACCGGGTATTCGTGGCATATTTTCCGGAATATGTCCATGATGACGGGGGAGCGCTGGAAGTACTGTTTACCGGTAATGCGCGTCAGCAGGTCAAAGTCTTTTACTTCATACGTATGGAACGTAACATGAGGGAGATGATAAAGCGCCGGATCCGCTTTTTCCACGTTCCGCACCACGGCAATAACCTCGTGTCCCAGCTGCGACAGGGATTTGATCAGGTAGTAACTCCTGATTCTTTCTCCCCCGTTTTGTGGGAAAGGCGAAATGTCTGTGAAGAAGAGTATATGCATATCGTTAGTTCGCTTTTAATACGATCAGTCTTGCCTGTAATTTTGAAACCGCCCGGCTGAATAGTTGTTCCAGTTTTGTCGTCTCTTCCGGCGTCAATCCTATTAATCGTATCCATATGCCTGTGGCCAGTGCGCTCACTATCATGGTGAGACCCAGCCTTACAAATCCCTGGGGCAGGCACCATTGGGGGATACCTGCAATGGCTGCAGATAACAGCACCGGTACTATGGCGCGGAGGACCACCTGCCTGGCATATGTCCGCGGAGACAGGCCGGTGATTTTTTGTGCTGCCATCATGCGATAGGCCCCGCTCACCATCTCTATGCAGATAGTGCTGATCAGAACGGCGGAAGGAGGGTAGCCGGCCGAAAGCAGCAGCCAGGCCACGGGCAGGTTAAGCAACACGATGGTACTTACAGCTACCTGGTATTGCCTGATCTTTCCAACGGATTGAACGGCCACCTGTATGCCGGCGGATAACTGGTTGATGAGCGTGGCGATGACGATTAAGCGGCACATCATGACGGTGTATTCCGGCACCTGCTTTAGCCAGCATTGTAACACAAAGGGCATTTCTATCATCAGGGGAACGGCAAAGAAACTTAGCAGGTAAAATGAAAATTTACTGGCGATCATGGCGAGGCGCAACATCCGTGGGCGATCGCCGCTACCTTCACTTTTTATGATCTGCGGGTTTAATGCTCTTAGCATGGTAACCGAAAAGTAGCTCAATTGCGCGTTTACCTGGTAAGCGATGCCATAGGCTGCGTTGACGATAGCGCCAAAGAAGACATTGAGCACCAGGGCGAGTCCCTGGTTACGCGCCACCACACTGCCTGCGCCAAACATGTTCCATCCTGCGTAAGTGAACATTTCGGCCAGCAGCTGCCGGTTGAAATACCGTTTTATGCTGATCCTGCTCTCCGGGTATTTCGCGGCGCAGTACAGCTGTTTGAACAGCAGCAGCAGTATGGTCAGTGATGCCATCATAGCGCCGTAGGCGATCAGCTTATCGTGGCCGGTATATTGCAGTGCTACGGCGATCAGCAGTTTCCCCAGAGATTCAACGACGCCCAGTATTGCCACCATGACCATATTCTCCTGTGCTATCAATGTGGCGTCGCAGGGTACTGAAACGATGGTGAAAAAGGCGCTGGCGATCATGAACTGGTAGATAATCCTTGCTGCCAGGGTCCGTTCCGCCGGGTAGTTCAGTACATGATCAAACAGGTAATGGCCTGCCACTTCAAACAACAATACCATAGCTATTCCCAGTATGAAATGCAGCAATACGCTGGTATTGAATACCATCTTTAGTTGATGACTGTCTTTCGTGCCGATGTGAAACGACATATACCGCTGCGTGCTAATAGTCATGGCAATATTGAGAAATGACAGCATGGTGATCACGCCTCCGACCAGGTTAAACAACCCGTAGTCGGCCGCGCCCAGTTGGTTCAGTATCAGCCTGGTGGCGTACAACGAGATGAAAACGGTGAGGAGCATCCGTCCATAAAGCGCGCCTGTGTTCAATATTACTCTGTTCGCTGCCTGCATGGTCCCTGATTTACCCGATTAAGTGTTCCAGTAGTGTGACTTCTTTTTGGGAAAACAATTCCACGTCGCTGGTCATCATTTCCTTTACCAGCGCAGCGAGATCGTAGGCAGGCTCCCAGCCGAGCGCCGTTTTGGATTTGGTAGGGTCGCCAATGAGCAGTTCCACTTCCGTAGGGCGGAAATAGCGGGGATCGATGGCTACCACTTCTTTTCCTAACGGTAAAGTATATTCCTCTTTCGAGCAGGCGGTGACAATACCGGTTTCAGTAGCGCCGCTGCCTTGAAAAGAGATGGTAATGCCCAGTTCCGCGAACGCCATACGCACAAATTCGCGTACGGTGGTGGTAATGCCGGTGGCTATGACGTAGTCGTCGGGTTGCTCCTGTTGCAGGATGCGCCACATGGCTTCCACGTAGTCTTTTGCATGTCCCCAGTCGCGTTGCGCATCCAGGTTGCCGAGGTATAGTTTATCCTGCAGGCCCAATGCGATGGCGGCCGCTCCCCTGGTGATTTTGCGGGTGACAAATGTTTCTCCGCGTAACGGGCTTTCGTGGTTAAACAGGATGCCGTTACAGGCATACATGCCGTAGGCTTCGCGGTAGTTAACGGTGATCCAGTAGGCGTATAACTTGGCCACGGCATAAGGGCTGCGGGGATAGAAGGGGGTGGTTTCGCGCTGTGGCACTTCCTGGACGAGGCCATATAACTCTGATGTGCTGGCCTGGTAGATGCGGGTTTTCTTCTCCATTTTCAGGATGCGCAGCGCCTCCAGCAGGCGCAGGGTGCCGATGCCGTCGGCATTGGCCGTGTATTCAGGAGTGTCAAAACTTACTCTTACGTGGCTCATGGCTGCCAGGTTGTAAATTTCGTCGGGTTGCGTTTCCTGGATAATGCGGATCAGGTTGGTACTGTCGGTCATATCACCATAGTGTAAACGAAAGCGTACATTTTCGCTGTGCATATCCTGGTACAAATGATCGATCCGTTCTGTATTGATCAGGGATGCGCGCCGTTTTACGCCGTGGACCATATATCCTTTTTTCAGCAGCAGTTCTGCGAGGTAGGCGCCATCCTGGCCTGTGATGCCTGTTATCAGGGCTACTTTCATACAATCGTAATTTTAGTGGGTGATAGAAATAGTTATTATGGGCATGCCGGGTATCCGCTATTGTGTCAGCGCATCTACGCTGGAGGTGGCCGATTTACCGATACCGTAGTAGGTAAAGCCCAGTTTGATCAGCTGCACGTCATCATAAATATTGCGACCGTCGAACAGCACGGGCGATTGCATAAGGTTGCGCAGGCGTAGCCAGTCCGGCATGCGGAACGTATTCCATTCGGTGGCCAGCAGTATCGCTGCTGCATTTTCTGCGGCGCTGTACATGTCATCCGTGAAAGTGATGCTGTTGCCGAGATAAGTTGCAGCTTCTTTCATGGCAACGGGGTCATACGCGCTGACAGTGGCCCCGGCTTCCAGCAGGCTGCGGATCAGTACCAGCGACGGCGCCTCCCGCATGTCGTCTGTATTGGGTTTGAACGATAATCCCCATACGGCGAATTTTTTGTTGCGGATATTGCCATCAAAATGACGGAGCACTTTCCGGAACAACAGCTGTTTCTGATCTTCATTAACGGCTTCCACCGCATCCAGGATACGGAGCTGGTAGCCGTATTCCCGGCCTGTTTGCAGTAGTGCTTTTACGTCTTTCGGGAAGCAGGACCCGCCATAACCAATGCCGGGGTACAGGAAGTGTTTGCCGATTCTGGGATCGCTGCCGATACCTTTGCGTACCTGGTTGATGTCGGCCCCTGCCAGCCCGCATAAGTTGGCGATATCGTTCATGTAGGATATCCTGGTAGCCAGCATGGCATTGGCGGCATATTTGGTCATTTCGGCGGAAGCGATGTCCATAAACAGGATCGGGTGCCCATTCAGCAGAAAGGGGCGGTATAGTTGTTCCAGCGTCTGTCTGGCCCGCGAGGTATTAACACCAACAACTATGCGGTCCGGTTTCAGAAAGTCATTTATCGCCGCGCCTTCTTTCAGAAATTCCGGGTTGGAGGCCACATCATAGTCGAGCAGGCGTTGCCTGGCGGACAGGGCTTCTTTCACTGCGCGGTTTACACGGACGGCAGTACCTACCGGCACGGTGCTTTTGGTAACGATGACCAGGTATTGCTCCATCAGCTGCCCTATCTGGCCGGCTACCTGAAGAACATACTGAAGGTCGGCGCTGCCGTCTTCTCCCGGTGGCGTGCCTACGGCAATGAATACGGCTTCTGCTCCCGGTAATGCGGCGGACATTTCGGTGGTGAACGACAAACGCTTGCTCTCCTGGTTGCGCATCACTATTTCCTGCAGGCCTGGTTCGTAGATGGGGAGTATACCGTTTTGCAAACGGGTGATCTTGGCTGCATCTACATCAACACAAACCACTTCTGTGCCCACTTCCGCCAGACAGGCTCCGGTTACCAGGCCAACATATCCTGTACCTGCGATGACTACTTTCATACTATTGATATTTAAGCATGTAATTTTAACTGGTCCTGTTGCAGGAAGTCTCTGTAAGCTATTACCAATCCTTCTTTCAGGCTGGTGCTATGTTTCCATCCCAACCGGCGCAGTGCGGATACGTCCATCAGTTTGCGGGGAGTGCCGTCTGGTTTGCCGGCGTCAAATATTATTTCCCCTTTGTAACAAACCACTTCCCTGATGTGCTCGGCCAGTTGTTTAATGGTCAGGTCTTCTCCCTTGCCGATATTCACGGGTTCTCTTTCATTATAGTGCTGCATGAGGTATACGCAGGCGTCCGCGAGGTCGTCGGCGAAGAGAAATTCCCGTCTGGGCGTTCCCGTTCCCCATACGGTGACCGATGGTTTATTATTCATTTTTGCTTCGTGGAAGCGGCGGATCAGTGCCGGCAGCACATGGGCGTTTTGAGGGTGGTAGTTATCGCCGATGCCAAAAAGATTAGTGGGCATTACGCTGATAAAGTTGCAGCCATACTGATCGCGGTAGGCTTCGCATAATTTGATGCCTGCAATTTTTGCGATGGCGTAAGGCTCGTTGGTCGGTTCCAGGAGGCCTGTCAGTAAAAAGCTTTCTTTGATAGGCTGTGGCGCCATCCGGGGGTATATACACGAGCTGCCGAGGAACAGCAGTTTGGTGACGCCGTGTTTCCAGGCGGCATGTATTACATTGGCAGCAATCATCAGGTTATCATAGAGAAATTCTGCCCGATACGTGTTGTTAGCGAGTATGCCACCTACTTTTGCGGCTGCCAGAAATACATAGGCTGGTTTTTCGGCAGCAAAGAACGAATCCACCTCTTCTTGCTTACGTAAGTCAAGGCTACCGGAGCTGCGTGTAATGATATTATGATAGCCCAGTGTTTCCAGTTTTCTTTTAATGGCGCCACCCACCATGCCACGGTGACCGGCTATATACACAGGATCATTTGCTTTCATATGCTTTGGTTAATGTTTAAAGTAATTCGGGGCGGTTATCCCTTACCCATTGATGCAGCTGCCTGATATCCTGGCCACGGCCGCGTTTCATGATGAGCAGCGCGCTGGCGGTATTGACTACCACCATGTTTTCGACGCCGACCAGTGCTACGAGTTTGTCTTTTCCGATCACGATGTTTTTTTGCGGATCACTTTCGATAAATACCGCCTGGTGGTTGCGGTATTGATAATGCCGGGAGAGTGCGTCAGCCAGGGCTTCGTAGCTGCCTACATCGCTCCAGTCCATTTTTGAGGGTACTACTTTTACGATGCCGCTTTTTTCGAGTACGGCATAATCGAAACTGTCCGATGGGATGGCTTCCATCGTTTCTTTTCGTAATACACCGGTGGTTTTCCATTCAGCGGCGGCAATGGCGGTAGCTTCGTAAATAGCAGGTGCATGTTGTTGCAGTTCCTGCAACAATACACGGGCTTTGCAGCAGAAGATGCCGCTGTTCCACAGGAATCCGCCGGCAGCCAGCATGGCCTCTGCCACTACGCGATCGGGTTTTTCCACAAACCGCAGTACGTCATGGCCGGAGTAGCTGATATAGCCGAATCCTGTTTCCGGGTAGGTGGGTACCAACCCGATGGTAACGACATGGTTTCCCGCGGCGAGGATGCCGGCGGTCTCTATGGCTGTCGCATACCGGTCGGGAGTGCCGATGAGATGGTCGGCAGGGGTGATCAGTAAAATAGTGTCCGGGTCGGCCACAAAAGCAGCCAGCGCGATGGCGGCGGCAGTATTGCGGCCTACGGGTTCTGCGAGGCATACCGGTGCCGATGCGCCTGCCTGCTCCAGTTGCTCCGCTACGATCCCGGCCTGCTGTTCGTTGACGATGGCCATTACCTTGTCGCAGGCAAAACGGTTTCGCCGGAAAGTCAGCTGGAGGAGACTGTAGCCGTCGAACAGGGTGAGTAACTGCTTAGGCGTTTGCTGGTTCGACAAAGGCCATAGCCGGGTGCCGGAACCACCACAGAGAATGATATGCTGCATCATAAGATATCGTTGGTTTAAATCAGTAATGATGTCCGTTGGCGGTTTTGTTTCCGGCAATCACCCTCACTTCCCTCGATGGAATGCTTGCTGTCAGCATACAACCCAGGCTGTTTAGCGCTACTTTTACGCGGCTGCTGCCGAGTTGTATGATTTTGCCGCCGGAAGGTGATGTGCTTTCCCTGCCTGCCTGTATGGGAAAATGTTCTACAGATACTTCTTCATAATCCCGGAGGAAGTGCCGGATCAGTGCAATTTCGTGATCCGGGATAATGGCCGGTTGCTCCAGCCAGTAGACGAAGTTCACCACGTTTTCTGTTTCGCGTACTACCCAGCTTCTGCTTTCAGGGATGTGAACGAATACGTAAGAAGCGAAGAGGGGCGTCTCAACGATCTTACGGCCGCGGACCAACTGCTTGACGGGGTAATAGTGCTCCACTTTTTTGCGGGTGAGCAGATCAGCTACTTTCTTTTCGCATTTAGCCCTGGTATATACCGCATACCATGCTAATGGTTGTTCATTAAACATAAGAGCCGGTTTTAAGGTGATCGGATAGTTCGTGTGGAGTTTATAAAGGCGGGACCGGGCGTTGATTGCCCGTTGATCGTATATGTAGTGTGACCGGGTATGCCAGTCGTTATTTTATGCTGCGTTTAAACCAGCCTGTTTTTTTGACCGGCTCAGTGTAGCCATAGCCGTTGATGTCGCCGTATCCTGACCCATATCCGTAACCGGCTACACCTTGCCGTTTTATACCGTTAAACACAATATTCAGTTTCCCCAGTTCCCTGTTCTGGTAAAGTTCTTCCACCAGTTTAAGGTAGTGCTTGGGGGTACGCTGATGGCGCACCACATACAGGGTAGCGTCGCAGAACGGGGCGATCAGCCTGGCGTCTGTTACAAGTCCTACCGGGGCGGAGTCGATAATGATATAATCGAAACGTTCTTTTAGTTCGTTCAGCAGGCTTTCCAGCTGACCGTTGAGAATCAGTTCGCTGGGGTTAGGAGGCATGATGCCGGCCGACAGCAGGTATAAAAATCCGTTGTCGCCCACTTTCTGCAGAACGTCCTGCAACGACGCCGTGCCTACCAGGTAGTTGCTGATGCCCGGGTTGGCGCGCATGTGCAACATTTTACTGATCATGGGTTTGCGGAGGTCAAATTCCATCAGGGCCACTTTTTTCCCTGCCAGTGAAAGGCTCAGCGCGAGGTTTACCGATATAAAGCTTTTGCCTTCCCCGGAAATGGAAGAGGTGATCATGAGTGTTTTCCGGTCACCGTTCAACCCGATATAGGACAAAGCGGTGCGCAATGCGCGGAACTGTTCCGCGATGGCAGTTCTGCTGTTGTTACTCATCACCACAGGATCGTTGCCATTGTGATGCATAATCTCAGCTGCAACAGGGGCGCTCGTTACGCTTTCAATATCTGCGCGGAACATCACTTCCCGGTTCATCATGTCTTTCAGTGAAACGAATCCCACTACCAGGGCCAGTGCGGTGAGCGCGGAAATGCCGAGTACCATTGACTTCTGCGGGCTAAACGGGTAGGCGGCGGATTCGGCGGCGTCCACTATCCGGCTGTCCGATACCGCGGCGGCATAAGCCAGCGCTGTTTCCTCCCGTTTCTCGAGCAGGAAGGTGTAGATATTATTCTTGATGGCCTGTTGCCGGCTGACTTCCAGCAAAGCTTTTTCTTTTCCGGGCACGCTGCGAATAATGCTCATGTTCCGGTTGTTTTCCGCCTGAAGCCGTGTTAGCCCGGCCTGCAGGTTAGCCCGTAAGCTGCCGATATTTTCCATGATGGCAGGCTTCAGCCGTTCCATCTGCCTGTTGAGGCTGGCCAGCAGGGGACTGTTTTCTCCGGTCGTTTTACGTAGCCGTTCCAGTTGTAACGCTGTTTCTGACAGTTTGGCCACCAGTTCCAGCAGTACAGCATCGGTGAGGCCAATAGTGCCTGGTACGATATTGCCGGTAGATTGTTGGCTGGTGACGTATTTTTCGATGGCGTCCAGTATGGACAACTGAATGTTGGCCTCGCTGATCTTGCGGTCATTTTCCTGTACGCTGGCCAGGAACAATTTGCTTTGTTCCCCGATGTCCACTATTCCTGCTGTTGTTTTAAAACGTTCCACCTGCGTTTCTGCCTGTCCCAGTTCAGCGCTTACAATACGCAGCCTTTCTTCCACAAAGTGCATGGTATTGGCGGAGGTCCTGTTCTTGTCCTCCACTGCCGCTTTATTGTATACCCGGATCAATTCATTGATAATATCTTCACCGCGGTCCGGTGCCGCATCGGTATACTCCAGGTCTACCACGCTGCCGGCTTTCGCGGCGGGTGTAACTTTTATGGTCGCCAGCAACAGCTGCATCCACTGTTTTTCTGTCATCACGTGCAGGGAATAGCTGACGGTTGTATCTGCGTGTTTGCCCTGAGATTGTATCAGTAGTTTGCCCCATCGTGTTTGCACGGTGTCGCCTACACGGTATTTATTGCCCTCGATCGTTACCTGCCTGGCAGCTTCATCATACGTAAACGGCCAGGTGCCTGTTGAGGCTATTTGTATCGTCTCCGGTTCCAGGAAGATAAATTTCAGCGGACTGTTTTTGTAAAGTGCCACATCCCTTATTTTCCCTTTCTCTATTACTTCTCCGTATAGGTTAAGATTTCGGATAACCGCTTTTGTCAACGTGCGTGATTTCAGTATCTCAATTTCATTTTCCATGACGGTCTTGCTGCCGCCCATCAGGTCAAGTGATTGCAGCATATCGCTGGCGCCAAGGCCGTTAGAGGCTTCCTGTACCAGCAGTACCCCGGATATTTTATACAGTGGCGTAGCATACCGAAGATACAGGAATGCACCAGCAAGGGCGACCGCCAGCGCTACTGCAAACATAGGCCAGTAGGGCAGATAGTGCGAACGGATGAACGTTAGCAGGCTCTGTGGCGTTTCACCGGGCTGGGTTTTATTTCCATTTACCTTTTGCATATGCTACTTATTGATAACTAAACGGTCCAGGATAATAACGAGTAACGACAAGCTGCTGAGCGCAATGGGCAATATTTGCCGGGACCGGTCGGCCGTTGCGATCTTTGACTTGTTGGGTTCTACATATAGTATATCGTTTGATTGCAGAAAATAGTAGGGGGAATTGAGGATGCGTTTGTCATTCAGATCGATGCGGCGGATGATCCGTTCGTGGTCAACCTCCCGTATCAGCAGGATGTTGTTGCGTTTGCCGAACACTGTTATGTCGCCTGCCATTCCCAAGGCTTCCAGTATGGATATTTTTTCGTTGGTAACATTTACTACTGTTGGTTTGCTCACTTCTCCCAGTATGGTAACACGATAGTTGAGAAAACGGATGCTTACCACAGGATCAACCAGCAGTTTGCGTGTTGTGAGCTGGTCATGCAGGTAGTCGGTAAGCGCTTTTTTAGTAAGGCCGGCTACCTTAACAGGTCCCAGTACCGGGTATTGGATAAATCCCTGATCATTCACCAGGAACCCTCCCAGCATAGCACCCGCTCCTGCATTCGCTCCCCCTGTGCCAGACGCTGAAGTCATGTTGGATACATTATAAATGATAACGTCTTCCGGATTAAGGCTGCTCACGTTGATCTGTAGTATATCATTCTTTTGTATCCTTGGTTCGAAGTTTCCGTCCACCGGTGATAGTACGGTGTCTTTTACGTCACTGAAATAAACAGCATTTTTGGTTGACGTGCAGGAAGTAAACAAACAATTGAAGCATAGTAGTCCCCATCCTATCCAGGTTAAGCAGGTTTTCAATATCATTATATGGCATTTAATATCATCACTTGCACACTCCTTTCCGCTCCATACAATATTACTCCAGTTACAACCTGCAATCAATTACTTACTACAGTACAAATTGCTGCTGGCGCAGCAGTGTTACTACTCATTAAAGTAGACCGGCAAGAAAACCGGTCAACATATCATTAAAAGAAAAATATAGAAAATTTCCGGAGATAATGCCAAAAGAAAGGAGAGAGGATAAATTATTTGACCAGATTTTTGAAATCAATTCTGATTTGGAAGAAACATTCAGTTTCTGATATACCTTTTTCAGGTGTTGGTTCACCGTAAATACGGTAACGAACAAACGCTCCGCCATTTCCTTATATGAGTAACCTTCCTTCAGCAGTTGCACTAATTCATATTCCCTGCGGGTAAGTTTGTTCTTAATGCTTTCCAGCGGATTTTCGTTGAGATGGCTGATCAGCATATGCGCTGCTTTAGGAGATAAGGTTGCGCCACTTTGCACGGTGTCCATTACAGACTGATAGATATCACTCAGACGGCTTGTTTTAATAATATAGCCGCTGGCCCCTTTTTTAATCGATTCAATAATGTATTGTTTACCATCGTGACCGGATAATATAATCACTTTGGCCTCCGGATAGCGCTGCTTTACTTCTGTTATTCCTTCTATACCTGATATGCCGGGCAATGTGATATCCACCAATATTACCCCAACGTCCGGATAGGTCACCGATAATGCCATAAACTCTTCTATCGTTTGGCAGGCAAACACAACTTTGCACTCCTGAAAATCCTCGAGAAACTCGCGGTAGTTATTCAAAAGAAAATGATTGTCTTCAATGATTCCAATGTTAAGCATACAAAAAGGAGGGAGGTTTTCGGTTGATATGGTATAATTAGATAATCTTTATATAAAGATAAATGGAAAATTAATAGCTTGCTAGAGATAAATTTTAAATAATTGTTTATTAATTAGAAATACATATTTATTATAAACTTGATGATGATATATTTGAAGTGTGAAAAAAAAAATATATGAATATTTTATGTGATTATAGAAAAGGTATTTTTGCTATTTTTTGCTTAATTAATTGATTTTTAATATTATAATAACAAAGATATTTTTATTATAAAAAAATAGATATAAATTTTTGTTGAAAACAATCCATATATTGTTAGTGCGACTAAAACCATATTGTTCGAAATAACCTTATTTTCTATCAACCGAAAATCCAGTGTATGCGGGAACCTATCAGCGGGCGTGCGGCCCGGAAGACATCATTGCAGGAAATGCGGTCTGAATACATCTCCATGGCCATACATGAGTTTAGAACGCCCATTACCGCCATTACATCTTCTATAGAATTGCTGGAGACAAAAATGGAACTGGATGCATTGATGTTGCCTTTTTACAAGCGGAATTTATCCCGCATTAAAGAGGAGATAACATTACTAAACAACATGGTGGATGACATTCTCATCAGCGGCAGCATGGTGTCCGGAAGTATGGTGGCACGTCCGGAAGCTACCGACGTTGTTGCTTTTGTTGGTATGATCAGACGTCAGTACTTCCACCAGCGTGCCGATAAGCGGCAACTCAGCATCCGGGTTTCCGGAGCGCGCCGTCATATTTACATCGATCAAAGTCAGCTGACGGGCATCCTTACCAATCTTGTGGGGAATGCATTCAAGTACTCCCAGGGGCAGGGGCCTTTACTGCGTTTACATTACGGGAAAAAGGGGCTTTACATTAAAGTAAAAGACACGGGTATCGGTATACCGGAGAAGGATATACCGTTTTTATTTACGCCATTCTTTCGCGGGAGAAATGTAGGCAGCAGGGCGGGCGCGGGCCTGGGGCTGGCCATCGTAAAGCGTTTTGTTATGGCTAACAACGGTACTATTGCCGTAAGCAGCGGTGCAGCAGGCACCGTTTTTACGCTTATGTTTCCCTATGTGCCTGATAATAATCCTGGCGGGCATTCAGCGTAGTAACAGCACGCTTCCTTTCTGAAGGTGAGTTTCCTGCCGGCTGTCTGTATAGGAGCATATATATACATAGGACTGCACGCCTGCGGGCGATCCTCTGAAAGTACCATTCCAACCCGCATCCGGGGTCTGGCTGGTAAATACCAGGTTGCCCCATCTATCGTACACCCGTAGCCGGTAGTCATGAATGTCATCGTATACTTTGGGCCGGAAAATATCATTCTGTCCGTCGTTGTTAGGCGTGAATGCTGTAGGAAGGACCACCAGGCAGTTTTTCCACGGCGATGTCACAACGATATCAACACTGGCGCCAAAACCATGACTGTCCATGATCTCACCGATATACGGCCCTGTCGGGAGACGGGTAAAAACACTGTCTGTTTGCCATAGTCCTTTATTCAGTCTATACTGAAAGGGTGGCACGCCGCCAGCAACATGCAGCAGGATACGACCGTCAGTTACCGCTTCGCAACTACATGGTTTTACTGTAGCTGTTGCCGCAGGCAGTATCAATTCATCTATTGCAGAGAAATGATCTATGAGCAATGCAATGCCAAACTGGCTTTTATTACAGGGCGCTACGGGGTAAGCCCAGAAGGAAATATAACGCCATGCGGCAGTTGCGCTGAATACGGCATGATACCGCTGCCAGTCCGTATGGGTAAAATTGCCCGACGACCATAATAAAGCCGCGGTATCTCCGGGAGTGTTGCCACCATAGATCGCCAGGTTGCCATAGCAGGCCGGATAAAGATAATTGGCGGTAAAGGCCATATCAAAGCTCAATACATAGGTTGTATGCGGCGTCAGTGATTGCGGTAATTGCTGCCCGAAGCCTTCCAGGAATTCTTTCCCGCTGTGCATGCCGATATAGCTGTTGCCCGCCGACGGTGACTGCAGAACACCCAAAATGCCTGGCTGCGTGTCAGGTGTGCCCGCCGTAATAAACCAGGGAGCAGGTATGATTCCCTTTCCGGGCCGCCCTTCCATAGACGGGTTTTGCATGGCTATATGCTGCGCATTCGCCTGGATTGTATGCGTCAGGAAAAAATAGCCGCATAATATTATTCCATAAACAATACCGTGTCCTGAAAACATACCGCTGATTTGCTTCCCAAAATTACCGGTTATGGTAATGGGAGCATATACTCAAAGTAGTAGTTTGTGTATCGTCTGACAGGCCATAATGTCCGCCTGATGATCTATCGTGACGGTGTGTGCCCTCTATGAACAAAAAACAGCTCGCGATGCTGCCGGCAGTGGCATTGCTGGGGAGCCTGTTAACTTCCTGTAGTAAACAGTTCACACAAAATGACCAATTGCAGCCGGAAGCGCTGAATGGCGTATCCGTTACAGAACTCCGGTCTTTCGCGGACCCGCAGTACAACCTGCTGGGCTTCGGCTATGATCTCACGGGAAACTATGCCAGCGCCACCTCTGCCACTTACCAGATTATCGACGTTGCCCGCCTGAGCACCGAACAGCCAGGCCGCGTGGAGATTATCCAGACACAGGGACAGGACCAGCAACTGGTGTCGGGTATTAACTGTGAAGACTATACGAAAAGTTTGTCTTTACGGCTGGAAGTAACCGCTAAACTGAAGATGTTTTCCGCTACCCTGAAGAGCGCTTTCAGCGACTCCAGCGCTTATTCGTCCAGGTTTGTGTACAGCAGCTACAACATCCTGATCAAGCAGCGCACCCTGA
This sequence comes from Chitinophaga eiseniae, assembly GCF_900167135.1. GTDB lineage: Bacteria > Bacteroidota > Bacteroidia > Chitinophagales > Chitinophagaceae > Chitinophaga > Chitinophaga eiseniae. The sequence continues at coordinate 99,197 of NZ_FUWZ01000003.1, read as the reverse complement.
AATTCGCGGCCGACACCGCCCTGCTCAGGAAGTACCTGACGCCTGCGTTCAAGGCCGATATCGCGGCCAGCACGCCAGCCGCACTGGTGAGCCGCTATGGCACGCACGTGATGTCGGGCATCCTGCTGGGCGCCAAGCTGAATTTCCTGTACCAGTCACAGACCCGCAATGAGGACAGGTTCCGTGCCGCTTCTGCCGGCCTGAACGTGGCTGCAGGCTCTATTTTCAGCGTAAATGTACAGGGCGCCGCCAGCTCCAGCTATTCCAGCAAAAACTTCTACCAGCGCCTGTATTACCAGACTGTTGGGGGTGATCCTACCAAAGGGCTTTTTGGTACCATCGTGCTGAGCGACAACCCGAACCAGACCGTTCCCAAGATCGACGTTTCCGCCTGGCAGTCCAGCGCTACGCTGGCCAACTCGGAGTTGGTGGATATCAACTTCAATGGCCTCATACCCATCTATGACCTGATCTCCGATCCGGTGAAAAGAACTGCGGTGAAAGATTATGTGACCCAATACCTGATCGATCATCAGGTGAAAACCAGCACAGATCCGGTACATGTGTACTATCACTACGGCGGTAACCACCATACCATGACCATTGACCCGGCTAATTATGACTATGCCGGTAATGGATGGACTTACCTGGGCAATAACTTCCATGCTTTTACTTCCCAGGTAGAAGGAAGTCAGCCGGTGCACGAGTTTTACCACCCGACCAATTTCAACCACGTGTTTACCATTAACCGGTTCGATTGGCCGTATGAGCAGAATGGCTTCCAGTATTTTGGTCCGTCATTCTATGCCTTTACCACACAGGTAGCCGGCACCCAGCCGGTACATGCGTTCTATCATCAGGGTAATAACAACCATACCTATACGATCAACAGGTATGATTACCCTTATGAGCAGAATGGCTGGACATATCTTGGGGTAGCTTTTTACGCCTTCAAAACGCCTTACATCCGTTAAGCTGTATGAAAGCATCTATATGATGAACAGGGCCTCCCACAAGGAAGGCCCTGTTTTTCCTATCGCGCTTTGGTGAAAACACTGAATGGTATACTGGCGCCGGTGAGCTTCAATACAGATGATTACACTTTCAACGTATACTGCCAGGGTCTTTTCCGCTCCATCTTTTTAGATGCGGCAGACGGCTGATAGCAGCTTCCAATATATCTTCCGGCATTTTTTGCTTGTCCATCAGGCTCGTCATGTGCTGTTTCATGTCATCCAGTGAGAACCCGGGATGAGTAAACGCTCCGTGCTGATAGCAATATTTACAGTAATCCTGACTAAAGGAACCGTCTTTTTCTGTTCCCAGAAGTGCTGTATTGTCCAGTGGCATACTACAGCTTTGACAAAATTTTCTGTTTCCCATGAGGATAAATGTTAAAAGTTAACGGATTCAGTTCTTTTCGTAAACATCTTCATAAAACTTAACCTGGCCAAAGGCATCCGGCCAGGCGGTATTATACAGGATAAACACATAGGCGGTAGCCGGAATCCGGAATACAACAGGTTTCTGGTCCGGTTGATTTCCCTTTGCTTCCAGCGCCATCATGGCTGCTGCCGCTTCCTCCTTCACCAGTAAATGTCCCAGTTGTACCGCATCTTCCACTCTGACGCATCCGTGGCTGAAAAAACGCCGTTGCAACATAAACAGATTTTTTCCCGGGGTATCGTGCAAGTAAACGCCAAAAGGGCTGTAAAAATTCAACTTTACAATACCCAGGGAATTATCGCAACCCGTATTCTGCCGGATAACATAAGGAAAGTTACCGGCGCCAAGATCGCTCCAGCTTATAGTGGCGGGATCTACGATGCGGCCTGACTTGTCCAGTATCTCATACTGGTTGTCGGCGAGGTATTGCCGGTTTCTTTTTATGTAGGGCAACAATTCCCGCACTGCTATTTTGTGAGGTACGGTCCAGTAGGGAAAGAGTATCACTTCGGTCAGTCTGCTACCCAGGGTGGGAGTTGGCGTGCTTTTCTTTCCGGTTATTACCCTTGAATACAGTACGGTTTTGCCATGGTCATAAAAAAACAACGTTGTGGAAGGGATATTTACCAGAACAACGGCAGTCTGCGTTTTATAGTAGTAAAGCCACCGGGCCTGATTCAGCCCATTGTGCAGTTCCTGTAACCGGTATGACAGCGGTGTATTCAGTGCTTTCAGGAACCGCTCTCTCAATACCCCGTCGTCCAGCATATTAAACAGCCGCTGCGCCTTTCTGATTTCTTCCTGTAGGGTTTTTGTGTTACCGCCGGAAATCGAATCCCTGATCCCGAGTTGTTTTAACCTCACTAACAGCGGGGTGTTGGAGCTGTCTGCCTTCAATGATGTTACGGCCTTTTCTCTAAAAGCGGTGTCCGCCATGGCTGCATAGCATATTGCAATGCTGTTTTTCAGCTGCAGGTAGGTAGTGTCTGCAGGCTCTATGGCCTGCAGGAAATACGAAAGATTTCCGGCTAAAAGGGAGTCGGCCAGTTTGGCGGCTATATTGGTGGCGATATCTTGCGGGGGAGGTAACTCGTTGTATTTTACGGGTGGTGTTGTCATGCGTCCGAATGCCACGTCCATGAAAAAGCGTATGGCCGTTTCAGTTATCCGGATATCAGTACGCAATGTGTCTGCTGCTGTGGCCATTTGCAGGCGGTTCTCTGCCAGCGCGTTTATCAAAAGTGGCTGATAGTCATGCGGGTCCAATCCCAGGTAAACCGCTTTTTGAAGACAGGCGGACAGCCAATCAAAATGTGATCGACCTGTTGCTGTGGTCCAGACGCTGCGTCCTCCGGTTTTCTGGTAAAAAAGTTGAACACCTGCGTCCACTGGTGGTCCGGCCGGGCGAACCGGCTGGGCCGCTGTATGCAACCCATAAAAAAGCAGTAATATGGACAGGAGCGGTTTCATCAGGCGGGTACTTCATTTGCCGCTCTTACGGCTTTGATGATATCATCGAGGTTTTCGGGCCGCACGTGGTTATAATCTGCTGTCACAATGGTTTCACTGCGTCCTTTGGCCAACCGCGCGCCGATGGTCAATAACCATCTGTCCAGCCGGGAGAGTTTTCTGAATTCCAGTTTGCCGGGCAGGAAAAAGCACTTGCACCTGCTCCTGATGCCGGCGCTGATATTGGCGTTGAGGTATGCTTCCAGCTTTTGTTTTTCCGATACGGGCGTACCGGCCACGAGAAAGAGAAATAATCTTTTATCTGCCAGCTGGTCCGTATGGTTGCTGATCCAACGGCGCAGCTGCAGCTTTCCGATGTAAATACTGGTTCCCAGGATGACGTAGGCGGCGTTCGACAGTTGTTCCTTCGTTTCTTTACCGGCTGTTACAGCCTGAATATCGAGTGCCGCGGCCAGCCAGGTGGCATATTGTTGCGTAGCGCCATATTTTCCTTTGTAGATGATAATACCTTTTTTGTCCATCGCTTTTTTATTACAGGGTGAGAAAACTTCAGCTGAGCTGAAACCAGATAAGTATCGATGCCGCTGCGGTCATTACAACCAATGTTATAATTCCCAGGAAATTGGAAAACCAGGAGTTGGTATTGTTGTACATTATCTTTTTGTTGTTGCCGATGTGGAGGATGACCGCTACTAAGACAGGTGCGGTTACCCCATATAAAATGGCAGTATACAATAAGGCTTTCAGTGGATTGATACCGGAGAACTGGAGCAGCAGGCCCACCAGCAGCGAAATGATAATGGAAAAATAGAAAGGTTTTGCCTGTGCGAATTTTTTGTCCAGGCCTTCTGTCCATCCAAGCGTTTCCGCCAGCATATAGGACTGCGCCCCTGCCAGCACGGGAATAGCCAGCAGTCCTGTTCCCAGTACGCCGGTAGCGAAAATGAGATAGGTCAGTTTTCCCGCCAGCGGTTCCAATGCCCGGGCAGCCTGGTCTACGGTATCAATTTGCCTGATGCCTGCCGGATAGAGGACTGTTCCGGTAGTGAGGATGATAAAAAACATCACTATATTGGAAAATAACATGCCGGTATTCACGTCTGTCCTCATGCCGTTCAACACCTTCTTATCTACCACAATACGGCGGTGGACCATGTCTTCTGCTTCCATGGTGGCCTGCCAGTAAAAAAGATAAGGGGAGATAGTGGTGCCCAGGATCGCTACAATGATGGACGCTGACATTTTATCAAAATGCATGGACGGGAGGAAGGTGTTTCGGGCAACTACCTCCCAGCGCAGGTCTACCATGAAGGGAACAATAATGTACAACAGCAGGGATATACAGAGCCATTTTAAAATGGAGGCGATTTTTTGATAAGGATACCGGATAATGATAATCATTAGTAAAAAGGTGATGACGATGCAGAAAACAGACACGGAAACAGCGGGGAAGACCATGTGAAATACGGCCCCCATTCCCTGGATATCTGCTCCTATATTCAGTGTAATGGCAGGAAAACTCAGGAGCAGTATGAGGTAAAGGAAGGGTTTGGGATAATGTTGCCGGATCGTGGCAGTGAGACCCTGGGAGGTGACGAGCCCTATCCGCGCGCACATGCCCTGGATGGCAGCCATCAGCGGAAAGGTGACGAGGGCTGTCCATAAGGTGGAAAGCCCGAATTGGGCGCCAGCCTGTGAATAGGTAGCGATACCGGAGGGATCGTCGTCGCTGGCCCCCGTAATAAGGCCGGGGCCTAATACTTTTAGTGCTTTTCGGATGCTGGCAGCTTTCATCTGTTTAATGACTAACGGTGTAAGACTGTGTTTTGCGTATTTCCTCGAAAAGCCGTTGTGCATCTTCTTTCTTACACAGAGCGGTGCCGGGGTTCAGCGTGGCGGCCGTGCCACAGGCGACGCCGAATTGTGCTGCCTCCACTATTTCCCGGCCGGCAGACAAAGCATAAACAATACCTGCCAGCATACTGTCTCCTGCGCCCACAGTACTTACCTTTGGCACCCGTGGCGCCGGGATTTTTAAGGAGATGCTGTCCGTTATTAACATGGCGCCTGTTGCTCCCATGGATACGACGATTACCTCACATCGCTTTTTGCTGATGATTTGCCGGGCCACCGCCACTATCTCTTCGTTGTTAAGCGTGTCTTTTCCTGCAAAGCCGGCCAGTTCCCGCATGTTGGGTTTGACAAGGTAGGCGCCTTCCTGCAATGCCTGCTTCAGGGCTTCCCGTGACGTATCCACAACAAACCGGAGTCCTTTGAGAGTGGCTATGGCGCTGAAAGAGGCGAATATGTCAGGGGGGATTCCCGGAGCCAGGCTGCCGCTGGCAACGATATAGTCCACCTCCTCCATTTCCCTGATTACTTCCAGCAGGTGCTGCCATTCATAGGTGTCCACCGTAGGGCCCGGCATATCCAGCCGGTACTGTGCGTTATTGGAGATATCGCTGACAATCAGGTTTTCCCTGGTGCGTCCTGCAATGGGGACAGACAGCGTTGGTACTCCTTCAGCATTCAGCAAAGCGTCGAAAAATTTGCCGGAGTGACCTCCTGCCAGGTAGATAGCCTGGGCATCACCGCCTAATTGTATGATTGCCCTTGCCACGTTTACCCCGCCGCCACCGGGTTCAAAGACAGGGTTGCTGCATTGCAGCTTTCGTTCCGGTACCAATATGGGTACAGTCGTACTTTTATCAATGGCGGGGTTCAGTGTAATAGTGATAATGCGGGACATACCTTTGGATTTAAAATGGTCTTTTCCCTTGTGGGAACAAACCAAAGGTACCAGCCTGCTGCGTCGATTACCATGACCGTCATTAGACGCTATGCTGATTTTTGTCAGGGGTAGGGCCGTTGTCGTATATTCTTACTTAAGAACTTAAAGGGGCGATGTGGCCCAGGTGAACTAACCAGCGGCTAATTTGTAACTTTAGTTAAAAGTTACGCTTATGACAGTAGCACAGATAGCCTCCCGTTTGGCTGAATATTGCCGTAATCAGGAGTTTAGCCTGGCGCAGCAGGAATTGTACGCTGACGAGGCCGTTAGCATAGAGCCTGCAGATGTCCCGGGTTTTGAGAAGGAGACCAAAGGGAAGGAAGCCCTCAGGGAAAAGGACCGGAAATTTAATGCCATGGTGGAATCCCGGCACGGTACCACAGTTTCGGAGCCGCTGATCGCCGGAAACGCCTTTTCCTTTGTGCTGACAATGGATATTAAACTGAAGGGCGGAGACCGGCAGACGGTAACGGAACTTTGTGTATTTACTGTGAAAAATGGTAAAATTGTTTCAGAACAGTTTTTCATGTAAACAAACATCAACAGGCCGTCTCGATGCCAGAGACGGCCTGTCGCCAGCACGGGCTTATAATGTCAGCCCTGGATGGCAGGTTTGTTTTTGGGCAATCGCAGCCATAATAACATTCCCATCGCAAAAAACACGCTTTCTATTACCAGCCATTGCGTACCGAATGCACCCAGCGGGCCTTCTGCCGTCCAGGTAATTATCCTCGACAGTGCGTAGAGGCCCCACAGCCAGCATAGAAAAACCACTCCCTGCTGTAGGTCCTTGATTGCCCAACGTACAAGCATGACCGTGATCGTTAACCCCACTCCGCCATATACGCCCCGGATGGAACTGAACGCATCACTATTGGGCAGCTTCACCTGTACCAGGTCCATAACTGCCTGCGGACTAAAAAAGCCCATCATGCTCACCATAAAAAAGCTTCCCGCACTTATCATATCCCCCGGCCGTACACAACCTTTTCTCTGGGAATAAGAGGGCCCATCACCCCGAAATCCTTTGCCAGTATAGGTGCCACCTTATAAGGTGAACCGTTTATGCCGTACCGCTTCGATAGTTTTGCTCTCACAAACGGCCGTGCATTCGGCCGCATCTTTTACTTAAAATCACGAATGGATGAAACTGTGTAGTACCTGGCGCCTTGCCGGATGTTTGTGCCTCACCCTGATTTTTTCGGCCTGCAAGAAGGAGACGGTCGAAAAAAGCCGCGTCCGGGAGTTCAATCTCCTGTCGACCGTCAACGGTGGCAACTATGACATCAGGGTGGCCCTGCCGGAAAATTATTCCCCTGCAAGGGGGTATCGCACCCTCTACGTGCTGGATGCGAAGCTGGATTTTGACTTTACCGCGGTGGAATGCGAAAGGCAAACCCGCGACCGTCACCAGGAGGGGATGCTGGTGGTAGGCATCGGTTACGGGCACGACCGTATGGACGATTACACCCCCACCCCCAGCGACATCGGCAGCGGCGGCGCCGATAAATTTATCGAGTTCATAGAAGCGGAACTGATCCCGCGGATGGAATCTGAGTTCCATGCAGCGCCCGCCCGCTCGGCGAGGGCTATCCTGGGGCATTCCGCCGGCGGTTTGCTGGTAGGGCACAGTTTTACCAACCATAACCGGATCTTTGGCCACTACCTGTGCCTGAGCCCTTCTTTCTGGTACGATGATGCTATCGCCCTCCGGAACGAAAAGGCCTACCGCGAACAAAACAAGGAGGGAAGCGGTACTTTTTTCCTCGGGCTGGGCGAACTGGAGGAAAAGATGCGCCCGCCTTTTACAGGCTTCCGCAATGCGTTACAGGCATATTACCCCCACTATGCGCTGCAGGATTACATCACCCCGGGGAAGGGGCACCTCGACTCCAAAAAGACGAACATCAAAAAGGCGCTTACATTTTTCTTTGAAAACAACTAAACCCGTTTATGCGAAACCTACTTATTATTGGCTTGCTGCTGCTGACGGTCAGCCTGCATGGGCAGGAGCAGGAGCAGTCGTTATCCCGCTTTACCATTAAACCGGCTGTTGGCGCATTGCCGTGGGGCCTGCCGGTAAAAGGCCTCGCCGCTGTTTCTGTAGAATATTCCCTGAAGGGCAACTGGGTGCTGGGCGCGCATGCCATGCTGGCCAGTGCCGTGGCTAAAAACACCTACAACGTGGAAACGAATTATAGTTATCAGTTGTCTCAAAAGGTGGGCATAGGGTATACGATGACCGGGCCTAAAAAATTTGTACGGCTTACCGTGCTGGCTATGGGCGGCGTGCGGCGCATCGCTTTCAAGGAAACGCTCAATTATCCCGGCCTGGAGAAAATCACCACCCAAAGCAGCACCACGATGCCGGATGTGGGTTTACTGCTGGACTGGTCGCTCGGGAGAAAACGACGCACCTTCAATGCGAAGGTCTATCTGCCTTTCTATCCCTTTGAGGGTTATCCTGTGAGCACTTTCCAGCATATCAGTATAGAAATGGGGATGGGCATACGGCTGAAACGCTGATGCAGGGCTGTTGATGTAGTAATACCAGGTTGAAACCCTTATATTTGGTATTTCTTACATCAGACTAGCAAGTGATATGTTATCGGACTGGCGTGTTATATATATAGGGGGTGTTTTTATCTCGCTATTCCTGTTCATCATCCTGATCAGCAAGCGTAAAAAAAGTATTGCGGACAAAATATTGAGTGCCTGGTTCTTTTTTGCGGTGGTGCATCAGGCGTTGATCGGCTGGTATGCCTTTAATAAGATGAGCGATATGCCGGCGCTGATTGGCTGGGAGTTGCCATTTCCCTTCCTGCATGGCCCGTTTTTATACCTGTATATTTTATTTCTCACCGGCCAGCAACGCCATGGGTGGCGTAATATTTTTCATTTCACCCCGGCGGTGCTGGCCGCCGTCCTGTTGGCGCCCGTGTTGCCGGTTATGACGGTACAAGAAAAGCTGGGCGCTGTCCCTTCGAAGTTTACGCCACTCTTCCATGCGATGGTATGGGGCATTATTATTTCGGGGGTGGTGTATGTGATACTGTCCCTTTACCTGCTGCGCCGTCACCGGCAGAATGTGGCCGTTCAGTTTTCCAATACGGATAAGATTACGCTGAACTGGTTGCGCTATCTCATTGGCGGCATGAGCGTTATTTGGATCGTGGTCATCTTTTTCGAGTCTGCTGCGTCGTTATACCTCGTGGTGGCGCTGTTTATTTTCTTTATCGGGTACTTTGGCATCCGGCAGGTGGGCATTTTCTCCAGTCCGCTGCCTGCGCATGAGGTGTATCTTCCTGCATTGGTGAGGCTGGCGGAGCCGGAGCCGGAAGAGGCGAGGGAAGCAGAGGCAGATGAAACCAGCCAGAAAGTAAAGTATGAAAAAAGCAGTCTCACCGATGTGGAAGCGACACGAATTCATGCTGCGCTGACGGCGCTCATGCGGGAACAGCAGTGTTACAAAGATGCCGGCTTAACGCTGGGCGATCTCGCCAAAACGTTGAACGTGCATCCTGCCGTGCTTTCCCAGGTGATCAATTCCAAAGAGGGCAGCAGTTTTTACGATTATATCAATGTGCTCCGGGTCGAAGCTTTAAAACAACTGCTGCTGCAGCCGGGGAGTCAACAGTATACGTTGTTGTCGCTGGCTTTTGAATGCGGCTTTAATTCCAAGACGAGCTTTAACCGGAATTTTAAGAAGATCACACAGCTTTCGCCCAGTGCTTATGTAAAGGCGATGCATATAAATATGCAGGAGGAGGATTAGATCACCTGTAGTTTCTGCGATATCAGCGAGGTAACGGCGTCTATGGCTTTAGGGAATACCCGCCGCAGGTCTATGTCTTCCGTTTGCCGGAGTTGCTGCTGTAATGTTTTCATGAAGATATTTTTTGTTTCGGTGGCGAGGTTTACTTTGGCGATGCCGTTTTTCACCGCTGCCTTCAGCTGTTCGTCCGGTACGCCGGAGCCTGGCCCCTGAAATGATTATAGGTAAGATTAGGACTTCCCGCGAACCGGTAATTTTGTAAACGAAGGCGCCCAAACGGTCACTATAGGCATAGAGCAGTTGCCGGAAAGCGGTTTCGTCGCCCTCAGATACCTGTAGCAGTAATTGCCGCTCCTTATTTAGTGGCTGTAATGACAATCAGACTTTGCATTTCTCCCTACAATCTTAATAATTTATTGATCAAAAAATATAAAAAAAGTTGGAGAGACCATCTCTCCAACTTTTTTTACCTGATGGTGTCTTCTATTCAGGCTTCTACCAGCTGCTCCGCTTCATGCACTGCCCACAGTGTTTTTACCAGCGCGTCAGGCGTAATAGAAATGCTGTCGATGCCCTGTTGCACCAGGAACCGCGTCAGCTCAGGGAAATCGGAAGGTCCCTGGCCGCAGATGCCGACTTTCACTTTGAACTCTTTGGCTACTTTAATCAGTCGTGCTATCATGCGCAGCACGGCCGGACTCAGTTCATTGTACAGGCCGGACACGAGTTCGGAGTCCCTGTCCAGCCCGAGGGTAAGCTGTGTGAGATCATTGGAGCCGATGGAGAAACCGTCGATATGCGGCGCAAACTCCTCCGCCATCATGATATTGGACGGCAGTTCCGCCATCAGGTATACTTCCAGCCCGTTCTGTCCTCTGGACAGCCCGGCTTCTTCCATCACGGCCAATACCTGTTCCAGCTCTTCCACGGTGCGGCAGAAAGGAATCATGACAACAATGTTGTTCAGTCCCATGGTTTCCCTTGCCTTGCGGATGGCGGCGCATTCCAGCATAAAAGCGGTCTTGTATTTTTCCGAGTAGTAACGTGACGCGCCCCGCCAGCCTATCATAGGGTTCTCTTCCTTCGGCTCGAAATATTTCCCGCCGGGCAGGTTGTAATACTCGTTGCTTTTGAAATCGGAGAAACGCACAATGGCTTTGTCAGGATAGCTGGAAGCGGCGATCTTTCCTACGCCGGACGCCAGTTTGCTGATGAAGTAGTCCGCTTCGTTTTCATAACCGTAGATCAGTTGCGCTATTTCGGCAGACAGCGCGGCGTCGTTTAACTCACGGTGATGCAGCAACGCCAGCGGGTGGACTTTAATATAGTTGTTGATGATAAACTCTTCCCTGGCCAGGCCGATGCCTTTGCCGGGCAGGTGGGTGAACTGGAATGCCATGGATGGCGATCCTACGTTCAGCATGAGCGGCGTCTTCACGGTGGGAAGGCTGGATAAATCGAGCAGTCCTTCTTTCACCGGCAGGATACCTTCGTATACCACGCCTTCGGTGCCTTCGGCGCAACTCACGGTGATGGCTTGTCCGCCATTCAGTTTCTCGGTGGCATCTTCGCAGCCCACGATAGCCGGTATGCCCATTTCCCTTGCTACGATGGCTGCGTGGCAGGTGCGGCCGCCTTTGTTGGTCACGATGGCGGAAGCCATTTTCATAATGGGTTCCCAGTCGGGGTCGGTCATATCGGTCACCAGTACGTCTCCGGGCTGGAAGGTGGTCGTGGCAACGCGGTTGTCCAGGGAGAACAGGATGTTGACGTTGCCGGCCGCGATACCGTCGCCAACAGCGATGCCTCTTAACAGTTCGCGGGGCGTGGCGCCGCCGGTGTCCAGGGAGCGGGTGGTGATCCTGTTTCTGTCCCTGCGTGAATGAATGGTTTCAGGCCGCGCCTGTACGATGTACAGTTCGTGGCTAAGGCCGTCGAGCGCCCATTCTACGTCCATAGGGCACCAGTGGCCTTTTTTATCGGAATAGTATGATTCGATGCGTTGTACCCAGGCGGCCAGCTGCAGGATCTGATCGTCTGTAAGGCAGAAGCTGTGCTGCTGCTGTTTGGTGGCGGGGATCACACGGGTACGTTCGTCGCTGCTTTCACCGTAGATCATTTTCTTATCCTTCACGCCCATCTTTTTTTCAAGGATAGGTTTGTATTGGGATTGGATCAGGGGTTTGTAGACGATGAACTCATCCGGCGAAACAGCGCCTTGTACCACCAGCTCTCCAAGGCCCCAGGAGCCGTTGATCAGTACCACGTCACGGAAGCCCGATTCGGTATCGAGGGAGAAGGCTACGCCGGAGGCGCCGAGGTCTGAGCGTACCATTTTCTGAACGCATACGGAAAGGCCTACACTGAAATGGTCATAGCCGAAGTTTTCGCGGTAGCTGATGGCGCGATCGGTGAACAGGGAAGCGAAGCAGTTCCTTACGCAGTCTATCAGCGCCACGGGTCCGCGTACGTTGAGAAAAGTCTCCTGTTGCCCTGCAAAGGAAGCATCCGGAAGATCTTCTGCTGTTGCGGAAGAGCGCACGGCCACGTCGGTCTGTTCCTGGCCATACTGTCCGGACAGCGCCTGGTAGGCGGCAATAATTTCCTGGCTGAGTTCATGGGGGAACCTGGAGTTGCTGATCTCCTGCCTGATCCGCTGGCCGGCCCTGCGCAGGGAGCTGATGTTGTTGAAATCGATCTGTGCGATCTGGTCTCTGATGAACTGGTCCAGGCCACTGTTCTGCATAAAGTGATAATAGGCTTTCGTCGTGATCGCGAATCCGCCAGGGACTTTTACGCCGGCTTTTGACAGCCCGGAGATCATTTCACCCAGGGAGGCAGATTTTCCGCCCACCAGGGCAATAGCGTCCAGACCCACCTCTTGCAGAGGGAGTACAATGCTTTCTTTCATGGAGTGTTGTTGTTTAATGTTGACAGGCAGGCACTATCATCAGCCTTCCATACGTGGTAAATTGTTTCTCCTGAAAGTTATGGCAATTGGTATCCTGCGGGATGTTCCGGCGTTGCTGCCGAAAACAAAACCGCCAGCGGCTCCTGCCACCGATTTTTTTTCGGCAATATGTGCCCATATCCCTATTTTTGATCAAAAACCAGCCATGAGTTTCACACCGGACATGACAGACCTATGCATTCTGGATATACTTCAGACCGATGCCAGGACCACCAACAAGGAGATTGCATCCAGGTTGGGGAAATCGGTCACGTCTGTTTTCGACAGGGTGAAGCGTCTGGAAGCAGAAGGATATATCACCGGGTATGTGGCCGTGCTCAACCCGCAAAAGCTGGGCAGTACGCTGATTGCCTATACCAGCGTAACGCTGGAAGGCCATGGGCATGACAAGCTGCAGAGCTTTGAGCAAAAGATCAATTCTTTCCCGGAGGTGCTGGAGAGTTATAAAATGAGCGGCCAGTTTGATTACCTGCTGAAAATTGTGATTGCCGATATGGAAGCCTACGAGCTTTTTTATTCCAACAAACTATCCAAACTGGAAAATATCTCGAAGATCAGAAGCCTGTTCGTTTTGTCTGAAACGAAGAAAGAGACAGGGCTGAACCTGAAAACGGCGCAGCTGCCGAAAGGCCGGCAGAAGGCGGGCCCCGGTTCAGATAAGTAATCCTGCCTGACGGAATTTTCAGGCGCCCGGCGCTTGTTTATCTGCCCCTTAAGCCGTAGTTTTGAAGGAAGAAACCGACTGAAAAATCAACCAGAAAGTCTTGAATAATAGCCGGCGATAGCAGTGTTATACGTATTAAGATGATGACAGACTACACCTTCTATGCTGATGGAGAGCTGGTTCAACTGATGGCCGCTGACGATCACACCGCCTTTACGGAGATTTACAACCGGTATTGGAAACGTTTGTATGTACTGGCATACGATCGCCTGCGCTCCCGTGAGCTGGCGGAAGATGTAGTGCAGGACGTATTTACCGGCTTGTGGCAACGCAGAAACCAGTCTGTCATCCACTCGCTGCCTGCTTATCTGGCTACCGCCAACCGTTACGCTGTATTTGCCCAGCTGTCGAAAACAGCACGGGTCACCACGGTAGAAGCGCTCCCCGAATCCCTGCAGGCCGTGACCGATGAAACGGCGCAGCTGCATTTTCTGCAGCGGTCCATGGAACAGCAGCTGAAACAGTTGCCCGAGAAATGCCGGCTCGTTTTTAACTACAGCCGCAACGAAGGCCTCAGCAACCGCGAAATAGCCGCCGAACTGCAGATCTCCGAGAAAGCAGTGGAAAAACATATCACCAAAGCATTACAGCGGCTGCGGGTACAGTTCCGGAACTACTTCCATGCCATCTTCCTGTATTGAAAAAAAATTTCCCCCCGAGGTAGGGTAAGCCTGCCGTTTCCATACTTACCTTATATAACACCTGTAAATTCTAAAGTGAATGGATAAGCAAGAACTGGCTATACTATCGGAAAAGTACCTTGCCGGCACAGCCAGTGAAGCGGAAGTAGACCGTCTGCTGCAATGGTATAACGCCTACGATGAACAGGAGCTGACCGCTCAGGTGACGATGGCGGAACCGGAGACAGAAGACCGTCTGAAAGACCGGATGTACCATCGGTTGCAGGCTGTCACACAGCCTCAGCAACGGGTACGCCGGATGGGGGAGTGGTACCGGAGAGCTGCCGCGGTGGCATTGCTCCTGATAATGGCCGGCGGTGGGTATTATTTTTTCTCACGGGTGCGGAAAGTTGCCCCGGTAGCAACGGCCTTACCTGCCCAGGTCGAGCCCGGGGGCGATAAAGCGACGCTGACACTGGCCGACGGCTCCGTGGTGAATCTCGACAGTATCGGGACCGGCTTGCTGACCTTACAAGGGGTGAAAGTAGAGAAGACGAAACATGGCCAGATCGTTTACAAAGGCAATGGCAGTCACGCCGCCAATAATAACGTACTGCGTACGCCCAGAGGCGGACAGTTTAAGGTAACGCTGCCGGACGGCACAGACGCATGGCTGAACGCCGCCTCTTCTATCAGCTATCCCACGGCCTTTACCGGCAATAGCAGGAAAGTGGCCGTAACAGGAGAGGTGTATTTTGAAGTGGCCGCCGACGCCACCCGGCCGTTTGAGGTGAAAGTGAACGATATCAGCGTATTGGTGCTGGGCACGCATTTTAATATCAACGCCTATGACGATGAGCAAACCATAAAAACCACGCTGCTGGAAGGCGCGGTACTGGTAAGAACGCCCGGCGCCTACAAACACCTGGAGCCGGGACAGCAGGCCCGTGTTGCATCCGGCAGTAACGATATCGAGTGGCTGAAACATGTGGACGTCAACAGCGCCGTCGCGTGGAAAAACGGCTATTTTTCTTTTGATGACGCAGACATCCCCACCGTGATGCGGCAGTTAGCCAGGTGGTACAATATCGAGGTGACCTACGCCGGTAAAATACCGGAAGGCACGTTTACCGGTGAAATCGGCCGGAACCTGACACAAAACCAGTTGATGAATATATTGAAACAGGCGAGCGTTAATTTTAAGCTGGAAGAGGGGAGAAAGCTTGTTATCTATCCTTAGCGGAAACATTTAACACTATTTATAACCAACCATTACCAAATACCGGGACAGTCAACCGGTAAATTGTTTACCGGACCGGAAAGGCCCGGGCGATAGCTATCCACTAATATCATGTTATGAAAAAAATGAAGCCCACCGGGTACGGGAGCTTATGTTTCATCCATAAAAAAACCTGGTGTCAAGATTGGCGTCCGCACCAGGTTTGATCGTCGGTTAACTCTTTTCAGAACCCTTCCTGCTGCCCTTTAAGGGGCGGACGGGAAACATTTGTCAACCAAAAACCAAACCTAAGGTATGAAAATTAATGTTGTCCGCAACAGGCACAAAACTTTTGTATCGACCAGGGGTAGTATACCCCGGGTAACCGAAAATCACTGTGTGACCAAAATCTGGAGAACAATGAGATTAACCGCGTTTTTATTAACGGTGGTGGCGTTCAACATCTACGCTACCGGGAAATCCCAGACCGTTACCGTAGCATGCAGGAATATGCCGCTGCAGCAGGTGTTCGCTGTTATCAAACAACAAACAGGGTTCGTGTTTTTTTACAGGAACCAGGACCTGTCAGACATGCATACTGTCTCGGCAGACATCCGTGAGCAGCCGCTGCGCACGGCGCTGGCGAAGATTCTGCAGGACAAGCCGCTTATTTTTGACATTGAAGGCAACACCATCGTCATTTCCCGGAAAGTGACACCGCCCGAAACAAAGCCGGAGCAACCGGCCCTCGCGCCGCCACAGGAGGTACAAGGCAGGGTGGTGGACAAACACGGCGATCCCGTGCCCGGCGTTACCATCCGCGTGAAAGGCAGCAACGTCGCCGCCATTACGGACCGCGCCGGCTTCTTTGTACTGCGTAATGCAGACGCAAAGTCGGAGCTGCTGGTGTCCTGCGTGGGCTTCGAGCCCCGTACCATCTCTCTCGGCGGAAAAACCAAACTGGAAATACAACTCAGCGCCAAAGTGGATGACCTCAACCAGTATGTGGTAGTGGGCTACGGCAGCACCAAAAGAAAAGACCTGACCGGCTCCGTCGCTTCTGTCAACGTGGAGGAAGTGAAGAACGTTCCTTTCGCCAGCATCGACCAGGCGCTGTCCGGCAAAGCCGCCGGCGTACAGGTGACGCAGGCTGACGGCTCGCCCGGCGGCGTGGCCAAAATCCGCATCCGCGGAGGCACCTCCCTGTTGGGCGGTAACGATCCGCTGTACATCATCGATGGCGTGCAGGTCACCATCCAGAACCGCTACATCCAGAACCAGTCGGAAGTGGTGAACCCCATTGAAAGAGCGGGCAGTGACGATCCCAATAACTCGGTAGACGGATCATTTTCCCGCGGCCTTAACAGCCTCGCCGGTCTCAACATCAGCGACATCGAATCCATCGATATCCTGAAAGACGCTTCCGCTACCGCCATCTATGGCTCCAAAGCGGCCAACGGTGTGATCATTATCACTACCAAAAAAGGAAAACTGAACCAGAAACCGGTACTGGAAGCCAATTACTACGCAGGCGTTAGTCAGCCTATCAAAGAAAAGCTGCTGAACGCACAACAATACATGGACCTCTTACAGGAAGCCGCCCGCACCGCGAATGCCGTCAGGGCCGCTGCCGGAGAAGATCCTGATCCGAAAGCGACCAATATCATCAACAATCCCCAAAGCCTCGGGACCGCCAATACAGACTGGCTGAAGCTGGTGCTGCGGAATGCCGTTACCCATACCGCCGACATTGCGGTGCGCGGCGGGGGCTCCGGCTCACGGTATTATACCTCTCTCGCCTATACGAAACAGGATGGTGTACTGAGAGGGACCGACTTCTCCCGTATTGCCGGTAAAATCAGCCTGGATAATGAAATCACCAGCCGGTTCCGCGTCATTACCAATCTCGATTACGGCTTCACGAAAAACAATATCACCAACGGTATTTACCCTGCCGCCATGTATGCGCCGCCTACGCTGCCGGCATATAATCCCGACGGATCGCCCTACCAGTTCCTGGGATCACAGATCGGTGGTTACAATTACCAGGGATTCCAAAACCCGATGGTATTGCTGGAAGGTATTAACACGGCTAAAACCGCTTCACTGATCGGTTCCCTGTCCGGAGACTATGATGTGATGAAAAACCTGAAGTTCAGAAGTATACTATCCGTTAACTATAATAATTATCATCAGCTGAACTATGTGCCCAGCACTGCGGTGATCGCATCCGCCAGCGGCGTCAGCAGCTCTAACGGCGGTACGGCCTCACAGGGACAAACAGAAGACGTAAACGTCTTCATAGAAAATACCCTCACCTGGGATAAACAATTCAATGAAAATAACCGGCTGAACCTCCTCGGTGGTACTTCCTGGCAGAAATTCCGTTTCAATTCGTTCTCTGCCAGCGGCCAGGGTTTTCCTGATGATAAGTACCTGAATAATCTCTCCTCCGCCGCCATCACGCTGCCGGGTTCCGGCAGCTCAGGGCAAAATTCGTTGCTCAGCTTTTATATGCGCGCCAACTATGCGCTGAAGGAAAAATACCTGTTCACTTTTACGGGTCGTTCTGACGCTTCTTCCAAATTCCCGTCTGACAACAGGGTGGGTTATTTCCCCTCCGGTGGCGCGGCCTGGCGGATTTCAGAAGAACCTTTCATGAAGAAAGCGGAATGGATCAATGAGTTAAAGTTGCGTGTGAGCGCGGGATATACCGGTACGCAGAACTTCGGAGACCATCTTTATTACACCCTGTATACGCCGGGCTCGTATGGAGGCGTGAATGCCCTGGTACCGTCGCAGCTGGGGAATAGTAAGATCAAGTGGGAATCTACGCTGCAGAAGGACCTCGGCCTGGATTTTGAATTATTCGGTTCCCGCCTGCGCGGCGTGATTGGTTACTATGAGAAGATCACCACCGGTTTGTTGTTGTCCACACAGCTGGCGCCCAGCTCTTCCTATAGCAGCGTGATATCCAACATCGCCACCATCAGCAATAAGGGGCTGGAGATAGATCTGCGTACAGATTTTATTAAACACCGGCATTTCCAATGGACCGGCGCCCTGAATGTTTCCGGTAACCGCTCCCGCGTGGAAGACATCAATAATGATTTTGCTGACCCGAACGATGCCGGTGCTACGTACCTGAGCGCCAATGCCGTAGTACGCAAAGGGGAACCGCTGGGGCTCTTTTACGGCTACAAACAAACAGGTATTATCCGCGATCAGAAACAGCTGGATGACTACAAAAAAGTCTTTACCTATGCGCAGTACATGGCGCCATACCTGGGCATCGGCGATGCCATGTATGAAATCGCTACAGAGGGTTTTGATAAAGGGTTTTATAAACGCGATGTCATCGGGCAGGCGCAGCCTACCTTCTATGGCGGGTTTACAAATACCTTCACCTATAAGCATTTCAGCCTGATTACGCTGTTGACTTTCTCTTACGGAGGACAGTTGTTATATCTCGCGGATATACAGAACAAAAACTTTGAAAGCTTCGCTAACAGAGGTGCGCGCATCCTCGGACGCTGGACGCCGGAAAATACTTCCGCTGACAGGCCAAGGCTGATATTGGGCGAGTACGGCGCCAACACCAGCAGCGCCGAGGTATACGACGCTTCCTATCTGAAACTGAAATCCGTTACCCTCACTTATCAGCTGCCGGCACAGGCTGCCAAGAAGATGAATATCCGGGACGCCTCAGTATATGCCTCCGCCACTAACCTGTTCACCGTTACAAAGTACCCCGGCCCTGATCCGGAGGTGAGCAATAATCCGTACAGCCTGATCAACGGCAGCAGCGATGTGAGCACCTTCCCGACGGTAAGGCAGTTTAGCCTTGGTCTGCGTTTCGGATTCTAAAAATTATTAAACCAGTTAATTATGATGAAAAGGATTATATATATGTTGCTCGGTGCTGTGGTGATCTCCAGTACCTCCTGCCGGAAGGAACTGGGAAAATTACCAGAGAACGCCAAGGTGGATGGTAATACGATTCTTGACCAACGTACCTCCGAAATTGCGCTCAACGGCGCTTACTATCGCTTTGCCGCCGTGAATTCCGATAATATTACCAAATGGTTTGAGCATGAGGTGCCGCCTGCCATGTTTGCCGGGTATATGGGATATGGTTATGGTCCGGACCAGGGAGAAAACAATAACTATGCGAGATCCAGCTATGCAGATATTTACTGGACTTCCTCTTATCAGTTGATCAACGCTACCAATGGCATCATCAAAGGTGTTTCCGCCCTGGACGACAAACAGTTCACCGGCAGCCGTAAAAAAGAGATACTGGCCGAAGCCCGTTTCCTGAGAGCCTACGCGCACTTTAAACTGTTAAGTTTCTTCGGACAGTGGTTTGATCTGAGCAGTCCGTACGGAGCATTGATCCGCGAAGATTTTGTGCAGGTAGATGCCGTGCCCAAGGCCCGCAGTTCCGTGAAAGACAGCTATACCTTTATCCTGGCCGATGTGGACGATGCCATCGCTAACGCGCCTGCGGAAAACAAGGCATGGTACGCTACCCGCTGGGCGGCCATGGCGCTGAAAATGCGGGTGCTGATGAGCCACGGGCAACCGGGGGACTATAAACAGGTAACCGACCTGGCGGATTCCATTATCCTGAACAGTAAATATAAACCGGAGCCGCAGACAAAAGACATCTTCTATTTCAAAGGGCTGAGCAGCCCGGAAGTGATACTGGGTATTAAGCCGCAACAGAACCAGGAGAGTTTTTATTATGTCCTCAGCCGGCAGTACTGGCCCGGTGCTTCTTCGCTGTATGTCGCCAAAACGGCGCTGAAAGACCTGCTGAAGAACGATCCGCGCAGCAACTGGTTGATCGGTACTGAGAATACCGGAACCAAAGGCACCTATTATTTCCTGAAATATATCAAACAGGGGGACAGCCCTTCTGTATTATCTGAAACATCTTATGCTTTCCGGCTGACAGAAGTGTATCTGCTGAAAGCCGAAGCCATCGTGCGTTCCGGTGGTAGCTTACAGACCGCCCGTACTATCCTGATGGAAGTGATGGGCCGCGCCGGCGTAACCGATTTCAGCGCAGTAGACAACGCCACGTCGGTGAATGATATGCTGAAACAACTGTACCTCGAATGCGTGAGAAACCTCATCGCCGAAGACGGCCAGGAGTGGATGGCGTTACTGCGCCTTCCTTCGTCGCTCATCCAGGAACTGCGGCCAACCGCCAACGACAAGATTAAATACATATTGCCGGTGCCACATGGCGAGTTTCTTTACAACACCGCCTTTGGTCCGCAGAACCCCGGCTACCAGGAATAATTCACTTTTTAAATGTTAACGATGCATCTCCACACAAAAACTTTTTTAGCCGCCCTGTTGCTGGCAACCGCCTGTAAACAGGCCGCCACACCACATGCCACGCTTACTGCTGAACTAACAGGACTGAAAGACTCCGTTGTCTTCATCTCCATACCGGTGGCTGATTCCGCCAAGACGGATACGGTACCGGTAAAAGATGGTAAGTTCACCTGGACGGGTGTTATCGCCGAACCGCAGAAAATCTATATCGGTACTTCTTCCCGCTACATGGAACTGTTTATGGAAAACGCTGCGGTGACGCTCACCGGTAATATGGATTCGCTGGACAAGGCGAAGATCACCGGTTCTGCTACCCAGGAGGCTTATGAGAACTATCAGCAGCTGATCGCTGATATCACTGAAAGAGAGGATACGCTGTATCATCAGTTTCCTGCAGTGAAAGACAATGATACCGCTAAAGCGGCGCTGGAAGCCAAACTGGAATCCCTGCGTATGCAACGGCGGGAACGCAGCAGACAATACATCGCCGCACATCCTGAAAGCCCGGTGAGTGTGAGCCTTATCGCAGATATGGCCGTTATCGGCGAATATGCACCGCTGGACAGCCTGTACCGTCAGCTGGCGCCGGCAGCGCAGCAGTCGGCCGCCGGTACCCGCCTGGGCAAAAGACTGGAAGTACTGAAGAAAAGCGCTGTCGGTCAACCGATGATCGATTTTACACAGGCGGACGTTGACGGCAAACCGGTACGCCTGTCCGATTTCAAAGGCAAATATGTGCTGCTGGATTTCTGGGCCAGCTGGTGCGGCCCCTGCAGGGCGGAGAATCCCAATGTGTTAAAGGCTTACAATACATTTAAGGATAAGAATTTCACGGTGGTGGGCGTATCGCTGGACGATAAAGCCGACAAATGGAAGGAAGCCATCAAACAGGATGGTATGCCCTGGATGCAGGTGTCTGATCTAAAAGGGTTCCGCAACGAGGTGGCGCAGCAATACGGTATACAGGCTATTCCCTGCTCTTTCCTCATCGATCCGCAGGGGATCATTATCGCTAAAGACCTGAGAGGTGCTGGCCTGCATAAGAAACTGGCGGAGACACTTCAGTAAAAAACGAGTATAACTTTAAAAATAACATCAGATGAAGTATAACTGGATTCTATTTTCTTGCCTGTTGCCTGCCTTACAGGTATCGGCACAAAACAGCCAACCTTTTACCCTCAAGGGAGATATCAAAGGACTGCCTGATCGCTACATCTATTTCGGTTATGCCGAAAGTGCCAACAAATTCAGAGAGGACAGCGTCATGACCCGTGGCGGCAGATTCACTTTCACCGGAGAGCTGTCACAGCCAACGCAGGCGCGGTTGTACGTTGACAAAGTAAAAGCGATGTACGGAGAAGGTAATGTGACGTCTTTTTTTATAGAGCCGGGCGACCTGCAGTTGAAGTCTGCCACCGCAAAGCTGAAAGATGCCAGACTCACCGGGTCCAAAGTACAGCTGGAGCAGGAAGCGCTGGATGCCATGCGTGCGCCTGTCATGAAAAAACTGCAACCGCTGTCGGAAGCGTATGGAAAGTTGAATAAGGAATACAGCACCGGTCTGCGTGCAAAGAAAACAGAGGCTGCCCTGAAGCCGCTGAAGGATAAGCTGGAAAAGCTGAAAGACCAGATGGAGCCGCATTATGAAGCGATGGAGAAAATTGACAAAGCTTTCATCGATAAATATCCCAACTCTTATGTAAGCGCACAGATATTGCGTTACCGTATCAGTAGTATGCCACTGAAAGAAGGGGAGGCCTGTTATGCCCGCATGTCACAGGAGATGCAGCAAAGCGCCGACGGCCTGGAAATAAAAAAGGAACTGGATGGACTGCGTGCCGGTTCACCGGGCAGCGTAGCGCGTACCTTCACCAAAACGGATATCGATGGTAAAACCCTGAGCTTGTCTGACTTCAAAGGAAAATATGTGCTGATAGACTTCTGGGCCAGCTGGTGCGGCCCCTGCCGTAAAGGCAATCCGCATCTGAAAGAACTGTACGGCAAGTACAAAGACAAAGGCTTTGAAATCATCGGTATCTCGGATGACGATTCCAATCACGACGCCTGGAAAAAAGCAGTGACCCAGGACGGCATCGGCATCTGGAAACATGTACTGCGCGGGCTCGACTGGGAAAAGCGGAAAAACAACCTGCCTAACCCGGAAGATATCAGCGACGACTACGGCATCCACTCGCTGCCCACCAAAATACTGATTGATCCGCAAGGCATGATCATCGGCCGCTATGGCGGCGGGGGAGAGGATGACGATGCGATGAATAAAAAGCTGCGGGAGATATTCGGCGCGTAATGCAAAAAGCCTTGTAAATGACTCATTTACAAGGCTTTTTTCTTTGAGTATTCAGCGTTATATTTGAGTATGAACAATACTTTATCACACGATCAGCGTATCGCCAAAATGACCTTTGCTGCTGTATACCCATTGCTGCTGGCAAAAGTGGAGAAGAAAGGCAGAACAAAGGAAGAGTTGCATCAGGTGATCTCCTGGCTGACCGGCTTCGATGACAAACAGCTGGAGGAACTGATAAAGGAAAAAGTGACCTATGAAACTTTCTTTCAGCGCGCCACGCTCAATCCCCATGCGGGACTGATTACCGGCGTTATATGTGGGTACCGCGTAGAAGAGATCCAAAATCCGCTGACACAGCAGGTCCGCTATTTGGATAAGTTGGTGGACGAGCTGGCGAAAGGGCGGAAGATGGAGAAAATTTTGAGGGGATAACAGCAATGGACAATAGCCCCCTGTAGCAGATGGACTATTGTCCGCTATAAACTACAATAGCTCCTTATGCGTCATCAGGTAAGCCAGTGCTTCTTTGACTACCTGACGGTTATTCTTCGGGTTAAATCCCAATTCATTTCTTGACCTGGAGATGTCAAAATCCTGTTGCAGGCCGGAAAACATGGCAATATCTTTGGTGGTGAGCACAGGCGGTTTGCCGCTTATCCTGGCGGAAATTTCCATCACCCCGGCGATGGCGTAAAGCATAAACTTTGGAACGGCTCCCGGTATTTTTAATTTCAGCTCCGGGTAGAACTCCTGCGCCAGTTTAGTAGTGTCTGTAATAGTCATACATTTTTCATTGGCAAGAATATAACGTTGGCCCGGCCTGCCTTTCTGTGCGGCCAGATAACAGCCTTCAGCCACATCTTTTACGTCTACCCAGTTCAGGGTGATATTGGTATCCACCGGTATTTGTTTGTTTAAAATCAGCTTTAGCACATTGTAAGAGACATTCAGCGGGGCGAATGCTTCACCTCCTATCATTGCTCCCGGCATGACGGCCACCAATTCAATCCCGTGTTCTTCGGCTAGTTGAAATGCCAGTTTTTCGCCATCGTTTTTGGAGTTGTAATACATGTCCCGGCGGTCCGGATTATAGCCGTTGCTTTCTTTCGTCGGGAGATGGGTGTAATTCAGCGCGGCGATGGAGCTTACATAGACAATTCTTTTCACCCCTGCGGCTGCGGCTGCTTCTATTGTATTTCGGGTTCCCTGTATATTTACATCATAGATTTCTTTTTTGGGGTCTTTTGCCCATAATTTGAAAGCGGCGCCTACTGCGTAAAAGGTATCTACGGCTTGCAGCGCGGCTTTAAAAGAGGCCTTGTCAGTAATATCAGCCTGTACCACTTCACAGTCCAGGTCTTTGAAACAGTCTTTGTTTTTGATGTTACGGACGGAAGCACGCACCGGGATTCCTTTTTGGAGGAGAAGTCTTACCAGGTTATTGCCAAGGTGTCCGTTGGCGCCGGATACAAGGGCCAGTTTTTTACTTGTCATATCCATTGAAATGGTTTTTAATAATAGGGCAAAGATCAACCCTGGTTATTCAAAAGCACTTCACAAATGTTACTTAATAATTTGTCTCCGGATACGGCTTAAACTTTTGGGGTTCATTCCAAGGAAGGACGCGATGTATTGCATTGGAACGTGGTGGAGTATTTCGGGATGTTCGTTGATCAGTTTTAAATAGCGCTCCTCGGCGCTGAGCGTTGCCAGTTCCTTCGAGCGTTTTTCATTATACGACAGCGATTGCTGGAACACGAGAATGCTGAAGTCCTTAAACGCCGGACTTTGTTGGGTGAGTAGGTCCAGATGTGTCTTTGTAATGCGTAAAAGTTCACATTCGGTAATTGACTCAAGGTTTTCTTCTGACCTGGTTTGATGGATGAAATTAGTATAGGAAGTGATGAAACCCGGCGGACAGTTGATGTGGGATGTTATTTCATCTCCCTTGTCATTATAATGGAATAAACGGACAAAACCTGATATCACAAAATACAGATAGCCGGGGATCTTTCCTTCTTCTTCCAGTACCCGGTTCTTAGGGTATAACACAGGTTCAAAATATTGTATGCACAAGTCTCTTTCCTTATCAGAAAGTTTTACTTTTTGGGCAATAAGACGGACCAGTTGCTCGTGCATACTGTAAAGTTAAAAAAAAGATCACACATTAGCCCTATATGCTTGTTAACAGGAATATGCGGCTGATGTGTGATCTTTCTCTCCGGCATTAATACCCCGGATTCTGCGTTAACCCCGGCTCAATTTTCAAGCTGCCGGAATGGAATGGCCACAGGTAGTTCCGCGATTGGAAAGAGCGGTCTTCTATCTTCAGGGACACCAGATTACCGTTTACCAGACGGGTATGCCCCATGGCGGGTTTGGTCATCACCTGCTCACCGATTTTCCATCTTAAAATATCATCATAACGTACCCCTTCGCCTGCCAGTTCTGTTCTCCGTTCATTTCTGATCAGCTCTATCCATTGCTGCTGTGTATAGGCAGCATACTTTGGGAGGGTAACGTCTGCTTCTTTCATATCGAGGCCGGCCCTGGTCCTGAGCTGGTTGATACAGCTTTTGGCGAGGTTGTCTACGTTGCTGGTCATGATTTTAGCTTCTGCGTAGGTGAGCAATACCTCTGCATACCGTAGTATCGGGAAGTGCATATTACCATCTCCTTTGAAGGCGTCTGTTTCGTCTACAAATTTTCTGAACCAGTAACCGGAGCGGCTGGCACGTTCTTTTTCATGGAACATGGGGCTGTTCTGGTCGTAG
Organism: Chitinophaga eiseniae; assembly: GCF_900167135.1. GTDB lineage: Bacteria > Bacteroidota > Bacteroidia > Chitinophagales > Chitinophagaceae > Chitinophaga > Chitinophaga eiseniae. The sequence goes on along the minus strand of NZ_FUWZ01000003.1, from coordinate 73,750 downwards.
ATGTTAATGGGCTCGTTGACGAATATATCACCCTGGCCCATGATGCTGGCCGTGTAGCGGGGATCTCTGTTCAGTTTGGGGTTCAGTTCGTATTCCTGTTTGGTATGAAGCGGGCAGGCGTCAATTTTATTGCCCTGTAGTGTCCAGTAGGCGTCTACCAGGGATTTTAGCGGTACGGAGTAAGATTGTCCCTTGCCTGTCCGGAAGTGTGGCCCGAGATGTTCGAACGAGTTGGTGCCGCTGTTGCCATGGCTTTGCATGTCCATGGTGATGATGAACTCTTTGTTGATTTTATCGCCTTTATAGCTGAACAGGTCTGCATAGTTCGGATACAGCGAGTAGTTGCCGCTGTCCATAATCTCTTTGGCCAGCCGTGCCGCCAGGTCGTAACGGCCATTGTACAGCGCGTAGCGCATGATCAACGCTTTGAGCGAGTATTTGTTAAACATATAGCCGTCGGAGTTATACTCTTTATCCGGCAGGCTGTTAGCCGTGGCTTCCGCCATCGGGAAAAGGGTATTCAGTATTTCTTCTTTTGATTTGGCGGGTTGTATTACCTGCGAAATATCCACAGGTTCGAGATAGAAAGGCACGTTTCCCCAGCGGGACACTATTCTGAAATAGTGCCATATCCGCAGCCCTTCCAGTATGCCTTTGTATTTGGTGCGGATGGACTCATCTTCCACATAAGGCGTATTGATACTTTTCAGATAGGTGTTCAAACGGCCGATGTGTTTCATGTGGATGGTGTAGTAATATTCAAAAGCCCTCGTATTGGCATCGTAGCTGCCGTTGGCAATACGTTGGTGGTTGTCGCCTTCCACCCGGCTGTAGGCATTGTCCGATTTGCTGTCTTCCATATAGAAAAGCAGCCTTCTGTCGTCTTTGTTGGTAAAGACGTCCAGGTAGGTGCTGTAGACCACGCGGCGGAGATCTTCTTCTGTATTGAAGAACTCATCGAATTTGGTAGCGGTAGGGTCCGGCTTGTCCAGGAACTTCTGGCATGCTGGCAGCAGCACGGAGAGGAATGCCAGTAGCATAAGTCTTTTTTTCATCTGATGCATATTTTGCAGTGGAGTGAAATAAATTTTCGTTGGTGCGGTAGCGTTTGATTAAAACAGTGTCGCCCTGACGCCGAGGCTGTACACCGCCATGCGGGGGTAGTTGCCGTTGCCGCCGTCGCGCTCGGGTTCCAGTCCTTCCCACCGGGTAAAGGTGATGGCATCCTGCGCATTTACATATACCCTTACGTTACGGACCATTTTGCCCTGTAACGGGAATGTATATCCCAGTTGCAGTACTTTCACCCGGAAGAAGGCGGCATTGCCCAGCCAGATGTCGCTGAGGTAGGCGTTGGTGCTGGAGCCGGTCCATACCCTGGGGAACCTGCTGTTGGGCGTTTCCGGCGTCCAGCGGTTGTCTGCATAATACTGTTGTGGCCTGCCGAGTGAATTACTGCTGCCATCCACGAGAATGGGGTAGCCTTCGAGGCCGTTAAGGCGGCCGGACCTTTTTCCGACACCCTGTCCCAACAGGCTGAAGTCCCAGTTTTTATACTGTAAACTGAGATTGATGGAATAGTTCAGGTGAGGAAAGGGGTCTCCGAGGTTGATCCTGTCGGCATCGTTGATGATACCGTCGCCATTCTGATCTATGTATTTGATATCGCCGGGGAGGGTGTTGGGCAGCTTGGCGGGGGTATTGTCGATATCGCGCTGGTCGCGGAAAAAACCATCGCTTTTATAACCGTAGTAGTTATCGATGGCGATGCCTTTGTACCAGATTTTGTCGTTATCGTCCTTAAAGATGAGGGTGTCGCCGTCCTTGTAACCGGCTTTCAGCACTTTGTTCCTGTTGTCGAACAACATGGCGCCGATGCTGTAGTTCACGTTGCCGATTTTATCCTGCCACTGTACGGAGATTTCATACCCGTTGTTTTCCACTTCCCCGATGTTAAAGGCGGCTTCGAGGGAGCTGGAGCCGGTGATGGGCGGCACGGGGAACCTGGAATAGATGAGGTCGTAGGAGTTCTTTTTGTAGGCTTCTGCTGTTACGCTCAGCCGGTTGTCGAGCATGGTTAATTCTATCCCGATGTTGCCCTGTTTTTGTTTTTCCCAGGTGAAGTTTAAGTTGGGTACGCGCATCAGCCATCCCCATTCGTTGACATTCTCTTCCCACAGGTACGGGGCTACGTTTTCGTTGCCGATAAGTCCGTAAGAGGCGCGCAGTTTCAGGTTGTTGATGATCCTGTTGTTGACCATGCCCTTCATGAAATGCTCGTTGGTAACGTTCCAGGCGATGGCGCCTGCGGGGAAAAAGCCCCATTGTTTGCCGGGTGCGAATTTGCTGCTGCCGTCTCCGCGGGCGGTGAACTCGAGGATGTACCTGTTGTCAAAAGAGTAGTTCAGTTTACCGAAGAAAGAAGCTTTGGTGATTTCCTTATAGTCGGTGTAGTTGAAGCTCATCACTTCGGAACCGGCGGTGACGTATATTTTATCCGCCTGGTGGCGCAGGCTGCCGGTGTAGTTGAGCAGTCCGCGGGCGGTCAGCTGGCTTTGGCTTACGTCCTGGTCGGCGCCCACTTCATTTTTCCATATTTTCACCGGTTTGCCGTTACCGTCAAAAAATTTAAAGGTTTCCCGTGCCCGTTTATTGGCAGATTTGCTGATTTGGTAAGACACGTTGCCTTCGAGGCTGAGGTGTTTGCTGATGTTATATCTTGGCCGCAGGTTCACGGAGCTGAAATCGTACAGGTTGTTCCGGGAGCCGCCGCGGTTGATGGAGGCGATCGGGTTCATATCATTGTACAGGATGTAATGCTCAGGTATACTGCTGTTAGGGTAGTATATCTGCTGGGTGGGGTTCATCTTCCAGAGATTTTCATACAGGCCGGTTCCGTCGTCGTTTTCTTTGAGACGGTTGATCTGCAGGCGGTGGGCATAGAAGTCTGCCAGCAGCACAAATTTATCGGCGATGTTCACATTGGTATTGAAGCGTGCGGAATATTTACCGGAGCCTTCGTAGGAGTTGAGCCCATTTTCTTTGAGGTAGCCCATCATGAGGTTGAAGGAGCCGATACCGCCGCCGCCGGAAACGCTCATGGTGAGGTTTTGCGAGTTGGCTTTGCGGGGCATGCCTTCTTTGAGCCAGTCTACCGAAGGTGTTTCTCCCGATTCCATTTTGCGGATGTCTTCGTCTGTATACAGTGGGGTCTGTCCCTGGATGTTCCTTGCTTCGTTGTTTAATTTCATGTAGTCGGTACCGTTAACGAACTTAGGCAGGTCGATAGGCCGCTGTATGGCGCCCCATGAGTTGACCTCCACTTTAAACCGTCCCATCTGTCCGCGTTCCGTTTCTATGATGATTACCCCGTTGGCGCCACGGGAGCCGTACATAGACGCGGAGGCGGCATCTTTCAGTACGGTGATGCTTTTCACCTGGTTGGGGTCTATATCGTTGAGGCTTTGTTCCATCCCGTCCACGATCACGAGGGGGCCGGCATTCTGCAGGGTGCTGATGCCCCTGATGGTGATGCCGGGGACGCTGCCGGGCAGGTTGGTGGTTTGCTGAACGGTGACGCCGGGGACGGTGCCGGTAAAGGCTTCCTGCAGTTTGGCGATGGGCCGGGTTTTGGTGAGTTTAACATCCACCTGGGCCACGGATGATGCCACGTGGCGGCGTTCCACTTCGGAGAAGCCCATCACCACAACTTCCGACAGGCTTTTGGTGCCTGTTTTCAGGCGCACTTCCATATTAGTACGGAGCTGGGCGCTTATTTCCGTGGGTTGGAATCCCATGGCGCTGATGATCAGGGTGACGGCCTCCCGGGGGATTTTAATCTCGAACCGGCCGTCGTTGCCGGTGGCGGTACCGATGTTAGTGCCTTTGATGAGCACGCTGGCGCCGGGGATCGGTTCTCCTTTTTCGCTGGTGACCCGTCCGGTGGCCGTGAGGGTAGAATCGTTGGCGCGGCCCTGGCGGTCGTAGATCAGAATACGGCCGTTGCTGATGACATAACGTACCGGTTGATCCCGAAGTGCTATGTCCAGCGCGTGTTCCAGTGACACATTTTTTACTTCGATAGTAACCGGTTTGGTGGCAGCCATCAGGGTTTCACTGTACACCACGGATACGCCGGTCTGGGCGGCCATTTCCTTGAGCACCTTTTTCAGGGGCGCATTTCTTTCTGAAAGCGTGACCTGCTGTGATAAGGCTACAGCACTGCTTTGCAGGCAGAGCGCAAGCAGGAGGAATGTGATAAATCTCATAACGTAGAACATTTTGGTTGAACAGAGCGATTGCTGGCCGCAACGGTCCGGTTGCGGTCTTGTTTGGTTTTGTTAACGTTGTCGGTTTATTGTGATCATAAAAGAATGGTGGCTACATGGGCGGACGGTTTTACCGGGTCTGTATTACTTTGATGGTCCTGCCTTCCAGTTTGAGTTTTACCTTGTCTGTTTCCAGCATTGGCAATACTTCCTGGAGGGGCAGGTTGCGGTTGATGTACCCGCCGAAGCGGTTCCCTTCCGGCAGGGTGGCGAAATCGGTTTCCACGTCATACCATCGGGACAACTGCTTCAGTACGCTGGCCAGGCTCGCGTTCTCAAAATCAAAGAAACCTGCTCTCCAGGCGGTCGCTTCCCGCAGGTCCGCCGGTCGTACGGCGATATTACCCGAGGTGTTGTTCACTGCAGCTGCCTGTCCGGGATGGAGATAGCTTTCGTTGGCGCCTGATTTTACTTTCACTGCTCCCTGTATCAGCGTCGTGCGGGTGACCGGCTCGTCGGCATAGGCCATTACGTCGAAGCTGGTGCCGAGTACCTGTATTTCCATATTGTTCACTTTTACAATAAAGGGTTGTCCCGCCACTGGTTGAATATCAAAATAGGCTTGTCCCTGTATTTCCACAGTGCGGTGGTTGGTGGCAAAGGTGGTCGGATAGCGCATGCTGGACGCGGCGTTGAGCCATACGCGGCTGCCGTCGGGCAGCACTACGTTGAACTGCCCGCCGCGGGGCACTGCCAACAGGTTATAACTGACAATGGATGAAGGGCCGGCAGTGAGTGGGTAAAGTAATTGTCCGTTATGCTGCTGTACGGTCACATCGCCCTGGCGGATCACCTGGTTGCCGGTGCTGTCCAGCGTCACGACGGAGCCGTCTGACAGGGTGAGCTTCGCTTTGTTGCTGCCCGGCGATCCTGTTTGTATGGTGCGTTGTTGTGCCAGCCGGGGCGCCGCCGGTTGACGGGAAATATACACCCCGACGGCTGTCGACAGGAGTAAGGCCACGGCAGCGGCGGCGCTCCATTTTATGTAACGGAGGGAGCGTACCGGCGCCACTTTGGTGCGACTGATCTCTTGCAGCAGCCGTGTCTCAATACGGTCTCCCAGGGCTTGCGGCACGTCATGATTTTCACGCAGGACACGCTCAAATTCCTGTTGCATGGCTGCCAGCAGGGGGCGCCTGGATGCGTTGGTATTAAGGTATCGGAACAACGTATCCATTTCGTCCCTGCTGCATTGCCCGTCCAGGTAACGCTGCAGCAACTGCTCGTAGGCATTTTCAGGTTGTGACATATTTTTTAGGGTCCCCTTTTGCAAAGGGGAGTACTATATACTATCCGGAAATAATAAAAGAGGGTACCCCTGTGGAAAAATATTTTTTAATAAAAAGTGGAGACCAGCCAGATCGCCATAAAAATATCACCATGGCGGTACACATAGTCTTCAATGAAGCGCATGCCCAGTACCATATGTTTTTTTACCGCATTACGGGAAATGCCGAGTATGGCCGCAGCTTCGTCGTAGCTTTTCCCCTCCTGGCGGCATAGGCGGAATACCTTCCCGCGCTGGATGGTCAGTTTGGAAAGCGCCTCCTCGAAAAGGCGTTCATATTCCCGGGTACGCACCACTTCTTCGGGTTGCTCCGGGTCAATATCAGCCAGCTGCCGGTACAATTGCTCCCGCATCTGTTCGTCAGTGGCCAGTCGCGATATGGTTTTAAAGACATGGTTGCGGGCAATACGGTAAAGATACCCGCTAAAAGAAAGTTTTGGGTTAATACGCTCCCTGATCTCCCAGATTTTGAGAAATACGTCGTGTACCAGGTCTTCCGCAAGAGAAGGGACCTTACAGAAACGCAGCAGATAAATGTATAAAGCAGGATGGTAGTGCCGGTAGATGCCCGAAAACGCCGATTCATCCCCCCGGATCATCCGCAACAGCACTTCTTCTTCCATGGACATACGCTCCATACCTTAAAATAAGATTTTTTGAATCGCCGGTAATCAATTAAAGAAATAGAATAATGTGTGAGTAAAGATAGAAAAGAGCGGAGGGAAATAAAAGGGGGCCCGCTGGTGGGAGAAAAGAAAATCTGCGTGATCTTGCTGTGCCGGAATTTAGTGCCTTCCGACACATTGGTCCAGGTGAGCGCATGTTTTTATGTTAATACAAACAAAAATCTCACGATGATTGGTTTTATAAAGCGGTATACCCGCTACCGTTATTACGGCAACGGGTATACCAATAAGCATGCTTTTAGGCAAGGCATTCTGCGGACGGAGCGCTGGCCGAATAATCCAATGCTTTGCAAATGCAACGATTGGAAGAGTTGGTTTCGCAAATACCCGCTGCATTTGGGTCTCCCGGTACACTAATGGTGCAGGACCGCTGATCACGGCAACGGCCGCCTTCACCACCAATAACGCACAGGTCCCCATCACAAACATAGCCGTCCGGACATTCCATACCGGAGTTACATACAACGTTACCGCCGGATACATTTTTCATTTGTTCTCTGTTGAGAATTTGCCGGGCGCCCAGTTCCAGCGCCTTCAGTTTTAAGGATCTCATCATTTAAACTTTTGGTTGAAAAGAAATGAATGCCCCCATTCTAAAGGCCGGGGCAAGTTAGGCCATAAACTTTTATTTCAGGCAGGAGTTATAATCGGCTTAACAGGGTGATGTTTGGCTATTCGCCCGGATTGGCTCGGTGCTACTGTATGTTGCACAATCGCATGAGGAAGTTCTTAAAAAAAAGTATACTCACTTACGTTATCATGTTAGTGAGTATACTTTACTGAGGTTAGGCGAGACATTCTGCAGAAGCGGCACTGGCCGAATAATCCAATGCTTTGCAAATGCAACGATTGGAAGAGTTGGTTTCGCAAATACCCGCTGCATTTGGGTCTCCCGGTACACCAATGGTGCAGGACCGCTGATCGCGGCATCGTCCGCCACCACCTCCATCTCCATCTCCTCCGCAATAACCACCCACGCATTGAGTGCCTGGTACACAATCTGAATCGGTCATACATCGGAAGCCACCACCTCCGGATACATTTTTCATTTGTTCCCTGCTAAGGATTTCCCGCGCGCCGAGTTCCAGCGCCTTCAACTTTAAGGCTTTCATGCATTAAATTTTGATGATTAAAAATGGATGCCCCTATAAGGCCGGGACTATCAGGCCACAAACGTTGCTTATGTGTTGAGAATATATTTCAGGTCTTTAATTTGGTAGATATCGGGAAGCTGGTACAATACTGTTGTTGTTGCGTCAGCAGATGGCATAGAGAGGAAGAACGTAGGCGTAGCCTTTATGCCGGCCCTGTCACACCAGCTTCTCATTGCTTCCACTTTCTTTCCCTGTCTGGCCATGGCACCGTCGGGGAGGGCATATTTTCCGGAAAACTGCTGGTAGTCTTTCGTGGGTGACAGATACCAGCCATCGAGGACTTCTTTTATCTGCCGGTTATCTCCGTTTTCCGCTACCGCCAGAAAATGTTTGACAGGGAGGCTTCTGTGATCATCTTCTTTATTGGTGGCAGTGAATATAATCTGCACCTGGAGGTTATCGCTACCGTGCAGGAGTTCTTCGACGGGAGTGTGTGCCTTTGAACAAGGCCCGCAGTAGGGATTGCAGACTTTTATCAGTTTTATGCGTGCATCGGGATTGCCCAGGGTAATACCCAATCCTGCTGTACTTTCCTCCACTGCTTTTTGTTTGGCTAACAGTGCTTCAAATATCTGCTGGTTGTGTTTCAGTTGATTAAACTTCATTTTGTTTTGCCGCGCCTCCTTGGATGAGCGGAAGGCCGGCACCAGCTGTGTAATCACCAGGAACGGCAGAAAAAAGGATAGGAGGAAGGTGATGCCGGTAAACGGTGTGACGGATGTTACGGGTGCCAGCGTATGCCACTTCCCTGCCATAGGGATCAGCAATTGCACCAAGAGGATAAACTGCACCGATAAACAAAGCAGGCACCATTGTTTGGCCACTCTCCATTGATAATACACCGAAAAGAGGGTGTAAGGTGCCGCCAGCACAGAGACGACCGACATGATCAGCAACGCCTGAGCACCGGTGATGCCGGAAAACAACATAAACAGGAGACTGCCGGTGAAGTAACTGGTACCAATAATACTCCAGCTGATACCGGCGATCTTAGACGCTTTGGAATGAACAACAGCACCGCAGTTTACTTTTTTTCCGGCGGTACAGATCTGTTGCAGTAAAGGATTATACTGATCCGTTTCATACCAGAGCAACAGGAAACCCGCCATTGCGCCCAGGATAGTCGTCAGTGTAAAGGCAACGGGCAGCAGGGCGCTCCATCCTTCCCGGAAGAAGGCTGCCGCCATGGCGAGCAGACCGATGAACGGCAGGGCGAATAGTTTTGCATATTGAAGTATCAATTGCCGTTTTTCGGCTTTGACATGTTGCCGGTAATCAGCTTCTCCTGCGTGTTCACCTGCTTCCGCCAGGAGTACCAATCCCATATAGTTTTTCCGGAAGTCTTCCGTGGCGGTGTTTTCCCAGCTACGGGTCTCCCGGTCATAATAATTTACCTGCCGGGCATCTATTTTCCGGACAACGGTAAAATAGGTGCCAACGCCATCATGCCCGCTGATTTGTGTGAGAAAAGGCGCAGGCAGCTGCGGTAATTGTTCAGCATCAAATTTAGCCAGGAGGTTTTCCACGCCGAATTTTGAGAGGATATCGCTGACACTGAGTATACCAGGAAAATCAGGATGAGATTCCATCTCTGTAGTCAGCGTCGTCAGGGAGACGTTTACTTTTAAATGATCGAGCAGCAGTTTGGTGGACGCTACTTCTCCGCTAACAGGAAATATTAGTTGCTTCAAACGGGATAACATAAGACAGAGCGTTGAGGGTACTAAATAAGACAGACAGATTTTAAAGTTGACAGATTAGGTATCGGGTATTGTTGAAATGAATCTAAAATAAAAAATCGATCAAAAAAAATATTCGGATAAATCTTGTTCGTTATCTGATAACATGCCTGCGTCTCTCCGCGGAGAATAGTCATTCAGGAAATTTTTTTCACGGGGAGATCAGTTGGCAAACTTTTCGTGTTGTTACAGTAGAGATAAAAAAATCCTGCATCGGCTGATGCAGGATGATGTATCGTTAATACAGATCGTATTGTTTACGCCTGTGGGGGCTGGTTCATCGGTTTTTTCTGGGCTGCTGCCGCGCCTACCAGCGAAGCGATCGCCCCAAAGAACAGGCTGAAAACCAGTCCGCCGACTATCATGAATACCAGGAAGAATTTTTTAGTGAAGTTGATGCCCATTTCAATCTGATCTTCAGGGGCGCCTTTCTTTTCCATCTCCGCACGGGAAACTTCGAGGGCTTTTTCCTTGATGTCGGGGAATATCATCAGCATAATAACGGAGAATACCACCGTGATCACCGTGATGATCATAGTTGCCTTAAAGCCGTTTCCGAAAACGTTGCCGAAGGTAACATACCCGTCGTTGATCTTCGCGTAGTTAATGCAGGTAATGACAATGCCGATAAACATAACAGCAACGCCTACCCATTGTGCCCATCGTTCCTGGTTGAGGTTCAAAATGTAAAATAAGACAGATAATACAACTAATATCGCGCTGATGATCAGGCCATACTGTGCATAGTTTTTGTTCATAAGGTGCTAGTTTTATAAGGATGATAGAATTTGCCCTGCTCGTTATCTATAGATCATTTTTGGCGGCTACACGTTTCAATCAGTCACCAATATACGTTGAAACTGTTGTTGGTCAAATTGTTTTTGGAAGAAACGGGGATTTTTCCGGTCATCATGCTAACGATTCGGTTGCGGAGTGAAGGTTATTTGGCTATATTTGTGTTGCACCAACCTTTTTAACACCAGTCAGATTGCCTGTATGCCGAACAAACAATTTGCGCTGGCCGGTCTGTGGATGACCGCCATTGTTTTTGCCGCCATCACCCTTGTCACCTACCATAATGACCTCTACAACGACGGCTCCATGGAAGTGGGCTTCCCCTTTGTATTTTACCGGAAAAGCTATGGCATGAATATCAGTACCGGCGAAATGGGCATGGCGGTTTCTGTCAAACCCCGTCACCTGGTGAAAGATATGGTTATAGCAACACTCCTGTCACTGGGGTTGCTGGTATTATGGAATCGATTTAAAAAACAACCTGACCGCTAATTTTCGACGATGAATGCAAATTTTCTCCGTTACCTCTTATTACCCGAGGAAGAAAAGCAGCTGACTGCTGCCCAGGACGATGAACAACTGCTGGCCGCCCTGCTGAAACACCGCTACCTGCTGATGATTGACTGGAAAGGGGAGGAGGAACCCGGTACTACCGGGGATTTCCTGAAAGCAAGGGCTGCTGCGCTCAAACCAGGCTTTGATTTAGATACCGCAAGTGTCTATGAGGCCTTGCAGGAGGAGGCCGCGGGCTTTGAACCGGGCGACAGCGTCCCTTTCCTGCTCAAGTCATTCCGGCAATTGCTCAAAAAAGAAGCGCTGGTCATCGTGGAACTGGACCGTGGCGATGACAACTATTACATCTCCCTGACAACAGATAAAAAAGCAAAGGACTTAAAGAAACAATCTACAGGCTTCTGGACCTGGCGACCCGCCGGCCAGGGTACCGGGGAAGTGTTGTATACGGTATACTGCACCTGTGGTGCTATGAACGTATGGCAGGTGAAGCGGGGGGAGGTGATCACGGAAGGTGCCTGCGATGACTGCAACCGGGAGATATTCGATAAAGACGGTAAATCGTCCCTGCCCGTTCTAAGGGATTATATATAGTATGTCGGCTTTTTGGCATTGATTGTCAGTCAATATGACAATTTTTAGCGATTTTTCCTGATTGCGAAAATCAATTTCCCGATGGCGTAACTCAACCGGGATTCGCAGCCCTACTTTTGCACGCAAAATGTAAAAGATATCATGGAGCCGTACTATCTGCGAATCCCGGCGAAACGCATACTTACACTGTTAGTGGTCCTGTTGGCTATATGCGGACAGGCATCAGCAGACGATATCCTGTCTGCCATCAAAGGAAAAGTACTTACATCGGATGGACTGCCTGCTCCATACGTGACCGTTAGAATACAACATTCCAATCACGGCGCCCTTACAGACGCCAATGGCGAATTTGTGATCAAAAGGGTGAAACCCGGCAATTATACCCTCGTCGTATCCCTCGTGGGCTATGAAAATGTATTGCAGGAAGTAGCGGTGGAAACAGATAAAATCAGCCAGACCACCATTACTTTGGGTGCTTCCGGTCAACAAATGAAGGAAATCACCGTTGTAGGGGAGTATAACCGCTACACCGTACTTACCCCCTCCAATTCTCTCCGCCTGAACGCCCCTCTGGTAGAGATACCACAAAGCATTTCAGAGATCTCCAAAGAAGTGCTGGCCGACCAGCAGATCTTTAACATGCAGGAAGGGGTTACCCGCAACGTGAGCGGCGCCTCCAGGCTGGGCCACTGGGATATGTATTCCAACATCCAGGTCCGAGGCTCCCGCGCCAGCTCCCTCCGTAACGGCATGAACGTATATATCAGCTCCTGGAGCCCGCTCACGGAAGACATGAGCATGGTAGACCGCATCGAGTTCATCAAAGGTCCCGCCGGCTTTATGATGTCCAACGGAGAACCCGGCGGTCTGTACAATGTGGTCACTAAAAAGCCTACCGGTATCAATCAGGGAGAAGTGACCATGTCACTCGGCAGTTATGACAACTACCGCACCACCCTGGACCTTGACGGCAAACTGTCCAAAAACGGAAAACTGCTGTACCGCCTCAACCTCGCCGGTGAACTGAAAAACGGCTGGCGCGATTTTGACTACACCAACCGCTACAGCATCTCCCCGGTACTCAAATACCTGATCGACGAAAAGAACGCCGTAACGCTGGAATACAACCTCCAGTACATGCAGCTGCCGGTGATTGGCGGTAACTATTCCTTTTCCAAACGTGGCTATGGCGATCTGCCCATGAACTTCACCACCATCGAAGGCAATATGGACCCCACCAAAATCAGCGATAACAGCGTGATGGCCTATTATGAACATAAGTTCAGCCCCGACTGGAAGCTGACCGCCCAGTTCGGCTATTTCCATTACCGGCAGACCGGCCAGAGCATGTGGCCCTCCGGCTTCTCCACCAAAGGAAATGACAGCCTGCTGCAGCGGAACATTAATATCTGGGATGCACTGGGCCTGAATAAAACTGCACAGGTATTTGTGAACGGTTCCTTCCGTACCGGCGCCCTGACACACAATATCCTCGGCGGCGTGGACATGAAATATAGCAACTACTACGCTGACTGGGCACAGGGCGGCGCTTTCGGCGACTCTGCCTTCAATATCTACCTGCCTAAACATGGCAACGTGGTGCAGCATAAATGGGACCGCTCCGCGGATGTCCGTACCCGTGGCGTACAATATGACTATGGCTACAGCGCTGTATACCTGCAAGACCAGGTGGGCTTCTTCGATGACCGCCTCCGCGTAACAGTGGCCGGCCGCTACACGACCAACAACGTGGTAAGCCCTTACGACGGCACCAATAAAGACAGCAAATTCACCCCCCGCTTTGGCATCAGCTACTCCTTCGACAGGAACAGCTCTATCTACGGCGTATACGACGTGAGCTTCATCCAGAACCCGGGACTCGACTGGCAGCGAAAACCATTCGATCCCATGACCGGCGATAACATTGAGTTTGGCGTTAAACGAGACTGGTTCAAAGGCCGCTTTACCTCCACCCTCGCCGTATACCAGATCACAAAAAATAATGTACTGACCACAGACCTGGACCATCCGGACCCTGTTACCAAAAACTTCATCTACAGCCGTCAGAATGGACAACAGCGCATCCGTGGACTGGAAGCCGATGTTCAGGGAGAAGTGGTAAAAGGACTGAACCTGGTGGTAAACTACGCCTATACAGACGGCATCGTGTCTAAAGACGCCAAACCTGAACTGACAGGCAACTATGTACCGGGCATCGCTAAACATATCCAAAACACATGGCTGACCTACACCATCGGCGACGGCGTACTGAAAGGCCTCCGCGGAAATGTAGGCTACCAGTACCAGGCAGGCCGTGTAGCCGGCCAGGTATATGACAAAAGCGAAAATTTCCTGCCGGACTATTTCAGGATGGATGCCGGCCTGGGATATACCGTCAATAAATTCAGCGTGAATGTGCTGGTCAACAATGTGCTGAACAAATACCTGTTCACCGGCGCGCCTTCTGCTGACGGCTATGGCAATAAAATCTATTACTGGCAAACGGAACCCGGACGTAACGTAAGGATGAGCGTTGGCTACCGTTTTTAATCTTAAAACTTAAACCTGGACAGATATGAAAAAGTTATTATTCTCCGCCTTATTATGCTGCTGCATGGCAACAGCTTTCGGACATGCCCTCTGGATTGAAACCATTGTAAACGGTAAGAAAGGACAGGCACAGGAAGTGAAAGTGTTCCTCGGTGAATACGCCGACAACGAACGCGACTCCACACAGAACTGGTTCAGTAACATGCGGGATTTTAAACTCTATGTTATCGACCCTTCCGGCAAAAAACAACAACTGGAGTGTACGCCCAATGGTAACCACTTCAAGGCTACTTTCACACCGCAGGCAGACGGCGCTTATGTGCTGTACATCGATCATACCGTGCAGGAAGTGTACAGCGGCAGCAAAATCCGCTACTATGCGCAGGGCATCGTGCAGGTAAATAACATCAAAGGCATCGAAAACCTGAAACAGAACGACTTCGTATTGCTGACAGGCAACGGTACAAAAAAAATAAACGTGCCGGAAAAAGTATCCCTGCTGCACAAAACCAAAACCACCCTGCCTAAAGCAGAGCTGACAGTGCAATCCCCCGAAGGCTGGACCAAAAAAGTGAAAAGCGCTGACGAGGTTTTCACCTATGTACCGGCGTGGAACGGCAGGTACCTGCTGGAAGGCACTTTCACCGAAGAAGTAAAAGGAGAACATGAAGGAAAACCTTTTGAGCGTGTATGGCATTGCGTTACCTATTGCAAAGACGTCACTAAATAATCCATATGCCCTTCAAAAAAACTATCCTGAAAATACACCGCTGGCTCGGACTTGCGTCCGGGCTGGTTGTTTTTATACTGGGTATTACCGGATGCATCTATGCCTTCATTGATGAACTGAAACCGCTTGTCTATAAACAGCGAATGTTCGTGGAGGTGCCTGCCGGCGCACAACGTTTGCCGATGGATATTGTCAGGGAAAAAGCCCAGGCAGCCATAGGAGCGAAGTATACCTTACAACTGGCGGAGGTGCCGGTAGGGGCGGACAGGAGCGTGTCGTTCCGGACGCTGAAAGTGAACCCGGACGGGCTGTCGTACGCTGCCTACATGGAATATTTCTACCGGATATACGTCGACCCCTATACGGGGAAGGTGCTGAAGATAGAAAATACCAAATGGGAGTTTTTTAATACGGTAGTCAATCTCCATATCAACCTCTTACTCGGACCAAAGATCGGTGGCACCATCGTGAATTGGTCTGTTATCATTTTTGTGGTGATGCTGGTTTCCGGGATCGTGCTCTGGTGGCCGGCCAACAAAGCCGCTGCCAAACAACGTTTTCGCTTCAAATGGAAAACGTCTACCAAATGGAAACGCAAAAACTACGACCTGCACAACATTCTCGGATTCTATTCCATGATCGTGCTGCTGATCATTTCCATTACAGGGCTGGTGATTTCCTATCCATGGGTCAGCAACAGCATACAGTGGATAGCCAATGGCGGCAAACCTACGGTGTTGCCGGCGCCGGTATTTTCAGACACGACTAACGCAGACGCCTACTCGCTGGATAAGATATTGTCCAACGCAGTGATAAAGGCGCCTCAGGGAACCATGTTTTTTGTCAGCATCCCGAAAGACGGAAAGGCGGCTGTATCTGTATTTGCCCGCAGGGATGGCAAACCGTTGTACAAAGCCGCCCGCATGCAATACGATCAGCATACGGCAGCCATGCTCACCCGCCGCACTTTTTCGGATATGGGTAACGGTGAACGGATCAACGCCATGAATTATGATATCCACGTAGGCGCAGTACTGGGTATGCCAGGCAAGGTCCTGGCCTTCCTGGCCTCTCTCATTGCGGCTTCGCTGCCCGTTACCGGGTTTTATATCTGGTGGGGAAGAAGGAATAAAAAACAAACGGCGCCACAGGTGAACAAACACAGTCAGCCAAAAAAAATCCGGCAGCAAAAACCGGTAACCCTGAAGTAACATTAACCATATATCTTTTGCATCTAAAAAACAGGTCATTGTAAAGTGTTATCAGCTAATGAACAGTACAGTCACGACCCGTATTATACTGGCGGATGCGCAACCTGTTTACAGAGAAGGAATCAGAAGTTTGTTAGCAGACCATCAAAATAACTACCAGATAGAAGAAGCAGGCAACAGTGAAGAGCTGCGGCCTGCTTTGCTCTCCTTTCAGCCGGACGTCCTGATACTCGACTATGATCCGGCTTATTTTGATGCCGACGAACTCCTCCACACTTTGTCTGTTATACCGGAATGCAAGGTGATACTCATTTCCAGCCAGAAAAAAAAAGTGGATATCTTCCGGCTGCTGGACAGCAACGTATACTGCGTACTGACCAAAGAATGCAAAAAGAAAGATATCCATCAGGCTGTCTGTTGCGCCATCCGGGGAGAGAAGTTCTTCTGCACTTTTGCCCTCGATTTATTACTGGCCGACCGAAGAAAAACCACTGCAGCCGCCTGTTGCCCCCCGGAAGGCTTATCCGCCCGGGAAACAGAAGTCATCCGTCAGATAGTAACCGGAAAGTCCAACAAAGAGATCGCCGGCGCCATGCATCTAAGCCAGCACACGATTCATACGCACCGCAGGAATATTATGCGGAAACTGCAGCTGCATTCTGCCGTAGAGTTGTGTAACTACGCACTGGAAACCGGCATCGTTAAACCGGAAAACTAAACAAGGCATTTGCCTGCTCAACAGCGGGGCAACCGTATCATGCGGTTGCCCCGCTGTTTTTTTGTCTCCCTGCAACATCTCCGCATTTTATACCACGATCATGGTAATTTGATTACCACTGACATACCCTCTTTTTACCATCGCCGGGCGATTGTTGCCCCGGGCCAACCCTCGTATTTTTAATCTTCTGCTATTAATAAAATGAAAATTCTATGGACAAAAAGATCTATGATTTTGCGGCTGTTGGCGTTGGCCCTTTTAACCTCGGACTGGCGTGCCTCACGCATACCATTCCCGACCTGGACGGTATTTTCCTCGACAAAAGACCAGGATTCAACTGGCACCCCGGTATGTTAATGCAGGACACCACCCTGCAGGTGCCTTTCCTGGCTGATCACGTTACCCTCGCTGATCCTACCAATCCCTTCAGTTTTCTGAACTACCTCAAAGAACAGGGACGTATATACGCTTTTTACATCCGGGAGAATTTTAAAATGCTCCGCAACGAATACAACCAGTATTGCCAGTGGGCTATCAGCAAGCTTCCCGAAGTACGCTTTAACACCACGGTGAAAAAGATCGAATATGACGAAGTGGCGCAGGTATACCTGCTGCAATGCGACCAGCAGTTGCTCCGGGCGCGCAAACTGGTGCTGGGCACCGGCACCGTGCCTTATGTGCCGGCTAACTGCCGCCAATGGATGGATAAAGCTATTCATTCCGCCCACTACCTGCAGCATAAACATGCCCTGCAATCACAGCGCTCCATCACCATTGTCGGCAGCGGACAAAGTGCGGCGGAAATTTATTACGACCTGCTGCAGGATATCGATACCTACGGTTACGCGCTGCACTGGATCACCCGCTCTCCCCGGTTTTACCCGCTGGAGTACAGTAAACTTACACTGGAGATGACCTCTCCGGAGTACGTGGATTATTTCTACGACCTGCCGCAAGCCAAACGGGATGACCTGCTGCATCGTCAGAAGCACCTGTACAAAGGGATCAACAACGACCTGATCGCCGCTATTTTCGATACCATCTACGCCAAGAAACTGGTGTCTGGTATTGACATTTCCCTGCGCACTAATGCCGACCTGCGGGAAATCACCCACGACGATGCCAACGGTTTCCACCTCACCTTCTTCCAGGAAGAGCAGGAGAAACACTATGCCCATCACACGGCCGGACTGGTACTGGCTACGGGCTACACGTACCGCATCCCCGATTTTATAGAGCCGGTGCTGCACAAAGTTCAGCTGGACGAGAAAGGACGCTTCGCCGTGAACCGTAACTACACCATTGACAATGGCGGTTCGATTTTCGTTCAGAATGCAGAGCTGCACACCCACGGCTTTGTGACGCCCGACCTGGGCATGGGCTGTTACCGCAATGCCTGGATCATCCGGGAGATGCTGGGCCGGGAGGTGTATCCCATTGAACAGCGGATCGCCTTCCAGCAGTTCGCCGTAAGCGCCGATGAAGAAACTGTTCCTGCACAACCCCACCTGATATAGTATGCCACTTAGATTTTATCTCATACTGATGACGCTGGTGGCGGTGGTCAGTGATTACATGATGCATCCGTTTTATCCGTTGTTTTTCGCTTCGCGGTTCGGGATAGAAGATCCACGGATCACCGGCACCTACTTCAGCGCGGTGTGTGCCACCGTGATGGTGGCTTTCCCGGTATGGGCGCTGGTGTCCCGGCGAATTCCCGAGCTGCGCATACTGGTGTACACGCAGGTGATCGCCGGCATACTGGCGGCCTCCTGCGCCTTTATTACCGACTATGGGCTGTTTTGGGTGGTATCGCTGGCCATCATCATCTTTAAAGGCAGTTACCTGCTGGTATATCCTTTCATTCTCCGCATCACAGACACGGATAAACATGTGGGCATCATCAGTATCCTGTCTGTCATCATTCACCTGGGCAGTGTGCTGGGAGCGGTGTTTGGCGGTATAGTCATCGACTGGATGCAGCCGCAGTACATTTACCTCGGCATGGCGGCAGGAGATTTCTTTCAGGCAGGTCTGAGTGGCTGGCTGCTATTGTCCCGCCGCGATATACCGGGGCCGGTAGTAACGGAGCAGGCTGCACGCAGTTGGGCGGACCTGCTGCCTTCTGGTACGGTGCTGCGACTGAGTGTGATCACCCTGTTCTTTTATTATGGTGACTTTATCATCCGCCCGTTTTTCGTCCGCTATTGGGAAAGCGTGTCGGGCATGCAGCTGCGGATCGTCTCCGGCGCTGTATATGCCATCCCTGCCGCGGTGGCGGTGTTTGCCCTCTGGATGAACCGGCGGCGCAAAACGCCGGAGTCGCCGTGGCATGCCATACTGCCCGCTTTGTTGCTGGCGCTGGCGGGCCTGCTGCTGCAATCATGGCCGTCCACGGGCGCCATCATCGCCGGCCGTTGCCTCTATGGCTGGGCGTTTTTCCAGTCGGCCGTCCGCTTCGACGCCCTGCTGTTCCACGTCAGCGACCCCGCCTCTTATGCCGTGGAATACAGCAAGATCCATTTCTTTCAAAACCTGGGCGTACTGACGGCCTCTTTTTCCGCCGGTATACTGGTAGAACATTATCCGCTAAACGTGCCTTTTATCGTCGCCTTTGGCGGATACCTGCTCGTAGCGGCACTGTATTACCAGCTGGCACGCCCGCATGTTCACCCGGTCAATCCATCCAGATCATGAAGACACTCAACATTATACCCGCTTATGCAGTGCCGGACCATCCGCTGGGGATGGTAGAACTATGGCCCATGGACCTGCGGCAGGATACGCCGGAGATCTATCGCTGGGTGACGCAGCCCTATGCCCGTTACTGGGGCATGACTACCAAAACCTATGAGGAAGTGCTGACAGAATATACCGCTATCCATCATAACACGCACGCCGCTGCGCTCATCGGGAAGATCAATGGAAAGACAGCTTTCCTCTGCGAATGTTATGACCCTGCGCATGATCTCATCGGCCGGTTTTATGACCCTGCGCCGGGAGATGTAGGCATGCACATCCTGATAGGGCCGGTGGAAAAGCCGGTCCATGGCTTTACCTGGCAGGTGTTTTCCTTCGTGATGGATTTCCTTTTCGAAAACCCGTCGCACAACAGGGTAGTGGTAGAACCGGATGCCGGTAACGAAAAGATCCACCGGCTCAACAAAAAGGCGGGTTTTACTTACGTAAAGGAAGTGCAGCTGCCGCACAAAACCGCTGCGCTGGCTTTCTGTACCCGGCAGCAATATTCTCAATCCAAAAAAAATAATTGACGTATGCATATCAACGAAACGCGCATGAATTCTCCCGAAGCGGTTGTTACCCACCTTCAGCCCGATAACTGGGCAAAAGCCAACAGGCTGCATATAGCCAAGATCATCAGTGAGTTTACCCATGAGCTGCTGCTGCAGCCCGAATGGATCAGCGACGACGGTGACTGGTCACAGTACCGGCTACACGCTCCCGATGCGGAACAGGTGACCTACTTTTTCTTCGCCCGCCTGCTCAGCCTGAACCACTGGTCCATCGATGCGGACAGTATCCGGAAAGTGAGCAACAGCCAGGAGTTGCCGCTGGACAGTATTTTGTTCATCACCGAATTCCGCAGCCAGTTAAATATCAGTACAGAGAACCTGCCGGCATATCTCGAAGAGATCACCAGCACGCTTAACGGCAGCGCCTATATGATGAGCCGGCCGCAGCTGCCTATGGACCAGCTGTTACGGTCTGGCTACCAGACTTTCGAGCATGCCATGACTTCCGGGCACCCCTGTTTTGTGGCCAACAATGGCCGCATCGGCTTCGATGCCAACGACTACCGGCAGTACGCGCCGGAGGCAGACCAGCCGATTCAGTTGATCTGGCTGGCCGGCCACAAGAGCCGTACCGCCTACAGCGCGGTAGACGAGCTGCCTTATCAGCAACTCATCACCGATGAGCTGGGGCAGGAGGTGTTGTCTCTCTTTAATAGAAAACTGACAGATAACGGCCTTTCACCGGATGATTACTTCTTCATCCCCGTGCATCCGTGGCAGTGGTTCAACAAACTGGCCATCATCTGCGCGCCCGACCTGGCCAATCAACACCTGGTATGCCTGGGATACAGCCCTGATCTGTTTAACGCGCAGCAGTCTATCCGCACTTTTTACAACCTCACTCATCCTGAAAAACACTATACCAAAACAGCCCTCTCCATCCTGAATATGGGCTTCGTACGCGGGCTTACGCCATACTACATGGACAGTACGCCGCCCATTACGGAATGGATACGGAAATATGTGGGGGAAGATCCTTACCTGAAACAAAACGGCTTTACCCTGTTGTGCGAAGTAGCCACGGTGGGATACCGCAATCTCTACTACGAGCCTTTCGGTAAACATGTGCCCTACAATAAAATGCTGGCGGGCCTCTGGCGGGAAAGCCCTGCCAAAGTGCTGCAACCCGGCCAGCAACTGATGACGATGGCCGCCCTGCTGCATACCGATTTTCACGGCAACGCGCTGCTACCTGCACTGATAGCCGCTTCGGGCCTTTCCATTCATGACTGGCTGGACAGCTATCTGCGCGCCTACCTGACGCCGCTGCTGCATTGTTTCTATGAGCATGACCTCGTGTTTATGCCACATGGCGAAAACCTGATCCTCGTGCTGGAAAACCATGTGCCGGTAAAAGCCATTATGAAAGACATCACCGAGGAAATCGGCGTGTTCCGGATGAATACAGACATCGCGGAGAAAGGCAGGCGTATATGCGTTACCGTGCCGGAAGAGCTGCGGATACTGAGCATCCTCACCGACGTGTTCGACTGCTTCTTCCGCTTCCTGTCCAATATCCTCGTGACCAAATGCGACTACCGCGAAGAGGACTTCTGGCGCCGGGTTGCCGGCTGCGTATATGCCTACCAGGACGACCAGCCGCAGCATGCTGCCAAATTTGAACAGTACGATATGTTCGCGCCCGAATTTATACTGTCCTGCCTCAACCGCCTGCAGCTGCGCAACAACCGGCAGATGGTGGACCTCGCCGATCCGGCGGGCAGTTTGCAGCTGGCCGGTATGTTACAGAACCCGATCGCTCCGTTCAAACGCACCGTCTCCGTACCCGCGGAAATGGCCAATACTGTCAGCCAATGATCGCGTGGGAAGAGAAAAGAGATGTCCGTCAGCAGGTGCTGACGGACATCATCCGCCGGCGGCGAAGCATTTTTGCAGACGATTATCTCGATATGCCCATACCGGAGGATGTTATCAGGGAGATACTGACCAATGCCACCTGGGCGCCTACTTACAAGATGACACAGCCATGGCGCTTCATCGTATTGCAGGACAGCCAGCGTGCCCCTTTCGGGGAATACCTGGCGGACTACTACCGGCAACGGCTATCCGCAGCAGAGTGGCCGCAAAGCCGGCATGAACGCGCACGACTGTATCCTGAAAAGGCGCCGTGCATCATCGTCATCGTCTTGCGCCGTAACCTGAAAATAGCTATTAAGGAATGGGAGGAAATGGCTGCCGTTTGCTGCGCCGTACAGAACATGGCGCTGACCTGCGAAGCGTATAATATCGGCGCCTATTGGGATAGCTGCGACGCCTGCGTCGAATATGCCCGGCAACACTGGCTGGAAGAAAACGAACAATGCCTCGGGTTCTTTTACATGGGTTATTACGACCGGAAAAAGCACCACAGTGCCAAAAGACGCACCGGCATTGACAAAAAAGCGACCTGGCTCTATTGATTTTTTGACCCGCTTAATGGCTATTCTATGGGAACTATTCTTCCGCAACTGCTTGGAAAAATGCAGAGCGTTTTCGGATATATTGTGTTAGGACTGGTAATACTCGAATGGGTAATACTGGTCATCTCCAAAAAAATGGAAAGCAACCGCGAAGGATGGGTGAACGTTATCTCCTATGTACTGGACAGTTTCCCCTATTTCTTCCTCGGTAAGTTCGTGGTTTTCGGCACCATGATGTGGATGTACGAATACCGCTTTTTTACCCTTGGTTACGCCTGGTACGTATGGATACTGGCCTACCTGGTATACGATTTTATGTTCTGGCTGGTACATTATCTCGGGCATAAAGTGCGCTTTTTCTGGTGTATCCACGGGGTACATCATACCGCCGAAGAGATGAAGCTCACCGTGGCGGTCCGCGGTTCCTTCCTGGGGATACTGCATATACCCCTCACCGTTATTGCCCTCCCTGTCCTGGGATTCGACCCTTTCATGATCTTTATCTGTGAAGCCATCGCCAGGTTATACGGCCTCTATGAGCATGTCAACGACCATTTTGATGAGATCGTAGGAAAACAGCGTTGGCTGGAGTGCCTGTTTATCACCCCTTCCGTGCACCGCGTGCACCACGCTAAAAATCATATCTACCTGGACAGGAATTACGGGGAGACCTTCTCCATATGGGACAGGATCTTCGGCACCTTCCAGACGGAGATGGACCAGGTGAAGCCCGTGTACGGTATCCTGAACGATAAGATCAACGGTAAAAACCTGTTACAGGTGCAGCTGCAGTTGTGGCGTGACCTGTGGACGGACGTAAGGCAGGCGCCGGGATTAAAAAACAAACTGAAATACATCGTCATGCCTCCCGGCTGGAACCATATCGACGGCGGTAAAATGGCCGCCGCCTACCGCGCGGAGGGATGGAAAGTCCTCCGTGAAGAGAAGAAGAAAAAATTAGTGGCCCACTTAAACCCTTCAGCATGAAAAACATAACAGTGACAACACCCGGTATCCTGACGGATGTATGGGCTGAAACGGCCGCAACACCGCCATCCGCACCGCTCATCGTGGATATTACCGCCCGGGAATCTACCGCGATGTACTACATAGGCCGGCAACTCATCAGGGAATATGGCAGTTATGAAAACCCGGCGTTCATTGCCACGCTGCACCTGAACGCTTATCAGCTGTTGCCCGAACGTATTGCCCGCATCCTCAGCCAGTTCGGCACCGACTACTCCGCCACCCAGTATGGCGCCCTCGTTTTCCGGGGACTGATACAGGTAGACCAGGAGGAGCTGGGACGCACGCCTTCCAGCTGGAAAGAAGCAGACTACGAAAAGCTGAAAGCCTATGGCTTTATCAGTAGCCTGATGCATGGCGCAGTACCGAGTAAGCCCGTGCAGTATTACGCACAACGCAAAGGCGGAGGCCTCATGCATGCCATCATTCCGGACGAGAAAATGACCCATACGCAGACCGGCAGCGGTTCGCGTACCGATCTTTTTGTACATACGGAAGACGCGTTCCTGTTCCACCAGGCTGACTTTTTAAGTTTCCTGTTTATACGGAACGAAGAAAGAGTGCCTTCCACATTATATTCTATCCGGTCGCATGGCGCTACCGACGATATCATGCGGCCCTTGTTCCGTTCCCTTTACAAATGCCCCAAAGACGCCAACTACGCCCCGGATGCCGCGGCAGGAGAGGAGATAAGCACCGCCGTGTTATATGGCAACGAGACTTATCCCTTCATCCGTTTTGATGCGGCAGAGCAGCTGTATAACCCGGATGCAGATCAGAGCGCCGAAGCGATGCATTACCTCGAAGAGTTCTGGAAAGTGGCTAAAACGCATATCTATAATGATTTTGTTCCGGAGGCGGGAGACCTCATCTTCGTGAACAACCACCTCTGCGCCCATGGCAGAAACGCTTTCGTGGCCGGCTATCGTGAAGAAAAAGGAACGCTGGTGCCCTGTGAAAGAAGGATGATGTTGAGGATGATGAGCAAGACGAGCCTGATCAACATCCGCGCCGTTACAAAAACAAATGATCCGTATTTCATCATGGAAGAGCATTATGGCAGCATCTTCCGTTAATCATTTCCGATAAAAAATCAAGATATGCATACAGACCAGATGACGGTTGCCTCCGTGCAGCCACAACATAAAAACAACAAACTGCTCCGCGATATATTTTATGAAGAAACAGCCGCAGAATATCATCAGGCGGTGGAAAAGGCACGTGCGGCCGTGGAAGATTTTCTGTTGAATACCCGGCAGCCTTTCACCGGCGTCCGGCCGCCGGTCATGCAGGAGGCGGTATACGGCGTGGACCTGAGCCGCCCGCTCGCCGGGTACGACGAGTTGCTGGCGGAGGTAAATGAGCTGTATGTGCGTCATGCCACGGCTTTTCACCTGCCGCAGTACATCGCCCATCTGAACTGCCCTGTGGTGATACCGGCGCTGGCGGCGGAGGTGATCATCAGCGCCATCAACTCCTCACAGGATACATATGACCAGAGCGCCGGCGGCACTTTCATCGAAAGAAGGCTGATAGACTGGACGGCTCACGAAATCGGCTATACGAAAGCAGACGGCGTGTTTACCGGCGGAGGCTCCCAATCCAACCTGATGGGGCTATTGCTGGCGAGGGACCATTTTGCGATGCAACTGTTAGGGCATAATATCAAACTCGATGGCCTGCCCGCACAGGCGAGCCGGTTCCGGATATTTGTTTCTGATAAAGCACATTTCAGCAATGATAAAAACGCTTCGCTGCTGGGGCTGGGAGAGCAGGCCATCGTAAGGGTGAAGACCGACAGCCGTTTCCGTATGGATGCTGCGGCATTGAAAGAGGCGCTGGACTGGCAGCTCGGCCTTGGGAATATACCCATTGCCGTGGTGGCCACCGCCGGTACGACCGACTTTGGCAATATAGACCCGCTGCAGTCCATCGCGGCGCTTGCCGCCGAATACCAGGTATGGATGCACGTAGATGCTGCCTATGGTTGCGGACTGCTGTTGTCTGCCAAATACCGCCATCTGCTGAACGGGATAGAGCAGGCGGATTCCGTGACGATCGACTATCACAAGTCGTTCTTCCAGCCGATCAGCAGCAGTGCCTTCCTCGTGAAAGACAAAGCGACGCTGCAACTGGTGCGGCATCATGCAGACTATCTGAACCCGGCAGAACAGGATTACGAAGAGCTGCCAGCACAGATCAATAAGTCCATCACCCAGAGCACCCGCCGGTTTGATGCCCTGAAATTGTGGTGTACGCTGCGTTTGATGGGAAAACAGAAGCTGGGCATTTATACCGATATGATGATAGACACCGCCGCCGGTACCGCTGCTTTGCTGCAACAGGACCCGGAGTTTGAATTACTGAGCAGCTCCGACCTGGGAGTGCTGGTGTTCCGCTTCCGGCCGGTGGCCATTGACACCGATCTGTCGGCGCTCAACCTGCGCATCAAACAGTCGCTGTTCTTTGACGGGACTTACATTCTGGCCAGTACGAAGGTAGAAGGGAATTTTTATCTGAAGTTTACCATATTGAATCCCTTGACTACGTTGTCGCATATACGGGAAATTCTGGCTGCTGTGAAGGCGAAGGGGTATAGTTTGCTCTGACGCGTTGGTAGCCCGTCCCGGGAGATATGTCCGGGACGGGCTATTTTATTGGAATTATTTTACGATGATACCTGCCGCTTCCCGGTATTTCTGCGGCAGGAATATTTTTCCGGTCTGCGGGCTGATATTAAATTCAGTATCGGTGTCGGGTATGCCGGCGATATGTTTATAAGGGTCCCAACTGATCCTGTTGGGACTTTCAAAGATCACTTTTACCTCCGTGGCGCTGCGTTTCAATATCAGCTGGTTATTACCATTGTCTGCCTTCACCACTTCAAAAACAGGGTATACGATCTCCGGGACAGGCCTGTTTTTAGACGGAAGTCCCATGGGCGCCGGGGAATTGACCCTGTCGAAGTTCGATAAGGGTGTTTTCATGATATCAGACGCTATTTTCTCCAGCTGCTCCTGTTGGGCGTCTTTTAATTCAAACTTTTTAACAAGCTTCATACTGGAATCGTACAAGCTATGGGTATGGTCCGTACTGAATATGATGGCATAGAAATCAGAATGCTCACCGGCCTTGCGTTTTTTTATCACGATTCTTTCAGCCATATTCTCCTGCTCATCTTTATACAAAGCGAGATACTGTTTAAATATCCCGGTCATGACAGGTTTTAAGGTCAGGTCATTGGCGCCAATAACGCTATAACCATCGAACCCGATGGGCGGTAACTTCGGTGGCGGTGGCGGCGGTAGTGGCGGAGGGGGAATCAGTTTACCGTTGATTTTTACCGGCTTAGGCGCTGGTCTTGCTGGTGGCGGTGGAGGTGGGTCGGGGTAGTGTTTGGCAACGATATATTTCCCTTCCCTGAAAAAATCGGTATAATCCTTTTTCAGGATGATTATTTTACCGTCTTCTTCGCTGCGGAGATAACGTTTGTCGTTCTCCCGGATGATGGTGTAGGAGGCGCCGTTGATGGTGGCTTCACTGGGGACGATGTAGGCAAAGGACTGGATTTTTCCGGTGGAAGCATTGACGATCAGGTCTTTTATCTCATCACTGAAGTTATACAGCGCGAACTCTTTGCCTGACGGAAACACTTCTCGGAACTTATGGATAGGTTTTACCAGTTCATTGCCCAGGGTGTCGGTAGCGCCATATTTTTTATTTGCCTGGAACGGGTAGTATTTGTTCTGGGCAAACGAGGTGCTGCTGACTGCCAGCAACAGTGCAGTCGTCATAAGTTTTTGCATGCTCGTATGTTGTAACATCTTGAATGGTGGAAGTGATTGGGTTTAACAATTGCCAGCGAAAATAGGTTTTTTCTGTTTATTAATGGAGCATATGTCTTTAAATTGATTACATTCGTTGCCCCGTTTGACCAACTTCTGCCTACTGTTAGCACGATCAGCATCTCTCACGTAAAAAACATCTTATGAAAATTGGAATCATTGGTTCCGGCGCCGTAGGGCAGGCCTTAGCCAAAGGCTTTCAACAGGAAGGGCATACCGTTACGCTCGGTACCCGCGACACGTCCAAACCGGAAGCCGTACAATTCAACAAAGAAACAGGTATTCCTGTAGCGGATTTTGAAACCACCGCTAAGACAGCAGATCTGCTGGTACTGGCCACCAAAGGGCTGGTGGCCGCCGACGCGTTGCGGCTGGCAGGCATTGCTAATCTCGATAACAAGGTCATTATTGACGCTACCAACCCCCTGGCGGAAAAAGCGCCTGACCACGGGGTGTTACATTTTTTTACCACGCTGGAGTTTTCCCTGATGGAACAATTACAGCAGCTGGCGCCTGCGGCGAAGTTTGTAAAGGCCTTTAACTCAGTGGGTAACGCTGCTATGTACCAACCACAGTTCAAAGAGGGGAAGCCGACCATGTTTATCTGTGGCAATGATGAAGAAGCCAAGAAGACGGTTACAGGGCTGCTGACCGCCTTTGGCTGGGAAACAGAAGATATGGGCGCTGTTGAAGCTGCCCGGGCGATTGAGCCGCTATGTATACTGTGGTGTATCCCCGGATTTTTGCAGAACCGCTGGACCCATGCTTTTAAATTATTAAAATAAACAGGTAATATTTAAGCGAATTTATCTTGTAGGTATAATCGTGAACGAACTTTTGGATAAATTCGCATTTTTATTATTCACTATACCTGTTTATCCGTATGTCTGTACTGTTCAGGCAGGTTGCCATTTGCCTGTTTTTGTTGTTGCCCCTTTTGGTGAAAGCTGACACTTTTATTGTTACATCCAATCAGGACAGCGGTCCGGGAACGCTCCGGGCGGCGATCTTAGCTTCCAATGCCAACGGTACGGCTACGACAGACTATATTCATTTTAATCTTCCTCATACTACCTGGAACGACCGTACGATCATTTTCACTACCTCGATGCCTGCCATCGTCGGTAACCTGGTCATCGATGGTACTACCCAGCCGGGCGCACCATTGGACAAAAGCGAGGCGGGCGTGGTCCTGATGGGCAAAGCACCGCCGCTTTCCGACCCTTTATACGGTATCTTTATCGACAATGCAGATCATGTAGAGATATACGGATTGGGCATCTTTACAGATGGGACTTCTTCCCGCAATGATTTCGGTATCTATGTCACCAACTCGGGTAATATCACGATCGGAGCGCCGGGAAAAGGCAATGTCATCGCCCGCTGGTGGCATGGCATTCAGGTGGAGAACTGTCCTAATGGGCAGATAGCCGTCCAAAGTAATATTATTGGCACTTCCGGTAAAATGGACCCGCCCACGGATGCGACCGACTGTACTTCGGCCATAGAAACGCGGAACGTGGGCCATCTGTTGATTGGCGGTCCGACGGCGGCTGCCGGGAATGTTCTCTTTGGCAGGAACATCTGTAATATTTCACAGGACGATGGTAAGAGCGGCCGTACGATGCTGTCCTTTAATAAAGTATGCCTGGACAGGAACGGCGCTGTCGTCACCAACTATTTTTATAACAATGGAGGCTTCAGTTTGTATGGCAAGGACCATGAGATCACCATCAGTGATAACCAGATCAGTTGCACCGGCATTTTTATCGCCCAGGCAGCCAAACCTGTCCTGGTGGTGCGCAACCGGATCGGTACGGACATGAGCGGGCAAAATAAGCTCAGTAACAATGAAATTGCCCAGGTAGGTATCCAGGTGCTGGACTGTAAGCAGGTACTGATCGGCGGCAGCGCGGCGAACGCCAATTATATTGCCGGCCGTTATTCCGGTGTGGTCAATAACTATTCCTACAATACCACCGTCAGCCACAACTCACTTTTCTGCAATGGCGACGGCATCAACATTTACGGCTGGGACCCTAATGTTGCCGGCCGGCCGGCGCCATTCGTCAATGTTACCGGATGCAATGGAAGTACCATCACCGGGAAAGCGCCGCCTAATGGTAAGGTCGAAGTGTACGAGAGCGATAACTGTGCCTTGTATTATAGTCCCGGTAACTGCGGCCAGAAAATATATGTAGCTACGATCACTGCCGACCATAACGGTGACTGGAGCTTTCCTGCTGCTGCCACGGTAGGTTATACTTTCGGTGCTACTGACACCTACGGTTGTACTGCTGAGTTTTCCACGCCCCTGGTGCAGTATATCAGCCAGACCAACACCGCCTGCGGCAAACGTACCGGAAGCGTGATCATGAAAGTACAACGCGGATATATCATCGGATGGAGAACGCCGGACGGGACGATCGTTAGCAGGGATACTTCCCTGATCAATATGCCTGCGGGAAGGTATGTGCTGGAAATATCCAGCGGCAGCTGTAATGATGCACGCTGCATCTACTCCTGGGGAGAGTTTCAGATAGGGGAAGAATCGCCGGCCATCGTAACCGACGGTGTCATTATCACTGACGCTTCCTGTGGACAGAAAAACGGCAGCATCAAATACCTGCGGTACACTGGGATGAACCGCAAGATCACCTGGAAAAACGCCGCCGGACAGATTGTCGGGGAAGGGGAAGAACTGATAGATGCCGCGCCGGGAGCATACACCGTCACCATACACGATATCGTAAACGATTGCAGCGCTACAGCAGGCCCTTTTATAATTACTAACCTCAATGGCCCTACGCTGGACCTGTCCCGCGTCGTGGTGGCGCCAGCTACCTGTGGAGCGTCCAACGGCAGCATCACCGGCGCGGTAGTGACCGGCACCGGGAACATTACTTACACCTGGCTGGACCACACCGGGAAGCAGGTGGGCAATGAGGCGGCTTTGAAAGACATGAAAGCCGGCAAATATGTACTGCGCTTCAGCGACGCTTCTGGTTGCACATACGCGGAATCCGATACCATCGTCATTCCCCACGCAGGCATTATCACGGTGGACGATTCCAAAATAGTCATCAAACAGGCCGGATGCGATGGCCGCGGCGGACAGATCACCGGTCTTATACAAACCGGCGCCACCAAACTGGAATGGCTAAACGGAAATGACCAGGTGGTCGGCAATGATATCGATCTGATGAACGTTGTGCCGGGCGTATATCGCCTGGTATTGTCCAATAAGGATTGCCGCTGGGATTACAAACTGTACGGCGTTACCCAGGCGGTGGCGCCCAAAGCCATGCTGGAGAAGATAACGAAGACACCGCCTCACTGCGGACAGGCCAATGGCAGTTTGACGGACCCGCAGATAACCGGCGTTACCCCCGTGAGCTACCGCTGGGTGAACGAAAATAATGTGATCGTGTCTAATACGGCGGATGCACTGAACCTCTCGGCGGGAAGCTATCGCCTCATCGTTACCGATGTCAACGGTTGCGAGTCTGAAGCAGCCACACAATCGCTGCTGGCGGCCCCTCTGCCACAGCTGGATGTAACTGGTATGACGGTAAAACCGGACAACTGTAATACCCATACCGGCAGCATCACCGGTATCCGCGCCACCGGCGCCGGCCCGCTGGCATACGCCTGGCACACGGGGACTGTGGCCGTCGGGCAGCAGGTACCTCTCACCGATATACCAGCAGGCACGTATCGACTGTCCGTTACAGATAAATACGGTTGCATGGTAAAGAGCGATGCCATTGAAGTGGACAATGCCGATGTTTTAGCCGCTACGCCAAAACTGCCGGATTATACGATCACAACGGGGATGGAAGTACTACTACAGGTCAGCAACCCGGAAGAAGGCATGTATTACCTCTATAACCCTGCGGTGTCCCGGCAACCGGTGCAACAGAGCGCTACCGGCAGTTTCCTGGTGCAGGGCCTTACACATACCAGTACTTTCCTGGTGGAATTAAAAAGAGGCAGTTGCATCAGTCCGCGCGGAAAAGGAACTGTAACGGTGCTGGACGGCGCAAGAATATACCCTCCCACTGCCTTTACACCTAATGGCGACGGGCAGAACGATCTGTTCCGCATAAAGGCGTTCGGTCTTAAAGCCACGGTGCTCACGGTATATAGTCGCTGGGGGCAGGTGGTGTTCACCACACAGGACCTTCAACGTGGCTGGGACGGCAGGCATCAGGACTTACCGTTGCCCGCGGGCGACTATGTGTGGATGCTCAAAGCGGTAGATATTGCCGGTCACGAAGTACAAAGGAGCGGGAGTATTTTGCTGATCCGCTAAGCTACAGAAAGGTATCGTGATCAGCTGCCCACCACATTATTGCCTGCTACCAGTGTAAGAAAGGTGACACCCCTGGCCGGATGATGCAGGTCGTTCCATACTACCACCGGGTATTTTATGATACGCGCTGCCAGGATAACCCATAGCAACGCATAAAAGAAAATGTTCAGCCAAAGGAAAGCAGTGGCCAGCACCGGGTATTGCCACAGGTATAGGCCGATAGACACAATGCCGGTGGCCATGACAAGGGCGAAGTAGCCGGGGAAAAAATTTTCCAGTGATGTGGTGCTGACCGGCTGGCCAGGATGGGCAAGTTCGGTGGAAGGCATGAGCAGGGTTTTATCGATGATCATTGAATTTAATCAAATACCCTTAAAAAAGCAAAACCAGGCAGTCAACTGCCTGGTTGCTCACTTTTATAGAAACGGGCTGGTTATGATAACGCTGCAGGAGCCAGGGTGGCGTAATTAGCAGGATATAATTTACGGAACATCACATAAGCGGCGCTCAGCACGGAGAAAGCGATGATCGCGTCTACCGTAGCAGGAAAGCCCAGCACGCTGATCTTGGAGAAGAAAGCAAAAGTGATATCGAAAAACATCCCGGCAAATACCCATTCTTTTAACCGCAGGAATTTATGAGGAATTAAAAGCGTGATGACACCGGCTATTTTAAAGACGCCCAGTATATAAATGAAATGCGGTGGATAACCTAACTGCCGGGTGATTCCCCATACGATGGGATTTTTTGTCAGTTCAAAGAAGCCGCTGGCGCCAAACCAGAGTGACATAAAAATAGTGGCAGACCAATAGATGATAGTAGCTGTTTTAGTTTTCATTTTTTATATTTTAAGAAGATGAATAAATGATGTTATTGTGCTAAGCGGCCTGCTTCTATTATGGCTGCTGTAAAAGCTTCGGGGGCTTCGGCGGGCAGGTTGTGGCCTACGCCTCCCGTTAAAGTATGATGCACGTATTTACCTTTGAATTTGGCGGCATATGCGGCTGGGTCGGGATGTGGTGCACCGTTGGCATCTCCCTCGAGCGTTACGGCGGGCACGGTGATGACAGGGCCTTTTGCCAGTTGCTGTTCCAGCGCGTCGTATTGTTTTTCGCCAGACACAAGTCCTAACCGCCAGCGGTAGTTGTCGATCACGATGGCCACATGGTCCGGGTTGTCGAAAGAAGCGGCGCTTTCTGCAAAGGTGCTGTCGCTGAAACGCCAGTCGGGAGAGGCGGTCTGCCAGATCAGTTTATTAAACGCGCGGGTGTTGGCCTGATAGCCTGCCCTGCCACGTTCGGTGGCGAAATAAAACTGGTACCACCAGGCCAGCTCAGCTTTTGGCGTCAGCGGCGTTTTGTTGGCCTGCTGGCTGCCGATCAGGTAACCGCTCACGGATACCAGCGCTTTGGTACGTTCCGGCCACAGGGCGGCGATGATATCGGCGGTGCGGGCGCCCCAGTCAAAACCGCCGACGATGGCTTTGTTGATCTTCAATGCGTCCATCAGTGCGATGATGTCGGCGGCAAAGGCGGACTGCTGGCCGTTTCTGGCGGTTTGTGCGGAGAGGAACCGGGTGCTGCCGTAACCACGCAGGTACGGAACGATGACATGGTATCCTTTGGCAGCGAGTTGCGCGGTAACGGCCGTATAACTGTGAATGTCGTATGGCCAGCCATGGAGGAGGATGACAGCCTGCCCGTTAACCGGACCGGCTTCTGCGTAACCAACATCCAGCACGCCTGCTTTGATTTGTTTGATGGTACCTAAGGCGCTGTTACCGGTTTGTTGACCGGAAGCGGCAGTCATACCGGCTATGCTGAGCAGCGCTGCTGCGATGAGGTGTGTAATTTTTTTCATGATTATGGTATTTGTACGGGTTGATAACTCATGATGTAGCTGATTCTTTCTGCCGCTGTGGCCGGGTGTTGCAGGGCGCCGAAGTCCAGCTGCCAACTGCCTGCCTGTAGGGTTTCCACACTCAGCAGCTCTCCGTTGATCTTGCCGCCGAAATACTGCGGATTATCA
Source organism: Chitinophaga eiseniae (assembly GCF_900167135.1). Classification (GTDB taxonomy): domain Bacteria; phylum Bacteroidota; class Bacteroidia; order Chitinophagales; family Chitinophagaceae; genus Chitinophaga; species Chitinophaga eiseniae. The sequence continues at coordinate 40,496 of NZ_FUWZ01000003.1, read as the reverse complement.
TGATAGCGCCAGGTGACCAGCTTCAGTACGGCGCCTGCTGCCGGTTGATGATCGCCTTTTGCGAGGGCCTGCAGCGCGCTGTCGTTGCCATACACGGCGGACATGGTCTTCAGTTTCGGATTCAGCGAGGATGCGATGAAGTGCAGGTCACCGGCGTCAAATACGATGCGTGTGTGGTTGTTGGCAGGCGTTTCATTTTTACAGGCGGTGAAAGCGGCGGCCATCAGTAACAGCAGGAAAAAGCGGTTCATTGGGCGATAATTTTTTCGGTTAAACTTTTAGGATTTACTTTCATCGGCACGTCGAAGAGGAAGCCGGTGGCAGCGGCCAGTTGCCGGTGGCAGCTGATGCAGGATTTCCGGGCAAACAAGGCGTCCTTTCCGGTAGGCGCCAGCTTTTGCCCGCTGAACTTGGCAAATCCCCAGCCTTCGGTGGTGGTATATTTTGCCGCGTTTTTCTCCATGAACTGTGCGTTCACAAATTCACCGGGCCTGATTTCACCGTCGGGCATGGTCACCTGTTTCCATACTGCTTTTACTACGATAGCGCCGTCGGGCCAGGGGAAGAAGTTCTCTTCACGCACGGCTTTCACCGCAATGTCGTTGCCGTAGATCACCCGGATGGAGTTGTCGAAGAGCGTGCTCATACTGATCACCGTCCATTGTTTGAAGGCGTCGGTATATTTCACGCCGTTGGGAGACACCGGCCATGTTTTGGGAACAGCGGCGGCAGCGGTGGTAGTGGTGACAGCGGCAGCTTTGGCCGGGACCTGCTGCCCGGAAAGCGACAGCGTATATTTTTTCACTGTTTCAATATCCTTCTCCGTGATTTTTGCGCCCGGATGCAGCAGCAGGTATTCGCGGAGCGGCATTTTACCGGCCTGCATCATGTTCAGGATCGCGTACATCTTACCGGTACGTTCACCGGAAGAGAGCTTGTCCCATTCGGAAAAATTCATCACCTCCCGGGCACGGTCCACATCTTTCTTTACGGCCCAGGAGGCGGGGGCCAGCTGATCGAACCAACTTAACTGCTGCTCGTTGGAGTGGCAGTTGTAGCAGGAGCGCTGCAGGATGGCCAGCACTTCTGCGGGCGCCTCGTCCATATGGCCGGTAACAGGTTTGGAGGCGATAGGCTCGCTGAACAGCTGCAGGCCTGCCAGCACTGCAACCACAGCAGCGGGGATGAGGTAGATGCGTTTGAAGCGTTTCGTATTTTTTGTCGTTTCCATGTGGCTTGTTTTTTCCGTGTTTGATAGATCAAAAGTAGGCCGGGTGCGGCGGGAGGGGAATCAGAAACTGGCGGGTTGGACATATTGAAGGCTGAACTAGACATTTCCCGCCTCCAATAGTGGAGCTACCAGGTTAATTTGGCCGCCTGCGTGATTTCCCCGGTGTTTTTCTGCTGCACAAAAGCAATCACTTCCCAGTCGCCGGCCTGGAAACCGGCCGGCAGTTTCAGGGTCACGGTCCCTTGTGCTTTCAGCTCCTGCTGCTGCAGTTGGCGTACAACCTGCACGTGGGAGAGCTGTTTGCCGGCATTTTCCCCGGCATTCACCTCGGAGCGGGCATTTTTCTGTACCAGCGCCGTCAGGATACGGGCCTTTTTATGGGGTACAGCGCCGGTGTAGGTGATGGTCAGCGTGCCGTTGCCCTGTTCGGCCTTTAAGGTCAGTGGCGGAGCAGTGGTACCCCGTAGTGCGGCGCTGATGGCCCCTAATACGGCGCCTTCGTCAGATCCGACCATTTCGGTTTTACCGTTAACGACCAGCTGCGGCGTGTAAATATTGCCAAGCCGTAACCATGCGGCGTATTGTTTTTGCCTTTCGGTGAAACCGGCCTGACTGAAACGGTCTTTCCAGCCCTGGTGGTCCCAGTAGTCCACGTGGAAGGCCATGATATAAAGTTGCTGGTTGTTGTTGCCCTTTTGCAGCCTGGCGATCAGCTCATCCGCCGGCGGGCAGCTCCAGCATCCTTCGGAGGTGAAGAGTTCCACTACGGCAAACCCTTTGTCATGGCTGTCATGCTGAATGCTGGCGATCATGTTTTTGTGATGGGTGTTTTTAAATGCCATAATGGCGAGGAAAATCAGCGGGAGGCCTATGTATAGGACGATTTCTTTAACGTATTTCATGATGGACCGTTTTAGAGGATGGAGCTGCCCGGGGGCGTTGATGATAGCCCGGGGCTTTTGCCCCGGGAATAGGTGGTTTATCTGGAAGCCGCGATGATCACGTTGGCCACTTCTTTCGGGTGGGAGACGAAGACGGCGTGACTGGCGCCTTTGATCTCGGCGACTTTCGTGCCGGAGCGCCGGAACATGTTCCTGAGAATAACAGGGTTGATGCTTTTGTCAGCCGTAGGCACGATGCCGAAGGTGGGTTTGTGATGCCATGCTGCGGCGGTTACCGGGGTGGCGAAAGAAGCCGCTGCGATGGGTTTCTGGGCGTCTGCCATAAAGAGCGCCTGTGCCGGCGGAAGGTCGGCGGCGAAGCCTGCATGGAATTTCCCGCGGTCGTAGTATACCAGTCCGTCTTTATCGGGCGGCAGGATACCGTTTTCCGGCAGGGCCGGCGCCGTGGCGATCCATTTCGTAGTAGGTTCACCGTTATCCGGCTGGAAAGCCGTCACATATACGAGGGAAGCTACTTTAGGATGGGCGCTCACTTCGGTGATCACGGTGCCGCCCCAGGAGTGGCCTACCAGCACCGCAGGTCCGTTCTGCCGGTCCAGCGCCTTTTTCACTACGGCCGCGTCGTCCTGCAGGGAGCTGAGCGGAATCTGGGCGATCGTGACGTGGTACCCTTTTTTGATGAGGATGTCGTATACTCCTTTCCAGCCGGAGCCATCCACGAACGCGCCATGTACGAGCACAACGTTCTGAATGCGGGTGGCGGTGTGCTGGGCGGCGGCGATAGTAGCGCTGAAAAGTAACGCTGCCATGGCGGATAACAGGAGGCGGAGTTTTTTGCTGATGGTTTTCATGCTCAGATAATATTAGTGGTGACGTTGATGTTTCCTTTGATGGCTTTGGAATAAGGGCAGGTCTGATGGGCGAGGTCGACCAGCTGTTGTGCCAGTTCTGGTGCTATGCCCGGCAGGTGCACGGAGAGACGGGCCTGTAAAAAGTAGGCGCCGTCGGTGGTGCCCAGGTCTACTTCCGCGTCTACCAGTGTGTCTTTCGGCAGGGTGGCGCCCAGCTTTTTGGCGGCCAGTCCCAGCGCTCCGATATAGCAGGCAGACCATCCTGCGGCAAAGAGTTGTTCCGGGTTGGTACCGGGGCCGCTGGTGCCGGGAGGGGAGAGTAAAATGTCCAGTCTGCCGTCATTGCTGCTGGAATTGCCTTCCCTGCCGCCGGTGGTACGGGTATAGGCAGTGTACAATACTTTTTCGATCGCTGTTGTGTGGCTGTTGTTCATCGTTTTAAATTTTAATAAAGGGTGATGTGTATGTTTTTTTATTATTTTATGAAGATGCTGAAAGCGATGGTTTCAGGAGGCAGGCATTGGCGGGGACCACATACCGTGAATTCGATATTGCCTTTTACCGTGGCGGTTTTGCCGGTCAGCCTCACCTTCTGTTGAAACACCACTTCGTTTTCGAAATAGCTGATATCGGCGCCGAACAGTTTTTCAAACCGGGTGATGGGTTCTGGCTGACTGACATTGCCTTCCATACGGTAGTCCGGATCGGGGAGGAAGGTGAAGGCCATTCTCACCGGGCTGTTGGCAGGGTTGTTCAGCGCGAACAGATGCCATCCGTCGGCCAGGGTAGCTGTGATGCGCAATATTGCCTCGCCGTTGCCGGTCTTTTGGGCGCTATAACGCCATTGAATGGGTTGGGGCGCCGGGGTAGCAGTATGACCGAAGGCGGTAAATAAGCCGGTCAGCAACAGCATCAGTGTGAAGGATATCTTTTTCATCTTGTTTATGATGGTAGTAATGAATATTTTGTTGCCTTGTCAATCCTGCGGTAGGCAACGATTACGACACAAAGAGAGCACAATGCGGAGGAAGGGCATAGTACAAACCTGTTGAATCCGGCATCCTGGCGGGTGAAATGGACAATAGCGGCCGTGAGGGTTTTCCTCCCGAAAAGTGTTGGTGGGAGCGGGGGATGGCCGGTTGTCCGATTCAGGGGAAGGATTGTCCGATTGGGGAGCGGATATGTCCATTTCAACCATGGAAACGGTAGCTTTCCCGCTGGGAAGCCTACATTTGCAACAGATCAACGACTAAAAAGTGAATACACGTCAACAGCCGGCATTTAAAATATCCAACCGGATCATATGGTTAAGCTCTATCTCGCTGGGGATACTGACGGCCATCCCGAAAATCGCCGATCATCACTTCGTATTGTATGAAGCGCTGGTAGATGCAGGGGTGACTTCAGGGTTCTCCCTGCTGATATGGTATTACAACGTATATACGTTCCCGTCGTATACGGCCAAAAACGCCGGCGGCTTCGGGACAAAGCGGCTGCTGCGGAATCTGCTGGCGGGCCTGGTGATCATGTTTGTATTATCGTGCATACAGCAGTACTTGTTGTCCCATCTCAATTTCGGGCCGGTAATGCTGATGTTCGAGGTAAGGGGCATTTTGATCAACCTCACCTTTTATATGTTTATCCATCTGCTGCATCAGAGTTACCTGAACCAGCAGGTGTCGCTGGAGCTGGAGCGGAGCACGTCTGCCAACCTGTGGGCGCAGTATGAGCTGCTGAAGCAGCAGGTAAACCCTCACTTTTTGTTTAACAGCCTGAACACGCTGAAGTATATGGTGGAAAGCGAGGATAAGCAGGCCATCAATTTCATCCTGAAGCTATCGGACTTTTACCGTTTTACGCTGGAGAGCCGGAAGCTCAACCTGATCCGGTTGTCGGAGGAGATGGAGATCCTGGATTCCTATATGTACCTGCTGAAAGCCCGTTTTGAAAGCGGCATTGCGTTGAAGAAGGAAATTGCGGAAGAGGTGTATGCCTCGATGATCCCGCCTTTTACGCTGCAGTTGCTGATAGAGAACTGTATCAAACATAATATTGTTTCGGAGGAGAAGCCGTTGCATATCTATCTTTATTCCACCGCTACCCACCTGGTGGTGGAGAACAATATACAGCTCAAGCGGGTGCCGGAATCCTCTACCGGTATCGGGCTGGAGAATATTAACCAGCGGTACCGGCATTTGCTGGATGGTGAGATGATCATCGATGTAACCGCCGAAAAGTTTACTGTTAAATTACCGATTATATATGAACGTCATCATCATTGAAGATGAAGTAAAGGCTGCCAGATCATTGGAAAACCTGATTATGAAGCTGCGTCCGTCGGCCCGGGTACCGGCTAAATTACAGAGTGTGGAAGCGGCTATCGACTGGTTGTCTTCCCATGAGATGCCCGACCTTATTTTTATGGACATCCAGCTGTCCGACGGTCTCTCTTTTGATATATTCAAGACCGTTACCGTTACCTGCCCGGTGGTGTTCTGTACCGCTTACGGGGAATATGCCCTGGATGCCATTAAAGCCAACGGGGTTGACTATCTGCTGAAACCCTTTTCCGAGGAAGATTTAAAGGCTGCTTTTGAAAAAGTGGAGAATTTCAGGAACTTTTTCCAGCAGCATTCGGGCAGCAACCTGGAGGACCTGATCCGGAAGATCAGCGTGGATGAGGGCAAGAAGAGTTTTCTGGTGTTTAAGAACAATAAGTACGTGACGGTGCAGACAGACCAGATCGCGTATATCTATATTAAGTACACGTCTCCTTCTATTGTTACTTTTAAGGGAGAGGAGTATACTATTACCCAGTCCCTCGACCAGGTGCAAAACCAGCTGTCGGCACGGCAGTTCTACCGGTTGAACCGCCAGTATCTCATTAATTTTTCCGCGGTGCGGGAGGTGGAGCATTATTTCGCACGAAAGCTGCTGGTCAACCTGCATGTGGCTACGCCGGAGAAACTGCTGATCGGAAAGGAGAAGACTGCAGCATTTTTGCAATGGCTGGAAGAAAGGTGAGGTTTGGGAAAAATCATTGGGAAATCGGGCGAACCAAAAGATGTTTTTTTACGTAGTTAATAGGGAAGGGGGAGCACTGGCTCCCTCTTCCCGGTTTTTAATATCCCTATTGGGGCGAATGTCTGCTGCGGTGGTTGTTTACCGCCTGGTCGCAGGGAGTTTCGCCGTGAATGCTTTAGCGGTTGCAGAATAAAGGTAATTCGTCTTTGCCCTTTTAGAGGGTGTAATTCACCGGTGCCAAGGTGGGTTCGCCAATGTTGTGATGTTGATGCTCGTAGCCAGTGGCTGATGGGAAAGCCCGTTGATCAGCGTATATTTACAAAAAAGGCGTCGGTAAAATAACCGCCAACTATTGACGTTAACAGGTAAAGGAAGATGGAGAGCGCATACTGATAGCTGACCGGGAGCGAAAACTTTATTTTATTGCCGGCGCAGGCCGGGCTGTCACACAAGGTATATTAGACCTTTGTCGATTTTGATGAATGTTTTGATAAAGCATATTTCACGGATTAGCCCAGGGTATTTTTTACTTTGGGCTTTTTTGACTGCATAGGTATGCCAGCACTTATTCGATTTAAGTAATATTTAATTTTTAGCTATCTTAATAAAGCAACGAGAACTTTTCCATAAAATAGCCAGACCATCAGCTTGTACCCTTGGGCGATTGGTTAGATCTACACTTTAGAATGCTACCACCTGATTTCACCTCTTTTTTATTTCTTCTTCACTTTTTAAATCAAATTGTTATGTTAAATCGAAAGTATGCAATGGTCACCATCCCGGGTGACATCAAGATCAGTCATTTTAGTGAAACCGTGCAAACCAACACTGTCAACTGGGCGCAGGAGTTTAACCTGTCACCTTTTTACAAACCGTTGAAATGGTATGACCGTGCCCTTTTTGGAGTGCAAGCCGCCCGTGAGTATCCCTTTGCCAGTCTGGAACATATTACGTTGGCCGGAGAGCTGCTGACATGGCTGTTTACAGTGGACGATAGTTGTGACAGAGGTTCGGAAGATAAAGCATTAGCAACGGAAATGACGGACCAGTTAGATGTATTTATCAGTATTTTGGAGAGGAAGCCTTATGGAGGTAATGGGCGTCTGGAACTGGCTTTGGCGAACATCGCCAAAAAGTTGCAGATCATCTGCCATGACCGGCCATTCCTGTACCGGCAATTTTGCATCCATATGAAAGACTACCTGACCGAATGTAAGCTGGAGATAAAGATGCAGTTGCACCGTCATCAGATGAGTATTGAAGACTACTATAGGGAACGTCCCTTTACAGGCTTCTGTATTATGTATCCGCTGGTAGCTATGTTTGCGGGGCTACGGATTCCAGAGAGAGTATACATGCATCCGGTTGTTAAAAAAATAGAACTGGAGATCAGTTTGTTGGGCTGCTTGTCGAATGACCTGCATTCTATCCGCCGCGAAGCTGAGTTGGAAGAGGGTGGATTTAACCTGATTCTGATTGCCAAACGAGAGCTTAACCTGACGTTGGATGATGCCATCGATTTTGTTGCCGATGAGCATACAAGGCATTTAGAGGAGTTTGAAATCGCCCGTACTTTCCTGCCTGATTTCGGGGATCACATCAACAGCCAGCTGGCAAAATATATTGCCGGCGTATATCAGATTGTAAGAGGTTATGATGATTGGGCGGTACTGGACACTGAGCGTTATCGCTAGGCTACAGTAATGCACGATAAGGCAGGAACTTGGCGAGCGCCAGGCATAATTCACCAAAATCGATCGGCTTTTTTAAGAATCCATTCGCACCAATTGCTATAGCATCGGTTTCTGTAAATGACTCGCTGGCACTAACAATTAATACGGGGATGCTTTTTAAGGCGGCATGTTCTCTCATGTGCTTTAAAAGCATCTCCCCTGATACCCCTGGCATGTTCAGGTCGGAAATCACCAGGTTAGGGCTTTCCGCAACGATACGGGCAACAGCATTGCCCACATTATCTTCTTTACATAATTTAGCGTCCACGCCCCATTTTTTCAGGAAGCGCATCACCCATCCGGCGCCCATCTGATCATCTTCAAACAGTAATACCTTTGACTTCCAGAAGATGTTTCTCCCATCCGCTACTTTGTTAAGCTGTATTACGGGTTTCTCGCCGGCTACAAAGGGTAGTTTGACATGCATTGTGGTCAGCTCGGGATCTGGCTGGGGCACGATGGCGATTTCTCCATCCAGCAATTCCACGAGGTGTTTGGTGATGGCCAGCCCAAGCCCACTACTGGAGTCATTTTCACTTTTGGCAACGAAACGTTCAAAGGCTGCTTTGGCGATCATGGGGTCTATTTTTCCGGTATTGGTGATCTCCAACGTCCAGAAGGCATCGGCTTTTTTGAGCACCACGCGTACCATTGTGTTATTGGTGCTGTATTTAATACTGTTGGACAGCAGGTTGTTAAAGATCTTGGTTAAGATCATTTTGTCGCTATGGATGGCTTGTTTGAGGGCATCGTCTATTTCCAGCGCTATTTTAATGCCTTTGGGACTGGCCAAATAAGAGTGGGCAGCGATGGTGGAATTGACGAGTCCAAACAGGGAAAAGTCTTCTTTGTTGATCTCTATAAATTTTCCGCTTTCTATTTTTGCGATTTCCAGCACATGATTGATGATGTTGCGGGTAAGTGCTGTGGAGCTGTACAGTTGGTCAGCCATTTCACCGCCACTGGGTAATTTATATTCTTCATCGGAATCTTCTTCTTCGAGATGGGAGAGCTTGTCTTTCTTTAAGAGGAATACCTGTGCGATGCTGTATACCACATTTAATGGCGTTCTTACTTCGTGAAATACCTCAGACAGATAAGCGGTCTTTCGCTCAGATGCTGCCTGAAGCCTGCGGGATTCAATCAACAAGCCATTTATCTGGGAGGCATAGGAGGTTAATATGGCGAAGATAATAATCAGGAGAGCGGCACTTGTAGACCAGCGCATAGCTGTTGTTACACTTTTGCTGAGGTCGAGAGGGGTAATATACCGGAAATAAGCGTTCGAGATAATATAAATCACGATCGCCACACATCCTATTATACTGTAGAAGAGTGCTTTGTTTTTTTTATGCAGCACAAAAGACGAGATCAGATAGAAGGTAATTACTGTCATAAATGCCAGCAGCATTTCAAGCGACATACCGTCACCCAATACGGTAGACCAGTATCCGATAAAGATCACATTGGTGACCAGCATGAGCAGATTCGCGTAAAAGTATTGCCTCTTGTGATTAAGGAATACTACTGTTAAAAAACAGAATGTTTCCAGTGGAACCCCGGTTAAAAAGAGCAGGCTTTTAGTGAGAAAATAGAAATAACCTCCTATACCTACAACTAACGCAGAAAATATAATGGCAATGATATTTAGCATAAACGCAGAGCGCCGCCCTACCTCCTGTTCGTCGCCATAATCGCCTGCCACCGGTTGTAGCAGCATTTGCCTGGTTACATCGGACATCGTAATATGGTCAGGTTTCATAAATCGGATATATTGAGGGTAATATACGTATTCTTGTTCCTATCTGCACGTTGTAAGCGGGTATTCATCAAAGGATTATGTATCTGTTTTGGGTGGCGGAATCAGGGTACAGTTGTTTCGTGGGTAAGATAAATAAAATTATCGAATTTAATGTAATTTACCTGCCAAAGTGATTGTTCAACATTTTCTAATCCATTACTAAACATGAAAACGCTTTTGAGCCAACATCCCCTGCATCCCCGTATGCAGGCCACCCACCCTTTTTTCGATACCAGCTTTACTCCCTATTATTCTGACCATATTCCCGGCGCCTGGCAGGTGACCCGTTATGAGGATGTGGTGGCTGTATTGAGCGACTATGCTACTTTTTCCAGTGAGTACATTCCTAAAACCGATGACAACGTATTCACGCGTAACCTGAACGTAACAGATCCGCCGAAGCATAAACATCTGCGGGCATTGGCGACGAAAGCATTTTCACCGGCTATTATCGCCCAGTCGGAGGGGTGGATACGACAACAGTGTGAAGAATTATTGTTGCCTCATCTGTCTACCGGTTCTATTGAGTTTGTGGGGGACTTTGCCCTGCAACTGCCGCACCGCGTGATTTCCCGCTTGCTGGGCGTGCCGGACGCGGAAGTAGAAAAGGTAAGGCAATGGATTATTGCCGTTGCAGGTGATCCGCGGGTGATCGGTGTCGAAATATTTGGCCGGTCCATGCAGGAGATGAGCATCTTTTTCTCTGAGCTGATTCAGAAACGGACGGCGCATCCGGAAGACGATCTGATTTCGCAGCTGATTGTTTCTGAAGTGGAAGGTAACCGTTTGGAGACGATGGACGTAATTGCCATGTGTGTGGCTATTTTCCTGGGAGGTTATGAAACCACGAAGAGTTCCCTGGCCAACGCCATGTATATTTTTTCCCAGCTGCCCGATGTGCAGGCACATCTGGCGGCGCACAACGAAGACATCCCGAAGGCGGTCACGGAAGCATTGCGGGTATTATCGCCGGTGAAAGGATTTCCGAGAATAGCTGCGAAGGACGTCATGGTTTCCTCCGCAGCCATAAAAAAAGGTGATCTGGTCAATGTGTCTGTCAGCACCGCGAATAAAGATGAATCGGTCTTCGCGCACCCGGACGCGTTTGATATGGACCGGGCTAACCTGAATCAGGCACTGAGTTTCGGGCATGGTATTCATTATTGCCTTGGTGCGCCGTTGGCCAGAGTGGAAACCCGGATTGCCTTTGAAACGATCTTCAGCCATGCGCGGGTACGGCTGGCGACGGCTGTTGCGCCGGAACCGGAGATCAGTGCGCTGGTATACAGCCTAAAGAGCCTGCCGTTGGCATTAGACAAGATCTAAAGCCACCTGTCCATATTCGAAGTGATACCGGGCGGTTTCCCGGTAGCTCCAGTCCATATTACCGCGCAGAATGGCGCCGAGAATGCGGACATATTTTCTTACGGCGGCATCATGGGAGCCGAAGTCCGGAAGTTCGGCAGACACCTGTTCAAACCGGCGCATTTCCTCGTCGTGCAGCGCTGCTGCCTGCAGGATGGCGGTTTCCAGCGTTAGCTCCCTTTCTGCTTTCATGATCAGTACCATGTTATGCTGGTCGCCATGGTCCAGTTCTTTCGACAGGGAGAAAAGATCGTTGGCCCAGCATACCAGGTTGCGCGCCAGTACTACCAGTTCCATCACTGCCGGATGCTGAAGGACCTGCGCCGGCAGTGATATTTCTTCAATCACTTCGATCATGTCGGTGCTGACATGTGCGGCGCCCAGGAATTGTCTTCTCTTGTAAAATTCGGCTACGGTCGGGAGCTGACCGGCCTGTACGTTCCCGTATTCCCAGAGGCCGGCGGCGAACATTTTATGGAGGCTTTCCACAAAGTTGCGTTGCCATTCCGGGGTGCTGAGGGCCTGGAAACGGAGCCATACATCTGCCAGCGCGGCCATCACACCGGTGTCGCCGCTTTTCGGCGGCTGCGGGTCGGCCAGGATCTGCTTGCAGGCGGCCACAAAACTTTCAAAGTTTAAGCGCGACTGTATCAGTTCGTCGCGTTCTGTCTGGTTGTCCATGGCGTCGTCCATGACAAACAACAGCACATTGGCATCGTTGGCCAGCTTCAGCTGGTCCAGCCCGCATTCGGGATAAAACCTGGCGGTCATCATACCGAAATTGTCATCCAGGTATTTTTCGTAGCTGCCGTCAGCATGCAGCGCAAATCTCTTTACCCACGCATTGGTGTGGTCGATGGCATGTTGGTAGTTTGGATTAATCGCTGACTCAATAGGGCAGTAGAGGATTGGAAGAATGATTGCATTCATAATATATCGCACAATTTGGCCATATAAGGTACAATAATCTACCGCAATATTAAAAATTTATCCATCAGCGTTATAACGGTCTGCTTTCAGTGACGAGCCTGCTGGACAGAAACGGAAGCAGGGCATGGTATAATTGTTCCAGCATTATGGGCTTGGGAAGAAATCCGTCGCCGTGCGCCCTGGCAGCGGCGATCTCTGCGGTGTTGGTGTTTCCGCTGATAAAAATTACAGGGATATGACGTAACAGGGTGTCCTTACGAATCTTATCCAACAGCTCCATTCCGGATATCTCGGGCAGGTAATAGTCGAGCAGGATCACGTCCGGGATGACTTCGCGGGCTTTCTCCAGGGCTTCGCCGGAGGAGGCGGCAAAAGCGGTGGTGCAACCGAGGCGTTTCAGCTGAAGTTCCGCCAGCAGCCGGTTGCTGTGGTCGTCGTCTACACAGAGTACTTTGGCCCCGTAGAAATGCTCAAACTCGTTGGGCTGCTGCGGCTGGCTTTTCAGGCTGTTGTCAGTCACCATAGGGATGCTCAGGCGGAAAGTGCTGCCTTTGCCGGTTTCACTGGCGGCCGTGAGCGTACCTCCCAGCGTCTCCGCTATTTTGCGGGAAATAGGCAGCCCTAACCCTGTACCTTCACCGGGCTTGGAGCCGGTAATGTATAAGTCAAACACTTTCTCCAGTTCTTCCGCAGGAATACCCTTGCCTTCGTCGGTCACTTCCAGCAGGAAATGCTGGCTGGCGGCGCGGGCCGTAATGGTAATCGTGCCGCCGGGACGGGAAAACTTGATGGCGTTGGTGAGCAGGTTGCTGAGTATCCTTGTCAGCAGGGCCGCATCAGAGACGATACGTCCGGGGATACCGGCGATCTTTAACTGGAGGGGTACCGGCGAAACATACTGGTACGTATCCAGTTGCTGGTAAAGCCACTGCCGTACGGAAAACGGTGCAGGCTGCGGTACGTCGTACATGCCCGCCTCAATACGGGCGGTGTCCAGCACCACGTTGGTCATGTCCAGCATGTTACGGGAAGAGGCATACAGGGCGCGGATCACATCGGTAGATACCTGGATATGATCGGGCATCCCTTCGTCTTCCGCCTGCAGCACCAGCTCATGCGCGAGGCCGTAAATCGGGTTCAGCTGGGTACGGTAATCGTGCGACAGAGAATTGAGATACGTAGTTTTATAACGGTTGGCCTGGTCCAGCGCCAGCGTCCTTTCTTCCACAAGGGCTTCCAGCTCCCGGTTGCTTTTATTCACCGCCCGCTCGTAGAAATACAGCAACAGCGCATTCATGAGCAGCACGGCTCCGGCGGCGAAGAAATAGACCAGCCGGTTGTTGCTGATGCTCAGCGGCAGGGGATCTACCAGGTTACCATACCAGATGACTTTTAAAATCACCGTAACGGTTAACACAAAAGTGATCGCCGCCCATTTATAACGGCTGGATTTGATGATCAGCAGCGCGGCGCCACAGAGGAAAACGGCCAGCGCCTCGATGTTGATGGCAGGTCCCAGCAGGGCGCCGTAATACATGGCGCTGAAGGACTGCAGTATGAAGATGGTCAGTAAGGCAGAATTGGTCTTGCCGGCTTTGTTAAACAACGGCACGCCCAGGTAAATAAGGGCCATGGCGTACCCGACGCCGGAAATACGGATTTCATGGGCTGTGTTCCATAAGACAGTCGAGATCAGGAAACACAGAAAAGAGGTCAATAAAGCCAGGGAATTAAGAATGATGATGACCCGCTTGCTGTTTAACGGTAGCGGTGCTCCATCTGTACCAAGATATGGAAGAGTTTTCAACAGGCGCCAGAATCTACGCATACATTCGTTGTGGGTTTTTTTATTGGGTCAAAGTTATCAATTGAGGGTCTTGATTGCAATGATGCCATTTTACTTTCAGGCTTATCAGGATACCGGTGTGACTACCTGACCGCCAGGTTTTCTGAACAGTTGTACATTGTTGTAGTAAGTCTTGGTCTCTAAGATACGAAATAGATAAAACTATTTTAGTTATTTATTGAAATAATGATGACAATTCCCTGCTGGATAAGTTTTATAGAGACGCCCTGCAGGTATACTGTGCCCCGCCTGTTCTTCAACCGCAGTACCCGCTGCCTGGCTCCTCCGGAAATGACCTGTCGGGTGCTGTTCCCGAAAGTAGTTGACACCATCGAAGATCATCGGTTCTGCATCGATGGTCAGCAGTTGCAAAAACCGGTTAAGATTTTCTGCTACGCCATATTCACCGCCTTCGTCTCCGAAGACCCCCACCGGCAGTTCGTTCAGATCGGTGCTGTCGTTGTGCTGCCATAATGCGTAGAACGAGCCGGAGCCATTGGCCTGCGCAAAAGGTATCAATTGGGCCAGGAAGACCGGTTCGGCACGTCCGTCAGAGTTCAGGGCAAATTCTTGTAAGGAAGACATATGGGATCGTTTAATATCAAGCAGTTTGTTGGTTTTTCGTTGCACAATATACGGCAAACTTTTTCAACGCCGGACGATAATCTAAAACTTGATTTTCAGGTAACACCAGCAGGAGAATATTTCGTATACCCGTTGCAGATAGATAAAAACATCATGATAAGAAAATGGATAGAAGCTGGTACAGCGCTACTGCCGGCATTGACGGAAGGGATAGTCCTTATGCGGCAACGGGGAAAATCCCCGGATATGAGTTAAAAAAATGAATACCTTTGCGGCCATCATAATTTTAGCCGGATATCCAAAGTCAAACCGCTCACTTTTGTCCATCGCAACCCGCGTAAACCACAACGATCGTATGTACCAAACTGAAAATCAGCATTTTTCTCAAAAGACTGACTGCGCTATACCTGTGTTGATCACGTCCATCACCGGTTGCCATCTGGTCATTCCGGAAGACATGATAACTTATTCGCGGGACTTTCCCAGGTGATACTGCGTATAGCCGTCAACGCCAGATAACCGTACTGTATATATTCCCTGACAAAATCTTGTTCTATCAAAACAAACAGGCGCATGAAGATGCTCGGACCGGCATTTCCATTAAAACCTGTTTGCCGTTAATTCAATTGTATGCATATCCCTACACTCATCCGCTCCGGATGGTCCTGTTTATTATGGTGCCTGCTGCTGGTCATGCCTGCAAGCGCGCAGTTCAGTGTAACTGATTTTTCAAACACCCCCCTTCAGACGGCTATTACCCGCGACAAGTTCAACAACATCTATTCGATTGCTTATAGTGCCGGAAGTTCGTGTAGTGTTATTACGAAGTTTCTTAACGGTAGTACGGGAAACCTCAACTGGATTTACACCAGTCCGAGTTATGTTCCGTATGATGACTACTACTGGGGAATAGCCGTCAACGCGAATGGCGACGTGTACTTTACGGCTTCCGACGGGGGCATTGGATTTGGCCGGGTGATGCGATTACGTTTTAATGGTACGGATTATTTGCCTGTGGAGACCGTGAGGTCCGGCACCGGCTACATTAACCTGGCCTTCGATCAGCAGGAGAACCTGATCGTGATGGAAGAGGACGGGGCCTCAGGGATTGCCCGGTTGATGAAGTATGCCAAAGGCAACGAGTCGGGCGCCGGAACAGTGTTGTATGACGGGATGCAGAATACTACGTTTACATCCCATCCTACCGGGCTGGCAGTAGATAAAAACAATACCATCTATTTCACCGGTTTCTGGGATTTCTCCAATAAAAACAATATCTACAGGCTGAAGAACGGGGAGACGGTACCGACGAAACACGGTTCCGGTACCTACACTTCCCTGACATGCGATGACGCTGGTTATCTTTACGCTGTGGATGCCGGTTCCGGCAATGGGGCATCCGGCGTAATCTGGCGGTTCGATCCCGAAACAATGTGGCCTTCCTATCTGCAAAGCGGCATCTCCGCTACTATATCCAATAACGATCCGCCGCAATTACCGTGGGGAATTATGGTGGACAGGGCCAGCTCCACGATCTATTATAACCAGTATACATCCCCCGGCATCAGAAAATTAACAGCCACGCCGGTTACGGTGACAGAGATGTCGCTGATGAATAACAGCCCTACCAACGCGGCCAGCGTGCGTTACAAAGTAGCGTTCAATCCAACCCTGACCAGCACGCCGCCAAAAGAAGCATTCTCAGTAAGTACTACGGGAAGTATTGCCGCTGCTACCGTAACGCAGGTACAATCGTATCCCGGGTATTATACCGTGGATGTCAGTACCGGCACGGGAGATGGTACGCTGGCGCTGGTGCTGACCGGCAATAATATGATAAACCCTGTCAATAGTGCGCCTGTTACGGCTTCGGCCTATGCCATTGACAGAACACCGCCTTCCGGCGCGTTGATGATCAATAACGGCGCCGCCTATACTAACAATACAACTGTAACATTGGATGTCACCGCCAGTGACGCTTCTTCGGGAGTGACGATGGCATTTTCCAATGATGGCGTGACATATAGCGCTGCACAGCCCCTTACCCCGCTGGTGACCTGGTCGCTGCCACCGGCAGACGGAAAGAAGACCGTGTACATGAAAGTGCAGGACCAGACAGGGAATTATCAGATTATTCAAAAGGACATTACGCTCGATACCCAGGCTCCTTTGGTGACCATCACTACCGGCCCTCCGACGTCTACCTCCAGCACCCAGGCGGCATTTGCCTTTATGGCCAATGAGTCCGCCAGCTTTGAGGCCCGCCTCGATGGCAGCACTCCCAGCGCTACCACCAGCCCGCTGGTACTCACCGGTATGAGCGTTGGGACCCATGTGCTGGAGATCAGGGCTACCGATCCGGCCGGAAACCAGTCCGCCTGGAAGCCCTATAGCTGGACCGTGGAAACGTCGCCAGCGGTGACAGGGCTCAACGTGCCCGTTGATGGCTATTACAATGCAGGTACTTCCCTGGACTTCAGCGTTACCTTCTCTTCGCCGGTAATGGTAACAGGCACTCCATTCCTGCCTGTAGGGATAGGGGCTGCTACCGTAGAGGCGAGGTATACCGGCGGCACAGGCACCAATACTCTGACTTTCAGCTATACGGTACAACCAGGCGATGAAGGCACTGCCGGCATTGCTATCGGAACGGATATACAGTTAAACGGCGGTACCATCCAAAGTACAGCCGGTACCGGCGCACTGTTGACCCTGGGGACCCCGCCAGACCTCAGCGGGGTGAAAGTACATACGGCGGCCCCCACTGTAGTGCTGACAACCGGCGCCCCGGCGAAGGTCAACGCTCCTTTTATCGTCACCCTTACTTTCAGTGAGCCGGTAACGGGATTAGCAAAAGAGGATTTTCAGGTTAGCAACGGGGAAGTGACCGGCCTGCAGGGCGCCAATAACCTCTTCGTAGCGACCATCGGCAACTTCGCCGACGGGCCGGTAGAAGTTTTACTGCCGGCGAATGTAGCGGTGAACATCGCCGGTACCGGCAACAGCGCCTCCAATAAGATAACTGTCACGGCCGATCAGCAGAAACCGGCTGTGACATTGGTCGCTGTTCCGCCAAATGGATATTACCATGTGGGCGACGACATATCTTTCGATGTTTCTTTTGATGAAGATATTGTGATGAACACCGGTGGTGGCGCCCCTTACCTGGAACTGACCATCGGCTCAGCCGTAAAACAGGCTACCTGCCAGGGCAATAATGCACCCAACAAGCTGAGTTTCTCCTACAAGGTAGCACCAGGCGACAGGGACATGGACGGCATCGCGGTGGGCAACCTGCAGTTAAATGGCGCTACGATTCGTGACCAGGTAGGAAATGATGCCATCCTGACGCTGAATAATGTGGGAAATACCGTTGCCGTCAGGGTAAATACAACCATGCCCACCTGTGTCCTCTCCCTGGAAAAAACTGTTTATAGCCAACCATTCCGCCTGACGCTGAGTTTCAGTGAACCGGTGGTGGGACTGAGCGTATCAGACCTGAACATTTTGAATGTAACCGTCAGCGACCAGTTGAAGGTGAACGACAGCACTTTCACCTTTCTGCTTGCGCCTACGCCTACGCGGGAAGGACCTTATTCCTTGTATTTACCGATGGGGACCGTGCAGCAGAAAGAGGGAGATAATATAAACCTGCCGTCCAACACACTGACCTTCACCTGGGATGTAACCCCGCCAAAAGTAACGAGCGTGGCGGTGCCCGCCGATGGATACTACCGCACAGGCAAACCGCTGGACTTCTATGTCACCATGTCTGAACCGGTGACGATAACGGGAAGGCCTACACTGCCGGTGATTATCGGTAGTAAAACCATACTGGCCGATTATATCAGTAATACTTCCGGGACGGTATTTCTCTTCAGGTATATTGTGCAGAACGGTGATATGGATATGGATGGTATCGCTGTTGGGAGCGGCCTTGCCCTGAACAACGGTACCCTGGAGGATGCTGCCGGTAACGGCGCACTACCAGCCCTGCAAAATGTCGGCAGTACTTCGCAGGTAAAGGTATACACAGCTGTACCTTCTGTTACGCTGGGCACTACGGCCGTTTCACCATTGAACCATGACTTTACCATAACAGCAGTTTTTTCCGAAAAGATGGACGGACTGCTGGCATCAGCTTTTAATGCTGCAAACGCCGACATCAGCAACCTGCAAACAACAGATAACATTACTTATACTGCGCAGGTAAAACCCCGGCAGAGCGGCAACGTTGATATTTCCCTGCCAGCCAATGCGGCTACGAATATAGCCGGCACAGGCAACAGTGCCTCCAATACCCTGAATGTGACGTATGATGCCACGCCGCCGCAGGCGAATAGCGTTGACGTGCCCTCCGCCGGCGTCTATGCTGCCGGCCGCGTCATGAACTTCTCTGTGTGGTACAACGAGCCTGTCATCGTAACAGGATCACCGTACCTGGCCGTGACGGTCGGCAATAAAGCGGGGCTGGCCCGTTATATCGGCGCCGGCGGAAACGACCGCCTGTTCTTCGTTTATCAGGTAATACCGGGAGATATGGACGCAGACGGCATCACGCTGGATAATACCATTCAGCTGAATGGCGGCACCATCAAAGATGCTGCCGGTAATGATGCAGACCTGACATTACAGGGTATCCCTTCCATGACGGGCGTGCTCGTGAATGCAGCCACGCCGACGGTGACTTTGTCCACCGCCGCCGCTTCTCCGGTCAGCAGCGCATTTACGATCACGGCTACTTTCAGCGAAGCGGTAACCGGCCTCACCGGAGCTGCTTTCCAGGTAACCAATGGCACGCTTTCCAACCTGGCGACGGCCGATAATCAGACCTATACAGCGACCATCACTCCATCGATTGACGGTACCGTTATTGTCACGCTGCCGGCAGATGTTGTTACAAACAATGCCAACACCGGTAATACGGCTTCCAATACCCTCACGCTAGCTTACGACGCTACAAAGCCGGAGATCACCAGCATTGCCGTTCCCCGTGATAACTACTACATAGCCGGTGAACCGCTCAACTTTGTCGCAAACTTTTCGGAAGGGGTGGCGGTAACAGGTTTGCCTTCCATCCCGGTGATCATCGGTGCAGAGACGGTACAGGCCACCTATACCAGTGGTTCCGGTACCAATGCCCTCACATTTGTGTATGTGGTAAAGAATGGTGATAATGACATGGACGGGATTAGCGTGGGAGCCGCCCTTCAGTTGAACGGCGGTACAGTGAAAGATGTGGCCGGCAACAACACGCTCCCGGGTTTCAACAATGTGGGCAATACCAGCCGCGTGTTTGTGAACACCCGGCAACCCGGCGTGACAATCAACACCGCCGCAACAAGTCCCATTACCCAGGCGTTTTTGCTGAAAATTACTTTTAGTGAAGCTGTTACCGGCTTTGCTGAAAGTAATATTGATGTCATTAATGGGAATGCAAGCCAGTTGCTTACCAGTGATAACATTACCTATACAGCATTGATCACGCCTTCAGACGGCGTCCTGACCATTATGGTCCCTGCCGGCGTTGTCAGGAGCGTAGCGGGCAACGCTAATACGGCATCCAATATACTCAACCTGCAGGCTGATATGACCGCACCGGTGGTGACCAGCGTCGGCGTCCCGTCTCCCGGCTATTATAACGCCGGTCAGCAACTGAATTTCGTCCTGAATATGTCAGAACCGGTGACGGCCACCGCCGCTACCCAGTTAACAGTGTACATCGGAGGGGCGATAGTACCGGCCACCCTTACCGGTGGTACGGGCACGACTACACTGGAATTCAGCTGCACTGTCCAGGATGGTTTCATGGACATGGACGGCATCACCCTGGGAAGGGTGCTCAACGGTATCGTAAAAGATATAGCCGGCAACGCCGCTAGTCCGATTCTGGTCAACATTGGTAACACCAGCGGTGTGTTTGTCAATACACAACATCCAACGGTTTCTGTCACCACCACCGCTGTCAGCCCTGTGCGGCAGCCCTTCCCTGTGACGATTACTTTCAGCGAAGCGGTCACAGGATTTACAACCGGCGGTATCCATATTAACAATGGTACCGCGGGCGTGCTGCAAACCACTGATAATATCACTTACACAACGATGATAACGCCTTCGGCAGATGGTAACGTAACGGTGCAGGTGCCTGCCGGCATGGCGCTGAACGTGGGCCAGAACGATAACGTGGCGTCCAATATGCTTAGTCTCCAGGCAAAAATAACAGCGCCTCTGGTCGCCCGCGTAGACGCCCCTGCTAACGGTTACTACACTACCGGGCAACCGCTGAATTTCAAGGTAACCATGTCTGAACCGGTGACTGTGACGGGTACGCCTTCCATACCGGTGATCATCGGTAGCCAGACCGTGCAGGCAACCTATGCCGGCGGCACGGGTACGGCTACACTGCAATTCAGTTATACGGTTCAGAACGGAGATATGGATATGAATGGCATCACGCTGGGAACAGGCATTCAGCTTAACGCTGGTACGCTGAAAGACGCGGCCGGCAACAATGCCAATCTCACATTAAATAACGTCGGTAATACCAGCGGCGTGTTTGTCAACACACAACGTCCGTCCGTGGTCATCAGCACTGCTGCTGTAAGTCCCGTGCGGCAACCTTTCCTGATGACCATCACTTTCAGTGAGGCGGTCAACGGGTTTACGGCGACTGGTATTACCACTATGAATGCGGTAGTGAGCCAGCTGCAAACTATCGATAACATTACCTATACAGCTTTAGTAACGCCTTCGGCAGATGGCCCTCTGACGCTTTTAGTGCCTTCCGGCATAGCGAGGAATATAGCAGGTAATGACAACCAGGCCTCCAATACTATCCTGCTTACCGCAGATGTAACAGCCCCTATGGTCATCAACGTAAGCGTGCCCTCTAACGGGACGTACAAAGCCGGGCAGTCGCTGAACTTCAGCGCCCAGCTGTCTGAACCGGTGAACGTGACAGGCGTGCCTTCCATGCCACTGACTATCGGTACCCAAACCGTGCAGGCTACTTACATAGGCGGCACAGGTACGGCTACACTGCAATTCCTCTATGTCGTTCAGCAGGGCGATATGGACCCCGACGGTATCGGCGTGGGCAATGCCATCGCATTGAATGGCGGCGCCATGAAAGACGCGGCCGGCAATAATGCGGTGCCGGCGCTGCAGCAGGTGCCTGCCACCAGCGGCGTGCTGGTGAAAACAAACCGCCCGGCCGTTACGCTGTCTTCTGCCAGCTCCGGCCGTATCAACAGGCCGTTTACCGTAGACCTGACGTTTGCGGACCCTGTTCACGGCCTTACTGTTGCGGCTTTACAGGTGACCAATGGTGTGGCCAGCCAGCTGCAAACAACAGATAATATCCATTACTCGGTGCTGATTACCCCCGCGGCGGATGGGAATGTCGCCGTGCAACTGCCGGCCGGCGTAGTGTCAGACGATGCGGGTAATGGCAATCTCGCCTCTAACCAGCTTGGCCTGCAATACGATGCAACGGCGCCGGCTATCGGTCAGCAGTCATTCGATATTGATGATAACAGTCCCGCCGGCACCCTAGTGGGCCAGTTGCAGGGTACTGATGCATCCGGTACCGTGCAGGGCTGGACGCTGGTGGCAGACGGCTCCGGTGGCGCGCTGTCCCTCGCTGCCGGCGGCCGCATTACGGTTAAAGACAATACGCTGCTGCGCGCTGTCGCGGGTAAAACCATTACCCTGAAGGTAACGGCCAGCGATGGTCTCAATACCAGTGCAGCCGTTCCCGTTACTGTGAAGGTCCGGATCTCTTATGTCAACAAACAGCCGGTAATGGACCCTGTAGCAGATGTATATCTCTGCGCTACCTCCGCGGTACAAACCATACAACTCACCGGTGTGTCGCCGGTAGAGGCTGACCAGCATTATACCATCACCCTGGCGGCCAGCCAGCCCTACTTCGATATATTAAAGGCAGATGTGGTCACCAATACCATCCGCTATCAGCTGAAACCCGGCATCGGCGGCGGCTCTGCGGCCGTTACCATCACCATGAAGGATGACGGCGGTACGGACAACGGCGGTAAAGACACCTACAGCCAGACATTCTTCCTGACGGTCAACCCGCTGCCTGGTGTCAGCATCAGCAGCGATAAAGGCGGTACCATCTCCAAAGGTGATATCGTTATGCTGACGGCAACAGGCGCCGCGGCCTACAGCTGGAAGCCCGCCGGTGGCACCAGCGGAAGCCTGCAGGAGCCTACGCTGACGGTAAAACCAACAGCGGACGCCACCTACCAGGTGACAGGTACCAGCGCCGCCGGTTGCAGCGCTATGGCCACCATCTCCATCCGGGTGACGGATGATTATAAACTGGACGCTACCAACCTGCTCACACCCAACGGCGACGGTAAAAACGACCGCTGGATCATCCGAAACCTGGACAGTTATCCAGACAATGAAGTGAAAATATTTGACCGTGCAGGCAGACTGGTATACCAGCGCCGTAACTATAGCAACGATTGGGACGGTACGCTGAACGGTCACCCGCTGGCAGAAGGCACGTATTATTATGTGCTCACCGTCAACGGTACTTCCCGCGTGTGGAAAGGATTTATCACCATTATCCGGAACGATCAATAGAATGAAGATGTCTTATCAATATCATTACATGAAAAGCATGCTATCCTCCCTGACCAGACGTTTAGCCTTGCTGCTGTTAATAACGGCAGCAGGCGGCGCCTCGGCGCAAACGCTCAGCGATGCGCCGGCCCTGCTGGAGCCTTCCGGCACGCAGTTTTTTCAGAACCAGTACCTGGCCAATGCCGCCATGGCGGGCATAGATACCGGTTTGCATATAAACCTGGCTTATCGCCGTCAATGGAAACAGCTCAACGGCGCCCCGGAAACCCGTTTCCTAACGGTAGACGGAGCGCTGGGCAAAAGAGTGGGAGCAGGCCTGAACATTTTTAACGACGTGGCAGGGCTGATAAACCGTACCCGCGTAGCGATGAGTTATGCTTATCATCTACCGCTAGGGGCCAGCGGCCAGCAGCTGCATTTCGGGCTTTCGCTGGCGCTCAACTTCCAGCGGCTGGACCTTTCCCATGTAAACGGCGACCCTAACGATCCTTCCCTGGGCGCTTTCAACCGCCGGGACAACTATTTCGAGGGAGAATACGGGATGGCCTATACGACAGGAGCACTGACCGTGCAGGCTGCCTTGCCCAATGTCAGAAGCCTCGTTACTGGAGACAATAAAACGGTGGACGGTGGTACCATCTTCTATTCGGCTGCTGAATATACATTCGGCTTTGAAGGCGCGCTGGAAAGCCTGACGCCTAAAGTCTGCTTCCGGGGCGTGCGCGGCTATGATAACATCATCGACGCAGGAGTCAACGCTGTTTTCCTGAACAATCTGTTAAACATCATGGCGCTATATCATACCTCCAAAAGCCTGACAGCGGGCTTTGGGGTAAACATCAGCCATACAGTAATGATACAGGCGCTCTATCACACACAGACCGGAGGTTACAACAATCCCAATAACGGCGCCTATGAAATAGGCGCTTCCGTACATCTGTTCAAATAAACGGATGGTGTGCCATCCGCAGCAGAAGCTCCGCTTTTAGCGGGGCTTTTTTTGTAGGGTGTTGGTGAGTAGGTCCAGCAGGATGTCAATCACCATATTGGTATAAAAATACCTGATGGCAATTGGATCTTCCTGCCCGGGTGGCGGTGTTATCCGTGCGGATTTTATCTCCTGCCCGTCGGCCGCAATGCTGTAGTAGCAGTACAGTTCAGTAATGCCTTCTTCCGGCACGGTGGAAGCGTAGCCGGTAATGCCAATTCCCCAATGTGATGAAAAAAAGGAACAACAGTTTTCCGATAGGGTACAGGCGGTTTCCGCAGATATACAATTGCATTGTTGCCCGTGGATAGGATCGAGATGCAGGTGCCGCGCTTTCTGTCCGAGATTATACGCTGTAATACCTCCCTGAAAAAATTCCGACGCTCTGTCGGCCGATGAAAAGGCGACCTGTAACATGCCGGCGGTAACACTTTCCGCCACCGCAAGGTTCTGTTGACGGTTCATCAGGATCGCCCCGATCCGGTTAATGGTGTCAAGATTCATAGTGTCCATAATGAAGGTTTCTTTTCTAATCCCGTGCCAGCGTTTGGCACGGGGTTTAGAGCAGGTGTTTAAAAAGAATACCTGATGACACAGACAGAAAAGATCGCTGACTTTGCGCTGCGGTATCATTATAGGGATATTCCATCAGAAATACGGTCGCGTCTGAAAATTCATTTGCTTGATGCAGCCGCTTCCTTTATCTGGGCGCAGTTCCAGGAAACGCCCCGTAAGATGGAAGCGAGCATCCGGCAGTTATATACTACCGCTCAGCCATTGGCGGCAGACCATGCTGCCCAGTGTTACACCGCTTTCATCCGTTATCCTGATTTTATGGATAACTTCCTGGCAAAAGAATCTACCTGCCACCCGAGCGATAATATCGGGATACTGCTAGCTGCGTGCCATTTGAAGGATATCCCGGGTGAAACGTTTTTATCCGCTATGGCCACGGCCTATGTGGTGGAATGTGTACTCACGCAAAACTACCCGGTGATGATGGCAGGATTCGACCATACCACCTTACTGGCATTCTCCGCCACAGCAGGCGCAGGACGGTTGCTGGACCTGTCCGCCAAAGCGCTGACCCATGCCCTGGGAATAGCAGGCTGTAACATTAATCCTCTTGTCACTTCGCGGGCGTCTTATACCACCGAATGGAAGGGGCTGGCTTCTGCGCTGGTAAATGCCGGCTGTATGAACCTGGTGATGATGGCAAAAAATGGGATCAGCGGCCCGTCCGACCTTTTTGAGATACCGGAAAAAGGATATAACGCGTTGCATCAGCAAAAGCTGGAGCATGAATGGAGCGTGGAAGATTTTCAATTGCTTTCCCATTGTATATTGAAGACGTATAACGCGGAAGTACACACGCAGTCGGTGCTGGAACTGGTGCAGGAAATGACCGAAGCGCATCAGCTGCGGGCCGCAGCCGTCACGGAAGTCAATATCACCACCTTCCTTACGGCCTATCACATAGTGGGCAATGGTGAATACGGGGACAGAACAAAAGTCTTCACCAAAGAACAGGCAGATCACAGTCTGCCTTACCTGGCGGCCGTAGTATTGCTGGACAGGCAGGTGTACCCGCCACAGCTCGCGGAAGAGCGCATCGCCCAGGAAGATGTACAGTCGTTATTGCAGAAGGTAAAGATACATACCGGTTTTCCGCTGCATAAGCCCTTGAAGGTAGCCGGCATCCTGGATCCTTATACGGCGGCGTACCCGGACAAGGTACGTTGTAAAGTAGAGATCACTACGATCAGCGGGGAACAGTTTACCGGGGAAAAAGAAGACTATAAAGGATTTTTCACCCGTCCGCTGACATTTGAAGAAGTGAAAGCGAAAATGGTGCGGTTAAACAAACCATATGTCTCTGAAGAAAAAATAAATGGGGTATGTGACATGATCGAACAGCTGGAAAACCATACTGCCAATGAGTTGCTGGCGGCCATGCTGCAGCATGATCTTTAATATATAAGCCCCGGGCTGAAAGTCCCGGGGCTTATATATTTCGCGGTTACTATAATTTATCGATCCACGATTTCACTTCTTCTTTTGTCTGGCCTGTTTTCTGCTGGATGCGCCCCAGCAGCTCGTCTTCCTTGCCTTCCACATAGAGCAGGTCATCGTCCGTAAGATCTGCGTATTGTTGTTTGATCTTACCTTTTAATTCATTCCAGTTGCCTTTTACCTTCAGGATAAAGCTGTTGTTTTGAGTGTCCATAGTAAACAGTTTTTGGGTGACTAATAATTTACGGTTGATATCTTTCAAATATTAATCCACCTGTTCCTGAGCCTGTTTTTGCGGGTTTCGGACGTGGAAAGCGAGGAAAAACATCCCCGTCCGCGGTCATCTCTAGACATTTTGCCTATGCTTGTCCGCGGTCTGAGCCGGACAGGAACGAGGCTTTTTCCAATACGGCCACGGTATGCCGGCAGATACAGATCAGCCGTTGCTGGTCGTCGGTGATCCTGATTTCCCAGATGTGGCTGCGGCGACCAAGGTGTATCGGCGTGGCGGTGGCATGCACATAACCTTCGCGGGCGCTGCGGACATGGTTGGCATTGATTTCCATGCCTACGCAAATATCGGTATCGGGATCAATGACGAGGGTGGAGGCGATGCTGCCCACTGTTTCTGCCAGTGCTACGGAGGCGCCGCCATGCAGGATACCATAAGTCTGTACGGTGCGGTGGTCTACAGGCATGCGTATACGCAGATAGTTGTCGCCGATGCCGGTAAATTCCATACCGAGGTGTTCATTCATCGTGGATTTTCCTTTTTCATTCAGTTCAGCGATAGTAACGGTCGTATGCCAGATTTTTGTTGCGTTCATGGGTGAAATATCTTTTTTTGCAAAAAGGGAATATAGTAATTTAGTTGGTTATACAACTACTCACTACATGAAATCCACTAAACTGCTTTTCGCGACAGGCGCCGCGCTGTGCCTGTCTCTTCAGATGTATGCCCAACACACTTCTGCCAACGTGATAAAGGAATGGCAGCGGGCGAAAGATTATACCAAACAATACCTGGACGCGATGCCTGATTCCGCCTATGGGTTAAAGCCTACTCCGGAAATGCGTTCATTTGCTGACCAGATGTTGCACCTTACAGAAGACAACTACCTGTTTGCTGCACTGGCTTCGGGAGCTACGCCTCCTTATAAACCGGGAGAACTGGAGAAAGTGCCCGACAAATCCAAACAGGGGGTGACCAAAACTGTGCTGGACGGTTACGACTATGTGATAGGTAAAGTGAAAAGCATGACCGACGCGCAGCTGGCGGAGCAGATCAAACTGTGGGGCCGTTTTGACATGAGCCGTGAAACGACATTGGACAAAGGCTTTGAGCATCAGACGCATCATCGTGGGCAGACCACCGTTTATATTCGTCTTGCCGGTGCCAAACCGCCACAGGAAAAATTGTTCTAAAATAAACGGAAGGAAATCGCTTTTTTTTTTGCCCGCAGGAAATACAGTAATTTAGCAGTCTACATAACTCCACCAATTATGAAACCTCTCAAATTATTTCTCGCCACGGGCATCGCCGTATGCCTGTCGCTGCAAATGTATGCGCAGCAAATCAACGCTAAAATGATCAAGGAGTGGGAAAGGGCAAAGGAATATACCAAAGAGTACCTGGACGTGATGCCTGAAGGCTCCTATGGTCTGAAACCAACGCCGGAAATGCGTTCGTTTGCCGGACAGATGCTGCACCTTGCAGAAGCCAATTTCGGATTCGCCACTTTCGCCAGCGGCGCCACTATGCAGGGGAAACCGGGCGACCTGGAAAAGTCCGGCGACACTTCCAAACAAGGAGTGACCAAAACCGTGATGGACAGCTACGACTTTGTCATTGACAAACTCAAGAACATGAAAGACGCGCAGATGCCGGAGCCGATCAAACTTTTCGGCCGCTTCGACATGAGCCGTGAGGCTGCCTTTGAAAAGGCGTTTGAGCATCAGACGCACCATCGTGGCCAGACCACCGTGTACATCCGCCTGGCCGGTGTTAAACCACCACAGGAGAAACTTTTCTAAGCCGGACTATCCGTTTTGTATTAATTGGACGCAGGGGATGCGGGTGGATAGTTGTTATTTTGTCAAAGACAAATGACATCAATATGAACTTTTCAATACAACCCCAACTGGAAAACGAACGGGCCATCCTCTATCCCCTGCAACAAAACGATTTTGAAGCGTTGTATGAAGTGGCGTCCGATCCGCTGGTATGGGAACAACATCCCAACAAAACCCGCTGGCAACGGCCGGTATTTGAGACCTACTTCGACGGCGCCATGAAAAGCGGCGGCGCCTTCCGCATCGTGGACAAGGCCACCGGTAAAACAGCTGGCAGCAGCCGTTTCTACGATTACAATCCGGAAGACAACAGTATCCTGATCGGTTATACGTTTTATAGCCGCGAATGCTGGGGCACCGGACTGAATCCTTCCGTAAAAGACCTGATGCTGTCGTATATTTTTCAATATGCAGACAAGGTCATTTTTCACGTGGGTGCTGTCAATACCCGCTCCCAGATAGCGGTTACCCGGCTGGGCGCCCGTAAAGTGAAGGAAGAAGAAGTGGCTTACTTCGGTGAACCTTCCCGCCTGAATTGTATTTATGAAATTAATAAGGCAGACTGGCCGGCGCAGCATGCCTGATGCTACCGGTCTGCATGATCACCGTTCCGTGACAAAAACAAAGGGCTGCCGGCATCTATTGCAGGCAGCCCTTTGAAATGTATAACGGATGGTTATTTGCCTGTCTTGCTGATGGTCACATCGTCCAGGATGATATCCTGCTGACCGGTATTTTTAAAGTAAATACGCACGGTTTTCATATTGTTACCGTATTCTTTGCCGGTCTGAAAATAAAGCTGCTGGCGGGAGAAACTGATTTTCCCGCTTTGTGTCTGTGCCGCCGCCTGTTGCAGGTCGCCAGTGACCTGCTTCATATTGGCCACTGCCGCATGCAGCGGGCTGTTACCTTTCTGCCAGTAGGTCAACTGGTAGTTGCTGTCATTATTCAGGTAGACATATTGTTCCATTTCCTGGCCGGGTTTCAGCAGCAGGCCACGGCTGCCACTGCGGCCGGTGGTCAGCGTGCCGTTGCCTTCCCAGGGCAGGAGGCTGTTGTTGGCTTCAAAGCCGGGATTGGGCAGTTCGTTGTTGCCTTCCAGCGGCCATTGGTACCCGCGGATATAATCCACTTCCATGCTTACGGAACCGCCGCCGCCATAGGAGCCCAGGAACACGTTCATCACGTGGTTGGGGGAGTAGATCTGGTGTTTGTCGTCGTAAGCTTTTATCAGTTGCCCGTTGATATAATGTTTGATGCTGTTGGGCGTCCAGAGGATACCGTGGGTCACCCATTGGTCTTTGTGCTCAAACCCTTTGGCGATGTGGGTGTTGAGGTTGTGCACGAACCTCCCTTTATCGTCCACATGACCATGCAGCACAAACTGCGCGTCGATGTTTTCGAACACGTCGATCTCGAACACCTGTCCTTTCGGGCGGATGCCGGTAACGCCGTTGAGCGTGGTGCCTTCCTGCAGGTAATATTTCAGGTCCGGCCCCGGAGAGTCAAACCAGTAGGCGGTGTTCAGCCCCTGTGGTTTACCGGTGAAGCTGCGTTTTACCCTTACCTCATAATATCCGCCGCGGCTGTTGTCGAGCAGGTTTTCGTTGGTGCGCCAATCGTACGTCTGGATGGAAGAGATCTTCCGGCCGTTAGGGTAGTAGGCTTTTGCCGGCAGGGAATCGTTGGTGAAAATATTGATGGTACGGCCGTTGAGCGTATAGGCAGCTTCAGGAAGCGTGCCGTTGCGCATGTTGTCCAGGTTGTCTTTCTTGAGAAAGTCAATATTGGAATAGTACGTCGTGTGCCATTTGTTGCGGTCCAGCAGGGAGTCGTTGAATTCATCATGCCAGTAAAGGGCCATGCCTTCGGGAACGGCGGCAGAGCTGGCGATGTCCAGCCGGCGGGCTTCGGCGGTGTCCAGCGACCATTGCGGGGTGGTGAGGACGGCGCCGGCGAGCGTTTTGCTGTGCTGCTGTGCGCTGAAGGCTTCTACCCATACGTGATAACGGGTGTTGCCTTTCACCTGCTGAATATAGAAGCGGGTGCTGTTGGCGGGCAGTGTGGCGGAAGGAGTGGCCGGCTTGTGGTTACTATCAGACCAGTACAGGTGGTAGCCTGCTTCGTTGGAGGCCTTATCCTCCCAGTCAACCCTGATCCAGCTGCGGGTGCCCGTCAGCCGGAGATTTGCAGGCGCGGATACATCCTGCGCCTGCAAACCGGTTGATGTTAAAAACAATAAATAAAACAATCGCTTCATAATCCTTAGTTATATCCTTCGTTTTGTTTGATGACGCCACCGCTTTGGGTGATCACCAGCCTTGGTAAAGGTAACAGCACTTTGTAAGGCTGTGCGGTGGTGGAACCATCGTTGACCGCGCGTTGGATATAGAGGTTCCAGCGGATCAGGTCATCTTTCCTCCAGCCTTCGCCCCACAGTTCAAACAGGCGTTCGTCCTGTATTCTGGCAAGGAACTGGGTTTTGGAGAGACCGATGGGCAGGTCTGCCAGCCCGGCTCTTCTCCTTACCGCGTTGATGGCGTCGTAGGCCTGCTGGTTGGGAGCGCCGTTAGCTTCGTTGATGCTCTCTGCCAGCATCAGCAGCACGTCGGCATAGCGGTAGATCGGGAAGTCGATCGCGCTGTTTTGTGAGTTGGCGCGGGACGGATCGGGAGCGAATTTCACCGGGATAGCGCCCAACTGTCCGTCGGTCCTGGCGTTTTTATAGATGACTTTCCCGCTGGGGTCTTTTCCTACAGGATAGGATTCCAGCAGCACTTTCAGCCTTTTATCTTTTTTGTCGAATTTATCGTAGCTGGACCAGGGCATTTTATAACCGCCCCATGCCGTCAGCGGGATGCCGGTAGAGTCTTTGTAATCGGAGGGTAGTGCGTGTGCCAGCCACATGTTGGTGTACTGGTCGCCGCCGGAAGAAGAGCATACGATGGCGAGGATCATCTCCGGAGAGTTCCCGCCTTTGCTGGCCGTGTTGAAGTTGTCTTCGTAGTTGCCCATCAGGGAGTAGCCCATCTGTGTCAGCTGCTGACCGGTGGTTACGGCGTCTGCCCATTTTTTCTCATGCATGTACAGTTTCATGAGGCCGGTGAGTGCGGCGGCTTTGGAGAAGCGGCCATAGTCCATGCCGGTGAACTTGTCGGGCAGTACGGCGGCGGCTTCTTTATAGTCCTTTTCGATCTGTGCTGCCACCACCTCTTTGGTAGGACGGGGCAGGTAAGGCGCGTTAGGATCGGCGGCTATTTTAGCATCTGTCACGATGGTGAACGGACCATAGTTGAAGTACAGCAGTTGTGCATAGTGGGCTCTCAGCGCTTTCAGTTCAGCGATATACCGCTGTTTCAGTTTGGCTTCGATGTTCAGGTTCTCCAGGTTGCCCAGTGCGATGGCGATACGGGAAATATAAGAAGTATAGTTACCGTAGTTGTGTGTTACCCATTCAAAGTCTGGCGTGTAGTTCAGGTTACGCAGCGGTATCCAGTTACCGCCCCAGGAGCAGACGCCCTCGTCGGTGGTCATCATGGCTTGTGTGCGCCAGGCGAAGGTGCCGGCATCCCAGCCGCCCTGCCAGTCGCCGCCACCGGCCAGACCGGTGTAAGCGGCGTTGACGGTTGCCACTGCGCCTTCGTTGGTATTTACTACATCGGCGAGGTTGCCGTAGGTGTTATATTTCAGGTCTTTTTCACATGCGCTGAAAGCCGCGAGGCTGCCCAGCAAAATGAGTCGGTGATATATGTTTTTCATGATTGTCCGGTTAAGTGATTAGAAGGATACGATTACACCAAATACATAACTTTTTACCAGCGGGTAGAAGTTGTCCGGGTCCAGCTCAGGGTCCAGTCCGGGGTATTGGGTGATGGTAAACGGATTCTGAACGTCGAAGGAGAACCTTACACCAGAGAATACTTTTTGTCTTTCTACTACTTTGGCAGGCAGGGTATAACCCAGTGTGATATTGCGGCAGCGCAGGAAAGAAGCGTCGGCGAGCCAGTAGCTGGCTTCGTTCTGGAACTGGGAATAGGAACCGTCGGTGAGGGCGGTCGGGAAATCTCCGTTCGGGTTTTTGAAGGTCCAGCGGTTGGAGGATACCGGCATAGCGTTAAAACCAAAAGGATTGGTGGTGGTTTCATTCACCCTGCCGCCCAGGTAGGGAGACCATTTTTTCTGGATCAGGCCGGAGAAGAAAATGTTCAGGTCGAAATTTTTATAAGAGAACTGGTTACCGATGCCGAAGTTGAAACGGGGATCGCCATTGGCCAGCAGGGTTTTATCTGCCGCGGAAATAGCGCCATCAGGACCAATCACTTTACCGTTGGCGTCGAAGCCGTGAATATCTTTCAGGATAAGGCCGCCTGGCAGCATGCCGGGCATATATGCCGGTGCGCCGCCTTTTTCTCCGTTATAGATACCGGTAGACCAGTAGCCATAGATCGGGTTGAAGAGGGCGTCTTTACCGGTAGCTGCTTCCCAGGGCTTCAGTGCGCCTATGGCTGCCGGAGAGCGTTCTTTCCAGTAGCTGAGGTAATGGGAGAAGTTCAGGCTGGTAGACCAGGAGAACCCATTTTCAGACTGGATGTTTTTGCTGTGCAGGGCTATCTCGTAACCGGTAGACCTGGTTTTTCCGGCATTGATAAATCCTTCCCTGAGCACGAAGCCGGTGGGATAGGTAACGCTGAAGATCAGGTTGCGGATGTCTTTGCGGAAATAGTCGAATGAACCGGAGAGGCGGTTGTTAAAGAAAGCGAAGTCAACGCCAGCGTTTAGTTCACCGGCCGTTTCCCAGGTGAGGTTGGGGTTTTCGTCGCGGGTCATTACTACGCCGGTGTTGATATTGCCGGTGCCGAAGTAAGGACTTCTGGAGGCGTCGTAAACCCTGTTGGCTGCTGCGCCGAAGTTACTGTTACCGGTTTCGCCGTAGCCGGCTCTTACTTTCAGGAAGGAGAGTGGTGTAAAACCTTTCAGGAAGGCTTCGTCGGAGAGCACCCAGCCGGCAGATACGCCGGGGAAGTAACCCCATTTTTTGTTGGCGGCAAATACGGAGGAGCCGTCACGGCGGATAGACGCCTGTAAGGTGATATTGCCTCTGTAGGTGTAGATGGCGCGGGCGAAGTAGGAAGCCCAGATCGTTTCTGATTTGCTGGAACCTACGATCGGTTTGATCGCCTGGCCGGAGCCGAGGTCATAGTATTTAGATACATCAGAGAGGAAACCCTGGTTGGAGGCGTTAAAACCTTCCCAGCCGGATTTCTGGTAGCTGTAACCTGCAACGGCGCTGAGGTTGTGCTGTTCGTTGAATGTTTTGTTATAGGCGAGGGTATACTCCAGCAGGGTGGATTTGGCTTCTGACTGGGCGATGCTGGCAGAGCCGTTCACCTGTGCACCGAGGTAGAATGTCCTGGGCAGGTAGGTGGAACGTTTGGAGTTGGAGTTGTCATAGCTGAAGCGCACATTGGCTTTCAGGTCGGGGATGATGCTCCATTCTGCAAAGGCGCTGCTGAGCGTACGGGTGGTGACGGTCTGGTCGGTGATGGTACCGTAAGACACCGGGTTGGGGATGTTAGGATAGTAGGGGCTTACCGGGTAGGTGCCATCGGGCAGTTGCAGTGGTTGCACCGGCGCCCAGTAGATAGCGGAAGTGATGATACCGCCGTTTTCGTTGGCGCCGCCGGTAAAGGTATTGTTGGCGGTAGCATTGGACAGGATCATACTGGCGCCCAGTTTGATTTTGTCGGACACCGCCTGGTCGATGCTTACGCGGCCGTTGTAACGTTTGAAGTCGGTGCCGAGGATCACGCCTTTCTGATCGAAGTAGTTGCCGGAAGCGTAGTAGTTCGTTTTACCGTTACCGCCCGAAACAGCGAGGTTATGCTGTTGCGTGTAGCCTGCGCGGGTGATGGCGTCGGTAGCTTTTTCGTTATAGCTGCGGGCGGAGTCGATCTGGCCCTGTGAGTAGATCGGTTTGTACGGGTCGGTCACGGATGCCGGATCTTTGGTGCCATAGTAGGGAGCCACTTTATTATCGCGGTACCACATCTCTTCTCTCAGCAGATTGCGTTGTACCATGTAGTCAGCTGCTCCGTATACCGGGTACATTTTGTCTACGTTCTGAATGCCGTAGGAACCGGTATATTCCACTTTGGGTTTGCCATTGATGCCTTTTTTGGTGGTGATGAGCACCACACCGGCGCCGGCGCGTGCGCCGTAGATAGAGGCGGCGCTGGCGTCTTTCAGGAATTCGATGGACTGGATATCGTTGGGGTTGATGAAGTTCAGCGGGGATTTGTCTACGCCGCCTTCTGCATTTTTACCGTATTTGGTACCGGTGATGGGCTGTGCGGCAGCGTCCATCACAGGTACGCCGTCGATCACGTACAACACGCCGGCGTTAGCGAAGGACGGGTTGCTCCTGATCTGTACTTTGATGCCTGCGCCGGGTTGACCGGTGGTTTGTGTTACCTGTACGCCGGAAGCCTTACCCTGCAGCGCGCTCTGAAAGTTGGTACTGGCGCTGATGTTGAGGTCTTTGCCTTTCACGGTGGTCACGGCGCCGGTGAGGTTCTTTTGTTTCACCGTACCGTAACCGATCACTACTACGTCTGACAGGGCGTTGGTAGCGCGTTTCAGGCGGATATCGAGGGTAGCCTGGCCGGTGTAGATGATTTCCTGGGTTTCGAAGCCGATGGAGCGTACGATCACCACATCACCTTTTACGAGGTTGAGGGAGAAGGTGCCGTCGGCTTTGGTGATGGCGCCTTTCTGGGAGCCTTTCACGGCCACGGTCACAAAAGGCAGCGGTGCGCCGTCGGCGTCGAGGACCTTGCCGGTCACGTCGGTCAGCAGGTTGCCCGTCAGGGTGGTGGCTGCCGGTTTTTTCCTTACGGTGATCTCTTTGCCGTCCATCACGTAGGAGAGGGGCTGGTCTGCAAAAATGGCTTTCAGCGCTTCGCTCAGCGGCACGTCGTTGAGGTTGATGTTGACCGGTTTGGCGGCGCTGATATGATCTTTAACGTAGAAGAAGTTGTAGCCTGTCTGGCTTCTTAGTTTCCGGATGACAGTGACAAGGGAAGCGTTTTTCTCAGAAAGGGTCACTTTCTGTGCATTGGCTGCAGCACTGAGGCTGACGAACGCTGTAAGCAATAATGTGGTGGCAATCCGCATGAAAACGAAGATTTTGGAAGGCTGGCAATAGCTCGCCCTGCCTCCTTTGTGAAGAAGGTTTAATATCATACCTTTACGAGGTTTGGTTTTTAATTCAATGTTTGTTTTTCCGTGCGTGAAAAATTGATTTTGATGGAGGCCTTACGACCGAACGTGGAAGTGCTTCCTCACTTTCACGTTTTTTATAAGGCCACTTGTTTGTTGGCTTTACTTCATTGGCGTGGATTTAAAGTTCACTGTTAAATAGTTGTTCGACTGACAATCATCGTTCACAATCGTGGTCAGTATTTGCTTACATAAATTTTCTTTTCGCTGATCCTGAATTTTAACAGGCCTGCTTTCTCGATGGTATTTAAGACTTTTGATACGTTTTCAAACCGGGAGATGGTGCCCACCATTTCGTTGGTGGGGATGTCGCCTTCGTAAATGACTTCCACATCGTACCAGCGGGCTATTTTCCGCATCACCTGGTAGATGTTTTCATCGTTGAATTCGAAGTAGCCGTTTTTCCAGGCGACGATACCGTCGGTGTTGACAGTGGTGATTTTTACATCGCCGTTTTTACCGCTGATGGCCTGTTGCCCGGGTTTTAGCACCTGTGCGTCGTTGATTTTAACGGCGCCGCGGAGCAGGGTGGTCCTGGCGGAGGGTTCATCGGGGTAGTTGTTGACATTGAAGCTGGTGCCCAGCACTTGTATTTGTTGATGATTGGTGCGTACTTTAAAGGGGCGGGCCGGATCGGCGGCCACTTCAAAGTAGGCTTCGCCGTTGACCTCCACGGAACGTTCCGCCTGATGGGCGAAAGAGGCCGGGAAGGTGAGGGTGGTGGCGGCATTGATCCA
The DNA here is from genome assembly GCF_900167135.1 of Chitinophaga eiseniae. Classification (GTDB taxonomy): domain Bacteria; phylum Bacteroidota; class Bacteroidia; order Chitinophagales; family Chitinophagaceae; genus Chitinophaga; species Chitinophaga eiseniae. The sequence goes on along the minus strand of NZ_FUWZ01000003.1, from coordinate 4,526 downwards.
TACCCGCGTACCGTCGGACAAGGTGATCTGGTATTGTTCGCCCCGGGCGGTGCTGAGGGTGTTGTACTGAACGGTGGTGGCGCCGTTTACCGGCCGGTATTCCAGGGAGCCGTCGGCCGCTTTGCTGACTTCCGCGCCGTCCTGGTCGGTCAGTTTACCGGTCCGGGTGTCGGAGAGCAGTATTTTCTTCCCGTTGGCCAGCGTGAGGGTAGCAGTGTTTTTGCCTGCCGGCAGGTCTGCCGAAGGTGGCAGCGCGTGGATGGCCACGGGCGCCGTTGGCTGGCTGCTATGTTTGAACCAGAAGAAGCCGCCGGCCAGGATGCCGGTGAGTGCGGCGGCTGCAGCGATGCGCCAGGGGAATACCCTTCCGCGGGAGATGCCGGCCTGCCGGTGTATTTTTTCCAGTAGGACGGTTTCCCGGGCGGACAAGTCGCCGATATCCAGCCTGCCGGCCTGCTGTGCATCGCACCAGGCGCTGTACACCGCCAGTTCTTCATCTGTGGCCGTGTTGGTCGCTATTCGTTCTATAATATCCGCAATACGTGCTTGGTCCATGGAAAGCCTGTTAGGTGCTTGTTCAATATACTAAGGGACATAAAAAGGGGCTTCCCCCCAAAGGAGGGCAAAAAAAATTATAACAGCAGGAAGGAGAGCATTTTTTTGCCCAGGTCTGACCGGAGTTTTTTCAGGGCGATGGTGATCTGGTTTTCCACCGTTTTTTCGGAGATGCCCAGGCGGGCGGCTATTTCCCTGTTGCTGAGGTGTTGTACCCGGCTGAGGTGGAATATCTCGCGGGCGCGCTGGGGGAGTGTTTCGGAGAATTCAGTGATCACCCGTCTCAGTTCTTTTACCTCCATGTCTTCTTCTATGCGGGTGATGGTAGGCAGTTCCACGTTGGCAGCGAGGATGGCGGCACGGCGGCGGGAGGTCTGGATGATGCGGGCCAGCCGGTATTTAACGGCGGCCATCAGGTAGCCTTTCAGGGAGGTGACTTCGAGGGTGGAGCGGTGTTCCCACAGCCACACAAATATCTCCTGCACGGCGTCGCTGCACTCTTCTTCGTTGTTCAGGATATTCCAGGCGTACTGGTACAGCAGGCGGAAATAACGGGCATACACCTCGTTAAAGGCCTGTACCTCGCCTTCCTTTAATAAAGGTAGCAATGCTGCATCACTGAACGCGTTATAATCCCTCATATACGAATAAACCTCCGGCAGAGCCCATCGGCCAAATTTGCATTATTTTTATGAATAGAGCAAACACAGATTGGTTGACGGGTTTTTTGATGTCGGGATTTGAGGCCCGACAAACCCGGTGGTAAAAATTAATTTATATTTGCTTTCGTCGATTTCATCCTGAAAAAACAACAGTAAAATGGCTAAACAAACAACAGGCGGAGCAGGCATACAACAGGCCGGATTTGATTTCTTAAAGGCGTTAAAGAAAAATAACAACCGGGAGTGGTTCAACGCACATAAAGACGACTACCTCCGGGCGCTACAGGAAGTGGAAACCTTTGCGGATGGCCTGCTGGCAGACCTTTCCACGCACGACGTCATAGAAACGCCTTCCGGCAAAAAAAGCCTTTTCCGTATTTACCGCGACACCCGTTTCTCTTCAGATAAAACACCTTATAAAACCTATTGGGCCGGTGGTTTCAAACGGGCCACCCGGCAGCGCCGCGGAGGATATTACTTTCAGATAGAGCAGGGCGCCAGCTTTGTCGGCGGCGGCTTCTGGGGGCCGGTGGCCGACGATCTCAAAAAGATCCGCGATGACATTGCCTTCGATCCCGCGCCGCTGCGCAAGATCCTCAGCAGTAAATCTTTTACCTCCACTTTCGGCACGCTGGAAGGGGAGCAGCTGAAAAAGACACCCCGTGGTTATGATCCGGAGCATGAGGGCGCCGACCTGTTGCGCTATAAGCAGTACCTGCTGATCCGGCGTTTTACCGATGAAGAAGTAATGTCGCCGCAGTTCAGAAAAGAAGCGGGTAAAACCTTTGCCGCCATGCGTCCCTTCCTCGACTACATGAGTGAAATTTTGTCCACCGATTCCAACGGATTATAATCATCAGCCTTATGCACAACATTGAACCGTTAGCACCGGAGATAGCACAGCGCGTGCGCGATAGTTTTGGCCGGCAGAAGATGATGGCGCTGTACGGCGCCAGCCTGACCGGCATCGGGAAAGGGTATGTAGAGATCAGCATGCCGCCCAGCGAGATCGCGCTGCGTCCGTCGGGGATCTTCCATGGCAGCGCCATCGCGGGCCTGACAGACGTGGTGGCAGGCTATTGTGCGGCCACCATTCCGGTGGAAGACCCTTATTTTGTGACCGTCGAGTTTAAGATCAACTTCCTGAACCAGGCCAAAGGAGAGCTGCTGATCGGCCGGGGAAAGACCATCAAAGCCGGCGCCACGCTCACCATTATACAAACAGATCTTTATACCCGCAGCGATGAGCGCGAAACCCATGTAGCCACCGCGCTGGTCACCATGATGCAGATCAAAAAACGTTAACCATGGAAATTACTACTGTAACCACGTTCATCCCTTACTACGATAAAATCCGCGAACGCACCAAAAGACTGCTGGCCGTAGTGCCGCCCGATTCGCTGGACTGGGCCTATATGCCGGGCAAGTTCACCATCGGCGATGAAATACGGCATATCGCCGCTATCGAAAGGTATATGTTCGCCGAAACCATCGCCGGCCGCCCCAGCAGCTACAGCGGCTGCGGTAAAGCGCTGGCAGACGGCTACGAGGCCGTGATGGCGTATTTCGATGAAAAGCATGAGGAGTCGATGGCTATTTTTCGCGCGTTGAGCGATGAAGACCTGCAGCGGAAATGCACTACGCCCGGCAATGCTACCATGCCCATCTGGAAATGGATGCGCGCCATGGTGGAACATGAAATCCATCACCGCGCACAGTTGTATATCTACCTGAATATGATCGGTGTGAAAACTCCGCCGATGTTTGGGTTGAGTGCTGAGGAAGTGGCGGGGTATGGTAAGGGGTAGTGAAGTGAATGAATATGGCCACAGCTGACCTGGTACTTAAATTTGAAAATACGAATAAAGCGCCGCTGGTGCTTATTATAGGCCCTCCCTGTATTGACTATTTCCTGGAGACTGGGGAATTCCTGAAGCTGAAGATTATTGGTTATAAAGATGCCCACCAGGATGTGAATGATATTATTGATGTCCGATATACTGTTCAGGATACGATCCATATCGATATTAATTACAGTTTCAGGATAGTGGTTGAGAGGAATGGGGAAGAGGAGATAATATGGTGATGATGGCCGTAAAAATGGACATAGAGCGATTTTCGGAAGATTTTATGTTTGAGTTGACAGAAAAGGAGGTAGTATTAGTGGTATCACAAAATGTGATACCATGCCAGAATAATTTGTAGGTCTAGGTGCTTGAATATTTTACTGATAAGCCCATGCTGCTAGAGACGTTTATCTTCTTTAAATATGGATACAGACCCGCCATTTTCTGGATTTGTGGGTTAATCCCGGTGATGTAGTAGTGACGGATTTTGAATCGGCGTGCCCTGTCGAATCGGTGTATTATCTTGAATATACTTTGGATCGGAGAAGTGTGGTCAGTGGTATTCTTTACCGTTAAGAAGCTGAGAAAACAGGTGTCGCAAAGTGCGCCACCTTAAATAGCCGATTAGCTTAAATAGTTGTTAGCAGGCAAATGGCACTTGATCGGGAGAAATGAAGATGAAAAGAATTCCTCGTGGCCGGGAGATTTTGCAGGAATGAACTATTTTTCTATCTTGTACAGTATTGGTTGTTACAAAAGAAACATTGATTATGTAGCGCAAATATTGGATGTAGCCCAACAATTCCTCCTATCCAGAATGCATTCCTTACCTATGGAGACGTTCCTCTGATAGATTGTTCCTGGTCCAATAGCTGTTTAATCAACTTATCTCTGTTATTTGCTGCGCCTAAGAAAGGAATGGCCAGATGTAGCAACAAGGATAGAAAAGTATTGAAATATCAACCGCCGGTTACATAATGAAAAGTTGTTACCCAAATAAAAGACCTATGAGAGAAAGAAATCGGTTCAGGCAGTTACGCGTTACATTATTGATTTCAGCCTTAGGCCTGGCCAGCCAGGTGACTCGGGCACAGCAACCGGGCGGTCCCGGGCTTCCTGCCGCTACGCCGGTGGCTTTACCAGCCGCCTATACGTCACCGTCCATAAATTACATCCGCACGTGGGAACCGTCTATGCCCACTACAGATCCGGCTGCGGTGATCGCTGAGAGCCGGACCGTAAAGGAGGTAAAGCAGGGCACGCAGTATTTTGACGGTCTTGGCCGGCCGTTGCAAACGGTGGCCAAAGGGATGGGTGATTCTGCCAGGGATATTGTGACCCCGGTGGTATACGACGCTTTTGGAAGGGAACAATATAAATATCTGCCTTATATGCACACTGCCGGCGATGGCAAATTCAAAACATCTCCCTTTAGCGCACAACAACAGTTTTATCAGAATTC
>NZ_FUWZ01000010.1 GCF_900167135.1 Chitinophaga eiseniae | reverse complement strand
CCTTCGCAGATTTCTGTCGGGTTGGCTACTACGTTTACGTTCGGTTTAGCGTCTACGGTGACGGTGAACGGATAGTTAGTCACGCAACCAGCGTTGGCGCCATCCTGGATGGTCAGCACAAAGTTATAAGTGCCGGCAGGGGTGGCAGCGGGGTAGGTTACTTTATAAGTACCTGCGCCTTTCCATGCCTGGTTGACGATATCTGTAAAGCCGGTCATCTTGTTAGGGGTGGTGGCTTTTACAGAATAGAGGGTGATAGCGCCTGTCGGGTTAGACAACACGAGGTTGAAAGCGCCGTCGGCGTTACACACCGCGGGGATAGCCGCTACTGCTACTGTCGGCGCCGCGTTGAGGATCAGCTTAATGCTGGAAGTGCTGTTGGTACATACGCCGTCGTTGCTGATGGTCCAGGTAACGGTCACGGTTTGTGGTGTGCTGGTGTTCAGCGTGGCGATCGCTTTCGGATCGTTCACATCGCTGAAGGTGACGCCGGTGCCGGACCATGTACCTGTTTCAGTGGCCCTCGGCGCATTAGCGTTGAGCTGGAACTTATTGTTACCGCACTGGGTAATGTCAGTACCGGCATTGCTTTCTGTGAGCGCTTCCACGTTGGTCAGCACGACGTAGGCAGAAGCAACGCAGGCGGCGTGGTAAATGTTGGACACCGTCCATCTCAGTGTTACGGACTGGCCAACAGGTACGCCGGTAACGGTTGTTTTGTAGTTGGTCGGATCGGTGATTTTCGCACCCAGGTCGGCGCTGGCAAAACTCCACATCCCTTTTTGGTCGCCCAAAGGCTCTCTGCCTTCGACAGTGAAATCAGCGGTATTACATTGTTTGATCTCATGCTTGTCGATATTGGCGTTTGGCATGGACCTCACTTTGATGGTCACGTTGTCTGTAGCGGTACAAACACCGTTGGTCACGGTTACTGCATATACGTTGTCACCAATTTTGGTAGGTGTGTGAACGATAGACACTTTGTTGTCACCCGCCGGGATAGGAGTGCCGTTCAGTGTCCAGCGGATAGTGTAGCCGGCATTGCTGTTGTCGATGCTGAGCGTGGCGGCGGTACCTTCACAAACTACATACGGCAGTGCGGTGATCTTCACAGCCGGGTTTTCGTCGATCTTCACGGAGAAGGTTTTGGTAAACACGCAGCCTGCATTGTTACCGTCCTGAACGGTCAGTACAAAGTCATATGTACCGCTCGGAGTAGCGGCAGGGTAGTTCACCTTGATGGTGCCTGCACCAGTCCATGCAGCGTCCACGATCGCCGGGAAGGAAGGCAGTGCGTTGGTAGCCGCTGCTTTGATGGAATATTTGGTGATGTTACCGGTTGGGTTGGACAGTACCAGGTTGAAGAACGCGTCCGCGTTACATACGGTAGGTACAGTAGCCACGGTGACAGCCGGTGCGGCATTGAGGGTCAGCTTGATGCTGGAGGAGCTGTTGGTACATACGCCGCCATTGCTGATGGTCCAGGTAACGGTAACGGTCTGCGGTGTGCTGGCAGAAGTCAGCGTAGCGATAGCTGCAGGATCGTTAGGGTTGCTGAAGGTGACGCCGGTGCCGGACCATGTACCTGTTTCGGTAGGTTTCGGTGTGTTGGCGTTGAGCTGGAACTTGTTATTACCGCATTGGGTAATATCGGTACCGGCTTTGCTGACAGTGAGCGCTTCTGTATTGGTCAGGATGATCTGATCGGAAGCGACGCAGGAAGCCTTGAAGGTATTGGTTACAGTCCACTGCAGTGTTACGGAGCTGCCGGCAGGAACACCTGTCACCGTAGTGGTGTAGTTGTTCGGATTGGTGATCTGTGCTCCGAGGTTGGCGCCTACAAAGCTCCATACACCTTTCTGGTCGGAGGCCGGCTTGTTGCCAGTCACAGTGAAGTCTTTGGTATCGCACTGTTTGATTTCGGGATCACCGGCATCGGCAGTCGGCATAGACCTCACCACCACGGTGGCATTATCGGTCACTGTACAAGCACCGTTTTTCACGGATACTGCGTATACTTTGTTACCGGTGCCGGCAGGTGTGTGCGTGAAAGTTGTTTTGTTATCAGTACCTGCGATGGCAGTGCCGTTCAGCGTCCAGCGGATGGTATAACCGGCATTGCTGTTATCGATGCTGAGTTTTGTAGACTGACCTTCGCAGATCTCAGTGGGATCAGCTACAACATCTACTGTTGGTTTAGCGTCGATGGTGACGGAGAACGGATAGTTGGTAACGCAACCGGTGTTGGTACCGTCCTGGATGGTCAGCACAAAATTGTAAGTACCGGCCGGGGTAGCGGCAGGGTAGTTTACTTTGATGGTGCCTGCACCGGTCCACGCAGCGTCCACGATCGCAGTGAAGGAAGGCAGTGCGTTGGTAGCTGCTGGTTTGATGGAATATTTGGTAATGATACCGGTTGGGTTGGACAGTACCAGGTTGAAGAACGCGTCTGCGTTACATACAGGAGGCACTGTTGCTACGGTCACCGTTGGCGCCGCATTGAGTGTCAGCTTCACGGAAGAAGTACTGTTGGTACATACGCCGTTGCTGATGGTCCAGGTCACGGTAACGGTTTGTGGCGTGCTGGTGTTCAGTGTAGCGATCGCTTTGGGATCGTTGACGTTGCTGAAGGTCACGCCGGTGCCGGACCATGTACCTGTTTCGGTAGTTTTCGGCACGTTGGCATTGAGCTGGAACTTGTTGTTACCGCATTGGATAATGTCAGTTCCTGCATTGCTGACGGTGAGTGATTCTGTATTGGTTAAGGTGATGTTGGAGCTGGCCTTACAGGTCTTATTATATTTATTATTAACGGTCCAGGTCAGTACCACAGATTTTCCGGCCTGTAATCCGGTCACGGTTGTTTTCGGATTGGTCGGGTTGGTGATAACGGCACCGTTGGCAGTTCCGCTGATGGTCCACACACCTTCCTGATCGGCAGGCAGGGCAGGAGCGTTCATGGTAAAGTTGCCGACGTTACACTGCGGGCTTACCGTACCCGGATCGGCTACGGGAACTGCTCTTACTTCGACGGTCAGCGTTTTGGTATCGGAACAGGTCAGGTTGGTGACTTTAACGCCGTAGTTATAGGTACCGGCTGCTGTTGGCGTGTGGGTGATGGACTGGGTGCTGCCTGTCTGGGCAGTGCCGTTGATGGTCCATAATTTAGTATAGGCGCTGTTGGAGGCAGCAACACTCAGCGTAACGCTGGTACCCAGACAGATGTCTGTCGGTCCGCTGATGGTGGCATCCGGTTGGGCGTCCACCCTTAATTTAAAGGGAGCATCGTAAGTACATCCCTGGTTATTACCATCCTGGATGGTCAGGATGAAATCATAGGTGCCGGCAGCGGTGTTGGCCGGCAGCGGTACATTAATTACATTGCCGGTAGCAGGCCAGGTGCCGGTTACATCCGTGAAGCCGGCCAGCGGTGTGCCGATGCCTTGTTTTACGGTGTATTTGGTAACGGCGCCGCTCAGCGCAGAGAAATTAATGGTAAACTGTTTGGCGGTCTGACAAACAGCAGGTACCGTAACGGTTACTTTTGGTGCGGGGCGCAGGTGCAGGTTGACTTTTGACAATCCGTCCGCACATTTGCCATTGCGAAGTGTCCAGGTAACAGTGACATCCTGTGTGGTAGCGGTGCCTGTCAGTGTAGCGGTGGTCACAGGTGAATTCGGGTCGCCGAAAGTAACGCCTGTTCCGCTCCATTGACCGGTTTCCCAGGCAGCAGGTGCTGTTCCGGAAATGTTAAACACTTTGTTGGCACACTGTGTAATGTCAATAGTGGCAGCAGAAACGGGGAGGGGCATGTTGATCAGCACCACTTCGTCGCTGGCAACGCACTTCGACAGGTTTTTATTGGTGATGGTCCATACCAGGGTTACTGTTTTACCCACTGCGAGGTTGGTGACAGTGGCGTTGTAATTGGTAGGATTGTTCAGCGTTGCGCCTTCGTTGATACCGCCTTTGAAGCTCCACATACCGGTCTGGTCGGCCAGTGGCTGGCTGCCGGCGAGCGTGAAGGTGGTGGTATTACACAGCTTGATATCCGGACCGGCATTCGGTGCAGGCATTGAGTTGACAATGACTTCCGCCTGGTCCGATATGATACACTTACCGTTGGTTACTGTAACGGTATAGATGTTTTTTGCCGGCGGCACAGCCGTCGGGTTGGTGACTTTGGTGGGGGTATGGGTGATAGAAGTGCCTTTGGCGCCGGCTATCACGGTGCCGTTGTAGTCCCAGGCAATATCATACACGCTGTTTTCCGGCTGAATTTCCAGCTTGGCAATTTCTCCTTCGCAGATGCTCTGAGGGGTCAGCAGTTTAACATTAACGACGGGTTTCTGATAAACGACAATTTCTGCGCGGTTACTATCGCGGCAGACTTTATTATCACCGTAGGATTTTTCACCTACCACTTCATAGGTGGTGGTGACGTTCGGGCTGACGTCCAGGGTGGTGCCGGTAACAGGCGGAACGACCTTCCATATATAGGAGGTATAGCCACCGGTTACTTCCAGGTGGGCGTTCTGGCCGTTACATATTTCATTACCGGTAACCGAAATCTGTGGTTGTGGTAAGATGGTGATTTCCACCGGTCGGGAAGGAGCGGCGCAGTTCCCGAGTTTGACGTTGTCTTTTTCCGTGATGCCTACCCTGAAATAATAGAGTTTAGCGACGGAGGGATCTCCTTTCAGCGCGCCGGCTGTGAAGTTCAGTATGGGTGTTTTACTACCGGATACTACGCCTGTGTTCATGGGACCGTCCACTATGTCAGTGTAGGTAACGCCATCTGTGCTGATTTGCCATTGGTATACCGGGTCCTGGAAATAGGTAATGGGCTCCAGGTAGGCAGTGAGGCTTAAAGGAGCGCCGCCGCAGATTTGGTCTTTCGTTCTTTTTTCATCTTTCAGACCGTCTACATATGCAAAAAGATCGGGGCTGCAGTAGGTAAACTGGATATCGTCAATAGCGATATCGTTACCGCAACCACCGAAGTTATTGTTAAGGATGGTGAGTTTTACAGCAGTTTGATTGGGCGGTATTTTGAAGCTACCACCATATTGTTGCCATTCGGGCCGTCTGAGGTTCATGGATACGTCGTTCGTATTGAACCTTTGCAGTACGGCGCCTGTGGTAGGGTCTGTGAGGATAAACGTTACACCGGCATAGTGATATCCGTCCGGTTTGGTGTCGGATGCCCGGGCACAGGTTTGATCAAATACTTCCATGCCGTTCACGTTCATGAACCAGGCAGAGAAGTTATAGACAGAGCCGGGGCAGAGGTTTTTAATTGTTCTTTGATAGAAGGATTTTTTCTCGATGGCGGAGTTGATCACCAGCATACCGCCGAACGTATTGATGTTATCGCCGTTGTTGGTGTGATCATAGGCATTTACCCATTCCGGTTTGGCCTGGGTCCTGTAATATTCTACGTATTCATTGTCTGCAATGTTTAAACTGGTGATATTGGTCGGGAACTTATAGGTAGAGGCGGCTCCCAGGTTAGTATAAAGGGAGTCGATAATTCGGTTTCTACGGGGGCGGTCTCCGGCGTTAAAAAGTCCGAAGTCCTCCTTAAAGCCGGCCATGGTACTAATGGAGCCCGCGCACTGAGTGATGGTACAGTCCTTTACTTTGATCTTCCTGGAGATGGTGGCTGTTCTGCTGCCATTCTTTTCGTAGATCTTGACGGTAAAGGTGTACTCGCCTACCTTGTTAAGCCGGATGGTCATGGCCGTGACGCCTGCATAGGCGCCGGGTGTGCGGCCCTCCCATTTGTTGGTGGCCGATGCCAGTCCGTTTTCAGTGAAGAGGAACTCGTAATCATCGGCGGCCAGGGCAGGAGAGACGCTCCAGTCCATAGAGCCTACGGTGAAGTCATAGTTCCACAACAGGCCGTTCAGGGTGGCAAAACTACCTGCGCAGATACTGTCCGGGGCGTTGATAAACGCCTTTTGCGCCATCGTCTTTGCTGACGGTAGCACAAAGCCCGTTAACAGTAGTAAAAAGGTTAAAAGTCGTTTCATAGGTGTAAAACAGTTAAGTGAAAAAAGTATCAGTTCTGAGGGCTTACGCCTGTTCAGTAACTGTTGTTTTCCAACCGCTTACAAGGGTGTTTGGACCCGGGAAACCGGTTCCGGTCCGGGTGAGGGAAGGTGTAGAATGTTTTCATAGGCATCAGGTGTTTAAACGTTATATGGCTAAAATATGCGACTATTTTAAGATTAAAATTAAAAATAATATAGAGAAATAAAAAAAGTAATGAATTTTATAATATGAAATGCACACTAGATAGGTAAAAGGGGAGGGTTAACGAAAACTGATTCTCAATCGGTTAAAGGAGGTTAAAAAAGCATTAAAAAAGTTATCCACATTGGGTGGCTGCCGGGATTTATTTATCTGGCACTGTGTTTTATGAAGTTATTTCCCTACCTTTGCAGACCAAATTTGATGTAAGATGCCCAAAGTAAGAACACATTCCCGGGCCAAGAAGACCTTCAAGGTTGGCGGGAACGGACAGATTAAGCGGTTTAAAGCCTTCAAAAGCCACTTACTGACTAAGAAAGCTACCAAAAGAAAACGTAGCCTGAGAGGAAGTACACTGGTTCACGAAGCGAATCTTAACCTGGTTAAGAGAATGCTCGGCCTCCGCTAGTATCCGTCCAAACAATCGAATTTTATAACCTGAGAAAAAACAAAGACAATGCCTCGTTCAGTTAATGCCGTAGCTTCAAGAGCCCGGAGAAAAAGGATCTTAAAGCAAGCCAAAGGCTTTTACGGTAAAAGGAAAAATGTTTACACCGTAGCGAAGAACGTCCTGGAGAAAGGACTTACCTATAGCTACGTGGGTCGTAAATTAAAGAAAAGAAATTATCGTCAGCTGTGGATCGCCCGTATCAACGCTGCGGTAAGAGCAGAAGGTCTGACCTATTCTGTGTTCATGAACAAATTAGCTGGTAAGAACATCGATCTGAACAGAAAGGTGCTGGCTGACCTGGCCATGAACGAACCAGAAACCTTTAAAGCACTGGTTGCTTCTGTAAAGTAAGCGCTAATTAACTTTAAATACCAGATAGCTGGCATCCCACCGGATGTCAGCTATTTTATTTTTGGGGAAGAGGCCTACCACAGCCGACCCGCTGCCGCTCATCGTCGCATACACCGCTCCGCCTTCATACATCGCCGACTTTATCTCCGCCAGTTCCGGATGCGCTGCAAACACCGGCGCTTCAAAATCATTGCTGATCACCTGTCGCCACCCGCTTACCGGCGATTGTATCATGTCTTTTAATGCCCGGGCAGGCGCTTGCGGGGTGATTTGACGGAAAGCCCAACCGGTATTGACGTGAATGCCGGGGTGCACCAGTAAAAAGGAATAGGCGGAAAGGTCCAGTGACAGTGGCTCCATGATCTCACCGCGGCCGGTGGCGTAACAAGGCTGATTCAGTATAAAGAAAGGACAATCGCTGCCCAGCCGGGCTGCATAATCCACCAATTGCGATGTTGTAAGTTCCAGCTGAAATTTTTTATTGAGCAGTTGCAGCATAAAAGCGGCATCAGCGGAGCCGCCACCCAGGCCGGCGCCTATGGGAATATGTTTGTGCAGGTGGATGTTGACCGGCTGCAGCTGCGGAAAGTCCTGCTGTAACAGGTGAAAAGCCCGGAGGCACAGGTTGTCCGCCGCATCGCCGGGAACGGGGATACCGCTGCTGGTGAACTGCAGGCTGCCGGGGGTAATGACTTCCAGCGCATCTGTCACGGGCAGGGGATAGAAAACTGTTTCCAGGTCATGGAAGCCGTCGGCCCGCTTACCGGTGATATGAAGGCCCAGGTTTATTTTACAGTTGGGAAAAACGATCATATTGATGGCATTACACGGCAAAACCGCAGCGGAGGGGGATTCCCACCGACAGCAGCTGTCCTTTCTGAAAAATAATTATTTACTTTTTCTGCTGTTGATTTCATCGCGGATGGCGATGGCGCGGATATAGTCTTCCTGTTCCAGTACTTCCTGGAGGAGTTGTGTAAGCTCGTCCAGGCTCATTGCCTTGAGATCGTCCTCTGCGCCTCTCTCGTGTTCGGAGATAGTAGGAGTGACAGGCTTTGCGCTTTTTTTACCAGCCGGATCATCCAGCAGTATACCGGCGCTGTTGAGAATATTTTCGAAAGTGTAGATCGGACAACCAAAACGTACCGCCAATGCGAGGGCATCGGAAGTGCGGGAGTCTATCTCAATGGTTTCGTCGTTGCTGGAACAGATGAGTTTGGAGTAAAAGATGCCCTCCTGGAGATTACTGATGACCACCTCATGAAGCTCTATGTTAAAAGCATTCATGAAATTTTTCATCAGGTCATGTGTGAGGGGGCGGCTGGGTTGCATTTTTTCTAACGCCACTGCGATCGCTTGTGCCTCAAAGCCTCCGATCACGATGGGTAAACGGCGTAATCCATTTACCTCTCCCAATACCACGGCATATGAATGAGTCTGCGTAATGCTGTGCGATAAAGCAACTATTTCCAGTTCTATTTTTCTCATATCTGTCTTGCGTTGTCGCTGAATATTTTGTAAGACCGTGAAGTTAGAAAAATATTCCTTATCTAAAAAAAATCTATCATGATTAATGGCCATTTTGACGCAATTACAAATTATGAATTACGAATTACGAGTGAAGGACCCGGCTGTAGCGTGTTCATTTATGTAACCTGGGCTACAACGGTTACCCTTCCTTCGTAATTCGTAATCTATCGTGCGTAATAGCTGTTTACCGGCCTTTGAATTCTTTGACCGCGGCTGTCAGTTTCGGTACCACCTCAAAAGCATCACCAACTATGCCATAATCTGCGGCTTTAAAGAAAGGCGCTTCAGGGTCTTTGTTGATCACAACGATCACCTTGCTGCCGTTAACACCCGCCAGGTGCTGTATGGCGCCGGAAATACCGATCGCTACATAGAGGTTGGGACGTACGGTTAAACCGGTCTGGCCAACATGCTCGTGATGCGGGCGCCAGCCGGCGTCCGCTACGGGGCGGGAGCTGGCAGTGGCTGCACCCAGCGCTTTGGCGAGGTCTTCCAGGATGCCCCAGTTTTCGGGTCCTTTCAGGCCACGGCCACCGCTGACGATGATCTCTGCTTCTGTGAGCGGGATATCGCCGCTGACGGTCTCCGTCCTGATAACTTTCACTTTAAAATCGGCATCGTTGATGGCGGGCGCGAAAGTTTCCACAGCAGCGGTGCCGGAGCCGGCCACGGCAGGGAAGGTGTTCGGCGTCAGCGATATTACTTTGCGGTCGGAAGTGATATTTATGTTGGCGAAAGCCTTGCCGGAGAACACGGTTTTTTTCACCACAAAGCCGTTAGCAGTATCAGGATATGACACAGCGCCAGCCACCAGTCCGGCTTTCAGGCGGGCTGCCACCCGAGGCGCCACCGCCTTGCCGTCGAAGTTGTGAGGGAATACGATCACGGCAGCGCCTTCTTTATCGGCAGCTTCCGCAATGATTTTCGTGTATACGGTGCTCTCTACTTCCTGCAGGCGGGCATCGGCCACGTGCAATACTTTGGCGGCGCCGTAGTTGCCCAGGGCGGCCAGTTCCGCGTTGTCCGCAGGACCGAGTACCAGCGCCGTAGCGGTGGTGCCCAGCTGGGCCGCTACCTTTGATCCGTATTGAACTGCTTCCAGTGCTGCTTTCTTGATCTTTCCGTGTGCCTGATCGGCAAATATTAATATAGACATGAATACGTTAATTAGAAATGAAACAATAGATACCTGCTGCCGTGATTAGATCACTTTGGCTTCTTCATGCAGCAATTTCACCAGCTCCGCTACGTCGTCGGGGTTGATCAGCTTCACACCTGCTTTTGCCGGCGGCAGCTCAAAACTGGCCACGCTGGTCAGCGTATCGGCTGCAACAGGCTCCACTACGGCCAGGGGCTTGGTACGCGCCGCCATAATGCCGCGCATATTCGGGATCCGCGCTTCTGCCATTCCTTTCTGACAGGAAACGACTACCGGCAGGGATACTTCGCAGATCTCTTCGCCGCCTTCGATTTCCCGGTTGATAGTGGCCACCGTGCCGTTCAACTCAAATTTGGCTGCGATAGACACGTAGGGCAGGTCCAGCAGTTCCGCTACCATACCGCCTATACCGGAACCGTTATAGTCGATGGTCTCTTTACCGGTGAATATAATGTCATATTGTTTTTCTTTTGCATGCGCGGCAATCTGTGCTGCGATGTAATAACTGTCCGCACTGTCGGCATTGATACGGAACGCCTCGTCACCTCCCAGTGCCAGCGCCTTCCGGATGATAGCATCGCAATCCGCTCCGCCTACGGTGATCAGATGAACATCGGCACCCACCGTTTCCTTCAGCTCCAGCGCTCTTACCAGTGCATACCATTCATCATAGGGGTTAATAATAAACTGGACACCAGCCTCATTGAATTTCGTGTTATTGTCCGTGAAAGCTATTTTTGCAGTCGTGTCCGGAGTTTTACTGATACAAACTAAAATCTTCATGGCCTTAAACTGTTTGGTTTAAAAATGCGGTAATGGCAAATATATCTTATTTATGTACGCCAACCGCAAGGCTATATTATGATTTTAATCAGTATAAACAGCAGAAATATGATTGATAATTATAATTTATTGACACCGGTAAAAGCACAACAAAGACATGGACAGAATCGCACAGATCAAACAAATGCTGGAAACAAGTCCGAATGACAGTTTCCTCAAACACGCCCTGGCACTGGAATATATTAAGTTAAACAATGACACTGCGGCCCGGCAGCTGTTTGAAGAACTGCTGGCATACGAACCAGGATATACCGGCTCTTATTATCATCTCGGTAAACTGCTGGAGAGGCAGGAGGAGAAGGAAGCTGCCATTGCGGTATACGAAAAAGGGATGGCGATGGCCAAGGCTGCCAACGAAAGGCATACCTATAACGAACTGCAGTCGGCCTACGAAGAGCTGGTCTATTAATTTATTCAACACACATCAATGCCGCAACATTTACTGACTCATTTTATGGCCCACATCACCGGGCAACGTTTGTTTGACCCTGCCCAGCGTATCCTGCTGGCGGTAAGCGGCGGGGTAGATTCTGTGGTGATGGCCTATCTGTTCAAACAGGCCGGACTCCCGGCGGGAATCGCCCACTGTAACTTTCAGCTGAGAGGAGAAGAGTCCGTCCGCGATGAACAGTTCGTACAGCAACTGGCCGCTTCCCTCGGTCTTCCCTTGTACACCACCCGTTTTGATACCAACGCCTATACCGAAAGACACAACGTCAGCATACAGGTGGCCGCACGGGACCTGCGCTATCAGTGGCTGGAGGAGGTCCGCCAGCAGGAAGGCTACAGCTATATCGCTACGGCCCACCATATGCAGGACAGCGTGGAAACCGCACTCATGAATTTCTGCAAGGGGACCGGCATCGCCGGCCTGCACGGTATCCTGCCCAAACAGGAACGGATTATCCGCCCGCTGCTGTTTGCCGATAAGGACATCCTGATCGCTTATGCCGCCCTGCATCGCATCGATTTTGTGGAAGACAGTTCCAATATAACGGACAAGTATACACGTAATTTTTTCCGCCACCAGATTATTCCCCGTATGCAGGAAGTGTATCCTGCCGCGGTGAAAAACATGGACAACTCCATCCAACGGATGCGCGAGACGGAAATACTTTACCAGGAATCCGTGGCACGGCACCGCAAGCGCCTGCTATCTCAGAAAGACGACACCTTTATGATCCCCGTGCTGAAGCTGCAGCAGACAGTACCACTGCAGACAGTCGCCTGGGAACTGCTGAAGGATTTTGGCTGTTCTGTAGCGCAACTGCCACAAGTGCTGCAACTGCTCAATAGTGAATCCGGACGCTATGTGGAGACATCCACGCACCGTATCATCCGCAACCGCAGCTGGCTGCTCATTACGCCGGCAGCGCAGACAGACGCCCCTCTTCATGTGCTGGACACTGCTCCCGCACACGTGACCTACGATAACGGACAGCTGCATGTCCGTCAGCAGGAGCGGGGACAGGCGACTATTCCCACCGCACCGGAAACGGCCTGGCTGGATGCAGCTAAGGTGAGCTTCCCGCTGATCCTGCGTAAATGGAAACAGGGGGACTATTTTTATCCGCTCGGGATGCCTAAAAAGAAAAAAATCAGCCGCTTCCTGATAGATCAGAAACTGTCGCTGCCAGAGAAAGAAAAAGTATGGGTGATTGAATCCGCCAAAAGAATTATCTGGGTAGTAGGCTTGCGTATCGACGATCGCGTCAAGGTCACCACAGGAACAGAAAATATCATCGCTATAGCATTAAAAACCCGGGACTAAGCCCGGGTTTTTAATGGTGCAGGGTATAAATTCCCCCTAACTAAAATATCATTATGGGCGGTGCAGCAACAGGTCCACGAAGCGGGCGCCCAGCTCCGGATGGAAAATCAACGGAAACACAATCCCGAACAATGCTCCCCAGAAATGCGCGTCATGGTTGATGTTGCCACCGCCTTTCCTGGAAAGGTAAGCGGAAAGGAACAAAAACAATACCCCATAAAGCACAGCAGGCATCTTAATGAAAAAGAACACGCCGATCTGTGCCCACGGCTCTACCATGATAAAGGTAAAGAGCACCGCGGAAATAGCCCCTGATGCGCCCAGCGACGCGTAATGCGAATTGTTGCGGTGTTTGAGGAAAGAAGGAATGTCGGACACAATGATGCCTAACAGGTAGTATAACGGATACATCAGCTTTAAGCCAAACAACGCCCTGAAAACATCTTCCACATATGGCCCGAAGAAAAAGAGGGTCAGCATATTGAAGATAAGATGGGTATAGTCGGCATGTACAAACCCGGAGGTGATGAACCGGTAATACTCGTTATGATTTTTCACCATGTACGGCTGCATCGTCAGCTTATCCAGCTGGTCATAATTGTTCAACGCGGTAT
This sequence comes from Chitinophaga eiseniae, assembly GCF_900167135.1. Lineage (GTDB taxonomy): Bacteria > Bacteroidota > Bacteroidia > Chitinophagales > Chitinophagaceae > Chitinophaga > Chitinophaga eiseniae. Next base: position 44,029 of record NZ_FUWZ01000010.1, on the reverse strand, counting down.
AGGAAATCAGGCAGGTAATAATGATAATAATAATACTAACGGACATAAGCTCAGATGTTAGACTATAAATGTAACTATTGATGATGATATTTTTCCCTGTTTAATACCGTATAGGCACGATACAGTTGTTCGGTAAAGATGAGCCGCACCAGCTGATGCGGAAATGTCAGCGGCGACAGGGACAGCTGCAGTTGCGACCGTTGCAGCACAGACTGGTCAATGCCGAAGGCGCCGCCTATCAGGATGATCAGTTGCCGCGTGCCGGCATTGGTGCGCTGTTGCAGGAATTCTGAAAACTGTACGGTCGTCATCATTTTTCCGCGTTCATCCAGCGCCAACAAATAATCGGTCGGTTGCAACAGATCGAGGATGATTTTCGCCTCCTGTTTTTTCAGTTCAGGTACCGATAAACTGCCGGCCTGTTTAACCGTCGGGATCAGCTTCACCTCAAAATCCACATAATGTTGTAACCTTTTTTGGAAGACAGCCATGCCCTCCCGAATGTAGGGGTCATGCTCCTTGCCGATGCTCCAGAGTTGAATTTTCACTTGCAATAATCATTAAACAACAGTTGTAAAAGTAAGTGTAAATCAGAAAATTGCAGAAAAAAAATAGGAAGAATTTGGTATTTTCGAAAAAAGGGCTACCTTTGCAATCCTATCACAAACAAATGGCTGCGTAGCTCAACTGAATAGAGCATCTGACTACGGATCAGAAGGTTTCAGGTTTGAATCCTGACGCGGTCACAGAGAAAAGGTCACTTCTATGAAGTGACCTTTTTCTTTTTACGCCGGCTGTAAAAGAATAATGCTGCTCCCGGAAATGCACCTGTTTAACATCTCGCGGTCTGACAGGTGGTCCGGGTATTACAGATAATGGCCTGGGTGGCGCACATACAATCACTCGGCAGCGTTGCACCACCAACGATCCCCACCAGTTTTTCCCCGCTCAGGGCAGCGATCCTGATTTTTCCCAGCGGTAATTTTTTTTCGGAGCCTGTTTTTGCTTTTTTCATGACGCAGATTTTGGTGAGCCCCAAAGGTCAGCGTAGCTGCTGCAGGTTTCCTTCAGTATAAACAGACGTAACTGTCAACTGTTTTTAAGCACTTTGCTTCTTACTGTATTAAAAAACTCAGGGTGTTTTACAATCTCAATTTTTCATTGGAACACACGGTTTTGAAAACGCTTAAAGCGGAATTGGCCGGGAATGATGGCTATGGCCGGCCTTCAGATACCTGCCGCTGCTATCTGTGCGCCGCTGGCGCTCCATGAACAGGTGAACGGATACCAATGGACCGGTATCTTATTGATCATCGTAGCGGTTGCAGGGATGAATATTCCTGCTGTGAAAAACAGGAATGGCCTTTAAGTTGAAGTAATGAAGCATGGTACGACTGCATACTCCCCGCGGATACAAAGACGATATTTATACTTCACCTGAAATGCTTCCGTTATGAAAAAGAGAAAATTAACTATCCCTAAACTTTTCCTGCACAAAGCGGTCATCAGTGATTTATCCCAACAAAAAATAACCGGAGGGGCTACGTTGCCCTGGGAAACCTGTGGTCAGACGATTTGCCAGGCAAGCTGCCAGTGTACGCAGTTTAACTGCCCTTCCCGCGACCCTAACGGCGTTACCTGTGTGCTTACCTGTATTACAACCGTATGTTGATAATAGCAAACCAAACCCTTTCGTTATGAAAAAGAAAAAAGTAAATCTTTCTGATAATACCGGAAACGCATGCCTGGATGCAATCTGATCAGTAGCGTGAACTTACAGCGGGCGTCGCAAAATATTTTTGCGACGCCCGTTTATTTCAGGACCGTACAGACTCCCGCAAATGAAAACCGGTATAGGAATCAGTCCGTGCTGTCAATGCTTCCGGTGTTCCTTCGAAGATGATCTTCCCGCCTTTGTGCCCACCTTCCGGACCCATATCGATGATCCAGTCTGCCCGTTTGATTACTTCCAGATTGTGTTCGATCACCACTACGGTATTACCTTTTTCCACCAACCCGTCGATCAGTTGAACCAGTTTGCCCACATCTGAAAGGTGTAAGCCGGTAGTGGGTTCATCCATTACGTATATACTGCCTTTTTTATGTAGTTCACTCGCCAGCTTGATCCGCTGGCATTCCCCGCCGGACAGCGTACTTAACGGCTGGCCGAGCGTCAGGTATTCCAGTCCTACTTCAATCATGCTGTCCAGCTTGCGACAGATATCTTTGGCAGTAAAAAAATCGCGGGCTTCACGGACGGTCATGGCCAGTACATCCGAGATAGATTTGTGATTGAGTAGGTAAGCCAGGACTTCTTCTTTATAGCGTTTGCCTTCACATATTTCGCAGGGTGTTTTTACCCCTTCCAGGAAAGCCAGGTCTGTATAAATTACGCCGCTTCCCTGGCAGTTTTCGCAGGCTCCTTTGGAGTTGAAGGAGAAGAGAGCGGCATCAACCTGGTTGGCCGTGGCAAATGCTTTCCGGATCAAATCCATGGTGCCCGTGTAGGTAGCGGGGTTGGACCTCGTAGATGTACCTACGGCAGATTGATCAATTACCACCGCCTGCGGATAAGCGCTTAAAAATGCATGATGGATAAGTGAGCTTTTGCCTGAACCGGCGACGCCGGTCACCACCGTCAACACACCTTCCGGTATATTGACGCTGACGTTGTGAAGGTTGTTGGCGTTGGCATTGTGTACGGGAAGCTGGCCACGCGGAGTCCGGCAGGTTGTTTTCAGCGGCAGGCTGTGTTTCAGATATTTTCCGGTCAGCGTATCTGAATGCAGTAGTCCTTCCAGTTCGCCTTCGTACATGATTTGTCCGCCCTTCGTGCCTGCGTGAGGGCCTACATCCACGATGTGGTCGGCAATGCGGATCACATCGGGATCGTGTTCCACCACAATTACCGTATTGCCTTTATCACGGAGTTTTTGAAGCAATCCGTTCAGGCGGTACACATCTCTCGGGTGCAGTCCTACGCTGGGCTCGTCGAAGATGTACAACACGTCCGTGAGGCTGCTGCTGAGATGTTTTACCATCTTCACCCTTTGTGATTCGCCGCCGGAGAGCGTATCTGTCTCCCTGTTCAACGTAAGGTATTCAAGTCCCATGTCCACCAGGTGTTGTAACCGCTCCGTCAGCGTACGGATCATCGGTACGGCCACCGCATCGTCTGTCTCTTTTAAAAAGGTTATCAGTTCACCTGCTTCCATGGCCGACAGTTCGGCAATATTGTATCCTTTGATTTTGCAGGACAACGCAGCCTCATTGAGGCGTGCGCCCTTACAGGCGGGGCAGGGGCCTTCCTGCAGATAAGGCCGGATCATTTTCTGCGTTCTGTCGGAAAGCGTTTTGATGTCACGGCGGATATAGGCCCGTTCGAACTTCTCTATTACGCCCATATAGGTGGCGTTCATATTACCTTCGCCGAGCCTGAGTTTAAATTTCCTGGGCTGACTGTAGAGCAGCAGCTCCATTTCTTCTCCGGTATAGTCCGCCAGCTTTTTGTCTACATCGAAAAAGCCGCTGTGGGCGTACATATCCTTCTCCCAGGTAGCCAGTCCGGGCGCTTGTATGGCGCCTTCTTTCAGCGATTTGCTGCGGTCTATGAATTTCGAGGCGTCGAACCCGAGCTTGCGTCCCCGGCCGCCGCATTGCGGGCACATTCCCTGGGGATCATTAAAAGAAAAAGCATTGGCATAACCCACATGGGGTTTGCCGATGCGGGAGAAAAGCACGCGCAGCACCGGTGATATATCCGTGATGGTACCCATGGTGGAATGAGAGCCGCCGCCCAGGCGCTTTTGATCTACCACAATGGCCATGCTCAGCTTTTCAATGGAGTCTGCATCCGGCTGCGGGAACTTAGGCAGCAGCGAACGGATGAACATGCTGAAATTTTCATACAACTGGCGCTGGGCTTCCGTTGCAATGGTGTCGAAAACAATCGAAGACTTGCCGGAACCCGATACGCCTGTAAAGATGGTGATCTTTCGTTTGGGAAGGCGCAGGTCGACATTTTTCAGGTTGTTCTCCCTGGCGCCGCGGATTTCAATAAATTCTGGTATCATGAAGGCATAAAATTTTTGAGGAGATGTAAAATAAAAAATTTAACCGGATTTACAGCTGGTTTTCGCAGTCTCTGCCTGATGACAACTTACAGTTAGTTATTTTAGGTTTGTCCCTGTTACTGTTAATCATTTTTGAAATAATAAAAACGAAACCTATAAAAAGCCTTATTTCTCCTAAGGCCATAGAGCCATGAGCACCCGCATCTGACCCATACATGTTTGTACAGCCGGTAGCTGGTTGTCCGGCGTTTTATTGCAGTTTTATTTGTTGACCTGATAAATCGAATCTATGAGTGAATCTTATGGGAAGAAAAACCCTGCGCTTGAAAGCGCGCTTTCAAAATCAACGGCGGATTTTTACGCGCCGGCCGGGAGTGATGTGCTGTCCCGGATGGATGCCTATTATTCCTGGGTAGAAAACAGGATCAGGACAGATACCTGGCTGTATTCGAGAGTCCAGACAAGCAGACCGGCACCAGTGATAACGGTAAGGGATGCCGGCCATCGGCAAATGGAAGCCGTTAATTTTGCTTCACAGGACTACCTCGGGCTGAGCGCGCATCCGGATGTCATAAACGCCGCAGCTGAAGCACTGCACCGGTATGGCCCGCACAGCGCCGGTTCTCCGATGTTCATGGGAGAAACGGACCTGGTGCCGCAGCTGGAAGAAAAGCTGCAGGAACTCACTGGTATGGAACATGTGCTGATCTTTCCCACCGGCTGGGCAGCGGGATTCAGTAGTCTGACAGGACTGGTAGGTAAAAACGACTACATCATTATGGACCGGCTGGCCCACGCCTGTCTCCGGCAGGGCGCTTATGCAGCAACCACCAACATCTTTAAGTTCGATCACCTGGACCATGAGGGCGCCCGGAAAGTATTGGCGTCCATCAGGACTAAGGATACGGTGAATAGTATACTGGTGGTGTCGGAAGGGCTATTCTCCATGAATGCCGATACGCCGGATATCCGGAAGTTGCAGGAGATTTGCCATGAATTTGACGCCCGGTTGTTGGTGGATGTAGCGCACGATCTCGGCGCCACAGGCCCTGAGGGCAGCGGCCAGCCGGGTATACAGGACATGAAAGGCAGGGTGGACCTGGTCATGGGCAGTTTCTCCAAAACGTTTGCTTCCAGTGGTGGTTTCATCGCTACGCATTCTGCGGCGGTGAAGGAGTACCTCAAAATGTACGCAGGGCCGTACTTGTTTTCCAATGCTATTTCTCCTGTACAAACCGCTGCAGCGCTGCAGGCCAGCCGTATTGTCACCGCTTCCGAAGGCGCCGCGCTGCGGGCATTATCATTGGGAAATGCACTTCATATGAGAGCGCGTTTTTCTTCGAATAATCACCATTGTCCCGGTATCGCGGCCCCCATTGTGCTGGTCCCTGTAGGTAGTGAACGCCATGCAAGACTGTCCCATGGCTTGCTCATGAAAAAGAACGTCGCCGCCATGATTGTGGAGTATCCCGTGGTGCCCTTGTCTGAAGCGAGAATCAGGTTGCAACTGATGTCTACCCACACTATCGGGCAAATAAACGACGCAGTGGACCACATCTGTGAAGTGTTGGATGAGGTCCGGAAAAAGTAATTGTTGATCCTTTTAAAATCCAAACATATGACACCCTCTAATGAAGGTACTTCCTTTATGCTCACCAGTGCTGAGCGTAAAAAAATCCTCCGTGATTTCAATAATACGTTAAGGCCTTTCGATAAACATCTTTCACTGGTACATCTGATACAGGAACGCGTTCGTATGGCGCCGGAGAGTGTTGCGCTTGTCTTTCAGCAGGAAAGCCTTTCCTATCAGCAACTCGATGAAAAGAGCAACCAGTGGGCATACTACCTGCAACAGGCAGGTGTGGCAACAGGCTGCCTGGTCGCTTTCTGTCTGCCGTCATCCATTGAAAAAATTGTTTGTATGCTGGCGATCCTTAAAGCCGGCGCAGCCTATGTGCCGCTGGACACCAACCTGCCCAAAGCCCGACTGGAATATATGCTAAAAGACGCACAGGCGCCGGTACTGATTACTTCCGTCCGTTTTGAAGCAAACTTTGCTGCCTACAACGGACGTACCCTGCTGGTAGATGACGATACGACAGCGGCCGCCCTGCGTAGCCTGCCGAAAGATTACACCTTGCCGCCTGTTACGCCTGACAGCCTGATGTATGTAATGTATACCTCTGGTACTACCGGCAAGCCCAAAGGTGTTATGGTGGAGCATGAGCAGGTGACCAACTTTATGCAGTGCTATGGTAACTACCTGCAGATAGATGCCACTACCAGGGCGTTACAGTATACGTCGACCGGCTTCGATGCATCGGCTGCGGATCTGTGGTTGCCACTGGTGGCAGGTGCGGCCTTGTATCTGTATCCGGACAACCGTATCACGGGAGAGGCGTTATGGCGGTTTATAAAAGAACATGAAATAACAGCCCTTCCGTTTATCTCGCCGTCTGTATTAGCTACCCTGCCGGTGTCAGAAAGCTGCGGCAAGCTGCAGGTCATCTGCGTGGGAGGAGAAGCTTGTCCGGAGCCCCTGATGAAAAAATGGAAGGACAGGGTGCGGCTGGTGAATGGTTACGGTCCCACCGAAGCTGTCATCCTGGTAAGCAGTTTTGTTTATGATGACGCACATCCCGCCGCCACGATCGGTCGTCCCAATGCGAACAGCAGTTTTTATATTCTTGATGCCAATATGCAGGTAGTGCCGATCGGGGAAACCGGTGAGCTATATATTGGCGGCGCGCAGGTAGCCAGGGGCTATTGGGGCCTTCCGGAATTAACGCGGGAGAAATTTATAACCAATCCCTTTGCAACAGAAGAGGAAATAAAAAACAACTGGAGACGAATGTATCAATCGGGTGATCTGGCCCGCTATCTGCCCGACGGCAATGTGGAATTTCTCGGCAGAAACGATACGCAGGTAAAGATCAGGGGCGTGCGGATTGAGCTGAGTGAAGTAGAAAACGTACTGTCCGGTCTTCCCGGGATTGTACAGGCGGTAGTAATTGTCCAGGAAGATAAATATGACGAACGTACCTTGCTGGCCTGTGTTGTACACCGGGAAGGCAAACTCAGAGGGGAGCGGTTGCAACAGGTGACCCAGGAAGTGAGAAAAGCACTGCAGCTGGAATTGCCCGCTCAGATGATACCGTCCGCTTTTCTTTTCCTGGAAAAATTGCCAGTGAACACACACGGGAAAATTGATAAACAAGCGCTCAACCTGGGCTCACGGGAGGTGATAGAGGCTATCTTCCCTGATGGGGTGGGGTTTCATGAATGTGAACAGGTGATTAAAGCGATATGGAGCGAAGTGCTTCAACAGAAGGAAATCAGCGTAACAGATAATTTTTTTGAACTCGGTGGGCACTCTATTCTTATTACACAGGTGTATAAAAGGCTGCCCGCCATTTTCAGGGCTAAAGTCACACTGCCAGAACTCTTTGATCATGTAACTGTCGAGGCGCTGGCGGCAAAGATCAGGGCTGGTTTAACCGGCGACGAAAAGTTGATGGATGGCGAAGCGGATGATAATTACCTGTTGAAAGACATCTATCTTTCTCCTGATATCGAGATCGAAGGCACCATAGATCCCGAATCGGTCAGCAATCCCAAAAATATTTTCCTCACCGGAGCCACCGGCTTCGTGGGATGTCATCTGCTGGCAGAGCTGCTGACTTCCACCGCTGCTGATATTTATTGCCTGGTCCGGGCAGCCGATGAAAAGGCGGCACTGGAAAGAATACGGGGTGTTTTTAAAGCCAACCGCATTCCTGATGAACAGTTTGCGGAAAGCAGGATTAAACCCGTCACCGGAGACCTGACGCAATACCAGCTGGGTATAGCCGATGAGCAGTTTGATATGCTCTGTGATATCATCGATGTTATTTACCATTCGGGCAGTTCGGTCAGTTATATTGAGCCGTATAATTACATGAAAGGATCGAATATCGGCGGACTGAACGAAATTATCCGGCTGGCATCTGCCCGGAAACTAAAATGCCTCGCGCTGTTGTCTACCGTAGGGGTATTTGCCTGGGAGTCCTATGACACGCAGCAGTATTTTAAAGCTGAAGACGATAGCCTGATGCAGGGATTGAAATACCTGAGGAAAGACATGGGGTATGCCAAAACCAAATGGGTGATGGAACAGATATTGGCGTTGGCCGCGTCGAAAGGCTTGCCAACGGTGCTTTTCAGGCTGGGTTTCGTGATGTGCCACAGCGAGACCGGCGCCAACGGCCTGGACCAGCTGTGGTCCATGCTGGTGAGGAACTGTATTGCAAATAAAGCATACCCGCTGGTCGTTGGCATAAAAGAAGAGCTGGTGACAGTTGATTATGTTTGCAAAGCCATGGTCCATATCACGAAACAGCCCAACGCCATTGGCAGAAAATTCCATCTTACCCCGCGTGTGGAAGAGGATGTGGACTGGATTGAATTTTTTACACGCCTGAAAGAAAACTTCGGATTTGATCTTGAAGCGTTGCGCTACCGTGATTGGATGGAGTTGTGGGAGAACAATGAGGAAGACATATTCTATCCTTATCTGAGCCTGTTTACCGATGAAATACAGGGAGGGCGATCGCTGGTGGAAGTATATCAGAATAGCTATCACTTTCATTGTGATAACACCCTGGCGTTTTTGAAAGGAAGCGGTATTACCCCTTCCAAAATAACGGACGAGGTGATCACGGCTTACCTGCATTTCCTCGGAATTCCTGTTCCCGGGAAAGCAGTAAAGCCATAAGCAAAAAAGGGTATCTCATTTGTTTATGAGATACCCTTCTTTTATGGAGGGAGCTGTCAGGTAAAACGACGGCCTGTTATTGCACCGTTATGGTATCGCTATAGGCCACATTGAAAGTATCCAGTGCTTTCAGTTCCGGGATGTACGAAGAGAGAACGGCCACCCTGGTACCGGCATTGACTGCGTTTAATACGATCGAATCACTGCGGGCCGAGAGGTTCACGGTTTGCAGCTGGTTGCTGGCATTATAGAAGGTAAGACGGGTATTGATATTGAGGGCGGTATCCGTTGCCGAGAAAAAAAGTTTGCAGGCGTTTCCAGGTAGCGCTACCGGCGGCTTTGAGCTGTTGAGCTGACGATTTACAAGGGAGGAAATATATAGCGGACCGTATATTCTTACGCCGGAAAGCGATTGCCCTACGGATTTGTTTCCTTTGCTGTCTGTCGTATACAAAACAAAATTTTGTACATATTCGTCCATGCCGGTGATCAGCGTTCGGATGGTGTCCTTTGTGGTGCCTTTGGCGGGCAGTTTCATGGAATCGGTATTGTTGTTCCAGTAAATAATATATGCTGTGATACTGGGATCGGGGCTTGGTTGCCACTGCAGCATGGCGCGGAGATAACCTGACCTGGCGTTGAGACTGCTGACAGGGCCGGGGTAGATGATTTCGGCATCATTCAGCAGGTCTTTATATTTTGTCGCCTCTTTTGTACAGGCGGCTGTACAAAGCCAAAAGGCTAACAATAAAAATGTAATTGCTTTCATGTTCGTTTATTTTGTATTACCAAAAACGGTTATCTCCATGGCATGGGCGAAGGTGGCGCCGGACCAGGACTCGGAAACGGCCAGCCTCAGGAACCGCGCCCTGGGCGCTGTAAAAGGAAAGTTGAACTCGGTCCCTTTATTAAAGAAAGCTTTGTCGGCGGCGGTGGCAGCGGTAGGAGGGGCGCCGGAAGGAGGGCCGGGCCATGCATAGTTGCCCATGTTAACCCAGTCACCCAGGACTGTTCCTACTTCGGCAAATACCGGTAATACCACATCTGCCGGCGCAGGGTTGTCGGAGCCCCAGATGGAGAACACTTTTGGGTTGCCATGACCGTATTCATATCCGGACCTTCCGTAGAGGATAAAACGACTTAGTTTGGCAGAAACGCCCAGGCCAAAGGTAGCTGTAATCGGTAGTGGAACATTTTCCTGTACCGTATGCCAGCCGGTTCCGCCGTTATTACCATTCCAGAGATTACTTAACGACCAGCCGAATCCTATTTTGGTATCGCTGGGCAACCGGTTTTCGAAAAACTTGCTTTTGTCGAGCTGGGTTTCAAATAATGGCCGGATCGTTTGATAAACGGTATCTGAATTATTGCCCCATTGATCGGTGACGTAGGTGGCAAAGGCTTTGGGCAGCGTATCAAATCCCCGCGCAGAAAAATTGATGAGAGAAAAGTCACTGAAGTTTTGCTGGAAGATCCCGTACTTGGGATCACCAGCGGCTTTATAAAGTAGTATGGCGCCCACCGGTTTTTTGTAGGGATTGGCTGTTTGCACATTTACACCACCAAAATCGGCCTGCATTTTGATGGTTTTTGCCACAAGCTGATAAATGGGCGTATCGGGGTTCACCTTTACCGTAACCACGTCTGATGACACATCCGCGCGGGAAACAGCGGTCAGTTTCACTTCATATTCTTTCTTTCTGGCAAAACCGTCTACGGTAATGGTATCGCTGTAGTAGCTGGATTTAGTTTCCCTTGATTTTCCGGTTTCATCATTAATGATGTAGGATGCTTTTACATAGAGTACATTTCCTGTTTTGGGCAGCTGATAGGTAATAAAAGCCCCTCCGTTGAAGTTGGTCACTTTAACATTGGATACAACGTCGGGCTTTGTTTTATCGGAGGATACCGGCGTATTGTAATTCACCTCCTTACTGCATGAAAAAAGGAGATATACGAAAGCCAATGCCGGCAGGGTGATTTTCAGAAAACGGGATGTCTGATGCATAACGTCTTAAGTTTTTGTGGTTACCAATAAAGTGTCTGAACCAGATTGGGATTGTTGGACATGGCCCCGTCTGAGAGCGGCCAGAAGTAATCCCTTACGGTAACTCCGGGAATGAATAGTGTCTGCAGGGTATAGAAGCCGCTGTTGCTGCTTTGGAAGATACTCCAGCCCTGGACGGGGGTGGACAATACGGTTAACATTTTTTTCCAGCGGCGGAGGTCCCATCCGCTTCTGCCTTCAAAACATAATTCAATCCGGCGCTCCTGTTGAATGATCTCCCGAAGGCCGTCTTTGCCGGATGGTTTAGCGGGAAGTTTACTGTATTGTGCCCAGGACTCAACTACCCCTTTGAGCCCCGCACGGGCGCGTACCATGTCAATATACCGGTAGGTCTCCGCATTGGGACCTGACACTTCATTCAGGCATTCCGCGTAGAGGAGGTAAAGATCTGCCAGTCTGATCCGCGGCAGACGGTAGGCCGTTTGTTGTACGCCTTCATTAAACACCGTAAGATAGTTAACGAGCTTTTTAGGCCACGCAGCCAGTACGTTGATCCTTACCCTGTCTTTAGGGCCGGCTTTGGATGTGGGGCCTTTTGCTTCGATATAGAGTGCGTTATTGGGATCTGTTACGCCGTTACCAAACCAGATGCCCCCGTCGAAACCGATATTGGCATAATACCTCGATTCCCTGGCAAAGTTATTTTTTACCGTTACATAACCGCTTTTGATATAGTATTTGCTGGCATCATCGCCCGTTTGCAGATCAAAGCGGTGGGCGTAATCCCAGTTCTTGTCTTCGTTAACGGGAACGCCGTTGTTGGTATAAAAAAGATCGGTGGTGAACATAGGCACCGTAAAGCTGCCGGCTGCTGATGTGGAATTTTCCACGGCTTTGCTGGTGAGCCTTGGTATGCAGAATGACTGGTAGCCGAAATTGGGGTTCAGTGCCCAGATCACTTCTGCGTTGAGGTCCCATTTTTCTGTGACCGCGTTTTGTATGGTCAGCACCTTGCGAAGAGAGTCGTTGAGGGTAGGCAGATTGGCTGGCTGTATAAATGTGTACAGGCGCATATTCAGCGTGGCTGCTTCGTCGAGGGCTGCTTTACAGGCATCTGCCGCCCGCTTCCACTTGGCAGGGTCTGCGGATGCAGGGAAAAGCGCCTGCCCGTCCTTGTTTTTAAACTGTGCGTAGTCTGCATTGCCATTGAACAAAGGGCTGGCCTGCGTGGCCAGTACTTCTGCCTTCACGGCCATTGCTGTCACCCTGGTGATGCGTCCCAGTTCCTGTTGCAGGTTGCCGATTTGTTGCGGCAGGTCCGGGATGGCTTCATCCAGCAGCTGCACCACATAATTGAACACTGTGTCCACCGGCTGCCGTTTTACGCGGATCTCTTCGATTGGAGCGGTAATGCTTTGATTTGCCCGGTAAATTGGAATCGGGCCATACATCCTGGTGAGAAAATAATGATAATAGGCTTTCAGAAATTTTGTTTCCGCTATCCAGCGCGCTTTTTCTTCCGGACTCAGATCAATCGGTTTGTCGATGTTTTCGAGCATGATGTTACAGCGACGGATAGCCTGGAAGATGGACCCACCGCCGTTACTGCCGTCCCAGTAATTCAATACCGGGTTGGAAATATTCTGTACCGTACCCCGCGTCAGCTGAAAACCGGCATCGGAGATAGGTCTCTCTGAAAGGTCGTTAGGGTAAACAATCTCGCCGGATGTCGTGAATCCGGGGTCCGTTACTACATCGCTCATGTTCTGGAGGGTGCCGTAGCAGGTGAAAAGGTAATTCTCGGCTTCATTCCTGTTGCGGAAGGCATAATCGATTGTACCTACGTTCTCCGGTGTTACATCGAGATATTTTTTGCATCCCTGCAGGAACCCCAGGGCAAAGCAGAAGGCGACTGCGAACAATATCCGGTCAACTATATATTTCATGTTGCGGTGTATTTATAAGTTAACATTAAGGCCGATATTGTAGACTCTTTGTATCGGATAGTTAAAACCATTGCTGCCCAACTCGGGGTCCCACAGTTTGAACTTCGTAATATTGAAGAGATTCAGGCCGTTGACATAGATGCGGCAGTACCTCACGCCAATTCGCTCCATCAGTGAAGCTGGCAGCACATATCCTATTTCCGCTGTTTTCAACCGCAGGAAGCTGCCGTCGCGCATCCACCAGGAGCTTTGCTGCAGGTTGTTTTCAATTGCCTGTGCACTGGTGCCCAGCCGGGGATAGAGGGCATAGAGGTTTTGGTTTTCCTCTGACCAGTGATTGTCTGCAAAGGCCTGTAATATTTGTGACTGGCTCTGGATCTGGGGAGAAGGAGGGATCACAAAAGGACTTACCGACCTGGGATCGATAAAGAAGCTAACCCTGGCCTGTCCCTGGAAACGGGCATTCAGTTCAAAGCCTTTGTAGTTGATCGAAAAACCAAAGCCATACATGATCTGCGGCACGGTGGGGAATCCCAGCGGCACCATATCCGCCACCGTAAGGCGGCCGTCTCCATTCAGGTCGCGGTATTTAATGTCGCCGCCACGAGGGGGATTGCCGCCGAATGTCTGCGAAGGAGATGCCAGCGCCTCTTTATCGTCTACAAAAAGCCTTTCGGCGATGTAGCCGAACTTCTGGTTCAGCATGGTGCCGGACACATAGCGCCAGGGCTCCGCGTACTGTGGTTCTTCATAAGTACCGTAGGTCCCTTTCGAATAGGTGAAGTTGGACATGTATTGTATCCGGAGGTTTTTGGAGAACACCTGGTTGTAGTTGGCGGTAAGATCCAGGCCGTTCACTTTAACAGTTCCTACGTTGGTCAGGATGTCCGCTTCCAGCCCCATGCTGGACGGGATGTTACGTTTCATCAGTATATTGCTGCGGTCCTGCTTCCAGTATTCAGCGATGAAGTCGAAATTTTTGAACAGGGTGAACTCAATGCCGGTATTGAGGATTTTGGCGGTTTCCCAGGTGACATTGGTGTTCTCATAATTATTGATCTTTACCCCCCTGCGGAGATAGATGTTCTGTAGTCCAAAATAGGAACCATTACTGGCATTGAGGTTTACATCGGAGAGGTAAAAGAAACGTTGCTGTCCGATATCGTCGTTGCCACTCAAGCCATAGCTGGCCCTTAGTTTCAGCGAGGTGATCACATTTGTCAGCCCCTCACTCCAGAAGTTTTCTCTTGACACGATCCATGATGCGCCAACAGTGGGAAAGAAACCAAAGCGGTTATTCCTGGAAAATCTTTCCGATCCGTTATTGCCAAAGTTGAATTCCAGAAAATAGCGGGTAGCATAGTTATAACTCAGACGGCCCGCCAGGTTGAGGTTCCTGTAGGGCAGGGAGTATTGCAGGCTGGGCTGCTGGGTAACAGGGTTCGTGCCGTTGGCCACGAGCCGTTGCTGCCTCACCCCGATTAGCGATGCGGAGATATCGTGCTCGCCTAACTGTTTATGATATTCAAGCTGTCCCTGGAATTGCAGGAAAGTATTAGCATCCTTGCGCCCCGGAGAGTAGATCAGATATTCAGTGGCGGCGCCGTTATCGCCGGAACCGAGGCTGCCGAGGAAAATGCCGCCGGGAAGTGAGTTAAGCCATGTAAGCCGGTATTCGCCGGTGGCTTTGTTATAATCCTGTGGTTGTACCGTATAATAGAACGGGTTGTAAGCCATGGTATTGTCGAAATAGGAATAACGGTTGGTATTGAAGAATCCATGAAACTTGAGGCCGGGGGTGATAAAGCTGAAGTCCTGGTGAAGCTCCAGTGTCGCCGACATCCGCGATTCAGAGAAACGTTTGTAGCCCCTCATCATTTGGGCGTAGGGGTTGGAGTATCCGACGCCGGTGCCTATGCTGGAGGTACCGCCGCTCTGGCTGGAATTACCAAAGAGGATATGCTGGACAAGCCTGTTGGCTGAATCGGGAGCGTAATAGGCCGGAAACAGAACGGGGCTTGTATGGACAGCGGCGCTGTAGAGGTCTGAAGAAAATGAGGCATCGTTGGTAAGCGGACCGTTGTAGTCGTTAAAGTTGCCCCATAACCTTAGCACCATCTCCGTACTCTTCGTGAGTTTCACGTTGACGTTGGAGCGTAACTGGTAGTTCTTATAGTTTACATTGTTGTTGAAGTTATTAGCGGAACTTCTTTTTAACATGCCATTGTCGTTGCTGAAAGAACCGGAAACCAGGAAGCGGGCGATGTCTCCGCCGCCGCTCACATTCAGATTGGCCCGTTGGGTGCTGGCATATTTTTTAAACATCAGATCGAGCCAGTCTACCGCCGGGTATACGTAGGGATTGCTGCCGGGGGCATTGTCGAGGGTCTGCTGTGTATTGTATATTTTATCAGCATCAAAGGTGATGGGCTGTAGCGGATCGCGGGTGGTGCCGGCTTCGTTATACAGCTTCATATAAGTAATGGGATCGGCCAGTTTGATACTTTGCGTAGGCGTGGAAATCGCATTTTCAAGGATGAGATTAAGCCTGGTCTTGCCTTCTTTGCCCTCTTTGGTGGTAACGAGAATAACGCCGTTGGCGCCTCTTGCTCCGTATAGGGCGGTGGCGCTGGCATCCTTGAGTATGGAGAAACTGGCGATATCATTTACCTGGAGACGGGCCAGGTCATTGGTGGTCAGTTCAACGTTATCGATTAATATCAGTGGGTTCTGCCGGTACCCGAAAGTAGTGACGCCACGGATGAAAAAGTTGGAGTTGTCAAGTCCTGGCTGACCGCTTTGCTGGAAGCCTATGACGCCGGCTACCTGGCCTGCCAGTGCGTTGGTGAGGTTACTCCCCGAAGTCCGTAGATTGTCTGCCGTAATGGTAGATACGGAGCCAACAACAGATTCCTTTATCTGCTTTCTGCCGAAGGCCGTTACCACCACGTCTGTCAGCACCGTCTCCAGCGGCTTGAGCTGAATGGAGAAAGTATGTGTTTTCTCCGTTACGATAATGGTATCTCCCTTGAATCCTACAAATTTGAACAGAAGCGTGGTGCCGGGGTTTACGCTGATGGTAAATTTGCCGTTGTTGTCAGTGGCGGTGCCGAGTGATTTATTGTTCGCTGCCATAACGGTAACGCCGGGAAGGGGTCTTCCGCTGCTATCTGTGACCGTGCCGGTGGCTGGTACCTTTTCCTGTGCAAAGACTTGCTGCGACAGCAACAGGAAAAGTAGGAGCATGGGGTGGCAATACCATCTCCGGAATGGTGTGTGGAATTTCTTCATGTAATTTGAAGTTATGGGTAAGAAAAAGACGTTCACTGTCCGTCTTATGACAAACAAAAAATTTTGGTTAATAATAGTGCATACGCGGGTTCTTCGCTGTGTTTACAACGCGAATGCTATCTTAGTACTCAATAATGTTAAAGGAATTGCTACCTGTTTTTGAATTTTTTTTCTGAATGATTTTGGTTGCTGTTTTTTTAATATTTATTGCCGGAAATAACCCTGTGCTGCGCGTACGTCAGCACTTATTCATTGCTCGCTTACTGCTGTAAAAAGAACTGCCTGGTAATGCTGTGGCATTACTGTCATTTCATTTTTCTGGTCTTCATGTTTAAATGATTATAGGGGTGTTCGTCTATCAGAATAAAATCTATCAGTATAAATACGTTGTCGTCAAAATTATCAATAAGGAAGGATTGATTTACAGGTAAATTTGACTTATTTCAGCACAATATTGCCATTTTGGTCAGGCATACTGCCGGAATATTGCTAATTAGAAACGAAGTTGCAAACTCTTCCGGTATTCTTTAGGTGTTAATCCCTTTTTTCGTTTGAATAATCTGTTAAAATGGGTTGTATGATTGAAGCCTGCCCTGGATGCCAGTTCCGCCATGTTCATTTCTTTCTCCTGCATGAGACGGCAGGCATAGCTGATACGAAGGTCATTGACAAAGTCAACGAATGACTGTTGTGTTCTGCTTTTAAAAAAGCGGCAAAATGAGTAAGTACTCATGGAAGCGACCGCTGCAATTTCTGTGAGGGGAATTTCCCGGCGAAAGTTGCTGAATATATGTTTAAAAATGGCTTCCATTCTTGTCTGCTCCTTATCTTTAAACGGGTTCTCATAATTACTGCTGGTTAATAACCGGTATTCTTTTGCTTCTGTTAAACAGACGACCAACTCCATAAAGGAACTGATCTGCCGCAGCCCGTATTCGGTGAGCATACGTTTCATCAGAGCGACAATGTTGTCTTTGCTGGCGCCATAAAACTGAATACCCCGCTGTGCCGTATGCATCCATGATTCCAATTGCGAGGTGTTTCCGAACAGTGCTATACATTCTTTCAGTAAGGATGGCTCTATATTAATAACCATAGAGTGTGCCTGCAATTGGTTTTCGTTCCCGAAATAACTGGCCTCATTGTACCATACATGCGGCACATTTGAACCAACGAAGATCAGCTCTCCGCTTTCGAAATATTCCACGTTGTCTCCAATGATCCGCCGGCCGGTGCTTTCCACCACATGTACCAGTTGACATTCCTTGTGAAAATGAAACTCTGTGGAAAATGCAGGAAGACTGATCTCTTTTATCAAAAAGAGCTGGTCTGATATCAGGTGATGACCTAGTGTGGCTAAAATTGGTTTCATTTAATTTGTATATAGTTGTCTGCGCCTGGGGATATTGGGTGGTGGAGTTTTGGTTGTCGATCAATTTAAAAATAATAACTGTAGTAATATTCTTTTTTACAACTATGCTTTAACAGAATATCTTCGCTAATTTAATCATCACCACTATCTGGTGCTGTACAAATTTAAACAGATGCTGATGCTTTTTTGATATCCGGTGCCCACAAAAGCAAGGATGTCCCACTGAGCGTGAGACATCCTTTTTCATTCTTCTTTACGCCTGTCTGTTGGTCCTAACTAATCTTCGTCATCGATAACTGCCCGTGTATAATGCCTTTTACCGCCGTCAGGGCGTTGGCCAGCTGCTTCAGCAACGACGCTTTTCCCTTCACCGCGATGATCTCAAGACAGTTGTCGTGGTCTAAATGAATATGCTGGGAGCAGAGGATCAGATCATGGAAATCGTGCTGGATATCGGTGATCTTGTCCAACAGGTCTCTTTTGTGATGATCAAACAGCAGCGTGATAGACCCGCCGACCACCGCATCCGCCTCCCATTGTTTCTCCACTTCAATCCGCTGGATGAGGTGGCGGATCGCCTGTGACCGGTTAGGGAATTGGTTGTCTTCAATATAATTATCCAACAACTGCAATACATTTTTCTCTATTGAGACACCAAATCTTACCACTTTCATATGCGCGAATTAAACTTACCACTTAGAATGCGTTGACAAAATACAACACGCCTACTGCAAACAGGCTGGAGCGCTGATGGGCGTTGGCATCGGCGATTACGTTCCTGTATTTTACCTGGTTGTTGTAGTAGTACCCAAACAGTTTCATGTGCTGGCTGGCGATAGGCTTGTATTCGAGTCCGGCAAGGATGCCGATGTTTTCCCGGAAATTTTTCCCGATAGTGCTGTTGTCTTTCGTCTGACTGGAAGACTCGAAAATGCCTTTGGTGGTCAGGAACCATCCCGGTATAAACTCGTAGTCCAGCCGGAGTACGGCGCCTTTGTAATTGACATCTCTCGCAAATCCGGGAACAAAACCAGGATTCAGCTGTTGCTGGTATTTGTTGATGGACGGTGACGCAATGTTTACGTAGTCAACCGGCATGGCCGCCCATTGAAGATCGAGATAACCTTTTAATTTCTTCAGCGTCAGTTTATTGCCCAGGGCAACAGCGTGGTTGGTTTTGCCCGATGCGTACTGGGAAACATTGTAGCTCCAGAAAGTATGCAGCTTCTGATCAAACATCTTGCCTAACCAACTCGCATATACGCCCATGGGCGTTTTGGAACCTTTAAGGCCATCAGCAGCGTATCCTGCATTGGCGTAGGTAGTATGGAAGGAGTTATTGTAAGTGTTATGCAGCTGGAGGAAGAAGCCGTGATTTTTGTTCACCTGGTATCCGAACCTTATTCCCATCAGGAACAAATTCGTCTGGTAGTTGACAAAATCGGAGTATTGATATTCGTAGGTGGGATTTGTTTCAAACTCCCAGTTGCCCACATAGGCGGCTTGTTTGCCGACATTAACAGACCATTTTTTGTCCTTGCCGAATTTATAATTGACGGAAGCATGGTCCAGCGATCCGGGTGAGTTGTCAAGGTCCCTGGGCGTCTGTGCCCTGTTGAGCCGATACCTGATCCTGAAATCAAGGTCCGGCGCGATGGTGCCTAATACTTCAAACCGGGCTTCGTTCATACGCATACTGGACTGCCGGTCGCCGTCCGGTATTTCCAGGGAGCTCCGCAGTAAAAAATTCATATGGATGTTTTCCAGTGCGTCCGGTTTCTTTTTAAACAAAAGCGAAGGCGCTTCTTTCGCCTGTCGGGCGCTGGTGTCAGCGGCCGGTGAAGGAGTAGTCTGTGCCAACAGATAACCGGATGAACAGATAAAGGTAATGGTCGTCAGTATTAGTTTCATGTGCATATTAAGATTCAGATTCAATTTTGGTAGGAGGGTGGCTGGCCGGGGAACATTATTGTTTCCGGGCCTTTTTCGCTTTTACCTTTTCCTCCAGCCAGCTACACCATTCGTCGATGCCCTCGCCGGTCAATGTGCTCACCTGTATGGCAGAGAGGTCCGGGTTAACTTCCCGGGCGTCTTTCACGGCAGCTTCTACGGAGAATGGAACGTAGGGGAGCAGGTCGGCTTTGGACACCACCATCAGTTCGCTGGTTAAAAACATTCGTGGATATTTTTTGGGTTTGTCGTCACCTTCGGTAGATGCCAGTAAGGTAACCCGGAAATCTTCTCCCAGGTCAAACGCTGACGGGCAAACGAGGTTGCCAACGTTTTCAATGATCAGCAGGTCGGCCTTGCTCAGGTCTATATGGTCCAGCGCCTGGTAGATCATCTGCGCTTCAATGTGGCACATGCCGCCCGTAACGATCTGCAGGGCGTTAATGCCCACATCGCGCAGTCTTACCGCATCTCTTTCCGTTTCGGGGTCGCCCACCAGCACGGCGATATTCAGTTTATCTTTCAGTCGTCTGCCGGTTTCCTGCAGCAGCGTGGTTTTGCCGCTGCCGGGGGAGGAGCAGATATTGATGATCAATACATCCGGCACTTTATCTCTGATCGCTTTAGCAACAAAGTCGTTCGCCTTTAAGAGGTTCAAGGTGGTGTTATCACACTGTACAGATCCGGCAGGCATCCGGTTGCTTTTAGGTTTCGTATCAATCATGGTGATTATTTTTATGTTAGAAATTCAACTTTGCTTATTCTCAGTTCTTCGCCCTGCATAATTTTCCTGGAAGGGGCGCCGCAGGCACATACGAACCTGTGCCGGACCACTTCGAAGGTTTTGCCGCAGGTGTCGCAATGTGCTATGATCGGCAGCAGCACCACTTCCAGGTCGATGTGTGCCAGCTGTGGCTCATCGAGAATCATGGCTTCAAATGCATTCTGGATCAGGATAGGCTGCACGTTACATAAAAGGCCGGCTTCCACCTGTACTTTGGTGATGCGGTCGAACTTGTCCGGATGGCTTTCCTGCAGCGTGTTGAAAATATCTCTGACTATTGGAACTTCGTGCATGGCTTTATTTTTTTTCCGGGGCTGAAGTCCCGGGTTATGTTTTAATGACCGCTTTTGGAGCCGGCCGTTTTTTGGCTGCTGTGGCTTTCTTTTGGGCTGGCGCCTTTTTCGCAGCCGGTTTTTTCGCAGCCGGTTTTTTCCGGGAGATGGGCGCCTCCGGCGCCACTGCTTCCGCTTCCGCCATATGATGCCTGATAAAGCTCCAGCACATATCGCCGATGTTGGACAACCATTCGTGCATAGCGTCGCCGCTTTCGCCCAGGGCGCGTATCAGCAGTGCGTTTTTACCACATTGGGTAAAGCCGTAGCTCATGTCGGTAAACTGCTCCGTCAGCACTTCGTCCAATTCCTCTTTAAAAGCGTTGGCGTAATCGGAGACGATCAGCAACGTGCCCTGGTGGGTGTGTCCTTCGAAGAACAGCATCCGTTCCAGGGGTTGTTTGCGGGGCTCCATCAGCTGGTTGTCGAAGAAGATGAGTTTCCCGCCACGGTATACTTTTGTCCGGTTGTGCAGTTTGGAGAATTCAAACCTTTCACCGGAGTGGATACGCCCGCCGCTGATGATGTCGCCCCATACCAGGTGCCCGCTTTCCGCCACTTCGATGAGGTTGTCCATATCGAAAATGGAATTTTTGAATGGGATGGTAGGCTGTGGCAGGTACTGCATCAGTGCGTGATCGTCCACTTTCACATGCATCGTTTGGGAAGCCCCTTTTTTCATGGGATGCAGTTTGTTGAACGATTGGGTGAACAGTTTCATCTCCGATTTTTCCGGGCAGTGCACGCTGATCTGCAGCGTGTCGCCGTCCATCACTCCCGGAGAGTAACACATCATCATCACCTCCAGGTGGTCCTGCAGCAGCTTGGAACCATAGTGTACTACTTTATAGGGAATATCAAAATAACTGTTCACCAGCAGGGTTTTAGGCCCTTCCCGCTTGCAGCTAATGTCAACCCTGCTTGTCAGTGAATTATCCCTATTGATCATGGTATTTCTGATTATGCTTCGAGTAATGCGTATTTCTTGATCCAGGTGATAACGTCATCCAGACCTATCTTTTCCCGGATATTTGTTTTCAGGAAAGGTTTTTCGTTCCGCATTTTCTTAGCGTCCCTTTCCATCACTTCAAGGCTGGCTCCTACGTAGGGCGCCAGGTCAATTTTGTTGATCAGCAGCAGGTCGGACCGGGTAATGCCGGGGCCGCCCTTGCGGGGTATTTTTTCGCCTTCCGCCACATCTATCACGAAGATGGTGACGTCTGCCAGATCGGGGCTGAAGGTGGCTGCGAGGTTATCGCCGCCGCTTTCGATGAATACGATCTCCGTGTCCGGATGGAGTTTGACCAGTTCTTCCACGGCCTCGAGGTTCATGGAGGCGTCTTCGCGGATGGCGGTGTGCGGGCATCCGCCTGTTTCCACGCCACGGATCCTGTCTGCAGGAAGTTTGGAGTTTTTGATCATGAATTGAGCATCCTCTTTGGTGTAGATGTCATTAGTGACTACGCAGATGCTGTAGTCGTTGCTCATTTTTCTTGTCAGCGCTTCTATCAGTGCGGTTTTACCGGAGCCTACAGGACCGGCCACACCTATCTTTACATATTTGTTCATGTCACAAGCATTTAAAAATTTGATGATCAGGAAATGTAAATACGGGTACGCAGTTTCTCGTGCTGCATACACTTTATTTCCTGTCCTATACAGCATAGTCCCAGTTGTTGCTCGTCCATACCGGGTTGTTGGCGGACCAGCTTAGCGATCACCGGCTGCAGGTCGTACAGTATTTTCTGACCGGCAGTCTGGCTGATGGGGACTGTTTTAGCACAGTTGGTGATAATACCATTCAGCGTGTTGTAATAAAATGCGCTCAGCGCGTCTTCCAGGGAAATGCCCGCCGCTTTGACGTGCAGTCCGAAAGCGATGGCGTAATGGCCGTGTAATTCCTCCTGTTGTATGGCGGCTGCATACTTTTTACAGGTGGGGTACGACTTCAGTTCCGTCGTTAGTTTCAGGAAGCGGATAGCCAGTTTTTTACTGGCGTCCCGGATTTCATACGATGCTTTTAAGGCCGTCACCAGGGTATCCAGCTCCACGAGCTTGTCCCATCCTTTTTTTCCGGGAGGCAAGGTGAGGGTCTTGTACAGGAAAGCGGCGTCGTTATAGTAGATGCTGTGTTCCAGCATCGTCCTGGCATACTCGGCGGCAGAACTGTTATCATGCACGATCCTTGCGTCCACATAAGACTCCAGCCCATAGGAATGCGTGAAGCTTCCTATGGGGAACATGGAGTCGTTTACCTGCAGCAGTGTTAATAGTTTCTGCATTCTTTAATCATTTGCATTGTAATTGTTATGACCGTGTGCCCTCAGCATATGCGTCTGCAACAACTTCCGTTCTTCGATGCGGGGGGCGTAGCCGGCCCGCTGCAGCTGCATAAACAAAGGCGACTCGTAGGCCACGCTGATGTTGTTCCCGTCATCGATGTAAATGGGGATGTGTTTGTTGCCGATTTCAAAACAAATGATCCCCATTTCCTTCAGTGTCGCTGGTGTGAACACAATGCATTCGCAGGGCTTTATCACCAGCTCGATGTATTTTTCATCATCCATCCACAGGATATCGCCATCGGCCAGCGGTATCCTGTTGTGTTTCCGGACCGCTATCTCCGTTCCGGACAGGGTAGGGCGCCTGATAATTGTTTTAGCCGTTTCGTACCATTCAATTTCAAAGACGTCCCGTACCCTGTTTCCGGTAAACGGATGTTTCAACACTTCTTCAACTATGATCATCCCTGTATTATTTTAGAACAGCAGGTAGCGCTGTGCCAGCGGCAGAACCCTCAGCGGTTCGCAAGTGGCCACTTTACCGTCTACTTTTACGGTGTATGTTTCCGGATCTACCTCCAGTTTAGGCATCGCGTCGTTGTGTATCATGTCTTTCTTGCCTACGGTACGGCAGCCTTTTACCGGCAGCGATTTTTTCTTCAGTCCCAGCTTTCCGATGTTACCGGATTCTATAGACACTTTGGAAACGAAGTTGTAGCTGGTCTGCGCCACTGCGTTGCCATAAGCACCGTACATCTTGCGGTAAAGCACCGGTTGCGGCGTTGGGATGGAGGCGTTAGGATCGCCCATTTTGGAAGCCACGATCATTCCGGACTTGTAGATCATTTCGGGTTTTATGCCGAAGAATTCCGGTCTCCAGATCACGAGGTCGGCGATTTTACCTGGTTCGATAGAGCCCACGTATTCGTCGATGCCGTGTGATTTCGCCGGATTGATGGTGTATTTGGCCATGTAACGTTTAACGCGGAAGTTATCGTTGCCGCGTTTGTTGTCTTCCGGCAGGGCGCCCCTTTGCACCTTCATTTTGTGGGCGGTTTGCCAGGTACGGGTGATCACTTCGCCTACGCGGCCCATGGCCTGGGAGTCGGAGCTCATCATGCTGATCACGCCGAGGTCGTGCAGTACGTCTTCCGCTGCAATGGTGGAAGGACGGATGCGGGAGTCGGCGAAGGCCACGTCTTCTTTGATGGCAGGGCTCAGGTGATGGCAGACCATCAGCATGTCCACGTGTTCTGCTACGGTATTATAGGTATAGGGTTTGGTAGGATTGGTGGAAGAAGGCAGGATGTTGGGATACATCGCGATCTGGATGATGTCCGGCGCATGCCCGCCGCCGGCGCCTTCCGTGTGAAAGGTGTGGATCACCCTGCCGTTGATGGCTTTGATGGTATCTTCGAGATAACCTGCTTCGTTCAGGGTATCGGTGTGGATCGCTACCTGGGTGTCGTACTTGTCGGCCACCCGCAGCGCCATGTCGATGGTAGACGGTGTGGCGCCCCAGTCTTCATGCACTTTCATGCCCAATGCGCCGGCCCTGATCATCTCCGCCTGTGCCTCTTCGTTGGACACGTTGCCTTTACCGAAAAAGCCTAGATTGATCGGCAGTTCCTCTGAAGCGTGCAGCATCTTTTCCATGAAGAATTTGCCTGGTGTGACGGTGGTGGCGTTGGTGCCGTCGTTGGGACCGGTACCGCCGCCGATCAGCGTGGTAAGGCCGCTGTACAGCGCCGTATCGATGATCTCCGGGCAGATAAAGTGAATGTGCGTGTCAACACCGCCCGGTGTTACAATGTAGCCCCAGCCGCCGTGTACTTCCGTACCGGGACCGATGATCATACCCGGAGTTACGCCGTCCTGCGTATCAGGGTTGCCGGCTTTACCGATAGCTTTGATTTTACCGTCCTTAATACCGATATCTGCCTTCACAATGCCCCAGTGATCGATGATCACTGCGCCGAGGATACATAGGTCCAGCACGTCTTTGTCGAGCGCGGAAGTGGCCTGTCCCATGCCATCACGCACCGTTTTGCCACCACCGAATTTGTTTTCCTCACCGTAGATCTGGAAGTCTTTTTCTATCTCAATAAACAGCTCGGTATCGGCCAGGCGCATCTTATCGCCCGTGGTAGGACCGAAGAGGGAAGCATATTTTTCACGTTTTATATACAGGTTTCCGTTTTCAAATCTTACCTCGTTGCCATTCTGCGCATACGCCTTGTTGAGGCCCATCACCGTTAACCCGGCTGTGGTAACGCCCACGATTTTAATCCATTCCCGTCTGTTCCAGGTACCACCTTTTTTTCGATTCTCGTTATTCTCGGACATACTTTTTGATTTAATGAAAAGTGTAATGTTTCAGACAACCGCCGTTATTTGGCGCCTTTGAAGTTGTTCTTCTTCGCTTTGGCAATGGCTTCGCTTTTGACAGTATTGCTGGCGGCGTTGCCATCCGTGAGGTTGTTGAACCCATAGATATTTTTCTTACCGCCGAATGCTACCAGGATCACCGCTTTTTTCTCTCCGGGTTCGAAACGTACTGCCGTACTGGCCGGGATATTGAGCCGCATGCCGAAGGCCCGGTTTCTGTCGAAATCAAGCGCCTTGTTCACTTCAAAAAAGTGAAAGTGGGAGCCAACCTGGATAGGACGGTCCCCCGTGTTTTTTACTTCTATCCTTACCGTATTCTTTTTGGCGTTGCAAATGATATCTTCTTTTTTAAGGATGAGTTCTCCCGGTATCATAATTATTTCGTTTAACAGGTTAAGCAATGAGTGTTTATCGGATAGGAGAGTGGACAGTCACCAGTTTGTTTCCATCAGGAAACAAGGCTTCGATCTGGATGTCGTGGATCATCTCCGGAACACCTTCCATGACCTGGCTTCTGGTCAACAGCTTCGTGCCCCATTCCATGAGTTCCGCCACCGATTTCTTGCCATCCCTGGCTTGTTCCATGATTTCACTGGAGATGTAGGCGATACATTCCGGGTAGTTTAATTTCACCCCGCGCTTTAGCCGTTTGGCAGCCAACTCTCCTGCCTGGTGTAACAACAGCTTTTCAATTTCCCGGGTGGTTAGATGCATAGTAATTGTATTTAATTATGATAGAAATAATCTTTGGCGCCATACCATCGTATCTGCACACAGGTATAGCAGGGACAGCCCGAAAGGCTGAACGGAACAACGTTTGCGACACGTTGTCCTTCATGGAAAATGAAAATAAATGCAGCAGGCGACAGCCTTAAATGACTGCACGTAAAAATGTTACCTGCGCGTTATTCGCAATGAAAATGAGAATGAATAAATGACAATCCTGAAAAAAAGATGGACAGAACAACGTCTTCTACACGTTATTCAAACATTAAAACGAAAGTAAAATCAGGCTAAGGTAAGCTGACGTTCCGGAGGCGGGGTTATCAATTCGAGAGAGTGGTGGACCAGATAGAAGGTATCTTCTCCCATAATGTGCTGTACATGGCCAAGGATAAGAGGCATACCCTCTTTCCTTTCAACAAGATATTCCGAAAGGGGACTGTCTTCCTCCACCCGCTCTTCGTTGAAGCCGGAGCGTTCTTCGTTGAGGCCGGAGTAAGTGTCCGTATTTTGTTTGCTAAGGGTATGTGTTTTTTGCTTTTGTTCTGCTTGCGTAATTAATATATAAGGCATGCTAACAGTCACCCACACAAATAACAGCATCGAGAAGATAGCTGAAATCCGTCTTATAAATTGATATGTGTGTTTCGGTGTGCGCATAAAAGTGTGACTGCGTATGAATCGCAGCGAAAGTAGTAAAAAGTTGGTAAACAACAAGTAGTTAATCGATTTATTTGATTTTGTTATCGGTCTTTTAACATATTGTTGGAATTTTTTTTCAATTATTGTTTCTTGTTAACACAAAAAAAAACGACCTTCGTGTCACGAAAATAAAATTCTTGCTACTTCTACTGGCACACATGGCTACGCTCCGCTAACGCACGGAATTTCTTCTAACGCCAATTTTAATTAGTTAATTTTTTTTTATTCGATATGCTTAGGAAAACGATGTCCCTGGCGGCATTGGCCCTTTCATGTCTGAGTGTTTCTGCCCAGGAGCAGGAGACGCCGGATTCAATGAAAGTGCGGATGCTGGATGAACTGACTGTGACCAGTAAATACTATAAGAAATATAATCTTAGTAAAATATCTTCTGATCTGCGCTTGCAATCGCCGTTGATAGAAACACCACAGAACATACAAATTATCAGCGCAGAAGTGCTGCAAGACCAGGTTGTCTATAATCTCATAGAAAGTGTTACCCGCAATGTGAGCGGCACGATGCGTGAAGAACTGCACAATGCCGTGTCACCGGATATTTACTCACGGGGAGGATACATCAATGCACAACGCAACGGTGTTGATCTGCGGCCATTGATAAAAGGTCCCCTGGGCGACGACGCCGCCATCATTGAGACCATCGAGTTTGTAAAAGGTCCTTCCGGTTTTATGACAGCGTTGAGCGATCCTGCCGGCTCCTATAATATTGTGACCAAAAAACCGACCGGCATCAAAAAAAATACTTTCAGAATGATGTACGGCAGTTTTGATTTCTTCCGCGCAGAGTCAGATATGGGCGGCGTGCTGGACGATAAGGGAAAATGGCAGTACCGGTTTAACCTGATGGGCATGAGCACCAAAGGTTTTATGAAATTCGATAACAATACCCGCGTGCTGATAGCGCCTTCTGTAAAATATGTCGCCAGTGAAAAAACATCCTTCACGCTGGAATATATTTATCAGCGCATGAATTACATGCTGCTGAGTGAAGCGCAGATATCGCCCTATGGCTTCGGCACCCTGCCGCGGGATTTTTCTATCTCCGATCCCAATACCCGTCCCTACAGGGCCAGCGACCATAACCTTTTCTTTACGGTAGAACATAAGTTCAACGACAACTGGAACCTGACCACCCGCATCAGCAATATTAACAACGAATATAACGGCAGTATCTTCTGGGTATATGGAAAAAACAATCACAATCCGGATATATTAAACAGATATTATGTGTACGATGGCGTGGGGTATAATACTTTCTCGGCACAGGCGTATATCCGTGGCCGTTTTACTACCGGGGCTGTCAAACATGCGGTAATGGCCGGGATAGACTTCAACGATAAAAGAAACAGCACAACAGACACCTGGGAAACGGCCAGCACTGTCTATCCGCTGAGTATCTCCCACCCGAAATACAGCAACGTGATCAACAACAACGGCGCCGGTGGCAGTTTTGAATCGGAGAATGATATCTACGGTGAAAACAACCGCACCAAAGGCCGGCTGCATTACGTTTCGGTTTATGTGATGGACGAGATCCCGCTGACGGATAAACTGAAAGTGAATGCGGGCGTCCGTATGACGCAGTCCAGCGCCAATTTTAACCAGTATGGCAAAAAGACCGATGCGAGCGACCTGGTGGTGACGCCGCGGATCGGTATTAACTACATGGTGACGCCTGCCACCAGCGTATATGCGTTGTATGATCATTCTTACCTGCCGCAGGCCGGGGTGGCCTATGATGGCTCCTCCCTGAAACCGCTGACAGGCAGAAGTTATGAGGCAGGGATCAAAAAAGACTGGCACGACGGCACGTGGAATACCACGTTGTCTGTTTACCAGATCTACAGAACACGCACTATCCTGAGAGATCCGGTATCAAATGCTATTTATCAGACAGGTGAAAACAGGTCGGAAGGCGTGGAAGTAGATGTGAGAGGCCGCGTGGCCAAAGGGCTCAACATCGTGGTGAACTATGCCTTTACGGAATCTAAGATCACCAAAGATGAGAAGAACCCGGAAATGGTGGGGATGGCGACGCCCAACAGGATAAAACATATTCAGAACACCTGGGTGAACTATACGCTGCCTATTCCCAGGCTGCCCGGTCTCTCTGTTTCAACCGGGTACCAGTTTATGGGCGGCAGGGCAGAGCGATATACGAATACCGGCCCTGAGGCGCTGAAAGATTTTTTCAGGC
The DNA here is from genome assembly GCF_900167135.1 of Chitinophaga eiseniae. Classification (GTDB taxonomy): domain Bacteria; phylum Bacteroidota; class Bacteroidia; order Chitinophagales; family Chitinophagaceae; genus Chitinophaga; species Chitinophaga eiseniae. The sequence continues at coordinate 15,210 of NZ_FUWZ01000010.1, read as the reverse complement.
TGGATGCGGGCATTGGCTATTCCAGGAAGAAATACAGCATTAACCTGATCGTCAACAACCTACTGGATGATCATCTGTACAGCACCGCCTGGAAACGGAACGACATGTATTACTGGGTACAAACGGCGCCACGTAATTTCCGTTGCGCGCTGACGGTTAACTTATAAAAAATACGCATGAAACATATTTTTATTTTATCAGCATGGCTGATGTTCCTGTCGGCCTGCAGCCCCGGCGCGCAGCCGGCAGATGACGCAGCTATTACTATTACGGATGTGCAGGGCAACAAGGTGGTGCTGAACAAGCCCGCCGAAAGGATCGTCTGCCTGTTTGATCCGGTGATGGACGCGATATACATGCTGCAGGTACAGCATAAACTGGTAGGGATACCGGCGGAGACGTATGCAGACAAGGAGCTGTTCGTGCCGTACAGCCTGATCGACGAACGGATAAAAGACAGGCGCCTGGCTATTCCCGGCGGTAACGAAACGGCCAACATCGAAAGTATCATCGCGCTGCAGCCCGACCTGGTCATTGCCAAACACATGAGCGCCGGCATTATCCAGGGACTGCGGGAGATGGGGATTGCCGTCTACCTGGCATCCTCCGAAAAGTATGAGCAGGTGCTGAAGGAACTGGAAGATGTAGGCAAGCTGACAGGTGCAACAGGGAGGGCGCAGGAGCTGGCCACCTATACGAAAAGGCGTTTTGAGGCCATGCAGGCGGATGCCGCCAAGGTACCGGAAAAGGACAGGAAGAAAGCCTATTTCACGTGGGCCAATGGCCGCATCTATGCCACCACGGGCCGCAACAGCATGATGAACGATTGCCTGGAGTATGCCGGCGTGCTGAATGCCTGTACCGCTCCTGTGGACCAGCCTAACATCAACGCGGAAACGCTGATCAGCTGGAACCCGGATATGATCGTGATGTGGAATGATCCGGCGGAGCTGTTTTACGGCAAAAAAGAGCTGGCCGGTATCACCGCAGTAAAACAAAAAGCGGTCTTCAACCTGATGCCGATGTTCTTTTACAATCCGCATACGATTAAGTCGCTGCCGGCGTCAATGCGTATCAAGGCCTGGTCGGCGGGGGAAAACCCCGAAACATCGCTGGAAGAAGTGAAGAAAATTATGATCAAATATTACGGTGAAAAAGCCGGTAACAAATTAATCACATTACTATGATGCAGGAAATATCCGATTATTGGGATAGACAAAGCGCCATATGGCGGGAAGAAAAACAGGAAGCATGGTCGCAGCCGGTGACACAACAATGGCTGACTTATTTTAAAGAACTGTTGCCATACCTGAAAGGAAACAAAGTACTGGAAGTGGGCACCGCCTCCGGGTATTTCGCCAATATACTGGCAATGGCGGGATACGAAGTAACGGCGGCAGATATTTCCGCCAATATGATCGCCGAGGCAAAAGCTGTATCGGCGGCCTTGCAGGTGGAGGTAGACTATCACGTGATGGACGCACAGCAGCTTGATTTTCCGGCACAGCAGTTCGATCTGGTATTTACCCGGTTGATGACGTGGACCATACCGGACATCAACACTTTTTACGGCGAATGTTTCCGGGTGCTGAAACCCGGCGGTTTGCTGCTGAACTTTGACGGTGACTTCGGCGCTTGCCAGTTCAGCCAGGAAGGGCATGAGAAATACCCGGCGGATATTATGGAGCAGGCCAACCGGATCAAGGGCCGGTTGGACATCTCCCGGCATGCCCGTCCTGCAAAGGACATAGCAGTGCTGAAGGCGGCAGGGTTTGTGATGGTGTCGGCGGATGCGAAAGAAGAGCAGGTACTGCGGCAACCGGAAGGGACATCGGATTTATTTGAATTAAAAGGGCGTAAGCCAACACATTGAAACAAAGAGTAGTCTATTTCATTTGTTATGCGTTGCCGGTGCCGGTCATCTTACTATCCCTTTTTATCGGATCTACCGGTCAGGCGGATGCAGGGGCGGCGCTGGCGCTGGCATACAAAAAAGTGGTGGCATCGTCGCTGACGGTAGCGGAGGAGGACAGCTGGGCGATGATAAAGAATATTATCTATAACGTGCGGCTGCCGCGGGTACTGTTGACCTTCCTGGTGGGCGCCGCGTTGTCGGTGTCTGGTTCTGTGCTGCAGGGCATATTCCGCAACCCGCTGGTGGATTCCTATGTGTTGGGAATCTCTTCCGGCGCGGCTTTCGGGGCTGCGCTGGCGATGACTGTCCCGCTTATCCCGGTGAGCCTTGCGGCTTTTGCCGGGGGGGTACTGGCGGTGCTGCTGGCATACCTGATCGCCCGGTCGGGATCGGGTGCTACTATCATCACCATCGTGTTGTCCGGTATGGTCATTTCCGGTATGTTCTCTGCGGGGCTGGCCATTGTGCAGTATATCAGCAATCCCTATAAACTACAGGCGATTGTACAATGGACGATGGGCAACCTGCATGTTGCCTCGTGGCAGGAGCTGAAGCGTATATGCATTCCCGTATTACTTGGCCTTGTGGTGGTATTTATCTACCGGTGGCGGCTAAACGTCTTGTCACTGGGGGATGATGCGGCCAAAGCAGCCGGCGTGAACCCGGGCGCAGACAAATGGGTACTGATTGGCTGCGCCACCTTGCTGACAGCCGTTACCGTAGCAGCGGTGGGCATTGTCAGCTTCTACGGGCTTTTCCTGCCGCATATTGTAAGGATGATGCTGGGAGCGGACAACCGGAAAGCGATACCTGCCAGTATTTTCCTGGGTGGTACTTTCCTGCTGGTGATAGATAATTTCTCCCGGTCGCTGTTCGCCTTTGAAATTCCGGTGGGCATCTTCACCATGTTGCTGGGCGGACCGTTTTTTATATACCTGATGCGTAAAAACAAGTTAAACTGGCACTAATGGAAGCAGCTATCGAAGTAAAACAGATGAGTTTTTCCTATGGGAAACAAACGGTCCTGCGGGAGGTGAATGTTGGTTTTGGTGCCCGGAAATTTTCGGTGCTGCTGGGAACTAACGGCAGTGGTAAATCGACATTGTTTAAATCCATCACCGGTGTATTGTCTGGTTACAGGGGAGAAGTGTTTGTCAAAGGGATGCCTATGGCGAAGCTGACGCATAAACAGAAAGCGGGGCTGATCGGTTTTTTGCCGCAGTTTTATCAGACGGTGTTTCCTTTTACGGTGGAAGATATTTTACTCACCGGCCGTGCGGCTTTCTCCGGCTTTTCACCAACCGGGAAAGACTACGCGATGGTGGAACAGGTACTCACCGAATTGGGACTCGAAGGGCTTCGGAAGAAGCGATTCCCTCAGTTGTCAGGGGGAGAGCAACAGATGGTGATGATCGGTCGTCTGCTAATGCAGGACCCGGAGATCATTATTCTCGATGAGCCTACCAACCACCTGGACGTATACTACCAGCATTTTCTGATGAACAAGCTCAAAACCTTTGTGAAGCATGGTCGCACCGTGATTGCCATTATGCACAATCCGACACTGGCTTACCAGTTTGCGGACGATATCTTTTTTATGCTGGATAAAACAGTGGTGTCAGCGGTGGATACAGCGACGCCGGACCTGCAGCTGCTGGAGGCTGTATACAATACTAATTTCCTGCACATCATGCATGACGAGCTGAGGGTCGTACTACCGACAGGGGGTAAGTTCGCCTGAACTGTGCATATTCTGGTAACGAACCGGGTATCGTTCAGGTTGTGGTAATAGGAAATGACATTTTCGAGGTTGTATGATCAATGTATTGTTGTATATTAATTGAATTATAAAAATATCGGCAAATGGGAATATTGGTTCCGGAGGTATTGAAAGTGGCAGATGAAATTGTTGTAATTGCAGTTTCTGAGGGGCTGCATGCGCTTCCCGGTAACCTCATTAGAAAAGCGGTGGGAGAGCTGGAAAGCCATGGGCTAAAAGTCACTGTCTCCGATGATCTGACCGGAAATGCGGAAGTAACTTCAGACAGTATCATAAAGCGGGCAATGTTATTGAATGACGCATTTGCGAATCCTTCCGTGAAGGCTGTTCTTATTGGACTGGGGGGAGTAAGTGCTATCGAGATATTGCCCTATATTGATTTTGAGCTTATCAAAAAGAATCCCAAGCCATTATGTGGCTTTTCTGATGCTACCATTGTTCTTAACGCTATATACGCACGCACGGGTCTGATAACCTATTATGGGCCTATGTTGTTTTCTTTTGTTGCGAATGCTGATATAGACTATACATGGGACGCCTTTAAGAGAGCCTTGTTTTCAAAATCATCTTTTGAAATTAAACCGGCAGTGAAATGGGGGAATTATAATGAGCTGAAAGGAGAGCGGATAAATACCGGATTCAGGATCGTGAGAGAAGGGAGCGCTGTTGGGCGCCTGACAGGCGGCCATGTCCCATCTTTTAACCTCCTGCAGGGAACGCCTTATTTCCCTTCGCTGGAGGGGGCTGTGCTTTTTGTTGAAATTTGTGAACGTTATGGAAACGATACGGCAGGAAAGCTAAAACAGTATATAAACGCCCTGCTATTGCAGAACGGTGCTGACAAACTGAAAGGATTGATGGTCGGACGTTTTTATCATCAGCAGGGAGGCGCCCCGGATGACATCAGCGACATGTTGCTGTCTCATGCCCTGTTACAGGACATCCCTGTTATTACCAATGTGGATATTGGACATACTACGCCAATGGTTACACTGCCTATAGGTGGCCAGGTGCGCATGGAACAGGGAAGAATTACTATTGAAGCGCGTTAATGTCATCCATGAAACGGGTAAATATCAAATACGCTCCTGTTTCACAATTAACTGCTCCATCTTTCCGTCTAATTTCCCCAGCGCCTGTAAAATAGCTTCCATATCAGTTTGTGGTGACAGTTCTGTATTTGTCCAGTAGCTGTTGTACTTCCACATTTCCAGCACTTCGCTTACCGGAAGATCGTAGGGTTTGAATAACGGGTTGAGCGAAACGAGGTGGAGCTGTCCATCCTGCTGAATGCGGTTGTACACTACCTTAAAAACGATGCCTTCATTTTTGGTGATCACGACACAGGGCGTGCCGTCTTTGAGGGTAGACCAGTCCTGTATATATTCTACGATCACATAAGCGCCTTCCGGCACGGGCAGCATAGATTCGCCTTTTACGGGGAACATTCTGAATTTACGGTCGGCCGGCAGCTGCGGCATATGAAACACCGGCAGGCTGGAAATATAGTCGGGGTCTGCATAACCGGCGGTATAGCCGGCCTGTACGCTGTGGGAAACCATCTCCACCTGTTCTTTATTATCCGGGGTGATGGTGGTGGCCAATACCCGCATTTTTTTTCCTGTTACGTAGCTCATGTCGCCGGCTTCGAGTTCCCGCAGCCGCAGTTCTCCCAACTGGGACAGGTCGAGGCGCACGAACGTATCAATGTCTACCTTAAAAAAATCAGAGATCAGCACCTGGTCCTCCAGCGGAGGATTACGGGTGGCGCCGGTTTCCAGCGCTTTCAGCTTGGTGCGGGTGAACTGCAGGGCGGTGGCGAGGTCGTCCTGTGTCATTTTTTTCCGGTTACGGAGAAATTTCAGGTTATGCGCCCAAAAATTATTTTGTTCTTTCATATTTTTTTGGCATTATTACTGCCGTGATATTGGCATTATTAGTGCCAAATATAAGTCAACTTTTTGAAATATGAAACAGTCAGCTGAAAGAGATGAGGTGATAGCCAGGCTGAGAGGGGAAATTCTTTCTTCAGGGAGTACTGTATATTCATCCCATTCCAATGAGCATCCCGACCTGGGCCCTTTGAACAGGGCATTCCCGGGAGATTGTTTTCCTTTCAGGGGCACCCATGAATTTATCAGTCACACCAGTGAAACGGCAGCGGCCACGCTGGGATTTATGACCGGACTGCTGAGCCGTTTAATGAAAGGGCCGGAGATGGCTGTTTGGGTGGGCGCCCACCGGACGCTGTTTCCTCCGGGCCTGAAGGCTTTTTGCGTGGTGCCGGACAGGATCATTTTTATAGACCTGGTATCGGAGAAAGAGCTGCTCTGGGTGGTGGAAGAGTGCCTGAAATGTAATGCGTTGGCAGCGGTGGTAGGAGAAGTTCCGGATATTCATCCCATCGCGTTGCGCCGGCTGCAGCTGGCCATTGAAAAAAGCGGCGTGCCCTGCCTGTTGCACCGGCACCGGCCGCGCAGCGTGGAGAACACGGTGTGTACCACCCGCTGGATGATCTCACCGATGGCCAGCCTGATGGAAGATGGTTTACCGGGTGTAGGTTATCCGCAATGGCAGGTGGCCTTGCTGAAAGTCCGTAATGGAAAGCCGGGCAGCTGGCAGATAACATGGGACGGGCAACAGTTTCAGCATGGTTATACAGAAAAGGTGGGAGAAGAAAATGTTTATACCAAAGCAGGTTAATCGTATGAAGCGTTACATGGCGGTGTGGTTTCGTCATCTGGCGGCCGACAGGCTGGCGCTCCGTTACCCGGGGCTCCGTCAGCAACCTTTTGTGCTGGTGGCGCCGGAAAGGGGCCGGGTCATGATCCGTGCCGTCAGCCGGGAGGCCGGTGCACTGGGCATATTGCCGGGTACGGTACTGGCGGATGCCAGGGCCGTATATCCGGACCTGTTATTTTACGATGACGATCCTTCGCAGGATAAGCTACTGGCATCCCTGGCAGTATGGTGTTACCGCTTTACGCCTGTCGCCGGTGTGGACGGAACGGACGGACTGGTACTGGACATCAGCGGTTGTACGCACTTATGGGACGGGGAAGAAGGTTACTTTGAGACGATTGTCACCCGCCTGCAGGCGGGTGGTTATCATGTGCGGGCGGCGATAGCCGACACCATGGCGGCCGCCTGGGCGGTGGCCCGTTATGGTACCACGCACCCGGTGGTTGCCCCGGGAGGCCAGGCCGCAGTGATGCGTGACCTGCCACCGGAAGCCCTCCAGCTGGAACCACTGTTGACAGAGCGTTTGCGCAAACTGGGGTTTACACAAACAGGGATGTTTATGGATATGCCGCCGGCGGTATTGCGGCGACGTTTCGGGCCGCAGGTGCTGGACCGGATCGGCAAAGTGCTGGGCACTTTACCGGAGCTGCTGGTACCGGTACAGCCGCCGGAACCTTATGTGGAGCGGCTTCCCTGTCTCGATCCTATCCGGACGGCGCCCGGTATTGAGCTGGCCATCCGGAAACTGCTGGAAACAACTTGTCAGCGGTTGCAACAAGAAGAGAAAGGGCTCCGCAAAGCAAGGCTCGTCTGTTATCGTACCGACGGTGGGCAACAGCTGGTAGAGATCGGGACCAACAGCCCCGTGCGCAACCAGGAACATCTGTTCCGGCTTTTTGAATTGAAGATCGATACCATCGAGCCGGACCTGGGCATTGAACTGTTTGTGCTGGAAGCGCCGGTAGTAGAGGGTTTGACGACACAGCAGGAACGGCTGTGGGACCTGGACACCTGCGGAAAAAAAGATGCGGTGACCAAATTGCTGGACCGCCTGGAGAGCCGTATCGGTGCAGCGGCCATCCATCGATACCTGCCGGAAGAGCACCACTGGCCGGAGCGCTCGGTGCGCTCCACCAACGACGTGCAGGAAGCGGCGACAACGCCCTGGCCGGAACACCTGGTAAGGCCGGTGAGCCTGCTGGGCGCGCCGGTGCGCATCGAAGTGTCTGCACCGATCCCGGATTATCCGCCTATGCTCTTTATTCATAAGGGTAAAATACATAAGGTGGTCAGGGCCGACGGGCCGGAAAGGATTGAGCGGGAATGGTGGATCGAGAAAGGCTTACAAAGAGATTATTATCAGGTGGAAGATGAAGAAGGGGGCAGGTATTGGTTGTTTCGCTCCGGGCATTATGGGGAACATAAGCCGGAATGGTTTATACACGGATACTTTGCGTGAATAGTAACGGTATGGGATATACGGAATTGCAAATCACAACGAACTTCAGCTTTCTACGGGGGGCATCGCACCCGGAAGAGCTGGTGGAACAGGCGGCCAGCCTGGGTTATACGGCTATCGCTGTAACGGACCATAATACGCTGGCGGGCATCGTGCGGGCGCATGCCGCGGCGAGAGGGAAAAATATCCGCATTATCCCCGCCTGCCGGCTGGACCTGCAGGATGGCCCGCCGCTACTGGCTTATCCGACGGACAGGGCTGCTTATGGCCGCCTGTCAGCACTGCTTTCTACCGGTAATCTCCGGACGGAAAAAGGTAAATGTGAACTGTATAAAAGAGATGTTTATCAATATGCGGCCGGTATCAAATTCGTGATGATACCGCCGGCGGCGTTGAACGGGGAATTTGATTTTGAGGAGGATTTCAAAAAGGCGGCGAGGGAGTATCGCCGGTACTTCAGATCGGCGCTGTACATGGCGGCCTGCTGGTCGTACCGCGGTGATGATGGTAAGAAGCTGTACCGCATCGCGCAGTTGTGCGAAGCGCTGCATATCGCTATGGTGGCCACCAATGACGTGTATTACCATCATGCCGAACGGCGGGAGTTGCAGGATATTGTGACCTGCGTCCGGGAGAAATGCACGATCCACAACGCAGGCTTTCGGTTGTACCAGAATGCAGAACGTTACCTGAAACCGATCGCGGAAATGCAGCGTTTATTCCGGCGTTATCCCGAGGCGCTGGTCCGTGCACAGGAAATAGCAGAAGCCTGTCAGTTTTCGCTGGACAGCCTGGAGTATGTATACCCGGAAGAGATCACCACGGAAGGGCGCACGCCGCAGGAAGAGCTGGAGATGCTGACCTGGCGCGGCGCCGCAGAACGTTTCCCCGATGGTATCCCGGAAAAAGTGGAGAACACCATCCGGGAAGAACTTTCCTTTATGGCCCGGAAAAATTATGCGGCTTATTTCCTGACGGTATATGACCTGGTACGCTTCGCCCGGAGCCAGGAGATCTTATGCCAGGGACGTGGCTCTGCGGCCAATTCTGTGGTGTGTTATTGTTTGGGGATTACCTCCATTAACCCGCAAAAGGTGAATCTCCTGTTTGCCCGTTTCATGTCTGATGCCAGGGATGAAGCGCCGGATATTGACGTGGACTTTGAACACGAGCGCCGCGAAGAAGTGATCCAGTATGTCTATTCCAAATACGGCCGTGACAGGGCGGGCATCGTGGCTACGGTGACACAGGTACATTGGAAAGGGGCGGTACGTGACGTAGGGAAAGCCATGGGCTTGTCGATGGACGCGGTAGATCATCTGGCCAAATCGGGATATGAATTCAGGGAGGAATGGAAGGCGGGCCAAACCGTTTCCAGTGAAGGGTTTAGCGCAAAAGATCCGCTGCTCATGAAAGTGCTGGAACTGACGGAACAGTACATCGGTTTTCCGCGGCAGCTGGGCCAGCATACGGGTGGCTTCGTGATCACGCAGCATCAGCTCTCTGATCTTTGCCCTATCCTCAATGCCAGGATGGAAGGCCGTACAAATATTGAATGGAACAAAGACGATATCGAAGCGCTGGGGTTTCTTAAAGTGGATGTGCTGGCGCTGGGAATGCTGACCTGTATCCGTAAGGCGTTTGATCTGTTGCGGCAACATTATGATGAACCATATACCCTGGCGACTATTCCCGAAGAAGATCCGGCCGTTTATGATATGATCTGTAAGGCAGATACCATAGGCGTATTCCAGATTGAAAGCCGGGCGCAGATGTCGATGTTGCCAAGATTAAAGCCCCGTAATTTTTATGACCTGGTGATTGAAGTCGCCATCGTAAGACCCGGGCCTATTCAGGGCGACATGGTGCATCCTTATTTGCGCAGACGCAATGGGGAGGAGCCGGAAGATTATCCTTCCGAGGAACTGAGGTCGATCCTGAAGCGTACCAAAGGAGTGCCTTTGTTCCAGGAGCAGGCTATGGAAATAGCGATGGTGGCCGCGAATTTTACCGCTGCGGAGGCGGACGGCCTTCGTCGCAGTATGGCTACTTTCAAAGCACACGGACAGATTTCAAAGTGGCGGGAGAAACTGGTGAGCGGCATGGTGAAAAAAGGCTATGACGCGGCCTTTGCGGAGCGCATTTTTAAACAACTGGAAGGGTTTGGCTCTTATGGTTTTCCGGAAAGCCATGCTGCCAGTTTTGCTTTGCTGGTATATGTTTCCTGTTGGATCAAATGTTATTATCCTGATGTTTTTGCTTGTGCGTTGTTGAATAGTCAGCCGATGGGTTTTTACGCGCCTGCGCAGCTGGTGACGGATGCCCGTAATCATGGTGTTATTATTCGTCCGGTAGATGTGAATCATTCCTGTTGGGACAATACACTGGAAGAGCATACCGGCAAGTACCGCGCCTTGCGGCTGGGGTTCCGGCAGGTAAAAGGGCTGGGGCAGGAAGAGATGGAACGGCTGCTGGCAGGGCGTGCAACGTCTTATAAAAATATACATTCCCTTATGGATGCCGGGGTGTGCTTAAGCGCTTTGGAACGGCTGGCAGATGCAGACGCTTTTCGGTCCATGGGAATGGACCGCCGCCGGGCATTATGGGAGGTGTCGGCCCTGGCCGACCGGCCATATGCGCTTTTTGAAGGGCAGGCGTCGGAGAGTGCCAGCGAAGCGCCGGTAACGCTGCCATTGATGACGCCGTCGGAACATGTGGTGCAGGACTATGCTACTATGGCCTTGTCACTCAAAGCCCATCCGGTCAGCTTTGTACGGCAGCAACTGTTTAAACGGAGTGTCTTGTCCGTCCGGGAGCTGGACCAGTGGCCGGATGGCACCCTTTTGCGGGTAGCCGGACTGGTACTGGTGCGGCAGCGTCCGGGAACGGCCAGCGGTATCTGTTTTATCACGATAGAGGATGAAACCGGCAGCGCCAACCTGGTCGCCTTCGAGAAAATATTTAACCGTTTCCGGAAAGAAATTGTTACGTCCCGCCTGCTGATGGTGGAAGGGAAATTGCAGCGGGAAGGGAGTGTGACACATGTCATCATTCAGAAATGTTATAACTGCAATGCGCTGCTGAACCAGCTGTCATTGCCCACCGATGAAGAGCACCTGATGAATGTACCATATAGCGACAGTACGCCGCCTGTCGCTAAAAAGACCACACCTAAAATGATACAGGCAGAACTATTCCCTACAGGCAGAAATTTTAAATAGAGAACCATGCAACTGAAATTATTTGAAGATAGTCCGCTGATGCTGCCGGAAGACCTGCTGGAATATTACCCGGCCTTCCTGGGCAGGGACGAAAGTGACCAGTTACTGCAGCAACTGCTGAGCACCGTTCCCTGGCAGCAAAGCAAAGTGACCATGTATGAGAAGGAGGTGCTGACGCCGCGGTTGTCAGCCTGGTTCGGCAGTGAACCTATCCGGAGCGGGGACCAGCGTGCGGTATTGCCCTGGCCGCCGGAGCTGCTGGCATTAAAAGCGAAAGTGGAAGCGCATACAGGTATATCGTTCGATGGAGTGTTGTTGAACTACTACCGGGACAACAATGATTCGGTGGCCTGGCATTCGGACAAGGACACTGTACCCGGATTAAAAACAGAGATAGCATCTGTGAGCCTGGGCGAGGAGCGTAATTTCGACTTCCGTAGCAAAGACAATCACCGCCGCCGCTATACCATCAAACTGGAACATGGATCGCTGTTATTAATGAAGGGCGACCTGCAAAAATACTGGGAGCACCGTATCGCCAAATCTGTCAAACCCATGAAAGCGAGGATCAATCTTACTTTCAGAAAGGTGGGAGGAACGGCGGCGCTCCAGTACTGAACTCAGCCAGTACGAACTGGTTGCACTGATTGTAATCCACGGTCAATGGCAGTCATCCTTTGACCTAAGCACATCATAAAAATCAGTAACAATCATGAATATTAGCGGTTCCGCAGTTGTCCCGGCGTCATGCCGAACCTGCGCTTAAAGGCATGGATAAAGTTGCTGGCGTTACCGTAGCCGGTCAGCCAGGCCACCTCGTTGACGTGCATGTCGGTCTGTAGAAACAGCTGCATGGCATGGGCCATTTTACGTTCCTGTACCAGTTCATAAAAGGTGGTATCGTATTGCAGGCGCAGTTGTTGTCTGATCTGGTATTCCGTTAAGGGGAAATGCCGGGCCACATCCGCCAGGGAGGAGAGGTGGAGGGCATTCTCCAGGATATAATGATAGATGTCCCGCATTTCCTGCCGCCATACCAGGCAGGGTTCCGGGTAGCGTTCTGAAAACAGCAGGGTGGTAATTTCTGTCACCTTGCTGTGGCGATATACCGGCAATAAATTATCGGATACCGGTGGGTGTAACAGAGAGCGTAGGGCCAGCTGTATCTCCGGTGAGATCCGCATAGCAGAAGGGGAGAGCATAAAGGTGGCGCCGGAGGACAGGTTGCGGGTAACTTCCGGCGGCGGTGCGGAAAACTGGTCCAGCACGTTCTGCAGAAAGGACTGCCGGAAAGTAATAGCAAGGTATTCGAATCCTTGCTGCGCTTTGAAGTGCAGGTCCGACTGAAAATTGTCGGACGCGTACAGGTTAAATTCCCCTGCCTGCAGCGGTTGAGGGGCAAGGCCTTTGAAATCTGCGCAGGAGCTGCCTTTCAGCTGAAAATGGAGGCTCACATGTGGAACGTCTTTTACTTTTTGTACTTTAATGTCCTGCCCGAAATCAGCTTTGAACTGTATGATCCCGAAGTCCTGGTTAAAGGCATGGGACACCTGGTGCCGTACGTGTGGTATAGCGGCGGTGCTGTGCTCGAACTGATCGAAGCGACGGTCACCGGAAAACCTCCGGGCTGCAATCTCTTTATAGGCGTCTCCGCTGATCGTGTAAGCCATACCGCAAAGATCACCATTTTTACGTCGTAAATCAATATCCGTTGCCAGCCAGCGTTCCTACCTTTAGCGGAGAAAACATAAGGGCAATAACAAAATTTCAGAATAGCAAAATTTCAAAATGATATGCGTGTTTTAGTTACCGGTAGTTCCGGGCATTTGGGCGAAGCGTTGGTACGCAGGCTGCAGGAGTTGCGTCATGAAGTGATCGGCGTTGACCGGGTGGCCGGCGCGTTTACGTCGGCGGTCGGTTCCATTACCGATGCTGATTTCATCAGGGCATGTATGAAGGATGTAGCGGTGGTGTTTCATGCGGCTACTTTACACAAGCCGCATGTAGTTACACATTCCGTGCAGCAGTTCATTGATACCAACGTCACGGGGACGCTTACCTTGCTGGAAGCTGCTGTGGCGGCGGGTGTGGAACGTTTGGTATTTACCAGTACCACCAGTGTGTTCGGGGAGACGATGGAACCGGCGCCGGGCGGACCGGCGGTATGGGTGACGCCGGAGTTGCCGCCGTCGCCTAAAAATATCTATGGCATTACGAAGGTGGCTGCGGAAGATCTCTGCCGGCTGTTTTACCGTAAGCGCGGGCTGCCCTGCGTGGTGCTGCGTACTTCGCGGTTCTTTCCGGAAATAGATGACGACCGTGAAAAAAGAGCGACGTATGCGGACCTGAACCTGAAAGTAAATGAACTGTTGTTTGGCAGGGTAGACCTGGCCGATGTGGTATCCGCGCATTTGGCGGCTGCGGAGAAAGCGGCTGTTATCGGGTTTGACCGTTATGTGATCAGTGCCACCACACCGTTTGCCATAGAGGATATGCAGGCGCTGAAACAGGATGCGCCGGCGGTGGTGCGCCGTTATTTTCCTGGCTTCGATGCCGTATATGATCGACTGTGTTGGAAGATGCAACCGGTGATCGACCGTGTATATGATAATTCAAAAGCGCGAAAGGCGCTGGGCTGGCGCCCGGCGTATGATTTCGGGGATGCCCTGAAAGCGCTGGAAGAGGGGCGCGATGTCTTCAGCCCGTTGGCGCAGGTAGTTGGTTCAAAGGGTTATCACAGCACTGTTTTTACAGACGGACCTTATCCGGTGGATAAATAAGCGACGCTGTAATCGCTTTGTGGTGGGCTGTTTGGGCCGGTGTTGTATCAGCTGCGTATAGTGGTTGACGGTAGTGTCTCAAAAAAATATTTTAAAAAAATTTGTTTAAATAAAAACTAATCCTACATTTGCAATCCCAAACGGGGAAATGGCTGCGTAGCTCAACTGAATAGAGCATCTGACTACGGATCAGAAGGTTTCAGGTTTGAATCCTGACGCGGTCACAAAATAAAAATAGCTGCAGCATGTTTTGCAGTTTTTTTTAGCTCAATAAAAACATACTGTTAAAAAGTAGTAGATGTAAATTATTGAAAAATAATTTGTTAGGATAAAATAATATGTTTATCTTTGCAATCCCGGAACGGGAAATGGCTGCGTAGCTCAACTGAATAGAGCATCTGACTACGGATCAGAAGGTTTCAGGTTTGAATCCTGACGCGGTCACAGATTATCAATGAAAGGTCGTATTTTTAAATGCGACCTTTTTTATTCATGGATAAACACCTCCACAGTACAAATCGGATCAAGTTGAAAAGTTGGGGGATAGCGTAAAAAAGTTAAGCATATAATTTAGTTAATCGGTAGAGAAAGAATTCTATATCCCGTACACCTCTTAGCGCATTTCTGAAGGATTTTATTTTGGCATTAAAAGCCTCTGCAGCAGCATTTGTCGCTCTGTTATTGAAGAAGTTGAGGATGCCCAGATAATGAGTTCTAATAGTCCTGGCAACGGTTTTGAAAGATAATATCCCCGCTTCCTCTACGTCATTATACCACAAAGCCAGTTTCTTAAACGCCTCTTCTTTACACTTGCACTGCCTGTAAACCTCGCCCAGACGCAGGGATAGTTGATAGGATTTATGAATAAGGGGATAGTGGCTGAATAGTAATTCCGCCCTCTGCTGCTGCTCTCTGGTCCATAACCTGGAATGTTTAAACAGCAAATATCTGCTTCTGGCTAACAGCTGCTTAGCGGTGTCGCCATTGGGCAGCCTGACAGGTTCATACTTTGTTGCTGTCCGTTTCGCTTGCTCATATTCCTGATTTTCCTGTTCCAGGGCCTCCCAGCGATGTTTTATTCTTATTTCCTGCACTGCGTCAAAAGCCAGGTGTTGCACATGGAAGCGATCTATCACCCTATGGGCGTTGGTGAAGCAGGCTTTAACAGCGCTATTGAGGCTGCCAGACATATCAATCGTAACTTCCCGTACTCTCTGGCGTAAGCGTTTAGGGATTTTAAATAGTATTTCTTTGAGAAATTCAGACTGAGTACCCTTGATCATAGCCACTATTGAGCCTTTACGCCCTTTAGC
>NZ_FUWZ01000012.1 GCF_900167135.1 Chitinophaga eiseniae | reverse complement strand
CGCCGGCTGCTGCGGCGTGCGTACACATTGGTCCATAAAATAGTCCATCACCGTCCGCCCGGGGGGATAAGCCACCGCCGTATCGTTGAAGCGGTGCAGGATACGGTCACGCGAAGCGCCGTCCAGCAAAGAGATGGTCCCGATTGGCTGGCCAGGGTTGTCCAGCAGTTCCGGAATAAGGGTCTGAAACCGCTCCAGGCATGTTTGTATCAGCGCGGTATCGAAATAGGTAATATTGTAATCGAAATCCACCTTCACATCGCGGATGTTGTCAAATTCCCGCACGTATACCGCAAGGCAGGCGCGTTCCAGCTGGTGTGTCAGCGGCAGTACCGTAGCCGGGTGGTCGTCGAAGGAAACAGCATAATCGTGTTTTTCATAGGAGAAGAAAACCTGGTGATGCGGCCGGTGATCTGTACCCGTATGCCATCCGGCATCCGTGGTCATCCGGCTCAGGGGAAGGCGCTGATGGCGGAAAGAAGCGCGTAATTCATTGTAGATATCTTTCAGCAGCACATGGAACGGCCTGTCGGTGAAACCGTTGAAAAAAAGCGGCGTCACGCCAGCGAACAGCCCGACCGTCTCTTTAAACTTTTTATTTTTCCTGTTCAGCAACGGCAGTCCCATCATCACGGTACTGCCTTCCACCAGCGGAGAAAAACAAACGTATACAACACCAATAAGGAAATGAAAAACAGACACGCCATGCTTTTTACAAAACTGGCTGATCCTGTCGTACAAAGCTCTCTCCAGGTATAGTTCAGCCCTGTCGCTTACCAGCGTAAAGCGGCTTCTCTCACGAATAGGCTGCATAGGGCGTGGCGGTTCCAGCAGCGAAAGTTTGGTGTGCCAGTAATGCCAGTCCTCCTGGTAAGATCCGCTATCCAGGTATGTCCGGTCGTCTTCTGCAAAATCCAGGTAGGAGAAAGCGCTCATATCAGGCGGCGTCATGGTCCGTACAGCACTATAATGCCGGCCCAGCCGCGAAAAGAGCAACGCGGTGCTCCAACCGTCTGCAACCAGGTGATGGTACTTGCCGATAATATAGAAATGCTGATCGCCTGTCTTTAACAACATATAGTTGTTCAGCAATTGTCCGCTTTCCAGGTCAAATGGCAGTGCAAACTGTTGCTGAATAAAAGTTTCAGCGGTCGCCAGGGGGTCCGTTTCCGCAGAAAAATCCCGATATACGACGGATGGAACGGCGGTTTCCATTATTTGCATGAAAGGCGTTCCCTCATTATTGACAATAACGGCACGCAGGCTGTCGTGCTGCGCTACCAGCAGTGCGGCAGCGGCGGCAAATATTTCAGGATCGAGCGGTCCGTTGACCACGACCTTTGCTCCGATGTTATAGATAGCGCTGCCCTTATGCAACAGCTGATCGTAATACACGTCCTGCTGCGGCAGCGTAAGCGCATACAAATGAGGCATGTGATGCAAGGATTAATGAATTAGTGGACGATCATATTTTTTTGAATGATGTTGACATATATTCTCAACAATAGCATTATATTTACAACACTAAACGGACAAAGAAATTTCCTCCTTCTCACAAAAGAATTTCGTTTACCCGCCTTCGTTAGTGAATTCCTGATTCAAGTATCTATTCCCCTTTTTTTAACCCAAACCATTATATGAAGAAAGGTTTCACTATCTGGTTGACGGGCTATAGCGGCTCTGGAAAAACAACCATCTCTGAACAACTCTATCAAAGCCTTACCGCCAGGGAAATACGGTGTGAAAAACTGGATGGCGACATCATCCGGCAACATTTGTCCAAAGGACTTTCCTTTTCAAGAGAGGACAGATGTGAGAATATCCTCCGCATTGGTTTTATCGCCGAAATGCTGTCACGTCATGGTGTTGGGGTGATCGTATCTGCCATCTCTCCTTATCGCGAAGCACGCAACACTGTCAGAAATAAGATCGCCAACTTTATAGAAGTACATGTAAGTTGTCCTATTGAAGAATGTGCCCGCAGAGACGTTAAAGGTCTATACCAGCGGGCGATGTCAGGTGAGATCACCAACTTCACCGGCATCAGCGATCCTTATGAAGCACCGCTGGATGCGGAAATAACCTGTGACACCGCCCGTGAAAGCATAGATGAATCCACTGACAAAATTCTGCGCGCACTATGCAGAATGGGTATCATCTGACAAACGGGGCTCCCTGCGATTCAAATATTATTAACCATCCGTTCCACCTCTTATTTATGCATAAAACTGTTATCATCGGCGGAGGACTCAGCGGCATTTTGCTGGCTATCCATCTGCTTCGTCATCGTCAATGTCCGGCTACCGATATTACCGTCATCGATGTTAACCCACCGGAGAAACTGGGCCAGGCTTATTCTACCCGGGAGTACCAGCATCTGTTGAATGTTCCTGCAGCGAAGATGAGCGCTTTCACAGAAGACAGCCACCACTTTATAGCGTGGCTGGCTGCCGCTAACCTGCCATTTCACCAGGAGATGTTTGTTCCGAGAAATATTTACAGACGATATATACAGGATACCTTACAGCAACAACTGGGCATGCCGGACCAACAACACCGGTACCGGTACATCCAGGGGGAAGCCGTAGATATCGTAGACGGCCATACGCAGGTGCTGTTAGCCTGCGGACGGCATATCCCATTTGATAAACTGGTGCTGGCCCTGGGCAACTTTGAGGCGGCGCCGTTGCCGCTGCCGGACAACAGCTACCTGGAACACCCGGGATATTTCGCTTCCGGATGGAACAGGCCCGAACTGCAACAGGTACCAGCCGGCAAGCGTGTATTCATTATCGGTACAGGGCTCACCATGGTAGACGCCGTCCTGTCACTGCGTGCGCAACAACACAGTGGTCCGGTCACTGCACTGTCTACCCATGGCTACGTCCCTATGGCTCATGCCGCGGTACCGGCGTATGCATGGCCGAAAGATGAGCTTCCGGCTGGTAACACCCTGCTGGAAGTATTTTCAAAAGTGAACAGGCAAATCAAAGTAGCCCAAGCCCGCGGTATTGCATGGCAGGCGGTAATAGATGCTGTCCGCCCTTATATGCAACAGATATGGACCGGGTTTCCGGTAAGTGAGAAAAAAAGATTCATGGCCCATGTACGGCATATATGGGGGGTGGCCCGCCACAGGATGCCGCCGGTATGCGCTGCCGTTATACATGAACTGCAGGAACGGAAACAACTTCATATACTGGCCGGCAGGATCCGATCTATCCGGCAACAGGCAGATGGCGCGTTAGCCGTCCGGTATCTCGAAAGGGGATCACATCAGCTGCAGGAGGTATCTACCGATATTATCATCAACTGTATGGGACCGCAGTCTGATTATACCAGGTCAAAATCCCCGCTGGTCATCCAACTGCTTTCGAGAGGTATTATCCGGCCGGATGCCTTGCGGCTGGGTATTGACTGCACGCCCGGCGGCGCCATTATTGACTGTCACGGCAATCCCTCTGACAAGTTGTTTACCATAGGGCCACCTGCTAAAGGCGCTTTGTGGGAAATTACGGCCGTCCCGGAAATCAGGGCAGCCGCTGCACAGCTGGCGGCTATGATCCTTACTCCCAATTACGAATATGTTCACTAATTCCTATCGCCATCAATTATGAAATATCTGCTCCATTTTTTGTCCAACGCACGTAAACTATTCGGCATCCGTATTTTTATCTTCGGTATCGCTACAGGGCTGGCTAATACAGCCCTGATTTCCATCATCAACGAAACCATTAAATATGGCATCGATGAGAAGATGCCGTCGCCTTTACTTGCCGCCGGATACGTTTTATCGCTGCTGCTCTATTTTCTTTTACAATACAGTTACCAGGCCCTCCTGATCCGGTCTGCCGAAACGCTGATACTGCAAAGCCGGAAAGAACTGATCGACCGGATCAGAAAAAGCAGCCTGCAGAGTTTTGAGAAACTGGGAAGCACCCGCCTGTTTGTGCTGATATCGGCGGATACCGCCACCATAGGGCAGATAGCCACACTTGCTTCGGGTGTGATCACCTCTGTTATCGTGATCACCGGCGTACTGCTTTACCTGCTGATCATCAGCATAAAAGGTTTCCTGCTGACCATCACCATTATCGCATTTTCTTTCCTGGTGGCGCTGGCAAAACAAAAACAGAACATCCGCCGCATCAAACACCTGATGGAGTTGCAAAATACTTTCCTGGGATATGTGCAGCAGATGCTGGATGGCATGAAAGAAATCAAGATAGACAGCCAGGTGGACAAGGGACTGTACGATACCCAGATCAAACCCCGCATGGAGGAAGTTTCTTCCGCTACGATCAGCAACAACGTCTTCCAATCCAGGTTTTCCCTACTCGGCCAGTCGATCTTTTTCATCACCATGGGTTGTATCCTTTACCTGTTTCCGCTGCTGAAGGTAACGATCACGGAAAACAACGCTCAGTTCGTGATCATGCTGATTTATATACTGGGCCCTCTGCAATCTCTTCTGCCGCTTATCCCACAGTTTTCACGGATAAGGTCCACGCTTGAGCGACTGGAAGAGGCTATGAAAACGTTGCAGGAAGAAGCATCCGCGGCACATGACAGTCAACAGGCGGAAAACAGCTTTACAGAGATCCGTATCCGGGACCTGACGTATACCTACAAAACCCTTCACAATGATGAGTTTTCGCTCGGGCCTATCAATCTTGATATCAAAGCCGGCGATCTAATTTTTATACACGGGGGTAATGGTTCGGGGAAATCAACCCTGATAAAAGTACTGACAGGGTTGTATCCGCAGTCGGGCGGTAGTATTATGCGCGACAACCAGCTGATTGACTACCATAATCTGCAGATGTACCGTAATATGTTTGGTGTGATTTTCACAGACAACCATCTCTTCGAACATATTCACGGCGTGGATCAAACAGTGACAGCAAATGTGCAGCAGCTCATCCGCAAGGTAGGGCTCGTGGAAAAGGTCAACTTCAGCCAAAACCAGTTCGACACGATCGATCTTTCAGAAGGACAAAAGAAAAGAGTGGCCCTGGTCAGCGCCCTTGTACGCGATAAGCCCATCTACATCTTCGATGAATGGGCAGCCAACCAGGACCCGGATTTCAAACACTTCTTTTATCATAACATTATTCCGGAGTTAAGTAAACAGCGGAAAACAGTGATCCTTATTACACATGACGACCGTTATCTGCATATTGCGCAACGCGTCATTAAAATGGAAAACGGAAGAATACAGGAACAACAGGTATAGGTGCGCTCCTTAATAAAACAGTCCAAAATAAACCACAAAGCAGATAAATGGCGCCTGGAGCAACAAGTACGAAAGGTACCATTTATCTGTCCGGTATTTTTTCCGGCCGGACAGCCACAGTAAAGCCAACACGAAGCATATCGCCAGCATAGCGTAAGGCAGCATCAATGCGATGGCATATTGTTCCGGCAGCCCGAAGCCCAATATTCTGAAATTGGCCCTGGAGGTACTCACAATCGCCGTTATAATAGCTACCAGGAAAACCAGTCCAAGCAATACATTCAGCAACATTAAGTAAAAAGTCAGACGGCTTTTGCCGGCATGTTTGTACCGGCGGTAAGCGCGGGTAGCCAGCCATAAAGAAACGCCCGGCAGTACGATCAGCAACACCAGCCATGCAGTATACAACCAGTTCTGCCGCTGCAGCGGCAGCCTCGGAGCAAACGCCACCACCCCATCGCTGATATGTACATTTGTCACAAAGGGGATTCCCGGCTGTGTTATGACATGCTGCCCGTCCGGCGCCTGCTCCGGATTGGCCAGAAAGCGGTTGATCAGGCGTGTAGTCGTTTCGTTGACTACAAAGTGGCCTGTTCCTTCCAGCACATACAAAAAAGAACGGGGCAGGGAACGATGCGCCAGCTCCGCCCCTGCTACCGCAGCAATAGGGTCCATTTCACCGGAAAGAATGAGTACCGGGATATCACTATGGACAGCTGCGGTATCTTCCGCCCGGAAGGGGCCTGCGTTCCATAATTTGCAGATGCTGAACTCATCTTTGTAAAAAGTAACGCCCTGCCAGGATTTGGCGGAGGCGTCTTCAAAAGCCTGCAGACTGTTAAACGGCATACATTCCTGGCAGATAACCGAATAATACGCTCCGTACTGAAGGCGGAAGATACCATTGGACATATTTTCCACGAACCGCTTCAATGCCGGTACGTTCCTGTTTTTCACCTGTTCAATGATAATAGGTATCAGCGGATAATTATCGCGGCTGTACAGCGCCTGCTGGATGGCCAGCAGCATATCCTGCGCGTTGATCACAAAGCGGCCGCCGGGATACTTATGCGGATCGTCCATAGGTATTATTACCGGTTGCCGTTCAAGGCCATTGATCGCAGCGGTGAAGTCCTCCCGAAGATTGGGATAGGACCGGTTACAGTTCGGATCGGCCTTGCACTTATCGCATAACAGGTCGAGGGACCGTTTAAAATTCGGGGTTACATTTTCGAAGTAACGCGCATTGGGAGGAAGCGGGGATGCCAGGATAACGCTCCGGATTCCTTCGGGGTATTCCTTCATCATCGTGAGCGCCACCCGGGTGCCGTAGGAAGTGCCCCAGAGGTTCCAGGAAGTATACCCCAGCAGCTGGCAGAGATCGTGTATATCTGCCGCCATTTCACGGCTGTTATAGGCCGTCAGGTCTACTCCCCTGGCCAGCAGCGAATCTCTCACTTTGGCAGCCAGCGCGAGACGCTCCTTTGTTTCCTCTTCGGGCTTCAGATCTTTAGCGAGGATCTCCAGTATTTCCTGGTTCATCTCCGGCGCAAAATCCGGCCCGGAAAATCCCGAGCCGCGTTGGTCCATGAGTATAATGTCGCTTTCCTGCCGGATGCTGTCATACTCCGGTGAGAATATTCCCACCGCTCTTCCCCCCGGACCGCCGTGCAGGATGATCATCGGCGGCCTACCGGCCTCGGGCTTTCTTGCCCTGAACACCTGAACGGCTATACGGATTTTACGACTGTCGGGTTTGCTTCTGTTTTCGGGCACCGTCAGGTATCCGAATAGAATGTTTTCCTGGCGGAGAAAGGCCGTATCCATATCGGGAAAGGGGCAATCCGGGCAGGATGCCCAACGGAAAGAAGCGGATTTTTCCTGTGCCGGTGCAGCTGACACAGTACCTGAAAGGATAAGCAGCGTTATCACTATCCTTTTTAAAAAAGTGCGTGTGGTCATAACGAAGATTAAGCGGCTAAAAAGTATCGGCATTTGCCATATCGTGTATGGCAGCGAGGTATTCTGGTTTGAAGCGCATGATGATATTCCTTTGCAGGAGGTCTACTCTTACAAGGATCTTTTTCATTTGGTCCACATGTACTACTTCGCAGGAAAGCCCGCAAAGCGGCCCTTTGGTGATCACCAGCCGCTGGCCGTCGCGGAAGCGTTCTTCAGAGACACTAATGTCTTCTCCGTGTTTTGCCACCATACGGATCTGATCAATCTGGTCCTGTTCCATCCGGGCAAACTGCTTCCCGAATCTTACATAGCTGGCAGCGCCATTCACATGCTGGCCATAATAAAATTCTTCGATACTGTTCAGCTTCACAAATACATAGGAAGGGAACAGTGGCAGCTCAACGATTTTTTTTCGATCATTCCATTGCCTGACGGTACTGTAAGTTGGTGAGAAGCACTCCATGCCGTGTTCCAAAAGCTGACTAACTACTTTCCGTTCCTGGCGAGGCACGGTGTAGATCAGGTACCATCCGTAGTTAAAGGTACTCATAGCGATTATTTAATATTCTGAGAAAAAAGTGATACGGCAGAAACAGGCATGACAATCCCCCTCCCCCTTTTTTGGGGGATAACAGATGAGGAGATAACACGATGCGTGTTGATTAGGGTGTTCGAAAGAGGCAATGCTGTTCCGCTATAGCGTGGCTGCTATTTGTGCGGCAAATGAGAGGAGAAACAACACCTGCAATGAACCCGAAGGTGTTAATGATAATAAGTTAACATAGGCTATTTACGTGCGTGGATGTCGAAATTATTAATTGAAATGCATACGATTTCAGGGCAAAACAAAGCTATCGCTACAGTAAGTACCAGAGTACCTATTGTAAAACGACTGCGTGGCTATTGGCTCAACAGAAACTGACTATTTAAAACTTAAATGTGCAAAAACGGGTTTTATAAGAACACTCAGAAGAAATTTCTGATAAACCGGTATCAAGTAATCCAGTTATTGGTACAGCTGGTTGAAATAGCAAACTTATGAAACTGACTTGACACCTGGCCGGAATGTCTTTTAGGTTAAAAAATCAATTGGAAACAAACTTTTTTTCATTGTAGTAAATCTAATGAATGATTTGTTAAAAAGCAAAGAAATTACGTAAGATTTTTCTGCGTTATTGTTGTCGTCAATCACAGATGCGCTATGATAAAGTCTTCTGCTGGCGCCTGATTCCGCCTCGTATTGCTTCGTAAAAGGGAAGCCTCGCATTAAACAAATGCAAAGCTAGATAAGTTAGTACCGTTTAACGGAAGACGCCTTCTGATGGTATACCTTCTCCACCGGATGATGGAGAAGGCAATCATATAACAAGCGAGGTATCAGGACCGGATTTCCCGCCGCATAAAAAGAAAATATGTTCCTGCGAAACAAACTGTGGAAGCAGCCAACAGGCCTGTCACCTGTGGCCAGACAATCATCAGGCTCTCCCTGAAAGGCAAGGGCGCAGGAATGGCTCCTGCCATCTGTTCCATGGTCAGCGGTCCAAGACTTCTGACAGAGGGCATCAGTAAAGTAGTGGCAGCATCCGTATACAGCTGGCTGGGCGCTACCCTGAAAAACGACAGCAAAATATTGTTATAGGCCATTACCTGTTCAGCCTGCAACGACGCAGGGTCTGGCAATACAGCCCTCGCCACCATGTTAACCACAATCTGGTAAAAGACGGTAAAGAACAACCAAATCCCGATGGCTGTGATCGCGGAGGTAGCCGCATGTCTGAAAGCGACGGAGAGCCCGATGGAAAGGCTCAGCCAGAAGCCCACGTATATAACGCTCAGCACCGCAAATGCCAGTATCCGGAACAATTCCGCGGCTTCTATGGGAACGCCGGTCAGCATAAGCCCTGCGCCGACCATCAGTAGAACGAGGCTGAGAAACAGCACCCCGACCAGCAACAGTGCCGCATAAAACTTCGCCAGCAAAAGCTGATCGCGATAAACCGGTTGCGCCAGCAGCCTTACCAGTGTACCGTTATTTTTTTCTGAATTGACAGCGTCGAAGCCCAGCGCTATGCCCAGTAACGGCCCGAGGAAACTGATAAAGATGTGGAAAGCCGGTAGTGAATTATCGGACGTGGTCAGTAATTTCAGATATACAAAAACGTGGTCCGGATCGTTGACGTTCTGCACTGCCTTCCCAAGGTTAGTCAGCGATACATACATAGCGCCTGCAAAAGTAAAAAGCACCAGCAGCAACATCACTATAAAGCGCCAGCTGCGGATATGATCACCTACTTCCTTACGTACCATCACTTCAAAAGGGCTGTAGGTATGCTCTTTCGGCCAAAGGCTATTAAAATAAACTAACGGACTTCCCATTGGAAACTTTCTTTTTTTACATTATTCTCAAAAAAACGATGATAGATCTCATCCAGTCCATATTCTTTTTTATGTACGCAGGTTACATTCAACCCATTTTGTACGAAGAGCCGCACGATATCAGGCGTAACGTCTGTATGGCAGGACAGTTCCCATATGTTGGCAGTGGTGACCACGCTGTTAACGCCGTCCAGACCCCGTAGCTGACGTTCCAGCACTTCCGGCGCCGCCACTGCCTCCCGTACCGAAACCTGCACCACCAATGAATCTTTTCCGAACAGATGGCCCGACAGTGTTTCGAGGTTTCCTTCTGCCAGTAGTTTTCCTTCCACGAAGATGCCCACGCGGTCGCAGATCTGTTGCATCTGGTGCAGGTGATGGGACGACAGTATCACGGTGAGCGCCTGTTCGCGGCTGAGCTGCCGTATGAGATGCAGGAAGTCCCGGATACCTGCGGGATCTATGCCTAACGTGGGCTCATCCAGAATCATCACAGCAGGCTCGCGGATAAGCAGGTCCGCCAGGCCTAGCCGTTGTTTCATACCACGTGAGTAGACGGCGGCCTTTTTATGCATCTCCGCGCCCAGCCCTACCATTTCCATCGTTTTTTGGGCGCGGGAAACGATTTCCCGCTCAGCAATGCCATTCAGCCGGCCAATGTAAATCAGGTTTTCCAGTGCGGTCATGTTATCGTAAAACCCGGCGCTGTCCGGCAGGTAGCCTACTTTGCGCCTGACGGCGATGGGATGGCGGGTAGCGTTTGTTCCACACACGATGACCTCACCTGCGGACGGCTCCGCAAGCCCCAGCATCATCAATATAGTAGTGGTTTTACCTGCGCCGTTAGGCCCCAGCAACCCGAATATCTCCCCTTTGCTGATTTTCAGGGAAAGGTTGTCTACCGCCTTTTTAGCGCCGTAGTTTTTTGTCAGTCCATGCAGTTCAATAATGGGATTTTCCATAGCGCTTTATCTCCTTCCGTATTTACGAATCAGATAATACACAATCCCTAATGACAGCAGGATCACGAGCATACCTATCCATCCCGCCAGCAGGGAAGTTTTTACAGTCATCCGAAAAGCGGCGTTGCTGTTGGCGTTATTATTCCTTACTGTAAAACTGGTCACATAATCGCCGGCGATTGTTTTATCAGGAACATGCAGCGTAGCGGTAATATTTTGTTCTTTATCGGGGTCCAGGCGGTCTATCTTTGCCGGCTCAAAGGTGGCATTCCATCCCATCGGCGCCTGCGCGGAAAGCTCCAGTCCTTCCAGCGGCAGCGTGCCCGTGTTTTTTACCGTCAGTTGAATCTGTTTGCTCCGCCCTTCCGTGATCTCGTCACTCAGCCGGCCTGATGGCGTTGTCAGCTCGAGACCATAGTTGCCTTTTACCACGGCCTCCAGGTCTGTACGGAGTGTATCCGTTGCTGTTATGGCTACTACCGGGACCGTATATTTTCCCGGCTTTACCGAGGGCGCGGCGGTGACTTCCACGGAAATATCCTGTGTCCTGCCGGAATCCATTCTCAGTCCGGCGATCTGGCTGCCCTCAGTACGGAACACGGTGCTCCAGCCTTCCGGGGCGGAAGCCCGAAGTTCGTACAGTTGTGTGTGACCGCTACCATTATACAGGCTGGCGTTGTAGCGAAAAGTCTCCTTGGCGGTAGCCTCAATATTCATCAGTCTGACGGTAAAGGCCGACCTGCCTTTACCTGGAACTTTCTGGGCCAGCGCCGGCGTTGCAAGTGCAGCAAAAGAAAAACAAAAAAGGGATACGCTCAGGTAATTCGATAACGTTGACATACCACGAATGTTGACGATTAATATAAATGATAGTTGAAAATAAAATACGATTGCTCTCCCCCGCAGCCAGCGGGAAGTTAAAAACAGGATAACAGACTGTGATGCAAACACCGTCAGTTATGCGGATGGATAAATAAACAATTAATTAATACGGGCCGTCCTTACGGGACCGGGAGGCGTGCAGGGACTGAATGGTGATGGTATCAGTAATAATGGTTCCGGTAGCGATGGTGTCTCCTGTGAACGTTAGGTTTACCTTGTAAGGTACTGTTTTGGTTTTTAAAATGTTCGTCATGCTAGATGAAATTGAATTGATTAAAAACAAATTCAAATAGAAAATAGTTGCTCCTGCCCACGAGGCGTGTAGCCGCCACGTTAAGGATTATCTACTGACAACTATTATGACCGAAAGTTAAATGATCAATTGTTAGAATAATGTTAAAACCGGTTTAAAGATGTCGGATATCCTTTGCCGGCACCCTATCAGCGCCGCTTTTTTTTACCCGCCAGGGTTTGCTACAACTCCTTACTGGTATACTCTGTTATACTGGTATCATTATTATACCGGAAGCGTCCTACATTTGTGCTGTTAAACAAAACGAACACACATGCATACGATATCAACAGACCCACTACGCATCAAAGACAGCATCCGGGAGCTGATGGCCCGCTACGTCCGGTATGCGGATGAAAAAGACTGGCACGCGCTGTCATCATTATTTACACCGGATGGCAGCTTTACACCGTTAAACGTGGAGGGCGAGCCCCTCGTCACGATGGAGGGCCGCCATCAGATTGCCGAAACCATTCGCCAGAGCGTTGGAACAGCCATCGCTATTCATCATCTTTTCTCTTATGAGATCGACGTCCCGGGCGAAGGCCATGCGAAAGGCGTTTTTTCGATGGAAGACTACCTCATTCGTCCTGAGACAGAACCGCTGCCGCCAACGACAGGTCATATTCCCGCCTTCCGGTCGCTGCACGGATATGGCCACTACCACGGAGATTACATACTGCAGGACGGTGTTTGGCACATCAAAAAATTAATCCAGACCAGGATAAAACTCGACTTCACTTTTTAAAACCAAAGAATCATGAGCACAACATTAGTTCCATTTAAAGTAGCAGTATCCGACGAGATACTGACAGACCTTCAGCATCGCCTTCGTCATACGCGCTGGGCACAAGACCTGAACAACGACGATGCCTATTATGGTATCCGCACTGCTTACCTGAAGGAGATAGTAGACCACTGGCTCCATAAATACGACTGGAAAAAGGCCGAGGCGAAACTGAACACTTTTCAACAGTATAAAGTTACCGTCGATGGCCAGCCTATACATTTTATCTATGAAAAAGGGAAAGGCCCAAATCCAACCCCTATCATTATTTCCCACGGCTGGCCGTGGACATACTGGCACTGGAGCAAAATCATCCCGGCGCTGACAGATCCCGCCGCACATGGCGGCGATCCGGACCAATCTTTCGACGTCATCATTCCGTCTTTACCCGGCTTTGGTTTCTCTACGCCACTGGAAGACGGCGGGATGAATTTCTGGAAGATGGCGGAGATCTGGCATAAACTCATGACAACAGTATTGGGCTATAAAAAATACGCCGCTTCCGGTTCCGATTACGGGATGCTGGTCAGCGCACAACTGGGCCATAAATATGCCGATGAATTAATTGGTATTCATCTCGGCCAGGAAATGCCCCTCACGATATTCCAGAGCGAGCGTCCATGGGACCTGACCGAAGGACACCTGGTACCCGCCGGGGCCTCGCAGGCATTGCGCGACGGTATCATTCACTTTCAGCGGACCTACGCCTCCCACGTGGCGGTACATATGCTGGACCCGCAAACCATTACCCACAGCCTTAACGACTCTCCGGTAGGAATGCTGGCCTGGATACTGCAGCGCTGGAAAAAGTGGAGCGACCCTCACCAGGATTTTGAAAAAGTCTTCACCAAAGACGACATCATCACCTTCGCTATGCTCTATTGGGTGAACGAATCTATCGGTAGTTCTATCCGCGCTTATTCCAATGCCAGCCGTTATCCCTGGAAACCATCCCACGACCGGCAACCGGCGGTAGAAGCCCCAGCCGGCTTCACTTTCCTGGTAGGCGACGCCTATCCTCCCCTGGCAACGACAGACAACCGCGTGGATATCTTCCAAAACGGTCCGCTGGCCAGCCAGTTCAACACCGTGTATGCAAAAGCGTTTGACAAAGGTGGTCACTTCGGCCCCTGGGAAAACCCGGAAGCCTTTATTGAAGGTATCCGCGACACCTTCCGGATCTTAAAGTGAACTTTTAGAAAACAAAGAGGTCCTGTCACCTCTTTGTTTTTATCAGGTAAACAGCTGAACAATGAACCTTATAATAGCAACGCGGATAGTAAAATAAAGGCGCCCGGTATTTATTCTCCACCGGCCGACAATCGGCCGGCAGCATTGTATACCATTTTATGCACCGTTAGTTTTTCCGCGGTGATCCTACATTCCAGGTAGGCGTAGATGGGCGCCTCCTTGTTATTCGCCGGTTTAATCCTGAAGGGTATGTAGTAATTGTTGCCAAAACGTATTCCATTTGAATTAACGTAGTTATAAGCGGTACCATTCACAGGCCGTGTAGTATAATACAAAGAGCCGCCGGATGACGGATTACTGAAGGCTGCCGCCGTAATTTCAACACCTGTTCCCACGGTCTGGATATTGGCTGTATTGGCGTGCAGGTTAAACACGGCTTCCCCGTTCACCATGGCCATGGAGCAATGTTTTGTTTCAAAGCCGTTACCGGTAACGCTGGTGTTTTTAACCTCCAGGTTCAACGTCCGCTTGTTGACCGTAAGGGCGATCGTTTTACTGCCACCTGCGGCAATTTCTGCATTGATGGGGACTACGGAGGTAGCTGAGAAAGAAAGGCCTTCTACGGGGGATTCCTTTGAGCAGGACATCATCATCATCATCCCCGATAAAGTGGTGAACATATAGCGTAGCTGTTTCATTTTTTAGTTTTTGTCGGATGTGATTAATTTAATCTGCCCTGCCTGATAATTTTAAAGCTATAGGCGTTCACGTTTTTCCGCTCCAGCGTTACCGGATGGTGTAACTCACCGGCAACATAGGTATTGGGCGTATAGGTGAAATCCAGCAGGATGGCGCTGTATATGTATACCTGGAAGTTCATGCTCAGCAGGGGTTTGGTGCCGTCTGTAAAGAACGATGGTTTTTCCAGATAAACAGCGGGGCGCAGATAGGTTTCCTTGCCAGCCGATTTATCAATCCATCTCAGCATCATTCCGCCGCCGTACAACAACCGGGAAAAACTCATATTGCCTTCCCTGACATCGTCGGTGGCGGTATTGTTACGGGCATCGGCATCATATTTAAAGGTACCGCTGTGTTTAAACCAGCCGCCTTCCGCAAACACGTTAAATTTGGAATGCTTTCTGGCAGCCAGCTGCAATACCGCTGTGGCGCCGTAGCTGGCATAACCGCCGCTGATACCGGTCGAGAAAGCGCTCATCCCCATGTTGAGCTGTGGTTTTACATAAAATGATACCGGCCGGTTGTTGAAAAATCCCAGGTTAAAACCTGTATGAAGGGTGAAGAGATGGCGCTCTTCGATGTAAGACTTGTCCGTCCCGTTGCTCAGTATGGGTGAGTGTTCGTATCCCAAGCCCAGCAGGAACTTGGCGGCAAACGGCCGGCTGCTGTAGCGATCTTTCAGCAGGGCCATGTAACCCGCGGCAGATGCGGCAGCAGTGGTATAGAGCGCATTTTCTTCATTGTCTGTTTTGTGGGCTTCCGCTACCCTGACCTCCCGGTCCGCGGTTTTCTTCGCTTCCATGGCCGCATGGTATCTTTCCCTCGCGGCATTTTGGTCGTTGACATCGGTAGTGCTGCTCATGGCTGCCTGGTAGTTGCTCATTGCACGGGCGTAGTCCTTGCTGGTCATGGCCTCGTTGCCATTTTGCATCAGACTGTTGAACACTGTCTTTTGCTTTTCCTTTATGGCCTTTTCCTGTGCTGCTTTTGATTCCAGTTTACCGAGATAGTTTTCCAGGTAAGCCACGTTCTCCTTTTTCTTTTGCAGCATGAACTCCGCGTTGTCATTCCCGTTGCCGTCCCATGCACGCACACTGGCATTAGGCTCTATTGCCCGGATATCGTTGATCAGGGCGATTTCCTTCTGCGACAGTTCATTGATACCGGCTGACAAGTCAGGTTTATTGACTGCCTGGCTTCCCTGCTGACCGGGTAGGCTTCTTAACCGGCTGATGGCGTCTTTCAGGACACTGATCTTGTAATTGTCGTCTTCTTTTCCCATCAATACCGTAGCCGTATTGTTGAA
Source organism: Chitinophaga eiseniae (assembly GCF_900167135.1). GTDB lineage: Bacteria > Bacteroidota > Bacteroidia > Chitinophagales > Chitinophagaceae > Chitinophaga > Chitinophaga eiseniae. Next base: position 23,597 of record NZ_FUWZ01000012.1, on the reverse strand, counting down.
GATAGTTGTTTTGGCGGGGCTGTTCGGGAGCTGGGCATTGAGGTTGTCAAATTCAGCGATCAGTTGCCGCAGGGTTTCTTTGTTGTTATTGTTGCCAGCGGTCTTACCGCCATCAGCATCGTCGCAGTTGATCGACTTATTGTTTTTGGCATTTTTGAGTTCCGCGATCCTTATACTTTTAATAATCCTTCCCTTCATTTTATGCACAAAATCTATGGTCTCTCCTGGCTGTACCTGGTGCAGGTCCCCAAAATGCACCTTCCCGTCTTTATCCAGCAACTGAAAAATAAAGGTGACAGGCATCTTAAACTTTGAGCGCACCTGGAAATATGAATGTACCTGGTAATTCCAGTCGTACCCTTCGAGGGTTTTGATCCTGTATTCCAGGTAGGCGCAGGCTTCCGAATGCCACTCCCCCCATTGGGGTTCTATTTTGGGTGGCTGGGTAATACATCCGACGGCCAGCACAGTGAAGGAGTTTTCGACGGCCGCTCTGCTTCTGGCCGCGTTCTTTGCTACGTTGATCGCTTCGGCCTCGCTGGCCGCTCCGGAAGCCCAACCTCCTGTTCTGTGACCGCCGGTATCTATTGCCGACACCACGGCATAACAGCCATAAACGCTCCTCGTATATTCCAGCTTCGGATACTTGCCTCCCCGTTGCAGACAGTGCTGATAGGCCTCATTATCCCTTACGCTATTATAGTTGTCGTATCCGACCGCCCAGCCCATCTGCCGTGTTTCATAACAAAAGTATACGCTCAGCTGGCCGTGGCACACGGAAGTATTGATCGCAAGCAGCGCTGCAATGAGTAGAAATCTTATCATTTTTTTGGAAGTTTTGTCGTTAGTGGCTACAGGAAAGCTCCTGCCCTTTGGGGCCCGAAAGTAGTCTGTCCATAAGTATATGATCACGGTTGATACATCCCGAACTGTAGGTTGACTCGCTTTGATACAAAGTTATCACGTAACGGCACGCCGGAAAATAGCCAGGACTAGCTATTTTTTTTAAGTAAATCACTACCTGTTATACCCAGCCTTCCCTGAGGGCCATTCTGACCAGTTCAACGGGGGTTTTTACGGCGGCTTTGGAAAGAAGATTCTTCCGGTGCGCGTTTACGGTATGCAGACTGATATATAACTGATCGGCTATTTCTTTGCTGCTTTTGCCTTCAACGATACACTTCAGGATCTCGCGTTCTCTTTTGGTAAAAAGGTCAAACGACCGGCTGATGACGTTGGCGTCCTGGATGTTGTAGTAAGATGGTTCATCATCCAGTCCGATGAGTGAAAAGCTGGGGACACCTTCCGGTTTGATATGCGTGATATCGGTGTGCAGGCTCAGGGTGCGATAATAGTTTTTTTCGTCGTAATCAAGTTGTACCGCCTGATGCAGCAGCCGTTGGTATTTATTCCATTTGTTCCTGATGCGGATATCGTACTGCACTTTGTACTTTATTACCTTTTCAAAGGGCAATGCTTTAAAAAACTCCACCACCCGGTATTCAAAGTTCAGGAAGTACGGTTTGTCTTCCGGGTGGATATTCTCCATGAGAAAAGCGATGTTAAACTCCTCAGGAGCGTAGCCGAGCACACGGGTGATATTACTATCCACAAAATCCAACTCGCTTTTATACATGTTGAATATGATGTAATAGAAATTGCCTGCCTGGAAGATATTAAACAACTGTTTTTGTGCATCCAGTTGTAGTTGCAGCTGCGATTCGGATACATGTACATCTCTGTCAGTAACCGTTTGCCAGAATTTTCTGGCCGTAAGGTAATAATCTGATGGCGCCATAGATATATGGTTGATTTTCGGGGTATTGGTTGCAGGTATATGATATCACTGCAATAATACAGCATTCAGAGGAGTTAACAGGCAACAACGCATGTATTTTTTTCTGGCGGAGCGAGTGTTAAAAGCAGGCAGCCCTGCACATCCGCCTTACCCGGAGGTATTGACGGAATGCAGGGCTGTCAGTGGTTTCGCAGGAATTAGTTTTTTATGAAAGTAACGGCGCTGCTTTTGCCGGCTCCGGCTCCATTGATCTGAAGTATCCACGTGCCGGCCGGCAGGCGGCTGACATCCAGTTGCACGGTATGAACGCCGTCATGAGCCGCTTCATAATACACCTGTTTCATACGTTGTAAGGTTGTACTATGGAGGATGGACAGATAACACTTTCCTCCTGCCGGTACGGAGAACCGGACGTTCATGGTGTTGCCTGTTACCGGGTTGGGATATACGGTGGCGTTGGCGACCGTCTTCATGCCGGCGAGGGTGCTGCCGCAATCCCGAACGTATGTCCATGGTTTTCCGGCGCCGCTGTTCAGATCAGGAGGATTGTTCTGCGTCCACCAGTTGGCCTTATAGATTTTCTTTTTATAGACGGCCTGGTCGCCGGCTGCGTAGGCTTTGGAGGATATCCATTCGGCGATGCCCCCGCAGCCGGTATCGGGCCGGGGGCCGTTGGAACAGGCGCCCAGCAGCTCCCAGGTATCGCTGCTGCCGGGGACGCTGGCACTGCCGGCCCACCATTTGTTGCGGTAAATGTTATTGTTGTACAGGACGATATTTCCGGCGGTGGTGTAATTCTGGGAGGCCTGCCACTGGGGGAGATTAGCGCAGCCTTCAAAAGTGCGGCTGTTCCATACCGCGAAACTTACGGTGGTGGAAACAGTGTCCATACCGGCCCGTATCCCCCGTGCGGTGGCGGTGAATTTATTATACGCCGGCGGTGTCCATTGTATTACGGAGTCATTAAAAAGCTGACCGTTGACCACGATCTGGATTTTGCTGATCTCCTGGCGGGGATCATTTTTAGTGACGGACAGGGTAACGGGGCTTAACGAGGTGGTAGAAAGGATACCGTTGGCGGGTTGCAGGAAACGAATGGATGTAAGGCTGGCGCATTCCCCGTTGTCGACGGTGAATCTGGACATATTGGCGCATCCGCAGTTAGCGGTATTGTTGCCGCCGTTCAGCTCGAGGCTTACCTGTTTGATGGTAGCATAACGCTGATAGTGTGCGATACGGCTCAGCACTTTGGTATTTTCCTGCCCGCTGCCGCATTCAATACCACCGTTAATAATGTTGACGGTGGCGCCGAAACCCGGGCGGATGCCGGCCGCCTGTTGCGCTGGCGTGGGCGTCCACTTGCCTGGGATCATCACATCATGGCAGGACGGTTTGGGATACTGCGGCGCCATCCAGAACCAGAGTCCGGTTTCGAAGGCAATCGCGCCGTCCTGTATCACTTTTTCCGGGTTGGCCAGCAATACGTTTTTATCTCCAAAGATCAGTTCGCTGGCCTGGCCATAGTTGTAGTTGTAACTGAGTTGGATGGGGCCTCTGCCATGATAGGACTTCCCCGGCGCGGGAGGATATATGGTATTGGTCTCGTCCCGGTAACCGATATTACTTGTCCCTTCGTAGCCTTGTTCCTCCCGGAAATACAGTCCCCAGGCATATTGACCGCCTGGCGCCGTGGGCCAGCCGCCGGTCGTTTCCTGGGAGATGTTGGCCAGAAAGGCGACCAGCTCCCTTTTCCGGGCATTGATATCGCCTTCGGCAGCGAAGGTGCCATAGTCGAGCACCTGTGTGATAATGGCGAGCCCGCTCCAGGTGGGATCGTTGAAGCCGGGATCGGTCCGGATGACGGTGGTCGCCCCGGTGGTCTTGTCGGTACGGGTGATCCGGTAGTAATCGGTACCACAGCGTCTTTCCAGCAGTACTTTAATGTTGGACATGCGCCGTACCGCCTCCACGAAGTTGTTGTAGGAATAGAAATCCTTTGCCGGACTCGTGGGCAGCGTTCCTGCGCCGGTGCGGTCGTCCGGATTAAAACGGTGCGGAAACAGTACATCCCATTCGGCACTGCTGATCAGTGAAGAAACAGATGTGTCAGCGACAGACGGTGCGCTCCCGGGATTTGCGGCCTCAGGGCTGGCGGTAGTACGCGACCAGCATAAAAGGCATAGGACTACAGTAGTAATCAGAGGGTGGATTTTCATAACCAGCTAAATTTGAAGAGTGGGAAAATGGCAGGCAAGCTACAACCCCTCGTTGCTACAATACAGCAGACCCGCTACCGTGGGCAACTTATCGAAAATATACCGGAGACTGCAGCGCAAAGGCTATTACGCTGCTATGGTTTCAAAATGCAACCGATAATCATTTACGGCCGCCAACCCACTGTCATATCATCGCAGTGGAGCATTTTAGTTTTATCCCGGAAAACCACACCTCACCAGATAACCATAATAATTTTAGCCATGTCAAAGGAAAATACTGTAGTCCATCTGTATACACAGTGGCCATACCTGCCGAAGCCTCACTACCCTTTTCCCGACTTCATCCATCCTGACTACCAGCAACAAAGGGAAGAATACTACGCCATGATTGACCGGGAATATACTTTTCACAGTGAAGCGGCCCGCGAAAAACACAAACGGCACCATTTCACTGACCTCGCCGCACGCGGCCTCCCTTTTTTAAACTCGCTGGCAGAACTGCGCCCTGTGGCTAACTTCACGGCTAACGGCGCTATGATAGACGATTACCTGGACCGCTGCTCCCTTGCAGAAATGGAGGAGATTCAACAACGGATTACCGCCTTGCTGACCGGAGAAGATACCCGAGAACCCAGGGGAGATGGCCTCTACCGCCCGTGGTGGGCGCTGCGGCAGGAGGCCCTTGCCTGCGCCATGCCGGAACGGCACTATCATAAATTTACCGCTTCTATACACGATATGCTGGTGGGATACCGTGATGAAAGGCCTTATAACAGGCCAGACACTCCTCCTCCATTTGAAGTCTATACGCTCATCAGGGAACAAACAGCCGGAGGGCTGCCTTTTTGTAAATATGCCGCCATGCAAAAAAACTATCGCCAGCTACCGGACGATGTGCTGGAACATCCGCACATCCTGCGGCTGCATGCCCTCTGCTCGCGTATGATAGGCATTCACAATGATATTATTTCCCTGCCGAAAGAACTGAGCCGGGAAGGAGATGTCATGAACCTGGTAAAGGTGATGGAGCATGCACATAAGGTGCCACTGGAAGAGGCTTACAGGATGGCGCTGGCAGTGCACGACAGCTACCTGAAAGAATTTATGCTGCTACAGCAACGGCTCCCTTTTTTTGGCGACTGGCAGAAAACGGCCTGTAACTATGTGCAGGACCTGGGCATCATGGTGGCGGGTGTTTACGCCTGGCACACCCACGATACCACGCGCTACGTGCCGGGTGGTTATGTGGAGGGTGAATTTACCAGCCGGCACTGAAGGTTACGCCTTGTCGGTAGCCACGCGGTAGCTGGGATCTTCCAGTACATTGACCTCTATCAGGGAAGAAGCGTTTTTAAGAAGTAGTTTGCAGTCTTCGCTCAAATGCCGGAGACGCAGCGTCTTGCCGGCGCGTTTGTAGCGTTCTGTCAGTTTATGGAGCGCGTCGATGCCGCTCATATCGGCTACCCTGCTATCTTTGAAGTCTATAACAACCTCAGCCGGGTCGCCGCTTACATCAAATTTCTCATTAAAGGCAGTCACAGAACCGAAAAAGAGCGGTCCGTATATTTCATAGTACTTCACCCCTTTATCGTCCACATATTTCCGGGCGCGTATTCTTTTGGCGCTCTCCCAGGCGAACACCAATGCAGAAATGACTACCCCGATCAATACCGCCAGGGCCAGGTTGTGCAACCACACCGTAATACCAGCTACCAAAATGCCTACTGCCACATCATGCCGCGGCATTTTGTTGATGACACGCAGGCTGGTCCACTCAAACGTTCCGACCGCCACCATCATCATAACACCTACCAGCGCCGCCATGGGTACACGCTCGATGACAGGCGCACCAAAGAGGATGATCAGGAGAATGGTCAACGCCGCGATAATACCGGACAGCCGCGCCCTGGAACCGGCTGACAGGTTAACGAAAGATTGCGCGATCATGGCACAACCGCCCATCCCGGTAAAAAATCCGTTGACTATGTTGGCAGTTCCCTGCGCCACCGCTTCTTTATTACCCTTTCCTTTGGTACCGGTAATTTCATCTACCACGTTCAGGGTGAGCAGGCTTTCGATAAGACCGACACCGGCCATTACCAGAGAATAGGGAAAAATCGTTTGAAGGGTGTCAACACTGAATGGCACAGACGGTACATGGAACGGAGGAAAGCCGCCGCTCACAGAGGCAATGTCTTTAACTGTTTTCGTGTCTATGCCCAGTCCCAATACAATAAGAAAAACCACGATGATCGCAACCAGCGACGCCGGTACTGCCTTTGTGATCCGCTGGAAAGTGATTACGATCAATATGGTTAAGGCCACCAGTCCCGCCATGACCCAAAGCGCCGAACCGCTCAACCATTCAGTTCCGTTACTGCCAGGGACTTTAAACTGTTGCACCTGCGCCATGAAGATGATGATGGCCAGACCATTTACAAAGCCGTACATCACCGGTTGAGGTACCAGGCGGATGAATTTACCCAGCCTGAATATGCCAACCGTTATCTGGATAAGTCCCGCCAATGCAACGGCGGCAAACACATACTCCACTCCATGCGACTGCATCAGGGCGATCAGCACCACTACAGTAGCGCCTGCACCGCCGGACACCATCCCGGGCCGGCCGCCTAATACAGCGGTGATCAGGCCCATCAAAAATGCTGCGTACAAGCCTGTTAAAGGCGACAATCCTGCTAAAATGGCGAAGGACAAAGACTCGGGGATCATCGTCATGGCTACGGTAAGTCCTGCCAGGACTTCGGTCTTGTAGTTCACTTTTTGCGAAAAGTCGAACAGGTTCAGATAAGCCTTCATATTTAATTTAAATGATTAGAAGCAGGCAAAGGTAATAAAAGAGGGTTAAAGCATAAAGCCGCACCATCTTTCGATGATGCGGCTTTATGGGTACATCCTATAAATTCTACCGGGAATGTTGTTTTAACTGCTTTAGCTCATTGCCTTGCGCTTCGAGCAGCTGTTGTTGTGCCGAGATAAGCTGTTGTTGTGTCTCCACTTTTTTATTCAGCTCAATCATATACAGGGTAAGCTCCTCTATTTTCTGCAACAGTTTTGCCTGCATGTCGCCCATATCCAGGCCGTTGGCCTTTACTTCCGCTTCAGACGGGATGTCTGCCAGGTGTTTGTTATGCTTAATAAATGTTTCCACCTCAGCTAACGAAGGGAGCTGATAGGCTGGCTGGAATACAAAATCGGCCCAACCGGTCTGCGTTACCCTTACCCTGGTGGCAGTAATGGTGCCATTTACTGCCAGCAAGGATTGCGGATTAGCAGTACCAATACCGACATTACCTCCTTGTCTTACATATAGTAATGATTTGTTGGTACTGGAATTATAAAATTCCCAGCCGCCGTTAGCATCAGTCGTAGAACAATCAAACCGAACTGTTCTGTACTCATTCGGGGAAGGTTTCAAAAAATGGCTGCCGACGGTATAACCAACAGCAGCATCTACCCCGATATTAAGCCCCTGGGCATTCCGGATGACGATGCCTTTAGTGGTGGTATTTCCGGCGTCTGTTACTTGTTGAAGGGTTTGGGCACCTGCGATTAAACGGGTGGTCAACAGGACACAAAGAATGAATGACATCTTTTTCATAAGTATATATTTAGGGGCCTCAAGATCGGCAAAAAATTGGTATTCCTTAACTTTGCTACATGAAAAAGAACGTATTGCGGCCGGTTTCCGAACATATGGAGAGCGCTGGTGGTCAAACCGATCCTGATAAAACGTAATGCCCGGGTTGGCTCCGACGTTACTATTTTACCCGATGTCACTATCAGAGAAAATGCGGTTATGGCAATCGGTGTCGTTGTTTCGAAAGATATTCCGGATAATATAGTAGTGGCCGGAGTGCCTGCGAAAATTATCAGGTCGGTTAATTTTTAATAAAATGGCCCTGGTTAACTATATTTAAGGCATTATAAAAATCTAACTGAAACTGCTTCATATGCCTAAAATTACGGTACTGCTTTGTTTTATCACCTGCTTATTTGTCTATACCGGCTGCAAAACGAGCAACACCCCCGGGAAAAAACTTACAACGGAAAACAGGCTGGTCAAAGAAAAATGGCATTGGAACAATCCTAAAAAACAGGATGAAGTGGCCGGGTACGCCCAGGTAGTCAAAGTTGGCAATACGCTTTACATTTCAGGCATTCCAACGAAAGATTTAAGCCCGGAAGGTATCGCGCGGGTGTATAAAGCCCTGGAAAAATGCCTGAATGCCTTTGGCGCATCTTCTCAAAATGTGGTGAAGGAAACACTTTATACAACCGACATAGAAACCGTGAAAAAAAATGCCACGGTAAGGAAAGAGTTTTATAAAGGAGACTACCCTGCCGCCACCTGGATGCAGGTGAGCCGGCTGTATGAACCAGAGGCTACGTTAGAGATAGATTTAGTGGCAGTACTTGCCGGCAGCGATAAATGAAAGGCGTAAACACATCGGCCTGAATACCCTTGAAGAACAAGCAGCGTTTATAAGACAACGGGTAACCTCCGAAAAACAGACGCCTCCCGAAGACTTCGACAAACGGCAACGTGAAATGGACGAATGGAGAAAGCGGACCGGCTGGATAAAACAGTAAAGAAATGCAGAAATAACCTATCTTTGGGTATACCTCTTTTCCCACTCCTCCATTGCCTACCCATACCAGCGCCTACAAAAACCGGATAACGAAGGAAACTTTTACAGGTAAAAATTAAAACGCTTATTTTATGCCTAAGTATGTTATCGAACGCGAAATCCCTGGAGCAGGTAAATTATCAGGAGAACAATTAAAAGCTATTTCACAGGCTTCCTGCGGCGTCTTAAGCAATATGGGCCCTCAAATCCAATGGGTGCACAGTTATGTAACGGCCGATAAAATCTATTGTGTATACATAGCGCCGAATGAAGAGATGGTCAGGGAACATGCGAAACAGGGAGGATTTCCAGCCAACACCATCAGTGAGGTTGCGACTATTATCGATCCTACTACCGCGGAATAAACTATACTTCTTTTCTTTCTACCCCATCAAACGGAATCCGGAACGACTCCGCGTAAACCGCCATTTGTTGCGGTACAGACTCGCTGTTATCCAGCCAATCCAGCTGGATCTCCAGTGGCGCACTGCCATCTGTAAAGGATAATATCAGGTAAACGCATAAACTGCTTTCACCCACTTCCCTCCTGAAGGCATAAATACCCTCCAACAAACTCCGGCAGGCGCGACTGTCGTTTGTTATACCGGCATTTCTACCTATTTTAGCCCTCTATGAAAGCAACCCTTTATTCCCATACCGTGCCACTGGGTACCATCGAAATGAAAGTAACCGACGAATCCATGGGGGTAGTAGGTGGTCTTATCACTCCCAACCAGGCGTACTTTGAGCTTCAGCTACAAGGCAGAAAATAGAACACGCTGCTCATTCCCTATATTTGAGCTTTAAGACTAACCAATATCATATGGATGAAAGGATCGCCCACAAACAATTACTGAAACAACATGCAGAGCAGGTGTTGCTGCAGCGTATTGCCATTACGCAACAGGCTATGGATGAAGCACAGGCTGCGGCCAACCAGGAAAGCAAAAGTTCTGTCGGTGATAAATATGAAACGGCAAGAGCCATGAGCCAATTGGAAAAGGATATGCACGCCAGGCAGCTGATCGCCCACCAGCAAGACCTTCAGGCATTGTGCGCTGTGAATGTCCAGGCCATATATCAGGCTCCTGTTGCAGGTGCGTTTGTACGGTCTGCCACCGCCTGCTTCTTCATAGGCACGGGATTGGGTAAACAGCTCATCAACGGGGAAATGGTTATCTTTCTTTCACCTGTATCCCCCCTGGCAAAACAGTTAATGCCGAAAAAAAAAGGCGATGAATTTGAATTCAAAGGCAAAGACCGGATAACGGACGTTTATTAAAAATCCATGATTACTGTGGCGCAGGCCGCCATAAAAGTAGTTTGTTTATTACCTTTGCGACGTCTAAACGAAAAATATGAGTCAATTTCCGCATATAAACCTGCCGTTAAAGAATAAACTGACATTCACCGCCAACCCGGTAAACGTAGTGCCATTGCCGGATGGCGAGATACTGATGAACTTCGCCAGTCAGCCGTTGATCACCAGGCTGAATGCCAACCTGGAAATTGTATGGGAAAAAATTATGCAGGGACAGAACGCGAACTATGTCAGCAGCAAGCTGTCCGCCTCTTCTGATGGCCGCCTGATAGCTATCGCCGGCATGGTCGATATGCGTATTCTCGACGCAGAAGGAACAAAGGTGTTACATACGGTAAAACATAACTCCTGGGGCTGGTTCCTCGGTGCTGCCTGCTTTTTTGCCAGGGATAATAAAACAATCTGGTACGTGCTGCCGGGTGATGAAAATGCAACGGACGAGTTGCAGGTAATGGACGCCGCGACTTTCGAAGTAATAGCCTCCCACCCGCTGCTGGAAAGCCAGCGGCACGCCTATACGTTCCACGCTACACCGGACAACGGCATTATCTTACTGGAAGCCGCCGCAGGCCAGGAGGAATCTATCCTGATGCAGCTGCAACTGAACGATGGCGTCATCTCCCTGACGGAGCTGACCCAGTGTGAAGATGTAATCATGGGTAACTTTGCCCCTTCCGGACAAGCGTTTGTCATGGCCCCTCATTATGACGGCCCCCTGGAAATATATGCTTTTCCCGGAATGGAGAAGATAGCAGCGCAGGACCAGCAGACTATCTTCGACGGCAGTAAAGACTTCCCCGCCGCTGAACCGGATAATATCAACTACAGTGTTTTCTTTATAGATGACAACAACATCCTGGTAGTAACCCAGTTTGGAAGATTGTTACTGCTGGACAGGAAAGATTTACGTTGCAAAGCGGAAGTAATGCCGGAGGGCATTGAATTTACAGCATATGACCTCGATGGTAACCCTACCACCAACCCGGACTATATATTTGATTACAGCAGCAATATTATCAGTGTAATGATCGTACATGAAAAGCTGTTGCTGACGACCGGCGAGGGCCAGTTGCGCAGCTATGACCTTCCTGTTGCATAAAACAGGAAGGTACGCTCCGTTCTCATTGTCAATAAATTTTTTAATCCATGAAGGATGACCATACCGGCACCCGAGTTAATAAGGATGGTGAAATATAAGGCAGAATACAGTTAACAGTATAAACAGAAACCCTATATGTTTGATTCACTATTATTACCCGGATACCTTTTATTTGTTGCCAGTTTGTTGATCTGTTTCCTACGTGCCATGAAAGCAGGTTGGATCGTACTGGCTATTGCCTATGTGCTGGCGTTTATCAATGGAAGTGTTACCCTCACGGGGCTTGCACTCGTGTCTCTGGAAACTGCGCTCCTCCTGCTCGCAGTCAGATATCCATCGGGTTGGAAAAGGACGATTACACACAGTGCATTTTTCCTGCTAAGTGTTTTACTTCTAACACATCAGCTGCCAGGGTTTAATAATATCGTTATTTTTGACAGGGTGCGGTTCACCCCGGATGCAGCCCCTTTCACCATGCACTTTAACCTGGACAAACCCTTTGCTGGTTTGGCCATTTTTACCGGTTTGCTGCAACTGGGCTTTATAGAAAAATATGACATCAGGAAGATCAGCAAAGCAATCATTGCACCGCTGACGGCGATCATCGCGATTTGCATACTGACCGCATGGGCATTACATTTCGTAGCATGGGAACCTAAATTGCTACTCAACTATCTGTGGATATGGGCGCTGCATAACCTGTTAATTGTAGCAGTGACGGAAGAAAGCGTTTTCAGGGGATACCTGCAGGGATATGTGGGCAGCACTGTATTTAAGCAGCAAAAATACTATCTGCCATTGGTAATATCAGCCCTGATATTCGCCGTCATTCACACCACCGGCGGATGGCCGTTAATGCTACTGGCATTTATAGCAGGCCTGGGATATGGTGTGGCGTACCACAAGGGAGGTATTATGGCGGCGATTTTCACACACTTCGGTTTTAACCTGCTCCATTTCTTATTGTTTACCTACCCCATGCTGGGCAAGCATTAAGGACAACATTCCCTCTGCCAAAATATAGCGGCCATACGGATGCGCCTGACTAACCCACGATTCGCCTGAAAATGTACCTACAAAAAAAGGCGATAATTCGTATTTTTTTGTAACATTGATATCCGGACCAAAGCTCAGCATAAGTAATCATAATCACCATAAAAACAGGAAACCCTGCGCGGAAAGGACCTGCGCCCCAAGACGATAGAGAAACGACAGACCGGTACCATCAACTTTCATTTTCAGAGACGACACCATCAGCATACGAAGTATGCTAAACAAATACTATTCCCTCATCGTAACCGAATTTTTATGAATACGGCGATAACCTCTGTACTCTCACAGTTCCACTACCCTTTTCCCATGCTCAAAAATCCATTTGCCGGCATCTTACAGGAGATGACGGAGCAGCATTGGATAGACGGCGAGTATCTGGCACTTTATGAAAACGACCCGCTCACCAGGAAAAAGTACAAAATGACAAGGACGGCACATATCGCCTCCCAGTGGTTTCCCACAGCCAGCGCCGAGCGACTGAAGCCTGTATGCAGACTAATGCTATGGACGCTTTATAATGATGACCGGTGCGAAGAATGCAGCCCGCAGGAACTGAACCAGGTACGCGACCAATCGCTGGCCATCCTGGCAGGGACGGCCAGCAGGAACAATACAGATATTCCCCTCGCCGGTTTACTGTTCACGCTCAGAGAAGAACTGGCGCAGTTTCTCCCTGAAGCATCCATGCACCGGTTTATCAACGGACTTCAGAAGTATTTTGACGGACTTCAGCAGGAACTGTACTACAAGGCCCGAAAAGAATTCCCGTCTGTAGAAGAATGCCTGGCTATCCGTGAAAATTCGCTTTGCCTTTATCCTTTCCTGGAGCTGCTGGACCTCGAAACGGAAGTCATGCTTCCTGAATTCGTACATCAGCATGGCGCCATACAACGCCTGAAAGCGCTGGCAGTCCGCATGATGATATGTTTCAACGAAGTCCAGTCGGTACTTAAAGACGAAGCCACCGGTGCAGTTTACTATAATGTAGTGAAAGCCATTCAACACAACCGGAACATCCCACTGGAAGCCGCATGCCTGGAAGCCCTGCACATCCACAACGAATACCTGCGGGAGTTTCAATACCTGCAGGGTTTTTTACCCGACTTTGGCACCTGGCAGGATGCAGTAACCAACAGGGTGCATTATATCAGTATGACCTTGAACGGATGGAAGTCGATATCTTCTACACTTGACAGATATAATTCCATAGAGGGGTTCCCTGATGTGCAGACAGTAAAACAATCCTTAGGGTGAACTTCGGTTTTCCCAACAGATCCGAAGTACAAGAACACCGGACATCTGTACCATTAAACAGTAAAATCGTCCCCAACACTTCAATCGCACCATATATGAACCAGGAATTCAATGTACCCAAGCCGGTATATCCATGGACAACGCTCCAAAGCCCGTTCGCCGGAACGCTCAATGAGGAAGAAACCAAATGGTATGACGAAGACTATCAATTCTTGTCAAAAGAGGCGATGGCAAGGTATAAAAAGATGCGGTTAATCGATGTAGGCCCCTATATGGTACCAGCCGCCACAGAAAAGGAAAGAGTACTCCATGCGACACGTTTTGCTATTTATATGACAGTTACTGATGACTATGTGGAACTTTTGCCCATAAAGGAAATAGCGGCTTTCAGAGACCGGATTTTTGAGATAATGATGGGAGATGATCCCCGGCCGGAGGAAAAAGGTATACTACGCCAGATGCAGGCAAACAGAAAAGAGTGGATAGCGCTTGGAATGCCGGACTTCTGGCTGGAACGCATCGCCCAAAATTACAAATATCGCTTTGTTACCGATGGGATCATGGAAGAATCACCTTATAAAATCAGTAAGGACATCCCTCCTATCCCACTCTTTCATTTAATCCGCGCCAATTCCATAGGCATGATCCCGTTTGTGGACCTGGTTTGTCCAACAACCGGATTTGCGTTACCAGATTATATTTACAAACACACCGTTATGCAGCGCATCATCATACTGCAGTCCATTATCGTTGCGCTCCAGAACGATTTCGCCACCATTGGTAAAGAACTCGCGATAGAATCGGAGATTTTCAATATCATCACATTACTGCAGCATCATAATAAAATATCGTTTGATGAAGCCTGCACAGAAGGCATGCGGATTCACGATGAATTTGTAAACGAATTCATAACACTTTCAAAACATCTGCCGGACTTCAGCCCATATCAAAAAGAGACAGTGGAATTTATTGACTACATAAAGCAGATGATCAGTGGTTTGAACGATTGGTACTATAAAAGCGGCACCAAACGGTATGCACCAGATGGGTTTGCCGTGCCGCCCAATGGAAAAGGTGAAACGATGAACAGGATAGAGATTAAGCACATCTGACAGCACCCGGGCATACTGCACCTAACATTAAAAACATCATAATGACACCTGAAGCAATCAACCCAAGAGACTTTCTGCCTTTAAACTACTATCCATGGCCCAACCTCGTCAATCCCCATCTTGAACAAATGGGCAGGGATATGGAATCATGGATCGATAACGACTATACATTCCTGACACCTGAACAAATAACGAAGTATAAAAAAATGCGGTTGCACGCATGCACTGCCTGTATGTGGCCTGACCTGACGTATGAACAAACGATCCCCTGCAACAGGTTCATGCTTCAGTATGTTGTACTCGACGACCAGCTGGAAGATCTGTCGTTGGAAGAAAAGCAACAACAGCGTGCCCGTTGCATGGAAATCCTGAATGGCGCCCCTCCCTTGCCGGAGGAAAACGCCATTTATCAGCACCTGGCGCTTCTCAGGGATGAATTCCGCGCATTTATGCCCGAAATATGGATGAAGCGTTTCATTCGATACTTCTATCTGACCTTCAGGTACGGCATTGAAATAGAACACTCCTACAAAGCCGCGAATCAACCGCCACCCTCTTTCGCGGTATATAAAGCCATCCGTGAATATGCCGTGCTGATGTACCCCTACCTGGTTTTGGGAGAGATTGAATCAGGACTGGTCTTGCCCGACCACATTGTCGACCACTGTGTCATTCAGCGCATGATGACCCTGATGGTCAGAATTATTGTCTGGCAGAATGATATTCACTCCCTGCCCAAGGAGCTGGCCAAAGGAACAGAAGTTTTTAATGTCGTTTTTGTGCTTCAACGCCAATATGGTCTCTCCCTCGAAGATGCCTGCAAGGAGACATTACGCATCCACAACGAAGACCTTGAAGAGTTGCTTACCATACACCGGGAGTACAGGGAGTTTGGAGAATACCAGGAGCATGTAGACAAATTCGTCTACTATTTTGGGCTCGGCGTCCAGGGCGTGAATACATTTTATGTTCAGGAAACAGAAAGATATCTTCCCGGGGGAAAGGGATTTGCCTGGCCTGAAAAGACAGCCCTCAACAATAATCGGATGACTACATAAAAAAGGCGTCCTGGTTACTCCGGTAAACCAGGACGCCGATGCTGTCAGCGTGTTTATTGACAATATTTTTAAGCGCTATTTACTCCTGCCCACCGCGTAGAAGGGCTCCGGCATTCTACAGGCAGTCCCTGTTTCCGGCACCAGAAAAGAACCTCCCCAGATAGTCTCAGGATGATTCAATATCTGCATGGTGGTCAAACGGATCGCATCTACCGCTTCTGTTCCCGGCAATGACATCAGCGTTTCCGCTTCTTTCCGCGACACCCATTTTACTTCTGCTACGTCTTTCGGCGACTTCAGCTTACCGCCGGAAACATGCGCCGCGTAATGCGTTCGAATGGAAACGACAGGCTTAAAATCGAACTGAAAGGTTACCATGGCACGTAACTGCGGAACAGTAATTTCATAACCGAATTCCCTTGCCAGGCTATCCAGGGCGCCTTTGATGCTCTGGTTTTCATTATAACGCAGCGATGGCGTGAGCCAGCCGGTTTTATATTTTACGAGTAAAATTTCTTCCTGCTGATTGATCATCAGCAGGCGCAGAATGGTGTAGTTATCTGCTTTAACAGCCTTATCAGGCGTCGATTGGGCGAACAACATAACTGGCAACAGATACAAAACAACAAAAAAGAGTTTCTTCATAAGACATGATTTTAGTGGGCTATCCGGCCGGAAACAATGCCTTTTCCAGACCAAATTTTACAACTTTTTCAAGATACTGATTCCTGTCGTAATATGTATCAATTTTTAACTGTTTTAAGTATAAATGCGTGGCGTCACTTGTCAACTGAGGCACATTGCGCGGTGTAGCAGGCTTGATACTGCTTTCCTGTTCCTTCTGCTTTTCCAGCACCAGCAGGAGGTTTCCTGCGGTGGTTTTGTCCTGCTGCAGCAACTGGTCCACTCTTTCCCCGAATACCGCCGTACTTACTTCCTGCAACATAACGCCGTTGCTTTCAAATGCCGCGATCACCTGCGGCAGTCCCATACCACTTTCCAGCGTGAGGTGAAAAGTATGCAACAGGGTATGATGATGCAACGCCAGTTCTCCTATTACCCGCGCCATGACATCTACCGGCGCCATTTTTAGGTTAACGGCCGCCAATTGTTCTGTATAACATCCCAGTTTCATAAGGGTAAGCAACCGCAGGTAAATGAGATTGCTTTCGATATTGTTGAGGAATATACCGTCCTCCAGGCTACCGCCGATATTCTGCATACGGAATACATTCACCTGCATAAAATCCGGGGTATGTGCGCGGAGATATTCTTCCGCCTCCAGCCGCGTGATGGCGTGGATATAGCCGGAATTGTCCTGCCCTATGTTCACGTCCGTTTCATAAAAAGCCACTTTTCCTTCCTCCGGCACACTGCTACCGGCAATGCCTACCGTGGAAATATGCTGGAAGTAAGGTACCTTTTGTTTTACCGCCCAGTTAAACACATTGATCGTCCCGTTTATATTGAGCTCCCGGAGCTTTTCCGTTTGTCCGACATACGCCGGGGAACCGGCGCAATGGAACACCATGCTCACTCCGGGCAATGCCATGCTGATACCGGCATTTTCCCGGGTAACATCCCCCCTGACCACCGTTATCCTGGGATGGGCATCCATACCGGAGATAGCGGAAAAACGATTCCAGAAGTGCGTTTCAGCAGTATGCTGGTCTTCTCCTCTCACCAGGCAATAAATCACGGCATCCGTATGCTCCAGAAGATAACGGGTGACAAATCCTCCGGCAAAACCGGTGGCGCCTGTTACAAGGATAGCCGCGGGTTTCAGTCTTTCCAAAGGCCCCATGTGCTGTATATTTTCCAGCAATGACGTATAGGCCTGGGCACGGGCGTCGTTATCCAGTTGCTTTTTCTCCGGGAGAGGCTGCGCAGTGCCGGCCGCTCCCGCCTGTCCGGCCAGACGTGCAGCCACCAGTCCTGACAAGCCTTCCAATGAAGGGTGGCTGAACATGTCCTGGTAAACGGCACTGACGCCAAAAGCCTTCTTCAGTTTATCGATCATATCCAGACCAAGGAGGGAATCACCTCCCAGCAGGAAAAAGTCGTCCTCCGGCTGCAGCGGTGTTGTTATCTCCAGCAGCTGCTGCCAGATAGCAGCAATTTCCGACTGTATGGCGGGGAGCGTCCAGCTGCTGGTTGTTTCCACGACCGCCGGCGCCTCGGTTTTTACAGGCGCTGCCACGAGGCTCCTCACCTGCTCAGGCCAATACCTTTTTAAGTCAAAGAACGGCATCGGAAGCGTTGCATGCGTATTGATATTAACAGGCTCCAGTGGCACTTTACCATCGTTCACCATGGTAAAAAAGGCGCGGCACCGGTCTTCATAGCACAACTTCCCGCTTACCACCTCCAGGTTGGTCAGTTCTTTCGCAAATGGCGCAGCAAAGTTATCGTGGCTGAAATCGAAGATCACCATATCTTCTGTTGCCGGCAGCTGTTGCAGGTATTTCAGGAAATTGGCGTGATTAAAATCTGCACGATGCGGTGTCTGTGAAATACGGAAAGCCTCCCCGGGAACGATGGTCCCCGCAAGTATCTGTTGTACAATATTTCCTTCTTTAGGGCTGATCAGGGTAGCCGCTTTCCCCAGTACCGCTATCAGCCATTTGCAAACAGCGGTCTGGAAGGCGACATTCCTGGCTACCGCACCGGGTAGTACCATACCAGCCACCAGCTTGTCATATTCCTCACGCAACAACAGGTTGCCTTTCAAAAGGGCATTCACCTGAACTTCTTCAAATGAAAGGATATCGATATTGGCGATGAAATACCGCTTTTTCCGGGAAGATGTTTGATAAGGCGCTTCCAGTTGCTGTAACAGGGCTGTTTTGTCTTTAAACAACAATCCCTGTTGCACCGGCTGTTGGGTAAACAACCGGTTCACCTGCTGACACCAGGGTTCCAGGCTAACGTTATCCGTTGCACGCAGCGAAGCGGCCAGCTCCTGTTTCAGCTGCTGCAGCCGCTCCGGGGTCCTTTCTGCCAGCTGGAGAAAATATACCGGCTGATCGTGATAAACAACGGCAGGCTTGTCCGGCCTGGACACCACGGCATGTACGTTATTACCGGTAAGACCAAAGGAGCTCACCCCTCCTACTTTCCGCCCTCCGGTCAGCGGCCACGGGGCTGCTTTACGCTGCACTTCCACGATCGTATTTTCTTCGCCGATATGTTCATTCAGCGTTTCAAAACCTGCCTGGGCAGGAAGCGTGCCACTCCGAAGCGCCGCTGTGAGGCGCAGCAGGCCGGCGATGCCCGCCAGCGAATCCAGATGGCCTATCTGCCCTTTTACGGAACTGATACTGCAAACACCTTCTGTGACCCCTTCCTGCCGGAAAGCGTCCGCAATGCCTTTGAATTCAATAGGATCACCAAGGATGGTGCCGGTACCATGTGCCTCTATAAAACGGACAACAGCAGGACTTACGCCCGCACGCCGCCATGCTTTCACCAGCAGTTCTGTCTGGGCTGCGGCGCTGGGAGCGGTAAGACTTGATATGCGCGCACCACCGTGATTCATGGCAGTACCCTCCACCACAGCATATATCGGGTCATTGTCCCTGACTGCGTCAGA
Source organism: Chitinophaga eiseniae (assembly GCF_900167135.1). Classification (GTDB taxonomy): domain Bacteria; phylum Bacteroidota; class Bacteroidia; order Chitinophagales; family Chitinophagaceae; genus Chitinophaga; species Chitinophaga eiseniae. Next base: position 4,445 of record NZ_FUWZ01000012.1, on the reverse strand, counting down.
CAACAGTTTCAGTACGAAACAAATAACCCCTTCGCCATTGAGCGTACCATCCGCAGCATTGTCAAACGGACGGCATTGTCCCACCCGGGAAATAATGGCCGACCTGTCTGCTGTCTCGCTGCTCACAACCCCAAGGATAGCACCGCCCACCAGCGCCATGCTGCAATCGCCCTGCATCAACGCACCACAGGCCTGATGCAGCGCCGTGAGCGAAGAAGAGCACGTGGTGTTGACAGAGATCACAGGACCATGCAGGTCCAGGTAATGGGCAATCCTGGCCCCCTCAATGCCATGCAGCGCTTCAAACTCACCCGGTGACTCGTCGAAGAACATAGGGTAACTGCTGTTACGCGACACATAATACAGACCTGTATCCGATCCCCGCAGATGCTTTTCCGTATAGCCGGCATCGTAGAAGGCACGCAGCGCATGCATCAGCATGAGCCGCTGCTCAGGAGCCATCCGCACAGATTCTTTCCCGGTAAGATGAAAGTACTTAGGATCGAACTGATCAATCTGAGGAAGATATCCCCCTTCTTTCACCCGGAATTCACCAAAACGCGCAAAAAGGTCTTTTTTCCGTTCTGCAGAGATGTCCCCGATATAAGTGGAAGTACCTGCGAGCGACTGATAGAGATCCTCCCAGTTCTTCATTCCGGGGAGATCGAATGAAACGCCAATAATTGCTACTGCTTGTTCCATAAGATTAAAAATTTAGGGTATTAACACTTGCTTCTTCCTCCGCCTCCGGCGCCTGCACCAGCTTTTTCTGCACCAGCAGCGCGGCAAACTGTTCAATGGTATTATGACTGAAAAGGTCTACGATATCCACAAGGAGGTCCATGTCTTTCTTTATCTGACGTTGCAGGGCGACTACCTTCAGGGAGTTGCCTCCGATACGGAAAAAGTGCTGGTTCACGCCCACCTGCTCTCTGCCCAGCACTTTCTGCCAAACTACCGCCAGCTGCATTTCCAGCTCTCCGGAAGGTAACTGTAATGCCTCTCCGGCGGCGTCGCCTGAAGGAACAGGTAACGCCTTCCTGTCAATTTTTCCATTCTGTGACAACGGGAACTGGTCCATCTGCACGAAGTACGACGGGACCATGTAGACCGGCAGGTATTTTGAGAGAAAGGTTTTCAGCGTAACCTCCGATACAGGTGCGCTGGCTACGTAATAAGCCGCCAGCTCCACTTCTCCGGCACCCGCATCAAAGGTAGTAACCACTACTTCTTTGATATTTTCTGCCTGCATCAGGAAAAACTCTATTTCCCCTGTTTCCACGCGATAACCTCTCACCTTCACCTGCTCGTCCATCCGGTTAAGGTACTCCACCGTACCGGAGGGCGTCCACCGGGCAAGGTCGCCGGTACGGTACATTCTTCCGCCGGCGTAGGGGTCAGGAACAAATTTTTTATCCGTCAGTTCGGGATTGTTGAGATAACCTATGGCCACCCCAGCCCCGCCGATACAGAGCTCTCCTGCAACGCCTGCTGCCAACAGGTCCTGCTCACTGTCAAGTATATACGCGCTGCAGTTGGCCACAGGCTGCCCGATGGTAACAGGCCCTTCAGCAGACACCTGTTCACTGAGGGCGTCTACCGTAATCTCCGTAGGTCCGTAATTGTTATATAAGTTATAACCCAGCTCCAGCAGGGTATTACGCAGACTTACCGGCAGTTTGTCCCCTCCGGAAATAACAGCCGAAACCGTTGTTATTTTCTCCGCTGAGAAAGCCAGCAGATTGCCGAGCACCTGCGGCACACAGTTAAGAATGGTAATACCGTTGTCAATAATATACTGCCGCAGCTTTTCAGGATCGTACAGCCATGCGTTTGAAACAATATGGAAAACAGCGCCGTTCGTGAAGGCGCCAAAGATATCCTCTACAAAAGGATCAAAGGTGGCAGCCGTGAGCTGAATAAACCTGCTCTCAGCAGTGATGTTGTAACGTTGCGTAAACCAGGCTATCAGGTTGGTAACGCTGCGATGGGCTATCAGCACACCTTTGGGCGTTCCGGTAGAACCAGAGGTATAGATACTATAAATGACCTGGTCAGGGTGAATAACGCGGGCAGGACGATCAGCAGGTAATGAATCGACCAGCGGTGCGAGATTTTGCAGCCACTGATCCGTAACCATCACTTTAAATTTACCATCATTGGCGATAAAGTCCAGCCGCTCTTTCGGGAGCGCGGTATCCAGCGGCACATAAGCGGCACCGGCTTTCAGTATGGCCATGACCATTACCGGCAGCCACTCGCTGCGTTCCATGAACAGGCCCACCAGGTCGCCCGCTGTAAGGCCGTATTGCCGGATCAGGTGATGCGCCAGCTGGTTGGACAAGCGGTCAGCCATGCCATAAGAGATGACCTTATCCTGGTAAATGATAGCCGGTGCATCCGGACGTATTGCCGCCTGTTGGCAAAAAAGATCCACCACATTGGTATCCAGGGGAAAATCGGCCTTCGACTTATCGGAGACCTCCAGTTGCTTTACCACTGATGCAGTGCCCAGGACAGCGCTGTTACTAACGAAAGCAGACGCATCTTCCAGGAATATATCCAGTATCTTATCGACATAACCATGCAGCTGTCCCGGCGTAATACCCGCCACCAGCGCGCGGTTATACTGGTAATTAAAAACAAGATGATTGTTCCTGGCGGCAACGGTGAGATCGAGCGTAGTATTTGTTTTTTCGTGAGAGGCCAGCCGGATCCTGTTACTCTCGTAACCGGTGGTGCTGTTCGCGGAAGCCGCCACATCATTGTACACGTGGAAATCTACATAATTGAAGATAACATCAAAGAAAGGATTACCGAAGCTGGTATCTTCGCCCAGCTGCCTGGAAATCTCCAGTAGCGTGAGCCTGGTGCTGTTTACTTCCTGTAGCTTACGCTCCATCCCCTGAAAATATTGGCGCCAGGGCTTATGCTTGTACGCCGGCAACTGCGTGCGTAGTGGCAGCGTATTGAGATAACAGCCCAATATTTTATCGCCATCCTCCACCAGCGGGCGGTTATTGGATACCAGCCCAATGGTAATGTCGGAATCATAGGTAAGCAGGTTAAGGGCATACACAAATGATCCGGACAACAACGTCTTCAATGTAATTTTCTCTTCCCGGCAGGCTTGTCTCAACTGCTCTGCTTTGGCAGGATGGATAATAGACTGATAGCTGCTTTCCACTATAGTGTTGCTAAATACATTCAGCCGTTTGAAGTCCTTCAATTCCTGCTGCCAGTATACCAGGTTCTTCTTATCTTTCTTAGCGATGTGCTCCTGCAACACATGTTCCCGGTTGCTGCACTTCAGCGGCGCGGGTATAAATGCGGGCTGCTCCAGCAATTGCTGATAGAGGTTAAACAGTTCCGTATTAAAGGAAGCGACGCTCCACCCGTCCAGGATGGCATGATGGAACTGGAACAGGAATACGCCATGGGTAGCGTCGAGGTTAAAAACAGTCGTTCGCCAAAGGGGGGCCAACAGCAGATCAAAGGGGCGTTTACGCTCCTCGCGGATATAATCCCGGATGGCAGCTTCCTGGTCCGCAGCGCTAAGGCCATTCAGGTCCACTATTCCGGTGCTAACCGGCACATCTTTATAGACGATCTGTACTTCCTGGCTATAGTTGATAACGTCGAGGGCTGTACGTAGCGTGGCGTGTTTGCGGACCATGAGCCGCAGCGCTTTATCAAAATGCGCCACGTCCACCTTCGGGATGTGATAGGTGAACTGGTCGTGATACAACCCTTCTCCCGGGTGCAGGAGTGACAGTGCCGCCATCCCTTTCTGTATATCACTCATAGGATATACATCTTCTATGTTTCCGGTATTTTGCGTCATGGAAATGAGTTAGTTGTTCTGAAGAATTTCATTGCGGAGCAGGTCAAAGGAGGCCATTACATCCTCTTCATCTGAAGATTTGGCGGGCGCAGCTGCCAGGTCTTCCGCTATCCTGGCGGCGAGGCTTTGTATCGTACCATACCGGAACAGCTCTGCAAGGGTATAACTGGTACCTGCAAGGGTATTGATGCGACTTACGAGGCGAATAGCCAGAATGGAATCGCCCCCGGCATCAAAGAAATTATCCGTCACACCGATCTTTTCTATGTCCAGTACCGATTCCCAGATAGCTACCAGCTGCTCTTCCATTTCGGTGGCCGGCGCTACATATTCTTTTCTGATCACATCATTTGCGCCCACCGGCGGCAGCGCTTTGCGGTTGGCTTTGCCGCTGCTGGTGAGCGGAATATCTTCCATTTCCACAAAGTAGGCCGGCACCATGTATTCCGGTAACTTCTGCTGCAGCCAGCTTTTCAGCTCGGATTTATCAGTTACCGCGGCAGGCACGTAATAGGCCACCAGCACTTTGGCGCCGTGCACCTCCTGTGCGGTCACCACCGCCTGACGGATATGTATATACGAAGACAATACCTGCTCTACC
>NZ_FUWZ01000013.1 GCF_900167135.1 Chitinophaga eiseniae | reverse complement strand
TGTGCATTGCAGGCGCAGGCCTTGCACGGGGTTATCTGAATAACCCGTCGCTCACCGCAGAACGTTTCATCACACATCCTTTCCGTGAGGGGGAGAAATTGTACCGCACGGGAGATGTGGCTAGGTGGCTGCCGGATGGCTCCATCGCGGTGTCCGGCCGTGCCGACGACCAGGTGAAAGTACGTGGATACCGGATAGAGTTGGGAGAGATAGAACAAGCCATTTTGAGGCAGCCAGCCGTCAGGCAGGTAGCAGTAGTGGTGCAGGAACTGGATAGCGATAAGGTAATAGCAGCCTTCGTAGTGGCCTCCGGGACGATAGACAGGCAATGGCTGAAGGATAGCCTGTCGCATGTGTTGCCCGCCTATATGGTTCCTTCCCATTATGTGCAACTGGAAAGTATTCCGCTCAGCTCCAACGGCAAAACAGACAGGCGCTTGTTGCCTGCTGTGACAGCAGCAGATATCATCAGAAATGAATACTGCCCGCCAACGAATGAAACGGAATCGAGGTTGGCAGAAATATGGCAGGAAGTGCTGGGCATCGACCAGATCGGTATAAGGGATAACTTCTTTGAGTTGGGAGGGCATAGCCTCAAAGCGACCGCTATGCTGTCCCGCGTGTTTAAGGAGTTTGACGTGTCGCTCGATCTGCAGTTGCTGTTCCGTCAACCTACTATTATGTATCTCGCTGAAAATATAAACAATGCACAGTGGCTGCGTCAACAGGATGCAGACAAATTTGCTGATAAGATAATTATTTGATCCATGGAAATCGTATCTGTTATTAAAGCAATCAGGGAAAAGGGGATTGCGGTCCGATTAGTAAACGGTCAGCTGGAGGCTGATATTCCCGTGCCTCATCGTAACGAGGAAACAATTGGCCTGCTGAAAAATAATAAGCCGGAAATTATCGCTTACCTGGAAGCGCTGGCCGGAAATGAAAAGTATACGCCAATCCCGCGGATACCAGATGCCGGATATTACCCGGTGTCCGGCGCACAATTAAGGCTTTGGCTGGAATCACAGCAGGAGCAGGCTTCGCGCGCCTATTACACCGGCTTTCAACTGCTGCTGCAACAAACGACGACTGACATGCTGGAGAAGGCCATCCATCATATCGCGGACCGGCACGAAATTCTCCGTACGGTATTTGTCGCTGATGAACACCAGGACATTTTTCAGCGCGTGGTGGCGACAGCAGATTTTAAGGTTACCCTCCGTATCGTGGATTTTGGTGACCAGGTTAATTGTCAGGAGGATATAAGAGCGCAGATCAGGGAAGACGCCCAACAGCTGTTTGACCTGCAGCATGGTCCGCTGTTCCGGGTGATCGTGTTTGTTTTGCCCGAAAACCAGCTGCTGCTGCATTGGGCCATGCACCACATTATTTCAGATGCCTGGTCCCTGCCGGTGCTGCAACGGGAGATCACTACGACAGTGGCGGCTTATCAGTCCGGTACAACACCGGTGTTGCCGCCATTGAGGATTCAATACCGTGATTACACCGCCTGGGCGCTTCAGCAGCTGGAGAACGGCCAACTGGCCTCGCAGCAGCAATACTGGCTGCAACAGCTGCAGGGCGAACTGCCGGTACTGTCATTTCCCCTCAAAAGCGTCCGGCCGCCGCTGAAAACCTATCAGGGGGAAACGATCGCAACACGTATACCAGAAGAGGTGAGCAGGATGATGACACAGTATGCCCTCCGTCACAACAGCACGCTCTTTACCGTAGCGCTGACATCCCTGCATATTATCCTGAATAAATATACCGGCGCCACCGATATCATTATTGGCAGCCCCTTTGCGGCAAGGGAACATCCGGACCTGAAAGAGCAGATAGGGTTTTATACCAACACGGTCGCGCTACGCAATGAAATAAAAGCTACGGATACTTTTCATACTTTTTTCAGCCAGGTGAAACAAACGGCGGAAGCTGCGCATAAACACCAGCAATATCCTTTTGAAGAGGTGGTAAAATCCCTGCGGCTGAAAAAAGATGCCTCCCGGAACCCGATTTTCGATGTGATGCTCGTCGTACTGCCCGATAACCAACCAGGAATAGCGGCATCAGATGACTATGAACTGACAGCCCATACCGGTAGTAAGTTCGATCTGCTTATCAGCATCACAGGCAGCAAAGATGCGCTTACGCTGAGTACCGAATATAATACGGACCTGTACGACAGGCAGCTGATCATACAATTCATGAAACACTTCCGGCAACTGCTGGCAGCGGTTTTTCTGAATCCGGAAGCCCCGCTGGCCGAAGTCAGCTATTTGTCTGCCGCTGACTATGCTTTCGCCGTTGGTGAAGCCAAACCGGCCTATATAGCAGAAAGTGTGATATCGCTGATGGAATCCCAGGCAGGAAAAATTCCTGATCATATAGCCGTTGTGTTTAAAGATGAGCAGTTTACCTTCCGGCAGCTCAATGACAAGGCGAACCAGCTGGCTGACTATCTGCGCCAGACGCATGGTGCAGGGCCGGGCGTAAAAATCGGGGTAATGCTCGAACGTTCACATCTCAGTGTGCTGGCCATGATCGCCGTCATGAAATCAGGCGCCTGTTATGTGCCGGTGGATCATAAATACCAGAAAGACCGTATCCGTTACATCATGCAGGATGCTGACCTCTCCCTGGTATTAAGCAGCAAAAATATTGCGGAGGGAACGGTACCCGAAGGTATCGCCTTTATTGATCTCTATGATTTTAACTATGCCGACTGGAGCCATCACAATCCCGTGTTGGTAAACCAGCCATCAGACCCTTCTTTCCTGATCTATACTTCCGGCTCCACCGGTAAGCCCAAAGGGGTGGTACAAACGCATAGCATGCTCAATAATCTCATTCACTGGAATATCTGTGAGTCGGGTATCGACACCGGTTTGAGGTTCCTGCAATATAATTCTTTCAGCTTCGATGTATCCGTACAGGACAGTTGGTTTGTATGCAGTAGCGGCGGTACTATTTACATTACGCCGGAAGAGATGAAAGCTGACTTTCAGGCATTGTCCGCGTACATCGTTGCAAATAAAATTGAAACCCTGTGTTTCCCTTTCTCTGCGCTCTCTAATTTCTTTGACAGGCTGGAACCTTCCTTCATCGAACAACAGCGGATCAAACATATCCTGTGCGCCGGTGAGCAGCTGACAGTAAACAAGACTTTGGAAAACTTCCTGCACCAGCATCCTTCATTGTGTTTGCATAACCACTATGGACCTTCAGAGACCCATGTGGTCACCAGTTATACCATGGGTGCGGCGCGGCAGAACTACCAGGCATATGTGCCTATCGGCAAACCGTTGCCGAATACAGGGGTGTACCTGCTGGATACCCATCGACAGCCGGTACCGTTATATGTTACCGGTGAAGTATACATTGGAGGGGCCAACGTAGCTGCCGGTTATCAGCATCTTCCTGAGCTGACGGCGGAGCGGTTCCTGCAATTGCCATGGGCCGATGGTGTGGTTTATAAAACCGGTGATCTTGCCTACCTCGATAGAGATGGCGATCTCGTGTACCTGGGCCGGAATGACAACCAGGTGAAGATCCGCGGGTACAGGATAGAGCCGGGAGAAATCAAAAGCCATCTGCTGGCATCCGACCGTATACTTCAGGCCCACGTGGATGTAGTGGTAAAGAACGGCGAGAAACAATTGGCCGCCTATGTGGTGCCTGATGGTGAGGTAACTGCCACAGATATACGCCGGCAGCTGGCAGGCGTGTTGCCTGACTATATGGTGCCCGCTCATGTGGTGATCATGGAGGCCTTGCCGGTAACGCTGAATGGTAAAATAGACAAGGCAGCCTTACCCGATGTCAGTCAATATGCCCGGCATTCCGCCTATGTAGCGCCGGAAACTGCCGTGGAGAAACGATTGGCCGAACTGTGGATGCAGGTGCTTTCTTTGGATAAAGTAGGAACAACAGATAATTTCTTTGAACTGGGTGGGCATAGCCTCAGCATGTACAAAGTACTGAACCTCGTAAAAAAAGAATATAACATTGATTTCAGGCTGGAGCTGTTCATTGCAGATCCTTGTATCTCCTCTTTTGCGCTTCACGTAGAACAACTCCTGTCCCAGCAACAGCAGCCGCAGGTATCCGTAAATCAGAAAAAAATCCTTATCTAAGTATGAATGTTCCATTTTTGTTGAAACAGCTTCGGGAGCAGGGAATTTCGGTAACCCTTTCCGGAGCCAACCTCGAATTGTCTTTTGAGAAGGAAGATATTCCGGAATCCCTGTTGGCATCCATCAGGGAACATAAACAGGATATCATCGATTACCTGTCGTCGCTCGGGCAGGGAAATGCAACGGCGCATATCCCCGTAGCAGCGCCTGCAGCCACCTATCCTGTTACCACCGCGCAGTGGCGGTTCTGGATATTGTGCCAGATGGATGAGATTAACAGTGCCTATAACCTGCCGGTAATACTGCAGCTCGAAGGCGATCTCCAGGTGGTTGCCTTACAGCAGGCATTGGCAAAACTCGTTGCAAGACATGAAATACTCCGCACACATTTTACGGAAGGAGAGGACGGCATGGTGGTACAGCGCATACTGGAGCCTGCTGCCAGCGTCCCCGATATTCGCATGATTGTTCTGGACGATGAAGAGGCGGTAAAAGAAGTGGTAGCTACCTTTAGCAACACGCCCTTCCTGCTCAGGGATAATTTCCTGTGGAGGGTTTGCCTGATCCGCCAGTCGGCAACGCAGCATGTGCTGGGCCTGAATATTCATCATATCATCGCGGATGGCGCCTCGCTGGAAATTATTGTGCATGAATTGATGCAGTACTACAACGCCATCGTGAGTGGCACCGATGCAGTATTGCCCGCACTGAACATCCAGTTTAAGGATTATGCTGTATGGGAGACTTCCAGGAGCGACCGCGCCGGGGAGGAACAATACTGGCTGTCGCGCTTTGAAGGCGAACTGCCAATACTCAATTTACCCACCTATCAAACACGTCCTGCGCTTAAAACATATGCGGGGGCGGCATTTGTACATCGATACCCGGCAGAACTGGTAAAAAAGCTAAAGGCCTTTTCAAGGGAGCAGAAAGGTACCACTTTCACTACCCTGATGGCTGCGCTGAATGCTCTGCTGTACCGCTACACAGGACAAACAGATATCGTGCTGGGTACGCCCGTTTCAGGTAGAAATTCCCCCGACCTGCAAGGGCAGGTAGGCCTGTATATCAATACGCTGCCCGTACGCCTGCAGTTCCAGGCGGCGGACAGTTTCCGGAAAATATACGAGTTGCAGAAGTCTGTGCTGGACGGAGCGTATGCTCATGCCGGTTATTCTTTCGGAGAGCTGGTCAATAAACTGAACATCGCCAGGGATGTAAGCCGCTCGCCCTTGTTCGATGTGCTGGTGGCACATCAGTGGAATGCCGCCGGTAGTGCTGTCAGTAGTGGTTTTCGTGCGCTGAAGACATCTTTCTATCATGACCTCGCGGCCACCATGAGTAAATATGACCTGACGTTCACCTTCTCTGAAGATGAAGAACATCTGTCTGCCGTGATCGACTACAACACCGACCTTTTCCAGCCGGAGTTTGTAGCGCAGCTGGCCGCTAATTTTGAATGTTTCCTTCGTGAAGCAATAACGGCGCCTGAAACGGAAGTACAGCGCATCGCTTACCTGGATGCCGCACAGATCGAAAAGCTGGTGTCCGGCTTCAATAACACGCAGCACGCTTACGATACTGCCACTACGTTTGTGCAGCTGTTCGAAAAACAGGCTGCGGCAACACCGGAAGCCATCGCACTGATTTGTGAAGACCAGGTGCTGACTTATGCCGCGTTGAATGAACAATCCGCCGCACTCGCTGCATACCTGGTTAGTGCGGGCATTGGTACAGGCGAGTGTGTAGGCGTATGCATGGGAAGGTCTGCAGACCTGCTGGTGGCCATCATCGCAGTGCTCAGGACAGGTGCGGGCTATCTGCCCATTGACCCGTTCTATCCGCTGGACCGCATCGACTACGTGGCTACTTACAGCCGCACGAAATTTATGCTGGCAGATAAAGATACCAGTGCTATCATCGCTGGCGGGTTTACCGTCATCGATGTTTCCAACCATGCGCTGTGGGAGGATACCGCCGTTGTACCACTGTCACACCCGGACAGCGCGTCGGCAGCCTATGTGATATTCACATCAGGATCTTCCGGGAAACCCAAAGGCGTCCAGGTTTCACACCGCAACCTGGTGAATTTCATGGAAGGGATGGCATTGCATTTTCCGCAGGGACAACACCCTGCCAGCTGGCTGGCAGTAACCAGCATCAGCTTCGATATCTCCATACTCGAACTTTTGTGGACGATAACAAGGGGGGATAAGGTGGTGTTGCAGCTGGAAATGCCTGTCGCTGTACAGCCAAGGCCCCATCTTGATTTCAGCCTCTTCTATTTTCCCACCGGCTCTCAATCTGAGAAAGACAAATACCGGCTGCTGCTGGAAGGCGCCACCTTCGCAGATCAGAACGGGTTTAAAGCGATCTGGGTGCCGGAGCGCCATTTCCATAATTTCGGCGACCAGTTTCCTAACCCGTCTGTTGCCGCGGCCGCGGTATCCACCATTACCCGTAACATTACCATCCGTTCGGGCAGCGTGGTACTCCCGCTGCACGATGAGGTGAGAGTGGCCGAAGAATGGTCCATGATCGACAATCTATCCAACGGCAGGGTGGAGCTCTCCATCGCTTCCGGGTGGCATCCGAATGACTTTGTGCTGGCGCCTGCCGAATATCAGAACAGGCATCAGTCAATGCGCGACAAAATAGCGACCCTTACGGACTTCTGGGGAGGCAAGCCGCTCACACGTAAAAATGGCGTAGGAAAAGATTTTGAGTTCCGGCTGCACCCCAAACCGGTGCAGGAGAAGCTACAGCTATGGATCACTGCTGCCGGCAGCCCCGAAACTTTCCGTTACGCCGGTAGCATCGGCGCTAATGTATTGACCCACCTGCTCGGCCAAAGCATCGAAGACCTCGCAGAGAAAGTGCGCATCTACCAGGAGGCGCTGAAAGAAAACGGCTTTAACCCGGCACAGGGAAAAGTAGCGCTGATGGTCCACACCTTTGTAGATGCCGATGCAGCAGCCATCAGGTCAACAGTAGAGGCGCCGTTTAAAAACTATCTCCGTAACTCACTTGGTCTGCTGAAGCCCATCGCAGAGGAGAACGGCCTGGATGTAGAGCAGGACATGGACACCCTGCTGGATATGGGATTCCTGCGTTTTTACAGCACGAGCGGCCTTTTCGGCACACCGGAAGACTGCCTGGACATCATTAACAGGATATATGCGTCCGGCATCAGCGAGATTGCCTGCCTGATCGACTTCGGCATCCCCGACGACCAGGTGCTCAACAGCCTGCAGCACCTGCACCGGCTGAAAGAGCTGGTGGAGCGGAAAAAAGTACAGGCAGACCTGGTGGTGCGGCGGATGGAAAAGCTGACGGGAGACCAGGAGACCGCTTCCCTGATAAAACGGTATGAGGTCACACATATGCAGTCAACCCCTTCGCTGTACGAAGAGCTGTTGCTGAATCCCCGCAGCCATGAAGCCTTACAGCAGATCAATACCCTGCTGGTAGGAGGTGAGGAGCTGAAGAGATCACTGGCTGAAAAACTCTCCACACATACCGGAAGGAATATTTTCAATATGTACGGCCCTACCGAAACCACGATCTGGTCTTGTGTTAAAGAACTGAACGCTACCGGCGCCGTTACCATAGGCAAGCCCATCGCCAATACCAATATGTACGTGCTGGACCATCTGCAGCAGCTTTGCCCGGTGGGCGTAGCCGGAGAGTTGTGTATCGGTGGCGATGGCGTGGCTATGGGCTACCTCTTTAACCAGGAGTTATCCGACAGCCGTTTCCTTCCCGACCCGTTCAGGCCGGGTGAGCGCATTTACAGGACCGGCGATCTGGGCCGCTGGCTGCCCAACGGAGAATTGGAATGTCTCGGACGGCTGGACAGGCAGGTTAAGCTGAACGGTTACCGGATAGAACTGGAGGAGATAGAAAGTGTGATGTTATCGCACCCGGCAGTTGCGCAATGCGTGGTAACAGCCGTGAAGGTAAAGGACCAGCCTGTGCTGGTGGCCTATTTTCGCGGCGATGCAGCAGATGCCAATGCGCTTACAGCATTCGTGAAACAACAGTTGCCCGCATTCATGGTGCCTGCATTTATGGTGAAAATGGAGGAATTCCCGCATACGGCCAACGGCAAGATAGATCACAAGCGCCTGCCAATGCCCGATAGCAGCGGCGTAACAGCCAGGGTGGCAGCACCGCCCCGGACCCCGCTGCAAAAACAGCTGGTAGCACTCTGGAGTGATTATCTCAAAACAGAGGACCTGGGCATCGAAGATAACTTCTTTGAAATCGGCGGCAACTCGATGAAAGCATTCCAGCTTTTATCCCTCATGAACAACGCGCTGCAAAGGGAACTGAAGATCATCGTATTGTTCCAGTACCCAACGGTGCGCGCACTTTCGGATTACCTGGAACAACATAAGGCAGAAAAACCACAGGTACAGGAAAATGAATTGGAAGATGTGGACGACCTGCTGGATTTTATGAATAATGTTTAATACCCTCATTTAAATATGAAGAAAGATATTGCCATCATCGGCATGTCCGGCAGGTTCCCGAAATCAGCCTCCATCCGGGAGCTGTGGGATAACCTGTACGGCGGCAAGGAACTGATCCACTTCTTCTCAGAGAAGGAACTGGAAGAGAAAGGCGTACCGCAGAGCGACCGTCAGCATCCTGGTTTCGTACGTGCGGGATCGTTTGTATCCGATACCGACAAATTTGATTATCCTTTGTTTCGCTACACCGTACATGAAGCGGGCATTATGGACCCTCAAACGAGGCTGATGCACCAGTTGGTGTGGGAAGCGCTGGAAGATGCCGGCTGTACGCCGGAGACCTATCACAAGAAAACAGGCATCTTCATGGGCGCCAATAAAAACCTGGCCTGGAGTGTGTACGCAACCGTTACCCCTGTGGCGCATGTGGACGACATGACTAAAAGGAAGCTTTCCAATCCTAACTTCATGGCCTCCCTGATCGCCTATAAATTCAATTTCAAAGGGCCTTGTTATTTTATCGATACCGCCTGCTCTACCTCCCTTAGCACTGCGCACCTGGCTTGCAGAAGCCTGCTGCTGAACGAGTGCGGGATCGCCGTAGTGGGCGGGGCGCGTCTTTCCAGTGATGAGGAGAAAGGTTACCTGCACCAGGAAGGGGGTATTACTTCCCGTGATGGCCACAATAAAACCTTTGACAGCACTTCTTCCGGTACTATTGCCTGCGATGCCGCCGGTGTAGTAATCCTGAAGCGCCTGGAAGATGCATTGCAGGATGGTGATGATATCTATGCCGTCATCAAAGGTTCCGCGATGAACAACGACGGCAGTGAGAAAGGCGGATACACCATGCCCAGCATACAGGGGCAGGCGGAGTGCATCCGACTGGCGCATAAGATTGCCGGCGTATCGCCGGCAGATATTACCTACGTGGAGGCCCACGGTACCGCAACAAGGATCGGCGATCCCATCGAGGTGGAGGCGCTCAATATCGCCTTCAATCATGACACTACGCATAAATGTGCGTTGAGCACGATCAAGTCCAACATGGGGCATGCCGATGAAGCCGCCGGCGTGTCGGGACTGATCAAAACCACACTGGCTATCCATCACCGCACCATACCGGCGAGCCTGCATTTTAACCAGGCTAACCCCGCTGTCAACTTCGCGGGCGGACCGTTTTATGTCAACGCCGGTACCGCTCCCTGGAGCAGCCGTGACGGAAGCCCGCTTACCGCAGGCATTAGCTCGTTTGGTATCGGCGGAACGAATGTGCATATGGTGTTGCAGGAGGCGCCGGCCGTGAACCGCAATACACAGGACAGCGGCCACCAGGTTTTTCGTATTTCCGCTGCCTCCCCGGAAGCGCTGGAGCGTTATGAAAAACGCCTGCTGGATTTCCTGCGGGAAAACCCTGGCGCAGATGCTAACAGTATCGCCTATACCCTGCAAACAGGCCGTCGCTCGCTGGACTATCGAAAATACCTGGTGGCTTCCGCCGTAGAGGGGTTGGCGAAGCAGTTGGCGTCCGGTGCAAAAACATATGCGGTTACGCCTGGTCATCACATGGTGTTTATGTTCTCCGGGCAGGGAGCGCAATACGTAAATATGGGCCGGGAGCTGTATGATAAATACCCGGCATTCAGGGAACAACTGGACAAGTGCCTGGACCTGCTGCACCAGTATAACAATGTTGATTACAAGTCTGTGCTTTTTCATGACCTGGATGACAAGCGGCTTCACGACACCCTGTATACCCAGCCATTGTTGTTTGTGCTGGAATATGCGCTGGCAAAGTGGCTGATGCAGCTGGGCGTCCGGCCGGATTATATGATAGGCCACAGCCTGGGGGAATATGTAGCGGCCACCATCAGCGGTGTTTTTGGTTTTGAAGATGCTGTCAGACTTATCTGCGAGCGCGCCGCATTGATGTCTGCCGTCGCAGCCGGAGAGATGCTCAGCGTAGCAGCGCCTCTCAGCCGCCTGGAAAAGGACTTGCCGGCAACGGTAGCAGTGGCCGCGGTAAATACACAGGATTCCTGTGTGCTGAGCGGCACCCGCGATGACATAGCAGTTGTAAAGGAAAAGCTGGCGCAGGCTGGCATTTCGGCCATCAGCTTACAAACCTCCCATGCTTTTCACTCGCCGATGATGGAGCCGGTGATTGCTCCTTTCAAAGCGGCCCTGGCGCAGGTGAAAATGAATACGCCGGAAATACCTTTTGTCTCCAATGTCAGCGGAAAAATCATTACCGCTGAACAGGCCGTATCCCCGGATTACTGGTGTGAACACCTGTTGTCCACCGTTTATTTTGAAAGAGGGCTGCAGACCCTGCTGGAACTGGACCGTCCCGTGTTCGTGGAGATCGGCCCCGGTCGCACGCTGGCTTCCTTCCTCAACAGGGCGAAAGGCTCCTCCGGCGAGGCAGCTGTTCTCACCACTATCCGCCACCAAAAGGACCAGGCCGCCGACACCCAGCATTTTGCCGGTTTCCTGGGCAATTTATGGGTGAACGGATATGACATTGACTGGAATATTTTTTATGGCAATAACAGGCCACTAAAGCTGCATCTGCCTACCTATGCCTTCGAGCCATTGGTGGTAACTTCCAAGGTAACGCTGTCGGACACCTTATTACAGCATCAGGGCTCGTCGGCAAAAACACTGGCGGACGCATTTTACATGCCGGCATGGAAGCATGTTCCTATGCCGGCCACAAGGGGGCCAGAAGAGCAAATCCTGTTTTTTAATGATGGGTCCCTTGCTGCCAGCCAGCTGTTGAAATCTCTGGTAGCTGCCGGCCACGAGGTAACAGCAGTGCTGAAATCGACCAGTTTCGATACAAGCATACCGGGCCACATATTTATTGATACCGCTTCAGAAGGTTGTATGGACCATCTCCTGGAGCACCTGCCGTCAAAAGCAGCGGAAACGGTAAATATCGTATATGCCTGGCCGTTGTCACTGCATGCGGGCCATCGGGAGGACTATCAACTGCTGCTGGAATTACTGAAAGTGTACCGGGATGTGAATGCCCGTTTCACCTTCCTCAGCGACCGGAATTTCCAGGTAAGCGGGAACGAGGCTGCCGGCAGCCTTCAACAACATACAGCCGCCCTGCTGCAGGTCGCCGCACAGGAGAACCCCGCCTTTAGTGCCACGGTGATCGACATAGATACGACTACGCTAACGGAAAAGGATATACAACTTATTCAGCAGGAAATAGCCCGCGTTCCCGCAGCAGAGAAGGTAGCCATCCGCTATGGCAGGAGATGGGAACTACGCTTCGAAGCCCTCGCAAAGGCCGCCGATATGCCGGCAATACTGCCGCAACAAGGCGTGTGTGTGATCGCTGGCAACCTGGACGAGCTGGTTTATTCCCTGGCGGAGATATTACAAACGGATTATGCGGCCAAAGTGGTAATCTGTACAGACAGCCATACCAGCGTGCCGAAGTCATATGATCAACTTAAAAGATTGCCCGGCGTTGCGCAGATCAGGCAGTTTGATCTTACCGATACTGATAGCTGGGTGGCGACGGTCGCCGCGATAGAAAATGAGTTTGGCAGCGTTAATGGTCTCATTCATGCCGCAAGATATAGCGGCGATATTACGCTGGTAAATGATATAACGCTTACCGGTATGGTGCATCATTTTGAGGCGCGGGTAGACGTACTGCAAACATTGCTGCGCGTGTTCCGGCACAGGCAGCTGGATTTTATCAGGGTATTCTCGACACTGTCTGCTTTCGTAGGTGGTATTTCCTACGGCCTGTACGCGTCAGCCGCCGCATTAATGGATGCACTGGCCCTGCAGGAACACCCGGGGCTGCCGCAACCGGTGGTCATCAACCCGGACCGTCTTCACAAGGATGCGCCCTGGATACAATACACTGATCTGCGGGAGATACTGCATATCTCTTTTGTTTACCCCGAGCTGCGTCAGGTAATAGTGTCAAAAAGGGAGGTGAACCGCCTGGCATCAGGACCGGAGGAAGAGGAAAAGCCTAAAACCCACGCCGCCATTAACCGCCGGCACCTGGATACCGGCTTCATAGCGCCGCAGTCACCGACGGAAATAAAGATCGCCGGAATGATGGAAGATATCTTCGGTGTAACAGGAATAGGAGCGGACGATGACTTTTTCGAAATGGGCGGCGACAGCCTCAAAGCGCTGATGCTTATCAATCGTATCCGCAGGGAAACCGGGGCCGACATTGCCATACAGGAAATGTTTGAAAATAAAACTACCGCCAGCCTGGCATTGCTCACCGACGAACGCCTCCGGCTGTTGCAGGGAGGAAATGCTGTAACGACCACAGCGCAGGATACGCTAATACCGGTATTGCCACCCAGCGATGGAGGCTATCCGTTGTCCAGTTCGCAGTACCGCCTCTGGATGCTGGACCAGCTGGAAAGCGGGTTGGCTGCCTATAACATCCACCGGCAGGTGGAGCTGAATGGCGACTATGACGTGAAAGCGTTTATCCGCGCTGTTTATGCCCTGCTGGACAGACATGAGATCCTGCGTACGTCCTTCCGCAAAGATGCCGCTCACCAGGTTAGGCAATGGATAACGCCAACGGAAGAACTGGATTTTCATATCACCTCCATGGATCTCCGTGGGGAAAGTGATCCAATGGCCGCCGCCAGGGAGCTGATCGCAGCCGATGTGAACCAGCCTTTCGACCTGGAAAATGCGCCGCTGCTGAGGGCTGCATTGCTACAGGTAGAAGATCACCGTTACATTTTTCATTACAATATGCATCATATCATCAGCGACGGCTGGTCGCTGGGCGTGATAGCGAATGATATCAATACTTTTTACCGGGCATTCGTGCAGGGCGCAGATCCGGCGCTGGAGCCCCTGAGGGTCCAATACCGTGATTATGCCTCCTGGCAGCTCGCGGAGCTGAACAGCGGGAAAGCCGCCACGTCACAACAATACTGGAAAAACCTGCTGCAGGGGGAATTGCCGCTGGTGGATTTTCCCTCAGCGCTTGCAAGGCCGGCCATCAAAACACAGCGCGGACATACCATAGAATGTTATCTCCCTGCTGACCTTACCCGGCAACTGAAATCCTTTGCCAGGGAACATGACGGCAGCCTGTTTATAGTATTGCTGGCCTTATGGGAAACGCTGGTATACCGCTACACTGGTCTGGAAGATGTGGTCACCGGCTCGGCCGTCTCCGGCCGTAACCATGCGGATATGGAAAACCAGATCGGTTTCTTCGTGAATACCATCGTATTCAGGAACCAGCCGGACCCGCGTGCCGGCTTCCTGCAACACTTCAGCCAGGTGAAGTCGCAGGCGCTTCAGAGCTATGCGCACCAGTCATATCCCTTTGACAGGATGGTAGAAGATCTCAACCCTAAAAGACAACTGAACAGAAACGCCCTCTTCGATATACTGCTCGTGTTGCAGAATACCGGAAAGAAGCAGGAGTTAGCCCAATTTACGCCTGATACAGCACAGTTTTATGACCGTGGCAATACGCCCGCTAAACTGGATATGGAATTGAATTTCGGAGAGGTAGGAGATTATCTTTCTTTCAGCATCAACTATCATCCGGAGGTATATGATGCAGCATTGGTACAAAGCATCATGCGTCACTTCAGTACCCTTGCATCGGCCTGTATGCAGCTGCCGGAAATGCCGCTGGGACAGCTGCCCCTGATCACGCCTGCAGAAATGGTATTGCTGGACCGTTTCAACGATACCGCCGTCGTTTATCCGCAGGCAGGATCGGTGGTAGACCTTTTCCTGCAACAGGTACAACAACTCCCGGAAAATGTTGCCGTCCGATTTAAGGACAATGCGCTCACTTACCGGGAGCTGGACCAGGCCAGCAACCGCTTTGCAGGCTATCTGCAGCAATACTTCGGGGTGGAAGCCGGTGCGCTCGTGGGGCTCTGCCTGTACAGAAGCGAGTGGATGCTGGTCGCCATTATGGGCATATTAAAAGCAGGCGCCGCCTATGTGCCTTTTGATCCGGACCAGCCGGAAGAGAGACTGGCATTCCTGAAACAGGACAGCGGTATCCGGGTATGCATCGATCAGCAGCAGCTGGAGCATTTCCTGCATTTGCTGCACGATCTGCCTACCACGGCTGTGCATATACGTACAGGCGATAACGATAACGCCTATGCGATCTATACTTCCGGATCTACCGGACAGCCTAAGGGCGTGCTTAACCACCACGCCGGTCTACGTAACCGCCTGATATGGATGCAGGAATACCTACGGCTGTCGCCTGCGGACGTGGTCCTTCAGAAGACGCCTTATACCTTCGATGTTTCTGTGTGGGAACTGCTGCTGCCCCTTATTTCCGGGGCCACGCTGGTGTTTGCCATACCGGATGGTCATAAAGATCCATACTATCTGCAGGAGGTGATCACGCAATACGGCATCACGGTGCTGCATTTTGTGCCATCGATGCTGCATCTGTTTATCGCCAGCCTCGGCGCCCGCCAGCTTTCTTCCGTTAAACATGTCGTATGCAGCGGAGAAGCCCTGCCCGGCAAAGTAGTCAGTGAGTTCAGGAAGAGGATGCCTGCGCGCATATATAACCTGTACGGGCCTACGGAGGCGGCTATCGACGTAACGGCGACAGACCTTACGGATGCAGATATCATCCATCAGGTGTCCATCGGTTTCCCGATCGCCAATACCAGGATCTACATTGTGAATGATGCCATGCAGCTGCAACCGCCGGGTATCGCCGGGGAGCTGCTGATAGGCGGCATACAGGTGGCCAAAGGCTATCTCAACAGGCCTGAGCTGACGGCTGCCAGATTTATTGACGACCCGTTTGTGCCAGGGGGACGCTTATACAAAACCGGCGATATCGCCCGCTGGAACACTGATGGCAGCATCGCCTACCTTGGCCGCGCAGACGGACAGGTAAAGATCCGTGGCAACCGTATTGAGCTGGGAGAGATCACCGCGCAGCTGCTGGCTAATCCATCTATCACCGACGCTGTTGTGAGCGTATCCACCAAAGACGGACTGGAGAAAGAGCTCGTGGCCTATGTTGTGTCGCCTGAAGAACAGAACGCCACCGCATTGCGGAAATACCTGCAGTCGAAATTACCGGAATATGAAATTCCCGCCTGGTTCATACAGCTCGATGCGCTGCCTTTGTCTGCCAACGGGAAGATCGATTTTAAGCAACTGCCGCCACCTGTTCATGCGTTAAAGACAGCCACTGCTTATGTCGCACCTGAGAATGATACAGAAAGCCGGCTGACGGAAATATTTGCAGCGGTGCTGGACCGGCCGGCCGGCGAAATCGGTACGCACGATAACTTCTTCGATCTCGGCGCCAATTCCATGAAATTGATTCGCGTCCTTGAACTTATCCGGCAGGAACTGGGAGTGGACATCAAACCAGTATATCTCTTTCAATATACGACCATCCACGACCTGGCGACCTGTCTTTTCGAGCAAACAAAACCGGAGAGTGAAATGGAAGACACGCTGATCTCCGATGAGATAGACAGCATGATAGACCTCATGTAAAATAAAAGGCTTTGGATATGATGCAGGTATTTATGTTACATTTTGCAGGAGGCAACTGTTACTCCTATGATTTTTTAAAACGCTTACTGCCTGTTGGCTTCCAGGGTATTCCCCTGGAACTTCCCGGCAGGGGCCGACGGATCAGCGAAGGGCTGCTTTACTCAAGGGCTGACGCAATAGCCGATTACAGCCGTCAGATCGCTGCGCTCAGAGATCCGGGGTGCAGCTATATCATCTACGGCCACAGCATGGGCGCAAGCCTGGGGCTGTATTTAGCCCGCGACTTCGAACAACAGAACGATCCGCCGGCCGCGTTGGTGGTGACCGGCAATGCCGGCCCGGGAATCTCTGATGAAGAGCCAGGATCACCCCAACGGTATTTGCTGGGCTATGAAGAATTTAAAGATGAGTTGCGGCGTTTGGGAGGCATTTCTGAGGAACTGCTGGCCAGCAAGGAACTGTATGATTTCTTCGAACCCATTATCAGAGCTGATTTCCAGATTGTCGATGAAGAGAAAGACCCTGATGATGAACTGACGGTCCATGTCCCCGTAATAGCCGTCATGGGCAGCGACGAAAAAAATGCGGACCAGATAGACAACTGGAAGAACTACGCCCGCGGCTATTTTAGCGGTAAAACCCTGCCGGGCAATCATTTCTTTATCTACGATTACGCGCAGGAACTGAAAAACACCATTGTTAACTCCAGGAAGCTGTTACTCCACGGCTTTTAAACTATATCAAGGACTATGTTGCAACTAAAAACAAGAAATGCCCTGTTTCTTTTGATGTACGCTGTTCCCAATACCATCCTGAGTTTCGGAATTGTATACATCATCAACAATGCCCTGGCGGGACAGAAAGGATTGCTGGGAGTGGATACCGGATGGCTGTTCCTTGGACTGGTCATCTGTACCTACGCGCTGAATATATTCTTTCAACGGCAGCTGAACCGGTATTCTTTCCATTTACTATATGAAAATGAGAAGCATGTTTTTGGAAAGATCCTGCGAAGCTCCCTTCCCAGGCTGGAGAAATTTGGGTCCAAACGCTTTTTTACAGCGGTGGAGGACCTGCGGACGTTCTCCTTTTTGCCATACGCCGTCACGCATACGGTCAACTCGCTGCTGATGCTCGTGTTGTGTATCATCTATATGTTTTCGTTGTCAGTGATCGCCGCCCTGGTAATTATATTGATGATCGCTGTATTAGCGGGCGTTTACCTGTATGTGGTCCGGGCCATGTCTAAAAAAGTACGCACACTGCGTAGTTACAATGAACAGTATTTTGAGTATGTAGATGATGTCATGAAAGGGTTCAAGGAATTGAAACTGAGTTTTTTCAGAAGAGAAAACCTGATGAACAAATTCCTGGTGCCTAACCGTAATAAAGCGCGGGACCTGGACTTCAGGATCAATTACATCTTTCTGTCTATCGGCCTGGTGAGCCAGTACGGACTGTACTTCGTGATAGGATTGGTGCTGTTTGTACTGCCGTTTACCGGATGGTTGTCCACGGCGGATATCATTGCGTATGTTGTCATGATCCTGTTTATATCCGGTCCTGTCAATAACCTGATCAACCTGCAGCAGATATTCACCCGTTTTCGTGTAGCCAACGGAAGGATCAAAAAATTCATGAGCGATTTTGAGATGCTTGAAGATGTGCCCGAACAGGCGCCTGAAATAAGTGCCGGGTTCAATGACCTGGTGTTTAAAAATATCCATTTTAACTACGACAACGATGCGGGCGAAACAATGTTTTCCCTCGGCCCCATTGACCTCCAGGTTAATAATAATGAAACCATCTTTATCATCGGCGGCAATGGCTCGGGGAAGAGTACATTTATCAATCTGTTGACGGGCCTTTACAAGCCCTCTGCAGGAGAAATTGTGCTCAATGGTGAGGATGGGCACTATTGCAGGGCGCAATTACAAAGCCTGATAGCGGCAGTGTTTACAGACAATCACCTGTTCTCACAGAACTACGAAACATTCAGCCTCGATGGCAACCCGGAGTACAGTCGCCTGTTACAGCTCATGCAGCTGGATAAGGTAGTCGGAGAAGACTCCGAAGCAGCAGCCCGGCGCAAATTTTCCAAGGGACAAAGCAAGCGCATGTCACTGATTTTCGCATTGCTGGAACAGAAGCCGGTCATTGTGCTGGACGAATGGGCGGCCGACCAGGACCCGCATTTCAGAAAATACTTCTACGAGATACTGTTGCCGCAACTGAAGCAGCAAGGGAAAACCGTTATCGCTGTCACCCATGATGACGCTTATTTCCATCTGGCCGACAGGATCGTAAAATTTGATAAAGGTATTATTGTGAAGGACGTACGGGTGAAAACGGATGTGCTGCATAGTGAAGCCATCTGGTCCTGATTTATAAAGCGGTCAGCATGACCGGTAAATGATTTTTTCCATGATGAAATTAACCCTTCCCCAGCAGGATATATACTATGAACAATTGTTGTTCCCTGACCTGCCCGTCAATAATATCGGTGCAAGGATCCGCATACGGGGAGCTATCCTGCTGCCTGTGCTGAATGCGGCACTTACCGCTATGATCAATGGCTCGGATGCCTGCCGTTCTGTTGTGGCAGATAGTGCTGAGGGTCCGCTGATGAAGGTGCTGCCCGAACAGGCGCATACCGTGGATTTTGTGGACCTGTCGCAGGAAGCCAACGCGGAGCAGGAGGCAGAGCGTTACATGCAGGCAGCCTTTGCGGCGCCCTTTGATCTTGCGGGCGGCAGATGGCTTTTCCGCTTTTCACTGCTGAAAGTGGCGGAAGAATCTTTTTGCCTCCTGGCTGTTTACCATCACCTGATCACAGACGGGTGGGGTTCTTCCCTGATGTTCAACCAGCTGGTAGCCAACTATAACCATCTGCTGGAAACCGGCGTGCTTCCGGCAAATGTTCCCCATGCCTACCAGGCATTTGCCAGGGAAGATGAAGCCTATCAGCGTCAGATGGCTTACCAGGAGGACCTTGCCTACTGGCGCGGCCGCTTTTCCACATTGCCGGCCGCGGTGTTCCATCGTTTGCCGGCCGCCGCAACCTCAGCTCATGGACGCCAGGCTTTCGATATTCCCGGAGAGAAGTACCAGGCGTTAAAAGCCCTGTCGCAAAAACTGGAATGCTCAATTTTCCATGTTATGCTGGCAGTACTGTATACGTATATCCATCGTCGTTATCAACAGCAGGATATCAGCTTTGGCCTGCCTGTATTGAACCGCAGCAATGCCGCATTCAAAAAAACAATCGGGCTTTTTATGGGTATTTCACCCTTACGGATGTACGTAGCGCCGGGAGACAGCTTCCGGACCCTTGCAGAGAAGGTGAAGGCGCAGCTGCGAAGCGACTACCGCCATCAGCGTTTCCCGCTGGGAAAGCTGGTCAAGGAGCTGGGTATTTTCCATGAACGGGAACGGTTGTTCAGCCTGACGGTCTCTTACGAAAAACAGGATTTTTCCGCTCATTTCCTGCATACCCGTACGAAGGTGCAGCCACACCCGCACGGAGCTGACCGTACAGCGCTGGCCATCGCCATCAGGGAACATGACGATGCCGGCGACGTGACCGTGCACTTTGACTACAATGGGGCTTATTTCAATGAAAGCAGCATGGCCCTGCTGATAACGCATTTCCGCGAAATACTGGATGCTGTATGTCTTGATCCCGAAGCTGTGGTAGGCAGCTACAGTTACCTGTCTGCCGGCGAGAAAGCAGCCCTGCGGCAGTTCAATGATACCGCCGCGGACTATGACCGCAACAGCACCTTCCTGTCTTATTTCCGGCAGCAGGTACAACATTTTCCGGGGAAGGTGGCGGTGAAAGATGAACATAACAGTTACACCTATACGGAGCTGGACAGGGCCGCAGGCAATATAGCCCGGCATATTGCCGCTATGGCGGGGGATAATGTGTCGCCGGTAGCCGTCATGCTGCCCCGCTCTGCCCGGCTGGTGGCCGTACTGCTGGGCGTGCTCAGATCAGGGCGGGCCTACATCCCGGTGGACCCGGATTTGCCGGAAGCGCGGACGCAATATATTCTCGAAAACAGTCAGCCTTCCCTGTTGATCGCTGCAACAGCCGTGGCGGAATACAATACCCTCCGGCCTGAAACGCTGCTGCTGCCTGCCCCGGCTGCGGAGCTGCCGCAGGTGACCGCTGCCACCAGCGCTTATATCATCTACACCTCCGGGTCAACTGGTAATCCCAAGGGCGTGGAAATAAGCCATGGCGCCCTGCTGAACCTCCTGTTGAGCATTATTTCCCGTCCGGGCATCGCGCCGGGAGATACGTTTTTCTCCGTTACCACGCCTTCTTTCGATATCTCCATACTGGAATTCTTCGGACCGCTCACGGCGGGCGCCACCGTATATGTTGCCGATCGCGGGCTGTTGTACCAGCCGGAGCAGATGATCGCACAGTTGCATACCATCGACCCCGATATTTTACAGGGAACTCCCGGCTTTTACCAGGTATTGTTCGATGCGGGATGGAAAGGCAGTCGGAAACTGAAACTGATGTGTGGCGGCGACCTGCTGAGCCAGGCCCTGGTAGCCAATATGCTATCGAAATGCGGAGAGGTATGGAACCTGTACGGTCCTACGGAAACAACGATCTACTCTACCTGTAAAAAACTGACTTGCCCTACAGATGCGGATATCATCGGGGCTCCTGTTAATAACACCCGCATCTATATCCTTCATCCTGATCTTTCACCGGCTGGCAAAGGTACGCCCGGCGCTATTTACATCGGCGGCGAAGGACTGGCGAAAGGGTATTTCCGTCAGCCCGAACTAACGCGCCGCCGCTTCATTCCGGATCCTTTTGTGCCCGGCCAGACAGTATATGAAACCGGCGACCTGGGATACTGGACGGATGAAGGCGAAATAAAATTTCTGGGTAGAAATGATTTCCAGGTGAAGATCCGCGGTTACCGCATAGAGCTGGGCGAGATAGAGACGCTGCTGCTGAAAAAGCCATCTGTGCGCAATGCCGTAGTGATAGCCCGGAAGCAGATAGGGCAGGAGGCATTTCTGGTGGCCTATCTTATTGCAGATAAGCCGGTAGATACGGCAGCGCTGATAGAAGCCCTGAAAGACGAGCTGCCTGAATATATGGTGCCCCGGGTGATTAAACAGGCCGACGCTTTTCCGCTGACGCCGAATAATAAAGTCGACCGGGGGCTGATGTCCGCCTGGGAGGTGGAGCCCGTACATGCCGGCAATGAACGGAAAATGGCCACCACGGCTTTGCAATACGAGTTGTGCAGGATGTATAAAGAAACACTGGCACTGAAACATTTGCCTGGCATCAATGAAGACTTCTTTTCCCTCGGCGGACACTCCATCAATGCCATGCGGCTGGTCAACCAGGTGCATCTGCTGGGGTACCCTGTTTCGATGAGGGACGTGTTCCATCATCCAACGGTGGAGGGGATGGCGCAGTATCTGGAAAAACAGGTGGTGGTGCAGCCGGTGAACGTCATCCCGCAGGCGCCGGTGGAGAAGGAGTTCCCGCTCACTCCGGGTCAGCAGGGCATCTGGCTGTCTGCTCAACAACACCCGGCCGGCGCGGCTCCATACAACGTTTTTGCGGTGTATGAAGTGACAGGGCGCCTGCATCCGGAGCGTCTGCAGGACGTGTTTGTCCGCCTGATAGAAAAATACGAGATACTGCGTACGAATTTCAGGGAAAAAGACGGACGGTCCTGCCAACTGGTAAAAGAGGCCGCGGCTGTCCGGTTCAGGATAGATCATTTAACGGCAATAGACTCGTGGGAAAGCGAGGTGGAGGCATACGTTAACCATCCCTTTGACCTGGAAAACGATCTGTTGCTGCGGATAGCGCTGATAGAGACAGGGGGGCGCCAGTTGCTGGCATTTTCCGGTCATCATATCATCCTCGACGGATGGTCGACAGCAGTACTGATCAACAAATTAGGAGAAATGTACCAGACCCCGGAGGCGCTACCGGAAGACGGCTTCCAGTTCCGGGACTATGTACCCTGGCAACAGCAGCGGTCGGCTTTGCAACAGCCTGGCTTCTGGGAGCAGTACCTGGATGGCTACGACTGGCAGCCCCTGCTGCCGCCCGATTTTTATAACGGCAACGGGCAGATGTCCGCTGTGGAATATACCTTCTCCTGGGATATGGCCACCCTGCAGGAGTTGAAGCAAACAGCCCGTGAGCTGAACAGTACCCTGCACGTACTGATGCTGTCAGCCTTCCTGGCGCTGGTACACAAAGTAACCGGCAAAGATGATATCTGTATCGGTACACTCAATTCAGGCCGCACCAGCCATGTGCTGCACCACCAGCCAGGTATGTTCGTAAAAACGCTGCCGCTGCGCGTACAGGACTTTGCTGTAGATATGGCAACGCTGCTGGACCGCGTGCATGCCATGACCCTTGACCTCGACACGCACCAGGATATTCCGGAAGCCGTGGCTGCCGATATACAACTGGACTGCCTTTTCGTGGTGCAACCACCTTCCTTTGACTATGACGAAATTTCCATAGGAGAAGAGATCACGCTGAAGTACCGGCATGTACGGTCGCTGCACAGCCGCCTGCCGCTGCTCGTGAACTGCATGGAAACAGCCAGCGGGCTGCAGGGGGTAGTGACCGCGAACGCCGACTGGTACGATAAAGACAATATTACGCTGCTGTTCCTTCGCTACGAAAAGCTGTTACAGGCTATCAACACCTCGCCACACGCAGACGTAGCCTCGCTGGATATCTCACTTGCCGTTGAAAATGAACAGGTGCCGGACATCGATTTTAGTTTCTGATAATGTACCGGAATTGTTTATTTTCATTTTCGGAACCCGAAGATGAGAACCCGTTAGAAAAATGTTACTGACAGCATAGAACCTTTCCCTTTAGGGAGCTTTGAGAATTAATGTTTAACCAACAGTTATTAGATGAAAATCTCAGTATTCGCCCTCTTTATTTCGTTTGCCCTTTTTTGTTTCAATGTGCCGGCTGACGCACAACAGGTGACCACCGTCAAAGGGAAGATCGTTAATCCTGCCAATGAACCGCTCATTGGTAACGTGATCCTGTTATCCGCTCCGGATTCTGCCTTCGTGAAAGGCGCCGCTTTTGCAGACGGGAACTTTGAGCTGACAGGCATCAACCGCAAGGAGTTTTTTCTGAAGTTTAACTCCCTGCAATTTCCGGACACCGTTATCAGGGTGCAATACAAGGGAGAAGCCCAGCTGAACCTGGGCACCATCCTCGTGGCCAGGTCCAAATATCATCTTAATGAAGTACAGGTGGTAAGCAATACCCCGCTGGTAAGATATTCCAACAATGGTACGGTAGAAGTAAATGTGGCCAATACCGCCCTCGCAGCCAGCAATTCGGTTACGGAAATACTTACCCGCTCGCCTAACGTATTGGAGTCTGAAGGACGTTTCAGTGTGTTTGGCAAAGGAGAAGCCATTATTTACCTGAACGGTAAACAGATCACCGCGGAAAGACTTGCTTCGATCCCTACTTCCCAGATATCGAAGATCGAGATCATTGGTAACCCCTCCGCAAAATATGATGCGGAAGGAAAAGCCGTGATCAACGTCGTTACCAAAGTAAAAACAGATGAAGGCCTGATGGGTACTTTCAATCAGTTTCTTACCCATAGCCCGTTCGGAGGGTCCAATGCCAGTTCCTCCCTCGATTTAAGTTATATGAAAGGAAGATTGTCGCTCGTTGGTAACTACGCTATCCTCTGGGGAGACACCAAAGAAAGGCTGCATACCATCCGCTCCCGGTCGGCTGCAGACGACTATATGAACTCCGATTTGTGGACTGACTGGAACAGGAAGATGAAAAATTATTCCAACTACGGACTGGGAGCACAATATAACTTCAGTGAGAAATCAAACCTCTCTCTGGCTTACAGCGGTTATCTTGAGAAACTGGGAGGCACCACCAACAGCCGCAACGCTATCGATAACAAAACGGACAAGAGCTACTACACCAGCGGTATCAACAAAGATGACCGTCGCTGGAATCACTCCGCGACCCTGAACTATAACCTGAAAACAGATACCCTCGGAAGCACCCTGTTTATAGGAACACAGTATTCGAAATTCAATTCCGATATCAATGATTTTATAGAAGAAAACAGTGAGGTGAATGGGGCAAAAGGACTTCGTTTCCTGAAAAACCTGGTGGACCAGGAGATTTCCATATCTACCACACAGGCAGACTACGCGAAGGTGTTTGCTTCCGGCAACCGGCTGGAAATAGGCGCCAAGTTCAGCTATGTTGAAAACACCTCCGGTACCAATTTTTTCACCGGTCCCGATGGGAGCAACTTTAAACGCGATTCCGGTCTTTCCAATAAATTCAGATATGCGGAGAAAATCCCTGCTGCCTATATCAGCTATAGCGGCACCTTTGCCAGGAAAGTGAATTATAACCTGGGCGCCAGGGGAGAGTGGACGAACTACGACCTGACCACCAGCGCCAACAGCGGGCAGTCGCTGTCGGACAGCTATTTCAATATCTTCCCGAATGCTTCCGTTTCTGCTACGCTGACGAACAAGCTGAAACTGCGTGCGGCCTATTCTTCCAGGATCACCCGCCCGCGCTATCAATCGCTTAACCCGCTGGTGATATACCAGGACCCTTTTACAACCATAGAAGGTAATCCCAACCTGATCCCCGAGAAAACACATTCCTTCGAAGTGGGCGCCAACTATAGCGACTACGACCTGAAGATCGGGTATAATTACACCATTGATCCTATCGATGCTGCAGCGCTGAGAGGCAACACGCCCAACAGTTATGTGCTGAAAGCCATCAATCTCTACAGGGGGCATTTGTATTCCGCGACCCTGTCCAAATCCTTCAGCGTGCGTAAATGGTGGAGCTCCGTGAACAGCGTGAGTTTGAACTATCTTAAACAGGTAGACAATAAATATAATTTTGAGCTGCTGACCCCCAAACCGCAGATCTACCTCTACACCAGCAATACCTTTACAGTGCCGGATCTTTTCCGGATACAGCTGCTGGCCTGGTATGCAGGGGATAAATACTCCGGACTGTACTACGATAAGCATCGTGCTACCGTCACCCTCGGTGTTGAAAGGGATTTCCTGCGGAATAAACTCCGCCTGAAATTACTGGCCAACGATATCTTCCACAGTACTGCATCCAGAGGCAATTATAATGTAGGTAAAACCTATATTTTCTTTGACAGGACCTATAGCACCAATTACTTCCGTTTTATTCTTACCTATAATTTTGGTAAGCTGACCAAAACGGATTTCAAAAACAGGGCTACCGGCCAATCTGAGAATAACAGGGCCAACTGATTTTAATTCATTTTACTGATGATAACTGATCGCCGTCCTCCCCAGGGACGGCAATCAGCGATGTATTGTTTAATTGTCACCCCATCCCCTTATAACTGCATAAAACTTTTATTGTAAATGGAAAAGTCATCCAGGAAAAAGGACATTGCCATCATTGGCATGTCAGGGCGTTTCCCGCAGTCGAGAGACTTGTTGTCTTTCTGGAAAAACCTGGCAGACGGAAAGGAACTGGTTCATTTCTTTTCCGGTGAAGAGCTTAAGGCTTTACAGGTGGCGCCTGAGATATATAACAATCCGGCGTTTGTGCCGGCCGCCTCGTTTATAGATCAGCCGGGTAGTTTCGACTATAACTTCTTCGGTTATACGAAAGAAGAGGCTGCGGTGCTGGACCCGCAGATCCGCATCATGCATGAGCTGGTGTGGTCTGCGCTCGACGATGCCGGTTATGCTGCCGCAGAACAGGAAACGACAGGACTCTACCTCGCGGCTTCCGATAACCTGAACTGGCGCGCCTACAGGATGTTGCACCCTGTTGCCGGCGTGAGTGCGTTTCTGGCCAGCCGGATGGCCAACAAGGATTTCATCAGCACATTGATTGCCTATAAGCTTGGACTGAAAGGCCCTGGCTACCTGGTAGATACGGCCTGTTCAGGCTCACTCAGCGCGGTGCATATCGCCTGCCGCAACCTGTTGCTGAAAGAATGCAGCATCGCAGTAGCGGGCGGCGTGAGCGTGGCCAGCTATGAGCCTAAGGGTTACCTGTTCCAGGAGGGGCTGATCGCCTCCTCCGATGGTCACTGCAGGGCCTTTGATGAAAAGGCTTCCGGAACGGTATGGGGAGAAGGCGCCGGTGTGGTCGTACTCAAAAGATTTGATGATGCCGTCCGTGACAATGATCATATTTATGCGGTGATCAGGGCGAGTGCCGTGAACAACGATGGTCGCCGTAAAGTCGGTTATACCGCTCCCAGTATTGAGGGGCAGGCCGAATGTGTTCGTTTGGCGCATCGCGTTGCCGAAGTGACGCCCGACTCCATCAGTTACATTGAAACACATGGCACCGGTACTCGCCTCGGTGATCCTACTGAAATAGAGGCGCTGAACAAAGCATTCGGCTATAATACCCAACATCGCTGTGCTATTGGCGCTGTGAAGACGAATATCGGTCACCTGGATGCCGCGGCAGGTATTGCAGGTCTTATCAAGGCAGCGCTGGCGTTGAAGCATCAACAACTTCCTCCTTCGCTGCATTATACCAAAGCGAACCCCGAGATCAATTTTGCAGGAGGGCCGTTTTATGTGAACAGCCGGTTGACCCACTGGGAACATGCTGCCACAATGCCTCGCAGGGCTGGTGTGAGCAGCTTCGGTATAGGTGGTACCAACGTACATATTGTCCTGGAGGAAGCTCCGGCAGCAACCGAAACGGCCGCCGTCAGCGCTCCGTTGCTGCTCTCCGCCAAAACAGCAGCCTCGTTGAATGACTACAAGCTGCAACTGGCGGATTTCCTGGAGCATCATCCGCATGGCAACATAGCAGATGTGGCTTATACGCTGGCCACCGGCCGTCAGCATCATCGTTACCGCGAAAGTATTGCTGCCGCCGGTTTACAGGACTTGTTATCAAAGCTGAGGAGCACCCCGGCCCGAAGTGTGGTAGCAGCAAATGTGAAGACCGTTTTTATGTTCCCCGGCCAGGGAACACAGTATTTCCGCATGGCGGCGGATTTATACCGCCTGCAGCCGCATTTCCGGGAGGTGATGGACAAGGGGTTTGCAGTACTGCAACCGCTGCTGGGCCTGGACCCGGCGTCCATACTGGGTTATATTAACGAAGCGCCGGCAGACGACCGTGCTGTTCATCAAACCGTTTATACGCAGCCACTGTTGTTCCTCGTGGAGTATGCACTGGCCGATTTGTTTTTGCAATCAGGCATAAAGCCTGCCGCGATGATAGGGCATAGCCTTGGTGAATATGTGGCCGCTTGTATCAGCGGGGTATTCAGTATGGAGGACGGACTGCGCATCGTTACGGAAAGGGCCCGCCTGATGTATGCGTTGGCCCCTGGCGCAATGCTGGCGGTGCAGGCAAGCGGGGAACAGGTGCAGCCTTTCCTGACGCCGGGACTGTCGGTGGCTGCCATCAATACGCCCGGTACCTGTGTGTTGGCAGGCCCGATGCCTGAAGTGGAGCAGATCGCCGAAAAGTTGCAGGCGGAGGCTATCTCCACGGTCAGGTTAAATACCTCTCATGCATTTCACTCTGCCATGATGGACGATATGCTCCCTGCTTTCCGTACCTGGATGGCCGGTTATCAACTCTCGGCGCCCGCTATTCCCTATTACTCTAATCTCAGTGGACAGCTGATCACCGCGGAACAGGCTACTTCACCGGATTACTGGGTAGCGCATCTCAGGCATACCGTACTGTTTGCAGAGGGCCTGGCGGCACTGCTGCAGCAGCTTCCGAAGGAGGCCGTTTTCATCGAAGTGGGTCCGGGGAAAACGCTTACCGGCTTACTGAAACATCAACCGGGTTACCAGGAGTCCTTTATTCCCGTTGCCACCATCCGTACCTTAAAAGAACAGGTGAATGATAACGAATATATGCAGCTGGCGTTGGCCACCTGTTGGAAGCATGGAGTAAAAGTGAACTGGCAGGCGATATATAAGAATGCGGCAGTAAGAAAGATCATGTTGCCGTTATACTGTTTTCAGCAAACGGCATTGCCTGCAAGGGTAGATCCTTTCAGTCAACTGCAGGCCGGCGCTCATATGATACAGCCCGAGACACTGCCGGCATCACCGGAAACCGGGGTGGTATCGGTTGCGGACACACGCAGCAGGCCGGAAGAGCTGGGAGATCCGGTAGCGCCGCAGAATGAAATACAATCCCGTTTGTGTGAACTATGGTGCCAGTTTTTTGGAATAGAGACTATCGGTATCACAGACGATTTCTTTTTACTGGGAGGCGATTCACTGCGCGCAATGTCCCTGCTGGGCAAGATCCAAAAAGAATTCAGCGTGGAAATGAATATCCAGGATTTTTATACCGACGCCAACATACAGCGTATCAGCCGCGAAATAGAAATTATGACGCGCCTTACGGCTACGAGAAAAGTTACCCGGCAAACCAAAAAAATTAAAATATAGCTATGGATATCCTTGATTTATTAGCAGAGCTGGAAAAGAACAGTATTTATGTTGCACTGGACGAAGATGACCTGCAGGTAAGCTTTGAGCAGGATGATATTGAAGACAGGCACATTGATCTTTTGCGGGCGCATAAACCGCAGATCATTTCCTACCTGAAAAAATATGCCGCTGGTAAGACGTTCGCGGCGATACCTCCCGCGCCGGCGCAGTATAGCTATCCTTTGTCGCCCAGCCAGCAGCGCCTGTGGGTGCTTAGCCAGCTGGATGCCGGCAGTCTCGCTTATAACCTACCGTTTTCCATGGAACTGAACGGCGATTTTAATATCGATATTTTCTCCCGTGCAATGGAGGTCATCATCGAGAGGCATGAAATATTGCGTACGGTATTCCGGGAAGATGAATCGGGCATGCCCAGGCAGTTTATCCTTTCGCCGGCGCAACTAGCCTTCAATATCACCCGTCTGGACCTCCGCAGTTCTCCCGATCCCCGGGAGGAAACCCGGGTTTATATCGCGGCAGACTCGGCCACGCTCTTCGATCTGCAAAAGGGACCGCTGCTGAGAATGGCACTGTTGCAGGTGACAGAAGAGACCTATGTTTTTTACTACAACATGCACCATATCATCAGCGATGGCTGGTCCATGGATGTATTGGGACGGGATGTGATCGGCTGCTACCGTGCGCTGGCGGCAGGCCTTACACCTGCATTGCCGCCACTGGCGATCCAGTACAAGGATTATGCGGTGTGGCAGCACGAACAATTGCATACGGCAGCCGGTATAGCGGCAAAAACATACTGGAAGGAGTTGTTGTCCGGTGAATTGCCGGAATTGTCTTTGCCCGGCAGTAAGTCGCGCCCCGCGGTGAAGACTTTCTCCGGCAGGAGGTGCCGTACCTGCCTGTCGCCGGAACTTACCGCGCAGCTCCGGTCTTTCACCCGTGCAGAGGGAGGAAGCCTTTTTATGACGTTGCTGGCTGCCTGGAAGGTGTTACTGTACCGTTACACCGGGGAGCAGGATATCATCATCGGTACGCCTGCAGCAGGCAGAAACCACGCTGATCTCGAAAACCAGATAGGGTTTTATGTGAATACACTGCCGCTGCGCAACAAGGTGAACGGGCAGTCTTCCTTTGAAGCATTTGTCCGGCAGTTAAGGACAAATACGCTCCAGGCCTATACACACCAGGCTTACCCGTTTGATGACATCCTGCAGGACGTCGGTGTCCGCCGCAATACCAGCAGGAGTGCGATTTTTGATGTGATGGTCGCCTTACAGAACATCGGTGAGAAAAATACCGGCACGGCCACATCGGCGGTAGTTGATACGATCACGGATATGGGCCATTGTTATGCTAAGTTTGACATGGAGATCAATATCTACGAGGAAGGAGAGGCGCTAAGCATGGTCGTTGATTACAACACAGATGTTTTTCATGAGCACCAGGTAAAGCAGTTGCTGAACCACTTTAAACAGCTGACCTCCATTATGCTGGAGCGTCCCGGGCTGCCTATTGATACCATAGATTTCCTCACCGCCGCGGAAAAAGAACAATTGCTGCAAGGCTTCAATGACACTGCCGTCACCTATGCACCGGAAAAAACTGTCCTGGACCTGTTCCGCGAGGCAGTATCAACATCGCCGGATAATAAAGCGGTTGTTTACGAAGACCGTGTACTGAAATACAGGGAGCTGGATACACTGAGCAATCAGCTGGCGCACTATCTGCAAAGTCGTCATCAGCTGGAAAGCGGCGTGCTGGCAGGTATCCTGCTGGAGCGCAGCGAATGGCTTCCTGTAACGATCATGGCTATCCTGAAATGCGGCGCCGCCTATGTGCCACTGGATGTGCATTATCCGCAGGAGCGGATCGATTATATAAGGCAGGACGGTAACATCGGGGTAGTTGTAGATGCCGCCCTGCTGGCGGATTTCAGGAAGGAGCAGCTGCAGTACAGCGGGGATCTGGCACTGCCTGCGCTCACAGGCGCTTCGCTGGCCTACTGTATTTATACTTCCGGTTCTACCGGTCATCCTAAGGGGGTATTGAACCTGCACGAAGGTTTGTACAACCGTCTGCTGTGGATGAAGGAAGACCTGCGCATCGGGCCGTCGGACATCTTCCTGCAAAAAACACCTTACACCTTCGACGTGTCGGTATGGGAACTGCTGCTGCCTTTTATCAGCGGTAGCTGTCTGGTGATCGCGCGTCCGGAAGGGCACAAGGACCCGCAGTACCTGCAACAGCTTATTGCGCAGGAAGGCGTAAGCATCATTCACTTTGTGCCTTCCATGCTGGGTGCTTTCCTGGCTGATTACCAGACCGGCGCCACCCCGCTGCGGCATGTAGTATGCAGCGGCGAAGAGCTGCCTGCGGTGATGGTGTCGCAGTTCCGCGCACTGCTGCCCGGAGTGCGCATA
>NZ_FUWZ01000023.1 GCF_900167135.1 Chitinophaga eiseniae | reverse complement strand
GACAGCCTCCGGGGTGGCGCGGGCCTGCGCCTCAAAAAGGTCGGGCGCCATCATAGCAGCCGGCAGTTGCGGCAACTGATGTATACCGCTGAAAGCCTCCAGCTGCTGTTGTGCCGCCGCCCCTATCCAGGAGATATTCCTCAAAGGCAGTTCTGCGTCCTGCACCAACGTGGAGGCCAGCTGCTCCATATGCGCCCGTAGCTCCTCCACCATTTTATTCGTATAGGCGTTGGCATTATAGCTAAATTTAATCGTAATGGTATTTCCGGGATAGACCGTCACATTAAAATCGTAACTGGACTGCTCCGTTCCGCCGGTACTGATAACAGACAACGCCATGCCGGCAGCAGCGGAATGCTGTTGTATCTTCTCCGCTACCGGGTAGTTTTCGAAGATCATGATATGGTCCATCAGTCTCACGCCCAGCTCGCTTTGCTGCTGTACATCCGCCAGTTGCACATAGTGATGTGGCATACATTCTATGGCCCGCTGCTGAACGGCCCTTAACAATTCCGCGAAAGTAGTGTCCCGGTCTGTTTGTATCCTTACCGGGATGGTGTTGATAAACAGCCCGATCATTTGTTCTATGCCCGCTATTTCCGGCGGACGGCCGGATACAACCGCTCCAAACACCACATCATGGGTATTATTGTATTTTGCCAGTAACACGCCCCACAAGGACTGTATCACCGTATTCAAAGTGACTTTGTATTTTCTGCCCAACGCCATCAGTCCGTCACTGATCGTTTTATCGAGCGTGCAGGACAACTCTGCCAGTTGATAGCTGCCGTGTTTATCCTGCACTGCTCCCGGCACCGGCGTCTGCACGTTATATCCCGACAAATAGCCGCTCCAGTATTGTAAAGTAGCCTGCCGGTCTATACCTTCCAGGTATTTGATATATCGCTGATAAGGCGCTACTTCCGGTAAACGTACCGGCTTTCCTGCCAGCAGGCCATGATAAATGGCCAGGAACTCTTCGATGATCACCGACAAACACCATCCATCCATCAGGATGTGATGATGGCTCCAGATGAGGTAGTATTCCTCTTCTGCCAGCCGGGCGAGGCTTACCCTCAGCAGGTTACCTTTGCCAAGGTCAAACAACTGCTCCTTGTCTTTTTCGAGCAGTGAACGGATGACGGCATCCTGGTTGTCCGGCCCGGTAGTTTTCCGAAGGTCTTCATAGCATACCTTTGCCTCCTGTTGTTTTAAGACAATCTGCCGGGGGGCTGTCATGTCCGGCTGAACAAACAATGCTCTGAGCACATCATACCGATCGATAATTTCCTGAAAGCTCCGGCCCAGCAAGGCCACATCCAGCTTGCCCTTTATATGAAAGGACGTTTGGGTAAAATATGCGCGGGAAGAGGGGTCCAACAGATGGTGATAAAATATTCCTTCCTGTAAGGGACTGAGCCTGGAGATGTATTTGATATTTTCCTTTACCAGCATATGCTCATTTAAACAGATTATTAAATGCTTCCATTGATAATTCGGCGTCGCCGAGGTCCTGAGGCGTTATTTGCACCTCCGTTACGGAAGTGCCGTAACGGATAAGACTCACCAGTCTTTCTTCCAGTGCGCTCAACAGTTTTTCCATCGTGGGTGAACGGAACTGCCCGGTGCTATAGGCAAGGTCCAGGCTCAGCACACCGTTAAATACGATGCCTGTCAGCTCCAATACCACCTCTCTCTCCGAGGTTTCGCTGACTTCATTTCCTTTAGGCTCCGCAGAGAAGGAAAAGTAGGCATGTTCCTTTTCTGCCAGCACCGTATCATTGAATTGTCCGAGGTAATTAAACCGTATTTCAGGTACCCTGTTGAAGTAGTCGGGAGTAGATTCCTGTTTGTCCAGGTATTTGAGTAAACCATATCCGATACCTTTATCCGGTATTGCGCGCAGGGTTTCTTTCACCCCCCGCAGCTGTTGCCCGGGATCGTCCGGCCAGGCAATATCCAGTACTACCGGGTAGATGCTGGTAAACCAGCCAACCGTCCGGCTGATGTCCGCCTGTCCTGCAAGCGGCTGCCGGCCATGTCCCTCCATGCTTACCAGTACCTTGCGCATACCGAAGACGTCCCGCAGGGCCAGTCCGAGCGCTGTCAGCAACACATCGTCCATTTCGGAATGCAATAGCCTGTTGACTTCCGTAAACAGCTGCTGGCTTAGTTCTTTCGTAAGCCTGCATACAAGCGTCTGCGTGTCTTTCACCAGGTTTTGTCCTGCCGGATAGTCCAGCGGCAACGGGTCCGTAATCACGGCTGCAGTTTTCTCCCAATATGCCTGTTCCTTCAACAACACAGGCGACAGGGCATAGCTGTTCAGTTGTTCCATCCAGTGTTTAAACGAATCTGTCTTGGCGGGCAGCTCAAGCGCTTCTCCCTGCAAATACTGACGGTACAGCGCGGCGATATCTTCCAGCAATATCTGTAGTGATATACCATCTGTTACCAGGTGATGTATGACGATCAAAAGCCTGTCTCCGTCCGCCAGCCTGAACAAACCCAGCCTGACCAACGGGCCTTCGTGCAATAGCATGCCTTCCTGGAGGCTGCCGCCGGCAGCCTCCAGGAGCGTCACAGCGTCCGCCACGTCGCGGTTTTTCCAGTCGTGGACGGTTATACTAAAAGCTTCATCTGTGTCGCTATATGTTTGTGTCCATATGCCATCCTGCTGCTCAAAGCGCAGGCGCAACGCATCGTGGTGCCGGCAGATAAGGCGGAATACCGCGTGGATAGCATCTTCCGAAATCGTTTCGCGGCTAAACAACAATACCGATTGGTTGAAATGACCTTTCACCAATTTTTCATTTTCCAGAAATGACCGCTGGGCCGGGCTAAGCGGCACATTGCCTGACAACTGTTGTGTAACGCCGTCATACAACAATTCAACCGTCTGCAACGCCTGTTCAGCAGGTGTAGGAAATTGCAGTACATCCGTTACCGATAGTGCATAACCATACTTCCGAAGTCTTGACACAATCTGGATGGACTTGATAGAGTCGCCCCCGATCTCGAAGAAATTATCATTAACGCTAACACCTGTACGTCCCAGCACCGCTTCCCATACCTGTACCATCAGTGCTTCCATATCATTGCTGGCTGCGGCATAGGCAGTGCTGCGACCGGCGTCCTGCTCACCGGGCTCCGGCAACGCCTGGCGGTCTATCTTGCCATTGCCGGTTAACGGCAGCTGCGGCAGGCTGATGTAATAGCCGGGCAGCATATAGTCCGGTAATAAACCCGACAGGT
>NZ_FUWZ01000011.1:3000-47258 GCF_900167135.1 Chitinophaga eiseniae | reverse complement strand
CAGGAAGGAGCGACCCTGTTCATGGGGCTGCTGTCCACCGTGTATGCGCTGTTGTACCGGTACACCAACCAAACCGACATCATTATCGGCAGTCCTGTCGCCGGCAGGGACCATATCGACCTGGAACCTCAGATCGGATGTTTTCTTAATACGGTTGCTTTAAGAACACAGGTTGCCGGGGAAGGCAGTTACCTGGATTTGCTGCACAGCGTGAAGGACACCACCTTGCAGGCGTATGAGCATCAGCTGTATCCTTTTGATGAACTGATAGAAACATTGGAGCTGCAGCGTGATATGAGTCGAAGCGCATTGTTTGATGTTATGGTAGTGCTACAGAATACCGGTGAGAAGGTGACAACAGGTTTTAATGATCAATCCGTAAGGCCGCTGGAAGGCGTGGAAGATGTCGTCAGCAAATTCGACCTCACGCTCACTTTCCGGGAAGAAAATGATACGATCCGCTTCAATATAGAATATAGCACCGATCTTTTTGAGAAGGAAACGATTGTTCGTTTGGCAGGGCATTTTCAGCAGTTGCTGGCTGTAATGCTGCAACAGCCTGAATCTTCATTGAACTGTGCAGTATTTATCAATACAGAAGAACAGGAAAAATTGTACGCTTTTAATCCTGCGCCATCTTATTTGCCGTCTGAAAAAACAATTATTACGCTGTTTGAAGAGCAGGTATTGAAGACACCTCAAAATACCGCGCTTGTGTTTGAAGATGTTTCGCTGAGCTATGAGGAATTGAATAAAACGGTGAACCGTTTCAGCAGATACCTGCGTACAAAGTATAACATACAACCGGATGACCTGATCGCCATCATGCTGGAACGAAGCGAATGGATGGTCATTGGTATGCTGGCTATTCTTAAGTCCGGAGCAGCTTATGTCCCTGTAGATGTACAATATCCCGAAGCAAGAATTGCCTATATCCTGGAGGATACCCGCTGTAAGGTGACTGTGGATGAAAAGGAAGTGGCGGCATTTTTAGCGGTGCAGGACCAGTACGATGACAATAATCCGGTGGAAATTGCCGGTCCTGGTCATCTCGCATATGTGATTTATACCTCCGGCACTACAGGGAAACCCAAAGGGGTCCTGATTGAACATGTGTCGCTGATAGATTACAGTGATACCTACCGTATTAAATTTGGTATCGCGGACAGCGATGTAATATTGCAATTGTCATCAATATCTTTTGACATTCATATTGAAGAGGTTTTCCCTACCCTGATCAGTGGCGCGGTGCTGGTAATGGGAAGAAACGGGCAGAAAGATATGGATGAAACGGTAAAGCTGGTGTACGAAAGAAAAGTGACGGTTATCAGTGCTACTCCATTGGTACTAAAAGAACTCAATGATAGTATTTCAGGAGTTACAAATTTAAGGTTACTTATCAGCGGAGGTGAAAGGTTCAATCCTTACTATGTAGCGCAGTTTGTGGAAAAAATCAGTATAGTGGATGGTTATGGGCCTACAGAGTGTACCGTTTGCAGTACCTATCACGACATTGTTTCGCTGGACCAGGCGCCGGCGATTGGCAAGCCCGCGCCGAACAGAAGTGTATACATCGTCAATGAGCAGTGCCTGTTACAGCCACTGGGCATTGTCGGGGAAATATGTATCAGTGGCATTGGGCTTGCAAGAGGGTATCTGAATAAACCGGAACTGACGGCAGAGAAATTTGTTGACAATCCTTTCAGGCCGGGAGAGTTGATGTATAAGTCCGGAGACCTTGGCCGCTGGCTTCCTAACGGAGACATAGAATTTGTTGGCCGTAAGGATGACCAGCTGAAAATTCGTGGCTACCGTATAGAAGCCGGTGAGATAGAAGCCACGTTGCAATCGTTCCCCGGAGTGACCGCAGCGGTGGTCACTGCCTGGCTTACGCCACAGGGCGACAAGGAACTGGTCGCCTACCTGGTAAGCGAGCAACAGGTACAGACAAGCGAGGTTACCGCTTTCCTCGGAAATATACTGCCTGCGTATATGGTCCCCTATTACTATGTGGTGATGGATGCGCTGCCGCTGAATTCCAATGGAAAAGTGGACCGCCGTCAGTTACCTTCTCCGGCAACAGACGCGCTGGCTTCAGATGTAACTTATCATCCGCCGGTTAATCCTGTACAGTCGGCACTCGTGCAGCTATGGCAGGAATTACTGAACCGCAACCAGGTAGGCATTCACGATGACTTTTTTAGACTGGGGGGCCACAGCCTGAAGGCTACGCGGCTTGTCAGCCAGATTTACAAAACGCTGGAAGTGAAAATCGGGCTGAAGGACATCTTCCTGCATCCGGTGCTGGAAGACCTGGCTGCGCTGATCATGTCCATGCAACGTACTGCCTACGCGAATATCCCTGTGGTAGCACCATCTGTCAGCTACCCCTTGTCGTCTTCACAGCGCCGGCTGTGGGTAATCAGCCAGCTGGAAGGAGGGAATGCGGCCTATAACATGCCGGGGGTATATGTCTTTGAGGGAACACTCAACACTGATGCGCTGGAGGCTGCGTTCTACTCCCTGATTGCCCGCCATGAAATTCTGCGTACGGTTTTCCGGGAAGATGAATCAGGGGAGGTCCGTCAATATATTCTTGATAAAGACAGCATCGGATTTGCATTACAGGAAGAAGACCTGCGGGCGTGTCCCGATGCCGACGAAGCATTGATGAGGGGGCTAAATAGGGTGGCGTTGACACCATTTTCGCTGTCTGAAGGGCCGCTGTTGCGTGCCTGCCTGTACCGGCAATCTGACGAGAAATCAGTGTTTGCCTGCACCATGCACCATATCGTTAGTGATGGCTGGTCAATGGGTATTATGATGAAAGAACTGTTGTATTTCTATAATGCCGCAGCAGCCGGGACCTCTTTATCGTTGCCCCCATTGAGGTTACAGTACAAAGACTATGCGGCATGGCAGCAACAGCAATTAAGCGGTCCGTTGCTGCGTACTTACCGCTCCTACTGGCATCAGCAACTGGAAGGGGAACTGCCGGTATTGGAACTGCCGGCAGATAAGATTCGTACTGCGGTCAAAAGTTATCGCGGCAGTAGTATAACGCATGTTATCAGTGAGGAATTGACGGACCAGCTGAAGTCATTCTGCCTTAATAATGGCAGCACGTTGTTTATGGGACTGTTGTCCTGTGTAAATGCTTTGCTGTATTGTTATACAGAGCAGCATGATATCATTATCGGCAGCCCTGTCGCCGGTCGGGAGCACGCCGACCTGGAAGACCAGATAGGCTTTTATGTGAATACGCTTCCCCTGAGGACCCGTTTTAGCGGCAGCGACAGCTTCCTTCGTTTGTTGCATCATGTCCGTCAGGTTACCGTGGACGCCTATACGTATCAGCTATACCCGTTTGATATGCTGGTGGATGAACTGGACCTTCCGCGGGATACCAGCCGTAATCCGTTGTTTGATGTCATGGTAGTACTACAGGAGGCAGCAGAGGACAACAGGACGTCACCGGTGTTGGAGGGCGTACAGGTAATGCCTTATCCGGAAGATACCGCAAAACCCAACAAATTCGATGTGTTGTTCAGCTTCAGGGAAATAGCGGGAAGGCTGCATCTGACAATTGACCACAATAGTGATCTGTATAACAGTAACAAGGTGCGTAAGATGGCTGTCCACCTGGAACAACTGCTGGTGGCTGTGTTGAAAAACCCTGATATCGAACTGGAAAGGATTGCATACCTGGACGCCGGCGAAGAGACAAAACTGATATCCGGTTTTAATGCCATACCTGAAAACTATGATACTGATAAAACCGTAACAGACCTGTTTATTGAACAGGTACACAATACACCCGACAAGATAGCTTTGGTATACGGCAGCAAGGTGTTTACCTACCGCCAGGTATATGAGAAAGCCGCGGGGCTGTCTGCTTACCTGTACCGCCAGGGGGAAATACAGGCAGGCGATATCATTGCCATACACCTTCCGCGTGGCGAGTGGCAGGTGATCAGCATATTGGCGGTCATGTTTGCCGGAGCAGCCTATTTACCCATTGATACCCGGTTTCCTGCTGAAAGGGTCGACTTTATCGTGTCAGAAAGCAATTGCCGTTTTGTAATAGACGAAAATTTCCTGAACACTTTTGAAGTGCTACAGCCTGACACAGATCAGTCTGTGTTATTCAGACACGCATCGTCAGATGATCCGGCCTATGTTATTTATACCTCCGGCTCTACGGGCAAACCCAAGGGAGTTGTGAGCAATCACCGAGCACTGGTGACTTATCTGCGCTCTATTGCCCGTGAATATGATTTTACTGCTGATGAACGGGTGGTACAGATATCCAATATCTCTTTTGATGCTTCCGTGGAACAGCTCTTTTTAACGCTTACGTCGGGCGCCGCGCTGTACCTGATCAATGAGGACGAGCTGATGAATGCGGACGCACTGCGGGAGTTCATTGGGGAACGCGGCATCACCCATCTGCACACAGTGCCCGCCTTGCTGGAAACGTTTGTGCTGCCGGAAAACCATTGGGTGAAAAGGATCGTAGCAGCGGGAGAAAGCTGCCCGGTCGCACTGGTGAATAAGTTTGCCGGCCCGGTAGACTTCTTCAATAAGTATGGCCCGACCGAAGCCACTATCTCTGTGACTATATTCAAAGCATCCGGGGAAATGAATAAGGCCGAATATGTTCCTATTGGTCGTCCTTTATCACATGTGAAGGTGTTTATTATGAACCGGAAAAATATGCTGGTGCCGGAAGGCGTTACAGGCGAGATCTGTATCCGTACCACCGCACTGGCCACCGGTTACCTGCATCAGCCGGAACTTACGGCGGAAAAATTTATACCAGCTCCTTTCGGTGAGGATGGCTATATGTATCGTACCGGCGACCTTGGATACTGGCGCGCTGACGGTAATATTATTCTCACCGGCCGGCGGGATGACCAGGTCAAGATCCGGGGCTACCGGATTGAAACCGGTGAAGTGGAAAGCGTATTGCGCGGGTACGAAGGGGTGGACTCTGCTGTTGTTTATGTGAGAAAAGACCATCAGGGAAATAATCAGCTGATGGCCTGTTTTGTGGCTGCCTGCGAAATAGACAT
Organism: Chitinophaga eiseniae; assembly: GCF_900167135.1. GTDB lineage: Bacteria > Bacteroidota > Bacteroidia > Chitinophagales > Chitinophagaceae > Chitinophaga > Chitinophaga eiseniae. The sequence continues at coordinate 42,183 of NZ_FUWZ01000011.1, read as the reverse complement.
TCCATCGCTGCGTGCCTTTATGAGCAGCAGTTTACCCGTATATATGCAACCTGTGTTCTATAAACAGATAGCGGCGTTGCCACTGCTCTCCAATGGAAAAATACACCGCGGCCGCCTGCCGGAACCGGATAGTCTGCACGCAGAAGTAGTCAGTATTGCACCCCGCACCGAAACGGAAACCAGTATAGCGGCTATTTGGGAAGAAGTGCTCGGAAAAAAGCAGATAGGGGTCAACGATAACTTTTTCCAGCTGGGAGGACATAGCCTGAAAGCCGTTAGAGTACTCCAGCTAATGCAGGCGACCTTCAGGGTAAAGATAGAGCTGTCGGTATTTTATATGGACCCTTACGTGGAAGCGCTGGCGACAGAAATCGATCATCTCCGGTGGCTCAGCGCTGCTGAAAACAGTGGAGGCGCAGACAAGGTAATCATTTGATGTGCTGTAACCATTTTTATATATGAACGAAATAAAACAAATACTGGAAGATATCCGCAAGACCGGCGCCAGCCTCGCTGTAAATAATGGAAACATAGAATTACAGCCAGGGCTGTTGCCGCTGGGGGACACCCTACTGAACGCCATACGCGAAAACAAGCAGCGGTTAATGGAGTATATCAGTAAAACAACGACTACTGCAGCATTCAATGATATTCCCCGGATGGCCGACCAGGATAACTATGTGTTGTCTTCTTCCCAGCGCAGATTATGGTTGTTGAGCCAGATAAAAGAAAGAAGCATTGCCTACAATATGCCCGGGGCTTACATCTTCGAAGGACAATTGAATAAAGCGGCGCTGGAACAAGCCTTTGACCTGCTGGTGAGGCGGCATGAGATCCTGCGCACTGTCTTCAGGGAAGATGAAAAAGGCGATATAAAACAGTTTGTTATCGCGCCGGAAGACGCCCGCAGTAATATTAAATATGACGATCTCACGGGAAGGCAGGAGCAGATAGATGCGGTGTCGGCAAGGGAGGTCCTGACGGAATTTGACCTGGCGGAAGGGCCTCTGTGGCGGGCTGCCATATATACCATCGGCGCAAACAAATGGCTTTTCATTTATACCCTGCATCATATCATCAGCGATGGCTGGTCAATGGAGGTGTTGATAAAGGAGTTGCTCGCAGCGTATAACGCGGCATGTATGAAAATGCCTGCAGGACTGCAACCGTTGCCAGTCCAGTACAGGGACTATGCGTCCTGGCAACAGCAACGCCTGCGGGAAAATAATATGGGAAGCAGCAGCGAGTGGTGGCGGCAGCATCTGTCCGGACCATTGCCTGTGCTGAGTTTGCCGGTAGACAAAAGCGGGGCTCAAAGTAAAAGTTATCAGGGAGATGTCGTTAATTTCTTTTTTAACGATGAAGATAGTAAAGCCCTGAAAAAAATGTGCAGGGAGACAGATGCCACCCTTTTTATGGGTTTAATGGCGCTGATAAACACCCTGTTCTTCCGCTATACAGAGCAGGAGGATATTATAGTGGGGTGTCCTGTGGCCGGCAGGGACCATCCGGGGCTTGCAGGACAGATCGGTTGTTACATCAATACCCTGGCGCTACGGACGCAGTTCAGCGGTGATATGCATTTCCCGGAACTATTACAGGAAATCAGGCTGCGGGTTACAGCAGCTTTCCGGCATCAGGAGTTTCCTTTTGATGAACTGGTGCAGCTGCTGGACGAGGATAGAAAAGAACTTTTTACGGTGATGATGGACCTGAAATATGCTGAAACAGCGGTGGTTCAACATCAATTGCCGCGTATGCATGGTGTTTCTGTGGAAAGATATCCGCTACCGGCTCACACCGGCAGTAAGTTTGATTTCATATTTCATTTTAGTGAGACCGCCACAGGCCTGGCATTGAGTGTAGAATTTAATACGGACAAGTATTTCAGGGATACTGTGCTGCAAATGTGCCGGCACCTGCAACAGTTGATGAAAGTGGCATTGGCCCAGCCGTCGCAGCCCCTGTACCTGCTGAATTATCTCGATGATGAAGAAAAAAGTAAACTGCTGCCCCGGATTAATGAGGGTTATTGTCCCCCGTTAACCGCTACCATACCGGCGCTGTTCCGGCAGCAGGCGGGGAGAAGTCCCAATACTACAGCTTTGGTGGCGGATAACCGTACGTGGACATACGGGGAGCTGGATGATCTGTCAGAAAGAATGGCGGTGTTCCTGCAGCGACGCAACCTGGGGCCACGGTCCAGGATACTGCTTTTCCTTGACAGGTCCCCCGAAATGATTGTGGCCATACTGGCTGTGCTGAAGCTGGGAGCGGTATATATACCGCTGGACATCACGAGTCCGCCGGAACGCCTGCATTACCTGATAACCGATACAGCGGCGCAGTTGCTGATAACCAGCCAGAAATGTGCGGCAATGCTGCCGGAGGGTGTCACGCTTACGCACGTACTGGTTGAAGACGCCCTGAAGGATGCCGGCGGCTCAGATGCGCTTATGGGCGAAAAGGATATTACGGGTGCTGATCCGGCCTATATAATCTATACTTCCGGCTCCACGGGGAGACCCAAAGGGGTGATAGTCACCCATCATAATGTGGTCAGTCTGGTGACTGCCCCCGGCGTCATTGCGCTCAATAGCGACGATCGTGTACTGCAATGGTCCAACTACGTATTCGACGGTTCGGTGTATGAGATCTTCGGTACGCTGCTGAATGGCGCCAGCCTGCATCTTATTTCCGCTGAAACCGCTATGGAGGCCGACAGGCTTGGACAGGTACTGGTAAGTGAAAAAATAACGGTTTCTTTTCTTACAACGGCGCTTTTTAACGGCCTTGTGGACATCCATCCGGAATGTATGTCCGGCATGAGAAAGATAATATTCGGCGGGGAGAAAGCATCCGTAACGCATACACGAAAAGCGCTGGCGCATCTTGGGCCAGGACGACTGGTAAATGCCTACGGCCCTACAGAAACAACGGTATTCGCAGTAGTGGAAGAGGTGAATTGTATTACTGACGATATCGTACCTATCGGGATGGGACTGGCAAACTGTTACGTCCTTGTCCTGGATAAGCGTGGGCAGCTGGTGCCGGCGGGGGTACCCGGCGAGGTATTTATTGGCGGGCGGGGCGTGGCTGCCGGATACCTGAACCTCCCGGAACAGTCGGCCGAAAGGTTTATAACAGACCCGCTGCATCCGGAAGTTACTACACGGTTGTATCGTACCGGCGACCTGGCACGCTGGCTGCCAGATGGGAGATTGTTATTCTCGGGGAGGAGAGATAATCAGGTAAAGATACGTGGATACCGCATTGAGCCCGGTGAAATAGAGCATGTGCTGATGGAAAATGAGCGTGTTGACAGGGCCGTAGTACTGGTGAAAGATGATGGTGAAAATGGTAAATGCCTCGTAGCGTGGTTTACCGGGAAAATGCCGGTACCGGAAGCATCAATCCTGACCTGGCTGAGAAGCAGGCTCCCGGAGTATATGATACCTGCGCTGCTGATACAGCTTGATGAATTTCCATTGACTGCTAATGGTAAGACAGATAAAAGAAAACTGCGTTTGCCGGAAACGATGGTTGTAAAGCAGGATGTTGATTACGCTGCGCCGGCCAACGACGCGGAGCGTGCGCTGGCTGACGCCTGTGAAGAGGTGCTGAGGGTCAGGAACGTGAGTATGAAAGCTAATTTCATCGCGCTCGGGGGAGATTCCATTAAGGCTATCCGCGTGGTGGCCAGACTACGCGGCAATGGGTTCCGCCTTACCATCGGAAACATACTGGCGTATCCCGTATTGGAAGATATGGCTGCACGGATAAAGATCGATACCCACACCTGCTTTCAGGGCACGGTAAGAGGCAGCGTTCCTCTGTCGCCGGTGCAGACTTACTTTTTCCGCAATCATCCCGAAAATAACCATCATTTTAATCAGTCTGTGATGCTGTCCTGCAAAATTGCGGTGGATACCGGCATACTGCGGCAGGTGTTAAACAGCCTGCTACACCACCACGATGCGCTGAGAATGATCTATCGTCAGGAAGAGGGTATATGGCAACAGGAGAACAGGGGAGAAGGAGAATATGCTGAGATCGAGGTTGTCGATAACCCAGGGGCTGACATCACTGCTGTCTGCGATGCTATGCAGGCCACTTTAGACCCCGGGAAAGGACTGTTGTTCAAAGCGGTGCTGTTCCGTAATGGCGATGCAGACAAATTGCTGCTTATTTCCCACCACCTTATCATAGATGCGGTGTCCTGGCGGATACTGCTGGAAGATATCAATACCCTCTACTATCAATACCTGCATCATCGGCCGCCAGCGCTTCCTCTTAAAACCGATTCGTTCAGGTATTGGGTAGAGAAGCTGGGGGATTATAGCAGAACTGACGACTTGTTAAAACAGGATACCTACTGGGCGGCTATTGCCGCACAGGTTGTCCCGCCGTTGCCATCTACTTTCCCGGATGCCGCCAACATGGTAAAAGATCAGGTGTACAGCCAGTTTACACTTACTATGGAAGAGTCGGAACTGTTATTTACCCGTTGTTATACTGCGCACCGTACAGAAATAAATGATATTCTGCTCACTGCGGTCAGCCTGGGCGTTTCGGAAATATTCTCCCTGGACAAACTGCTGTTCTGTATGGAAGGACATGGAAGAGAGCAGATAGATGATACCACTGATGTTAGCCGGACCGTTGGGTGGTTTACTTCTATGTATCCCGTTGTCATCGACATGCAGTACCGGGAGGATATGGTCCGGCAGCTGATAGCAGTAAAGGAAAAATTGCACCGTATACCCGACAGGGGAATAGGCTACGGTGTATTATGCTACATCGCAGGAAAAGAATATGACGTAACACCGGAAATGTCTTTTAACTACCTGGGGGATTTCAGTACGACCGACAACACAGAGGAAGGTGATAGCCATTCATTGTTTTCTTTTACCGGAGGTAATCACGGCCGGGAAACTGACGAAAGGATGGCCAGGAAATTCCTGCTTGATTTTTCGGGGATGTCGGCAAACGGGCAGCTGCAAATGGGAGTGAGCTATAGCTCCGCCAGGTATAGCACTGTTATAACAGATGCCTTGCTGAAAGCCATCAAAAAATGGTTGCAGGCTATCATTGCCTACCTCTCTGAAACAACCGTAGAACAACTTAGTTCGGTTGATTTTACCTATAAAGATCTCAGTATTGAACAACTGGAAAAATTAAATCAGATTTATGGTTGAAAATGTTTATCCATTGAGCCCTTTGCAGGAGGGATTATACTATCACTGGCTGGCAGCGCCGCAATCGCCCGCATATCTTGAACAGATGTGCTATCGTGTGGCAGGCGCGCTTGATATAGCATTGGTGGAAAAGAGTTTCCGCGCCCTGGTGAAACGTCACGCCATCCTGCGTACTTCCTTTACGCACGAGATCGGAGAAAAATTACTGCAGATAGTGCACAGAGATGTCAATACATCTTTTGTATTTACTGATGCCGTGGCTGATGACAGCTTCTCAATGGAAGAATTTAAGCTGAAGGACAGGGCGACCGGATTTAACCTGCAAAGAGGCTCCCAGATGAGGCTTTCCTTAATCAAGACGAATGAAAAGGAGTACGAGTTCATCTGGAGTTATCATCATATACTTATGGATGGCTGGTGTGTGAGTATTCTGATCAGAGAGTTTTTTCAGATGTATCATGCATGGGTGCAGCAAGCAGAGCCAGTGTTGACAAAAATTTACCCATATGCTGATTATATCAGCTGGATCAGTAAAATAGACCGCAAGGTATCCCTGGACTACTGGACTGCTTACCTGGATGGGTTTAACCAGCCTGCTACCTTGCCACAACGCTGCCCGGCAACCGGAGAAGTGCCGGTATTGGCGGAAACGGAGATCGTTTTGCCGGCAGATGTGCGGCAAAATATTGCCCGCGTATGCCGGGAAACAGGCATAACGGAAAATATTTTTGTCCAGGTATTGTGGGGTATGTTGCTGGCAACCTGGAATAATACCAGTGACGTGGTTTTTGGCGCGGTAGTATCCGGCAGGCCCGGTGATCTTCCGGGAGTGGAAGAAATGATAGGGTTGTTCATCAACACCGTGCCCGTACGGATTACCCTTTCGCCGGACATGTCATGCCGCGCCTTGCTGAAATCGGTGCAGCAGGACTATATCAGGGGCGCTGAGCATCATTATGTGCAACTGGCTGAAACACAGGAAGCGTCTGGGTTGGGAAGCAGATTGTTTGATCATATTATCGTCTTTGAAAACTACCCCGTTCAGGAAATGCTGGCGCAAACAATGGATACGCTCTCCCTGTTGTCGTCCAATGTTTATGAACAGACGAACTACGATTTTTGTCTTACGGTTTCTCCGGGTAATACCTTCAGAATATTGATCTCCTATAACAGTAACGTATACACACAAAATACGCTTGCGCTGATCAGCAGCCACCTGGAACGGCTAATCGCAGCTGTAGCCGCAGACCCCGACGTGAAGATCAGAAATGTGGATGCGTTGGACCATGCGGAGAAACTACGGCTGCTGGAAACATTTAGCGGTGAAGTAATTGATTACCCAACGGATAAAACACTCCCGGACCTGTTTGAAGAGATGGTGGCAATATCACCGGCCAGCATCGCGCTGGTGGCCGGTGATATCACCCTGACCTACCAGGAGTTGGATGAAAGATCAAACCGGCTGGCGCGTTATCTTATGGAGCGGTATCATACTGTCCCTGGCGATCTCGTAGGGATAATGCTGCCCCGGGATGAATGGATGGTCATAACTGTCATGGCTATATTAAAATCCGGTGCCGCATATGTACCGGTGGATCTTTCCTATCCGCAGGAAAGAGTGGATTACATGATGGGCGACGCCGCCTGTAAAGCGCTGGTGGACGGGGATGTGATAATGGCATTTCTGTCGGCTGCGCATTTATACAGTGATGCCGCGGTGATATCTGGTGTAACTGCCGCCCATCCGGCTTATGTAAACTATACTTCCGGCTCAACGGGTAAGCCGAAGGGCGTGCAGGTCGCGCATCGGCAGGTTGCGAATATCTGCCGGGGATGGCAGCAGGCCTATGGCCTCGGCACATTTTCCGTGAGCCTGTTACAGTTGGCAAGTATCGCATTCGATGTATTTATGGGCGACTGTTGCCGGTCCCTGTTTTCAGGCGGTACAATGGTCATCTGTCCGGATGAGGTGAAACTGGACATGGAAGCGCTGTATGCAATAATGTATCGCCGCCGTATCACTATCCTGGAAGGCACCCCCGGAATACTACTTCCGCTGATGGAATATGTACAGCAGGAACAAAAGGATATCAGTTTCCTGAAAGTACTGATCTTCGGTTCCGATACAATGAATGCTGCCGCTTATTATGAGTTGCAGCAGCGGATAGGTGACAAAACCAGGATCATTAACAGTTACGGCGCGACCGAAGCGACCATCGACACTTCCTTCTTTGAGCAAAAATATCCCGCGCCGGACTATTCCGCAACAAACCTGCCGGTGGGAAAGCCATTTCCCAATAATACTTTCTATATCCTGAATTCAATGGGACAATTGCAGCCAATAGGGTTGGCCGGGGAAATATATATCGGCGGGGAAGGCGTAGCAGACGGCTATCACCGGAACCCCGAACTGACGTCAGCACGATTTTTACCGGACCCCTTCAGGCCCGGCGGCCGCATGTATAAAACAGGGGATCTCGGAAGGTGGCTGCCGGACGGAAATCTGGAGTTCCTGGGCCGCACGGATTATCAGATAAAAATCCGCGGATACAGGATAGAACCGGGTGAGGTTGAAAATGCGTTGACTGCCTGTCCGGGCGTCAGGAACGGTATTGTGACAGTACACACTACCGTCGACGGAGAGAAGGAACTGGTGGCGTATTTCCAGGCCGATGAATCTATTAGTTCCGACAGCCTGAGGGCTGCCTTGCTGGACATGCTGCCTGTCTACATGTTGCCGACCTGGTTCATACAACTGGAACAGTTTCCGGTTACCGCAAACGGCAAGATAGCACGTGAAAGGCTTCCTTTGCCGGACAGCGCCGGCAGACAGGCGGCGCAGGAAATAGTGCTGCCGCGGAACGAAACAGAAGAAAAATTATTGGAGATCTGGCAGCTTGTACTCAAGCGTGAAGTGATCAGCGTGGAGTCTGGTTTTTTTGATCTCGGTGGTCATAGCCTGAAGCTCATGCAGGTGGTGGCAAGAATAGCGGAGCACTTCGGTATTAAGATCGAAATAGGATATTTTTTCCGGCATCCCACCATCGCCGCGCTGGCCAGATATATTGACGCGTTGCTGTGCGTGCCGGAAGATACAAATGCAGATACAGCAGAGGATCTGATCTTTTGAAGCGGTCCCTGTATTTCTTTAGGTTTAAAAAACATATCAGTATGCTGAATGAATCAAATGTTAACTACTACGCCAAAGCATTTCCTGCTGTTTTTACCGTTGCAAAAGGAGAAATTGTTACAGATACTACCGGGAAGGACTATATCGATTTTTTCTGCGGCGCCGGTACTATGAATTATGGACATAACAACCCTGCCCTGAAAGCGGCTGTTCATTCCTTTCTGGATAATGATCATATTCTGCATTGCCTGGATATGGACAGTAAAATGAAGGAACTGTTTCTTACGGCGTTCCAGGAAACGATCTTAGAGCCAAGAGGGCTTGACTACAAGGTCCAGTTTCCCGGACCTACCGGTACGAATGCTGTGGAAGCTGCTGTTAAACTGGCGCGCCTGGTTACAAAGAGGAAAAAGATCATAGCGTTTACCCAGTCGTTCCACGGAATGACTTCAATGTCCATGTCTTTGTCGGGATGCAGGGAAGAACAACATCCCGGCAATACCCTGCATGATGTAACTTTTTTTCCCTTCGATCAGTTTGGGGATGGCGCTTTTGATACGCTGCGTTACCTGGAGGCAATGATTAAAACATCCGGCTCCGGTGTGACGCTGCCAGCGGCCATTATCCTGGAAACCATACAGGCGGAAGGCGGGGTGAACATTGCCGGGGTAGCATGGCTGAAAGCATTGAGAGCATTCACCGCCGAAAACGGGATACTATTAATCGTAGATGATATACAGGTAGGTTGCGGCAGGACCGGCTCCTTCTTTAGTTTTGAACGGGCGGGAATTATTCCCGATATCGTATTGTTATCTAAATCCATTAGCGGGTTCGGGCTGCCCCTGTCGGTCATATTAATGAAGCCCTCGCTCGACCACTGGAAGCCGGGAGAGCATAACGGCACCTTCAGGGCTAACAACCTTTCACTGTGTACGGCCCATGCGGCGCTCCACTACTGGAAAGATGACGGCCTGCTGAACGAAATAAAGGAAAAAGAGGAAATGATCGGGTTGACACTGACGCAATTGGTCACACAGTGTGAAGCAGTAAAAGGTGTCCGGGGAATGGGAATGATATGGGGGGTTGAATTCAGATCGGGAAGTGAAGCCCGTGCCGTGGCTTCCGGTTTGTTCCGCGACGGGCTGCTCATTGAAGCCTGCGGAATGGATGACCAGGTCCTCAAAATCCTGCCGCCGCTGACGATCAGCAAAGACAATCTAAGGACCGGCCTTGCCATGATGGAAAGGCGTATCAGGGAACCGGAATATGCCGGCGCAACCCGTTTGATGAATGAAACAGCGAGCTGATTTGAATTTCCCAAAGTTTGTACTTTCTTATGGAACATATACCTGACCTCATTCTCCATTTAAAAAGCAAAGGCATTTTTGTTAAAGCGTCCGACGGGCTCCTGAGGGTTGTGGGCAATACACCGGCCTTATCCGATAAGGAAAAGGAGAAAATAAAACAACTGAAAGCGCCCATACTGGCATTTTTGCAGGAACATTCTCCTGCTGCCGACGTGCAGGGCGGTATTCCGTTGGTGGCGCCGGCGCCGGATTATCCGCTGTCGGCAGCCCAGCGACGCTTATGGATATTGAGCCAGTTTAGTGAAAGCAGCATTGCCTATAATATACCCGGCATATATACCTTCTCCGGAGAAATGAATATTGGCGCGTTACGGCAGGCATTGCAGCAGGTGATCCAACGTCATGAAATCCTGCGTACCGTTTTCCGGGAGAATGGAAAGGAAGAGGTGCGGCAGTGTGTCCTGCCGTTGGAAGCGTTACCCTTCCGTATGGAGGTTTTCGAATTGGTCAACGACCCGCATCAGCAGGAAGAAATAGACAGGCATGTGCGGAGGGTGACGGCCACTGCTTTCGATCTGAGTGCCGGCCCGCTTTTAAGGACCACCTTGTTGAAAATTGAAGAAAATAAATGGATGCTGGTCTATGCCATGCATCACATCATCAGCGACGGCTGGTCTATGCAGGTACTGCTACGGGAGTTACTTTGGCTGTATTGTATGGGGTGCGGACAGTCAATAGCGCCTTTACCTCCATTACGACTGCAATATAAAGATTATACCTGCTGGCGGAACTCGCAGCTAAAAGGCCCTCTGCTGGATTATCACCGCCGTTACTGGCTCCGTCAGTTCGATGGAGATATTCCGGTACTGGAACTGCCGGCTGATAAACTACGTCCCGCGGTAAAAACATACAACGGTCTTACACTGACCAGGGTCATCCCGGTAGCGCTGGCAGAGAGGTTAAAGTCGTATGTGCTGCAACAGGGCGCCACGCTTTTTATGGGCCTGCTTTCACTGATGAATGCATTATTCTACCGGTACACCGGTCAGGAAGACATAACGATCGGTACCCCGGTAGCTGGCAGGGACCATGTGGACCTTGAAACACAGATCGGCTTTTATGTAAACACCCTCGCGTTACGTTGCCGTTTCTCCGGAAAGGATTCTTTCCGTACGCTCCTGCAACAGGTAAAGCAGATAACAACAGAAGCGTACGAGCATCAGATTTATCCGTTTGACATGTTGGTGGATGAATTGCGGCTGCAACGCGACATGAGTCACAGCCCGTTGTTTGACGTAATGATAACGATGCAGGATACAGCGGAAACCAGCGCCGGCAAAAAAGGAGGCGGTGAACTGACGGCCACGGCGCTTGCTGAAGGCGCCCGTTCCAATAGCCAGTTTGACCTGTCGGTAGATTTCGCCGACACGCCGGAAGGATTACTGGTAATACTGGAATACAATACGGATCTGTATCACTATGACAGGGTGGCGAGACTGGGAGCGCATATGGAACAATTACTGGAAGCGGCCCTGCATCTTCCGGACCAGCCATTGTCGGTACTCGATTTTCTCAGCAGGCAGGAAAAACAATACCTGCTGGAGACGCTAAACAATACCGATACGCTTCCTGACGATACGGTTTTTCCCGCCTGCTTCGAGGAACAGGTTGCGCTGTATCCCGATAACATTGCCGTTGTTGCCGGAGCGGTAACGCTTACCTACCGGGAACTGAATGAAAAAGCCAATCAGCTGGCCCGCTATCTGCGGCAGTCCTGTAATGTACGCCCGGATGAACTGGTGGCCGTATGTCTTGACAGGAACGAACAAATGCTGATAGCCGTGCTGGCCATCCTGAAAGCCGGTGCTGCATATATGCCGGTTGACCCGCTTTTTCCGCAGGAACGCAAAGACTACATGATGCAGGACAGTGGTTGCAGGGTGTTAATTGACACAGAGAGCCTTGACTGTTTCAACGAACAGCGGGACCTGTATGCGGTAAGTAATCTGCCTGCTGTAGCTACGCCGGCCCACCTGGCTTACGTGATATATACTTCAGGGTCTACCGGCAAGCCGAAAGGAGCGATGATTGAGCACAAAGGACTGTTCAATCACCTGGTGGCGATGAAAGAAGAACTGCAATTGCAGGCTGACAGTAAAATAGCCCAAACGGCTCCCTTTACCTTCGATATATCCGTATGGCAATTGCTGAATCCCCTCATATGCGGTGGCGCTACAGTCATATACGAACATGCACGGATTGCAGATCCCGGCGATTTTATTCATCAATGCATCTCCGATGAGATAACGATACTACAGCTGGTGCCCAGTTATCTGAAGGTGATGCTGGATATCCTTGAGGAGCATCCCGGAATATTGTTTCCCCGGCTGAGGTATTTGCTGGTAACAGGAGAGGACACGGAAGCGGTGCTGCTACAGCGTTGGTTTGCGCTCTTCCCGGCTATTCCTGTTGTGAATGCCTACGGACCGGCAGAAGCGGCGGATGATGTGACCCTTGCCATTATGCACAAAGCGCCGGTGTCAGGAAAAGTCCCTGTCGGCCGGCCTATTCGTAATATCCGCATATACCTCCTGGATAAAGACGGGATGCTTTGTCCGCCAGGGATTGAAGGCGAAATATGTGTATCCGGGACCGGGGTGGGAAGGGCTTACCTCAATAATGAAGCGCTGACAGCCGCCCGGTTTACGACAGATCCTTTCAGGCCGGGTAACATACGCATGTATAAAACCGGCGACATGGGCAAATGGGGCACGGATGGTAACCTGTTTTTTTCCGGAAGAAGAGACGGACAGGTAAAAATCCGCGGACACAGAATTGAGACCGGCGAAGTGGAAAACCGCTTGCTGCAGGCTCCCGGGGTAACGGACGGCGTGATAGCCGTGAAACGCAATGCCAACGGGGAACAACAGCTGGTAGCCTATGTGATGGCTGGTCCGGCTGTCGGCATAGCAGGAATCCGTCAATATCTTAGTCAGTACCTCCCGGCCTACATGCTTCCGGCGCATGTCGTCTTTCTGGCCGCTTTGCCACTAACAGCAAATGGGAAAATAGACAGAAAGCACCTTCCCGATCCCGGTGACTACGCCGTCGCCCGGCCGGAAACAGATTTGCCGGCCAATGAAATGGAAGAAAAACTGCTGATATTATGGAAAGACGTATTAGGCGTGGCAGCAATCGGGATGAATGACGACTTTTTCCTGTTGGGAGGAAATTCCATTTCCCTGGTGAAACTTAATATCAGGTACAACCGCGTGTTAGGAAGAAATGAGCCTCTGACGGTTCTCTATAGCTACACAACCATCCGGATGCTGGCTGATTATTTTTCAACGGAAAGTGGCACGCCATATGCCCCGGCTGAGCCACTATACAGCCTGCCGGCATCCTCCGGGACATATGATATTTCCTTTAACCAGCAGAGCTATTTTCAGGACTTTGCAATACCAGGCGACCCTGTTCAGTGCAATTATACCGTTTGCGGACTGGATGTTGCCGCTTTCAGAAAAGCGCTGCAGCTGCTGGTACAAAGACATGAAATTTTAAGGACCGTTTTGGTGAAAACAGAAGGCCGGATACAACAACGGATATTACCTGTAACGGAGAATGAGGTCCCGGTCACATTAAAGCAGATTGTCAAGGAAGATATGGCCGCGATGATTACAGCGGAAAAACAAGAAGATTTTTGTCTTTTCGGGGAACCGCTAATACGCGTTACCATACTCGCAATGCCGGAACAAGAGTACCATGTTATGATCACCCTCGATCATATTATTGCCGACGGTGTGTCTATCGGAATTCTGAAGGATGATTTGCTGCAATACTACCAATACTGTTGCGGGGACAGTACCATTGATGTGACTCCCCTGAAATGCCAGTACCGGGACTTTGCGGTATGGCAACAACATTTTGTGGCTTCTCCTGCGGGGCGTTGTCAGGAGAACTACTGGCTTGCGCGGCTGGAAAATTTTATGCCCGCCGTCAGCTTTGCTGCCCTTGCAGAGCAGGGCGCACTTCTCAACACAACGGCTGTGGCCGGGGCCATAACCGGCGACTGCTACCAGGAGGTGGTACAGTTTGTGAGAACACACCAGCTAACGATGTCGGGCCTTATGCTGGGCACGCTTATGTTGCTGGTGAGGCAATACAGCGGACAGCAGGACATTACGGTGCAAACACAGTTGTCCGGAAGGTATGCGGTAGAATACGGAGACATGGACGTAAGCCGGACGATAGGTCTTTTTTCCAACCAAATCATGATAAGGGGAATCACCGATGGCTCACTGGAAGTATTGGGATGGCTCAAGAAATTTCAGCTGCATTTTCTGGAAGATATGGCCAATGGCAGTTATCCTTTCGTGAAACTGCTGGAACGCTTGCCAGTGAATCCGCTTCAGCTGGTGAATGCCGACCTGCTGTATAACTACCAGGACTATGACTACCTGAAAGATATGCCGCTGCCGGAAGAGACTACTGTAAAATACCTTCAACTGGATAAGGAACAGAACAGAATAGCACTGAGTGTAATAGAAGCAGGGAAGGGATTGCTGCTGCAGTTTCTAACGGACCGGCAGTATTTTTCCCCGGAAAGGTCAGTGGCTTTATTTACACATTATAAACAGCTGCTGCATGCGGTTATACAATGTCCGCATATGATTACCGACGATTTGCCAATGGTGGCTGATATTTCAAATTAACGCTGATATGAAAAAACTGATGAGACTTACGTTGCAACATACGGGGCCGGGCAGACTGATGCTGTACACACTGCTTGGGATTTTATCCGGTATCAGCAGCTTCCTGTTTATCAGCCTGGTAAACAAGGCGGTAGGGCTGTTGCTGGATGAAACATTTACGGAGAACCAGCTGGTGTTTTGCGCCGGGTTTCTCCTGACCGTTGGATTATTTGTTGGCCTGAAGTTTTTATTGGCGAGGTCTATTATCCGTATGTCGCAGGAAACACTGTGGAGCTTGCGGAATGATATCCTGTCGTCCGTGCTGAAGGCGGGTTATCAGCAGCTGAACGCGCACCGTATACGGATACGTTCCGCGCTGCTCAATGATGTATATACGCTTACGGACGCTTCTATGAGTGTGATAGGGTTTTCTACCTCCCTGATACTGTCTGTTGCCTGTTTACTTTATCTGTTGAGTATTTCATGGTCGCTTTTCCTGATCACGCTCTTGGTGGCTGCCGGAGGGATAGTGCTCTACCGATGGAATACCAACAAAACGCTGGGACATTTCAAAAATGCCAGGGTGTTGGAAGATAACTTTGTTAGAGAGTGTGATGATATCCTGGACGGGTTCAGGGAAATATACCTGGAACCGGCGAAGGGGCGTGTTGTATACCGGCGTATCAGTGTTGATATTGCGGGGAAATCGATTGCGAGCAATACCATTGCCTACCGGGGGTTTGTAAATAACCAGATGACCGGTCAGGTATTGTTTTATATATTGATTGCTGCTGTATTGTTATTCCTTGGGAAAGCCCTGCATATAAGTCTTGCGGATACCATCAGTTTTATTTTTACGCTGCTCTACCTGGTCGGCGCACTGGAAACGATTATGGTGATGCTGCCGGTGCTGGCCCGGGCATCCGTTGCGGCAGGCAGTATCATAGAACTCCGGGAATTCATGTCAGATACATCGTCCGATACGGAGGAAAAGACCATCCTGCCGGCAAGAGCGGAGGCGGTACCTTTTTCCTGTCTTGGTTTGCAGCACGTAGTTTTTTCCTATCCCCATAACGAGAACATTTTTAGAGTAGGTCCTGTGCGGATAGAAATTAACCGTGGTGATATTGTTTTCATCCACGGCGGCAACGGCAGTGGTAAAACGACGCTGTTATATCTTATGCTGGGATTATATGTGCCCGATGCGGGTGAACTGACACTGAACAATGAACCGGTAGATCGTGATAATTATGCCGCATACCGAAATAATTTTTCTGCAGTGTTCAGCGATTTTTATCTCTTTAACAATATCTCGGGGTGGCCGGGAATGAACCTGGAACGATGGGAAGAATACCTGCATCTTTTTGAGCTGGAAGGAAAAGTGAAGCTGGAAGGCAGTTGTTTTTCCACAACGGACCTTTCTACCGGTCAGCGCAAGCGGCTCGCGCTTATTGTCGGGCTGATGGAAGGGAAACCCATCCTGATGCTGGATGAATGGGCCGCTGATCAGGACCCCTATTTCAGAAAGAAGTTTTATATGGAGATATTGCCGCAATTGAAAGCGGATGGCTTTACCATTATTGCTATTACACACGATGATAAATATTATCACTGTGCAGATTATATCTACAAAATGGAACATGGGAGGTTAATAAACGAAACAGTTGGAGTAGCGCAGCATTGAAATATGTCATTCATTAAAGGATTTATATGAAGAAGCCACAATTATTTCTGTTACACTTTGCCGGGGGAAATTATTTCTCGTATCAGTCTATGATCCCTTATCTGCATGGTTTTGAAGTGATCTCGCCGGAGCTGCCCGGCAGAGGCAAAAGAATAATGGAACCCTTGGTGACCACGTTTGAGGAGGCGGCAGCTGATATCTTCCGTCAGATAACAGCGCGTTTGTCCGGCCGGTTCTTCATTTACGGACATAGTATGGGAGCATATCTGGCGTTGCAGGTGGCGCATATGCTGGAGCATATTTCACAAGCCCCGGAAGCGGTATGGGTAAGTGGTACCGCCGGTCCGGACTACCTGGAACATACAGGCCGGCATCTGTTGTCCGGGGAAGGACTGACAGAAGAGCTTAAAAAATTGGGAGGTATTCCGGATGAATTCTGGGAAGATGATGACCTGTTTAGTTTTTTTGAACCTGTTATCAGGGCGGATTTTGAGATAGTTGATACCTGTTATATCCCGGACGGTACCTGCATTAGCGCGCCGTTATACGCCATGATGGGAGAGGAGGAGGAGAATGCGCAGCACATTGGCTGCTGGGAAAAATTTACACGGGCTGCATTTAAAAGCCAGTTGTTTCCCGGAAAGCACTTTTTTATACACGACCATCCGGCGGCTATTGCCTCCGCTATTCACAGCGTCGGTTATCCGGCAGCGGGCAACAATAAAATACCTGAAAAGTCTCACCTATAAACATGTAACATATGAGCAACCTGAAAGATACCGGCAACGGACAGCTCCCCCAGCTTATTCAGCTGGCAGATCTGCCGGCTGATGAATTTGTCAGTTATTTCCGTCATCACCGGGGGGAGATAGCGGAAAAGCTGCTTACGAGTGGCGCTGTTAAATTCACCGGTGTGGAAATTAGTTCACTGGATACATTTCAGCATATTGTAAACAGTATCTCTACCCGCTTTCTCAGCTATATTGATGGTAATTCACCCCGTACAAAATTGTCGGAAAACGTGTATACCTCGACAGAATATGATAATGCCATGAAGATAACCATGCATAATGAATTGTCTTATTCTGCCAGGTGGCCCGGACAATTGTTCTTCAGTTGTATACAACCGGCTGCCACTGCCGGCGAAACGTTGCTGGCCGATAGCCGCCGCATCGTAGAAGTGATGAACAAGGATATTGTGAGCGAAGTAAGTGCGAAAGGGGTACGTTATGTCCGCAATCTTCAGGGCGGAATGGGAATAGGCCCTACCTGGCAGGAAACCTTCGAGACAGAGGACCCCGCACAGGCGGAAGCCTATTGCAGGTCTTATAATATCGCATTTGAATGGGGAGACAATAACAGCCTCCGGTTGAAACAGTTTAGCAAGGGTATTATTCATCACCGTCATAGCGGGGAACTGCTCTGGTTTAACCAGATCGATCAGTTTCACCCGTTTCATCTCGGAGAAGATCTCTATGAAGCAATGGTGGCCGCATATGGCGACCCGTCGGATTTTCCTACCTATGTGACGTTTGGGGACGGCAGTCCGGTAAGCGATGATATGGTACAGGAAATACTCACTACTATCGACAGTGTGACCATCGCCCCTGCGTGGCGTAAAAATGAACTGCTGATCGTGGACAATGAAATGGTGTGCCACGGCCGAAATCCTTTTACAGGAGAGCGTAGGGTACTTGTTGCTATGTCTGAATAAATTATTACTGTTCTATGATACTTAATTACTTTAAAGTAGCCTGGCGTGGATTGAAACGCAGAAAAGTGTATGCAATGGTCAATACGCTTTGCCTTTCCCTTGGCACGGCCTGTACGGTATTGATTTTTATGCTCACCCATTACCATCTGAGCTTTGATACTTTTCACACGAAATCCGACAGGATCTATCGTGTAGTAACGGAATTTCACCAGGGCGCCGTTACTTCCACCCCGTCGGTACCTTCGCCGCTGGGCAAAGCATTCCGCAGTGATTACGCCTTTGCTGAAAAGGTAGCCCGGACCGCCACATACAGCAATCGGCTGATTACCCTGCGCGGCGATGGCAATAACAGAAAATTCCAGGAGGAAACCGGGGTTGCATTTGCTGAACCTGAATTCTTTGATGTGATGGATTTCCCCCTGGTACAGGGAAACAAACAGGTAGTGTTCAGCGAGCCCGGATGCGCCGTGATCACCGAACGGTTGGCAAAGAAGTATTTCCGGGACGAGTCGCCGCTGGGCAAGGTCATCCGGCTGGACAACAAGCAGGATTTCAGGATTACGGGCGTACTCAGGGACCTTCCGTTGAACACCGATCTGCGCCAGGAGATATACCTCACCTACAGTGATCTTAAACAATATGACCCCTGGCTGGGCAGTGATGACAGCTGGGAAGGCGTTTCCAGTGGTATGTTTTGTTATGTATTGCTGAAACCGCAGGTCACCGCGGAAAAAGTTAATGCCGCGCTGGCATCCATGAGTACAAAATATTATAATGCGCGGGATGCACAGGTCTTCAAATTTCACCTGCAGCCGATTGCGGATATGCACTTTAACCCTGAACTGGGAGGGTATGTTGAAAAGAAAAATTTATGGGCGCTCGTTATTGTAGGGGTATTCCTGCTGGTAACGGCATGTGTCAATTTTATAAACCTGGCCACAGCACAGGCCGTAAACAGGTCAAGAGAGATCGGGGTGCGTAAGGCGCTCGGCAGTAACCGCGCGCAGCTGTTCTGGCAATTTATTACCGAAACCGCTATTGTGACCGCACTGTCTGTAGTATTGGCTTTTATCATTGTGTATTTCACCGTGCCCTATTTTAACCGTTTGTTCGGATTGAGGATCAGCGCCAATGTTTTTCAGAATGCCTACCTGTTGATATTATTGCCCCTGTTACTCGTCATCGTCACTTTCGCGGCCGGTTCTTACCCGGGAGTGGTACTGGCCGGATTTCAACCGGTAGTGGCGCTAAAGGGGAAGATCACCTACCGCAGTGCAGGAGGCGCCTTGCTGCGTAAAGGACTGGTGATTACGCAGTTTTCCATATCGCAGCTGCTGGTGATAGGGATGCTGGTGGTCACAAGCCAGATGCGGTATACCAGGAAAGCAGATATGGGATTTGCAAAAGAAGGGGTACTCATGCTGAGCATTCCCGAAAAGGACAAAGTGAAGATCAGTACGATGAGAACGGAATTATCCCAGCTGGCGAATGTGAAGAAAGTCAGTTTTTGTTTTGAGGCGCCTGCCGGTCCTGTTAACTACGCTACAGAGATCCGGTTTGGCTCCCGGCAGGAAAACGAAAATTTCGATATTAATATGAAAGCCGCGGATAATTTCTACGTCCCGATGTTCGGGCTCCAGGTACTGGAAGGAAGGAACCTCTATCCGTCAGATACCGCCCATGAATTTCTGCTGAATGAAACAACGGTGAAACGGCTGAATGCCGGTGCCCCCAGGGATATGGTAGGGAAGAAGGTGACAATAGACGGGGTGGATGGCGTTATCGTTGGCGTAGTGAAAGATTTCCACAACCAGTCTTTCTACACGGCTATTGATCCTATCTGTATTACTTCTTCTGTCAAAAGATACAACAATTGCGCCGTGCTGGTGAACCTTGACAACCTTCCATCGGTGCTGGCCTCGCTGGAGAAGGTATGGACAGGATTGTATCCCGACTATGTATTTAAGTATGAGTTCCTCGATGAACGGATTGGCAGATTCTATAAAATTGATGATATGATGCTGCGTCTTATCCAAATCTTCGCGCTGATCGCCAATTTTATCAGTTGTCTTGGTTTGTACGGGCTGGTTTCCTTTATGGCGGTACAAAAGAACCGGGAAATAGGAGTGCGTAAGGTGATGGGCGCTACTACCGGTAATATTATGTGGCTCTTCGGTAAGGAGTTCCTCAAACTGCTGATTATCTCATTTGTACCGATAACCCCGGTTGCAGCCTGGGTAATGAGTTCCTGGCTTAATAACTTCATGTACCGCATTCATTTCGGACCGGGCACATTTATACTGGCGTTGTTGCTGACCCTTCTCATTGCGGCGCTCACATCAGGCTACCGTACGCTGAGATCGGCGCTTACACATCCGTTAAAGAGCCTGCGTTCAGAATAATTCATCCATTAAACAGCATTATTGTATGATAGGTATTGTTGGTGGGGTAGGCCCGTTAGCGGGTGTGGACCTGTTTACGAAAATCATTGAGGAAACGATCGTCGAAAGAGACCAGGAACATGTTCCGGTGGTATTGTTGTCGGTTCCGGGCACTATTCCCGATCGTACGGAATATCTGATGGGAAGGGAGCCTCGTAACCCGGCGCTGGGTATCGGGACCGTATTGCTTCAACTGGGGAAAATGGGGGCGCGTGTTGCAGGAATACCCTGCAACACGGCCCATGCGCCCGCCATATTCAACATTGTCAAACAAATACTGCGGCAATCGGATAGTCAATTGGAGCTGCTGAATATGATCGAGCTGACGGCGGACCATCTGTTTGAATATTACAAGGGGGCGCGGGTGGGTATCCTTACCACGCTCGGTACCTATCATGCAGGTGTTTACCGCCATACGCTGACCCGGAAAAAAATTGATGTAATTGAACTGGAAACAGCGGAAATGCGAAATGGCGTGCATAACGCTATCTATGACGCCGGTTATGGTATTAAGGCAAATCCGGTACAGGTAAGCAGGAAGGCAGAAATTATTTTGCACGATGCTGCCGGTGAGCTGATAAAAAGGGGCGCGGACATCATTGTCTCCGGATGCTCTGAAATTTCGTTTACACTCACCCCGCGTAACTTCGGGAATGTAAAGCTCATTGATCCCACAAGGCTGCTCGCATTGGCATTGGTAAAGGCAATAGACCCCGGAAAATGCAGAAAAGCGCCATCGCAACCGGTCGCCCGTTTGTAGATATTTTGTATTTTTAATACTTAATACACTCAAATGACCAGACTATCCATCGTTTTTTTTGTTCATCTTTTGTTGCTCGCTTCATTCAGTAATGCCCTGCCGGCGGGAAACGTTACGCCTGGAAATCCTGTTGGCGACAGTGTGGACGCTCTTGTGACACGCGTGATGAGTGAACGTCACATTCCGGGTTTGCAACTCGCTGTCGTGAAACAGGGAAAGATGCTGGATAACCGCTGTTATGGCATTGCGAACCTGGGTGATAGTATCCCTGTTACGAAAAACACGGTATTTTCTGCCAACTCCATTGCCAAAATCCTGTCGGGCGTAGCGATATTGCAATTGAAGGAAGCCGGCAAACTGAGTATCGATGCCCCTGTTTCCGGCTACCTGGACAGTCTTCCCGATAGCTGGAAAAAAGTCACTATCCGCCAGCTGCTGGCAAATGTTTCCGGTATTCCGGATATAACAGATTCCATCACCGACCGCCTGATAAGTGATAACGGGGAATATGCCTCCTGGCAGAAGGTACAGGCACTCCCGATGGAGTTTCAGACCGGTGAACAGTTTAGTTATAATACCACCAATTACCTGCTGATCGGTAAAATCATCGATAAACTCGGTGACATGCCTTTTGTCGAATTTTTTCACAGGCATCAGCTGGCAACTGCTGGTATGAAACATACTGTCTTTGCCAATTCCTATAATATCATACCCCATAAGGCGCCCACCTATTCGTATTTTCATCAGTGTGCCAATGGCCGGTACCGTAAAACGGATAAACTGGAAGAGGCTTATGAAGAATTCCCCGGCTTTTTGAGGACAGATGCAGGAATGTTTACTACCGCTACAGACCTGGCCCTGTGGGTAACGAAGCTGCAAACGGAGAAGTTGCTCCGCGATAAAAAAAACATAGCGGAAATGTGGATGCCGGTGAAACTGAATAATGGCACTTACGGCGGCTTCGGTGGGTTGTTGAATGGCTATGCCCTGGGGTGGCCGGTAATACTGCGGGAAAAACACAATGTAGCGGCGGCCATTGGAGGTGGAAGGGCTGCGCTCTTCTACTATACCGCTGATGACCTGGCAATCATTGTGTTAACTAATCTCGCGGGAGGAAACCCGGAGCTATTTATAGATGATCTGGCTACCTATTATCGCTGACCTGCCATCTTGCAGATGAATTTTATCTTCGAGGCCATCCCTTTCGCAGGATGTTATTGTAATATTTTAATAAAATTCAGAATGCTTACTTCAAAAACTTTCCTGAGCTCATCAAAATTAAACCTTTGTTCAAAGTTTATATCGGCTATATTATCTATATCTACTACTTTGAACACAATATCATCCAACCCGGTCCCAAAAGTAATTTCCTGATTAATTTTACAATTCTTGTTCTCGTTAATTTGTAACAGAATGCTTAATGTTATATCATTAGGCCGCTGTCCATTCTTTTCCTCTATGTCTTCTTTGAATGTATATGATATAGAAAATGTAAACACTTCTTTTTTACCTCCTTCAAGCGAATGAAGTATAAAATTGTTCCTTCTTCCATAAATTACCTCTTTCCTTACTAACGATGCTATACTTGTTTTAAGTAAAAAAGTATTGAGATGGTTTTCTATTCGTAAAATTTCATTATTCAGGAATGATTTTAAATACATAATCATCAGTTGGGTTAATGCTTGCGTGCCTTTCCTTCTTGAAAGATTTCCAAATTACTCTTTTTTTCTGAGTGATGTGGAGGACAGCCCGCTGAAAGGTCCGATAAATTATCGGCGATAACGGCTGTTATGTTTTATTTACCAGGTTTTTGCCCTATCTTAAAGGCTTGCCCGTAAAAGTGAACATATATATCGCCCATATGAAAAACAGACTTTCGTATCTCCTCGTACTGCCGCTGCTGTATTGCGTGGCTTGCCAGCAAACCGCAAAAGAAAACAGCCCGCAATGGGTAAGCCTGTTTAACGGCAAAGACCTGAACGACTGGATCGTAAAAATTCACCATCACGATGCAGGCGATAATTTTGGCAATACCTTCCGGGTGGAGGATAGCATCATTAAAGTGCGTTATGATCAGTATGGTGATTTTAACGACCAGTTTGGGCATCTCTATTATAAACAGCCGTTCTCGCATTATCACCTGAAATTTGAGTATCGCTTTGTCGGGAAATGGTATCCTTCTGCGCCGGAGTATACGCTGCTCAACAGTGGTGTAATGTTTCACTCGCAAGACCCCCGCGCCATGCCAAAGGAACAGGACTGGCCGATTTCCGTAGAAATGCAGCTGCTCGCCGGTTTGGGTGATGGCCATGCACGCCCTACCGGCAATATGTGCTCTCCCGGGACCAACGTCGTATATAAAGGAAAACTGGACCCGCAGCACTGTATTGAGTCTTCATCCAAAACATACGAGGGCGAACAATGGGTGAGAGGGGAGCTGATCGTACTGGGCGACTCACTCATCACGCATATCATCAATGGCGATACGGTGCTGCAGTATTCAAAACCCCAGATCGGCGGTGGTGTGGTCAATAACTATGACCCGGCGGTGAAAATAGACGGAAAGCTGTTGTCAGAAGGTTACATCGCTTTACAAAGTGAAGGGCAGCCGGTGGATTTCAGGAATATCCGGATACTGGACCTGCGTCCTGTTAATAAATAGGATGGGAGTAGCTTATCTTCATCATGACAAGGCGGCTGAAAGGCCGCCTTGTCATTTAGGCTTTCCTGTAATAGCGGGCGACGCATAGCGCTGCAATGCCGGCAGGCAACCATTATTTTATTTTCTTTTTCAGCGCCAGGCTCAACTCCTTAATAACTGCCGGCTTATCGCTCTTAATTCGTTTACCCAGCTCTTTCCTGGGGCAGTTTTTATTGTATTTGGCGCCCCAATCCATTATCTCAATGACAATCGGCAGTAAGTCGGCGCCTTTTTGAGTGAGACTATATACGAACTTTGACTTGTTTAAGGGCGAAACTTCTTTTACCAGGATTTTCTCCGATTCTAAAAGGTTTAGCCTGTTGACGAGAATATTGGTCGCAATCTTTTCTTCTGACGCTAAAAATTCGCTGAAGGATACTTTTTCTCGTAACATAATATCACGAATGATCAATAACGACCATTTGTCGCCAAATATCTCCAATGAGCAACTGATCGGACAATCGGACCTTTTGTTTTCCATAAATAAACTAAGTTATTGCATTTTGCAATTTCTTTTTATATTTGTTATTGTATTTTGCAATAACAAATTTATCCATTTCAAACTAACTTATCATGGAAAACTCTTCTGAAGCGAAAAAACTATTGGAGGCCTATTATGACGGATTCTCCGGGAAAGGCGATTGGGAGCATACCTTGTCTGATGACTTCCGGTTCATTGGCGGGGACATGACAAACCCGGCCCCTGTTATGGGAAAGCAAGCCTATATTGAAATTATCAGGCGCTTTTCGCAGCGTTTTGAAAGTATGAGGGTGCAACAGGTAATAGTGGAGGGAGATAAAGCCAGTGTCATTGCCAATTACGATTTCGTTTTTCAAAATGGCGCCAGGGTAAATGGGAATGTGGCAGAATTCTGGACAATTGATCATGGCAAACTCAGCTCTCTGACAATCTTTTTTGATACACAGACTTTTATGAAGAACTCGAAATAACGACAGGCTTTTGTCGTTTGTGCTGACCCCGCCAACAAATTTGGACCCTGCGCTCATTTTAGCTATGGTGGCCAAATCTTCAACGTATTTCCATTTGTGGTTATCTGTCACCCTATTATCATTTTAACTTTTTGCATAGAAATATTTATATGTTTCTATATTTCCGCTTATCTTTGCTCCGGAATCAATTTATTTTCCGGATGGACAATAAGAAATTTGAGAAAATATCCCGTGCGTTAAGTGATGCCAGCAGGATTACCATACTGCAGGAAATCAGGAAGAAACAGGGATGTTTGTACTGTGCAGAGATAACCGATATGCTTGACCTTACCCAGCCTTCCGTTTCCCACCACCTGAAACAGCTGGTGGAGGCAGATCTGCTCATACCTGAGAAAGAAGGAAGGAATATCAAATACATTTTAAACCAGGAAGTGCTGGCCGACTATATCGCCAGCCTGAATTTGCTGAGGGGCTGATTTTCTTAAAACGCCGGATCCTGTTATATCATGACCTTTATTATATAGATACATTCAAATGTTTCAAACTAAAAATTTATGAAAAAATCCATATACGCAATGGCGCTGGGAGCTTTTGGCATTATCACAACGGAATTTGGCGTTATAGGTGTATTACCTAATCTGGCTCAGGTGTTTCATGTTTCCCTGGAAACGGCAGGTTGGCTCTTAAGTGCATTTGCGCTGACGGTGGCGGTATCATCTCCGTTTATAACAGCACTGACGGTCAACGTCAACCGCAAGCTGCTGATGTCTACCGTATTGGCGGTATTTGTGGTGTCTAACATTCTCTCGGCATTTGCCCCCAATTTCACGGTATTGATGATTGCCCGGATTTTACCCGCCTTCCTGCACCCGCTATTCTGGAATATATCACTGGCTGCGGCATTCAAGGAGTCAGGCAGCAAGGCGGTTTCCATTGTGATGTCGGGTGTCAGCATAGCCACGGTGATGGGCGTGCCGATCACCACTTATGCGGCTGAATTTTTCAGCAACTGGCAGGCTTCCTTTTTCCTGGCAAGTTTTGTTAGCCTGATCGCATTCGTCGGACTGGTCCTGTATGTGCCATCCATGCCGGCCACCAGGAAGGCGGCAGGCGACAGCCAGCTGTACGTATTAAAAAGCCCCCTGTTATGGTTGAATCTTGTTTCCACCATCCTGATGCTGGCAGGAATGTTTTCCAGTTACGGCTACCTGGCAGCTTATATGGAAAAGGTCACCCACATGAACGGCGTTCAGATCAGCGTTATGCTGCTCTTATTTGGCGGCATGGGCGTGCTGGGCAACTGGCTTACAGGTAAGGCCTTAAGTAAAAACGTCATGCTCACTACCCGCGTATTTTTTACGGCGCTTATATTCGTGCAGGTCCTGGCTTATATTTTCGGCGGCCTCTTTGTTCCCATGGTTATCCTGCTTTCTTTCTGGGGAGCTATCCATACCGGCGGTTTCCTGATCGGAAATATCCGCACAACCCGTTCCGTGCCTCACAGTGCGCTGGAATTTGTAAATAGCCTGCTGACATCCTGCTATAATATCGGTATCTCCCTGGGCACTATGCTGGGAGGTTTGATCATTGCCAGGTATGACGTGCATTATGTTGCTTGGATGAGCGTAGGGTTACTGGCGGCAAACCTCGGTCTGAGCTTCGTTACATTCGGTAAAAAGCATCAGCAGCCGGTACCCGCTGTGGCGGCAGAGAAAGAGCCGATGGCCAGCATGATGCATGCATAAACCCTTTCGTATCCGGATTGATAAATGAATAACGCAGTAGCCTGTTTACAGGTCACTGCGTTATTCTTTTGTTTCCGCAGATATCCATATACGTTAGTCCTTCCTTGCGACAGCCGGAATTTCCTGACTTTTCATTTCTTTTTCTTAACTGAATGCCTTAAATTAAGATGGTTTTTGCCGAATGTGGCAATCCAACCTTTTACTGCGCTACTTTTAAACGGAATATTATGGCTAAATATTCAATTCAGGTAAATGGCAAAAAGCACGAAGTGGATGTGCTGGAAGATATGCCATTGTTATGGGTACTCCGCGATGTCATCGGCCTGAAAGGCACTAAGTTCGGCTGCGGCAAGGCCCTCTGTGGCGCCTGTACGGTGCATCTTAACGATGATGCCATCCGGTCCTGCAGTTATCCCATTTCCAGTGTCGGCGATGCCAGGATAACCACGATAGAAGGGTTGTCGGAAGATGGGGACCACCCTTTGCAGCAAGCCTGGGAAAAATTTGTGGTGCCTCAATGCGGCTATTGCCAGACCGGCCAGATCATGAATGCGGCGGCGTTGCTGAAAAGGAACGCACACCCTTCCGGCCAGGAGATCGAGCAAACTATGCAAGGTAACCTTTGCAGGTGCGGGACCTACAACCGGATCAAAGCGGCCATTTCTGCGGTAGCCGGCACCTCGTCGTCGGCGTCCAAATAATTTCCTGATCCTTAACCAGCGTACAAATCATGAAAATATTCGCTCCTTTTCAAAAGAAGAAAAACGAGAATATTGCTACCGAAGTTTTCAGCGCTTCCAGGAGAGATTTCCTGAAGGTGGGCGGCCTGCTTACCGGCGGGCTCGTACTCGGCGTAAGTTTCTTTAGCTGTAATGAAAAAGGTAAAAAGATCGTTAGCATCGCGCCCAACGTTTACCTGCAGATTGGCTCGGATGGTAAAGTGACGATTGTTGCACACCGTTCCGAAATGGGGCAGGGGATACGGACCTCTCTTCCATTGATTGTGGCGGACGAGCTGGGGGCCGACTGGAATACCGTCCGCATCGTTCAGGCGGAAGGAGATGAAAAAAAATATGGCAATCAAAATACGGATGGCTCCTTTTCCATCAGGCAATTCTACAAACCCATGCGGGAAGCGGGCGCTGTCGCCAGGCTGCTATTGATCAGGGCCGCCGCACAGCGGTGGAAAGTACCTGCTGAAGAATGTGATACCGAAAAAGGACAGGTGGTCCACAAGGGCTCCGGCAAAAAGCTGAATTTCGGAGAGCTGGTGGAAGCGGCGAAGTCGTTGCCCGTTCCCGCCGTAAGCGAAATAAAATTAAAGGATAACAGCAAGTTCAACATGATAGGGAAGGAAACGCCTATTGTGGACCTGCACGATATCATTACCGGCAAAGCTGTTTTTGGCATCGATGCCGTGACCGACGGGATGAAAATAGCCGTTATTAAAAGATGTCCCGTTGTGGGAGGCGCCGTAAAGTCGTTCGATGATACAAAAGCCCGTGCCATCCCCGGTGTGATCAAAGTGATTGCTATTAAAGGCCCGGGCTTGCCGGCCACCTTGAGCAAACCCCTGAGCGGCGTGGCCGTTATCGCGGAAAATACCTGGGCGGCGATCAAAGCCCGCGATCTGCTGGAAGTGGAATGGGACCTGGGGCCCAATGCCGGCTACGATTCAGCCAAACAGATCGAAACGTTAAAACAGGAGGTGACCAAAAACGGGACGGTGCGCAGAAAACGTGGCAACTTCCAGGCTGCCAAAGCCGCTGCGAAAAAAGTGATTGATCATACTTATGTGGCGCCTTATCTCGCACACGCCACCTTAGAACCACCTGCAGCCCTCGCCGTTGTGAAAAATGATAGCTGTGAAATCTGGGCCTGCACACAAAATCCGCAGGGAGCACGGGAAGCGGTAGCTGAAGCATTGGCATTCCAGGTGGACAAAGTAAAGGTAAATGTAACTTTGCTGGGCGGTGCATTCGGCCGGAAATCCAAGCCGGACTTCATCGTGGAGGCAGCCTTGCTGGCAAAGGAATCCGGGTTTCCCGTAAAGGTACAATGGACCAGGGAAGACGATATTCATCACGATTATTTCCATGCATTGAGTGTGCAACGGATCGTTGCCACCATCGACAACCAGAATAAACTGAGCGGCTGGGACCATCACATTGCCTATCCCTCCATTTCCGCCACAGAAGATAGTGCCGTAGTACAACCAAGCGATGGAGAACTGGGGCTGGGCGCAACTGATTTTCCGTATGATGTTCCCGCTATCAACGTGGAAACGCACGACGCCAAAGCGCATCTGCGCATAGGCTGGCTGAGGTCTGTACGCAATATCCCACAGGCTTTTGCCGCTGCCACTATGATGGATGAGGTGGCGGAAGCCAGGGGAATGGACCCCGTATCCAATGCGCTGGAGCTTCTTGGGGAAGACCGCAATATTACTTTCAACGATGAACTGGTAAAAACTACCTACCCCAATTATGGAGAGGATATTGCCAGTTATCCCTGGGAAATTGCCCGCATGAAAGAAGTGATCCGCCGCGTGGCTAAGGAATCCGGCTGGGGAAAAGACCTGCCTAAAGGTTCCGGGCTCGGGTTTGCCGCGCACAAAAGTTTCCTTACCTACGTAGCCTGCGTAGTGGAAGTAATGGTGGACACAAATAATAAAATCACCATCCCTAACGTATACTACGCCGTGGATTGTGGCCTGGCGGTGAACGTGGACCGCATCAGATCGCAGTTTGAAGGTGGCGCCCAGTTTTCTGCGAGTCTTGCCCTCAAAAGCATGATCACCGTGAAAAACGGGCAGGTAGAGCAGAACAATTTCGATGGCTACCAGATCATCCGGATGCCGGAATCACCGGGGCAGATCCACGTGCACATCGTGGAAAGCACTGCAAAACCGACAGGTATAGGAGAACCGCCTGTGCCGCCCTTTACGCCTGCGCTATGCAATGCGATCTATAAGGCAACCGGGAAACGTATTTACACGCTTCCGATAGATATGAATGCCTGATCATTTATCTAATGGCGGCAGTTTATTACCTGCTCCCCATAAACGGGCTGATTAAGCGATGAGGATAGCAATACCGGGTGGGAAAATCAACCCTGGTGGAGGAGCTCCTGCCACATCTCCCCGGTATCGACTCCGGCAGAAGTTACCAGGGTATTTCTCCTGTTTCCGGGTTATTCTCCTCACTGAAAAATTTCCCTGTAGGACCATCGTTGTCAATTAAGGCATATTTTACGACCCGTTTTCCGGCATCTTTAACGGACCCGGACCCACGATGCCCATTAAAATCTGTTTTTGTATATCCCGGGCAAACGGCATTTATTTTGAAGCTGGTATTTTTAAATTCGTACGCCAGAACAACGGTGTACATATTCAGGGCCGATTTTGAAGAGAGGTATACAACGCCTTTATAGTCGTAGTATTGATAGGTGGGGTCGCTGTGAAGGGTAATGGAGCCCTGGCTTGAACTAACATTTACAATACGGGGCTCAGCCGACTTTTTTAATAAACCAATAAATGCCTGTGTAACCCGCACCACACCGTAAACATTTGCATCATAAGTTGCTTTGAACTGGTCAATGGTCGCGTCAGTAGCCGCTTGCGGATAGCCTCCATAAATACCCGCATTATTAATAAGGATATCCAATACTTCTGTTTTTTTACCTATTTCTTTGCTGGCCTTAATAACAGATGCATCATCTGTGACGTCGAGCTGGACAGCCTCTGCGTTGTTGAATCCCTTCGCTTTTAATTTACTGACAGCTTCAGCACCGTTTTCCAAATTACGGCTGCCGAGGTATACATAAATTCCTTTTTGAGCAAGTTGTTCTGCGATTTCAAAGCCAATGCCTTTGTTGGCTCCTGTTACTAATGCAAATTTCATTTCTGTGAATTTTATAAAGCAAAAGTAGGGGGCCCAAAAACAGCAGAAATGGACAATTCAACTTATTTCCCCGACAAATCTTGCCTGGGTAAAAACTCGCTGGCGCTTTTTCCGGTACTTTTCTTGAAAAGCCTTGAAAAGTAATCAGGATCATTAAACCCCAGCTCATAGGCCAGTTCCTTGACAGAAGTATTGGAATAACGCAATCTTCTCTGAGCTTCTGCCATCAGGCGATTAATAAAGTAATCTTTGGGTGATGTCCCGGCGTATTCTTTTACGATCCGATATAGGCTGTTGGTAGATAAAGCTAACTTTTCAGCAATGGTGTTGATAGAAGGTTGCTCCGTAAGGGACGTTTCTACGACTACTTTGAACTCGATGAACTTTGAAAGATTCGTGTTGAAGGTATTGGCGGGGCGTTTGTTTTTGAAATAGGCAACGTTGAATTCTGATAGCAGCGAATTCATATAGGCTAAGATTACTTCGGTGTCTGTTTCATGTTTGTCAGAAAGAAGTATCTGGTTTAAAATTCCAAAAACCTTTGTTACTCTTTCTTTTGCGGCACTGTCAAGAATGATGGTTTGTGTGTTGGATGGGTTGACTAAAAAGGGGAATTGTTGTGGTAACAGTGCAAGTGTATTTTCATCAAACAGCAGCTTGAAGTATTTGAGGTTGTCTGTTTTTGCGGGAGGTGTAAAAATTTGATTGGGCATTGCAAAAAGCAGGTGCCCGTCAGTAAGCGTAAAGTCCTGTAGGTCTAAATTATAGGTAATTGAACCGCTTTCAATTAATACAATAAAGTAGGAAGACAATCTGCGGGGCTGCAGGATTTTATTTTGAATGTCATCCGAAATATAGGGATTGTCGTTTGAACGAACTTTTATTTCCAGCTCATCATTTGGTAAGCCCTCATATTTCCCTTTTTGTTCTTGCATAATATTTGCTCGAAGTTTTGCAGGGGAGAAGTTAGACAACAACTTTAATTTTACCAAAAAAGCCCGGGATTTTTGTATCCCGGAAATCAATAGAGATTATTTAACTATTTGGGAAATAGTGTGTTGTGTTTGATTTTCGTATTGAAGGCTTTCGGTGGGTGATCGGAGAAATTCAATCCGGTAGCTCACCCGTTTTACGACCTATGTTGAGAAAAGCGCGACGCCCCCACCGTGGGTAAATGTTGCAGGTCGTACTTTTTCTACTCTTCCTGGTCCCGATGCTGTATCAGTCTTTCCAGTTGTACTGGGTTAATTGGTTTGTGAAGCGCTGGGAGACAGCTTCCAGCGCACTGCTTCCATCCGGACGATGATCCAGGACCAGCATGCATCCCTCCGGCAGAATACCGCTGGGACCAAACTCCAGCTCACTGACCTTCACCGATTGGGTAATACCGTTGATAGCTGTTTCCTGCCGGAAGGGTTCTCCCGTATGGCCGTAAAAGTGATAGCTTACGGGAACGTTATCGAGCACATCCCGGATGGCCTTCATGCCGTAACCGCGCTGACTACTATCGTCTTTATCATGCGTAATAAGCACATCTATATAGCCGGTACTTTTGAGCAATTTTTTTACTTCGCGCTGCTCGTATTCCTGGATGAAACGCGGGTCTGTTCTTCCTTTGGCATCGCCAATGCGGCCGATGCCCGCCAGGTATAAGACCTCCCGGTCTTTTCGCAGTTCCTGTTTTACGCCGGAGCGGCACACGAATATCCGCTTATAAACATCTATGGGGAAACGGGGTAGTGTTGTATTTGCCTGTTCCAGCTGATCCAGAAAGGCATGGTCTTCATGATTGCCCCTTATACAGATCATGTCTATATTGAGGCGGTCCAGTAACCGCCGGATATCTTTGTTCTCCTGCATAAAGTCATCATGGAAGCCCAGTTCATCGCGGTTTTGCCGTGCGTGTTTCAGTGTGGCCTTGTCAAGCCGGTGTATATCCGGATAGGCGCCCATGTCGCCGCATTGCAGGATGAAGTCAATCGTTTGACCGGTTTGTTGCTGGTAACGGTCCACCAGTTTAAAGGGCAACAACAGTTTGCCGTGGACGTCGGCGAATATGGCTAGTCTCATTGTGAAAACAAACAAAAATCAGTGACGAATATACGAAAACTGTACGTTCTCCCGGTGTAAAAGACGCTGCCGCGACAAGAATGGAAAGGCTTATTTATGAGGTAGATATGGTATTCAGTTTAACGGAGGAGAGTATTAAATGTGTCCGGACAACACTTTTTATTTGATATCTGTGTTGCTACATGTTTTTTGTTTACATTCGGGCGCTTTTTAGTACCATAGGGCATTACAGGTTAACTAAATGAGAATTTTCTGATTTAATTTTTTTAATTCTAAACAAAAAACTAATTTTAGAGCCTAAGAAATAACCGTTGGATGTTTGTTAGCGAATAGTAAAATGCCAGTGGAGTCCCAGCTTTAGTTTGGTTGGCCAGTCTGGAGACCTTAGGGTGCTTGTTTTGCAATACTTTTTATTATTCCTTCAGAACTTGATGTTGTAACAAACAATATCTGTTAATGTATTTGTTACCGTGTCTCTAATTTTTTCACTTACATACAAAATATGTAAGTGAAAGTAGCGATAGCTCTGCCCTTTTGGGTTTAAGACTATGCCGATTGTATGCTATGTGCCGGAGGACCCGTGGCCGCCAGGACGGGAGTGAGCCGAATGTGCCAAAATCAGCTTTAATATCACTATCATATTTTTCAAAATATTTTCCATCTTCATCGGCCCGGTGGAATATGTTTAATTAGTAATCCTAAACAAATTTAGTTGCCGCTGGTTATGTTATACCGCAGGGAACCCGAAATAAACTGCCACACACTTGTTTACCATCATACCCCTTGATGGATAGGCATTATAACTTCGTTTACCCCACCAGAAACGTTGAGCAATTCAAATGACCATTTACGTACAAAACGTTACCTCATAATAAACACAGCAGCACCTATGTCCCAGTTTACACCTTCTTGGTACCTGATCTACACCAGATCAAGGCAAGAAAAAAAAGTAGCTGAACAACTGTCCAGATGCAGTATCGAAAATTATCTGCCCCTTAAAAAAGAAAGGCATAAGTGGAAAGACCGGTTTAAAACACTGGAACTGCCCTTGTTCCCTTCTTATGTGTTTGTATACCTGGAAGATCCGCTTCAGTATACGATCAGTACACAGGTGGAAGGATTATGTCACTACGTTAAGTTTAACAATAAGATAGCCTCCGTTAGCCAACAGGAAATAGATAATATACGTTTGCTCACTGTCGCAGGTTTCGGACTGGAAGTATGCTATGATCACATCAGACCGGGTGAAAAATACCTCCTGCAGGAAGGCCCGCTCAATGGCCTCTCCTGCGAAATTGTACACTTTAAGGGGCACCAGAAATTTCTCGTAAGAGTTGAAATCCTGCAAAGGTCTATTCTGATGGATGTTCCAGCGATTTATATCGGAGAAGCGCTCGCACTATAACCGGGTAATTACCCATTTCCCCCCACCGCATTTTTGAATCAGTAGTTGATATGGAAACGATCAAGAGAAAACTCATTGATAACTACTGGCAGGAAAAGTTGAAAAACAGGACAGGGGCTAACCGCTTGCAGTTAGCTTCCGTGGCCAGTTCCCGTATTACTGTCAGCACCAGTTCAATCTTTTATTTCAGCAAACTTACATCCGGTAAACCACTGGCGGAATTTACTGTCCTGATGACAGTTTATGCTGTGTTATTACGCAGGTATTTCGGAGAACAACCTTTTATTTTCTCTAAGGGATTGCCGCAGCATGAACAGGCTCCCTTATTGTACGAAGTCACCTGTACAACGCAAACGCTGCAACAACAGCTGCAAACAACAAAAGCAACGGTGCAGGAGGTGTTCCGTTACGCTATGCATACGATGGCCCCGGGTACATTTGAAAGCCATGCGAATGCGGGTTTCTTCTTCTGCCGGGAGAGCGAAGGGGAGGTATTCCCTTTTGCCCTGACGGTACTGCAGGAAACACCGGAATCCTGGAGTCTGCAAGCTTCTTTCGATGAGCATTTCTGTACGCCCGCCATAGCTGCTCATTTCCTGCATTGTTTTGATTACTGGCTGCAACACCTGGAAAGTTACTTAGCCCTGCCTGTAACGGAGATACCAATAATCAATGAACAGGACCGGGAGCTTTTATTACATACTTATACAGCCGGCCACGACGCCTGGCAAAATAAAGGACTACTTGTATCCCAGCTGGAAGCCGCTGTGCTGGCCCACCAGGGACAGGTTGCCGTTGTCTGCGACAGCCGGCAGTTGACCTACGCCCAGCTTAATGAAAATGCCAATCGCCTGGCATGGTGGCTTAAACAGCATTACCACGCTGGCCCGGGAGATATTGTGGCAGTGAAACTTCCGCGCAATGAAAACCTGTTGACAGCGCTCATAGCAGTGCTGAAAACCGGCGCCGCATATGTTCCGGTGGATGTCAATTATCCTGAAGAAAGACAAGCCTATATACAACAAGACTCCCGCGCCAGGCTGATACTGGATACAGCGATGTTGCAGCTGTTTATACAAACGCAGCACGAGATGCCGGCCGGCAACCCCGAAACAGTCAGCCAGCCCGGAGATCTGGCTTATATCATCTATACTTCCGGGTCTACTGGTCAGCCTAAAGGGGTGATGATCGCCCATAAAAATGCGGCTGCGTTCCTGGACTGGTGTAAGTCTGAATTTGCCCTATCTCGCTATGATATTGTGTACGCCGCCACCTCTCATTGTTTCGATCTTTCCATCTTTGAAATGTTCTACACGCTGATCGCCGGCAGGAAGATCAGGGTCTTGCAGAATGCATTGGAAAGCGCGCAATACCTTCAAACAGACAATCATATCCTGCTGAATACGGTGCCTTCGGTCATGCGTGCTTTACTGGATGAAGACCAGGACCTGCGCAACGTATCGGTGATCAATCTGGCAGGCGAACCTTTTCCGCCGGATGTTGCGGGGAAACTGGCCCAGCTTTCCGCAGAAGTCAGGAACCTCTACGGCCCTTCGGAAGATACTACGTACAGCACCTGCTATCGGCTGGAACAGCGTGTATACCGGAACGTACCCATCGGAAGACCGATTGCATATACGCAGGTATACATCCTGGACGATGCCCTCCAACTACTGCCACCCGGCCTTTATGGGAAAATTTACATCGCGGGCGATGGCTTGTGCCAGGGATATCTTCATAAGCCCGCACTCACCGCTGAAAAATTTGTTGCCAATCCGTTCCTGGACGGTACGTTGATGTATGACACCGGCGACATTGGCCGGTGGCTTCCCGACGGTAACCTGGAATACTATGGCCGCAAAGATCAGCAGGTGAAACTGAACGGCTTCCGTATTGAACTGGGAGAAATTGAACATGTTATTTTACAGTTCTCTCCGGATATACAACGCGCTGTGGCCGATGTGAGAGACGCCGGCAACGACAGGATGCTGGTCGGCTACTATGTGGCCGCTCAGACAATAGATATTGCTGCGCTGAAACAATTCCTGGCCGCCAGGTTACCTGTATACATGGTGCCGGTACAGTTTATGCCGCTCACGGACATCCCTTTGAACATAAATGGTAAGGTAGACAGGAAAGCTTTGGCTGACTTGTCCTGGAACGATTTACAGCGCCATGCATTCGTGGCGCCACGCACTGTTACTGAAACCCGGCTGGCCGCCTTGTGGCACAAACTGCTGAACAGGGACAAGATCAGTGCGTTGGACAACTTCTTCGAACAAGGCGGACATAGCCTGAAATTATCCCGGCTGGCCGCACAGCTTCATCAGGAATTTGATGTGCGCATACCGTTGAGAGATCTGTTCAACCACCCCATACTGGAAGACCAGGCAAGATTGATTGACCGCTTCGACAAGTCCGGCTATAAAAGCATACCGTTGCTGGGTGTCCGGGACGACTATGCCTTATCGTCGTCGCAGCGGCGTATGTGGTTATTGAGCCAGATGGAAGAACGAAGTGCTGCCTATCACATGCCCGCCTTTCTCTGCCTGGAAGGTAAGGTGGACACCGCATTGCTGGAAGAGAGCTTCCTGCTGCTGATCGCCCGGCATGAAGTACTTCGTACGGTTTTTATAGAAAATAATACCGGTGAAGTAAGACAGGTAGTACTTCCATCCGGGGAGCAACCGTTCCGCCTGCTGATACGACATACCGAGCAACTGGAGGAAACATTGCAGCAAGACCTGTCTGCTCCGTTTGATTTGTCGGCTGGTCCCTTGCTGCGGGCTGTCCTGTATCCTCGGGGCGATGACCGCTATGTACTTAGTTTTGTAATGCACCATATCATCAGTGACGGCTGGTCGATAGATATATTGGTCAGAGAAGTATTGGCGCATTACAATGGTCATTCGGCACAGCTGCCGCCGCTCACGGTACAATACAAGGATTACGCGGCATGGCAGCAACAAGAGTTGCTGTCTGCCGGTATGCTTGCCAGCAAGGCCTATTGGATGGAGCAGCTGTCGGGCGAGCTGCCTGTGCTGGAAATGCCGCTGGACGCGATGCGCCCGGCGGTGAAAACTTTCCGCGGCAGCGCGATCACGCTCGACCTGCCGGCTGCAGCCTTTAAACGTTTGCTGCAACAACAGGATGCTACACTGTTTATGGGTGTATTGTCGCTGGTGAAAATATTGTTGCACCGATACAGCGGTCAGGAAGATATTATAGTCGGAAGCCCGATGGCCGGCCGCATACATGCCGACCTCTCTAACCAGATAGGCTTCTATGTAAATACGTTGGCGTTGCGTACCAGCGTGAACGCCCGGCAAAGCTTTTTACAGTTGCTGTCACAGGTGAAATCGGTGGCTATGGGCGCTTATGAGCATCAGGCATACCCGTTTGATGAGTTGGTGGAATCACTGGACCTGCCCCGTGATCTTGGTCGCAACGCACTCTTCGATGTATTGGTGGTGTTGCAGAACAATGATAGTACAGCTATTGCCAATGATCATTTTTCTGCTACTCCTTATGAAGGTGTGGAGAGCACTATCAGCAAATTTGACCTTCTGTTCAACTTTACGGAACTTTCAGCGGATACCATCCGCCTGCGGCTGGAATACAATACTGACCTGTATAAACAGGATACCGCCCGTCGTATGGCCCTCCATGTAAAAGGACTTTTGGAGGCTGCTGTAGCTGATGCCGGCATGGCCGTCGGACGATTGGCGTATATGTCTGAAGAAGAAAGGCAACAATTGCTGAAGGTGTTCAATAATACTGCGCAGCCGTTCCCTGTGGATAAAACACTGACGGAGCTGTGGGCTGCGCAGGTACAACGTACACCTGGTCATATAGCACTGGTGTCCGGAGAGCATGAGCTTACTTATGAAGCGCTGGATGAACTTTCAGACCGGTTGTCGCATTTCCTGCGCGAACAATACGGAGTGCAGGCCGGCGCCCTTGTTGGTTTGAAATTGGAGCGCAACGAGTGGATGGTCATTACACTGCTGGCTATATGGAAAGCCGGTGCGGCCTATATGCCCATAGATCCCGGGTACCCCACAGAACGTATCAGTTATATGATAACAAACAGTGGTTGTAAACTGGTGGTGGATGCGGATATGGTGGCTGCCTTCCGGCAGGTGCAACAGAATTACATAGCTGGCAGCTCTGGAAATCACTATGGACCGGAAGATCTTGCCTATGTTATTTATACTTCGGGTTCTACCGGTCAGCCCAAAGGGGTGATGATCACGCATCGCAGCCTGATCAACTACGTCTTTGCCATCAACCGGCACTACCAGGTCGATGACCAGGACCGTATCATCCAGATTTCCAATATCGCGTTTGATGCTTCTGTGGAGCAGATATTGCTGGGGTTATTATTGGGCGCTTCCCTGTACATCATCAGCAGGGAGGAGACATTGGACCCTGTATTGCTGAACCAGTTTCTCAGAAAGCATCGCATTACCCATATACATACCGTGCCTGCATTGCTGGAAGGCGTAGATACAAGCGACGGCTTATGTTTGAAGAGAATGGTTTCTGCGGGCGAAGCCTGTCCTGCCTCTCTGGCGGACAGATGGTTGCACCGGCTGAAGTTCTATAACAAATACGGCCCTACGGAGGCCACTATTTCCAGCAACATTCACCTGGTATCCGGCCCGGAAGAAAGGACGATTCCTGTGGGCCGGCCGCTGGACAACACGCAGGTCTACATCCTGGATGAACAGCAGCAATTGCAACCTGTCGGTGTGGATGGAGAGCTGTGTATTGCAGGCGCGGGGCTTTCACGGGGTTACCTGAATAATCCATCACTCACCGCGGAACGTTTCATCGCGCATCCATTCCATGAGGGGGAGAAATTGTATCGTACGGGAGACGTGGCCAGGTGGTTGCCGGATGGTACCATCGCAGTGTCCGGTCGTGCTGATGATCAGGTGAAAGTGCGCGGCTACCGGATAGAGCCGGGTGAGATCACTCATGCTATTCAGGGCTATGAAGGAATACAACAGGCAGTGGTGGTCGCTGCTGAGATACAGCCTGGTGAAAAAGAACTGGTCGCTTATACGGTAAGTGCTGCTGAAATTGATATTGCCGTGCTCCGCAGCTGGCTGTCCGAAAGGCTTCCGGGCTATATGGTGCCGGCTTATTTTGTAACATTGGACAGCCTGCCGCTGACCGCTAACGGTAAGGTGGACAAACGCCGCCTGCCATTGCCGGCAGATAACGGACAAAGACATACGAACTATATCGCTCCGCGCAATGCTACGGAAGCTTTGCTGGCAACACTATGGCAGCAGTTGCTCTCGCGTGAGGCAGGGGTGAAAGACAATTTCTTTGAGCTGGGTGGGCATAGCTTAAAGCTTTCCCGCCTGGCAGCCGCCATCCATCAGCAGTTCTCGGTCCGCGTGCCTTTGAAGGAACTGTTCCTGCGGCCCGTATTGGAGGACCAGGCGGCCTGGATCGCCGGACAGGAACAGC
>NZ_FUWZ01000011.1:0-1495 GCF_900167135.1 Chitinophaga eiseniae | reverse complement strand
ACGCTGATGGCTATCCTGAAAGCAGGCGGTGCTTACCTGCCGCTGGATACCAGCTATCCGCAGGAGCGTATCGACTATATGATCGCCGACAGCGGCTGCCGCCTGGTGATCGATGCCGCAGCGCTGGCGGACTTCCGCGCGCATGCCGCCGGTTATAGCGATCAGCTGCCGGAGCAAATCAATCAATCCGCAGACCTGGCCTATGTGATGTATACCTCCGGTTCCACCGGCAAGCCCAAAGGAGTGATGATTGAGCAACAGAGCGTGGCGAGGTTGGTAATGGGATGTAATTATGTGCAGCTGAAAGGAGAGGAGGTTTTACTGTCAACAGGGGCAGTGTCCTTTGATGCTACCACTTTTGAATACTGGAGCATGTTACTGCATGGCGGTACGCTGGTGATGAGCTCACTGGACGTATTGCTGGATGATGAACGATTGTTGCAACTGATCAACCGGGAGGGCGTGACGATGATGTGGTTTACCGCCGGATGGTTCCATCAGCTGATAGACAGGTCGCCGCATATTTTCCGCTCACTGCAAACGGTGTTGGCGGGAGGAGACAAACTATCAGCAGCGCATGTACGCATTTTACAGGAATCCTGTCCGCAGCTGACAATCATTAACGGTTACGGGCCTACGGAAAATACTACTTTCTCCCTGTGCCATGTGGTGAAAGCATCGCAGGTGGAAATTCCCATCGGCAGACCCGTGAGCAACAGCACCGCTTATGTGTTGGACAAGGCTGCGCAACTTTGTCCAATAGGTGTGGCCGGAGAGATATGGGTAGGAGGCGATGGACTGGCCCGTGGTTATCTGAACAATCCTGCCCTGACGGCCGAAAAGTTTGTAGCACATCCTTTTATTCCCGGGGAGCGTCTGTATAAAACAGGCGATGTAGGCAGATGGACGGCATCCGGAACATTGTTGTTCTGCGGTCGTGCCGATGATCAGGTGAAAGTGCGCGGCTACCGGATAGAGCCGGGTGAGATCACTCATGCTATTCAGGGCTATGAAGGGATACAACAGGCAGTGGTGGTCGCTGCTGAAATACAGCCTGGCGAAAAAGAACTGGTCGCTTACACGGTAAGTGCCGCTGAAATTGATATTGCCTTGCTCCGTAGCTGGCTGTCCGAAAGGCTTCCGGGCTATATGGTGCCGGCTTATTTTGTAGCATTGGACGGCCTGCCGCTGACGGCCAACGGTAAGGTGGATAAACGCCGCCTGCCATTGCCGGCAGATAACGGACAAAGACATACGAACTATATTGCTCCCCGCAATGCTACGGAAGCGTTGCTGGCAACAATATGGCAGCAGTTGCTCTCGCGTGAGGCAGGGGTGAAAGACAATTTCTTTGAGCTGGGTGGGCATAGCTTAAAACTTTCCCGCCTGGCAGCCGCCATCCATCAACAGTTCTCGGTCCGCGTGCCTTTGAAGGAACTGTTTCTGCGGCCCGTATTGGAAGACCAGGCGGCCTGGATCGCCGGACAGGAACAGC
>NZ_FUWZ01000005.1:71002-686515 GCF_900167135.1 Chitinophaga eiseniae | reverse complement strand
ATGAAGTGCCCCCTAAAAGTTAGACACTTTTAGGGGACATTTTTTATGAATAAAAGAATCAAATACAGTTATCAACAAAAAATAGGTGCAGTACAGTCAGTGATCTCTGGTAAGGACTCTCTGGCTTCTGCGGCACGTAAAATTGGAGGAAACGACAAGAGTATTCAGCGCTGGGTAAATCTTTACAATCAGTTTGGGAAGAAGGGGTTGTTGCTTCGCTCTGGCAGCTATGAGGGCGAGTTTAAAGTTCGGGTTATAAAATATATGCTAAAAAAGCACCTATCTTTATTGCAGACATCAGCACTCTTTGGTATTGCTAACGATAGTGTAGTAGGTCGTTGGTTAAAGATATATGAAAGCCAGGGAGTAGGAGGTTTACTGATGGAAAACAGAGGTAGAAAAAAGTCAGCAATGCCTAATAAGAAAAAAAAGACCACTAGAATAGTGTCTAACCCCGAAGCGGAAAAGCTTGCTGCCTTGCAGGCAGAGAACGAGTATTTGCGCACAGAGCTTGCATTTTTAAAAAAGTTAGACGCCTTAATTCAGCAGGAAAAAGCTGCCAAAGCACAAGGCAGGCAGCAAAAGCCATCCAGGAATTAAGGCGGTCCTACGATCAGGAAATATTGCTGAAAGTAGCGGGGATGGCACGGAGTACTTTTTACTATTACTTGAAAAAATCGGTACAACCTGATAAGGATAATCACGTTAAAACTTCAATAATAGCTATTTATCGTCAGCATAAGGGTAGATATGGTTATCGCCGAATAACGGATGCTCTAAAGAGCAGTGGGATGCATATCAACCATAAACGTGTTGCCAGACTAATGAAAGAGTGCGGTCTAAAAAGCCTTGTTAGAAGGAAGAAGTACAAATCTTATAAAGGGCAGCAAGGAAAAATTGCCCGGAATCTGCTGAATAGAGATTTTAACGCCCGGAAGCCTAATCAAAAGTGGGTGACCGATGTAACGGAGTTCAATGTGTCAGGTAAAAAGTTGTATTTATCGCCAATTATGGACCTTTACAATGGAGAGATAATCAGCTACACCTTATCGAAACGGGCAACGTTCCATCAGACTATGGATATGCTTGAAATGGCGCTAAAAAAGTTGCCTGAAAAATCCAGACCGATCCTCCATTCTGATCAAGGATGGCAATATCAAATGAAAGGGTATCAACAAAGGCTGCGAAAAAGAAGAATAAGGCAAAGCATGTCAAGAAGAGGCAATTGCCTGGATAATGCAGCTATGGAAAGCTTCTTCGCCATTCTGAAATCTGAAATGTTCCATCTGAAAAAATTTACATCAATCGAAACGCTTAAAAAGAATATTGTCAATTATATTCACTATTACAATAATGACAGAATCAAACAAAAACTTAACGGCTTGAGCCCAGTACAATACCGAACTCAAGCCGCTTAATCAAAAAAGCTGTCTAAACTTTTGGGTTCACTTCATGATGGTCAGCTTTTTTTATGGATCAACCCCAAAAACACCTCCATCGCCCTCCCCCACGTTTCCCGGTCATGCCGTCCACCGGGTACCTCCAGGTAGGTAATATCCTCCGGCTCCCGATACCCTTTCTTTACCAGTTCCGCTATCAGATCACGCGTATCGTCGATACTGTCGATGATACCGTTGCCGTTACGGTCCGCGGTTTCATCAGCGGCGCCGCATTCAAAAAAGAACCGAAGCCCTGGCCGGTAGTCACTTTCGCGGATACGGCGGTGCATAATCCGATCGCGGTCATCACGATAAGCTTCATCCAGCGGGCGGCTCCGCCACCAGAGCGCACCGGAGAACACACCGGCCACGCAGAAATGCTGCGGGTGCTGCCACACTATATCCAATGCCGACAATCCTCCCAGCGAAAACCCTGCGAACGCACGTTTGACGCCGGCCAACGAAGGGTACTCCCGCTCCAGGAAGGGCAGTAATTCTTTTATCACAAACTGACTGTACACCGCTGCCAGTGCGCCATCTCCCTTATAATCGGCGATGCCGGCCACACCATACTCCTGGCGGCGGCGCGGCCCGGCGTGAACGGCAGCCACCCATACGCCCGACGGTATCGCCGCAGTCGGCACCGGCAGGTCCTGCCCGTCATTCACCAGCAACAAAACATGTGGGCCCCCTTCCGGTTGATATACGTCCAGCAAGACTTCCCGCTGCAATCTTCCTGCAGGGACCGTCCGTCGATCTATTTGCATTCCAACAATTTACCAATAAACCAATAATCTTCTTTAAATTTAACTAAACACTTTCCCATGACTGAAAACTACTATAAATGGCATTCACCCAACCTGGGAAAGGAATTTGAGATGCTGGTATTCGGTGACAGCGGGTACCCGCTGCTACTCTTTCCCACCTCCATGGGCCGCTATTATGAAAGTAAAGACCGCGGCCTCATTGAGGCCATCAGGTGGTTTATCGACGAAGGACGCGTGAAAGTATACTGCCCCGACAGCATCGACGCCGCCAGCTGGTATAACAAGAGCATTACGCCCCAATACCGGGCGTATAATCATACCTGTTATGACAAAATGCTGATAGAGGAAGTAATGCCCCGCATAGAAGCAGAAACAGGCCGGCAGCGCATTGTAGCCGCCGGATGCAGCTTCGGCGGATATCATGCAGCCAATTTCGCTTTCCGCTATCCCGGCCGGGTGTCTTATCTCTTCAGCCTCAGCGGTATCTTTGATATCAAATCCCGGGTAGACGACTACTACGACGATCACGTATATTTCAACAACCCGGCCGACTTCATGCCGGGCAACGACGACCCGGACCTGTGGCGCATGGGCATTGTTCTCGGCGCCGCCGAAACAGACGTTACCCGCCCGCAGAACGAACAGTTTTCGCAGCTGCTGGCGGCCAAAAATATTACCCACTGGCTGGACATCAGGCCCCACGCCCACCATGACTGGCCAGTATGGCGCGAAATGCTGCCACACTATCTGTCACTCATCAAGTAAGCGTATGAAAAAAATCGGCATTCTATTCGGACAGGAGAACTCTTTCCCCCAGGCATTTGTTGACCGCGTTAACCGCATCAATCCCCCCGGCATCTTCGCGGAGCTTGTCACCATCGACAAAGTGCTGCAGGGCGCCGACAGCGGCTACGCCGTTATCATAGACCGGATTTCACAGGATGTGCCTTTTTACCGCGCCTTCCTGAAAAATGCCGCCATCGCCGGCTGTGCGGTCATCAACAACCCATTCTGGTGGAGCGCTGACGATAAGTTCTTTAACAACGCGCTGGCGCAAAAGATAGGCGTAAACGTGCCCCGCACGGTACTCCTGCCCTCTTATGCCCTGCCGGACAATACTACCGACAAATCATTCCGCAA
This sequence comes from Chitinophaga eiseniae, assembly GCF_900167135.1. GTDB lineage: Bacteria > Bacteroidota > Bacteroidia > Chitinophagales > Chitinophagaceae > Chitinophaga > Chitinophaga eiseniae. Next base: position 683,169 of record NZ_FUWZ01000005.1, on the reverse strand, counting down.
CCTCGTGTACCCGTTTGACTGGAACACTATCTTCGATTACATCGGGTTTCCTGCATACATGAAGCCCTTTGCCGGCGGCGGCTGGAAACATGTTTATCACGTAGAAGACAAAGATGATTTTTTCCGTCAGCACGCAGAAACCGGTCAACTGGTGATGATGCTGCAGGAAGAGATAGACTTTACACAATATTACCGCTGCTTCTGCATCGGTGGCAACCAGGTGCGGATCATGGCCTACAATCCTAAAAATGCCCCCCATCAGCGCTACCAGTCCGACTTTAAAGGCAGCGACACACTGATGCAGCAAATCACAGAACAGGTGATAGCCCTCAATCAATACCTTGGCTATGACTTTAATACCGTGGAGATAGCCGTCAGAGGGGAAGTCCCCTATGCCATCGACTTCTGCAATCCCGCGCCGGACGCCGACATCAACGCCATCGGGGAAGAACATTTTGAATGGGTAGTGGAAACCAGCGCCCGCTATGCCATCGAAAGAGCCGTTGCACAAAAACCGGGAAAAGACAACCTTACCTGGGGCCGTTTTGTGAGACAACAAACCGGCAAAAAAGCAGCTGCCGCTAAAACGGTGAAAACCGCCAAAGTGGTCAAAACGGCGAAAACGGTGAAAGCCCCACCGGTGAAAGAGAAAGCTGCCCCTGCTAAAAAAACGGGCAAAACACCCGCATCCCCCCAAAAAACCAAACCGAAAGAAAAACAATAAACAAACAGCGATCATCTCCCGATAAATTATCGAGATACATTTTCATAATGCCTAATTCGTAATTTCGGGAAAAATTTTAATCATGTTCAGAGCGTTTACGCTGGGTATAGAAGAAGAATACATGGTGATGGACCCTACCACCAGGGAGCTCCGGTCCCATGAGCAAAGGATTGTGGAACAGGCCCATAAAGTGATCCGCGACCAGGTAAAAGCTGAATTTCATCAGGCGGTGGTAGAAGTGGGCACGCAGATATGCGCCAACATACAAGAGGCACGTGAAGATGTGGCACTGCTGCGCCGTACCATCACCCAGATAGCCGGAGACCTCGGTTTCAGCATCGGCGCCTCCGGCACGCACCCCTTCAGTAAGTGGGAAAAACAAATGATCACCGACCATCCCCGCTATTTTGAGATCGTCAACGAAATGCAGGACGCCGCCAGGTCCAACCTGATCTTTGGGCTGCATGTGCACGTAGGTATGGAAAACAGGGAGATGGCCCTGCATATCGCAAACTCCGTCCGTTATTTTCTGCCGCATATTTTTGCTCTTAGCACCAATTCCCCTTTCTGGGAAGGGCGTAATACCGGCTTCAAATCCTTTCGTACCAAAGTTTTCGATAAGTTCCCCCGGACCGGCATCCCCGATTATTTCGCCAGTATCGAAGAATATGACAACTATATCAAACTGCTGGTTAAAACCAACTGCATCGACAACGCCAAAAAGGTATGGTGGGACCTGCGGGTACACCCGTTCTTCAACACTGTGGAATTCCGCATCTGTGACGTACCCCTGACGATAGACGACACTATCACGCTGGCGGCGCTCTTCCAGGCCGTTTGCGCCAAAATATACAAGCTGCGTATGCAGAACCTGAACTTCATCATCTACAATCGGGCGCTCGTCAACGAAAACAAGTGGCGCGCCTCCCGCTACGGCATCGATGGTAATCTCATCGATTTCGGAAAAGAGATGGAAATCAACACACGGGCACTCATATACGAACTGCTCGATTTTATCGACGACGTAGTGGACGATCTGGGCAGCCGCGATGTGATCAAAGCCACCACAGACATCCTGTCCAACGGTACCGGGGCGGACAGGCAGCTGAAAGTATATGAAGAAACCCAGGACCTTGTAGCCGTCACTGACTACATTCACGGCCAGTTTCTGAAGAACTGCTGAGCCGGAATGACGGATTACCCGGCCGTAATTCGTAATTTTGCAGTATGCATCCAATTAAAAACAACTGGAAAGTAGCAGTGCTGGATATGTATGAGGGCGTGGCCAATGAAGGTATGCGCTGTATCCGGGAAATACTGGTGCAATATGCAGCGATGCACGCACTGGACCTGCAATTCGATGAGTTTGAAGTCAGACTGCAACAACAGGTGCCCGACACCTCCTATGACATTTATATCTCAACCGGCGGCCCCGGCAGCCCGGTAGACAGCGAAGGCAGCGTATGGGAACAGAAATATTTTTCCCTGATAGAAGACCTGCTCGCCTGGAACCGTACACAGGAACAGAAAAAACCTGCTTTTTTTATCTGCCACTCCTACCAGATCATGTGCCGCTATTATGGTATCGGCAACGTCTGTAAACGCAGGTCGCCGGCCTTCGGAGTTTTCCCGGTGCATAAAACCGCCGCCGGCCTCTCCGAAAAAGTGTTTACCGCCCTGCCCGATCCGTTTTATATCGTAGACAGCCGCAACTGGCAGGTCATAGAACTGAACCACGAACGTCTCTACGCCATGGGCGGCCAGGTACTGGCCCTGGAAAAAGAACGGCCACATGTACCGCTGGAGCGCGCTACCATGGCCATTCGTTTTAACGACCACTTTATCGGCACCCAGTTCCACCCGGAAGCAGATGCCGATGGTATGTATATGTACCTGCGACAGGAAGAAAAGAAAAAACAGGTGGTGGACCATCACGGCATCGAAAAATACAACAGCATGCTGGAACAACTCACCGATCCGGATAAAATTATGCTGACACACGACCGGCTGATCACCGCTTTCCTCGACTATGCCGTTTACGGGCAACTGAGCGACCGGCTGGCTGCCATTGAGCACCTGGAAGGCGTTCCTTCCCATAACGACGATGAAAACACCTTTTTCTAATCCGTTTATTCAATATTATGATACCCAACGTCAGAAAGGCATATAATCAACAATTCACCGACGACCGCTATCAGGCCTTCCTGGAAGGCATTGCGCAGGATGCCGGCATAGCGCCCGATTTCCGGGTAGCCGAAACACCGGTATTTGTACCCGCCGATCTGACCAGCAAACTCATACAGGCCTGTGAAGAAATTGTGAATGTGATCCTGCGGCCAGACTTTAAATCAATCACTGAAGACGCCATTCCCGCCGATCTGAAAGTGCCGCATGAAAATGATCATCCGCACTTTATCGTGATCGATTTCGCCGTATGCCAGAACGAAACCGGCGACGCCTACTCCCCCCGGCTCATCGAACTGCAGGGCTTCCCCACCATGTACGCCTTCCAGGACGTGATGGCACGGCAATTCAAAAACCACTTCGCTATTCCGGAACAACTGAGCAACTTTTTCAACGGCATCGACGAAAAAACCTATTATCAACTACTCCGGGAAATGATTGTCGGCAACCTGCCCGCGGAAGAAGTAGTGTTACTGGAAATAAAACCTGAAGAACAGAAAACACGGATCGACTTCGCCAGTACAGAAAAATACATTGGCATCCGCACAGTATGTCTCACCCAACTGATACAGGAAGGGAAAAAACTATTTTATATGCGCGATGGCGTTAAAACGCCCATCCAGCGCATCTTTAACCGCATCATCTTCGATGATCTCCAAAAGCAGTCCGGACACCTCGAACCACATGTGAACCTGTTCCAGGACCTTGATGTGGAATGGATCACGCACCCTAACTGGTTTTACAGGATCAGCAAATACACCATGCCTTTTATTCACAGTGAATTTGTGCCCAAAAGCTGGTTCCTTCATGAACTGCCGGTAGTACCCGCCGACCTGGAAAATTATGTGCTGAAACCCCTGTTTTCCTTTGCCGGACAGGGCGTGGTGATAGATGTTACCCAACAGGACATCGACAACATTAAAGATCCTGAAAACTGGATCCTGCAACGCAAGGTAACATACGCCCCCGCAATACAAACCCCCACCGGTCCGGCGATCTGTGAAATCCGGATGATGTACATCTGGCCCGACAGCTCTCCGCGGCCCATCCTCATACACAACCTGTCCAGGATCAGTAAGGGAAAAATGATTGGTGTAGGCTTCAACAACACCGACACCTGGGTAGGCGGCAGCTGCTGTTTCTTTGAATTTGCCTAGAAAACGGCTCACTGGCGCAGCATGCCTAACAAGTCATCTTTGGAGAATTTTTCCTGGTTAATACTCAGCTCAATGACGTCCAGCTGTTTGAGTTCCGGAAGGACTTTAAGAAGGGCTTCTTTTTTGTCGTTTTTGATCTTCCTGTTGATATAAAATTCCCTTATGTAGATTTTCGCAGGAGCATTAACGGTCGCCAGTTCAGACAGTGCTTTCAAATGGAACATATTCGTCAGCCTTAATTCTTTCAACTGATGCAATGTTGAAAAATCAAATAGCCGCTGTGCGTTCAACTCAAATAAGGAGATCTTTTCAATAGCAGAAAAATCTTCTAAAAAAGCCAGGTCATTGATTTTAGCAACGCCTGAAATCTCCACATTTCTTAAAGATGGCAAAACAGGAAAGGTCAGATGGTCGATTTTTGACGTAAAACTCTCCAGTTTTAATGTTTCCAGCGAAAGCTCCTGTAAAAAATCCAGTGTATTAACAGCCCCTTTGTTGCTGATCATCAGTGTTGTCAAAGATTTACACTGTGATACCGGAGAGAGGTCTTTAACACTGCCCGCAATGAGCAGGCTTTTCAGATTTTTAAGTTTGGGAATGAATTTTAAAGAAACGCTGGCGTAGATATAGAGGTTTAATGTGTCGATTTCATCTGTGTTGTAAGTCTTCAACACATCCATGTCTTTTGCACTGTTTATTTCAATATCTACCATCATTTTCCTGGTTGTTTATATTTACGTTGGCGCTTCGTCCTCCTTTTTTCCGGCTCCCGATAGGTTTCGTTGTTCTTTTTTTCCTGGCGAACATCCACCAGAAGAAAAGTATCACTATCAGTAATACCCAAAGCAACGGGTAAATAGATTTTCCTTCCATGACAATTTGCAGGTTCAGGTACAACTACCTGCGTAAAGCAGGTAGTTGTCTATGCCCTGGATTAAAAGAATTGTTTCCCTGTAATAATACCGTAAATAGAGAGTACAAACAGAATGGCTACGGCCAGCAGGTAAAATGGTTTATACCGGAACTCCATGCCTTTCTTCTTTGCGTATTTGTAATAAAGGAAAGTACCACCCAAATACAGGCTGGTAAAGATCAACACTAAATAATTAACATTCATACTTTTGGGTTTGACGATTGGTTTTTTATTGTTTTTGATTGATGATTAAGGTCTTTGTTCCAGTGCAGTGATTCTCTTTTGCAGGTCGATGATATACAGGGTCAGCTCTTCCACTTTCTGCACCAGCTTCCTGTTCATTTCTCCGAGGTCATGCCCGTCTCTGGCCACTTCAGCAGCAGCCGGCATGTCGGGCAGATGCTGATACTGACGGATATGGTTTTCTACTTCCTGCAAAGACGGCAGTACATAATTTTTACTGAAGACATAGTCAGGCCAGTCCGCTGCCGCCACCGTTACTTTTACTCTCTGGGCGAGGATGGTGCCTTTTACCGCCAGTTTGGCCTTAGGATTGAGCGTGCCAATACCTACGTCGCCATTGGCGCCGACATGAAAAAGGTTAGTCCAGATGGAATTAGCGCCTTTTTCCCAAATTTGCCAGGCTTTGCTCATGGGTCGCACACCATATCCTAACACACCGTTCTGCAGATCTGTACCGCCTTTATAATTGGAAAAAAAATCACACTGGGCCGACGTAGAGTCTTTCGTAATAAAAACTAAATCACCATCTGTCCGGCCTATGCTATTGATGTTCAGAATTCCGTTTCTAACCGGTTTTCCAAGCGACATCCCAGCAGAGTCATAAACAAAACCAGTGACATCAGTGTAGGGCAGCTTCTCGAACTTATTGTTGTCAAAATCACATTTTAGCCCGTAGTAGTCGGTCCTGGCAAGAAAGCCGTTTGGCGGCACAAGTGTCTGGCCATAGGTACCGCCCGTCAGCGGACTTTGGTTCGCCAACAGGTTAGTGGCCTTTACATAAATACCTCCCCACTGATAGTTTGATCTCATCCATAAGGCGTTGTTAAATACAAAAAAAACAGCCGCTTTGGGATTGCCGGATGTACACTGGATTTCCATGCCGTCAAACCTTCTTGAATTCTCCCATTTGTCGATGCGGATGAGATAAGTGCCCTGCCGGTCAAAAAAGTTAGCGTCCCCCTGAACAGAGACTTCTACCAGGGAAGCATATCTGTGCGTACTATCATTTATCTGCGCGATTTTATAGTAAAAGAGATTGTAATTATTTGTCCAGTCCTGTGTTGCGCCGATGAGCTTCCACGGTATTTCTTCCTGGGCCTGAACGATAGCAGGACAAATACCTAAGGCTATAATAAGCCAGCAGCTTAGTAGTCGGAGAATTTTCATAAGTATATGATTTAACGGAATTTTTCATCAGGAGTGGGGTAAGGTTAACATACACATGCATTCTGACTGCGAAATAGCATAAAAAATCAAACTTCAACCATCACACAAAAGTTGTATTTATCCTGCAGTGCTGCGCACAAATACACTGCGTTGCGCCATCCTATCTTTACAATAAATATTTAACTTTATATCAATATGTCAACTCAATAACTATCCTATGTTTAATAATCTTGCCATCGATGTGGCACTGGGGCTGATATTTATCTATCTGCTGTACAGTTTGTTAGCCTCCATTGTGCAGGAGATGGTCGCGCGGCTGTTCAATGCCCGGGCGCGGGTATTGACAAAGGCTTTGCGGCGTTTGCTGGAAGACGATGACCGGAGTGGCGATCTTGGTGTTTTCGGCCGTTTTACTTTTTTCAACTGGTTTTATGAACTGGGCTGGAGTGTGGTCCATTTCTTTGCGCCTTTTCAGAACGGCCCGTTTTTGAAGAAATTCTACCAGTCGCCCTCCATCCGTTACCTGGGAGAAAACAGTGCTTCCGCCAGGCCGGCCTATATCAGTCCGCAGATATTTTCGCAGGCGATGGTCCACCTGTTACGTGGACAGCCGGAAGGGCAGGCATCAGAGACTGCCGCTATCCGGAACAGCCTGGCGCATAACACGCTGCACCTGGCGCCGGACACGCTCACTCACCTGCGGAATCTTTTTGAAGATGCCCATCACCAGGTACCACAGTTCCGTATCAATATGGAGACCTGGTTCAACGAAACCATGACCCGTGCCAGCGGCTGGTATAAGCGGCAAACACAGGTATGGCTGCTGATCCTTGGCCTGGGCATCGCTGCCGTTTTTAATGTGGACACCATCGCCATTGCCCGTATCCTGATGAAGGATAAAAATGTGCGGGAGCAGATGGTACGGCTGGTAGCCAACCGCGAGCCGTCCTATACGGCAATAACAGATACGCTTACACGAAAACATATACTGCACCGCGACAGCAGTTACTTCCGGCAGGACACCGCTGTCTCCATACTGTTAAAGGATACCGCCCTGATAGGGGTGTATGCTGCGCTCCGGCAGGATGCCGGCGACGCGAAAAATGTGCTGGGCGTCAGCCGCGCCTGCGTGACCGATACCGCCGGCGGCAAAAGAGCGACGCATTGTGGATTTACCCACCCCTACCAGCAGAATGGCTGGCTGGTACTGGCCGGATGGAGCATCACGGCCCTGGCCATCTCGCTGGGCGCGCCTTTCTGGTTCGATCTGCTGGGCAGAGTAGTAAAGTTCCGTAACCTGCCGGCACAACAGGGCAATACGAACGGGGTGTAAGGAGAAAGCGCTGCAGGGAGTCGCCAACATTCCACGTTATGGTACCTTTATTATATGCCGCCGGCAAAAAACCGTGTTCCGGTCCTCTTTAAAGCGTATTTTTGAAACGTCTTCTCACCCTTCTTCAAAACATAATTTTATGAAACGCACCCTTTATTCCTCCGGCGCACAATGGGAAAACAAAGTCGGATACTCCCGTGCGGTACGGGTAGGCAATACCATCGAAGTTTCAGGAACAGTAGCGGTAGACAATGATAAAGTAGTAGCGGAGGGCGACGCCTATGAACAGACCCGTTTTGTACTGGCAAAAATAGAATCGGTCCTCATCTCTGCGGGCGCTACCCTGCATGATGTAGTCAGGACCCGTATGTATGTGACAGATATTTCCCGCTGGGAAGAGTATGGCCGGGCGCACGGCGAATTTTTTAAAGCTATCAAACCCGCTACTACCATGGTGGAAGTAAGCAAGTTGATAGATCCGCGGTACCTGGTGGAGATAGAGGCTACTGCAATGGTAATGCTGTGACGATTGCCGGCATCCACTGATGCAGGGAGGTAGCGAAAAATTAAAGACTGCATATCAATAACAAACGCGAAGCTTAACAGGGATTATACCGTTGATAATCCCTGTTAAGCTTCGCGCTTATTAATAATTTACAATTGTTACGCCTGCCAGTTGAGCATACCGCCTGTCAGGTTCTTCACATTGGTGAAGCCCATGGTTTCGAGGAGCATGCAGGCCTGACCGCTGCGGTTACCGCTGCGGCAGTATACGATGACTTCTTCATCTTTCAGGTGTTCTATTTCATCTACCTGCATTGTCTGTACGAGACCCAGCGGAATATGAAAGCCACCGATATTGAATTCAGCGCGCTCGTGTGGTTCGCGAACATCGAGGATGTTCAGTTGCTCACCGGCGTCGATGCGTTGTTTCAGTTCTTCTTTTGTGATATTCTGCATGATGTAAAAGTTTAAGTTCGGTTTAAAAATGGTGGTTTTGATGATGGTTATTCCTGTACGGGCGCCTGTACCGAGTCTTTCACCGGTTTGGTCGCAGAGAGCCACAGATCGATGCTTTCTCCGGCCCTTACCATGTTGAAATCGCCGATTTCGTTTCTGCGGGCGGGCACCTGCTTGATGATAAAGGCGTTGGCGGTGTCTGTTACCCCGGGATCGATGATGATGGTACCTGCGCTCAGGTTGTTTGCATTGAGCATTTCGCGGGCTTCCGTGAAAGTGAGGCCTACAAAATCAGGCACCGGATTTTCGATGCTGCCGGTACCGCTGCTGATGATCAGGGTAATATTGCTGCCTTCTGCAACGGGGGTGCCTGGTTTGACACGCTTGCCGTTGAGCAGCTGCTGCAATACCGTATTGGTGGCGAAGTCCGGCCTGTAAATGGTATCTCCTACATTGAGGCGCATGCTTTTCAGCATCATTTCCGCGCTGCGGAAGGTAAGTCCTTCCAGGTCGGGCATTTTCACCATGGGAGCTACTACTTTGTTCACCGTCAGGTAGATCGTTCTGCCGACTTTTACGCGGGCGCCTTTATCGGGAGTCTGTACCCATACAGACAAAGGGGGGATACTGTCTATGTAGATGGAGTCTCTTACATCGGCTTCGAATCCTTCCTTTTCCAGGAGGGCAATGGCTTCTTTTACACTTTTCCCGCGCACGTCCGGGACTGTCAGCTCTTCATTATGCCGGGTGATGACCCCCAACAGTGAGAAAAACAACAGTGCCAGTCCAAAAAAGAACGCTATCACGACCAACAGGTTAATTCCGAAAGAGCGTTTGGTAATAAAGTCGAACATATTTTAAAATTACGAATTACGAATTACGAATTACGAGTTATGAATGACGAATGACGAATTAAGCGCCCGCTTATATCCGTCATTTGTCATTCGTCATTCGTAATTTATTTCTTCATGCATTCTTCCAGCACTTCGCCATAGAACGCCTGCAGGGTTTTACCGGCGGCCCTTACCTGCTGCGGTACCAGGCTATTTTCTGATTGGCCGGGCATGGTGTTGGCTTCGAGGAAGTACAGTTTGCCGGTAGCTTCTTCATAGATAAAGTCGATCCGTGCGATCCCCTTGCAGTTCAGCTTGTTATACAGGGTAGACGCTGTCTGCTGCACCAGGGCAGTGATGTCGGCTGATACCGGCGCCGGGGTGATCTCATTAGACACACCCGGTGTATATTTAGCTTCGTAGTCGAAGAATTCCTTGCTGCTCACCACTTCTGTGATCGGCAATACGTTGAGGACGCCATTGGCGCGGTAAAGACCGATGGTCAGTTCCCGTCCTTTGATAAACTCTTCGATCAGCACCTGGCTGTCTTCCTTAAAGGCTTTTTCGATGGCGGCCGGCAGTTCTTCAGCGGTTTTCACTTTAGACATACCGATGCTGCTGCCTCCTTCGGCCGGTTTCACAAAAACGGGCAACCGCAGTTCCTGCAGGATAGCGCCCGGATCATGCGGCTGGTCGCGGAAAATGTGGGCGGATTTAGACACGTTTACCACATCGAAAGCGGCCACCACTTTATTGCAATAGCTCTTATTGAAGGTCAGCGCCGATGTCACCATGCCACAGCTGGTGTACGGGATATCCAGCATTTCGAAATAGCCCTGCAAACGGCCGTCTTCGCCGGGAGTACCATGAATACCGATGAACACCGCATCAAATTTTATCTTGTTACCGCCAATGGTCAGGGAGAAATCATTTTTATCGATCTCGTAAACAGCTCCGTCAGCACCGGTATGCCGCCAGCCCTCACGGGTGACGATGATCTTGTACACCTCATATTTACTGCTGTCCAGGTTCTTCTGTATGGTTTCAGCGCTCTGTACGGATATTACATATTCTCCGGAATATCCACCGGCTACCAAGGCGATGTTCTTCTTCATAAGATAAATTACAATAAGCGGGTAAAGTTAAATGTTATTTGTTAATTGTCAACAGCGGGTCAGCCGGCGATTTCATTAATTTCCGGCGGCCGGAGGCTATAGGGCGCCGACGGGCATAAAAAAGCCGTCCGGAGACTACCGGACGGCTTTTAATAAGGTGGCTCGCATATATTAGAGGTGCAGTCTGTCTTTCTTAGCCATCAGCTCATCTACTGTTTCCTGGTACATTTCGTCCGGAACACAGCAATCTACCGGGCAAACAGCCGCACATTGCGGTTCTTCGTGAAAACCCTGGCATTCTGTACACTTGTTCGGCACAATGTAATAAGTATCAACGCTGACAGGCGCATTACGCTGATCGGCGTCCATCTGGCTACCATCCATCAGGGTATAGGCACCTTTTACGGTCGTACCATCGGCCAGCGCCCATTCTACACCACCTTCGTAAATGGCATTATTGGGGCATTCCGGTTCACAAGCGCCGCAATTTATACATTCATCTGTTATCTTAATTGCCATAGAGTAAACTTTTTTAGTAGTAAGCCATTAATTTTGTGGACAAATTTAAAAATTCCCGGTTTAATTAAGTCAAATATTTATAACAGTTTCATGAACATAGCAGAAAAAGAAGCAGCGTTGGTACGCCTGGGCCAGTATCTGGCCGGCAATAGTCCGGAATTGACAGCAGTAAAGGAACGTGCTTATTTAGCCAATGGCTGGTTCACGCCTGCATTTATTGATCAGTCGCTCGACAGCATCTGCCGGTACTACCTGGACCCGGCCGCCCTGCGGACCTGGCTGCAGCAGTACCCCGCCACCGCACAGAAACGCACTCCTAAGAAGGTGGGTATCGTAGTGGCCGGCAATATCCCGCTGGTAGGGTTCCACGACTGGCTCTGCGGATTTATCAGCGGCCATCACATCAAACTGAAACTTTCGTCTAAAGACGAGGTGCTGATGCGTCACGTGCTGGACAAAATGGCCGAATGGTACCCGGAACTGGCCGAACAGACAGAAGTGCTCGAGATCCTGAAAAACTGCGATGCCTATATTGCGACCGGCAGCAACAACTCCGCCCGCTATTTTAACTACTACTTCTCCAAATATCCCCATATTATCCGGCATAACCGCACCTCGGCGGCCATCCTTACCGGCGGGGAAAGCGAAGCCGAACTGGAAGCCCTGGCTGATGACGTGATGCGCTATTTCGGCCTCGGATGCCGGAACGTGACCAAGGTAATGGTACCGGAAGATTATAACTTTGAACCACTGCTCAAGGCCCTCGGCAAATACGACTACCTCGCCGACCACCACAAATACAAAAACAACTACGACTACAACCTGGCGCTGTTCCTGCTCAACAACAGCCCTTATCTGACCAACGGCAGCATCCTGCTCCATGAGGCGGCCTCCCTGTTCTCCCCGCTCAGCGTGCTGCACTATGGCTACTATAAAGATATTCAGCAACTCCGGGAAGACATGACGGCCCTGCCAGACCTGCAGTGCCTTGTAGGACAGCAGTTTACCCCCTTCGGCAAAGCCCAGCAGCCCACCCTGTCGGATTATGCCGATGGCGTGGATACCCTGGCCTTCCTGCTGGAACTGTAGTCACGCAAAGGCGCAAAGCAGCAAAGACGCTAAGATATTAACAAGAAAACAAAGAAAGCAAAGGAGCGGAGATCAAATGTCATCTGCGCTCCTTTGCTTTTTGTTGCTTTTGGATGTTTTCTGTTCTCTTATTTTTCTTATTGATCTTCAAAATCTTTGGGTCTTTGCTGCTTTGCGCCTTTGCGTGACTAACTTTTTGTCTCTCTTTTTTGTTATATTGTCATTGCCCCGTGTTATCCTGTCAGCCTGTTTTTTAGCAGTATTTAACGATTGACATAAAAATCTGTTAAAGTAAATATGTCACTATACGTTTCAACCGCTACCGCTACTAAATTTGTATCAGGGGCATATAAATTGATCTTACTTACGTTATTAAAAAAATACATTATTTAGTATCACAACGCTAAACACACTATAATATGAAATTCAAGCAAATTGTTACGACAGTGTTGATCAGTGCTGTTACTGCCGTTGCTGCCATATTTGTGTATGGCAAATACTTTGAAGGCAGACGTCCGGGCATTTTTCAAAACGGATCCAATGACATCCCCGTAAACTATGCAAGGTATACCATGCCGGGCACCGAGAGCAAAGCCAACGCCGTTCCCCCCTCCGATTTTGTGACTGCCGCCAAAACAGCCGTTCCCGGCGTAGTCCATATCAAAACAAAGATCAATCCCCGGCAGGTGACCAACGGACTTCAGAAAAGACGGAGCATCCTGCAGGACCTCTTCGGCGACGAATTTTTTGGCGATGAATTCAACGGAGGCGGAGATGGCCGCCGCTATTACATTCCCGGCCAGATGGCTTCCGGATCAGGGGTGCTCATTTCCGACGACGGCTACATCGTGACCAACAACCACGTGATCGCCGATGCTGATGAAATCACCGTTTCCCTTGCCAATGAAAACAAGACGTTCAAAGCCAAGCTGGTAGGCACAGACCCCAGTACCGACCTGGCCGTGATCAAGATCCCCGCCAAGAGCCTGCCCTACCTGCTGTATGGCAACTCCGACAACGTGGACATCGGTCAGTGGGTACTGGCTGTCGGTTACCCGCTTAACCTCGACGCAACCGTTACCGCCGGTATCGTCAGCGCCAAATCCCGCTCTATCGGTATCAACAAAAGCGGCGGCAGGATCAACAACTCCATCGAGTCTTTCATTCAGACCGATGCGGCTGTGAACCAGGGCAACAGCGGCGGCGCACTGGTGAATACCGCCGGTGAACTGGTAGGCATTAACTCCGCCATCGCCTCTCCTACAGGCTCTTATGCAGGTTACTCCTACGCCATCCCGGTCAACCTTGTCCGGAAAGTGGTGAACGATATTCTGAAATACGGCAGCGTACAGCGGGCATACCTCGGCGTTAAATACGCCTCTCCCTCTGCCATCGCTTCTATGACAGACGACCAGCTGCGTGAAATCGGTGTAAGACGCGACGTAAACGGCGTTCAGATCACCGAGGTAATGGACAACAGCTCCGCTGCGGCTGCTGGCCTCCGCCAGGGCGACATCATCACCAAAATCAACGGGGTGAACGTAGCCGGATCTTCCCAGATGAGCGAACAGGTGGCCCGTTATAAGCCCGGTGACAAGATCAGCATCACCTACACCCGCGGCGATAAGGAATACACCAGCAGCAACGTTACGCTCCGCAACCTGCAGGGCAATACCGACGTGGTGCGCATCACCAACCTCGACAGGCTGGGCGCCGATCTTTCAGAGCTGAGCAAGGAAGAAGCTACGAGCATCGGTGTAAAAGGCGGCATAAGGGTCAATGATATCAGTACCGGTATCATTAAAAAACAAACCAGCATGATCCCGGGCTTTGTTATCCTGAAAGCCGGTAATACGCCCGTGACTTCCGTCAATACGCTCAGTGCCATCCTGGACAAAGAGAAAAATATCCAGCTGGTAGGTTTCTATCCGCAAAGAGGAGGAAATATCTACTATTACAATATTAATACGGGCGGCGCAGGCGCAGAAAACCTGTAATACTGCGCTGCTAATGCCTTTAGCCCGGTGTTTTGGTACCGGGGATGGATTTTACCCCGTCCCGGTACCAAGGCGCCGGGCTACATTTTTGAGAGCGAAGTGCCAAAAAACAAAGAGACCGACCATTTGGTCAGTCCCTTTTAAAAAAGTACAAGTAAAGTCTGGACAAACTAACAAGTAATAGCTAGATCTATGAAAACCCATAATGAAAATAAGATAAGTATATGAGGTTCGGTTACATGACCTCGTGAACAGCATATTCCATACAGGGAACGCACAAAAAAGCCGGTTAAGCGCAAGGCCACCGGCTTAAAAACTTCAGTATCAGGCAAACTTACAGGTTGATCACACCTTTCAACTGTGTGAAAAACTCGTCCTTTTTGCGGGAAGAAATCGGAATATTTTTCTGGTCGCTCATCACCACCGCAGTACCTAACCCTTTGATAATCTTCACAATATGATGAATATTGATAAGGAAGGATTTGTGCACGCGATAGAACCCTTTGTCGGACAACATCTCTTCGTACTCTTTCAGGGATTTGGAGATCAGATGGGACACGTTGTTGATCAGCTGGATTTTAGTGTAACTGTCGAACGCTTCGCAGTAGATGATATCTTTCAGGTCAATCACGTTGTAGCCGTCATTCACGGGGATGACTATCTTGGAGAACGCGTTGTCGTTGTTTTTTACGTAGTCTTTCAGAATGGAGGCCAGTTCGTTGAGTCTTCCTTTTTTACTTTTCTTGACTTTTTCCAGGGCATCTTCCACCTCGCTTACCTTGATGGGCTTAAGCAGGTAGTCCAATGCCGCGAACTTGATGGCTTGTAAAGCGTATTCCTGAAAGGCAGTGATAAAAATAACCTCAAAGTTCAGCACAGGGAACATCTCCAGCAGCTGGAAACCATTATGCGGAGGCATCTCAATGTCCAGGAACAGTACGTCAATGGGATTGTTTTTAATCATTTCTGCCGCCTCATTGATATTCTGCGCCTCTCCAACTACGGTAACGTCCTTACAATAGTTCTCCAGAATATTGCGCAAAATATGAATGTTGCGGACTTCATCGTCTACAATGGCAGCTTTTATATTACTCATAACATCTTAACAATGGGAATCAGAATTTCAACTAAGGTACCTTCCTTATTGCCGAAACCAGATTTAAATTTATCAATAATTTCTAACTTTCCAACACTTCCATTAAAAGATTTTATAATCTGCAACCTTTCCTTTATCACGCTCAGTGCGGTAGATTCGTGTTTTATCAACCGGGAGCTTTTGATACTATTGGACTTGTCCCAACCGATGCCGTCGTCGTCAACGGAGCAATAGAGCAGATCATCCACCATTTCTATCCGGATCTCCAGGTACCCGGCGCTATTTTTGGGCGCCAGTCCGTGTTTGATGGCATTTTCCACGATTGGTTGAATAATCATGGGCGGGATATATATAGTGTAGTCTTTCAACGTGTCTTCCATGATGAAGTGGTAGGTAAAGGAGTGCGCAAACCGGATTTTTTCCAGCTCCAGGTAGCGGGTCAGGAAGGCGATCTCCTCTTCCAGCGAAATATAGGATTTCCTGGAATTGTTGAGCATCTGGCGCATGAGCGTAGCGAAATCCGCCAGGAAGTTGAGCGCCTGTTTTTCCTCTTTCTCCAGGATCAGGTGCTGCACCGAGTTCAGCGAATTAAAGATGAAATGCGGGTTCATCTGGTTGGTGAGCGCTTTGGCTTCTAGTTCCGCTATACGCCGGTTGTATTCCGTTTTCCTTTTTTCCGCCTGTTTGATCCTTTTCACGATAAAACGCAGTACTACCAGGATAACCAGCAGTCCGGCCAACAGGAGGATGCCGCGGGCCCACCATTGCTGGTACCATTGCGGCAGTATATTGACGTTCAGGTTGAGCGGTTTGGACCAGTCGCTTTTGTATTTGCGGGCCCTGACCATCAGCTTGTAGTTACCGGGCTGCAGGTCGGGGAACGGGATGATGTTGGACATGGTGGTGACCCATCCGTTGGTGGTGTCTCCGGAAAAATTATACTGGTATTCCACCAGTTCGGGCAGATCGAAGACGATGGTACCGAATTCCGCTTCGAAGGAGGCTTTTCTTTTATACAGATGCACGAAGTTGTCGCCCGGCAGGTAGGTGCTGTCGCCATACCGGATGTTGTTGAGATAGATGACGGGCGGTACGGTATCTACCGGCAGGTGGTCTCCTTTAAAGTAGCAGAGGCCGTTGGAGGTAGCGATGTACAGGATACCATCGTCGGCATATACCCCGCGGATATCGTCAGACATGAGGCCGTCGTTGGAGGTGATGTTACGGGTGATATGCTGTTCTTTTACATTAATCACCGAAACGCCCTTGTTGGTGGCCACGTACAGGTTCTGATGACCGTCGTAATACAGTTGCTGGCAGATGTCGCTGGCCAGGTTATTGGCGGATGACAGGTGTTTAACCATCGTATCGCCATGTATGACGTAGATGCCCTGGTCGCTGGTACCGATCCACAGGTAGCCGTCGATCCATTTCAGGTCTTTGATACTGAGCGTACGTAAAGAGTCGTTGGCAGAAGGTTTCAGTTTCCGGGTACCGTCCGTGCAGGTGTAGAGGCCGTTGTTGGTGCCGACGAAATAGAGGGAATCGTTGACGCTTGCAATGGAGGTGACGATCATGTCGAGGTCTGCGATTTCGTAGTCATCCAGTGCGATCACCTGGTTTTTGGCTGCTATCCTGATTTTCCCTGCGGGGGATATATCCACGTCTTTCAGCATTTTCACTGCTTTGAGGAGTGAATACTTCTGTGTGGCGGTATTAAAGGAGAGCAGTCCGTTGTCTGTTCCGATCAGGGCTTCATTTTCCTTGTAGGGCAGAATGGCGAGCAGGCTGTTGCGGCCGCTGGTAGTATCGAGGGTGAACTGCCGGATGACGCTGTTAGCGCTCATGGTATTGAGGATGCCCGCATTTTGTCCGATCAGGAGCAGATCATTTTTTTTGTCTTTGCTGATACTGAAGATGGAGTGGGAATACAGGCCGTTGGTATTATCGAGGTAGCTGAAGTAGAAGTTCTTATAGGGGATGTAGTATACGCCGTCGCCGAAGGTGGTGATCCAGATGTTACCGTCGCGGTCTTTCAGCAGGGAGGTAATGTTGTGATTATCCAGCAGTTTGGTGATCTTTTTATCGCCTTTAAAAAACCCTTTGATGTAATACAATGCGCGCTGGGTACCGATCCAGAGGTTGTCGTTATCGATACACAGGTTACTGATTTCATCTTTGATGCCCCAGTCGGACCCGTTAAAAAAGCAGCTGATTTTTTGCGGCGTGTAGGCGTACAGGGTATTGCGGACCATGAGGATAGGTCCGTTTCTTACCGTGTCAGCATTTTCGCTGGCAAACGGGTACGGGCATACGGAGGATATTTCCTGTTGGGGATTGGTGGGATCGTGGAGGGTATTTACATGAAAAGCTTTTTGCAGCGGGCGGTATACGCGGCCGTTGCGTAACAGGTACAGGAAATTGGTTTCTATGTCCCGTTTGTCGTATTCTGTTTTTTTACCGTTATAGGTAACGATGCGGTTATTGGAGTTAAAGAAATAGACAAAGCCGGCGTCTGCCTCGAACGCATATTGCATATAGTGGCTGCGGCTGTTGAATTTCAGGGAGGAGTCGTTGTCTTCGTTGTGAATATAGGTATGGTCGTAAAAAGAGAGTTTACCGTTGAGGGTGAAGAACCATAGTCTTCCCTTAGCGTCAGCGGCGAGCTTGACAACATCGTTGTCGGTGAGGCCGTCTTTTTTGGCGTAGTTACGAAAGCGTTTACCGTCGAATTTACTGACACCGGTGGGTGTAGCAAACCAGATGAATCCGTCTTTATCCTGTACGGCGGCATATACAGTAGCGTTAGCCAACCCATCTTTTACATTGTAGTTGCGGATCATCAGGCCCTGGGCCCATGCGTTGTAACCTGTGCAAAAGATGACCAGCCACCATAACAGTATGAAACGGGTAATGGACATCAATGATGAATTACGAATGACGAATGACGAATGACGAATTACGAATGAGGGCTGTTAACGCCGGAGGGTCCTTTAGCGGCCGGTCATTGGTAATTCCTTTAACTACAAATTACGAATTACGGACTACAAACGGGTTCACCTTCGTAATTCGTAATCCGTAATTCGCAATTGATTTTAGTATGCTCTTGCAAACAATACCCGTTCTTTGGACGGTTTACCGGTGAGGACGCAGGTACCTGCTTCCTGTGGGTTGTCCAGTGGTATACAACGGATGGTTGCTTTTGTCAGTTCTTTGATTTTCTCTTCTGTTTCGGCGGTACCGTCCCAGTGGGCGGACACGAAGCCTGCTTTTTCGTCCAGTACTTTCTGGAATTCGTCAAAGTTATCTACGCGGGTGATATGTTCATCCCGGTAGGTTTGGGCTTTGGTGAAGAGGTTCAGCTGAATTTCTTCCAGCAGTTCGCCGATGCGGCCTGCCAGTCCGTCGAGGGAGAGGCTCATTTTCTCTTTCGTATCGCGGCGGGCAACTTCGGCCACGTTGTTTTCGAGGTCTCTTGCGCCGATGGCTATACGAACGGGAACGCCTTTCATTTCATATTCAGCGAATTTCCATCCCGGGCGGTTGTTGTCGGAGTCGTCGTATTTCACGCGGATGCCGGCTTTTTTCAGTTCCGCCACGATGCCGTTTACTTTTTCATCGAGGGCTGTTTTCTGATCGGCTCCTTTATAGATAGGGACGATCACCACTTGCAGGGGAGCGATGCGGGGGGGCAGTACGAGGCCCTGGTCATCGCTGTGTACCATGATGAGGCCTCCGATCAGGCGGGTAGATACGCCCCAGGAGGTGGCCCATACGTAGTCCAGTTTATTTTCCTTGTTGGAGAACTGTACGTCGAATGCTTTGGCGAAGTTCTGGCCGAGGAAGTGGGAAGTACCGGCCTGCAGGGCTTTACCGTCCTGCATGAGAGCTTCCACGCAGTAGGTGTCTACTGCGCCGGCAAATCTTTCGCTGGCGGTTTTAACGCCGCGGATCACGGGCATTGCCATGTATTGTTCTGCGAAGTCAGCGTATATGTGCAGCATCTGTTCTGTTTCCGCGATGGCTTCTTCCGCCGTGGCGTGGGCGGTGTGGCCTTCCTGCCAGAGGAATTCGGCGGTGCGGAGGAAAAGGCGGGTGCGCATTTCCCAGCGTACCACGTTGGCCCACTGGTTGATCAGCAGGGGCAGGTCGCGGTAAGATTGGATCCAGTCCTTATAGGTGTTCCAGATGATGGTTTCCGAAGTGGGTCGAACGATCAGCTCTTCTTCCAGTTTGGCTTCCGGGTCTACCACTACCCCGCCGCCGTTGGGGTCGTTTTTCAGGCGGTAGTGGGTTACAACGGCGCATTCTTTGGCGAAGCCTTCCACGTGGGCGGCTTCTTTGCTGAGGAAGCTTTTGGGGATAAACAGCGGAAAATAAGCGTTCTGGTGACCGGTTTCCTTGAATTTGCTGTCCAGGACGTCGCGCATGGCTTCCCAGAGCGCATAGCCATATGGTTTGATCACCATACAGCCTCTAACGGCAGAGTAATCTGCCAGACCGCCTTTCACCACCAGGTCATTGTACCATTTCGAATAATCTTCCGAACGGGCTGTGATCTCTTTACTCATAAATAAAAATACTAATTTATATACCTTTGTCTTTTAGTTAAAAATTACTGAATTTGTCTAGCAAAAATTATCTTTCCGTCAGCGGGAAAACGGCCTCAAACTGGCTTAGTTTTTGTCACAAATATTTAAAAAGAAAATGTTACAAACCTACATGAAAATCATAAAGGTGCAAATAGTCCGGCCAAAATAAAATAACCCGTTCTGTTATTGTAACTTTGTTCCCTTAAAATCCGTTATAAAAGTGTAAATTTACTATATAAATCACGCTAAAAATATATTTCAAATGAAACCTATACTATACATTGCACTGGCAGCTGGTACGTTCGCTCTGGGCGCCTGCTCCAGTACATATAAGACGGCCCAGACACCGGACGATGTATATTATTCTCCGCGCCAGCAGCAGCGCACCTATGCTTCCAACAACGGTTCTGACGGTAATGCGGTACAGGATGAGAATGGCAGGTATACGGACGCGCCCGATGAAGGTGGCACTTATGTGACCTACGATGATGATCAGGGTGATTATCAGCGCCGGATCAACCGTTTCGGCAGTAATGCCAATACTTACAACGGCGGTTACTGGGATGGTTACAATGCAGCCAGCAACATGTATATGGGTGGCTGGGGCGCAGGTTACGGCTATGGTCCGTACAGCAGCTTCGGTTACAGCAGCCTCTGGGGCCCGTCTATGAGCCTGGGCTTCGGCTGGGGTGGCGGATTTTATCGTCCCTGGAGCTATGGTTTAGGTTTTGGCTGGGGTGGTTATCCTTATTATGGTTCCTACTGGCCTTATTATGGCGGTTACTATGGCCACTACTATCCGTACTACGCAGGTGGTTACTATGGTGGCGGTTATTATGGCGGCGGCCACTACGGCGGTGGTTATTTCACCCGTCGTCCGGCCAACTCCTACGGACCGGTTAGAAACGGCAACGAACGTGTTCGCACCGCCAATTATACCAACAACAGCGGTGGCAACACCGGTGGCGGTGGTTACTATCGTCCTGCAAGAGGCGCGGTAGCACCGGCCAATGGTGGTGGCAACGGTAACTATGTACCGTCCAACACAAACCGTCCGCGTCGTGTGTTCCAGCAGTCCAGCTCAGAAAGACCCGTTATTTCCCGTCCTTCCTATAACAACGGCGGTAACTACAATAATAACAACGGCGGCTATTCCCGTCCTTCCAGGGTAGAATACTCCCGTCCTTCCACGCCTGCACCCAGCTACTCCCCTCCCAGTGGCGGTGGCGTACGTAGCGGCGGAAGCAGCGGCGGTGGCGGAGGCTACAGCCGTCCGGCGAGAGGCGGACGTTAATAACAAACGAATTCAGGATAAGCGTAGCAAAAAAACTACGCTTATCTTTTTATAGGACATAAGTTTTCCTGTTTGTGAACGTTATATCTGTCGCAGCACGTTATTCATCAGACATTCTGCCAATACATCTCAATTTTTAAGTATATAGAATTATGATTAAAAGAATTTACCCTCTTTTAGGAGGACTCTTTTTATCCGTTACCGCAATGGCGCAGAGCTCGAATGACGCTTTGCTCTACTCCCCCAACCAACCATTCGGGACCGCAAGAGCACAATCACTGGGCGGAGCAGGCATTGGCCTGGGCGGCGACTACTCCTCAGCACACACTAACCCTGCCGGCATCGGCATGTTCAAGACCGGCGAAGTGTTCATTTCCGCAGGATTAGGCCTCACCAACAACAATTCCACCTATCTGGGCAACGGGCAGCTGGACAACAAGGGCAACAAGACCAATTTCCAGATACCCAGCATCGGCGTGATCTTCGCCTCCAACAAAGGCACGGGCGACAAAGCATGGAACAATGTGAGCTTCTCCCTGGGCTATACCCGCCTGGCCAACTATAACAATAAAATAGTGGTGGCCGGCTACAACGACAAATCTTCTTTCTCCGATACCTGGGTAGACCAGATGTGGTACGCGGATTCCGCGGGCATCGTCAACGACTATCCGCTGGGCGGCAGCATCGGCTACCGTGCCGGCCTGATAGACCGTTTCCGTCATCCTGACGGCGTGGTGGACCCGATGAGCAACGCCTCCCCTACCCGCCCCACCGGCGGCCTCACCGCTATCCAGCAACGGGGCATCCTCGAAACACGGGGAGGGCTGAACGAATTTGCGTTCGCCGTAGCCGGTAACTATGGTAACCGCTTATACATCGGCGGTAGCATCAACGTACCTAATGTGAACTACCGTGAAGACTTCACCGTCATGGAAGACGACGCCACCAACAACGGCGCCAATCAGCCCAACAACGATTTCGGTTACTTCGATTACCGCCAATACCTCAGAAGAACAGGGATCGGTATCGGCGCTAAAATAGGCGTACTGTACAAGGCCACTCCCCGCTTCCGCCTGGGCGGCGCCTTCCACACGCCTACCTACTATAGCCTGCACGACAGCTATACCGCCGACATCGACGTTAACACCGAAAACTACCTCGGCAAACAATATGCACATTCCGACAACGTAACCGGTGGTTACCCCGTGGAATTTGACTATAACTACGTGGCACCGCTCCGTGCCATGGCCGGCGCCACCTACTTCTTCGGCGATATCACCCACGTGAGCAACACACAGGGCTTCATCACCGCAGATTACGAATACGTGAACCAGTCCTCCGGCAAATTCAAAATGAGCGACTACCGCGACGACGAAAAAGCGCTGAACCAGAATATCGGCGCCATCTATAAAGCCGTTTCCAACGTGCGGGTGGGCGCCGAACTGAAATTCGCCACCCTCTACGCCGTAAGAGCCGGTTTCGCCTGGTACGGCAACCCGTACAGCAATGACGAATACAACGCCAACACAGACGCTTCCCGCAAAGTGTACAGCGCTGGCTTCGGCTACCGCAACAAAGGCCTGTATGCCGATCTGGCCTACAGCTATACACAGGGCAATGACCGTTACCGGCTGTACACCAGCACCACACAGGGATTAACACCTGCTGCCGCTACGCTGGATTACAACAGAAGCAACGTAGTACTGACACTGGGACTGAAATTTTAATAGCTGCCCGAAGTAATAAAGAAAAAGCTGGCCGTAACGGCCAGCTTTTTTTATGCGAAGTACTTGTCTTTGGTTTTATGCCCGATCAGGAGGGTTGTTGCAATTGTTGCTGCAGCCAGCTGATGATCACTTCCGGATAGCGGGGATCGAACCAGTGGTAATCCGGGTCTTTACGGAACCACGTCAGTTGTCTTTTGGCGTATTGCCGGGTATGTGTTTTAATGTCTTCCACTGCTTTATCGAGGGACAGTGTGCCGTCGAAGTAGTCAAATATCTCCTGATAGCCTACCGTACGCAGAGCATTATGTTGCCGGAAAGCTTTTACGCTTTCCACTTCTGCGAGCAGGCCGGCGTCCATCATCAGGTCTACCCGTTTGTGGATGTTTTCATGCAGCAGTTCTTTCGGCAGGTTGACGCCTATTTTGATAATACGGAAGTCCCGCTGCGCTTTAGTGGCAGTACGAAAAGTAGTGATGGACCTGCCGGTCGCATCGAGGACTTCCAGTGCGCGGATGAGGCGTTGCGGGTTTTGTGTTTCCGCAGTGGCATAAAATGCCGGATCGCGCAGCTGCAGTTGTTCCTGGAGCCACGCGAGGCCGTTTTCCGCATATTGTGCGTTGAGTTGTTCCCGTATGCCTGGCGGGATGGCCGGCATATCGTCTATTCCTTCGCAGAAAGCGCGGATATACAGGCCGGTACCGCCGCACAGGATGGCGATGTCGTTGTCGCGGAAAATATCGCGGGCATACTGCAGCGCCAATTGTTCGTAGATACCGGCATTTACTTCTTCCCGGATGGAGTGGGAGTTGATGAAATAGTGCGGGGCGGCTGCCAATTCCGCAGTGGTAGGTTTAGCCGTACCGATGCTGATTTCCCGGTAACACTGCCGGGAGTCGGCAGAGATCACCGAAGTGCGGTATAACTGCGCCAACCGTATAGCCAGCGCCGTTTTACCGGAGGCCGTGGGGCCTGCTATGATAATGACTGTTTTCAGGTTAGATCAGTTACTAGTAGTTATTTTCATCTTCACTGCCGCCGCCGAATTCGTCAGCGCCGTCATTGTTGGTTTCTTCTTCGCCTTCTTCCCCGAAGCCTTCTTCGTCCATGCCTTCTTTGTTGAGGTCATATTTTTCTTCCATTTCCACGAGTTTGTCGCCTACGAGACCTTTGGTACCGTATTGGCTGGGGGCCAGGCCTTCCTTGCGTACGCATACCGGGTAGGTCAGTTTAGCGTTCTCATCTTTGGAAACGCCGATCAGTTCAACGAGGAATGACCAATTTTTGGCAAAATCGTAGAGGTAGATGAATTTCTGGTTGGGCGCTTTCACCGCGGCGGCGATGGTTGTTTCCGCCATCAGCAACGGCTCTACTTTACGGGGTTGCTTATCTTCCTGCAGGATGATTTCCCGGCCTCGTTGCCAGTTATCGTTGCTACGGAAGAAGGTGGCTCCATGTTTGGTATCAAATTCAAAAGCCTGCAAAATGGCCGTGTGTAATGCTAAAAAAGTCTGATTCGGCTTAATGGAAATGTCTCTGTAAACACTTTCATCTTCTTCCCAGTATACTCTGAATTTCAAAACCGGCATGACAATTTGGTTATAAGTTAGATAAATATATTAATTCCCAACGCATGGTCAAGGGCGCTGATAACAATTAATCGTTTCTTAATTCTGGTTATGTAAAATTACCAATTTTATTTAACTGGGGTAAGGTCCAGGGCTTTTGCTTTTTCCAGCATAAAAGCGTAGGCGGCTTCGTAGGTGTTTGCGATTTCGCCGTCGAGGATAGCCTCCCTGATGGCGTTTTTAAGGTCGCCTACTACGCGGCCGGGCTTCAGGTCAAACGTCTCCATGATCATTTCACCGGTAACGGGGGGTTGCCAGTTGCGGATACGATCGCTTTCCTCCACTTCCTTCAGCCTTTTGCGTACCAGTTCAAAATTCTCCAGATAACGTTTCACCTTGGATTTGTTTTTGGAGGTGATATCGGCTTCGCACAGCATCATGAGTGATTCGATATCGTCGCCGGCATCGAACAGGAGCCTGCGGATAGCCGAGTCCGTTATATTCTCTTTGGTGAGGCTGATCGGGCGCAGGTGGAGTTCCACCAGTTTCTTGACCAGCTTCATTTTATCGTGCAGGGGTAATTTGAATTTGGTAAAGATACGGGTCACCATCTTCCCTCCCACCGCATCGTGTCCGTGGAAGGTCCAACCGTGGCCCGGTTCAAATTTTTTGGTGGCGGGCTTGCCGATATCGTGCAGCAGTGCGGCCCAACGGAGCCAGAGGTCGCGGGTATGTACGGAGATATTATCTACTACCTGCAGGGTATGATAGAAATTATCTTTATGTCCTTTCCCTTCATACATCTCCACGCCTACCATGTCTGTCATCTGGGGGAAGATGATTTTGAGCAGGCCGGCTTTATAGAGCAGGTCGAGCCCCACGGAGGGTTTGGGGGAGAGCATGATTTTATTGAATTCGTCGGAGATCCTTTCCTGGGTGATGATACGGATGCGGTCCGCATTTTCCTGGATGGCTTTAAAGGCATCATCGGCGATGGTGAACTGCAGCTGGGATGCAAAGCGGATGGCCCGCATCATGCGCAGGGGGTCGTCGCTGAAGGTTTGTGCCGGTTCCAGCGGGGTACGGATCAATTTTTTGTCCAGGTCTGCTATTCCGCCGAAGGGATCGATGAGAGCGCCGTAGTCGGCCTCCCGGAGGCTGACAGCCAGGGCGTTGATAGTAAAATCGCGGCGGTTCTGGTCATCTTCGAGGGTGCCGGCCACTACTTCCGGGTTCCTGGATTCCCGGCGGTAGCTTTCTTTGCGGGCGCCGACGAATTCGATTTCGAACTCGTGCCATTTCACCTGGGCGGTGCCGTAGGTTTTAAAGAAGCTGACGGGTATGTTGTCGCCCAGCGCAGCAGCCACCTGGTGTGCCAGGGTGATGCCGTCTCCCACGCACACGACATCCATGTCTTTCGTTCTTCTTCCCAGTATTTTATCGCGTACGAAGCCTCCGATCAGAAAGGCCGGCACCCTTAGCTCGTGGGCTGCCAGCGCAATCTTCTCCAACACTTTCCGTTCCTGCAGGGAGCAGGGAATGTCTAATGGCTTGCTGCTGATCATATTAAATTTTTGTTCCTTTCGCTGAAATCAGGGCGCAAATGTAATAAATAATGCCGTTTAATCCCGGATTATGGCTATTGATCCGTCTTTTCCTATCCTGATAATCCTGGAAGCCACGCCGGCAGCGGCTTCTTCCTGCCGGTATTTCACCACATAATCCACGCCGTTAACAATAGCGGGGGACACGTCCCGGAAACTGGCAGGGCTGGGTTGACCACTGATATTGGCAGAGGTGGACACCAAGGGTTTCCGGAGGCGTTTGAGCAGGTGGCGGCAGAAAGTGTCCTTTACGATGCGGATAGCCACTGTCTGGTCGTCGCTGATGGCGTTGGCCGCGAGGCCGAGGGCGCCTTCGTAGATGACCGTTGTAGGCCGGTCGAAACCTGCCAGCAGCTCCGCCATATCCGGCCGTGGGTTGGACACGTAATGCAGCAGGTCCCGCACATCAGGCAGCAGGATGACGAGGCTTTTGCTTTCGTTGCGTTGTTTCAGTTCATATACCTTTTTCACCGCTGCTTCGTTGGTAGCGTCGCAGCCGATGCCCCAGATGGTATCCGTGGGATAGAGTATGAGTCCGCCGCTGCGCAGTACCGGCAGGGCGGCATTAATATCTTGTTCAAAATCCATGGCAGTTCGTTTATTTGTCCAGGTCCACGTACACTTTCATCATATCCGCCGCACATTGTTCCGGCGTAAAGCGCCGGGCGTGTATCCATCCTTTGCGGCGCATGTCTTCTACCAGTGACGGTTCCGCCAATATGCGGCGCATAGCGCCGGCGATGTCGGTTATGCTAAGCGGATCAACGTAGAGCGCAGCATCTCCCCCTGTCTCCCCAAAACAGGAGCCATGGGAGGTGATCACCGGCGTGCCACTCCAGAGCGCTTCCAGGATGGGTATGCCAAAACCTTCAAACACAGAAGGATATAACAAGGCAGCAGCACCCTGGTAGAGCAGCGGTAACGCGCTGTTGGGCAGCCGTTCCTGTTCGTTGAGCCATATCACCTGTTGAGACAGGCCGTTGGCCGCCAGGTATTCCTTCACCTGCTTCTTGTAACTGCTTCCGTTGCCCAGTACCACCAGTGGCACATTCATGGCGCCTTTCAGTGTATTCATCGCCGTTACGATGCCCAGCAGGTTTTTCCTTTCAATGACCGAGCCAACATACAGAAAATACTGTTCCGGCAGGTGGTAACGGCTGCGAAATTCTTCTATTTCAGCACCGGTATGCGGCACTGCAAATGCGGGGTCACAGCTCTGGTATACCACTTCTATTTTATCCGGATCGGTATGATAATAAGTGATGAGGTCCTGCCGCGTCTGTTCGCTGATGGCCACTACTTTATCTGCTTTTTCGCAGGCATAGCGGGCTTTGCGGCGATAAGTGAGCACATCGATGGGGTTGTATTGCCGGGGATACCTTTCAAAGATCAGGTCATGCATGGTCACCACCGATTTCACGCCGCTGCCGGGGATACCGAAGGGGATTTCATGACTGAGGCCGTGGTACAGATCGATCCCGTACCGCTGCAGGTCCTTTACCACATAGCGGCTCCGCCAGGCCGATTTAAACCAGCGGTGCCAGGCTTTTCCAGGTAATATCACCGGGATGCCCGGTGCGTTGTACATATCTGTTTGTTTAGGAGCGAACAGGAAATACTGGTGCTCCGGGAAGCCAGCTGCCAGGGAAGAGATGAGGGTCCGGCTGTAGTTGCCCAATCCCGTATCATTCTGGAAAGCACGCTTGGCATCAAAACCAATCTTCATATGTTGCGAAAATACGAAGTCCCGCGAAAGAAATTCGTTATTCGTTATTTCATTTATTAGATATTACTTTTGCGAAAAAAGCACCAATGGATTTACAACAACAAATACAGGCTGCCTGGGCTGACAGAAGCCTGTTGCAGGAAACGCAGTATACCGATGCTGTAAAAGCAGTGATAGAAGCAGTAGACAAAGGTAGCCTGAGAGTAGCGCAGCCTACAGAGAACGGCTGGGTAGTTAACGAGTGGGTGAAGCAGGCTATCCTGATGTATTTCACCATTCAGCCGATGGAGACCATGTCTGTTCCTCCGTTCGAGTTCTACGACAAGATGAAGCTGAAGACCAACTATAAAGATCTGGGTGTACGCGTAGTGCCACATGCTATTGCCCGTTATGGTGCATATATCTCCAAAGGTTGTATCCTGATGCCTTCTTATGTGAACATCGGCGCTTATGTAGACGAAGGAACGATGGTAGACACCTGGGCTACCGTAGGCTCCTGCGCGCAGATCGGTAAACACGTACACCTGAGTGGTGGCGTAGGTATCGGCGGCGTACTGGAACCGCTACAGGCCAGCCCAGTGATCATCGAAGACGGTTGCTTCGTAGGTTCCCGTTGTATCGTAGTAGAAGGTGTGCACGTAGAGAAAGAAGCCGTGCTCGGCGCTAACGTGGTACTGACCCAGTCCACCAAGATCATCGACGTGAGCGGTCCGGAGCCGATCGAATACAAAGGCCGTGTACCTGCCCGCAGCGTGGTGATCCCCGGTACTTACACCAAGAAGTTCCCCGCCGGCGAATACCAGGTGTCCTGCGCGCTGATTATCGGTCAGCGTAAAGCTTCCACCGACCTGAAGACCAGCCTGAACGACACCCTGCGTGAGTTCAACGTGGCCGTATAATATCCTTGAGAAGCAATAAGTTAGCTTAACTTATTGCTTCTTTTTAAAATAAATTTGGTTGGTAATATAAAAATCCTACCTTTGCAATCCCTTTAACGAGGGACACAGCCCTGCCCAGATGGCGAAATTGGTAGACGCACTGTGTTCAGGTCGCAGCGCTCGCAAGGGTGTGCTGGTTCGAATCCAGTTCTGGGCACGTAATAGGTTGTAAGTATTTGACTTACAACCTATTTTTTTTGTGTCAATGTCGTTTTTGTACGCTTTTATCCGCTTCTGCCCACTATTGCCCACTATTTGCGACACAACATTGACACACCTAATCCTTAGCTGGTAGTGGAACACGACGAGCATGTTTGTCCCCAGCTGGTTTGATAGCCGGCATGTCAGGGACTGGTTTTAAAATATTGGTTCGCCACTTAAATCGCTCCTCCGGGAAACTGACTATATTTATTTAAACATCCTTGTGTCGCCTTCTTTAGCTGTTGAAACCTTATTGAACGATACAGAAGGTCGGGGTGGATTTTGACCACTCAGATTTTTTAGTATTTACACGGTTTATGAGATAGGGTCGTTGTAAGGCGTAAACAATATCATTCATTATTCTCAAAATATTTTTCCCAAATCGGATCACTCCAAAACCGCGTGTCATCAAAGTTATATTTGTATTTATATTCCCCATTCACTTCTCTAATTGTAGCGAACTGGGTAAAATACATGTCTTTAATAGCTTCTGATGCCTTTTCCCCGTCGTAGAAATTAATTATATTGAATGAGTCCATCCACTCTAATTTGAATTCATCTTTTTGTCGTATACCGAGATAACAAAAGGCATTATAATACCAATTATAATTCTTAGCAGGCATAAGCTGTCTGTGGATTGGATTCTTTGTAAGAACAAACACTATCACCTTTTGATGGTCGTTATTATACAGTATAGAATCAATTTGCAGCGTTGTCGAATCATAATATTCAGCGCTATAAAAGGACTGTTCATGTTTGGTCATGAATTCCCTTATCTGACGTGCTAATACGTCTTTATCCTTCACGTAGCTATCTGTGTCCCTCTCTACAGTATTCAGAAACGCTTTAGGTGTGCGTATTCTCTTTTCAGTGCAGGAAAGGGCTATTAAACCGAATGTAAAGAATATAATTAACTTATGCTTGATCATGTGTTTTCACTTGAATTCCCGTTTTTACCGATCTGGTGCCATAGACAGCGTACCGCACAAAACAAATATAGAAGGAATAATTCCCATAAATATACGCTTCCGATAGATTTCAACATAGGTTATTATGCACACTGCTGTACCATGGGCAATTCCAGTTCCAGTACGAAAATGACCCAACCAAGGTACCTTGGTTGGGTCATTGACTTTTCCGCGTATCCCTGATGAATTAACTGATATTATGTGGGTTGTCAATGATACAACGCCATATGCCATCTGCTCCTTTACGCACCACATCTGTGGAAGTACCTGCGTATTTTGTGGGGTTTCCCGCTTCATCTGTATAGTCAAATACCCAGTCAAGAATAAGCAATGCTATATCCTCATTGACTAATGTATGCCTTGTTCCTCCCGATATCTTTCCCTTTAAAGCAAAATACGGTTCCAATGCGCTTTTTAATGCCGCTCCCCGGGCAGTTTTACCCGGACTCGCAGCAATAACCGCATCTTGTTCATAATAAGCGTTGATCAGATTGTCAACATTCCCCTGGTTGTAGTAGTAAATGAACACCTCTGTTGTTTTATCCGGAGTTGTCGCTATTGGCGCTTCCTGTATCATTTTATTGTTTATTATTGGTGAATAGATCTGGTACTTTTGAATAAAATATCTGAGGCCTCAATACACCAAAACTATCTACTTTTACTTTACAAAAGATAGTAGTATACCAAAGTATAGTAACTTTAAAAACAGCGTTCAAACAAATGAAAAAAGCGTCAATAGAAGAATGTGCCCGCTCCATCCTACCTATCAGGGATGTGTTGGATATTTTAAGCGGCAAATGGAAGCTGCAGATACTCATGCTGCTGATGTTCGAAAAACGAAGATTTAAAGATTTACAACAGCTTACGCAAGGTATTACTCCCAAAATGCTTGTTAAGGAATTACGTGATCTTGAAATGAACCAATTGATCACCCGTAAGGTGTACGATGATTCACCAGTTTATATTGAATATGCCATCACTCCCTATGGAAGGACGCTCAAAAAATTAATCCTTGAAATGGAAGACTGGGGTAAAAAACACCGGAAAAGAATCATGATGAGGGCATCTTAGAAAAACGGAAACAGGGAGATTTAGCTCGTGCCAGATGCATTTTCCATCCACTCCTCAAAGCTACTTTCCAGCTTCTTCCTTTCTCCGGAATCATGCATATACACCCATACGGAAAAGTTTTCCCGGGCATCCAGATAGAGTATATATCTCCTTCATCTTCGGCGATGGCAACAAAAGTCGTTGCGTCATCCACTACGCCGCATTTAATTTCCATGTAGGATATTATTATCTCCCATGCACTCCGATTGGCCGACGCACCATTGACAACCACCTGCTCCGCCAACCGTTGTTCGCCCCAAAAGAACCAGTCAACACCCCTGCTCTCCGGGAATTCGTCTTTGTATTCATTATAAGAGACAAAACAATAGTCATCTATTTCATTCAGAAAATGCTTATAGCGCCCGGGAAGTTTCTTACTAATTTTGATTTCTATATCGTCAATGATCATATATTTGGCGTTCCAATTTTAAACCATAAAAATAAGACATGAAGCTACAAGTTTTTTGTATTGCCTTCTTTTTAGCCTTGTTTGCATTTCACCCGTTGTCTGCCCAGCAAAACAGCCCCTCGCTACCTGTAAAGAAACTATTTACCTTACTGGACAATCCCAACAGCCCGGTCAACCAGGAAGACCAGTGCTTCAAAGAAGTAGACGGCATGGACATCCTGAAGCTGAACAAACCCAATATCAAAACGTACTTAAATAACCTCAGGAACACAGGCCTCTTCTCTCCTGCTTACTTAGCGGAAAAAGAAAAATATTACCAGGAGATGGAGAAATACATCAAAAAAGATGGCTACGCCAGCGGCAGGGACAGTGACGAATACACCCTGAGCCAGGACCCGCCGGAGCATAAGGAAGTACTGGCTGTGCTGCAAAAAACGACGCCCGTAATCATTGGTAATACAGCGACCATCACCCTGCGCTTTAAAAATTACCCTACCTATAAACTCATTTACAAGCTGGTAAAAGTTAATAATGACTGGCTGATTGATGGTATTCGGTCGAATTAAGCCGGTTTATTGAAGGGTTATAAAAAAATGACCGATGTAGTGAGTACATCGGTCATTTTTTTATTGTGCCTGTAACGCCTCCTCAATCCTCGCAGGTGTTTTGTCCTCACTGGGCCTTCCTTCCGGCTATTTTTTCTTTTAAAATAAAGTATTTTTTTCGGGACTATCGTTGGTTATTTCCGTCTTATGCGCGGTTTATTACTTTCCCATCACCTCGGTTATCACCTTCCCTGTACTTCCGCCCGGCATCTGTATCCGCAACAGGGCACATACCGTGGCTGCAATATCCGTCATCCCGATATTTCTATAACTAACGCCATGGCTGATCCCCCAGCCGAACCATATCAATGGGATATGGGTATCATAAGGGTACATCGTTCCATGCGTTGTCCCCATGATGCTGCCGTTCTTCACGCCCGGCGCGGGTATCACCATCATGTCCCCGCTACGTTTGGCATGCCAGCCGTTGAGGTAAATATCATTGAATAGAGCAGGGAGATAGCCGTTGTGCATTTCTTCCGCGGTCATCACGTCGGCGATACCGGGCATAGCTTTCAGTTGCGCCTTTATCAACTGCTGCACCGATGCCAGCGGTACGCCGGCCTTACGGATAGCGGCCGTATCGAGGTACAGCTGCGAACCGGCGTCGGAGAGGATGGCTTTAGGCACGCCCAGCTGCTTGCTGATGGCTTCATTAAGCGCGGCCGCCCGGCCTATTTTCTCGGCCCTGCCAGGCAGACGGTGGTCCTGCAGAAAGCCTGGTGAATTGATAGCGCCGTGATCTGCGGTGAGAAACACAAGGTAGTCGTTGCCGTAGCGTTGGTCCAGCCAGGTGAGGAATTCGCCGAGTTCTTTATCCAGCCGAAGGTACATGTCTTCCATTTCGATGGCATCGGGACCGAAGCTATGGCCGGCGATATCCGGGGTAGAGAAGCTGAGCGCCAGCATATCCGTGGCCGTGCTGCCTAAGGCATATCCCTGGATAGCCGCCTTTGCAAAATCCAGCGTCAGTGTGTTGCCCAGTGGCGAATATTTGAGCAGACCATAGTCTTTCCCTTTGTTGAACTGATGGATGAACACCGGCTTATCTTCTCCCGGCAGAGGCACCTCATAGTGTTTATCATCTGCCGTGCTGGCGGTATAGGAAGCAAGCGGGAATAATGTTTTCCACGGCTGCTGTATATAGCTGGCAGCACGTTGCTCTTTGTTGAAAGCCGTTGCCCATGCAGGCAGACTGTCCATATACCAGGAGCTGGTGATGAAATTGCCGGTGGCGTCGTCGTACCAGAAGGCGGCGTTGGCGCCGTGGCCGGCGGGCAATATCGCCGCCCTGTCTTTCAGCGCGATGCCTACTACTCTGCTCTGAAAACCAGTACCGATACGTAGTTCGTCTCCGATGGTGGTGCTCATCAGGTGGCGGGGCGACATACCGCCTGCTGTGGGTGAAGCACCTCCGATCGTGTTGACCGCGCTATCGTACACACAATAAACGGACTTCCCCGTCTGACGGTCATACCAGTCGTTGCCCACAATACCGTTCATTGCGGGACCGGCGCCGGTGTATACTGCGGCGTGGCCGCTGGCGGTAACGGACGGTACATAGTCGATCATCGTTTGCTCGCAGCTGAACCCTTCCCGGAGCAAACGTTTAAATCCCGTATTGCCGTAACGGTTATAATACCGGTACAGGTAGTCCCACCGCATCTGGTCTATCATAATGCCTACGACCAGCTTTGGCCGTTCCGGCTGTTGCGCCAAAAGGCTGTTGCCGGCAAGGAGTATTGCCAGCAACAGTGTAGTATGGGTTTTCATGAAGGTCTGTTGTCTTTGAATTTGTTAAGTTTACCGGCGCGTTTCTCCAGCACAAAGGCATCGAACAGCTCACCGGTGGCGAGATAGGCCCTGAAGTCAAGACGGTGCCGATCGATAGTGATGAGATGGTACATCTGCAGATGCCCGGTAACGATATCGGCCCATTCCATTTTCTCGTAGTCATACATTTTGGACCCGCTTACAGACACCACATAGGCGGTACCGTAAGGAGCAACCTGCTGCATTCCCCTGCCATAGGCATGATCATGTCCCTGCAGCACGATGTCTACCTTATACTTATCAAAAAGCGGTTTAAACCATGTTTTAACTTTTTCGTTGCTCCTGCCTTTTTTTGTAGAGAAAACAGGATGATGCATGGTTACCACGGTCCACGGGTGCGGGTTGGATACAAGCGTTTGCTCCAGCCACTGCTGCTGCGCATGAAGGAGCGAATCCGAAGTGGCTTCTTCCATCATCATGGTATTGAGGCTGATAAATCGTACGCCCTGTATGTCTGTATAAAAAACGGAGCCTTCCAGTTCATCGAGGCCGGTGCCATTTTCCGGCAGGGTAAACTGCTTTTTCCAGTGAACGGACAGGTGCGGTAAACCATCTTCGTGCGTGTATTCGTGGTTGCCCGGTGTTACCAGCGACGGTACGCTCCCGTGGATATACCCGCCGGCTTCGAACCATTGTCCCCATTCATCGTCGTTGTTGGCACGGTTGACAAGATCACCGGCATGGATGATCAGCTGCGCGTCAGGCAACTGTGCATAGGCTTTCCGGACCACGCGGCTCCAGAAAGGCCTGATGCCCACCTGCGCATCGCCCAGATAAATAAAGGACAACTTCCCGGCGGCGGCGGCCGTGCGGAACTGGAGCCATTCGCTCCAGCCGTTATCGTTGCCCACGCGGTAGGTGTACAGCGTATCCGGCTGCAGTCCTGTCAGTATGAAGCTATGATGACATACATCCGGCAGCGGCGCCGCTTTTGCAGTGACCCGCGTAGCCTTCGCTGCAAAGGCCGGACGGGCGTCTGCTGTAGCGTATTCCACATATGCCGTGGCAGCGGTGTTTGAACGCCAGGTGATGGCCGCCATGGTAGATGGATCTTTTGTAATATTCAGAATAATCCGGTCAGGAACGCTTGACGCTTTGTAAGCCCCTCCTTCCACCGGCGCCGCCACCGCAGATAATACCGGTGTTCCTGCCAGCGGCAGCAAGGCGCCGGCTTTCAGTATCCCTCCCAGGAAATTCCTTCTCCCTAATACTTTCTTTTCCATATAGCAATCGTTCTTATCTCAGGTACCACATTTTTGTGTTGATATCATCCGCGCCAAATACCTTAATAGCCGCGTGATAGTTGTCCAGGTTCACATCCTGCTCCGTCATAGGCCAGGCATATCTTACCGGGAAAGTCTTCTGGAAAGCCATCGGGCCAACCACAAACGCCGGGTAACCGGTACGACGGAAATCAAACCATCCTTCGGCGCCACGGAATGTCATGGCGATCCATTTCTGGGTGATCAGCTGCTCCAGCGTGCCATTGTATTTCACGATGGACTGCTCATAGTACTTACGCTGTTGCGCTTCCGCCTGCACGCCATAATATTCCATGGAAGATCTGATGCCGCTGTTATACATGTCCTCTGCTGTAGTACCCGCCATGGTCACCTTGCCGGACTGTATCGCTTCCGCGATAATGAAACATACTTCCGCATACAACATCAGGCTGGCTTTGTAGGTGGCCGGCTTATTCTGTCTGAAGAAAGAAGACAAAGTAGACTGGTGTGCTTCACCTCCGTTATAATCGCCCGGGTTCGTATAGGCGTGCGGGATACCTACGTATTTATTTTTGTCGATGGTGGCGCCTTCTGTACTGCTCACCGGAGCGATCCACAGTTCCAGCCTGGGGTCATTACGGGACAACAACGCATCCACCAGTTCCTTGCTGGCCTTCGTTTTCTGAAAATCATTATCAATCATATTCAGCGGTCCGCCGGCCCAGCTGTCATCTTTTTTCACTCCCAGATAACCTACTTCAGCATTATCGGCGTTACTTTCCATGACCGGGTAGTCTGCTTTATTGTTCAGGATGGTCTGCATCTCTGTCCAGGCAGCGGGATAGTTTTTGGAGCAACGGAGCAGCATCCGCAAACGCAGGGAGTTAGCCAGTTTACGCCACTTCAGGGCATCTCCCGCGAACATGGCGTCAGCCTTTGTGTCAATACCGGCGCCATTGTTTTTCAATTCAGCGTTGGCTTCTTTCAGCAGATTCAGGAGACTGCCGTAGATATCTTCCTGTTTGTCGTAGGTAGGTTTGATGTTACCGTTCTCCACTGATTGCAGTGCTTTCGAGTAAGGCACATCTCCGTAGAGGTCCGTCAGGTAGGCGATGTTAAATGCCATCAGCACTTTGCCCGCCGCCACGTAGGCCGGTTGTTTCATATCGGCAGCTTCCTTTTGCATAGTCTTCACGATCATTGCGCGCTGGTAGATGTCCGACCAGTCTACGGCCGTCCAGCGGAACAGTTCATAATCGTTATTCCTGATCAGGGTGATGTACCTGCCCAGCGCTGCCGGTCTTCTGGCAAATCCGTTCTCCGCATACGCATAGGCTGTTTGGGTGATCGCTTCTGTCAGATGGTATTCCGGCCGGGTAACGGACGGATTGTTGGGGTTGGTATTGATATCCCCGAAGTCTTTCGTGCAGCCGGTAAACGTTAGTACCGTCAGCAGACCTATCATTATTTTATATGGTTTCATGATATGAATGAATTAAAAATTGCAACTCAGTTTAGCGCCATAAGATCTTGTTCCCGGCAGCGTCCAGTGGCCTACGCCCTGATAGCGCTGGTTGGAGAGGCTCATCGTAATTTCCGGATCATAGCCGTTATTGGCTGCGGTCCAGGTGTACAGGTTATTACCGATCAGGGAAAGTGACAGGTTGCTGAGGAAAGGAATACGACGCATCACATTACGGCCGAAGGCATAGGTAACGGACACTTCTTTCAGCTTCACGTAAGTGGCGCTGTAGGTTTCGTTCTCGTAGTATTTCCAGTATTTGTTATCGTAATAATCGGCAGCGGCGATGATGACATCGTTGGGCTTGTAGGTACCGTTTCCTTTGTCGATCACCCCTTCCATGAGCATACCGTCGTCGCGCTTAACGCCGTTGGCGTCTGTCCAGGTAAGACCGCCATGTGCTGCATCCCTTCCATACAGCGTATTCGTGGTACGACCGTCCTGTATAAGGCTTTTGGCCACATAAGAGTAATAGGACCCGCCCTGGCGCCAGTCGATCAGGAAGTTCACCGTCAGGTTTTTATAATGGAAGTTGTTGTTGAAGCCCACCATAAAGTCCGGGTTATAGTTACCGATCTTCACCAGTTCCGGGTCTTGTCGCTGCAACCCGTTACTGTTCAGCAGGGCTTGTCCGGCGTAGGGGCCTTCTTTTACTTTCACCCAGCTTCTGCTATAGAAATCTCCCATTTTGGTGCCTTCTTTTATCAGGTAGACGATATTGCTGCCGTCGGTGCTGCCCAGCATGTAGCTGGTCACAGCGGGTGTGAGCGAGATGACCTTGTTCTGGTTACGGGTAAAATTGATATCAGACTTCCAGGTGAACCTTCCCTTTACGGGCACGGTGTTCAGTGCTATCTCCCAGCCGCTGTTCTGGATATTGCCCGCATTGATGAGCATACTGCTGGCGCCGGAGGCGATGGTGGTGGGCACCTGGATGATCTGGTTCCTGTTGTTGGTTTTATACCAGGTAACGTTCAGGCCTAAACGGTCTTTGAAGAAGCTGACGTCCAGCCCTCCTTCGTAGGAAGTGGCGATCTCCGGTTTCAGCAGGCTGTTACGCTGGCTGAAGCTGATGGTGGCGCGTTTTACGGTGCCCCAGTCGGTATCGAAAGGTACGGTATTGAACAGCTGATAAGGGTCGGTGTCAGCGCCTACCTGCGACCAGTTGGCTCTTAATTTAAGGTAAGACAGTTGCCGCCATTGGATGTTCAGCATCTCTGAAAGAATAGCGCTCACAGATACGGAGGGGTAAAAATAGGAGTTGTTGGACGCAGGCAGTGTGCTGCTCCAGTCATTTCTCGCAGTAAGGTTCAGGAAGAGATAATCATTATAGCTGATCTCACTCATCCCGTAGATGCTGTTGATACGTTTATGCGACCGTGACTGTGTGTTGATCACCGATCCGGCAGCTGCATTTGAGAGGTTGTAGATGCCCGGCAGGGTAAGGCTTCCGGCTGACTGCTGGTTGGACTGCTGCTGCTGGTCCATGCGGTTGCCGCCTACGGCGACAGAGAGTTTAAAATTATTTTTCAGTTCCGGTTTGTAAGTCAGCAGGAAGTCGCTGTTCTGTTCCCTGAACTGACTGTTTCCCAACACGAAAGCGCCTTTAGGGTTTCTTTTCGCGCTGAACGGCCGTTTCTGGTCTTCCGACAGGGAATAATAATCCAGCCCGGTGCGCAGCATCAGGCTCAGGTCTTTCCGGAGGTCCAGCTGCACCTGTACGTTGCCTGTGATACGGTTACGGTTATAACTGTTGGT
Organism: Chitinophaga eiseniae; assembly: GCF_900167135.1. GTDB lineage: Bacteria > Bacteroidota > Bacteroidia > Chitinophagales > Chitinophagaceae > Chitinophaga > Chitinophaga eiseniae. Next base: position 644,764 of record NZ_FUWZ01000005.1, on the reverse strand, counting down.
TTCTTCGTAGGCGATCAGGTATGGGTTATCGTCGCTGCTATAGGGATTGTACTGCTGCAGGTCTTCTTTTCCCGGTACCCAGTAGTTGCGCAGGGCGTGGATATCTACGTTGGGCGCCAGTTTATACGTTTGCATGGTCACGCTTTCCGTGTAGGCAGAGGGGCGGTTATCGCTGGTGCTGTTCGTATAGGCGATGTTGCTGCTGACATGGATGGATTTATTGAGATGGTAGGTGCCGGAGAAAGTGAGGTTATTGCGTTTCAGGTCTGTATTGGGAACGATGCCCTGGTTCTGCATGTTGGCGTAGGAGATCCTGAAGTTGCCGGCGTCGCCGCTTTTAGACACGGCGATATTGTTGGTGATGGTGCGGCCGGTGCGGAAGAAGTCTTTCACGCGGTTGGGATAGGCTTTCCATTCCAGGGGCACTGGTTTACCGTTTTCATCGAGGGAGCTGTTCCACTGTACCAGTTTACGGCCGGTGTTCAGTTTGGGTCCCCATGCGGAAGTGCTGAGGGTATTATCTGTTCCGGCCCAGTCGCCGCTACCGAATTCGTTCTGGAAGTGGGGGAACATCCACGCTTTATCGAACATCGCGGTGGAGTTAAAGCTGACGCCGAGGCCCTTTTTGGCGGCGCCGGATTTGGTGGTGATGAGGATCACGCCGGAACCGGCGCGGCTGCCGTAAAGCGCGGCGGCGCTGGCGCCTTTCAGTACGGTGATGCTGGCGATATCGTCGGCGCTGATGTCGCTGATAGGGCTGCCGTAGTCAACGGTCTGTTTGCCGTCTACCGCCTGTGCGGGGTTCTGGATGGCGGGCGCCACGGGCACTCCGTCGATCACGTATAAGGGTTGGTTGTCTTTGCTGATAGAGGATTGTCCGCGGATGGTGACCATCACGCTGGAGCCGGGATCGGAGCCGGTGCTGCGGATGCTGACGCCCGGCACGCGTGCGGCCAGGCTGTTCATCACATTGGGCTGTGGTACATCGCTCACCTCTTTTGAAGAGAGCTGGGAGATGGAATAGCCCAGGTTACGTTCTGCTTTTTTGATGCCCAGCGCCGTTACCACTACTTCTCCCAGCGCTTTGGTGGAAGGTGGTGGCAACTCCATAGCAGGCGCAGCTGGCGGCGCATCCTGTTTTTTAACGGTAGGGGCTACACTGAGGATAGCGTAGTTATTCACGATGCGGCATTGTATGGACACGTCCGTAGCCAGCCAGCCGAGGGCTTCTTTCAGGGTGGCGGTGTGTTTACGGACGTTGACGGTACGGGATAGCAGGGCATTGACTTCTTCATCGAACGTTACCTGCAGTTGCTGCTGGCTTTTCATCTGCTGGATAAACTGCCTTACCGTCAGTGTGCCGCTGCTGAAATTCAGCGTGCGGTCCTGCTGCGCCAGCAGCCGGCTGCTGACCGACAGGAGAAAAAACAGCATCAGTATCCGATGCAATAAAAATGTTTTCATTATTTTACAATTGATTTTAGGTGCAGGTGGTTTATGCCTGCATTTCAGGTTACTTGGCTGACAAACCCGTCAGTTGCTATTTTAAGCGCCCCGTTGCACCGGGGCGTTTAATATTTCAGTAGATCACGATGGTATCTTTTTCCTGCCGGTACCGGAACCCTGCGGTCTGGGAGAGGATGTCCATTACCGCGGGCAGCGGCAGCTGTTTGAACTCTGCGGTGATACGCTTTTGCAGTAGTTCTTTTCCGGTGATACGGATTTTTACGTTATACCATTGCTGCAAGTCCTCGCAGACGGCATTTAATTTCTCCTGATCGAAGGTGAGCTGGCCGGTGGTCCAGCTGGTGGCTGCATCGGCGGCTACAGCAGCCAGGCGGAAGCTTCCGGCCTGTTTGTCGACGATGACCTGTTGCTGAGGCTGGAGATCGGTGAGCCGTTGACCATGGTAGCCTAACAGTCTTACTTTTCCGGAGAGGAGCGTTACGGTAAGCCGGCTCCGGTCATCTACCTCAAAAGCGGTACCCAGCACCTGTGTGGTATATTTCCCGGAGGTGACGAGGAATGGCCGGTCAGCAGCGGAGGTGATATTAAAAAAAGCGCGGCCGGAGAGGCGGACCTCGCGGATGGCGGCATTAAATGCAGGAACATAACTAATAGCGGAACCGGGGAAAATGGTGGCCTGGGAGCCGTCCGGCAGCTGCACCTGGCGGGGTGTTCCCGGCGCTGCGGTGATGGTGTGCCAGGCCAGTGCCGGCTGCCGGGGCCTGGGCTTAAAAAACAGCCATGTGGCCACTGTTACGAGCAACAGCAGCGTAGCGGCTGCCGCGATCTGCGGGTATAGCATCCGGCGTTGGGCAGTGATGCCTGCCAGGCGGCGGAACTGTTGCCAGTCATTATCAGAAGCCTTGTCAGGCGTTGCGGAACTGGCGCCGGCCCATGCTGCTTCCATACAGGCTTGTACAAACGCCGCGTCTTTACCGCTGACGATATATGCCTCAATAACCGCGCGGGTAGCGGGATCGGAAATCTTACCTTCGAAATAGCGGGTCAGCAGGAGGCTGTCCGGTTGAAAATCTGCCATAGTGATCGATTCATCCTTAAGGACGCCGGCCGATGGCTGGTCAAACTATTGAAGCAACCGGAATTAATATTCAGTTAACATTGGCACTAGTACAACGGCTGCCAGCATCAGGAAATCGGCGTAGTCGTGCAGTTCTCTCCTGATGAACTTCAGCGAGGCGGCGATATGATTCTGCACGGTGAAGATGGATACGTTCAGGCGCGCTGCGATCTCTGCATAGCTCATGCCCCGTTCACGGTTAAGGATAAACGCTTCCCGGCGGCGGGGCGGTAGCTTGTCGAGGCAAGCGTGGTAGCGGGTGAGCAGTTCCCGGTAGCTGACCGTTTCGCTGATGTTCTCGGTGGCGGGCGCCTCTTCTTCCCGGACGCTGAGTGTCATCAGCGTTTTTTTACGGCGCAGCATGCTCACCGTCTCATGGCGCATCATGGTAAAAAGGTAGCTGTTGAAGTCGTTGAGCGTGGCGATCCTCGATTTCTGCTGCCATACCTTCAGCATGACATTCATGGCCAGTTCCTCGCTGATAGCCGGATCATCGGTATAACTCATGGTATAGCGTTTCAGCCGGGGGAAATAATACTCGAAGAGTGGTTTAAATTGCAGGTCATTTCCGGCCAGCCAGTCGTGCAACAGTATTGGAATCAGCGTGGAGTCTTCCATCAGACAGCTCATTTTTGATGGAAGCAAAAATAACAGTGGAATATTAAGGGATTATTAACTCCCTTTTTTTAGCATTGCTGCCAATATATGTTCCCGGTATATGCCGGCCTATAATTATAGGCGGCTCCAAAGAGCAGCACCAGCCGCCTTTCCCCATTACCACACGGGTGCGTATGCTGCACAACCGGATAATGCTGTGATGAAACTACTACCTTGCGGGGCAGGAACAACCGATTTTTTTATTATCTTTAACGGATATATAAATATACTATGCAGCGTTTTTTCTCTTCCAATACACCTCCGCCGGTAGCCTAAGGGCTGAATAACCGGATAACGCATGATATTCCCGTTTGTATGACGGGAACAGATTTCCGTATGTTTTCCTTTCTGATATTTCAGGGTTGTTTAGCCTCTGCTCAGCACGTGGTTATTCTTTAGTATTTATCAGACAAATCCTGAAATGAAAAATTTTAAATATTCGCTCATGGTCTTGTTGGGAGGGATCATGTACGGAACGATGTCCTCGTTCGTAAAACTATCCTATGCATCAGGCTATCATGCCGCCGAGATTGCTTTTTCTATGTCCCTCATATCTGCGGTGCTGCTGGGGGTGGCCCTGTTGTTCTCCAATCGCAAGATTAACCGGGTGAAGTTGCGGGGGAAGTCAGCGATCTCATTGTTGTTAGTAGGAAGCCTTATAGGGCTGACGAATTTCCTGTATTACCTGTCGGTAAGTTATATTTCTGCGTCGCTGGCGATTGTGATCCTGATGCAGTTCACCTGGTTCAGTTTATTGCTGGAATGGCTTATTTTCCGGCAGCGGCCGGGCAGGCTGGAGCTGGCCATCGTGCTCTTTATCCTGGTGGGTACCGTTATGGCGGGCAACCTGTTCCAGGCGGAGGCTTTGTCCTTCTCCTGGCGGGGAATGGCTTTTGCCCTGGCCTCATCTTTCACCTATGCGGTGTATATTGTGGCCAATAGCAGGGTGGGCAAAGAAGTAAAGTGGCAGTCCAAAAGTACGCTCATTATGATCGGTTCCGCGTTGATAATTTTTATTGTCAATGCCCGCACGATCGTATCCGACAGTCATCTGAATTACACGTTCCTCTTGTGGGCAGTATTCCTCGCTGCGGTGGGAACCACTATACCCACTGCCCTTTTTGCCGCCAGTATTCCGAAAATCGGCGCCGCTACCAGCGCCATCCTGATGACGGTAGAATTTCCGGTGGCCGTTTTATGTGCCTATATTGTGCTGCATGAAGCCATCAGCCCGGTGCAGATAGCGGGCATTATCATGATGCTGGCTTCCATTGCGGCTATGAACTATTACAAATCGTCAAAAACAAAAAAAGAAAGTTGAGCATGTTTTATATCAGTGAAGTAAAAACTACGCCACCGGCGACCTTTAGGACAACTTTACAAGAGATGGTCTACCGCCTGTTGCAGGAGCAAAATGTACCGTTTGAGCGGGTAGACAACGATGAAGCCATTACCATGGAAGACTGTCTCATCATCAACCGCCAGCTGAACATGAAAACAGTAAAGACGCTGTTTCTGTGCAATCGCCAGCAGACAGCTTTTTACCTGTTCGTCACCACTGCTGACAAACCCTTTATCACCAAGGACTTCAGCCGCGTAATGGATATCCCCCGGGTATCTTTTGCCCCGGCGGAATTATTGGATAAGATGCTGGGCACCACCGTCGGCGCCACCACCATCTTCGGCGTACTGCTGGATAAAGACAACCAAGTACAGGTAGTCATTGACAAGGACGTGCTTTCCGAAGAAGGGTATGGCTGCAGCGACGGTACCACGACAAGTTATATGAAAGTCAGCATGGACTGGATCATGCAGGATTTCCTGGCATATGCCGGGCATGTGCCGAAGATCATTGAGATATAAGTAAAAAGCAAAAGGTTGTAAGTGCTACCTTACAACCTTTTCTATAAAAATATAACCCTTGGGCCTACCAACTTGTTAAACAGGGCAGCTATATACATAGGGGGTCTTTTTTAAATGCATACTTTTTTGTATTTTAGAAGTATTCTAATCCATTTTATCAACCCTTCACTATGACTACATTTAAAGGCGCGATCAGATCCTATACTGCTGCTGTCCGCAAAGCTGAAAGAGAACAACAAAAAAGAGCCCGTGAAATTGCTAAACAATATAAAATACAGCAACAGCAGCGTGAAATTGCAGATGTATCAACAGCAATAAGAGATTATGAAAATTATATTCTATTTATAAAGTCCATTCACAAAAACGCCTCTGAGAAACTTGACTGGTACATGGTACGACAAGAACCAGCCCCCGTCAAACCTCTTATGACCAAAGATCATGAAATAGCTGCAAGCCAAGATTTACAGCGGTACAAGCCATCTTTTTTCGATAAACTGTTCGGCACCGCCATCAAAAAAACTAAAGCACTGGAGTCAGCGGTAGCGGCTGCGAAAAAGAAAGACGCCGAATTATTCGCAGAAAATCTCAAACAGTATGAAACCGACCTAACAGACTGGCATGCGCTTCAAAGAATCTCCAATGGAATTTCAAACAGAGAAAGCAGCGCTTTCAGAGAAGCCTTACAGTTTTTTAAACCATTTGATGAAATGGACGAACTTGGATCCAGACTAACATTCAGTGTAACCCCGGACAATATCGTTGTAGATCTTCATGTAAACGGAATAAACATTATCCCCAATTACGTTTTATCACAAACCGCCAGGGGTAAACTATCAAAAAAGAATATGCCAATCGGTAAATTCAATGAGTTATATCAGGATTATGTGTGTAGCTGCGCGTTGAGAATAGCCAGAGAGGCCTTTGCGTACCTCCCTTTAAATCTCGTAGTGGTAAATGCCTCTACACAATTACTCAACACCAGCACTGGCAGGGAGGAAGAGCAAACAATTCTGGCAACGGCTATCAATCGGGATACACTGAACAAACTTAGATTTGAAATGCTTGACCCTTCAGACTCTATGACTAATTTCATTACAAATATGAAATTCTCAAAAACCAATGGCTTTTCTCCGGTTTCCAGAATAGAAGCTAGTACCTTACTGCAATAACTATCGCCCGGGACTGCCTGCAAACTTAAAGTAAACTTGAAGGGAAAGTTTGCTCATGAGACTGTTGACGGTCTACCTGCTGGCTCAGTCTTTCTAATATTACCATTGTTTCTCTATATTCTCTGGCTTCAGCCAGCTTTGTAAACATGATATCCGCATTTCCTTGCTTCTTTATAAATTCTTCTATTTCATCCAGACTCACATTAAAAAACTCTTTTCTATTATTCACTTTATTTATGCGCTTATCCTTAAACTGCTGATGCAGATCGTATTCAAGTTTTGGTGCATTCTCCGAGTAAATGATAGCATGAATATCAAACTGAAAAGGAACTGAAGCATCGCTAAGCTCTCTTACCCTGTCATGCGGATCTAAACGGCGAGTCATTCCAATTTTGAATATCTCTTCCCCGAAGGAGCCAATATTAGAGATAATATAAATATGTCCGGCTTTTGTCATCTGAGCCATAGATATTGCCCGTTCTTTTCTTTCATGCGCCTCTCTGAGCTGGTCTTCTAACTGCCGGACCTTATCATTTAAGGCGTTTAGCGCCCGAGGATCGTTGTTATTATTACTTATCTCCTGTCGAGCCTTTTCCAATGCTTTTTCAAAGCGCTTTTCTTCGTCTTCTGCGTCACGTTGTGCCTTCTCATAATCCCGCTGGGCCCTTTCCTCATCTCTTATCTGCTCTTTTATCCTACGCTGCTCCTCTTTTTCATCATTCTTTCGCTGCTCGTATTCATAATTCAGATAAAGCTCCTTCAATTTTAGCTCCAGATATCCTTCAGTAATACGGGTATGATGAGTTGCAGCCAACTTATTAATGTTTATGAAAGCAGCTTTAATGCGCTGCTCCATTTTAACGACGTTGTTCCATTTAACCTTCGCAATGTTAGCGTCAGATTCTCCATTAAATGCATACAACATTAGTTTGGAGTATTGTGCTATTAACTTTTGACCTTCTGCAACACTTCCTCCTACCGTCCATTGCTTACTACACAATACCGCCTTATCTTTAGCAATCAGCTCCTTTTGTTTCTGGTAGATGTGTTCCAGCTCCAGTTTATATTGTTCAGGAAACTCAAAACCATATTTAGGAACATACAATCCATAGTCTGCCAAATCAAGTGTATCCTGATATAGTAATACTTTTCGCTCCAGTTCAGCGTATACACCGCAGGCTACCTTATATTTTTCATTTAAGGCAGTTAATTTACCTTGAACATCTTCTAAACCCCTTACGCTCTCCGCAGATGCAAGCTGCCCGCCCGCTTCAGGAATGGAGCTTTCCATTAATCGTTGATTCTCTTCCCGTAATTTTGCATTACTATTCCGGATTAACAGCAACTTGTCTTCTACTTTCTTCAATGCTGCAGCGGAGGTTAGTAACTCAGCTTTTGTAGCATCCAGTTCTGTCTGGGTAATTCTTAAATCATTTTGTGCTATTTTGAGTAACTCATCATTATTTAAAGACATACCTTCAATACATATAGGTGGATAAATATTCCGGTTAATAAAATTGGGTAGATAACGAACTCGATAATCAAGTTAATGGAAAATTTGCAGTTCTCCAAGAGACCGTATTATCATCTCCACCCATTCTCCGTTACCTTCTGCCACAATAATTGTCCTGAAACTGTGTCGCTCCCCTGCTATGGCCACTCCGGGATTTACTGAAACGAGGCTGAAAATACGGCCTTTTTATGATTTACCGTTATAACTTCTCCCCTTCCACGATACTCACCTCGGTGATATCGAGGTCAATGACACGTGTGAGCCGCAATCCGGAGCGGCGGAACAACGCTTCAAACTCCGCGGCGGTCCTTTCTTTGCCGCCTGTCACCACCAGCATGTTCACGTCCATGAATTTGGCGCCATGCAAAGTGTTGCCTTCGGGAACGACGCCGTCTACAATCAGGATTTTGCTCTCCGGCTTCATCGCTTTGCTTACAACGCTCAGGATGCGCACGGAGTCTTCATCATCCCAGTCATGGATGATCATTTTCAGGAGATAGGCATCTGCGCCCGCCGGCACCTGTTCGAAGAAGTTGCCGCTGACGGCAGAACAACGATGGTGTAACAACGGGTCAGCCGCCAGCAGCGCAGTGGTTTGTTCTACTACATAAGGAACATCGAAGACAATCCCCGACGGCCCTGGCGTACTTTTCAGGATAGCGGACAACAGGGAACCGTTGCTACCGCCGACATCGATAATCGTTTTAAAAGCGGAGAAATCATACCTGTCCAGGATGGCCGGACTCAGGAAGCTGGTCACCGCGGTCATGGCTTTCATAAAATTCAGCCCTCTGTCCGCATGTTTTTTATAATGGTCCCAGAGATTTTCTCCATAGTGTTCATCAAAAGCCGTCTTTCCTGTTCTGACACTGTCAACGAGGTTCCCCCAAGGAAAGTAGAATTCTCCCATCTCTGCCAGCAAAAAGGCTTTCATACTGCCTTGTATATCGCCGATCAGCGCGATGGAATCAGGGGTATTCGCAAATACACCAGGTGTTTGCTCTTCAAAAACACCATTGGCCGCCAGCAGTCTCAGCAGGCGGTGAAGCGACGGTGGATGTGTGCCCGTTTGAGTTGCCAGCGCGTTTAACTCCATGGGACCGGAGGATAGTATATCAGCAATGTTCAGCCTGGCGGCGGTGTATACACAACAGGAAACCCAGTGATTGGTTATATGGCGGAGGATGTTTCCCGTATGTTCAGCGGTGGCATGTAAGCCGGAGAAATCAGTGTGCATAGGATGATTTTTTCAGAAAAACATGGTTATCTTAAATTTAATCATACTGCCTGTAGCTCCCATCGCAGTGACGGTAGTTATTTTTCAAGAACATCGCCTTTCACCCAAAACAATCTTAGCTATCTTATGAAGAAATCTCACTGGGCAGAGCCCTACAAAATCAAGATGGTAGAGCCGCTGCGAAAAACCTCCCGCGAAGAACGCAAAAAGCTGATTGAAGACGCCGGATTTAACACTTTCCAGCTAAAATCTGCGGACGTCTACATCGACCTGCTGACCGACAGCGGCACCAGCGCCATGAGCGACCGCCAGTGGGCCGGCCTGATGATGGGCGACGAAGCTTATTCCGGCAGCCGCAACTTCTATCACCTGGAGACCGTGGTACAGGAATACTACGGATACAAGTATGTGGTCCCTACGCATCAGGGCAGAGGAGCAGAACACCTGATCGCCCGCCTGCTGATACGGCCGGGCATGTATGTTCCCGGTAACATGTACTTTACTACTACACGGCTGCACCAGGAACTGGCAGGCGGCAATTTTACCGACGTTATCACCGACGAAGCCCATGATCCTGATTCAGACTTTCCCTTCAAAGGAAATATAGACCTGCAGAAGCTGGAAGATATCATCCGGAAGGCAGGCGCAGCCAATATCGCCTATCTCAGTTTAGCCACCACTGTGAACATGGCCGGCGGACAGCCCATATCACTGGAAAACATGAAACAGGTGCGAAAACTCACGCAACAGCATGGTATCCGCATCATCCATGACATGGCCCGCGTAGCGGAAAACGCTTTTATGATACAGCAGCATGAAGCCGGTTACGCCGACAGGACCGTCGCTTCCATCGTAAAGGAAATCTGTTCGCTGACAGACGGCGCCGTCATGAGCGGTAAAAAAGATGCCCTGGTCAACATCGGCGGTTTCCTTGCCCTGAACGACGAAGGCCTGTACGAGGAAGCCAAAAATCTGGTGATCGTATACGAGGGTATGCATACCTACGGCGGCCTTGCCGGACGTGACATGGAAGCCATGGCCATTGGTATCACCGAATCTTTGGAAGAAGCGCATATCGCCGCCCGCGTGTACCAGGTGCATTACCTGGGCAACCTGCTGAAAGAAGCCGGTATCCCGGTGTTGAACCCTATCGGCACCCACGGCGTGTTCCTCAACGCCCGCAGCTTTTTGCCGCATATCCCGCAAACCCATTTTCCCGCCCAGGCACTAACCGTAGCGCTGTATGAAGCAGGCGGGGTACGGACCGTGGAAAGAGGCATCGTGTCTGCCGGTCGTGATAAAGAAACCGGCGATCACCACTATCCATCACTGGAACTGGTGCGGCTGGCCATACCCAGAAGAGTATACACCCTTTCTCATATGGATGTGGTTGCGGATGCCATCATAGAAACATATGAAAACAGGGACAGTATACCAGGACTGGCGTTCACCATGGAACCCAAATACCTGCGTTTCTTCCAGGCGCGGTTCAGGCAACTGGCACCCGAGCCAGCGCTAACAACACCTTAACTGATGTCCCCGATAATGAAGATGATAGCCTTCCCATAAGGAAGGCTATTTCGTTTCTAAATCCTGATGATACGGTCTCCGTTGTCCGGCGTGCATAAACCGGTTTACTGTTTCCTGATGATCACCGGGTATATCTGGCCTTTTCACCTATACCGGCCCGGTTGTGCATACCATAGAATAAAATTGTAAGTTGCAGGGCGATGACCGATTTTACTTCCTTACTCCAGCTCGACAAAGAAGCGCTGACCACGCTGGCCAACGCCTACAGCAGCTATGCTACCTACCTCGATGCGGGACAGTCAGACGACCTGCCGACGATCGCCGGCAGCTATATGAAGGCCGCCGGCTACGAAATGCTGTTCGATCAGACTGCCGCCAGGAAGTGGTTCTCCCGGGCGACAGACTATTTTATGCGCGCCGCAGACACCTACGGCATCATCGCCGCGATCTGCTGTAACCAGTCCCCGGAGATGGAAGTGGGCCCCACACCGACACCAGACCTGCAGTTTTACCAATTATTAAGCGGCTATTTTAAAGATACTCCTGTAGACATCACCGCCTGGCAGGAACCCGTAGGACGCCTGCAGATCCCTATGCGACTATACCTCGAAGCCTTCGATGCCACCGAAGAATGCACTACCGCCGCAGACCTCACCGCTGCCTGGAAACCGCTTCTCACGCGTATGCACACACGCCCGCGGTTGCTCAGTAAAGACACCAAACGGTGGCGCAGCCTCGAAGGGACCATCAACCCGATAGAACCGGAAACCATCGCTGCGTGCATAACGTTGCTGACAGTCGCACACCGGCAGGGTATTACGTGGGAGCGCATAGAAGAAGTGATGCAACAGCAGAAGGATGTTGCGTTTATTGCGGTGAAGCTGGCATTATCCCTCCTGAACTCCACGCTACTTCCACATACCGGCTACAATCATTCCTGAGCTCATCATACTGCTCTATTAACAACGCGGCGCCCCCCGGCTGACATGCTGCTTTACCAGATCATGGATAACAGATACCGCCTCCGGCCCTACTGCACGCATATCATATGCCACATAACGACAACGGGACAACGCAGCATATAATGTTAACAATTTCCGGTGACCACCCAACAGTGTATCTACCTTCGTATCTGGTTCAATACGACGGTTAGCAACGAACATATCGAAGTGCTCATAAATTTCACCTGCGTATTCATTGGCGGGATCGATATTCTTTTTCAGGTAAGTCGCTACAGTCATGGGATTAAACCGCCGGCGGAGCCAGGACTGCCGGAACGAGGGCACAAAGGTCAACGGATGATGTACTGTTATCAGAGTGGGTCGTTTTACCTGTAATAAGGTTTACGAAAAAGTCCTGCACAGCGGTACCATGGATGGGGTTCTTCAGGTTTAGTATCACGAGCTCTCCCTCTTGTACGTGAAATGGCGGAATAAACCATTCCGCCGTTCTGATACCTTTATTTTCCAGGAGAAGTGGACCTTTCATCCTTTACGATATTCTTTTTATCCGTCGCACAAACGTATAGTCACCGGTGATCTCTTCCTCGTAATGCAGGTCTTCATCGAAAATGCTGCTATCGCGGAAATACGTGCTTACGCTCAGGTATCCCAGGTCCAGCCCACCGCCACCGCAAAGGTTACAACCGCCATCACCGCCTTTCAGGAAGTATTCACTGTCCATCATCACTTCATAGCGGTAGGGGTTATTGGCGATCACCAGCCCAAACTGATTGGGGATGTCGAGGTAAATTTCAGGGTGATCATTTTTTTTGAAATACAGATAATCCTTGCCGTAGTCGATGGCATCACCCCAGGGGTACAGCGTGCGGGAGCCGCCGCCACAGAGGTATTCCCATTCGTCTTCCGTGGGCAACCGGAAACCGGTAGCCTGTATTTCCTGCAGCAGTTCTTCCCGGGAAGCGCCCTGGTACAGCCATGCTGTTATGTTATCCCCACTTTTTACCAGCCGGAAAGCGTCATTAACGGTATAGTTCCAATGCTCACGGGGAGAAGCTTTTACTTCGGCATATGTTTTCTCAAAATAGTCATCGGATGTAAGGCGCTCATCTGTCAATTCCACAGGAAAATAACCCGTTTGACGATACGTCCGTTCCACGATCATCGGGCCGATAGTCACGGTGCGTACCGGCGACAGCCGCTCGCGGATGTAGTTGTCCATCTCCCCGAAATTATCATCAAACATTCCCGCCATATTGTTCCTGTTTTCGGTCGCCATGTTCCAGGAATCGAGGCCCAGCACGACAGTATCACCGGGTACAAAAACGAATTCCGCACCTTCATAATCCAGGACAGCGGTATAGGTATGCTGACAGAATTTTTCGAAGGTCTCAAATCGTTTGATGGTGAATCCGGGAAACTGTGCATCAATCAACTGCTGTAAAATGGCCGCTGCCTCCTGCTTCGGCAGTGCATTCCACGCCTGGCGGTCGTATAATTGGGTTACGCTCATGACAAATAAAGGGTAATTTCTGACAGCTAATGTAGCTAAACTTTCACGATTTCTGCAGCGAAGCGTAATGTAATGTTTGCAGGCGGCCATTGCCTATTACATTAAATTCTACCTTCTGGGTATTGCCCTTTCCTTTGAGCGTGAGCGTGATTTTATTATCTCCCCTTTTCAGCGGGATGCGCGAATAATAGATTGAATGCGGCAGGCTTTGCCAGTTACGGGTATCCGCTTTTTCTGTCAGCAGAGCGAAGAGGTTAAACAGCTCTCCCGCTACTTCGTCGTTTTTCCGGATCTCGTATTCCGCCAGCTTTTTGATGGCCAGCCGTGTGAGCGCCAGTCCCATCTCTTTCAGGAAACGTTCCTGCAGGGTGCGAAAAGCCAGCTGGTTCACGTCTTCCACTTTTTCGAGGGTGGTGGAGAAAGTGCTGTCGCGCTGTACGTCGGCGGTGGTATAGTACAGCGGTTGCTCTATGTAGCTGGGAAAGGCCACCCGGAAGGCTTCGAGGTGGCGGCGCAAGCGGTCGCAGGAATCCCGCGGAAAGAGGTTAAAATCGAAGGGAATGAAGATCTGGGTGTTGGGATCTGTAAACACAAAATTTCCCGGTCCTCTTTCAGTGAGGGTAAAGAAAAAATTGCTTTCTGCTTTTACAGGCGCCAGTCCGTTTTCCCAGATCACCAGTACCGAGCCACCGTCGTTGTCGGCAGAGCGCTGATGTACACGGCCAAACTGCTGTTCGTAATATTGTACTTCCTGCTGAAAGCCCAGCTGATCAGCCGTACGCAGGAGATCTACCTGTAACTGCGCAGGCATGTCCACGCCGTAATAACGCCGGTCGGGAGACTTCAGGAAGATATCAGCGGCGTTGCGGTAAGCAATAAAAGCGTTGTTCACATCGCCGGCGCTTTCGTATACGATGCCTTGCACGATCAGGGAAAAAGCGTCGTTACTGTATTTCTTATCATTGTTTTTTTTCCGGTCGTTGAGGGCATAGTTGCCCAGGGAAATACGCCGGGCTTCCACCTCCGCGTCTTCCAGCTGATGTAGTTGCAGATAGTTGACAGACTTATAGTAATGAATCAGTAATCGTTCAAAATCTTCTCCCTGGTAGATCTGCATAGCGGGATTCACCACCAGTCCCAGCGTCTGGTCCAGTACCCTGCTGCGGCTGCGGCCCGACAGGATGGAGTCCGCGGCATTAAAATACAGGTTGCTTTCATGATAGCGTCCCTGCAGAAAAGCGGTCTTGCCTTTCTCCATGTTAAACAGCAGTTTGTTGCGGTTATAGCGGAAAAAGCGGGCTTTGTCCAGCTGTGTCGAAGCCTCCTCGAAGCGGCCCTGTGACACGGCCTCGTAATACGGCGCCACCGCGCCGTTATAAGTACGGCATGAGCAAAAGAAAGGTATGGCCAACGCCAGTGGCAGCCACCACTTCCATTGACGATCGGAAATAAACATGATATGCGCTTGAGAAAAAAAATGTGCGCCGGCAACACAGACAACCGGCGCACGGTCACCACAGTGGTAACGAGTATGTAGGTTCTAATTCTTCACATATTTGGCAATCTTCTTATTGCCTATCCATTTTACTTCGTTGCTTTGCAGGTCGGTCAGTTCCAGGTCTACCTGATAATATACCACCATTTGCCTTTTATGTGAATCTACGATAGAGTTGATGCTCCCTTGCAGCATATAATCTGCTCCTACTTCGAGTCCCCATTTTTTCATGGTAGACACAGAAGCATTTTTCTGCTGATCTGCCCGTTCACCGCGCAGTTCCTCTCTTTTGGCGCCGCCCTGTACCAGCCTTACTTTCTGGGTGGTGACAAACGTGCGTTCCATATCTTTGATGAACGTTTCCGCATCGATGTGTTCATGACTTTTGTTGGCCACCATACCTACGATCACGACCGGTTTCTTGCCTGCATGTTGCTGGGTAAATTCTGACAACCAGTTCTCTCCGAGGGCGCTGGCGATCATTTCTTCCGCCGTGAGCCGTGAGTCGGTATTATTCCAGCGGCCACTGATATCGATCTGTTGCTTTTCGTCTACCCGCGTCACCTGGCGGGGAGCACATCCTTGTATGAGGGCAGCGGACATAAGTATCCCGACCAATGCGGGAGCATTCATTTTAAACATCAGGTTGAAATTTTTTATACGATGATTTATTAGCGGAAGAGCAGGTAAGTGCCCATGGCCAGGGCGGTAACGGTCGCCAGGTCGTACCACTGGAAGCCCGGTGAATAGTTGTGGCGATGGCCGTAATGGCCGAAGCTGTACGACGGATAACCGTATCCATAAGTATATGCCGGATATCCCCAGGTGTCCCATGATGATCCCCATCCATAGCCATAGGCATAGGCACGCCGGCGCTCACGACGGTCCTGCCGCCGTTGTTCCCGCCGCTCCATTTTCGCTTCCATAAACTGATATGCTTTATAGGTCTGCTGTACGGTGGTACCTTCCCGTGCCGTCAGGGAATCTTCGTTGATCAGGTACAGCTGCATGCTCTCCATGTAACGGGGGTTCTGGTCGGGCAACAGTTTCTGTTGCGCCATCGCAGGCATGGCCATGACAAGCAGACAGGCGGCAAAAGCAGCCCTGAAGCGGTGTTTACTAGTACAGTACCTCATAACATTCGTTGTATTCACTATAGTGACGCAGCCCAAAAGATCTCCCCCTACCGGGCCGGCTGTTAAAAAAGCGTTAAGGTGAACGGCGGAACATTTTACAATGCACGGGCGTTATGCAAGTTATGTCGACCGTATCACTTCGCAGCACTGCCGGAAGATGGGTGGTCACCTCCTCCATCCTGGCGTCTGCCATGGCTTTCATAGACGGTACCGCGCTGAACGTGGCATTGCCTTCCCTTCAACGCAGCCTGCATGCTTCGGGCGCGGAACTGTTCTGGGTGTTAAACGCTTACATGCTGATGCTGGCTGCCCTTATCCTGCTGGGCGGCACGCTGGGCGACCGGCTGGGCCGGCGCCACATTTTTATGACGGGCATTATGATTTTCATCGCCGGCTCTGCGGCATGCGGACTGGCAGGTACCGTCACCATGCTGATTATCTTCCGAATGGTACAGGGTATCGGCGGCGCGCTCATGATCCCCGGCAGCCTCTCCCTGATCTCTTCCGCCATCGATGAAGCTGAAAGAGGTAAAGCGATCGGCACCTGGTCGTCTGTGACCACGCTGGTAACGATCGGCGGCCCTATACTGGGCGGCGCACTGGCCGACGCCGGCCTGTGGCGCTATATTTTCTTTATTAATATACCTATTGGCATTATCACATTGTTATGCCTGTGGTGGAAGGTAGCAGAACAGGAAATACCTGCCGATGCGCCACCGCAGGACTATCCCGGCGCTGTCCTCATCGTAGGGGGACTGGCATTGCTGAATTTTGGCTTTCTCCGGGTGCCGGTCTCCGGCTTCGACAGCCTGGCGGCTTATGGCAGTATCCTCGCAGGAGCGCTGTTGCTGGCGGGTTTTGTTATTACAGAACAGCGCAGCCGTCACCCGATGCTGCCATTGCATCTTTTTAAAAACCGGACGTTCACCGGCGCCAACCTGCTAACGTTTTTCCTGTATGCCGGCCTTAGCGGCAGCATGCTGTTCCTGTCGCTCAATATGGTGCAGATGCAGGGTTACAGTCAGCTGGAGTCCGGCCTGTCTTTTCTTCCGTTTACGCTGCTGATGGTCTTCCTGGCACGGCTGGCTGGCAGCCTGGCCGACAAGTACGGGCCGCGGTGGTTCCTCATTATCGGACCTTTCCTGGCGGGTACCGGTATGCTGCTGATGGCGCTGGTAGGACAAACCACCGGGCCCTCCTCCTACTGGACTACCTTTTTTCCCGGCATCATGGTGCTCGGTATGGGCATGACCATTACTGTGGCGCCACTGACCGCCACCGTGATGGGCTGTGTGAGCAGCCAGTTGTCCGGTACCGCATCCGGTGTCAACAATGCTGTTACGAGGATCGCCGGCGTATTTGCCGTGGCCGTTTTCGGGGCGTTGGCGGTACTGTTTTTTGCCGGATCTATGCAGCCGGCGCTGCAGGAGCTGCCGCTGACAGCTGCTCAGAAAGCAGCTGCCATGGCGCAGACAGCCAACCTCGGCGATGCCGCAGTGCCCCAGGGGTTACCGCATCAGCAACAACAGCTGGTCGCCCAGCTGTACCATCAGCATTTTATCCGGAGTTATGGTAAAATAATGGCGATGTGCGGCGGATTAGGATGGCTCGGCAGTCTCATGGCCTGGATATTTATCAAGTCTCAAAAATCGGAAAGGCGAATATGATTTCCCTGTAGCTTTGGTTCAAATTACACGTATGCGGTATTTGTTATTTGCCCTGTGTATAGGCCTCCCCTTCTCCACCCTTTCCCAAAACCCCGGAAAGATTATTTTCACCAGTCAACCAGGCGTCAACGTTGCCATCAGTGCTACTTACCTCCTTACGCCTAAAAGTGACCTGTTTTTCACCGCTCATATGGACAGTCCGCTGGTCCGCTATCTCCAGGCACTATCACCTGCGATGGACCAGGAAACGGTGTTAAAACAGGGCAACTACCAGTTCAGCCTATACGTAGATAATCGCCTGTGTTATCAGAGCAACCTGCATCCCGGTGCGCCCTCCGCCGCCGCAAAAATCAAAGACACGGTACTGAGCCGGCCGCTGATCAATTACAAGGCAGCTTCTGCCTCCTGGAGCGAATATTACTGGATGCGGTTTCTGCGTAACGGCGGCGACAGCGCCCTTACAGAAGGGCCACATCTGCTCCGCATGGAGATAAGGCCGTACCTCAACGATCCTGTGAAAGGGATAAAAACCGGTGCGCTGATCGCCAGCGGCGAGTTACCGCTGATGGTGGACCGTAAACCTTTCATTGATACGGCGAAGATCGTTTTAAATACACCGGCGCCCTATAACGGTCTGACAGCATCCCGTGGCAACTTTGACCGTAATACCGTCAAACTCCTGAAGGGTAACATTGAAGCAGGCGTCTTCCCGAAGATCACCAGCATTGCCGTGATCCGTAAAGGGCAACTGATCATCGAAGAATATTTCAACGGCTCCGGCCGCGATTCAACGCACGACGTACGGTCTGTCGGCAAATCCTTTGCCGGCGCCATTACCGGCCTGGCTATCCGCGACGGCTACCTGAGAAGCACGGAACAACCGTTATCGGATTTTTATGACCTTCCTGCATTTGCCAACTACTCCACAGAAAAAGCACAGACACCGCTGAAAGCGCTGCTGACGATGAGCAGCCCCTTCGACGGTGATGACAACAATGATCAGTCACCTGGCAATGAAGAAAACATGTACCCTACAGACAACTGGGTGAAGTTTGCGCTGGACCTGCCGGTCAATACCGCACGTCCGGCGGGAGAATGGCACTATTTCACCGCAGGGGTGGTGGTGCTGGGCGATGTGCTACACCAGCGGGTACCGGGCGGACTGGAAAAATACGCCGACCATCAGCTTTTCCGGCCATTGGGCATCACCCGCTATCAGTGGCAGTATACCCCACAGGGTGTGGCCAATACCGCTGGCGGCATCCGTATGAACACCCTTGACTTTGCCAAATTCGGATGGCTGTACCAACAGCAGGGCCGCTGGCAAGGCAGACAGGTGCTGCCGGCCGGCTGGGTGCAACAAACATTTACCCGGCACAAAAACATTCCCGGCCGGCAGGAAGAATACTATGGTTATCTTTTCTGGAACAAAACGTTCCAGGTAAACGGCCAGACTTACGAAGCCTACTATTGCTCCGGCAACGGCGGCAACTATATCCTCGTGTTCCGGAATACGCCGCTGGTCATCGTTATTACAGCAGAAGCCTATAACCTCCCTTATGCGCACCCGCAGGTAAATACCATGCTGCAGCAGTACCTGCTGCCGGCCGTGCTCCGATAGTCACACTATTTTTTTGGCCAATTCAGAACCATTTTCTATATTTACGTAACCAGTTACGAAACCAATAACAAAAATACCAAAATATCAAAATTTCCAACTTCGTAAATTCCTAAATGATGACGGGCTTTTTCGACACTACCGGCAAAATGGCCATCGGCAGCAGGCTGCGGCTGCTGACAGATAAAATCACCGAAGATGCGGCCCAGGTGTATGGCCTGTACGGCGTTCCCATGCAGCCTAAATGGTTCCCGGTATTTTACGTACTGTCGCGCGGAGAAAACAAAACCATCACCGAAATAGCCCGGGAGATAGGACATTCCCACGTATCGGTGAGCAAGATCGTCCGGGAGATGGTACAAAAGGGATTCATCAAAGAAAAGAAAGACAAAACAGACGGGCGTAAGAACCTGGTAGGCCTTTCTGCCAAAGGGTTGGAGATCAATGAAAAAATTGCGGCGCAGTACATCGATGTCAACAACGCCATTGAGGAACTGACGGCACAAACCAAACATGATCTCTGGAAAGCCATGGAGGAATGGGAGTTCCTGCTGGAGCAGAAGTCGCTCCTGCGCCGCGTACAGGAACAACAGAAGTTACGGGAGAGCGGCCAGGTGAAAGTGGTAGCTTATCAGGCTAAATACCGGCAAGCGTTTTACGATCTCAATGAGGAATGGATCTCCACTTATTTTAAAATGGAAGCTTCTGACTATAAGGCGCTGGAAGATCCGGAGGGACATATTCTGAAAAAGGGCGGTCATATTTTTGTGGCGCTTTACAACGATGAACCGGTAGGTGTTTGTGCGCTGATCCGCATGAATGATCCGGACTATGATTTTGAACTGGCCAAGATGGCGGTATCTCCGCGGGCGCAGGGCAAAAGCATTGGCTGGCTGCTGGGTAAAGCCTGCATGGAGAAAGCGCGCGAACTGGGCGCCTCCAAGCTGTATCTCGAAAGCAATACCATCCTGAAACCGGCTATCAGCCTGTATCACAAGATGGGCTTTCAGAAAGTGGCTGCCAGAAAATCGCCGTACGAACGCGCCAACATCCAGATGGAACTGGTGTTATAGGAAACGTTGTTGTATCAGCGCCATAAAATCGGCGCGGAACTTTTCGCTCAGCGGGATACGTTTGTCTGCAATGTGAATGTGGTTATCGAGTATCCGTTCTATCTGGCTGGTATTAACGATATAGGAATTATGCACGCGGATAAAGGGCGGTCCCAGTTGTTCTGCAATTTCTTTCAGCCGCTTATAAACCAACACTTCCTCCTTTACGGTCACCACCCGCACATATTCTTTCTCGCCTTCAAAATACAGGAGGTCCTGTAAGCGGATACGTTGCAGTGTTTTACCTGATTTCACAAAGAAATAATCCTGGTGGTCGTCTTCTGTCTTGTCTGCCTGTGCAGGTGTACGGAAGGCGGCCTCAATTTTCTGGCGTGCGGCCAGGAAACGCGTCAGTGTAATAGGTTTCAACAGATAGTCCAGTGTCTGGTAATTATAGCTGGCGGCAGCAAATTCAGAATAGGCAGTGGTAAAAACTATTTTGACATGGCTGGGCAACAGGCCGGCCAGCTCCATCCCGTTGAGGCGGGGCATATTGATGTCGAGAAACACCACATCCGTTTTTTGTTGTTTCAGGCACTCCAGCGCCTCCAGCGCATTATAACATTTGCCCACGATACGCCAGTTGGTCGTCTGCTGGATATGCAATTCCAGCAGCTTCACGGCATTGGGCTCATCATCCACGATCAGGCAATTTAAACTCATAAGGGAACGGTTAAAGAGGCATTAAAATGGTTATCTGATCTTTCTGTCTTTAGTTCAAAATTGTCTCCATACAATAGTACCAGGCGCTTTCGCAGGTTATCTATCCCTGATCCTCGCTGGCCGGAAACTACGGGATGCAGGGGAAGTTCATTACGGGCGTTGAAAACGAGGTGGTTGTCCCGACATAACAAAGTGATCGCTATCTGATTTTGTGTACTGCTTTTGTCGATACCATGTTTGAAAATGTTCTCCACAAACGTCATCAGTAACATGGGAGGTATGCGATAATCATCATCGGTATCCTTGATAAACGTTAAGCCAATTTCATGCCGGATGCGTATTTTTTCCAGCGCGATATAGTTTTCGATGAAATTAATTTCAGTAGATAAATTGACCTTGTCCTTAGGGCTTTCATCCACAAAATACCGCATAATGTCTGACAGTTTTTCGATGAGCAACGCGGTATGAGGCGCCTCCCTGAAGGCTTCGTAATAGATATTATTCAATGTGTTAAACAGGAAATGCGGCTGCACCTGTGACTTCAGCAGCTCCAGCTCCGTTTGAGCATGTTGCTGCTGCATTTCCTCTGTCTTACGTTTCAATACAAAATAAGCAATAAAAATCCGCAGAATGAAACTCAGGAGAAAAATCGTCAGCAAACCGGATACATTACGTACAAAGATCATGGTAGTCATTGGCGCCGGATGCGGCTGATCATTAAAAAACGTATTGTATATCCAGACCATTCCATAGCTCCGGACCAGGCTGGCCAGCAGCAGCCCGGCTACTACTGCCATGAAATACAGTACCTTCCTCTTTTTCAAAAACAGGCGGGGGTACAAAAAACTGATATTGCCATACACCACCAGTGCATAAAAGGCCGTATTTGTCAGGGCATAGGCGCCCGACTGCCCAAAACCGTCTTCCGGTAGCAGCGTAAAAAACAGCAGGAGCATCAGCAGACACCACAAGCCCCACTGAAGCCGGGTGGTAGCCGGCATTGTTTTAAAAATTCCCATGGCCGAAAATACAAGGTTTAGAAACTGTTCGTCAAATGTACCGGATCGCATTTTCTGCAGGCCGCTTTTTTCAATGGTTGCCTGTTTGGGTTCAACCATTCCCCCTTTTTTTTAAACCACCCGGTCCTACGCGAGATGAATACCAGTGGTTGAATTTATACCGGTAAGGATTGAATAAACTTGATACGCTTACCCGGATGACCAACATTTGTGCTGTCAACAAAATGTACATACGCTTATGACAATGCGCCCTTTCCACCGTCTTTTACCGGTTTTGTTTATCCTGTTGTTTGCCCTGCAACAGGCATCAGCCCAGGCAGACACGATCAGCCCGCGGCATCATGCCCTGAACACCAGCCTGCTGCAGCCAGGGTTACGGCAATACCTTGTTTATTTTCAATTCCCCGACAAACCTAAAATGCTCAACTTCTCCCTCTGGATGCGGGAGATCAGCAAGCGTCAGCACAACCGGCAACCTGTCTTTGAAGTTAAACAAAGTTGGTACAATGCCGACAGCAACTATTTCAGAAGTTTCTATTCCATCAACAGCGCCAGGGACTTCTCCCCGCTGTACCACTCCGATGCCGGCGGTACCGGTATCAGGGCCTATAACTGGTCGGCCGCAGGCGTAAAAGGCGCGGACAGCGTGGCTGGCAATAAAGCCGCCGGTTACTCGCTCAACTTCGATAGTCCCAATTACAACTGGCATCTCGACATCGAAACATTCGAAATGCTTCCCCTGGCGGCCGGCAAAACCTTTTACATCCTGTTCTATGACGCAGGACTCGATCCGCCGGCGTATGTAAAATACACCGTTACCGGCAGCGAAACGCTGACTACGCTGGACAACAGGCAGGTGGACTGCTGGATACTCCACACCGGCGGCACAATGCCACAGGGGGGCACCTATGAGCAGTCTTTCTGGATCAGCAAAGCCGGTCATGAGCTGCTGAAAGAAGCGGACAGTTTCAATGGCATGTTCCGCTACAAGATAAAATTGCCGGGCCTCACGCCCAACTTACCGGAGGTAGTCCGCCAGGTAACGGCAAAAAAGTCCTGATTTCCCGTTTACCGATAAAAAACCCGTTTTCGCCGAAGGGGTAATGCCTTCAACTGAAAAAGCCTGTTCAGTGGTGATCATCTCCAGTAGTTTTGTATCGTCAAAAACAGGTACTATGAACAAAGTAATCGAAATGAAAGCTATCCGGCAGGTCAATGATGAAATTTACCGGTCGTTCGAAACGCTGGATTTCAGAGGCGCCGCTACCCATCTTACGGAAGACTGCGACTATATTACTTTCAACGGCATGCACCTGAAGGGACGGGAAGCGTACATCACTTCCCACGAACAACTGATGAACAATTTTATGTTCCGCGGCGCAAGATTAGAGGGGGAGATAGACCAGATGCGGTTTCTGAACGATCGTACCGCTGTGGTGATTGCCCGTGGCGCTATCCGCTTCCGCTGGCAGAAAAAAGCCCCACAAAGCCGCCAGTCCATCAATACCACCCTATGGATCAAAAATAATGAAGACCAGTGGCAGATGGCCGCCTTTCATAACTGCCGGATCAAAAAGCCCGGCTGGCTGAAAACGGTGATGGCCAGGATCACTGAACGTTGATGGCCATGATTAGATACTGATTCTCCTGATGTGCGGAGATGATACCGATTTTGATTATTTTTACCGGTCTTTTCGTCTGTCAGGAGAGTCAGTAAAATCGTACCGCCATGCTGTTACTTTTTGCCTTCGCCGCGTTGATAATGGTGCTCACACCGGGCCCTAACATGATTTACCTCGTCACCCGGTCGGTGACACAAGGCAGAAAAGCCGCCATGATTTCGTTATTGGGCGTTGCCTGCGGATTACTTTTTCATATCACGCTGGTTTCATTCGGCCTCACCAGCATCCTGATGGCTATCCCCTACGCGTATACGACGCTGAAGACCATTGGCGTGATTTACCTGCTATATATGGCATGGCAGGCTGTGAAGCCAGGAGGGAGAGCGGTATTTGAGACGGCCGGTCAACTGCAACATGACACGCCGCTCCGGCTGTTCAGCATGGGATTGTTTACCAGTATCCTGAACCCCAAGATCGCTGTATTTTACATGTCGCTTTTCCCCCAGTTCATCAAACCGGAATACGGACCGGTATTGCTACAGAGCCTTACGCTGGGCTTTATTCAGCTAACGATCAGTTTCACGGTCAACAGCCTGATCATCTTTTCCGCAGCGAAGGTAACGCGCTGGTTCAGCACCAACCCCGGCTGGGTACGCACCCAGAAATGGCTGATGGGCAGCGTTTTTGCGGGACTGGCACTGAAAATGGCGCTGGATAAGGGCAAATAATTCTAATCGATAAAACTCTTCTGGTCAGTAGGCTTGCCCGACTCCACATGGCGGGAGGGGGCAAAATAATCGTAGTAGTAAAGGTGTGCCTGTTCAAACAGTTCCATCTGCGGTTTCAGGCGTTCGATGAACTTCCCGAAGTTCCGGGTGGCCGGTTGCGTCCATGCCGCCTCAGCGAATGCCGTGATGCGGGGAAACAGCAGGAAATCCAGTCTTTTGGCGTTGGAGATGGTCTCCGACCACAGGCACGCCTGTACGCCCAGTATTTGCCGTTCATACCCTTTGACGGCAGGCAGGCTGCCCACTGAAAATTCATATACTGTTTTCAGGCTGTTGTACTCCCCTTCTTTCCATTTGCGGCCTATTTTGTGGGTGCTGTCCTGTACGAAGTCCAGATAAAAAGGCAGCCTCGGGCAGATGATCACGCTGTAGCCTTTGCCCAGCGCCATCTTCAGGTTCTCCGGTTTTTCCTGTCTCCACCAGCAAACGATGGTTTTATTGGCCGGCAGTGTGGCCGTGGCGATCTCGTCCCAGGCCATCACCTTGTTGCGCAGGCTGAATACGGTATCGGCCATACGCTGAAAGAAATAATCCTCCACCTGTTTACGGTTCACAAATCCTTTGGCTTTCACGAGGCGGATGACAGCCGTATCGGTATCCCATGCTTTGTTACCGAAAGACACTTCATCACCGCCGAGGTGGATCATACCTGCCGGGAAGAGCGATGCTGTTTCTTTCAGGATATCCGCCAGGTACTGGTAGGTGCCTTCTTTGCCGGGGTTAAAGGTGAAGGAAGGATATTTCTCCGTGCCACCGCCGTCGAAGGCCGGATAGGCCCTGTTGGCCGCACTGGCGTGGCCGGGCATGTCTATTTCGGGGACCACTTCTATAAAGCGTTCCTTTGCGTAGGCTACGATCTCGCGGATATCGTCCTGGGTGTAGAAGGCAGCCGGTGCTTTGGGATCGGTGTGGTTACCGATGCCGCCGACGGTGGTGAGCAGGGGATATTTTTTTATTTCCAGGCGCCAGCCTGGGGCGTCCGTCAGGTGCCAGTGAAAGCGGTTCAGTTTGTAGAAAGCCATCCAGTCGAGGATAGATTTTACTTTTTTCTTTCCAAAGAAGAAGCGGGATTCATCGAGCATAAAACCACGCCATGCGTAGCGGGGCGCGTCGGTGATGTTCCAGCAGGGTATATGGCGGGAAGTGCCCGTAGGTATCGTAGTTTCCGCCAGTTGCAGCAGGGTGCTGATGCCGTTAAAAATACCCTGTGGACGTGCGGCGGAGATGGTGGCGCCGGCTTTCGTCATCCGTAGCGTGTAAGCGTCGGGGTTAGTGTCTGTTTTCCCGCGTTCGAGGGTGATAACGGTCACTTTCCCGGAGGCGCGGCCTTTTTCCGCGTTCGTGATATTAAACCGGCGTTGCAGCTCGTGGCTGAGATAGGTAGCCAGCTCCTGCAGGCTGTTGTCTTTGGTGAGAATGGCCACTTCCTCGTTGAGGAGCATTTCACCGTTGGCACGGGAAGACTGTACCGGCGCCGGAATAACAGGGCAGGCCTGTTGCGCATGCAACTGCAGGCAACAGGCCCACATCAGGATACTTAAAAATATTGGCTTCATTGTTCGGTTGATGATTTCAGGTTGATAGTTTCGGAAATGATCAACGCACAATATACAGTTTTGCCTATATTTTTCTGAATACCACGATGCCGTTGTGGCCACCGAAGCCAAAAGTATTGCTGACGGCTACTTTCACGTTTTTCTCTATCGCTGTTTTCAACACGATCTGCAGGCTGGCAGGTATCTGCGGGTCCAGCGTGGTGGTATTGATAGTGGGCGGTATGATACCGTCGGTAATGCTTTTGATGCAGGCGACGGCTTCGATGGCGCCGGCGGCGCCCAGCAGATGGCCTGTCATGGATTTGGTAGCGCTGATATGCAGATGACCGGGTGCGGGGCCGAACAGCTTCGTGATGGCTGCTATCTCGCTGAGGTCGCCCACCGGTGTGGAGGTAGCGTGCGCGTTGAGATAATCCACCTGTTGCAGGTTGATTTCCGCTTCCTGCAGCGCGCTTTTCATAGCCTGGAAGGCGCCCAGTCCTTCAGGATGGGTGGCCGTCATATGGTAGGCGTCTGCCGTCATGGCTGCGCCGGCCACTTCTGCGTAGATATGGGCGCCACGGGCTTTGGCGTGTTCGTATTCTTCGAGCACCAGGGCGGCAGCCCCTTCGCTCATGACGAAGCCGTCGCGGTCCGTATCAAAAGGACGGGAGGCATGAGCAGGGTCGTCGTTCCTGACGGACATCGCTTTCATGGCGCAGAAGCCACCTACGGACGCCGGCGTAACAGGTGCTTCAGAGCCGCCGGTGATCATCACTTTCGCTTTACCGAGGCGGATATAGTTGAGCGCGTCCATGATCGCCGTATTGGACGTGGCGCAGGCGGAGACAGTGGTGTAGTTGATGCCCATGAGGCCATATTTGATAGAGATCATGCCCGACGCCATATTGGTGATCAGGCGGGGCACGAAGTAAGGGCTGAACCGCGGGTTGTAGCCCCCCGTTACGTATTCCGTCACCTGTTCCTCGAACGTCTGCATGCCGCCCTGTCCGGAGCCCCAGATCACGCCGGTATCGAAGGGGTCCATGGCGGAGAAGTTGAGCCCTGCGTCACCGATGGCTTCCGCCGCAGCGGAGAGTGCATATTGTGTGAAGGGGTCTGTCTTGCGGATTTCCGCTTTATCGAGCGCTGTGGCCGGGTCGTAGCCTTTCAGCTCGCAGGCGAATTTTGTCCGGAAGCGGGAGGCATCGAAGCGGGTGATAGTGGCGGCGCCGCTGGCGCCGGCCACGAGGTTGTCCCAGAAGGCGGTCACATTATTTCCCAAAGGGGTTATTGCACCCATACCGGTGATAACAACTCTTTTCATAGTAGCTGATTTTATGAACGTAAGTCTTCCAGCAGCTGCCGGCCGATCCTGTCGAATGCTTCAGGGCCCATGACCCTGGCCAGCAGCAGCGAAGATTGAAGATTGGAAATGACCAGCAGCGCTCTGTCGCCTGCGGTACCTTTAAAGTGAAAGCGTTTGTTTTTGCGGCCCTTCTCCAGGCAGGTCGTCACCCATTCCACGATGGCTTCCGCCATTTCATTTATTTTTTCCTGCATCTGCGGGGTCAGCGTTTCATAGTCCGGCGCCAGTGAGCCCATCAGGCATACGTTGCCTGCATAACAATGTTTGCGGAATACGTCGACCAGCAGGGCCAGCTGTTCCTCTTCCGGCAGCTGCTGCCACTGCTGCACGCTGTGTTGGAACCGTTGCATCTCTTCCCCGATCACCGCCATGCCCAGGTCGGCCTTGGAGGGAAAATGGTAATGCACCGCTGCGTTTTTTACCGACAGCGGGTCGGCGATGTCTTTATAACTGAAAGCATTAAATCCTTTTACCCGGATCAGCTTATCCGCCAGCGTCACTATTTTATCTTTCATGAGCGTCATTTCAGCTGCGTTAAAACCGGCTGCAAGTTACTTACTTACTAGTAAGTAAGCAAATATTTTAAAAAAAATTTGGTGAATTAAAATGAATGTGTACTTTTGCATCCCCTGATCACAATATCAGTTGCCCAGATGGCGAAATTGGTAGACGCACTGTGTTCAGGTCGCAGCGCCTGCAAGGGTGTGCTGGTTCGAATCCAGTTCTGGGCACGTAAAACAAAGGCTTGTAAGTATGACTTACAAGCCTTTGTTCATTTGGTCAAGTGTCGTTTTTAACGGTTTTTACCGCTTTCTCCCACTATTTCCGACACAAATTTGACACACTAAATGACACACCAAATTCACGTGCCAGCTCCAGCACACTACCAGCACGCATCCCCCGTTTCATCAAACGAAAAGTGTCAGTTTTTCCTGCTTTACTGCACTGGTAAAGGTATCCGGCAAAATGTCATCGCTCAAAACTATTATTCCGAAAAAAGATTTCTCCGCTTTTCTCCGGTTTTTCTTGCCTGCGTAAATGCCGTACATGCCATGACTGGCACGGCATACAGATTGATCATCGTTTGTTTTACCTGTCAAAATTGTGATGTATGAATATACTGGAGAGATTGAGCAAAAAAGGAGATAAGATCACTTTTTACTATGACGAAAGGACAGAGACCATCAACCGAAATATTTGTTTATACCAATCCTAAAAGCCGGGAAGAGAAGATTCATAATAAACAGGCCCGTGCACTGATAGCCGTTAAGAAGAGTGAAAAGACGATTGAGCAACAGGCAATCGGGTCGCTTATATCCCACCACATAAATTCAAAGCTAATTTTTTAGATTATTACGATGAGTATGTGAAAAGAAACGAACGGGATGGCAAGCGGCACCTGTCACATGCCTATACGAAAACATTGCGTATATAATTGAAAAAGTCGGTCATCAAAGTATTTTTATTTAGTAAGCACTGCTAATTTATTTATACAATTTATTTTTTTTTGTACAGAGATTGCCATATTTTAGCTGAGCATAAACGGAATTTACTTCTCCGATAGTTGCTATTGTAACGACTCATTATAACCAGTATCCAAAACCAGGATTCCCCCAATGACATGAACAAGCAATTTTTATCTCACCAATTTAATGTTGTGATCTCACCAGGCATAAGTAGGTGTAGCCAGAAATGGCAGCTGCTTTGTCGTGATTGTTATGGAAATGAGGTAGTGCTAAATAATATATACAACTACTAAATATCTTCCAACATATAACCAGATAGATGGCTGTGGATATTTTCGCAGGTGGCGATGCCGTGCTGTGTAATATACGTATGCTTCACTGTAGCTAAAGACTCCATTAGAAATGTTGTTGAACGATGTCCTCCGCATCGGCCCGGTAGCTATGCTCCATAGTTGCAGCAGACTTTCCTTTTTTCTCCATTATTTTTTTTCACATTCCAATATTATTTCACTTTAAAACATTATTAACAAAATGGTTAAAAACACCGAGATTTTTAAGCTCTATGACATGGTTATTTCTATGACGACAGAAACCATTAATGAAGAATTAGAAAACTTACAGAACAAGGGCACAATACATTCCCAGTTGATTATATCGCAGGTACTCAAGGGTGTAGATTATATTTATGCAGTGCATGAAAAGGAGAGCGAAATCCCTGAAGATGCAGCGTTCATCAATGCAGAACTGATCCCACAGATTAGTATTCCAGAGAGCGGGCAGAATATCACGCTGGAACTTCACTTGAAATCCGGTACTGCACGTTTCTGGTCCAGGCGCACTCCGAACGACTATCCGATTGAGGACTGGGTCTATAGTATTAACCTAAACTTAGGACTGAACGACGTAGAGAAAAGTGAAACAAAAATACTACAGCCTGCTGATGTAAAAAAGCGTATAAAAGAATTTACGGATGATAAATTTTCGGTAAATGCTTTGATGATGGATTTTGAGAGTGTTGAAAAATTGCCTTTTTTTTCCGAAAAAACCCAAGCAGGCAAGGCTGGAGATGTAGGTATAGAAGGGATGATACCATTTATGAATTTTTATTTAACGTATCTGCGTAAAACAGGTAACCCCTATATATTAGGCTATGCTATTGAACAGAGAACAGAAAGTAATACATCCAGGGATCATCTGCTTCCTTCCTCACTGACACCGAAGAAAGTAAATTACACGATGTTTAAAGATGAGAACCCGGCTATAAGCACCCTCAACTTTCTGCTCATTACAAAAAATAATGAAGATAAAAAGTTGGAAACACCCGATAAATTTCCCAAAAATTGGATCAGTGCAGCCGAAGGAATTGATGCTAAAATGATCATTTCACGCGCAGACCTATTGGAAAAACTGCTATTGGAGCCGTTGTTTAACAAAATAAAAGAATGGGGTGAGAAGACGCTGGAAGAACTAAAATTCAAAGGAGCTAAGGCTAATTCTTTTGAACAGGCGCAAAAGATCGTGAACGAAACAAACAAAACCAGTTATGTGATTTCCGAGAACACTTCCGGAGATAATCAATACACCAATAAAATAGAGGTATCTTTTAAGCATAAGGTAAATGAAGGAGCGAAGAAGCAGATTACAAGTGTGGAGGTGGGCCTTGACGGTTATATTAAAATCTACATGAGCAGCAGAGAGGAGAACCCTGGGCCATTGAAGGATCATGTTGAATGGGCAAGCACTGAAGTTAAGTGGAAAGGCGGTTTTATTATCAAGGAGGAAAAAGAGGGAGATAATCCGAAGTTAAATGTAGTGATTTCAGAGCCTGTCGTAGATAAACCCATTCACCATCATGGGGAATCTGGCCTTAATCTGAGAAAAATACTCATGGGCCTATTGGAGGGGGTGCTGGGGCCAGGTGGCGCCCTATTTGAGGTGATTTTACATTCGATGTCAGGTGCGACGGACGTCGGCCAAGTGAAGGTTAAAGACGCGTTCGCCAATCTGAGCAATAGCATCAACACCACTATCCTGCTTCCCGGTGGCAACATCTTCTATTTTAAAAATCCCGCGATAGACGATGAAGGCAATTTTTCCCTCCTCCTTACTTACAAATCTGCCCATTAATTTAAAAATTGATTTATGAATACTAATTTGAATGATGTGATAAAGCTTGATACAGTTGGTGTTACAGGTATGGACCACATCCATCTGCTGGTATCAGGTGAACTGATGAAAACCCATATGAAAGCTTCTCCCATTGAACCCAATAAAGATATGTTGGTGACGCAGGATGAAAGTGGACATGTAATGATTTTATCAATTGGTACTGATAATAAATTGCGTCTTATCCGGTTTAGTAATGGCAGTGCAGATGGGTATGAGATACTTGACCTGATGGCCAACTTTGAAGGCTATGAGAAGGCTGTAGCTTTTGATTTATCAGAGAATCACAATAAGACTATCTCCATTGCTATGGCGCTGACCCGAAAGCAAGAAGTATACACAGATATATTTCTGGCGGAGAATATCAGCAGGGATATTGATGCAGCTAAATTTAGGGGCAGCTGTAAAAAAGTGAGTGGCATTGACACTGCTTTTGTAGCAGATAATATTCATATGAGTACCACTGATGAAAAAGATGAAAGTCCAATGGTAGTCATTGCAGGCAAAAAAGGCGAGGCGGAGTATTATTACGAAGTAAACAACGCCGATCTGACAGCCACCGCAGCATCTCTGCCGGAAGCTGCTAATAAAATAACGCAGTTGGAGGTAGGATTAATGTCAGGGAAAAAAGCAAAATTCTTCCTGTACCCACAGAATAAAACTACCACACTGACTTGCCTTGTTCACAATCATGGTAAATCTGTTCATCACGAAAAAGCATTTGATTTTAGTCCCAATAATCCTGATATCCCTAAGAGATACCAACATGCCACATACAAATGTATGGCTGTTGCCGCAGGTTTGAAAACAAAAGGCAAATCACTGTCTTCCGATTTGTACGTGGGGACCGACCAAGGGGTGTTCTTGTTTAAAAGAGGTCAGATTGAAGCAGGTTTTCGGGTAGTAACGGATACCATTCAGGATGTGCACCAATTATATGTGGTAGAGGATGAACACAATATATCCGTATGGGCAATAGGGGGCACAGGAAAAACTGCTAATGCCTTATATTACATTCATGGTGAAAAAGTTGGTGAAGAATATCAATGGGATAAGGCCTATGGATTTGCTAAAGGCATCACCCATGTTGCCCCAATCCGAAATGAGAAGAAGCGCTCCAATGAACTTTACCTGCTTGATCAGCAAGATAATTTGATCCACTGCTGGCAGGACCCTAAATCTGGCGTCTGGAACCAGCGTACCATTAACATTAAAAAGGATGCTTATCTGATAGATCTGAATTCCTTTGTTACGCATATCAAGCTAACAGACGAGTACGGCGGTATACTTGCCAAGACAAAATTCAGGCTTACTTCTTCAGAATGGACATACGTAAATATTAATGGGAAGATATATAGCATAGATGAAAATAGTCCGGCTGAAATTGAAACAGACGAGTTGGGGAGTATCAATATTATTCAGTTGACAGAACATATTGCAGTACCGGTTTTTCACCTGGAGGCCGATTTTCTCAAGAAGACCATCAACATATTTCCAAACGGTAAAATTCTGAATGGTTTATCTGGAATTAAGTCGGGAGATGAACTTCGTGCAGCGATAGGGTCCGGTAAAAAATCAGTGGAAGGTGATCTGAATGATACCGTGGATAGTTTAAAAAGGCTTATGGGTATGACGGCAGTTAAAAGAAGTGAAGGGTGTGTGTTTGTTTCTTTGTCAGACAGCAAGGAGAAAGTGGAGAAGAAGCTAAATCTGGCGCATCTGTCTGATGGTTTCGTGATAGGCATGTCCTTTGAAAACGATAGTTGGCAAAGCCATACAGGTGAAGCCGGGATCATGGAGGTTAGTGTCGTTCCCGACTTCATACTGGCTACGGTAGGGGACGGGTTTAGATATATTGAGGAAAGTATTGGTCAAGCGAAAGATGCAGTAAGATTCGTTGTTAAAAAGGTAAATGAGGCATTGGAATTTTGCGTTACTATAGGTGGCAAGGTATTGACGCTAATGCTGGATACGGCGCTGAAAGTTTTTAAAGCCATTAACTGGATATTGAAAAAGATTGGTATTGACCTGGACGAAATCATGCGCTGGCTGGGGCATGTACTCAGTCTGGATGCCATCTGGAAATCGCATAAAATAATTGCAAAACTGATAGAAAATGGTGCTGCCCATTATATCAGATTTTTAGAGCATAAAGTGGAAGATCTAAAGGAGCTGATAGGTCAATCATTTGATAGCGTTAAAGAGAAAGTTGAAGGTGTATTGTTATCTGAAAAGTTGCCTGAAACTGCCAAAACAAGACTTGATCAGTCATCATCCTTGAAATCTCCGCTGAATTCAGCGGCAGGCAGCTGGATTTTCTCACAGATATTTAATAACGATCTTCTTGGAGGTGGTATAGTAGCGGTGATAAATAAGGATACAGGTAGTGAACAGTACGTACACTTTATAAAAAAGGTGGCAGGTATAGTTGACAATTTAATCCCGAAGCTGCTAAAGGTCTTTCGGGATGTGGGTAATATACTTGCGCTGGATATTAATAGTGCTTTTAATTTAGTGCATGATGTACTTGACCTGTTGCTGGATCCAATGAAAGCGTTAATACTAGAGGCGCTAGATTTGCTGAAGGAGCTGATGAAGGATATTTCTTCGGCCCTGACAAGTACCGTACAAATACCTTTCCTGAATAAAATGTATAATTTCTTTGCAGCGTTAATTACGGATGCTGACAAAAAAGCAGACAAAAAACTGACTGCCGCCGAAGCAATCGCATTTATTATTGCTATTCCATTTACATATGCGAGCAAAATATTGACCGGGAAAGCTCCGTTTGAAGATGGTGACCATAATATGACATCCACCAAATATTTTGAGGAACTTTTTCGTGGTAAGGAGGAGGAACTTTATCCAGTGGCGGGCTGTGATAATCCGGCGATGTGTTATTCACAAATTGGTGGAGGGTTTGCTTCAATAGCTGCCATTCCCGGGCATGTGATATCGCTGATGTTGTTTAAAGCGAAAAAGACCGATCATAAAAACCTGCTGGATTTATTATCATTTGTGCTTTCCTTCTCCACTCCTCCGCTGACTTATCCAGTAAGGAAAGACAATCAGGATATCGTTGCATATAATTTTAAGCGCTCAACGTGGGTATTGTCATTTATTAAAACAATTGTTTCAGCGCGTATACCGGAACCGAGTGTAAGCGCTGGTGTCAGTGCCTTATTCGATGGGGTTATTTTCCCTTTTGCCTTGGCGGCTGACGTCATTGAGAAAGAAGATTCGCTGACATTCATGCAGGATATCTTGTCTAA
The DNA here is from genome assembly GCF_900167135.1 of Chitinophaga eiseniae. GTDB lineage: Bacteria > Bacteroidota > Bacteroidia > Chitinophagales > Chitinophagaceae > Chitinophaga > Chitinophaga eiseniae. The sequence goes on along the minus strand of NZ_FUWZ01000005.1, from coordinate 610,811 downwards.
TGTAGGTGGCGCGTTAAAGAATGGCAGTGTAGCGGCTGGTCAGCTAGAATTTGCTTATGTCGCGGCCGGACTGCCTTTGCTGGGAGCTGGCATCGGTTTTCTTCAGAGTACCACAACCGGAGATATTCATCAGTTGATTAATCTTATTTGATGTCCTCGCATTATTACCTCGACAAACAACTAAATAGTAACTGGTGCTGGGCTGCAGTAACGTGTAGCCTGGCCCGTTATTATGGGAGATCTGCCTATACAGACCAGAAAGAGGTAGTATATAAAACCATCGGAACGACATGCGGATGTGATGGAGCCGGCTGCGGCGAATGTAACCGCCCATGGCATATAGGGGAGGTACTGGCTGCGGCAGACTTATTACAAGAAGCTATTCCTGCTGCTGTTGACAAAAATGATTTGTTAGCACAGTTACAGATGCATAAACCTGTAGTGATTGTAGTGATGTGGAGGAATGGCGTCGCCGGCCATTTGTTAGTGATCAGCGAAGTAACTGCTGATGAGCAACTGGTGATATGGGATTCCCGCGAGGCCGGTTTTTCTATGGTGAGCTTTGAGGCATTAAAGATTGGATATCCTGCCAGTACTTCATGGGTAAATACATTCTACACCGGATGATGCTGATATACATCTTAATTTCAATTAGTAATCCTACCAGACAATTACTATCTTATTGTGCATCTAACAATTTCTTATATTAGTAATCAAAAAAACAAAAATTGCATATTATGGCAAGAACAAAAGAACAAGACATCACACTGGCTAATTCTTTAGGGATTAGTTATGACGAGTTACAGCAAACCGATTACAAACTTATTGTAGTTATGGATGATAGTAGTAATCTTGGAGACATGCCCGTTGAGGTAATTGTTAGATTTGGTAAAACATCCCCTAAACATATCTTAGCTAAGATTAAAGGTATTAATAAGGATAATGAGGTAAGCCTTTCCCCGGGAGATGCAGGTGAATAGTTACTGACTGGTATTTTACCAGTATTTTACAATAAGGATGCTGGTAAAATATCAAAAGGGACTATCTCAATAACTGTTTTTTTTACTGCAATCCTTCTTCCTGAATAGCTCTTTCGTAATCACTAAATGAGGAAGTGAGTGGCTTTTTGTGTCCAATACCAGGCTGTATCAAATTTCTTTCTGCCGGCATCGCTTATGTAGATCACTATTTTTTAAACAACAACCCCATAATCACCCTCCCCCGCTCATCTATCAACGCCTTAAACTCCTCTCCCGACACCCCGAACAACTGCTCATAAAGCGGCGCCATGATCAACGGATAAGACAAGAGCGAAAATAAGTTCATCAGGAAATGTGCCGGATTCATCTTTGTGATCGTGCCTTTTTCCATTTCATCCGCAGCCTCCTTTAGATAGGACATAACAGGCTCCGAATGAATATCGGACATCAGCTGCTGGCCTAACGTGTTGATCTCGGTAACCAGGAACGTTTCCTGGTAAGGGAAAGCGATCATATGCCGGAGGAAAACGGCGATGATATTTTCTGTTTTAGCTTTAAAAGGTTGGCCGGCAGTCATGCATGTATTGAGGCGTTGGCTCAGGTCATGCATGGCATCGTGGAAGATGGCGGCAATCAGCTGGTCCCTGGAACGGAAGTAATAATGCAGCGAGGTCCTGTTGACACCGGCGGCATCCGCTATTTCCTGTGTAGTGGCATGGAGCTTCCCTTCTGCAAAAAGCAGGCGTTTGGCGGTATCTTTTATATGCTGTTCCGTCCCTGTATTTTTTAGCGGCATCTTTTTTAAGTTAAACTTATACGATAGTCTATTCCTATTTCGTTGATAAAATAATCATCATGCGAAATTACCAATAACGTGCCCTGGAAATTTTTTACGGTCAGTGTGAGTATTTCCAGGCTTTTAACGTCAAGGTTATTGGTCGGTTCATCCAGGATCAGTACATCGGGCGCCTGTTGACTGGCCGACAAACAGCTCAGCGATAATTTCATTCGCTCTCCCCCACTCAGCCATGCACATTTTTTGTCAAAGTCTTCCGGTTTAAACTGGGAATATACCAGTAGCTCCGCTAACTCATGTTCTTCCAGACCGCTTTTGTTATACGCCTGTATTTGTTCATACACGCTTAGTTCCGGATCTATCATGGAGTAATCCTGGTCCAGGTAACAATAGGAGAAGGCATCGCTGCGGTAGTTGCCTTCAGATGGCAGCAGCTCTCGGGTGATAATTTTCAGCAGCGTGGTCTTCCCGCTTCCATTTGCACCGTCGATCCGTACCCTTTCACCGGATTTGACCTGAAAGCTAAGATTATTCCACAATAACTTGTCACTGTACTTAAAGTTGATAGCTGATATATCGATGAGCAAACGATCTGGCGGCCCTTCCGGCGATTGAATATTGATTTTAAGCGTTTCATATTCCTCGATCTGTGCCTTGATGTCCTCCATATTATGCAGCAGCGTGGCTATCTTTTCTTCATGCGCATGAAGCATTCTCGCCGTACTACGTTCGGCCTTGCTCTTTAAGCCGCCGGCAATAATACGTGGTATGGAATTGCTCAACCCGGCCGACCGGCCTTTCAATTCCTGCTGCGCCCTTTGGCCGGCCATGTCGGAAGCCTTTTTTTCAGATGCTTTCAATACTTTGGAGTGCTCGTTCAACCGGGCACGCAAGGCACTGACTTTCTCCATCTTTTTTTGCTGATAGAACTCAAAATTTCCGCCGAACGTTTCAATTCCCTTTTCACTCAGCTCCAGCGTTTTATTCATGAGGTTCAACAGGGTCCGGTCATGGCTCACGATCAGCATAGTGGATTTAGTTTGAACGATCATCTCATACAGTTTCTTCCTGGTTTTGAGATCGAGATGATTGGAAGGTTCATCAAACAAAATCAGCTTAGGGCTGTTCAGGTCCATCGCGGCCAGAAAGACTTTGGTTTTCTGACCTCCGCTCATACTTCCCAGCAAACGGCTTTCATGGATATGACCAAGGCCCCATTTTTCAAGTACCCGCTTTATTTTGTTTTCGATATCCCAATCGTCGTCCAGCTGCGCAAAATGCTGCGCGTCCGTATCCCCTCCTAAAATAGCCCGGAGCGCATCCAGCTTTTTATCTGCACCTAACGCCTTCGCTACAGACCACGTATCGAATTCCCCCAAATGCTGGGGAACATACCAGGGCATCTCCGAACGGGCAACTTCCCCTGATGTTAATTCAAGTTCTCCCGAAAGGATGCGGAGCAGTGTTGATTTTCCCGCTCCGTTGATGCCCACCAATGCTGCCTTTTCCCCATCATTCAAAATAAAGTTCAGGTCATTGAATAATTCCGCATTGTCCGGATGAACATAATTCAATGATCTTATTATTAAGCCCACAGGATCTGATTTTAAAGTAAAAAGACAAAGATGGTTTTTTGTATTCATTTTTGTTAGACAAAATTGTTAAAATAAAAAAGAAACATTATTGTCACTTTAATACAATTAATTATAAATAATATTATTATTTAATAACTAAAACAGGTGTAGAAAAAACACGATTACCTTTACCTCCAGGCATACTACCTCCAACAACCTATTGTTCCCTATCTTTATACATCCAATCCGGAAAACATGCCCGGAAGAAAAACATCCATCCCGGTAAACATCATGGCGAACGAGTTTGGCCTGGGCATCGTCATTGAAAGGAACATACAGCTAAATTTACCCTCGGTCGGCTTTGAAGAAGCCCTGGAGCCTCACCGTGAAGATGGTCATTCTTTCTTTTGAACGGTTTCCCTGGAGATCGACTTTAAAGCGTATGCCCTGAAAGCCCCTTGTATCATCTACATACACCAGGACCAGGTACACCGCATCCTGGCATTCGAAGATGTCATCGTCAGCAACTGGTCGATAGGCCGCGAAAATCTGCGGCCCGAATACCTGAAATTACTGGAGAGCATGACGCCAGTGGCGCCAATAACCTTAGACGTCAGAAAAATATGGTTTGGTGAAGAAACAGTCTATACACACTTTCTGAACGCCTACTTTTCCATCTCTATTACCAACAAATCACTGATAACGCCCAATACCTGCAGTTTTACAACGTTCCCGGGAAAAGCATATATGTTGAAATGCCCTCGTGGACCAAAGGCAGAGTGGCGCTGGCAGGTGACGCGGCTTACTGCGCCTCTCCCGCAGCCGGGATCGGTGGCTCATTGGCGGTACAGGGCGCTGCCGCACTGGCAGAAGCCTTAGAAAAACATGGTGAAAATTTTGAGGCGGTGTTCGCGGAATACAATAAGAACCTCCGCCCGTTTATTGAAGCAGTGCAGGCCGAAGCGGAGTTGAACGTAAGGGAGCATTTTATACTGCGGACAGATGAAGCGATTCGCAGAAGAAATGTAGAGGGGTTTTAGATATATCAACAAAGCCGAAACTTCTTACGCTTAAAATCTATCACGCTGGGCCCATCTGAACAACCACCCACTTCCGGCGCGTCTTTATCTGCGGGCGTATGCCCTATGATCCATGCACCCGATTTGCGGTGCTTCATGATAATGCCGCTATCAATTATTTCCCCTTTTTTACCCGAAAGATTACCGCCATTGTGGATAACATAGATAGAATCGCCTTTAATTTTTACCAGTACCGTGGCGCCATGAGACCGGCCCCCCCATTCGTCAAAAGCCACCTGGTATACATAAGTACCATTTTTAGGCTTCTGCGCGTAGGCATGGTCCGTACCGGCGACCGTTAAAAGCAGCATGATCAGTATATATTTCATCAGTGATAATTATTCAATAAACTAATGAAAAAGACCGGTACAACAAAACGTTGCACCGGTCCTTTTACTTTTGCAGGCAGTCTATTCTACCCAATACGTTAACGTTACTACGATGTAACCATCAGGGCCTACATTTCCACTGCTGAGTGTCACTGTTTTAGCAACAGCACCATCCCAGTTGCCGGGATATGCACCAAAGGTGTATGTACCGGCAGGAAGGCTCTCAAATTTGTCTTCGTCTTCCTGTCCGCCGGGATAATAATACTCGCCGGTTTCCTCGTTCCGGGCCCAGTAACCGCGCAGACCGCTACCGCCGTTAACAGGCGCTCCGTGAATATCTACCAGCGTTATGCGGACATTAAATGTCGTAGTAACCTTGCTGGCAGATTGTGCCGTTGTAACGGCAGGATTTACAGCGTTTTCATTCACGTCGGCGGCATGGCTTTGTACAAAAAATAAAGCTGACAGGCAACTTAAGATGAGGGCTTTTCTCATGGATTAAAATTTTAAAGTTCAGGTTTTCAAATACCTCTTTAAGATAATTTTTTTTCCCCGGATACGATATTATTTTATGATGAAAAAAGCCGGCCTTATTTGATCATTTTGCAAGTCAGACTCCATAACGCCGTGCTTACCACAGCGACATAAAACCCTTTCACAAAATCCTGCACCTGGAACTGTAGCCGGTTTATTCCCTTATGCAGGCTGATATTTTGCGCAAAGGCCCGTCTGCCGGTCAGGTCCACTATTTCAAACAGCGCTTTCCCTTCATAGGGAGTTAGTACAGTGGCTACAACCGTATTACTACCCAGGAACAGGGAAAACAGGCTGCTGTTCTTTGCCGGTGCCGGCGCTGCATCCACCCGCAGGGTACCGGTGTGATACTGAAAGGTATAGTTCCGGGCGGTGGCGCCGGTGGCGGTAATCGGGTACCGTCCCGGAACAGACCACTGCGTGGCTGTGGAATGCAGGTCCGGCCGCCGGATGATGACCGTTGTGTCATCTTCATACATAAACCCTGTGTAGTACACCGTAAAAAAAGGATTGGCACGACCGTATAGCTTACTGGTATCTTCCGGCGTAACGTTGAGTACTGCGGGGTTAACAACCAACGCCCGTTGTGCGCTGTCTGCCGTCGGATAGTGGTTCAGGTCCCACTGACTGGCCACCAGCGTGTCGGCGCCGGCGCCCAGGATCTTCACTTTCCACAGACCGGCAGTTGTGTCTTTGTACACCTTTGCCACGGCGGTATTCCTGTTGGAGAATGTCACCGGCAACATAGGGTTACTGCTGGCAGCACGCAGCACAAAATCCGCTTCTCCGTATGTTTTCATCCCGATGGAGTCCATTTGTAAGATGCCCGGCGTAACGACCTTATAAGCGTTTACGCTGTCCGCCAGCGGAAGGAAATAAACTTTATTCCCTTTCCAGGTACCCATCACGCTGTCGCGGTGCAACACCTGGTAGCTGGCAGCCGAGTCAGCAGACCATACGGCCAGTATTTTTGTGCTGTCTTCTCTTTTCTGGAACGCCAGCGCCCATATGTCGGTATTCGTAGCGGAAATACGTTTCAGGAAACGGGGCTCGGCGCCCAGATAACCCGTCATTTCCTTATAACTGTTATACGCAGGCTTAGGACTGAAATCCCATTTCAGCAGGCCGAAATTACCTTCCTTATCCCCGGGCAGACCATTATCACTGTGCAGGTCATACCAGCATATTTTTTCTACCCCTAAAGAAAGATAATTCAGGTAAACCCTTTGCAACAGGTTGGCCTGTTCGGCGGTAGTATATCCGCCGGTGAGCGCGGCAGTGCCCATCAGTATCCCCCCTTTCCAGTCGCCATAGGTAAACAACGACATGGCTTCGCCAACATTAACATTGCTGCTGTTAAAACAGCGTATAATCGGATGGTAGGTATCTGTGGGCTGCAGGTTCTTCGGACTGATGAAACGGTCCACCAGTACGTTGGTCAGTGTCGGCACGCCACCGGCCAGCGCATCCGGCGTCACAGCGATATTGGTGGTGGTAGCGGGCACGCCCGGTTTGGTCCAGGAAGCTTCGTAGCCGATCCGGAAGAAGGGATAATTATATCCCTGCCCCGAAGTACTGGTCCAGGTACCGTCTGCATTCTGTACATTGGTATAATAAAAGGGCAGGATGTTTACTGCCAGCATCAACCCACCCCTGATCACATAGTTACGTAACGGCTCCAGCATGGGCTGGTCCACCGAAGTGGTTTCAGATCCCAGTATTACCGGAAATTCGTCGGGGTCAACGGTCGCCAGGTCGGCAAACGGTATAGGCACCAACGTGATACCCGGCAGCCAGGAGCGCCACGTCTCCACTTCATCCAGGTTCACTATCCTTGGTGATACCGCTATCCCCACTTTGAAAGTCGTAGTATCTTTCCCCAGCTTCTGCAAAGCATATTTGATAGCCTTTACGGCAAACTGCGGCTGCTTCTGGATAGTGGCCGCCACAAAGGAACTACCGCCGGACTCCGTGATCCAGATAGGCATATTGGCCTGTCCGTTCTGTTGCAATACGGTATAGAAGTCGTTCCTTAAACGGATGATCCGGGCGCTTTTATCGGTACCATAACCATAGGGATGTACTGCTATCTTATCGAAATAACCTTTAGCGCCCGCAGCGTACATGCTTCTCAGGTAGTCGGCATTCCAGCCGGTCAGCCCGCCTACCATCACCGTACAACCGGTATCTATGGCTTTAATTTCTTCGTAGGACGCCTTTAACAGCGGTACATATTGTGCCGCATTGGGATTAGGTTTCCAGAAACCGCCATCCTGTTCATTCCATATCTCCCAGTACTTTGTATGGCTGTGATAACGGCTGACCACCGTCCGTACAAAGGCCCTCCATTCCGGCAGGTGATTATATAAAGGCACCATGTCCGGCCGTCCTTTGCTGATCTCCGAATCAAAACCCTGCAGGATAGGCAACCATTGAATACCATATTGCTGACATTTCAGGAGCAGGGAGTCATAACGGGTAAATTCATACTGGCCCGCAACCGCGCACACGCGGGAAAACTGAATATCTACCCGCAGCCATTTGATGCCGGCCTGCTGGCATTTCAACAGCTCATTATCTATCTGCGGCCACTCCGGATCTTTCTGTGCATGAGCGCAAACACCAAACGGGCTACCGGTTTGCGCGGACAAGGAGATCACCACCAACAACATCCCTATGCATAATGCAAAACAACGACTGATTAGATTTGGCATACAATGAGTTTAAAGTTTTGTCAGGGAAATACTGATGAGCTGTTTTAATACCCCGCGTTCTGCGGGAAGGCGGCGGCTCCTCCGGCCGTCTTATCTATCTGGTCCTGCGGTATGGGGCGCAGCACGTGGAAAGACTTTATATTGCGGCTTGCATTGGGATTATGCAGCTTCACTCTCTCCAGCAGCTTGCCGGTACGCACCAGGTCGAACCAGCGGGTATACTCTCCCAGCAACTCCCGCCCTCTTTCGTCGAGGATAAAATCGATGTTGAGATCAGCGGCCGTAATTTCCATCGCTGCCTGGTTAGCGGCAGTTTCGGCAGGAGTGTCGCCGGTTTTGGCGGCCCGTTTACGCACTGCGTTTACATAGGGCACTGCTTCAGCCGGTTGTCCGCTCATCAGCAGTGCTTCAGCGGCTATCAGGTAAGTTTCCGCCAGGCGGAACACGAGGAAATCGCGGGAACCGTTTTCGTTGTTCACATCCGGCCGCTGCGGGTCCAGAAATTTAGTGAGCGTGGGAAAGTAGCTGTTGTTGTATTGACTGGGGGCGATGATCGTATAGTTGGCCCTGTTACGTTCTGCAGCCGTTACTTCATGGCCCGGCAGATAGATGGCCGTATCGCCTGACTGAAGCGTTACAGCACGTCCGTTGATCGTATAGGTACCGGGTTTGTTGCAATAATATACCGTTACGAAACTTTTATCATAGCGACTGTCGTGTACCTTATCAAACAACGTGTCTGTGGTAAAGCGCGTAGGCCGGAAGTAGCTGTAGGTCCTGCCGTTGGCCAGGTCCCGCACCATTCCCGGTAACGCCGTGTAGTTCATGCCGTAGAATAAATGCGCCTGGTTACCGATACCATTGGTCAGTATGTTTTTGCTGTACTGCACGGCAAACACCACTTCCGGATTTTTTTCTCCGGCGCCCTGTGCAAATACATCTGCAAAATTACCCGGCAGCTGATAGCTGTATTGGCTGATCACCGCTTTCGCGAGTGTAGCGGCCTGTTTGTAATCATCTGCTTGTTTGGCGGTACTGCCGGCACGGGTAAGATATACTTTCGCCAGGAAATGCTCCGCTGCAGGTTTGGTGACCCGGCCATACGCTGTGACGGTAGCGGGTAAATTAGCCACCGAAAAATTAAGATCGTCGATGATCGCACGGTAAATACTATCTACGGGTGTACGATGTGCGGAGGTAGTAACCGCCGTTGTTTCCGTGGTGGCCAGATTCACCGGCCCCCATGTCTGCATGAGCAGGAACCAGTACATGGCGCGTAGAAAACGTACTTCCCCGATGCGGATGTTTTTCTGTCCTTCTGCCAGCGGCACCTGTGGCGCCCGGGAGATAACGGCATTACAGGCATTCACCGCCAGGTTAAGATCATTCCACGGGGCGGAAATAAACCCTCTGCCAGGCGTAAGGTTGAAGTTATAGGCGTCCAGCGCCAGTTCTCCGCCACCACACATATAAGTGTCTGTACCGTATACGGTGAGCTGTGCCCCCATCTGGTTGCCGTACCAGGTGCGCAGATAGCTGTAGGCGCTGTTTACCCCGGCATTAAAGCCTTCCGGCGTATTGAGGTAGTTGTCGGGAATAGCGGAACGCATGTCTTCGTTCAGCAATTTGGAACAGGAAGCAGCCAAACAGGCATATAACAAAACGATGTAAAAGATCGGCTTCATAACTTGGATTTAGAAGGTGGCGTGAATCCCAAAAACGTAGTTCACATAGAAGGGCTGGTTAGTGATTTCCGGATCTATCCCCTGATGTCGATGCACAAATGAAGAGAACACGTAAGGGTTTTGAATATTGGCGTATACACGGAAAGACTGCATACCCATGTGTTTCACCGTTTGCGGAGAGAAGCGGTATCCCAGGTTGATATTTTTGATACGCACATAGGTACCGCTGTAATAGGACAAGGTGCTGCCATAAACGGGGCCCTGCGACTGGCCCGCCCGCGGCTGGGGATAACTGTTCACGGGATTGTCCGGTGTCCAGTAATCTACATCCACGGTATTATACCTGCCTGCCAGCGTGAAAGTATTGCCGGTGCGGAGCGGGTCTTTGATCATGCCGCCGATGGCAGCATTCAGGAAGATGGACAGGTCAAAACCTTTATAGGAAAAGCGGTTGGTAATGCCACCGGTCCATTTAGGTCTGGTCTGCCCGAGGATCACCCGGTCACTGGCATCGATTTTTTTATCGTTGTTGATGTCCTGTACTTTGATCTGTCCTACGGCGGAACCATATTGCGCGGCTTGTTGCGCTTCATTTTTCTGCCAGATGCCTGTTTTTACATAGTCGTAAATCACGGACAGCGGCTGACCGATAAAGCGGCCGTTCCCTACATCATTGACTTTTCCCTGTGACAGCTCCAGGATTTTTTCTTTGTTGGTGGCCATATTAAAATCGGTGCTCCATTCGAAACCGCCATCCTTGCGGGCCTGTATGTTTACAGACGATATGCCCAGTTCCAGCCCCGTATTACTGGTGGCGCCTACATTGGAGGTGATGGTAGTATACCCGGAAGATACAGGCAGCAGTTTGGCCAGGAGCAGGTCTGTTGTTTTGGACTGGTATACGTCTACTGTTCCGCTGATCCGGTTACCCAGTATGCCGAAGTCGATACCCGCATTGGCAGAAGCAGTGGTTTCCCATTGGAGGCTGCTGTTACCCAGTGTGGCCGGTCGGTAGCCGAAGGCCGCCACGCCGTCCCAGTCGTAGGAAGTACGCGATAGCAGCGCTCTTGTCTGGTAGGGGGCCAGACCGGCATTCCCGTTCTTGCCATAGCTGAGTCTCAGCTTCAGGTTGCTGAATAATTTGCTTCGGTTTAAAAAAGGTTCGTGGGTGATGTTCCATGCCACGGCCACGGCGGGAAAGAAGCTCCATTTGTTGCCGGGTGCAAACTTGGAAGAACCGTCTGCCCTGCCGGTGAGCGTCAGCAGGAAGCGGTTGTCGAAGGCATAGTTGATGCGGCCCATCCACGACAGGATGCTCCAGCTGCTGTACCCGCTGCCTACCCCGGTGATGGTAGCGCCGGCGCCGGTATTGTAGTACAGGATAGAGTCCAGCCCTACCGGCAGGTCTTTGGCGCTGCCGCTGCTGCTCTCCGTGGTAAGGTTTTGCACGCTGTAAAGTCCTGTTACGTTCAGGCGATGTTTGCCGGCAAATGTTTTATTATAGGTGAGCATATTCTCCCAGGTATAGGACAGCGTGAAGGATTCACTGTTGCTGGCCGCCGGCGCGGCCCCATTCTGGAAGGTGGTGATAGCACCCCTGTAATTCCCGGTCCTGCTCTGGGTGAGGTCGGGCGCGAAGTTCATGCGAAACTTCAGTTCCGGCAGCAGGTCCGCTTCGCCATACATGCTGCTGAGCAACCTGAATCGTTTGTTACGGTTTACTACGGCGCCAGGTTCCAGGTCTACCAACGGATTCACCTGCAGGGCATCGCCCGAAGGGCGCATATTAATATTCCCTTCGTTGTCATATGCAGGGCTTAGCGGAGAGGTGGTGAGCGCCGCATAAAAAGGATTTACATCCATTCCATTGGAGATACTGAAAGCCCCAAGGGTAGACATCCCCACCTTCACTCTTCTCCCTATTTTCTGGTCTAAATTAATGCGGGTGGTGTACCTGGTGTAATCCTGTATACTGATATAACCTTTGTCTTTAAAATATCCCAGGGAGATGTTAAACAACGTATTTTCATTTCCACCCGATACGCTAAGTTCATGATTCTGTGCAATGCCTGTGCGTACGGTCAGCGACTGATAGTCCGTAGAACTGCCTTTGGCGATGGCTTCCAGCTCGGCAGCGCCAAATATTCTCTCATCCGCGTGAGGGTCATTATCATCGTAGGCGCCTATCGCGCGGTTGGCCTCACGGCGGTAGCGGGCAAACTGCGGGCCGTCCATCATATTCGCCAGGCGGGTCACATCTTCCACATTCAGATAAGCATTATAACCAACAACGGTGCGACCTGCCTGTCCCCTGCGGGTAGTCACGATCAATACGCCGTTGGCCCCACGGGAACCATAGATAGCCGTGGCGGAAGCATCTTTCAATACTTCAATGGATTCAATATCATCCGGGTTGATGTCATTCAGTCCGCCTGTCAGCGGGACGCCGTCTACCACATACAGCGGCTCATTACCGGCGCTGAAAGAACGAACGCCCCTGATCAGCACCGATGGCTGTGAACCGGGCCTGTTGCCGGTATTGTTCACATACACACCGGGCACCCTTCCCTGCAACATTTGCTGTACATTGGTGACAGGCACTTCCCGGAGGGCTTTGGAGGAAACGGAAGAAACGGCGCCCGTCACATCTCCTCTCTTTTGTGTACCGTAACCGACTACCACCACGGCGTCCAGCCCGGAAAGAGACGGTGTCAGCGTGATGGTGAGCGATGTCTCCCCGTTGAGCGGCCATTCTTTGCTATCGTAGCCGATGTAGCTGAAAACGAGGGTAGCGCCGGGATGTACGTCTTTCAGTTCAAACGCTCCATTCTCTCCGGTCACCGTTCCGTTAGCGGCGCCTTTTTCTTTCACCGTGACACCGATCAGCGGCACGCCGGTAGCTGCAGTGACAGTGCCCCGTATCACTTCTTTCGGAGCGGCGGCGATGACTTCAGGCGACAGGCGCCTGCGTTTGATCACAATAGTTTTCCCGGACACAGTATACCAGAGGGGCTTATCTTTCAGGCACAACTCCAGCAGCTGCCGGATGGACGCGTTGTGCACGTCCACGTCTACTTTGCCGGTCTGCCGCAGGAGCCCGGCATTATACCAGAAAAAGTAGCCGGTCTGCTGCTGGACCATGTCAAACACCTCTTCCAGCGATACCTTCTTTTTAGAGATGGTGACCGACTGGGCAAACACATAGGCGTTGACATGAAGGCTTAATCCAAGGATGAGTACGAAGACCATTTTCATAAACAGGAATATTTTAGGCAGCGGCCAGCCAGGCAAAGGCGCTCCTTTACACTTAGTGCAGAATTTCATAAATTTGTTCAGTTTGGGTTTCCCCGTTAGTAATCGTTGACCAATGATTTTAATGGATCGCCCGAATACCCGCCAGGGGCGTCGTAACCGCTCCTGGCTTTTTCATGACAATCTTCCTTTGTGTGTTTGTGCTGGTGTTACTTCTTCATAAGTGGAAATTTTTCATTTAGACGTGGACAATAGTTTGTGGAACTGTTACAGGGCTGATACGATCACCTTCCTGCCTTCTATCTTAAAATGGATATCTTCTGTTAATTCCAACATGTTAAGCACCTCCCGGATGGCCGACCCGCGGGAGATAGTGCCGGAGAAATCTTTACCGGCCATATTGCCTTCAAATACCGGTTCAATATCATACCAGCGTGCCAGCTGCTGCATGATAGCGACAATGTTTTCATCTTTAAACCGGAACACGCCGTCCTTCCAGGCAACCACCTGTTCCAGGTCGGGACGGGAGATGGTAATGCCCGCTCCGCTTTTAGGCAGGTCTGCCTGCTCTCCCGGTCGTAGCTGCAGGCTGCTGCCCTGCGCGTTTACACGGATGCTGCCTTTCAACAGGGTAGACCGGATCGCCGGTTCTTCCTCATAGGCCATGACATTAAAACGTGTGCCCAGCACCGTTATATCCACCGCTCCGGCCTTAACTATAAAAGGCTGCGCCGCGTTACCCGTTACTTCGAAATACACCTCCCCGCTTACCGTCACCTGCCGTTCTTTGCCGTTGAAGGCCGTCGGAAACGTAATGGACGATGCAGCATTGAGCCATGCGTTGGTGCCATCAGGCAGCGTAATGCGGAACTGGCCCCCACGGGGAGTGCGCAGGGTATTCATGTGAACCGCGGCTTCAGTGCCGCCAGCAGCATAGGTCAACCGCCCGCCGGTTTGCTGCACGGTCGTACTACCTTGTTGTATCACCTGGCTACCGGTGCTGTCCAGCATCACGGTAGCGCCATTGGCGAGCGTAAGCACCGCCTTGCTGGAACCGGGCACCACTGCTGCGGACGACGGTGGTGTATTATCTGTTGGCAACAGTTTGTGAGAAGACGGGGTAACAAACAACAGGTAAGCTCCGGCCGAAACCAGTATCAGTATAACAGCGGCAGCCTGCCAGCCGCGCAGGAAACGTTTCTTCTGCACCACCTCCAACGCTCCTGTCGAAGCGATCTTCCTGCGGATGCCCGCCAACATGCGTTCACGATGCGCTGCTTCCCCGGCGACAAAAGAGGCAGGGACCTCCACGTCTTCCTCCTGCCCCTGCCGGTACCATTGTTCCAACAGCTCCTTTTCCCGGGGCGTAATGGTCCCTTCCAGCCATTTGTTGGCCAGTGCTTCATAGTAGGCTGTATCAAAAGACTGATCTTCCGGCATGGGCGTATTATTTACCATACAGGTATAAAAAACACAAGTCATCCCCTACGCCGGAGAAAAGATTTTTTTTCAGAAAGAAAAAAACTGGGAGAAAAAGAAACGGAAAGTGGCCCGCAGATGTCTGAGGGCTTTGGTGAGCTGGTTTTCAACGGTCTTTTCTGAAATAGCCATGGCGGCGGCGATCTCCTTGTTGGAGAACCCATTTTCCCTGCTTAGCTGATACACCAGCCGGCACCGTTCGGGCAGGTCTGCCGTGGAATGATACAGCTGTTCCTGCAATACTTTAAAGTTATATTGTTCCTCCACCGGGGAAACATTGACAAGATCAGGCTCAAACCCCTCCATCCTGGCTCTTTGCCGGTGGTTACGAGCCATCACGGAGTATACCTGGAACTTAATAGCGGCGGCAAGAAAAGCTTTCAGCGATTGTTTGATGATGATCTCCCGGCGTCGCTTCCACAAGTCGGCAAATACGTCCTGTACAATTTCTTCTACATCCGCCAGGCATTCGAGCTTGTTGGCCGCCACAGAAAACAACAGTTTCCAGTACCGGTCATAGATCTCGTTAAATGCCATCTCATCGCTGTTTTGCAGCAATGGCAATAACGCTTCATCAGTATAACTCCGGTACGGCAACATGGTTGATAAAATGGCGGCTCTTCGTTTAAAGATAAAAAAATTACGATTCCGCCAGGGAAAATTTTAGCGCCCGCTACTCCTTCTGCGGAGATGGCAGCACACCAAAGCTAAATATGCCTTCCCCTTTGTTTACCGGTGGTGTTTTAAGCATATACACGATCACGCCGTCCACAGGCGCTGTTATCTCCTGCAATACCCTCCCGGTGAAATCCGACACCGTGGCCAGCTTCATGCCTTTGCGCACCAGCATACCGGCATAGGCTGCTGTTTTAAGAATGCCGGTATGTTCACTCTTTACAGTGGCCCGTTCGGTGACGACGAACGGCTGATTCGCCTTCAGCGGTTCCCCCGGCTGCATTTTCAAATGCCGCATGATACTTAACAAGGCGGTAGTTATCCTGTTCACGCTTTCTGCATCTGTTTTTCCCAACCGGCCACATTCCAGCGTCAGCGACGGAATCTCCTGTAACGCGGCCTCCCTGTTACAATATAATGCCTGTTCCCCTTTCGCCAGGTGCGCCGGCGCCGGCATGATCCAGTCAAACCCGGTAACATAGGCCATTGCACGGGAGGCAGCAGCCTGTTTACCATACTCGTAGTAACCGGCATACGGATGCAGGTCTTCATTGCCGTCACCGGAATGGTTATCCACCACGTAATTACACCGGCTGAACAGATCATGTGCAATAAACCAGGCGATGCGTTCGGTAACGGTCCCGTCCAGCTTCCCGGGGAAAGACCTGTTCAGGTTCTTCCCATCGGCCGGATTGTAATAGATACTTCTGCCGGTGAACGCCTGTACATTGGCAATATGCAGCACGATCACCGTTCCCCGTAAAAACGGTACATCCACCATATCCGGCAACTGCTGCAAGGCCAGTATCGGCGTGTATTCGTACCCGTGCACACCGGCAATCAATCCCAGCACAGGCCCCGGCTGCGCACCGTGAAGAATAGTAAACGGCAGCCATATACTATCGCCGGCGCCGGTGGCCAGCGGCACCGTAAACGATGCCCTCGTACCGGCTGGCACCACCTGCCCTTTGAACGTAAATGGTTTTGTTTGCGCATGTGTCGCTGTTATACCCATTAACCAAAGCAGGACAGCGGCTAAAATATTTTTTCTCATAAGGACCGTTTTAATGTTTGTCTGAAATTCCTCACAGCCATTACCGCCAGCAAAGCCGCCAGCAACAGGATGGAACCCTGGCGCCAATCAGGGCGCTGATCGTGCGCTTCAAAATAACGGAGCGCAAATTTGTTCCAGTCCGCCGCCGCTGTTTTACCTTCGCTGAACACCAGGGGATAGAAATACATCCTTACCTCTTCGTGCAACTGCTGCAGCGCTGACTGAAACTGAAGGTACTGCTGCAAGTCAGTGCCCGCCATCGAATTCAGCTGCAGGGTGGCCTGAATGCCAGGCAGCACCAAGGCTGCCGCATTGCTGAAACGTTGCCGTTGCCGTAGTTTTTCACGCATCGCTTTGGTACTCGCTGCAGCTTCATCATCGCCCATTTGTTGCATCCCGTAGTACCAATACCAGCTGAAGGCCTGCGAGGAATCAAACGGATATTTCCGGAACTGCGGGTAGTGCGCAAAAAATTTATCCATCGTCACCGACTTATCCACGTCCCACTTTTCATGATATCCTTCCCGCTGCCGCATCGCCGTTTCCATGGCTTCGGGCACGGGATAACGCCAGCTGGTCCAGATATTGACGAGCGCCGGCACCAGCATATTCAGCAACACCCAACAGGCGATCAGCGCCGCCAGGTTAAAGCCGGATGACCGCCCGTAAGATATCACCCAGCAGGATAACGCAAACCAGAACAACAGGTAGCTGAGCAACAAAATACTTACCCATACGAGTCGCCCGTCCGGCGGCAGGCGTAAATACACCACGGCCGACAACAGCAGCAAAAGAGCTACGCCCAGCACCACCGCAATTCTTACCAACAGTTTGCGTAGTATCAGCCGCTGCGGCCGGTCCGCCTGCGCGCTGATGATACGCCATACACCGGACTCCTGCTCAGCAGACAGTACGTTGTAGGTAAAAGCGATGATCACCAGGGGAAACAGGAAAACAAATACAAACGCCAGGTCTATATTTCCATAGAGCAGGTTGACAGGGTTATTCAGATCGGTATCATACATCTGACCCTGCAACCCCAGCATACTCACGGTAAGCATGACCGGGTTGATATCCCGCTGCCCCGTGGCAAAAGCCGCCCAGGGGTCTGGCTGGTTTACCAGCGTATACTTGTTATGGTATAACATCAGCCCCAGTTCGTTCCCGAAATAACGGAGATTGCGTTGTGTATTTTCGGGTTGCAGTACGGCGGCTTTCTGTATCACCGATCGTTGTTTGTCAATAAAGGATTTACCGAGATACAATCCTGCCGCGCCACTCAGCAGCAATATCAACACACCCCACCACGCCGCTTTGGTCCTGAAAAAAAGTATACATTCAAACTGATATAGTCTTTTCATTTTTCCACATTTAAAGGGTCCTTGCCCATTTGGAGGCAGTCAACAATCCGGCTGTCATCAGTCCCAGCCAGCAAACCAGTGCCATAATGGTGGCTACCTGGTCCCGTAACACCGCTCTCACCGCTTTGAACCGGTATTTGAAGTCCGGCATTTCCGCCCAGTGGTCGTGACTGATGACCTCCGGTTTATCGTTACTGATATATTCCATCTGTAAACGGTTCATCCGTTGCGCCAGCTGGTACCTGTATTGTTCGACCTGTTCCTGGAAACTGGCATAGGTGGCAAAATCAGCTGCTGTTAATGCCATCGATAAGTTCCGGATAGCCAGGTAGGGATTGATGTAACTGGCCGCTACGGTAAAACTGTTTTGTTGTTGGTAAATTTTTGTCAGCCGGCGCAGATGGTCCGCATAAATACCGGCAGATATTTTCTCTCCTTCCGCCATCACATATCCGCCATAGTTAAACGGCAGGTCTTTTACATCTTTCACGTGATACTTTTGCAGCACCGCCGCTTTCATGCCGGCGTAATGCGGATCGTCCGGGTTGTGGCTGTCGCCCTGTTTATGCAGGTCTTCTTCAACGGCGGCCGCAAACGCTATTTTAGAGGGCGCCGGATAGATGTTGGCGCCGGCTGCCTGCGTCAATCGCGGCAAAATGACCAGGAAGAAAATCCAGCTGCCCAGTAAAATCGTCAGCGCCCCTTTGGCGCTGCGGCTCACCGCAGACACCAATACCGTAATACCGGCGCAGATGGCGAAATAAACAGCATAAGCGGCCAGTAAAAATAACAGCCGCAGGGCGGCGTCAGCAGCGACCTGTCCCTGGCTCAATACCGCCCATAACACGATGGTCAGTACAATCACCGGCAGGAAGAGGGTAAAGCTCACCGCAATAAGGCCCAGGGTTTTACCGATCATGAGCTGACGCCAGCTAACGCTCTGGCATAAAAGTATTTTCAGTGTGCCCGACTCCCGCTCCCCGGCGATAGCATTATATCCCAGGAAAAAAATCAGCAGCGGCACCAGCAGCTGTAGCACCATTGCTACGCTCATCTCACCGAAACGCAGTGTGCCATTGGAAAAACCGGCTTCGCTGAAATTGACGGTGTTCTGCTTATGCGCTTCCAGGAATACCGATACGCCGGAGAAACTTTCTATGCCGAAGTCAAAAAAGCTGAGCGGATGTTTATCCCGGAAAACAAGATAACCATAGTGCGCCATGCGATGCGGATGTTTATCGGGTTTGGACACCCATTTCTCGCGCACCGCTTTGCTGTACTGCAACCGTTGCTGTTGTTGCGTTTGATAGTGCTGCCAGCCTATCCAGGTAGCTACGCACAAGGTGATTCCCAGTAAGACCGTCAGCCAGAGCGATGCCTTGTTCCGGAGAATGGTTTTCCAGGTTTGACGGGCGATCAGTAAGATGGTCTGCATATCAGAATTTATAGGTTACGTTAAACATCACATTTCCGGGCGTCCCGGGAAACAGGCGCAGGTAATTCTGCGCGCCTACCCAATACGTTTGATCGAAAATATTATTCACGTTTACCGCGAGCTGTACTTTAGACTGCGGCGGCGTGTAATAGAGGGCCACGTCTGCTACGGTGTACCCGGGAATAATAAAATCGCGCGTGTACCACGGAAGTTTAGAACCGCTGTATTGTACGCCGGCGCCAAATCCTATGCCCTGCAGTATTTTAATGCCCCGCATATTGTAGCGGGTCCATACGGCGGCGGCATGCTGTGGCGTATTCTGTACACGGGTGCCCATCAGTTTGGGATCGTTATCATCGGTGATCACGGCATCGATGTAGCTGTAGCCGGCATTGAACTGCCAGTTTTCCATCACATAACCCGAAGCCTCCACTTCAACGCCCCGGCTGCGCTGTGCGCCGCGTTCTATCAGTTTATTCACATCTACCGGGTCGTTGGCGTTCATCAACAGATTTTTCTGATTGATTTCAAAGGCCGCCAGGTTTACCTGGAGTTTGTCATTCAGCCAGCTGGATTTAACACCGATCTCTTTCAGATCGCTTTCCAGCGGTTTGAAGTTGGCGCCTGCCGGCGGTGGCACCACTACCAGCGTAGCAGTGTTGCCTTGCGGCTGATAGCCTCGCAGATAGGTGCCATAGACATTAATATGGGCCGTAGCTTCCCAGGTAAGGCCCACACGGGGAATCAACTGCTGATGGGATATTTTCGTCTGGCTGGCCTGTTTGTACTGGTTATAGTCTTCATACCATTCCTGCCGCAACCCAAGGGTCAGCAACAGTTGGCCATACCTGATCTGGTCCTGCAGCCACACGCCGTTGACAAGGTAATAAGCCGGTGGGATTTCATTTTTCGCAAAAATGTATTCATTCAGGTTGGCAACAAAATACCCTGGCCGTGCGAGGTCAAAATGCGACACGTTGGGAACAGGCATGGTCACCCCGTTGACGGTTTTAAGCAGGTAGAGGTCCTTTTTGGCCGGATCGTATCTGGCGGCTATAGTACCGTCTTTCAGGCGGTAGCCGGCGGCGGTGTTTTCGCCACCGCCTCTGAACTTACGGGTGTTGATCCTGTCGTAGCCCAGTACCAGCTTATGCTCCAGCCGACCGGTATGTTGTTTAACGGTGAAGTATATACTGAGATTGTCCGTGTTCCAGCGTTGCTGCCGGATAACAGCGCGCATACCTGCCAGCGTGGGGATAGCGGTACCGTTTTCATCCACCGCAAAGGCATTGGTGGTGCGGTGCTCCTGTAGGTCTTCATCCCAGGTTTGTTTCATGTAGGCTACGTTGAAGCCCACCTTCTCTGAAAAGGAATGTGAGAAGTTGGCCATCAGCATCAGGTCGCGGGTATTGAAGTGGTCGTTGCTACTGCCCATGTTAAAATTGATGCCGGTGCTGTTCAGGTCCGTTTTACCGGCAATAGCGCCGAAAATAGCCTGTCCCCTGTCGAGACGGGTATTGTTATTCGTCATTACCATCTCCACGTTCAGGCTGGTGCCTGCCGCGGGCACATATGAAAAGGACGGCGCTACCAGGAGCGCTTTCCGGTACTGCATGTCGCGGAAGCTCTTGCTGTCTTCATAGCCTACGTTGAGCCGGTACAGTAAGGTCTTTTCTTTGTTCAGCGGACCGGTAAAGTCCAGGGCGCCGCGAAGGGTGCTGAAGCTGCCTGCGGAAATACTGACTTCTTTACGGTTTTCTTTCAGTGGCTTTTTCGTGACCAGGTTAATGCTTCCGCCGGGGTCCACACTGGAAAACATAGCGCTGGCGGGGCCTTTGATAACTTCCACGCGTTCCAGGTGATTGGTCAGCGGCTGGGTAAAAAAGTACTGGCGGGTACGCATCCCGTTGATGATGGTACCTTCTTCGTTCTGACTGATGCCGCGGATGGCAAACTGGTTATAGAAGCTGCTCTGTGAAACGCCCGTTACCGTTTTAACGGCATCCGTCAGCGTAAAGGCCTGCCGGTCGGCCATCAATTCCTTCGACACCGTCGAGATGGCCTGTGGGATGTTCTTATTTAATGTGGCAATCTTGGTAGCAGAAAAAGAATAGTCGCTGAAATATTTACGGGTGCGGGTGCCCATCACTTCTACTGTTTGCAGTGCTTCTTTTGAAGTGGTGACAATAGTGGTGTCCGCCGGTTGCTGCGCATAGGCAGACAGTACGGACAAAAATCCCGCGCAGCATAAACCGGTCAGTTTATACTGGTATGGCAGTGTGAACATCTTCACGGAAAAGTGTTTAAATAGTTTGCAGATACAGTTGTTGCAGGTCGTTAGCGTTGATGTCGGCGGCTTTTACAGTGTATACCAGTTGTCCCTGGCGCATGATGCCAATGTGCGTTCCTAAAGTGACCGCGTTAAATATATCGTGCGTAGCCATGAGTACCGATTTCCCCTGTTTTCCCAACTGCAGCACCAACGTGGTAAACTCGTCCGTCGCTCTCGGATCGAGGCCACTGGTGGGCTCGTCCATCAGAATGGCTTTTGCGTTTTTGGCCAGGGCGATGGCGATGCCTACCTTCTGGCGCATGCCTTTACTGAATCCGCCCAGCGGCCGGTGATGGGCGTCTGCCTGTAAGCCGCATTGGGAAAGGAAAGCGGCGAGTTCATCTTTATGGCAGGTAACTCCCGCCAGCCGGCTGAAATAATCCAGGTTTTCCATGGCAGTCATCTGGCCATACAGCATCACCACCTCCGGGATATAGGCTATGTCCCTGCGGGTGGTTACAGCTCCGGGAACGACTTCCCTGCCGTTAACCAACGCGCGGCCGGAGGTGGGGGCGGTGAACCCCAGGAACAGGTTGATAGTGGTAGTTTTGCCGGCGCCATTCTGGCCGAGTAAACAAAAAACCTCTCCGGGCTTTACTTCGAGGTCCAGGTTTTGCAGCGCCTTAAAGGAATTATATTCTTTTGATAATGAAATAGCTTGCAGCATAAGTCTTGTTATGACACAGGTGAGTACATGCCCCATAGCGGTACAGGGCCGGTGTTGTCAATGAAATAAGGAGGATGGTACAAAGGTAGCTGCAAGGCCGGGGGGACCTTTGTTCGTATAGGCTAATGCGTAAGTAGTATACAACGGTGTGCAGAGACACTCAAAGGGAATAAAGTGGATGGTATTCAGCAGGGCCGGGAGCTGCCCCGGTAAGAGGAACGGCTCGTGGCCGTGGTGGTTGACAAGTTCGCAGATATGACATGCCTTTACGGAGGCATACACTTTTGCCGTCCCGTTCGTAATGGTGCAGTCATTCACCTTCCGGTAATGATGATGATGCAGCAGTCCCACTGCCTGCGGCGCTATAAATAATAGCAACAGCAGGAGCGCTCTTATTCTCATCAGCGATATGTCCCGGTTCCGGCGCATTCTGTGTAAACAGCCCGCAAATTATACAATAATTTTTAAATCGCAACATAGTTGCAATTTTAAAATTACCGTTCCACCAGTTCCTTCACCTGATCTCCATAGAAATCAGTTTGCACGGTATCTATTTTCAACAGCTTAAACCAGCGTTTAAAAGTATTGATGAAAACCAGCAGCATCAGCAGCATGGCCAGTATGGCCAGGACAGCCAGCAGATACTGCCCTTTGGGCAGATACACATGTTTTACCTGTTCATATCCTGCCCAGAAGGTAATGATGGCCATAAACACGCCTGGTATGGCGGCGCACAGGGCATACTTCTTTCTGTTCATGCGGATCAGCATGGTGGTACATACGATCAATCCGCAGGCGGCCAGCAACTGATTGCTGATACCGAACAAAGGCCAGATACTGCTGACGTTTCCAGTATATACCAGGTATCCCCAGGAAAAAGTAAACAACAGGCTGCTGATGATGATACCCGGCATCCAGTTTTTATCGTTGAACTTCGGGACCACACTGCCCAGCATTTCCTGCAGGAAAAACCTGCCCACCCTGGTACCGGCATCTATCGCCGTGAGGATAAATACCGCTTCAAACATGATGGCGAAATTGTACCAATACGCCATCACATTTTCCATGAAAGGAATCTTGTTAAAAATATGGGCCATTCCGACCGCCAGCGATACTGCGCCGCCGGTCCGGCCCTGCAGCTCCACGCCTATTTTCTGGCTGAAATAGTCCAGCTCTACCGCATGTAAGGCAGGGTTGTTGGCCAGGAAACCGGCATAAGCGTCAGCAGGGGTATTGATCGCAAAATAATCGCCCGGCGCCAGCGTGCAGGCGGCTATCAACGCCATCAGCGCCACAAAGCCTTCCACCAGCATTGCGCCGTAGCCCACAAAGAGTATTTCTCTTTCGTTGTTCAGCATTTTCGGGGTAGTACCTGTAGCAATCACCGCGTGAAAGCCGGAGATAGCGCCGCAGGCGATAACGATAAAGATAAAAGGCAGTACCGGTCCGCCGATCACGGGACCGCCGCCGTTCACAAAACTGGTGATGGCCGGCATCTGGATGGTGGGATGTACCAATATTACTCCTATCGCCAGCATAACGATCGTTCCTATTTTAAGGTAGGTAGATAAATAATCCCTTGGCACCAGCAGCAACCATACCGGCAGTATAGACGCGAGAAATCCGTATACCGTAATAGCGATGGAGATGGTCCCTACTTTCCAGTGAAACAGGCTGTTCAACGCTTCAAATTTCATCAGCTCATGTCCACCCACAATAGCAGCGATGAGCAGCACGCCTCCCAGGATGCTGGCGAAGGTCACGCTGTTTTTGCGGTAACGCATGATCAGGCCCATGATAACGGCGATAGGCATGGTGGCGATAACGGTGAACAAAGACCAGGAAGCCTCGTGCATGGCGCTGATACAGGCCAGCGACAGCCCGGCCAGCGTAAGGATCAGGATGAAGAGCACTGCCACGCCGGCTATCAGCCCGGTACCCTTACCAATTTCTTTTCCGGCAATGGTGGCCAGGCTCTGCCCTTTATGCCGCACGGAAGCAAACAGCACCACCATATCATGTACCCCACCCGCCAGCACGCAGCCGATTAAAATCCATAAAGTGCCCGGCAGGTAGCCAAACTGGGCAGCCAATACCGGCCCTACCAATGGCCCCGCTGCCGCGATTGCCGCAAAGTGGTGCCCGAACAGTACATTCTTGTTCGTCGCCACATAGTCTTTTCCGTCTGCAAACTCAACAGCGGGTGTCAGGTGTGCATTATTAAGCTGCAACACCTTATTGGCCATGAAGATGCCGTAGAACCGGTAAGCAATCGCAAAAATGAGCAGCGCCGCAAAGACAAGGGTGAGCGCATTGGCGCCGTTTAAAAAATCCATTGGTGTTCTAAAGTTTTCTTGATTGATCAACAGGTATTGACAAAGGCCGCATAAGCCTGTCATCTGACAGGACTTTAAGATAATACCGATTTTTTAAATCTAAAACAAAATCTCCTGCGGTAGCGCGATTTCCTGCTAACGCCAAGTGAAGCTGTACCTTCTATTTATTGTGGAATATTGTCCTGACTTTTTATCTCATGGCCTCCTTCATCGGAGCTGATATTTTTCAGAATAAAATCCACACGTTCTTCCGGCGGCATAACCGGTACCTGTACTACAGGGAAAGGCAGCGATGAATAAACGTCGATCAGGAGCTGGTGTATTCTCTTTTGGGCCTCAGCATCTTCACTGCGGGCATAATCATTCACTAACGGCAGAATATCGAGGATAAACACCTTCTTATAAGAGACGGTTTTTAAAGCATTCATTAGTTTTTCGTCAGGCTCCAGCCCCATGAAGCGATAGTAAGCCAGCGAATCAGGAACGGCCCTGTCAAGGAAAACGGTGTCGGCCGGAGACATCGACCGCTCCTGTTCAAGCTGCATGGCAAGCACTTTCTGTTGAAATTCCCGTTGGTTGCTCCTGATCTTACTGACCGACTTTCCACCAATGCGTTGTGTGTCTATATAGTGTCGGGCATGTTCAACGGTAACATGGTAATTTCTCCCGGCCAGGATATTGATAGTCGTGGTTTTACCGGAACCCGGACCGCCGGTAACCACATACCAGTTGGTTGATGACTGTCGATTACTCATGGATGCGATCTTTTGGAGTCTTTCTTTCATCATGCATGGTCATGTTTTCCCGGCAGATATTCACCGCCTCCTCTGTTATTCTTTGGGCCCGGGATGCTGAGACACCTATTTTCCCAAGCACTTCCGGAGCCTTAGCGAGTTCCTTGCACAATACAACATCTGCCGCCAGCAATTTTTCTTTTTCATCACGGCTGAGGGAAGTGATACACGTTACCGGATAAAGACCATTGGCATCGATCCTTTCCCGCAAGCTTTGCCCGGCCGGGAAGTTCCAGCTCATCAATGACAACCCTGAACAAGTGCCGTATTGCTCAGCGTCAGTAGTAAGGCGGGTATTGGTTACCAGCCACCCTTTAAACAATTGCACGTCCGTACCCTGCTGTGCCGGTAGTTTTTCCTCAATATCCCAAAAACGGGCACGCACATACAAAGCAGTTTTAACATCGCAAACCGTACCCGAACTACTGTGAAACTTGCATTCCATCATAAACAGGTCCTTTCCGTTTTCTGCTATCACGTCAACCTCATGTTTGACGCAATGCCCCTCCACCATTTGTCCGGTTACGACCTGATAACCAGCTGCCCTGAACAACGAAGCGATAAAACTTTCAAAAGGGAAGCCGGTAGGGCCAAGTTCCATAATGGCATTCTTGAGATGGTACTTACCCGCCGCAGGGCGTCTGCGCTTCTGCAGTTCATTAAAAACTATTTTATATAGTTTTTTGGTGGTGATGTTATCATACACCTTCTTCCCCACCTCTCCGATGATAGTATCCACCATGTCCGGAGCCGTCCCGGACCTTATTAAAGAGCGACGGATTTTATCTTCATCAAAGGGTTCGGTATCGCCATTGGCTTTGATGACCGAAATTATTTTGCGATCCTTCCGTTTCCGCATATTGATCTGCCTTCGTTTCTATATTAAATTTAATAAATATAGTTCAACGGGCCGGTAAGAAAGAATGACGGCAGTCAGGGAACCGGAATGATTGTCATCATCCTGCCACACCGCGGCATTAAATGAACCGCCCTTGCTTCAGCACCTGTACCCATTTCAGATAACCTTCCCCGGAAAGATGCAGCCCATCGTAGGTATAGCGTGCATCCATCTGCCCGGTGTTATCCAGCAGCGACGTATACACATCCACAAAGGTCACATGCTCCTCCGCCGCCATGGATTTGAGCAGGGTATTCAGCGCTATGATCTGTTCATTCGTACCGCTGTAATATTGCCGCCCGATAAGCTGGTTATTAATCGGCAACACACTCTGTACATAAATACGTGTATGGGGCGATGCCTGCTGCACTGCGCCGATGATGCGCCGATAGTTTGCTGCAATAGAAACTGCCGGCATCTGTTTGTTGAGATCATTGGTGCCCACGAGTATAAACAGTCTCGCCGGCCGATGCCGGGCCACCTCTTCTACCCGCGCCAGCAGGCCGTTGGTATTATCGCCGGCAATGCCCCGGTTCAGTATATTCGCTTTTCCAAGAAACTCACACCAGTCGCCCCATTGCGTAATGCTATCCCCAAAAAAGACGACCGGATTCCTGGCTACCGGTAGCTGCCGGAAATAAGCAGTACGGCTGTCATACAAATAATTATGATAGCTGGAATCCTGCGCCTGCAGCGAAATAATACTACCCAGGCATCCCAGCAACAGCAAAGGAATATTTTTAAATGTCATGGTGCAATATTTTACAGATCTATGGTTGCAGTCCGGCCTTTACCTCATCCCACAACGGCACACCGAGACGATTATATTGGGGCGCATACAGGTGCACGACATCAAAAATCATCACACCGGAGGTTTTGGATAAAATAAGCTTTATGGCTTTACGGATATCTGACTTATTGTTCCAGGGCGTGTTACCGGCATCAATACTGCCTACCAGCGGTACCCTGTTTTTGGTCACATAACGGCCGCCGTTCAGAGAGCCTTCCAGGCTCCACCAGTTGTAGGTCAATCCTGCTGTAGCCGGATTGTCGGCCAACATAATCTGTGCAAAGTAATTGCCTGTCATCAGCAGCCCCAGCTCTTCGGCATAACCATAGTCTTTCGTTTGAGGATAGGCCCAATCCATACGGATAACCGGATCATTGAACGGATCATATTGCTGGCTGGCCCAGTTAACCCCCACGGGATAATAATCGCCATACCAGCCCCCCACATAAGCACCGAACAGGGCATCGGCGCGGGTAGCCTTTATGGCGGCATGTGCTTTCTTCACAAAGTTGTAGATAACGCTCATGCGCCAGGCCAGCCAGCGTTTGTAGTATTTACCGGTGGCAGCGGGTGTCACCTGGCCATTTTCCTGTTTCCAGGAGGAAACAACATCTGTCGGGAAATTGATGAAATTGGCGTTCTGGTCATTAAAAACCGTTTTCAGGTATTGTACGAACTGTGTTTTACTGTAATCGGAGAAATCCGCGTCGATATTGGCGTAACGGGCATAATCAAGGATAACGCCATCAACTGCGTATTTCGTCACTATTTCTTTCAGGATATTGATGATACGGTCCTGTACTTCCGGATAAGCGGGATTCACAAACCCGGGCCTGCCGGTTTCCGTGATGGGTACCCGTTTGCCATTAACATCACATACAACCGACTGGTATTTGTTTTTAAAGGTAGCATCTTCGAAAACAGCACCGGATTTTCTATCGTTGTCCCCCTCCACGAAAGTCATCACCGAGGCGTACACTTTCATATTCCTCGCTTTGGCAGTCTTCACGATAAAGTCGAGATAATCAGCATTGGATGGCAGCGACTTGCCGTTACGACTGGCCACCTTGCCGGTAAAGGCACTGGGGAAAACGGTATGGCCGGAAGACTCTTTTACATCCACCACCAGGGCCGTGATGCCGATCTGCTGCAGTGTGTCCAGCGTTTTACGGATGGCCGGCGTATCATTGAAACGGCCATAGGTCCCGAACACGTTCGCGTTGAGGTCTATCCATACAATCGCTTCCTTTTTACCACCGGGCGTCACAAGGGTATCGGTGCCTTCTTCGGGGCCGGGAACGGGCGAGCTATCATTATTCTTTTTACACGCGGCCGCTGCCAGCAGCAGCAGCAACAATGCGGAAAAAAACTGTATTTTTTTCATAAGGCAATGCTTTAAAAAGCCGGCGCACAGGATGCGCTATGCGCCGGGCAGGTGATTAATAGGTGGTAAGTTCGTATCCGATGATCCCCACGTTGGTCAGCAGCATATAGATATAGGCGCTGGACCTGTCCGGGGCAAAAGACACACATACATCACCGGTACCGTTGCCGTTGTCAGCAGCGCCGGCTATCGTTTCCGAATTAAAGACATTAAATGCACCATACGCCGGGTTGGCGGGCGACATGCTCACGGCAGACGGATCGGTCACGTCAAAGAGCGCTATATTACCGTTATTGAGGCTCCAGGAATTGTATTTCAGCAGTGCCAGGTAGCTCGCCCCGTTAAAGTTGAAGTATACAGAAGGTGCATGAAAAATATAACCGGCGGCATCTGCATGGAAAGCTGCGACACGCGCGTTGCTGCCGCCATTGACCATAGCCACTTCGCTTCCGTAGTTCATGAAATAGGTGCCGGAGAAAGATACCGCTGTCGGCAAGGCGTCTGCCAGGTAGCCGATGTTGCTCGTACCTTTATAAGTAGCTACCACAGGTGCGGCATTCATATCCGGCGTATTGGCAGCGTTGACGATTTTTCCGTTATGAATACGCCACTTGTAAATGTCGGCTGTTTGAGACGCCGTCGCATAAATCACCGCATCTTTGTTTAAATCACCGTATATGCGTACCCGTCGGCCTATCCCGGCCCAGGCGGTCGTGTTGTTCCATTCCAGGATTTTTTCCGGCGCCGGGTCGGTGGCGTTCTTCCAGCGGTACAGCGTAAACTTATCGTTCAATGCCGCGAAGCTGGCGCCTACCAATGCTCCGGCCGTATCGTTCTGCATCTGGAAGGAATAGAAATTACCGGCAGGCAATGGCATATCCTGTACATAATTGCCGGTGGTGCGGCTAAAGAGGCGCAGCCTGGACGGGTTCGTGTTGCTGACAATCACCAGGTGATCACCGCTCACCGCCATACTGGTTTCTGTATAATTGGTGCTGATCCCGCCACCACCGGAAGCAGCGCCCAGTTTCACAAACAGCTTACGTGTAATACCAATGCCGTAGGGCTTTTTCACCGGTGGCATTACTTTCAGCGTATATTGTTTGATAATGCCGTCTATACTTTTTACGGTAAACGGTACAGGGTTGGAGAGGTCGACGGTCGCGCCGTCAGCCACCGAAGCAGTAGAATGGCTGTTAACAGTCACGCTGACCTGTGCCTGGGACACATCTACCCCGG
This sequence comes from Chitinophaga eiseniae, assembly GCF_900167135.1. Lineage (GTDB taxonomy): Bacteria > Bacteroidota > Bacteroidia > Chitinophagales > Chitinophagaceae > Chitinophaga > Chitinophaga eiseniae. The sequence continues at coordinate 581,424 of NZ_FUWZ01000005.1, read as the reverse complement.
GCAATACATAGAAGATGACATCATTATCTTTCACAACGGCCTCCACGGCTGTATTCACGCCATCCAGCAGGTAGTGCATGGTGGCGTTCTTCACGCTTACATCCCCCACTTTTTTCGCTACGACGACCAGTTTACTTTTCTGGCCGGTACCGCCTGTAATTTCCAGGCCCACCGGCTTCGACATATCCATGAGCGTACCGATGGCCGGGCGCATGACAGCATCCAGCGGCAGATTGGCCCTTAATATCAGCTTGCTGATATCTGTCTCATTATCTGATTCCACCGGGTAGAAATAAGGCACCTCAATGAAAGCGCTGTCTCTGGCAGCATTGTATACCGGCTCAAAAACAGCATCTTTTACGCCGGGCAACTCCAGCCAGATCGACTGAGGCTTGCTGTCTTCCTTCGGAAAGATGGCTTCAGGCTTGTGGCAGGACGTTATGGCCGTGAACAGCCCCATGATAACGGCGGGTATGATATATATGTTTCGCATGTACAGATCATTTATTGTTACGCATACTGATTACCAGCCCTGAATTTGTTTCATGGCGGGATTGGTCACAATTTCGTTTTGGGTGATCGGCAGATAGTAGAAAGAGGCCGGGAAATAACGGTTCTCTTTATCGCAGTCCACTTCCGTATAGTCGAATCCGTTACCATTAGAGGTCACCTTATGCCCGTGAAAACGTACATTGTTCAATACAATATGCGCTTTACGCCAACGGCGAAGATCCCAGTAACGGTGGCCTTCAAATGCCAGCTCCACTTTACGTTCATGCTCTATGGCGGCCATCATGGCTTCCGGTGTGGCGGCAGGCGTACCCGGCAGGTTCACCCGCGCCCTCACTTTATTAAGGGAATTTTTAGCATCTCCTATTTTGCCTAGTTTGGTCAATGCCTCTGCATGTATCAGTAATATCTCCGCATAGCGCATTTCTACCCAGGGCTGGTTACTGTTGAGCACCAGGATGTCGGTGTTGGTTTCATCCAGCATTTTACGCCGGTAGTAACCGGTGACTGTTTTACGTGGATCGGCGGTGACTTTAAAGTCGATGTATCCTTCCTTATCGTCGTCCGGTGTGGTATTGATGGTCCGGCCTTTCCAGGAGGCGCCGTTATAGATCATGGAAGCGTAGAAACGCGGCTCTCTGCCGGCATAAGGATCGGCTTTCATGTCCGCTTCTGACCAGGAGAATTTCCGGCCGTCCGCCATTTCATATTCATTTACCAGTTCAGCAGTGGGCACGCCCGTAGCGCCGCCGCCGGCCACGTCTGCCGGAGGCGCGAAGTAGAAGTCCAGCTGATGGGTAACGCCCGGGCGCTGGTAATACAAGGCGAAGATGGCTTCTTTGCTGTTATTGTTTGAAAACGCTTTGGCATAGTCGGCCTCCAGGTCATATATACCCAGGCCGATAACGGCGGCCGCGGCATCAGCGGCGTGCTGGTAGTATTCCGTTTTTTTGGAGGACGGTACGCCGGTAAGCGGGTCCTTATTGAACTGTTTGTTATCGTATTCGGCTATTGAAGCTGCGTATAACCATGCCCGTGACAGCAATCCGTAAGCGGCGCCCTGGGTCACCCTTCCTTTCTGCGCAGCCGGCCATTGTTTCGGCAAATGCTGCGCGGCAAAACTGAGATCGGCCGCAATGAAGTTCCACACGTCATCTTCGCTGGAACGTGCCTGGCTTTTATCTACCGGGAGCTTATCCATGATGATCACGCTCCCGTTGACACGCGCCAGCCAGAAGTAGTTGTAGGCCCGCAGGTAGCGGACTTCCGCTTCGAACTGCATCTTTTGCTGGTCGGTGAGTTTGGCATACAGCCGCATCCCGTTCAGAAATTCATTGATACGGCGGATGTTTCCATAAGCGTTGTCCCAGACAGAGATGCCCGGTGACGCGGCATTCACCTGTCCGGGATTATAGGCCAACCTGTTCACCGTCCCGTTGCCCATAGAATTGGAAGTATATTTTTCAATATCGGTAAAGGCATCTGTTGCATTGCTGTAGCCGATAGGAAACTGCCCGAAGGTATAAGGCTTAAACTGATCGTATAAACCGTAAACGTACAGGTCAACATTGGCGGCATCTTTCCAGATAGCCGCATCGGTATACCGGTCGCCGGGCATACCATCCAGTTTGCAGGACTGTACACCACCTGCCAGCAGCAACAGTAGTAAAGCGGTTTTTATATTAGCGCGTAATGTGGTCATAAGTAATAGCTTTTCCGTTTAGAAAGTAAGGTTAGCTCCGAAAGACATCATCTGTTGCTGCGGATAGAAGCCGTTGTTGGCATTGGGCATTTCCGGGTCCATGTACTTCAGATGATCGAAGGTGAGGAGGTTGAAGCCGGCCAGATAAAAGCGGCATTTTTCTACGTTCAGCGCCCTTAGTATCGACGCCGGCAAGGTGACGCCCAGCTGCGCGGATTTGAGCCGCACGTAAGCGCCGTTCCTTACCCATTGGGAGTTGGCCCAGCCGTTGTGGTTCGGAAATCCCGCCCTGTCGGCTGTTAAACGGGGATAACGCGCAGTGGGATTGTCCGGGGTCCAGGCCTGCTCTACCAGGTAGTAGGGGCTGTTGCCACCGCCATAAAATGGCCGGGTAAACGGTGTATTGTCATTGACGCCCCAGGTGCCGGAGGAGCCTTCGTATTCACCACCCAGCGACACGTCTCTCATTCCGGCGCCCTGAATGAGGGCAGAAAAATCGAAGATGCCATAACGCAGCTCCAGGTTCAGTCCATACATCAGCTGTGGAATGTTGCTGCGGCCCATATACGTAATATCGTCGGTGGTAATTTTACCGTCGCCATTGATGTCTTTATATTTGATGAACCCCGGTGCGGCGCCACCGCTGGGAGAAGAAGCCCAGTTATTCACTTCCTCCCAGTTCTGGAAGAGGCCTTCTGAAATAAAACCTTTCTTTTCGCCGATGCTTCTGCCCGGACTTCTTTGCCAGGCCGGCAACCCGTCGGGATCATTCTTCACCAGAATCTTGTTGCGTGACCAGTTGAGGTTACCGGTAACGGCGTAGTCAAATCTTGCATTTACCTTATGGCGGTGGGTCAGTTGCAGATCGAAACCTCTTACGTCGGCCATCCCGCGGTTGACCACCTGCGGGTAGTAGCCTCCCATAGAAGGGGGAAACAGGTTACCCTGCAGGTCCAGGATATCTTTGGTGAGCTTATAGAAATATTCCGCTGATACACTTAAGCCGCCGTGGAAGAAGGTAGCATCTACCCCTACGTTGGTATTATAGGCTTTCTCCCATGTCAGGAGTGTGTTGGGAATAGCGCCGGAGTAAATACCGGAAACGGCTTTATCGCCCACCACCATCACGGGTTTGGAAGACAGGGAGAACGTCTGAAGATATTGGTAATCGCTGTATCCCTGGTCATTGCCCAGCTTACCGTAGGAAGCTCTCAGTTTCAGGAAATCGACTTTTTCTTTCAGCTGGCTGAAGAAACCTTCTTCGCTGATCACCCAGGCGGCCGAGGCAGCCGGGAAGAAACCCCAACGGTTATGCGTAGGGAAGTATACAGATCCGTCGTAGCGGGATACCAGTTCCAGCAGGTATTTGTTTTTATAGGCGTAGTTGATCCTCGTCACGAGGCCGGCGCGGGCGTTGGTACCACTGTTGCCGGTAGGCTGTACAATGTATTTATTATCCTGGTCACGGAAATCAATTTCTTTCAGCTCAGTAAGGGGCAGGTTGGCGCCGCCGGCGGAGAAACCGTTGTTATCGCGGCGGGAGTATTCGTACAAGGCCAGCGCTTTGATGCTATGGTGGCCAATTTCCGTGCTGTAATTGATGCTGGGCTGAAACGTTTGCCGCGAGTTGTTGGCCTGTGACTGACGGATGGTGTTGATGGTGATTCCCGGTGGCGTGGATTGGTTCCAGTACCATCCGGTGCTGCCTTGTTCCCTTACCATCAGGGTGTAGGGCGCTGTCCATCCCCTGAATTCCTGGAAAGACTTGTCATAGGCCGCCATCAGTTTCAGGTCCAGTCCTTTTACATAAGGGATATGGGCGGTAAAGGTGATAGCACCCTGAAAGGTACTGGTAATGTACCGTTGCCAGCCCGAGTTTTCTATCGCCGCGATGGGGTTCACAATGCCGGAGTTGGAGCGTGTGGCGGCAGGTATATCATTGTAGGTGGCCGGGATGTTCGGCAATGTTCTCACTGCCTGGTAGAAGGGGTTCATGTATTCGCCGTCATCAGCAGGAATACCGGTACTGTTACGGGTTTCCTGGCGGGCGCCGAGGTCCAGCGCTACCGAGAGAATCTTATTTATGTTGGCATCAAGGTTGGTGCGCACATTGTATCGTTTGTAGTCGGAGCCCTTTACCACCCCTTCCTGGTCGAGGTAACTGGCATTGGAGAAATACCGTACTTTATCGGAGCCGCCTCTTACGCTGACGCTGTGGTGTTGCGCCATTGTTTTCCGGCCGGTGAGCATGCCGGTCCAGTCTGTGTTGCCGAGAAAAGGATCTTTATTGGTCCCGTTGCGCAGCGCAGCGATCTGTGCATCGGAATAGGTATAGGGAATAGGATCACCTCCCGTAGCGGTGAGGTAGTCGTTATCCATTTGTTCTCCTTTCTTCAGCCAGTACATATAGTCCGGCCCGTTCAGGAATTTAGGAAAGCGGGTGAAGGCAGTACGGGTCACTTCTCCATCGTAGGACACCACAGGTTTGCCGGAGGCGCCCCTTTTGGTGGTGACGAGTATGACGCCGTTGGCTCCCTGCACGCCGTAGGTGGCGGCAGCCGCAGCATCTTTAAGGATAGAAATGCTTTCCACTTCCGAAGGGTCGAGGTTAGCGAAAGAGCGTTGCACGCCGTCTACAATCACGACAGGACTGTTGTTATTGTAGGTACCTTGTCCGCGGATGAGCAGGGAAGCATCATCAAATCCCGGCCGGCCGGAAGTTTGTGTGGCCACCAGCCCTGGTAGCCGGCCTGCCAGCATATTGGTAAGGTTCATGGCGGGCGTTTTCTTCAGTTCAGCAGAAGAAATCTGCGCCACGCTGCCCGTCAGGGAAGACTTTTTCTGTGTGCCATAGCCTACGACCATGACTTCATTCAGGTCTTTTGCATTCTCTTTCAATACAGCATTTAAAGGTATTCCGGGTGTAGCCGCTACCGTTAGCGGTGCAAAACCGGTCATGGAAATCACCAGGGTAGCAGGGGCGTCGCCGGCATTGAGACTGAAGCTACCGTCTGCATTAGACACCATTCCTTTCTTTGTACCTTTTACGAGGATGGTGGCGCCCGGAAGAGCGTTCCCTTTTTCATCCCTGACGGTGCCGGTTACATTTTTCTGTTGCGCTATCGCCAGCGCATGCTGCATGACAAAGGCTATCATCAGCATCAGTGCGCGCCACATCAGCACATTTAGATTTGGTTTACTCATAACTTTTAATTTACAGGAAGGATACAAGCATTATTTATCTGTTAGTGTTTTGCTGATCTCAGGCTGTATACATTCGTGCAGGGAAGTCTCCACGCTGTTTACCGCCTTGTTGTTGCCATATTATCCGCTTATGCTGTCGCTCTCCGCTGGCAAAATGTTATCTAGTAGCGTTTTATGTATAGGGTGCCATTACTGACTTTATGCAATGCCGCCGATGTTTTGCGCTCCATGGCCGGGCCTATCCGCTACTTTTGGCTGATTTCTTTTTAAATTATTTTATTTATGACCGACAATTTATAATAAATTTAATTACAAAGAAACAAATACTAAATAATTTTATTAATGTTATTTTCTACGAAGACAACCCGGTTGACATAATATAAACACCTATTCAGCAGGCATTCTAAGCAAAATCGATATTGCCGGCAGCGCGGGCAAATGGGTTGATCCAACAATATGCTAACACCCTATAGTACGCACTCTTGCGTGTCTTCACCACCATTCATCATCATCTTCTATTATTTTTTAAATTATTTTATTAAGTTTGTTTTAATTGAAAATAATATTAATTATATATTATCGTAACCAATATGAACATCTTCCCTACACGCAGAAAGACTTTACTCGTCGGCTGTGCCCTGATAACGGGCTTCCTGTCGCACGCACAGCAGATGACCACCGCCCTGAACGATGTAATTACGCATACTGCACAAGGACATATCATGCAGGTGCCCGGCTTGCTCAGCGGACAGATACCGTCGCTCTCCTATCAGAAAATTGTGCTGCCCGGTCCCCAGTACCTGATTTCAGACGACCCGGAGTATATTCGTGTACCCGAAGGCGTAGCGCTGAGAGAACCGGTACAACCAGGATCGGTAAGGCTGTATCTGTACAATGTAAACGGCGTACAGCAACCGGAGAAAATGGACCGTAAAATAGCGGCAGTGATTAAAAACACGGGAAGTCAGCCCATGCATATCCGTATGCTGAAATACTCTTCCCAAAAACCCACCACGAATTATTTCTTTGCCGGTAAACAGGGATTGGCGGACTTCTTCAGCTCACAACCGGAAACGGTGGCCCGTGAAGTGAAACCCGGCGCCTCCCTCTGCCTGGACCCCAAACAGGATAAAGCGGTAGTAAAGTATGATGAGCTGGTACATGGGTTCTACGAATTTGTCATCGATCAACCCGGCGAGATCAGCATTGTGCAGACGGACATGAAAACACCCGCCACGATAGCATCCGCCCGCATAAAAAGCCCGCTGGACACCAAACAGTACGCAGGCGCAGGCCGCGGCACCTATGGCGTCAGCAATTATCGTATCATCGTGGACGATACCCTCGACACCCGAAACGGTATGACACAACTACTGGTGGCCGACGGTAAAAAAGATCCCTGGGTGATCGGAAAGGAAGCTTCTACCGGCGAACTGAAAAGTTTGGCCGGCAACTATGGCGTTCTTTATAACATAGAACTGTCGTGGAAAAGTACAGACGGAAAAGCGCTCGCGCTCGTAACATGGAACCCGCATGGCGACAACAGCCAATGGTGCGGCGGTATGGCCAACTCCATGATCGTCAGCGGCGGCAAATTCAAAGAAGGCATTATCCAGTTGCCCAGCAATCAACTGGTCACCACCAAAGCACCGGAAGCTATCCTCGTTCAGATATTTACGCCATCCGCCGGAGGGGGTATACAGAAAGCACACTTCACCTACTCTCCGCCGGGAGCCTCCTGTTTACCGACACCACTGGTATTAGTGCCGGTAGACCTGAAATAAACCTGTCAGGCATAAGAAAAGCCGGCGGGGATTACACATTCCCGCCGGCTTTTATATCCCTGTTATCGTCCACACCCGTGATAATCATCGGGCACGCCGGTTGTTTTTATCAGTTTCCTGCATACTATCTACAACGCTCCTTTTTTTAGTTGTTCCACGGCATAGTTAGCAGCCCTGGCGGTCAACGACATATACAGAATTGAAGGGCTTTGATTACCGGTGCTGGTCATACAGGCGCCGTCGGTGACAAACACGTTTTTACAATGATGCAACTGGTTCCATTCATTAAGCAATGAACTAGCCGGGTCCTTGCCCATGCGCACTCCGCCCATCTCATGAATGTCCAGCCCGGGAGGCTGACGGTTGTCGTTCACAACGATGTTCTTCGCGCCCGCCGCAGTCATCATGGCCGTTCCCTGTTCTATAAAATCCTTTACCATCTTGTCGTCGTTGTCATCATAATCTACGGAGGTGATCAGTAACGGAATGCCCCATTCATCTTTTGTATCTTTGCTCAGTCTTACATGATTATTTTCCTTGGGAATGGTTTCGCCCTGCATATACATGTAGGCGCCCCATTTGCCGGGCTGGCTGACAGCCTCCTTCAAAGCAGCTCCCAACGGGGCCTCAACGTTTTCACCATTCAATTTCTGCCGGTAGGCAGCGCTGAAAATCACATAACCGCCCACAAAATCCGTATCCTGCTGATAGACGTTCCTGAAATTAGGCATAATACACTCCGAGGGTTTCGATACCTTATAGTATTTATCTTCAAAGCCATCAAATTCACCGCTGACAGACGCGCGGTAGTTATGAAAACAGATAAACTTACCCAACAAACCGTTGTCGTTGCCCAATCCGTTCGGAAAACGTTTAGACGTAGAGTTGAGTAATATAAGATTGGTATTTAAAGCAGACGCATTCAGGAAAATAATTTTCGCGTGATAAATGATCTCTTCTTTTGTGTTGGCGTCGATCACTTTTACGCCGGTGGCTTTGCCTGACGGCTCATCATAAATAACGGAATGCACCACCGAAAAAGGCCGGATGGTCAGGTTGCCGGTTTTCTCCGCCCACGGCAGCGTAGCGGCATTGGAGCTGAAATAGCCACCCAGCGGGCAGCCGCGCATACAAAGGTTCCGGCTCAGGCATTGACGGTGCTGCGCTTTATGGATTTCCTGGGGCTGCGTCACCTGCGCCCATCTACCGGACACGTAGTGCCGATTGAACTTTTCCGCCAGCACGTCTTTCAGATGCTGTTCCACGCAATTCAGTTCAAATGCAGGCTGGAACTCCCCATCCGGCATCGTGTCTATACCATCCTTGTTACCGCATATGCCAATGAATTTCTCCACATGGCTGTACCACGGAGCGATGTCATCATACCCCACGGGCCATTCAATGCCGTAGCCGTAGCGGTGGGGCGCGGTAAAATCCATCTCACTCCAACGGGCACACGCCCTTCCCCATATCAGTGATTTACCGCCTATCTGGTATCCCCGTATCCATTCGAAAGGTTTCTCCTGTATATACGGGTGATCCGCATCTTTTACAAAAAAGTGCGCGGTAGTGGCATCATAACCAGCAGCCCTGCTGATGAGAGGATTGGCGTCCAGCACTGATTTCGGCAAAGCGCCCCGGTACTTAAATTCCCACACCGGCGTGCTGGCAGTAGGATAGTCTTTGATATGTTCTACATTCCTGCCCCGCTCCAACACCAGCGTTTTCAGTCCTTTTTCACACAGTTCTTTGGCTGCCCATCCCCCACTGATGCCACTGCCTACAACAATAGCATCAAAGTGCGTAACGGCATCTTTTTTTTCGGCCATACACAAAAGTTTATTTCATTGTTATTCTGCTTATCGTTGCTGAAGACCGGAAGCGGCATCTTCATCCAGAAAGATCGTTACCGCCGGATGCTGCCGCAGCAAGCTTCCCGGCACTTCGCTGGTAACGGGTCCTTCCAGCAGTTTGCGGACAATACAGGCTTTGTGTTTACCGCTTACCATCAGAATAATATGCCTGCTTTCGAGTAAGGTGCCCATGCCCAGTGTAATTCCTTCTTCCAGCTCAAGGTGCTGCTGAAAGTATTTCTGGCCTACCTGTTTGGTCACGGGGTGCAGCGCTACCACCTGCGTCCGGCCATCTATCGCAGAACCGGGTTCGTTCATGGCGATATGCCCGTTCATTCCCAGGCCCAGGATGGCCACATCGATACCGCCCTGCGCTTTGATGAACCGCTCTGCCACTTCGCACTCCTGCGGGAGGTCGGCAGAACGGCCATCAAAAAAGCAGATATTTTCTTCGCTCACCTGCAATGGCTGAAACAATGTTTTATCAATGGAATACCGGCAGCTCCCCTGATCAGTTCCGTTGAGCCCTACCCATTCGTCCAGTCCCACATAACGCCAGCAGGCGATATTACCGGGCTGTTGCCGATATCTTTCCGCCAGCACTTTGTATAAGCCGGCAGGCGTATCGCCGGAGGCGGGACAAAGCAGGGGTTTATCACTGGCAGCCATCAGCTGTATCACCTGTTCGGCCACTTTTTCAGAAAGCGCCTCGTAGGTGCTATAAATCTTTACTTTCAAGGTTGCCATTTTTTTAATGATGACCTATGGATTCAACCATAAATCGATAGGTTTTTCCACCTTCGGTGCAAACGGGAGCATGATCTTTTTACCCTGCCCCGCGGATGCATAAGCGGCGTAAATAATCTCCAGGACTGCACGGCCATCTTTACCGGTTACCAGCGGCTCACGATCATGTATCACGCAATCAATAAAGTGCTTTAGCTCCTGCGGATATCCCTGGTTGAAAGCCTCTTCGAATATGCAGAAACTCCAGCCTACGGTGGTGTCGGTTTTTTCCATGGCATAGCCATAACCGTTCCGGCTATACGCCAGTACCGAGTTGCCGATGAACAGGTCGGCATAGGCTACGCCGCCGGTACCGTAAATTTCGCTGCGATCGTCCATACCGCCGTGTTTGGCCCATGAGTTTTCCACCACGCCGGTCACGCCGCCTTCGAATTCGATGATGATGATAGAATTATCCTCTCCTTTTGTTCTTTCCTTGTGAAACACGGTACTCATCGAGGCTGTCACACTCAGGGCTTTCCGGTTTTTCAGCATCCACCTGAACCATTCGATGCCATGGCAGCCCATGTCCATCAGCACGCCGCCGCCGGACTGGTTCACGTCATAAAACCAATCGGAATGCGGACCGGAATGTTTCTCTGACTGTTTCAACATGTAGATGTCACCTACGCCGCCTTCTTCCACCAATGCCCGGGCCCGCTCGTATTTGGGCGCAAAACAAAGCTCTTCCGCATACATCAGTTTCACGTTGGCTTTCTCACAGGCAGCAATCATCTCGTCCGCCTCTTCCAGCGTCACCGCCAGCGGCTTTTCGATGATAATGTGCTTACCGGCAGCAGCGGCTTTTAGGGTTGCCTCCTTGTGCAGGAAATTAGGGAGGCAGATGTCCACCACATCAAAGTCTGCATTTTTGATCAGCTCATCAATAGAAGAAAAGGATTGAGCGATATGATGTTTCGCAGCAAAAGCCTGCGCTTTTTCCGCGTTACGCGCATACACCGCCACTATTTCCGCTTCCGGTACAAACCGGCTATAACTTTCCATGTGGATATCTGCAATAAATCCGGCGCCCAGGAGGGCTACTTTTACCTGTCTCATGTTATTGGATGTTTATTAAAGAATGTCAGTAATATATACAATTACATAGTTTCATGCACTATGGAAACGTATATATTCTTCACTGCGTGGCTGTACGGCTATTCCACGTAATCGTACATCCGTACATAGTCCACCTGCATGGCTGCCGGGAACACGGTTTCATCCACCCCTTCCTTTCCGCCCCAGTTGCCCCCTACAGCTACGTTGAGCAACAGGTAAAACGGCTGGTCAAACGGCCATCCCTCATGCCCTTTGTGTTCATTGGCCACCTGGTAATACACCTTCCTGTTCAGCAGGAAGGTGATATGGTCCGGTGTCCACTCAATGGCATACACATGAAACTTATCGTATGGGCGCTTAATAAAAACACCTTTTGTTTTCTGGGTACCGATAATATGGTTGTAGGTCTTGCTGTGCAGGCTGCCGAAGATACTGTCTTTCATATACCCCACATGTTCCATCACATCGATCTCGCCGCTTTCCGGCCAGCCGCCGTACTTATTGCCGGCAGACAGCATCCAGATGGCAGGCCAGAGCCCTCTGCCGCCGGGCAACTTGGCCCTCACCTCCAGCTTTCCGTATCGCCAGTCGCCTTTGTTTTTGGTGATCATCCGGGCGGAAGTGTATTGACGGTCGCCGCTGCCATTATTTCTGGCCGTAATGTACAGCCTGCCGTTTTCTACTTTGGCATTACTGGTGTCCGCGGCGGTATAAAACTGCAGCTCGTTGTTGCCCCAGCCGGACCGGCCGGTCTGGTACCCCCATTTGCTGCTGTCGGGCAGTCCGCTGCCATTAAATTCATCACTCCAGGCCAGTCGCCATTTTTTGTGGCGCTTGATGGTTTGGGCCTGTGCATCGGCCATATAGCAGCAGCTGGCCGCTATCAGCAAAAGACAATAAATACTTTTTTTCATCTCCCTAAAATATCGTTTACCGGTTTATATTATTATACACTATTTAAGTCTTGGGTTGACATCCTCCTGCGCCTGCGGGATGGGGATATATTCACTCTGTCCCTTTACAAAACCCGGCAGTACGGAGGCTGCCTGATCGGTCCTCACCAGGTCGTTGAACCGCTCGCCCCACCATTCGCAGATCAGTTCCGCATGGCGCTCGTCCAGCACTTGCTGCAGCGTAACATTGGCGATAGACGCCAGCTTCACCCTGTTTCTGACCAGGTTGACAGGCGCGTCCCCGTTCTGTCCTTTACGGATTTTGGCTTCCGCATTCATGAGCAGCACTTCTGCATAACGCATGATACGCACATTATTATTGGCGCCATAATAATCGATTCTGCCGGGCGTCATCTGGGAGCGGGGAGAATAGGCTTTCCCGTTAAAGTACTTTTTCCTGGACGCATTGCCGGAAATGGTATCCCCGTCAGGCGTTACGGCATAAGTGCCGGGAGCGCCGTTCACACCACAGTACTGGATCGTGGTTTTCAGCCGGATGCTGTCGTTACGTGATGTCAGGAAATCGACGGCTTTCTGGGTGGGCACCATCCAACCCGGGCCTGTGATGACAGGACTGTAGGTATTTTCAGGTCCCTGGAAGAAAAAGAAGTTGCCCCATTCTTCGCCCGGGCCGCCGGAGATAACGACATCCCCGGTAGATTTTCCGAAATCGGAATATTGTAATTCGAGGATGGATTCGTCGCATAACTTACCGGGCTTTTTAAAGAGCTGGTAGTAATCGCTGAACAGTGAAAATTTACCACTGTTCACGATCTGGTTGGTGCAATCCAACACTACGTCCCAATAAGGGCTACCGTTGTTGTTACCCGCCAGGTCCATAGCGGCTTTCGCTTTCAGCATCAGGGCCGTGTATTTCGTCACCCCGCCGATATGGTTGGCGGCATTAGGCCGGGCATCTTCCAGGTTGGCAATACAGAAATCCATTTCGGAGATGACGTGTTTCTTTACCTCCTCCACGCTGCTTTTGCTGGCTTCTCCGAAGCTGGCGGGGTCATTGCTTTCTATGCCAAGGATAGGCACCGCGCCATAGGTCCTGCAAAGCCAGAAGTGTGCCAGCGCCCTATAGAAGCGGACTTCCGCCTGGTACCGGGTCAGCAGCTTCATTTTTTCCGCGTCGTTGGCGGGAATGTTTTTACCAAATTTGTCCAGTTCGGCCAGCGCGCTGTTCGATGCCAGCACTACGGCATACATACTGATCCACATATCGTTGATGCCCCAGTAACTTTTTACGGTGACATCACTTTTGAAGTTATGAATGGACACCTGTCCGGCGTCGTCATTGCCCGGCGCCACGTCGTCGCTGTGCGCAGACCGGATGGCGACGCTGATCCATTTTGCAAAGGTGCCGCTGGCCGCAGTCCTGTACACGCCCGATACCGGCTGGTACATCAGTGATAAATCAGCGTAATTGATGCTGGAAGATTGTGCCTGGTTTTCCTGCGGGCGGTCTAAAAATTTGGAACAGCCCGTAGCTATCAGTATTGCCAGGAAAGAGATGGATATATAACTTCTCATGATTTCATTTTTTGTTGACGGGAAACATTTCCTTAAAAAGTAGCGGTAACGCCTAAGCTATAAGTGGAGGAAACCGGGTACACATTGGCATCGTAACCGGAAACCGAAGCGCCATTGCCGGTATAAGTACCTACTTCCGGTGTAAAGCCATTGTAACGGGTAAACATAAACGGCCTGTCGGCAGTGGCGAATACCCTCATACCAATGGGCGACTGTTTGCCCACCTTAAAGTTATAACCCAGCTGTATATTTTGTACCCGCAGATAAGCGCCGCTCTCTACAAAGAAGGAGTTGCTTACTTTAAACCACCCCTGTCCCAACGCATAGGCAGAAGGGTAAGCATTCGTAGAGCCGGGACCAGTCCAGAGGCTGCTGGCAAATTTTTCATCGATGTTTAAAGACGTGGACGCTTTGTACAGCCGCCCCCTGTTCAGATTAAATATTTTATTGCCCGACACGCCCTGGAAAGCTACGCTGAAGTCAAATTGTTTATAGTTCAGCGCTATGTTAAAGCCGTAGGTGAATTTAGGGAGATAGCTGCCCATATTGATACGGTCTTTATCATCGAGGACACCGTCGCCATTCTGATCTTTATATTTCGGGAATCCGGGCACAATCGGCGATGAGGCCCCCTGGTTGTAGTGTTTCGCTATCGGGTCGCCATCGATCTCCTGTTGGGTCTGGTAAACGCCGGTGAATTCATAACCGTAGAAATAATTGATGGGCTCACCTACCAGTATCCGGTTGGGGAATTCCGCTGTCCATTCAGGGAAGCCGCTCGTAGAGCTGGGCAATGTGCCCAAACTGGTGACCTTGTTTTTCAACGTGGACACGTTGCCGCCGATCTGGTATCCTACCTGGCCGATTTTATCGCTCCAGTTCAGGGCGATGTCCCAGCCGCTGTTCACCATATCAGCCCAGTTGCCGTAAACGGTGCGGTAAGTAAAGGAGAACGGCCGGTAGAATGCAGCCCTGGTCGTTTTCCTGTTGTAGTAGTCAACGGAACCTTTTAGTTTGCCCTTAAACATTTCAAAATCGATACCACCGTCCCACTCCGTCACTACTTCCCAGGTAACATCTGTAAAAAACCGGTCTACGGTGTAACCCGGCACGTACAGTCCGTTAGCGCCGGCGGTGCTGCCAAAGACCGCGGAATTGCTGTTGCCGGTTTTCACGATGGCATAACCGGCGTTGCTGTTCACCCCGTCATTACCCAGCCGTCCCCAGCTGCCCCTGATTTTTAAGAAATCAAAAATTTTCTGGTTCTTCATAAAACCTTCCCTGCTCAGTACCCATCCAAGGCCAACAGAAGGGAAATAACCCCATTTGGTCTGGTACTTGGAGCTGCCGTCGGCGCGGAAAGTGGCCGTGAGCAGGTATTTATTATCGAAGTCGTAGGTAGCCCTGGTAAAGTAAGAAAGTCCTGCATTACGGGTACCATTCTCTCCATAATAAGTGGCACTGGACGTATACTGGCCGGTATACCAGGATTCTTCCACATTGGGAACATTATCGGCTTCGGTCCGTGTCTGGCGCCAGCGTTCTTCCCTGGTGGACTGTCCCAGCAACAGGCTCCAGTGGTGGGCGCCTTTACCGTCTTTATAGGTCAGCAGGTTATCTAATATGTAATTAGTAGTGCGCTCCTGGATGGAGGTGAGGTGAGATACGGTGGAACCGGCACCGGGGCCCAGGTTCATTTCCGGCCGGTATTTTGTGCCGAGCAGGGAGCCATACACCTGGCTCAACTGCGACCGGAAGGTGATTTTATTTTCCCAGAAGCCTGCTTCCGCGTATAAAGTCGGCAAGATCTGAAATGCCTTCGACCGGTCATAATTATAATACGCGGAGGCCATCGGGTTTTTATCGTCAGACCTTCCTATCACCGAAGGGGCGGTGAATTTCACCGGGAACGCGTTGACGTTGGTGCTGTCATACACCGGGAACAGCGGAGAGGCCGTATAAGCGTCCAGGAAGGCGGCATTATTGGGATTGAAAGTAACGGAGTTATTAAAGATGGCGGAGAAGCCTACTTTCAGCCAGGGGAAAGCCCGGGCTTCCAGCTGCAGCCGTCCGTTGTACCTTTTGAAATTGTTCAGCGCATTTAAAATACCATTCTGGTAGGTGTAGTTGAGCCCCATGGAGTAGGTGATCTTCTCACTTCCGCCCTGCACATCAATTCCGTGGTTGGTCAGCATGGCGCTTTTCCTTAATATAACATCGTACCAGTCCGTGCTGGTAGTGGGATTCAGGCCGCTGCCGCCGTATTTCTGAGAAGATAACAACACGGTGCCGCTATCGGCCACCGATCCTCTCTGCAGGGAAAAGGAAGTATATTGTTGCCCGTTGGCCATTTTCAATACATTCGTTGGCTTCTGTACGCCCACATACCCGGTGTAGGTGACACGGGTCTTCATATTCGTTTTTCCTTTTTTGGTGGTGATGAGCACCACGCCGTTCGCGGCACGTACGCCATAGATGGCGGCGCCCGACGCATCCTTCAGGATGGACATGTCGGCAATATCGTTAGGGTTCAGAAAGCTGATGTCATTCACAAACATTCCATCCACCACGTATAGCGGATTTTCATTATTAAACGATCCTACGCCCCTGATGCGTACATTGGGGGAACTGCCCGGGGCGCCGCTGGTAACGACCTGTACGCCAGGCACACTTCCCTGCAGCGCTTCCATGGGCGTGGCCGTGGTCCGCTTCAGCATATTTTCCGTGTTTACCGTAGTGATCGGCGCAGTGAGGTCGGCTTTTTTCTGCGTACCATAACCGACGACTATCACCTCATCCAGTTTGGTCCTGGAGGGCTCCAGCTGGACATTGATCACCGTGCCGGCGATGGCGACCACCTGCCTGTTAAAACCTATTGCCGATACAACAATAGAGTCTGCGCCCGGAGGCACAGACAAGGTAAATCCTCCCGCTTCATTCGTGGAGGTACCGATTACCGTACCTTTTACCCCAACGGAGGCGCCAATGACCGCTGCATTTTTGTCATCCGTCACGATGCCTTTTACAATTTTGTTTTGGGCGTTGGCAGTAAAATGGACGATGACAGACAGTACAAGGAGGAGAAAAATTCTGGAGAACTTTTTTTTCATACGTAAAATTTAAATTTTGGCTTCATTCCTGAAATGTGGATCGTGGAAAAACAAAAGTAGGGCAGCCCGTCAGAAAACAGGCAGAAAACACTACTTCATTACTACGTCTTATCCCGTAATTCTCTATTTTTATGGGCAAACGGACTACTACAATACTACTACATCCACGTGTGGGGGCTCTTATATGAATAAGATACTGCTTAATATCCTGTTGTTTATGGGGCTGTTGTCAACTGGCGGTCATGCTGTTTACGCACAAAACGGAACCGGTATTCCTGCTGTTATCAACTACACCAAATTTGACTATCACAGCGGCAGCCAGAACTGGGACATCGGGCAAGACAAACAAAAAGTCATGTATTTTGCCAACAACGAAGGTTTGTTAAGCTTTGATGGCAGTCACTGGAAATTGTACCCGCTGCCCAATAATACCGTTATATGGTGCCTCGCCATCAATGACGACGGGAAAATCTACGTGGGCGGCCAGGATGAAATAGGGTACTTCTCTCCCGGCCTCAATGGCATTTTGACCTACACTTCCCTCAAAAACAAAATTCCGCAGTCCCATCAGCGATTTGCCGATGTGTGGCATATCGCCTTCCTGGGTAACAAGGTTTTCTTCCAGGCTCATGACCGTATCTTTGAATATAACGGTCAGTCCGTTCGCGTTCACCTGCCTGGCTCCCAATGGACGTTTATGGCACGTGCCGGTGACCGGATCTACGCAGCCGACCGCAATGCCGGCATGCTTCAGCTGAATGACTCCCAATGGACGCCTGTTAATGAAGGCAAAAAACTGGCAGGTGTACTCATTGCCGGCATGTTCCAAATGAGAAAAGATAGTATTTTCATCATCACCAGAACAAACGGCACTTTTTTATTACAAAATGGTACCATTTCCCTGCAACAAAACAATCCGCAACACGATCTGTATATCAATTCCGCCACGAAAATAAATGATGATGAATTCGTCATGGCCTCCTCCGCCGGCGGTTGCCTGGTGGTGAATATCACAAAAAAGTGGTGCGAGCATTTTTCTGATGAACAGGGCCTTCAGCATAATAATGCCCTCAGCGTTTTTATGGATGCCGATAAAAATCTGTGGACAGGTCTTAACAGTGGCATCAGTTATATCAATTACAATTCCGGTATCCGGTACCTACAGATTGGCAAAGCCAATAACCTGCCCACTTACACCACACGGATTTTCCACAACAGGTTATATGTGGGTACGTCCAACGGGTTATACAGCGCCGGGTTGCCAGACAACAACACCGCTCATCTTACCAAAAATGACTTCGCACTGGTGAAAAACACGGAAAACCGCGAAGCCTGGAACCTCCATGAGATCAATGGCCAGCTGCTGTTTGGCAATGACATCGGCGCCTATGACATACAGGGAAACGATGCCCGGCTGATTTCCGGTGGCGATGGCAGCTGGTATTTCCTGCCCCTGTCATCCGTCTATCCGGTGCAGGATATCGTTGTCGGCACCTATAACGGCCTGAAACGGCTCCGTTTTGAAGACAACCGCTTCAGGGACGAAGGCAAAATAGAAGGTGTTCCCGACTCTTATCGCTTTATGGCGCAGGACAACAACGGCGATATCTGGGCCTCCCATCCCTATCGTGGCATTTACCGTTTCAGCTTATCACCGGACAAAAAGAAATATACCACGCACCTGTACACCACAGGGGACGGACTGCCATCGGCTTTAAACAATTTTGTTTTCAAAATAAAAGGCCGGGTGCTGTATGCCACCACCAGCGGGCTTTATGAGTTTGATGCCCACACTAACCGGTTTTCTCCTTCCCGCTTTCTGGCTGCTGTTTTCGGGAAGATGAAAATGCTGTACCTCACCGAAGACAAGGAAGGAAATGTATGGTTTTGCAACGAAAAAGGCACAGGCGTGGTGCATTTCTCCCCGGCCGACGACGTTAGTCAGCCCAGGGTTACCTATTTCCCCGAGCTGGCGGGCCAACTCCTATCCAGGTTTGAGAATATCTACCCCTACAACCGGGAAAACATCTATATCGGCTCAGAAAAAGGGCTGATACATCTTGATTACAAAAAATATACAGCGGCCCAACCCAACGTAACGGTCCGCCTTGGGATGGTTAAAACCACCGGAAAGTCCGACAGCACCATCTATGGCGGCTACCAGGACAAACGCAGCGGGGAAATACCCTCCTTGTCGTCCGCTTACAATGCCTTTCATTTTGAGTACAGCGCACCTGCATATGAATCCCACAAGCATATCGAATACAGCTATCAGTTGGAAGGATACGACCGTGAATGGTCTTCCTGGGATACTAAAACGGAAAAAGACTACACCAACCTGTCCAACGGCACCTACACCTTTAAGGTAAAAGCCCGCGATAACCAACAGCATGAATCAACCGTAATGTCTTACCGCTTTGCCATAAAAGCTCCCTGGTACAAAACCATCTGGGCCATCCTGGGCTACCTGGCCCTTTTCGCCGGCCTGGCGTACCTGATCCAAAAACGCCAAAAGCATAAACTGCTCGTACAACGGCAAAAGTTCGAGGAAGAACAGAAAAGACTCAAATACATTCATCACCTTGAGCTGGAGAAAAATGAAAAAGAGATCATCAAGCTTCAAAATGAGAAATTAGCACAGGAAGTGCTGCTGCAGAAAAAAGAACTGGCCAATACCAGCATGCACCTGATGGAGAAAGCGGACACCCTGACAAAAATCAAGGAAAAGGTATCGCGGCTCAACAGCGAAGATGACATTAAAAGCATTACGGACCTGATCAGGGACACTGAAAAAATCAACGCCAACTGGGACGTGTTTGCCGCGCATTTCGATGAGCTCAACGATGGCTTTCTGAATAAGTTAAAAAAAGAATATCCGCAGCTGACCAAAACGGATTTAAAAATGTGTACTTATATCAAACTGAATTTAACGACCAAGGAAGTGTCTCAACTGCTCAATATCACTGTGCGGGGCGTGGAGGTGAGCCGGTACCGGATCAGGAAGAAGATCGGGTTACCAACGGAGCAGTCGTTGGGCAATTTCTTAAACCGGATTTGAAGCGGGTCTGGTTTCCAATAATAATTCGGGCAGAATGATCAGGAACGTCTGCTGCGCTTTTTTCCAAAGGACGATAAAATTGATGCGCGCTTTTTTGGGAAAATATCCTTTCCCTTTCCATTCGTTTATCCGACCAAGGCAATTGCTTGAAAACTTTACTATCAGCCGGCCATCGGGTGTCTGGCAGCCGTTATCGCATACCCCCAGCTCATCTCCGCTTACCAGCGTTCCAATAGCCGCTTGTTCAGAGATAAAAGAATCGAGATGAACATCTTTATAAGACAAACACCAGACTATCTCAGGTGGTGCCGTATAAGACTGGTCGTCAAAGACAACCGATGGTTGTCCTGCCGTAAGCCCATCGAAAGTAACATCATTTGTATGAATGCTCAGATGATACCGCGACCTGGTAATACCCACGAACAGCTGCCTTTTCACTTCATCTGTGGTGGCTCTGGCGCCGGCAAGCAGCAGAAAGGTATTATCGAATTCTTTTCCTTTTGCTTTATGAATCGTGGAGACGAGGATCCTCTGCCCCTCCTGGTAAAAATCGGCCAATGAGGATTCTTTCAGCAACACTTCCAGGTCCGAGCGGTATTTAACACGGGGATAGGCGTGCTCAAAACTATGGATCATCGCAAGACAAGCATCGTAATGTAAGCTTCGTCCATAATGGCGGACCAGCGCATGTTTGGCTTCGGCCCAGCTCTCATCGGAGATCCTGTGGTCAGCTTCCGCTTTTGACAGGCAGCTCATAAAGAAATTCATTTCCGCCAGATTCAGCAAACTGAATCCTTCATTATCCTGGATCAACCGGGCCGGCATATTATTCCGAAGTAGAAGTCCAGTGATCTGCATCGCCTCTTCGTTGGTGGTGGTCAGCACGCAGGTGGTACCTTTCAGCCCGGCCCGGAGGATGTCATTTACCAATGGCATAATGAGGTGCCGTCCGGTATAGCGGGTAATACGGAGTTCCCCGTTATGCTGCTGATAAGCTGTCAACGGGCGTTGTTTCAGCCGCCGGCTGATCGTTTCTGCAAAGGCGTTCGCAAACGCCACCAGGTTGCTGCAACTGCGGTAGTTTTCCGTCAGCTCATATTTTACGGCTCCCTGCCGCGAAAGTAGCCGTTCCAGGTATTCAGCGCTAGAGCCTCTGAAGGCATAAATATTCTGGTCATCGTCTCCGACAGCAATCACGCGCATGTCTTCGTTGTGCTCCAGCAGGGCCTCTACCAGCGCAAATTCCTGTTCATCCATATCCTGCGCCTCATCTATCACCAACACAGCTTTTGTGATCCTGCTGGCTTCCACTTCTCCGCTTTTTATTTTCTCCACTGCCTCGCGGATGACCTGCCCCGATTTTTCCAGCGTTCCCATTTTTCCCAACAGGTCGAAACAATAAGAGTGGAAGGTTTTGATTTCGATAAATCGGGCGGCACTATGAATCAATGAAGTGAGCCGCTGTTTGAACACGGTTGCAGCCGCGCGCGAAAATGTCACCATCAGTAATTGCTCATACTTAATATCCTCCATCAGTACCAGCGAAGCTAACTTATGCGCCAATAGCTTAGTCTTTCCGCTGCCCGGCCCGGCTGCTACTACAATGTACTGCGACTTGTCATCGTCGAATATTTCGCGCTGTTGGGGAGAGAGCTCTCCCATCAACTGACGGTATTTGGCGGGGGTGATGTTCCGTTTGAGTTCCTGTTGCCGGTGGCCCTTGAAATATTTCTGTATGAAAGAGGCATAGTTCATCTCAAAATAATCGGCTACAAACTGCCGGGCCTGTGCAGGAGCCTCTATCATCAGGCGGGCATATTCGCCGACGATGTGGACCTGCTGCATCTTACCATGATAAAACTGCTGCAGTTTCTTATAATCATCCTGTTTATAGCGTCGTTTATTGTCCAGTTCCAACCGTTCGATACACAGACGATTGTACAGTACCAGGAATCCGCCTTCCATTTTAATCGATTCGATCCGGGAGAGATAAAACAAGGCATTTTCGATGTCTTGTGATGAAACCGTTACGGGAAAGAGTCGTGGCACCTTTTCAAAAGCCGTTTTTAGCTCCTGTACCGAAAACTCCACCAGCACCTCTTCGCGGGTTTTATCCGGCGCCGCTTTTTCGTACAGGTACTGAATGATAAACGAAGCGAGAACGTGCTGCTGTTCAAGCTTCTGCTCCAATGTCTCCTGCGGCATCATACACTGTACCGTGAACTGATGGCCGTGATGCCCCTGGTGTTGTCTTTTTATCCAGCCACGGATCGCCCACAAGTTGAGCAACTTTTTTATCCTCGCCGGCGTCGCGTCAGGTATTCCTTTGAGGCCGGCCTCCTCACTCAGCTTTTTCATATGCAAAAGCTGTTCTTCTTCATTAAACGCCGATAAAAGGTAATTCTCAAGGCTGGCATACGATTCTGCGATGGCTTGCGAACGGTTCCGATGGTCACGGCTTCGTACAAATGCGGTCAGGTCTTTGGCATCTGCTAATATTTTTTCCTCGCGCAACAGGTTCACCACCTGTATCACGTCTTCCTTCCGAATACCGAGGCGGTCGGACAAGTAGTCTATACGTGATTCTGTTTCGTCGTTTATATGGCTGCGGCGGTGTTTACTACCAAAGAGATTGCGCAATATGCGGGCGGCCCATTCTTTCTCTTTCACGTCGAACCTTGCCGAATGGTTTACCTGTTCAATCGCCTCCTGTGCGGACCGCGACAGGATACTATTAGCGAACACTCTAGGCATATTCTGCTTCCGTTTTAAATAGGCAGCTTCCTCCAGTGCCGCTATACCGGTAAGCACCCGCGTCTCTACGTCACGTACATTCTCATCCCAACCTGCCTTACGGGCCAATTCAAGGGGCGAGGTAAAAACAGTGGGCCGATAGTAGGTTAATTCTTTCATCGCCTTCCACAGTTGAGCAATCTCACGGATATGCAGTTTGGATTGGTTCAGCATAGTGAAATGCCGGTCAAGGTCGGTTTCGCAAAACAGTACGTGGCACTCCGCTGTCAGATGCTCATCCCGGCCGGCTCTTCCTGCTTCCTGTACGTAGTTTTCGAGCGAGTCGGAAATTTCGTAGTGGATAACCATCTTAACATCTTTTTTATCTACGCCCATTCCAAAAGCAGAAGTCGCGACCATCACCTTCACATCATCATGCATAAATGCATTCTGGTTCGCGATCTTTTCATGCTGTTCCATCCGGCCGTGGTAGGGCAATGCCTGGAACCCGTCTTTACTCAGCCGCTCCGCGAGCTGGACTGTGGTCTTTGTCCGGGTAGTATACACTATCGTCGGGTATGGCTTATTTTCGATCAGGTCGCGTAGCATCTGGTACTTTTCCTGGTCGCTCTGTTTATACCACACCATGAATTGCAGGTTTTTCCTATCGCCGCCGGCACGAAACAACTTCAGGTCCAGACCCAGCTTTTCTTTAAAATAGTGACGAATATCCGCTATCACGTTTTGTTTGGCGGTGGCCGTAAAACAGGAAACAGGAATGGCTTCTTCAGTCCCTCTTTTCCGCTGGAACTCCCGGATGAAATCGCCGATATAGAGGTAATCAACCCGAAAATCCTGTCCCCATGCGGAAAAGCAGTGTGCTTCGTCGATCACGAAGCGATCAATCTTCCGGCCGAGCAACAGGCGCTCAATCGTTTTGGAGCGCAGCGATTCCGGTGAAATATAAAGTAGCGAGGCACTCCCGTCTTCCACCCGTTCGAAGGATTTGGCCCTCTCCACCGGGTCAAGTAAACCGTTGATCGTAACCGCTTCAGTAATATGTGCTTCTTCAAGTTTATCCACCTGGTCCTTCATCAGTGATTGCAGCGGAGATATCACTACGGTGAGCCCCCGCACGTTTTCTCCCGCCATCAGTGCCGGCACCTGGAAAGTGATGGACTTTCCGCCCCCTGTGGGAAATATAGCAAGGATAGATTCCCCCCGGATAGCAGCCCGCATCGCCTTTTCCTGGAGCGGCTCCCCATCGAATACCCTAAACTCATTGCGCAGGAAGCGGCGTTGCAGGGTAAGAAGCGGATCCTGTGCCCGATTGCAATAGGTACAACCATGTACGCATGGCCGGCCACGCAACAGGTACATCACCCGGGTCACCGCGGGAAAACGAAGCAGCACCCATGGCGGCGTAATCGGGAGGCTATTGCCGGCACGCACCAGCGCCAGACCATAAGCCAGTTCCACAGGGTGCTCCGCAACTAATCGCCGCAGGTCCGCCGCTGCACAAATATGGCCGTTGAATGTTTCCTGCACCAACTTATCTACTGCCATTTCCACCGGAGCATGATATTCCAGGAACTGAAAAAAAGCGCCAAACCCGGTGTTATTGCCCAGCAGTTGATAGAAAAGCTGCTGCATTTTGTTATCGAGTTCCCTGAAAGCCTGCGTCTCTTTATCGAAGAGCTCTTTAGCTTTGATGGCATCCGCCAGGGGATTATTGAGCTCCCCTTCCTTTAATTTCTCATCTTTTAGCAACGCGTGATGCAGCTTTTCCGGAAACAGCAATGGTGACCAGTACAGGGTATCTATTATCGCCGCTCCGGCCACTGCAGAGCGGATGTACCGGAGATCATGATGAAAAATATTTTGTCCCACCACGTATTCGCAGCCTTGTATAAAATGGGCAAACTCCCCGGGAGAAGCAGCATGAAAAGTGGCGCCATTGTTTTTAATGGCGCCAATATCCGATACCTTGAGGGGAATGCGAGTTACTTCAGTATCAACGAATACGACTGATTTCATGGAGCTGCCTGGGTACAATGAATATACACTTTAGTAATATCGGGTCTGGCCGGTCATCAACCGGTGCGTGACCAAATATAACAAAAAAATACCCATGCCCCTCATCACCCGCCCATAAACGGTGGCGATATCTTCACTACTGCACCACCACTCCTCCGGGATTATAATAATGATTCAGAATCCACCGGTAATCTTTATCGCTTGCCCAGAAGCTGGAGCCCCATTGGCACATACCTCTTCCGTGACCGTTGGTGGCCCGTCCGGCACAACGTGCGTCGGAAATGCAGGGCCACGTGCTGCCGGTGCCGCTGTATCCGTTGCCGCAACCTGCGTTATTGTTTTCCGCAGAATATTCTGATCTGAAAATGGCGCCGCTCTTGGACAAATAAACGCCTGCGGTAGCATTGGCTGCATTGATGGTAGAGGAAGCGGTTTGGCTGCCCCACGCCTGTGAACAGGGCGTGCTGGAAATATCGTAGTTGGACCTGATCGGATGCAGCACATGCCATGCTCCATAGGAACGGTAGGCCACCGCACCTGCCTGCAGCGAAGCCGCCTTCCAACTGGAGATCCATTCATTGTCCAGCCCTGAGGCGGTATAAGATTCGAGGCTCATTACCTGAACAGAGCTACAGGTAAGACAGGAGCAGTTGAGCCCTACCCGGATACTGGAAGGCAAGGCTAATGCTGCTGTTTTAGCATACGTTGCAGCATTACTTTCGGCCGCAACCGCGGCTTCCTCCCGTTGTTGCAACTCTACCGCTGTTCTGTCCAATAGTCCCTGACGCAGGTATTCCACCTCTTCAGCCCCTGTTCTGCTATTGGCAGAAGCTGTCATCGCACCGGCGCTACGAAGCGCTATTTTAAATGTATAGGCCCCAGGTATCAGGTAGAAATTTTTCAGCACATGGCTGACATAACCTGACTTGGCAGCACGGAGCATAATAGTCGCTGGTTTCACGGATAAATCGGCGCTAAGCGCATCAACAGGGAAACTGGCCGTGAAATATCCCCTGCCGTCCGTCCGGGCGGTATGGGAGCCTAAACTGAGTTCCACATCTGCCAGCGGCCCATGTTCCTCTGCATCACTTAAGTACCCGCTGATGGTAATGGTATGAGGGTCTTCGGCACTTCTCCCGGATGCTACCGTGGGACTGGCCTGCGGGTCCAGATGGACCTCAGCGCGGATGAGCGAGTCTTCGCCGCCGGAGAAATAGGTTTCCAGGGACTGGTACCCCTGCCCCTTTATTGCGAAGGTGAACCTTCCCTTTGTAGCAGGAAATGAGACCACACCGTTTTTCCCGGCGGTCAACCGGCTTTCCTTTCCATCGGGAGATGTAACGCTGATGGTAGCTCCCGGAACAGCGAAGCCGGTAATGCCATCTGTAACAGTGAATTCAATACGGGTAGTTTTGGCATCTGAAGAATTACGGGGCTGGCCGGCGGAGTCCCGTTTTTCACAGGAACTGGCAACAACGCACCCTGCAAGGGCGAGCATCAAAAATTGTCTTTTCATGTATTTGGTTTTGGGTTAAAGGTTTTTCAGGATGTCGGTTTTAAGATCGTGGAATATATTGGTCGTGTTGCGTCTATTGAAACTACAACCTGTTACTGCAATGGCATTTCCGTGCGGATATAACAAACAAAAAAGCCGCGCCTTTGACAGGCACGGCTCTTTCTTTACTTTTATACCAGATGGACTTTAGTTCCAGTATTTCTCTCCTTTTTTCATTTTCTCCAGGGTAGCCTCATAGTTCTTTTTCTCGTCTCCCTCTGCCTTGTTCATGGCTTTCTCTTCCCAGGCCAGCGCTTCTGCTTTTTTACCGGCTTTGTAAAGCAGGTTGGCATAGGTATCCATGAAAGCGGGGTACTCATTGTCTTTGAAAGAACGTTTGCTCCACTCCAGCGCCTCCTCTATACATTTCTGGTCGTTGCATTTCTCGAAGATGGTCCATGCATACTCGTTCAGTACCTGCGGGTCAGCTTTATGGCCGTACTTTTTCATATAGGCGACAATGTTAGCCACCGCGTTGTCGGCATCTTTCACATAGCTGTAATACTGTACCTTGGTTTTCAGTATCAGTTCTTCAGCAATAGCAGGGTACTTGGCTTTCACATTTTTTTCGATGCCCGCCCAGTCCGGCGCACCTTCCTTAGGCCGCAGTTTGGAAAACACCTCTTCTTTGGCGGCGATCTCCATTACTTTCGCTTCTGCTTTACCGGCGCCCAGTACTTTATTCACTTTGTCTGCATGATGCAGGAACATATCAAAGCCAGGATCTTTTGAGGTCTGGGTGAATTTCTCTACAAAGTCAATATTGACAGGGGTATACAGGTCTTTTTGCTGATTGATGTATTCTTTGGCCACGGCGTTGGCGTTGGCCTGATCGTATTTATCCAGGGCGAGCAGGGCCAGCTTACGCAGGAATGCCGTGTCTTTCTGGCCGTTTTTATATTTCGCCAGCTGCGGATAATATTGTTTGGAAGGCTCGAGGGATTCGGCACATCTTTCGATGAACCTGTCCGCATCAGCACCGCCTACCTGCCGGTCCACGATCTGGCCGTCGGGCGCAAAAACGAGGAAGGTAGGATAAGCACGAATGCCGTAGTCCTTGTCTATCTGCGCTGCATCGGCATACCATTTTTTCACGTCTTCCCCGTCCTTATCGGTTTTGTCCATCTGCACCTTTACGTTGAGGTATTTATCATTCATAAAGTTCCCTACTTTTTCCTGTGGGAAAATGTTGGCGGACATGTATTTGCAGGGGCCGCACCAGGTAGTGTAGCAGTCTACAAAAATGTACTTGTTCTCTGCTTTGGCCTTGGCTTTTATTTCAGCCCAGGAGCCATGTTCGAAATGCATGCCTTTGTCCTGCGCTATAGCCATCAGCGGTAAAAAAGCGGCTAACAACAGTAATTTTTTCATAATGTGTTGGTTTAAGTTATGCACCAATTTAAGGGAATTTCATATATGGCAAGGGGTTATATCATACATTCTTATCTAGTCAAAATAAAGCGCATTTACCTGGCAAAGCTCCATTTTTCCTGTTTCCACGGTGTTAAAAATCCATCACATGTAAAGAACGACCAGTTTACCAGATAAGCCTCCGTCCGTGTATGAGGAAATTCTTGTCAAGCGCGCAGGGACACGCAATCACAACAGCAGTAAGATGACGCACGGTCCTCACCGCCCGCAGAAATTATCCTGACAAAAATATTTCCGTATCCCCGTGCCACCACTTCATTTTTTGGTACACATTTTACACTACACTTGCACAGGCATTTTAAAAATGCCTTTTTTCTCACATAATCGTTAAACGAAATGAAACCATTAATTGTACCGGCATTCATGCTTATGCTCGTGCTGTCGTCCTCATGCAAAAAAGACAGCCATGACAGTCAACCGGAACCAACTGTCGAAAAAAAACCATCTGTCGAATTTATCAGTATGAAAGTGGATGGCGACTTCTATGTGGACTCACTGACGTCCAAAAGTTATTTTCAAAAAACCAATGTGGACTTTTCCATGCTTGAACTGAAAGGGACAGACCCTGCTGTCGGAAAAGCCGGAAAAGACAAGAAGGTAAAGCTCTATGTAAGGATCAATTTCCCCGGACATGAGATCAAAACAGGTGTCTACAGCACTGTTCAGGCCGGCATTGACAATGCCTTCGACTGGCAGACTTTTATCGATGGCTCAGGCCTGCAGGACATCTACCACGCTTCGGGCAATAACAACAAACATCCGGACGCTCCCTTCCGGATTGAGATCACCCGCAACGACGGAGTTTTCCTCGAAGGCACTTTTAGCGGAACAGCTTTCGGAGGTGACTTAAATGTATCAGGACAGAAAGAGATTACAGAAGGCAAATTCAAAATTGCCAAAGTGAACATGGTCTTTTTCTAATAATCAATCCGGAAGTAGTGGTAGCCGGTATGAAGTGTGCTTTCATACCGGCTATTTTTTCCGCCTTTATTCCACCAGTCCCAACGCCCGGTACATCCGGTCATAAATAGCTTTTACCACAGCGTTCTTTTTCTTATTGTAGTCACCCGCGTTCTCTACTCCACTGGCCGCTTCATACTTAATGGCAGCATAACGCTCACGGTCCTCCGGATGCTGGCGGAGCCAGTTGCGGAACAGGATATGCCGCACCGCCTCAGGACACTCGGGACTGAAAACATGCAGGTTCACCCGCGGATGCTCCAGCCGGAACATACGGTGCTGATACCACGTAGGCTCCCGCACCTCCAGCCGGTAGCCAAGCGCCTCCAGCGCCGGAGCATAGGCGGCTTCGTCAGCTGAATCAGCCACTATCACATCTATGTCTATCACCGGTTTGGCAGGCAACTGCTCCACAGCGGTGGAGCCAACATGTTCTATATGCAAGGCGGTATCTCCAAGTGCCTGCTGCACCCCGGCTTTCAGCTGTTCAAATAATACCGGCCATTGCGGTTGATAGGCTTCGATATGAATCTGTTCCTTTACAGGAACACCGTTTACCCACGGCATTTCATCCGGGTCTGATTCCGCCTGATGAATGATATCATGTACAGAAAGAGAAGCGGGAATATAATACAGGTTTTGGTCTACAGACACCTTCTTCATTTTTACGCAAAAAATACAAATAACGTCCTGCGAAGCAGGAATGATACTTCTTCTGATAAGCTACGATCAGGCAACAACTCCTTTCACCGCCGGTTTACGGAAAACAGTAGGACTCACGCCATGTTGTTTTCTGAACACCCTGTTGAGATGGCTCTCATCGGTAAACCCGAACTCATCGGCGATCTGCCCGATCGTCAGCGCGCTGTTGAGCAACCGCTGTTCCACCAGCTTCATCCTGTATTGGCTGATGTACTGCTGCAGCCCCACACCGGTAAACTTCTTGAAGTATTCACTCACATAGTTGGCCGACAAGTGAAAACTGGCGGCCAGAAACTCCATCTTTAACCGGTCCGGCTCACCTATGTGCGTATGGATGTGCACCAGCATTTTGTTGATCAGCGGCTCTTCCGCATCACGGGCTCCTTCCCGGGTGCTGTCGGCCACATTGCGGGCCAGGATGTTAAGCAACAGGGAGATAAAATGCTGCATGTTTTCCTGGTAGTGGTCTTTCTGCTGGTCATGCTCTTCTATCATACTGTGGATCAGTTGCCCGACAATACGATGGTCGCCCGGATCGGTAATCTGTATACACTGAAAACGGTTATGCTGAAAGAAAATATGCTCCAGTTGCTTCAGCCACCGAAGCGCACGCTCCTGGTCCTGCGCCTGTTTATATTGGGAGATAAATATTTCCGAGAAACGGATCGAACAGAAACGGGTGGGCGTTTCACTGAGAAATCCCCTGCAGTCCAACGGGGTAAAAAGAAAAGTATCTCCTTTGGCGTAAGACAGCTTATTCAGGTTTACTTCCCGCGAGCCACTGCCTTCCAGTATATGCACAATCTCAAAAAAGTGATACACCAGCGGGCGCTTCTCCCACTGCTCCTCTGCTGACACCTGTAAATCAAACGGCCGGTAAAGTAATTTTTCCATGCCTGTAAATATACTGAATAAACCCGGGGATATACCTCCGCCGCCAGTTCCGGCCGTCCTAATTTTGACTTGTCAATAACACAAAAAACATACAACGATGAACAATACACTTAGCACAGCCGCCGGCGTCATTACAGGCCAACAACAATATTTCACTACAGGCGACGGCGTACACATTGCCTACCGGCTGGATGGCGACGCCGGCAGCCCGGTACTGGTATTTTCCAATTCCATTGCCACCAACTATCATATGTGGGACACACAGATAGCAGCCTTCAGCCCTTATTTCCGGGTACTGCGTTTCGATACCAGGGGCAACGGCGCTTCCGACGCTCCGGCCGGCGATTACTCCCTTAGCCGTATGTCCCTCGACGTTATCGAACTATTGGACCACCTCGGCATTGAACGGGTGCATTTCCTGGGTCTCTCCCTCGGCGGGTTTATCGCCCAGTATATTGCCACACATGCACCGGAACGGATAGATAAACTGATATTGGCGCATACTGCCGCTCATCTCGGCCCGCAGGAAGGTTTTAATAACAGTATCCGCTCCCTGAGACAGCAGCCGGACATGGCCGCATTTGAAAACATGTTTATCCACAACTGGTTTCCCACCGCCATGATCAACGCCGAAGATCCCCGCATCGCACCATTCCGGAAAGTGATTCTGGGCATGTCTCCGACCGGGCTGGCGGGCTCTTTTGCCGCCGTACGCGATGGCGATCTGCGTACAACAGCGCAGCTGATCCACCATCAGACGCTGGTCATCGGTGGCGATAATGATACGGTGACATTACCGGAGCACAGCGCCTATCTCGCTGAAGCCATCCCGGATGCCCGGCTGGTCATGCTGCCGGCGGTACACCTGTCCAATGTGGAGCTGAAGGAAACATTTAACCGGAAGGTGCTGGAATTCCTGCGGTAAAACCTTGTCACCTCTCCACCACGCCTCCCCGCTGTTGACACATCGGGGATTCTTATCGTGTTACTGTACCTATCGCCTGTTAACCAATAAATCAGTAAATTTAGATTCCCTCAAATTATTGTTATGGTAACTACAATTGCTATCTTGCTGATCATTATTGGATTGTCCGCGCGGTGGTACGTGGGACGGAACCGGTTCAACAGGCGCGGCCCGGGTGGGCTGCAACACTATAGTAGCTACAATAAAGCACTGGCTACCAGTTTTTTTGAACGCATCGTTAAAATCATTGGAACGCTACTACTCTTATTTGGAATACTACTTTTGCTGGCAACCTGGATTAACAATAAGGCTGTCAGGGAAGCACAGGCCGACAAGGCACGGTCGTCCCGGATAAACAGCGCCGCGGCCAACAAGAGATAACAAAATATGGAAATTTCCCCCCTGATCGATCAGGACCTCTTACTCGAACGCTTCGACGGCAAAGGCGGATGGACTTTCATCCGCCTGCCGGACCTGCCCAAAAGCGGCAAAGGCTACTTTGGTATGCGCAAGGTCCGTGGCTTCATTGATCAATATGAACTGCCCCCGTGTAATCTCATGCCCTTCAAAAAAGGCGTGATGATGCTGCCGGTAAAAGCGGCCATCCGCAAACAGATCAAAAAAGAAGCCGGCGAACAGGTCAGGCTAATATTATATCCCGTGGGTCAGCAAACCAAAGAGATCATCCCCAATGATTTCCTGGAATGCCTGCATGACGAACCGGCCGCCCTGCGCAATTTTCAGGCGATGCCGGCAGCTGAACAGGAAAAGTGCCTGCAGTGGCTGATGGAAGTCAGTGTGCCCGATGCCCGGATTCAACGGATGGCGGACGCTATCAATCATCTCGCCGAAGGCAGAAGTTATCTGGGTACCAAAATGAAATAAGTTAATTCACCGTAAACCAATATATACCGGATGTGAACTCCTGACAATCTCTTCCGTCAGTCGTGGGAGATATCTCTGTTGTTCATCTGCTTACGCATATCTTCGAGGATCTGGATTGCCTCGTCATAACGGGCACTGGCCACTGGTAACGTTCTTTTAACATAAGCACTGATGGCGGTGTCTTTTGCATTGGTATATTGTTGTAACCGCCGGACCGTCCGCTTCTGTTCCTGTACCATGCGTTTAATATATGCCCGGTCCATATTGTCACGGTCACGCAACAACGCTATTTCATCCTGGTCGTCCCGGCTTAGTTCAGGTGCCAGCGCAGCCCCTTCCTGACGGGCTATCTCCTGCAGCTGTAAGGTGGAAGCGGTGCGCTCTTTGACAATATCAGCACCGAATTTTTTCACCCTTTCATTTTTTGCTTTCTGAGCAGCCAGTTCTCCCAGCCGGATCTCTTTAAGATCAGACGCTGCCATGTGCCCCACAAAACTCCGTTCATCCACCGGCTCAACTGTTTCCGGTGCCGCAGCGGTACTGTCATGTTTTTCTTCCTGTGCCGGTTTCGACTGTTGCCCGCAAGCCATCAATAT
Organism: Chitinophaga eiseniae; assembly: GCF_900167135.1. GTDB lineage: Bacteria > Bacteroidota > Bacteroidia > Chitinophagales > Chitinophagaceae > Chitinophaga > Chitinophaga eiseniae. Next base: position 549,112 of record NZ_FUWZ01000005.1, on the reverse strand, counting down.
AATAGCCAACACAGGGATACAAAGCTTTTTCATAACCCTTTTTAGGGAAAAGCCTCAATTGCGGTGCCAGTTGTAACAAGGTCAGTCATCCGGCGGTCTATTTCCGGAGCAGCCGGTTGTTGATAATCTTCTCCAGCACTTCTTCTTTCTGGTATTTACTGATAGGCACCTGAAAAGGACCCACGTGCAGGATATTCCCTTCAATAGCGCCGATGTGTTGCATATTGACCACGTAGGATTTATGCGGTTGTATAAACTGCTGGGCCGGCAGCATCTCTATGACGGACTTCAGCGTGGCATGGGTGAGTATTTTTTTGTCCGTCGTATATACGGCCACGTAGTTCTCCAATGCCTCCACGAAGAGGATGTCCTGGTACAACACTTTCTCCAGCTTTTTTTCTGCCTTTATAAAAAAATAGGGAGACAGCTGCGTGTGCTGCGCTGCAAAATAATCGTACGCTTTGTTGGCCGCCTTGAGAAAACGCTCAAAAGAGATAGGTTTCAGCAGGTAGTCCAGTACATCTAGCTCAAAACCCTGCATGGCATAACGTTCATAGGCGGTAGTGAAAATCACCTTCGGCGGCTGCGGGTAATTTTTCAAAAATTCGATACCGGAGATATAAGGCATTTCAATATCCAGCAGCAACAGGTCTACCGGCTGTTGTTTTAATACGGCGTTCAACTGCACCGCATCTTCACAAACAGCTACCACGTCCAGGAAGCCTGTCCGTGCTGCATATCCCATGATACCTTTGGCAGCAAGCGGCTCATCGTCCGTGATCACACAACGTATGGTTACAGGGTTCATGGTGGTAAAGTAAGTTTTAATTCAGCTACAAATTGTTGTTCTTTTATGCCCGCAGAAAAATAATGCCTGTCCTGATACAGTAGCTCCAGCCGCCGCTGCAGGTTCTCCAGCCCGATGCCTTTTTCCCGCGCTACCGGCAGCCCCTCTATCTCCGGCGCTGCGGCAGGGATGGAGTTCTGCACAAGAAAACAAATATCCGCTCCTTGCTTGCGCAGCTCCAGCTGCAAGAGGTAATCGCCGCCGATGTATTTAAAAGCGTTCTCCACCAGCGGAAGGAACAGTAACGGATACACTTTTTCGTCCTGCAACTGTTCGTCGAAATGCAGCTGCAGCCGTAACCGGGGAGAGGAACGTATCTTCTGCAGATCGATAAACCGTTGCATATATTGTATCTCCTGTTGAATACCTACCATCTCCTGCTGGTCGTACAGCTGGTACCGCAGCAGGTCTGCAAACTGCTCCACTGTTTTTTTGGCGGCCACTACATCGTCGTCCATCTGAAAATAGATGGTGTTCAGCGCGTTGAACAGGAAATGCGGATGATATTGCGCCCGCAGGAATTTCAGTTCTGTCTCAAGTTTATCGTTGGTGATTTTCTCCAGTTGCAGCCGGTTCTGCACATAGGCCTGAAAATAAAGATGGCTCCTCCTTACGCCGTAATAAATCAACGCATAAAACAGGGGGATCAGGTTCACATCTACCAGGTCGTACCATTGCAGCCCGTCGTCCGTCAGCGCTACCATGGGAGTCAGGAAGATATTCTGTACCAGCAGGTTGATCAGAAAAACGCCCAGCACCTCCTGCCCGATCCGTTTGGAAGAAAAATCGTGCTGCCAGCGCCTGTCATAATAGGCAAACAGGCGATTATATGCCCAGATGAACACATAGCCCATGATGGCACTGAACGCCATCTCTATGCCGTTCAACGTCCAGGACCGCCGCCAGAACAGCATCCCCGATACAGAATCCGCCAGCAGGCGGATGGTAAAATACGCCAGCAGTCCATATAACGGGGGGAATATATATTTCATAAAGAACCTCATGTCAGCGGTACTGTGTGTGGTTGTAAGGCGGGATTATCCACCGTTTCCGTTGTTGTTTTGACCTGCCGGCCAGCGGCCGGCTTCATGCCGAACAGAAAGCGCATCGGCGCGTAAGGCCGGATAAACAGATGAAAGATACTCATACTTATCATGAAAGTCACCACGACGGTAAAAATATATTTCAGCCCGATGTCTTCCTGCAAGGTGGACAGGTAGTAGGTCAATATGACGATCACCGTCTGGTGCAGTATATAAAACGGGTACACCGCTTCGTTGGCATACGCCAGCACCCGGCTCTTCCGGTTGAGATACCGTTTGCCATACCCTACAGCGGTAAACACCCACATCCAGGCACTGACCACCGCCAGCGCGGTATAACACCAGCCGGTCCATCCCGGCCAGCCGTGTGCCGGCTCCAGCCCGTTCCACCGGAAATAGTTAATGATGATAATGCTCACGAACGCCACGGCAAAAGAGCTCCGCCGGTTGCGTTCCAGGCTGTCCATCAGCAAGGGATTGGCGATACAGACAAAACCGGCTATCAGGTATAACATCCAATAAGGGAAATAGGCATAATCGTGGACCAGGTCGTTGGTAGCACCGAACATACGGGCCAGAAAAGCGTGTGAGATCGCACTGGGCGCCATCAACAGGTAGATCCATTTGCCGGAGGCCAGCCGGTTGAGCTTTTGGAGCCATTTTTTCCCTGCGGGAGATGTCCACCAGACAAACAAAGGAGCACACAGGATATCATACACCAGCAGGTAACAGATAAACCAGAGATGATGCCAGCTCATATTGCCTTTGGGATAGGCGCCGGTACGGAACATCTCCGCATAAAACTGCCAGAAATTGCCCTTATAGCCCTGCGTCACGCGCTCCAGGTACACCTGTGGCGGCACAATCACCAATATACCCAGCAGCAGCGGAACAAAAAGCCGGCGGAACCTGAGCCCCAGGAAACCGCTGCCGCTGCGGCTTTGCAGCATGTAATAGCTTACGGTACCGGAGATAAAGAACAACAGCGGCATTCGGAACCGGTGCAGGAAATCATTCATTTCCAGTAATACGTGACTGGTAGCGTTATTTTTGATATGCCATTCCCAGTAAGCCACATAGGGCATGGCGGAATGAAAAATGAGCACGCCGGCGATGGCTATGATCCGCAGCCAATCCAGATAAGTTTGTCGGGAGGAGGTTTGCATGAATATCAATTTTACACAAACCTAGCCGCTGACGGCGCCCTGGTAAAAGATATTTGACGTGTGGACAGTTTCGGGCGGTCAACAGACAATGTGTCTCCAACGCCCGGTACAGCACTTAAAGGTCTTTACCACTCAGGGGAGTTTTGACAACAACCTGCCTCTTCATCGCCTGCGTATGGGGGTATCCGTGAAGTAAAGCAGCATACCGTCATCTTGTCACTTGTTATTTTAACGCAATCCCTGTAAATTACCCCCAATTAAGCTATCCTATACCATGAATGACTTGCAGCAAGTGACCGACCTGCACGCGGCCGGAGCTATTATCAGACACCTGTCCCCCTTTGCCAGCCTGACTTCACACGAAAATGGCTTTGAGTTGCCCGCTGCTATCTACCAACAATGGGTGAAGCCTTACTACATGAATGTCTGTTCCGGGAATGATGAATGGATCGAACCTTTTTACCGGGTTAAATCATTGATCACACATGACTTGACAACTTTATTACTGGGAGATGCCCATTGGCCGGCCAAAAAAGTAGGCGCCTACTTCGCGGCGATCAACCAGTATACCGACCTGGTGGATATTATCGGTACACACTTCCTGAAAAGCGAACTGTCTTGCGTAGGCAGTACATACACACTGGTGCTGGCCAGCTTTAACAACGAAAAAAGTGTGGCGTACCTTGACAAATACCTGCACTATTACCTGAAAAGGCCCGACCTGCATTTCGACCAGCAGGCTGCCATGGAAGCCTCCCTGTACCTGGACGCCATCAACGGCACCAATCATACCAGCCAGCATTTCCCCAACTGGGAAAAACTACGCCAGCAGTGGCTGCATTCTTTCGGGCTGTCCCTGCATCCGCTGGAAGAACAACTGGCAGTGATCAAAAATCTGCGAAACTGATGTTATGAAATACATTTTCCTGACCCAAAATCCGGGACTGGTTCCAGGGAACAATTGGATTTTTATAACGCAGTGTCTATTTTTATCGGATGGCTATGACCACCCGATAAAATAAAGATGCCGTTATGAAAACATTTTCACTTTGCAAATGGCTCACCGGAGCCTTTCTGAGCCTTACGCTCTACACCGGTAACCTACAGGCGCAGGCGCCTGCGTGGGACAGCACCCACCGCCCCGGTAAATACAAGGAGCTCGTGGCGAAATTCAACGCTGAAAAAATCACCCGGAAAAATTTCGTCTTCCTGGGCAACAGCATTACCGCCGGCACCAACTGGGCTAACCTCCTGTCGCTGCCCAATGCGGTCAACAGAGGCATTTCCGGCGATATTACCTTCGGGGTACTGGAACGGCTCAACGAAGTCATTGCCGGCAAACCCGCTAAAATATTTGTACTCATCGGTATCAACGACGTATCCCGGAATATCCCCGACAGCGTGATCCTGCGTAATTACAAAACGATCATCAGCCGTATCCGCAAAGGATCGAAGAAAACACAGATCTATTTTTATACCCTGCTGCCGGTAAATGCCTCTTTCAATAAATTCAAAAATCACTACGGCAAAGATGAACACATCCTCTGGCTGAATGAACAGATCAGGCAGCTGAAAGGCAGTCACGTCACTATCATCGACCTGTATCCGCATTTCCTGGACGCCGACAAACATCTGCGGGCAGAGCTCACCATGGACGGGCTTCACCTGAAACCGGAAGGCTACGCCGTATGGGCTGATGTACTGCAGAAAGGCGGATACCTCCGTTAATTAATTTCCTGTTCCCGGGCTGATACCTGCCCGGGAATTCCATTCTCTTCCTCCCTGTATCGTTGTTTTAACGTACCTTCCACCCCGGAACTTTTCCCCTTTTCTTTCAGTTGCCAATACCTGTCCTCTTTAACGAACAAACGCAATATGAAAACTTTCCTCATGGCCGGCCTGTTGCTGGGCTGCACCGCCGGCGAAGCCTTATGCCAACAGTCCGATACCGTTATCACCCTGGCACAGCGGACTTTTCAGGACGCCGCCACCGCCACCAAAAAACAACAACGCCTCTGGGGGACTGACCTGTACGGCCCTATGCTGCTGGTGAATACTTCCACCCGGGAACTGTACGCCAATATGCCCGACAGCTCCGGGCTGCTGCAAAAACAGGGCGCCGTTTACATCGGCAAACTGCCTTCGAGGATCAATATCGCCAACACGTCGCTGCACTGGGAAGGCCGTCACTGGGCGATGGTACAACTGCCGTTGCCTGCAGAACAGGATGACCGCATCAACCTGATCGCGCATGAATTGTTCCACCGGTCGCAACCCGCGCTGCACTTCCATCCGACCGATCCGACCAATAACCACCTCGACAAAAAAGACGGCCGTATTTACCTGCGGCTGGAACTGGCGGCATTACAGCAGGCCATCGCCGCTACTTCCGCAGCGACACGGCAGCAGCACCTGCTGCATGCACTAACGTTCCGCCGTTACCGTTATGAACTATACCCCGGCGCCGATACAACGGAAAATGCACTGGAACTCAATGAAGGTGTTGCCGAATTCACCGGCATGATGGTCTGCAACCGCGACAAAGCCGCAGCTGTAAAGCATTTCAACAAAAACCTGTACGACTTCCTGCACTACTACCCTACTTTCGTACGGTCGTTTGCGTATCAAACCATTCCCATTTACGGGTACCTGATGTCGCAGGTTAAACCAGGCTGGAACCGGCAACTCAACAGCCGGTCGCAACTGACGTCATTAATCATAAAGACGTTCGGCATAACTGTTCCGGCCGATGTAAAATCAGCTGCCACCAGCTATGCACAAGGATATAACGGGGACGCTGTCACGCAGGAAGAAACGGTGCGGGAAAAGAAAATACAGGAACAGATTGTAGCTTATACCCAGCTGTTCATCCACCAGCCCCATACCGAACTGCGGTTTGAAAAAATGAATATTTCTTTTAATCCTTCCAATATTGTTCCGATAGATGGCTACGGTACCGTATATCCTACCATGCGTATCTCCGATAAATGGGGCATCCTCACCGTGACCGAAGGCGCCTTGATGAGCAAAGACTGGGACAAGGTCATCGTTGGCCTGCCAGACACTTTCACGGACCTGCTGATCACCGGCAAAGGCTGGAAACTGGAACTCAACAAAGGATATCGTCTGGAAAAAGATGCCGCCGGCAATTACGCATTGAAGAAACAACAATAACACAGAAACGGCGTCCATGGCGGCGCCGTAAATTTTATCAAAATAAAAGATATTTTAGTCTTTTATTATGGTAATAATACCTACTTTTGTCCTGCATCCTTATGTCAGCCGTTTGCGCGGCGCCTTATTAAGGACAAAAATGTATTTATTTATATGGAAACAAAAAAGGACATCACCGATCTCACCGATATACAAAAGATGGTAGATACCTTCTATGGAACAGTGCGGGAAGACGAGCTGCTGGGGCCTATCTTCAATAACCTCATACAGCACCGCTGGCCGGAACATCTCGGAAAAATGTACCGCTTCTGGGACACCATCCTGCTGGACAGTCACACCTACCACGGGGCCCCTTTCCATCCGCATGCCACTATGCCGGTCAACGGACTTCATTTCGACCGCTGGGTGCAACTGTTCCGCGCCACGGTCAACGGGCTTTTTGCAGGGCCCAAAGCAGATGAAGCCTGCTGGCGCGGTGAGAAAATGGCGCAAATGTTCCTCTCCAAAATTGAATATTATCAGGGCCAGCCACCGCTGCGTTAGCGGCCACCGGCCTGTATACCTATAAAACAGCTTTAAGATGGAAATCACTGAAAACACCATCGTTGGACAACTGGTAGCCACAGACTACCGCACTGCCGACGTGTTCCGCCAGCATGGCATCGACTTCTGCTGCAAAGGCAACAAACCCATTGGCGACGTATGCCGCGAGAAAAAACTGGACATCGCTCCCATACTCCACGAACTGGAGGACATCTCGGCGGTACCCGCCTGCACTATGCAGCACTTCAATACCATGCCGCTGGACCAACTGGCAGACCATATCGTCCGCAAACACCATGGTTATGTGCGGGAAAAAATACCGGTGCTGCAACAATACCTGCGCAAGGTATGCCAGGTACACGGCGAGCAACACCAGGAATTATGGCAGATAGCAGCGCTCTTTACGGCATCTTCGGCTGAACTGTCCAACCACCTCAACAAGGAAGAGCTGATCCTGTTTCCCCGCATCCGGGAAATCGCCCGGAAACAGGCAGCCGGCGAATATGTGGACGACAACAGCATCAGCGCCGTCGAAAGACCTGTCAGCGCCATGATGGAAGAACATGACCACGAAGGCGACCGGTTCCGCCGAATCGCAACTCTCAGCAACGACTATACGCCGCCGGCAGAAGCCTGCAATACCTACCGCGTTACCTATGCTTTGCTGAAAGAGTTTCAGGACGATCTGCATCAACACATCCACCTGGAAAACAATATACTGTTTCCGCGTGCCATGAGCACGGAGAAAACACTGACCGGCAGCTGCCGGCTGTAAAACAGGAATGGCCGGCAAAGCTTCCGGGGGGTAGCTTTGACCGGCCATTTATCCAATTCTCACGATGGATCCGTTATTAGTTCGTTATCGGATTAACTGACTATTTATCGTGACCATGTCCATGTCCTTTACCATGGCCCTTGTTGCCCTTATCTTTATATTTATATTTTCCCTTGTCATTGCCTTTTCCATTGTTTCCCTTTCCATACATCGGATGCCCTTTCACCACATAATACCTGCTATCCCTGCTGTCACGGATGATGTCCTGTTTACCATACCAGCCTGGCCCCTTATAGCGGGCATAACGGCCCCGGTACACGTCGGGATGCAGCCATGGTTTAGGTTCATTGACCACCACCTTGTAGCCCCGGTACACGTCAAAATGATACCGGGCCGGCAAAGTCGGGCCAAACAGCCAGCTGTTGCCATTTAAATATACATACTGTCGCCGGGGAATGTCATAATACACGTCAATATCCGGGAAGTAATAGTATTGCGCATAGTCATATCCTACCGGCCCCCATACCGGCTGGTTGCCGATATTCACATTTACATTAAGCCTCACCTGTGCCTGTAACGGTTTAACAAACGCTAACGCACTGATAATCAACAAAGCAAGAAATGATAGCCTTTTCATGATCGTGTGTTTTTATCATGATAAAGACAAAGGTAGTGCCAGTTTGAAGTTCCGGAACAATGGTCAACCTGCCGACCATTTACCTGCAGGCAACCTTGCGCCATACCTTCTGTACTTATGCCATCGGCCCCGGATGGGCGAAAACCGATATGGGTACCGCCGCCGCTTTCCCGGAAATCGCGGAAGGCGCCAACATCATCGTAAAAACCGCCCTGGAGTAAGTGCTGCCAGCCGGTTCTTTACACACGGATGACAGGAGATACCCTGCTAGTTTCCTTACATCGAAATCTGAAAAATATAGGCTGCAGCGTTGTATTTTGTAGGCATGAAATTCCACGCTATCCGCTGCTTATTGCTGGCACTGTTATTTGGTAGCCTATGCGGTACCGCCCAGCCACCGGCCTTCCGGGTCATTGCTTTTTTCACTGCGGCGGAAGATGCCGCCCATATCAGCTTTGTCCGGGAAGCCAACCAGTGGTTTCCCAAAATGGCGATCCGCTGTCATTTTACATATGACACCACGAGCAACTGGGAGCACCTGAACGAAAAATTTCTCTCACGTTACCAGGTAGTGCTGTTCCTCGATACCAGGCCGGAAACACCTGCGCAACGGGCAGCATTTCAGCAATATGCCGAAAAAGGCGGCGCCTGGATCGGCTTCCATTTCGCAGCATTTGCGCTTACGCCCTCTGCCGTACCGCAGAACTGGGACTGGTACCACAACACTTTCCTTGGCTCCGGCTCCTATGTCAGCAACACCTGGCGGCCCACCGCCGCGGTGCTGCATGTGGACAACCGGCACCCGGTCACCCGCGGCCTGCCGGAACGCTTCCCCTCCGCCCCCAACGAATGGTACCGCTGGAGCGGCCCTCTCCGGCAAAACCCAGATATAACGGTATTGGCATCGATAGACAGCAGCAGCTTCCCGCTGGGCACCGGCCCCAAACCCAGCGAGATATGGCATAGCGGCGATTATCCCGTGGTGTGGACAAACCGCAGGTACAACATGGTCTATTTCAATATGGGACACAACGATATGGACTATGAACAGGGTACCCGGCAAACACTGTCACATACCTTCAGCAGCCCGGCGCAGAACCGGATGATCTTACAGGCGCTGTGGTGGTTGGGAACGGATAGGGGACGCCGACATTCTTCCTCAATTTGTTGCGGCACAAGGACAAAGTAAATGACGGATCACCCCTAAAAGCGGCCTTGCAGAAAAGGCATTCGCTTTGTAGTGGATAAAGAACAAACTTTTATCCTGACATGCAGACGCACCCACAGATTCTGATAGCCGACGACGACCCCGAAGATGTATTTATCATGGAAATGATGTGTAAAGAGCTTTCCTTTTCCGAGCATATTCATTTTGTCCAGGACGGCGTCACTGCCCTCGAGTACCTGGACAAGCTCACCGAAAAGCCGCTCCCCGCCCTGATCGTTCTTGACCTGAACATGCCCCGCCTTACGGGCACGCAGACACTGGAGCTGCTTAAACAACACGCACGGTACCATTCCATCCGGGTCATCATTTACTCAACTTTCCTGAACGAAATACAAAAACAACAATGCATTAACCTCGGAGCAGAAGCCTTTGTGATTAAACCGGATACCTACGAAGAAGGATTAGAGATCATGCAACAGTTCCACGATTGCAGCCTCGGCAATTACTCCTTTCCCATAGCCAGCTGATCAGTTAAGCACAAACTGTTTGCGGAAAGCAGACGGATTCATACCACGGTGTTTTCTGAATAATCGCGTAAGATGGCTCTCATCTGTGAAGCTCAGTTCGGCGGCAATTTCGTTGATACGAAGATCGCTGTGTTTTAAACGGGTCTCCACCAGCTTCAGTTTGTAATGCGTAATATAGTCCTGCAGGTTTTCCCCCGTATGTTTTTTAAAGTAACGCCCCAGGTAACTGAGAGAAATATGGAAATGTTTGGCGATGACCGCCGCCCGCAGTGCCTGCGGTGAATAGATATGCTCCTGTATATAGCCGATAATGTCCAGTACAGGCGTGGCCGTGTGATCACCTACCTGCGCCGGCAGCTTCATGGCAATATTCCGGGCCACCACGGTAATCAGGGTGTTAACCAGCTGCCGCACCACTTCGTTGTGATACAGCGGCTTGCCTGCCTGCTCCTGTATCAGTCCGGCTACAATGGCGGGCACCAGCTGCTTATCCGGCTCGTGATATACGATACAGCCCGGCCGGTGACTGGCATGTTCGAGAATAAATTCCATCCGGCGCATCCATTCCTGTGAGTATAACAATGCCGTCTCCTGGTTTTGCAGGTATATCTTGTTAAACCGGAGGAAAAAAAAGTGCGTCTCTTCTTCTACGTCCAGCAGATGTTTGTCTTCCGGCGTCACGAGGAACAGGTGTCCTTTACTATAGGAAAACTCATTATTGTTGATAAACTGCCGTCCGCTGCCCTTCACGATATACACCAGCTCAAAAAAATTGTGCCCGTGCTCATCCAGCGGACAACGGTCTGTGATCATCTCCACTATCTCAAATGGTTGGTGAATATTTTCCCTGGGCATTATCGTTGGTTTATTACAGAAAAATGGAAAAATTATACAATAAAACTACCATGTAAATTGTACAATTTTACGTCATCAAAATTACTGTAACAACAAAACATAAACAAATGAAAGTATTAATCGTATTAGCGCACCCCGAGCCCCGCTCCCTCAACGCCTCCCTGAAAGACGCTGCTGCAGGGATTTTACAACGCCATGGCCATGAAGTGGCGGTCACCGACCTTTACCGGCAGCAATGGGAGGCGTCCGCAGGCCGGCAGGACTTCCCGGCGCTGCCTGCTGATGAACGGCTGGTCTACAGCGCGGTTTCCAAAAAAGCCTACCTGGACAATGTGCAGTCGCCCGATATCAGCACGGAGCAGGAAAAAATAAAATGGGCAGATGTGATCCTATTGCAGTTCCCCCTGTGGTGGTTTGGCATGCCGGCGATCCTCAAAGGATGGATAGACCGCACCTTCACCAACGGCTTCGCCTACGGTACCGGCGGCCGCTACGGCAACGGCACCCTCAAAGGCAAAAAAGTGATGCTCATGATCACCACGGGCGCCACCGCGGAACAACTGGGGCCTCACGGCATCCACGGCGCTATCGAAGACCTTATGTTCCCGGTACACCACGGCGTGTTCTGGTATGCCGGCGCCGCCTCCCTGCCCCCGTTTGTGGTCAACAGCGCCAACCAGGTGTCTCCCGAACGGTACGCCACCATTCTGCAGGACCTGGAGCAACGCCTGCTCAGCATCCCCGACACCGCTCCTATCCGTTACCGGATCGGCAAACAGGACTATGATGAAAAAGAAGTGCTGCAACCCCATTTCGTAACAGGTAAAAGCGGCTTTGCGCTGCACCTGGCAGACTAGCAGGAACATGCGGCGCAAGATGAGCGGCGCACAAGAGAAGTACTGTTTTCAGGGTCGAAAGCCGAATACGAACTGTCGCCGTTGCATGTCTTCCAAAAATGCCACAGTATCGGCTTCCAGTTCAACCGTTACCGTTATACCCAGCTGCGGCGCATATTCCAGTATATCCTTTACCGTTATACCCGCCGCCAGCTGCTCTGTAACGAAGGCCAGCCAGGGAGAAAGACCGGTAAACTGTACATGGCCGGTAACCGGCTCCCGGTGCAGCAGCACAAACCAGGCCCCCTGCTGTTTCAGTAGCCGGGCCCGTTTGGCCTCCTGGTGAACGGGATATTTGAAAGAGAGTAGCCGGTACTCCGGATTCAGTACCAGCGGCGTTTCCCGCCAGTCGCCCGTAGCAACAAAAGCGGCCGGGGCCACATCTTCCATATTGAACACCTCTATCTCCGCCCATTCAAACGCCAGCAGATCGCTCAGGTAAGGGACGTCATACACTTCATCCCAGCTGTTTTCCACGGCATAGGTGTAAAACTCAAGCGGCAGTTTCCACACCTGGTGGGCGGTGCAGGCATGGCGGGCAAAAAACGTTTTGACCATATGGTCCCACTTCCGCCGGGGAATATTGGCGCAGGTAACCGGGTAGGCGCTTTCCATGGTGTCTTTGACCATGTGAAAGATAGCATGACGGTAGTGCGCCAGCCGGTCCGGGGCTACGCCGGGGATGGTAGTCCGTACACCGGTACGGAGATGCGTGGTAAACCGCTGCTGTAGCACGCGGCTGTCAGGCGACGAGTTCATGATGTTTCCATTGTTGGTGACAGATCGCTTTGAGCCGTGTCAGTTCCGCCTGCAGGTCCTGCATCTGCGGGATGTTGAAATCACGCTCCAGCAACACCGGCACAGGGGCTATCTGTTGGATGGTCCATTCAAACAGCGCATACACCGGATCGGCGATAGGGTGCCCATGGGTGTCGAGGATCATATCAGGGGCCACCTGCTCATGTCCCGCCATATGGATGTAAGCCACCCTGTCCAGCGGCAACTGCGCGATGAAGGCTTTGGCGTCGTACTGATGATTAAAGGCGTTCACGTAGATGTTATTCACATCCAGCAGCAGCTGGCAGCCGGAACGCTGCACCACCTCGTTGATAAAATCAGCCTCACTCATTTCCGGCGCCACCGGCGTATAATAGGAGATAATCTCCATGGCCAGCGGCCGTTGCAGGTAATCCTGCACCTTCCGGATGCGGGCAGCCATATGCCTGGCGGCGTCCATCCGGAAAGGCATAGGCAGCAGGTCGTACAGATGGGCATTGTCACATTTCGAATAACTCAGATGTTCAGAATAAATGCGGACCTTATATTCTTCCAGAAAGGATTTTACATAACGCAGAAATGTACTGTCCGGCTCTTCCGGGCTGCCGAGCGACAGGGAAAGCCCGTGGCATAGTACCGGGTATTTTTCCACCACCCGGTGCAACATTTTTTTCCAGTACCCGCCTATGTTCATCCAGTTTTCCGGCGCAAACTCTATAAAATCGGGGCTGATCAGCGTTCCGCTGATCATTTCTTCCGCAAACTCGCGGCGAAAACCTAATCCTACCATAATAAGCTGTTTGTGATGACAGGAAAATAGGAAAGACCGGAACACGGCCTTTCCTGTGGGAAAGATTACGAGCCGGATTTGGTCGTATCGGATTTGTGCTTGTCGCCTTTTTTACCTTTGGCTTTTTTGGGATCACCCACACATTTGCCTTCAGCGCATTTGCCTTGTGCACATTTGTGTTCTTTGGATTTAGCGGTGGAGGAGTCTTTGGAACAGGCCAGCTCTACGGTATTAACTGCAGATGCGGTGCCGGTCAGCACACTTCTGACAGCGGCGCCGGAACCCAGGTTGGTGTAGCTTACCGGGTTGGCATTTGTTTGCAGGGCAGTCAGGCCCAGGATGGCGCTGGCCACCAGCGAGCCGGAGAACAGCACTTTTTTGCTGATTGATTTGTTTTCCATTTTTCGTGAATTTTAAAACTGAGTGAAAAAAGTCGGAGCATATAAATGCAGCAGCAGGCGTTGCTGTCATGTTCTGAGGAGCGTCTTCATTCGAAAATGCCTATGCCGGCCTGTACCATGGCCGGTTCGTATAGCCTTGCTGTGTAGGTGAGGTCATCGGAAACGCGGAAAAGAACCCATCAATTACTGCACCAGTTTTAGCAGAAGCCGTCACTTTTCCCGTTTGCCTGTAGAAAGCTTACGGAAAATTAAATGTTTTAGTTTTACACAGCTGGCAAATATTGTTATCTAATTTATCCTATTTTTGGCCTGAAAGCGAATGCGCGAATAAAAAAGGCCCATGAAAGATAAGATGCCCCCTGTAACCTCTGTTTATTTTATTGGTTTGCTGAAGGCTTACTTACGCGGAACTAAAACTAAACAGGAAGTCCTGCAGGACCTGTACGGAGAAATAAACCTGCAACCCGCTGACCTGGACGATTCCGGCGAAGACGTTACCCGCATTTTGCTGAGAACAGCTACTGCCGTGCATGAAAACTATTATCAGGAAATAGTAGGGGCCCTCACGCAAGCGACCGATTCCACGCCTACCCGCGAAGGCGTGATTCATCAGCTGGAAGCGCTGCTGGCAGGCAACAGTACACCGGAAGCGCTCGTGCAATGGGCCACCTGGCATAACGACCCGGGTGAAGACAACGGCGTCAGCTACTTCGACGACCTGGCGGTAGACTACTTCTGTACACAGTTGTTGCCTAACCCGCCGGAACCGCTCTCCCATGCACACTATACGCAGGCGCTGAAAATATTCAAAAACCCGCTCCGCGACCAGTTAAAAGACAAAGTGGCGCTGGTACTACTGTTTGAAAAGGAAAGACAACGGTTTCTCTTCTATGTGGGTGATTATATACAGGGCCATACCGCTCCCGAACAGCTGGACGTGTACCTGCTGAATAAATTCGGCATGGACCACTATTCTTTTCCGTATATGACCTCTCTGGCCAGCATCATGTATGACCCGGCCAAACTGCCGGCACTACTGAAAGTGGCCGCCAATATCCCGGAATAATTTGAAAATTTTGAAATTTGGTTATTTTGAAATTTGGTTATTGGGTTATTGCCGCCCGATCATCAGCCAAACATCACAATACCCAAATTTGAAAATATCTAAATATCTAAATTCCAAAATTAAACGGCCATCAGGCTGCAACCGCGCAAGGCTGAATTGTCGAGGCGTCCCAGCACCTCAAAACGGCCGTCGGCATGAATTTTCCCGATATCTTCGGTAGCAATAAAGGCACAGGAATAAATATTGGCCAGGTCAATGACGTTCATCACCCCCGATCCTTTGCCGGCTGTCAGCTGGAAGGGATCATTTTCATCCCGCAGCAACACTTTCATCCAGGCTGGGGTTTCAAAATACCCCTGTCCCAGGGAATAAGCCTGCGACAACAGTTCAGTCATCCCATATTCGGCATGTACAACAGTAACGCCTAACCTTTCTTTGAGGAAGGCATGCACTTCGTCGCGGGTCCATTCTTCCCGGCGGCCTTTCATGCCGCCCGTTTCCATCACGATGGTATGCTGCAGGGACAATGTGTATTTCTCGGCAAAGTCAAGCAGCCCGAAGGTAACGCCGATCAGCAGTACTTTCTGCTGCCGCGCCTCCAGCGCCTGCAGCTGCTGGTACAGCGTATCGTGTTCGTACAGGTAAAAACCGCTTTCTTTATGGCCGCTGCGGACGATCATTTCCTGAACCATACGTACCAGCGAGGAATGCTGCCGCTCCAGGTAGGAAGGCAGCAAGCCCACCACCACGTAATCCGTTACCGGCCCGTAGAACTGCTCAAAAGCCGTCATAAAGCTGCGGGTATAAACGGCGGCGTCTTTCACCAGGTGCCGGCTGTTGACCGTCTGGGTAGTACCGCTGCTTTCAAATATCAGCTGCGGCTCAAACTGCCCGCACACCACGGAATGGGACTTAAAAAACTGGATGGGCAGATAGGGGATCTCCAGGAGGCTGGTTACCCTGCCCGGCTGTATCCGCAGGGCATCGGTATAGGCCCTGTAGAGCGCATTCTCCTGGTACTGGTAACGAAACAGCTCCAGGGCGGCGGTCTCCAGCTCTTCCGGCTTCAGGGAAAATATATAATCGGGCGAAACTACGCGCATGTATATCGGTCTTTAAAGATCACAAAGGTAGGGAGAAGAATAAATTTAGCCGAAGCAAGTAACAAATGTCCCAAAAAAAACGTTTTTCGTTGGAGAGACGGGGATAGCCGATTATTTGTATATTTCCTAAATTAATGTAGGTTTGTTTTATGAAGAAAATTCTCTATTTGCTCCTGGCCGTGGGTTTGCTCTATGCTTGTAAAAAAGATAATGTCGGCACTAAACCGCTACTGTTCTTCAAAAGCTATCAACCAGACAGCATCACGCCCGATACCAGGCAGTTTGTTCTTACCATGCGGGTGGAAGACGGAGATGGAGACATTGAAGACAGCATCGGCGTAGCGATGCTCAAAGACAGCGAACAAGCCGTTAACAAAGATACTATCTGGCAATTCTATAAAATGCCTAAAATCGGGCAAAACAGAGGCAACAGCATAAAGGCAGATGTGATCATGCCTTTCGAGGAGATTGATTTCGCGGCGGCCTACAACCCGGCGCCCGGCGACAGCGCGCATTATATCGTTTTCCTGCGCGACAATTCAGGTAATATCAGCGACACCGTGCCTACGCCAAAATTTCCGTTCCGCCGGAACAGATAGTCTTTCAAAAACATTACATTTACAACCGCAGGGATTCCTTAAAAGGAATCCTTTATTTTTTAGTTCAGATTTATCACTCATTTTCCGCATATGAATAAGATCGAGGAATTACAGTCGAAGATTAAAGAAGCCATGTTAGGCGGTGGAGAAGTAAGGATCGCTTCCCAGCATAAAAAAGGCAAGCTGACCGCCCGGGAGCGGCTTCAACTGCTGATGGACGAAGGTTCTTTTGAAGAGCTGGACATGTTGGTTCATAACCGTAACCGCGGCCTTACCACCGACCAGGAACAGTTTCCCGGCGATGGCGTGGTGACCGGCTACGGTACGATCAACGGCAGGCTGACTTATGTCTTCTCACAGGATTTCACGGTATATGGCGGCAGCCTCTCCGAACCGCATGCCCGCAAAATATGCAAGATCATGGACCTCGCCATGCAGAACGGCGCCCCGTTGGTAGGCCTCAATGACAGTGGCGGCGCCCGTATACAGGAAGGAGTGGTGAGCCTGGGCGGTTATGCGGATATTTTCTACCGCAACACCCGCGCTTCCGGCGTTATCCCCCAGATATCCGCCATCATGGGACCCTGCGCCGGCGGCGCCGTATATTCTCCAGCCATCACCGATTTCATCATGATGGTGGAAAATACTTCCTACATGTTCGTGACCGGTCCCAACGTGGTGAAAACCGTCACCCACGAAGAAGTGACCTCCGAAGAGCTGGGCGGCGCCCAGACCCACGCCACCAAAAGCGGCGTTACCCATTTCGCCTGCGCCAACGAGGTGGAATGCATCCAGAACATCAAAACACTGTTGAGCTATATCCCGCAAAACTGCGAGGAGACAGCACCCGTATATCCTTACGAAGGCGGCAACGAGCTGCGGGAAGCCCTGAATACGCTGATCCCTGCCAGCCCCAACCAGCCTTACGATATGAAGGAAGTGATCGCCCATCTGACAGATGCCGACAGCTTCTTTGAAGTGCATAAGGACTTTGCCGACAACATCATCGTGGGCTTCGCCCGCATCGGCGGCAGAAGCATCGGTATTGTGGCCAACCAGCCCGCTGTGCTGGCCGGCGTGCTCGATATCCACGCCTCCGTGAAAGGCGCCCGTTTTACCCGCTTCTGCGATGCGTTCAACGTACCGCTGCTGGTACTGGTAGACGTTCCCGGCTTCCTGCCCGGTACCGACCAGGAATGGAACGGCATCATCACCAACGGCGCCAAACTGCTGTATGCCCTCTGCGAAGCGACCGTACCCAAAATTACCGTCACCACCCGCAAAGCCTACGGCGGCGCCTACTGCGTGATGAACTCCAAACATATCGGGGCCGACCTCAACTACGCTTTCCCACAGGCGGAGATAGCCGTAATGGGCGCTAAAGGGGCCGTGGAAATCATCTATAAGAAAGAAATTGACTCCGCTCCGGACCCGGAAACCCGGACCAACGAGCTGGTGGCCGATTATACCGAAAGATTCGCCAACCCTTACCTGGCAGCTGAAAAAGGATATATCGACGAGGTGATCCTGCCGGAGCAGGCCCGCGCCAAACTCATCAAGGGCTTCAAAATGCTGGAAAATAAAGTGGTGAACATGCCGAGAAAAAAACACGGTAACATACCTTTGTAATCAATTACGAGTTACGAATTACGAATTACGGATTTTGGCGTAAAAGGTAGTCCCAATTCGTAATCCGTAATTCGTAATTCGTAATTGATGAAGTCTATTTTTAATTTCATCCTCTTTACATCGGTATTCATTGCCTTGTGTGCACTGCTGATGATATGGCAGGCCAACCAGTTGCTGGGACTGCAGTATCCGCGACAGACCTTTTATCTTTTTGTTTTCTTCTCCACTATTTGCAGTTATAACTTTCACTGGTACCTGACTCCCGGCTCCTATTCGTCGTCAGAAAGGCTGCAGTGGGTTGACCGGTACCGCGACCTCATGCTGATGCTCTGCGGTGTTGGGCTGGCTGGCGCCCTGTTCTATTTCTGGCCCTTACGCAGCCACTGGCTGGTACTCAGCGGCGGCGCAATACTCACCTTCCTCTATTCTGCCCCTAAGGTGCCCTACAAACCTTTTACCTGGCTGCGCCGGATAGCCGTAGGCAAAACGCTGTTCCTCACCGCGGTGTGGACGTATGTGACCACGCTGCTGCCCGCCTTCGTGGCCAATCAGGGCCTCTCCTGGCCGCTGGTGCTTTTTACGCTGCACCGTTTCCTGCTGATATATGCCATCTGTATCCTGTTCGATTTCCGCGATGTGGAGTCCGACAAAAAGGAAGGCATCCGCAGCCTGATCACGTATCTCGATTACCGAAGCCTCAACCGGCTCTATTATATCACCCTGCTGTTTTCCGCCCTGAGCGCGGTTCTGCTGGGCCCTTACACCTCCGTTCCTGTAATAGGGACTTTGCTGGTGCCCGTGCTGGTGACCGGTTTGCTGACAAAAAAAGCCCACCGCGACCCGTCCGACTACCTGTTTTATTTCGGACTGGACGGCCTGATGGCCCTGTCGGCCCTGCTCCACCTGATGCTGGTCAGCCTCTTCCCGTAAAGAAGCCTTTGTCATAATGGGTAATTTGCTACATTTGTCCGGTCTCAAAAAGTGATATTACTATGTCCAA
The DNA here is from genome assembly GCF_900167135.1 of Chitinophaga eiseniae. Taxonomy (GTDB): domain Bacteria; phylum Bacteroidota; class Bacteroidia; order Chitinophagales; family Chitinophagaceae; genus Chitinophaga; species Chitinophaga eiseniae. Next base: position 530,116 of record NZ_FUWZ01000005.1, on the reverse strand, counting down.
AAAACAGAAATCCATACTCACGAAGGAATCGCTGGCATTCCTCAAAGACTACCTGAATAATCCCTCTCCTACCGGTTTTGAGAAAGAAGGACAAAAGCTGTGGCTCAAATATCTGACACCGTATATCGATGAACACCAGGTGGACGCCTATGGCTCCGTGGTGGGAGTTATCAATCCCAAAGCCCCTTTTAAGGTGGTGATTGAAGCCCACGCGGATGAAATTTCCTGGTTTGTCAACTATATCTCCCCGGAAGGACTGATCTATGTGATCCGTAATGGCGGCTCCGATCAGGCGATCGCCCCTTCCATGCGGGTAAATATCCACACCGAAAAAGGCACCGTTAAAGCGGTCTTCGGCTGGCCCGCCATCCACACCCGCCTGCGCAGCGGCGACGGTAAAGAACCACAACCCAAGGTAGAAAACATCTTCCTGGATTGCGGCGCCCGTTCCCGTAAAGAGGTGGAAGACCTGGGCATCCATGTAGGCTGCGTATGTACTTTCGACGATGGTTTTGAAGAACTGAGCTACGACTACTTTATTTGCCGCGCTATCGACAACCGTATCGGCGGTTTCATGATCGCTGAAGTGGCCCGCCTGCTGAAAGAGAAAAAACAACAACTGCCTTTCGGCCTGTATATCGTTAACGCCGTACAGGAAGAAGTAGGGCTGCGGGGCGCCGAAATGATCGCCAAACGCATCAAACCTGATGTGGCCATTATTACCGACGTTACCCATGATACCACCACGCCGATGATCAACAAAAACATCGAAGGGGAAATCAAATGCGGCGGTGGCCCCAGCATTACCTATGGCCCTGCCGTGCACAATATCCTGCGCGAGCTGATCATCAAGACCGCAAAGAAAAACGACATACCGCACCAGCTGCATGCCGTAAGCCGCAGCACCGGCACAGATACCGACGCTTTTGCTTACTCCAACGATGGTACGCCGTCCGCGCTGATCAGCTTACCGCTGCGTTACATGCACACGACCGTGGAAATGGTAAAACGCGACGATGTCGAAAATACGATTCAGCTGATCTACCAGACATTGCTGCAGATCACGCCGAAAACAAACTTTAAATATCTGTAAATCAATTACGAATTACGGATTACGAATTACGAATTGAGGCCTTTCCTTACAGAGCGGTTATTTAATAACCTTTCCAAAAGAGAGCCCTCAATTCGTAATTCGTAATCCGTAATTCGTAATTGATCAACGGAAGTAGTCAGCAGCCCTGCGTACTTTCTCCACCCACATACCGGAAGAAGGCAGTTCCACATACTCACTCAGTCCCACTTCACTGGCGCCCGGCGCCCAGTCGTACGTGTAGCCCATACGGGTCCATGGGTAATGATAATCCGTGTTCGTGATCAGCGGGCGGTAATATGCAAAGATGATGTAGTTGTTAAACCAGGTGGTGTAATCAGCCGATACGCCGTTTACCAGCGCATAACCGGTAGTGGTGGTGTTGATGGCCGGATTGCCCGCGGGGCGGTACAGACGGGCGGCTTTCACCCATACTTCAGCGATGTGCGTGTTGGTTTTGGCGTTTACCGGCGGCAGGCCAAGCAGTTGACAGATGCGCTGCACGGTATCTGAGCCGGGCTTAAAGTCCTGCCCGATACGGCTTTTCATCTGTTTGGGGATAAACAGCCAGGCTTCCCCCCAGGTGTTGGTGATAGAATCGCCTTCGGGGTAGCTGGAAGGGAAACGCATGAAAGTAGCCATCAGCACGTAGCTCTGGCCGTTGATGGTTTTCCATTGCAGGTTGGGGTTGTCTGCCGTGATCGGCCACAGGGCATTGGAGATCTCGCTGCTGTCGGCCACCATGGCGTCAGCCACGGCACGCGCATAGAGGGTGTCCATGTTATACACCGGGATGGGAGGCGCCGGATCATCGTTCTTGCTACAAGCCGAAAAAAAGAGGGCGGTGAAGCAAAGGTAAACGAGCAGTTTACCGCTTAACAAGGTGTTTTTCATAGTAATGGTTTTGCTGTAGAGGTTATTGATATTTGGATATTTGGATATTTGGTTATTTGGTTATTTGGCTATTTTTTTTGAGTGACCGCAAGAAACTAATTTTCAAGGATATATACAACTTTTTCCGGCGAGGGGTTGTATTGGTGTTACAGCCAACAGTATATTTACTGTAACGAAAACCCTTTTTATGATGCAGTCATTATTTACCGAACTGCAGTATCCTTTTCCCTCAAGGATCCATCCAAACCATGCCCTGATTGAAAAAGAGATACCTGCGTTGATAGATGCTTACACTTTCCTTTCGCCCGATGCCCGCCGACAGTTCAAAGCCGCTGATTTCGGCCGGCTGACAGCCCTTTGGTATCCTGATTGTCCTTTTAAGATGCTGATCCCCGCTGCCCGCCTCCTCGTCTGGGTGTTTATTTTCGATGATGTATACGCACGGCTACCGCTGCCACAGCTGAAAGCGGCGCAGGACCGGCTGACCGGCATCCTCCGGGGCCATTCTCCCGCTCAGGAAGAAGAGAGTGTGTTTCAGCAGTTTGCCATCGCGCACCACGAGCTTGCCTTTCACAGCCAGGCAGCAGCCTGGAAAGCACGCTACCTCAAAAGCTGGCAATATTTCTTCGAAGGCCAGCAGCTCGAAAAGCAGTACAGTTATAAGCAGGAGCTGACTTATCCCCGGCTGGCCGAATATATGGACCTCCGCGAAAAATTGGGTGCTGCCTATCCTTACATTGACCTGGTGGAGGTAGTATCCGGTTGTATCCTTCCTGCGGAGGTGTTTCAACATCCGGCTGTTCAGCAGCGCAGGTTTTTCGTCAGCAGGCTGACCACCTGGGACAATGACCTGTTGTCTTTTGAGAAAGAAAAACGTAGCCTGGAGGCGATGAACCTGGTAGCGGTCATACAGCATGAATACCGTGTTTCGTTGGAAGAAGCTTATCGTATAGCCCTGCGTATGCGCCAGGAGCAGGTGGCCGACTACCGGCAGCTGTGCACCGAATGGCCGGACTTTGGCGCCTGGAAGGCGGTGGTGGCCGACTATGTGCTTCAGCTGGACCGGATGATCAGCGGTCACCTGGAGTGGTACCGGGATAATCCCCGGTATGCCTGAAACGCAGCGGCCCGGGAGGCATCTCCCGGGCCGCTGCCAGTATGTGACCACCGTTATGATGGCTGCACAAAATACTCCACTCCGAGGCGGTATCCTTTCATGCCGAGGCCACAGATGGAGCCTACGCATTTAGGCGCGATGAGGGAGGTATGCCGGAATTCTTCCCGGGCGTACACGTTGCTGATGTGTATTTCTATCACCGGTGTTTTGATGGCGGCGATGGCGTCGCGGATAGCTACGGAAGTATGCGTATAGCCGCCGGCGTTAAGCAGGATGCCATCATAGGAAAAACCGGTCTGGTGGAGATAGTTGATGATCTCTCCTTCCACGTTGTGCTGGAAATAGCTGAATTCCACTGCGGGGAAAGCTTTTTGCAGCTGCCGGAAATAATCTTCGAAAGACTCGCTGCCGTAGATGCCCGGTTCCCGCTTGCCCAGCAGGTTGAGATTAGGCCCGTTGATGATGGCTATCTTCATGATAATGCTGAAAGTAAATGATGAACGACGAAGATAATTATATCCGTTGTATTATTTATTGTCGCTCCCCCAGCGGAAGGTCTGCTGTTCCACGCCGGCCAGGTCGATGATACGGTCTACCACGGTGGCGGCCACGTCTTCGATGGTGGCAGGCAGGCTGTAATACGACGGTGTGGCGGGGCAGATGATACCGCCGGCCAGCACCACGGTTTCCATGTTGCGGATGTGCATCAGGTTATAAGGTGTTTCCCTTACCACACAGATCAGCTTGCGCCTTTCTTTTAATACAACATCAGCGGCCCGGGTGATCAGGTCATTGGAGATGCCGGTGGCGATGCGTCCGAGGGTGCCCATCGAACAGGGACAGATGATCATGGTATTAAATCTTCCGGAGCCGGAAGCAAAAGGAGCGTTGAAGTCCTGCTGCGTGTAAAAACGAAAGGGTAGCTGGCGATAATCTTCGTTTTTCAGTTCTGTTTGCCAAACGGTCTTGGCATTCTCGGTCATGACAACGGCTACCTCATCCAGCTGACCGGCCGCGGCGTGGAGCTTATGAAGCAACTGCCTGGCGTAGATGGACCCGCTGGCGCCGGTAACTGCTACTACTATACGATGTTTCATGGTGCTATACGATATATAGCACAAAGCTAGTCTATTATCCGTTCAGGTGATCGGCAATCTCATCCATGGTGATACCGGTATGGCTTTCATCATAGATACAGGCGCCGTTACGGATCAGCAGGATCTGGGGAGACTCATGAGGCACCTGGTACCGGTGGGCTATTTTACCGGAAAGATCACGGTGAGCCAGGAGGTCCAGGTAATAAAACGTTAACCCTTCCGGAGCTGCTGCACGTTCCAACCGGGACTTCGCCATGGAGCTGATGGAGCACCGCGTACTGTGCTTAAAGATAACTACCGGCTGCAGGGCAGACGCCTCGTTGATTTCCTGCAGTTGTTCCTCACTGGTTAACGTTTTCCAATTCATGATGATTAGCTCATTTTATTATGCGTCGCTGCCGGGGCCTTCGCCATCCCTTTCATCGGACATCCCAGTTTCTGGTGGCTCGCGCAGGACGTTAAGAAAGCTGCAAAGATACAAACCATACCGGCGCAGCCCAAAATTCTTACATACGATTTCATGGGAGAAAATTTAATTGGTAAACGAAATTTCATAGGAATTTATGATAATGACAACTTTTTTAATCGTCTTTTGTAACGTTATTTTGCAAATATAATTAATACATTAAAAAAAACAACGATACATATTAAATTTGGATATTTGAAAATTTTAAAATTTTGTTATTGGATTTGCGGACTTTGCGCCCAAAACCAATAACAAAATAGCTAAATATCCAAATAACCCAATAGGTATGAAGGTACATTTTATCGCAATAGGTGGAAGTGTGATGCACCAGCTGGCCATTGCGCTCCAACAGAAAGGTTATGAAGTAACCGGCAGCGATGACGAGATATTTGAACCGGCATTATCCAACCTGCGGCAGGCAGGTATTTTACCGGACAACATCGGCTGGGACCCTGCCCGTATCACCCCTGGTATCGATGCCGTCATCCTGGGCATGCATGCCCGGGAAGACAACCCCGAACTGATCAGGGCCCGTGAGCTGCAACTGAATATCTACTCTTTCCCGGAATACATCTATCAGGAAAGCAAAAATAAAACAAGGGTAGCCGTAGGCGGTAGTCATGGTAAAACCACCACCACCGCCATGATCATGCACGTGCTGCAATACAGCCAGCGCCGGTTTGATTACCTGGTAGGCGCCAAACTGGAAGGGTTCAATCAGTCTGTAAACATCACCGACGCCCCCCTGATCGTCTGCGAAGCCGACGAATACCCTGCCTCCGTCATCGAAAAAAGGCCCAAATTCCTTTTCCTGCACCCGCAGATAGCGGTACTGACCGGCATTGCCTGGGACCATATCAACGTATTTCCCACTTACGACATTTATAAAGAACAGTTCGCCCTTTTTATCCGGCAGATGGAACCCGGCGGCGTGCTGATCTATAACAGCGCTGATACGGAGCTCAACAGCCTCGTGGCTGCCGAAGGCCGTCACCTGAAACTGGTCCCCTATACCACCCCCATCCATATGATCCGCGAGGGCGTTACCCGCGTGTTCTTCGATGAAGGGCTCGCCGACCTGGCGGTATTCGGGGAGCACAACCTGCTCAACATGCACGCCGCGAAGCTGGTATGCAACGAGCTGGGCCTGTCTGACGAGGAATTCCTCGCTGCCATCGCCTCCTTCAAAGGCGCTGCCAAAAGGCTGGAGCTGGTTGCCAAAAGTGATAACAGCGTGATTTACCGCGACTTTGCCCATGCCCCTTCCAAAGTGAAGGCCACCATGGAAGCCACCCGGCAGCAGTTCCCCCACCGCAGGCTCATTGCCGTGCTGGAACTGCACACCTATAGCAGCCTCAACGCGGACTTCCTCTCGCAATATGCAGGCGCCATGGACCCCGCCGATGCAGCCGCAGTATATTACAGCAAACATGCCCTGGAAATTAAACGGATGCCCGACCTCGAGCCGGCAATGGTCCGGGAGAAATTCGGCCGCAGCGACCTGCAGGTCTTCAACGACCGCGCACAGCTGGAAGCGTTCCTCGGGGCGCAGGATTATCACCAGGCCAACCTCCTGCTGATGAGCTCCGGAACATATGACGGACTGGATTTCCCGTCACTAAAGAAGCTGCTAGCCAAATAATACGCTACCTTTGCGCAAATTTCAAAATTTCAAAATTTCAAAATTTCAAAATTCCTAAATTTCTAAATAGCATGCCTTCTTTGCTCCTCAAAAGGCCATTGGCCGTAATTGATCTGGAAACGACGGGTACGAACGTGGCCACAGACCGTATCATTGAAATCGCTATCATTAAAGTATTTCCTGATAAAACCACACAGTCGAAAGTAAAACGCATCAACCCCGGAATGCCTATTCCGGCCGGATCTACCGCCATCCACGGCATTAAGGACGAAGATGTGAAAGATGCGCCTACCTTTAAGCAGGCTGCCAACGAACTGAAAATGTTCCTGGAAAACTGCGACCTGGCCGGCTATAACAGCAACCGCTTCGATATTCCGCTGCTGGTGGAAGAATTCCTGCGTACCGGCATGGAATTCGACGTGTCCAAACGCCGCTTTGTGGACGTTCAGCGTATTTTCCACCTGATGGAAAAAAGAACGCTCGCCGCCGCTTACAAATTCTACTGCGACAAACAGCTGGAAAATGCGCACAGTGCCGAAGCCGACGCACTGGCTACCTACGAGATACTGGAAGCCCAGCTGGGCCGTTACGAAAACCTGCAACAGGATATTGACGGACTGGCGGACTTCACCAAAGAAGAAGAATACATCGACTTTGCCCGCCGCATCGTGATGCAGGGCGGCCAGGAAGTATTCAACTTCGGTAAGTACAAAGGCCGGCCGGTGAAAGAAGTGCTGAAGGCTGAGCCTCAATACTATGACTGGATGATGAAGGCAGACTTTCCGCTGAATACCAAGCAGAAACTGTCAGAAATCTATCACAATATGATGTTAAAAAAACTGTAATATTTTTCAGGAACGCGGTATCTTGCGTCGTAATTGAACTATTTTCGCAGTACACAAAATTTCATCGGCTGAATTGGAAAAGCTTGTCATTATTCCTACGTACAATGAGAAGGATAATATCCGCAATATCATTGACGCTGTATTTTCCTTACAGCAGAATTTCCATATCCTGATTGTGGACGATGGTTCTCCTGACGGTACAGGCAATATTGTAAAATCACTGCAAAATGAACATCCGGGACAACTGTTCCTGGAAGAACGTTCCGGCAAACAAGGGCTGGGAACTGCTTACATCCACGGTTTCAAATGGGCGCTGGCCAGAAACTACCAGTATATCTTTGAGATGGATGCCGACTTTTCCCACAACCCGAAAGACCTGGTACGTCTCTACGACGCCTGCGCCAAAGGCGGTGCAGACGTGGCCGTGGGCTCCCGCTATGTAAAAGGCGGGAAAACCGAAAACTGGCCCTGGGACAGAGCAGTGCTCTCCTACGGCGCCTCCATCTATGTGGGCATGATCACCTGGATGCCGGTCAAAGACCCCACCGCCGGGTTTGTATGTTACCGTAATACGGTGCTGGAAGCCATCAATCTTGACCAGATCCAGTTCGTAGGCTACGCCTTCCAGATAGAAATGAAATTTACCGCCTGGAAGCTGGGCTTTACCATCGCTGAAGTGCCCATCACCTTCAAAGACCGCCGCGAAGGGTATTCCAAGATGAGCAAAGGCATTGTGAAAGAAGGGGTGCTCGGCGTATTGAAAATCCAGTGGCAGAGCCTCTTCCGCAACTACAAAAAAAGAGTTACCAATTAATTAATCTGATGATAGGGATATTCAGTGGTCCGGGTGTGTACCTTTGCAGGGAATCCATCCGGATCACTGAATTTGAAAGGCGGACGGCGACTATTCGCGTTCGCATCGCGTGTGTATGAAAAAAGCGTTTTTACAGCTGCATCTGTCTGTATTTCTTGCAGGATTTACCGGCATCCTGGGCAAACTGATATCCCTGAATGAAGGACTACTGGTATGGTACCGGTTACTCATCACCGCTGTGACCATGTACATCCTGTTCCGCCTGCAGGGCACCTTCCGTAAACTTCCCTTTAAAGATATTGTACCTATCGGCGTCACCGGCGTAGTGGTGGCCCTTCACTGGCTTTTCTTCTACGGCAGTATTAAATACTCCAACGTGTCTATCGGGGTGATTTGTTTCTCGCTCACCAGCCTGTTTACCGCTATTTTTGATCCGCTGATCAACCGGCGACGGCCGGATATGGTGGAAATGCTGCTGTCTATGCTGACGCTTTTCGGTATTTTACTGATCTTTCATTTTGACACCCAATACCAAACCGGTATTATTCTCGGCGTTATTTCCGCGATGTTCGCCGCACTGTTTACCGTATACAACAAGCGGCTGGTGAAACGGTTCGACACCAATACCATCACCTTTTACGAGCTGTCCACCGGTTTTGTGGTCCTCTCGCTCATCTTACCTTTTTACCTTCACTATTTCCCGGTGAGCACTGTGATACCGGGCTTTTCAGACCTGATGTACCTGCTGGTGCTGGCCTGGCTGTGTACCATCTGTATGTACACGCTGAGCATGAATGCACTGAAAAAAATCTCCCCTTTTACCGTCAACCTGTGTTTTAACCTGGAGCCGGTATACAGCATTGTGCTGGCGTTTATCCTTTTTCATGAGAACAAACATCTCAACAACGCCTTTTATGCGGGCCTGGCCTGTATCATACTGTCCGTAGCTTTGCAAATGGCGCGGGTCAGCTGGCAGCACCGTACCGGCAGAATGCTGGCGGGCTAAAACAGTTGCAGGTCCAGGTGCTGGTAGGCGCCCAGGAAATGATTATCGGGTTCCAGTTCCGTGATGAGGTAGTTGATCTGGTTCAGGTCACATACTTTCATGCGTTGGGAGGAGTTCAGTTTTTCGGCGATACTGAGGATGGCCATTTTGTTGGTAGCCCGCAGCATGGCCCTTTTCACCTGTACCACTTCCCAGTCTGATTCCGTCATGCCATCCTGTATGGAGAAGCCGTTGGCCCCCATGAGGCAGAGGTCTACTTTTATCTCCGACAGCTGGTTGATAACGCTGGCGCCTATATGAATATGGGAGCTGCGGGACAGTTGACCGCCGATGGTGATCACGGTCAGGTTCGGGTGCTCCACCAGTTGCAGCGCCACGAGGGGGCTGATGGTAAAGAAAGTGGCCCGCAGGTTGACCGGGATGGCTTTTGCCAGTTCAATCATGGTGGTGCCGCCGCCGGTGAGGACCACCATATCATTTTTCAGCAGCTTCAGCGTTTTTTCCGCTATTTGTTTCTTCGCAGCCTGTGCATATACAGAGTTTCCTTCATCAAACGGGTAATGGAAGGAGCGGCCAATGGCGCCTCCATGTACTTTTAATACTTTCCCTTCTTCTGCCATCTCTTTCAGATCGCGCCGTACGGTATCTTCAGAAATACTAAGCATAGCACTGATATCGGTTGACAACACTTTATTGTGCAGGTTGATCTGCTTCATGATAAACGCCTGGCGCTCTTCTTTCAACATGCTGTGGGGACTTTTTTGCTTGTTCACAAATGTAGAAAAATCTAATCCAAATTGATTGTGCGTGTTTTATCCGCTTTTCACATTAAATAAACGCATTTTCCTGTAATTTGCCTTTTTTTCATGAAATTTTATGCTACTTTCATGCACAAAAACGCAAAGTAATGCAAGATTCCCGTGTACCAGAGTGAAAAGCTGCGTTCTGCCTGTAACAGTAACCGATCAACATAAAAAGTTTAATTATCTGAATTTTAGCACGTTATAACTAAAAACTTTTAAAACAACCAACATCTAAATCTAAAAAAACATGAAGAAAAGGCTACTTTTCACTTTCATTTTTTTGCTGGTTTATGCGAGTTCATGGGCCCAAAATATCATCAAGGGCACCGTACTGGACAAGAACAATCAGCAACCCATTATCGGCGCTACGGTGGTAGCCGGTAAAAAAGGCACCGTAACAGACCCCAACGGCAAATTCTCCCTGGATGCGCCCGCGGGCACGCTGGTGCTGCACGTTACCTTCATCGGCTATCAGCCGCAGGATATTCCGGTAGGTAAAGGCAACGTGCAGGTGCTGCTCTCTCCTGACGAACGCTCACTGGAACAAGTGGTGGTGGTGGGTTATGGTACGCAGAAAAAAGCCAATCTTACCGGTGCGGTCAACACGGTTGATATCGGCAAAACCATGCAGAGCCGTCCCATCACCGATCCCTCCAAAGCATTACAGGGTATCTCTCCCGGCCTGAACATCCAGTTCTCCAACGGCGGCCTCGCTTCCGGTACCCCCTCCATCAACATTCGCGGCGTCGGTTCCCTGAACGGCACCAGCCGTCCGCTGATCCTGGTAGACAATGTGGAAACACCGGACCTCACCCTGATCAACCCTGAAGACATAGAAAGCGTGTCCGTACTGAAAGATGCGGCCTCCACTTCCATCTACGGCGCCCGTGCGGCATTTGGTGTGGTACTCATCAAAACCAAATCCGGTACCCGCAACACGCCTACCCGTATCACCTACTCCAACAACTTTGCATGGAACTCCCCGTTGAACCAGCCGGACTTCGCAGATCCTGAAAAAGAACTGCCCGGCCTTATCAACTCCGCTGCCCGCGCAGGTCTGGCCCCGGAAGCATTTGGCATGTCTTACGCCAAAACACTGGCCGGTATCAAAAACTGGAAAGCGAAATACGCTAATAACCGCACCAGCAACGAGATGATACCGGGAGAAGACTTCGACCTGCCCACCGCCAACGACCCCGCGCTGTTCTACCGCGTATGGGACATAAAAGATATCATGTTCAAAAAATGGACGCCCCAGCAGATACACAACCTGAACGTACAGGGCGGTAGCGAAAGAGTATCCTACTACCTGTCCGCCGGTTACAATCAAAACAGCGGGGTGATGAAACCCAACCCGGACGGTCTGAAGAAATACAACATCACCGGCGCCATCAGCGCACAAGCCACCAAATGGCTGGACGTGGACCTGAAGATGATGTACCGCAACTACGAATATGATTTCCCGTTTGAGTACTGGCCTTACTTCCAGTACATGTGGCGTTGGGGAGCCTATTTCCCTTACGGCACCTATAAAGGCGTTGGCTTCCGTACGCCTGCAGGCCTCATGGGAGGCGCTCCCACCAACAGCGTGGTCGATAACTACACCCGCGTGAACCTGGGCGCTACCCTGAAACTGACGAAAGACCTGAATATCCGCGCTGACTACACCATCGGCCGCGACAATATCGTAAGGCACGAAACAGCCAACAAGATCAACCTGTGGAACTACTGGTCAGCCACCATGCCACTGGAAAACGTTGCCACCACCAGCCAGGACTTCGCCAGCTACGGCGGCAGACGCTTTAAGGTAAATACCTTCAACATCTACGCTACCTACGACAAAAAACTGGGTAAAGACCATCAACTGAAACTGATGGCCGGTATGAACGCCGAAGACACCGACACACTGGGCTTTGGCGCTTCCAAACGCAACATCCTCGATCCTTCCATGCCGGAGCTGACACTGGCCATCGGCGACCAGTCTGTAAATGGCTTCCACTATATCAACGCATACGCCGGCTTCTTCGGCAGAGTGAACTACGCCTATAAAGACAAATGGCTGCTCGAACTGAACGGCAGATACGATGGTGCTTCCGCCTACCCTGTCAACAACCGCTGGGCTTTCTTTCCCTCTGCGTCCGCCGGCTACCGTATCACGGAAGAAAACTTCATGCAGTCCTACAGAAAAGTACTGTCTGATATGAAAATCCGCGCTTCTTACGGTACGCTAGGCAATCTCGACGTAGGTGGCAAATATTACATTCCCTCCATGGAAACCGGCAACGTGACCGGCTGGATGAACGGCAATATCCTGGCACTCGGCGTAGACGCCCCCTCCATCGTCAGCGACGCGCTCCGCTGGGAGAAAGTAAACACACTGGACTTCGGTACAGATATCAGCCTGTTTAACAACAACATCAATGTTACTTTCGACTGGTATCAGCGTAACACCAACGGTATGATCACCAGCCGTACGGTGCCCGCTTTCCTCGGCGCCAGCGCTCCTAAAATAAACGATGGCTCCCTGCGTACCACCGGTTACGAGATCTCTATCGGCGGTAACTACCAGCTCAAAAAAGACTGGACCGTTTACGGTACCCTCGCCTTCTGGGACAACAAAACCGTTGTTACCGAATGGAACAACCCTTCCATGCTGATCAACCAGGCCTATAAAGGCAAAGTGGTCGGTGAAATCTGGGGCTTTGAAACAGACCGTTATTTCACTTCCGCAGATGACGTAACCAGTTCCCCCGACCAATCCAAACTGACCAGCGGCAACTTTAAATTCGGTCCCGGTGACATTAAATACAAAGACCTCAACGATGACAAGGTCATCAACGGTGGTAAAGGCACCCTCAACGATCACGGCGACCTGAAAAGAATCGGAAACTCCCGTCCCCGCTACCAATACAGCCTGAGACTGGGCAGCAACTTTAAACAGTTCGATATAGACGTACTGTTCCAGGGCGTAGGCAAACAGGACTTCTGGGGCCTCGGCGACATCGCCATTCCGCTGTACCGCGGCAACGACATCATGTACGATCACCAGCTGGATTTCTGGACACCGGACAACCCCAACGCGAAATATCCCAATCCTTTCCCGGGCAATAACGGCGGCAACGTGACCGGCCTGGCGAGACTGGACGGTAGCAATAACTTCTATCCACAGTCCAAATACCTGCTCAACCTGTCATATCTGCGCCTGAAAAACATCACCCTGGGATACACCCTGCCTGATGAACTGGCCAAACGTATTCACTTACAACGGTTACGTATATACGGCAGCGCCCAGAACATTGCTACCTTCTCCAACGTCGGTGTGCCCATTGATCCGGAAATCACCACCGGCCAAGGCTCCATCTACGGCAGGACCTGGCCTTTCCAGAAAACATGGTCCTTTGGTTTACAGGTGAACTTCTAAAAAAAACAGACATGAAAAAACGTATATATCTACCCGTTATACTCGCTGCAGCCCTGCTTACCGGCACCGGATGCAAAAAATATGTAGACAAAGGTCAGATTGATAAATTTGACGACAACAACTTCTGGAAATCAGAAGACAACGTTCGTATCTACTCCTGGAACTTTTACAGTGTATTTTCAGGCTACGGCAACAACTCCACCTTCGGTGACTTTTACTTTACCTCTTTAAGTGATGACCAGGTAGGCGCCAGCTTAAAAAACTTTACGCTGACCGTTCCCTCCGATATCGGCGGCACCAAATGGAACTTTGAAATGGTCCGCAGGGCCAACCTTCTGCTGGAGCGCATCGACAGGGTGCCCACTTCCGATGAGACCAAAAACCACTGGAAGGGTTTTGGTCGTTTCTTCCGCGCCTACTGCTACTATATCCTCGTAAGGGAATACGGCGACGTGCCCTGGATGGACAAAGTGCCGGATGTTTCAGACGAAAACTACCTGTACAAGGGAAGAGACTCCCGTACTACGGTCATGGACAATGTACTGGCCGACCTGGATTTTGCCATTGCCAACCTGCGTACCAAAGACCAGGAAAATACCGTCAACAAATATGTGGCGCTCGCCCTGAAATCCCGCATATGCCTGTTTGAGGGCACCTGGCGCAAGTATCACAATATACAGGGCGGCGCGAAGTTCCTGCTTGCCGCCAAAGACGCCGGCGACCAGCTGATGAAAGGGCCTTTTACCCTCAATCCGCAGTATAAAACCATCTACAATTCCATGGACCTGGCGGGTAACAAGGAAGCCATCCTTTACAAAAAATATGTGGTAGGCTATCTCGGTCACAGCCTGATCAACTACCTGAGCACCAGTACCCAAATGGATGGCATCTCCAAAGATGCGGTGGAATCATTTGTGTGCACAGATGGTTTGCCCATTGCACAGTCACCCAAATATGCCGGCGACGAGGACCTGAAACATACCCTCACCGACCGTGACGGCCGTTTGATCCAGTCTGTGGACACCGTGCTGGCATATAAAGGAAGAGCCAATAAAGGGCTTACCACTTCTACCGGCTACCGGCCGGCCAAATTCCTGAACCCGCAGGTGGCCAGCACCGACGGCAGCAAAGGCGATACCGACGCCCCGCTGTTCTGGCTGGCAGAAGTGCTGCTCAACTACGCCGAAGCCGCAGCAGAACTGAATGACTTAGGCCAGTATGCTTTTGCCCAGGGCGACCTGGACAAAACAGTAAACCTGCTCCGTGCCCGCGCAGGCGTAGCCAAGCTGGAATACCTCGGTGGCAAAAGCGCCGGTGTAAGCGGTAAGGAAATCATCGACGCCAAAAACAAAGCCGGTGTAAGCTCCCTGATCTGGGAAATCAGACGCGAAAGAAGGTCTGAGCTGATGCTCGACGGTTTCCGCAAATATGACCTGTTCCGCTGGGGACAGGGCAAGGCCCTGAACACCGCCACCAACCCTGATATTATCAGAGGCGCCAAAATTCCGGAGTTCCCTGCAGGCACCACAGAAAAAGCGGAAAGGGACGCCAACGGGTATATCATCGTTAAACCAGTGATAGAACGGGAGTTCAAAGACCCCAAGAACTACCTAGAACCTATCCCGAGCGGCCAGATCGCCCTTTATCCGGACGGCAGGCTGACACAGAACCCCGGCTGGTAACCTCCTATCGTGTGATCTGCATATGAGATAAATCGAAACAACAAAAAGTGAAGGCCCCCTGACCACCGTTGGTCAGGGGGCCTTTCGCTTTCCATACCCGCTCCCCGCCGCTGGTAAAAGTCTTTATACTTTTGCCCGAAAAAAGTATACTTTGCGCGCATGAGAAATATGTTACTGGCCCTCTCCCTGCTGGGGGCCTCTTTTGCTTATGCACAACAACCTGCCAAAAAACCGCTTGACCATACCGTGTACGACAGCTGGCAGAGTATCGGCACTAAACTCATCAGCAACGATGGACAATGGGTAGTATACACCGTCACCCCACAGGAAGGCAACGCATCCCTGGTGATTTATGACCGCAAAACAGGCCAGTCCCGTACCATCGCCCGCGGCGCCAGCCCGGTGATCACCAACGATTCCCGGTATGTGATCTTCAGCATTAAACCGCTGTATAAAGACACCCGCGAAGCCCGCATCAAAAAGAAAAAGCCGGCCGATATGCCGAAAGATTCCATGGGCATCTTCACCCTCGCTTCCGGCGACCTGCAGAAACTGCCCCGCATCAAATCCTTTAAAACACCCGCCAAAGGCAGCGGATGGCTCGCCTACCTGACGGAAAAACCCGCCGACAGCGCTAAAACCAAAGGAAAGGCCGCCCCTAAAGCTGCTGACTCCGACCGCGCCGACGACGACAAAAGCGGCAGCGATAAAAACGAAAACGGCACCCTCGTGATCCGGCAGCTGAAAGACGGCAGCCAGGATTCCGTTAAAAACGTCGCTGAATACGCATTCAGCAAACCCGGTAACAACCTCCTCATAGAAATCACCTCCGATAAAAAAGACTCCCTGTCCCGCTCCGGCATATTGCTATGGCATACCGCCACCCGCAAGGCAGACACCCTGAGCCGCGGATACGGCGACTATAAACAGTTTGCCTTCGACGAGAAAGGTGAACAGGCAGCTTATTTTGGTACCCGCGACAGCGCCAAATCACTGCAACAGTTCTACCAGCTGTTTTATTATAAACCCGGACAAGACAGCGCCATCACCGCAGCCGACAAAAACAGCAGCGGCATCCCTTCCCGCTGGACCATCAGCCCCAACAGCCTGATCTGGTTCAGCAAAGACGGGCAACGCCTGTTCTTCGGCACCGCTCCCATCCTGCCGGCAAAAGATACTACCATCGTGGACTTTGAAGTGGCCAAGGTGGACATCTGGAACTACAAAGACGATTACCTGCAGCCCATGCAGCTCAAAAACGCCGACAAGGAACTGAAAAGGAGCTACGCCGCAGTCTATTATCCAGGCAGCAAACGTATCCTCCAGCTGGGCGACCAGGACCTCGAGAACGTGGTGGTCCCGGCAGAAGGCAACGGCCGCTACGCCCTCGGATACACCGACAAAGGCCACAGAGTGCAGCTGCAGTGGGTGGGCCGTACCCTCAAAACAGGCTATCTCGTTAACCTGGAAGACGGTACCCGCAAAAAAATCAGGGAAAACCTGGACGGCTTCTACTCCATCTCCCCCAACGGTCAGTATATCGTGTGGTATGACCTGGCAGACAAACAATACTTCAGCTACCACAACGCCACCGGCGCAGTCGTGAACATCAGCAAAGACATTCCGGCCAAACTGTTTGATGAAGAAGACGACCATCCGGACGTGCCGGAACCATACGGCTTTGCAGGATGGCTCAACAACGACCGGTACATTTATATTTATGACCGCTATGATATCTGGCAGGTAGATCCTACCGGTAAGACAGCTCCCGCTATGATCACCTATGGCGTGGGCCGTCAGACCAAAACCCGCTTCCGCGCGCTGAAACTGGACCAAGAACAGAAATTCTACAACGCCGGCGATGTTATTGTCATGAGTGCATTCCAGGACAGCACTAAATATAACGGATATTACAGTCTGCGACTGCTGGCCAAAAATGATAAACAACGCAGGCCGCAACAGCTGGTGCTGGGCCCCAACAGTTACCTGGACCTGCTGAAAGCAAAAGACGCCAACGCCTACACGTACGTACGCGCCAACTACACAGAGTCGCCCAATGTGTATACCGGCGAATTGAACAAAGCAGTGAAAATCAGCAATACTAACCCGCAGCAACAGGAATACAACTGGGGCACAGCCTCGCTGTATAAATGGAACACCTTTACCGGTAAAGCATCAGAAGGTATTCTCTATAAGCCGGAAGACTTCGACCCGAATAAAAAATATCCTGTTATTTTTTACTTCTATGAGAAGCTGACCGATGGGCTGTATAACTATCAGGCGCCTGCTCCTACGCCTTCACGGCTGAACATTTCTTTCTTCGTGAGCCGCGGTTATCTGGTGTTTGCACCGGATATCACTTATGAGAACGGCTATCCGGGCAAGAGCGCGTACGACTACATTGTGAGTGCGGCAGAAAATCTCGCCAAACAACCCTGGGTAGACGGTAAGAACATGGGCATCCAGGGCCAGAGCTGGGGCGGTTACCAGGTGGCATTTCTGATTACGCAGACCAATCTTTTCAAGGCTGCCTGGGCAGGAGCGCCCGTAGCCAATATGACCAGCGCTTATGGAGGCATCCGCTGGGAAAGCGGCATGAACCGCCAGTTCCAGTACGAACATTCCCAGAGCCGCATTGGCGCCACCCTGTGGGATAAACCGGAGCTGTATATCCAGAACTCCCCGCTGTTCAACCTGCCCAAGGTGAACACGCCGGTTGCCATTATGGCCAACGATGCCGACGGCGCCGTTCCCTGGTACCAGGGCATTGAAATGTTCACCGGCTTACGCCGGCTGGGCAAACCCGTATGGCTGCTGAACTACAATAACGAAGCCCACAACCTGGTACAACGCCAGAACCGCAAGGATATCCAGCGCCGCGAACAACAGTTCTTCGACCACTTCCTGAAAGGCGCTCCGGCGCCGCAATGGCTGGAATCCGGCGTGCCTGCTACTGAGAAAGGCATTAACTGGGGCTTTGATGTTAAATAGTCACGCGAAGGGTTTCTCGCAAAGGGTTCTCGCAAAGCACGCAAAGCAGCAAAGAGCGCAAAGATTATATAAGCGAGCAAAGAAAGCAAAGGAGCGGAGATCAAATGTGATCTCCGCTCCTTTGCTTTCTTATTTAAACTTAAAAAAAATCTTTGCGCGCTTTGCTGCTTTGCGTGCTTTGCGAGAACCCTTCGCGAGAAAAATTTTAAAATATTTAACAAAATTTATATATTTACAATAAATAATCGCCACTTTAGCGTATGGTGTGACTTGCAGCGATAGCGATATCCACTAACACCACATTTTTGTACCTATGAACTTCCATATCTGTCATCCTGAAGATGCATTGCGTCCGTTTGTCAAGCAGTTTTATTACTGGGAAGATGATTCCCGCGGCCTGATCCAGTTACCGCAGCATTTGTTTACGTTGGGCGACCAGTACATGGTATTTATGCTGGAAGGAACGGCCGAGGTAAAGCCGGCAGCACACGCTGCGTTTACGGTTCCGCGTCATGCCGTGACGGGGCATTTTACCTGCGCCTATCAACTACAGGTGACGGGCCCGGTAAGGATGGTGATCGTGCAGTTGAACGCTTACGGATGTTATCGTTTGTTGGGTATTGATGGTCAGTCTTTCACCAACTACTACCGCAACCTGGACCTGCAGGAGAATGCAGCCTGGGCGCAACTGGGCGGTCAGTTGCAGCAGTTGCGTCATCCACAGGAGATCGCTGCGCTGCTCAACAGCAGCCTGCAACAGGTATTACAGGCCGACGCGCCGTGTCTGAAACAGGCCGACGAGATGGCGGATTACCTGCTGGCGCGTCAGGGCAATGTGAGCGTGGAAGAACTGGCGCAAGCCTTCCGGCTGTCCCGTCCAACGCTGGAGCGGTTCTTTAACCGCGTCATCGGCATACCGCCGCAGTTATTTGCCCGCATGGTGCGTTTCCGCAACGCCCTGCAACAGGCAGACAAAGCGCAGTGGCAGTTGCCTGCTACCGCCTATTACAATCTGGCGATGTTTATACAGGACCATCTGCAGTTCAACGGCGAAATGCCTTCCTGGTACAATGCGCCGGCTACGATTGCACATATGCCCGCACGGCCCCTGCAACAGGTAGCCGTGGCGAGTTAGAAAAAAATGTCTACATTTAGTAACGCTCAACGTTACTAACTATGACAACTGCAGTATACCTTGTAAAAGACGGAGATTATACGGTTTCAACTGATAAAAACAGGCTGGACATCAGCGTTATACACGATTTTCTGGCCAAAGAGTCCTACTGGGCGCAAAATATTCCTGTCAGTGTGGTAGAAAAAGCACTGGCAGGATCTTTATGTTTCGGGCTGTATCACCGCGACCGGCAGATAGGTTTTGCGCGGCTGATCACCGACCAGGCTTCCTTTGCTTACCTGGCGGATGTTTTTGTGGTGAAGGAACAACGGGGTAAGGGGCTTTCCAAAATGCTGATGCACGCTATACTGGAACACCCGGAGCTGCAAACGCTGCGGAGATGGCTGCTGGTAACCCAGGATGCACACGAATTATACCGGCAGTTCGGTTTCACCGAAGTACCCAATCCGGAGAAGTTTATGCAACTTCATAACCCGAACATCTATACGAAGTAACTATTCAATCATTCTATTACCCCCATCAATTTGGTGCTATATGCAATATTCTGCGGCCCACTGGCGCGACCAACTAAAACTGCAACCACACGTGGAGGGCGGCGCCTTCCTGGAAACGTACCGTTCTGACTGGATGCTGGACATGAGCACCCTGCCGGCTGGCATGGGTGGCAACCGCAACGCATCTACCTGTATTTATTTCCTGCTGGAAGAAGGTCAGTTTTCTGCGTTTCACCGTATTGCCGCCGATGAAATCTGGCATTTCTATGATGGCCATACGCTTACTATTTATGAAATTGAACCCGGCGGGCAGCTTCAGGCGCATAAACTGGGCCGTGACATTGCCAACGGGGAAAACCTGCAGGTCATCATCCGTGCCGGCAACTGGTTTGGCTCCCGCGTGGAAGTGCCCGGCGGTTATGCCCTCACCGGCTGCACCGTAGCCCCCGGCTTCGACTTCGCCGATTTTGAGCTGGCTGACAAAGCCACTTTACAGGCCGCCTATCCGCAACATGCCGCGCTGATTGACAGCCTCACGCGGTAAACTAACGTTAACGATTAAACGCATATGATACTCCCGGCTTTTTATTAATTTACAGCCGGACAGGCGTTGTTTGTCCCGTTTTTCAAATCATCCTCATGAAAAAGATCCTCTATATTGCCGCCTTTTTGTTACTGGCTGCCCTGCTGTTCTGGCTGGGCAAACGTTTTGGTTCCACGAATGTCAGCGAGCAGGTGATCTCCAACAGCACCATCGTGAAAGAGATCGCAGAACTGGCCAGCCTGGACGTACGGGGCACCTCCAGCATCAAGCGGAGCAATATTGAAGACAGTGGCGGATGGAGTGATAATCTGAAAAAAGCCTTCCTGGAAAACACCGTCTGGGTGTCTATCCCCTATCAGGCTAAATACGGGGTGAATATCGACAGCAGTAAATTTTATGTGGAAGTGAGCAACAAAAAAATCATTGTCCGCCTGCCGGAACCCAGGCTGCTGAGCTACGAGCTGAAAGTGGACCGGATGGAAACCGCCAACCGCAAAGGATGGTTCCTGTTCCAGGACGATGAAACCTATACCGCTGTACAGAAGAAATTATACCAGACCTCCCGCGATCAGCTGCAAAACAACCAGATATACATCCAGCAATCCAAAGACAAGATCCGGAAGGTGATGGAACAATACTACGCCCCGTTCCTGAAAGACCATACCCTTGAGGTGCAGTTTGGCGCCGCGGGTACCGCCACTCCGCCGTTGGACTGATCAGGCGGCATTGAGCGCAATGTACCGCACGAGGCTGCGTTTGGCCACCGGCAACAACGTTTCGTTGACCGGCACCACCAGAGAAGTTTCCACACAGTATACGGCCGGATTCGGTAACTGATTGTTTTTCCGGATCAGAATGGTTTTGATGTGTTCGCAGGTATGTACCAGGTCTTTGGTATAAGCCTCCAGGTACTCCGTGCGGATACCCCGGAATTGTTCATCGTGCCGTTCAAAAATAGTCAGGTGATAACTGTACACCAGCGTGTCGCTGTAGCGTCCGTCGCACAACAGCAGGTATCCCGACGTGTTTTCCAACGGCACCAGTCCCACCGGTGAAATCCGCAGTTTATCCTGCACAAACTCATAGATTTCCGTTCCGTCGCGAATGGTATCATTCATCGCCGAAAGAGCGTAGGCGATAATTTCCTCCAGCTCCTGCATCAGTTCATCGTCTGCACTTACTTTTTCATACAACAGCAGCAGTTTCTCCAGGTCTATGCCGGTCAGGCGTTTGGGAAACTGTTGCTCCATCAGTTGTTTGTTTTCCCGGAACGCCCGGAGGTTGTTAAAATGAAAGATGATGTCAGCCAGCTGGGGATACAGCATGTTTTGATTAAAGGCACGGTGAATTTCCTGCAGGTAGGACAACAAGGTGTATTTCTTCAGTTCAAAATCGATATACCCGTCCGCAAACCAGGTTTCGCTCAGCTTTCCCATACGAAAATGAATTTAATGGTCAGCTTTAATTTACGAAAAAAAGGGGACAAAACCCGGGGCGGCCCCACCCCTTTGAAATGCTTTGAAATGCCTTGTTCCGGGAGCAACAGGCGGAAGAAATGACGCAAATTTTCCGGGACAACGGCAACATAAAACGGACAACAGCGGAAAATATCGTGCGCCCGTCAGCCTGATTGACCCGCAAATGACAGCATGGAAGCGTCATTTAGCGCCTTATTCATATGAAAAATAAAAACAATAACTAAGTAATGGAAGGCATAAAACGGAAACTATCCCCGACGGTGTAAAAACAGCGCAGAATGTTTACTGTAGAGGATTTCCACATGATTGCCTTCACCTGTGGCGATGCTTGCCGGAAATATTTTTTAACCATCACTACTTTATTAATGTTTATTTCATAACTTCAGTATATTATTTTTCATTTTTTTAATTTCAGTTATCATGAACATTTACGTAGCCAACCTGCATTATAGGTTGACCGATGAGGATCTGCATCAGATCTTCAGCGATTATGGAGAGGTTACCTCCGCTAAGGTTATCAAAGACCATGAAACAGGCCGCTCCCGTGGTTTCGGTTTTGTGGAAATGCCTAATCAGGAAGAAGGAGCCAAGGCTATGGATAGTTTAAACGGCAGCGAGATAGAAGGCAAGCAATTAATGGTAAACGAAGCAAGACCTAAACAGCCGAATAATAATTTCAAAGGAGGTGGTAATCGTGGTGGCGGAGGAGGATATGGCTCCCGTGACCGTCGTTACTAAACCCTTATTCGGGCACAAAGGAATTGAAGAGGCGCTTTAAACGGCGCCTCTTTTTTATTGGGGGATTTTTGATTTACTGATTTTTTGATTTACTGATTTTTTGATTTACTGATTTTTTGATTTTTTGATTTCGGGAGATGATCGACCAGGAAATGATTGCCATAAACTGGAAGACCGATGCGATCCTATCGCATCGGTCTTCCAGTTTATATTCGATTTATAATCCACAAAATCAAAAAATCCGTAAATCAAAAAATTTCAAAATGATCATACGGTTCTTTTCGGGTCGAAATTTTCCAGTTCCTGTGCTACGGCGGTCAGGAAAGTGGCGCCGAGGGAGCCGTCCACGATACGGTGATCGTAGGACATGGACAGGTACATCATGTGGCGGATGGCGATGGAGTCGCCCAGTTCGGTTTCTATCACCACGGGGCGTTTTTTGATGGCGCCTACCGCGAGGATGGCTACCTGCGGCTGGTTGATGATGGGTGTTCCCATCAGGCTGCCGAAAGTGCCTACATTGGTGAGGGTGAAGGTACCTGCCTGGGTATCTTCCGGTTTCAGTTTGTTCTGACGGGCAGCATTGGCCAGGCCGTTGACCTGTTTGCTGAGGCCGGTCAGGTTGAGCATATCCGCGTTTTTGATCACGGGCACGATCAGGTTGCCGGAAGGTAAGGCGGTCGCCATACCGATATTGATATCTTTTTTGATAATGATTTTATCGCCGTCGAGTGAGCAGTTGATCAGCGGGAAACGTTTGATACATTTCACGATGGCTTCGATGAACAGCGGGGTGAAGGTGAGTTTTTCGCCTTCTCTTTTTTCGAATTCGCCTTTCATGCGGTCGCGCCATTTCACCATGTTGGTCACATCGGCTTCTGCGAAGCTGGTCACGTGCGGGCTGGTTTGTTTGCTCATCACCATGTGATTGGCGATCAGTTTGCGCATGCGGTCCATTTCCACGATTTCCACGTTGCCGTTATAGGTAGGGGAAGCAACGGTGGTGACTGCCGGCGTGCTGCGTACAGCAGCAGCGGCGGCGGCGGGAGCGGCAGGTTCCGCAACGGGTGTTACGTCAGGGACTACCTTACCTTCTTTACGATCGGCTACATACTGGAGGATGTCTTTTTTGGTAACGCGGCCGTCGCTGCCGGAACCGGGAATCCTTTCCAGGTCGGCGAAGCTGACGCCTTCCTGTTGAGCAATGGTGAGCACGAGCGGGGAATAGAATCTGGCACCACCGGCAGCAGGCGCTGCGGGGGCAGCGGCAACAGGGGCAGCGGAAGGTACGGCGGCGGCAGTGAATCTCGGCTCGGAGGCCGCTGCCGGCGTTTCTGGTACAGGTGCAGGAGTGGCCGCTGCATCGGCATTGGTATTGATACGGGCTATCACAGTGCCTACCGGTACTACATCGTTTTCTTTGAAGAGTACTTCGGAGATGGTCCCTTCCGCGATAGAGGGGACTTCACTGTCCACTTTGTCCGTAGCAATTTCCAACACGGTTTCATCCACTTTTACGTGATCGCCCGCCTTTTTATGCCAACGCAAAATGGTGGCTTCCATGATGCTTTCTCCCATTTTTGGCATTACCAATTCTACAATGGCCATAAGATTGTTTTTAGCTTTAAGTGTGGACAAAAATAAGGGAATTGTATCAATTCAATCAGCAGGCCCTGCGGCTTATTCCAAAATGAGCCTGCGCAGCTCATTCATGGCGTAAACTGCGGTCATCTGGGTGTTCCGTTCCCGGTCATACCGCAGGTGATATTTGATGGTCGTCATTTTCTCACGGTTGCCCACCGCCACCCATACGGTGCCGACCGGCTTTTCCGGTGTACCGCCATCGGGGCCCATAATGCCGGATACGGCTATGGCATAATCTGTTTCCAGCAGCTGTAGCGCGCCGGCCAGCATTTCCTTTACTGTTTCCTCACTCACCGCGCCATAAGTCTGCAGCGTCTCTGCCTTTACGCCCAACAACTTCATTTTCATCTCATTGGCATAGGTAATGGCGCTGCCTTTATAATAGGCGGAGCTTCCCGGTACCGCCGTGATCCAGGTGGATATCTGTCCGCCGGTACAACTTTCCGCGGTGCCAACCGTCTGGCCTCTTTCTTTCAGCAGTTGCCCCAACACCTCCCCGATCGAAATATCCTGATCAGTGACAGTGATATCCGGCAACAGGGCCGCCAGTTCATGGAAATACACTGTCAGTTCAGCCGCCG
Organism: Chitinophaga eiseniae; assembly: GCF_900167135.1. GTDB lineage: Bacteria > Bacteroidota > Bacteroidia > Chitinophagales > Chitinophagaceae > Chitinophaga > Chitinophaga eiseniae. The sequence goes on along the minus strand of NZ_FUWZ01000005.1, from coordinate 505,634 downwards.
TGGTGACCTTGTCTGCCCCGAAAGCGGTAAGTCGCAGTTTCAGCAGGCTGTAGCTGGGCAGGTAGGCCAGTTTGATATGCGGGGGCAGTTTGGCTTCGAAAGGGGCGATGCGTTCCGCCACAAAAGACTCTCCCATGCCGGAAGTGATGAGCGTACGGTGCACAACGGCGGGCGTATTAAAATGTGCCGCCAGCTGCGGCAGCACGTAACTTTCCATGATACCTTTCATTTCATGCGGCACGCCCGGCATAGACACATAGATCTTACCGTCTTTTTCGAACCACATACCCGGCGCCGTGCCTCTTTCGTTGGCGATCACCGTGCAGGATTCCGGCACCATGGCCTGAGCCACGTTGCGCTCCAGTATCGGCAAGCCGCGGCTTTCGAAGATATGAAGCACCCGCTGCAGTGTGGCTGCATCCTGCACCAGCCGTGTCTGGAAATACTCACAGAGGGTAGGCTTGGTGATATCGTCGGCCGTAGGCCCCAGTCCACCTGTAATCAGTACAATATCAGCCACTTCGGCTTCTTCGGCCAGGGTGGCCAGAATATCTTCCTTCACATCGCCAATGGCTACACGCCGATGCACCCAGATACCTAACGCATTGAGTTCCTGCGCCATCCAGGCGGAATTGGTATCAATCGTTTGTCCTATCAGCAGTTCATCACCAATGGTAATGATGCTGGCGGTTATTTTGCCCATAAACAATTACGAGTTACGAATTACGAATTACGAATGGAGGGCCTGTTATGTGGCTATAGTTGCGAACTAAGGCTTATAATAAGTCCTCAATTCGTAATTCGTAATTCGTAATTTCTAATTAAAAAATGGTTCCAGCCGTTCTTTCAGCGCTTCCGGCAGGCCTGCTTTCTGTTTGGTTTTCACATCGATGAACACCAGGGTGGTCACGCCTACGTTCAGCAATTCTCCTTTTTCGTTGTATAGTTCACTGTGAAACTGTATCCGTGAGCTTTTCGGCAGCTCTTTTAATATAGTCTTCACCGTTATCAAATCGTCGTAATAGGCCGGCCGCAGGTATTTTACATTCAGTTCCGCTACCGGCATGATCACGCCCTGTTCTTCCAGCTCGCGGTAGCTGAAACCCAGCTCCCGGATGGCTTCCGCCCTGCCTACTTCATAATACAGGCCGTAATTGCCGTAATAGAGATATCCCATCTGGTCTGTTTCCCCATATCTTACCCTGATCGTCGTTATACTGCTAAACATGATTCCATTTTTTTATTTTGATATTTTCTTATTTTGATATTGTTATTTCGATATTTTCCAATTTAAGAACACCTGGGCAGCCTGCAAATAAAAAAATATCAAAATGAAAAAATACCGAAATGCTGTTATTTGCCCAATGCACCGTCAACAGAGAACTTGCCCGGACCGGTAAACAGCACCACCAGGAAAGCCGTCAGGTACATCAGCGGCAACTCTATCTTATCAAAATTAAGCGCCAGCAGATCGGCCTTATGCACCATCCCCAGGATGACGGACATGCAGATCACCAGCGGCACGGCGGCCAGCCTGGTCAACAATCCGAGCATCAGAAAAATTGAACAGAAAACTTCTGCAAAAACGGTCATCCCCAACGAAAATTTGTGCCCTACCCCCAAAGGATCGGGGAAAGTATTCATTTTGGCAGCAAAATTGATCAGTTTGGGCCATCCGTGCAATAACAACAGGCCGCCGAACATCAGTCGTAATATCAGCATAGAGAAGCTCACGGCACCGCCGGTATAGCCGGTTGAGAATAGTTTTCTCATAACAGGTAAGGTTTTTGCGCTATAAAAATATTTGCCGCAATATAGCGCAATAGCCTTTTCCGGACATCCGGAGTTATCCACATTGTTGGAAAACCGATCAGAAAAGAAAGGATATTACTTTTATATTTGCCTGGTTTGTGTCCCTGATACTGTTCCGTATAATACCTGGCGGGAAAATATTTCCGGCAGGGATTCGTTTTAAACGCATAATTCAAGATATAACAGCAAAAGCATGCAGTTCATAAGAAAAGTTTATATTCCAGGACATCTGTACTTATCCATGCTGACTTTCGCCGGCGCAGGTATCGCTGGGATGCCCGCTGCCCACGCGCAGCAAACGCGTATTTACACCGAGCCGGAAAAAGTGTTCAAAGATGCACAACAGTACTTCCAGCAGGAAAAGTACAGCGTATCCATGCAGCTTTTCAAGCAAACGATCGACAACATCGATTATTTCCATGAAACCAACCGCGACCTGGTAAAGTCCGACGCCTACTATTATTACACCGTATGCGCGCTTAAACTGGGACAGGGCAACGCAGAAAAAACAGCGCTGGAATACCTTAAAATATTCAACAACAACGCCCGCGAACAGCTGGTGAGCTATCAGCTGGGAAAATATTATTTCCACCAGAACAGGTTCAAAGACGCCATCCCGCTGTACGAAAAAGCCAGCATCGACAACCTCTCCAATGAGGAAATAGCCGAAGCCAAATTTGAGCTGGCCTACTGTTACTTCAACGTCAAGGATTTCCAGAAAGCACAGCCGCTGTTTGCCAGCATCCGGGAAGTACAGGGCAAATACTACGTGCCGGCCAACTACTACCACGGCTTCATCTCCTACTACAACCATCAGTACGGCGATGCGCTCAGCAGCTTCCAGAAAGTAGTGGAAGATCCCAAGTACAAAAACATCGTACCTTACTACATTGCTGAGATCTACTACTTCCAGGGCAAACACGACCAGCTGATCTCCTACACGGAGCCCCTGCTCCGGCAAGGCGGCCAGTACTACGAAGCAGAGATGAAACAACTGCTCGGTAAAGCCTACTTCGAACGTAAAGACTATAAAAAAGCCCTGCCCCTGTTGCAGGAATTCCAGGATAATGCCGACGAAGTACGTAATGAAGACATCTACCAGCTGTCTTATTCCTACTATCAGACCGGCAATCTCAACAAAGCCATCACCGGCTTCAAACAACTCAGCAGCGCCAAAGACTCCCTGGGACAGAATTCCATGTACCTGCTGGGAGACTGCTACCTGCGCACCGGCCAGAAAGCCAACGCCCGCAATGCCTTCGCCTTCTGCGCCAACAACAGCTCCAACGCACAGCAACAGGAAATTTCCCGTTTCAACTACGGCAAACTCTCCTATGAGCTGGGCTACCAGGACGCTGCGCTCAACGAGCTGACGCAGTTCGTTAAAAACTACCCGCAGTCGCCCTATAACAAAGAAGCCCGCGAAGTCCTCGTGAGCCTCTTTATGAACACCAACAACTACCGCGACGGCCTGGCCACCATCGAACAGATCCCCGATAAAAACCCGGCCGTACTCAAAGCCTATCAGAAGATCGCCTACGGCAGGGCTACCGAGCTGATCAACGATCAGCAGCTGGCAGAAGCCGACCGTCTGCTCGATATCGCCATCAACAACCCTTACGACGCGCAAACCAAACAGCTGGCCCAGTTCTGGAAAGCAGAAATAGCCCTGCGCCAGAATAAAACAGACAAGGCGATCACTAACCTGAACGCCTATCTGGGCGGCACCCCGCCGGTATCCGGCGAAGCCAACCCGCAGACCGCCAGCTACAACCTCGGCTACAGCCTGCTCAAACAGGACAAATACGCCGAAGCGCTGCCTCATTTCGAAACAGCACAACGCGCCAGCGGTCCTAACGCCACCAGGATTTCCACCGACGCCGCCCTGCGCGCCGCCGACTGTTACTATATGCTGCGCCAGTTTCCGAAAGCGCTTTCGCTGTACGACCGCATCATCAGCAACAATGAACCGGGCGCCGATTATGCTATTTACCAGAAAGCCATTATCCTCGGCCTTCAGGGTAAACAGGCCGATAAACTGGCCCTGCTGAAACAACTGGGCAACAAGTTCCCGTCTTCCGACTTCAGCAACCAGACAGACATGGAAATCGCCAACACCTATCTCTCCCAGGAGAAATACAACGAAGCGATCCCCTACCTGGAAAACGTACTGCAGAAACAACCCAACGGCGCCAACGCCCCGCGCTCGCTGCTGAAACTGGGCCTCTGCTACTACAACAAAGACAACGAAAGCAAAGCCCTCGCTTACTATCGCCAGGTGGTGGAGAAGTTCCCCGGCTCCCCGGAAAGCAATGAAGCGCTGCAAAGCATTAAATCTATCTATGTTAGTCAGGGTAAAACGGACGACTATCTCGCATTCCTGAAAGCCAGCGGCCGCACCGTGACTGCCACCGCAGAAGATTCGCTCGCTTACGCCGCCGCAGAAGCCCGTTTTACGAACAACGACTGCTCCGGCGCTATCACCGCTTTCGACAGCTATATCCAGAAATATCCCAACGGCCAGTTTATTCTGCCCGCCCATTTCTATAAAGCCGAATGCTCTTATAACAACAAAGATTACGCAGGCGCGTTGCCGGCTTATGAATTTGTGTTGTCCCGCAACAACAGCCTGTACGCCGAGCGTTCAGCCCTGCAGGCGGCCAACATTAATTTCTACCAGAACAAAAGTTACGATAAGGCGCGCAGCTACTACCTGCAGCTGCAGGACCTGGCCACCAGCAAAGAGAACAGCCTGGCAGCCACCCGCGGCCTGCTGCGCAGCAACTACCAGCTGAAACACTGGGACGAAGTAGGCAACTACGCCGAAATGCTGCTGTCTACCGCCAATATCAGTACCGACGATCAGATCATCGCCCACTTCTACCTGGGTAAAGCGCAAAAAGAAGCGAAACAATACGCCAACGCACTGGCTGAATTTAAAACAGTGGCCGGCATGACCAAATCCGAAACAGGCGCCGAAGCCCGTTACGATATGGCCGACTGTTACCTGCAGCAAAACGATCTGGCAGCCGCTGAAAAAGCCGGCTTCGACGTGATCAAAAACACGCCTTCCTACGATGTGTGGGTGGCCAAATCATATATCCTGCTGGGTGACGTGTATTTCCGTCAGCAGGACTACTTCAACGCCAAAGCCACTTTCCAGAGCATCGCTGAAAACTGCCCCATTCCGGAGCTGAAAGCCGAAGCAAAGGAAAAATTCGCCAAAGCGGAAGCAGCAGAAAAAGCAGCCGGAAAAAAACCTAAGAAACAGTAGCCATTTGGAAATTTTCAAATTTTCAAATTTTGAAATTTTAAGATTACGACAGCATGAATATTCTCAACATACATCGCAAACGCGCTTTTACCATAGCAGGCATGTGCCTCGCAGGCATCCTTCATCAGCAGCAGGCATGGGCACAGGAGCCGCTGAAACAGGAAACGATCGATATCATTTCCACCAATCAGCCTAAACTCCGCGACGCCTATAAACTGAACCTGACCGCCTCCCTGCCGGGAGTGGACACCAGCAGGCCCATGTTAAAATACCAGGTGCCGGCCCTGAACCTGAACTTCATGTACCAGGCCGCCCCACTAAAACCACTGGCATTGGGCAAAGATTCCCTGTCGCTGTTGCAAAACAATTTTGTCAAACTCGGTTACGGCAACTATAAAACGCCGTATGTGCAGGCAGGCTTCGGCAGCGGCCGCAAAGACCTCTACAACTACGGCCTGTTTGTTAACTACACCAGCTCACAGGGCAAAGAGATATCCGACCAGAACTACAGCAACCTCAATGCGCTGGCTTCCGGTTCGTACCTGCTGCCCGGCCTCCAGATGGACGCAAGCCTTGGCTACGACCGCAACACCATCCACTACTACGGGTACAACCACGACAGCGTCAAATACGACAAAAAAGATATCGCGCAGACTTTTAACACTATCACGGCACAGGTGGGACTAAAAAACCGCCCGCAGAACGACTGGGCGTTTCAGTTTCAGCCAACAGTGAAGTTCATCGCTTTCAACGATTCGTATAAACGCACGGAAAATACTTTCATCGCCAGGATACCCGTGCGCAAGCAGGTGTTTGAAGACATCTACATCAAAGCCGAAGGCGTTTTTGATCTGTCTACCTACAAACAGGACAACGGCCGTAACATCAACAACAATGTGGTGGCCATCCATCCGGCAGTAGACATCATCAAACCGGGATTTGTGCTGCATGCCGGCGTAAACCCCACCTGGACCAATGATAAGTTTTATCTGCTGCCCGACATCGTGAACGAGTCGCACCTGGTACGCAAGAAACTGATCCTGAGCAGCGGCTGGATTTCCTATTTCGATAAGAACTCTTACCGCAACCTGGCCAACAAAAACCCGTTCCTCAACGGCCTGGTGGATGGTATCCTCAACACCCGCGTGGAAGAGAAATATACCGGTATCAAAGGTACGCTGGGCGGCCACTTCAACTACAACACCAAGTTTGCGGCTGTAACCTGGTACAACATGCCCCTGTTCGTCAACGACGCCACAGACATGAAATATTTCACTACCCGCAACGAAGAGCAGTTACGCGCTTTCCAGCTGCATGCGGAAGTAGGGTATATTGAAGAAGAAAAATTCCAGGCAAGGGTAACTTTCGACTGGTACAATTACAACAAACAGGAGACGGAAGTGAAACCGTGGCACCTGCCTCCTTTCCAGGGCGACCTGTTTGTGCAGTATACGCTGGCAAAGAAGCTGCACCTGAATGCCGACCTGTTTGCCCTCAGCGGCAGTTATTACCAGCTGCCAAACAAGGACTTTGGTAAAACGAGCGGCGCGTGGGACATGAACGCCGGCGCTTCTTACGATATCGGCAAAAACTTCAATGTATGGCTGAACGCCAACAATATCTTTAACTCCCATTATCAGCGCTGGTACCTGTATCCGACCTACGGTTTCAACATCGTGGGCGGAATTATGGTGAAGTTCTGATTTTGAGTTAATTTAGTTGCACGCAAAGACACGAAGCAGCAAAGCGCAAAGAATGATATTTGCTGCTTTGCTGCTTTGTGATTTCATAGGAATATTAACCACAAACACCTCTTCATGTTGACACTACAGCAATATATCCAGGAAGTATTGTTCAGGCAGCGGATTTGCGTTGTTCCCCACATCGGTACGTTCTCCATCCAGCATTTCCCCGCACGGTATAACGCCGGCGCACAAACGTTGCTGCCTCCGCGCGACCAGGTGGTTTTCACCCAGTCGTGGCAGGACGACGGCTCCTGCCTGGAATGGATAGCCCTGAAGGAGAACCTGGTCCCTGCTGTAGCCCAGCGGAAGCTGGAGAAGTACATCGAAGAGTTTAAGGAGGCCCTGCAACCGGGGCAGGCGCTGGAGCTGCCGGGTATTGGCAAGTTACAGGGCGATTTTGCCGGCAATCTGCATTTTCATGCCGAAGAGCTGCCGGTAGACCCTGCCGATCTGCCGATCACGCCCATACAGCGGCAGGAACCTGCTGCGCCGTTTACCCCGCCGGCCACAACTCCTATGGCGGAAGAGCCGCCTGTACCGCCGGTTTCCGCTCCTGTAGAGCCGGTTATGACGGAAGAAGAGGAAAACACGCTGGAAGCAGTGACGGAAGGCAGTATTTTCAAATGGTGGTGGGCCGTGGCCGGCGCCTTGATTTTACTGGGCGGCCTGGCTGCCTGGTGGTATATTGGCCGTCAGGGGGGTGGTAATACGCCCGCCAGCCCCCCTGCAGCGCCGGTAACAGCAGACACAACACAGCAGGCCATGCCCGACAGTAGTCTGGCTGCAACGCCTGCTGCGCCGGACTCCATCTCTTATTTTATTGTGCTGGAAGAATTCCCCGACAGCCTGACAGCCGCTAAGAAGACCGCCAAACGACAGGCCTGGGAACAGCCTGTGGTGATGATCCAACGGGGCAATCGCTATAAAGTAGCGGTACCGGTAACGTCTTTACCGATAGATACCACGAGTGAATTACAGGCTAAAAGAAGTAAATACGGTATCAATAAGGCCTACCTGGAGTATTGATGCTTATTTGATTTCCGCGGCTACGATATCCAGCCCTTCCGCAAAAGAATGTGGCTTATATCCCAGTTCATTGATCGCCTTATCGATGACCAGGCCGGTTTTGGCCGGGCGGGCGGCAGGCTGGGAAAGGCTTCTGGAGCTGATCTTTTCGATCAGGCTGGTATCCAGCTGGAAGTATTCGGCCGTTTTAATGGCCATATCATAGGGTGTCAGGACTTCGCTGCCGGAGATATTGAACATACCGGTAGCTTTCTTCTCTGCCAGTAACAGGCATCCTTCCGCCAGGTCCTGGCACAGGGTAGGCGTACGCCACTGGTCGTCTACCACTTTTATCTTTTTACCCTGCTGGAGATTATTTTTCACCCATGTGATCATGTTGCTGCGATGCGGATCGTTGGAGACGCCATATACCAGCACGGTACGCACGATGGCCCATGACAGCTTGCTGTTACGCACCAGTCTCTCCGCCGCTGCTTTACTGGTGCCGTAATAATTGATGGGGTTGACCGGCGCCTCTTCGTCATAAGGGCCGTTGAGCCCATCAAATACAAAGTCAGTCGAGAGGAAAATAAAGGAGGCGTTTATTTTTTCCGCTGCGTTCACGAGGTAGCGCGTAGCGCCGACGTTCGTATCCCAGCAGGCGTCTTTATTTTTTTCGCAGTCGTCCACCTGGGACATGGCCCCGCTGTGGATGATCAGGTCGGGCTGATGTTTCTGTACCAGCTGCTGCACGCTGCCGGCATCCCGCAGGTTTACCGCTTCGTAAATGTAATGGTCGCGTTGAGGGGAACGGTTAGCACCTCTGCCGGTGGCTATTACATCGTATGTCTTGTTTTGGACGAATACCGAAATCAGGTGTTGACCCAGCAGTCCATTGCTACCTGTAATTAATACCTTCATAATGCCATATTAGTACGCTGTCTTTAAAGATAAGAAAACAATTACGAATTACGAATTACGAATTACGAATTACGAATTACGAATTACGAATTACGAATTACGAATTGGGGGGCTTTTAATGGAGGGCTATTTAAGCAACCGCTCCGTAAGGCAGCCCTGAATTCGTAATTCGTAATTCGTAACTCGTAATTGATTTACATGCCCAGGTTATACATGGTGAAAGACCATATGTCTGTCGCCTCATCGATCAGTTTGGACGTAGGTTTTCCTGCGCCATGTCCCGCCTGTGTTTCGATGCGGATCAGCACCGGGTTGGGGCCGGCATTGCAGGCCTGCAGCGTGGCGGCGAACTTAAAAGAGTGCGCCGGCACCACACGGTCGTCATGATCGGCGGTAGTCACCATGGTGGCCGGATAAGAGACGCCCGGTTTCAGGTTATGCAGCGGAGAGTATTTCAGCAGGTATTTAAAATCTTCTGCGTTGTCGCTGCTGCCATATTCCACCGCCCAGGCCCAGCCGATGGTGAATTTCTGGAAGCGCAGCATATCCATTACGCCTACTGCCGGCAGCGCCACTTTGAAGAGATCGGGGCGTTGCGTCATGCAGGCGCCTACCAGCAGGCCGCCGTTGGAGCCGCCGCGGATAGCTATTTTAGAAGGATTGGTATACTTTGTTTTCACGAGGTATTCAGCGGCGCCGATGAAGTCATCGAACACATTTTGTTTCTTTTCCTTCATACCGGCTTTATGCCATGCCTCTCCGTATTCGCTGCCCCCGCGCAGTGCTACTACCGCATAGGTACCGCCCTGTTCCATGAAGTAGAGGTTGGACACGCTGAAACCGGGTGTCTGTGCGATGTTGAAACCACCGTAACCGTAGATCAGTACGGGGTTATTGCCATTATTTTTCATGCCTTTTTTGGAGGACAGGAACATGGGCACTTTGGTACCGTCTTTACTGGTAAAGAAAACCTGTTTGGTTTCATATTCGTCCGGATTAAATTTCACCGCTGCTTTGTTGAATAGGGTAGTTTTGCCGGATTTGATATCATAGCGGTAAATGGTGGGTGGCGCCACAAAAGAGGTGTAAGCGTAGAACAGCTCCTGGTCTTCTTTTTTACCGTCGAAGCCACCCGCGGTACCGATGCCCGGCAGTTGGACTTCATGTTCGGGGCGGCCGGTATAATCATATTGATATACGCGGGTAGAGGCATCTTTCAGGTAAGAAAGGAACAGTTTGCCGCCGGCGTTGCCTACATTTTGCAGCACTTCTTTCTTTTCCGGCACGATCACTTTCCAGTTGGTTTCCGCCGGGTTGGCCGGATCTACCAGGACGATCTTATAATTGGGCGCCTCGTGGTTGGTGAGCAGCAGCAGTTTGTCGCCGGCATTGTCTATAACAGCTGGTTCGTAGGAGAACCCTTTCACCAGCAGGGAGAAATCTTTCTGCTCCGGGTTTTGCATATCGCGGAACCACAGTTCCCTGCCGGAGGTGCCTTCTGTTGTGGAGAGGATAAGGAAACGTTCATCTTCCGTTACGCTGACGCCAGCGTTGCGGAGCGGATGGTCTTTATCCATATATATCAGTTCATCCTGTTCCTGCGGCTGACCGATTTTGTGAAAATATACCTTTTGGAATTCGTTCTTTCCGGACAGTTTGTTTTGTTCGTCCGGTTTGTCGTAACGGCTATAGTAGAAGCCATCGCCTCTCCAGCTGATGCCGCTGAATTTGATCCATTCCAGTTTATCGGAGAGCAGCTGGCGGGTGGCCACGTCCATTACATAACCTTCCTGCCAGTCGGACCCTGCTTTTGCGATCAGGTAAGCCGCGTATTTACCATCTTTAGAGAAGGCGAGGGTCCCCAGGGCGGTGGTGCCGGCGGCTGACAGTTTGTTAGGATCTATAAATACCTCCGGGGTACCGTCGGGGGTGGCGCTGCGGTACAGTACGGACTGGTTCTGGAGGCCGTCATTTTTAAAGAAGTAATAATAGTTACCGTGTTTAACGGGGGCCCCTGTTTTGGGGTAGTTCCATAGTTCTTCCAGTCTTTTTTTAACGGACGCGCGGAAAGGGATGGTAGCGAGGTAATCCTGTGTTACCTTGTTTTCGGCGTCTACCCAGGCTTTTGTTTCGGTGCTGTGGTCGTCTTCGAGCCAGCGATAGGGATCGGGGATGCGGGTCCCGTGGTAATTATCTACGGTGTCTGTTTTTTTGGCAACCGGATATTGCCAGTTTTTTTGTTGTGCCATACCTTCCAAAGTCATTAAGCTCATGCCTAATATCAACCAACTCTTATTAGTCTTTTTCAACATGCCTATATTTTTTAAAAAAATTAGCTACTTTGTTTGATTAAAATTAAATATTTAGGTTAATTCATAAGATAACTGTTAGAAAACAATTGCAAAATGTTATTTTTGTGCGCCTTTAAGATATTTTTTTAGCAATTTATATGAAAAAATTGAACAACATTGCAGTCCTTACCTCCGGCGGAGATGCCCCGGGCATGAACGCAGCCGTTCGTGCGGTGGTAAGAACGGGCATTTATCATCAGCTGAATGTGTTCGGCGTCATGTATGGATATAGGGGAATTTTGAAGAATGAGATTTTCCCGATGGAGTCCAAATCAGTAGCCAACATTATTCAACGTGGAGGCACCATCTTAAAGACCGCCCGGTGCAAAGAGTTCTATGAATATGAAGGGCGAAAAAAGGCTTATGAAAATCTGAAGAAGCACAACATTGACGGGTTGGTAGTGATCGGGGGAGATGGTTCGTTCAATGGGGCGCAGAAGTTCAGCCAGGAATTTGACATTCCGTGTATAGGCTTGCCTGGTACTATTGACAAGGACATTGCGGGTACTGACTTCACCATTGGTTTTGACACGGCGGTTAACACTGCGATCGAGGCCATTGACAAAATCAGGGACACTGCAGACGCGCATGACCGGCTGTTTGTGATCGAGGTAATGGGCCGTGACGCCGGTTACATCGCATTGCACAGCGGTATCGCCACTGGTGCCGAGCATATTATGATGCCGGAACGCAAAACCGAATTACACGACATTATCGAAGAATTGCAGGCTAATGAGCGCCGCAAGAAACTGGTTAATCTGATCGTGGTAGCCGAAGGGGATGAAACCGGAGGCGCCAATGAAGTAGCACGCCGTATTAAAGAAAGTTGTCCGCAACTGGATACCAGAGTATGTATCCTCGGGCATATCCAAAGGGGAGGTTCTCCCACCTGTACCGACCGTATCCTGGCCAGCCGTATGGGCTATGCCGCTGTAGACGCCCTCCTCGAAGGTATTCACAATGTGATGATCGGGATCGTAAACGACAAGATCCATTATACCCCCCTGGACAAAGCCGTTAAAGCAAAACAGGAAATTGACCCCGAATGGTTTAAGATTGTTAAAATTCTTGCGAGTTAAAAAATAAGACTTATGAGTACAAAGGATCTATCGAAATACTATCACAAGCAGATGGACAACGCTGCCGGCAGAGCACACTCTTCCCGCAAAACGAAAATCGTGGCCACTGTTGGCCCGGCCTGTGATACCTATGAACAGCTGCTGGCACTGGTGAAAGCGGGCGTGAACGTATTCCGCCTCAATTTCTCCCACGGCTCGCATGAAGATAAACTGCGGATCATTGAATACATCCGTCAGATCAACAAAACCGAACCTTACAACGTAGCCATGCTTGGAGACCTTCAGGGACCGAAACTCCGCGTAGGTGAAATTGAAAATAACGCCCTGCCGCTGAAAAAAGGGGATATCCTCACCTTTGTAAACGAAAAAGTGGTGGGCAACATGGAGAAAATCTATGTTTCTTACCCTGACCTGTATAAAGATCTTCGCATTGGCCAGAAAATCCTGCTGGACGATGGTAAAATCGAAACCGTAGTAAAAGAGCTGTTGCCTGCTACCGGTGAAATCAAAGCAGAAGTAAGCTTACCCGGCGTACTGTCTTCCAAAAAAGGTTTTAACCTGCCAGACACCAAGGTATCCTTACCTGCGCTGACAGAGAAAGACATCGTGGACCTGGAATTCATCATTGACCAGGAGCTGGACTGGGTGGCCCTGTCTTTCGTACGCAGCGTAAAAGACCTGGCTGATCTGCGCAAGCGCCTGGAAGCAAGGAACTCCAAGATCAAAGTGATCTCCAAGATCGAAAAACCGGAAGCGATCCAGAACCTGAAAGAAATCATCTGGGAAAGTGACGGCGTTATGATTGCCCGTGGCGACCTCGGCGTGGAGCTGCCGGTAGAGCAGATCCCGATGATCCAGAAAGATATTATCCGTAAATGTATCCACCGTGCGAAGCCTGTGATCGTGGCTACGCAGATGATGGAGAGCATGATAGACCGTACCCGTCCGAACCGTTCTGAAATCACCGACGTGGCCAATGCCGTACTGGAAGGCTCCGACGCCGTGATGCTCAGTGGTGAAACCGCTACCGGTCAGTTCCCGGAACTGGTGATCCAGACCATGAACAAAATCATTATGGAAGTGGAAAAAGAAGCGATCATTTACAACCGTAACCTGATCCCTCACCGCCACTCCCCTACTTTCCTCAGCGACGCGCTCTGCTACAACGCTTGTAAAATCGCGGAAGACCTGGATGCAGATGCCCTCATCGGCATGACCCAGAGCGGCTATACCGGCTTTATGCTGAGCAGCTACCGTCCGCGCTCTCCGCTGTATGTATTCACCAAAGAAAGAACGCTGGTGAACCAGCTGAGCCTCAGCTGGGGTGTACGCGCCTTCTACTACGAAGAAGAAGAAAGCCTCGATGATATCGTATTCGATCAGATCAATATCCTGAAAGAAAGAGGTTTCATCAAAGTGGGCGACGTGGCCGTAAACACCGGCAGCACGCCGGTGAAACTGCACCTGCCGACCAACATGCTGAAAATTACGCGTGTAGAATAGTTTTTCACGATTATTCTTAGCGATATCCTACAAAGGGAAAGCCCGAAGCAGTTGCTTTGGGCTTTCCCTTTTAAACAGTTTCCTGTCAATATTATAGAATTTATTTCTTTTTATAGGTCGCCAGGTAAATCGCCAGCGCAGCGAGTATCAACAACGTGCCTGCAAGACATACCCCGTTCCACTTGCCGACAGACCATACCCACAGTCCTATTCCGGAGCCGAGGGAAGTACCGATAAAGCTGGTCGTCATAAACACGGTATTCAACCGGTTACGCGCTTCCGGCACCAGTGCGTATATGCGTGTCTGATTGGACACATGGATGCCCTGTAAGCCCAGGTCTATCGCGATGATGCCGACGATGATCCCGATGATGTTTGCCTGGAAGACATAAAACATCGCATAACCGGCGAGCAGGAAGATGATACCGTACCCGATGGCGATGCGCGGGTTCTTTTTATCGGCGATGCGTCCGATCAGCGGCGCCCCCAGTGCGCCGGCGGCGGCGGCAAGGCCCATAAGGCCTATCTGTTCGCTCGTATACCGGAAGGGTGGCTCAGACAACAGGAACACAACGGTGGTCCAGAACATGCCGAACATCGCAAAACAGCAGGCGTTGATAGCGGATGCTTCTCGCAGCATCGGTTGCTCTTTTGCCAGTGTAAACAGGGATTTCATCAGATCGCCGTAGCTACCGGTGAACTGTGGTTTGCTTTGTGGAAAGGAGAAGACCATAATGACCACCAGTAATGCGCTGATGCCTGCCGCGATGAAGAACATGGCGCGCCAGCCCCAGTGGTGGCCTACTACGCCGCTCAGGGTGCGGGACAGGAGAATACCGACCAGCAGACCGCTCATAATGGTACCGATCACTTTTCCGCGGTTGGCCGCATCTGTCAGGTGTGCCGCCAGCGGGAGGATAAGCTGGGGTACTACCGACGTGAAGCCGATCAGGAGGCCGGTGATTTTCAACATCAGGATGTTTTGGGAGAAACCTGCCGCGGCGAGGGCTGCTACCGCTGTGGCGGTCATGGCAATGATCTGCCCTTTACGCTCGAGCTTGTCACCCAGGGGTACGCAGAAGAGGAGCCCCAGCGCATAGCCTACCTGTGTGAGAAAAGTGACCTGCCCGGCATTGGCTTCAGACACGCCGAATTCCTGGCTCATCAATACCAGCAGCGGCTGGCTGTAATAAATATTAGCGACGATCAGGCCTGTACACAAGGCCATGATCATGATATTCCATCTGCTTAATGCCATAAAACCTGTCTTTTGGAGGTGCAAAGATACAGTTCTCCGTTCATCCTTGCCCGAAAGTCTGTTTAATATGAAATGGCTAAATTTGTGATTATTTCACTGCTTACGGGCAAAAAGGTTACAGCTATGTTTACAAGTATCCATCCGTTTACACAGAAGACCATTGCTGAATACAAGCCGCACACCAAAGCGGAAATCGAACAGAAGCTACTGACAGGAGAAAAGGCCTACCGTACGTTGTTGCAGGTACCGCTGGAACAGCGCCGGGAATGGATGATGCAGGTTGCCCGTTCACTGAAGGAGAACGTGGAAACACATGCTACGCTGATCACGCAAGAGATGGGCAAAACGCTGAAGGAAGCCCGCGCCGAAGTGCTGAAATGTGCTTCCACCGCCGAATACTTCGCCGAAAACATCACTGAAATATTACAGCCGCGGCCTATACCCTCCGACGCCTATAAGAGTTACGTCAGTTATGAGCCGAAGGGCATCATCCTGGCGATCATGCCCTGGAATTTCCCCTACTGGCAGGTTTTCCGTTTTGCCATCCCCAATATATTAGCCGGCAATACCGGGTTGCTGAAACATGCCAGCAATGTGAGCGGCTGTTCACTGGCCATCGAGAAAGTGTTTATGGAATCAGGATTTCCCGAGGGTGTTTTTCAGTCGCTGCTCGTATCCTCCAAAGACCTGGAGCCGATAGTAGCCGATCCGCGGGTACAGGGCGTAACGCTGACCGGCAGCACCCCTGCCGGCAAAAGCGTGGCCGCACTGGCAGGCAAATACCTGAAGAAAACAGTATTGGAGCTGGGAGGCAGTGATCCGTTCATCGTGTTGAAAGATGCCGACCTGGAAGCCGCTGCGCGGACGGCCGTACAGGGACGTATGCAGAATGCAGGGCAGTCCTGCATCGCCGCCAAACGCTGGATCGTAGAGAAAGAGATCGTGCCTGCGTTTACCGCGGAAGTGCGCCGGCTGCTGGAGCATCTTCAGCAGGGCGATCCTATGCTGGAGAGCACCAACATGGGGCCCATGGCCCGCCCGGACCTGGCGGAGGAACTGGGCAAACAACTGCAGGACACCATCCGCCAGGGCGCCAAACTGGAATTGGGCGGCACCTATGAAGGATGTAACTTTGCCCCCACGCTGCTGACAGGTGTCACCAGCGATATGACTGCTTTCCGGGAAGAGACCTTCGGCCCGCTGGCGGTGATCATTGAAGCGGCCGACGAAGACGAGGCCATTGCGCTGGCCAACGAGACCGATTTCGGCCTTGGCTCCGCGCTCTGGACCAGCGACCTGGATAAAGCCGCCCGCCTCTCCTCACGGATAGAAAGCGGCAACGTATTTATCAACGCCATGGTGCGCTCCGATGCCCGCCTGCCTTTTGGCGGCGTGAAACAATCGGGCTATGGCCGGGAGCTGTCACTGGAAGGCACACACGAATTTTTGAACATCAAGACTGTTTATATACAACAATAACTGTAAAATGACCACGTCCCTTAAACGAGAACGATATACTCCCTATATCACTTTCTCCCGTGAGGAATGGGCAGAGACAAGCGGTGACGCGCTGCTCCAGCTGCAGGACTACTACGACCTGGAACAGCTCCACGGTATGAACGAACCGCTTACGCAGGAAGAAATCACCCAGATATACCTGCCGCTGGCCCACCTGCTCAACTTATACGTAAAATCCTCACAGGCGTTGCATAAAGCCACCAGCAGCTTCCTTGGCAGCCAGGTGCTGAAAGTGCCCTATATCATCGGCATCGCGGGCAGCGTGGCCGTGGGCAAAAGCACCACCGCCAGGGTATTGCAACGGCTGTTGCAGGCATGGCCTGATCATCCGCGGGTGGACCTCGTCACCACTGACGGGTTCCTGTATCCCAACAAAACGCTGGAAGCCAATAATATCATGAACCGCAAAGGTTTCCCTGAAAGTTATGATATCAAAAGGCTGATCCATTTCCTCGCCGATGTAAAATCCGGTAAAGAACGCGTGGCTGCGCCGCTCTATTCCCACCTGGAATATGACGTGCTCCCCGGCCAGCTGCAGTGGATAGAACAACCCGACATCGTGATCGTAGAAGGCGTGAACGTGCTGCAGGTACGACCGCGCCAGCAACAGAAAGACCCGGCCATCTTCGTGTCTGATTTCTTCGATTTCTCCATTTATGTAGATGCCGCAGAAAAAGATATCCGTAAGTGGTACATCTCCCGGTTTGAGTCCTTACGGGCCACCGCCTTCCAGAACCCCGAGTCTTTCTTCCACCGCTACGCCCACCTGTCAGATACCGCCACCGTGGAACTGGCCACGCAAATATGGGAAGACATCAACAAACCCAACCTGGAGCATAACATCGCTCCCACCCGCTACCGCGCCAGCCTGATCCTGGAAAAAGGACATCATCATTTTGTGCAGTCGGTAAAACTGCGGAAGGCATAAGCGTTTATTCATTAGCGTTATATGACAACAGGTCCGTGCTTAGCAGGCACGGACTATTTTTTGCGCTATATTTGTTGCAAATTTTCACTGTCATGCATATTCATTTTCTCCGCCACGCTACCGTAGTGATAGCATGGGGTACACATAAGATCCTGGTCGACCCGATGCTCAGCCACAAAGACGCGCTCGATACAGTGCCCAACGCCGCCAACACCCGCCGTAACCCTCTCATCGACCTGCCGCTCAGCCATACCGAACTGGCAGCGCTGCTGGACACCATCGATGCGGTGATCGTCACCCATCTTCACCGTGACCACTGGGACGTGGCCGCGCAACAGCTGGTGCCTAAACACCTGCCGCTGTTCTGCCAGCCGGAAGATGTGGAAAAACTCACCGCACAAGGCTTTACACAACTGATCCCCGTTCACGACACCACCACCTGGGAAGGAATTCGTATATCCCGCACCGGTGGACAACACGGTACCGGCGATATCGGTAAACTGATGGCGCCCGTATCCGGCTTCGTACTGGAAGAAGGCGCCGACCGCCTCTACATCGCCGGCGACACCATCTGGTGCGACGAAGTAAAAGCTACGCTGGACCAGTACCAACCTACCGACACCATCGTTAACGCCGGCGCCGCACAGTTCCTTACCGGCGATCCCATTACCATGACAGCAGAAGATGTACTGCAGGTGCTGCAACACCCTGCAAACACCCGCGTAACCGCCGTACATATGGAGGCTATCAATCATTGTTACTTGACAAAAGAAAAGCTGAAAGCCACTATCGGCGATAGTTTCGGGGATAGATTGTTTATTCCGTAAAATATTTTTTTGGAAGTATGGAATAATTATATACCTTCGCGCTCCAATCAATTGAAAACGATTCCGTAGCTCAGTTGGTAGAGCAATACACTTTTAATGTATGGGCCCTGGGTTCGAGTCCCAGCGGGATCACAGACAACTTGCAAACCTCGCGCTAGTCGCGGGGTTTTGTTTTTTTAGTTGAGCGTTTAGTCGAGCTCCTTTTATATAACGGATCAAGTTGAAAGGTTGGGGGATAGCGTAAAAAGTTAAGCATATAATTTAGTTAATCGGTAGAGAAAAAATTCTATATCCCGTACACCTCTTAGCGCATTTCTAAAGGATTTTATTTTGGCATTAAAAGCCTCTGCAGCAGCATTTGTCGCTCTGTTATTGAAGAAGTTGAGGATGCCCAGATAATGAGTTCTGATAGTCCTGGCAACGGTTTTGATGGATAATATCCCCTTAAAAGAACAAAACCTTTGACCAGCACAGGTTTTGGAAAGTTTCTGTGATCCCGCTGAGACTATATCCTTCTGGAATAACTTATTTTATACCAGAACCGTTTTACTAATTTCTGCTTTCAATTTGTTCACGGATCAACTGTTTTTCTCTCTCTAGTTCGGCTCTCAATTCTTCTTCAGTTGGTAAAACAAGTCGGTACTTCGATGCAAATAATTGTTTATTTTCTTCAAGTATGCTGTACTTTACTATCGTATGATCTTTTTCGGCACAGAATATTATTCCAATCGTTGGATTATCACCCTCTGTTTTTTTCAGGTCTTCGAACATACGTACATACATATCCATTTGCCCGATATCTTGATGTGTTAATTCATTGATTTTCAAATCAATTAATACGAAACACTTTAAAATGTAGTTATAAAACACCAAATCTATATAAAAGACTTTTGTGTCAGTTTTAATTCGATATTGCCTGCCTACAAATGAAAATCCTTTACCTAATTCCAGTAAAAACGATTGCAAATTACTAATAATGGCGGTTTCGATCTCGCTTTCCGAATATCCTGTTGGCCGCTCCAATCCCAAGAATTCTAAAACATACGGGTCTTTAATAATATCGCTTGATATAACCTTTTCCATGTGTAGCTCATCTCTTAATGCAGCACTTTTATTTTGTGTAGATAATAAGCGTTCATAATATAGTGTATTGATATTGCGTTCCAACTGCCGGGTACTCCATGATTGCGCAGCAGTTTCGCTTATATAGTAATCCCGTGCAGTTGAGCTTTCTACACGCAATAATATTCTATAATGCGTCCAGGTCAATTCGGGACGCAGTGCGTCCCGAATTGGAAATGTCTGGTAAAATTGCCTTATACGACGCAACTCCCTTTCTTCAAATCCTTTTCCAAACTCTATTGTCAAATGTTTGGCCAATTCTTTCAATAAAAAGGTTCCATAATTAGTTTTTTCATTTCCATTTTGTTCTTCCTCAATAATACGTTTGCCAATCTGCCAATAAGCATCCACCATTGTAGAACTAACAGCAGCATATGCTTTTTGCCTGGCAGCTGAAAGCATTTTTCTAATATCTGCAAGAAATGATTTCTCAAGCATAAACAATGACCATTGTTTGGGCTTTCAAACTTACTGAAAAATTCAATAATGGCAGGACACATAAAGTGAACGAATTAAAAAAGGATACACTAAAAGTAAAACTGTTTTATGTATCCTTTTTTGGGATCAAGTTGAAAAGTTAGGGGATAGCGTAAAAAATAGTTTTTTTGCGTCCAACTAAGATTGATAGCCGTGGATAAGAATTTTAGCCTTCTGATTGAGGCCCTGCTCCCAGAAGGGATTTTATATTATTTTGAGATAACTGATGCTTCTCAAAATGAGACTGAGATTAGTATTTATTTAGAAGAAAAGAATATTGTTCCCGCTGAGCATCAGCATAAAAAACTTCACGCCAAGGACTTCCTTCCCCCCGTTGCAGTTCAGGATTTTCCTATCCGCAGAAAGAAGGTTACTTTATATGTAAAACGCCGCCGGTGGGAGGTCGTAGCTACCGGAGAAACAGTAACAAGAGATTGGGAAATAGTAAAGAAAGGTACGCGAATGACGTTGGAGTTCGGTTACTTTTTAAAAGGATTACTTAGATAATCACCCTATCAGCCCCGTTCAGCTTGGCCATATCTACGGAGTTGACGGAAAACAGGTCGGTCAACAATACAAACATCATTTAAGTGATTTTTCCAGTTGGGAGCAGAAAGAACATGCTTCCCTGTGGATGCTTTTTGAACAAAACATTGGCCCTGCATTAAGTATAGACGAAACGGCCTTTTCCAGCGGGGAATTGTATACAATCGTCACCAACAAGCTGGCTAAAGGGCGTAAAGGCTCAATAGTGGCTATGATCAAGGTCACTCAGTCTGAATTTCTCAAAGAAATACTATTTAAAATCCGTAAGCGCCTACGCCAGAGAGTACAGGAAGTTACGATTGATATGTCTGGCAGCCTCAATAGCGCCGTTAAAGCCTGCTTCACCAACGCCCATAGGGTGATAGATCGCTTCCATGTGCAACACCTGGCTTTTGACGCAGTGCAGCAAATAAGAATAAAACATCGCTGGGAGGCCCTGGAACAGGAAAATCAGGAATATGAGCAAGCGAAACGGACAGCAATAAAGTATGAACCTTTCAGGCTACCCAATGGCGACACCGCTAAGCAGTTGTTAGCCGGAAGCAGATATTTGCTGTTTAAACATCCCAGACTATGGACCAGAATGCAGCAGCAGAGGGCGGAATTACTATTCAGCCACTATCCCCTCATTCATAAATCCTATCAACTATCCCTGCGTCTGGGTGAGGTTTACAGGCAGTGCAAGTGTAAAGAAGAGGCGTTTAAGAAACTGGCTTTGTGGTATAATGACGTAGAGGAATCAAGAGATCGGACCCATTATATCATCCTATTATTCACCGCCTGCGCCAACGCATCCGCAATACTCCCCACTTCTAACCGCTCAAATATCTTCCGTCGATAATATTTCACTGTATTCGGCACTACAAATATTTTTTCCGCAATATGGTTAATAGAAAGTCCCTGGGCCACTCAGGTAGCTGTGTATAAAAATCAAACCCAGCATTAGGTCGTCCGCAGTTATATCAAGGCCGAAGTAGTTGGCAAACAAAAATGATGAAGATTTTTTTTGTACTACCTTTACAAAGGTAACCGCCTGATTATATCATTTTTAAATCTGTTTCAAAACCGTCTGTATCTATAAAATAGCTGACATGTCATTAACCCGAAAGCCTGCGCGGCCTGTAGAAACCAGGCCACTTCGTTTCTCAGTTAAACATTACTTTTAAAATCATCTTATCTATGAAATTAACTTTTCGCTTATGCCATGTGTTCGTTCTTAGTTTGTTACTAACGACTATCTCTCATTACGCCCATGCCAGGGCAGCAGCACCCGTTGACACCGGCTGGGTGGGAATGGGCCCCACACAAGCCCCCGCCAGTCCTAATGACCCCTACTATTACAAACTGGTACAGGTAAATGGCAGCGCCTCACGTTATGCTACGGTGATCGAACTGGCTGTCAGTGGCGACGCCAACTTTTATGACCAGCAGGGTACCTACCAGATCAGGGTAGATAAGTTTGACGGAACGCCAGGCAGGTTTGACGGCCTTGAAATCCGGTGTGTTTCGGGAAACCCGGCGGCGGCCACTTTCTATGTATATAATGATGCGCTATGGCTTAAATCGAACTACAAATGGGGACTGATTGCTTACCGCACTCTGGCCCAGTTTCACGCTTCCCCCATTGTAGCAGCCCCCTACGCTCAGACGACGACCACGCCGGTAGGATTTTTAGCTACCACAAGCATCAATGGACTAAAATGCGATTTTGATAATAACCGCTTTTATCCGCTTCCCTATCAGGATATACAGGGGAATCTGTCCGTACCCGGAAACATAGGCGCGGGGGTAGTTCCTAATTATGCACTACATGTACTCTCACATGGTAACACGAACAAAGCAGCGGCGTATCTGTGGGGAGAAAACTATGGAACGGCCATAGGCACGCTCAATGCAACTGCGGCCAACTATGCCTTTGCGGTACTGAATAACGCTAAGGCCGACGGCTCCAGTGCACCGGGCGGCGGCAAGCCCCTGCTGTACGTAAGAGGCGATGGCAACGTAGGCATAGGCACCTCCGTGCCTCAGGCCAAGCTGGCGGTAAAAGGCGATATCTTTGCCCAAAGGATCAAAGTTACCCAAACCGGGTGGGCAGATTTCGTATTCCATCCCGAGTACAAACTGCCCGGATTACTGGAAGTAGAACGTTTTGTCAAAGAACACAGACATTTACCCGAAATCCCTTCCCAAAAAGAAATAGAACAAAATGGGCAGGACGTCGGTGACATGAATAAGAAACTACTACAGAAAATAGAGGAATTAACACTCTACCTGATCGAAATGAAAAAGGAGAATGAAGATTTAAGAAAACGGATGGAAGCAGTAGAAAAGAAACAGGATAGCAACCAGTAAACATGTTTGTCCGGTAACAAAAAAGCCCGTGCAGAGACATCGTTCTTTTTTGTTACCGGATTCCTTCCCCCATTGCCCATATTTTTTTTGTTTCACGGGAATACCCTATCTTTTTAGCCGGAAACCCGATCATGAGAAGATGCCCGGCAAAATAACCTTAATTGTTAATTACCAGAAGATAATTTAATCTTCCTATGTCTTTAAAGGCAATTAGCTTAGCATCCCTCCTCTTTTTAGCCTGGCTCCCAACCTGGGCGCAATACAGTCTACAAGGAATTGTGGCAGACAGCAATCATCAACTACTAACCAATATGCATATAGCATTGTCCGGGACGACTGGACAAGTTTATAATACCGTGACCGGGAAAGCAGGCCGGTTTGCTTTTGACAAACTGCCCCAGGGCACCTATACGCTGAAAGTGAACGGAATGGGATATAGTGCCGATAGTATGCAGATAAACCTGATCAAAGATACTTTTGTTACAGTAACATTAAAACCTGTTCCCACGGAACTGAAAGGCGCCACCATCATGGCCACCAAACCTGTATTTGAGAAAAAAATAGACCGATTTGTATTTAACGTGCAAAATACGGGTTTAGTGATTGGTAACAACGTTTGGGACGTATTAAAACAAACACCGCTTGTCAACGCCCGGGAATCCGGCACCTTATCAATTCTTGGATTACAGGGGGTATCCGTGTACATCAATAATCGCCGAAGTATTTTGAGTGGCCGCGACCTTCAGCAATATTTAAACAACCTGCCCGCGGATAATATAACGAGCATTGAGGTAATTACAGTACCCTCCAGTAAATATGAAGCCGGCAATCCCGGAGGTATCATTAATATCTTACTTAAGAAGGATGAATCCATTGGTTTAAACGGAAGTATAAACATAGCTGACAGGCAGGCCACCTATAATACGCCAGGCGGAGGTTTACAACTCAACTACCGCAACCGGAAGTTTGGCCAGCAACTGATGGTAAACGGCAGCTCACGGAGAGCTTATTTTTATAACGACAATGTCATCAACTACCTCGGAAATACCCAACAACAGGAGTTGATACACAATCAAACTATCAAAAAACCGGAAAACAGTATTGGCCTGTCCACGTCCGTGGATTATACCATTAATCCCTCGTCCGCATTAGGGGCCACCATCGACTTCAGAACAACCCATTCCAATGATTACAACAGCGGGTTTAATGAGATCAATGCCCCCGGTCAAAAACAACTATACACCAACACCAACCCGGAAACACGCAATACCAACTTTCTTTCGTTAAATCTTAACTACCAATACCTCGATAAGAAACATAAAAGGGAATTTGCAGTCAGCGCCGACTATTTCAATTATCAAAATAATCAGCAGGCCGAATTTTTCTCCTATAACAAGCAGACACCCGAGATAGTACATAACGGGAATCGTACCGACACCCGACAGTTGATTAACAACTACGCCATAAAAGCGGATTACAATCAGCTGGTCCTTAAGAATGTGAAAATGGAGACAGGTATACGGTTTTCCCATACCCGGACCAATAACCTTCTGGCTTTTGATAACTTTAGCAACGGCAACTGGATTCCCAATCACCTCCGGTCAAATGACTTCACGTACCAGGAATGGATCAGTGCAGCTTATATTTCACTATATAAAAAAATCAATAAGCACCTGGAGATAAAAGCAGGAGCGAGACTGGAACAAACGAACTTAAAGAACAGGCTTACAACCGCTAAAGAATTCCATGACCAGCACTATATAAATGTATTCCCTACCGCATATATCAATTACACTGTTAATGATAATAATACACTATCATTTTCAATGAAAAGCGATATCCGGCGCCCCGCGTATGCACAACTAAATCCTTTCATTTTTGTAATCAGCGACAAATATCTTGTGAAAGGAAATCCTGAATTAAGCCCCTCCAACAGCATTATGATGGAGCTGGCCTACACAATGTACCACGATTATATTTTTATGGCACGCTACACAAAAAGCACCCGCCTTTTTGAACAAATAGCAATCGTCATTCCTCCTGACACAACGCTGCTTGACAGGTTCAACTATGGCAACGCGGATAACTGGAGTTTAGTAAGTGTCATCAATAAGTCAATCATAAAAGAACGGTGGAAAATTAGCCTTTCCAATACCCTTACGTTGCAACGGCAACAGGTGGATGCCCCTCAAACTCATATCCGTACCAGAGATTACCTATACATGTGTAATCTTTCCCAGCAGTTCACCAATCTTTTCGGAAGCAAAATAGACGCCTCTATTAACGGGAGTTATTTTAGCAAGATGGTTACCGCCAACAGCGAAATCAGCGGCTTCGGAGAAGTCGGAATAGGTTTTACACGAAATATACCTGCACATAACCTGTCGGTATCTTTCTATGCAGGAGATATATTTAATACCCAGCGGCTAAAACATTTCTACACCACAAACGACCTTTCTGTGTCTGATATGACCGGATTCAGCGACACCCGTTACGTCAGACTTTCCATAGTTAAAAAAATAGGAAGCAATAAAGTTAAGACCGTTAGAAAAAAAGATCCGGGCAATAGCGAAGAGGCCAACAGAACAAGATAGCCAGACAGCATCATATTTAAGTAACCATTTAACCCGATTTGAATCCCTTAGACAACTCCGCATATCAGCGGACACAACACGGTAGTAGTTTGGTTGCCCACCGGTTAAGTACCGTTAAAAATGCCGATCAGATTATCGTATTGGAGGGAGGACAGCTATCTGAACAAGGTACCCATACCGAACTGGTCAGCAGCAGGAAAAAATATTTCGAACTGATACGAAACCAACTGGAATTAGGGCAATGAGGGCTCATTCCAGCTGGTTTACCTTATTCTTCCACCCACATCCCCGTACGCTTTGCCAGGTCGATCTTTTCCTGGCCCTGCGCTGTCATCAGTCCCGCCGCGATCATCCGGCCTGCCCGTTCGATATTAGGTTTGCTCCACTTGCTTTTTGCTTTGCGGGGTGTAAATGTCAGGTAGAAGCTTTCTTCATCCCGCTTTTTGGCTTTGCTGTCGATCCAGCCGAAGCACAGCGCTTCTTCTGTTGCTTCAATCAGGGAGACGCAGCGTACCTTGCTTTTTTTACGATATTGTATAAGCCATACACCTGCTTCCGCCTGGCTATTCTTCGCCAGCCACTTCCGCCATTCGGCCCTGGTGGGGGCATATACGGCTTGTCTTCCGTCAAGGGTTTCCATAGCTATAAATTATTTTTCTGTTGAAGAATTTCCTGGTAATGTGGGTTGGTCATGATACCGATAATATTTCCGAAGGGGTCTGTTACCGCTGCTGTAGCAAAGCCGCTTCCCTCCTGCCCGCGTTGGGTAATAGGCTCAAATACCGTGGCGCCCAGCGCTATCAGCCGGTCTAAAGTAGCTTTGATGTCATCCACATGCCAGTAGGTCACGGCGCCGCCGGTGTCTGCGGACCTGCCCGGAGGAGCGTACTGGCTGTCTATTACTCCCAGCTCATGCTGATAGTCGCCCAGACGGAACTCGAAATAGCCAGGCATGTCAAAATAGGGTGTTATGCCGAGGAATTCGGAATACCATTTTTTTGCTGCGGCGTGGTCGGCGGCGTAAAAGGTGAGTGTTGCCATGCCGCGTAATACTGATGAATGTGCCATATGGATAGTTTTTTGAATGATTGTTTAACAAAAATAGACCCCGGTTTTGACAACCTTATGTCAGCAGGGTCGGAAAAAATTTTAAAAATATCCGGAGATGAGGCTTTATCCTTTTTTTACTTTTCCTTTCCGTAGTGCCCTGAAAACCATTATTTTTACGCCAAACGTTAATCCATCATGAAAATTATATCCCTTACTGTGATAGCGCTCTGTAGCGCTGTATGTGCATTTTCCCAAACCTTGCAATCTATTACTGACAACGGAAACTACACCACTAAAAATGTCTGGATAGGCATGGCGCCGGCTGGCGGCGTAGCTGAAAACTGCCTGAACATCGGTGGTAAGATAAAACTATTGGGGCTGGCGCAGACCTATACTACCGGCGCCGATGGCAACCAGCCCACCATCTTTAGAAGTGGTATTGCTACAATGGCCTATCCGTTTAACGCCTTTGACAATCTTATTCTGCAAGCCGGTATACAAGGCAAAGATATTCTGTTTGTTACAGGCAGTACACCCAGGGAGCGGCTGGTCGTGAAGTCAGATGGTAACATTGGTATTGGCACCGCTTCACCGATTGCTCCCCTGGACATAGCCACCAGCACCAACACTTTCGGGCTGAAGATCGGGGACGCCGCCAAATCCAATATCCGGATAGCCGGTACTACCGAAGGCGCAGAAGGTTATGGGCTCATACAAACTTTTACCAATGGTACTACAGCAGGTGGTAACCTGGTGTTACAGCGGGATGGCAGCGGAAAGGTAGGCATCGGGCTTCCATCACCCCGATATGTGCTCCATACGGTCGCTTACAATAATTCCGGCGCCGCCGCAGCCTTGCTATGGGGACAACAATATGGTGTGATGATAGGCGTCGAAAACAACTCTCCCAACTACTATGCGTTGAATGTTGCCGGTAATGTCAGCCCTCTCGGTTCAGGCAACACCAACGAAGGTGCTAGAAGCCTGTTGTCTGTAAGGGCAGATGGGAATGTAGGTATAGGCACCCTCAATCCGGGCACGTATAAACTCGCGGTAGACGGCACCGTGGGCGCCAGGAGAATAAAGGTGACCCAGCAGACTTCCTGGGCTGATTTTGTGTTTCATGAAAACTACCGGCTGCCTTCCCTGCAGGAACTGGAGGGTTATATACAGCAACACAAACATCTCCCCGATGTGCCGACAGCGAAAGAAGTACAGGAAAACGGTATCGACATTGGCGATATGAACGCTACCCTGTTACAGAAAGTAGAGGAACTCACCCTGTATATCATCCAGCTGAATAAAAAGAATGAGGCACTGGAAAAGCGGGTGGCGGAGATGGAGAAACAAAAAAAATAAGCGATCTGTATTAAAAGATGATAAAAAAATAGCCGTTAATCAACCCGTTAACGGCTATTTTTATGATAGCTGATTACTTGGTGTTCATGCTGTTGATCAGCGCAATAAGTGTAGTAGCGCTAACCGGAGCAGGATTAAAAGTGACGGTAGTGTAGTTCTTACCGGCAGGAGGAGCAGCGATCGTTACTGTTTTCTGTTCGGCATAGAATTGACCGCCAATAGAAGAGATGGCCAGGAAAGTGCCACTCTGTCCAACCGGGATAGCGTTCTGATAGCTCAGGAAGCCCTCAAAACCAGCCGGTGGCGTGAAGATGGTATTGTAGAATTTGATGATGCTGTTAATACCAGTAGGTTTGAAGTACAGCATAGTAGGTTCCTCACCGCCAAAGCTGCTGCCGGTGGCCGGATTGTAATTGGAATTAAAATAGGCCAGCACAGTGGTTTTAGGATTAGGCAGGCTCATTAACCGGTCGCAGTTGGTCCACTTGATGAGGCTGTCCAGCCGGAAGTTGAGCGTACCGTTGGTACCGTCAAACAGCGCATAGGCAGAAGCCGGATTGGTTACCTGCTGCCAGTCCACCCCTTTATTGGCGCTCACGGTAGTAGACAGGGTAATAAACTGGTTTAAATAAGTATAACCGCTGGTATTAACGGTGATGGTGGTATCTCCGTTCCACATCGGGATACGCTGGGCGTCTGGTTTGGCAGGCACCTGTACCCTGATGGCGCTGTCTTTGCGCAATTTAAGCGGTGTGGTACCCTGTGAGGCGGCCACAAAAAACTCACCGAAAGATTCCAGCGGCGCACCGGTGTTAGTAGCGGTAGGCCTGTCCGCGAAGATCATACCGGAGGCATTGCTGATTTCCTTCACAGTAAACGTGATAGTGCCGGAAGCCGGGCTGCCGTCAGGCCTTACCAGTGCGTTACGGTAAATGGTATACTTCCTGCCGTTTTTAGTGGTAAAAGAAGCGTTCTCCTGGAGGCTTACGGTATAGCTTTCGTAGGCAGGCCCGTTGGCCCTCAGGAATGTGTGCAGTTTTAAACCGTCCGGATCCGGCGCTGGCGCAGCGGTGGCAGTGAGTTTTTCTTTTGAGGCGTCGGTAGGATCGGAAAAATCGTTTTTCAATTGCTTGGTACATGCACCGAGCAGCAGGAACACGGCAACGCCGCCTGCAACGTAGAAGGATTTAATGCTCATAGTTTTGACTTGAGGGAATTTAGGAATTGGGTTTCAAGTGATCAGTTATTGCAAAAGTGATTATTGGTTGAGCTATGAAATTACCATGTATAACTGCAGTGATAATTCAGATGGATAATTATTTTTATTTTATAGAGAAACCAGGGTGATATAGATCGTCAGGTGTCCGGATCACCCCCTGACTTTGTCCGGATTGCCTGCTGCGGGCATTGACCTAAAAAGGTACATTTGACAAAACAATTCGTTATGGCAAATATCTTACACCGCATAGGGATCAAAACTATGTCTATTGAGGAAGTATACCGTGCTTTAACCACCAGGGAAGGGCTCGCTGGCTGGTGGACCACCGACACGCGGGGCGAAGGTGATCAGACCGGAAACACCGTTATATTCCGGTTTGGTACAGACGGGTTTGATATGAAAGTAACAAACCTTCAATCGCCCGGCCTGGTAGAATGGGAAGTAATCGACGGCCCCCGGGAATGGATCGGCACTACCATCCGTTTCGAGCTGAAGCAGGACCGTGACTATGTCATTGTACTATTTAAGCACCTGGACTGGAAGGAACCTGTTGAGTTCATGCATCATTGCAGTACCAAATGGGCCATCTTCCTGATGAGCCTGAAATCGCTGGTAGAAACGGGGAAGGGACACCCTTTTCCTGATGACGTCAAAGTCGATAACTGGAATTAAAAAAAGCTCGATGACCTACGAGACTTTTCCGCCGCACCCTGATTTGAGCGCCTTCGTCAAATGTTACTGGACATTAGCGGTCCCAGCTGAAAAAGAAGCGCCCCGGCAGCGGGTGCTGCCGGACGGGTGCATCGAATTGTTTTTTATTCTGGGAGATGACATCCGGCGGTTTGTGTCGGAAGACACTTTTATTATCCAACCCCGTGAAATGGTGCTGGGACAAATTACGGAACCTTATTTCATACAACCCGCCGGGCATGTCCACTCTTTCGCGGTCCGTTTTTATCCTTACGGCTTTGCCAATTTTATTACACTACCTATTCAGCAGCTGGCCAATAAAGAAACACCGCTCGAACTGTTGTTCGGCCCGGAAATATCCGCTACGCTGACGCGGGACATCATCGACGCCTGCGATACCACGCAAAGGATACAGATCATCGAAACCTTCCTGATGAACAGGCTGAACCGCCAGGCAACGATCGACCAGGTCGTAAAATCGACGGTAGACGCCCTGCTACACAAAAAAGGCGGCACTTCCATCCATTCCATCCTGGAAGTGGACCTGTCCAAACGGCGACAGCTGGAACGGAAATTCCTGAAGCAGATCGGTATGAGCCCCAAACAGCTGGGTAAGGTCATACGGCTGCAAGCCGTATTGAAAATGTTGCTGCATGAACAGCCAGGCCATTTAACCAACATCGCCTATGAGCGCGACTATCACGACCAGGCTCACTTTATCAAGGACTTCAAAGAGTTTACGGGCGTAAGTCCCAGGTACTTTTTGAACGACGATTCCATGGCGCTTTCATCGCTGTTATATTCCCGGGACTAGTGTCGCAATTTTACAATTTGATGCCCACCGGGTACTGTAGTTTTGTCGAAAACTTCAGTAGACATGGAAAACTTCATTTCAATCGTGGAAATCCCCACCGGATCGTTTGCCCGTGCGGTAGCATTTTACCAGTCTGTTTTCAACATCGGGATCCGGGAGATAGATATGCAGGGAACGCAGATGGGATTGTTTCCCGGCGGCGGACCTGTGAATGTGGCCCTGATAAAGGGAGATGACTATAAGCCCTCCGCGATCGGCACGCTGGTTTACTTTAACGGCGGCGATGATCTGCAAAACGTACTCCATAAAGTTGAACCCGCCGGCGGCAGAGTGCTTCTGCCTAAAACGCTCATCGACGCGGAGAATGGCTTCTACGCCCTATTTACGGACACAGAAGGCAACAGGATGGGACTGCATTCTTACAAATAACTTCAGATACCGCTGCTAATGTCAATCAGGCGGATTATGCTTATCTTCAGCTTCTAAAATGCAAAACCAATGGATAAGTTATTAAGTATGGGCTCAATGGCTCTCAGGAAAGCGGCGTTAAACGAACAGGCAAAGGAATTTCTGCTGGAGAACGAAGTTTTGTTTAACGTATTAAAGAAGGCGGCTGACAGGTATATCGGCGGAGAAACGCTGGACGAAACAGTCCGCAAAGTAATGCAGCAAAACGGGAACGGCTTTAAATGCTCCATTGAGTTTATGGGCGAGAGTACCCGGAACGAGCACGAGGCGGCAGAAGCCACTACCGAATTTGTGAAGATCTGTCAGCAAATCAACCAGCAAAACCTGTATTCAACTGTCTCGCTGGACCTCTCCCATATCGGGCTGGCGGTTTCGGAAGACCTTTGTTACAACAACCTGATGACCATCTGCGCAGCAGCAACCAAAGGAAAAACAGAAGTAATTATCAGCGCGGAAGGCACCGAACGCACGGATGCCATCCTCCATACCTACAAACGCGCAGTAAAAGAATATAGCGACTTAGGTATCACCCTGCAGGCATACCTTTACCGTTCTAAAGATGATTTTGCCGAACTGCTGAAAACGCCTGGCCGCATCAGGATCGTCAAAGGCGCCTTTGAAACCGCTCCTCAGCTTTCCATGCCGAGAGGGGAAGCGCTGGATGAAGCGTACCTGGACTATGTAGCGCAACTGTTGTCCAACGGTCACCTGTGCTCCATTGCTACCCACCACGATAAAATACAACAGCAAGCCAAAGCGCTGGTCCATCAATATCATCCGGACAAAGACAAATACGAATTTGAGAGCCTGTATGGCATCCAGACCGAACAACTTGACAAACTAAAAGCAGAAGGTTATCCCACCAAATTGTATTTCGTGTATGGAAAGGAATGGTATCTGTATTTATGCAACCGGCTGGCAGAATATCCGATGAATATTTTCAGGGCGCTGAATGATATTGTTGGTTAATTCGACCCAGGTATACACAGAAATAGCGATGAACAACAATATCACTTTCTCTGAATCAAAATATTCCGTCAAATTTGACATTGAACACGGAACGTTCCTGCGGATACTACATACCATAGATAAATACTGCGATGAAGATGAGAGCGAACAGCAGGAAGAGCAAGACCCGGCGCCTGCCGATCATGTCGTTATGGAAGAAATGAAGAAAGCAGGGGAATTCCGAATACCGCCTTAAATGCCTTATCTCCCCTTCTTCATTTGTTCCACCACCGTCCATCCTTCCGGGGTGATGCCCATAATCTCTGTCACCACCCCAAGCGTTTTATAAGTATCGAAGAAAGCCATCCGGGCAATAGGGTGGTCCACTTCACTGATGACGGGGTAGCCCTGCTTTTGCAGTTCGTCGGTCACTCGCCCGAAGCCGCTTACCGGCAGCCGGAATGCCAGATGCTGTGTGCCGCCGGCTGGATATTGCGCAAGGTAATCATGGAACATGCTTTGCCCGGAAAGCGGCTGGACCAGTTCAATAAAAGTACCACCGTTATATGTCTGCGTGGTGAGCCATTCGGCAGCCACTACCTTTCCATGGTAGGTCATCGCCAGGTCCTGCGCACGGACATGTTCCGGTTCAGGAAAACCAGCAATGCCCAACGCCCCTGAGAGAAATTTCACCGCGGCATATATATCAGGCACCACCCAGCCTATTTGTGCCAGCTCCAGTCCGGCGATGGTTTCATTAATAGTGTTCATATCCGTTCCTTTAAAAGCGTATAGCCATGTGATCAGGCATCCGGTATCTGCGGTTCTACCAGTTTAGCCAGTTTCTCCAGTGATTCCTGCCAGCCCAGGTAACACATTTCCGGTGGTATCATCGCAGGAATCCCCTCCTGTGTAATCTTTATCTCCGTGCCGGCCACTGTTTTCCGTATCCAGACGGACGTGGTCATTTCCCCGGGCATATTGGGATCGTCGAACTGATCAGTATATTTCAGGAACTCATTGGGCTTTACTTCCAGGTAGGTGCCACCGAAAGAATGACCATTGCCCGTAGAGAAATTATGAAACGATGCTTTATGCGAACCGCCAGTCACCGCATTCAGTTCATGAACAGTGCAGAGATATCCGTAAGGAGGTAGCCATGCAGCCAGCGCCAGCGGCTCTGTAAAGGCGCGGAAAACTTTGTCGGGAGTAGTTTTCAGCATTCTGTGCAAGGAGACAGTATTATTTGCCATAAGATAGACTTTTGCTTCCTACTCGTGTGGCTTTTCGGCTCCGCCCGTTTTTGGTAGTGGTCGCTGCTCCACTTGTTTGCAGGTTGTTTTCAACACAACAAAGATGGGAATAAGATGGGAATAAGAAGGGGGCCGGATAAGACAATTTAAAGGGCTGTTTGCGACGGGAACCGGAAGCATATTGCTATCCTATAACTCCCTGACACCCTGCGCGCTATCTGTTGGCGAGCATCTATACATTTTTTGGCCGGATTTAAAAAAGGAGGTACTTTGCACCACCGAAAAAAATAGTGCACGCTATTCTTTTGCAGAAATTTTTTTGATAACCATGCTATATGACCCGCTGTGAACCTATGTGCGGCCGGGCTATTTCTTGTACCATGAAAAATATATTAGGAGTACTGTTATCTGTCAGTACATTGTTTGGAACCTTATCTGTCCGGGCCCAAGGCCAACGTCCTCCCCTGAAGGAACCCGTAAAAGTGATACCTTCTTCACCGGAAGCTTCTGCACTGGGGCGATACGGGGAATGGCCGGTGAGTTTACATACAGGTACTGCTAATATCAGTGTTCCGTTCTACACTATTTCACTACGTGATCTGTCGTTGCCGGTACAGTTGTCGTACCATGCCTCCGGTATCAAAGTGGAAGATGTTGCTTCCTGGGTGGGCACCGGCTGGGCACTGGAAGCCGGCGGGATGATCACCCGTACCGTACAGGGCATACCTGACGATGAGATGAACGGCTATATGAGAACGCGGACCGAACTGGATAACTTTCCGAAGGTATTTGATGCCAGGCAACCGCGGGATTACAAGATCCTGAGCGAGGCCAGT
Organism: Chitinophaga eiseniae; assembly: GCF_900167135.1. Classification (GTDB taxonomy): domain Bacteria; phylum Bacteroidota; class Bacteroidia; order Chitinophagales; family Chitinophagaceae; genus Chitinophaga; species Chitinophaga eiseniae. The sequence goes on along the minus strand of NZ_FUWZ01000005.1, from coordinate 471,685 downwards.
CAGACCGGCGCTACGCCTTATGACACGGAGCCGGACTGGTACTTCTTCAACTTCGCAGGTAAAAGCGGAAAGTTCTTTATCGATAAAGATGGTTCCATGAAATCCATGCCTGCCAGTAACCTGAAAGTGATTCACTACCCTGCATTCTTCTCCGGAAGCCTCAGCGAGCGTTATTGGGAGATCCTGGATGACAATGGTGTCACTTACTTCCTTGGCCAGGATGGGGCACAGGAGAAAACCACCTACCAGGATGATGATAAAATGGTGCGCAGGAGTAATATCAATGGATGGTACCTGAACAAAATCGTATCTCCCAACAAACAGGACAGCATTGTCTTCACCTACGATGACAAAAGCGAATTTTATAACGTAAAAGGATCACAGGCGCTGGTACTGCCACAGGCAGTACCAAATGATTTTCTGACCACCACCATGCTGGAAAACGCCGGATTCGGGTATTACGGCACTACTGACCCGGGCGCCGCTACCAATGCGGTCAGCGGTAAAACCCAACTCAGGGCTATCACCTGGAAAGACGGCAGGATCGACTTTCATGCAAAAACACGGCGTGCGGATATCTCAGGCGTATTGCTGGACAGCATAGTGGTACGGAATGCTCAACAAGACATCATCAACAAGTATGAGTTTAAATACGACAACAACACTAACCGGCCTTATCTGCTGAGTATTGTGCAGCGTCCGTCGCCCGAAGTAACACAGGACTATTACTCCTTCGAATATGATAAAAATTCTATGCCCAACCGGTTCTCCGATGCACAGGACCGATGGGGATACTACAATGGCGCCAATAGCAATACCAATATGATCGAGAGCCATCCGGCGATGACAAAATACAAAAACCCATTCCCCGTGGCTAAGGCCGACAGGGTCGCCTCTAACCAGGCAGCCGTTGGCAGTCTGACCAGAATAAAATACCCAACCGGCGGGTCCACTTCTTTTACCTATGAAGTGAACCGGTATGACCGTACCGCCGAACCGCCGAAGGAGATACCTGGCTATTATGGATCGGGAGGATTTAACAGCACAGCATCCTATTTAAGTACTCGTCACATCGAACACACCGTTGATGCAAGGGAACGGGCCGCCGGGAAAACCACAATATCGATTAAAGTAAATAATTATATGAGAGGCGTAGAACCTGAAGATGCCTGGCTACCCCGCTTTATCATCTATTCAATAGACAAAGAAGGAAAAGAAAGTATATTCTATCAATGGAACGCGCATGATAATAAAATGACCAGCGATTACACCTATAACAAAGACGGCACAGAAAATCTCAGTTATAATTCGGAGGGCTATCTTGAGAGTTTTCCGGAAGGAAAAATAAGGTTCGTACTCGAGATCGTTTGCATTAAAAGATGGGGGGAATGTCCTGTATTTCCAAGAATGCCAGACATTTCGGTTAACTATGAATATATGAAGTGGTACCCGCCTACCACCGAATCCCAGGCGCAATATAACACCGCCGGAGGTATCAGGATAAAGGAAATGACGATTTACAGTCATGATAACAAGCCGCTGATCCGAAAAGAGTATACTTATACGAAAATGGGCGTTGTAGACAACAAACCGCAGGAAATATCCTCCGGCACACTGATCAGCACGCCGGTTAATTACTCCATCAGCAGACGGGCATTGTCCTGTGGGCCGATATACGATGCAAATGGACAACAGGCTTGCAGTTTCTCGCAAATCATGGTGGGCACCTTCAGTTCTACACCGGTGACGGTATTGGGTATGACAGGCGGGGGCTACGTGGGATATGACAAAGTAACTGAGAAAGTTATTGACTATGGTAAAAATACCGGAAGAACCGACTATTACTACAGCAATGCCTACAATGGTTATAGTTCCGTCAACATGAACGGCATCTACAACGGTTTTGAAGCCGATGGATGGGGGCTTCAGTTCCCTTTAATCGACCGTAGTTATGCCAGGGGCTTGCTCCTGCAGAAAGATGTCTTTGCTATCCCCCCGTCAGGGGCCGAAAAGCTGGTAGCACAGGAAGTAAACAAGTACAACCTCAATGACAAAGAGAACGATCCTAATCTCGTTACTTCGCGTTATCTCCGGGTGGTGCGGCTGGCCGACTCCCTGAAAACCTGCTGCGCCAGAACTTACACCGACGCCGAAAGAATAGAAAACAGGGTATATGAATTCGGGTATAGCTATTACGATGTCAAATCTCCATGGGTAACACTCGCCAGCAAAACAATGATGAACGACAGCGTCACTACCACCACCAACTACAGCTATAATAGTTCCAACCAGTTAATTTCAAGGGAAGAGCGGACCAATAGCAGGAACGAGACCGCCGTTATCAGCCTGAAATACCCTTCCGATAAGGTATGGGCCGGGCAGGACCCGAAGGGGATTTACCAGAAAATGATCGACCGGAATATGATCCTCCCTGTTGTGGAAGAAGAAAATATCGTCAACGGGGTCCAACGTAATAAAACTACCGTCAGCTATAGAGACTGGTACAATAACGGCAGAATCATCAGACCCGATACCGTGTTTACCTCCAACCTGGGCAAAACGATGTATCCTGCGGTCATTTATAAATCCTATGATCCACTGGGTAATATCAGGTCCATGAGCGCCGGCAGTAATTTCACCTCCTCCATTATATGGAGTTACAACGATGCTTACCCGGTCATGAAAGCAGACAATGCAGAAGCGAATGAAATATACTACGAAGGATTTGAAAACAGCACGCTGACCGGAGTAGCCTCTGATGTGTCCCACCAGGGAAATAAATCTTTCAGGGGCACGCTGTCTGTCAATTTCGTAAGGCCCGACAACAAGGAGTACCTGCTCTCCTACTGGAAGTACACCGGCGGCAGCTGGAAAAAAGTGATTCAGCCGTTAACCGTTAACAATCCGACAGTGAACGCCACCGAGCCTATCGATGATGTTACGATATATCCTAAAGGAGCGGCCGTAAGCACTTACAGCTACCTGCCGCTAGTAGGGATGACGTCAGAGAACTCACCGGTTAACATCCTCAGAAAATACTCGTATGACAAACTGGGCAGATTGCAGATCGTGCGCGATGCAAATAACAGAATACTGAAAATGCTCTGTTACAACTATTACGGACAGGCCACCGATTGTCTGCCAAAATAGCCCTGTGCCATCGTAAACGCTTATTCTACTAACATTGTAGCACACTATACAATATGAAATTCAGAAAGTCAGTTAACCTGATCATAAAACTGGTCATCCCTATACTCAGCTTTTGTGAAACCGTTTCCGCCCAGAATGTACCTGCGGAAACCGACAAACCGCCGGTAGCCGCGCCATTGTCGCCGGCCGCCGGGTATGACAGTGTTCTCCGGAACTATATCTGTACCTGGGAGCCGTCGATGCCACTAACCAATCCTGCAGATGTTTCCAATGCAGGACGCCCCGCGGCAGAGGTCAAATTGACCACAGCATATTTTGATGCCATCGGCCGGCCATTGCAGACGGTCAGCAAACAGATGAGCGGCACCGGGAAAGATCTTGTGTCGATGTTCCTGTATGATAACGTTGGACGGGAAAAGTTGAAGTACCTGCCTTACGCATCGCAAACCGGCGCCAATGATGGCAAATTCAAACTAAACCCGTTCGCGGACCAGAAAGATTTTTATCAAAGTGAGACGTTAAATCCCGGATCGGTCAATGAAACTGTCTACTATAGCGAGGTTGAATTTGAAGCTTCGCCGCTGAACCGCATTTTAAAGACCTACAGTCCGGGCAATAGCTGGGCACAAACAGGCGGCAGCCACCCCGTTGGCCAGCAGTATGACGCCAATACCACGGAAGATGCCGTTCGCATCTGGAAGATAGCGGACGACCAGAGCATACCGGTTAGTCCGGGTACCTATGCCACCAAACAGCTCTATAAAGTTATCACGTCCGACGAACAGGGCCAAACCACCATTGCATTTACCGATAAAGACGGTCGTCTGATACTGAAGAAAATTCAGTTGAACAATGACTGGCTTTCCACTTATTATGTTTATGATGACTCTGGCAACCTGCGGTTTGTGATACCTCCGCGGGCGGTACAGATTATCAACGGCAACTGGAACCTCGCTCCTGTGGCGGCAGAGCTCTGCTTTCAGTACCAGTACGACGAGCGTAACCGGATGATTGTAAAAAAGGTACCCGGCGCCGCCCCCGTAGAGATGGTGTACGACATCCGCGACCGGTTGGTACTAACCCGTGACGGAAACCTGAAAAGTAAGCGCCAATGGCTCATGTCCTTTTATGACGGCCTTAATCGCGTGGTGGAAACGGCCTTATACACAGCTGACACCAATACTTACACACGGGCAGTATTGCAGCAGCAGTTAAATACCTCCACCGGTACAGGCAGCATACAATATGATTTCCCGGGTGTCACGCACCTGGTCGTTAAAACCAATGACCGGCAGCTCTATGAAGCCCGGGAGAGTATCACCATAGAACCTGATTTTGAATCCGCCAGCGGCGATAACCTGGACTTCCGTGTTGATCCGGCATTGTCAAACGGCAGCATCTACCTGCCCGTTACCAACCCGCTGCCCAACATACCCGCGGCGGCGCTAACGCCACTTACTTTCACCTATTACGACCATTATGCGTATGACGGTCTGAAGACCGCAGTGGCTGCCGACTTCACTAAACCGCAGGCCGGAAGCAACTTATACGCACAACCGGTCCAAACCAATACTGCCCCTGAGGGAATGGCTACAGGAACGCGCATACGGGTCTTAGGGACAGATACCTGGCTGACCACCACCAATTATTATGATGATGACAACCGGTTGGTACAGACGATCAGTGACAACCTGGGCGGTGGACAGGACGTAGCCACCACCCTCTACGATTTCAGTGGTAAAGTGCTGAGCACGTATGTGCATCACCGCACCAAACAGAGTAGCGCCACACCGGAAACCAAAGTACTCACGATGATGCATTACGATCATGCAGGAAGGGTGGATGAAATCACTAAGCGGATCAATGACAACCCCGCTTTGCAGCGGACCATTGTTACCAATAGTTATAATGAGCTGGGACAGATAAAAACAAAGCGGTTGGGCATAACCGGCACCGGCCAGTTGGAGACCCTCGACTATGAATACAATATCCGTGGATGGCTGAAAGGCATTAACAGAAAGTTTGCCACGGGCAAGGCCAGCAGTAACTGGTTTGGCCAGGAGCTCAGCTATGACTATGGGTTCTCCGGGAAACAGTTCAACGGTAACATCGCCGGGGCGAAATGGAAAAGCCGCTCCGACGGAGTAGCACGGGCCTTTGGGTACCGGTATGATCCTGTTAATCGTTTGACTGCCGCGGACTTTAGTCAGTTGGAAGGAAGCGCCTCCTGGACAAAATCAAAAATGGATTTCTCCGTCAGCAATCTGACCTATGATGCCAATGGCAACATACTGTCCATGAGCCAGAAGGGAATGGAAGGCAGTGTTATCAAACAGATTGACAGCCTGAAATATGGTTATCTCTCCAACAGCAACAAATTGTCGTTCGTTACAGATAAACAAAATAATCCCAACACGCTGCTGGGTGATTTCCGGGAAAAACAAAATGACGAATCCCCCGATTATCAGTACGACCTTAACGGCAACCTGGTCCTCGATCAAAACAAACAGCTGACTATCCGCTACAATCACCTGAATCTCCCTGAAAACATCGTCGTTACAGGAAAAGGTTCTATCACCTACACTTATGACGCCGGCGGGAATAAATTAAGAAAGACAGTAGTGGACCAAACCGGTACCGGTAAAACAACTGTCACCGATTATACCGGCATGTTCCAGTATACCAATGATACTTTACGTATTATCAGTCACGAAGAAGGCCGTATCCGTACCATTGTAAAGGCAGGAACACCCCTCGACTACAAATACGACTACTTTATCAAGGACCACCTGGGTAACATCCGCATGGTACTCACCGAGCAGACAGATTTCACCATGTATGCTGCCACCATGGAAAATACCCGTGCCGGTGTTGAAACAGCGCTCTTCAGCAATGTGAATGAAACCAGGGTCCCAAAACCGGCAGGCTATCCCAACGACGACATGGATAGTAAAAATGCCGCCGTGGCAAAGCTGAATGCCAATCCCGGCGGAAATAAAATCGGCCCGTCACTGGTACTGCGCGTTATGGCCGGCGATACTATTCAGGTGAATGCCCGCGCCTTCTATAAATCCCAGGGTCCTGTAACCCAAAATGCACCTCCGCCGCCGGAAGACATGGTAGCGGGACTGGTACAGGCTTTCGGCGGACAGGCAGAGGGCGGTAGCCAACACGGATTTGCAGCAGGAAACAACAGCACGCCTTTCAATACCAACTTCTACAACAATCAATACCAGCGGCTTAAGGAAAAAAGCCCGGATCAGCCGGACAGCAAGCCCAAAGCATATCTTAATTTTGTATTGTTCGACGATCAGTTTAAATTAGTCGATCAAAACAGTGGTGTTAAACAGGTGAGCGGTGAAGCCGATCAACTGCAAACCCTCGGTACAGACAGAATGCCGATCACCAAAAATGGCTTCCTGTATGTATACACCAGTAACGAATCACAGCAGGATGTGTTCTTTGATAATTTAGTGGTGACACAGGCATCCGGACCAGTGCTGGAAGAAACGCATTATTATCCGTTTGGGTTGACGATGGCTGGGATATCTTCCAATGCACTCAAAGGGAGCAGTTATGCGGAGAACAAATATAAGTTCACCGGGCAATTGTTAGATGAAGATTTAGGATGGAATACTTACCAAATGAAATGGCGGACGATGGATCCTCAAATTGGGCGTTTTTTGCAAGTTGATCCGCTGGCGACTAAGTATGTACATAATAGCCCTTATGCTTACGCGGAGAATAAAGTAACTACAGGTATTGACTTAGAAGGTTTAGAATGGGTATCAAGGATAGATGGTAACGGGGCTACCAGTGTAAACGCCAATGTAAAGTTTAGTGTAAATGAAATGCTTAAGCTTACTCCTGAGCAGATAACAGCTTATCAAACAGCAATCAGTAATCAACTTAATAAGACATTACAAATTTCATCTGATGGCTCGATTTCGGGAAATGTTACATATAATGGAGGTAACGCCAGCAAATTGAGAGTTGTTGTTCCTAGTTTAGAGCTTTATGGAAAGGCTAGTATAGTTGGTGGGCAAACGACATTTTCTGCTTCAAGTATAAACGTATTTGATAAAGAAGGTAATTTACGTTCTCCAGAGAGTGTAGGTATAGACGGAGCTCATGAGCTGTTGCATACATTGAGACTTGAACATCCTTTTGAGAAAACACAAGGGGTGGACACCAAGCTCATTAGCGAAGGAGGTAATAATTATTCAACTACACCAGGGACAGACTCTAAAATACCATTTAATATTATGAATTATCCTATGATAAATATAGATGGAAAGAAGTCCGGGGATTTATGGAAGAGTACAGGGCAATCTCCTTCCTACCTAACTAAAGATCAAGTTAAAATATTATTAAATGAAATTAAGCTTCAGAATACTGGAGCAGGGGCGCCCGGTAGTTCAGGATTTCAAAATTATTGGATAAACACTCCAGGGGAAGAAGTTAAAAGGAAAATCAAATGAATAAAATTGCATTAATATTTTTAATACAAATTATTTGGGGGTATAGTTGTAAGGCTCAAAATAGAGTCAGTACTGGAGCTACGGATTGTGTCCAGGAATATGATTCTACCCTACAGCAAAAGGTTTATACTAACGTGGATAAGATGCCTGAATTTGAGGAGGGGGAGTTAAGTTTAATGAAGTTCTTTAGAGATCATTTTCGGTATCCCAAAGACCAGGATTTTTTTCAAGGGTCAATTAATTTAGTGTTTGTGATTGGGGCTGACGGACAGGTAAAAAATGTCCATATTGCAAATAAGCAGGATGCATCTTTAACATTGGTTGATAAGGAAGCCCTGAGAGTATTAAATAGTATGCCCAAATGGAAGCCAGGACGTTGCAAAGGGGAAAATGTGCCTGTAAGAATGTTTTGGCCAATAAGGTTTTAAATTTTGATAGTCTGGAAAAGGTTCTCGGGTTATGTGTTATGTTAAAAACGAAGAAGCCGCAGAAAATCTGCGGCTTCTTCGTTTTATGCTTTTAATTTTTTAGCAGTGTCAAGCTGAGCCGGTAAGTGTCTCCATCACCCTAAACCCCACCACATGTCCTCCTCCTCCACCGACATCATCACCCACGCCTCACCCTGCGCCTACTCGGCGATGCGGTAAGAGACGCCTGCCTCGCCGGCGACCTCACCAAAGCTGCTCTCCTCCTCGGCGCCAACATCCCCGCCGCCATGCTGGACCACCCCAGCAGCCTGGAACACGATAAAAAACAACTCTCCTTCGATACTAAATATGCGCCCTGGTCTTCCCGCACCATCATCCTCAGCGGGGAAAATAAAACCATCGGCCTTATCCGCTTTCATACCAGCCCTGATCGTCACGCCTCCAAGGACTACCTGAAAAACGCCGTGGAAATCGGCTATCAGATCTTTGCACCGCACCGCAGAAAAGGATATGCCAGGGAAGCGGTGACGGCGGTTTTCAACTGGGCTGAGGAGCATTTCCAGGTCTACCGCTTCGTAGCTTCCATAGCGCCGGATAACCGGCCGTCGCTGAACCTGGTGACCTCCCTCGGCTTTACCAAAGTAGATGAAGTCATGGATGAAACAGACGGTATGGAACATGTTTTTGCCGTAAATTACACAGATGAAAAACATCGTTGAACAATACCTGGCCGGTCTGCAGGAGCGGCTATCTGAAGAGGATAAAGCCGAATTGACCTATGCTTCCGGCGCCACTGCGGCGCAACTGGAAAAACTGCAGCAAACCTACCCCGACTGCCCCGCATCACTGCTGCAACTGCTCGCAAAAATAGACGGCACCTACTGGCGCGAATACGGCGAACATACCGTCTCGGTGTTAATACTGGGGTCTGACATACACCGGTACCCGTATTACCTGAAATCTGTGGACCAGATACTGGAAGACGACAAATACGGACTGAGCATCCGGGACATCTACGGAGAAGATGCTGACGAGACGCCCGAGCTGGTAGATACCGGTATCGATTCGAATATCAATATGAACCGCTGGTTGTGTTTTTCCGATTGTACGAACAACGGTGGCACCTCCAAACTTTACCTCGACTTCAACCCTGCCCCCGGCGGCGCTTCGGGGCAAGTGGTACGTTTCCTGCACGACCCCGACAACTACCGGGTCATCGCCGGCAGCTTCGACGAATACCTACTGAAACTCATGGAGCACGACTATACGTTTATTTCTTCAGAATGAGGTTGTTCGCAATTTTACAATTCCGGGCTGGCTAAAAGCGCTTGCTTTGTAGAAAAAAGACAAATGAAACAACTCCTTTTTTTAATCCTGCTGATATCCGCCAGCTACGGCGTGCAAGCGCAATCCGAAAACGCATCGTTACAAGCAGCCAGGAAAGCCATTGAAGCCAGCAATGACGTCTATTCCGATTTGGCCAATAAAAACGACGGTAGTATCCTGACATGTTATACCGCCGATGCCTGCCTCTATCCTCCCAATGCGGCGCCGGTATGCGGCCGCGACAACATGGCTAAGTTTTTCAAAAACGGCCCGAAAGTAAACTCCAGATTCATTATCCAGCACCTGTACGGCGACGGACAAACTTATGTTACCGAAGAAAGTTATTATGAAATGACCGACCCACAAGGCCATAAAATAGACGACGGCAAAGTCATCGTCATCTGGAAAAAGACTGCCGATGGATGGAAAATGTACAGGGACATGTTCAGCAGCAACCACCCGGCAAAATAACTAAAACCCAATGTTCACCGCCTGCTGAAGCGCCACATCATCTTTTACCAGCCGCCGCCTTGCCTCAGAAGGAGTGATACCGGTAAACTTCCGGAATTCTTTGATAAAATGCGCCTGGTCATAGTAGCCACCCTCGTAAGCGATGGCCGTCAGTGACGCCGGCGTGTCCAGCACCAGTTGCAGGGCCCTGTTGAAACGTACCACTGCGGCCAGCGCAGCGGGACTGATGCCCACATGCTGCAGGCAAAGCTTCTGGATATATCTTTCAGACATCCCTGACTTTCGGGCGATAGCGGGCAAGTCCAGTTTATTATCCCCCGACAACAGCAGCCGGGAAAACTGCTGCACCATGGTCACCTTCTGCAAATGTTTTTCCTGCTTTGCCAACCGCTCCAGGAAGAACTGCTCCAACACCGCGATCTTGTCCCTGATGGCACCCATTTCCATGATCCGGCCATACAGTTCCCTGATCTCCGGCAAACGTATGTCATACAGATCAGTGGCATAGTTGGTAAATTCCGAAAGCGGATTGGGAAAAAACAAAGCGCCGGCATGGGGATAAATCCGTGCAATCAGTACTACGGTCCCTTTCGACACCGTCAGCCGGGTCGGCAGTGTCAGATGTCCCAGCAGCTCTATCTCCGGCAGGTCTTTCCTCCTGCCGTTGATGATGGTCGCCGCAGCTCCGGACAGGTTGATCACAAAATCCATGTACCCGCTGGGATAAAACACCTCATTGTCAAGATCTTCCCCGATCGTGACCACTGTATAGTTCTTTATGTAGGGCGCCAGGATGGCAGATGGCAAAAGCTGCATGTAAGCCGGACATAAAATTGTCCTTGCTAAAGTTAAAAATAAAAAACGACTGCAGAATGGCATGTAGTCAATAACACTATTGGTCATATTTCACTTCCCGCATTTCCCTGAATCCTTCTTTGACAAAAGGCTCCAGCCAAGGGGTAAACACCTGCGGTTTAAAGACAATCTTTTTCGTTGCTTTGTTAACAATCCACTGTGAACGTTTCATCAGTATAAAATCCAGGCGTTGCTTTGCAGTGAGGCGGGGCAGCGTATAATAATCCGTATGTTCTCCCTCCTTTCCCTGATTTTGGCGATAGGTACCGCTGACAGACACTTTATGTTGTTGTTCAAAGCTTTTGATCACAGCAGCATCTTCCTTCTCCAGTTCCCATTTCGGGTCCTTCGGACAACATACAGACCCGTAGCTTTCGCTCCGGTATACCGCGATATTACCAGCCGGCACCTTCGGTTCATGGAAGGTGATACCAGGCTGTTCTCCTGAGACACGGACACTATCTATCTTTACAAGAGTATCCATTCTCCGGATATGATAATAGATATTGGTGGTGGCAGGTTCTATACACATCCCTTTACGGCTGGCCTCTTCGGCAATCTCATGATATAATTGCCAATCAGGCACGATCAACGTAAATTCTTTAATCGACGGATAAAACGTATTGGAGGTGGTAAACAACGCCGTTGGAATTCGTGCCGACAGAAAAAACACATAGTGGGAATCCGGGCTTTCTACCAGCGGAATATCTACCAGCCAGTTGTCTCCGGCTTGTGCCACATGTTTGTTTTCAATCATGATCACATGATCATACGATTTTTGCAGCCAGCTGTCGTCCACGGCCGCCGGCGGATTTGCCTGTCCCATACAGCTTGTCGTAAATAAAGAGATGATCGAATATAGTTTTTTAATCATGGTATTTTTTTGAAAAAATCTTATATAGACCGGATGATCAACGGCTTTTGTATCCTGATGCAGGTATCTATAGCCGTTTCAAAGACGGCGATCAGCTTTTTGCCATCACTGGTCACAAAATAATCTGCGAGGTTGTTAATAGTTGATGCGATGCCCGTTCCCCACGGCGGTTGTTTGGAAAGATCATCGATGTCCCATATCACCTGGTCCGGCGGCAGGGCGGAGAGTTCCTTTTTTATGACTGCCAGTTCCCGCAACACGGCGTCACCTTGTGCGGGCGCAATGCCATCGATAAACAGTTCATTCATCAGCACCGGGAACCGGCTTCCCCATTCACTCCCCTCCAACCGATAAGCGATCGTAGAGAAAAAAGAATGCAGAAAATCTCCTGTGCCGATGACATGAAAAATGGGTGCGGTAAATAATCCTACTGCCATAATTTTCTTATTGGTATTTCCCGGTATGATGCCTTTTCAAAACAGGAAGTTGCAAAAACTACTACCAGCAATCATAATTCTTATCTTATCGTGTTTATTCCTGTACAGTCAAAAATGAGAAAAAAAAACCGCACTGTCCACCGCATTTAACATTCGCGGGATATGGACCAGCATTCGCCGGTACAGGATAAAAATATGCAGACTAATAGTTCCGGATAACATCACTGTTTCGGGAAGAAGAGGCAGATGATTTCCAGCGGTTTGGCGATACAATAAATAGCTAAACGAAGTTTCCGGAACCATGTGGTGAAACGGCTTCAGCACCTGTCGAGGAAGAGCAATCGTATACCGTACTCCGCCATTGACCACATTTCTGCGGAAATTATTTGGATACTTTTTCATTTCAACTTATCTTAGTAACTAAGATATTTAGATAATAAGATAAAAATGGGACCCGAAATCATCAAACAGATCAGAAAATTGACCCAGTCATACGCCTACACCTCGCTCCGGATGCATGAAGCGGTGGCCCGGAAGGCAGGACTTTCCGGCACCGACCACAAATACCTCGGTTTCCTGCTGGAACGGGGTGAGATGACGGCAGGGGAACTGGCCAGCCTCACCGAACTTACCACCGGCGCCATCACCGGCTTAATAGACCGGTTTGAAAAGAAAAACCTGGTGAAAAGGAAATTTGCGGAAGGTGACAGAAGAAAAGTGCTCATCGAGCCCAACACCAAACTCATCATGGCGCTGTTTGAGCCGCTGTACAGGGACTTCCGGCATAAATCGGAAAAACTGACGGCGACATTTTCGGAGAAGGAAGTCAAAGTCATCGAACGGTATCTCACCCAGGCCATTGCCATCATGCAGGAAACCACCACCACCCTCAACGATAAATAAAAAACTATGCTTGCCTACTTACTGGATTTTCAGGAAATCGATAAGACGACCCTCGCACTCACCGGCGGTAAAGGGGCCAACCTCGGAGAACTATGTCACATCGAAGGTATAGCGGTGCCTCCTGGCTTCTGTGTGACCACGGAGACTTTTAAGGCGGTCACCGCCAGCAATGCCACCCTGCAGACGCTGCTGGACCAGCTGACATTGTTGAAAGCGGACGACCGGAAAAATATCGGCGATATCAGCGCACGGGTACGCTCCATCATTGAAAGCACGCCTATTCCCGGCGATATCGCCGCGGCGGTAACAGACCATCTCCGCCCTTTCGACGAAAAAACAGCCTTCGCCGTGCGGTCCAGCGCCACCGCGGAAGACCTGCCCACCGCCTCATTCGCCGGCCAGCAGGATACTTACCTGAACATCATTGGAACAGCATCGGTACTGGAACATATCAGCCGCTGCTGGGCATCATTATATACCGACAGGGCCGTCGCCTACCGGCTGCAGAACGGATTTGACCATCACCAGGTCAGCCTCGCGGTAGTAGTGCAACAAATGGTTTTCCCGGAAATTGCAGGGATTATGTTCACTGCCGACCCGATAACGTCCAACAGGAAAGTGTTGTCCATCGACGCCAGCTTCGGGCTGGGAGAAGCACTGGTATCCGGCCTTGTCAACGCCGATAACTACAAAGTCAGAGAGCAGCAGATCATCGACCGGAAAATTGCAGCTAAAAAACTGGTCGTAAAAGCGGTTGAAAATGGCGGCACGGAAGAACAGCCTGTCCCAATAGGACAGCAAAACAATCCCGCGCTGACAGACCTGCAGGTGCTGACCTTAGCCCGTCTCGGCAGAAAAATCGAAGCACATTTCGGCAGTCCGCAGGACATCGAGTGGTGCCTTGCCGGCGACACCTTCTACTTCGTCCAGAGCAGGCCAATCACCACTTTGTACCCTGTACCGGAAGTAAAGGATACCGAAAATCACGTATTTATATCCGTCGGCCACAACCAGATGATGACCGACGCCATCAAACCGCTGGGCCTGTCCTTTTTCATGATGGTAGCATCCGGACAAATGTATACGGCCGGCGGGAGGTTATTTGTCGATGTCACCCGGTTCCTGACCACCGCCGGCGGCAGACAGGCCATGATGGACACCCTGGGCAAGTCCGATCCGTTGATTAAAGACGCCCTGAACATCATCACTGCACGGGAAGGCTTCATCAAACAGTTACCCGACCATAAGACAGAACGCCCCCTTCCTACCTTCGAAGGAGAGCCCCCTCTGGAAAACGATCCGGCCATCGCTACGGAATTAATCAGCAATAGCCAGGCTTACATCGCGCAGCTGAAACAGGATATTCAAACCAAATCAGGACAGGCGCTGCTGGATTTTATCCCGGAACATATACGGCAGGTCCAGACAACGATGTTTGACCCAAGAAGCCTGCGTATCATCATGGCCGCCATGGATGCCGCATGGTGGCTCAACGACAACATTGAAAAATGGTTAGGCGAAAAAGGGGTTGCAGATACGCTTTCCCAATCCGTCCCCAATAACATCACCTCGGAAATGGGACTGGCCCTGCTGGATGTGGCAGACGCTATCCGCCCTTATCCGGAGGTCATCGCGTATCTGCAACAAACCACCGATGATCATTTCCTGGAAGTGCTTCCACAGCTGAAAGGCGGACAGGAAGCCCGCAATGCCATAGAAGACTATCTCCGCCAATACGGTATGCGCTGCGTCGGTGAAATCGATATCACCAAAACCCGCTGGCGTGAAAAACCCCTCAGCCTCGTTCCCATCATCCTCAGTAACATCAGGAACTTCGCGCCGGGCGCCGGCAAGCGAAAATTTGAACAGGGAAAACAAGAGGCGCTGCTAAAGGAACAGGAGATATTGCAGCGGCTGCAGTTCCTGCCGGATGGCGCGCAAAAGGCCGCAGAAACCAAAGAAAAGATCAGCTTTATGCGGAATTTCCTCGGTTACCGGGAATATCCCAAATACGCCATCGTCAACCGTTACTTTATCTATAAACAAGCACTGTTGCAGGAAGCGGAAAAGCTCGTACGGGACCATGTGATCCGGGAAAAAGAAGATATCTGGTACCTTACCTACGAAGAATTACGCGAAGCAGTAAGTACCCGCCAGCTGGACACCACCATCATCGACCAGCGAAAAGAAACTTACCAACAATACGAAAAACTCTCGCCGCCACGGGTCATAACGTCTGACGGGGAAATTATCACCGGCAGCTACAAACGGGAAAACCTTCCTGCAAACGCCATCGTTGGACTGCCTGTTTCTACCGGCGTCATCGAAGGACGGGCGCGCGTGATCCTCAACATTGCCGATGCAGACCTGGAAGAAGGCGATATACTCGTCACCGCTTTCACCGACCCCAGCTGGACGCCGCTGTTTGTCTCCATCAAAGGCCTCGTCACCGAAGTAGGCGGCCTGATGACACACGGCGCCGTGATCGCCCGGGAATATGGGCTGCCGGCCGTAGTAGGCGTAGAAAGCGCCACTAAACTGATTAAAGACGGACAGCGCATACGCGTGAACGGCACCGATGGTTACGTGGAAATATTATAACCACCCGGGCTAAAAGTGGATTGCCTCCAGGTGCCGGCACTGGGGGCAATCCAATGCCCTGGGTTGCTTTATATTATCTTTTCATTTCCTGATATAAAATCTGAATTTATTTTTATAATGTTGCGTACCACGCCTGTCACATGAATCGGTACGAAACACCATCTGATGCTGACCTGATGCTGTCCCTCCGCGAGGGCGACAGCTGCGCTTTTACTGAAATCTATCACCGTTACTGGAAACAACTGCTGGCTGTCGCTTACCTGCACTGCAAGGATAAAACCATGGCGGAAGAAATTGTACAGGAAGTGTTCATCAGCCTCTGGAACAGGCGCAGCGAGCTGTATATCGACAATATAAACGCCTACCTGGCCACCGCCGTGAAGCTGTCCGTATTCAAACAATACGCACGGCAGAAACGGAGAGACGAAATAAAAGAACAGGTAGCCGCGCCCGATATCACCACCTTTGACGAAGAACAGATCTACACCCGGTTTCTGCAACAGCAGATCAACGGCGTGGTGGAAGTGCTGCCGGAGAAATGCCGCCTCGTTTTCAAACTCAGCAGGGAGGAAGGCCTCACCATCCCGGAAGTAGCCCGCAGCATGGGCATCGCTGAAAAGACGGCGGAAGCGCACCTGACCAAAGCGCTGAAAGTATTGAAACTCAGACTGAACCGGCCCTATATCTGGGTAATCCTCCTCCTCAAGGCCCTGATGCACTAAGCGAAAAAAATTTTTATCCGCACTAAGGGTATGCCCCCTCCTTATGGTACATAGAGTTGTAACCGTAATATCCATGTTATGAACAGCAGCGTATCTGCCGCTTTTGCTGACATCTATAACCAACACTGGAAGACGCTGCTGGCTATTGCCTATCATCACTGCAGGGATAAAGCCATGGCGGAAGAAATTGTGCAGGAAGTTTTTGTCAGCCTCTGGAACAACCGGAAGAAACGGCACATCGGGAATATAGAAGCTTACCTGGCCACCGCTGTCAGGCTGTCGGTTTTTAAACAATACCTGCGGCAAAAAAGAAGAACAGCCATCATCGAACAAACAGCCGCTCCCCTCATCTCCTCTCATGATGAAGAAAAAATTTTCACCCGGCTGCTGCAACAACAAATCAACGGCATCGTTGAAACACTACCCGCGCAATGCCGCCTCGTTTTCCGGCTGAGCAGAACGGAAGGATTGAGCATACCGGAAATAGCGCAACAGCTGGGCATCGCCGGAAAAACAGCAGAAGCTCATCTCACCAAAGCACTGAAAGTATTAAAACTGAAACTGGACCGCTCCTGCCTGTGGGCCCTGTTATTTTTTTTCCTATACTAAGGGTAAAACAACATTCACGGTACATACCTGTATAAACGATAAACCTTACACGTTGAACGACCACATACATCACCTCATAGAAAAATACCTGGACGGCAGCATTACGCCGGCAGAAGAAACGACCCTGATGGCCTGGTACCAGGAACAAAACCAGGCGGATGTGGAATGGCTGTCGGAAGATGAAGCGGAAGAAGAACAGGTGCGTCTGCGGATGCTTTCGAAACTGCAACAGCAAATCAATATCCCGGAAACTACGCCGGCCCGCAACAGGCGGCTGTGGTACTACCTGTCTGCCGCCGCGTCGGTGCTCGTTCTCCTCGGCCTTGCCGGCTACTTCTACCTGATGCCGTTGCGTCCGGCAGCACCGCCTGCCGGACCTGCGCTGGCCAATAATGACATCAGCCCCGGGGGGAATAAAGCTATTTTAACATTGGACAACGGCGAGAAAGTTGTCCTTGAAGATGCAAAGAACGGCGTCATATCACAACAGGGCAATGCTGCGGTCAATAAAACAGACAGCGGTCAGTTGTCCTACCAGTCAACCGGCAACACTTCCGCCGCCATCGTCTACAATACCATCACCACTCCCTACGGCGGCCAGTACCAGGTAACCCTGCAGGACGGCACCAAAGTATGGCTCAACGCCGGCTCCTCCCTGCGTTTCCCGGCAGCGTTCTCCGGTGATCACAGGAATGTGACACTTACAGGCGAAGCGTATTTCGAGGTGGCGAAAGACAAGGCAAGGCCATTTTTTGTCACCGTGGGGGCCGGCGCCGCAACTCCCCTGACCGTAAAAGTGCTCGGCACCCACTTCAATATAAACGCCTATCCGGAGGAGCAGCAGCATACCGTTACGCTCGTCGAAGGTGCGGTAAAAGTGGACTATGGCGCCGCCAATGCCTTGCTGGCGCCCGGTAGAGAAGCGGTACTGGATAAAGTATCGGGCAGGCTGCAGACCGCTGCCACCGACACAGAATCCGCCATCGCCTGGAAAAACGGCTATTTCATTTTCGACAACGAAAAAGTGGAAAGCATTATGCGGCAGATCAGTCGCTGGTATGACGTGAAGATCAGCTACCAGGGCGATGTTTCGAAGAAAGCCATCGGGGGTAGTTTATCCCGTTCGAAGAATGTTTCCGAAGTATTAAATATGCTGGAATTAACCGGTACTGTTCACTTTAAAATCAATGGAAGGAGGATCACCGTTATGCCATAGAAAACAGCTGTAAAACAGGTGCTATAAAAATAACCGGGAGTGTTCCCGCACCCCCGGCCGGTTTGAGCTTACCTGCAAAAACAAATTTCAATCGCTATTGTCGTCACAGTTTTTTATTAAACCCAAACATCCAAATGTAATGAAATTTTACATACCTGACGTGCGCCCTGACCAAGCCGGCGCCACGCGTAAAAAACTCCTGTTGATAATGAAACTGACCTTAGTTTTAATGATCGCAGCGTTAATGGAAGTCAGCGCCACCAGCTACGCCCAGAAGGTAACGTTATCAGCCAAAAAGATCGCGCTCAGCGATGTATTCCGTCAGATCCGCAAACAAACCGCCTACAACGTATTGTGGAATGTCGACATCCTGAAAGATGCACAGCCGGTGGCCATACAGGTCACCAATGCCAGCGTGGAAGATGTGCTGAAACAATGTTTCGCGCACCAGCCCTTTACCTATTCCATTCATCAGAATACTATCGTGATCACGCGCACCTCCGGCACAACGGTCGTGGCCATTACCATCAAAGGCAGCGTGACAGACGTTAACAACCATCCCCTTCCCGGCGTGGCCGTCAGGCTTAAGGGCACCCAAACCGGCACCGCCACCCTGGCTGATGGCACTTTTACGCTTACTGTTCCTGATGCAGGCGGGGTGTTGTTGTTCAACTACATGGGTTATACCCCCAAAGAAGTTCCTGTCAACGGACAGACGGTCATCCATGTGCAGCTGGAACAGGCATCGTCGCAGCTAAACGAAGTGGTGGTTGCCTACGGTAAACAAAGTACCCGTGAAATCGTGGGATCGGTAGCCAAATTATCCGCCGTCGATATTAAAGATCAGCCTACCGGTACTTTTGCAGAAAGATTACAGGGCAAACTACCCGGCGTACAGGTGCCACAAACCACCGGCCGGCCGGGGCAAGGCATGGACCTGCGCATCCGCGGCGCCGCCTCTCTCACCTCCAACATACGACCGCTGGTAGTGGTGGACGGTCAGCCTATGCTGGGCAACCCCGATAATATCAACAACATCAACCCGGACGAAATCGAGTCTTTCACCGTATTGAAAGACGCTTCCTCCACTGCATTATACGGCTCCCGTGCTGCCAACGGCGTGATCATGATCACCACCAAAAGAGGAAAGGCCGGCGCCACCAGGATCGATTTCAACTCCTACTACGGCAGCGCCTCGCTCATGCGCGAACTGATCCCGCCAGTGATGAACGCCACCCAGCTGGCCACCTACATGAAAGGCTTCTACGAAGATAAAATCAAATATGAAGGCTATACCGGTGGCATTCCCGCAGTATACCAAAACCCGGAGCAGTACGGTGAAGGCACCGACTGGTTCAGCGTGCTCACCCGAAACGCACCGGTACAGAACTACAGCCTCTCTGTCACCGCCGGTAATGAAAAAGCGGCCGTCAGCGTGGTGGGCGGTTATTTTGACCAGCAAGGCATCCTGCTCAACACCGGCTACAAACGGTTTTCCCTGCGGGTGAACGCCGACTTCAACCCCGGCAAAAGGATAAAAATAGGTGTCGGCGTAGCCCCCTCCCTGCAACTGGAACATAACAACCGTCAGGGCACCGGCTTCAACATCGACGGACAACGCGCCATCTTCGCCTCCGCTTCCATGATGCCGACCATGGGCTCTCCCTATAACCCCGACGGCTCCCTCGCACTGGGCATCTCCGGCTTCACCAACCAATTCGTGTGGGCCAACCCGCTGCGGCAACTGCTGGAAGTGAAAGATGATGCCAACCGTCTACGATTACTGGCGAACGTATTCACCGAAGTAAAACTGACCGATCACCTGACCTTCCGCACTTCCGGCAGTACAGACATCGCCAGCATGACGCGCAACAGGTTCATTCCTTCTACTTCCGTTGGCGGCTTCAACGCCCTGCCGATGGAAAACCCGCCACCGGGCAACAATACCGCTATCGGTCAGACGACCGTGAACAACGACTACTCCTGGCTGAACGAAAACACGCTCAACTATCAGCAGCAATTTGGGAAAGACCATTCACTGGGACTAATGGGCGGCTTCACCATCCAGCGCTCCACCGGCTTCTTCAGCGATATGGTAGGCCGTGATTTTCCCGACAACAGCATCTCCTATCTGAGCGCCGCCACCCGCTTCACCACTAATACTTCCAGCGCCGGCGCCTGGACGATGATGTCGTTCCTCGGCCGGTTGAACTATACCTTTAAAGACCGTTACATGCTGCAGGCCACCATCAGAAGAGACGGCTCCTCCCGTTTCGGCGACCGCAACAAATGGGGCACCTTTCCCTCTGTCGGCGCTGGCTGGATCGTTAGCGACGAAGCGTTCCTCAAAAACGTACCAGCTATCAGCCTGCTGAAAGTAAGGGCCACCTTCGGCCTCACGGGCATGAACGAAATCGATAACTACGCCACGGCCGCCCGCATCGGAAACTCCAACTACAGCTTTTCCGGCGGTCTGGCCCCCGGCAAAGTGCAAACCACACTGGGCAACCAAAGCCTTGCCTGGGAACGCAACCGCCAGTTTGACGCCGGTATCGACATTGGCCTGTTCGACGGCAGGATCAACCTGTCTTACGATTACTATAACAAATTGACGACAGGTCTGCTATTTATCCTGCCGGTGCCGCAATCATCCGGTTTTGCCAACGTGCAGGACAACCTCGGCGATATCAGCCAGTGGGGTCATGAGATCATCCTCAGCACCCGGAATCTCACCGGCAAACTCAAATGGAACACCAGCTTCAACATCGCCTTCAACAGGAACGTCGTGAAACGGATCGGCTTAAACAATATTCCTTTCGCGGACAACCCTAACATCACCCTGTCAGAGTTTACCGACTACCGCACGCTTGTAGGCAAACCCGTAGGACAGTTTTACGGCTACATATTTGACGGCATCTTCAAAAATCAGGCGGAAGCCGATGCCGGGCCTAAATACTACGGCACCGGCAGCACTACCCTGTCTCAGGCAGGCACTGTACGGTTCAAAGACCTGAACGGAGATGGTAAAATCACCTTCCCGGACGATCAGACCGTGATCGGAGATCCGAATCCGAAATTCATTTTCGGCTTCACCAACACCTTCCAGTATCAAAACTTCGACCTGAACATCGCCATGTCCGGCACTTACGGCAACAAGCTGAAAAACGGTATGCAGGAAAGTACGTATAACCTCGACGGTGTGTTCAACGGTCCCCCGGAACTGCTGGACCGCTGGCGCTCTGAAGACAATCCCGGTAACGGCCGCGTGGCGCGCACGCTGGCGAATACCACCGCCTCCTACCGTACGGACCATACGCTGTTTATCCACGATGCGTCCCACCTCACCATCAACAATATCGCGCTGGGCTATACGCTGCGGAAATTCAGGACGCCCTATATCAAAAGCCTGAGGTTGTATGCTTCTGCACAGAACGTATACATCTTCACCAGCTATCCCGGCAACCCGGAAGTAAGCGCCGGCGGAATAGCATTTGTAACGCAACAGGGGCAGGACCTCGGCGCGTACCCACTGCAACGGACCTTTACATTTGGTTTGAACCTTGGCCTTTAAAAATGAGCAAAATGAAAAAGATCTCCTGTTATATACTTCTGGTAGCCAGTCTGGCAACAACCTCCTGTAAAAAATTCCTGAACGAAATCAATCCCAACTTTACCACACCCGACAGCTATTTTAAAAATCAAAATGATTTTGACCTCGCTGTCAATGGCGCCTATAGCCAGCTGCGCGGCCTTTACAACAATAAAAGCGCCTGGATAATGGGTGAAATGCGTTCCGACAATACGCACTACGATTACAAATCTTCTGATCAGGCGGTAGCGACTGTCAACAGATATGCCGTCGCCGATTTCCTGGACGATAAATACAACAATCAGACGCCTCCCAAGTGGAACAGCGGTTTCAATACCATATCCGCAGTCAATGTGATCCTCGATCATATCGATGATATCCAGTTGTCTGCCTCTGCCCGTAATGCCATTATAGGTCAGGCTAAATTTATACGCGCCCTCACCTATTTTGACCTTGTACGTTTCTACGGCGGCGTGCCTATTTATAAACATGCGCCGCTCAACCGCGAGGAGACCTACATTCCCCGCGCTTCCGCACAGGAAGTGTACGACCTCATCGTATCCGACGCCACCGATGCCGCCGCCAAACTGGACGCGCCGGCCTTTCCACAGACCGGCCGCGCTACCAAAGGCGCTGCGCTCACACTCCTGGGCGATGTATACCTGACGCTGAAAAAGTACGATCAGGCGGAAAGTGTGCTGAAACAGGTGACCGCCATGGGTTATACCCTGTTTCAGCACTACGGCGACGCTTTCCAGTTAAACAATAAAAATGGGAAAGAGTCCGTCTTCGAGATCCAGTTCAACACCGCGCTGGCAGTGCCGCAGGCCAATACGAATGCTTCTGTCTACAATTTCCTGCCACGCATGGCCAATACCTCCGTGGTGACAGGCATTAACTTCAACAGCATTACCAACACCGGCGGTTTTAATACGCCCACACAAGACCTGATCAACGCTTATGAGACCGGGGACCAGCGCCTCGACGCCTCTATTGCCGTCGCGGAAGGCAGCTTCAATGCCTCGGACGACTTCACGGCTACAGCCGTAAAATCGGTGATCGGTTACACACCACCTGCCGGCAAAGTGGGCCGTCCGTTTCCTAAAAAATTCCTGCATACGCACACTATCGGCAATCAAACCAACGATAACTGGCCGGTATACCGTTATGCAGAAGTACTTTTACTGTTGGCCGAAAGCCTCCACCAGCAGGGCAAATCAGGTGAAGCGCTGGTATACCTGAATACCGTAAGACAGCGCGCCTTTGGCGATGCCCTGCATGACATCAGCACCACCGATCAGGCGGCCCTGCAGGCAGCGATCCTGAAAGAAAGAAGGGTGGAACTGGCTTTTGAGAACAAACGCTGGCTGGACCTCGTGCGGAGCGGCAAAGCCATCAGCGTTATGACCGACTTCGGCGCACAGCAGAAAGCACAGTACAGCTACCTACAGGCAGGAAGTTACAATATCACCCAGAACCGGCTGTTGTTTCCCATACCAAATGCGGAGATACTGCTGAACGATAAACTCACACAAAATCCGGGTTATTAATTAAACTAAAACTTTATGCTCATGAAAAACATGATGATGAAGGCAGGGCACTCCTGCCTTCGGTACGCCTGTGTTCATTGGATGATAGTGGTGATGGTTTTATTGACAGTTTCCTGTTCACGGCAACCCGAACAACTGCAACCGGAGGAAGTCACCGCTCCGAAAAACCGGCAGGCACAAACAGAAAGCACCTGCTGCTGGGTAGCCATCACCAATCAGGCTACCAAAAAAATAGAAGTGTATGACCCTGCAGACGCTTCCTGGTCTACTCCTAAATGGTCGTGGATGCCCACCACCGCACTTTCGTATAACGCTGCCAGTGAGATAGCGCTATGGGATGTACCTACAGACATCAAGGTCCGTAACAACACCGTGTTCGCCAACACCGCACAGGTGATCACCGCCACCTCCTACCGGCTGGCCACCATCGCCCGGTATACGGGCACGGGTACACGCGGACAGAAACTATGGGTGATGGGTTTTAACGACACCACCAGTCTTCATGCGATGGAAATACTCCCCGACGGTAACAGTGTGGTGGCCAGCGCCGGCAAGGACTGGCCACAGGGTTGGATACGCATTTATTCATCATCTCAGCCTGTACCAAACCATGGGGTGAATACACAGTATTACTTCCCGTCGGCCCATGCCGTGCTGTGGGACGACACCCATAAAATACTCTGGGCGCTGGGCAATCAATTGCGGAAATACGGTTACAACACGCCCCGCTCCGGCGGAACCATCACCAATCCCAAATTGGACCTGCTGATGACCTATAGTTCGCTGCCCAGGCCGTGGGGACACGATCTCTCCGCCGATGTCAACAATCCCGATCAGCTGCTGCTCACCACTAACGGTGGCGTGCATACTTTTCATATCTCCACCGGCACCTTCAGCGACATCCCAGGAGCCGCATACGATACCTTCGTAAAAGCAATCAGCAGTCAGCCCGGGCAGAACACACTGGTAGAAACAAAACCTGCCAGCGGTTGCACGCTTAACAACTGGTGCACCTCCGTCGTCAATTTTTACAATGCCACCAACGGAAACGCCGCCGGCTCCCGCACCGTCAGCGGCGCCGCTATCTACAAAGCGAAAACATTTGATCCAAACTACTATTGAGGTTATGAAAAAAATGATACTGACAGGAGCAGCATTTGCGCTGGTTGTTTTCCAGTTAGCGTGCAGCAAAAAACAGGGGGCCACAGCGCCCCCTGACAACCCTCCAGCCATAAAGCAACCGGAGCCCTACCCCGGGCTGCCGCTGGCACTCACCAACGATGCCACCAGGAGAATAGAAATCTATGACCCAATGGCCGTCGACTGGAACACCGCCGACGCCAAAAAATGGAGCTGGTCGCCCACGACAGCGCTGGGCTTCAGCACCGACGAGATCAACCGCTTCGGCGGAGGCACCGATTTTAAAGTCAGGAAAAACTACGCCGTCATGAGCGACAATGGTATGGCCGCCATCATGACCTATCCTGCGGGGCAACGGGTATGGGCCAAAATCATCAGCGGCAACGTACATTCCGCGGAACTGTTGCCCAATGGTAATATCGCACTGGCAGCATCTGACGGTAACTGGATCAGGGTGTATGCTTCCTCACAGGGCGCCAATAGCAGTACCTATGCAGCGTTTCCGCTGGGCGCCGCCCACGCCGTACTGTGGGACCCTGAGCTCAGCGTCCTGTGGGTCACCGGCCAGGACCAGTCCAACAATGCACATATCCTCACCGCCCTCGCCGTAGGCGGCACCGATGCCCTGCCGGAACTAAACGAAGTAAAACAATATCGCGTTACGCTCCCCACGCCCTGGGGACATGAGATAAGCGCTTACTACGGCAACAAAAACCTATTATGGGTAACGACTAACGGTGGTGAATATGTGTTTGATAAAAGTACGAAACGTCTATCGATGGCGCCCACCAATAACCTCACCTTCGTAAAAGGTATGGGCAATCAGCCCAACGGGCAGATTGTGCTGGTACGTCCGGACGCCAATAAAAACCCGCGGCCGCCGGTCAGCTGCTCTCTTAATAACTGGTCTTCCAGCACCATAGATTTCTATACCGCCGGCGGACAACATCAGGGCTCCAGGATAGTGAACGGCGCCTGCTTTTATAAAATCAAAATCGTTTACGACAACTATCAATAATGCACTTCAAAACCTATGCGTATTGTTTCGCTTTTCTCTGTAACAGCCTGCTGAGCGCCAACGCGCAGTCGCTGATACCCATGCCCAAGTCAGTGACAAAACGCGCCGGCAGTTTTACCTTTCATCCCCATACCATCATCCGGATGGATGTGCAGGACAAGCGCGCTATAGACTGGTTCACCGGCCGGCTGTCAGGCATGCTACCAGCGGGCAACCAGGCAGCTACCGGCACGGCAAAAGCGCCGGTACTGATGATCACCGATCGCAATGCCGCACAGCTCCCTGCCGAAGGATACCGGCTGGAAGTCACGCCAGACAGTATTCTGCTGACAGGCCGTGATGCGGGTTTGTTCTACGGTATGCAGACGTTATTACAACTGCTTTCCGGTGAAACCACCATTCCCTGCATCAGCATTACAGACGCACCCCGCTACGGCTACCGCGGCCTGATGCTGGACGTATCCCGGCATTTCTTTAGCGTCGCGCAGATCAAAGACCTGCTCGACCTGATGGCTTCCTATAAACTCAACCGTTTTCACTGGCACCTGACAGACGACCAGGGCTGGCGGCTGGAGATCAAAAGTCTCCCTGAGCTGACGCGCACAGGCGCCTGGCGCGTGCCCCGCATTGAATTCAGCGGTAACACCCTGCCGCCACAGCCCGGCGAAAAAGCCACCGACGGTGGTTTTTACACCCAGGAAGAAGTAAAAGACATTATCCGCTATGCTGCCGAAAGGCATATAGAAATACTGCCGGAGATAGACGTACCAGGACATTCCATGGCCGCCATTGCATCCTATCCGTGGTTGTGCGTAACGCGTGACAGCAGCATCAAAGTAAATCCGGGAAGCAGCTTCGCCAAATGGTTCCCTGCCGGTGGCTTTGAAATGTATACAGACAATTCCCTGAACCCTGCTGACGAAAGGGTGTATCAGTGGCTGGATAAAGTCTTCGGAGAAGTAGCAGCATTGTTTCCTTACCCCTATATCCACATCGGCGGAGATGAATGTTACAAAGCTTTCTGGGAAAAAGACAGCAGCGTGCAACGGTTCATGAGGCAACACAACATCCGCAACAGCCACGCATTACAGGGTTATTTCATCTCCCGGTTGAACAAAATCATTCAATCCAAAAACAAAAAGATGATCGCCTGGGATGAAATCGCCGAAGGCGACTTCAAAGAAGATATTGTGGTGATGAACCGCTTCGGAGAAAAAGGCGCAGTGCAACAAATAAAAAAAGGGCTGAACATTATACTGGCTCCCGGCGGCAACGGGCTTTATTTCGATTATGCGCAAAGCCTTTCTGAGCAAGAGCCTTCCAGTCATGGTGGTAATGCGCCCGCATGGAAAGCGTATCAATACAACCCTGACTACGCAACACTCTCCGGCGAGGAACGCAAACACATCATGGGCGTGGAAGCCTGCGTGTGGACGGAAAACATTCCAGGGATCTCCAAACTGCAATACATGCTGCTGCCCCGTATGCTGGCGCTGGCAGAAACAGCATGGTCTGCTATCGAAACTAAAGATTACCAACGTTTCGCCGGTTCCGCGCTGCCCGCGCATCTGGCACATTTTGACAAGGCAGGCATGAACTACCGCGTGCCAACCGTCTTTCCATACACAGACAGCACCATTGCCACCGGCAATTTCCGGTTTGAAGTAACGCAGCCGCCCGTACCAGGCGCCCGTATTTATTACACGCTGAACAACCGCCCACCCGGAGATTATGATCACCTGTACACCGGGCCGGTGACTATTGCTGTGCCAAAAGGCAAAACTATCACCTTAAAAACCATCGTGATCACACCAGCAGGCCGCAGAAGCATTATCACCCGCACCGTACTGGACAATAGTGACAAACCTAAAAACGAACATTAGCCATGCAAAAAAGCATTCGCCAATTCTTATACCGTGCCCTGAGCATCGCGGCTGTATTGGTATCTTCCGATATACACGCGCAACAAAAGTTGCAACGGTTCGAAGACATGGCCGCCGGATTTAAAAACCCCGAGGTGGATTATGGAACAGTGCCCTTCTGGGTATGGAACACCAAAGTCACCAAACCTGTTATCGACTCCATGCTGAACGACTACCGCAAGAATGACTTCGGTGGTGTTATCATTCATCCGCGGCCGGGATTAATCACAGAGTACCTGTCCAGGGAATGGTTCGATTTGTTTACCTATTCCGTGCAACAAGGGAAAAAACTGGGGCTGAACATCTGGATATACGATGAAAACTCCTACCCTACCGGTTTTGGCGGTGGTTTGGTGGGAGAGCAAATGCCCGAAGCGTATAACCAGGGGCAGATGTTGTATATGGAGGAAAAAGACCAGTTGCCCGCGGATCTGTCGCCCTACTTTCTGGTCCTGAAAAAAGAACAAGGTGGTAACAAAGATATCACAGGACAGCTGCAGGCTGAAGCCGGCAAAACCGGGCAATATCAGCTTTTTAAAAAGGTAAACTACCAACGCTCCAACCGTGGCTCTGTAGCTGGTCCTATCGGTGTATCCTACGTAGACCTGATGGCCAGGGGCGTTACCGAAAAGTTCATTGACGTGACCTACAAAGGTTATGAGAAAGCGATCGGCAAAGAATTCGGCAAGGCCATCAAAGGGGTATTCTCCGATGAACCAACGATTATCAACGAAGGACGCAACTGTGTCCGCTGGACGCCTGACCTGTTCGACCGTTTTTATAAAAGCTGGGGATATGATCTCCGGCTGCACCTGCCTTCTCTTTTCAAAGAAACGGGCGACTGGAAGCGGGTCCGCCACAACTATTATGAGATGCTGCTGCAGCTGTTTGTGGACCGCTGGTCCAAACCTGTAGCGGACTACATGCAGAAACATCAGCTGGTGTGGACCGGCCATTATTGGGAGCATGGCTGGCCCAGTCCCTATCATGGTCCGGACAATATGGCGATGTATGCCTGGCATCAGATGCCGGGCATCGATATGTTGTTCAACCAGTTTAATGAAGACAAACCGGTACAGTTTGGCAATATCCGTGCGGTAAAAGAACTGAGCAGTGTAGCGAATCAGCTGGGCAAAACCCGTACACTGTCAGAAACCTACGGCGGCGCCGGCTGGGAACTCACTTTTAAGGACATGAAACGGTTGGCCGACTGGCAGTTTGTATTGGGCGTCAACTTCATGAACCAGCATTTGTCGTTTATGACGCTAACGGGTGCACGTAAATACGATTACCCGCCCAGCTTCTCCTATCATGAGCCGTGGTGGCCGTATTACCGTCACATGAATCATTACTTCTCGCGGCTCTCCTATCTGTTGACCCAGGGACAGCAGTATAACGATATCCTCATCATTGAACCCACCACCTCTGCATGGATGTACTACGCCCGGGACGGAGAGCACAAACGTTTCTTCGATATCACCAAAAGCTTTAATGATTTTGTCACCGCGATGCAAAGGGCGCAGTTGGAATATGATCTGGGGTCTGAAAACATCATCAAAGATAATGGCCGGGTAAAAGGCGATCGTTTTATCATAGGGGAGCGGGCGTACAAAACAGTGGTGATACCGCCTGGCATGGAAAACATTAACGGCGCTACTTTCCGGCTGCTGAAAGATTATATGGCCGCAGGCGGAAAAGTTGTTTGTTTTGAGCAGTTGCGGTTGGTTGACGGTGCGGAGAACAAGGCGCTGGCATCCATGCTTCCGTCGGATAAGGTACAGTCGATAAATACAGCGCTTTTCCAAAATACCGGTTTCCGTATAACCGGCAGCGATAGTACCGGCGGCAATCTCTATCATCAGCGGCGACAACTGGCCAATGGTGAATTATTGTTGCTGACCAACGCCAGTATGACCCATGCATCCTCCGGGAGTATACATATGAAGGGGCGTGATGTACTGGAGATGGATATGCATTCCGGGAAGATTGCCCGTTATCGCTGCCTGCAACAAAACGGGGAAGTGCAGTTTGAGGTGAACGTGCCGCCTGCCGGCAGCCTGATGTTGTTCGTAGCAGATAAACAACAAACCGGTTACCGGTTGGCACCGCAGGCCGGCCAATGGGATACTGTCAATGCGTCCGGCACTATGGTATCCCGGCCGGCAGACAACACACTGACGATTGACTTCTGTGATCTCCATTTACATCAGCCGGATACCGTCTATCAGCAGCTGCATGTCGGGCAGGCTTCCAATGCCGCTTTCAAACATCACGGATTTACCGACGGTGTAGGCAATCCATGGAATAATCGCACGCAGTTTAAAGATGCCATTGTAAAACGGGATACTTTCTCTACCGGCACCGGCTATACGGCAGTGTATCATTTCAACCTGAAAGACGGTGTTGACGGGCGTAACTTCAAAGCAGTGACAGAGCAGCCGGGCCTCTGGCGCAGCGTAAAGATCAACGGCGTAACCGTTAAAAATGAACCTGGTAAATGGTGGCTCGACCGTTCCTTTGGCGTGTACCAGATCGGCGCTCATTTAAAGCCCGGCGATAATGAACTGGCGTTGACCGTGGCGCCTATGAGCGTGTATGCCGAAATTGAGCCGGTGTTTATCCTCGGCGATTTTAACCTCGAAGCAGCGGCGAAGGGCTGGAATATTGTAGCGCCGCAACCGCTGCAGATGGGCTCCTGGCGTCGGCAGGGGTTACCGTTGTACAGTCAGGGTATCGCCTATACGAAAACGTTTACAGCTAACCATGCTGCTGCTTCCTACGCCGTAGTTCTGGGCAAGTGGCAGGGCACCGTAGCCGCCGTAAAAGTGAATGGTGTGTTTGCGGGTATTATCACTGCCGAACCTAACCGGCTGGACATCGGACAGTGGGTAAAAAAGGGGAATAATAAAGTAGAGGTGACTGTGATTGGCAGTCTGAAGAATCTGTTGGGACCATTTTACAACAAGCCCGTTCCCGGTTTGGTAGACCCTGGCAAATGGTATAATGTTAAAACACAACCTTCCGGCAATGCGTATGATCTTTATGATTATGGCCTGATGGAAGATTATGAGATAGAGGTGATGCTATAAACAAAGCGATGTTAGGGGGAAGTCAGGTACTTCTCCTTAACATTCCTCAACACTACTCCCAATTTTTGTTTCCCCACAAATGCAGCTGCCGTAATATTTCAATCAGTGCTTTCGCTTTATCGGTATGCTTATACAGGGTCTGCAGCGGTACCGTTTCAGCGACAGATTCCTTCTGCACTAACCCTTCACTCACCATCTCCGACAATCGTTTACCCAATATCTGATCCGATAAAGAAGGAAATTTTTCTTTTAAGCGGCTGAACTGATTCACTCCCAGGGATATATTACAGAGTATCTCCATTTTCCACCGGGCGCTGATCATCCTCAAAATATCATTTACATCATGGGCGTCGGCTAACAACCGAAGGTTATGAGCATTGGATGAACTCGCTTTAATCTTACTGGACATATAACTGGTTTAACGACTCACTTTCGGGTGATCTATTGGCCACCTTTGGAGGCGTAGATAAGTTTGCAAAAATAATTTTAAAATGAATTACAAAAAAATCAGACAGGCTTTTGCATGGGCATTATTGTCCCTGCTGTTATTCAATGATAGTTATGCACAATCCCCTAACGACCAACCACCGGTGTATGTGCTGGTACATGGCGCCTGGCATGGCGGATGGTGCTGGCAGCAGGTGAGCACTATCCTGCGCGGAAACGGCGCCATTGTATACACGCCGACGCTCAGCGGCCTTGGAGCACACAAAAATATGTTGAGTCCCGCTATCAACCTTGAAACACATATCGAGGATATCGTTAATCTGATAGAAATGGAGGACCTGCATAACGTGATACTGGTAGGCCACAGTTACGCCGGCCCGGTTATCGAAGGGGTGGCTGACCGGATCGCAGGCAGGCTGCGCAAACTGGTGTTCCTGGATGCGATACTGGCACAAAACGGGCAGAGCGTATTATCTGCTATCAACGCCCCTTCTGTCACAAAGGTGGTCAACGAATCCGCAGCGAAAGATGGCGGGTTATCCATCCCGGCATGGCCGGTATCCGTCTACGGCGTTAAAGACTCCGCAAATGCCCGCTGGGTACGTCCAAGACTGACGGGACAGCCTTACCGCACATTTACCCAGCCATTGACACTACATCATCCGGTAGGTAATCAGGTGCCGCTGATCTTCATTGCCTGCACCGCAGAGATTAACCCCGCGTTCGCACACTTCGCCCAAAGCGTCAAAAACAACCGGCAATGGCAATATCATGAACTGGTAACCGGTCACGATGCGATGATCACCATGCCAAAAGAAACCGCCGCATTGCTGGCGTCCTTTGCGAAATAGGCACCTATCATTAATTAACAGGATGTTAGGAGAAAACAGGCATAAATTCCTGTATCTTCCCCTAACATCCACCCAACATGATAAAAGTAACCTTTCTGACATTATTCGCTTTCCTGTTGACCAGCTGTGCCACCAGACTAACGGACAACAAAAAAACCGCGCTGAAAAACGAACTGGCGGAAATGGTAAAAACGGACCAGATCGCGGCTTTCGTTCGCCAGGGGAAGTACAAAACATATACCCAGGAGCAATGGGACCGCTTTAAAGACAGCGTGTATACGACACATCAAAAAAGAATTGCCGTTATCTTCAGGCAATACGGGTTCCCAGGCATAGACATGGTAGGTAAAGACGGCTCTAATCACTTCTGGTTACTGGTGCAGCACAGCGATAAATTCCCCGAATTCCAGACCAAAGTACTGAAAGCCATGGAGAAAGAAGTGAAAAAGCAGAATGCTAATCCTGACAACTATGCCTATTTGTATGACCGGGTGCAGGTCAACGCCGGGAAAAAACAACGATTCGGTACACAGGTAAGTTATCTGGCAAATACCACCGGCAGGGCTTTTCCGAAAATCGGCCTGATCGACTCAGCAAATGTGGATAAAATCCGGAAGGAATATTCTTTATCTTCGCTGAAGGACTACCTCAATAACATGACGGAGATGCACTATGAGATGAATAAGAAAATTTACCAGGAAAAAGGAGTGATGAAACCGGATCTGTATTGAGTGATCTCCAATCTTATGGAATTTTGCGGAACCTGCATCTTCCAGGAAAGCGCCTGCATGAAATCATTTCTTTTAATATTGCTGACGACCGTAGCAGCAACTGCCCTCTACGGGCAGCAGAAAGTGGTTGACATCCCATTACCCGCGGGGTATTCACGGGTCGCACAGGAACGGCACTCTTTCGGAGAATGGCTGCGGAGCTGCACATTAAAATCTGATAAGATAGTATATCTCTATAACGGCGCCCTCAAAAAAAATCAGCAGGCACAATACGCTGTACTCAATATACCTGTAGGTGAAAAAGACCTGCAACAGTGTGCCGACGCCGTCATTCGCCTGCGGGCCGAATACTTCTATAGCAGCGGCCGGGCTGAAGCCATTGCTTTCAAGGCCACAGACGGTACACGAATGGACTACAGCGGCTGGTTGAAGGGAGACCGCTTTCTGTTACAAAAGGGAAAGCTGTTACGCAAACGCGCAGCAGCGCCGGCGCAGGGAAGGGCATTGTTTGAAAAATACCTGGAAACAGTATTCGCCTACGCCGGCACTGTTTCCCTTAGCGGTGAACTGAAGCAGGTACAAACCACGAAAAACATACAACCAGGGGATGTATTCATCCAGGGAGGATCGCCTGGTCATGCCGTTATTGTGATGGACGTGGCGCAAAACCGTTCGGGTAAAAAGATATTCCTGCTCGCCCAGAGCTATATGCCGGCACAGAATATACATATCCTGAAAAATCCGGCTGCTACTACTCCCTGGTATGATGCGGACTATAGTGGTAAACTGTATACGCCTGAATGGGTATTTGGCGAAGGGGCTTTAAAGCGATGGTAAATCGTGAACGAGCTCAATAGAACATATCGGCCCCATCTCTAGAAAGGGAAAACAAGGAAAGAAGTGTATCTGGATGCATTTTGCCTTAAGTCAGGGTGCTATCAATAAAAATTATATTATGCATCGAACACGCAGATCGAAAAATATCTTTCACAACATTTAATCTTTCATCAATTATTTGCTCGCTTTTATATCCATAGAACTCCAACCATTTCACAGCTTCTTTAATTCGAAAATCGAAAGCGAACTCCTTTATGACAAACTCCTCGCGAAAAATAGTATTGATGATTATTTTAGAAAACCGCTCAATATCCACCATCAGCTTTCCTTCAACCTCCGCTTCCTGCTGTAATTCTTCCATTATTTCATCTACATAATATCTTTTCATAAGCCCAATGGAATCATCAAATTCTTGTAGCCGTTGTTCTAATAGCTTAAGACTGGGTAATGCCGCCTTAAACTCTTCTATTGGCACATTCGTGCGATAATATCGTATTTTTTTTATCAGCTCTCCTATATTACCTAAGTATGATCCCTTAGGCGCTGTCGTAAATTCGTATTGCAATAATTCCATGTTAACATCTTGCAATTGTATGACGGACATACCCACGCGATAAAAGCATATTCATTAAAACAAAACTCTAGATTAATGCATGAGCGCAACGACAGTTGCCACTATTGTCGCCCCCACAGAAACCCAAGTCGCAATTCTTGACCCTTTAGCGTCTCGTAAAGTCCTTTCTGCCGCCTCATGGTCCTTAAATTCTTTAAAGTAAGCGGATAGATAACCCACTTTTTCCTTTTTCCTCTATCATATAATAGATTTTTATCTAAAAACAACACGCAGCAAGGCATTTCTAAATAAATGCCCACAGTGTTAAGTTAACATAGTGATTTATTCAAGTATCACGGGGAGCATCCTGCGATTCATCAATCTGACGCCGTTCCGCTCTTATATCAATTTCCCGGACATCTCCTGTTGTAAGGTGGCCATTCTCCTGTTGTATCATCAACCGATCGTTTGCTACTACACGGAAGTCAGGATCCATTTGAACCAACCCTCTTGCCAATCTCTCAACCAACATATCATCCATCTCCATTTCCTGCTTTTTATTAGCCAGCTTCATGGCTTTAACTTCTTCTCTTTTTGCCTCCAGCAACAACTCATTATATTCCCTCGTCTGCTCTTCCGACATCATACGTTTTGTCTCTTTCTCTGTTTTCTGTCGTTCTGCTTTCATCTTTTCATAAGGTTCAACATGTCTGTCAAGAGCATAACCTTGCGCCGCTTTTTGCGCTTTGGTAAAAATTTCTTTCGTTTTCTCTTTCGCAAAAAAACCTTTCATTTTTAGAATACAATTTTGGAAAAAACTCCCAACTCCGGCACTCACGATATCCATTTTAACATTTGGAATATAACAAAGCGTAGAAGAAATTAAATTCATGAATTTATTGGCAACGCCGGCATCTTTTGTATCGATCCAAATACGAATAAACCACACGTACTCAATATCTTCTCCATCGGGCATACATCCTTCGTTCGTACTTTCATGCCTAAGCGCAGTATTGGCGATCTGGACGGACATTGATGGGTGGGATTGCCTTAGTGTTCTGACAGCCATCAAAGAGGGAGAAAACAATGTTGGCTGAAGCCCAGCTACGAGTTTATCAACCAGTTGTCTGCTCAGGTCAGGAATACCGTTCGACATCCGGGACAGTCTGTCATTATCTAAATCATCCACAATAGTTTCAAAATCAATTTTCTGTATCAGAAAAATAGAAGAAAAATCTTTTTCGATGGCAGCAATGGACCTGCTATGAATATTTTCTGCACCTATATATCCAATTATATCGTCCAGCTCATAGTTAAAAAGATGAACAATACTACGGTTTTTGCTCCTATTTAAAAATAAGACAATCCATTTTTTTAATAATCCCAAGGTCTTTTTGATAACAATATCACCAGCCATCGATTCACTTTCATTCTCAGGATCTATCATTTTGGATAAATGTTGCAATAACATCTTAATAAGATGAACCTTATTCATGATCTCGTGCAACCCCAAAGCCGACTTTCCAAGCTGTCTCGATTGTTCGATCTCACTGGTATAACGATCGAATATATCATCATGGTTTCCACCATAATCAACTACTAATTCAAATTCTTTTATCATTAATTTTCCTTTGTAGGCTACAACTAGTTATTATCTCAACAATATATAGGCTCAATAAGTAAACGCAAAAGAAGAAAAAAGGTACTATTACAGAAAAACGAAATTTCAAATTGCAGCTATCCCACTCCTCTTCAATTCCCACCTTTCCCCTTACCATGGCTCACATCGCCGGTATACACCATCGATTTGATCCATTTCTGACGCGCCACACCGTTACCAGTATCCTTTGTCAACGAGGTAAACTACCAGGGCTATATCCCATGCTCCGCATTAAATTTTTCCCTGGCCTGTTGCAGCACCGAATCCTTTTCATATACTTTTTTATACATGGCTTGTTTCTGTACACTCAGTTCATAGATCTTTTTATGGGCATTCATGGCTGAATCGCCTTTCATGCGTCGTGCGATTTCCCGTTGGGTTATCTCATTGCGATCGAAGAGCTGCAGCGCTTTCACTGCGGTATAGTAGTCCACTGCCGCAGCTTTTAACGGTTCACCTTGCTTAATACCGGTAACTGGTAAGGATTTAATGCTGTCTATCAGCCGGTCAAAATCTTTTTCCTCCTTATCCAGCGCAGCAAGCGCTCCCTGGTAATCGCCTTTTATCAGGCACTGCAACTTCTGCCCTTCGGCGCCGCCTTCACCTGCCACGATGTTAAATGCTGTTCTATTTTTCTGTTCGAGGGCCTCTCTCAGTTGGATGGCTTTTTTAGGCTTACAACCTGCGAGACTGATCAACAGGAAGACGGCAATGAACGGTTTTTTCATATGGTCGTAAACTTTATATATGGGGAAGATGGGCTACAGCGCTAAGTTATACATTTTTTTGTAACTCCTGTCACTGGTTATTGATCGTCCTTCCATCGATTTTAAAGCAAATTTAATTTTAAACTATACCTACTTAATTGTTTTGATATTAAATTTGGCTTCTGATGACGAGACTATTTATAGGATATCTCCTCTCATTATGCCTTCTTTTACTGGGAAGCTATGCATATGCGGACGAACTACGTTTGGACCAGCCAGGCCGGCAGACTACCGACAACACGGTATGCTCGACGTTGGCTGCCATGCAAAACTACGACGCCCTCGTTTGCTCCCTTCCCCACGGAAAAGACAGCATAAGTGACAGGATGAAAGCAACGGAAATCGAAGAGGACTGCGATTCGGAATCCTTCAGGAAACTGCTGGAGACCGGCATCTGCCGTATTACCTCTTTTTATGCCCTCCAGCCCGGATCTGTTTTTCCCATCCTCTTCAGCAACCGCCGACCCAATTTCCCTCACTTTTACTGTACGGCCGCTGATAAATTTATTGTGAACCGCGTCATCAGGATTTGATTTCCTGCGCTTACAGGCGAACGACTATCGCCTGATCTCTCTGTTATATACTGATTAAAACTGCTGCCCTGTTGTCTGCATAGCTCACCCGCTGTGCGATCGGGACTGTCATGTGTTCAAACCGACCTGAATCCAAGCATCATAATTATATGAAAAGAATCGTCATGCTCATGGGCTTGTATGCCTTGTTGTGCCATACAAGCTGTAAATCGTCCAAAGGAGAAGAAAAAGAAGAAGCTACCAAATTCCTGGTGACCAGTCCGCTGAAAATGGACACCACCATTACCCGGGAATATGTCTGCCAGATACGCTCCATCCGCAATATCGAATTAAGGGCCCAGGAAAAAGGCTACCTGCAAGGCATCAACGTAGATGAAGGCCAGGCCGTAAAATCCGGCCAGCTGCTGTTTAAGATCATGCCCAAACTCTACGAGGCGGAACTGGCAAAATCGGAAGCCGAAGCTCAGGCCGCAGCGATCGAAGTACAAAATACCCAAAGTCTCGCCAACAAAAACGTAGTATCCAAAAATGAACTGGCCCTCGCCAACGCCAAACTACAAAAAGCCAACGCGGAACTGGCCCTCGCCAAAGTACACCTCGGCTTCACCGACATCAGGGCGCCTTTCGACGGCATCGTTGACCGCCTGCACCTGAAGCTGGGCAGCCTCGTAGGCGAAGGAGACCTGCTCACCACCCTCTCAGACAACAGCCACATGTGGGTGTATTTTAACGTGTCCGAACCGGAATACCTCGACTACCAGGCCAGCTTAAAATCAAAAGGCGAAGTAAAAGTAAACCTGCTGATGGCCAACAAACAGGTGTTCAAATACCCCGGCGTAGTGGAAACCATCGAAGGAGAGTTTAACAACGAAACCGGTAACATCGCCTTCAGGGCAAATTTCCCCAATCCCGACAAACTGCTGAGACACGGGGAAACCGGCAGCATCCTCATGGACGTGCCCCTGAAAAACGCCCTTATCATCCCCCAGAAGGCTACCATGGAGATCATGGATAAAAAATATGTCTTCGTTGTCGGCAAAGACAACGTGGTGACACTCAAAGCCATCACCATCGGCGCTGAAATGCCCGACCTGTATGTCGTACAGGAAGGACTGGCCGAAAACGACAGAATACTGCTGGAAGGTTTACGGAAGGTGAAAGACAAAGACAAAATCACCTTTGACTATGAAGAACCGGCAAAGGTGATTTCCCACCTGAAGTTACCAACGGAATAACGTAAACATCCACCTAAAGAAAAAAGAGACATGTTTAATATATTCATGAAACGGCCCGTCTTTGCGATAGTGATATCCCTTGTCATTATCTTCATGGGCGTACTGGCCATCAATACCCTCCCTACCTCACAGTTCCCCTCCATTGCGCCGCCAAGGGTGATCGTGAGCGTAGCCTACCCGGGGGCCAGCGCAGACGTGCTGGTAAAATCCGTGCTCATCCCGCTGGAAAAGTCGGTCAACGGCGTACCAGGCATGAAGTACATGACCTCCGACGCCACCAGCGCCGGTGAAGCCAATATACAAGTGGTCTTTGACCTGGGCACCGATCCCAATCAGGCCGTGGTCAACGTAAAAAACCGTATCGAACAGGTGACCAACCGTCTCCCTGAACTGGTACAACGCGAAGGTATCGTGGTAAACATCCTACAGCCCAACATGCTGATGTATGTGAACGTATACAGTAAAGACCCCAAAGCGGACGAGAATTTCCTGTATAACTACTCCAACGTAAACATCCTCCGCGAACTGAGCAGGGTAAAAGGTATCGGTAGCGCCCAGATCCTCGGCAGCCGCCAGTATGCTATGCGTATCTGGTTGAAACCCGACAGGATGCGCGCCTACAACGTATCCACCGACGAAGTGATGGAGGCCCTTGGCAGCCAGAGCATCATCGGCTCCCCCGGCCGCCTCGGTCGCAGCGACGGCAAACGCTCTGAAGCCCTCGAATATGTGCTCACCTACCAGGGACGGTATAATCAGCCCGAACAATATAAAGATGTCATCATCCGCGCCAACGCCAACGGTGAGATCCTGCGCCTCAAAGACATCGCAGACGTAGAACTGGGCAGCGAATTCTATGATATCTATTCCAATCTGAACAACCACCCGTCTTCGGCCATTGTACTGAAACAAACCTACGGCAGCAACGCCAGCGACGTTATCAAGGAAGTAAAAGCCAAACTGCAGGAAATGAAAGCCGATTTCCCGCCCGGCATGGACTACGAAATCAGCTACGACGTATCCACCTTCCTTGACGCGTCCATCGAAAAAGTGATCCACACCCTCGGCGAAGCCTTCGTGCTGGTGGCGGTAGTGGTATTCCTCTTCCTGGGCGACTGGCGCTCTACGCTCATCCCCACCCTCGCGGTACCCGTATCGCTGGTGGGCGCCTTCTTCTTTATGCAGGTCTTCGGCCTCACCATCAACCTCATCACCCTGTTTGCCCTGGTACTGGCCATCGGTATCGTGGTAGACAACGCCATTGTGGTGATAGAAGCGGTGCACGCTAAAATGGAAGAAGAACACCTCTCCCCTTATGCAGCCACCAAAAAAGTACTGCATGAGATCAGCGGCGCCATCGTGGCCATCACCTTTGTAATGGCGGCGGTATTTATCCCGGTGTCGTTCATGCCCGGCCCCGTAGGCATCTTCTACCGGCAGTTCGCCATCACCATGGCGACGTCCATCGTACTCTCCGGCGTAGTAGCCCTCACGCTCACGCCCGTGCTCTGCGCCATCCTGCTGAAAAACAACCACGGCCAGCCTAAGAAGAAAACACCCATACAATTTTTCCTCGACGCGTTCAATAACGGCTTTGAAAAACTCACCGGCCGCTACACCCGCCTGATGGAAAAAATCGTCAACCGCAGGGTGATCACCTTCGGCATTCTGCTGGCCTTCGGCGCCGGCATCTTCGGCGTAAGCCAGGTACTGCCCTCCGGATTCATCCCCAGCGAAGACCAGGGCATGATCTACGCCATCATCCAGACGCCCCCCGGCTCCACACTGGAACGCACCAACGACCTCGCCAAAAAAGTACAGGAGATCGCCGAACACGTGGAAGGCATACAGTCCGTTTCCGCACTGGCAGGTTATGAAGTGCTCACGGAAGGCCGCGGCTCCAACGCCGGCACCTGCCTGATCAACCTCAAAGGCTGGTCTGAAAGGAAACATTCCGTCAACCAGATCATCGCCGAACTGGAAGAAAAATGTAAAGAGATACCCGGCGCCACCATCGAATTCTTCGGCCCCCCCGCCGTACCAGGCTATGGCGCCGCCGGTGGCTTCTCCCTCCGCCTGCTGGATAAAACCAACAGCGATGATTATAAAGAGATGGAGAAAGTCAACGATGAATTTATGGCCGCACTGAAACAACGCAAAGAGCTGACCGGCCTGTTCACCTTCTACAGCGCCAACTATCCGCAATACGAACTGCAGATAGACAACCAGGCGGCCATGCAAAAAGGCGTCTCCATCGGTAAAGCCATGGACAACCTCTCCATCCTCATCGGCAGTACCTACGAACTGGGCTTCATCCGCTTCGGCAACTTCCTGAAAGTATATGTACAGGCCGCGCCCGAATACCGCAGGCTGCCGGACGACCTGATGAAGCTCTACGTAAAAAACAACCGCGATGAAATGGTGCCCTACTCCGCTTTCATGAGCATCAAAAAAACACACGGCCTCAATGAAATCACCCGGTACAATATGTACAACTCTTCCGCTATCCGCGGAGAGCCCGCAGCAGGCTACAGCAGCGGCGAAGCCATCAAAATCATCCAGGAAGTGGCCGCCAAAACACTACCACATGGTTATGGCATCGACTGGGAAGGCCTGTCCAAAGACGAAGCAGGCCGCGGCAACGAAGCCCTGTACATCTTCCTGATCGTACTTTTCTTCGTATACCTGATCCTCGCGGCACAGTATGAAAGCTTCGTACTGCCGCTGGCGGTAGTGCTCTCCCTGCCGGCCGGCGTGTTCGGCTCCTTTATGCTGATCAAACTCATGGGCCTGTCCAACGATATCTACGCACAGGTGGGCCTGATCATGCTGGTGGGCCTCCTCGGTAAAAACGCCGTACTGATCGTGGAATTCGCCGCGCAGAAACACCGTTCAGGCGTACCCGTATTCGATGCCGCCATCGAAGGCGCCAAAACCCGTTTCCGCCCGATCCTCATGACCTCCCTCGCGTTTATCGCCGGCCTGATCCCGCTGATCTTCGCTACCGGTCCGGGCGCAATCGGCAACCGTACCATCGGCGCCTCCTCACTCGGCGGTATGCTGATAGGCACCATCTTCGGCGTCATCCTCATCCCGGGACTGTATTACATATTCGGCTCCATCGCCGCCAAACGCAAGCTGATCAAAGATGAAGATGAGAAACCGCTGACCGAACGCAAAATCATCATCATGGAAGAAGACAGCTTTAACTCAAGAAACTGATCATCATGCCAGGAAAAAAATCATATATAGGAATCATCTGTCTTTCCCTCACCTATGCGGCCTGTAAAGTGCCGGAGCTGACGGGAAAGACAGCCAGCAAAGAAACACCCGCCAGTTACAATAACTCGCAGGACAGCGTCAACACGGCACAGATAAAGTGGAAGGAATATTTTACAGACCCGCATCTGGCCGCCCTGATCGACACAGCGCTGAAGAACAACCAGGAACTGAATATCACCTTACAGGAGATAGCCATCGCCCGCAACGAAGTGAGGGCTAAAAAAGGGGAATACCTGCCTTCTGTAGGACTGAGGGCCGGCGCAGGGCTGGACAAGGTAGGCCGCTATACCAATATCGGCGCACTGGAAGAAAATACGGAAATCAAACCGGGGAAAGAAATGCCCGACCCGCTGCCCGACTACCTGTTAGGGGTATACGCCAACTGGGAAGTAGATATCTGGCATAAACTGCACAACGCCAAAAAAGCAGCCGTAGCCCGCTACCTCTCTACCGTGGAAGGACGGAACTTCGTCATCACCAACCTCGTGGCGGAAGTAGCGAACTCCTACTATGAACTGCTGGCGCTGGACAACCAGCTGGAGATCGTGACAAAGAACATGGAGATACAGCAGAACGCCCTCGATATCGTAAAGCTGGAGAAAGAAGCTACCCGGGTAACGGAACTGGCCGTACGTAAATTTGAAGCGGAAGTACTGAAAACCCAAAGCCTGCAATACGACATCCGGCAGAAAATCACCGAAACGGAAAACAGGATCAACTTCCTGCTGGCAAGGTATCCGCAGCCTATCCCAAGAGATGGACAGCATTTCGATGAACTGGTACCTGCGGCTATCCATGCCGGGCTGCCCTCTCAACTGCTGGCCAACCGTCCTGATATCAAACAGGCAGAACTGGCGCTGGCAGCGGCACAGCTGGATATCAAAGTCGCCAAAGCACAGTTCTATCCATCACTGGGCATCTCTGCCGCTTTCGGGTACAACGCCTTCAATCCGGGGTACCTGCTGCGGACACCGGAATCCATGCTGTACTCCGTGGCCGGGGAACTGGTAGCTCCACTGGTCAACAGGAACGCGATAAAAGCCACTTACTACAGTGCCAATGCCAAACAGTTACAGGCGGTCTACAACTACGAGCGCACTATCTTAAACGCGTACGTGGAAGTAGCTAACCAGCTGGCAAAAATTAACAACCTGGAGAAAAGCTACGACCTGAAATCCAGGCAGGTAGCCGCACTCACACAGTCTATCAATATCTCCAACGACCTGTTCAAATCTGCACGGGCCGACTACATGGAGGTGCTGATGACACAACGCGATGCACTCGAGTCAAAATTTGAACTCATCGAAACCAAAAAACAACAGCTGAATGCGATGGTGAATATTTATCAGGCGCTCGGCGGCGGTTGGAACTAAGTATTTATCTGTACACCTATGACGCCCCGGGAAGCAACCTGCTTTCCGGGGCTTTTTATTGTTCAGCAACGCGCCAGCACAGCTTCCGCAGCCTTATTGCCATGATAAAAAGCTTCTTCAAAAATAGAAACCCCGCTGAGGTCAGCATGTGCGGTAAATATGTTCGGGCAGGAACTTTGAAGCGTTTCTTTCAGCGCATGGCCACTGATAAAACCCGGATAAGGCCTTATCATGCCATGTCCCCATACCTGTATGTCTATCTGGCGGATCAACCGGTGGATGCCTCTGTGCGCCACCTCCAGTTCATCCGTGATCAGTTTCACCCAGTGGGCATGGTCCAGAGCAAGCGCATATTGCCGGGAAGCAACCGGCTCCAGGTGGTCCAGTGGCAGATACCAGGTGATGACCCGCTTTTGGGGAGCCACTGCAGACAACGTCTGTTGCTGCGCATTGACATACCCCAGCGAACGTCCCTTATACACCACGTTATCCCAGCTAAGCGGATAACCACTGGACGATGGCACTTCATCCAGCGTAACATTGGCCACTAACCAGGGAGAATATACGAAACCGCTGGCAGGCGCCATGTCCGGCAGCAAACGATGCGCAACGAACCGGGGAATGGCCAGGATACAATGGTCTGCGATAATACGTTTGGTCCGGTGTTCTTTTACATCAAAATAATCCACGTGTACCTTGTCACCGACAGGTGTTACCCGGTACACCAGGCTGTTGGACAACAACGCGTCTTCACTGAACTGCAGCAGATGTTGGATCAGCCGCCCATTGCCTTGAGGCCAGGTCAGCACCTGCGACGATTCCGCGTTTGCCGCCCGGCCTTTACGGCCGGCAAAATAGTGAATGCCGGCCCAGGCGCTGACAACATCGGCAGCAGCGCCATAATCGTCCCGGCAACAATAGTCGATATACCAGGTCAACTCTTCGGAGACATACCCCCGCTGCTGCATCCAGGCTTTCATGGTGAGCT
Organism: Chitinophaga eiseniae; assembly: GCF_900167135.1. Classification (GTDB taxonomy): domain Bacteria; phylum Bacteroidota; class Bacteroidia; order Chitinophagales; family Chitinophagaceae; genus Chitinophaga; species Chitinophaga eiseniae. Next base: position 428,047 of record NZ_FUWZ01000005.1, on the reverse strand, counting down.
GATCGAGCGCGGTGAATTGCGGGTCCGTGGAGCTGAAGGCGACAGGGATATCGAAAGCAAACCGCTGATCAACGCCTTTCGCCCAGCGCAAATGCTCCATCTCGGCGAGAAAACGCCGGATTTCTGCGGCCGTAGCGCCGGAAATGCCCAGCTGTGGTACCAACCCTTCCTGCCACCGGTTGTGAATAAACAACCGCTCTTCCGGATCGAAACAAAGGTCCGTTTCATTATACACCGGCACCCCGGCAGGATCATAGCCGGTGAGGATACCTGCTTCTTCCAGTAATGCCAGCAGGGGTTTGTTATCCAGGTTGGGCAGCGGGAGATAATGCGCACCGAGCGGATAAGGGGAATAGTTGTTCTCTCCCCAGCCGGCATTGCCGCCCACCCGGGGTTCCAGTTCCAGTACTTTGAATGGAATATTGTGCTGCCGCAGTTTACGTGCAGCTGTGAGTCCGGCCACACCGCTGCCGGCAATCACTGTATTCGTATGGCCAACAACGACAGGTTCAGGGAAACCGCCCTCCCGCAAACGGTGTCCCACCGCGGCAGACGCACCGTTTATTTTACCCGTGATATGGGCGTACCTGTCTGTTTTACCGGCACACGCCAGGTACTGGCCGAGGGTCACCGTTCCCCCCGCGACCAGCGCCATATACCGCAGAAAATCTTTTCTGCTCAGTGGTTTACTCCTGGTATCTTCCCCATTCATCTTCAAAATATTGCACCAATACCTGGTTATTCAATTGATTGGGACGTACGTCCCTTTTATCCATATCCGCTGTAAACAGCCGCATCTGAGGGAATACGCCCGCAGCGAAATAACGCAGCCCTTCCGGCACATGGTCCTGTTGCTGATGCAGTGCGCCAGGCGAAGCCATCACATATCCCCACTCTCCGAAAGACGGCACATATGTATGATAGGGTATCGTCTGATAGCCGCAAGCCCGCAGGGTGGTGTCCACACACCAGAAAGCGCGGGGAGCCACATAAGGAGAGGTAGACTGTACCACCACCACGCTGTTTTCGTTCAGTGAACGCCGCAGATGGCGGTAAAAAGCGGTGGTATATAATTTCCCTACGGCATAGTTACCAGGATCGGGAAAATCGATGATCACCACATCGTAAGGATCTTTGTTCTCTTTGATCCACTGGAAAGCGTCTGCATTGACGACAGACAGTTTAGGCGACTGCAGGGAATGCGCATTGAGCTTCGTCAGCAACGTATTGCCTTTAAAAAGCCGCGTCATGGCGGGATCCAGGTCTACCAGCGTGATATGCTCCACATCGGGGTATTTCAACAGCTCCCGGGCGGCCATGCCATCGCCGCCGCCGAGGACCAGCACCCGCTCACGGTGGCCGCTGTACATCATCACCGGATGCACCAACGCTTCGTGGTAACGGTATTCGTCGGACGAACTGAACTGCAGGTTGCCATTCAGATACAACCGCAGGTCCGATTTCCCGCTGGTCAATACAATACGCTGATAAGACGACGTATGCGCAAAGATGACCGGATCACGGAAAGCCATGCCTTCCGCAAAACTCATAATAGCGTCCGCCTGGAAGAAGATACCCGCCAGACAAACGATCACCGCTACTGCCTTTATCTTTAAGTATGCCGCCCATTTGATCTCCTGCCGGAATTTTACCAGCACGATCAGCGCCACCAGCACATTGAGAATGCCAAAGAAGCAGGACGTGCGGATAAGGCCCAGGTGAGGCACCAGGAGCAAGGGAAACACAATCGACGCCAGCAACGCCCCGATATAATCGAAGGTAAACACCCTCGATACCAGGTCGCGGAACTCGTACCGGTTCTTCAGGATATTCATCAGCAACGGCAGTTCCAATCCTACCAGCGTACCTGTCAGTCCTACCAGCAGGTAAAGCACCAGCCGGAAAGACAACGCATGTTCGAACAACAGGAACAATGCCGCGGAACTGATGCCGCCCACAAAGCCTACCAGTATCTCCAGCTGAATAAACCAGCTTAACAATTCCTTCTTAAAAAAGCGCGATAACCACGCGCCTATCCCCATCGCAAACAGGTATACACCGATAATGGTGGAAAACTGCGTCACGGAATCCCCCAGCAGGTAACTCGCCAGCGTCCCGGCTACCAGCTCGTAGATCAGGCCGCAGGTAGCGATGACAAATACTGAAAAAAGTAATAATACCTCCACTCGCTCCTGATGATTTAACCGTGAATCGCTGAACTGATAATAAGCCCCATCGCAATGATAAAGGCCCCTACCACGATCGCCAGCGCAACATTTTTGTTCTGCACAATTTCTTTCCAGGTATTCTCCGGCGTGATCCGGTCTACCAGCCAGAAGGCCACGATCAAAATAATTACGCCCAGCAAAGAATACACAATAGAGGCGAGGATGTACTTAAACTGCAATACTTCCATAAAAGGATGTTATTTATGATGAAAACGATTAATACCGCCATGTGACCGGCTGTTGCGGCTTCCGCCGGGCTCCCATTTGTCGGTGCTGGTACAGTTGCAGATACGGTAACCGTAGTGGTTACTCAGCAGCAGCGCTGCCAGGAATAAGGTAAACACGCAGATCAGCAGCCTGTCTGTCTGCCACAGTCCTTTTATAGTATTGATAATAGCGTTCATTAGCGGCGATTTTAAAGATTACTGCCGGCCCATCGGCGGGCTTCAAATGACCGGTGGATGGCCCATACAATAACAGCGATGATCGTCATCAGCACAGACAACAACACGGCATTCCACCAGGAAGGCACGTCCCACCAGGCGGTAAGCCCGATGTTCACCGGCCGGCGGTCGTCGGCCTTGCTGAACGTGGTCACAAAATGATAGTTGCCTTCGGGAACGCTGCACACAAATTCTTTCTGCATCCGGGAGCCCTCGCTCCAGGACTCCCCCTCTGAAAAGCCGCTATAGAATTCAGCGCCCACCACAAAAGCCGTTTCTTTCCCGGTTTGTTCGTTGACGAGGTTAACTTCCACTTCGCACCAGCTGTTATCCACATCTGTTTCCAGCTGCACCTCCAGGTTGGAAGTCTTTCCCTCCAGTTTAAAGGACGGCGAGATAACCGGTTTACTGACATTGGCGGTATCCATATAGATCCTATCGTCGAATACCGGCAGCTTTTTGCTGTTGTAGGAATAGATCGTCTGAATAATCAGGGCGAGGATACAGAATGCCAGCGTGCCTTTCAGGAAACGCTGCGGGTCAAGGTTAAAACGCGCAGGCTGTGCAGGCGCCACGCCTACCGGCGCCGGCAGGAACCCACCCTTCAGGAATGTTTTGCTGATTTCTTCCTGCGGCATATAGGTGCCCAGGTAATAATCCTTTTGCTGCTGATAGTCGGCCTCTTTCTCTACCGCCAGCAATTGCGGCGGCCGGATAAACTCCTCGCAGTGCTTCGACTTGCTCAGATTGTCGAGCCAGTGAAACTCTCCCTCAGCATAGCGGTAGTTAGCTTTATAAGCACTGAAACGTTCAAAGAAAAGATCTTTCACCGTAAGACCGGTAGCGCCGCCTTTACTGGCCGGTTGCGGCAGCTCATTCGCCGGCAGGGGCTCCAGGAAATTCCAGTGGCCATCGTAGCTGGACAAGTAAGCGGGTTGATGATCATTGTCCCGCAGCAGGGTATATTCAAACCAGCTATAGGGCGTATTCACTTCGTACCGCTCTGCAACGGCGATCACCGTATAGGCGTGCCCTTTCAGCGTGCCGCGTTGCCATGTCTGTAATGTCGGCTTCCCTTTGGGTTTGTGCAATTTATAAGCCGTAAAAAGACCGCGCGGGCCGGCTTCAATCACGGCATGACACTTCCCGCACACGTACATCGCTGTCTTTTCAACGTCAAACAACTGATGGTGTCGCTGGCAGGTAGGACAATTAAAGGAAGAAGGGAACTGGTCGCTCATGAATGTATAAGGATTCTATCTTCTGATACAATGGGATTCCTGGCGCGTGGCCCCGAAAAAGAGCTGCAATGCCTCCATGATAGCCGTGGTGATAGCATCATTGTTTTTTCTGAAATTGGAGAGGAACACGTCACAGGTACACAAACCATACTCCGGCCACGTATGTACGGAGATGTGGGATTCTGTCAGGCAGTGGACCGCCGTATAGCCTCCGGTGGGGAAGTCATGTACCGTACTACCTACTTCCGTGAGTCCGTGGTGTTTGATCTGGGCATCGATAAATGCCCGCCAGTGGCTACTCTCCAATAACAAATCGGTCCTTTGGGTATACAATGTCGCTAACAGGTGTAATCCTGGTTGGTATTCCATATAGGTCTAAAAAAATTCCGGCCGGCAAAGTAATACTATAAATTGGAATATCCTTGCACAGGGAAAGGCCCTGACGCCTGCAAGATAAAAAAAGGGAACCTGTTACGGTTCCCTGCAACCGGTAAATCCGGCTGTGGTTATGGATGTTACGCTTACTGAACCATCATTTTACATACTCAAAACTGGGCCCCGCATATAAGCCGTTGCCCATGGGCACGTTCATCAGTCCCTGTGCGAGATATTTAAGCTCATACATCATCAGTACCGCTTCTTCCAGCTTTTCCCGCTCGCCGTTGGTGGTGCGGTGCAGCATCTTCAGCATATCACAATAGCGCTTGTTGAACTGGTACATCATATTCCACTCCTCGGTACCTTCCTTGAAATCTTTCATTTTGATGTTCTCTTTGAGATGATGCACCTGTGTCCAGTCTACCGGGAACTTCTCCCCGGTAGGGCCGCCTTTCGGCGTGTCAGTAGGCTTATAATACCGCCCTTCATGGATCTCATTGAAACGGAAGTAGTGGGCGTATTCCACCTCTTCCCCGAAAAGCTGATGATTGCTGTCTTCAATGGTATCGTCTATTCCTTCTCCCTGTCCTACGATTTCGGAGATGGCTTCTTCCGCGGTAGCGAGGTCGTACACCTCTATGAGTCCGCCTCCGCCGCCGTAAAACTGCTCGGGCCTGATCTGCCGGGAACGTTCCCCGGTGAAGATGTTCCCTTTGGCACTGAGTTTTTTTATGCCATCCACAATGGCTTCATAAAACTGCCCGATGGACGCGTAGTTGTTCGGCTGCGGCGGCGCACCTTTCCCGCTGGGCTTTTCTATTTTCAGGAATGTTTCAACGGCCTGCCTGGAGAACTTCTCCAGGTTGACCTCAAACGCCTTGTTGCTATGCGGCAGGCAGGTTGGATACTCCGGGATGAAGTCCGGAGATGATATGTCCGGTTTTCCGCCGATGGCATTCAGGATATTGCAGGCCAGTATCATATGCAGCATCTCTTCCATGACCACGCCTTTGATGACCCGGGAAGAGGCGTCGTTGGTGCGTTCACGTATAGAGTACAAAGCATACAAATAAGGCGGTATGGTGGAGTGTTCCAGTTCGATCGCCACCTGGAGATGCTCACGCAGTCCTTCTATCGTAGTGATACTGTCAAATTCTGAGGGTTTCCCGCTTCGCATTAACCGTTGACGGTTGTCGGAAATGAGTGGATTGGCTTCCATATGGATGGTGGATTTAAGATGAATGATTATTTGAGTGCCTTTAAAATGTTTTCCGCTGCCGCAAATGACAACGCCGCCAGCGTGAGCGTAGGGTTGGAGGTGCCCAGCGTGGCCATATTACCGGCGCCGACCAGGTACAGGTTCTGATGGTCCCAGGCCTGCTGCTGGCTGTTGACCACCGAATTCTGTTTGGTAGTGCCCATACAGTGCGTGCCTACTACGTGACCGGCGCCGCGGAACACATACCCCTGTTTATCGAAAGTAACATAGTCCGGTTCGTCAGAAGGGTAGTTGGTAAAATCCTGTACGCCCATGCCGGCAAATATCTGGTCAGACACGCTTTTGGCGGCTTTAAAGGATTTTAGTGAGTAGTCGGTCACTTTATAATCGATGACCGGGCGGTAGTTCCCGATATTGTCCCGGTAGTTGTTATCGATGGTAACGCGGTTAAACTTCTCGGGCAGTTGCTCACATTCGAAATGCAGCAACAGCTGCCGGGAGAGCGTATCGCCAATGTAAGTGCGCAGCTCTTTGCCGAACAGGTTGAGCGTAGACACGGCGTGGTCGAGGTCCGTGTCCGGTGAACCGGTGGGCCAGCCCCAGCCCCAGTTGTCGATCGGCGATATCCAGGCGGCATGGTCTTTTCTGAAATCGCCATCGCGGAAGGTGGGGATATTGGTGGTAGAACCCGGTCCTCTGAAGGGAAACACCTTGTCCCTCATAAGCCCCCAGGTGAGCAACACCGTATGGTCCATGAGATTGCATCCCACCTGTTGACTGGTTTTACAGGCGCCTGACGCCAGCAGTATCTTGGCATTTTCAATGGCGTTGGCAGCCAGCACATATATTTTCCCTTTAGCCGTACCGGGCGTATAGTCCTTGCTGTCGGCATGTGGATATTTTTTGTAGGATATGCCGGTGATATTACCATTGCTCGTGTCGATGTGGATCTCGGTGGCTACCGCCTGGCTGATCAGCGTCAGGTGTTGCTTTTTGGCGCTTTTCAGCGTTTTCAGCGCATTGTATTTTGCCTGTACGGGGCAGATAGGTACGCAGCTGGCGTTGCCCTCACAGCGTTGGCCGGAGTAAGGGTCCCAGATAGCGCCTACCGGCACGTACACATCGCTTTCTTTGGGGAAAGGCTGCAGTTCCAGCTTTTGTTTGGTGGCATTCCATGCGGTATTCGCATAACGGTATTTTTCGTTGGGCGTGGAATTTCTGCCTTGTGGCGTGCTGGTGCACCAGGGAGTGTATACGTCACCGTTGAGCGATACTTTGAGGCCTTCCATACCTTCGATAAAAGATTTATCGATGTAGCTCTGGGGAATTTTGTACATGGGAAACACGTAGTCTTTACCGAAGAAGTTATTGCCCATGTTGGGATACCGTTGTTCGCTCACATCGCAGGATACGCCTATTTCCCGTTCAGCCATTTCGTAATACGGTTTCAGGTATTCATAGTCAATGGGCCAGTCCACGGCCTGTCCGTATTTGCTGCGCATTTTAAAATCATTGGGCAGCATACGCAGGCAGGTGCCCAGCCAGTGCAGGGTGGTGCCGCCGGCGGCGCGGGCATAGTCGCTGGCAAAAGGCAATGGGCCATTCTGCACAAAATATCCGTTGGTGTCGGGCTTGCCGTTGATCTGTGTCATGTCCAGCACATTGGGCGACTCCGCGTCTTTCACATCGGGGTAGGGCGCGTTGGGTACTTTGGCCTGCGCCATAAAATAGGACTGCAGATAATCCTGGTAGTTCTTATAGGCGCCTTCTTCATCGAAGGCCATGCCTGCTTCCAGTCCGGCTTCCAGCAAAAGTACCTGTTTACCGGCCTGTGTCAGCATTTTAGCCACGATAGCGCCAGCGATACCGGAGCCTACAATGACTACATCATATTCTTTGTTTTCCATGGTTGAGGGGGGTTTAATGAGATGTATCCGTTTATACCTGTTCGTTATGACACCTTGGACGCGACGCTCCAGGAGCCGAAGCCCGGTTGTTCAGCACCTTGCGGATGGCTGCCCATGGCATTCCATATCAGTCCCTGCTGATAGGCTTCCGGCGTCACAAAATGGTTCTCATTTCCTTTGATGCCTTTACCGTACTTCGCTACCCAGGCAGATGGCAGCTGGAGCCAGGAGCCCCAATACCACAACTGGATAATGTTGCGGGTAATGGGCCCATATTGCAGGCTGGCCAGCAGCTGTTGCCGTATGGCGCGGTCCAGCGCCGGCTCTTTGCCACCGCTGTCCTTTAGGATGCTGGCCGTCAGGGCCAGGTATTCTTCCGTCATCGCAGCGCCGATGACACGTTGAACGGCGTCCAGGTATAGCTGCGCCATCCCGGTGGCTAACAGGGCGACCCTGTTGTAGCCGGTAAGCGGTACTGAGATGGCAAGAAATGCATCCAGCCCGGCGGTTGTTTTCTCCATAGAGTGCTATTTAGAGGGTTGAAATTTTCAGGCGGGCACGTAGTTTCACAGGCTACCGGGCATGACGGTCCCGATGGCTGCATATCATCAGCACATAACGTTAAAACAAGCATAATGCATGACTATGCATCCGTCCATTCATACGGGACAATCCTATGAAAACAGGCATGGCGCATTCGCCGGCCATGACAACAGCAAAAAGGGCTTCCTTCCTTACAGATCTTCTTAGACATTTGATAGTCGTGTATTTGAGGGATTCACCAGGAAATGCCAGAGAAATACCTGAGGCTTCATCTGACAACTGTTACGGCTATACTTATGGCTATTGAGTCTTGATTAATGGTGATGTATCCGGAATAGTTAGTCGGTTCTAAATATAGAATAATTTTTCAAAACAAAGAAATTGCACTGACATAACCTGTTGGAACACAGAAACACTCCGTTGTTTCCTGCTGTATACTTTCCGATGAGCAACAAGGACAGGACAAAAAAATAATTGCCTTGCGAATACAATGCAGTGACACTTTTTAACTTCATTTTAACGAGAGCCCTTATATACATATCTGTAGCTAAAAAATCGATAGCCCAAATTAATGATAGCAACCAAAATCTGTCAACCTGCTTCAGACTTGATGTAAACCCAAACCCTCAAAACCTGACAAATGAAAATCACTATTAAACAGGCCGCCGGCCTCACTTTGATGGTTGCCATTCTCTCCGGAGTGGTATACTCCTGTAAAAGAGATAACAACCAGGATCTTGTTCAGCAGGAACAAAAAACAGTTTCTGATGAAGCAAAGAAACAGATTGCCAGTCTCGGTTACAACACCGATAATATTCGGAATGTGGAAGGTGGTTATGTAGTGGAAGGTGATATCTTCCTGACACACGAATCACTGAATTACAAGCCCAATTCTCCTGTATTGCGCATTGCCAATGATGAGCAATATCGTACCAACTGTCTGATCACGCCGCTGCCGAAGACCATCACTGTTTCTATCAGTGGTCTCCCGTCCGGCTACACTACAGCAACTGATATTGCTATCGCCCGTTACAACGCGCTGGGCCTTCGGCTCAAATTTACCCGTGTAGCCAGTGGTGGCCAGATCAAAATCCAATATGCCAGCCTTGGCGCCGGCATCCTGGGTCAGTCAGCTGGCTTCCCTAACTGCTCTACCGGCAATCCTCCGAGCCCGATTAAACTGAATTCCGATGCAAACGCACTGGGTAGCAACCCTAACCAGAACTATCTGGCCACCGTTATTGCCCATGAAATCGGTCATACTATCGGCTTCAGACACACAGACTACTTCAACCGCGCTTACAGCTGCGGCTCCGGCGGCAACGAAGGTTCTGCCGGCGTGGGCGCAGTTCACATCCCGGGCACTCCCACCGGCGGAGATCCCAACAGCTGGATGCTCGCCTGTATCCCTAACGGTGTAAACCGTCCTTTCAATGCTAATGATATCATTGCATTGAGATACCTGTATCAATAACCACAACACCAGCAGGCATGATAGGGTAACTGTCATGTATACACGGCATTTAAATCAGTTACAATATATATGAAGGTTTCTCCGCGAAATCTAAGGGCCGGCGTATTGCCGGCCCTTAGTGTTAGAAAGTAAAGACATATCAGGCCATTCGCGCCGACTAATACCTTGAATAGGATTTTACCCATTCCAGGCTGTCGGGAAAAGAAAGATTGAACGGCTTAAAGCGGTCAGGGAAAATCAAAATCTTATTGTTATTAACCTTTCCCTTTTCATATACAAGGGGAAAAATCTTCCCAATAAGTGAAGACGCTTTTTCCGCATTTAAATCCGGATATCCGGTAGCTCCCTTATGGATTTTCCCTTCCAGGCGAAACTCATAAGACACTGTACCGCCGGTACCTCTGTAATCTGCCGAAAAGGACGATATAATAGCTGACGTAACAACATAATCATGCTTCAACTTGTTAAGACGAATAGCATAAATTGTACAAAGAGCGCCTAAAGCTAAGGCTACTATGTATGGTACACCTCTTATAATCTTTCTAATAATACTGTTTCTCTGAGCCCTTTTGTTCATGATCTGTCAGATGATTCAAGTCACTAAAGATAAACGGCGAATATCATACCCATGCAACAAAATCAGAAAATAAAATCCGCTGTCATTCGTCTACTAAAATAAACACCAGCAAAAACGATTAAAAGTATTAAATTTAAAATATGTAACCTTAACCCAGCCACTACATACTTTAAATTTTGTTCGAGTAATGCACACCGGAAGACGTTATACTCCGCTGGAGTTTTTTAAATGGTCCTCACGGGACACCCTCTGGCTGCTTTTAATCGCCGCGGTGCCCACTGCCTTGTACGCCGCAGGACTTCATTTCATCGCACTGCCCTGGCAGCCTATCGCCATCCTCGGCACTGCGCTGGCGTTTGTCGTAGGGTTTAAAAACAATGCCAGCTACGGCAGGATATGGGAAGCGCGACAGATATACGGCGCTATCATCAACGACAGCCGTACCTTTGCCTATACCCTCCGGGATGCATTAGGCGGCAAACAGTCCGAACTGGTAAAGCACCTGTTCAACCGCCACTATGCCTGGCTGACAGCCCTGCGGTTCCAGCTGAGGGAACCCCGCAGCTGGGAAAATATGCAGCGGCGCAGTAACAAGGAATTCCTTTCCGGCAGATACACCGTCCCCGAATGGGAAAGCAAAGTAGCCGAAGAACTGGCGAAATACCTGACTGCGGACGAACTGCAATACATTCTGGCGAAAAAAAACAAAGCCACCCAGCTGATGGCGCTGCAGTCCGAGACACTGGCTGCGCTTAGAAAGGAAGGTCGCATCAACGACTTCCAGTGGATGGAACTGCAGAACAGCATCATCCGCTTCACCGACGATCAGGGAAAAGCAGAACGCATCAAAAACTTTCCCTACCCAAGAAACTTCGCTTCCGTCACCAGTTACCTGCTTTTTATTTTTATTGTTTTATTACCTTTCGGCCTGTTAAAAGAATACAGCAAAATGGGAGATGGAACCTTCCTGGAAGGATATACGATCTGGCTGAACATCGTTTTCTCCGCCGTAGTGGCATGGGCGTTTCATATTCTGGACACCATCGGCGAAAGCGCCGTCAACCCCTTTGAAGGAAGCGCCAACGACATTCCCATCACCCAGATCAGCCGGACCATAGAAATTGATATGCGGGATATGCTGGACGAAAACCTTCTGCCGGAATCCATCGCCCCCCGAAACAATATTGTGCTCTAACAATCGTCATCATAAAAGTAAATATGCTCGAACACTTCCCATTTTATCTGGCCATTATTGTCCTGATCGTATTATTAATCATGCTGGGCAACCGTATCAAGGTTGCCTACCCGGTATTGCTGGTGCTTGCCGGGCTGGCCATCAGCTTCATTCCCGGCATCCCTGTTCTCAAAATAGATCCCGAACTCATTTTTATCATCTTCCTTCCTCCACTCTTGTATGAAGCCGCCTGGGCCAACTCCTGGAAAGAGCTCTGGCACTGGCGGAGAATCATCGGCAGCTTCGCCTTTGTCGTGGTTTTTCTCACGGCGATCTCTGTAGCGCTGGTGTCCAACGCTTTCATTCCCGGCTTTTCGATCGCGCTGGGCTTCCTGCTGGGCGGCATCGTTTCGCCGCCGGATGCCGTGAGCGCCAGCGCCATCCTCAAGTTCGTAAAAGTACCCAAAAGGATGTCTTCCATCCTGGAAGGCGAAAGCCTGCTCAACGACGCCTCTTCCCTCATCATCATGCGGTTCGCCATGGTGGCCGTGGGAACCGGTCAGTTTATACTGCATGAAGCCGCCCTCACTTTTGTATGGATGGTGGCCGGTGGCGTAGTCATCGGGCTGCTCATCGGGCTGGTTTTCCTCAAAGCACATAAATGGCTTCCTACGGATGTCAACATGGACATCATCCTCACCCTGGTCACCCCTTATGCAATGTACATCGGGGCGGAAGCCGTCCATGCCTCCGGCGTGCTCGCCGTCGTGAGCGGCGGCCTTTTCCTCTCCTATCACCGGCACCGCTTTTTAAGCGGCTCCTCCCGCCTCAGAGGAGAGAATGTATGGCAAAGCCTCGTCTTCGTGCTGAACGGACTGGTGTTCATCCTTATTGGCCTGGACCTTCCGGAGATCACCAGCGCTTTAAAAGCAGAAGGCATCAGCTTCTATCAGGCCACGGGATACGGGCTACTGGTGACCGCCACGCTCATCGTAGGCAGAATGCTGGCAGGCTACGGCGCCGTCATCTTCACCAAAGTAGCCAGCCACTTCATCACGGTAGCCGATAAAAACCCCGGTAACAAAGCCCCGCTGATCATGGGGTGGACCGGCATGCGCGGTGTAGTGTCTCTCGCCGCCGCACTGTCTATCCCGGTGGCATTCGATAACGGCGTTCTCTTCCCGCAACGTAATCTCATACTATATATCACCTTCATCGTGATCCTCGTTACACTGGTACTGCAGGGATTGACCCTGCCGCTCCTGATCAGGAAAGTAAATCTCCCGGATTTTAACGATCACCTGCCGGAAGAGGAAACCGAAACCATGATCCGGGAAGAACTGGCTAAAACATCGCTGACCTACCTGGAACAACATCACCCGGCAGATATGGAACAGAACTTCCATCTCCGCAAGCTGGTCACCGTTTGGCAAAAACAGCTCGAGTCCGACGACAACGCTGTTGTCCCGGAAAACATCAGATCGATCTACAAAAATATCCTGGAACAACAACGGACCTTCCTGCTAAAAAAGAATAAAACAGAACAACGGATAGACGAAGAAATCATCAGAAAATTCCTCCACCACATCGATCTGGAGGAAGAAAAATTAAACATGAGGTAATGAAGAAAAAATATGGCCTGGCGCCTGATACAACACGGACAACTTTTTTCAATACACTATCCAACTATAAAAACGGACAGTTCCAAAACCAGGTCCTTACACCTGCATTGGTAGAAGGACAAAATATGCTGAAAGTACTCTGGCATTTTTTTGGCAAACATACCGATACCACGCCAACAGCTCCGATCCCCTTTGTCAGCACAGACATCAAACACCTGTCGCCGGAAGAAAATGTGCTGATCTGGTTTGGGCACAGCTCCTATTTCATACAGCTAGATGGCCGGAAGCTGCTGATAGACCCCGTCTTCAGCGGCAACGCTTCGCCGGTAAGAGGCTCCGTAAAAGCCTTCCCCGGCTCCAATCACTACCAGGCAACAGACCTGCCGGACATCGATCTGCTGCTGATTTCGCACGACCACTGGGACCACCTGGATTATGAAACGATACAACAGCTGCAACCCAAAGTGAGCAAAGTGGTGTGCGGCCTGGGGGTAGCGCAGCATTTTGAATACTGGGGCTGGGATAAAAACAAACTGACAGAAAAAAACTGGTATGAAAACTTCAGTCCTATGGAAGGCATTCACATCACACTCACGCCGGCAAGGCATTTCTCCGGCAGGCTTTTTAACCGCAACATCTCCCTGTGGACCTCCTATGTGCTGCAAACGCCCACCAAAAAACTTTTCCTTGGCGGCGACAGCGGCTACGGCCCCCAATTCAAGGACATCGGTGAACGCTTCGGCCCCTTCGACCTCGCCATCCTGGAATGCGGACAATATAATGAGCGATGGCCATATATCCACTCCCTTCCCGACGAGGTGGTGAAAGAAGCCGGAGAACTGAAAGCTGCGAACTTTATGCCGGTACATCATTCCAAATTTAAACTGGCGCAGCATCCGTGGTATGAGCCGCTGCACCAGGTGACCCTGCTGGCGGAAGCCGCCCACATACCCGTCACCACCCCTAAAATCGGGGAAAAAGTAGATCTAGACCATCTCGGGAAAGTCTGGGAAAAATGGTGGGAGCCTTTATCATACAAATAACAGCGGTCTTCAATGAAACTGAAAGTAATCATCACCGGCGCCACCGGCATGGTGGGAGAAGGTATCCTGCAGGAATGCATCGCCAATCCCAAAGTGGAGAAAATCCTGCTGATCAACCGCAAGCCTACAGGCGTGGTACATCCTAAGGTGACAGAAATCCTCCACAGCAATTTCAACGATATCTCCCCTGTGCTGGAGCAGCTGAAAGGGTATGACGCCTGCTATTTCTGTCTGGGCGTTTCTTCTGTAGGCATGAAAGAACCAGCCTACTACGCGGTCACCTATACGCTGACACTGAACTTCGCCGGCGCCCTGGCCGCCGTAAACCCGGGCATGACGTTCGTGTATGTTTCCGGAGCGGGTACTGACAGTACTGAGAAAGGAAGAAGCATGTGGGCACGGGTAAAAGGGAAGACGGAAAACGATCTGACAAAGCTCCCGTTTAAAGCGGTTTACAACTTCCGGCCGGCATTCATGAAAGCCAGCAAAGGGGCGAAAAATATTCCGTCTCTCTACAAAGTATTCAGCGTACTGTATTTCCTCAGGGCTGTTTTTCCCAACTATTTCCTTACGCTGCAAGAGGTAGGTAAGGCCATGATCAACATCACGATCAACGGCTATCCGCAGCACACCATAGCCGTAAAAGACATCGCGCTATTGGCCAGGGAACAGGCGGATTAAGAGATCAGCTTCAGCGACTCCGCCATCCTGCAGGCCTCCATGGAATTGGCCACATGCAGTTTCTCGAGGATATTCTGCCGGTGGCGGTGTACGGTGTTAACGCTGATCGAGAGTTGTGCGGCGATGTCTTTGCTCTTTTTCCCTTTTTTGATCAGCATCAGTACATCTTTCTCCCTGGCGGTCAGGATATCATCTACCTGGTACTCATCGTCCCCTATCACATCCCCGGTGCGGGTGTTAACGATCGAACCGCAGTAAGCCGCCGCCTTGCCTGCCTCAAACGACAGGTTATAAAGACACAGTGCCAGCCAGATACTGCCGTCTTCCGTACTCTGCACATAAAACATGCGGTGCTGTACAGGAATGTAAACGCCCTGCCTGTCCTGCATACGGAGATAACTCACCAGTTGATAGTCGGCCCTTTCTGCTACAGGTAAGCTTTTTAACAGGTGGAAAAAACGCAGCTCCAGCGCATATTTTTCGATCAGGTCTTCCTCCTTTATCTTCCGGAGAATGTCCTCTTCCCAGATGGACCCGATTTCTTTCACGCCTGGCGGTCCGTCAATACCCAGCGCGGTAGCCGCCCCCCCGGTATAGATATAACTTTTATTGGCTTTCAGATCACTTAAAACACTGATGGAATTTTCCATCTGTGCATACACCTGTGCTATCATCTGCGACCGGGAAAGTTTTACCGATGCATGGTTATCATCAAATGTCTGCAGCAGCAGGTAATCATTCAGTGTATCGAGGATGTTCATGATAAGCAAATATGGTTATTTTTAACCATTGTCTGTTCATTTACAGGGATTTACCTTTGCGAAGGTATTTATTTTATATGGTTAATTATATGAAGAAACTTATACTGAGTGTGGGAATGATGTCGGTACTGCACACGCTTTCCGCCCAGTCACTCGAGAAAATGCAGTGGTTCAATGAGCCGGCCAAATGGGAAATAAAACAAAACACCCTGTCCATGTTTGTTACCCCCCAAACGGATTACTGGCGTATATCGCACTATGGTTTTACGGTAGATGACGCCCCCTTTTATTATGCGACCTATGGAGGGGAGTTTGAAGCGAAAGTGAAGCTCACCGGAGATTACAAGGCGCGTTTTGACCAGATGGGCCTCATGATCAGGATTGATCAGGAACATTATATTAAAACCGGCGTGGAGTTTTTCGACGGAAAGTTTAACGTCAGCACGGTGGTCACCAACCAAACCAGCGACTGGAGCGTACTGCCGCTCGAAAAAACGCCGCCGTTTATCTGGATCAAGGCTGTCAGGAGACTGGATGCCGTGGAGATCTATTACTCTTATGACGATAAGACCTACGTCATGACACGCAACGCACCGCTGAAAGACAACCACCCCGTGATGATCGGCCTCATGGCCGCATCACCCGATGGAAAAGGCTTCCTGGCGAAATTCGAAAATTTCTCCGTTACGCATCTGCCGGACCAGCGGAGGCTTAACTGGCTTCAAAAAAATACAGAGAAATAACAAGTGAGCAAAGGCTTCAGGTATTAGTGTTACTACCCGAAGCCTTCTTTTTTTTACTGACATCCGATCGCATCTTATCCTGTTTTAGATTTAATCCCCGCACGTGGTCAACTTTCATGCGTCTGGCCTAATTTCGCAGAAGGAAACATCATCACCAATGATCGCCAACACAAGGAAACCATGAGAAAATATGCAGTAATGGCAGCACTGGCCCTCACAGTTGCCTGCAAAAAAGATGACAAAACAGTCGAGCCGCCTGTCCAACCGGAATTGGTAGAAGTCACCTATCAGCTTGAAGCCTTCACGGATGCACCTTTCGAGAGCATCAATTATGCTGCGGGAAAAGGTGGCATGACAGACGAAAAAGGCCAGGAAGTAAAAGGATGGGAACTTGATGCAGGGAAAGGCACGTATATCAGGAAAACACTTATCAAAAGAGGCAAGGCTATTGTGTTTGGCGCCAGCAACCCCACATCTGCGGATTTCACCCTGAGTATTTCCACTAAATATGAAACGGCCAGGATCCAGGCGAAGGACTATCCTGGCGCGGGCCAGCCGGGGCATTATGCGGAGATCATCCTTGATAACGGCAGCGATGTGCAGGAAGAGAAACCTGTAGTCACCGAAATGGTGGCTGTTACTTATGAGGTACGGTCATTTACGGATGCGCCTTTCCGTTACGTGCAATACAACGAAATGCAAGAGAACAAACCCGGAACCCGCGGTACAGCATTCAGGAACTGGGTCATCAGTGGAAAAGGTACCTTTACCAAAACCGTTTATATTGAACGAGGCTTTGGTGCGTTCCTCTCTGCCAAAAACCTGACATCCGGCGATTTTGTGCTAAGTATCAAAACCAAATATGAAAGCGTCTCTGACATCGGAAGGGATTACCATATACCCGGCTGGCCGGGTTACAAGGCCGACATCAGCCTTCATAACAGGGAAGACTAATGTGACGACCGGAGAACTTACCCGAAAAGAAAAAGCAGCCCGCGATACCTGGTATGCCCCCAGGAAGTTTGTCTAAACTTTTGGGTGCACCTCAAACTACGCCGACTGCTTTTTTTGACTATTATGCGGAAACCTATCTCGTACAATCAGCTCCCCATATCTTGTTATCCCTGGTAAAACCAATTACCAGCTTGTCTTTGGTGATGGTGATAACGCCTGTTCCGGAGGAGCCTATATTTACCATCGTGTTATCATCTTTTTTCTCAAATTCAACACCGGTAAGATCCGGGATGCCATCAGAAAATCTGAAATCATAACGGGTACCCACCTTGGTAACAAAAACACTTCCATTGTCTTTAGTGGTGTTTGTAGTACCATCCTTGTAACTGATCTTTCCTTTGAAGGTTCCGGCAAACACGTCTACATCAGCGGGGTCAGTATCTTTGCTACAGGCGGCAAACAGGAACGCGACCATCATTAGTGCGCCAACAATTTTCAGCATTGACTTCATAACATCTGTTTTGGTTAACCAGCATTTTGCAATTGATATACCAAGTACTTCAACAAACGCATAAACAGCTGATTTCAACATAGTTACACCTCAAAAAAGAAACTACCCTCTCCTGCGGACACCGGGTTGCCTGCTCCCCAAAGTGGGTATACAAATCCTATAATCGTTACCGTGAATGAGCCGCAGCAGCCGATTACAGACAAATACAATTCATTAAACATTACAACGCCGATCAATATCTTTTTATGTAGTTGTGGTTATGTCCGTCATCGACAGCGGAGCAAGGTCCGGCGCCACAAATCTTTTTCTGGCGGCAACAGAGAAAAGTAACGCATGGCTGTAAAATTGCAACGGAAAATTTTTATTTGTATAACGTGAACGTATAAACGTACTACAGTATTTTTCCATAGATGTTGATTCCTGCGCCTGTAAAAAAGCGTCCGCCATCCATATCCAGAAACAGGTGATCGTTTCGTGGTAGCCGCTCTCGTCTGTATTGGGTGTTCCAACCGCTTCGTTGTAGCGGGTTATGCACAGCCTTGCCATTTCAAGCGCCATTGCTTTACCATAACGCAAATTATAGACAACCGCTACGATGAGATGTGCTTCGTGTGTCCACGCTGCCTTGGGCAGCGTGCAGGATTCAAACTGATACAGTAACCCGGAAATTTCTGCGGCTGTTAATGAAACGTAAGTCATGCAGAAAGATACATAATTATCATGCTTTTTTTCTGCGTTTTATGAATCGTGGCGCCACTGGCGGCCTGGAAGCCGCAGTATTAATGCAGTAGCCATTCATTAAGACAACGTCCTATACCATCATCAAGATAACATGAAGTATCCTCCTGAAAATATAAAGGGGCTTTCTTTCGAAAGCCCCTCCTGCTAAATCAATAATGTCTGGAGTTTATTACACCCATTCATTAACATGTTTACCGCTACCCATGCTCATTTCACGGGCCGAAATGGTGAATGTGATGACCATCGGGTTTTTGTTTTCGTAGTCGAAAGACTCTTCAAACCTAACCAGATAGCCTTCTTTGAATTCCAACGTTTTCAGTTTGGAATCGGTGTCTCTCTTGTAGAATGTAACGGTACCGTCTTTTCTTTCGAAATTGTTTACCATCCACTCGAAGAGCTCGGTTTTACCAGTAGACTCTACGGTCATTCTGATGCGTCCGCCGCGAGTGATCGCTGAAGGGCGGCCTGTTGCATCTGTTTCCTGGCTGAGGTCGTAGGAGACATGCTGAACATTGTAGTTCTCTCCATTTACTGTAAAGACTGCTTTGAAGGACATGTTGGGTTAAATTTTTAAGGTTACAATAAAGAAAATACCTATTAAAAAGGAAAAAGTATGAGCCTCAAATATAACCCAATTTTTTGTTTCAGTCAACAATCCTAACTAGTTTTTTCGTACGTTAACAATTTTTTTCTATCACGACAATATATCCGGAATCGTTAGTGAGCACGGCTGTTAAGCAGCATCATCTGGCGACAGTTGTCCAGGTCTCTGCTTTTGCTTTCGAGTTTGCTGGTCAGGTCCAGCACCTGTTCTTTCAGCCCAGCGATGTTCTGCTGCGCATTCTGCAGCTCTCGCAGCTGCTGTTTGGTTTGCTGCAATGACAGGCATGCCTGCACGATATTATCATACAACGCATAATGTGTTACCACATCCTTTGGAATGGAATTCCGCATTTCCGCCAATGAACCCGCGATGACCTGGTCCATGTAATTCGCGTTCTGGTTAGGGAGATTAATAGAGTCGAGGTTATGTTTCACCTTGTCCAGCTTTTGCAGGAACTCCGCCTGAAACGCCTGTTCCTGGCGGAAAGCGGTCAACTCCTTGCGCAGAGAGGCGTTCTCTCTTGAGGGCACCTGGTAGTTAAAGAAAATGGCCAATACGAACAATGCCACGGTGACCACAAAAAATAACAGGAACCATAGGAAGGAAGCTGTTCTCTCCTGCTTGTTTAATACTTGCATACGAATCTGAGCTTTAAGCTGTTATTGGTTTAGATAAATTTAATATCGCAGATAGTTGCCGGCTCCGGCTTTGACACAGCTTCGGGCGAAAACCCATCAACTACCCTGTTATGGAAAAAGCGCCAAAAGCTGTCTGCCAAAAGCCTGCAACTAATATTATCAATCGGTAAAGAACCAACGTTTGGTTTTATGTTTACGCAGGTATTCCGAATCCTCTGCGGATTCTTCCTTCACAAAAATATTGCTGTCCTGTTTGCGGCCGATGTAATCCAGTCTGCTGAGGCTTTCGAAGAGCTTATTTACTGCACGCACAAACGGGATCATGGGCTGCAGGCACTCCCGCACGTCCAGATGTTTATACCGGATATTGGCGCAATTCACCATCAGGTTTTCCAGTTCGCCCTGTCGCAATTCACACCATTCGGAAAGATAGTTAAGCAATTCTTCTTTACCGGCGCCGGCACGCTGGTCAATAGCGTTTTTCATGGTACGGGCCAGTCCTGCGATCACTTCCAGCATCTGTGCCGGCGGCTGGTTGAGCGCCAGCCAGCGGAACTGTGTGATACGCGTACCCAGGAATTGTACCATTTTCTCCGTGATGTACAATACGACCAGCGCCAGATCATTATTCTGGTTGCGGCCATAGATCTTCTGCACGATATGTACACCATATAGTTCCATCTGTCCGAGGAACTGGTCCAGTTCGTGATACAGGTCCACCAGGGCCGGATGCGCAACGGCGATGCTGCACGGCGGAATATAATCATCATCCATCTGCGGCCGTCCGTCCGTTACGGTAATCTTGGCCAGTACTGCCTGATAGCTGCCTAATTGTCCCTGTGGCAACTGGGATGCCGGCAACACGTAGAGGCTGTATTCCGGCGTGGCGTATGGCAGCCGCGGCGGATCTTCCTCCAGCAACGGCTCTCCGCTCGGTTGACGGTTGAACGGATTTACCTGTATTAATACATAATAAGTGCTTTCCGTATGTTCCGGGTCCCAGGCGTAAGTGGCTTCCGGGAAGGTGGTGGCATAACGCAGCGAATGCACGGTATGCTCCGGTATCTCTATGCGGGCGCCGCCGGGAGTAACCGCCCTGCATTCTGTCAGCTTTATACGCCACTGGTGCTGATTGTCGGTCACAAACCAGCAACGCAGCGATTCTTTATGTTCCGCTTTGGGAGGTAACAAACCATAGTTCAGGGCGTTCACGCCGCAGGCCAGGGCATCTCTGATCTGGTCCAGCAGGGCATTTTCCGTATCGATAAAATGTTGCTTCTTTATCTTCATCCCATCGACCCAGTTGACGGGAAAGTGTTTTAATGGCTCTGCCATAATAATACGTTTAGGATAACATAATTCTGTTGCAAATGATCACGCTGTTCTCTTTGATCCCATTCATAAACACTGCCTTTGCAGGGTCCAGTGTTTTGGCAGCGCCAAACCACCTCGGCTTCAGGTGAAACACCCAGCCATAGGCTTGCCCGTTATCGTCCACAAAATCAATCGGTGTATTTGGATATCGGTCGTTGTAATCATTGATGAAGTGGTAAAAAAGATCGCCCAGGTCCATTTTAATAGGCGTACGGGCCCTGAAATAGGTCCGGTTACGGTCACCCTTCCCCTTCTCCATTTCCAGCCCTATAACGATCAGATCGCGCATATCCTCGTCATTCACGTCCGGGACTTCCTTGTACATCGGGTACTGCCACCACTTATGCACCTTCACCGGGATGGCCATCATCCGCTCGAAAGTCTTGTATACAAAAGTGGGCAGCACAAATGCAAACATACTGGTGAGCATCGGGTAATAAAGGAAGGCGTCCTTGTCAAGAAAACGGTTTACCAGTACAAATCCGACACCACCAAACAACCAGATAGCGACGATAAAGGCCAGCTCAGACCCCAGCGTGGTTTCATTGGCCCAGAAGCGGGTATACATAAAGTGACAGTGTAACACCCCCAAACCTAAAAACCATACCTGGTAAAAAAGATACTGGTCCATCAGGTTTTTGTGGGTAAATAGGAAAGGGATGGAACTAATCACGGCAAATACCAGCGTCATACATGCTAAATACCACAGTGCCTTCTTTTTAAAAAGACTGAAATTTTTAATGTATCTGCTGAGCAAAGCCACTATGATAGATCCTACGGCCATAACGCCGGCCAGCATCAAATAGAATTTAGCGGTGTATCTCATAGCTCTTCCGGTATGTCAGGTTTTTCTTTTTTTGGGTTTTTAACATAACAGCGTTTTTACGCGTTAACAATGTTAACAAAAATAATTCCACATCAGCATAAAAAAGTGGCTACAGGAAAAAATTATATCCCATAAGCCCGTCTTCCACCTGCTGATCGGACAGTGTCTTCTTCTTGTCGGCCGGATCAGGCACCAGTACGGTATTGATGTCCATGTCTGCCGGGAAAAGATAACCGTAACAGGTTTCCAGCAGCTTCCCATAAGCCTGCCATGGCAGGTAGTCATATATGCGCTGACGTTGCAGCGGCCCGATCGTCACCGTGGCACGGGGCATATCTGTATAAAATACCTGCCCCACCATACTGTCCACCCCCAGCCGCCATTCGCCCAGCGGCACACTGGCCTCTGTTTGCACAGCCTGTGGCGTATGATCTGTTTCGATCTCCACCTCCTGCTCCAGCACCAGCTGCAGACAAAGGCGGACCATGCGGTAATTACCGGCAATACGATGCATATATGGCAGCAGTTTCACCAGCCTGTTGGCCGCCGCCCCCGGCAACCCCTCCGGCAGGTCCCAGAACTGGCTGAACAACTGATCGGCATCTTTACCAAACACATCAAACAATAAGTGTTTCTCCCGCTGCTCTAAAAAAACCCGCTGCAGAAAAAACTCATTCTCCAATGGCTGAAAAAAACGCCGCGCCTGCAATTCCTCCTGCTGCTGCCGCTTATAACGGGCAACCATATCCGCAGTGCCCCGCACTTTCCGCTGCTCTGAAAACTCGTGAAATAACCCCTCCGGCAACCGGTCATATATGCCATCCCGTGACAGTGATAACAATACATAAGGTTGATATGGCTGACTGTCATCCAGTTTTACATGGAGAATATCTTTATTAAATGACCGGGTAAACACGTTCTGCAACTGCACCACCACTTCTTCCCTGCGCACCTGGTTGTCCAGCAACTCGCCCACCACCACTTCCGCCCTTACATCATAAGGAAATTCCGCAACGTGTGTTATAACATCTTCCAGGACCGCAGCCTTCTGGGCATTGTTTACCATGAGGTGATGATTTTAGGTTTTTCGGGTGTTCCGTTGTTAGCATAACTATCTAATCTCAACTGTTCTATGGTTATCCGGGCTAACGATCTGTCCCAAAAATAATATATTGCGTTTATATGTGACTCAAATTCTGAAAAAAGAAAAAACGCCCCTGACACATAGGCAAGTTATCCAAAAAAACAGTAAAATTGTAAAATCTGAAATTGTAAAAACCTGAAAAACCAATGGCCCCCCGTAAACCCGAAAATGAACACAAGGTAAATTCGTTCAGACCCTTTGGTAAAATTGCCAGTCATGTTGACCCCATGGTACTGTGGACTTTCTTTGGCCTATTCCTGATCAGCGCCGTGCTGCTGGCATTCCAGCTGGACACACGGGAAGACTGCACTACCACCGACATCGTTCTCAGTAACAAACAACATACTTCCGGCAAGACCTACATGGTCGGCCAGGTCATCACCTTCAACGCTGAAAGCAGCGATAAAAAAAGGACGGACTACGCCTGGGAATTCGGCGACTCCTCTGCCCGGCAAACCGGCACGCAGGTGTACCACTCCTTTAACAAACCCGGCAGCTATATGGTCACCCTCGTGTCCGGCAAATGCGCGTGGAACAAAGAGATCATCGTTATCGCCGCTCCCGCCGCACCTGCCGAAGCCGGCCCGGATATCTTCCCGGTCATCGACGGCCCCGGAGAAGTATTTGCCGGCAGACCTGTCACTTTCACCAACAAAACGCCCGGCGCCCATACCTGGACATGGCGACTGCTGCAGGATAACGCCGAATCGCATTCAGGCGCTGCCGTTACCTACACCTTCTCTTCACCCGGCGAAAGGACCCTGTCCCTCATCGTCAATGGCGACACGGCCCACATGGTAATGAAACGTATCACGGTATTCCCGGCAAGGCCACAGGCTGCAGCCCCTGCACCAGACCCTGGATTCGCACCGCCGCCACTGCCTCCGCCAACACCGGAACCGGAAAAGCCCAAAGGCCCCACCGCACCCGCCGTGGCCGATGACGAATTCCTGTTCATGCTGTCGCAAGTGACCACCAAACAAAAAAGCGCCGCCGATTTCTCCAAGTACCTGTGCGACAACCTGTCGGCACGCGTGCTGCTCAACGATAAGGAAACAGACAACTTTGCCCACTTCTGCTCACGCATATACGGCAAAAAGAAATTCAAAATAGAAAAAGTAAACCTGATCAAAGACGCCAACGGCTGCGTGAAGGAAATCAGGATCATATACGACCGGAAAAGAGTATTGGGTATTTTTTAACCAACTCCCATGAAAGGAAAATACTATAAGCTGCCCATGGACTTCTCCCAGCTGCTGCAAAAGAAAGACATACCGGCTGTCAACCTGGAAGAATCCGTGGCACAACATATTCACCTGCTGATCACTACCGTACTGGGGGAAAATAAAGACGACCCCCAGTATGGCTGTCAGTGGTGGGACAGTGATTTTGATATCAAAGCGTCCAACAATGAGGTAAAGGAACAAGTGGAATCCGCTGTTAAAACGGCTGTATTCCGCTATGAAAAAAGACTGGCACAGATCCGCGTGGTAGCGGCCGTCAATCAGGAAGAACTGATGCTGGCGCCGGCCCGCAAAATGAAAAAAAAGATAAGGGTCACCGTTAGCGGCACACTGGCCAAAAACAACAACCCCTTCCAATACACGAGTTATTTCTATATCAGCCCGCTGTCCTACGATTAATTTGGTTATTTAGAAATTTGGTTATTTAGAAATTTTAAAATAACCAGATTTCTAAATAACCAAATTTTCAAATTTACTGCGCCTTTGCGTGAAACCATCCGACACATGAAAGAAAAAAAAGAAAGGATAAAAGACCGTATGCTGAAAACCGCTGCCCGCCTCTGGGGATACCCCGACGCGGAAGTGGAAACCTCTTTTGACCCCATCGTACAATTACTGCTGGAAGCCTGCGCCAGTGAACTGGAAAAAATATCCGGCGAAGTGGACGTATCCCACGCCCGCCTCGTGGAAAGACTGGCCCAGATCATGATGCCGGAGCCTATCACCAGCAGCCAGCCCGCATTTGGTATACTCCACGCCACGTCTACCGAAACCAGCGCCGATATCCAGGCAGATCATCAATTCTATCATCATACCAAAGCAGGGCATAACAGCCAGGACCTCTTCTTCTCACCGGTAACTACCCACCGCCTCTTCAAAGGCCATGTGCAATACCTCGGTATCGGCGCCAAACTCTACGAAACACGGGACAACTGGTTCAAAGAGCAAACCCTCCAGGGACAAGCCCTGCCGGACGTACCCTCCAACCACCTGTGGCTCGGACTGGCCATGGAAGATGCCAGCCTCAGCTATGAAGGCATGTCCTTCTTCTTTGACCTGCGCAATATCCACCAGCAGGAAATGTTTTACCACTACCTCCCGCTGGCCCGCTTTTTTATCGACGATGCTGAAGTAACCGTAAAAGCCGGCTACCACCACAGCCGCCCGGCAGACGAAGAAGAAATAGAACGCATGGTGGAAGTGGCCGTTGATACCAACGCCCGCTACAGTCAGCATGTGCTGCAGCGCTTCCGCAGACACTTCCTCACCATCACAGACAACCGCGTGCACAAAACAGGAAATACCTCCCTGCCCGCCGCGCTGGCAAATCTCTTCGGACAGGAAGCGGAGAAACTGCAAAAAGAAGTGCAATGGGTCCGCATCGAATTCCCGGAAGCGCTCCACCACACTTTGCTGGAAGACCTCTACTGCAGCATCAACTGCTTCCCCGTCATCAATAAAAAAAATAACGAACAGTCGCTGAAGCTGAACCGTTATCTTAATATTATCCCCCTCCAAACACCGGATATCTTCTTTGATATCAAAAGAGTGTACGACCTCGAGGGAACAGACTACTATGTCCGCAATTTCGCCACCGCCGGCCAGATGCAGGAAGGAGAACTGGTGGTACGCAGCAGCGGCATCGGCCGCTTCGATACCCGTGAAGCCAAAGAAGTGATCGCCTATCTCATGGAAGTAATACGGGATGAAAGCTCCCTGTTCGAAGAAGTAAAAAACGACTACGTCACCAACCGTATGCGGGAGCTGCATCAGCTGATAGCCTCCCTGGAAGAACAGCTGCAACCCGGCTCCAATAAAGGCAATATCCCCTATGTGATGGTGAAGCCAAAAGAAAATGCCGCTTACATCTTCATTGAATTTTACTCCACCAACGGTACGGCCGCCAATAATATCCGTATGGGCAGCAAGCTGCTGGAATACGGCAGCATACAAACCAAACCGGGCAGCATCACTCTGCTGACCAATACGCAGGGCGGCAAAGACCGGCTGAACATCGATGAGAAAATCAACCTTTACCGCTCTCACCTGCTGTCGCACAACAGGATCGTGACGCCGGAAGACATCAAAGCATTATGCCGTACTATTTTCGGTAAAGAGTTAAAAGCAAGCGGCGTTACCAAAGGCGTAAGCCTGCAACCCGGCGGCAACGCGGGCTATATCAGAACAATGGACATCCGGCTGCAACTGGTACAGCCAATAGCAAAATATCCATCCGCCAATCTGAACTATTTAAAAGAGGAACTACTGCTCCAGCTGGAAGAAAAATCGGCCAACACATTCCCGTTTCGTGTATTCATCAACGATGTACTGATGTGAGAAGCGGTACTCAGCAATTTTACTTCGCCGCCGGTCTTCAGCAAATCGAGCGGCACACCTTTTTTGCCATCGGTGGCACAAAGTACGACCGTATTGCCAAAGCCAAGGTCTACATACACCCGGTTGCTGATAATCCACCCCTTGCCGGATAAACTGGCATTACGACCCACATACACGCCGTTCGCCTGCATGTTCTCCAGCATGTGGATACTGATCAGCTCTCCGTCACGAAAAGCGGCATTGATCTGCAAACGTGCGGCATATACACTGCTGGATTGTTTCGGCAGCGCCTTCTTCCCGATGGTGATACGGATGGTGTTAAAGTCCCGGATATTGCCCGGAGGCGGCGTCTGCGGATTGGCAAATACAGAACCTTTGCTGTCCCTTTTGGCAAAAACATTATACCCGAAGCCGGGAAGATATAGCTCGGGGCTTTCGAACAGCTGTTTGATAGCGATGATTTTGTAGATATACTGCGCCGTTTCATTGTTCAGCATCAGCTGATAATAATCACGGCTCCCCTGCCGGCGGATGTTTTTGGAGATGTTGCCCGCTCCACAGTTATAGGCGGCGGCGGCCAGTGTCCAGGACTGCAGCTGGCTATGCAACATGCGTATCAACCGGCAGGCGGCATGGGTGGCCTTGATCAGGTGGTTACGCTCATCGTAGTCACCCGCAACGGTCAGCCCCAGTTCTGCGGCGGTACCCGGCATGATCTGCCACACTCCCTGTGCGCCCACCGGAGAGGTAGCGTTGGTCAGCCCGCTCTCCACAATGGGCAGGTACTTAAAATCCAGCGGCACCTGGTATTGCTGAAGAATAGGTTCTATCACCGGGAAATACATTTCTGCTTTGGAACGCAGCACCGGCAGGTATCCCTGGTAACGGAGATTCCTTTTGATGACGTCCATGAGCCGGGACGATACAAAGTCCCGTTCCATCGGCACCATCTCGCCGCAAAAGTCGACCTGCTGCGCCATTACCGGAAAGGCAAAGAGGCAGGCAAACAATCCTGTAAGATACCAGCGTCTCATGACACGTTTCCCTATTTTGTCAACATATACTTCGGCAATGTGCTGGCAGGTACATACAATACCAGCTGCGGCTTGTTTTCCGCCGGTTCCAGTACAATGATGATCTCATCATCTTTCCTGAATGTCCTGGAAGGCACAACAAACACTTCTTCCGCTTCACTGCGGGCCTCAATGGTAGTAGGACCTTTCTTGTACAACAACGGCATGGTATGCAGCTCCGCAGTGTCTTTCTTCTCTTTGTGTATCAGCGTCGCCTTTACAAACTCGTAAGTTTCTTTGCTTTTGTTGCGGATGTGAAAACAGAAATAGTTCAGTGAGCTGAGCGTCATCGCTTTGGCGTAGCCCAGGCTGACACCCTCCACCTTCACTTCATGATTGCGATTGACTTTACTGTCCTTTTTGAAGTCTTCCGCAAGGTCACTGACAGTCACCGTATCCACGCTGATCAGTGGTGCGCTTTCATCTTCTTCGGGCAGTTTAAACGTAGTGGTCGTTTTACTGCCCGAGTCTTTGTCACCGTGCCGCGGTTCAGGTGTACCGGCCATCACCGGTTCTTTACCGCCTGCCGGTTTCTTTGACAGCACGTACTTCAGTTTGGACAAGTCTGCATTCTCGCGGTACGCGAGGATCATGTAGTGAATATTGTCTCCTTCGCGGACAATCAGGTTGGTAGGTCTGGGAGATGCTGTTACCGGTCTTACTACGGCCATATTGCCGTCCACGATCCGGTAATCATAATCCGTGTTTTTTCCATCACCGATCTGGAACGTAGTGATGGCGGACCCACTGGTGATAAGGGTCGAAGCGCCTCTTTTTGTCAGCACGGTATCGGTTCTTCCGACTTGCTGTGCCATTACTGTGGGGGCCGTTCCAATTAACAAACAAAATAAAATACTGCGCACCGATTTCATAGTATTTACACTTAACAGTTGAGTTGGCTTTCAGGTTGTTTTGTCTACCTGAAAAACAACCGTAATAGAATTTATGTCGTGCCGCTATGATCATCGTTGTACAAGGCTTGCTGCCGGTTGTTCAACGATGATCACTGCCAGCATCTGTCAGATGGATGACCTGTTTATTTATCCTGTTCATAGGTGGTATCCCATTCAGCTGCATCATCTCCTTTCTGGCCTTCCATTTTGATCAGGAAGTTCTTGGCAGGGAAATAAGGCTTCAGATGAATATCCAGGTGAATACGGTCTTTCTGTACCGGGTCCTGTTCGAAGCGGCGAATATTAAAATCTTCGATCAGTTTATCCGGGCCGGTAATATTATCGAGGAAGCGGATGATCTGCTTCATGAGATCTTTCCGGGTATTGGCGTTGAAATTTTCGAATGCACGGCGGTTCAGGAAGTCCATCAGCACTTTGGTCACGAAGTCGAACACCCGTACGACAGAGTAGGTTTGCAGACCGAGGTTGTCGCCATTGAACAGGGTTTTGGCGCTGAAGGCCATTACTTTTCCGTATTCCTTTACCATGGGTACGAGGCCCATTTTTTCGAGGCTGGCGATTTCGCTTTTCTTCAGTTCAAAACGTACTCCGTCCACTTCGTTCATGCCACCGAATTTTTTACCGGCGGTCACCTGCGACATCAGTGTTTTGTAGATTTTCCCTGCCAGAGCGCCGGAAGGGGGAACGTAGAGGTTATCTTCTTCTCCCACTTCGTCGAATTTACCACGGCCTACAAGCCAGTTGCAGGACATGATCACGTTGGAGCGGTGTATTTCGCCACCGGTGAGGTTGGCCAGTTCAAACATCTCCATTACGTCGTCCGGAGCGTCGAGGTGGGCGAAGTCTGTCACCAGCATGGCTTTGTTTTCATGGGCGATCTTGGCCCATTTTTCCAGCACCTTGTTAGAGCCGAGGTAACCCGGAACGACCAGCAGGCTGTAGTTATCGCGCAGATCGAGGCGGTCGTAATTGGCCACCAGTTCTTCGCGGATCGCATCAATAAAGCGGGTGTTATCGAGGTCTTTCAGCTGTTCGAGTTCCACGTTGATGAAAGAGATGTTTTTCACCTTGTCGGACTCGGTATTTTTGAAGAACAGGGCTACGTTGCGATAAGCCTGCTCCAGTTCGCGGGTACTTTCCACCGCTTCGCCGAGGTTTTTGTTCAGCACCTGTTCCGCTTCGGCAGCGTGGTTGTTACAGAACTCCACCATATCGGGCAGGTCTGTGGCTTCGGAGAGCACTTTCTCCCAGAGGGACAACGTTTTGCGGAGTTTATCCCTTTCCGATTTTTTACCGGCTTCCGTGAGGAAGATATTACGACGTGCTTTACGGTCGGGGTTGAGGTTCTGGGCGCCTTCCACTGCTGCTTCGATGAGGTCGAAGCCGCCGTATTTGGTCAGATCCTCAATATTTTGGGTGAGGTTAACTTCTGGTTTGGCCGAAGGCTGTTGCCCTGCATTTTGCAAGTCCTGCAGCTCTTCCTGGTTTTTCTGTAATTCTGCCATAAGAAATGATATTATGTTCCGGGATAGGGGAACTGTTTAATTATTTTGTGTTCAGGTCTTTCAGCATGCTGCGGATAGCGCCGAGCATGGCCTTCCTTGCGTCCGGATCTGCCAGTGCCTGTTTCAGGATCTTGTTGGTCTTCAGGTTTTTCATGATTTTCAGGTATTGCTCTTTCTCTGTGGCGAGATCATTGAGGAAAGCGCTCTGTTCAGTGATACCTTTCACACCAAAATCGCCGAGGTGGTGGAACTGCAGTTTTTCCGGCACCGGGCGGCCCTCAGCGTCATGAAAACTCACATTTACGCCGGGCTTGAAATGTTCAAAAACGGCTTCCACGGAAGTAAGCCCTTCCACGATTTCAGGCTTTACAGGTGCTTGCTGGGTGAGCTTTTCAGCAAACAGCGTACGGTTATGCGATATTTCCGCAATGGCTTCATTGGCGTCCAGTTTGACTTCTGTGCCACCAATTCCGTAGTTGTCATTCATAACAAAAACATTTTGAGATTTTCCAAATTAGCAAAGGGCCGGGTGACAGGTCTCCTGTCCCTTTTATTGTTTGAGGTTTTTTACTTGTTGATAGACCAATCCGGTTTATCGTCTTTCAGATCGAGCGTGACAGTCATATCCTTGCTGAGGCTTCCGTCTATGATCATGCGTGACAATGGCTTGCGGAGCTGGCCGCGGATCACCTCCCGCAGCGGGCGGGCGCCGTAGCGGGGCGAATAGCCCATCATGGCGAGGTGCTGCCGGGCGGCCGGTGTAACCGTCAGTGTTATCTGTTGTTGTTGCAGCAGGTGCAGGAGATGTTGCAGATGGATATCGAATATCTTCTCTACGTTTTCCTGGCGGATAGGCCCGAAAGGAATAATCTCTGTGAGCCTTCCGAGGAACTCCGGCCGGAAGTGGCGGGTCATCAGTTCCATCAGTTGCTGTGACGGCGGGATCACGCCCTGCTCAAATGAAGCGGCGATGGCGTCGCTACCGATGTTGGAGGTAAAGAGCACCAGCGCGTTGGAGAAGTCTCCCGTTTTTCCCAGTCTGTCGTGTAATTTCCCTTCATCCATGATCTGTAAAAAGATATCAAATACAGATGGATGGGCTTTTTCTATCTCATCAAATAATACTACTGCGTATGGTTGTTGCCGTATTTTGTTGACCAGCAGGCCACCTTCTTCGTATCCCACATATCCCGGAGGCGCGCCGTATAACAGGGCAGCGGCATGTTCTTCCTTGAACTCGGACATATCAAAGCGGATCATGCAGCGTTCGTCCTGGAACAAGAAGTCTGCCAGAGATTTTGCCAGCTCCGTTTTACCGGTGCCGGTAGGTCCGAGGAAGAAGAAGGAACCGATCGGCTGCCCGGGTCTGCTGAGGCCTGACCTGGACTCCAGGATGGCGTCAGCGACGGCTTTCAGCGCGTGGTCCTGTCCTACCACCCGTTTACGCAGGTGCAGGTCCATCGCCACGAGGCGTTCTCTTTCCTGAGACTGGATCTTGCCCAGCGGAATACCGGTCATCCCTGCGATCATGGTAGCCAGGTCTACAGGGGTAACGGCTTTATGTTGTACAGACACCACGCCGGCCAGCTGGTCCAGCAATTGTTGCAAGGCCTCCAGCAGTGCGGTGTTGTCCGTTAGTTTGGTCAGTTCAGTATCAACCTGCAATTTACCAGCCATCAGTGCGCCCAGCCTGTCAGTCAGCTGCCGGTAAAACCAGTGGAGGTCTTCACTTTGTAAGTCCTCCTTACCACGCAGCGTTTCCAGTTCTTCCCTCAGGGATACCAGCAGTGGTGCGCCGGTGTCCTGCATGGCGCGGATAGCGGCCATGGTACGGTCCAGCAGGTTGATGGCGCTGTCGGGCAGGCAACGTTCTTTCAGGTAACGCCGGGAGAGGCGGATGGCCTCGCGGGTAGCTTCCTGCGGCACCTGTAGCTGGTAGAAGCTTTCATATACCGGCACTACGGCCGTCATCATACGCATGGCCTGTGTTTCATCAGGCTCTGCGAGGTTGATGGTTTCAAAACGGTGGCGCAGGATGGCATCCGGCTCTATGAGCTTTCGGAAGCCTTCCGGCGTAGTGGTGCCGATCAGGATGATTTCTCCTTTGCCAAGCGCCGCTTTGATGACGTTGGCCATGCCACCACCGGATTGTTTATCGAGAAGGGTGTGAAGATTGTCAATGAAGAGGATATGCCTGCCGGTTTGTTTGAGCTGCTGAATGATCTGAAGCAGTCTGTCTTCCAGTTCGTTTTTATAAGCGGCTCCGGCGATAAAGGCGCCATAGTCGAGCGCATACACGTCGGATTGCTGTAGCTGCAGGGGGACCTGCTTTTGCGCGATCGCACGTGCCAGTCCTTCTACCAGGGAGGTTTTGCCTACGCCGCCGTCACCGATGACCAATACGCTGGCGCGGTCTTTACGGGTAAGCACCTCCGAAAGTGCCCGTATATCGCCGTCTCTGCCAATTACCGGGTGATAGGTCTGCAACAGCTGCGGGTCTGTCATCCGGTACACATACTTCAGCGACGCCGGTTTAATGCCTGGCGACGCCGTGTTGCCGCTGCCGTTATTTTCAGGCCGGGTGCGGCCCTGTTCGCTGGCTGCAATAAGCTGATCACGGGTAAAGGGGAACGATTTCAGTTGCTCGTAGGAAAAGCCCACGCCCGGCGTGCACAGGGCAATCAGCAGGCTCCACGCGTCAGTCTCCGGTTTATCTGCTTCCTGGGCAACATTCAGCGCTTCCTGCAACACTACCGTAGCAGCCTCGTCTGGTTCCGCTTCGTCTACGGTGCGGGATGTACGGGGCAACTCATCCAGTCTCACGTCGGCCCATTCTTCGAGGTAATATACGTCGATGTTCATCTGATGCAATACAGGCGCAAGCCCCACCTCCTTATGCATGGCTGCACGAAGCAGGTGCGCAGGGCTATACTGCACATGATGATGGTCTTTTGCAATTGCTTTCGCAATCCGGATGGCAGATTGCAGTTCAACGCTGAATATGGTCAATGTTGAAAGGGTCATTTGGATGATTCAAGGTTTTTCTGATCAAGTTAACAGTTACAACAACGCGGCTGCTTAACAAAAGCAGTTGGGTAAAGATACTGCGAAAACATTTACATAAAATTGAATCTGCAAGAAATTCTCACCGGAGGCTAACATTATCTTTTTCATAAATATCTATTATGGGGGCAACCTATAACTATATACGATTTAAAGAGACTTCCAAACACAATACCAGTATATATCCCAGAAGATCTACTGCTATTTTATCTCATTAAAATCAGCAATTATTTTAAACATAAAATTAATACATAAATTTTTTATCTGACAAAAAATACTGGTAAATTGAAAGGATGTCTACCTATTAAACAGGAACAGACAATATACATGATCGAAAATAAATCACATCACTTACACCATTTATGCACGAGAATATTTATTTTCGTACCAACCTTTATTGAAAGAACAAACCTTTAAACACCCTTGAACAGATGACCCATAAGAAAGACCTTTTGCCCGGAAACTTACGTCACCATTAACTTTCATAGGTATCACACAATTTACCTGTTACAACATCAGGACCACAACGACCATATCAATTTCAGATATCACCTGTTATGCCTGTATCTACTATGTAGCAGCAGGACAACGGATTGTTAACACTAAAAAACGACTTTTTTTATGTCTTTTAAGGCAGAACTGATCATAGGCGGAAAGTCAGCCAATGTGCTGGAATGTAACTACGGCTTTTCCCAGGGCACTGACGCTATCGGCAAACCCAGCACCATGCCCCGCGGCGGCACCATTTCCCTCGTTCTGGAATCAGCCCGCGACACCGACCTGATACAATGGATGATCTCCCCCGAAGAAAAACGGGACGGCACCATCATCTTTAAACGACGCGATCACGACTCCAGCCTTCGCACGGTAGAGTTCACCGAAGGCATCTGCGTGCAGTTCCATGAAAGTTATCACCACTCCGGCGCCAGTCCCATGATCACGCATATAGTCATCTCTGCAAGAGAACTGAAAATCGGCAACGTTGCCTATAAAAGAAAATGGGAGGACTAAACCATGCAGCATATCCCCGAAAATATTAAAGTAGCGGCCCGCTTTATTTTGCTGGCCCTGCAGCGTAGCCTGGCGGATCATGCAACGCAACGACAGTTGCATCAGGGACTGACGATCCTCACGTATCACCTGCCGGCGGTACTGCACAACGCGGGGCTCACCAAAACCCTGATACCGGCTTCACACATCCACTGCCAGCTGCAAAACAACCTGCTGGGCGTTGACGTGCCGGAGGTAGGTACCTTCCTGCTGGATATACAGCATGCCTCTATGATCACGTTTACACGGCCACCGGAAGAAACAAGACATACCGCCGCGGACAGCCGTGACCGTTATCCGCTTGGCGCCCCCGCCGGCGCAGGCCATCCGGCAGCCCGCTACACCAGACCAGGGACAGCCAAAACCGATAATGTCGCAACAGACCCGTTAAGGACATTCCGTTACACTCCCCCGGTGGCGAATCTTCCCCGGCGCTTTGACCCCAGGCCCAGAGAAAACACAGGGCAGCCGCATCAATATTTTATCTACCTGCATACAGAAGATATCCACACCAACGATATCGACCTGCATCAGACCGGCGTAGTCAGGATCAACCCGAAAGACTGACCCGCACACACACATTCATCGATAACAATTTTTAAACCTGAATACTATGGGCGACGATAAATTTCTGAATAAGTCAACAATAGGCATTGAAGGCTATGCCGGACCGGTAGAGTTTAAAAATGTAACATTGGAACAGGCTGTCGGCAGCCATCACTACTTCAGCTTCCTGTGGCGCCCCGGCAGCCTCAGCAGCAACCTCTCCTATCAGCAAGGCATCATCGAAAAATATATCGGCAAAGGAATCTCCATCAGCTTCGATGCATTCCGCTTCAAAGGCCTGATCACCAGCATGGCGGTGATCGAAGAAGATGGCGCCGCCATCGGCTTCCAGGTATCGGGCGTCAGCCCCACCATCCTGCTGGACGATGTCCCGCAGAGCACCTCCTTCTATCAGCAATCACTACAACAGGTAATACAGGGCGCCCTGCAGGACGCCGGCTCCGGCCTGCTGAAAACGCAGGTGGTGCCCGCGCATAAAGGTACCCTCCCCTATTGCGTGCAGTATAACGAAACAGACTTCAACTTCCTCGCCCGCATCGCCGCCCGCTACGGCGAATGGATGTACTACGACGGCAGCGCCCTCGTGATCGGCGATACCCAGAAAAACGAAGTGAAGCTCACCAAAAATGTAACGCTCCACCAGCTGAAAACAGTAGCCGCCGTCACACCGCAACGTTTCAATTACGTGTCGTACGATGTGATGAAAGCCTCCCCCCTCAGCGAAAAATCGCAGAAAGCCGACACCGGGTCCCATCCCCTGATGCACCTGTCTTCCGCAGCATCCGACGATCTGTACAGCTCCTCTTCCCAGAAACAAACGTTTGTACATCATGGCTATACACAGGATGAACTGAAACAGGTGAAAGAGGTACAGAACAAAGTCACCGCCGCCGCCTTTGTACGGGTAAGCGGTATCAGCGAATTACCGGTAATGCCGGGCCAGCAGATCAGCATCGCCAGCGACAGCGGACAAAGCGCCTACACCGTGATATCGGCTACCCACTATGCCGATACCCCCGGTAACTACCACTGTACTTTTACCGCCATACCGGCAGATGTGAAAGTGCCCCCCTATAGTAACCCCCACCTGGTGCCCAAAGCAGATATGCAGAGCGCCATCGTGAAAGACAATAACGATCCGGAAAAACTGGGCCGCGTAAGAGTGCAGTTCTTCTGGCAGCAACAAAATGATATGAGCCCCTGGATACGGCAGGCAGCACCCGCCGCCGGCGGTGGCACCGGTTTTCACTTTGTGCCGGAAGTAGGCGAAGAAGTGGTGATCGGCTTCGAAGGCGGTAACGCGGAAATGCCTTTTGTCCTCGGCAGCAAATTCAACGGCAAATCCAAAAGCGGCTATGGCGACGCCCAGAACAATATGAAAGCCATCAAAACACGCAGCGGCAGCCTCATACAACTGGATGATCAATCGGGCAGCGTGACCGTGACCGACAAAAACGGCAGTACTATGATCATGGACGGGTCAGGTAATATCACCGTGAAATCACAAACGCTCGTTACCGTAAAAACGGAAGACAAAATCGTGGTAGACGCTCCCAACAAAATTGAATTCATGTCCAAAGAAATTCACCTGAAAGGCACACAGAAAGTGGTCATCGGTGAAGGCCCCGCGAAAGTCACTATAGACAACGAAGCAAACAAAATCACCAGCGACGCTGATAAAATAACGACTACGGCCGTTACCCTGCATGAGCTGAAGAGTCTCGCCAATATGAAGATGAGCGCCCTCCATCACCAAACAGACGGCAGCACGGAAGTCATGATCAAAGGCACCTCCATTAAAGTAGACGGAGGCACCACAACAGACATTAAAGGAGGCATGGTAAACTTAAACTGCTGATGAACGAACACAATCCGATAGCACTGGAGATCAATAAAATTCAGGCATACTGGCGCAAGGCGGTCAACGGAAATGATGCACTGCGCCTCGTCCGTCTCATGATATTACCCGAAGAGGCCAGGCTCTACGAAGGTTTTTTAAAACTGGAATCCTCCCCTCACGGTCAACTGGAAGAAGTATTTGTTACACACCTCACCCCGTTCGAAGACGAAGATACTTTCAGCGCCGCCATCATCAGGGACTGGCTGACGACCTATGATAACAGCACTGCTCTGCTGCAGGAAATGGAAGCCAAAGACAACGCACTGGTATGGGACCCTGCCCCCTACCGCCAGCTGAACGCTTCCCTCCCGCAGGACAAACAACTGCTGCAACTATTGCAGTCTTTCCGCACGGCATTGCCCGAACAACCCCGTACACTGGTACTGGCGCTGCTCCCATGGCAGGTGAGCGACACCCGCGGCTTTACCAACTGGCTCACCCGCCTGCTTAAACTGGGCATTCCGGCAGGTGTACGCATCACCGTGGTAGACCACGTTGGCAAAGACTACCTGTTGATCAACGACCGTCCTTTTCCCGGGCAAATCATTTCGTTTCATGTGCCGCTGCAACTGGCAGCGGCCATTCAACGCCTCGCCACCGCCGGCAATCCTAACGACCCGGAAATAGCCTACCGCAAATGCCTGTTCGAAATGGGCAATGCCGCCAAAGACAAAGACATCAAACGGCTGCACTACTGGGGAGAACGGATGCTGGAAGCCACGCAACGCAGCGGCAACAAAGGCCTCTTCGCCACAGCCCACCTCTCCTATGCCGGCATGCTGTTTAATTTCAAACGGGACCCCAAATTGCCGCAACTGCTGGAAAAAGCCACACGCATCGCCAAACAGGGATTGCAGACAGGCGACCAGGCCTGCCTGTCACTGCTGATACAGGCCTATGGCTACCAGGGCGCCTACGCGCAGATACGGCGCAACTATGGCCCTGCCATCGAATGGTTCCTGCAACAGGCAGCGCTGGCGGAGCAACATCAATTCCTGGCGCAGGCAGTAACTTCCTGGTACCAGGCAGTGGAACTAAGCCGCCGCAAAGAC
The DNA here is from genome assembly GCF_900167135.1 of Chitinophaga eiseniae. Classification (GTDB taxonomy): domain Bacteria; phylum Bacteroidota; class Bacteroidia; order Chitinophagales; family Chitinophagaceae; genus Chitinophaga; species Chitinophaga eiseniae. The sequence continues at coordinate 390,516 of NZ_FUWZ01000005.1, read as the reverse complement.
AGCAGCCGCTATCACACCCTGCTGGAACAAGCCTATAAATGCGGTATCCCCATGACGGACGATGAAATCAGCTCGTCTGTATACAGTTTTCTGGCAGCAGACTACTACGATTACGCCTATACGAATAAACAATCAACGCTGGTCAGCGAAATTGATGAACGCATGCGCCGCATCTTTGGTAAAAACTGGAAGGAAGAAGTGGACAAACTGAAAAAGTCCAAAGTAAAATCACTGATGCAGCCGCAACTGAGTGAAGAAGAGGAAGAAAACACCGGGGAAACCGCTGACGCTCCTGCACAAAAACGATAACACTGTTAAGAACGGGAAAAGGCAATAGAGGTCCATATACCGCCGTTCTGCCGCAGGTCGTCCACGATCTCCAGCAGGCTGGTGAAGTCCATGTAAAAATTGGTCAGCATCCTGCGGTCTGTCAGCGAATCCTGCAGCCCCGCTTCGAAGTAATCCTCACCGTGACTGATACCGATACAGATCCGGTTGTTATAAAACGATATAAATACCGGCGCCTGTGAACGCGCCTGGAGGCGGACGATTTTTTCCAGCAACGGCGCAGTCAGTAGCTGCTGCGCCTCTTCTGTATCTTGGGCATACGCCATAAAAAGCTTGTTGAACGCAGTATCAGAGGTGGTTATCTTCTTTCCGAGGTTCCAGGTTTCAATATAATCCGTGTCCGTCTGCGTGACCGATGTCAGCTTCGCCATCATCGTACTGCGCGGTACGATGTACACCGGCGTATTGAAGTAGCGGGGGAACTGCGCCATAAAATAAGTGCCTTCAAAAATAACGTCAGCGCCCAGTCCGCGCAGGGTAATGGTAGGCATATGCGTTACCTTCAGGTCACACCATTGAAAATTCAGATCGCCCGTTTTACCGAATACCTGGTCGTTGCCGGTGATATTGTATTCCTGGCGCGAGAACAATCCGCTTTCAGTAAACTCTTCATAACTGGCATGGTTCAGCGGCTGATAGGTATAAGCCGGGTCTATGAAGCGGATGATGGGTTGTATTACCTTGTTTTTAAAATCCTGTTTATAATCCACCATTTCCAGCATACCCTTCTGCTTCGCCATATAACGGCGGAGCGCAAAGCTCAGTCCCAGTGTGACAACAATTCCCGCAGCCAGCATCCACATGACGGACATGTTGTTTCCTGTGTTGTTTTCCTGCCGGGGAATGACGACCCACATCAGGAAAGCAAAAAAAATGATGACCGGCACTACGCCGAGGATACGCATACGGCGTACCCAGCCCTGTCCGGCTTTGCGCTGGTCCTCCAGCTGCTGCAGCTGTACATCCAGTTGCTGGTCTACAAACGTGTTGAATTCGGCTAATGTTTTCATACTGTTATAACAGCCTCACGGCATCGTTGTTTAATTGGCGGACCAGTTGGCGGAGGGGTTGCCGCCGGCGACGGCACTGGCGCCGGTCCTGCTCACAAAAGCTCTGAAGGGTTGCACGTTTTCTTCGGAAAGCGGCAGCTTGTAGGACTTTCTGCCGGGCCCCACTACCATGTGCGCATATTCCATGGGAAACAACCGTATGCGGATGATGCGCAGTGGCAGGATCAGTTTATAGTCGGTGTAGGTGTTCAGGTTATTGACAGTCTCTCCTTTCCGCAGGCATTCCACGAACTCGTCAATTTTCTGCTGCCGGTTGTTAGCCTGAAAAAGCATAATGGCATAGGGTATCACCGGGCCGATGCCGATGAGGCAGAACATCGCTATCAGTAGCGGAGGGATAGCAGCGCTGCTTTTCAGCACGGAGGTAAGGACCACCGCCAGTAGCAGTAGCGCCAGTATTTCCGCGGTGATCAGCGCCTGGAATATCTGCTTTTTATCTTTTTCATGGATGGCCGTCAACGTTGCCTTGAGGTCCTGTAGACTGTTCATATGGTAGTTAGTTTTTCAATATCAGGAAATCCGGGGATGGGTTAACCTTTTTCCGTGACGAAGTAAAGTAAAAAGCATGACATCTCAAAATAGAACTAGTCTTTCCGGACCACCGGCGGGAAAGCAAAATCCTTCCAGGCTGCTTCAGCCTCTGCCGGCGTTAGGTCACCATCATAGACCATCACCCGGTATGTCAACGTATATTCATTTCCGTTAGTAAGCGTCCAGGATTTCATTTTAGTAGGGGAATAGTTGAGCATCAGTTCACCGCCTTCCATATTTTCGGGCCATACGCGGAGTGGTTCCGGCGAGTCATAGTTGGCCGGCGCGTTCATGATGAGCAGCCCTGCCTGGCCCTGTGGCGTGGTACCGGTGATTTTCACCCAGCGGGCGCGGGTGCTGTCTGCGTCTTTGCGGGTTTTACCTTCAGAGGTAAGCACCTGGCTGGTGCCGGCGGTGAAAGACGGCGTAGTACGCAGCCCGAACCCACCGCCATAGCGGTATTGCAGGAGCGTGATCCCTTCGGCGGTGGCCGGCGTGAAACGGGAAGTAATATCCCACAGGCGGCGTTTACCGTTGTCCGTTGCAGGATAGGCTTGTACCGTCCAGGTTTCATGGATCGCTGTTTTTTCCGTGCCATCATTCAGGAAGGCCACATGTTCCTGCCGGGCGCTGAAACCGCAGAAGGCATTGCCGGAAGTCACCGCTTCCATTTTCACGAAACGTACTTTCCCTTCTTTTTTCTGCACGTTCCAGAAATCTGTTACCCTTCCTTCGAAGGAAGTGTGCGTCCATGGGTTCCAGATGCCCATATGATGACGGTGGCCACTGTTGGGAAAAGCGTTGGTGAGTACGGCGCCGTTGGGCGCCCACAGCGGGTGGATAAAGGCGCTGCGGCGATATACCGTATCGCTGCCGGCCGGTGGTTCGACCACAGCGTAGTTATATTGCAGGATTTTCTGCGTTCCCTGCTGCAGTGTCAGTGCACGCTGGTTATCGGTGACGACCATGACCGGCGGCGCGGACAATTTCCGGTTGGCTTTCTTCAGTTCGTAAGACCTTTGGGCGCCTGCGGGGGTATGGCCTTCCAGTATCCACCAGAGGACTCCGTTCGCAGCGGTAACGGCGACGCGCACACGTTTTTTCCCCGCCACCTCTTCCAGCAGCAGGTCTTCTGTGTCCGCCGGCTGGTCAAGCCGTATATGCACGATACTGTTGTAACGGGCGATATCGCCGGCCTGTACAGTATAGCGGGCGATGACCTGGGCCGGGGCGTGAAGACCGGCCAGCAGGCCGCCAAGAAGGCAAATGGTCCGGATGGGTGCTTTCATGTGCAATCGTTTGCAACAAAATACAGTTTCCTTTTTCACTATGCAAGTACTTTGCGTAGCGGATGCTTAATATTGTCAACGGAAGCTTGCTGGTTGTCCGTTTATTTTAATATTTTTAGCGCTTAATGAAAGATATATGGCAAGCCCCGCGATTCATATGCTGACAACAAAACTCATTATAACCAATAAGACGGCCTTACAGCAGAAGTATGGAGACCGGCATCAGGCCATATTAGACGACCTGAAAACACTGCAGGCTGCTGATGCGGGCAGGCAGTTGTCCACCCAGCTCATTTTCCTGGATGATACCGCGCAGATGCAGGCATGCCAGTCCGCCCCCGTAACGGACAGTAAAGATGAAGCCCAGCATAAAAAGGCGATCGATGACCTCTACCGTTTTTTTTCTCCCGGGTACATCATGCTGGTAGGCGCCCAGGACATCATCCCTTTTCAGCGGCTGAAAAACCTGCTGAAAGAGAATGATCCGGACAGCCTGATTCCCAGCGACCTGCCCTATGCATGTGATACGCCTTACGACACCGATCCGGGCAAGTTCATCGCCCCCGTGCGGGTAGTAGGGCGCCTGCCCGATGTACCTGGCGTAGCAGACCCCGCTTACCTGCGATCGCTGATTAAGGACATCCTGGACACAATACCGCAGCCGGTACAGGTGTACAAGCCCTATTTCTCCGCCAGCACATTTGACTGGCAGGACTCTACGCAAAACAGCCTGCAGAACATATTTGGCGATAAAAGCAACCTGCTGATTTTTCCCGGCGCCGATATACTGGACGGTACCAACTGGTCTACCCAGATGATGCCTAAAACCCATTTCATCAACTGTCACGGCGCGGTGTATAATCCCGGCTACTATGGGCAGAAACTAACCAATTTTCCCCTGGCGATGCGCTCAGACACCATCACCGCCAAACTGAGCACCGGCACCGTGGTAGCGGCTGAATGCTGTTACGGCGGCCAGTTGTATGATCCGCAGAAAAACGCCGCTAAACTCATGAGCATGGCCAACAGCTATCTGCTGAATCATGCCATCGCTTTTGTAGGCGCCTCCAACATCGCCTACGGGCCGCCCACGGGGCAGGGACTGGCAGACCTGCTTACACAGTTCTTCCTGATCAACGTGCTCAACGGCGCCTCCACCGGAAGAGCCCTGCTGGAAGCCCGTCAACGTTTTCTGCATGAAATGGGCCCCACCCTCGATCCGTTCGAGCTTAAAACAGCCGCCCAGTTCTATCTGCTGGGAGACCCATCGCTGCAACCGGTGATCAACGACAGAGATCCCAGCACCGACGGTATCACCCAGGCATTTGTGAACAGCCTGCAGAACCGCCGCGATAACCTGGAAGCCCGCGGCAAAATGCTGGACGATTTTCTGTCTACCCCGGCGCGTACGACAGAAAACCACGCCACCGATCCAGCCCTGGAGGCGGCCATGCATTCCCTGCTGGGAGACAAACTGTTTACCGTGCCCCCTCCTGCCAAAACCTTTATCAGCCAGCGGAAAAACCCGTTGGTAAATGCCGCATCAGGCACTTCCATGCCATCTGTAAAATTTCATGTATTTTCGGAATCAGCAGTCAGTGGAGAGCGTACCAGCACCAAAGTGCTGGTCGTAAAAGAAAAAAACAATCAAATACTGGGCTACCGTGAATATGTCAGCAGATAATTATTCCGAAAAAGACAGCATCCGCCTTACCGGTCGACTGGTACTGCGGACTTTCGGCCAGCGCTCCAAAAGTGAGCACCTTGGCGTATACCTGGTGACCGATCAGGGCGACTACCTGATACGCCCCACCGGCGCCAACCCTTTCATGAACAACCCACTGATGAAACTGGCGGGTAAAACCATCACCGCTGAAGGATATATTGTGGATTATGTGTTCCTGGCCCGCTCCTGGCAAGAAGGAGAAGAAGATCCCCGGCCGGATGCTGCCATTTAGTGGTTTTTTATTACTTTGGCATTCATGCATCCCGCACGCATAGATGACAACAGCAACCTATGAATCTATCCTCATTTATAACGACCCTGGTCCGCGACGGACAAGTGACTGTAGACACAGCGGCCCATTCTTTTTCCAAAGATGACCTGACAGCCACCAGGAATGTACTGCTTCATTACTACCAGCACGACCTTACCGATATGCCCGGTGAAGCCCCCGCGTTTGACAGCGACACCGCCCTCTGGGCTGCCGGCTTCATCTACAGAGCGGCACAGCTGATAAGGTTCCGGCCATGCGGTAATACCGGCATTGAAGAATGGCTACCTAAACACGCCGTTGCAACCGGACCGGAAGCCGTGTACTCTGCCGACCTCTGCCTGCGCTATCTGCCCGATCTGCTGAGCATCGCCAAAAACCTGGCGCCTGCAGACCCGCTGGTACAACGCCTCACCGACATAGCTGCCCAATGGCCGTTCTCCTCCACCGGTATGAACATCTACCCCGCTACACCGATAGCGGTGATCACAGAACACCCATCGCTGTTGCAGGCTTACACAGACCGCATCATCGCCAGCAAAGACACCGGCAGGTGCAACGACCCCGTAGTGATGACCGCCGTCAAGACCTCACTCGGCAGTTATGCCCACCTGTTATGGCCCGGATTTCATGACAGCTTCCGGGACTAACTATTGCAACTTAATAACGGGGTAGCATATACGCTATTTTATCAGATGGAGGTCGCTTGCCGCAGTACCGCACCCACACCCGGCCTGTCAGCATAAATAATACGGCCGTTGTCAATACGGATACCGTCTGCCGTATCTTCGGCCAGCAACAATGGCCCGTCCATATCCACATAATCCAGCAAGGGCAACAAATGCGCCACCGCAGAAGTACCAACGGTGCTTTCATTCATGCTGCCGGTCATCACTTTCATGCCGCATTGTCTCGCTTCTTTGATCATACGCAGCGCCGGTGTAATACCACCGCATTTGGTGAGTTTGATATTGATACCATGGAAGTAGCCATAGCAGCGGGCTACGTCCTGCTCTACAATGCAGCTTTCATCTGCAATGATGGGCAGAGCAGACTGTTCAAAAACATTTTTCATCCCAGCGCGGTCTGCTGCCGGCATGGGTTGCTCAATGAACTCCACGCCCAGGGGTTTCATGGCGGCAGCGTTCTGCAGGGTTTCTTCCACGCCCCAGGCGCAGTTGGCATCTACACGGAACACTGCGCTGGTGTGCTTTCTCAGCTCGGTGATAATCTCAATGTCTTCCCTGGTGCCCAGTTTAATTTTGTAAATCGGCCAGGGGAACTCTTTTAATTTCTTCACCATATTCTCAATGGTATCAATGCCGATGGTGTAATCAGTCAGCGGGTTATGGGAGATATTGAGGCCCCACACTTCATACAGCTTCTTATGCTGGCGTTTGGCGTACAGGTCCCATGCTGCCAGGTCCAGCGCACAAAGCGCAAACATATTATCCTCCAGTAACGGGTACATATCCTGCCAGAAAGTCTCCGGCTTATCGAGCGTATAGTTTTCAATAAACGGACGGTGTGCGTTGATCGCCTCCATCAGCCGGGGAACAGTCATGTTATAATAGGAGTTGTCGGCCGTTTCTCCGAGGCCGGACAGGCCGTCCTGTTGCAATTCCGCTACCAATAGGGGTTGTACATCTTTTGACTTGCGTGAAATGGTAAATGTGTGGCGGAATTTCAGTTCAAAAGGATAAAGTGTGAGTTTCATTTTAAAACTTTCGTAGTTGGTAATCCGTAATTGGTTTATCGATTCGGTATCTCCAGTAATGTTGCGTCACTGCGGGAATATTGACCCTTTCCTTATCAGGATGCCGGTCGGAAATATAGCCGGTTGCTGCCAGCAGGTCCTGTATTTGAAAGATACGCCACATGGCGTTAGCCTGCAAGTGCTGGTTGATAATTTCCTTTATCAGGGAGGCATTGGCGTGCGGAGGTACCGGGGTGTTGTGTTTCAACACCTGTTGATAGTATTTCCGGGAGATGCCTTCGTTTTCTTCCCACCACCCTCTGAGGGTGCTCATATCGTGGGTGGCCGGGGTCAGCACAGAGAGGTAAGGCGCTTCAAAGATAGCGGCGAAATCGTACCCCGCATGTTTGGGCATACGCTGCACTTCCAGTCCGAGGATACCCTGGGCCTCCATCACACCCGGCACACAATGCGGCACCATGCCTAGATCTTCCCCACAGATCAGCATACGGGTGGCCCTTCTGATTAAAGGCAGCTTATGCATAGCTTCCTTGCGCCAGCGGCTCTCCTGCCGGACATAAAAGAAGTGGTGATAGAGGTCTCGTAATCTTTGCTGGGTAACAGCATCCAGCGCGGCAAAAGAGGCGGTGGAAGCCAGGTCGTACCGGGGATGATACATCACCCGCTCCCCCTGCGTCACCTTTATCAGCAACACGTCCGCTATCAGCTGGAACAGAGCGGATTCCACTGCTTCCGGCAGTTGCAGCTCCCTGACTTTACGCTGGGTATCGCAATGCGGCTGTAGGGCATAACGCCCCTGAGGCAGTGCGTAGAGGTAACGGTCTTTGATGATGCCGGCATAGCTGCCAAAGATCTGGTCCAGCACCGCGTCTGTGATCCATGGCTGGCAGAAACGCGCTTCGTCAAAAGGAATACCTTTCTGCAGCAGCTCCTCCCTGCTGAGGGGGATGGCCGGATAAAAATACCCCAGCAGGCCCTGTACCGCCTGTTGCGGTACCTGCCAGATACGGAAAAAACCGAGGATATGGTCGATCCGGAAAGCGTCGAAATAAACGGACATATGCCGAAGCCGCTGCTGCCACCATTCGCAGCCATCGGCCATCATCTTTTTCCAATTGTACGTGGGGAAGCCCCAGTTCTGCCCCTCTGCCGTGAAGCTGTCGGGAGGCGCGCCTGCCTGCATATCAAGATGGTAAAGATCTGGGTTCATCCAGGCGTCTGCGCTGTGGCGGGATATGCCGATAGGGATGTCTCCTTTAAGCGCCACCCCTTCGTTATGCACCGCCGTTATGGCCTGTTGCAGCTGCAGATGCAGATGGTACTGTACAAAAAACCAGAAATGTGCAGTATCGGCAGCGGCGCTGTCGTTTATCACCAGCTGGTTGATAGCCGTATAGTCGTATTGGTTATATTCCGGCCAGCGGGAAAAATCGGCGGTATGGTATTTATCACGCAGGTAGCAGAAGACGGCATAAGGCAGCAGCCAGTGCTCGTTGGCGGCAAACCACTGCCAGTAGGCGCGTGTCTGCAACTTCTCGCCTTCCGCTTCATAAAGCGCCTTGAGATAGGCCAGTTTATAGGACAGGACGGTTTCGTAATCCACCTCCTCTTTTTCGTTGAGCCACTGCCGTAAGGAATGAAACTGCCGTTGCAGCGGATGTGTGGCCGGCAGCTGCCCTACTTCCTGCAAGCGGATGTAAAGCGGATGCAGGGCAAAGGAAGAGATGGCGTTGTAGGGATAGGAGTCACGCCAGGTCCAGGTGCTGATGGTATCGTTGACCGGCAGCAGCTGTATCAGCTGCAAATCACCCTGCCGGGCCCATTGTGCCAGTGGTACGAGGTCCGCAAATTCACCGGTGCCAAAGCCCTGATGGCTGCGCAGGCTGAATACAGGTACGGACACGCCGGCGCCTTTCCAGCGGGGATAATCCAACCGTACGAAACCATCATGCAGCACGGTATGCTCAGTGGTAGCGAAGACCGGCAACTCCCGGTCAGGACCGTTTTCATAATGTTCGAAGGTATGGTCATCAAGATCGTAAACACCGTATTTGTACCGTACCGGTGTAGGGCTGGCCGGCAGCTGCGGTGCTGCCGTAAACCAGCCTTGCGCATCGTATTGCAGCAGCAGGGGCGTCTCAATGTTCCAGTTGCCGAGTGACGGGATATTACCGAGGAGACAGATGGTCTTGCCTGCTGGCAGCAGCGGCGCCTGTACCCGGAACTGATGGGTGGCGGTACGGCTGTCCGGTCGTTGTACCGGACGACGGAAAAATACGCGGGTAAAAGGAGCTGTCTGCCAGGCGTTCTGCGGTTGGCCGGCGTAGTTCCAGGTATCGGTGAACCGGTATGCTTCCCGGGCGGGGTCGAGGAGTATTTCGCGGATACCGCCTTCGTAGGTCACTTCTTCCAGTTCCCGGAGAAGATATTGGTATTGGAGAACAAAGGGTTCTGTAGTGGTGATCCGGATAGTAACGCTCCACCATTCGTCGTTTTCCCATTGCAGGCGGAGGGCCTGATGCGGCACGTCACCGCCCAGTGCAGGAATGTTTCCCAGCAGGTAAACGTCCTGCCCGTAACGGGTGTGATAACGAAGGTAAAAACGTATGGTCTGATGCATCTGTTCCCAGGCTAAACGGGAACAAAATAAAGATATTTAGGGATTTATTGATTTATGATTTTTTTGATTTTGGGGAATGATGAACGCGATTTGACCACATTAAATAAAAAGACCGAAGCGAAAATCATTCGCTCCGGTCTTTTCGTTTATTGATCTACGAAATTAAGAAATCGTAAATCAAAAAATCCGTAAATGGATTTATTTCACTTCTTCAAACTCCGCATCGGTTACACCGTCTGCGCCTGCGTTAGGCTGGCCTTGTTGCTGGCCGGCACCTGCAGCAGCGCCTTCCGGCTGTCCCTGGGTGGCTTTGTAGATTTCTTCAGAAGCAGCGGTCCATGCAGCCTCCAGTTCAGCAGTCGCAGCGTCGAGCTGTGCACCGTCCTGGGATTTGTGGGCTTCTCTCAGTTTATTGAGCGCTGTTTCGATAGTGGCTTTTTTATCAGCAGGCACTTTATCACCATATTCTTTCAGTTGTTTTTCTGTCTGGAAGATCAGGCTGTCTGCTTTATTGAGCTTTTCGATTTTTTCACGTTGTTCTTTATCGGATGATTCGTTGGCTTTCGCTTCTGCTTTCATTTTTTCGATCTCATCTTTGCTCAGGCCGCTACCAGCTTCAATTTTGATATTCTGCGTTTTACCGGTGCCTTTATCTTTGGCAGTAACGTGCAGGATACCGTTGGCGTCGATATCGAAGATTACTTCGATCTGCGGAACGCCGCGTGGAGCCGGAGGGATGTCTCCGAGGATAAAGCGTCCGAGGGTCCTGTTCTGGGCAGCCATAGGCCTTTCACCCTGCAATACGTGGATTTCCACGCTGGGCTGGCTGTCAGCAGCTGTAGAGAAGGTTTCGGATTTTTTGGTGGGGATGGTGGTGTTGGATTCGATCAGTTTGGTAAACACGCCGCCCATGGTTTCGATACCGAGAGACAGTGGTGTTACGTCGAGCAACAGTACATCCTTTACTTCACCGGTCAGTACACCACCCTGGATAGCAGCACCTACGGCTACTACTTCATCAGGGTTTACACCTTTATTTGGTTTTTTGCCGAAGAATTTCTCCACCACTTCCTGAATTTTAGGGATACGGGTAGAACCACCTACGAGGATGATCTCGTCGATTTCGGAGGTGTTCATGCCGGCATCTTTCAGGGCTTTGCGGCAAGGCTCCAGTGTTCTTTCCACCAGGCTGTCGCTCAGCTGCTCAAATTTAGCACGGGTCAGTTTTTTCACCAGGTGTTTAGGCACGCCGTCAACAGCGGTGATATAAGGAAGATTGATTTCTGTTTCAGCAGAAGAAGACAGCTCGATTTTTGCTTTTTCGGCAGCTTCTTTCAGCCGTTGCCAGGACATCGGGTCTTTATGCAGGTCTACCGCCTCATCTTTTTTGAATTCGTCGGCCAGCCAGTCCATGATCACCTTGTCAAAGTCGTCACCACCGAGGTGGGTGTCACCGTTGGTGGATTTTACTTCAAATACGCCATCGCCCAGTTCGAGGATGGAGATATCGAAGGTACCGCCACCAAGGTCAAATACAGCGATTTTGGTATCGGTGTGTTTTTTATCCAGACCGTATGCCAGGGCGGCAGCGGTAGGTTCGTTGATAATACGGCGGACAGTCAGACCGGCGATTTCACCGGCTTCTTTGGTCGCCTGACGCTGCGCGTCGTTAAAGTAAGCAGGCACAGTGATCACCGCCTCCGTTACTTCCTGGCCAAGATAGTCTTCAGCCGTTTTTTTCATTTTCTGCAGGGTCATTGCGGAAATTTCCTGCGGCGTATATAATCTGCCATCAATATCAACGCGGGTGGTGTTGTTATCACCTCTTACCACTTTGTAGCTAACGTGCGTCAATTCGTTGGACACTTCGTCAAAATGACGGCCCATGAAACGTTTCACTGACATAATGGTATTAACGGGGTTGGTAATAGCCTGACGCTTTGCAGGGTCACCTACTTTCCTTTCTCCGTTTTTCAAAAATGCCACTACAGACGGGGTCGTTCTCCTTCCCTCATCATTGGCAATCACTACCGGCTCGTTACCTTCCATAACGGCAACGCATGAATTGGTAGTTCCTAAGTCAATGCCTATTATTTTTCCCATAGTATTAAGATTCTCCTTTAGTTGTAAGTTAAAAGTCGTATTTGTCTTAGGTTTGTCAATGATTATGCCAAGCAAAAAAATATGAAATTATGTCAGTCAGGTGTCCTATATTTGAACAAGTGGATTGATTATTTGGTTATTTAGTCATTTGCGGAACCCGACAAAATGGCCAGGCAGAAGGCCATCCGTGCAGTAATGTTACCCGTTCTTAACCTCGCCTTTCTTTAGCTGCTATTCATCTCTAAGCCTGTATTTCAATCATTTTATCAGACAAAAAGCAAATTGTATAACCTAAGTGTTTTCTTATGAACAAATCCATTATCTGGCGGGCATCCTGTGCCCTGATGGCCCTTTTGCCCCTCTTTAGCAACGCCCAGGACCAAACATCGACTTCAGCTGTTCCCTCCGTACAGTTATTTAAAGGCCCCCAGGAATTCAAAACATGGTCTATTGGCGTAAACGGTGGTATCCTGGCCCCTGTGGCTGCCACTGGTGGCAGTAACGACTTTACCAAATGGAAAGCATCCGGCGGCTACGGCGCCTATGTAAAATACCAACTGCTTCATTTTATGGCGCTGAGGGCCGATTATGTAGGCGGCAAGCTCCAGGCCGACAACAGCAAAAACGAAGGTAACGACAAACCCCGGGTAAGCCCCTACAGTTCCTTCGAAACAAAGCTCAAATGGTCCGCTTCCCTGAACGCGGTATTTAATATCACGACCGTCAACTGGCTGTTCCGTAAGAATTTTGTACTGTTGTACGGCTCTGTGGGCGGTGGTATAGCCGGTTATAGCCCTGCCCTTACCCGAACTAGCAGCAACACGTCCTTCGATTATAAACCTGATGGAACGATTAAGGAACTGATCATCCCGGTGGGCGCCGGCCTGAAATTCAGATTGTCCGAATTTATCAACCTGGACCTGGGTTACACCATGTATTATACCGACGGGGACAATCTCGACGGTTACCACCGAGGCCCCAACAAGGACAAGTTTTCCTATGGCTACGCCGGACTGGAATTTGCCCTGGGCAAAAAAGGCAAGCCACAGCTGCAATGGCATAACCCCGCCGCCGCCACCTACGATGAACTGGAAGCCCAGAAAGCCACGCTGCGTACAGCCCTCGACGCTGCCAATCAGAACAATGCTAGGCTGACAGCCGATGTGGACAAACTGACCAAAGACAGTGATGGCGACGGCGTTTCCGATTTCTTCGATAAATGCCCCGGCACCCCGGCCAATACCGCTGTAGACGGCGCAGGATGCCCGCTGCCAGCTCCCGTTATCGAGAAAAAAGAAGAAAAGGTGGTCATCACGGAGGAAGATAACCGCATCGTAAAAGAAGCTATCCAGAACCTGGAATTCGACTTCGCGAAAGCAACCATCAAACCACAATCCTATTCGGCACTCGACAGGGTGGCAGACCTGCTAAAACGCAAAAACCTGAACCTCAAACTCAGTGGCCATACCGACAACGTAGGCAGCAAAACACGTAACCTGGCCCTCTCCAGGGAAAGAGCGGAATCAGTGAAAGCTTACCTCGTGGGTAAAGGCGTAAACGCATCTAAAATTGAAGCCGTAGGTTATGGTATGACACAGCCCATCGCCAGCAATAAAACAGCTGCCGGCAGACAGAAAAACAGAAGGGTGGAATTCACTATATTCTAATATTTGACGATCATCTCCCCCAATAAAAAAGCGAAGGTTGCCCTCGACCTTCGCTTTTTTTATAGCCTAATTTGTAATTTAGGGATATGGAAACTATGACTATCAGAACAATTACGCCTGCCGACAACCCAACACTGGCCAACATTATAAGGACCTCCCTGGCAGAATTTGGGATGGACAGGCCCGGAACCGTTTATACCGATCCTACGACCGACCACCTCTCGGATATCTACAGTACACCACGGGCCACCTATTTTGTGGCAGAAGAAAACGGAACGGTCCTCGGCGGCGCCGGCATTCATCCGCTGGATGGCGGAGAAGCCCATGTCTGCGAACTGCAGAAGATGTACCTCCTTCCCACTGCAAGAGGCAAAGGCCTCGCCGGTAAACTGATCACCATGTGCCTCGAATACGCAAAGACCAACGGCTACACCCAGTGTTATCTTGAAACAGATCCGCAGCTGGCCAGAGCAAGGCAGGTATATGAACAATTCGGCTTCCGGTACCTGACAGGCCCGATGGGCAACACCGGTCATTTTGGCTGTGACAGCTGGATGCTGAAGGATTTATAGGATTCCCCGTTCCGTAGTTTTTTCTGCACTGACGAAAACCGGCATATTTCTTGGTATGAGGGGCGAAGCAAAAAAATTCATATCATGAAAAAACTTATTCTGTCTGGTATACTTGCCATTGGTACTGTACTGGCAGTAAAAGCACAATCCGTAAAATTCGGCGTGAAAGGCGGTCTTAACCTGGCTAAAATCACCAACGAAAGCTCGTCTAAAACCCGTGCTTCCTTCTATGCCGGCGGTTTGGCAAACATCGCACTGGACCAGCACTGGGCCATCCAGCCGGAACTGCTGTACTCCGGACAAGGCACCAAAATGAAGTCCAGCTACCTGGGAGGCCTGATCACCGCTGAAAGCACCCTCAAAACAGATTATATCAACATCCCGGTGATGGTGCAATACTCCATCGTTCCGGCATTCTACCTCGAAGCAGGTCCGCAGCTGGGTATCCTGGCCGGCGCTAAACTGAAAGGCGGCAACGTGTCCGTAGATGTAAAGGACCAGATGAAAAGCATCGACTTTGGTATCGGCGTAGGTTTTGGCTATAAGTTCGATATGGGCCTCGGCGTTTCCGGCCGCTATAATTTCGGACTGACCAACCTCAATGAATCCGACAAACAAACCAACAAAAACTCAGTAGCGCAGATAGGCCTGTTCTACATGTTCTAGTGGTTGCACCATACTGATCATTACAGGGCTGGCCTTCGGGCCGGCCTTTTTTTGTTCCCCCGGCTGAAGCCGGGCTGCATGGCGATTAGTCCCGTTTTACCACCTCCCCCAAATCCCCGCTTTGCGCCTTAGCATTAAACCCACTATCTTTGCTGCTCGTATTAATCATTTTCAGCATGAGTGTTGTACAATCTATCAGAACGGCTGCCGTAGCCGCTATCAAATCACTTTACAACCAGGACCTCGCACTGGCCGATGTTTCGATCAATGTGACCAAGCCTGAGTTCCAGGGTGAGTATACCATTGTTGTTTTCCCGTTCACGAAATTCAGCCGACAAAAACCCGATGAAACCGCGCAGAACATCGGCACATGGCTCGCCGCCAACCAGCCGGAACTGATCGCCGGCTTTAATGTGGTAAAAGGCTTCCTGAACCTGGACATCAACCAGGACTATTGGACCGCTTTCCTGCAAGACAACTATAACAATGACAACATTGGCATACAGCCCTCCAACGGCAAAAGGATCATGGTGGAGTATTCCTCCCCCAATACCAACAAGCCGCTGCACCTCGGGCACCTCCGTAATAACTTCCTCGGTTATTCCATCGCGGAGATCCTGAAAGCCAACGGTTACGAAGTCATTAAAACCAACCTCGTCAACGACCGCGGTATCCACATCTGTAAGTCCATGCTCGCATGGCAACTGTTTGCGCATGGCGACACCCCCCAATCTACCGGTATCAAAGGCGACCACCTCGTGGGCGACTACTACGTGAAGTTTGAAAGCGTGGTGAAAGAACAGGCCGAACCCATCATCGACAAAGTACTGGAAAATGACTTCCAGGATTTTGAAGGCGCTGATGTGGAAAAACTCACCAAACTGGTGACCGCCCTGCATAAACCGGAAGTAAAAGCCGATGCTGAAAAAACCGCCAAAATTATGGGCGACATCAAAGAGATGTCCCGTAACAAAACGGAGATCATGCAACAAGCCAAAATCATGCTCCAGCAGTGGGAAGCCGGCAACCCGGAAGTACGCCACCTGTGGGAAACCATGAACAGCTGGGTGTATGAAGGCTTCGAAAAAACATACAAACGCCTGGGTATCGACTTCGATAAAATGTATTATGAAAGCGATACCTACCTGCTGGGTAAAGACCTGGTGGCAGACGGTCTTGCCAAAGGCGTGCTGTTCAAAAAAGAGGACAACTCCGTTTGGATAGACCTCACCGCCGACGGGCTGGACGAGAAACTGCTGCTCCGTGGCGACGGCACTTCCGTATACATGACACAGGACCTGGGCACCGCCCGGTTAAAATACAACGACTATCACATGGAACAGAGCATCTATGTGGTGGCCGATGAACAGAACTATCACTTCAAAGTACTGCAGCTGATCCTGGAAAAACTCGGCGAACCGTCCGCCCCCGGTATCTTCCACCTCAGCTACGGCATGGTGGAACTGCCGCATGGCCGCATGAAGAGCCGGGAAGGCACCGTAGTGGACGCAGACGACATGGCGGAAGAGATGGTGAATACTGCTAAAGAAGCGACAGAGAAAGCCTTTCAGCGGTATAACGACATTACCGAGGCAGAACTACAAGGACTATACGAAACCATCGGTCTGGGTGCGATGAAATTCTTCCTGCTGCGGGTAGACCCTAAGAAAAAAATGATCTTCAACCCGGAAGAATCCATCGAACTGCAAGGTTTCACCGGCCCATTCATTCAGTATGCGCATGCCCGTATCAAATCCATCTTAAGAGAGATAGGACCTGTGGAAGGTCTTGAGAACTTCCGGTACAACGGCCAACTGCTGCCGCTGGAAAAAGAGCTGATCGTGCTCAACGAACAGTTCTCGGGTGTGGTGGCAGAAGCGCACCGCGAAATGAGCCCGTCTGTTATCGCCAACTACGTGTTTCAGCTGGCGCAGGTGTTTAACTCTTTCTATGCAGAGAAAATAGAAGGCGTATACACTTATTCAGTACTGCGGGAAGAAAATGAGGACAAGAAAAAATTAAGGCTGCAACTGATCACGCTGACCGCACGCACCATCCGTCAGGGGATGAAGCTGCTGGGGATTAATGTGCCGGAGCGTATGTAATCACGCAAAGGTGCTAAGCAGCAAAGCACGCAAAGAATAAAATATACGTAAGCAGAGAAAGCAAAGGAGCAGAGATCAAATTTGATCTCTGCTCCTTTGCTTTCTTATTTAAACTTAAAAAAATCTTTGCGTCTTTGCTGCTTAGCGCCTTTGCGTGACGGCTTTGCGTGAAAAAATAAACGCTGCGGTCCTCGCGGGCCGCAGCGTTAGCAGCTTACGGCCACCGTGGCCGAAACTGCCGAAGAAAATACCACAGCTGGCAGCAACGAAAAAGGAGCTTGCCATTCCCTGATACGTTGTTTTCTAATCCTTCCTTCACTGTGGCAAATAGATTGGCCGGATATTATTTGATAGTGCCGGTAGCCGTAGCTTTGTCACAAAGGGCCATGCCTTTTTCCATCTCACCCTTACCCATATACGACTTTCCGAGCATAAACATAGCAAAAGCATTTGTAGGTTGCAAGCGTAATACCTTTTCCCACTGAGAAACCGCCGCTTCAAAGTCCCCTTTACCGTAAAAAGCCTGGGCGAGGTTGAACCCAATTTGCTCATCGTCTGGTTGCGCTTCCTGTGCTTTCAGCAGGCAGGCAATACCTTTGTCTGTCTGTTGCAATTGCAGCCATGCCACACCACTGTTGAACAGGAAAACGGCGTCTTGCCGGCATCCCATTATGGCAGCTTTTTCAAAGGCCTGTATGGCTTTGGCCGGCTCGGTCACATTAAACCACATCATGCCCAGTTCGTACCAGGCGGCGGTATGCGCGCTGTCTATTGACAGGTCCTGCTGATAATAGTGTATGCTTTCCCGGTAGTTGCCCAGCTGTGCATAGAGCTGCGCCAGCTGATACGGCACCATATTATTTTCCGGCTCTTCCTGCAAGGCCTGTTGCAGCGCTTCCAGCGCGTCGTCATACTGATGCAGATAGTAATAACTCAATCCTATCTGCCGGCTCATATTGGCGGCGCCCAGTTGCTGCGCTTTGCGGCAGCAGCGCAGCGCCTCGGCGTATGATTTCTTCTCAAAGTAAAGCTCTCCCAGCGCACTATAGGCAGCAGTAAACGCGCTGTCGGCCTTGATGGCCGCAGTAAAGCGTTGACGGGCAGCTTCGTGCTGACCGGATCTTCTGAAGGCGATGCCTTCCCGGTAAAGATCACGGGCTTTATCGTACGATTTGTTCAACGGTATTGCGCTGACAGCGTGCAGCACCATGGTGAGCATCACCACAGGCAAACATAGGATAAGGCGACAGGTCATCATGTGTAGGCTTCCCTACAAAGATAACATTATTTAAATATTTATATATTTTATTATTTAGATACTAAAGGAATGATTTTCAGCCACTTGAATTTATTTGTCAGACATATCGGAAGCGGAGAAGCCCAGCGGCAGCAGGTCAGTGGCTTTACTGATAACGTATATTTTCCCGCTAAGGCCGCCCAGTACCAGGCGGATGGGGCTTTCCTGCCGCAGTTCGTATTCCGCCAATGTCTGACGGCATACGCCACAGGGGGAAATGGGATGGTCGCTATCGCCCCGCAGATTATTAAAGCTGACTGCAATGGTATCAATCGGCACGTCGGGATAAGCCGAGGACGCGGCGGACAAGGCCACTCTTTCAGCACACAAACCGGCAGGAAAGGAAGCGTTTTCCTGGTTGGTGCCAGCTACTATTTCCCCGTTGGCCAACCGGATCATCGCGCCTACCTGGAAATGGGAATACGGCGCATAGGCATGGCGCGTCACAGCACGGGCTTCCTTCAGCAGCCAGGCGTCTCTCTCATCCAGGCCGGTAATATCGTTATATACTAAGAATTCGAATTGTTGCAGTTGTTTCTCCATAAAAAAAAGTGTGATACTGTTAAGATGTAGCCTTTACCGGAATAGGCCTTTAATGGGGCTATAGAGGGGCAAAGACAACTACGGACCGGCAATGTGCCGATCCGTAATTTACTTTAAAAAATATTTTCAGCCAGTGCTTATTTGATCCCTCTGAAGAGACGGCTCCAACGGATGCCGTGTTCACCATAGCTCATCCAGATCAGCCATGCCTTACCGACCACGTGATCTTCCGGCACAAAGCCCCAGAAGCGGGAATCGAGGGAATTGTTGCGGTTATCCCCCATCATCCAGTAGTAGTTCATTTTAAAAGTGTAGCTGTCTGTCTGTTGACCGTTGATGAAGATTTTACCCTCTTTTCTTTCCAGCGTATTGCCTTCATACACACGGATGGCGCGGTCGTAGATGGCAAAGTTGCTGTCGTCCAGTTTGATGGTAGCGCCTTTCTTCGGAATATACAGCGGACCGAAGTTTTCTTCTGTCCATTTGACATGTGTGGTATCGTGCGGGAACACCATGTTGTAGTTAAAATCAACATAGTTGGACTCTTCGTAGACCGTGATGTTTTTAACGATCGGGAACTGTTTGAGCGCCGTTACGTTCTCCGGCGTAAGGTTATACACATACTTGTTGTTATCAAAAGTATATTCCGGGCCAACGATGCCCAGTTCTTCCAGGCGGCTGGTATTGAGCTGGTCGCCGGTAGTTTCCACCACGTATTTGTGCTGGCTGCCGGAAGGCACCGGTGCTGGCTGACCATTTACATACACAGCGCCGTGTACGATTTTAATGGTATCGCCGGCTTCGGCCATACAGCGTTTGATATAGTTTTCCCTTTTATCTACCGGGCGATGAATGATCTGATAGGAATTGTTGACTGCCTGCCAGCCGACCTGCCTTACCATGTTGTAATAACTTGGGTCCGGTGCGTCAATAGCCACAGTGTCTCCTTCCGGGAAATTGAACACCACTACGTCATAACGTTTGATATCGGAGAAGCCCGGGAGGCGTTTGTATTTCCATTTAATGGCTTCAGAGTAAGCTTTGGTGGATTTGGTGAACGGCATGGTATGATGCACAAAAGGCATGGCCAGCGGCGTCATTGGAATACGGGGCCCGTAGCTGATTTTGCTGACAAAGAGAAAGTCGTTTACCAGCAAGGTCTTTTCCATGGAAGGTGTAGGAATGGTATAGGCCTCAAAAATAAAAGTGCGGATAAGCGTGGCTGCTATGATAGCAAAGATGCCAGCGTCCAACCATTCTCTCGCCGTAGATTTCTTTTTCTTTGGCTGACCTTCTTTATTTTTTTTCCAAAATGCCAGATTCATTCAAATACGCTTATTAGATGCTTAAAAAGGCAAATATAATATTCTGTTGTTAGTGAGTAGCTTTTCGTAGGGAAAAGTTTTCTTAAAAATAGCTTAAATAATACAGTTATAGTTATTAAAACTAAAAATAATATTTCAATTCCGTAGAAAAAAGTTCTCGCAAAGCACGCAAAGCAGCAAAGAGCGCAAAGATTTTTTTAAGTTTAAATAAGAAAGCAAAGGAGCGGAGATCAATTCGAATTGATCTCCGCTCCTTTGCTTTCTCTGCTCGCTTATATGATCTTTGCGCTCTTTGCTGCTTTGCGTGCTTTGCGTGAACTCCGCGTGCCGCTACCCGAGCAGCGTTTCACCCAATATCCGGTTCATCTCGGCGGCGCGGTTGAGCACCATAAAATGGCCACCGTCGGGGATCACATGGGTAGGCTTTACAAAACGGATGGGGAAAGGCATGTCTTTTCCCCCGTGAATATGTACCAGGTGGGGAGGTATGATGTCATTTTTCCAGTGCAGGATCGTGTTGACCGCCCATCGGGTGTAGGTGAAGTCTTTTTTGGAGAGATATTCCCTGACCAGCTGTCCTTCTGCTTTCGTTTCGATGTTGAGGAACTTTTTCACCACCATGCCCCGCTGCCGGTAGAGGATGGCGTCGGGCAGCTGGTGGAGGCGGAGCCTGCGTGCCCAGTTGTAATACGGCGGCTTTTCGGCTGTATGTTTAATGCTGGACACGAGGATATTTTGTGCAATGGGCCGCACACGGGCGATCTCCAGGCTCATGATACCGCCAAAAGATACGCCCAGTAAAGAAATGGGCCCATCGGCCGTGATGCCTTCCGCCATACGGGAGGCATAACTGCTGATGGGCTCATCGGGAAGCGGTGGTATCCACTTCAGGTGATGTATGTCATAGCCGGCCGGGAAACGCAGGTTGTCGAAGATGCGTTCGTCGGCCCCGAGGCCGCTGATGAGATACAGATGTCTGGGCATATGGTTTCAGATTCAGGAACCTGCTTTTTTTCTTTCGCGGACGGGCACGACAAAGTCTTCCACATCTTCTGTGGTGATGGTTTTACCGGAGAGGATCACCAGTCTTTCCACCACGTTGCGCAGTTCACGGATATTACCGGACCAGTTGTGGTTTTGCAGTGCTTTCATGGCCTCTTTGTCAATGCCTTTGCGGGCGATACCGTACTCGCTGCATACAGCGTCGAGGAAGTTATCTACCAGCAGCGGCACGTCGTCGCGGCGGTCGTTGAGGGACGCCACGTGGATGAGGATCACACTCAGGCGGTGGTAGAGGTCGAGGCGGAAGTTTTTCTCTTCCACTTCCTTCAGCAGGTCTTTGTTGGTAGCGGCCACCACGCGCACGTCGACACTGATTTCCTTGTCGCCCCCCACGCGGGTGATCTTTCCTTCCTGCAGGGCACGGAGCACTTTGGCTTGTGCGCTGAGGCTCATATCGCCGATTTCGTCCAGGAAAAGGGTACCGCCGCTGGCCTGTTCAAATTTGCCGATGCGTTGTTTTACCGCGGAAGTAAAAGAGCCTTTTTCATGACCGAAAAGTTCGCTTTCTATCAGTTCGCTGGGGATGGCGGCGCAGTTCACTTCCACCATAGGGCCGGAGGCGCGGTTACTGCGTTCATGGAGCCATCGGGCCACCAGTTCCTTTCCTACGCCGTTTTCCCCGGTGATCAATACACGGGCGTCGGTAGGCGCCACTTTTTCGATCGTTTCCCGGATTTTCAGGATGGGAGCGGAATCGCCGATCATTTCCGGTACCTTGTTCACCTTGCGGCGCAGGGTTTTGGTTTCTGTCACCAGCTTGGTTTTATCCATTGCGTTGCGCAGGGTGATCAGGAGGCGGTTCAGGTCCGGCGGTTTGGAGATATAATCATAAGCGCCTTTTTTCACAGCGTCAACAGCGGTGTCGATATTACCGTGGCCGGACACCATGATAATAGGCACGTCCTGGTTAATTTCCCGGGCTTTCTCCAGGAATTCCAGGCCATCCATTTTAGGCATTTTGATATCACACAATACGGCATCGTATTGTTTTGCCTGGAACATTTTAAATCCTTCCAAGCCGTCCGCAGCCTCTTCTACCTTATAGCCTTCATAGCTCAGAATTTCAGTGAGTGTTTTACGGATGCTTTTTTCGTCGTCAATAATTAAAATGTTAGCCATAGCGATTGTTGAGATTTATAATACCGGTATAGTCCGGTAGTAATCAGCGCCAAAAATAACGGAGATTTAGGTATTTTTTGATTTTGTTATTTAGATATTTAAAATGCAGCGAAGAATAACTGCATTAAATATATGTAAATTAACATACCTTTTTCTCCGCTGCATTTTAAATATCTAAATAACAAAATTTGAAAATCCCTGAATGAAAAGTCTACTAACTTTACGGGGAATATGAGTAATTTTAGCATACAAACGAATACAGATCTGTAATTCCTTCCGCATATGAGCGATTTTTTGGAAGAACTGGCGCGAAGACACCAACTGGCTGCCGCAAATGCTTATCCCGCCACAAGTGTTGTAAGTGATTTTGCCAATAGTCTGATTAATTGGTTATTCCCCGAACATACCGGCCAGGTGATGGCCGACCCCGTACTGTTGAAAGAGTACGGCCGCAAGCTGGAGAAACAGCTGGAGACTTTGCTGCTGCCGATGCAGCATCAGTTGCCCGAAGAAGCGGGCCATATCAGCCGCGCTTTTATGAGCAGGGTGCCTCTGATATATGATGAGCTGACCAAAGACGCGAACGCCATTTTCCAGGGCGACCCGGCGGCTACCTGTCTGTATGAGGTGATCCGCGCCTACCCCGGGTTCTACGCCATCGCGTTTTACCGGATGGCCCACGCCCTGTATGAGCTGAAGATCCCGCTGCTGCCCAGGATGATCACGGAGCTGGCGCATGCCCGCACCGGTATCGACATACACCCGGGAGCAGTGATAGCCCCGTTCTTCTGTATAGACCATGGCACCGGCATCGTCATCGGGGAAACGACCGTTATCGGCCAGCACGTAAAGCTGTACCAGGGCGTCACCCTCGGCGCGCTGAGTATTGAAAAAACCATGGCGCGCAGCAAGCGGCATCCTACCATTGAAGAACATGTGGTGATTTATGCCGGCGCCACCATCCTGGGCGGCGATACCGTTATCGGCCACCATAGCGTTATCGGTGGTAACGTATGGCTGATACGGAGCGTAGAGCCTTTTTCCCGCATCTATTACAAAGCGGAGCATAAATACCTGGAGAGCAATCACGAATAACTACCGACTATGGCGACAATACTGGACCTCGTTGGCAATACGCCAATGGTGGAATTACAACGAATCCCGGAGAACCCGGATGTTAAAATCTATGCTAAACTGGAGGGTACCAATCCCGGCGGCAGTGTAAAAGACCGCGCAGCCTATGGTATGATCAAAGGGGCGCTGGACAGGGGCGAGATCCGCAGCGGCACCCGCCTGATAGAAGCTACCAGCGGCAATACCGGCATAGCACTGGCAATGATTGCCAATTTATTCGGCATCGAGATAGACCTGGTCATGCCGGCAGACTCCACCCTCGAGCGGGTGCAGACCATGCAGGCTTACGGCGCCAGGGTGATATTGGAAGAATCCATGGAGGCTTCTATCGACTTCGCCAACGCACAGGTGGCCAAAGGCGGCTACGTGATGCTGAACCAGTTTGCCAACCCCGATAACTACGGGATGCACTATAAAACCACCGGGCCGGAAATCTGGCGGGACACGGCCGGCGAGATCACCCATTTCGTGAGCGCCATGGGCACCACGGGTACCATTATGGGCGTATCCCGGTACCTCAAGGAACAGAACCCGGCGGTACAGATTGTGGGCTGCCAGCCTACCGACGGTTCCAAAATACCCGGTATCCGCAAATGGCCGGAGGCCTATCTCCCTAAAATATTCGATAAATCGCGGGTGGACATGACATTGGACATCTCCGAACAGGAGGCAAGAGAAATGACAAAAAGGCTGGCGAAAGAAGAGGCTATTTTCTGCGGCATGAGCAGCGGCGGCGCTATGGCGGCGGCCCTGCGCCTTTCAAAGGAACTGACCAGCGGTGTGATCGTGGGTATTATCTGCGACCGGGGCGACCGCTACCTGTCGAGTGACCTTTTTGCATGATCTTGGGATTTACGATTTTTGGATTTACGATTTTTGGATTTATAAAAAGCGAAGACCTGAGCGACATATGTTTGCTCAGGTCTTCGCTTTTTATAAATACCAAAATTTTTACATTTCAAAATCCGTAAATTTTGAAATCCATAAACCCCGGTTATTTCTTCATATACATTACTTCTTTCACCAGTTTCACGGTACGCTCTACATCCGGCATGTACAGTTTCACCAGGTTGGGTGCGTAGTGCATGGGAGCATCAGGAGCAGTGATACGGCGGATAGGTGCATCGAGGTAGTCGAAGCCTTCTTTCTGGATGCGGTAAGCGATTTCAGAAGAAACGCTGGAGAACGGCCATTGTTCTTCCACGATCACGAGGCGGTTGGTTTTCTTTACAGACTCGAGGATGGTGAACCAGTCCAGCGGACGGATCGTACGCAGGTCGATCACTTCCGCTTCGATACCTTCTTTAGCCAGTTCTTCCGCAGCACCCAGGGCCACTTTCATCATTTTATTGAAAGAAACGATGGTCACGTCTTTACCGGCACGTTTGATATCAGCTTTACCGATCGGGATGATGTATTCCTCTTCCGGTACTTCGCCCATATCGCCGTACATCACTTCACTTTCCATGAAAACAACCGGATCGTCGTCGCGGATAGCCGCTTTGAGCAAACCTTTAGCATCGTATGGATTGGAAACGGAGATCACTTTCAGGCCGGGGATGTTGGCATAGTAGCTTTCGAAAGCGGTAGAGTGCTGAGCGCCCAGCTGACCGGCAGAACCGTTAGGTCCGCGGAAAACGATCGGACAGCCAACCTGGCCACCACTCATGGCGAGCATTTTGGAAGCCGTATTCAGGATCTGGTCTAAAGCCAGTGTTGCGAAGTTCCAGGTCATAAATTCCACTACCGGGCGAAGGCCGTTCTGCGCAGCACCAACGCCAATGGCAGCAAATCCAAGTTCAGCGATCGGGGTGTCGATCACACGTTTTGGACCAAACTCATCGAGCATTCCCTGGCTCACTTTATAAGCACCATTGTATTCGGCTACTTCCTCCCCCATCAGTAATACCCGTTCATCACGGCGAAATTCCTCCTGCAGGGCTTCTCTTAAGGCTTGTCTGAAAGCTATCTGACGCATGCTATTCTTAATAAAGTTTGAAAGTTTAAGTGCCTGATTGTCGTAAGGCAGGGCAAAAATATTGTTTGTTGACGAAAAAGCAAAGGATTAATAATTAATATGACAGCCCGCCAATAATATTTACTTATTTTATTATTTTTATATTTAATAATTTTATTATGCATATTTTCAGAATTTCGGAGTAAGAGCGGAGTGATCCAATTCCAAAAATTTCAAAATAAACAAATAATTAAATGACATGGTGACCCTGACCATCCTTGCCATCTGTTTTCTGACAGCTGTCTCCTGTAAAATCAAGAAGATAAAATCGCCGGTAGCACTGGCCCTTACCTGGTACATTCACCTCATTTTCCTGTTCTTTTCGGTCGTCTGTCTGCTGCTGATGATCAACGGGTACGGGTTTAAAGGCATACAGACAGAAAGGGTGTTCTTCACGCTCTATGCCGGCAGCGGCATGGTGCTGTATGGCCTGAGCCAACCCGGTACCGACGCCCGCTATGCCTACCTGACGGTGCTCTTCGGGTTTCCGTTTGTACTGTTGCTGGGGCTGATCATCCCTCCCCTGCGCATCCTCACGCTGGTGGCTACGCTTACCCTGCTGTCTGACAGTGACTTTCACCGCTACACGATCGACGAGGACCATGCCCTGCAAAGCAAAACCAGCGGCATCCTGTCAGCGACGCCTACCTATAGCATGGTGACGGACAAATACTGGCTGTTTGAAGAAATTACGCCTGATGTGATAACTCCCCAACGCGCCGTGAGTAACCTGCGCATGAAGAAAAAAGGGGCTGACAGCGTATACTTACAATGGGGTTACGGCAAGATGCGGAAAGATACGCTGCTGGAACTGGAATAATTTTTTGATTTTCGATTTTTTGATGTTGAAATTTCGGGAGATGTCCGCAAAATCTCAACATCAAAAAATCGGAAATCAAAAAACACTATTATGCTTTTTCGATGATCATCGCGCTGGCGCCGCCGCCGCCATTACAGATAGCAGCCAGGCCATAACGGGCATTATTTTCATGCAGGATGGAATTGAGCGTTACCACGATCCTCGCGCCGCTGCAACCGATCGGGTGCCCCATAGACACCGCGCCGCCCCACACATTCACTTTTTCCAGCGGCATGTTCAGGTCTTTGGCATTGGCAATAGGCACGCAGGAGAAAGCTTCATTCACCTCCGCGAAATCCATATCGGAAATTTTCAGGTTGGCCTTGGCCAGCGCTTTCTCAGCGGCTTTCACCGGCGTGGTGGTAAACCATTCCGGCGCCTGGTTAGCATCGGCGAAGCTGATAATTTTAGCCAGCGGCTTCAGGCCCAGCTCTTTCAGCTTCTCTCCGCTCACCAGCACCACGGCAGCAGCGCCGTCGTTGATGTTGGAGGCATTGGCCGCCGTGATGGTGCCGTCTTTCTGGAAGGTAGGTTTCAGCGTGGGCACTTTCTCGAGGATCACCTTTTTGTAATCTTCATCTTCTGATACGGTCACCACCGTTTTACCGGGCACTTCCACCGGCACCACTTCTTTTTTGTAATATCCCTTCTCCCAGGCTACCGCCGCCCGCCGATAACTTTCAACAGCGTATGCGTCCTGGTCTTCCCGCGTAATTTTATATTCGGCAGCGCAAAGTTCAGCGGCGTTGCCCATGTGGAAATCTTTGTAAGGGTCCCAGAGGCCGTCGCGGATAATAGCGTCCGTCACCGTGCCATGACCGAGCTTGTACCCGGTACGGGCCTTATCCAGGTAATAAGGCGCATTGCTCATGCTCTCCATACCACCGGCCACCACGATATCATTTTCCCCCAGCTGGATGCTCTGGGCGCCCAGCATAATGGCTTTCATACCGGAAGCGCATACCTTGTTGACACCCGTGCAAGGCACGGTATTCGGCAGACCCGCACCCAGACCGGCCTGCGTGGCAGGCGCCTGGCCCAGGTTAGCACTGAGCACGTTGCCCATGTATACTTCATTCACTTTAGCGGCATCGATCCCTGACTGCTCCAGCGCAGCTTTGATAACGGCAGAACCCAGCTTTATGGCCGAAACACCGGACAGCGTACCGTTGAAACCACCAATAGGCGTACGGACTGCGGCTACTATAAAAACTTCTTTCATCTGTTTAATTAAGATTGATTTGGCTTGTTGGATAATGTACCAAATATAAGAAAAGCAGATTTGGAAAAAACCGCAGGCGAATAACGATTTTTGAGCGAAAAACAGCAAAAACTGAAAGCTGTTTAATGTATGGCCGGGTATGGACGGTCCGCCGGCCTGAAATGCCGTCTTTTATTGAATACTTACCAATTGTTTTTGCTTCCGGTTTCCCAGCTCCGGAGAAATTACCGTATGTTTGCAGTTGCATCGATCAGACCGTGATATCTCAGCAATCCATACAACAGATCCTCAGCCGCATTGACATTGTGGAGATCGTGGGTTCTTTTGTGAAACTGAAAAAACGGGGCGCCAATTACATGGGGCTTTGTCCGTTTCACAACGAGAAATCCCCGTCCTTCACCGTATCTCCCAGCAAGGAGATCTACAAATGTTTTGGTTGTGGTAAAAGTGGCAACGCCATCAGCTTTGTCATGGAGCATGAGAAGTACTCTTATGTAGAAGCCATCAAATGGCTGGCGCAGAAGTACCAGGTAGAGATCGAAGAAACGGAAGTGAGCCCCGAGCTGCGGCAGCATCAGCTGATGTCTGACAGCCTGTTCATTATCAACAGCTTCGCCCGGGAGTATTTCACTGATACCCTGTTTAACTCGGAAGAGGGGCAGAACGTAGGGGTCAGCTATTTTGAGGAGCGCGGTTTTACGGAAGAGACGATCCGCAAATTCCAGCTGGGGTACTGCCTCAATACGCGCGACGCCTTCGCCCAGACAGCGCTCGCCAAAGGCTATAACCTGGAGTATCTCCAGAAAACGGGCCTGGTCACCATCCGCAATGAGCAACCGGCCGACAACTACCGTGGCAGGGTTATCTTCCCGATCCATAACCAGTCAGGCAAGATCCTCGGCTTCGGCGCCCGTATCCTGGTCAAATCTGACCGTGCGCCCAAATACATCAACTCTCCCGAAAACGAGATATACGTCAAGAGCCGGGTGCTGTACGGTACCTATTTCGCGCGGCATGCCATTGACAAACTCAATGAATGCCTGCTCGTGGAAGGATATACCGACGTGATCTCCCTGCATCAGGCAGGGGTGGAAAACGTGGTGGCCTCCAGCGGTACCTCCCTCACGCAGGACCAGCTGCGGCTCATTAAAAAATACACCAACAACCTCACCATCATCTACGATGGCGACAGCGCCGGTATCAAGGCGGCGCTGCGCGGCCTCGACATGGCCGTAGAGGAAAGCCTCAACGTAAAGCTGGTACTGCTGCCGGATAAAGAAGACCCGGACAGTTACGTGCAGCGCATCGGCGCCGCTGCTTTCCGTACGTTCATCGAAGAGAACAAACAGGACTTCGTGCTGTTCAAGCTG
Organism: Chitinophaga eiseniae; assembly: GCF_900167135.1. Taxonomy (GTDB): domain Bacteria; phylum Bacteroidota; class Bacteroidia; order Chitinophagales; family Chitinophagaceae; genus Chitinophaga; species Chitinophaga eiseniae. Next base: position 361,886 of record NZ_FUWZ01000005.1, on the reverse strand, counting down.
CAGCTGAGCATGCAGGAAGCCGGCAACGACAGTAATAAAAAATCGCAGCTGGTCAATGAGATCGCGGAAACCATTTCCAAGATCGACAAAGCAGAAGATTTTACCCGGCAGCAGGACTATATCCGCCAGTGCAGCCAGTTGCTCAGGATCGACGAGCAGGGTCTGGTGGCGCTGGTCAACAAGTTCATCCGCGAAAGACTGGTCAAACGTGAGCAGGCCAACGCCCGCAACACACCGGCGCCGTCCGAACAGGACGATGTGCTCAGCGAAGAGGCCATCGCCGCTATGGAGGCCGCCGAAACCGGCGTTTCCATTGCATCGCTGCTCAACAGAGATGAAAAGCAGGAGAAGGAGCTGGTGAAAATATTGCTTCGTTTTGGCGACAAGCCTTTCAGTGAAGAAGAGAACAGTACGGTGGCCGATTATGTTTTCCACCTGCCCTATGACTTTGAATCGCTGGCCGACAGTGAGATGGTGAAACGTATCCTGCGGGAGTACAAACAGTTGTACGATGAAGGCAGTCTGCCTGATAAAAAATGGTTCCTCTACCACCAGGACCCGGACATGAGCAAGTATATCGCGCTGATACTGGAAGATAAAGAAGCGGAATTAAGTACTAACTGGAAGGAGCGGTTCGAGATTGATACCGTTTATGGAGACAATGCCTACCTGAAAGACACCATATCTACCACCAACTATCTGATCCTCCGGAAGATCAAGAAGCTGATCACGGAAAACCAGGACGAAGCGGAGAGAGCCACCGACATGGAACAGGTGATGCGCTGCCTGGAGATGCAGGTGCACCTGAAAGCCCTGGAGAAAGAGCTCACCCAGGGCCTCGGTACCGTTATTTTCAAATAAATTTTATTGGTTGCGTTCCCATACCTGGAAGGAGAAGGCATGGTCATTCTTTTCATCCGCCTCATGGCGTTCGTCGCTGACCAGCGTCCATTCGCTGCCGTGTATGGCGGGGAAAAACGCGTCTCCCGGCACAACGGCGTATACCCGTGTGAGGTAGATACGGTCTACCAGGTGCCAGGCCTGCTCAAATATCTGGGAACCGCCGGTGACGAAGAGCTCATCCCCTTCGAAGGTGTTGGCTTTGCCGATAGCCTCGTCGATGGAAGATACCACGTACACGCCGTCCGGCTGGAAATCCGTTTGCCGGGTGATGACGATGTTCGGCCTTCCGGGCAGCGGCTTACGCAGCGATTCGAACGTTTTTCTTCCCATGACAATGGGTTTGCCCAGCGTAGTACTTTTAAAGTACTTCAGGTCTGTTGACAGGCGCCAGGGCAACTGATTGTTGATGCCGATCACATTGTTTTCGGATGCGGCCACTATAATGGATACCCTCATATCAGATCGCTACGGGTGCTTTGATAGCAGGATGGAACTGGTAGTTTTCCAATTCGAAATCCTCAAATTTAAAGGCGAACAGGTCTTTCACTTCCGGATTTATTTTCATGACCGGCAGCGGGAACGGTGTTCTGCCCAGCTGCAGCTGCGCTTGCTCCATATGGTTGCTGTACAGGTGTACGTCGCCGAAGGTATGGATAAAGTCGCCCGCATCGAGGTCGCATACCTGCGCCATCATCATGGTCAGCAGCGCGTAGGAAGCGATATTGAAAGGTACGCCGAGGAATACGTCAGCGCTGCGCTGATAGAGCTGGCAGCTGAGTTTGCCCCTGGTTTCCCCTTTGGAAGCGTCGGGAGGTGTCACATAAAACTGGAAGAGGCAGTGGCAGGGGCTGAGCGCCATTTTAGACAGGTCGCCCACATTCCAGGCATTCACGATGATACGGCGGGAGTCCGGGTTCTTTTTAATCGTGTCTACCGCGATGCTGATCTGGTCGATCACCTCCCCGGAGGTGGTTTCCCAACTGCGCCACTGTTTACCGTACACGGGGCCCAGGTCGCCGTTTTTATCTGCCCATTCATCCCATATGCTGACGTTATGTTCTTTCAGCCAGGCAATATTGGTATCGCCTTTCAGGAACCATAACAGCTCATATATAATGGATTTCAGATGTAACTTTTTGGTAGTCACCAACGGAAATCCTTCGCTGAGGTTGAACCTCATCTGGTATCCGAAGCAGCTGGTGGTACCGGTGCCGGTGCGGTCGGTTTTAACAGCGCCTTCTTTAATAATATGTTGTAATAAAGTGAGATATTGTTCCATAATCAGGCGGCAAGTTACGAGAAAAATATAACCTAAATAAGTCAAATAAAAAAGTCAAAGTCAGGTTGAATTTTCGTAAACTGGCGTCCAAAATAGCCAGAAGTTACAACAGCATTTTTACAGGAAACTACGAAGACTACGAAGACCACGAAGACCACTGCCGGACGGCGCGACACGATATTGAAAAGCCTGATACAAGCCACCCGGTAGCAGACAGATGATAAGATTCAACCAAAATCAAATTTGAACGCCATATTTCCCCATTTACCAAAATCTTAATTACGCTAACGTGATTACGCCATCATTTTAATCTAAACCAATTCGTGCTATGCTTCTACCAAAATCCAGCATGCTGGTGCTGCTTTGCTTATGCAGTACTCTTGCCTTATTTGCGCAACAGAACATTTCGGGCAGGATCAAAGATGCCACCAATGGCAATGCCATTCCCGGCGCTACCGTGCGCGTGCCCAACAGCAACAAGGGTACTATTACGGACGTAGACGGTAAATACATGATCAGCGTGCCGGCATCAGTGTCCCGGCTGATTGTGAGTTATACCGGTTACAAAACGCAGACCGTGTCTATCCCTCCCGGCGCCACCACCCTGAACGTTTCACTCGAAGAGGATTTCGCCCGGCTGGACGAGATCGTGGTGACGGGTTTGGCGACCAATATCAAACGAAGTAACCTGGCCAATGCCGTGGCCACCATTTCAGGCAAGGAACTGAATGGCGTGGCGCCGGCCCAAACTTTTGACGCCGCCCTCAGTGGTAAAGTGCCCGGCGCGCTGATCACCGCCAACTCCGGCGCGCCCGGCGGCGGTATCTCCGTAAAGCTGCGCGGTATCACCTCTGTTTTCGGCAACTCTCAGCCGCTGTATGTGGTGGATGGTATCTTCTTCAACAACAGCAGCATCCCCGCCGGCCTCAATGATGTGACCGGCGCCGCTACTTCCGGCAACCCCAACAACCAGGACAACCCCTCCAGCCGTATTGCGGACCTCAACCCGGAAGACATTGAGAACATAGAAGTACTCAAAGGCGCTTCTGCCGCCGCCTTGTATGGCGCCAAAGCAGCAGCAGGCGTAATCGTGATCACCACCAAAAAAGGGAAATCGGGTAAAACCAAAGTCACCGTCAACCAGGAAGTGGGCTTCGCTAAAGTACGCCACCTGGTAGGCGTAAGGAAATTTACCGCCGAAACAGCCGCCGACCTGGGAGGCAGCGCCGCCAGCGCCGATCCGGATGTGATCGCCGCCCGTGCCGCCATGAAAGCCCAGTTCGAAGCTGCACAGGCTGCCGGCAAAATCTATGACTACGAGAAAGAGATCTTCGGCGAGACCGGCCTCATTCTCAATACCGGCGTATCCCTCAGCGGCGGGTCGGAAAAAACCACGTTCTACCTGGCAGGCAACCGCAGGCAGGAACAGGGTATCGTTAAAAACACCGGCTATTTCAACAACTCATTCCGTCTGAATATCAATCACCAGATAAATGATCGTTTGTCCGTCAGCGTTACCACCAACTATATCAACTCCTCCTCAGACAGAGGTCTTGGCAACAACGATAACAACGGCGTATCTCTCGGCGTAGCCCTTTCCACCACACCAGGCTTTGTGGAACTGCATCCCAATTCCCTCGGTGAATATCCGCGTAACGCATTCGCTGCCTCCAACCCGATAGAAACACGCGACAAAATGATCAACAACGAAGGCGTGAACCGCTTCGTAGGTGGCGGCAACATCGAATACCGCCTCCAGCAAAGCGAACGTTCCACCACCAAAGTGGCTGTGAGGGCAGGTGTGGACTACTTCAACCTGAAAACCATAGCAGTATTCCCGCGCGACCTGCAGTTTGAGGAGAAAGCCCAGCAAGGCCATTCCATCCAGGGTAATACCAATAACATCAACACCAACATCCTGGGTTTTGTGGCCAATACCTGGACCCCGCATGAAAAACTTAGTCTCACCAGCACCGCCGGCGCCACACTGGAAACAGGCTACATGGACAACATCGTGACGGTAGCCACCAACCTTGTGTCCGGCCAGACCAACCTCGATGCCAGCGGTAATACCGCCACCCGACAGTTCCGGCAGAAATACCGGGACAACGGTATTTTTGTGCAGGAAGACCTCTCCCTGATGGACGCCTTCACCATCAGCGCCGGCGTGCGTTTTGACCGTTCCACCAACAACGGCGACTATCTTAAATACTACGTGTTCCCCAAAGGCGCTTTCTCCTGGAACATCAGCAAAATGCCCTTCTGGCATGTGGATAAAGTAGATAACCTGAAAGTACGCATCGCCTACGGCCAGTCCGGCAACGTACCGCCTTACGGCAGTAAATTCACCGGCATGCTGGGCAGCAATATCGGCGGGTTCCCCGGGGTACTGGTAGATAACCTGCTGGGTAACCCGGACATCAAACCGGAAAGACAGTCAGAGCTGGAAACCGGTCTCGATATCAGCATCCTCAACGGCCGTGTGTCACTGGAAGCTACCTACTATAATAAACGTATTTACGACGTATTGTTAAGACACGCTATCCCCTCCTCTACCGGCTACGCCACAGAGTGGAAGAACAGCGGCGACCTTACCAACAGCGGCGTGGAACTGGGTCTGACCGTTATCCCTGTTAATACCAGCAATTTTAAATGGACCTCCAATATCAACTGGTGGCGGAACCGTTCCAAAATGACCAAGCTGCTGATTCCGCCTTACGCCATTGGTGCATTTGGCGCCTCACTGGGTACTTTCTACCTGGAAGAAGGTCAACCGGTTACCCAGATCAAAGGTATTGTGGACAATCAACTGAAACTGATCGGTAATTCAGAACCGAAGTTCCAGATGAGCTTTTATAATGATCTGACATTCCTCAAAAACTTCTCGCTGCGTTTCCTCATTCACTGGAAAAAAGGCGGAGACAACATCAACCTGAGCCAGTTGCTGAACGACGGCGGCGCTACTTCTCCTGACTATGACGATATGATCAACGGGGTGAAGTTAGGTGCATACAGGCCCGGCGCCGGTGCAGGCGTATACCTGCAGGACGCTTCCTATGTGCGTATCCGTGAGATCGGCTTGTATTATAATGTTCCGCTGAAGAATACCAAAACGGTGAAAGGTATCCGGCTGGGCGTTTCCGCCAATAACTTTTTCACCTGGACAAAATATGTGGGATATGATCCGGAAGTGTCCAACTTCGGCAGCAACACCATTACCACTGCGCAAAGCCGCGGTAGTAACGGTTTGTCTACCGGCGTGGACGTAATGCCTTTCCCGTCCAACAAAAGGGCCAGCTTCCACATAGGCGTCGACTTCTGATCATTATCTGACTATCAAAACTGAAACAAATGAAAAAGCTTATTATATGCCTGTCCGGCGCCCTGCTCGCGCTAAGCGCCTGCCAGAAAGGAGAAATCAACAGTCTGAATACGCCGGTGGTGGGCGGCATTGTGGTCAACCCCAGCCGCAGCGACCTTTTTAACCTCGTTACCGGCGCCGAATCCGGGCTGCGTAACAATGCCGGCACCTATCTCGATGGCGTAGGTGTAATGGGCCGGGAGCAATACCGTTTCTCCGGCTCCGAACCCCGCTGGACCACCGATATGCTTGGCGGCGGTTCCAAACAACTGGACAACAACACTTTCTACATTACTAACCCATTTGCTGCCCGTTACCAGGTGGCCCGTCAGTGTTTTATCCTCATGCAGGCGCTGAAAACCACCCGTACCGAAGTGGCCAGCGACGCACAGAAAAAAGCTTTTCAGGGTTTCGCAGAAACACTGATCGGTTACCAGTTGCTGATGAACATCAACATGACCGATTCCAACGGCGCCAGGATCCCGGTAGCAGACAATGCCAACCTGGGCCCTATTATCACTAACCCGGGCACCGTACTGGATTCCGTCTTAAAATACCTGGATGCCGGCAAAGCAAGCCTCACCGGTGCTGATGTGCTTTTTCCGCTCTCCGACGGGTTCAAAGATTTCAAGACGGCTGCCGGTCTGCTGAAATTCAACCGTGCTATCGCTGCAAGGGTACACATTTACCGTAAAAACTGGGCCGCCGCGCTGACCGCCCTGAATGAATCGTTCTTCGATCTGAACGGTTCTTTCACCATGGGGATATACAGCACCTACTCTACCAATGGCGGCGACCAGATCAACCCTATGTACCTGCAGCCTAATGCCACCGGGGAAGTAAGGGTGGCACATCCATCATTTGCCGCAGATATTCTTCCCGGCGATAACCGCCTTAACACCAAAACGGCGCTCCGTAATGCCGCGGTGAGCAGCGTGGGCCTTACCGGCAACCGCGACCTGACGATCTGGCCTACGCTGAGCAGCCCCATCTCCATCATCCGGAATGAGGAGCTGGTGCTGATCTACGCCGAAGCCAAAATACAGCTCAACCAAATCCCTGACGCTATTGTGGCCCTCAACAGGATCAGGACCGGCCATAACCTGCCGCCTTATGCCGGCGCCGTTACACAGGACGCGCTCATCAATGAGCTGCTCTATAACCGCCGCTACTCTCTCTTCATGGAAGGCCACCGCTGGATAGATATGCGCCGGTACAAACGACTCAACCAACTCCCGGTAGACCGCCCGGGCGACGATGTCTGGTCACGGTATCCGCTGCCAATGAGCGAAACGAATCAGTAATTATTATCAAACAAAAGGGTATAAAAGCGAAAACCGCCTGATATATTATCAGACGGTTTTCGCTTTTTATCTTCTTGTTGGTGTACGATTAAATTCCTCTTCTCTTCATTTCTTTTCTTATCAGCGACAGTTCGCGGCCCATCTGACCGGCAATGGAGGTGTTTTCCTGCGCTCTGCGGATGAGGTAGGGCATCACGTCTTTCACCGGGCCGTAAGGCAGGTATTTGGTGACGGTGTAGCCGGCGTGTGCCAGGTTGAAGGTGATGTTGTCGCTCATGCCCAGCAGCTGAGAGAAGCTCACATGCGGATGGTTATGCGGAATATTTTTCTCGTCCATGGTACGGGCGGCGAGCATGCAGCTGTGCTCGTTGTGGGTACCGATGAATACGCCCAGCTTATCAAGGTTATTGAGACAGAACTGTACAGCAGCGTTGTAATCTTTGTCGGTAGCTTCTTTGCTGGGCTGGATCGGCGTCGGGTAATTATTTTCTGCCGCACGTTTGTTTTCTTTTTCCATATAGGCGCCGCGTACCAGTTTAGCGCCAAGGAGGTAACCTTCTTTTGCCGCTTTCTCCAGTGACTGCTGCAGGAAAGGATAACGATCGTGGCAGTACATCTGGAAGGTGTTGTAAACGATCACTTCGTTGCGGTTGAAGAGCGACATCATTTCGTCTGTCAGGTCGTCGACCGGTTTCTGTATCCAGGATTCTTCCGCATCGATCAGCAGGCCTACTTTATACTGCGCAGCTGCTTCTGCCACGGAATGCACACGGGAACGGACACGGACATATTCCTGCTGTTCCTGTGGGGTAAGGGTATCGCCGCGATGTACTTTTTCCAGCAGCTCAAAGCGGGCGAAACCGGTGATTTTGATGGCGATGAATGGGATATCCGGTTTGCTGGCCGCATACTGGATAGCGCGGATAAATTCCGGTACCGCGTGATCGTAGCTTTCCTCTCCTTCCATGGCTTCCACGCCATAGTCGAGCACTACGCCCACATGGTAATTTCCCAGTTGCAGCGCCGTGTGTGCTGCTTCGTCCAGGCTTTCGCCTCCGCAGAACTGGGAGAATATGGTGCTTTTGATAATGCCTTTGATCGGTAGTCTGAGTTTGAACGCCAGTGGAGTGAATACTGCGCCCATTTTCACCAGCCATGGCTTTCCAATGTTGCTGAAAAGAAAGTTGGCTTTTTTTAACGCCTTGTCGGTCTTTGCCTCGAATGCAATAGCCGTATTATCGAATGATAAAGTTAGCTGCTTTTCCATGGGGCGCAAAGTTAGGGTGCGCCTGAATTCTAAACAAAAATCATTATAATATCAGCAGATATTTTTAATAGCATAAACCGAAATTGTCTATTGCTTCTCAAAAATTGTTGCCCCTGAAAAAGTGGGCCGTTCCGCAGTGGAATTTAGTCGCCGCTACTCTATCAAATACATTTTAATTAGCATATAACATCTAAACGTAATACTGAAAAAAAATGCCCAAAGGGGGCTGGTTAGTCTCTCTGCGACTGTGAAAATCTTGCAGGGACCGGTTTATTTTACTTATTTTTAGGCTTTTCTGCAGACAAACATCCGGAAATTATGAAGAAATCCCGTACTTGGCTTTATGCATTGATTTTAGTGGCCTTAGGCGTCGTTATTCTACTGACCTGGAAATTACGGGAACCAGCATCACCGAAAACACCGGCAGAAATCGTTGCCGCGTTACAGGTACCGGGCGTGCAGTACCAGCAACACAAGGGCAAGACCGGCGTCCGTACGGAAATCATTTTGCCTGACAGCACAGAGGTGATCCTGAATTCCGCGTCCACCCTGTATGTTCCGGCCGATTATGCCTCAGGGCACCGCGCAGTAGTGCTGGACGGGGATGCTTTTTTTGAGGTGAAGCCCGGCAAAGACAGCTTTACCGTCACCAGTTCCATCCTCAAAGCCACCGTACTGGGCACCTCTTTCCGCATGCGTTCTTTTGCAGCCCAGCAGGGAGCCACCTACTATCAGCTGACAGGCACCAGCCGGGTGGGCAAATCCTATCACTCCGCTACCGATAACCAGCCTGAAGTACTGGAACGCGGGCAGATGGTGCTGGCCAACCGGGAGATAGACCTGATGGAGAAAGAAACCTATCAGCCGGAGGAACTGGAGACCTGGCTTTCAGACATCCTTAGTATCAAAAATGCCAATCCGATGGCCGTGTCCCGCACGCTGGAGGACTGGTTCGGCGTGGAAGTGGAAATGCGCGGCGATGCCTCCAAAGCCCGCATCATCACCGAAGCCCTCTATTTCAACGCCTCCCTTGAGGATGTGCTCAATGACCTTGGCAGCCAGCAGGGCTTTAAGTACAAGATTGATCGGAATAAAGTAATGCTCAACTTTTAGTATATCCCTCAACGTTATACAGGCCCGATGTACCCACATCGGGCTTTTTTTTTGCAATGCAGCAGCCTGCAGCGCCGATAAGACCCATGAGGGATTCCCGCGACATTTTTGTATTTTTAGTACAATCAAAGCGCTCCTTTTATGAAAAAGCTATCCTTACTGCTGCTGATACTGGGCAGCGCACTCGGGCTGTCGGCACAGACAGCGCCGTGTTGCCATACAGACGCCGTGACAGAATTTGCCGGGCTTGCTAACCGGGAAGACTTCCGGATGGCACACAAAGACCCTCTCCCTTACACCTACCAGGGAACAGCCGGTACCGAAGTGAGCTTTCATGCCCCCGATGGCAAAACAGCCTACGGCTTCCTGTTTAAGGCGAAAAAACCTACCGATAAATACCTGTTTGTATACCAGGAATGGTATGGGCTGAACGATTACGTAAAAAAAGAATCCGAAAAACTTTACAACGATCTCGGCGGAACGGTAAATGTATTGGCAGTGGACATGTATGATAAAGTAGTAGCCACCAACCGCGAGGAGGCGGCTAAAGCCATGCAGTCAGTCCCCCGCGAGCGATTGAAAGCGATTATGGAGGCGGCCCGCGATTATGCCGGTAAATCTGCGCAGATCGTCACCCTGGGCTGGTGTTTTGGCGGAGCGATCGCGCTGCAGTCAGCGCTGATCAATGGTGACAGGAACCTCGGCTGCGTGATGTATTACGGTATGCCGGAAAAAGATGTGAATGCGCTGAAACAGCTGCATGGGCCGGTATTAGGGCTGTTTGCCAATAAGGACAAAGGCATCAACCCACAGGTGGTGGACGAGTTTGAACAAAACATGCAAAAAGCAGGTAAAACGTTGACGGTTAAACGTTATGATGCAGAACATGCCTTTGCGAACCCCAGTAACCCGATCTACAACAGCGAAGCCACGAAAGATGCTTATTCGCATACATTGACTTTTCTGAAGAAACAATTCAAGCTATAGCCATCCGGATTTCGCAGACCGGACAAAAATAAAGACCGAAGCAAGAGATCGCTGCTTCGGTCTTTTTATTCGTTTTTATCTCCGAGAAATCAAAAAATTGTACATCCCCAAAATCTCTAAATCGCTCCAAGGCGCAGCAACAGTTCTTTTGACTTGCGCACCCCTTCTTCTTCAGACAGGCGGGTACCTTCATATTCGATACCAATAAAGCCGCCTTTATAACCGGCGTCTTTTACGATCTGCAACATGCGTTTGTAGTCGATGGTAGTTTCATTGCCGGCATCATCAAAATCGTAGGTCTTGGCGCTGACACCTTTCGCAAAAGGCATCAGTTCCGTTACCCCTTCATAGCGGTCATATTCTTCGAGGCAGGTAGTTTTGGCCCATGCTTCCGGTGTATTATTTTCCGGTTTGCTTCTCTTGATACAGAAGTTGCCCAGGTCCGGCAATGTACCACAGTTTGGCATATTCACGGTTTTCATGATGTTGCTCAGCCATTTGCCGTTGGAAGAGAAGCCGCCGTGATTTTCCACGATCACATTGATGCCATGGTCTTTTCCGAAAGCGGACAGTTTGGTCAATGATTCGATCGCCGCTTTGGCTACGTCTTCCGCTTTACCTTCGCCGGCAGCATTTACGCGGATGGCGTGGCATCCGAGGAACTGCGCCGCTTCCACCCATTTGTAGTGATTTTCCACTGCCTGCATTCTCTTTTTAGCATCGAGGTCGCCCATTTCACCTTCGCCATCGCACATGATCAGAACGCTGCGTACCCCGTTGTCGTCTGCACGTTTTTTCATGTCGGCCAGGTAAGCCTGATCTTTGGCTTTGTCTTTAAAAAACTGGTTCACGTATTCCACGCCGGTGATACCGAATTCATTTTTAGCGCGGGCTGCGAAGTCGAGGTGGTTCATTTTTCCGGCAAAGAGGGCCTGGTGGAATGACCATTCTGCCAGTGAAATTTTGAAGAACAGTTCCTTCGCTGTTTCGGTACCGGCGCCTGGTTGCGCAGTGCTGTCCTTGTCTTTTTTGGTGGACTGCCCTTCATTGCAGGCTGCCAGTACGGATGGCAGGAAACCGATGCCCATCGTGTACAGCCCCATTTGGCGCAAAAACTGACGGCGGTTGTTGATGTTACTCATATAACGTGGGTTTTTAAAATTAAGAGTGACTAAAAATATTGATTTCGGCGGGGTAAAGCAAGTTTGTTGCCAGAAATGACAAAAAAGCCCGGAGCGAATGCCCCGGGCAGTGTGGTTATGATCAGCAAACTTTCAATTGTTATTATCGAGAAACTGTATTACGCCACGGATCACCGGCTCCTGGCGCATGATGCGGAAATGCCCTTCCCCGGTGATGCGCAGCGTGCGGATGGCCGGGTATTGTTCCACAAAAGCGGTGACTTCTTTTTCATCCACCAGCGTGTCTGTGGTGTCATACGCAAAGAATATTTTCTCCGCCTTGATCTGATTGATATAGCGATGGAGGTCCATTGTTTCCAGATCGTCGCGCAGCCGTTTGTGTATCAGCCGGCGTAATGGCGGCATTACCACAGGATGTATCCGGAACAGCTGCAGTGCTTCATTAAAAAATACTGGTGCGCTGAGTGCACAGCTGAGCATGACCAGCCGGGGCACTGTTACTGTTTTGCGGGAGAGCGTCAACGCTGCGTTCAGGCCTCCCAGTGAGTGCCCGATAATAGCGTATAGCGGGCCTGTCTGCGCGATCACCTGCTCCAGTACATGTCCCCATTGCACCAGGTTGGTGCGTTTACCGTCGGAGCCGCCATGTGCCGGCGCATCATAGGAGATCACTTCATACCCCTGTTGCACCAGCGTATGGATCAGTTGTTTGAAATGGAACGGACTGCCACCCCAGCCATGTAACAGCAATATCTTTTTGTCCGAACTCCCCCAGCGGTACGTTGTAATAGTTAATGGCCGTTCATCGAAAGGGTAACGGGTAACGGTCAGCTGATGGCGTTGGGCCGTATCCCGCAGCTGCAGATGAGACGAGCGGATTTTAGTTCCGGGCGGCGTACAATACAGGCGGTAAAACAGCCGGGCGGTAAGCCCCGGAAAGGGTTTACTCATACCGGATAGCAGGAAGGCTGTCATCCGCAATGACAGCGGTAAAACCTGGTGTTGCATTTTCAGACCGATTGGTTTATTATTTGGACTAAAAAATCACTGTGGAAGATGCCTTGCATCATTTACAGTGACGTTTGATTTCCTTTCTCAAAAAATCCAGTACCACCAACATTTGCCGGTTGCTGTTCATCAGGCCGGTGACGAAAATGGCGCCTTCCAGCATAGTGAACATGAGGATGGCAAACCGGTCTTCATCCCAGTCTTTTTTAAATTCTCCGTTGTCTTTGCCCAGTTGCACCAACAGCCGGATGCGCTGCTGGAAATACTGCACCAGCTCCTGTACTTTCTTTTTCAGCACGGGATTAGTGTCATCCGCTTCAATGCCGAAATTGAGCATAGGGCAGCCGCCGGCGATATCACGGTTGAGCGGGTAACGGGCATAGTACGAAAACAGGGCCTCAAATTTTCCTATGGCCGTTGGCTCAGGCCCAGTCACCGCTTTGAGCCGTTGTTTTTCCTGCTCCGCGATGTAATCAAACACCTCCGCCACGATTTCCTCTTTGGAAGAAAAATTGCCATACAGCCCCCCTTTGGCCAACCGGGTAGCCTCCATAATATCGCTGATGGCTGTACCGGCCACCCCTTTCTGGTTAAAAATGGGCGCGGCGGTTTCGATGATGAACTGCCTCGTTCTCGCTGCTTTGCTCATAATGTTAAAATTAGACCTTTCGGTCTTATTTAACAAATAAAAATTGGGGGCTTCTTTTTATCTTGTCTTACCCTGTCCAAATTCAATCCAGCCCCGGGCCAGGACATTGTTCAAATTCGTTTTTAAGTCCGCTGGTCCGGGAAGGTGTGGAGCATTCTCAATGCGTTTTAAGCAAGGTGGTGAGGGAAGGCGCAGCTTTCTTCCTTATTCATTTTAAGTAAGACGATTGTGGAAGATGTGGACCGTCTCCCGAATCATTAATTACCCACACGCATCACCGGCCGGAGGAGCCCAGTATATTATCCACGGCGGCTCCATAGGCAGCGCCGATGGGAACGGCCACATTACGGATGTACAGCGATGCGCGGTCGGCCCGTTCTACTTTATCATTGGCTACGATATAGGAGCGATGCACACGGGTAAAAAGCGTGACAGGCAACAGGTCCATCGCTTCCTGCATAGACAGGCGGGAAATCAGCCGCCGGTCTTTCAGGATAAAATTCACGTAGTTACCTGCGCTTTCGAGGTATAGAATATCCTCCAGCATGATCTTGAACTGTTCGTAACCACTTTTCAGGAAAATGTAGGCCGGCGCGTCTTTTGGCTGAGGGCTCTGTTGTTTCAGCTGCCACAGGCTATGGGCCTTGTTACACGCTTTGATAAAACGGATCAGGGAAAACGGTTTCAGGAGGTAGTCGACCGCATCCAGCTCAAAACTTTTTACCGCATGTTCGGAATAAGCAGTGGTAAATATAGTCATGGGGGGCTGAGGCAGGCTGGCGATAAAGTCCAGGCCCGATATATCCGGCATTTTGATATCGAGAAAAAGGAGGTCCACCTTCTCCCTGCTCAGAAACTCCATGGCTTCGTAGGCGTTGGTAAAATAGCCTTTCATTTCCAGGAAAGGCACCATGGCGGCGTGATTCTTTATCACGGCCAGGGCGACTGGTTCATCATCAATTGCAATGGCGGCAAGCTTCATAACACAACATTTTCCTGTAACAAGATAGGGATTTACGATATTCTGCCGAGCAACAGATTTTTCATCTGTTGCCACAGCTGGCGATACTGCCGGTTCTCCCGGCGCTGCCAGTCTCTGACGATGGCCGCAGCTTCTTCCCGCCGCAGTTCCCGGGTACTTTCAAACACTTCGTCCACTATTTCCTTATCGGCCGTCAGTGCGGCTTCCTGGTAATGATGCAGCAGTTCTTTTCCGGCTTCGGTTTCCAGCCTTGCCGCGGTAGTTCCCTGCGCCGTAGCGCTGGCCAGCCTTTCCTCGTACTCTCCTTTGGGCATCAGTACTTTGCTCAGCAGCGGCATGATCTCTATCAGCGTGATGATAAATACGATGAGCCGGTACCGTTGCTGCAACGCGGGATGCTGATCTGTCAGTTCATGCAGGGCTTCCACCTGCGCCAGGAAACCATCCGTCAGCGTACCCTGATAGATCGTTTCCTTCAGGCTGTCGGCGCTGTGCATGGCGGCTACCTGTGCCTGCAGCTGTTGTTCCTTAGGTTCCCAGTCGTGCCGCATCAGGGCCAGCTCTTCTTCCGACTTCATATAAGCCGATTTTTTTACGCGGGCGATAGACGACTCCCCTATCCGGCCGGAACCGCCGGTACCATCGGTTTCTTTGATATAAGCGTCTTTATCAAATTTCAGTTCCCGCTCTTTCTGTTGTATCTGCTGCCGGCCGCGGTCCAGCGCCTGCTGCAGTTCCGCCCGCTGGCCGGCATTCATGGCGGTCAGCTGTTTGCGGTAAGCATCGAGCTTGCTTTGTTTGCTTAGCTCCAGTTGAGCTGTAATATCTTTTTTAAACAACATCAGCACCACTGGCTGAGATATAAAAAGCCCGATGGTAACGGCCAGCAATAAACGAAATGCCACCGGCATAAAACGCATATTACCGTTACCACGGGACATGGCTGCTATCAACGTCCTGTCGATCGACAGGATGGCGAAACCGAAGAATAACGCCAACGCCAGCACGATCATATCATCTTTTACAATGGTGGAGAAAAAATATCCCCAGGCGATGGTGGCAAACATCCAGGTGACGAAAACAGAGAGGCCAATGATACGGTACCGTTCCCGTTCCGTTCTGCATACTGCCAGGACATCGGCATCGGCAGCCGCCAGCCACCACAGGAAGCGGGTGATCCCGTCCGGCGCCGGCAGCGGTTTAACATCTTCTTTCGTGTTTGTGTCTTTCTTTAACATCAAATCAGTCTTTAACATCTATCGTCAGGTGTACAAAAAATTCGCTGGTGGTATGTCGTATGCTCAGTTCATGGCGGTTGGGGTACAACAACGCCAGTCTTTCTTTTACATTATTGAGCCCGATGCCCATGCTGTCACGCTCCGGATCATTTTCCGGACGCTGATGCACACTGTTGTACACATCAAAAAAGAGCTGTTCGCTGTTGCAGCTGAGCGAGATCACGATACGTGACCGGTGGCGCAGGCTGATGCCATGTTTGAAAGCATTTTCCACGAACGGGATGAGCAACATGGGCGCTATTTCGTGCTGGCACTGGCTGTCGTCGATATTCACTTCGATCAGGATATCAGGAGAAGACATGACCCGCAGGCGCTGGAGATCGATATAGTTTTGCAAATAAGCCACCTCTTTGTCCAGCGGTATTTTAGTGAGATGGTTATCATGCAGCATAAACCGCATCATGTCGCCCAGCTTCTGAATACCCTCGCTGGTGCGGGGTGCTTCCTCCTGTAAAGCCGTACCATACAGGGTATTGAGCGCATTGAACAAAAAATGGGGGTTGATCTGCGCACGCAAAAAATCCAGATTAGCGGTGGAATGTCCAAGGGCAGTTTGCAGTTTCTTTACCGTAACCACCTGCTTCTGGCGGGACTGGTAAAAGAACCAGGTGACCGGCAGTACGATACCGGCACATATCAACACGCCGAAAGTAAGGATAGGTCCCAGCATTCCTACGCCACCATGGTGAACGGCCCTGACAACCATCGCCATCAGGAAATTAGCGCCCAGTATCAGCAATATCACATCCCGGATGAAGAGCCGTTTGTTATGATGTACTGCTTTGAAGTCCGGAATGATTTTATAGAAAAGGATGAAAGCCACACTGATAATAACAGGGCCGAAAAAAAACATCAGCCAGAAAGCGTCCCTCGAATCGCTGAAAACCAACGCCATCATCGCCAGCAGTATACCGGAGAAGATGAGCACTTCCCGGGCAATCTTGCGGTATTGGGCATTCACCAGCATCCGTTGGTGCAGGTAATCGAAATAGGCATTCCGCAGGTAATAGTACACCACGTACAACACGCCACAGAAAATGGTGGTGATAAACGCCGATTTGGCGAAGTGCGTATGTGCACCCTGGACGGTATCGTAAACGCCAAACAGATAACCGTTATAATAAGAGCCAGCCACCATCATCCCCAGAAAAAATATCAGTCCGGTGAGCAGTAACAATAAAATGCCGGTCCACCATTTCTTTTGTTCCAGAAAGCGGGGAACGATCACAAAGTTCAGCATCAGGAAACCGCTGTAAACGAAAATAATACGCGCCATCGCCGGCAGCAGGTAATGGATGTAATAATCGAATACCTGATTATACCGGGCGAACTTATGCCCGTAGATTTGCTGTAACTCAAACACATTGTAAATAATACTGGGATAGAGCAGGCCAAACAGCAGCAACAGGGCGATCCCTGATGCCACACCGAACTCTAATTTCCTGAACTGGTCCATAAGCGGGAATATTTACGGCAATATTAGCTATTGAAAAGGTGCAGCCGGCCAAAATGGGATGAAAACACCGGATTATGGGACGAATCCCGGATCTTTATTATTTTCAGGTCCACAATTTACACCTTATGAAAACATCCAGCAGAAGAAAATTCCTCGGTACCGCTGCCACGTTATGCGCCGCCAGCGCCGCTACCGCCATGCCACTGCCCGCCGGCAACCATCAGTTTCCAATTGCGCACCATGTGTTTTTCTGGCTAAAAAACGCCGGTTCCACCGCCGATCGCGATAAACTGGTGGAAGGCATCAAAAAGCTGTCCGCCATCCCGGCAATAGGCCAATTGCATGTAGGCATAGTGGCCGCCACCGAAAAAAGAGACGTGGTAGACGCCAGCTGGGCCGTGTCTGAACTAATGTTCTTTAAAGACCTGGCATCACAGGCAGCTTATCAGACACATCCTATCCATCAGGATTTTATCAAAAACTATAGTCATCTGTGGGAAAAAGTCGTGGTTTACGACATCCAGGAAGTATAAACCACCCTACCATTATGGCAACAGAATACTGGATGCAGGGGCCTGTAGACGGCATCCCTGCTTTATTGCAGCCTGTAGCCCATACGCTGCTACAGGCCCGGGCGGAAATCAACGCCCTGATGGCCGGCTTCCCGGAAGACCGGCTATGGGAGCAACCGGCCGGCGTAGCATCTCCCGGTTTTCACCTGCAGCACCTCCGCGGCGTACTGGACCGGCTTTTCACCTATGCGCGGGGACAACTGCTGTCACCGCAGCAACTGGAAGCACTGGCCGCCGAAGGCCAGCCTGTTGCCGACGCCGCTACCCTGCTGGCAGCGTTTGACCAGCAGGTGGATAAAGCGCTGGCACAACTGTCACAGACAGACCCCGCCACGCTGACGGACTTCCGGGGCGTAGGCCGCAAACAGCTGCCTTCCACCGTACAGGGACTGCTGTTCCACGCCGCCGAGCATACCATGCGGCATACCGGGCAGCTGCTGGTGACGGTGAGGGTGCTTTCTTCATAGCACGGCTACCGCTTGTCCTATCCAAAGTTGTATTAAAGTCTATAGGAAACCAATAGAAAATTCGGTTTTTTTCCGAACTTTAATTAACTTTGAGATGAGAGTTACTGGTATAAGTAAACTGGTTAAGCTTAAAAAAAGAACGCAGGTAATAAAAATCTTTGTAAAGAGATAGATAAACTTTTAAGGGATTCACAACAGTTTGGTCCTGCTAATTCTAAGTTGACTGATATACGAAAGGACGCGGATTGTGTTCACAGTGATGGCTTTTACTTTTTTAATATCAATGATCATCGTTCTTTCGTTATGATTGATTTTGATGGGGAGGGAAACGCCACGATAATTTGGGTTAGCTCTCACGATGAATATGAACGAACCTTTAAAAACAATAAGTCAACAATTGAAAAATGGCTTAGAAAAAATGGGCATATAGAATAATGGCTATGCATATGGATATTGAAAAGTTAGTTGAATCTGGTTCTATTGTGAATGAATTGGACTACGAACGAGCGATGGTTGCTGATCGCAAGTTGCGTTTACTTGCGAAAACAAATACTCATTTTAAGCATCTGCGAAACAAACTGCGAAACTTAATTGTGGAATATGAAAAACGTGTTTGGAGTAACGAGGATGCAGTAGATGCTGAGTTGTTAGCGCAAAGCGACCGTGCCCAGTTAATTATTGAGAAAGAAAGAATGTTTCTTGAAAAGAGAAAAAAGATAATTCAGGCCAGGTTAAAAGACTTTAGCTTAACACAGGCCGAATTAGGGTTATTGCTCGGACATAAAAGCAAAACACATATGTCTGAGCTAATCAATGGTATCAAACCATTTACCTTACAGGATCTCGTCATCATCAGCAAGATATTTAAACTGGATATTGATTCTTTAGTCCCTAAATACCTTTCAATTGAAAAAATAGACAGGATTAGTGCAGTAATTGAAGAAATCAATAACCCTAAGCTCAGCAAAATTAAGCCTACACTTCTTTCTGCCTCTTAAAAATGAATAACACACAAAGGCACCCATTAAGGGCGCCTTTGCAAAGTAGTATTATCATTATCTGTTTCCTGCCTTCGGCAACTGATACACTACGTTTTCGGTCACTCCTTTCCACTGGTCCGTCCGGAAGGGTGCTGCCGGAAGTCCTTCTTTGTTGAAGAGATTACCGTCGGCCGCATCGTCGGCCCAGTTGTAACGCACCGCCACAGGGGTTGTTACCTGGTCGCTGTATACTTCCACTTTTCCATTCACGATGGCCGCTTTGGCATAATAAAAACGCTGGTCCGCTCCGGCTATCTCAAAGCCTTTCAGGTAGCCGTAGCGGTCTTTGACCATCAGTCCTGATCCCGGATCGGCAAAAGTTATCAGCGCCTTATTGCCGCTGACATTCATGGACTGGTAGGCAGGTCCGGCGGGCACTACCGGTTTGGCATATACGTTTTTCAGCACATTCAGGGCCAGGCGTTTGCCGACATCTTGTTTGTTCCTGGGGTGGATATCATTCCGTTCACCGATATCAGTTATAACGGCCATGCCTGTATGTGGCAGTGACAGTGTCATAGCCTGCGCCTCCCGCAGTTCCGCCCAGTTGCTGCCGTTGTTGCTGTTGCCTTCTCCCTGGCCACGGGTAGGATCGTAGCTGGCCAGCTGTACAAAATAAAAAGGGAAATCGCCCTGTTTCCACTGGTTGCGCCAGTCGGTGATCATCAGCGGAAATGACTGGCGGTATTGATAGGCGCGGCCGGCATTGCTTTCTCCCTGGTACCAGATAGCGCCTTTGATGCCATAAGACAGCAAAGGATGTATCATGGCGTTGAACAGGCAGGCGGGATAGCCATTGGGCCCGGTGATGGAGTCGATGCCAAGGGGGGCTGACATCATGGCCCGGAAGGTTTCGCTGCCGAGGAAACCTTTTTTGCTGATCCAGGCTTCCACCTGGGTACCACCCCAGGAGGTATGGATCAGTCCTATCGGCACCTGCAGTTCTTTATACAGTTCGCGCCCGAAGAAGTAGCTCACTGCGCTGAAACTGCCTACATGTTCCGGTGTGGCGGGCACCCAGGCGGCTTCGGCCACGTTGTCCTGCGGCTCTTTAGCCACGGCTCTTTTCACGGTAAACTCCCGGATCTGCGGATAGTCCGCCGCTTTTATCTCTTCGGCGCCTTTGGCGGCGTCTTTTACATGCCATTCCATATTGGACTGCCCGGAGCAGATCCATACATCGCCCATCATGACATTGTCGTAAGCGACATTATTTTTGCCGGTAACCGTCAGCACATAGGGGCCGCCCGCCTGCTCAGGTTTCAGTTTCACCATCCACTTGCCATCGCTGCCGGTTTTCACTGACTGTTTTTGTGATTTAAACTGTACCGTCACTTTCTCGCCTTTATCGGCCCAGCCCCAGATACAGACCGGCTGGTCACGTTGCAGCACCATACCGCTGCCAAAAAATGCGGGCAAAGTAACGTTGGCGGATACACTCGCCGTTATTAACAAACAGGCTGTCAACAGCCAGGTGTTTTTGATCATGGTTGATAAATTTGCGTGCTTTAGAAAGGTAAAAAATAATAAAAAGAATGTTCCGGTGCAACCTGTACTCACACAATCAGGGATACTTTATTATTTTTAGTCTCCCGGCGGCACACTCATGTGCTGCCTGCTATCAAAACCAATATCCAAAATCGCAAATTTGCTTTATGAGACATCTTCTTTTATGGCTGGCCGCCATTCTTTTATGGACGGGCGTACAGGCGCAACAAACGCAGAAGCCGCCGCTGCACGGCAAAAAATGGATGGCCGTTACCGGCAAACCGCTGGCAGCCACCGCCGGCGCCATGATTTTCCAGCAGGGCGGCAACGCCGTAGATGCCGCCTGCGCTATGCTGGCAGCCACCTGCACCATGTGGGACGTATTGAGCTGGGGCGGTGAAACACAAGCGTTGATCTACAACCCAAAGACGGGGAAAGTGATCGCCATCAACGCACTGGGCGTAGCACCTACCGGCGCCACACCGGCGTTCTTCAAATCTAAAGGATATGATTTTCCACCGGAATACGGTCCGCTGGCGGCCGTTACCCCCGGTACTGCCGGCGGCCTCTGTTATATGCTGGCGCAATACGGCACCATGAGCCTCAAAGAGGTACTGGCGCCTGCCATGGACATGGCCGCCGGTTACCCTATAGAAGCGCAGACGGCCAACAGTATCGAACGCGGGAAAAAATATATCGGGCAGTGGCCTTACAGTAAAGCTGTTTTCCTCACGCACCCCGGTGAAAAAAGGGAAGCGCCCGAAGCAGGGGAAATGTTTATACAGAAAGACCTGCTGGCCACCCTCACCAAAATGGTGGAAGCCGAACAGGAAGCCCTGAAAAAACACAAAAATCGTAAAGAGGCTATCATGGCCGCTTACGACCGTTTCTACAAAGGAGACATCGCGAAGGAATTTGTACGCGGCTGCCAGGAACAGGGCGGTCTCATTACGCTCGAAGACCTGGCGCGCTGGAGACCGATAGAAGAAGAACCGCTGCATGTCAACTATCGCGGTATTGAAGTATATAAACTGCAGGAATGGACACAGGGACCGATGTTACTGCAAAGCCTTAATATCCTCGAGAACTTCGACCTTAAAGCCATGGGCTATAATTCACCGCAGTACATCCATACGCTCTACCAGACCATGAACCTTACCTTCGCCGATCGTGATTTTTATTATGGCGATCCTTATTTCAATAAGAACAGGGCTATCATGGGACTGCTGAACAAAGACTATGCAAAGGCGCGGGCCAAACAGATCCTGCCTGACCGCAATGACGACGACGCCGGTCCGGGCGATCCGTATCCCTATATCGGTAAAAGCAACCCCTATCTGCATTTCCTCGAAGAACGCAAAGGATATATGGATACCACCAATGGCCGCAAGCCCGGTGGTTTTGTCCCCAAACATGACGCGACCACTTTCAATGCCGGAACAAATATAGAGCAGTTGTACGCGCAGCAGTCAGCCGACAGCGCCTACCACGACCGGCTCTGGCGTGGCACCACCAGTGTGGAAGCAGCGGACAAGGACGGATGGGTTGTATCTATCACCCCCAGCGGCGGCTGGCTGCCCGCCTGTATCGCCGGCCACACCGGTATCGGCATGAGCCAGCGCCTGCAGAGTTTTGTGCTGGATTCCGCCATTTGCCCTTTCAACGTTATTGCGCCTGGTAAAAGGCCACGTGTGACCCTCACCCCTTCCATGGCGCTGAAAGACGGTAAACCGTTCCTCTCCTTTGCCGTACAGGGCGGCGATACGCAGGACCAGAACCTGCTGCAGTTCTTTGTAAACGTAGTGGATTTCGGCATGACCGTACAACAGGCGGCTGAAGCGGCCAATATCAATACCAACCAGCTGTGGCTGTCGCTTGGCGGCACTAAGGTCAGCGACCGCATGCCCCGGCCCGGAAGCCTGCTGCTGAATAGCAATACGCCTGAAAAAACACGCAGCATACTGGAAGGCATGGGTTATCACCTCAGCTTTGAACAGCGCACCAGCGGTCCTGTCAATGCTATTTATCTTGACCGTAAACACGGCACGCTGTGGGGTGGCAGCAGTAACCATGGTGAAGATTATGGAATAGGCTGGTAGTCAATTACGAATTACGGATTACGAATTACGAATTACGAATTGAGGGTTTCCTTACAGAGGGTTACTTAATAACTTTTTCAAAATGAGCACCCTCAATTCGTAATTCGTAATCCGTAATTCGTAATTATTTCGTCCAGATTTCGTGGATCGGCTCTCCTTTGGAGCTGAGGCCACTATGGTCCCACGAATTGCCATCCACTTTTCCTTTGAAGGTGAGGGAGGCCCCTACGCGGGAGTTATCCCGGGAGAAGAAGTCAATTTTCTCTGTGTACACACCATCCGCGAAGGTGTAGGTGCCGCCGCCGGTACCGAAGAATTCACCCGTAGCCGTATTGATGGCCACCCATTGGAAGCGGGTACCGGTCAGGATTTTAATGGTTTTGCGGGCCCCGGGCGTGATCGTATTCATTTTTCCGTTCTGTTCCCTCCCTGTGATCTGCCAACTGCCGGCCAGCGGAGCATCGCCGTTATCTACGCGGGTCCATTCCACCTGTTGGCCACCGCTCTGGGTGGTAGTAAGTTTTCCATCCGCATAAGAAAGAGGCACAGAACCCTCCCAGCCTATTTGATTACGCTCTTCCGTATTGAATTCTATTTTCACGGCTACATCATCGCCGCCATCGGCTTTCCAGGTACCACCCATGGTGTCAATAAAACTGGTGTCCTGGTAGGTGGTGATGGAGAAATAACCTGGCGTGATCAGCAGGACACTGTTCACACCGCCGTGAGATGACTTCCATGCGCCCTGGAAGTTATCCTGCGCTTTCCCGATGGTCGCGAAGGCGCACAGGAAAGATAAAAGAAGGCATAATGTTCTCATACAAGCTGTTTTATAGTGAAAAATATAAGCATTTTATGAGGCGCCCTTTCTTCTTACTTTGTTGCCTTGTTCTGCGCCGTAATGTCTTTCAGCACATCCGGCCCCATGCCTGTGTGCGCCAGTATTCCCGTAATAAACGCTGTTTTCCCTTCCACGTAACTATCAATGTCATGGGGATATTTTGCCGCCAGTTCCTGTTTGAGTGCGCCATACTGCCGGGCGGCGTCAGGATGCTGCCGCAGATAGTTGCGGAGCTGTAAATGGTTTCTCAGGCTCACACATCCTTCCACACAAACATACAAATTATGCGCCGGCCATAACGTATCCTTTCCATCCAGCGGTGAAGTGTCTGCATTCCTGCCGAAAGCTTCCCTGCCCGGGATGCCCAGATCTCCCCTCCACGTGTATCCCAACCGTTCCAGCACCGCCACCACCGGGGGTAAACCGGCAGGCTCCCGTATCAGGATATCCATATCGATGACGGGCTTCGCCGCCAGTCCGGGTACTGAGGTACTGCCTACATGCTCTATACCGGTAATAAGGTCCCCCAGCCGTGCCCGGTAAATATCTGCCAGCCGTTCAAAGGTATCTGCCCATTCGGTGGTATAGGGCACTACGGTAATAGTTCTCTTTTCCATGGCGATTGGTTTGTTCCACGATAAAGATCCTAAAATCCGTAGTAAATCGCTCTTTTTGTATACACGCCGCGGTCAAACTGGAATAATACTTCATAACCACCGGCGCCATCACTGTTGCTGGCGATGATATAAAGCCGGTCGATTTTTCGGTCATAAAACACCTCGGTCAGCTCTGGGTTCGGCTGGTACAGATCGCGTATAGCCTTATCCGGTACCGCCACGGCGCGATTGCCGATTTGTATCGTGAAGGTGTTGTATTCGCGTGTGGGCAGGCCACCGTCACAACCGTAAAAATCCTTGCCGTCTATTTTTTCAACGAAGGAAAAGCCTTCCTCCGACTTACCATGGTGCACCTGGTGGTCTTTTTCCACAAAAGCCCGCGTTGTGAACATTACTGTCACCGAGTCCTGCTGGAACACCACATTGGTTTCCGTCTGCTGCCTGACTTTGATCTTTTCAAAGGTGTTGACCATTTTTATACGGGACCGGTGCACGAAACCACCTTCAATTTCGTTTTTCCGGTGATAATTGATATTACACCATTCCCCCTCCTGCTCCCACGTATACACGACTTCGCCATCCTGTAGCTTGTCAGCTATCTTCCGGGAGATGCCTGCGCCCTCCCTTACATTGGTATAACCATCTTTGTCCTGTATAACGCCAAATTGCGCCTGCGCCTGCATTCCTATGGACAACAACATTACTGCGCCGATATATTTCATCTAGTTATGTTAAACGAAAAAGAAAAAAACAGGGACACACGCGCCGCCATCGCCAGCTGATGGTTTTTTCCCGGAGGATATTCATGGATATTTCCGATAAAATAGCAGGGCGTTTGCATACTGTCAGGGATATACGACGCAAGATACGTTTATTCACCAAACAGCGTTGATTTTTCAAATAGCGTGAGTTGCATACCCGCAGGGTCTTTCAGCCGCACCACCCGGCTCCAGGGAGCGGTAGTGACCGGGCTTAAGACCTCTGCTCCTGCTGCTGTCAGTGTATCCGTGGCCGTGGTTATCTCCTTGCCCACATTGAGGGCCAGCCGCACCGGGCCTGCTACCCTGTGTCCTACTTCAAGTGCATCGATGGTGGCGGCATGCCTGGCATCTATCAGCTCCAGTGACGCCAGGCCTGCTTCCAGGATAATACCGCTGCCGGTTTCTTCATTCCATGATTTGGAAACGGGCAGTCCCACCGTATCCCTGTAAAACCGGATGATCTCTTCCAGATTATCCACTGTGAGTACCAGTCGTAGTTCTTTTACTTGCATATAAGAATCGTTTTAGGGATCAAATGTAAAACGGGCGGACAGGGAGTAACAGGTACAAATAGAGGTTGTTCCGGTACGGAGGCAGGTTCCTTTGTAAAATACCGGATTTTTTGTCGTATTATGGCATCCTGTAACCACGTTTTAAGGAAAGGAAAACGAACAATGAAGCCACAGACCGCCATCAACCCGGTCATGTAAAGTTTCTGTTAAGACTAACGCACGGTAGGGAAATATGCCAGTGGAGATACTACTTTTATTTTTTGTTTTTTCTTTAAAGGCGCATCGCAGTTCATGATCTCAGGAAAAGATTTAAAGAAAGAATGGGGGGAATTTGCAACACGGGAAAGCACGGAAGCTTTCTACAGCATCTACATGCACTATTACCACTACCTGTCTTATGTGGGCCTGAAAAAAGGATTTGACGGCGAGCAGGTCAAGGACATCATCAACGATGTTTTCCTGAAGCTCTGGGAGGGCCGACACAAACTACAGCAGGTGACACATTTCCATAATTACATCGTGACCATCTTCCTGCGGGCGCTGTTCCGGCAGGAAAGCCCCTTCGCAGATCTCACCCTGATGACAGCCGAAGCGCCGGACTGGCTGCTGTCCGACTCCGCGGAAGAACAGCTGATAGCCCGGGAACAGAGCGCACAATTACAACAGACGGTCAACCGCCACCTGGAAAACCTCCCGTCCCGGCAGCGGCAGATGATCTACCAGAAATTTTTCCTGAACCTCTCCTATGCCGAGATAGCCACGGCCAACGACGTGTCTGTCAACACTGTCTACAATACCATCTACAAAACGCTGGACAAGCTAAAATCCAGTATCAACAAGGAGTTGATCACCGTGTTGATCTACCTGCTTTTTTTCTTTCACATTTTATTTTCCCACTGAGTAGTGAAAATGAATTTTTTCCTGCTCTATTGATTAAACAGCGGATGACATATGTCTGAAAATGACTTCTCCCACCTCGTCGATGACGAACGATTCATCAACTACTGCCAGCAGCGCAATGCCGCTGACGTACAGTATTGGGAAGAGCGTCTTCGCCAGGACCCGGCACTGGCCAGAGAAGCCGCAGCGCTCAAACCGCTGGTCATAGCCCTCGCCACCGCCTCGCAGCAACAGGAGGCACAACAGCAATGGCAACTGCTCCGCCAGCAAATGGGCAGTACCTCCGCGCCCTTACTACGCAAAAACCGCCGCAGCTGGTACCGGATACCAGCCGCAGCTGCCGTATTGGCGTTGCTGTTATGGGGCGCTTACACGCTGACAAAACCGGCGGTACCGCCCATCCCTATTGCGCACCGCAACAAAGTACAGGATATTCCCGCCGGCGGCAACAAAGCCACGCTGACGCTGGCCAACGGCGCCCGCATCGTACTCGATGACGCTGCCGATGGCACCGTCGCCAGCCAGGGAGGCATCAGCATTCAGAAAACCACCAACGGTCAACTGGTGTATACCGTTACCGGCAACAACCGGCTGACAGATACCGGCTACAACACCATCCAGACGCCCAAAGGCGGCCAGTACCAGGTGAACCTGCCCGATGGCAGCAAAGTATGGCTGAACGCAGCCACATCGCTGACATTCCCCGCGGCTTTCGGCACAGGCGCCCGTACCGTGTCGCTCAACGGGGAAGCCTATTTTGACGTCGCCACCACCACCAACGCACAGCCATTTACCGTTAAAGTAAACGACCTGTCCATCGATGTACTGGGCACACAGTTCAACGTGATGGCCTATACTGACGAGCCAGCCAGTCACACCACCCTGCTGACAGGCGCCGTACGCGTCACCCAGGGCAATGCCAGCAAACTGCTGCAACCCGGCCAGCAGGCAGTTGCCGGCAGCCGTATACAGGTGCAGGCTGCGGATACCGAAGCAGCTGTGGCGTGGAAAAACGGGATGACCGTTTTCACCGATGCAGACATCCACAGCATCATGCGGCAGATAGCCCGCTGGTACGACGTGGACATCATATACCAGGGAGAGATACCACAGCGGCTGTTCACCGGTAAAATACCCCGCAACGCCAATGTCTCCAAAGTGCTGAAGATCCTGGAACTAAGCAATATTCATTTTACAATAGACGGACGAAAGATCATTGTAACACCTTAACCAATCTGATATGAAATAAGATTACGATACCAACGATACATGCTGTTCAAAAAAAATCCGGTAGTGCTGGGAACACTACCGGTGGGAGCTGTTTTCTCAAAACTGCCCTTTTGAGCGTATGTCAACAATCTGCAACAGACGATTAAACACTTCACTCAAACTTTTCAAAAGTATGAAATTTTCTACGCTTTATGTTCCTCCAAAAGGACAATGGAAGAAGCATTGCAAAATCCTGATGATCATGAAACTGACGGTATTCTTACTCCTGGTGGCCTGCCTGCAGTTAAGCGCTGCCAGCTATGCCCAGCAACTGACGTTATCTGAGCAGAACGTGCCACTGGAGCGTATCTTCAAAAAAATAGAGCAGCAGAGCCACTACCTCTTCTGGTTCGAAAATTCCAGCCTTCATCGCACCAGGCCGGTCAGCATACAGGTGAAGGAGGCCCCCCTGCAACAGGTGCTCGACGCCTGTTTCAGAGACCAGCCCCTTACCTATAGCATCGTAGACAACGTGATCGTGGTGACGGCCAGACAACCCGCGCCTTTCAATCCGCTGACACTCCTGCAGGTAAAAGGCAAGGTCACCGACGAAAAGGGGAACGGCCTTCCCGGCGCCATCGTCCGTATCAAAGGCAGCACCGCCGTCACCACTACCAACAGCAACGGTGAGTTTGTATTTAAAGAAGCGGACAACCATGCCGTACTGGTGGTGTCGTACGTTGGCTATGTCACCCAGGAAATCCCGTACAGCGGCCAGGAAGGCTTCACCATCGTACTGAAAGAAAAACCTACCGGCCTGGATGAAGTGATCGTGGTAGGTTATGGCCAGGTAGCCAAAAAAGATCTTACCGGCTCTGTAGCCACCATCAAAGGCGAGACCTTTGAGAACGTGCCCATCCTCACGCTGGACCAGATGCTGCAAGGTAAAGCGCCCGGTATGCAGGTCACCTCCATCAGTGGTCAACCCGGCGACGGTACCAGTATCCGCATCCGTGGCGGTAACTCCCTCAGCGCTTCCAACGAGCCGCTGTACGTGATAGACGGCATCATTGCCGCCGGCGATGAATTTAACCTGAACCTGCTCAACCCGGAAGATATCGCCTCCATCGACGTCCTCAAAGATGCCTCCTCCACCGCTATCTATGGCGCCCGTGGCTCTAACGGCGTTATCCTCATCACCACCAAAAAAGGAAAAACAGGAAAAGACCGTGTATCCGTTAACGTTAACTCCGGTTACCAGGAGCTACCAAAGTTCATCGACATGATGAGCGGACCGGAATACGCGCAGATGGTCAACGATCAGCTGGCATCACAAGGCAAAGCCCCCTTCTATCCCGATGTGAACAACGTTCCCAATACCAACTGGCAGAAAGAAATTACCCGTGCCGCCCGGCAGAACAGCATCACCGCGCAGGCCTCCGGTGGCGACGCCAGATCCAGCTACATGATCTCCGGCAACTATGCCGACCAGGAAGGCATTATCCTCAACTCCGGCTTCAAACGTTATCAGTTCCGCCTGAATTATTCCAGGAACGTATCCTCCAAAGTAAAGGTAAGCACCACCCTGAACGCCGGCAGCGGCCTTACCAAAAACAACCCCGTTTCCCTCGGCGGCCTCGACTACTACTCTTCCGCGCTGGGCGTAGCGCCTACCATGCCGGTATATAAAGAGGACGGCACTTTTGCCCTGAAAAGGGAATACAGCTCCGGTAACCTCAACCATCCGCTGGCGCAGGCCACTTACATCAGCAATCCTATCCGCAGGAACAACCTGCTGGGCAATGTGACCATCAATTATAAACCCGTTAAAAGCCTCACCTTTAAAACATCTTTCGGTACAGAACTGAACTTCACCAAAAACAATTCCTATTCCTCCGGTCAGCTGCCCGTTGCTAAAAACGGCAATGGCGGCGGCGTAGCCAGCATAGCTATCACACAGAATATGATGTACCTGCTGGAAAACACCGTATCCTACAACCAGACTTTCCGCAAACACCACCGGGTAGATGCCGTGGCCGGTATGACTTTCCAGAGCGCCAATACCGAATATGTGCGGGCACAGGGCTCCAAATACCCGACAGACGGGATGGAATACAACAACCTCAATGGCACCGATCAGAGTACTTTTAATATCAACTCCTCCTATTCCCAGTTTGCCATTGTCTCTTATCTCGGCCGTGTCAACTACGGCTATAAAGACCGCTACCTGCTGACGCTCACCGGCAGGGTGGACGGCTCCTCCCGCTTTGCCGTCAACAACAAATACGCTTTCTTCCCCGCCGTGGCGGTGGCATGGCGTGCTATCGAAGAACCGTTCATCAAAAACATGAACGTGTTCTCCAACCTGAAACTGCGTGCCTCCTATGGTAAAGTAGGTAGCCAGGCGATAGCCCCCTATGGCTCCCTGCCTACCCTCAGCGGCTCCCGGTACATACTGGGCAACAACAACAATACCCTGGGTTATGTACAGGGCAACTACGGCAATGCCGATCTCCGCTGGGAAACGACCGGGCAATACGACCTCGGCATCGAAGCCGGTTTCTTCAACAACCGCCTTACCATCGAAGCCGATGTCTATACCAAACGCACCAACGACCTGCTGAATAACAAACAACTGCCCGAACAAACCGGTTACTCCAGTATCCGCACCAATATCGGCGCTATCCGCAACAGCGGCGTAGAGCTGATGATCAACACCGTTAACATCGACCGGAAAAACTTCAAATGGAATACTTCGTTTAACATCGCCCATAATAAAAACAAAGTGGTAGACCTGGGCGGCGTGGATTATATTCTCACACAAAACGTCTCTTATGCCGGCAACGTAAGCCGCCTTACCCTCAACGACCCTGTAGGCACCTTCTGGGGGGCGGACTATTACGGTACCCGTAAAACAATGGATAAAATACCCGGCGCCGTTTCGCCTAACGCCACCCCCAGACTGGGAGAAGCACTGTACGTAGACCGCAACGGCGATGGTAAACTGAGCGTTGACGATTATCATGTGATCGGCGACGCCAATCCCCGCTTCTTTGGCGGCCTGGCCAATAACCTCACCTTTAAACGGTTTACGCTCAATTTCTACCTCTCTTATTCTGAAGGCAACCAGATCATGAATATCGCCGACGCGTTCTACAACTCCGGCGACCTGTTGTCCAACCAGTACAAAACGCTGGTCAACCGCTGGTCTCCGCAGAACCCTACCTCAGACATACCGGCCTTTTCAAGAGATTATATCCCCAATACCCGCTGGGTGTACGATGGCTCTTTCCTCCGCCTGAAATCGCTCACGCTGGGATATAACATTCCTTCCAAAGCGGTGCATGCAAGCTGGTTCCGGAATATCAACGTATACCTGTCCGGTTCCAACCTGTTCCTGCTCACTTCCTACCCGTACTTCGACCCGGAAACCAACGCCTATGGCAGAAGTTCCACCGTACGCGGGTTTGACGCCACCAACTATCCGCAGAGCCGGACCTATGTGGCGGGCATCAAAATAGATCTTTAATCTCTCCGAAATCAGCAAAAAAACATGAAAAAGATATATATCCTCTTTAGCGCCTGTATCTTACTGGCTTCTTCCTGCGGGAAGCAGCTGGTAGAAAATCCGAAGAGCGCAATTGGTACCAACACCTTTTACTCCAACGATGCAGAAGCCGTGCTCGGCGTCAACGGCGTATACTCCTGGCTGGGCACCTCCGGCGGCTTCAAGAGCAGCTTATGGCGCGCGCTTGACGAAGGCACCGACGTTATCCGCGGCCGTATCTGGGCCAATGATCCTGTGCCTACCTACCAGCTCACTTCTTTCAATCCGGGATATACCTCTGCGATATGGACCACCATGTATCGCGGCATCAGCAATGCCAACCTGGTGATTGACAAAGTGAGCAAGTCCGCCGGCGTCAGCAAAACCATCAAAGACCGGGTGATCGGCGAAACCAAATTCCTGCGGTCCCTGTATTACTATTATCTCACCGGTCTCTTTGGGGACGTGGTGTATTACGACGAAACCAACTACGCTATCGAATACACGCAGAGCCTATCACGTATATCCGCTGCCGATATAAGGGAGAAGCTGGTCGAAGCGCTGACAGACGCCGAGAGCAAACTGCCCGCCAAATACGCCGGCGCCGATGCAGGCCGCGCCACCAAAGGCGCCGCACAGACGCTGCTTACCAAGATTTATCTCTGGCAAAAAAAATGGGACCTCGCACAGAAAAAAGCGCAGGCCATTGTAGACAGCAAGACTTACCTGCTGCAGGCCAACTACGCCGACATTTTTCTGGAGACCGGCGAGTTTGGCCCCGAAACTATTTTTGAGGTAGACTTTGAACCGGTATTGAACGGCCATGACCATTCCGCCTGGTACCAGCCCCAGAAACAGGTGGGCGTAAGTCCGTTTGTAAGCCGCTCCTGGTATGGCACCTATATTCCGTACACCACCTTTGTAAACACCATCGGGGAGAACGATAAGCGCCGCGCCTCCATCATTGCCACCGGTTACAACAATCAGCCTTTCCTGGTAGATCCCGTAGAGCAGATTAAAGTATGGAGCGGTCCTAAATTCTGGCGGCTCAATACCCGACAGGACAACGACGGTGGGCTGGACATGTACGTGTTCCGCTACGCCGATGTGCTGCTGATGCTGGCCGAAGCCGCCAATGAAAGTGGCGATGCCGACAAAGCACTGTGGGCCGTCAATGAAGTACGCAAGCGGGCGTTCGGCGCCACCGGTGTATTTACCGCTACATTAGGACAGCAGGCCATGCGCGATTACCTGTTCAGGGAACGTGCCGTAGAACTGTATGGAGAAGGACAACGCCGGCTGGACCTGATCCGCTGGGGCAAACTGGTGACGGCCGTAAAAACAGCTGCCGCTACGGAAGACACCTATATCGCCAACAACATCCAGGACTTTCACATACGGTATCCGATACCGGCCATTGAGATTCAGAAAAACCCCAACCTCGCTCCCAACAACGATGGATATTAGCAACAGCGGCGCCTTCACCGGCGCCGTTGTTGTTTTACTACTGCTTGTTTTCTGCCCTTCCTTTCAAAAAAAACGGGTCTGTTAACTAAAATCCCTATTTTGGCTTTGTGAAATGGAGTTCCAGATGCCAAAACCAAATCGTGATTTCCCGGATGACTATGGGAAAGAGTTATGGGAAAAGATGCGGGCCGGAGGTGATCAGTCTGTCTTTGCAAACTTCTATCATCACTATGCCAGCCGGCTTTTTCACTTCGCCTGCACCTTGCTGGGCGCAAGGGAGCCGGCAGAAGAAGTGGTGAACGATGTGATGCTCTGGACCTGGAAAAACAGGCATACCTTGCCGGCAGTGGAAAAAGTAAACGTATATCTCTATACCGCTACCAGGAATACCGCCTATAACTATCTGAAAAAAAATGCACGCAACGCCACCGATCCGCTGGACGATATCCGGCCGGAGCTGTTGCAGTTTTCCCCATCCCCGGAACAATTGCATCTTTCTTCTGAAGCCATCAGGAAAATAGAACAGGCCGTGAGCGCCCTCCCCGGCCGTTGCCGCCTCGTTTTCAAGCTTATCCGGGAGGATGGCCTGAAATACCGGGAGGTGGCGGACGTACTGGATATTTCCGTAAAAACGGTGGAGGCCCAGATGGCCATCGCCGTCAAAAAACTGCATGAGCAGTTGCAGGATATGACCGTGCCTAAAAACAGTTAAAAAAAAAATTTTGTCCCTTTTAGGGGTTTTTGAATAAACAGGTTGCCTTATACATAGAGGCATCTTTTGAGAGAGCTATCAGAACCAAGGATATGTTGCCTGAAAATATTTGGGAAATAGTAGCCCGGAAGTTGTCCGGAGAAGCCTCCGAAGCGGAAGAGAGGGAGTTACAGGCCCTTATGGACCAGCGCCCTGAGCTGCGGGAAACCATACTGGCCGCCGAAGCGCTGCAGCTCACCCCACAGGTGGAACATGCAGCCGAAGATATGCGGCTGCATGGCTGGCAACAGCTGCAACAGGAGATCGGCGAAACGCCTGCCCCTGCCCGCTCCAACATCCGTCGTTTGTTAATCCGTACCGGATGGGCTGCCGCTATCGTGGTGATGGGACTGTTGTCCTACAACTGGTGGATGGGCCATACCTGGAAAACGCTGGCCACCACCAGCGGCAAAGACAGCCTGCTACTGCCGGATGGCTCGCGGGTATTCCTCAACGCCAATACCACGCTGCGTTATGCACGCAACTACGGAAATGGCAGCAGAGCGTTGATACTGGACAGCGGCGAAGCCTATTTTGAAGTGGCACAGCAGCAAAACAGTCCTTTTACCGTACATGTCGCCGCCGTAGATATTAAGGTGCTGGGGACAGCCTTTAATGTACACCGTGCAGCCAACGGGCAGGTAGACATTTTCGTGACCAGCGGGCGCATAAGAGCGGTAAACAAAAGCGGTAAAAGTATGGTGCTGAGTGCCGGCGCACAGGCCACCTCGTCGGATAAAACGCCGGATATCAGACCGGTAACCACTTCCACGGAAAACGTACTGGCCTGGAAAACCAACCACCTCGTGTTTAACCGGATGCCCCTCAGCGACGTAGCTGTGGTGCTGGCCAATTATTACCAGCTGGATGTGGTGGTAACAGACAGCGTAGTGTCACACAAAGTATTACAAGCTACTTTTAACAATAAACCAATCGACGAAGTATTGGATGTCATCGGGAAAGCATTAAATGTCAACATTACCAAAAAGCAAAAAACACTTGAATTCCATCAGTAAAAATTCAACCAAAAGTAACCGCCGAAGCAACGAACAGTGAACAAAATTCCTGCTATCCGGCATTGACAAACAACCATTTCAATCGTAATTCCAGGCCACCGCTGATGCATTGCCATGCATCCGATGGGACCTCATTCACCTAAAAAAACCAGCTCTAATGAAAAGAGTGCTACTAAGCATGCAACCGCGCCGCCGCGGAGGCAGGAAACTCCTTTGCCTGTTACTGACAGGCTCCCTGTTGACCTGGCATAACCTGGTGTATGCCGGCGCCACCAGTCAGCAACAGGACCCCGAAAATCCAAGGGTGTCCCTGCACATGACCAGAGCCAGCATGGCGGAAGTGATCTCACAGATCGAAAAACAGACCCGCCTGTCCTTTGCCTACGATGTCAGCATGCTCCCACCGCGGGAAATCAACCTGAACATCGATGCACAACCGCTGAAAGAGGTACTGACCAAACTTTTCCCTGCCGACAGGTTTGACTATTCCATCAAAGGGGACCAGGTCATCATCTCTGTGCGTCATCCCAAAGCCACTGCCAACGCCGGTAATGGCAATGGCAACAGCAGCACCGCACAGGAAAAATTCACGGTCACCGGTAATGTTACCGATGGCACCAATGCCTTGCCCGGTGTGACCATACAGGAAAAAGGCACCCACAACGGTACCAGTACCGATGAAAACGGCCGTTTCCGCCTCGCCGTGAGCGACAAAAACGCTGTGCTGCTCATCAGCTTCATCGGGTATGAACCCCGTGAAGTGGCTGTCAAAGGCAGCGCCACCATCCATGTACAACTGCAGACAGATCAGAAAAAACTGGATGAAGTAGTGGTGACCGCCCTCGGTATCAAAAAAGAGAAAAAAGCCCTTGGTTACGCCGTACAGGAAGTAAAAGGCGAAACGGCGGTGAAAGCCCGTGAACCCAATGCGGTCAACTCCCTCGCCGGTAAAGTGTCCGGCCTGGTGATCACCACGCCCACCCGTCTGTTCCAGAACCCCGGCATCTACCTGAGAGGCGTAAAGCCACTGATCGTAGTAGATGGTGTCCCCATCAACTCCGACTCCTGGAACCTCAGCGCCGACGATATCGAATCCTACAGCGTACTGAAAGGCCCTAACGCCGCAGCCCTTTACGGCTCACAAGGACAAAACGGCGCCATCCTCATCTCCACCAAAAAAGGCACTACCGATAAAAGAGGCATCTCCGTGGAACTGAACTCCAGCACCCAATTCCAGATGGGCTTCCTCGCCATCCCCACCAAACAGGAAGAATATGGCCCGGGTTCCAACTTCCAGTATGAATATGTAGACGGTATGGGCGGCGGCACCAACGACGCCGACTACGACATCTGGGGACCTAAATTTGAAGGACAGCTCATTCCGCAGTACAACAGCCCGGTAGATCCGCAAACCGGTAAACTGATGCCTATTCCCTGGGAACGCCGCGGTCACGATAACCTGCGTAATTTCCTGCGCAAAGGCTTGCTGTCTTCCAACAACATCGCCATCTCCGCCAACAACGACAAAGGCAATATGCGGATGTCTGTAACACAGCTCTACCAGAAAGGCGTAGTGCCCAACACCAAATTGGGCGGTACCAACGTCAACTTTTCCGGTACACTGAACGTCAGCAAAAAAATGACGCTGTCTACCGCTATCAACTACGACAAACAGTATACGCCTAATTATCCCGATGCCACCTATCAGCCCTCCAGCCCTATCTATACGCTGATGCTCTGGAGCGGCGCCGACTACGACATCCGCGATCTCAAAAACTACTGGATACCCGGCAAGGAAGGGATACAGCAACGTAACTTTGAATCGTACCAGTACACCAACCCGTATCTCACCGCCTATGAGGCGCTGCACGGCTACTACAAGAATGACCTGTACGGCCACATCAAACTGAACTATACGTTCAACGATCACTGGAGCGGCTATTTCCGCACCAACGTCAGCACCTACGATCTTTCTGAAAATAAACGTTATCCTATCTCCGGCTCCTACCGTTCCGGTGATGGCGGCTACTTCATCAAAGGCGGGTACAATGAATCCGGCGAAAACTACTGGGACAACAACACCGATGTATTGTTGAGCTACAACAACAAAATCGGTAAGTCCTTCGATGTGAAAGCATCTGCCGGCGGCAACCTTCGTACCGTGAAATACAACCGGCTGTATGCCCACACCAACAACGGTTTGCTGCTGCCTCAGCTGTGGACCGTGGACAACAGCGTAGACCCGCCAGGCGCTACTTCTGTTAAAAACAAACGCCAGGTGAAAAGCGCTTATGCGTCTGTTGACTTCTCCTTCCGCGATTATCTCTTCCTGGGGATGACCGGCCGTATGGACCAGTCCAGCACCCTGCCGGCCAACAAGAACGCTTACTTCTACCCTTCCGTGTCACTGAGTGCGGTGATGTCAGACATCCTCCATCTGCCGAAAGCGATTTCCTTCTGGAAAGTACGGGCTTCCTATGCCAACGTAGGCGGCGACATGGTGAACGATGACGGTACCGCCAAATATAACCTGTACCCCAGCTATACCGTGGGCAGCCGCTGGGATGGTAATCCTGCTGAAGTGTTTGGTGATATTCTCTACAACCCCAATATCAAACCGGCCTTCAGTAAATCCTATGAAGTAGGTACAGATATCCGCCTGCTCGATAACCGTCTCGGTCTTGACGTATCTGTTTATAAGACACTGGACGGCCCGCAGATATTCTACCCTGCCATTTCCGAAGGCTCCGGCTTCAAAACCCGCCAGATGAACGGTTTGGTAACCATGCGTAAAGGCATCGAAATATCGCTGAATGCGTCGCCGGTCCGTTCCGCCGGTGGTTTCAACTGGGATGTGCTGGTGAACTGGTCTACCTTCCAGAAATACCTCAACAAGGTGTACGATACGCTCAGCGTGTACAACCGTGTAAAAATCGGCGAACGTATGGACCAGATCTTTATGACCGACTTCCAGCGTACGCCTGATGGTCAGCTGGTATTGGGTTCCAATGGTCAGCCACGCTCCAATTCCTACGTTTCCATGGTAGGATATGCCAACGATAAATGGGTGGCCAGTGTGATCAACACCTTCTCCTATAAAAATCTCTCCCTGAGAATACAGGTCGATGGTCGTTATGGTGGTAAGATCATCAACTATCTCGATCAGAAAATGTGGCAGGGTGGCAACCATCCGCTTTCCGCGAACCAGTACCGCCAGGCCGACTGGGAAAACCGTAACACCGCCGGCTATAAAGGCACTTACGTACCGGAAGGCATGCAGGTGACCGGCGGCTCTCTCCAGGTGGATGGCGACGGCAATGTGATTTCCGACACCCGTAAGTTCGCTCCCAACACCACGCCGGTGCTGTGGCAGACATGGTCTAAAAACTATTACGGCAACGCCATCACCAACCTGTACGACCGCTCTTATCTGAAAATACGCGAAGTGGTGCTGACCTACAACCTGCCTTCTTCCCTGCTGAAACAGGCGAAAATCATCAACAGGGCCAGCATTTCCGTGGTGGGCCGCAACCTGTACTATCTGGCGCATAAAGGAGTGAGAGACATCGACGTTGACCAGTGGATAGATCAGAACGCCGGACTGGAGATGCCTTCCACCCGCAGCGTAGGTTTCAACATTAACCTTGTTTTCTAAAAAATCAGACATGAACCGTACAACCAGAAATATATTAGCCGCCTGCCTGCTGCCACTGGCGATAACAGGCTGTAAAAACTTTGACGACCTGCGGGTAAACCCCAACGTGTCTGTGGTAGGTACGCCCAAACTACTGCTGACAGGGCTGCAGATGGATATGATCGGCGGACAGGGCTCTGCAAGGAGTGGTTTCTCCTCCGGCAGTGACCTCAGCGGCGATATGAGCAACAGCCCCTGGAACTACACGCATATGAGCAACCAGTTTCTCGTACTCGGCCACGATTATTACGGCAGCCAGGACTACGCATGGGATGATGGCGCCAGCTACTACGGTAGTCTCCGCAACGCTGCGCAGCTGGACCTCGAAGCGGCCAAACAAGGCCCTGAACTGGCAGCGCCTTACTATGCCGTCAACAAATTTATCCGTACGTTCTTCTTCCTGTCCATGACCTCGCAGATGGGCGACATCCCGATGTCTGAAGCCATCAAAGGCGCTACGGACGGTATCTACGCTCCCCGCTACGATACACAGAAAGACGTGTTCCTGCAGTGTTTCAAATGGCTGGAAGAAGCCAACGACTCCCTCGCCGCTATCAGTCAGCGTAACGCCAAAGCCACGGTAGACGGCGACATCTTCTATGCCGGCAACCTGCTGAAATGGAGAAAGGCCATCAATACCTGCTATCTCCGCGAGCTGATGAACCTGAGCATTAAAGCCAATGACGCCTCCCTCGACCTGAAAGGACGTTTTAACCGTATTATCAGTAATCCGGCGAAATACCCGCTGATACTCGACAATACAGATAACCTTCAGCTGAACTACAACGCCAGCCAGAAGAGCAACAACTACCCGTTGTACCCGATGGAAGTAGGCGTCCTCTCTGCCAAAAGGAATGCGCTGGGCAGCACCTACATCAACATCCTGGATTCCCTGCGCGATCCCCGTGTGTTCATCGTGGCGGCTCCTGCCGATTCCCTCCCTGAGGTCCCCGGTAATCCGTTCGCCCGCTACAAAGGCGCCAATACCGGCGACCGCCAGGACCAGATCTACATCGATATCAACAAAGGGCAATACAGCACTTTTAATATCAACTACTGGCTGAGCAGTCCTGCCGGTGTGCCCAACATCCAGCTGGGCGCTTCCGAAACACATTTCCTGATCGCAGAAGCGATCAACCGCGGCTGGATCGGTGGCGACGCCGCGCAGCACTATAAAGA
Organism: Chitinophaga eiseniae; assembly: GCF_900167135.1. GTDB lineage: Bacteria > Bacteroidota > Bacteroidia > Chitinophagales > Chitinophagaceae > Chitinophaga > Chitinophaga eiseniae. The sequence continues at coordinate 322,977 of NZ_FUWZ01000005.1, read as the reverse complement.
CGGTATCACCGCCTCTATGAAGTTCTATGGCGTGAGCGATGCAGACATCGCTACTTTCCTCGCGCAGCCGGCGATGCAATATGCCGGCAACAACGACGCCGGACTGAAGCAGTTGCTCACGCAGAAATATGTGGCTTTCTTTAACAACGCCGGATGGCAGGCCTATTACAACCATCGTCGTACAGGCGTGCCCGTGTTCTCCGTTGGCCCGTCTAACCAGAACGGCGGTAAAATACCTACGCGGTTCATCTACCCGCAGTCGGAGTACCAGAACAACAAGGCCAATCTGCAGGAGGCCCTCAAGCGGCAGTTTGGCGGCTCTGATACCCGGAACGATGTGATGTGGATGCTGAAGCCTTAAAATAAAAAAGCCGGTCTGCTGTGTTGTAATGCAGACCGGCTTTTTACTGTGTATTCATTTAAAACGGCACCACCGAAATCGCCTTGTACAACTTCGCAGGATCATAGATCACACCATTTTTAATCACCAGTTTTGTTTTCCGGATGTTGCTGATATGTTGTACCGGGTCGCCCGCCACCAGCACCATATCTGCTGTTTTCCCCACTTTGATGCTGCCCAGTTCTTTACTCTTCCCGGTATATTCCGCGGTACCAAAAGTAGCCAGCTGCAATACTTTCTCCGCCGGAATACCTGCTTTCACATACAGCTCCAGCTCCCGTTGGTAATCAAACCCCGCTGTGCCGTCCGTACCGGCTACGATGCGTATGCCGCTGTCGTATAACAGTTTCGTCAGTTTCAAAAAAACGCCGAACGACTGTATGTAAGTAGTGTCCATTCCCGGCGGGACCGGCAGGCCGCTGCCGCCGGCACGCATGCCGCGTTGTATCTGCAGCGGAAAGTGGGTGATGATGTCTTTGTTTTTTTCTTCTATTACGCCATCGCGGCCGGTCAGCATGGGCTCAAAAGCTACCAGCGTAGGGTCAGATGCGATATTCCGGGATTTCATCAGCGCGATGAACTCCTTCACCGGGGCACTGTTCAGGTCCAGTGAAGCTGCCCGTTGCGCCGGAATAGCAAAACGTTGCGGCGTACGGGTATCGATAGTATCGCCGAAGAAGTTCAGCAGGAGCATGTTCATATGCGTCACCTCATTATATCCGGCTTCTATGGCCTGCGCGGCTGTCATGAAAGCAGGGATATGGCCACATACGCGCATATGGTACTTCTTCGCTTCCGCAATCAGGGGTTTTACCCATTCCGGTTTGATAGAGCTGTATAGTTTGATCTGATCGTAGCCTTTGTCAGCGAACATGCGGACAAACTTTTTGCCTTCTTCTTCGTTGTGGATTAGTATACCCGTAGGAGCAGCCATAGGGCCGGCCCCGTCAATCAGTCCGCTGATGACTTCCAGGTGCGGGCCTATCAGTTCGCCGTTATCAATTTCTTTGCGGAGGGTCAGCAGGGAAGTATCGTTGCCCATATCCCGCGTATGTGTAACACCGGCAGCGATATGCATAATGCCTTCCGGTCCGTCGCCCATATGCACATGCATGTCCCAGAACCCGGGCAACAGTGTCTGTCCGCGGCCTTCGACGATCCTGGCGGCCTTCGCTGTGATCGGTTTTCCGACAGATACCGCTTTGATTTTTCCGGCGCCGATCAGCACATCGGTGTGAGGCAGCAAGGTCGCTTTTTCTGCATCAAAGAGGGTAACATCGCGGATCAGTATGTCTCCGTTTACCTTTTCAGGTATCGTTTTCGCCAGTTGACTATCATGCTGCCGCTCTATCTTCTGCTGCACTGCCAGCAGTTCTTTCACATAGGGTTCATAACCCTTACGGATCATCGAAAACCAGTCGCCTATATACCCGAAGGTGACATTCTTTTCATCTGCCCAGATATACTCCGGTGTGTAGTACATACCGGAGATGCGGCACAGCTGCAACTGCTGGTCGCCCGCTTTGTGTTGCTGTACCACTTCCAGGGTGGCTTCACCGAACGGCAGCAGCTTTATTTTATGCTGACCGGCTTTCAGCGCTTTGATCATGTTTCCGCTCTCTCCATTCAGGCAGGTGTAAAAAGCCTTTCCGGTAACAGGCCGGGACTCATTCTCAGCGGTATTCTTCCAGGTGGCCACCCCGTCTTTCAGGGAAAAATCTTCCGATATCGGTTTTTTGAAATAGTCTTTCCCAATAGCGTGGACATAAGTGGGAAACCCGTCGCTGTCCTGACGGTAGATGGTATGCAGGCTGTCGCCCCTGCCACGGTCGTTGTACTGGTACCAGGATTCGAACATACCGGGAGATGTTTCTATCACCTTTTTTTCGCCTTTGATGTTTCCTGTTAAAATAAGTGAGTATCTGATGGTGTCTTGCTGCTGGGCGAAAGTACAAACAGGCGTACTGAAACCAATCAGCAGTAACATCCTGAAGATGGCATTACCGGGTAACATAAGCGGTTATTATTTTGGTTGAAAAGGATAAAGTAAATATAATGATTATTTCTTCTTCAATGGGTAAGACATCCGGTGACCGCCGTTCACCTTGCCATCCAGATAGGGGACAGTACAGGATGTATTTTCCTTCTTCTTTTTCGATCCGTCGGCGTCATCGCTGGATGCATGGAGAACAGTAGTGTAGGTGCCCTTCCAGGAAACATTCACAGGGGCGCCTGCCGGCGTGTCTTTCCCGCTGGTGACAGTCAGCCGTAGATAATCTGAAATAGCGGCATCATCACCTTCTTTCTCCCAGGTTTTGATGTATATCGTATGGCTGTCTTTCCAGTATAGCTCCCTGGCAAACCAACGGGAGGGCTGCAGGAAGATCCTTTTAATAACATGGTTATCCACGGTATAAATGCTGATGTCTTCTGTGGGAGGCGGAATATGTTCGTACTCCTCATAAGGATTGTATCGTTTGCTCACCATCAGTCTTCCATCGGGCGACAGTAACGGGAAATTGCTGACCGTATCTTTTTTACCGGTGGTTTTATCAATCAACAGGACGTGGTATCGAAATCAACCTGGCTGGAGGCGGGCGGCTGGTGACGCCTGAACGCCGCTTCCGTGATACCGGTCAGCTCAACGGATAGTTGCCCAGGTGCCGGAACCATTGTTACAACAGTATCGGTTTTACCGGTGGCTATTGCGCTGTCGGCGGCCATATGGCCGGATGGCCCCTGGTTACAGGCGTACAGTAAAAAGACGAACAGCTGGCTCACGCAGGTAATGCGGGTTATCTGATATAAACAATGACCGGTGGACTTATTCATGAATAGGAGCTTTCGGCGGGGGTATGCTGCCGGGGGTATACCACCCTGTTTTTTTTTTTAATTTAAAAATAGACAAAATAATTATCTTGTGTTGTGTAGCTACTATTTACCTTACCCCGGTAAAACAGATCTATCTCAACCGCCAAACTTTTTTTTAACGTCTGTTTTTACTGCTGACATAAGGTTGTCATGCCGAGGTTGGAATTTTGTTTTATTAAATACAAAATACCATGAAACAGCTTGTTCTTTTATTTTCTGTCACTGTTATAGCGATTACCGCACTTTCACAACCTACAAAACAAGACCGTATGTTTACCGTAAAACCGTTTAAAATCGATGTACAACAATCTGTACTGGACGATCTTAACAACCGCCTCCGCCAGACCCGCTGGCCCGACGCGCCAGATAACGCAGGCTGGAACTATGGCACAGACCCCGTATTTCTCCGGGACCTTGTTGCCTATTGGCAAAACGGCTACGACTGGCGCAAACAGGAAGCCGCGCTCAACAAGTTCCCACAGTTTACCGTGGAAATAGACGGCGTCAGCATTCATTTCCTGCACATCAAAAGCCCGAATGCCAATGCCAAACCTTTGCTGCTGGTACATGGCTGGCCCGACTGTTTCTATCGTTTCCACAAAGTGATCCCCTTGCTGACAAACGATTATGACCTGGTGATCCCCTCCATTCCCGGGTTTGGTTTCTCCGGTCATACAGCCATGACCGATGACGGCTCTGCCAAAGTCTTTGCGACGCTGATGAAGGATGTGCTCGGTTATCAATCCTACTATGCAGCCGGCGGCGACGTAGGCAGCGGCATCGTCAAATCACTCGCCAACCTGTATCCCGAAAATGTAGCCGCCATCCACCTGACAGATGTTGGTTACCCGAACGGTTCTGAAGACTGGAGTACGATGTCTCCCGCGGAGCAGGCCTTCGGGCAGTTTATCCAGCAATGGTGGTTCCGGGAAGGTGCCTACGCCATGCTGCACGCTACCAAACCACAAACACAGGCCTATGGCCTGAACGACTCCCCCACAGGCCTTGCCTCCTGGATCGTGGAAAAGTTCAACGCCTGGCGTACGCCTGGTGGCACACTGGAAGAACATTTCACCAAAGATGAACTACTTACCAACATCATGATCTATTGGGTGAGCCAGACGATCAACTCGTCCATGCGTACCTATGCCGTAGGCGCCTTTCAGCAGCTGGCTTCCGGGCAGAAAGTAAATACGCCCACAGGCGTGGCGGTATTTGCAGGCGATGCGCCTACGCCGAAGGAATGGGCAGAAAGAAAAGCAAATGTAAAACGGTTTACCGTGATGGAGAAAGGCGGACATTTTGCCGCGCTGGAAGCACCGGAACTATGGGTAAAAGAAGTGGATGCATTTTTTAAAAGCGAAGGCATAAAATAAGCAAGATAAAAATTGGAAAAAAGACAGCCCACAAGGGGGCTGTCTTTTCCAAAATAAAACGCCGAAAGCCAATAACGCTGACTATATTTAATTTATAACGCCGATGCTTAAACGAGCAACAGCGATTGATTTCCCCGATAACACAAATTGTTTGCAAAACCCGTAGCCGCAGCTATCAGCATCTGAAATACACATTCCCTGCCGACGATCGCCTCAGCGCTCCCTCCAACATTCAACAGGTATATAACGTATTACACTGGAGTGCAATAGCGCCTGATAGTTCGTGTGCAGGCAAATTTGAACGGGCAAAGATGAAAATTATCAGGTCCGTATTCAGGGTGAAATATACCTCTTCTATATCAAATTCAGTATCTTTGAATTATATAAGTCCCAAAGCGATGGCAGACAACTTCATTCCTACAGAATCACTCGCCCAGTTTTACAAGCGCACCGGTCAGGACATCCCTTTGGGCCTCGACTCCGGCAAAGCGCATTTTAATGTCCGGGAGACACTTACTGCCACCCGCAAAACCCCCTTCAACCGGCGGGACTATTTCAAAATATGCTTAAGCCAGACGCCGGCAAAAGGCAGCGGCATACTGCTGTATAATGACCAGGAGATACCAATCCATCAATGCTGCCTTATTTTTAATAATCCGGCCGTACCCACTTCCATAGAAGTAAATACTCCATTCAACCGTTTTTACTGTTTATTCAACACGCCTTTTATCGAGGGGTCCATCCCCGCTGACATACAATACGCCTGCCCGTTGTTCAATCCTTCGCTCATGCCGGTCATACCCATCACCAAAGATGACAGGCTGCGAATAAGCGCCTATTTCACGCAAATGCAAACGTTGCAGGACAGTGACTATCCCCACAAATGGGATATGATACGCCACCTGCTACAACTCGTCATTCACGAAGGCATCCGGCTGCAGCAAAACCAGGAGATGCCGGCTGCGGTAGTCCGCGACCGGCTGGTGAACGACTTTCTTGCTTTGCTGAACCAGCAGTTCCCGGTAGATTCGCCTGAATCTCCATTGAAATTATTAACGCCGGCTCATTTTGCCAGCCTGCTGCATGTCCATGTAAACCATCTAAACAGCGTCGTAAAAAAGCATACGCATAAAACCACCCGCGACATTATCCATGAACGGGTGATCATCGAAGCGAAAACACTACTGCGCAACACCAACTGGAACATCTCAGAGATTGCCTATGCGCTGGGGTTTGAATACCCCTCCCATTTCAATAAATACTTCAAGCAGTTTACCTCCCGCACGCCCCTGGAATTTCGTATGGGAAGAAAACGGTGATACAAAAACACCTTTGATTTGTATAACCATCTCTTTGAAACGTGTAATTACAACAGCTACCCGCCTTCCTAACTTTACGTCGCTAAAATAAAGCAACCAGTATGAGAAGGATCCAAACATCAAGAATAGGATGGAATACGGTCATGTCGTTGTGCCTGATACCATTATCAGGCTTTGCCATGGACATATTTATCCCCTCCCTGCCCGACATGGCGGTACAGCTGCACGCTTCACCCGCCGCCATTCAATTGACACTTTCGCTCTTCATCATCAGTTATGGTATTTCACAATTGATCGTAGGCGGACTGATCGACACCTATGGCCGCTACCTCCCCAATATGATCGCCATACTGGCCTTCAGCGCCAGCAGCTTTGTCATCGCCTACGCCACCAATCTGGAGATGATCTACGCCATGCGTATACTGCAGGGCTTTACCGTCGCCGTGATCGCCATCAGCAAACGCGCCTTTTTTATAGACCTCTATAAAGGCGAAGCATTAAAGAAATACACCAGCATGTTCTCGGTGATCTGGGCTATCGCGCCCATCGTAGCGCCTTTCCTGGGCGGATTCTTTCAAACGACCTGGAGCTGGTCATCCAACTTCATGTTCCTCGGGTATTTCGGACTGCTATTCTTTATCGCCGAACTGCTCATCGGCGGCGAATCCATGAAAGCAGCACAGCCGTTCAGCGTATCCTCGATGGTCCAAACGTACAGCAGGATGCTCAAAACACCGGACTTTACTTCAGGCCTGTTCATACTCGGACTAGCCTACGGAATGATATTACTGTATGGCATGTGCAGCCCGTTCCTGATCGAACATCAGTTGCAGTTCTCTGCCGCTGCCACAGGCTACTGCGCTTTATTCTCCGGTGTATCAGTCATGATCGGCGGGTCAGTATCAAGAATACTGGTGAGCAACCCCCTGGGCAAAAAACTAATGACGGCCAGCATCATGCAGTTGACCACAGTAGCCCTGATGATTCCGTTAACACGCTACTACCACAACCTGGCGACGCTGCTCATTTATGTATTCCTCCTGCACAGCGCCGCCGGCTTCATCTTCAACAACCTGATGTCGTATTGCCTGATCCGCTTCCCGCAATATGCCGGCAAAGCCAGCGGGCTTACCGGCGGCGGATTTGCAGTAGTGACCTCTATTCTCAGTTCATTGATGGTGAATACGATTGCTATTACTAACCAGGTTACGCTGGGGATAGCTTATGGCATGATAGCGGTGGTGACTTTTCTGTTTTTGCTGAAAACGAAGTGGAAAGAGGAGGAGGAAAGGAAGGTGGAGGTACCCGGACAACGGCTTTCAATACAAACGATATCGGCAGAGGCGAATGTGTAAGGGATATTCCTGTTCTAACTAATTGTAATTAGAAGATCTAAAGTGGTGGCCTTAAAGGCCACCGCTCTCATTTGTTAAGATACTTTTCTACGGCAGCAGAGGAGTTGCCAACTGCTTTTACTGCTGCTCTTAACCGAGCTTCAGTGCAACCAAATTTTCTACACCAGTAATCAATTTCCCATTGCTCGCTAAGATTGATCTTACTGGCGTCCTGCGGCCTTCTTTTACTTAAATCATCAGACATAAACATTAAATTTAAATGAATATAGCTCCTGGTCTCGGCACAAATGACATTGTCGGACATGGCTTTTAACCAGGTACCTTTCGAAGGTACAGGAAGCGTAAGACATCAAAATACGGGAACCCGTAAAGGTTGTCTGATATACCAGGTAATGAAATACGGTCAGGCATAACGAAAACGATAAATATCTCCCAGAGAAAGTGAAATGCAAAGTTGTAGACATGAACCCTACACTACTAATACTATCGAAGGCTTCCATCGCCAAGTCCGTAAAAAGTAACCCAAACCAAAGCTACTTTTACCTCTGATATGGCCCTGTTAAAATTGATTTACGTCGCCGCCCGGAACATTCACTTCCCTATTTGCTGAGGAACACTGTTTAATCTAAAACCCGTTCAAAAATTCCAATAACCTGAAGGCTGGACAATTCATCCCCTTCAAGTACGATATCCTTGTAGGACCTGTCTGTGGAGGAAGGTTTAAGTATAATGCGATTATGCTTCCAGATCCCATCAGGATAGTGTACTTTCTCACTAAAGTACTTTTTTACGGTATAACCCGAGCCGAAATCAGCATCCTGTATACTGGTGTGAGATACCAATACAACCTCCCCATTCCTGGTACCTCCTGCATATCTGCGAAATAAACAAATGGCGCCGTTAGGAATTAGTTTATTCATAGATTTCCCCACTACCTCGCAAGCAAAGTGATCATCTGATATCTTTGAACCGTCCTGTATCGGAAAGCGCTCTATTTCCCCGTTGAACTGCTGTTGTTCACTGAAACCGCCTGCGGCAATCTTCAAATTTATGAATGGGACACTTTTTCCGGAAACCAGCGTTTCGCTCGGATTTTGATTGCTGTCTACACCTGCTTCCTCAAAAGAAGGAATATAGCGGGAAAAATATTCACGCAGTGCTTCATCACAGACATACAGGTAAGTCCCTTTAATACCACGTAGCATCAACGTCTTGTAAATATTGAGAATAAAATTCTTCAGCTGCTGAGGATTTTTAACGCCGTTCTTCCCATTTCTGTCATAATAATTATCTTTTCTGATGATGATCTCGCCTCTGTCTTTATCATAACCAATCTCATTGCCGAAAATTATACCCGTGTAATTTAAATCATATCCCTGTACGGTATGAATGCACCCTACCTCATTAATGGCATTGGGTGAGTTGATCCAGTCTTTCATCACACTATTCCATCGTAATTCCAACTCACCAATTTTGATGTCTATTGCCTTCTTGTTTTTCTTTGAGGGCCACGGCCACGCATACCCTGCCACCACTCTTGCCAGCTGTTCCTTATCGTTCTTTTCTTTGATATGAGCTATCATTTGCGCTGGATCATTAAAAATCCGGAAGTCATAGTCTTCGTCCCATTTCGTGTTTTTACCGATGATAGGTTTGCCTTGTAATAACCTGTCGATAAAATTTACATATCTCAATCCAGCCTTCACACGGAACTGCGAATTCAGATACGCTGCTTTGGTGTATTGATTATTCTTCAACATGTCAAACCTCTCCCGAAGTACATCTGAAGGCTTCACTGACTGAAACTCATCGTAAAAGAAAATGCTTTTATCTGACTGTCGCACTACCCAATCAAGCTCGTCATTTTTTTCCCTATCGAAGCCCAATTCATTGCATACCCTATCAAATCCACCAAAATAACTGCCTAAATTCTTCCTCCTCCGTAAACGATGAGCCTCATCGACCAAAACAATATCGTAACGGTTTCTTCCAAGATCGGCCGGTCCTATTACCATATCCGCACTTAGTCCTTCCACATGCCTGAATATTTTCTGTACTGTAGACCTAAAGGATTCAACAGGAACAACCAATGCCATTTTGGGATTGGGTATTTTCTGCTTCAATAAATTTACCAGTTCCACTATTCTCTTGTCTTCCTCGCCAAAAACGCTGAAATTAAATTCTTCTTCAGCCGTATGCAACAGCTTAAACAAAAAAACAGCCAGCACTGTCTTTCCCGAACCAGCACCGCCTTCAATCACCATCCTTTCATATTGGTCTTCTAATAGCGACTCAAGAATCATTATCAGACTGGCTGTCTGCTCAGGAGTTAGCGATTTATATGGAGAATACTTAAAGAGATCTGAGTTACTAATCTTGCTCAATGCCTGTTGTGCTATGCCCAGCGAGCGAAACTCCTCCCAGATAGACTCGAAAATTTTGAAGTATACTTCCTCCCTTTGATAATAGTTATGATTAGGAATTCCTAAATTACCGTTTAACAGTCTGTATCGCCCGTCCCCGGCCAAATACTTAATGCAATATGCTTCTATGTCAAGCGTCGCCGACTTGTTAAACTTTCTACTAGAGATTAAATATGCTTCCTGCAGCCTGTTTTTTTCGGGATGACTTAAGTGAGTTGTTAACCTGGTCTTTACATCATACGTTTCGCCAACATAGGCAAGGGCCTTTTGTTTATTCTTTTCTTTCAACAGGTAAACAATAGGCCAGAACTTTCCGATTAGAGTGTCGGCAGAGAGCTCATTGATGGCGCTCTGGCTAAAGCCAAGCTTTTTAATGGCGTACTCCTGAGGGGTTTTCATAACTCGTTGTATTTCTTAGCACTACCTTTTGCCTTATCAACAGGGTATTTCAAGGCGTTCTTTTCAATTTTATCAGCTACGATTTGACCGACATCAAACCCGTACTTATCTGCTAACTGCAACGCATAGGTAAAGATATCTGCTAATTCCTCCTTTACTTTTTCAGCATCCGCTTCTTCAGCTTTTTTCCATAGAAACAGTTCATTCAGTTCAGCAGCCTCAATACTTATTGCCAGCGCCAGGTCCTTCGCGTTGTGGAACTGGCTCCAGTCACGTTCTGTGTTGAACTGTCGGATTTTGTTTATTAGCATTTGTAAATCGCTCATACAGTACAATTGATACCCTAATTTAAGAAACTAACACGATAAAGATTAAACGCTCTTTCTCATGATTAAATCGTGGATATCAAACTGCAACATACTTTGCTAAAAAACAAAAAAAGGGGAGCAGTCTTCCGACTGCTCCCCTCTGTGGAGATGGCGGGAATCGAACCCGCGTCCAAACATATTCCTCAAAAGCTTTCTACATGCTTATTTACGCATTGGTTTGTCGGGACTTGGCAGGGGCGCAACAAACCAACCTTGTCCTTATCCGTTTAGCTTCAGTGCTCACTCACAGAAACCATGAGCACCTATCCCTATGGGTTTGATGATTCAGCGGCGGGAGTCGCATAAGGCGACAACTCCAGGCGGCTATAATGGGTGTCTAATCGCTGATTAGGCAGCCATGGCGTAGTTAGATTCGCCAATTAAAGTTTGAATATTCAGATTATCGTGCTAATTATCCAACGCACGGCATGCTTACACTTTCAAAGACCTATGCTGTCAAAACCAGGCATCCCCGATTTCAGACAACAAATATACGAAAAAAATATGGATTACGGAAATCCCGTAATCCATATCCTTTATAAAAATCAGATGATTTAGAACCACTTACTGATAATATGCCGCCAGAAGTCGAGCCCGTTGGCCAGCAGCAACAGGCCGAACAGTATGATCATACCGGCAATCTGTGCATACTCCAGGAATTTCTCGCTGGGCTTGCGGCCGGTGATGATCTCGTAGAGGAGGAACAGCACGTGCCCGCCGTCCAGCGCCGGGATAGGCAGGATGTTCATAAACGCCAGGATGATGGACAGGAAGGCGGTCATCTCCCAGAACGTCAGCCAGTCCCACGCTTCGGGGAACAGGTTGCCGATGCTCATAAAACCACCCAGCGACTCGCTCACCTTCACCTCTTTGGAAACGAAGATCAGCCGTAACTGCTGCACGTATTTCACCAGCTTGTCCACGCTCATTCTAAAGCCACCTGGGATGGCCTCCAGCAGCGTATATGTTTTGGTTTTAAACGAAAAGAATTTCTCCGGGTCCTGCGGATAGATGCCCAGTTTTGCCTTATCATCCAGCTGGATGGGGATCGTTACGGAATCTTTGCCCCTCAGCACACCGATGCTTACCTGCTCATTTTTATGCTTGCGCAACTCTTTGGCGAAGTCGGAGAAGTAAGGCACTGACAGACCGTTGATAGACAACATCTGGTCCCCGGGCTTAAAGAGACCGGTTTTTTCGGCGATAGACCCTTTTTCAAAGCGGTCAACGTAATACGGCACGCGGATGTAGGCAAAAGGTTCCTTTTGCTTCAGCAGCGCCCGGATAAACCCGTCAGGGATAGCGATGCTCTGCTCCTGGCCGTCACGCACCACTTCAATGCTTTTGGCTTCCTGCAGGATCACCTGGGCGGTGATAGCGTTGAACTGCTCTATCTTCTGATGGTTTACGCCGATGATTTTGTCGCCGTCACGCAAACCGATGCTCTGTCCGAGGGAATCCACGGCAATACCGTATTTCACGGCATCGGTGGGCAGGTATTTTTCGCCCCAGTGCCACAGGATCATGGCATAGATGAAGAAGGCCAGCAACACGTTCACCGTTACGCCGCCGATCATAATGATCAGCCGCTGCCAGGCCGGTTTGGACCTGAACTCATAAGGCTGCGGGGGAAGGGCCATGGCGTCTTTGTCCATGCTCTCGTCGATCATGCCGGATATCTTTACATATCCGCCAAGCGGCAACCAGCCGATACCATACTCTGTTTCTCCCTTTTTGATCTTAAAGAGCGAAAACCAGGGGTCGAAGAAAAGGTAGAACTTTTCTACCCTTGTTTTAAACAATTTGGCGGGGATAAAGTGGCCTAACTCGTGCAATACGACCAGTATAGAGAGTGACAGTAACAACTGTCCGGCTTTCACCAATATTACCTCTGTTGTCATTTACTTGTTTCTGCTTTAATCTGCCCAAGATATCGGATTTAACAGATATTCCGGCAAAACTATTTGTTAATTTTCAACGGTTATTTTAGATAACGATAGCATTGATAAGGGTTGCAGCGTGTTCACGCGCAGCCTGGTCGCACTCGTAGTAATCATGCAGCGTCGGCGCTTCGATGAACGGGATTTTGGCAATGGTTTCCTCAATCACTTCGGTCATCTGCAGGAACCCGATCCTGTTGCGCAGGAAGGCGTGCACCACTTCCTCGTTGGCCGCATTCATCACGCAGGCGGTATTCCCCCCTTTGTGCATGGCGTCTATAGCGATGGCGAGGTTGCGGAAAGTCTTGGTGTCCGGCTGCTCAAAGGTGAGCGATGAATAGTTCCGGAAGGAGAACCGCGGGAAGTCGTTGGCCAGGCGGTCAGGATACCCGAGGGCATACTGAATGGGCAGTTTCATGTCAGGCAGGCCCATCTGCGCTTTGAGGGAGCCGTCCACGAACTGTACCATGGAGTGGATAATGGACTGCGCATGGATCACCACTTCGATGTTTTCCGGGTGCAGGCCAAACATCCAGCGGGCTTCGATCATTTCCAGCCCTTTGTTCATCAGGGTGGCGCAGTCGATGGTTATTTTAGCGCCCATCCGCCAGTTGGGATGCTGCAGGGCGTGGTCTTTCTTTACGTTGATCAGGAAATTGGGCTTTTTGCCGAGAAACGGACCACCAGAGGCGGTCAGGATCACTTTTTCCACTTTACTGAAGGGCTCGCCTACCAGGCACTGGAAAATAGCGGAATGCTCGGAATCTACCGGGATTACCGGTACATTCTTCCTGCGGGCGGTGGCCATCACAATATCACCGGCCACCACCAGGGTTTCCTTGTTGGCCAGCGCTACCGGCGTACCCTGCTCGATGGCCGACAAGGTGGGCGCCAGTCCGGCAAAACCCATGATAGCGGCCAGCACCATGTCGATAGAGCTCCAGGAAGCTACTTCCACCATGGCCTTGGCGCCGGCAAATACCTTGATGCCTTTGTCAAACAATACGTCTTTTACCTGCTTGTATTTTTCCTCGCTGCCGATCACAACCGCGTTGGGCTTGAATTTCAACGCCTGTTCGATCAGGAGGTCGGCATTCTGTTGTGCAGTCAGCACTTCAACACTAAACCGGTCGGGGTGCGCTGCTATCACCTCCAGTGCCTGTATACCAATGGATCCGGTGGACCCGAAGATGGCAATTTTTCGTTTATTCATTACGGTGATTTACTTTATTAATCTTTCACAGTGATGTGAACCCTGCTACAGTGGTCACACCTTTCATGATGGCTGCACATATTTTGTCAGCTCGTCGGCCAGCTTTCTGTCATTGCTCAGACGGGGCACTTTGTTCTGGCCCCCCAGTTTTCCAATAGCCTTCATGTAATCGATGAAGCCTTGTTTGCGTACGGTCCTTATTTTCAGGGGTTGTAAAATATTGCCGGTCAAAAGGTCATCATAGTAAATGTTTTTCTGACGCAGGTTATGGTCTACTTTCATGGCAAAAGCCTGCAGGTCTTTCGGGGCGTTTTCAAACTCCACAAACCACTCGTGATAAGGCAGTTCACCGTTGGTCTGCACCATCGGGGCCACGGTAAACTCCGTGATCTGCACATTTTCCTCAGCGGCAGCTTTCATCAGGCTGTGTTCTACCTCCTCTCCGATCACATGCTCGCCGAAGGCGGATATAAAATGTTTGATCCTGCCGGTCACCAGCAAACGGTACGGATTGGTGGAGATAAACTTCACGGTGTCACCGAGGTTGTATCCCCATAATCCGGCGTTGTTGTTGATGATCATAGCGTAATTTACACCGGTTTGCACTTCTTTGAGCGACAGTCGGGTCGGATTTTCATTAAAAATTTCCTGTGCCGGGATAAACTCATAGAAAATACCGGAGTTGGTGTTCAGCAACAGCCCTTCCTGCTCCTGCGAATCCTGGAAGGCAAAAAAACCTTCGGATGCCGGGAAGGTCTCTACCGTGTGGATAGGATGACCGATAGAAGCCATCAGTTTGGCACGGTAAGGTTCAAAATTCACCCCGCCATACACCATCACATCAAAATTTTTAAATATCTCTTTTATCTTTTTACCATCCGTACGCTCCATCAGCCGGTCAAAATACATCTGTACCCATGGCGGTATGCCGCTGATCAGCGTCATGTCCTGGTTGATCGTTTCCTCCACAATCCTGTCCAGCTTGGTTTCCCAGTCATCTATACAATTTGTTTCATACGAAGGCAGTTGATTGGTACGCAGATAACGGGGGATATGGTGATTCACGATACCGCTGAGCCGGCCGGTGGGAATACCACCTACCCTTTCCAGCTCGGGGGAGCCGGAGAGGAAGATCATTTTCCCGTCAGCAAAAGCCGTATTGCCGGTTTCTCCCATATAGTTAAGGAGGGCGTTACGGGCGGTATCTATATGATTGGAAATAGAATCTCTGGAAATAGGGATGTATTTAATACCGCTGGTGGTACCGGAAGTTTTAGCCAGATAAATAGGCTGCCCCTTCCACAACACATTCTGCCTGCCCTCTTTAATCCGCTCTATGTAAGGTTTAAACTGCTCGTAATCCCTTATTGGCACAGCTTGTTTGAACTCCTCGTAGGTACGCACTGCATCCAACTTATGGTCATTTCCGAACTCCGTCTTTTTGCCTGTCTTTATCAGTTCCTCCAGGATGGCCTCCTGGTCTTCCACCGCCCTGAGCATCTCCTTCCTGATCTTGTTGTGCACAATAGAAGCAAATGGTTTGGCTAGCAGTGATTTAAACTTCATGCCCTTTATTTTATAATTGAGAGTATATTTTCATTTTTTGATGTTGGGATTTTTTGATTTCGGGAGATGATCACCGTCTGTCCATCCCCCGGGAAATCAGAAAATTTTTAATTTTAAAAGATCATCGCTCCCAAAAATCCCCAAATTCAAAAATCCCAAAATTCAAAAGTATATAAAATTGTGGTGGTTTGTACAGTAAAATAACTGTTTTTACTGCTTTGTCACCTCCTGCCGGAAAGCCGGCCGGCATGGCCCGGAATTTGTTAAAAAAATTTAAAATTCAAGAAAGTACGTATCTTTGAAAAGATTAAGTTTTTATCCGGCTTTTAATACGTATTTACATATATGAATTAAAAAAAGCCGGAAATCTTTGTTCAATTGGAAAACAATTGATACTTTTGCGGAAATTATATTTTGGATAATTATGTTTGCAGTTGTAAAAATCGCAGGTCAGCAATTTAAAGTAGAAAAAGACCAGGAAATTTTTGTACAGCAGTTACAAGGAAATGTTGGAGACAAAGTGGAGTTTTCCGAAGTACTGTTGACAGACAATGCTGGTGCACTGACCGTAGGCACTGATGTAAAATCAGTAGTAAAGGCAGAGATCCTGAGCCATGTACAGGGTGACAAAGTGATCGCTTTCAAAATGAAGAGAAGAAAAGGCTTCAGAAAGAAAGTCGGACACCGTACCCATTTCACTAAGATCCGGATCAATGAAATAGCTTAATTCATTTTAAGCTGGTTATTTTTATTTAGACACATTATTATTAAAGTAATTATACAATGGCACATAAAAAAGGTGAAGGTAGTGTAAAGAACGGCCGTGACTCCCAGAGCAAAAGGCTCGGAGTAAAAATCTTCGGTGGTCAGCCTGCTATTTCTGGTAACATCATCGTTCGTCAGAGAGGCACCGTTTATCATCCCGGTCAAAACGTAGGCGTTGGTAAAGATTTTACCATTTTCGCGCTGGCAGATGGTGTGGTTGAATTCAGAAAAGGTCGCGAAAACAAGACTTACGTTTCTGTTAAAGCATTTGACACCACTGCTCAGGCAGAAGCCTAATCAGTGTTAGCCATAAAGTTTTTTTATACCCAATATTTTTTTACTAACCCAAATTCAAAAAACAATGGCAACAATTAAAAAAGCAGCTGCTAAGAAAGCTGCGCCTAAAAAAGCTGCTGCTAAGAAAGCTGCGCCTAAAAAGAAAGCTGCTGCTAAGAAAGCCGCTCCTAAAAAAGCTGCTGCTAAAAAAGCCGCTCCTAAAAAGAAAGCTGCTGCTAAAAAAGCTGCTCCTAAAAAGAAAGCCGCTCCTAAAAAAGCTGCTGCTAAGAAAGCCGCTCCTAAAAAAGCTGCTCCTAAAAAGAAAGCCGCTGCTAAGAAAGCGGCTCCTAAAAAGAAAGCCGCTGCTAAAAAAGCTGCTCCTAAAAAGAAAGCTGCTCCTAAAAAGCCTGCTGCTAAGAAGAAAGCTCCTGCTAAAAAAGCACCAGCTGCTCCTTCTACACCAGCTGCTCCGGCAAACTAAGATCGGATTTACAAAATGTAGTTATAAAGGTCCCGGCTTACCCGCCGGGATCTTTTTTATGCCCCCCAACAAAGCACCCCCTCCCCTCATTTACTCCCGTCGAATCGTTATAAACACTATTTTTACACTTCCCGTCATCAGCATTACCAGACAATAACTTAGCCCCCGGCTTCACCCCGGGAATTTGTATTTTTACCACATGGACAATAATTCAATCGCCGATAACTTTTCCCTGCTGTCCAAACTAATGGACATCCACGGAGAAAACAGCTTTAAAGCCAAATCCTTCGCCTCCGCAGCCTTTACCATAGACAAACTGCCGGTTCAACTGAAAGATACCCCCCGCGACGAGATATTCCGCATCAAAGGCATCGGGGAATCTACCGGGAAAAGCATCCTCGAAATGCTGGATAATCAAAGTTTTTCCCTGCTCAACAACTATCTCACCATCACCCCTCCCGGTATCCTCGAAATCATGAAGATCAAAGGACTGGGACCAAAAAAAATAGCCACCATCTGGAAAGAACTGGAAATCGAATCCATGGGAGAACTATTATACGCCTGTAACGAAAACCGCCTCCTGCTCCTCAAAGGCTTCGGTGAAAAAACACAGGAAAACGTTCGCCAGAATATCGAATTCTACCTCTCTAACCGCAACCGCTTCCTCTTCGCGGAAGTGGAAACCATTGCAGCCGACCTGCAAAAACAACTGCAGGAGCTGCTGGCACCCGCACCCGTAGCCCTCACCGGCGCCTTCCGCCGCCAGGAAACGATCATCGATGAACTGGAATTCGTCATCGCCACCACACCAGATACCCTGCGCGAACACGTAGCCGCCCTGCCCGGTTTCACCCCCGGCGATGCCAACGGGCCCGACCTGGTATGGAAATACAACGATAAACTGAACGTGGTCACCCACGCCTGCGCAACCGACGATTTCTACAGCACCCTCTTCAACACCACCGGCGCACCCGCCTTCATAGATAAATTTAATGCCGCCGGCGGCGCCTCTCATGTCCACAAAGCACCCTCTGAAGAAGCCATCTTCAGCAGTGCCGGCATGGCCTGCATCCCGCCCTGCCTGCGGGAAGGACAAAACGAGATCGAACTGGCACGGGCTCAACAACTGCCCACCCTCATCACCCGGGCAGACATCAAAGGTATCATCCACTCCCACAGCCAATGGAGCGACGGCCTCGACTCACTGGAGGAAATGGCCACCGCCGCCGCCAGCCAGGGCTTCGAATACCTCGTCATCAGCGACCACTCCCGCTCTGCCTTCTATGCCAACGGCCTGAGCATCGAAAGAGTGATCGCACAACACGAACAAATCGATGAACTGAATAAAAAACTGGCCCCCTTCCGCATCTTCAAAAGCATTGAAGCGGATATCCTCAACGATGGCACACTGGACTATCCCGATGAAATACTGGCCCGGTTCGACCTCGTCATCGCCTCGGTACACTCCAACCTGAAAATGACGGAAGAAAAAGCCATGGCCAGGATACTTAAAGCCATCGAAAATCCATACACCACCATCCTCGGCCATATGACCGGCCGCCTGCTCCTGAGCCGCAACGGATACCCGGTCAATCATAAAGCTGCGATAGATGCCTGTGCTGCCAACAATGTGGTGATTGAACTCAATGCACACCCACGCCGCCTGGACATCGACTGGACCTGGCTGCCTTATGCACTGGAGAAAAACGTGCGTATCTCCATCGATCCGGACGCCCACAGTATCCGGGGCTTCCACGATGTGCATTACGGCACACTGGCCGCCCAAAAAGGCGGTGTCACCAAAGTCAACAATCTGAGCAGCTTCGGTGTTGACATGCTCAATGACTTCCTGCAGGAACGTAAAAAACAAAAAAATATCCTCTCATGATGTTATTGGCGCTGGCCGTAGCCCCGGGACTGGCTATCTGCCTGCTGATGTTTGTGATAGACAAATACGACCCGGAACCGGTTGGCCTCCTGCTGAAAAGCTTTCTCCTCGGTATGCTCTGCGTAGCCCTGCCGCTGGTATTTCAGCTGCTCGCCTCCATGTACGGCTTCCGGGAAACCAACGACAGCCTCTTTGATACCGCCCTCTTTGCCTATGGCATCGTAGGCCTCTCCG
This sequence comes from Chitinophaga eiseniae, assembly GCF_900167135.1. Classification (GTDB taxonomy): domain Bacteria; phylum Bacteroidota; class Bacteroidia; order Chitinophagales; family Chitinophagaceae; genus Chitinophaga; species Chitinophaga eiseniae. The sequence goes on along the minus strand of NZ_FUWZ01000005.1, from coordinate 304,103 downwards.
AAGAACTCACCAAATTCCTGGTGCTGCGCTTCTATGCCTACCCTAAAAGCGCCTTCAACGAACCGCTGGATGGTATCGTCTACGCCGTCATGATAGGGATGGGCTTCGCCACCCTGGAAAATATCGCCTACGTGGGCCAGTACGGCTTCAGCACCGGCGTGGCCCGCATGTTCCTCTCCGTGCCCGCCCACGCGACCTTCGCCATACTGATGGGGTACTACGTGGGACTGGCCAAATTCATCCCCGCAGAACGGGACATGCTGCTGCTCAAAGGCCTGCTGATAGCGGTGTTTTTCCACGGCTCCTTCGACTTTTTCCTGTTCTCCGGGAATAACATCCTGGCGCTGGGAGCCGCTGTACTAACGCTCATCATCGCCGCCAGGCTATCTTACAGGGCCACCCGGAAAGATCTGATGCTGTCGGAAAAACTGTTCCACCGGCATTTAGACAAAGAGGCCACAGGCCCCTCTCCCCTGAATGGAGATGAAGACGACTTACTATAATTACGATTTACTCCATTAAAGATGAGCACAATTCAATCGGGAGATTAGTATCTTTGTAGCCGCTTGCACTTTTTTCGAACGGCTAACTGCACAGCTAACCGCGAAAAGCTAAATGCCTGTTTATGCGTTTTATATATGTCTATGATCCGCTTTGTGGATGGTGCTACGGGTTCACGCCTGTAGTCATGCAGTTTCAACAGCTGCATAGCGGGACCATGGAATTTGATATCCTCTCCGGCGGCATGATCGTAGGAGACAACCGTCACCCGTTCTCTACGATGACGGCCTATATCCAACGGGAACATACCAATGTGGAAGAGATGACCGGCGTAAAATTCGGCAGCGCTTTTCTTGAAAAACTGCTGCCTTCGGAAGAAATCATGGACTCCGAAAAACCATCGGTGGCCCTCACCGTTTTTAAAACGTATGAGCCCGAAAATGCCATCTCCTTCGCACATGATATGCAACATGCACTCAACTACGACGGACTAAGCCTTAACCTGGACCATACCTACCGGAAACTGGTCAGGAAATATGGCCTGCCGGAAGATGAATTTATTGACCGGCTGCACGACGAACGCCTCCGGTATGAAACCAACCAGGAATTCCAACTCGTGCACAACTGGGGCATCACCGGCTTCCCCGCCGCCATTCTCGACACAGGCAAACAATTATACCTCTGCGCAAGAGGATACACACCACTCGACCGGCTTCAACAAACCGTCGATAATATTATTGAGGAAAGTAACCGTTTATAATACACAAATCATGTATCGCGTAAAATCAACATCAGTAGCCGACATTCCCGTTATACAGGAGTTGACTGAAAGAATCTGGAAACCAACTTACCAACGCATACTCGAACCTGAACAGATCGAGTATATGATCGATATGATGTACAGCACTGCCGCACTCACTGAACAGATCACGGAGTTAAACCACAAGTTCATCATCCTGCAGGACGATAAAAGACCCATCGGCTTCGCTTCCTATAGCACCACCGATACGGAAGGCGTCTATAAACTGCATAAAATCTACCTCGACGCCACCTACCAGGGTAAAGGCGTTGGCCGCTTCCTGCTGGAAACCGTTATCCGCCAGGTGAAAAAACTCGGCGCCACCATCCTCGAACTGGATGTAAACCGCTATAATAAAGCCCGTTATTTCTATGAGAAAATGGGATTCTCTACCTATAAAGAGAAAGACACCGATATCGGCAATGGTTACGTGATGGAAGACTTTGTAATGAGGAAAACGTTATAAAAAAAGAGCCCGGTAAGGACATACCAGGCTATTCCCAAGTTAACCATTAAAAGACACAACTCTTTTATTTTTGAGTTATTTTATTAATTCCTTCTACCATTACCTACGATAAACGGATTATGGTGGATTTATAAATAATAAAAAAAGCAGCATCTTTTATATTTTAATATAAAGGATGCTGCTTTTAAGTTTATTAAAGAAAAAATTCCCGCATAATAACTATGCGGGAATGTAGGTGTTGCCTGAAGCAGCGTATATCGGTTATTGATTCAAGCCAGGATTACTTGGTGGCTGTCAGCACGGATCCTTCATCGCTGTCGTCGTCATGGATCACAGCCAACGCCTTATTCAGCTTCAGCTCAGGAGAGATCTTCAGCACACCGGCATTGTTGGCGGCTGTCACGTCGCGCAGTTTCACGGCTACCACCGCATCGGATTCTTTGATACGGTCGTTTACCACGGCCACCTGGATGTCTGTTTCGCTAAAGGCACAGTCACCCGTAATTTTTACCATGTCGCCGTTCATGATCACGAACTTACGGCCGTAAGCGGCTGCACTCACAGAATCCACGCCAAAGTAGATATTGATATCACTGCCGGTACAGTTGGTCTGTACGGAGCCATCCACCGCTTTCACGAGGATACACTTGAACATGCTTACCGGTGCGGTAGCCGATTCATTGGCGTCTGTCAGCTTAACCAGCGTGATATGTGCTGCCTGGTCCTGGATATACTGGGACGCGGAGATGGAAGTCACATCGCCGTTATACCCCACGATGGCTTCATTTTCCGCTTTGATCTCGCTCAGTACCAATACCACTGTCTCTGCCAGTTCAAAACGGTTGTCGTCTTTCACTTTTACAGACAGGCTCGCGGTGCTGGCGCCATTGTCAATCACAAACGGCGCTTTGATGCTGCTCACAAAGTCAGCACCAGGCAACGCGGTACCGTTACCGAACTTGTAAGTCAGCCTTACAGGCTTGCCAGTGGCGTTGATCAGCGGCGTATTGTCGCGTTTGAACAGCCCCGCAGAGAATACCACATCGGTAGCAGGTTCCGCCCCGTTGGTGCCTCCAATGAATTTTACCATGGCCGGCTGGTCCAAAATGGTCACTTCGCCTTTCGCCTTAGTGAGGTGCAATTCCGACGCATCCATGATCTCTACGTGGAAAGACTCTTTGCCCTCCAGCAGATTATCGCTTTTAACGGGTATCTGGATAGTCTTCGAGATAATAGCACCTGCAGCGAATTCAGAAGGTACAAAGGAGATAGTGCCTTCAGTAATGTCGAAGTCCCCCTGACCAGCGCCGTCTTTATGCGGGATGGTTTTGTAATGCACATTCACCGGGGTACGCACGCCATTGCTTCTAAGGAAGCCGGAGAGCGTAATGGTGAGAGAGGCGTTAGACAAGCCGTTGAGCGGCTCAGAAACGGCAATATCATTCACAGACACACCGTGGCTGATTTTGATGATACGGTTGCCGTCTTCGTCACCACCGCCGGCCGCCAGGATTTCGCCGGAAGGGCTCATCAGCAGGGAGGCAAGAGTGGTTTTGGCATCGTATTTACCCAGTTGTTTGTCGAACATCAGTTCACCGTCAGGCGTCAGTTTAATGAGGCGGTACCCTTCCCTGGTCACCACGCACATCTCATCGTCTTCTGTGAGCAGCAGGTGCTGAAACACCGTACCCATGTTTTTGTTGACTACCTGCGTGCCGTCGGGCAGTAATTTTACGATTTTACCGGTATTCATGCCGATGTTACCACCAGCAGCTACCACTTTACCGTTTTTACCTACTTCCAATGCATACAGGGCTGCGTCCACCTCTTTGTTGAACAGCTCTGTACCGTCAGGACGCAGCTTTACGATGCGGCCCTTATCTTTTTCTTCCGCACAGGCGAAGATCTGGCCCAGATCGTTCACCTTCATGGCGTTGAACTTACCGTCCAAGGTGCTGTATTCCTTGTCGAATACTACCTGGCCTTCGGCGTTCACTTTAGCGATGCGGCTGGCGTTGCCGGTGCCATAAGCACCGCCGCCCATGGCCAGGATGGAACCGTCTTCCAACAGCAGCATTTTTTCAAACACGGCGCCGGGCTTACCAAAAGTCAGGTCAAACTGTTTTTCACCCTTACCGTCTACTTTTACCATAAAGGCTTTACCCTGACCGTCTCCCACGTCTCCGCCAACAGCTACAATATTCTCGTCTTCGTCGATTAATACGTTAGTAAATACGTTGTGTGCCCCAAAACCTTTGTCAAACTCGATCTTGCCATCGGGTGTCATTTTGGTGATGCGGGCCTGTGCCGGCTTGCTGCCATCTACGCCTACGGTGATGTAGTTACCGTGACGGTCGGCAATGATCTTCGTGAAATAACCACCCTGACCGTTGCCGATGCTTTTGTCAAACACCACTTCTCCCGTGGCGCTCAGTTTGGTAATACGGGCATTACCATAGGCAATAGTGCCGCCGCCTACTGCCACCAACTCATTTTTAGGCAGCAGTAACAAGTCCTGGTAAGCTACCAGCCCGCCTTTGTTTAAACGGGTATTGTAAATAGGATTTCCCGTGGAGGATAATTTGGTGATACATCCGTTATCCAATCCACCGCCGATAGCAACAATAGCATTGTTCTCCGCAATGGCCAGTTTACGGTACTGGTTCTTGGGAGCGCCCATGCTTTTGTTGAACACAACTGGCATTTCCTGGGCAAAGGCCTGTGAGCCCATTCCCAGCAACAGCATTAGTGATGCAACTTTGTTCATTTTGTTAGTTTGATATACGCAATAAAAAAAATCAGTTTACTGTATGGTGATCTCACACCGCCTGTTCACTCCCTGCTGCAGGATAAATTTCTCCCGGTCAGCATCCATGGTATACTGGCTGGCTACCAGCACCGGCCGGGTAGACCCGAAGTAGTTGATACGAATGCGCGCAGCTTCCACCCCCCTGCTGAGCAGGCACTCCTGGATATACACCGCCCGGTTTTTGGACAGGGCGAGGTTGTATTTCTCCGTACCGATAATGTCTGCGTGGCCGTTAACGATGATCATCCGCTGCGGTTGGGCTTTCCAGATATAAAAGATAGAATCCAGCTTACGCCATTCCTTGTCCTGTGGGATATAGGAATTGAGATCGAAATAAACGGCGCCCGGTACTTTCCATCCGGAGACGGGTATACGAAACGCGCTGTCTGCAGCCAACGTATAGGCGCTCACGTGAATAACCGTACTGTCTGCCGTCATGTTCTTTTTTACGGGAGATGCGGGAGCCCCCTTTGCAGTAGCTGCCCCCTGCCGGTTGAGCTGCTGTGGCTGACCGCCAACGGTCCGCTGCCCATAGTCGGGCACGATAGCAGCCGGGGCTGCTGCAGTGACAGGCGCAGCGGCGGGCGCCGGATGGGCCAGGTTCTGCCAGGGTATCATCTCCGGAGAACTGTCCACCACCTCATCTGTATAATCTTTTACCTCACGGGCAGTCGTAGTAACGGGAACGGCTGTATGTACCACGGCAGGCGCAGCAGGCTTGTCTTCCGCTTTTACAACGGGAGCCAGGTTATCATAGGTTTTATCCCCTACTAAAGTCAGCTGTTGACGGTTGTCCGTCTGCATCATGGTATAAGGCACTTTGTCTTCGTCGTTTACCGGCTTGCCGGGATAAGGCAGTCCCAGTTGTTTCAAAGGATTCTTCTTCAGGTTCAGCACATAGATATGATCATTATCATGCACCCCGGAACGGTCCGATGTAAAATATAATAATGATTTGGATTCGTCCAGCACCGCATTCAGATCGTCAAACTGCGAATTGACCGGATAGGGCAGATGTACAGGGCCTTCATCGGGTTTCTTCAGATCGATCATGAATATGTCCAGCCCGCCGAAACCCCGTAAACCGTTCGATGCGAAAAACAGTTTGTCTCCCACAATAAACGGATACAGTTCATTGCCGTTGGTATTTACCTTCGGGCCCATGTTCACCGGCGTTTTCCAGCGTTTTTCCGCTTTGTCCCAGTCAGCATAGTAGATATCCGTACCACCCTGACCGCCAGACATATCGGACGCAAAGTACAAACGTTTACCATTCGAAGCAACTGAAGGATGCAGGAAAGACCAGGAATCTGAAGATTTTCCCAGCTTCAACGGCACCGGTTTGCTCCAGGCATCGTGATTTTCCTGGTAGGTGGAGGTCAGCAGCTGCGTGCCGTTGTTATAATTGATATAGGAGTTTTTATCGTTTTTAACGTCGGTAAAGCGGTTGGAGGTATAGATCACCTTCTGCCCCTTATCGTAAAAAGAGGCCGGCCCTACCTGTAAAATGCCTTTCAGGCTGTTGTTGAACGGCTCAATACCATCTTCCGAGATCATATACAACCTGGAGTTCGTGTAAAATGACTGTGCTTCGTTCTTCTTAAAATCATTGGAAAGAAAAACGATGTTGTCTTTATACAGGGCCAGTCCGTACTGATAGCCGGGCAAACTGAGCCGGAGGCTGTCGGCTTTTACGTTCCGGAGAGAATCCCGGTTAAAGAAGGTATAATAATTCACCAGTGATTCCTGGAGATTGGTGAAGCGGGCATTGTTTTTATAATTGTTGGCGTACACTTCACTGATCTGCCGGGCCTTTTCCACTCTGCCTGTGCGTTTCAGCAGGTCAATATAAGTGGTCACGTCCGTCACCAGCACGTCATCGCTGGGTTTATACAGCAACTCATCGTACAGGCTGACTGTTTTTTCAAACTGCCGCGTCTCAAAATAAATGCGGGCCAGCTGGAACTTCGCCTGTCGCCGCGCATTTTCATTATTGGTGTTATTAATGACATCATTGCAAAGCGATATCGCCCGCTCATATTCCTGTCTTTTAAACAACCGTTCCGCTCTCCTTGCTTTAGACATGCCCATACTACCGGAAGTATGGTCTTTCACAAAAGAGCAGGAACCAGTCATGATCAGCACACCCAGGAAAAACACCAGGTGGCCAACATGGTAATTTCGCATTCGTTCCGTGAATCGGGTTTTCATAACATTTTTTTTAAAAGTACCGCGGGGCCACCACTTTCCATTTGGACCAGGAAAAACGATAATTGATCATTACTTCGTGGGAAACTGTTTGCGCGCCTTTCAGGTTAGACTGCATCGGGGTATCGTAAGAATAGCCCAGTTGCAGGTTTTTGTTCAGCTGCACTTGTACAAGACCGGTCATCGTTTTTTCGGAACGCCAGGATGCGCCCAGCCATACCAGATTTTTTAAGAGAATATTCGCATTGAGATCATACTGCACGCCTGTGCCTTTAACGATCCGCAGCAGCACATTGGGTTTGAGTTTTACGTTGTCATTAATGGTCAGAAGGTATCCGGATTGAATAAAGTAATGTGATTGTACCACCACCTTGTTGACACTGTTGCCCAGGTCAAAACTCTTAAAAGTGGGGGAAGAAACGCCTACAAAAAAGTGATCGGTAAAGAGCATGAAACCAAAGCCCACATCTGTTTTCCAGTAGCTCTGGTTCTGCGCGAACACCGGGTCGGAGGTAGACAGGGAGCTGTTATCCTCCCGGAACTGCGACATACCGGCTTTCAGGCCCATGGCGAGGTACAGCTTTTCGTTCAGCTTTACCCGTTGGGACACGTTGAAGTGCACGCCTGTCTGGGAGTTCACCGTTATTTTTTCATTCATCAGCGACACACCAAGGCTGGTATTGGTAGCTTTCAGTGGTGTATAAAAAGAAGCAGTAGCTGTTTTAGGCGCTCCGTCTACGCCCACCCACTGGTTACGGCCTACGGCTGTCAGGCTGGAAGACTCGTCCATGGAAGGGTATGCCGGGTTGATGATCATCCCGTTAAACATATACTGGGAGTAGATCGGCTGTTGCTGCGCCCACCCTTTCAGGCAGCAGCAACAGCATAGTACAGCAATCCCTAAAGCTTTCATAAATCGCTTGTTCATAGGTATCAGCTTGAATATTTTTACCAATAATGATCTCAACGTTTGATGACAATAAATCCGGTATACCGTTCTACCCTGCCATCCACCCAGATCTGTATCTGGTAGAAGTAGGAGCCGTCCGGCACGTCGGCGCCTGACTGGCCGCCGGCATTGGCCTTGCCTTTGAAACTGTTGGATTTATTATCGTAATTACTTGTCTTGTACACGGTACCGCCCCAACGGTTAAACACCACTACCTCGTTTTTCGGGAACTTCTCGATGTTCTGGATGTACATGAGGTCATTACCCTGTCCGTCATTGTTCGGGGAGATCGCCGGATGTACTTTGATCTTGCCGTCCTTACCGTCGAGGTAATCGATCTTGCGGTTATTGTCGAGATGGAAGCGGCTCACGGAATCGGGCACACCGTCACCATCGGAGTCCAGGTCGAGGAAGTTCGGGATACCGTCTCCATCAGTGTCATCGTCAAACGGGTCGCCGTTGCCGTTGATGTCTTCCTGCTCGTCGGTCAGGCCGTCGCCGTCGGTGTCGCAGGTTTTGCACATCGGGTCGTCGTTGAGGATCACACCGGTAGCTTTGGCAGGATCGCCCAGTACCGGCGTATTCTGGCCGGAAGGCACGGTGATGGTCTGCAGCTTCACGATGAAGGTCTCGTTTTGTTCAAAAGCCTCGTCCCCAATGATATTCACCACTACTTCACCACCGGGCTGGAAGGCAGGTATTTTCGCCTGTTTGACCGTATTGTCGAAATCCGTTCCGGGCGTAGCTTTAAAGCCCAGGTAAGGGAAACTTACCCCATCTGTTGATTCTTCAAAGTCATAGTTGAGGGTAATATCTCTTGAGCTTTTCCGGTTCATCTTCACCACAAATCTCAGGGGGGTATTTTCGCCTTTATTACCTTCTTTTACGCTGAACTTCTCAGCAGCAAAAGCCAGCGTCAGCGGGTCGTTGTCATGAATGGCCGTTTGTGCGGAAACGTTAGCCCCCGCTTTGTAGATCGGGGTACCGCTGCCACTCACATGCGGCAGGATGGTCGCTTTCAGGAAACCGTCATCATCATTGGTATCATTGTCTACCGCGGTAAGGCTAAAGTCCTGCGCCGTACGGAGTGCCGGTAATACCACCGTGATGGTATTGCCATTCACAGTGGCGCCGGCCGCTGTGAAACTGCGTGCAGCATCCTGGTCTACCCGGAAGCGGATCGGCAGGTCACGCGCAGCGGTATTCACCGCACGGATGCTGAATTTCACTGGTTTACCTTCATCTACCGGCAAACCATCGTTGATGATGTCCACCAACAGGGTATCGTTATCGTGGATCAGCACGTCGGCCTGCGCTTTGGCAGATAATGGCCAGGTAACGCCCGGAATGTCGCCGGCAACGGTTTTCAGCTGCACCTGCACATTTTCATCCCCTTCCACAATGGTATTGTCAATCGGATCTACTTTAATATCAGCATAGTTCTTACCGGCAGGGATCACCGTGGTGCCGCTGAGTTTACGGTAACGGGTATCCGCCACAGCATTGCCGCTCACCTGATAAGTCACGGTCACATCTTTCACGGCCGACAGCCTGGCATCGGTGAAGTGTACCCTGAAAGCGCCGGGCGTACTGGGTTCGGACGCATCAGCGGTCTTTTCCACCATCATCTGACGGGCGGTGGCTTTGGCGCCGGTAGCGTAACTTTCATCGTCAAACACCGTCATGCGTACAGTATCCTTATCGTTCACATCGAAACCGATGTTTTTATTGAACCGCTTCATCTGCGCCAGCATCAGCGCTACCTTCACTACTTCGTCGCCTTCAATCACCAGGTTATCGATCACATTCACGGGAACGGATACACTGTTCTGACCTGGTGCAATAGTGGCGGATGTCTGTATCGGCGCTATGTTGGTAGTACCGGCTATGCTGCTCACATAAAACACCACTTTTACTTCGGCAGCGGCGGTGCTGGTACCCGGCAACTTAATCAGGTAAGCGCCGTGGGTGGCCGGTTCGGCCGCATCGTTCTTCTTCTGCAGGTGTACGCTCATATCGCCGGTTTCCGGTATCAGTAAAGATGACGGCTGCAGCAGGGTATATCCTGTGGTTACCAGTTGTGCAGTCAGCTGCAGGGTCTCATCTCCTTCCAGCACATTATCATTGATCATCTGCAACGTGTATACTTTATTGTTAGTCAGCGCCGGCAGCGTCACGGAAGACGGCACACCGCTGTAGTCTGCGGCATCCGCAGTGGAAGCTGCATCCCTGCCGATGTTGATGGTAATGTCTTCATCGGAAGAGATCAGGCTGTTCACAAATCCGACCCTTAGGGCGGAAGTGCTGCCCTCATGCAGGATGGCGGAATCTATCTTCACCTGCACTTTCAGATTGTTGGGATCAAGACGGGTAGCGTCTTTGATGAGCAGGTCGAGGGTATCGCCCTTCATGCCTGCTATATTTTTCGGTGTGGCTACCAGCTGTAACAGCTCGTCTTTTTCGAGGATGTTATCGTTTTCCGCGTGTACGGAGAAGCTGACATCCGGTTGCAGCGCCGGGATCGTCACCTGTGGCGGCAATCCGCTGTAGTCGGACGGTTTGGCTTTTGTAGCGCTGCCGGCGGACAGTGTCACCGTGATCGGTTTGCTGGAAGTAACGCCAGGCGCCAGGGATACTTTGGCCGCATAGGTGTCTCCTTCTTTTACAGCAGTGCCGGTCGTTACCGGGATAATATGGATATAACCGGTCGCCGGATCGTCATGTGTCCTGTCGAGGATTATCACAGTATCTCCTTTCACCGACATATTCACATCGCCGGTGGTGCCTGTGAGCACTACGGTTTCATCATCTTCCAGCACCAGGTCTTTCACAGCTTCCAGCAGCACAGGATGAGTAGCGCCGGTACCCAGTTTCGGGATAGTGATCGTAAGCGGGAAAGGCAGCGGTTTATAGTCGATAGCATCGGCGGTAGACGCCGCATCTTTATGGATGGTGACAACGATGGGCTTACCTGCCTGCCAGCCGTTGGGCAGCTGTACCCCGATAACGGCGCCGGGGCCGCCTTCATTGATAGCGGCCTGCGAGCGGGTAATCTTCACGGGCGCTGTCAGCGGATATTGCGCATCTTCGATGTTTACGTCAAAAACATTGGTGGTATAGCTGCTGATCGCATCGGTGGCAGTAGTACTGATCACCAGTTTCTCAGGTCCTTCCACAAGGTTATCTGCTGCTATCTTCAGCGCAATCGTAGTATCGTTGGCGTTATTAAAGGAAAAAGCGGTGTTCATGGTATAGTCTGCACCGGCTTCCGCATCGCCGCTGGTTTGTGTGAGCGTTAGACTGATGGGTACTTCAGTCGTAATGCCCGCAGGCAGTGCGATACGCACGTGACCGTTATCTCCTTCTTTCGCGTTTAATGTTTTATAGGGTGTGAGTGTCAGCGCCCTGTTGGCGGAAACCGTGCGTGTCAGGTCCTGGATTTTCAGATCGAGGTTGTTCACGGTATAACCGGCCAGTGTGGCGTTGAGTTTGAGTGATTCGTCTTTTTCCAGCACCTGGTCGGTATTGGTCTGAATCACCTCGAAAGTGTGTGTTTTATCTGTTTTCTCCAGTTCCAGCAGGGTGTTGATAACGGCGTAGTCATTTTTGGCGAGACTGGCCTCTGAAGCGGCATCTACAGTCAGCTGCACAGCAACTTTTTTGGCGGAGGTGTACAGCCGCGCTACGGTCACGCTCAGCTTCTCCCCTTCCGGTATCAGCGTTTTGCTGGCGGTGAGGGTGATTTTACGGGCATCCGGTTTATTGATGGTATTGTCTGCAATGTGAATGGTCGTGCTGGTAACAGGCAATGCGGCGTTAGCCGGGTTACCGTCAATGATCAGGTCGGCGTCATCGTCCAGCACATCGTTGTCAGTGGCGAGGACCTGCATGGAGGCGGTACCGGTGGACTGGATGACCAGCTGCTTGTTGAGTATAGTGGTATGGCGGTCGTCAGCGGCGGTGGAGCTGCTGTTCTTCACCAGCTGTACCGTCAGCGGAATGGCTGATTTCCAGCCGTTCGGCAGGGTGGCCGTCAGCGTGGCGCCTGCCGGGTCGTTCTCGCGTATGGTGGCGGGCGTACTGCTGAGCACAATCGGGTTGGTTGCCAGCAGCGGATATTCCCGGTCGTTGATCGTAAAGGCCAGCGTAGCCGGGGTCATGCTGTAGGTGGTGCTATAGGCATCGGTGATGGCCGGTGTGATGGTCAGGTTTTCCTGGTTTTCCACCAGGTCGTCTTTTAATATGCTCAGCGTGGCGACAGGCGCCGGTATAGCGGCGGTGATCTGCAGTGGCCCGGTCAACGTATAGTCGTTGGTGGCAGCGGTACCAGTGACAGCGCTGAAGTCTATATTGATGGGTATTTGCGTAGTAACGCCGGCAGGTAGTGTAGCCGTAATAGTGGTCGTATTATTTTCGGCAATGGTGGTCTGCGGAACGTTGAAAGTCACTTTCGTGTTGGCCGCATTTCTTCTGGTGGCATCATTGATGGTGACGGTCGTTCCGTTCACCGTATAGGCGCCGGCGGTGCCTTTGATCACCAGGGCTTCGTCTTTCTCGATCACCATGTCGGGAGCGGCTGTCAACACGTTGGCCGGCGTGGTATAGGTGCCGGTGGTATTGGCCGGCAGTTCAATTTCGTTGACAAGCGTATAGTCTGTTGTGCCGGCTTCGGTACCTGTCGGGTTGGCAGCCAGGGCGATCCTGATATTTTTGGCGAAGCTGTAACCACTGGTAAGGCTGATGGTAAACGGCGTTGCCTGTCCTTCCGTTAGCGGCGTAGTGACTGGCGCGATGGCGATGGATACAGCAGCAGCATCTGTCTTATCGTGGATATTGAGTGTTACGTCTGCACCGGTATTGATACCTGTCAGCGGTACGCTGGCAGCCGTGGCGGCGTGGATCACCAGCACACGATCATCTTCCAGCACGAGGTTGGCTGCCGCGGAAATAACATCCGGCACAGAAGCCTTTGCTCCGGCGGGAATCACCATGGAAGCTGGTAAACCGCTATAGGAGCCTGTCTGCGCGGTGGTACCGGCAGCGGTGGAGATATCGAAGGTCAGTGCCACGTCGGTGGCAACGATACCGGCAGGTAGTTCTATCCAGCAGTTGGCGCCGGGGCCGCCTTCGTTGATGTCGTTAGTGGACAGATGGAGTGTAGCCGGCGCCGTGAGGGGCAGCTGTGCATCTTTAATAGTGATGGTGGCTGGAGCCAGCTTAAAGGCGGTGGCGCTGCCGTCGGTGATAGCGGCGGTGAGGGTAATGGTTTCATCCCCTTCGATGCGGCCGTCGTCTGTCAGTTTGAGTGTACCGCTGATGGGGGTGCTGCCGTTAATAACAGTGGCCGGCAGGGTCAGCGTGTAGTCTGTATTTTCTGTGGCGGTGCCTCCTTTCGTCAGGGTAACGGTGATGGGTATATCCGTAGATACGCCCGCCGGCAGGCTGATGTTGAAGGTACCGTTATAACTCTCTTTAAAGGTGAGCGCAGGATAGGAAACATCCGGGTCTGCGGGGGTAACGGTAACGCCTAAAGTAATATTGGCGTCGTGGTTGCGGGTATCGTCGGTAATGGTGATCACCGGGCCGGCGGCTGTTTTAGCCTGACCGAGCACGTTGGCGTCTCCCTGTATTTTAAAGGTTTCGCTGGCTTCGAGGACAAGGTCCGTTTTAGCGGTGACCACAATGTTTGCGCTACCGGTACCGTTGGTGATCTTCACTTTTTTATCCATGGTGAAGTCCACGTCTGCCAGGGCGGTGTTGCCGCTGAGGACGGACAGGTCCACATAGGTATCTTCTGTCACCGTGGTGCTGCCGGGCAGGGAAATAGTGCCGGTGATCTGGCTGCCTTCGTTGACGGTTGTCTGCGGGAAGTTGATCGTCAGCGTGCGGTCTTCATCATCGACGATGGTATAGGTCGCCTGTTTGGTAGCGCCCAGTTGTACCAGTGCGTTACAGTTGATATCCTGTAGTTCGAGGGTCAGCTTACGGCTGTATTCCAGTCTGTCGTTCCCTTGGATGGTCACGTTGGTCACCGGTACGGTAGTAGCAGTGGTGTAGTTACCGGCCGGAATAATAAAGCCCATTTCGTAAGTGAAGTCCTGGTTTTCCAGGGCGGGATGCGGTTCTCCGGCATTGGCTACTACTTTCATTTCGGCGTATACCGGCATTTTGAGGATGCCGCCGCTCACTTTCAGCAGGAGGCTTTGCGGTGCGTGGTTATTGCCGGTGTTACCTTCGTTATCGCTGGCATCGCCGGCAAATTCTACAGTCACGGGCGTGCTGCCGTCGCTGGTTTGCCCTCCGATAGCGGTATGGATAGCATCATAGTCAGGATAGGTGGTAACGGGCGGTGTGTTGTCCAGGTCGCCATAACCTACCGCAATGCGGGTCCCCAGCGTTTTACCCGCCAGTTTGTTATTCAGGGCTGATTGCACTAGTAGCATACGGTCATACCCCACACTGATGCCCGTGCCGGTGTTGGAGGGGTAGGGAAAGAGCGTCAGGTTGGAAGATGACTGGTATTTGCCTGGCGCCTTGATATCGTCTGACAGAAAGTAACTGGCAAAGGAGGAGTTAGCGATAAAGGCATGGGTATAGGGTTGCGGCACGCCGCAGTTGATGCTGGCCGCCGTTCCGTGGTAAGCGCCCATGTAAGCCGTTCCGCCCGGCTGTTTAAAGCCGAGGGCGCAATAACCTGCAATGCCCGCCTGATAATCGTTACCGCCGCTATAGGCATAGTTGGGGTCTTGCTGCATGGCCAGGTGTTCTTCCTGGTAAAGCATTACGTTGTACCCGATATTGGCGCCGTTGAAGGAGTAATCGACGGTAAAGTATTTATTCGGCGTTATATAAGTGTAGGCGCGGGTGATATACACAGGTGATTCGAAGTCTGACCCGCCCGCCGGTTTTTTATCATACACCTTGTTAAAGACGAAGATCCTGTAGGGAGAAGTGGCGCTGCCGTTACCGATGACCGGGGATATATAACAGACGTTGGTGTCCAGGCTCTGCAGGGCAGTCATGGGGGTGGTACTGTGTTTCACCCGGATATAGTCGCCGTACCCTTTTTCACCGTTGGCCGCATAAGATTCTGTTTTACCATTCCGGAACACCTGTATCCTGCCTTTGGCGTCCATTTCCAGCCGGAGGCCGTCGCTGGCGGAGTTCCCCCCGGTGGCGTTGATCACGCGGATGGCCGGCAACGGAGCCTGTGCCTGTATGCCGGTATAGCTCAACAGGAACAGGAGCAGTATTACGCAACGCCGAAGCATGGTTTTGCCTTCCGGCAATAGATGCAGCTTCTTTTTCATAGGATGGGACAGGACTAACATATGCGTGTGTAAATTTCTATTTATACATATAAGATTTTATTCAAAAAATGTAAAAAACAGTCCTTTGTAAAACCCTATATGCCTCGTAATTGGCTCTCCCGGCAAACCTTTAACCTAAATACTTCATAAGCTGAAGCTGAAAAACCTTCTGTTGCCGGCAATTATTGTTATCAATACCCCGGGGATGGGGAGAAAATAAGACACACAAATTGCGCTTACAATGATGTTTAATAATTGCTCATACTCTTCTAACTGTTCTTTACCACTAAACAATTAAATATTAAATCATATATTTTAATTCACAAACTTATAACATAATTTATATTAAATCAAATTAAATTTGAAATGAACAGCAAAGACGGCGCTAATGAAATGATTAACAAAATTTTAGGGGCACACTGCGGTGAGGAGGACGGCGCTATTATGTAAAAAGTTAAAATAAGCCTAGATTTGCACAAAACTTTATTTAATGTCCACAATTGCAAAATCCAACATCGACTTTAGCCTTCCGTATAAGGTAAAAGATATGTCACTTGCGGCCTGGGGTCGTAAAGAGATAGAGCTGGCAGAAGCCGAAATGCCCGGTTTAATGTCATTGAGAGAAGAATATGGTGATAAGAAACCCCTGAAAGGCGCACGTATTGCCGGTTGTCTGCACATGACCATTCAAACTGCCGTACTGATCGAAACCCTGGTACACCTGGGTGCGGAAGTACGCTGGAGCTCCTGCAATATCTTCTCTACGCAAGACCACGCCGCTGCTGCAGTAGCCGCTGCCGGTGTTCCTGTATTTGCCTGGAAAGGTCTCAACGAACAGGAATTTGACTGGTGTATTGAACAGACCCTGTTCTTCGGTGGTGCTGACCGTCCGTTGAACATGATCCTGGACGATGGTGGCGACCTGACCAACATGGTATTGGACAAGTATACCGAGCTGATCCAGCATATCAAAGGTCTGAGTGAAGAAACCACTACCGGTGTTCATCGCCTGTATGAGCGCATGAAAAACGGTACTTTGCCGATGCCTGCCATCAACATCAACGACTCTGTTACCAAATCCAAATTTGACAACAAATATGGTTGCCGCGAATCCTGTGTAGACGCTATCCGTCGTGCTACTGACGTGATGATCGCCGGTAAAGTGGCTGTTGTTGCTGGTTTCGGCGACGTAGGTAAAGGTTCTGCTGAATCCCTGAGAGGTGCAGGCGCCCGTGTAATCGTTACCGAGATCGACCCGATCTGTGCTTTACAAGCTGCCATGGAAGGTTATGAAGTGAAAAAAATGAACGATGCCGTTAAAGAAGCGGACATCATCGTTACCACTACCGGTTGCCGCGACATCATCACCGGCGAACACTTCAAACTGATGAAGGATAAATGTATCGTTTCCAATATCGGTCACTTCGACATCGAAATCGATGTAGCATGGCTGAATAAAAACTACGGTAACACCAAAGTGGAAATCAAACCCCAGGTAGATAAATATACCATCGACGGTAAAGATATCATCCTGCTGGCAGAAGGCCGCCTGGTGAACCTGGGCTGCGCTACCGGCCACCCTTCCTTCGTAATGAGCAACTCCTTCACCAACCAGACACTGGCTCAGCTGGAACTGTGGCTGAATTCAGACCAGTACGAAAACAAAGTATACGTACTGCCTAAACACCTGGACGAAAAAGTTGCCCGCTTACACCTGAAAAAAATCGGTGTGGAACTGGACGTACTCACTTCCGCTCAATCCGAATACCTCGGCATCCCGGCAGAAGGTCCGTTCAAACCAGACTACTACAGATACTAGTCAATACCCATTGACAACACAAAGACCTGAGCGGATCACCTTTGCTCAGGTCTTTTTTTATGCCGCATTTTTATGCACACTGCGATAAAACGGCCGCCCCTTCGTAATTCGTGGACCGTAATTCATAATTGATTAGTATTTTTGTGGCATGACAAAGCTGAGCGTAAATATCAACAAGTTTGCTACCCTGCGCAATGCACGGGGCGGCAACCTACCGGACATTCTTAAAGTGGCACAGGATTGCGAACGGTTCGGCGCTGAGGGTATCACCGTACACCCCCGCCCGGACGAGCGTCATATCCGCTACCAGGACGTAAGAGACCTTAAACCCCTTGTCACTACCGAATTTAATATCGAAGGATACCCTTCCCGGGATTTTATGGACCTCGTACTGTCCGTAAAACCACACCAGTGCACACTGGTACCGGACCCGCCGGACGCTATCACTTCCAACACCGGCTGGGATACCATCCAACACCAGTCCCAGTTGAAAGAAGTGATCAGTGAACTGAAAAATGCAGGCATCCGCGTTTCGATCTTCCTCAACGCTGAACCAGACAAGGTAGAAGGCGCTAAAACCGCCGGTGCAGACCGCATCGAACTGTATACAGGGCCTTACGCAGAAGAATATACGAAAGCACGTACGCAGCCGCAGAACCTTCAGCTGTTCAACGACTATAAAAACACCGCCCGCGAAGCCACCAACATCGGCCTCGAACTGAACGCCGGTCATGACCTGAACCTCGACAATCTCCGCTTCTTCAAACTGCATATCCCGCAACTGAAAGAAGTGTCTATCGGCCACGCCCTTGTAGTGGATGCGCTGTACTATGGCCTCGAAAACACCATCCAGCTGTATAAAAGACAACTGGCCGACCACTAACGCTCACATAAAGCGGATAAAGTATAAAAAAAGATACCCGTTTGATGATATATCAAACGGGTATCTTTTTTATAACGTTCCTATCGCCACGAATCAGCAACAATGATGATCATCGCAGTTAAATGTTTAAAGCCATTCCGCTGAGAGGAATGGCTTTAAGAACCCTTAAAACAATCAACATGATGCTCATACCGGGGTCACAACAAAACCGATATGAACTTTTAAAAAATTGCTGCCAGGACTGGCAACAAAATTCGTTTATGTTAAAACTAAAACTAATTCACTTTTATGTTCATCACACGACAGAAAGCCCCTTTCGGTATTCCCTGTTCCGGTGACTTACTTCTTTAATAACGCTATTTCCAGCACTTGGTTCATTTCTCTTACATAATGAAACTTCATGCCTTTGATGTATGAAGGATTTATGTCTTTTATATCCTTCTCATTTTGCCAGCATAAGATAATTTCCTTGATGCCTGCCCTTTTGGCGGCCAGAATTTTTTCTTTGATACCGCCCACCGGCAGCACCTGTCCTCTCAGTGTGATCTCACCGCTCATTGCCAGGTAGGATTTTACCCTGCGGCCCGTGTATACAGAAGCCAGGGCTGTCAGCATGGTAATACCCGCACTGGGACCGTCTTTCGGCACCGCGCCTTCCGGTACGTGCACATGTACGTTCTTCGTGTGGAAGATTTTCGGGTCCAGCTTCAGCATGGAAGGATTGGACTGTAAATAGGTCAGGGCCGTAACGGCAGACTCTTTCATCACATTGCCCAGATTACCTGTCAGTTTCAGCTCCCCCTTGCCTTCGCTCAGGCTGCTTTCGATGAACAGGATATCGCCGCCCACATAAGTCCAGGCCAGCCCTACGGCAACGCCCGGAGGGTTGCCCACTTTATAGATCTCATTGGAATAACGGGGCCTGCCAAGTATCCGCTCTATGTCCGCGTCGGTGATATTTGCCGGCAGCTTGCGTTCCATGGCTACTTCTTTGGCGAGGTTGCGCATAATGGCGGCAAAAAGCCTGTCCAGCTCCCGGACGCCGCTTTCGCGGGTATAATCTGCAATAACATGTTCTATAACGTTATTGCCTATCTTGAATTTCGCATCTTTCAGACCATGTGCCTCCTTCTGTTTGGGCAGCAGGTGGCGTTTGGCGATCTCGGTCTTCTCTTCGATGGAATAACCGCTAAGGTCAATGATTTCCAGCCTGTCGCGCAGCGCAGGGTGGATAGCATTGATATTGTTCGCCGTTGCAATAAACAACACCTTGCTCAGATCGAATTCCAGCTCCAGGTAGTTATCGTAGAAAGTGCTGTTCTGTTCAGGGTCCAGTACTTCCAGCAGGGCTGAACTCGGGTCGCCGCGCAGGTCGTTGCCGATCTTGTCAATCTCATCGAGGATCATGACAGGGTTGGCAGATTTGATTTTGCGGATGGACTGTATCACCCGGCCCGGCATAGCGCCGATATAGGTTTTACGGTGACCTCTGATCTCGCTTTCGTCATGCAGTCCGCCGAGGCTGAGGCGCACGTATTTACGGCCTACTGCGCTGGCAATCGAACGACCGAGAGAGGTTTTACCTATACCCGGAGGGCCAACGAAACAGAGGATCGGTGATTTCATATCCCCTTTCAGTTTCAGTACTGCCAGGTATTCCAGGATGCGCTCCTTGATTTTTTCCATGCCATAGTGGTCATGGTCCAGTATTTTTTTCGCCTTTTTCAGGTCGTAGCTGTCAGTGGTATATTCACCCCAGGGAAGGTCCAGCAACAGGTCCAGGTGATTGTACACCACGCTGTAGTCGGGCGTGCTGGGATGCATGCGCTCCAGCTTCTCGATGCCTTTGGCAAAGGCTTCTGCCGCAGCGGCCGGCCATTTTTTTTCTTCCGCTTTGCGCTTCATTTCCTTCAGCTCGCGGTCGTTGGCGTCGCCTCCCAGTTCTTCCTTGATGGACTTCATCTGCTGCTGCAGAAAGTAGTCGCGCTGCTGTTTGTCGAGATCCGCCTTGGTTTTATTCGTGATTTTGTTTTTCAGTTCTGCCAGCTGCAACTCTGTCTGCAACAGCTTCATCAACAGTTCTGCACGGGTGCGCAGGTTATTGATTTCCAGCAGTTGCTGTTTGTCTTTCAGGTCCGAGTTAAGGTTGGAAGACACGAAATGCACCAGGAAAGAGGCGTTTTCGATGTTTTTGAGAATAATGCTCGCTTCCGAAGGCAGGTTGGGCGACAGCTGGATGATCTGCGCGGCCAGGTCCTTGATAGAGGAGATATAAGCCTCAAATTCGGAATCGTCTTCCGCCGCCTCGTCCTGTAGCAGGGTTATCCGGGCTTTGAAATACGGATCTTCCGAAACAATCTCTTTTATCTTGAAACGTTTGCGGCCCTGGATGATGATGGTGGTGCCGCCGTCAGGCATTTTGATGAGTTTGACAATGCGGGCCACGGTACCCACCTCGCTGAGATCGGCCACGTTAGGATCTTCGATGGTACTGTCTTTCTGTGCCACCACACCGATCAATTTGTCAGCCTTGTATGCGTCGTTAACTGCCTTTATGGATTTATCCCTGCCCACCGTGATCGGTAAAACCACACCGGGAAACAGGACGGTATTGCGCAATGGTAACAATGCCAGTTCATCGGGAATAATGTCTTCCTCCTGACCCTCCCCGTCTTCATTCAAAGGGATAATAGGCATAAACTCCATTTCATCTTCCGAATTTCCTAAATAAAATCTGTTCATCTGAGATATTTAATGCCCGGAGGACATTCTGGCAGAAAATGCTGCAGAAGCCTCCGTTTTTTTATGCTCTCCTACCTTGTCAAGTTTGGTGCCAAGTGACGAGTTGTCACATTTCCCGCAAAGGCGCTAAGCAGCAAAGAACGCTAAGAAAACAAAAAAATAACCGTTGAGAAAATATAAAAAGAACACCAGGAAAACAATAAAAAAGCGAAGATTACATTTTGAGAGCATGATATTGTGCTAAAACAATAATCTATTGACCTCAAAATGTACTCTTCGCTTCTTTGCGTTCTTTGCTGCTTAGCGTCTTTGCGTGACTACAGGGTTACGCCCACTCCCAGCTGAATGCTCTGGTTTTTCCAGTTGCTGGTATTGGTAACGCTTTCGATGCCCTTTACGTCGTTGAACCCAATGATGTAACGGGCGCTGACATTCACGATAGGCAGTTGGAGCCACAGACCGGCCACGCCGGAAATTTCGCCGCCTTTAAAGGCAGTATTGGCAGCACCGAAAACTTTTCTGTCGCTCACCATAGCGCCGAACTGAGGACCTACCTGCAGTTTCAGACGCGGGGTACCGAGGTCGATATTAGCGAGCAACGGAATGCTCAGGTAGTTCAGGTTAACTTTTTTACGGTTATCGGAGGTGCTCACCCCTTCGTAGATATCGCTGAATTTATCCGTGGTTTCTGTTTTAGTAGATGAGAAGATCACTTCACCCTGCACACCAAAACCTTTCACCAGATTTAATTGTGCGAAACCACCGAGATGGTAACCTAATTTGAATCCGTCCTGAAATCCGGAACCATCGAGTTTTCCAAGGTTGGCGCCACCTTTAATACCAAAGCGCAGTAATTTCTGTGCGCTGACAGTGGTGGTAACAGCGGTCATTGCGAGCATGGCAACGGCGAGAAACAGTTTTTTCATAATTGTATTGTTGTTAGTAATGGTTAAAATTATAGACGCCCGAACAGTAAAATACCCCTACTTATCTCAGGGAGATTCCCTAAATACAAATTCCGTGCTATTTGTTAAAGAAATCAGAAACTGTAGGACAAACGGGCGGTGAAATAACCCATCAATTGCTGTTCAGTGCCGGTTAAAGGCTTAAAAACAGTGAAGGAAGGAGAAAAGGTAAACTGATTGAAAAGATAGGATGCATTGATGGTACAATCAATGGCGCGGGGTTCAAAACCGGTATGGTCTTCGAAACTCAGCACTTTCCCGGGGCGGCCTTTGTTCGGTTTCATTTTGGGAGAGCGGCCCATATAGCGGAAAGCTGACAGCTGGCTGTAATAGTTGGCAGTACCCATGGTGAGCGACAGGGAGGGCTGCAACAACAACGCATCGTTGGAAGACAACAGGCCATCAAAAATAAACGGATGCCGTACCGTAGCGATCACATTAAAATCGCTGCCGGTCACATGTTCCTTCAAACGCCGTGTACCACTGGTATAGGCTCCCCAGCCCAAATCCAGGCTGATGCCCATGTGCAGCCACCACTTACGGTAATAGAAATAGGAAAATATTTCATTGTTGATCGGCGTGACCGGAACATCGGTGGAATCAGCAAAAACGTAACGGGTATACGAAATGCCGGTGAGGAAATTTCTTTTTTTCGTATAGTCATATCCGGCAGTAAAGTCCCATTCAAACCAATGTTTTTTGTCGGTATCGAAAAGGTAATAGCCGCTGGCGCCGGCGGTAATGCCGCTTTTATGGTACCAGGTCAGTGAGGGAGAAAGGTAAGCCTTCATGACGATAGGCTGCTCCAGGTTGACGGTCTTGGCGCCGTAAGCAGGATTGTTGCCATAACTCAGGGATGCCACGACTTCACTTTTCTGTTGTTTATTCAGCAGTGAATCCAACTGCCTTTCAAGATCCGCCAGGGATTGGCCCTCAGCGAAAACACAGCAAAACAGTAGCAGACATGTCAGGAATACGCGCATTGAACAGGAGATACTGGCCACAATATAGCATATTTTGGGATTTACGGATTTACGGATTTACGGATTTTGGGATTTACGGATTTTGGGATTTTGAGATTTTGTTAGTCGTGGGGCGTGCCTCCTCAATCCCGAAATCTCAAAATCCGTAAATCCGTAAATCCCAAAATCCTACACGAGGTCGATCACCGTAATTTCCGGCAATACGCCTACCCTGCCCGGGTAACCGAGGAAACCAAAGCCCCTGTTCACATACAGGCGTTGTTCCCCTACTTTGTACAGGCCGGCCCATTCCTTATAGAAATATTGGGCGGGGCTCCATTTGAGACCAGGTATTTCCACGCCGAACTGCATGCCGTGGGTATGGCCGGCGAGGGTGAGGTCAATATCAGGGAACTCAGGACGGACCTGGGCATCCCAGTGGGTAGGGTCGTGCGACATCAGGATTTTGAAGGGGATATGGTCTATCCCGTCATAGGCCCGGCGAAGATCGCCGTGGCGGGGGAAACGTTTGATGGCGCTCCAGTTTTCCACACCGAGGAGGGCGATCTGACCGCCGTCTTTCTCCAGCACTACATTTTCGTTCATCATGAGTTTCCATCCCAGTTCGCCGTGCACTTCCTTCAGGCGTTCCAGGTTCTTTATCTGCATTTCACTGTGGCCGGCAGGCGTTTTATCGGGCCAGGGGTAATAGTCGCCGTAGTCGTGGTTGCCCAGCGTAGAGTATACGCCCATGGGGGCCTTCACCTGGTTGAACACATCCATCCACTGGGCCATTTCATCTGCCCGGTCGTTGACCAGGTCGCCGGTAAACAGCACCAGGTCCGGTTTCTGTGCGTTGATCATGTTCACGCCTTTGGTCACGGCTTCGCGGTTGGCAAAGCTGCCGGAGTGGATGTCCGAGATCTGCACGATGCGCATTCCTTTAAAGGAGGCGGGCAGATTTTTAAATGCCAGTTTGATTTTATGGACGCGGTAGTTGTATTTATTGGAGAAGCCGTAGACCAGGGTGCCGAACAGGCTGCCGCCGGCGATGAGGCCGAGGCGGCTGAGAAACTGGGAGCGGCTGATGCCGTTTGCGGCGGTGGTTGCCGTAACGGTGCTTTTTTCCGGGGTAAACCGGTGGATAAGCCATATTACGCCGCGGCGCACGTCATCTATCAGCAGGAATACCACCGCCAGCAGCTTGGCTACTACCAGCCCGAGAAACAGCGCCACCAGGTAGGATTTCAGCTGGGCCGGCCAGGCGTGCCAGTGGATGTATGGCAGCAGCAGCACCATCAGAATGCAGATGGCAGACACCGACCAGTACGCAACATAGGTGATGGTCCTTACCCGGGGCAGCGACATATATACCATGGCGCGTACCGCCTGGAACACGTAGAGGTCCAACAATAACAGAAAAACAACTAATATAATAGAATTCAGTCCAGGTCGCATTACAAATAATTAATATAATATTTAACAGAAAAGCAAATTAACACAAGTTATCCGTCCCAAAAAGTTAAAACCGACAACCGGCAGCTATGCAGACGAATAACAACCGGATAAATTGCCCGGTTTTAAATTAAATTTCAAAACCGGGCATCTTATCGCATATATATTAATTATATATTAAATATCAACCATAACAAAGGAAGGGCTTATCAGGACACTTTGTGAATAAATAAATATACTACAGCGCCGGAATTGTTGCTATTCGTTGTATTTTTGTCCGATTCAGGTAACTTTTAACAATTAATGACCGGGTTAGTGATTTATTGGGCGAAAGCTTACATTCATCATTCATCGCCCGGAATTCGTTTTTTTTACCTAAACTTGAGACCATGAGATACACCAATTACGGTCATTCCTGCTTTGCAGTGGAGATAAAAGGCAAACGGATACTTTTCGACCCGTTCATTACGTACAATGAGCTGGCTAAAAAGATAGATGTTCAGACGATACAGGCGGATTATATTTTTGTGTCGCATGGTCATGAGGACCATGTGGCTGACCTGATTTCGCTGGCGAAGCAGACCGGGGCCACAGTAGTGTCCAATTTTGAGATTGTTACCTGGGCGGGCAAGCAGGGGTTGACCAAACTGCACCCGATGAACACCGGCGGTAAATGGAAGTTTGATTTCGGTACGGTGAAATGTGTGGTGGCACAGCATTCCAGCTGTTTGCCGGACGGTTCTTACGGCGGTAACCCGATGGGGTTTGTATTTATGACCGACGAAGGCAATTTTTACTACAGCGGTGATACGGCGCTAACGCTCGACATGGAGTTGATTCCGGATATTACCGAACTGGATTTTGCCGTTTTGCCGATTGGTGATAATTTCACCATGGGCCCGGAAGATGCCATTGCCGCGGCCGAAATGATTGACTGTGAAAAAATAATCGGTATCCACTACGACACCTTCGGGTATATCAAAATAGACAAGAAGGAAGTCATGCAGTTGTTTGACGAAGCCGGCGTGGAACTGTTGCTGCCTGAAATAGGCAGTACCATAGAGGTTTGAGGAAGAAGCGATCCTGCTATTTAATCCTTTATCCTATAAATGAACCTTTGAATTTTTTAAATTAGACAATGGCTAGAGTAATCGCAATCGCTAATCAGAAAGGTGGGGTAGGAAAAACAACCAGTGCAATCAACCTGGCAAGCAGCCTGGCTGTACTGGAATTTAAAACATTGCTGGTAGATGCTGATCCCCAGGCAAACAGTACCACGGGACTGGGCTTTGACCTGCGGAATGTGCAGCAGAGCCTGTACGACTGCATGGTAAACGATGTGCAGGCCAGAGATGTGATCCTGGAATCCGATACGCCCAACCTGAAAGTATTGCCTTCCCATATTGACCTGGTAGGTGCTGAACTGGAACTGATCAATCACCCTAACCGTGAGCGGGTGATGAAGCAGGTGGTGGATGCGGTAAAGGATGATTATGATTTTGTGATCGTAGACTGTTCCCCTTCTCTGGGACTGATCACGGTGAACGCACTGGTGGCTTCCAATGCAGTGATCATCCCGGTACAATGTGAATTTTTTGCACTGGAAGGTCTGGGCAAATTGCTCAACACTATCAAGATCGTCCAGAGCAGACTGAATACAGACCTGGAAATTGAAGGTATCCTGATGACCATGTACGATGGTCGTCTGCGCCTCAGCAACCAGGTGGTGGACGAAGTGAAGCAGCATTTTGAGGAGAGCGTATTCAACACCATCATCCATCGTAATACCAAACTGGGAGAAGCGCCCAGCTTTGGTAAATCTGTTATTATGTACGATGCAGCCAGCACCGGTGCCATCAATTACCTGAACCTGGCCAAGGAAATACTGCAGAAGCATAACTACACGAAAATTAAATCCAAAGACAAAATCTTAAAATGACCAATCCAAGTAAGAAAGAGGCGTTGGGGAAAGGTATCCGCTCGCTGCTCCAGAACATAGACACTGACCTGAAGCAAACTGCCGGCGCACTGAGCGACAAAACGGTAGCTACCGCCACAGGTATTGAGCGTATTGCGCTGGAACAGATCGTGACCAATCCGAAGCAGCCGCGTCGTGACTTTGATGAGGTTGCACTACAGGAGCTTAGCCAGTCTATCAAGCTGCATGACATCATTCAGCCGATCACAGTGGCCAAGATCAGTAACAAAAAGTACCAGCTGATTGCCGGCGAGCGCCGTTTGCGCGCCAGCAAAATGGCCGGACTGAAAGACATTCCGGCCTACGTGCGGCAAGCCAACGACCAGGAACTGCTGGAGCTGGCCCTGCTGGAGAACCTGCAAAGGGAAAACCTGAATGCCATCGAAGTTGGATTGAGCTACAAGCGGCTGATGGACGAATGTTCCCTCACACAGGAACAGGTGGCCGACCGTATGGGCAAGGAAAGAAGTACCGTCACCAACTATATCCGCCTGCTCAAACTGCCGCCTGACATCCAGGTAGCGGTACGCAACGGACAACTGAGCATGGGCCATGCCCGTGTGCTCACCGGCGTGGAAAACGTGGAGAACCAACTGTTTCTCTACAATGAGATCCTGCAAAACGGCCTGTCTGTAAGACAAACGGAAGACCTCGCCCGCAAGATCAACCAGGCAGACAAAGGTAACCAGCAGAAAGCGGCCAGGGTAAAACTGCCCCCCGCTTTCCAGAAGATACAGGACAACCTCAGCTCCCACTTCTCCACCAAAGTGAAGCTGGAGAGAGGCAAGAATGGAAAAGGAAGCATTATGATTGAATTCTATTCAGACGATGAACTGAATAGCATCCTGGAAAAAATAGATTTATAAGGTGGCTAAAAAGGCTGGAAGAGCATTCCGTTTATTTCGTCGCCATGTACTGGTATGCCTGGCATTGCTGGTATTGGCGCCCACACTGAGAGGGCAGGACACCACCCGCCGTGCTGCCACAGATACTGTAGTACGCCCGGTCACCGACACCGCCGTCAAACCCGTTGCCGTGTTAACGGATACGACTGCGTCCATCATCAGGCTGCCGTCGCGCGCGCCGCACAGTCCGCGTAAAGCGGCGCTGTACTCCGCCATACTGCCGGGGCTTGGCCAGGCTTACAACCGTGAATACTGGAAAATGCCGCTGGTATACGCTGCCATTGGCACCTGTACCTACTTTTTTGTGTGGAATATGGACAACTACCGGACCTACCGCGATGCCTACCGGCTCTCGATGGATGGCAACCCGGACACCAAGGTGCCGGACCCGTTCCTCGCCGCACAGTCACCCCAATACCTGAAAGCGTATCGTGACTACTACCGGCAAAATGTCGATTACTCCGTACTCTTCTTTGTACTGGCCTATACGCTTAATATCGCCGATGCTACCGTATTTGCACATTTGCGCAACTGGGACATGTCCGACGATCTGAGCATGCGCGTGTCCCCGGCCATTATCAACAACCGGAGTTTAGGCATCAGCGTTAAACTCGACATCGGCGGCGGCCGTAAGCACCATAAAACAGCCTGGGTGGCTGGACGGTAACCAACTCCAACTCATCATCAATCTAAAAAAACAGCAGCAAGGGTCATGAAAATAGCACTAATCGGATATGGTAAAATGGGTAAGGCGATCGATGCCATCGCCACTGCCAAAGGTCATGAGGTAATCCTGAGAATAGATCACGACAGCCAGCATCTGCTGGACAAGGAACACCTGGGACAGGCGGACGTGGCCATTGAATTCACCACTCCTGAAACCGCCTACCATAACATACAAAAGTGCTTTGAAGCCAACGTACCCGTTGTTAGCGGCACCACCGGCTGGCTGGAGAAGCTGCCCGAAGTGAACGCCCTGTGCGAAAAAGGCCACCACGCCTTTTTACACGCTACCAACTTCAGTATCGGCGTCAATATCTTTTTTGAAGTCAACAAAAAACTGGCAGCCCTGATGGCTGCCCAGCCTCAATACAATGTATGGATGGAAGAAATCCACCATACCCAGAAAAAAGATGCCCCCAGCGGCACCGCCATCACACTGGCAGAACAGCTGCTGGCCTCCGTGGACCGCAAAAAAGGCTGGGTCAATGATGAAACACAGCAAGCTGACATGCTGTCCATCATCTCCAAAAGAATAGATCCCGCTCCGGGCACGCATACCATTCATTACTCCTCCCCGATCGATGATATCACGATCACCCATACCGCCCATTCCCGCGAAGGTTTTGCCGCCGGCGCCGTAGTGGCCGCGGAATGGCTGAAAGGGAAGGCTGGCGTATTCACCATGAGAGATGTGCTGAACCTCTAGAGATTTCGTAATGAATTGAAAATCAACTATTTTTTATTCGTGTTACGCTCCGCGTCGGCTGCTGAAATATAAAACTCAAAAGAAGGGCTTATATTTGTTGCGTCAAAAATGTTCATTGCACCACGATAGCGTCATCCGAGAGATGCAAATAAGTCAGTATGTTATCTAAAAAAACACAATACGCATTTCACGCACTCATTCACCTGGCAGAAAATGTTGATAAGGGACCTATCCTGATCTCCGAGATCGCACAGGAAAAGAACATCTCTATCAAGTTCCTCGAAAACATCCTGCTGGAGCTGAAAAATGCCGGTATTTTAGGCAGTAAGAAAGGGAAAGGCGGCGGATATTATCTGATGCGTCCTCCGAAAGAGATTGCCCTGGCTAAGATCATCCGGCTGCTGGACGGCCCCATCGCCCTGTTGCCCTGCGTAAGCCTCAACTACTACGAGCGCTGTGAGAACTGCCGCGACGAAGCCGTATGCGGTCTGAATGAGGTGATGAGCAAAGTAAGGGACGCCACCCTGAAACTGCTGGAGACCAAAACATTAAAAGATATTCTTACCCGCAACGCATAACCAGCGCAGCGTGAAATTATCGGACCGGCCGGGATGATTCCTGGCCGGTTTTTTTGTGCGTTTTGTCCCCCGGGATTATCTCCCGGGAAAACCAGTATGCCGCCAATATTCTCCGTTCTGCCAACCCCATCGCGCCGGGCATCCGGAAACGAAACGCCCTAACCCGCCGATATTCTCCGTTCTGCTAACCCCACTGCGCCGGCATCCGGAAACGAACGCATAAACCCGCCAATATTCCCCGTTCTGCCAACCCCACTGCGCCGGGCATCCGGAAACGAAACGCCCTAACCCGCTCCTACAGCGCCTTTCCCAACAAACGACAATTTTTTGATATAATAGTCTATCTTTTTTATAGGATTTATGTATTTTTGTGTACGGCGTCACTGAAAAGTACGCGCTGGCACTAGGCAATTATCTTTAAGGAAGATTACATGACAGACATTACCAACGCACTGGCCAACAAGCCGGTGGTAGAAGCCATACAATATCTCCTGGAACAATATCCGGGTGCGGTGGCCTTTTCCACTTCCTTTGGCCAGGAAGACCAGGTAATCGCAGACATTATCTGGCGCAATCACCTCCCCGTAAGAGTATTTACACTGGACACAGGACGCCTGTTCCAGGAGACCTATGACGTAATGGACGTTACCCTTGCCCGTTACAAACAGCCGATCGAAGTGTTTTATCCCGAAACAGCGGCGGTAGAGAAACTGGTCAGCGAAAAAGGCCCCAACAGCTTTTACGATTCCGTGGAAAACCGCAAGCAATGCTGTGGCATCCGCAAAGTAGTACCGCTCAACAGGGCGCTGGAGGGCGTAAAAGTATGGATCACCGGCCTTCGCGCCGAACAGTCCGAAAACCGGCATGACATGCAGACGCTGGAATGGGACGAACACCGCCACCTCTACAAATACAATCCCCTGATCCACTGGGGATATGATGAAGTACTGGCGTATCTCTCCCAAAACAATGTTCCTTATAACAAACTGCACGATAAAGGCTATATTAGCATTGGTTGTGCACCCTGTACACGCGCCATCGGGCCGGGAGAACACCCGCGCGCCGGCCGGTGGTGGTGGGAACAGTCGCAGAAAGAATGCGGCCTGCACGGATAACAGAAAACAGCCTTTGCAATCATAAAATTATTGTCACCCATGACACATCAGATAAACTGGGAGTTTCCACAGGCGCTGGAAGATGAAGCCATATACATATTACGCGAAACGGCCGCCCAATTTGAGAAGCCGGTACTGCTCTTCTCCGGCGGTAAAGATTCCATTACCCTCGTAAGACTGGCCCAGAAAGCCTTCTACCCGGGCAAAGTACCGTTTCCGCTGCTCCATGTGGATACCGGCCATAACTTTCCCGAAACGATCGAGTTCCGCGACTGGCTGGTCAACAACCTCGGTCTCGACCTGATCGTCCGCAATGTACAGGACAGCATCAACCAGGGCAAAGTACAGGAAGAAACCGGCAAATATGCCAGCCGCAACGCCCTGCAAACCGTTACCCTCCTCGATGCCATCGAAGAAGGAAAATTTGACGCCTGCATCGGCGGCGCCCGCCGCGATGAAGAAAAAGCCCGCGCCAAAGAAAGAATCTTCTCCGTACGCGATGAATTCGGCCAGTGGAATGCTAAAATGCAACGCCCTGAACTGTTCGACATCCTCAACGGAAAAATCAATATTGGTGAAAACGTGCGCGTATTCCCTATCTCCAACTGGACAGAGCTGGACGTATGGAACTATATCCGCCGCGAAAAACTGGAAATACCTTCCATCTACTTCGCCCACGAAAGAGAAATCATAGAGCGCGACGGCCTCTACTGGCCCTACTCCTCCTATCTCAACACCACCGCCGATGAAGTGCCTTTCCGCCAGAAAGTACGCTTCCGAACCGTAGGCGACATGACCTGTACCGCTGCTGTACTGTCCGAAGCCGATAAGCTGGAAGACATCATCACAGAAATCATGGAAGCTAAAATTTCCGAACGTGGCGCCCGCATCGACGATAAACGCTCCGAAGCGGCCATGGAAAAGAGAAAACAGGCAGGTTACTTTTAACATTTACTTCTTACAGCAAAAAAGCGAACGCATATGGAGGTTTTACGTATAGCCACTTCCGGTAGTGTGGACGATGGGAAAAGCACCCTGATCGGCCGTCTTTTATACGACACCAATTCTATTCCCCAGGATAAAATGGAGGCGCTCCACGCCGCCAGCAAACGTAAAGGACTCGATTTCACCGACCTGTCTCTGCTGACAGACGGCCTCGTGGCAGAAAGAGAACAAGGCATCACCATCGACGTGGCGCATATCTATTTCTCCACCCCTACCCGCAAATACATTATCGCCGACACACCCGGCCATATTGAATATACACGCAACATGGTGACCGGCGCCTCCAACGCGCAGGTATCCCTGATCCTCATCGACGCCCGTAAAGGCATCGTGGAACAGACACATCGCCATTTCTTCATCGCCAACCTGCTGCGCATCCCCCACCTGGTGGTATGCGTCAACAAGATGGACCTGGTAGAATACAGCGAAGCCCGTTTTAACCAGATCGTGGAAGACTTCCAGCAGCTGCTGGCCAGCGCCTCCTTCAAGGCACAACAGGTGAAATTCATCCCGATCTCTTCCCTGTACGGCGAAAACGTGGCTACCCGCAACGGCACCATCAATTGGTACAACGGCCCTACCCTGCTCGATTATCTCGAACAGATCGACCTTGACCAGGAAGACAGCCGCCACCCGGCCCGCTTCCCCATACAAAGCGTAATCCGCCCCCGTACCACCGAACACCACGACTTCCGCGGCTTCGCGGGAAAAGTGGCCAGCGGCCATTTTAACGTAGGTGACGAAATCATCTCCCTGCCTTCCGGTCAAAAAAGCAGGATCAAAACCATCGAGCAGTTCGAAACACAACTGCCGTCCGCCCATGCCCGCGAAAGCGTTGTCATCACCCTCGAAGATGAGATCGACAGCAGCCGCGGTAACATGCTCGTAAAGACCGGCAGCGTGCCCGAACAACGCAAAGAAGTGACCGCCAACGTCTGCTGGATGGACCAGCAGAAACTGGTCGCCGGAAAAACCTACCTGCTCCAGCATGGCGTAAACCGCGTAAAAGCAAAAGTGCAGCAAATCAACTTCGTCATCGATGTCACCAGCAACCAACACATCGAAGGCAAAAATGATATGGGCCTGAACGATATCGGAAGCATCACCCTGAAAACAGCCCAGCCCATCTTTGCGGACATCTATGCGGAAAACCCCGCCAACGGCTCATTTATTCTGATCGATGAATTTAATAACACGACCGTAGCTGTCGGAACTTTGATAACATGATTATTACCGGTTTCGCGGATTCACGAAGAAAAAACGGAGATTGGCACTACCTGCGAAACTCATTCAGGACTAAATAAAGCAATATAAAATGAAGGCCCGGTGAAGATATCACCGGGCCTTACTATTATACTCAAATCAAACAATATATGCTATTCTATATATTCTTAAACATATCTGCTGTCATCTTCGCCAGGTCATATTCGTGTTTCCATCCCCAGTCGGCGCGGGCGAGGCTGTCGTCCATACTGTTGGGCCAGCCGTCAGCGATCTGCTGGCGATAGTCCGGTTCGTAGCTGATGGTGAATTCAGGAACATGTTTTTTGATCTCCGCCGCAATCTCTTTGGGGGAGAAACTCATGGAGGAGAGGTTATAGGCGGAACGCACGGATATTTTGGAGGCATCGGCTTCCATCAGTTCAATGGTAGCGCGGATAGCGTCCGGCATATACATCATGGGCAGATAGGTGTTTTCTGACAGGAAGCAGGTGTATTGTTTGTGTTCTTTCGCTTCATGGAAGATTTCCACCGCATAATCGGTAGTGCCGCCGCCGGGAGCTGATTTATAGCTGATCAGGCCGGGATAACGGAGGCTTCTTACGTCTACGCCATAACGGTGATTATAATATTCGCACCAGCGTTCGCCGGCGAATTTGCTGATACCGTAGATAGTCGTTGGTTCAATGATCGTATGCTGCGGCGTGTCCTGCATCGGGGAGTTAGGACCGAATACCGCGATAGAGCTGGGCCAGTATACTTTATCGATATTTTCTTCCTTCGCGATATCAAGGACGTTGAGCAGGCTTTGCATGTTGATATGCCATGCCAGCAGGGGATTTTTTTCACCGGTGGCAGACAGGATGGCCGCCAGCAGATATACCTGGGTGATGTTGTGACGAATGATCAATACGTGCAGCATCTCCTTGTTCATCACATCCAGCGATACGTAAGGGCCTGTTCCTTTCAGCAGCTCATGCTCTTCCCGCAGATCCGACGCCACCACGTTAGCATCTCCATACATTTTCCTTAACGCCAGCGTCAACTCCACGCCTATTTGTCCGCAGGCACCAATAACCAGGATCTTATCTTTCTTCATATAAACGAAAATTGTAAGCAATAATTTGAGAGCGTAATATTAACAGGTTCGCCGGTATTTCCGTTCCACCTGTCCACGCGCATGACAATGCTATAACAATAAAAACTGCAATGGGTGAACTTTCTGATTCCGGATTACAAAAGTATGACAATTTTAACTTTTCGTATAGGGTGAAGCGGCGGATACAGGGGTCTGTTAATGCCGGGAAAGACTATCTTTGCAGGGCGATTAATGACCCAATAGTTATAAAATTATGAAGCATTTAAAATCATTGTTCAAAGAACAATACAATCCGGAAAATTTTTTCCTGATTGCTGGTCCATGTGTGATAGAAGAAGAAGAATTGCTGATGACAGTAGCGGAGAAAGTTTCCGGTATCTGTAAAAGGCTGGCGATCCCGTATGTATTCAAAGCATCTTACCGGAAGGCCAACCGTACCAGCGCCCATTCTTTCACCGGCATTGGTGATGTGGAAGGGCTGGAACTGCTGCAGAAAGTAGGCAAAACATTCAACGTACCTGTTACCTCCGATATCCACTCCGCCGCCGAAGCCGCTATGGCAGCAGCTTACGTGGATGTGTTACAAATCCCCGCCTTCCTCTGCCGGCAGACGGACATCCTGTTGGCCGCCGCAGAAACAGGCAAAGTAGTAAACGTAAAGAAAGGCCAGTTCCTCAGCGGCGAATCCATGAAATTCGCTGTAGAGAAAGTGACAGGGGCCGGCAATGAAAATATTATCCTGACAGAAAGAGGCACCACCTTCGGTTACCAGGACCTGGTGGTCGATTACCGTAACATCCCGGTGATGAAACATTTCGGGCATCCGGTAGTGATGGACTGCACCCACTCTTTGCAGCAGCCCAACCAGACCAGCGGCGTTACCGGCGGCAACCCGCAGATGATCAGCACTATCGCCAAAGCGGCCATCGCCACCGGCGCTGACGGGCTGTTTATCGAAACCCATCCTGAGCCGTCCCGCGCCAAGTCCGACGGCGCCAATATGCTCCGCCTCGACCTGCTGGAAGAGCTGCTGGAGAAACTGGTGGAACTGCGGAAAGTAGCGGTGAAATTATAAGGTCTGCAAAGGCTTCCCCTTGTTGTTTTGGATCGTTTTATGTAAATTCATAAAACACTAAAAACAGCTCAATATGATCAGTTTACACCATTTAAAAACCGGAGATACGGTGATTACCAGTTACGGAGGTGTAGAGAAACCGGGGAAGATTCTGCAGGTGGATCATGAGGACAAAAAAGTGCTTGTGGCCACCGATAATGACACGAATGAGTTTTGGTATGATCTCGACAACCTGTACTCCATTCCGCTGGACGAGGCAACCTTACTGAGATTGCAGTTCCATCTGGACACTAACCAGTCCGGTAATGGCAAAGGCCGGTTGTATGTCCGGGGACCATTCTCCGTACGCATGCACGAGCCGGGCAATCAGCCCCTGCTTCAGTTGCACTACCGCGACGAGACCAGGAACCTGAACGCGCCCATTACGCTGAATGAGCTGCAAAACCATTATCACGGTATGACCAATTTCCACCTGGAATAAACGCCGGAGGAAGCATATACGACAAAGAGGATGTGACCGGAATACCGGGCACATCCTCTTTGTCGTTTCAGGGAACGATATAACCGGTGACAACCAGGCAGAAGTGTACAGGGCACCGGGGCAGCATTGGGACCATGAGATACCAGTGCATAGAAAAACCGGGGAAAATCAGAAAAAAGGGGCAAAAAGGCCCAAAAACGAGAAAATGAGGGTAATAACTCCAATAGTGAACTCTGAAAAGCCGGGAAGATAGCCGTTAAAGTTAAAAGAGGCCGGAACGGGAAAAACTGCCGGAAGATAAAGGGGCGGAGGTGAAACACGCAGCGGC
Source organism: Chitinophaga eiseniae (assembly GCF_900167135.1). GTDB lineage: Bacteria > Bacteroidota > Bacteroidia > Chitinophagales > Chitinophagaceae > Chitinophaga > Chitinophaga eiseniae. The sequence continues at coordinate 269,021 of NZ_FUWZ01000005.1, read as the reverse complement.
CGGAGCCTTACGATCTCAGAGATAGCGCAGGGGATTTCTTCTGGCGTTGAGGATATAATTTTTCATATTCATCCAGAAAGCGAGGATCATATAAACGATCACGGGCGATCCCATGGTGAGGAAGGTAGCATAAATAAAAAAGAAGCGGATCCGGGAGCTGGCGACACCCAGTTTTTCACCGATGGCATTGCACACGCCAAAGGCCTTCCATTCCAAAAAGTCTTTTATCCGGTTCATGTTCCAAATGTATCAAATTCCGGCGGGAAAAACAAGCGTGGCCGTCACCGCCGTAATTTAACAGGAGAGCGGCGGGAGCGGTACCCGGGGAGCCTTCTTAAAAAAGGGGGTAAAAATTTAATATAATATTTTTTAACAATTCTTTTAGAGATGGAGACCAATTTGCCCCGCCTGTTTTTTGGGCGGCTGGCCGGGTAAAATTCTGGCGGGATCTTCAGTAATTAATTTAAAAACTTGTTGTTTTTAGTTAATTTTGCGTGCAATTTTTAACCGCTCTTAAATTATTTTTTTCCCATGGTGTTTGATATTGACATGATTAAAAAAGTGTATGCGGCACTACCGGGTAAAGTGGAAGCGACCCGTCAGCTGTTAGGCCGTCCGCTCACACTTGCCGAAAAGATTTTATACGCACACCTGTATGCACCAACTACCACGCCTTTTGAAAGAGGCAAATCCTACGTTGAATTTGCGCCGGACCGTGTAGCCATGCAGGATGCAACCGCCCAGATGGCGTTGCTCCAGTTTATGACCGCCGGCCGCAATAAAGTTGCGGTTCCTTCCACAGTACACTGTGATCACCTTATACAAGCCAAAGTGGGCGCCACACAAGATCTGGCGGCTGCTGTTGACACTAATAAAGAAGTTTACGATTTCCTTTCTTCCATCTCTGACAAATACGGCATCGGTTTCTGGAAGCCCGGCGCTGGTATCATCCACCAGGTAGTACTGGAAAACTATGCATTCCCCGGCGGTATGATGATCGGTACCGACTCCCACACCCCGAACGCCGGTGGTCTGGGTATGGTGGCTATCGGTGTTGGCGGTGCCGACGCGGTAGACGTAATGGCCGGCCTGCCCTGGGAGCTGAAAATGCCGAAACTGATCGGTGTGAAGCTGACAGGTAAAATGAGCGGCTGGACTTCCGCAAAAGACGTGATCCTGAAAGTAGCGGGTATCCTGACCGTAAAAGGCGGTACCGGCGCTATCGTGGAATACTTCGGCGAAGGTGCTGACAGCCTGAGCGCTACCGGTAAGGGCACTATCTGTAACATGGGTGCTGAAATCGGCGCTACCTGCTCCCTGTTCGCTTACGACAGCAAAATGGCTGACTACCTGAAAGTAACCAGCAGAGCTGAAGTAGCCGCCCTGGCAGACGGTGTGAAAGAACACCTGCGTCCGGACGCGGAAGTATACGCAGAACCTGCGAAATACTACGACCAGGTAATCGAAATCAACCTCGACGAACTGGAACCCCATGTAAACGGTCCGTTCACCCCGGACCTGGCATGGCCTATCTCCAAATTCGCACAGGCGATCAAAGAAAATAACTGGCCTGAGAAGCTGGAAGTAGCCCTGATCGGTTCCTGCACCAACTCTTCCTACGAAGACATCTCCCGCTCCGCTTCCCTGGCCAAACAAGCCATCGACAAGCAGCTGGACATGAAATCCGAATTTACCATCACCCCAGGTTCTGAACTGGTGCGTTATACCATCGAAAGAGACGGTCTGCTCTCTACCTTTGACCAGGTAGGCGGTGTGGTGCTGGCAAACGCCTGCGGTCCCTGCATCGGTCAATGGGCCCGTCATATCGACGATCCTAACCGTAAGAACTCTATCATCACTTCCTTCAACCGTAACTTCGCGAAAAGAAACGACGGCCTGGCTTCTACCCACGCTTTCGTAGCTTCTCCTGAAATCGTGACAGCACTGGCCATTGCAGGTGACCTCACCTTCAATCCGCTGACTGACACCCTGAAAAACAAAAACGGCGAAGACGTGAAGCTGGACGAACCTACCGGTTTTGAACTGCCGGTAAAAGGTTTCGCAGTAGATGACGCCGGTTACCAGGCTCCTGCCGAAGACGGTAGCAAAGTACAGGTGATCGTATCCCCTACGTCCGACCGTCTGCAGCTGCTGGAAGCATTCCCTGCATGGGAAGGCACAGACCTGAAAGGCCTGAAACTCCTCATCAAAGCAAAAGGCAAATGTACCACTGACCACATCTCCATGGCCGGCCCATGGCTGAAATACCGCGGTCACCTGGACAACATCTCCAACAACATGCTGATCGGCGCGGTAAACGCGTTCAACGATAAAACAGATACCGTTAAAAACTCCCTGACAGGTGAATACGGTGCTGTTCCGGCTACCATGCGCGCTTACAAAGCTGCCGGCCTCGGTGCGGTAGTAGTAGGCGACGAAAACTACGGTGAAGGCTCCAGCCGCGAACACGCTGCCATGGAACCCCGTCACCTCGGCGTTCGTGCTATCCTGGTGAAATCTTTCGCCCGTATCCACGAAACCAACCTGAAAAAACAAGGTATGCTCGGTCTGACCTTCGCTAACAAAGAAGATTACGACAAAATCCAGGAAGACGACAGCATCGATATCGTAGGCCTGACCACCTTCGCTCCGGGTAAACCGCTCTCCGTGGTGCTCCACCACAAAGACGGCAGCACCGATGAATTCGCTGTAAACCACACTTACAACGAACAACAGATCGAGTGGTTCAAAGCCGGCGGCGCCCTGAACGTAATCCGTGCAGAAGCAGCCAAAAACAAAAAATAATTCAACCTACGGTTGAATAAAATACACTGAAAAACGGGCAGAACTTTCTGCCCGTTTTTCTTTTTAAATTGCCCCGGTAAATCATACCCATATGTCCATCCCCGTTATCAGCGAAAGCTGGGCCCGGCTGAACCACGCATATACTGCCAACACAGCCCTCGTTCAAAAAGCCCTCACGGACATCCTCACCGCCTACCAGGCGCCGGGGAGGCACTATCATAACCTGCAGCACATCACCCAGCTGCTGACGCTGCACCACACGTATGCCGGCCAGCTGAAAGCGCCGGACACCGTGTTGTATGCCATCTTCTTTCACGACATCGTTTATGATGTACAGCAGCGCGACAACGAACAACAAAGCGCTCTGGCCGCGGGTGAATACCTGCGGCAAACCGGTTTTCCCACAGCAGACATCAATGCGGTGGAGGAATTTATCGTGGCCACACAGACGCATGTCAACACCCTGCAGCATTCCGACCTGGATTACTTCCTGGACTTCGACCTGCAGATACTGGGGACCCCGCCGGACAACTATCAGGCCTATGCGCAACAAATCCGCCAGGAATACAGTATCTACCCCGATAACCTGTATCATCCCGGCAGAAAAAAGGTATTGCAGCATTTTATGGAGATGCCTGCCATTTACCGTACCCCCGCGTTTCAACAACAGTATGAAACACAGGCCCGGCAAAACATACAAGCAGAAATAGATCACTTATAACGGAAACAAATGCATATGAAAAATATCGTCGTTTTTTGCGGCTCCAGCGCCGGCCAGGAGCCGGTTTATATGGAACAGGCCTTTCAACTGGGCGCAGCGCTTGCCCAACGCAACACAGGGCTGGTATATGGCGGCGCCAAAGTAGGCCTGATGGGCGCGGTAGCCGATGGTGCCCTGCAGGCAGGCGGCAAAGTGACTGGCGTACTGCCTCATTTCCTGCAACAGAAGGAGCTGGCGCATAACGGTCTCACAGACCTGATACTGGTAGACACCATGCACGAGCGCAAAACCAAAATGAATGAACTGGCAGACGGCGTCATTGCGCTGCCGGGTGGCTTCGGCACTATGGAAGAGTTATTTGAAATGCTGACGTGGGGGCAACTGGGGCTGCATCAGAAACCCATAGGCATGCTTAATGTTAACGGCTTTTACGACGCGCTGCATCAGCTGTCACAAACGATGACGGAGAAAGGTTTCCTGTCGGCCGCCAATCGTGACATGCTGTTGTACAGCGACCGGATCGACGACCTGCTGATAAAGATGGAGCAATACCAACCGGTAGACAAGCCGAAATGGATTACGCCGGCACAGAGCTAGTTCATCGTTCCTAATTTTTCTTTCAGCGCATTTTGCCTCCACAGCGGTTTCTTCAACTCGAAACGGCGGACGAGGCTCACCCTGAAATTGCCCGTACCGAAAGCCTGATAGGTGTTTGGTACGGGCATTTTGCTGCGGGTAGTCATACCCACATAATGGACCCCTGCAAAATAACGGCTGGAGTTGTATCCCAACGACGCCCTTACCGTGTTACTGAACTGAACGCCTACATTATGGCCTACGTCGCCATTGTCGTAGTGCAACCCTGTTTTAGCCGCTCCGATGCCGGTCGTTACCGACAGGGAAAGAAAAAAATGTTTGCGGTACACAAACGTATGTGCATACCCTACATTGGCAGCCAGGCTGGCGATACCGCTTTTGTAGTAGTGCTGCTCCCGCAGGAAAGTGGTATCCTCAATATTGGAGGGCACGAGGGAGGAATCGCCCTTTATATTTGCCAGGAAAAACTCTCCGCCAAGGATAAAGGACCCGGCGCTTTTTTTCTGATATTCATTTTGCAGGTTAGGTGCGCGATAGGAGAACCGTTTGTCGTTAAAAATATACTGTACGTTCATACCCAGCGCCCTGTTGCGGATATCGGGGCGTTGCGGATACGGGTTTTGTTTCGCGTACTCTTTACCGAAAACCTTCTCCGGGTTGGCGATATAATATCCCCTGTAGGACTGTCCGTAGAAATCCACCACCAGCTTACGCAGGTAGATGTGGGATTGCAGATCGATATACCGGGTGCTGCCGTATTTATCGTTCTGCCTGTTGATAAAAGGGAAGTTAAACCCCAGGTTAATGCCAATAAAGCGGTAATTGGCGCCCACTCCGATGTTGAAGGGTGTATTGGGGCGATAGAGTATATCTTTCTTTTGTTTTCTGTCGATGATATCGTATTTCGTGTATTTACGCGAGCCATAGAGCCGGAAGGTGATATCTTCCGTATGGTCTTCAATGTAGGCGGTGTCGTTATCGGTCTGCAGCCACTTGAAGAATCTCCCCTGGGCGGCGGCTGTCACCGTGCATACACATAGTATTGCCAATGTTACTAAAGTGTGTTTGATCATAGTCATTTTTTACAGTTACAGGTCCATACAGGGGGTTAACCGGGCAATTCAATCACTTCCAGTTGCTCAATACGGCCCTGATCGAGCCGGAACCGGAGGAGGGTCTTTACTTTATGCCATCCTTGCTGGCCACAGGCGCCCGGGTTCATATGTAACAATTGCAATGCCGGGTCCGGCATTACTTTTAAAATATGGGAGTGCCCGCAAATAAAGAGTTTGGGAGGATTCTTTTTCAGTATGTCGCGGACACCGGGGGCATATTTCCCCGGATAGCCGCCAATATGGGTCATTAACACCTCTACCCCTTCCACAGTGAAGCGCAGCGTTTCCGGATAACGGATACGGATATCCGCTCCGTCGATATTGCCGTAAACAGCCCTGAAAGGTTTAAAGGCCTCCAGCTGGTCTGCCAGTTCAACGTTGCCGATATCACCTGCATGCCATACTTCATCGACGTCTTCAAAATATTTAAACACCTGTGGATGCAGATAACTATGCGTATCTGACATTAAACCGATTTTTTTCAACGGAAATACTTTATAGCTTTATATGATTATTTTTTATTTTAGATCTATGCAAAAGCCCCCTGTACAAACGATCGCCTGCCTTTTGATATGTTGTCCCGACCGGCCCGGCATTGTGGCTGGTGTGTCCATGTTTTTTTTCCAACTCGGTGCAAATATACTCGATGCGAGTCAACACAGTACCGATCCGCGGGAAGGATTGTTTTTCATGCGTATGGAGATCCAGCTGGACATCGCTGACAGGGCCGGGCTGGAACAGTCTTTCCAGGAAAAAGTAGCTACGCCGCTGGCCATGGAATGGCAGCTACACTACAGCGACCAGCGCAAGAAAATGGCCATTATGGTTTCATCTTACGACCACTGCCTGATGGAGCTGCTGTGGCGCTGGCGCAACGGCGAACTGGAAGCAGACATTCCGGTGGTCATCTCCAATCATACCAAACTGGAAAAAGAATGTACCCTCCTGGACATCCCGTTCCACTACCTGCCGGTCGATGCCGGCAACAAGGCCGAACAGGAGCAGGCCGCTATCAGCCTGCTGGAACAGCACCAGGTCGATTTCACGGTGCTGGCCCGTTACATGCAGATTCTTTCGCCCCGCTTCGTGGAGCTATATCCGCAGCGGATCATTAACATCCATCACTCCTTTCTGCCCGCCTTCGCCGGCGCCCGTCCTTACCTCAACGCCTACACGCGCGGGGTGAAACTGATTGGGGCCACCGCCCACTACGTTACCAATGAACTGGACGAAGGTCCGATCATTGAGCAGGACGTTGCCCGTGTAAGCCACAAACACTCCGTAGACGATCTCGTAATGCTGGGCCGCGACATAGAGCGGCAGGTACTCACCCGCGCTGTCAAAGCCCATATCGAAAACAGGGTAATTGTGCATGGTAATAAGACAATTATATTCTAACATACCCCTATCCAGGGACAGGATATAAAAAAATCCCTGCCCGATGCAGGGATTTTTTGTGCGTATGATCTTTTTATGTCAGACGTCAGATCATTATTTGTTGATAAACCTCGCCAGTTTCTTTCCGGAAACGGCATAAGCTTCTTTAATACGTTCACCGGTATCGAAGTCAAAGCCACCGAACATACGGCCAGGGGCATTATCTACAGAGATTTTAGCCACCGTTTTACTTTTATTGGCCGTTTCCACGATGAGTACTTCCGCGTCGATGTAAGCATTTTTACGCATCACACCTACGTTGAAACCCGGCTCCACAAAGGTGGTATGGAAGATCAGGGTGTATTTGGCGCCGGCGTAGTCGCCCACTTTGGTATCGCTGTTTTCATTGAAAAGAGATTCGAAGCTGGGTTCGAAGCGGTCTTTACGGTCGTTTTTCCAGGCTTTGGCCCAGTTATCGCCTTTACCGGCTTCTTTCTGATTGTATTCAGCTGTTTTTTTCTGAATGTAGTCTGCCTCATTGTCAAACTTACCTACTTTCAGCTGATCATAGGTGAATTCAACATTCAGTTGTTTTTCACTTTTCAGGGCAGCCAGATCGCCATCGACCAGCTTGATTTTCTGGGCCATGGCGGGAAGCCCGATCGCAGCCAGCAACACTACTGCCGCCATTTTGGGGATGATTTGCATAATCGTGTGGATTTTGGGCAAAACTATGAAAAGAGAAAGGCATAACGGTGCGTATTTCTACCTATTTTTTCCCGGGCTTCCCCTTTTTCGTTAACTTTAAGATAATGCTGAAAACCATTCTGCACGAGTACCTGGAGACTAGCTGCGCCACTATTGTGACGGCGTTTCAGCAACTTCCGCATCCCTCCCGGCGGCAACAGGCGATCCATCAGCTGCGGGTGGGCAGTAAAAAAGTCCGTGCCCTGCTGGCTGTAGCCGGAGAGCTACCCGACTATCACCTGAAAACGGGACGTTACCTCACCACGCTTAAATTGCTGCAAGACCTTGGCGGCACTTCCCGCGACACCCGGTTACAGGAACAGGCCCTGACCCGCTGTGAAAAGACCATTGGCTGGCGTTTCTCTGTAGCCCACCTGTTACTGAAAACACGGCTTTCCACCGCTGACAATGCGCTGGAAGCTATAGTAGCGCGACTATCCATCAAAAAACTCTCCCGGCTGCCGGACGCTTTTAAAGCCGCAATAGCCGGCATTGATGAAACCGCTGCCACAGACGCCATCGTCAGCCATGTAGCCTCCACCTACAACAATACCATCCTGCCGGAAAGCAAAGCTCCGGCAGCAGCCTGGCACGATCTCCGGAAACGTATGAAACAGCTCTATTATCAACTGGGCATTATCACACAACTTCCCCACCATACCCACCGTCACCGGGAACAACTACGGCATACGAAAAAGGCCGGCCAGCTGCTGGGACAATGGCATGATGCCAGTGAATTGTTATTGTTTGTAAAAACGACGGCTGCACAGGTCAGAAAGGAAAAAATAAGGCTGCCGGCAGCAACAACACAACTGATATTGTTGTTGCAAAGGGAAACCAAAGAAAAACTGGCAGACAGTGCCAAACACCTGAAAGATTTAGGGATTTTCTAAAAGAAAGAAACCCCGGGGACCAATGCCCGGGGCTAAGATATTGAAGGAGACTACACGAATGATGCCTGTACCCGATGTATGTTATCCGGTCATTCTTCCCCGCAATACGCCATGAGTGTTTCAAACACAATGGCAGCGCCCAATTTGGCGGTACGATTGTCCTGATCGAGGGAAGGGTTCAGTTCGGCGATGTCCACTCCCCGCACTTTTCCGCTGTGCATAATCGCTCTGTAACACTGCAGGAACAGGCCTCCCGGCAGAATGCCGTTGTACGCGGTAGCGCTCACGCCTGGTGCAAAAGCTGCGGCAAACACATCGAGGCAGGTGGTCAGGTATACATGGTCCACCTGGCTGAGGAAATGTTGTATGGCAGCCAGCAGGGTATCTTTATCGTTCAGGTGAAAAGCGTCGGCGCCGACGTGGGTAACGCCTTCTTCTCCGGCGATGTTAAACAGCTGGCGGGTGTTCCCGTTTTTCTGGATACCGAGGGCGAGGTAGTTAAATTCTTCTCCGTTTTGTTTACAGTCCTGCGCCAGTTGCCAGAAGCCGGTCCCTGAGCCGGGGCCTTCCGCACCGGGGATACGGATATCGAAGTGTGCGTCGAAGTTGATCAGCCCGAGGATGCCTTTTTTTTGCGTGTACTTGCGGATACCACTGGCATGGCCATACGTAATTTCATGGCCGCCACCCAGCAATACCGGCAGGTAACCGGCGGCCAGCAGCGCTTGTACTGCCTGGCTGAGCACCAGCTGCGCTTCTTCCAGTGCGGCGCCGTTGCAGACGATATCGCCGGCATCCAGCAGCACTGTATTGTCCACGAAATGGGCGGGGAAGTTAGCGACCGCCTTCCTCATGGCACCCGGGCCTTCTGCAGCGCCGGTACGGCCTTTGTTCCTGCGTACGCCTTCATCGCAGGCGAACCCGAGGAATGCCACGCCTTTCCGGCCTTTTTCAAGGGGTGGAAGCGGCTGTTGCAACAGGTCCACCGTGCGGACCACCTGATGCCAGCGCAACAGGTCTGTTTCTGTACCATCGGTACGGCCGGTCCACACGTCGGGGGCCGTTGGCCGGTAGCTATCCTTTGTTATCATAAGTCTATTGAACTAAATCTCCTTTTTTCCACACCATCGCCGGCTTCATTTTACCCTGGTAGTACAGGATGTCCCTGAAGTCGGCGGTGGGGTAAGCCTGCATGTCAGCGGTGAAGCCTGCCAGCAACTGACCAGTTTCTTTCAGCTGTAGTGCCGGTGCGGCCCTGAAGGTCAGGGCTGCCAATACTTCAGCGGTTGACAGTTTTTCCGCAGCGCTCATCACGGCCGCCTGTACCAGCAGATCTCCCATGGGGGCTGATCCTGGGTTCCAGTCGCTCGCAATGGCCACCGATGCACCGGCATTCAGCAATCTGCGTGCCGGGGCGTAATGCATGCCCAATCCGAGGGAGGCGCCTGGCAGTACTACCGCCACGGTGTCAGATTTGGCCAGCAGGTCCACCTCATGATCGCTGCTGGCTTCCAGGTGATCGGCCGACAGTGCGCCGGCTGCCACGGCAACGGCTGCGCCGCCCGCGCTGAACTGGTCTGCATGCACGGTGGCCGCAAAGCCCAGTTCACGGGCTTTTTGCAGGTAAGTGAGTGCAGCTTTCGCGGAGAAGGCTGTTTCTTCGATGAAGATATCCACCCTGTCTGTCAGCGATTCCGCTTTCAGTACGGGCAATAGTTCCTCCAGCGCCCATTGCAGGTATTCGTCTTCCGTGCCGGAGAAATCGCGCGGTTTCATATGTGCCGCCAGGCAGGTAGGCACCAGTGTGGCGCCTGTGTGCAGCGATGCTTGCTGAATGGCGCGCAGCATTTTCACTTCGCTTTCAAAGTTAAGCCCGTAGCCGCTTTTCACCTCTATGGTCGTAACGCCTTCCTGCAGGTGGCGGTTAGCCCGTGCCACCGTATTTTCTACCAGGGTAACGAGATCGGCTGTACGGGTTTTGGTCACCGAATCCCAGATACCGCCGCCGGCACGGGCTATCTCGAGGTAACTTTTTCCGGCGATACGCATGGCGTAGTCGCGGCTGCGGGTGCCGTCGTAGCAGATATGGGTGTGGCAGTCGATAAAGCCGGGTAGCAGTACCATGGGTTTATCGATGAAGGCCACTTCACAGTCAGGATGTTCCTTTAACAGCGTCTTATAAGGCCCTACGGCCACGATCTTTCCCGCGCCGACCACCACACCGCCTTTTTCGATAACGGTCAGCTGTTCGTCCTGCAAAGTACCTTTCAGCGGCAGGCCGCCGAGGGGAAGAATTTGCGAGAAAGGCCCCAGTAATATTTTCATGGTGCTTTTATTAATTATGAAATTTGGGGATTTTTTGATGTACGATTTCGGCGTTGGGAGGTTATTGCTCAAAGATCCTCAAAATCAAAAAATCCCTAAATCAAAAAATCCCTAAATCAAAAAAATCCCTGAATGCTATATGTTTATGCCGAATTTATCGGCCCACTGTTGTGCTTTTTCGTAGCCGGCGTCTGCGTGGCGGAAGATGCCCATGGCCGGGTCGTTGAACAGCACGCGGCTCAGGCAGGCAGCTGCGCGGTCTGTGCCGTCGGCCAGTACGACCATGCCTGCGTGTTGGGAGTAGCCCATGCCTACGCCGCCGCCGTGGTGGAAGGATACCCAGGTAGCGCCACCGCCGGTGTTGGACATGAGGTTGAGCAGCGTCCAGTCGCTGACAGCGTCTGAGCCGTCTTTCATGGCTTCTGTTTCGCGGTTGGGGGAGGCAACGGAGCCACAGTCGAGGTGATCACGGCCGATCACGATAGGCGCTTTCACTTTGCCGGTGCGCACCAGTTCATTGAAGATAAGGCCGGCTTTTTCTCTTTCGCCGAGGCCTAGCCAGCAGATACGGGCGGGCAGTCCCTGGAAGGCCACTTTTTCCTGCGCCTGTTTGAGCCAGTTGATCAGGTGGGTGTTTTCCGGGAAGGCTTCCATCAGTGCGCGGTCGGTGGTATAGATATCTTCCGGGTCGCCGGAGAGGGCTACCCAGCGGAAGGGGCCTTTACCTTCGCAGAAAAGCGGGCGGATATAGGCTGGTGTGAAGCCGGGGAAGTTAAAGGCATTGGGCTCTCCGCCTTCTCTGGCGAATTCGCGGAGATTGTTGCCGTAGTCAAAGGTGACGGCGCCTTTCTGTTGCATTTCCAGCATGAAGCCTACGTGGCGGGCCATGCTTTTGAGCGACAGTTCGCGGTAGCGGGCAGGGTCTTTTTTACGCAGTTCCAGTGCGGCTTCCAGCGTCATACCATTGGGAACGTAGCCGTTGATCGGGTCATGCGCAGACGTCTGGTCTGTCAGCATATCGGGGATGATATTGTCTTTGAGGAGGCGTTCCAGCATATCGCCGGCGTCGCTGACCAGGCCGATGGACAGTGGTTGTCCTTTCGCCATGGCTTCTTTGGCCCAGGCTACGGCTTCATCGTAGGAGTGGGTCATGCGGTCGATGTAGCGGGTATCGATACGTTTTTGGATGCGGGTAGGGTCGATGTCCGCAGCGAGCATAACGCCGCCGGCCATTGTGGCGGCCAGTGGCTGGGCGCCGCCCATACCGCCGATGCCGGCGGTGACGATCAGTTTACCGGACAGGTCGCCGTTGAAGTGCTGGCGGCCGCATTCCATAAAGGTTTCGTAGGTGCCTTGCAGGATACCTTGTGTGCCGATGTATATCCAGCTGCCTGCGGTCATCTGGCCGTACATCATGAGGCCTTTGGCGCGCAGTTCGTTGAAATGGTCCCAGGTGGCCCATTTAGGCACGAGGTTGCTGTTGGCCAGCATCACACGGGGGGCCTGCGGGTGGGTACGCACGATGCCTACGGGTTTGCCGGACTGCACCAGCAGTGAGTGGTCTTCATCCAGTTCCAGTAAGGTTTTAATGATTTTCTCCAGGGCTTCGCGGTTGCGGGCAGCCTGGCCAATACCGCCGTAAACCACCAGTTCATCGGGGTTTTCGGCTACTTCAGCGTCGAGGTTATTGAGCAGCATGCGCAGCGGGGCTTCCGTCTGCCAGGATTTAGCATGCAGCTGTGCGCCGCGGGGCGCTTTGTAGTGCGGATGGGCCGCGTATTGTTTAATAAAGTCCAAACTGGTCATGGTAGATGCCGTTTAAAGGTAATTGATGTTGTGCGGCGGCTTCATTGGCTACGCGCACAAGAGAGTGGTCCGTGATGATTTGGTGTAAAGCTTCGATATCGTAAGCGAAGATGCGGTCTTTGTTAGCGAAAGACACTTTTTCGCGGGTATAGCGGTGTACGGCTTCCAGGATGGGGCCGGATTTGAGCGGCCGGCGGAAATCCACTGCCTGGGCGGCGTAGAGCAGTTCGATGGCGAGGATGTATTCCAGGTTACCGATCACCTGGTTGAGTTTGCGGCCGCTGATGGAGCCCATGGACACGTGGTCTTCCTGTCCGAGGGAAGTGGGCACGCTGTCGGCGCTGGCGGGGAAACAGAGGGTTTTGTTTTCCGTCACCAGTGCGGCGGTGGTGTATTGTGGTATCATGAATCCGGAGTTGAGGCCGGCGTCTTCGATGAGGAGTTTGGGCAGGCCATATCTTCCTTCGATCATCATGTAACTGCGTCTGTCGGAGATATTGCCCAGTTCAGCGGCCGCTACGGTGGCGTAGTCCAGGGGCAATGCCATTGGCTGGCCGTGGAAGTTGCCGCCACTGATGGTGTCTGTATCGCTGAAGATGATCGGGTTGTCTGTCACCGCGTTGAGCTCAATGGTGGTCAGTTCCAGCAGGTGCAGCCATGCGGTGCGGGAGGCGCCGTGGACCTGTGGCATACAGCGGAGGGAATAGGGGTCCTGTACGCGGCCGCAGTCCACATGCGAAGCCATGATTTCGGAGTTGTCCAGCATGGTTTTGAGGCGGTGGGCCACCAGCTGGTTGCCGGGGAACGGGCGGATAGCATGCAGGCGCGGGTCAAAAGGTTTATGGGTGCCCATGAGTCCTTCGAGGGAAAGGGCGCCGATGATGTCTGCCGCTTCCAGCGCGTTGTACAGGCGTTGCACTGCTTTCACGGCGAAAGAGAGGATAAACTGGGTACCGTTGATCAGCGCCAGGCCTTCTTTAGGACCGAGTACTACGGGTTGTATGCCTTCCCGTTGCAGCACGGCTTCCATGGAGGTGGTCTGTCCTTTGTACCATACTTTTCCGAGGCCTATCAGGGGCAGGAAGAGGTGTGACAGCGGAGCCAGGTCGCCGGAGGCGCCCACGGAGCCTTTTTCAGGCACCAGCGGGGTGACATGGTTTTCGATATGCCAGATGATACGCTCCAGCGTGGAGAGGGCGGCGCCGGAGTAGCCCTGTGCCAGTGCATGCACTTTGGTGATAAGCATGATCCGTGCAATCTCTTCGGGGATAGGGTTGCCTACGCCTACGCTGTGGCTTTGCAGGATATTATATTGCAGGGCGCGGGTATCCTCTTCAGAGATTTTGGTATCGCAGAGGGGGCCGAAGCCGGTATTGATACCATATACCGTGGTATGCTGCGACACGATCGTTTGTACGTACCCGTTGCTGGTATTGACTTTGGTGATCACCTCCGGGGTGAGGACGCCTTTCGTTTTGCCAGCGGCAATGTCGAGCACCACGCCTACCGTCAGCTGGTCGATACCGTATTTGAAAATAACACTCATGGTTGTTGGTTTATGGACAAAAGATTGTCTGGTGTATGATTAGTCGTTTTGTTGAATGGATTTGATCACTCTTGCGGAAAGCGGCTGCTGTTGCACAGCCTGTTCCACCTGAGCGATGGCGGCGAGCAGTTGCTGGCTTTGTTTGTTTTCCGTGACCAGTTCTTCCATGGCCGTGGAAATCGCCTTCCAGACAGGCTGTATCTGTTGCAGCATGTCTGTCCCTTTTTTGGTGAAAGCTACCAGTTGCCGGCGGCCGTCTTCTTTACAGGGCGTGGTTTTGAGCAACCCTTTTTTGCGCAGGTTGGTCACCATCTGGCTCACGGCCGAGTGGGATATTTCCAGCTGTTCCGCGATGTCGATGATGGGCATTGGCTGCTGGCCGGACAGCAGGTAGAATACGGGAAACCAGCTGGCGTCGAAGGGGATGCCTGCCTGTTCATATACCTTGTTGACTTCCGCGAGGAAGTATTCACTGAGCCGCCGCAGGCGGCTGCCGAAGACAAGGTACCCTAGTGAAGGATAAAAACTCATTACGGTTTTACGTTTTTTTGATTGCTTTTTTGACCCGGGACCCGTGGTATCCCGGTCATTAAATTATATAAGCGCTTATACATTTATCTTAAAAGAAGACGATAAACAGACGTAAGCGCTGGTATGTCTTCCTAAAACTTTATTACCACTATAAGAGAACATTTCCCGGTAAGCTACAGGTAAGCATCTTCCTAAAGCCTTATTACCACTATAAGAGAACATTTTCCGGTAAGCTACAGGCAAACATCTTCCTAAAGCCTTATTACCACTATAAGAGAACATTTCCCGGTAAGCTACAGGTAAACATCTTCCCAAAGCCTTATTACCACTGTAGGAGAACATTTCCCGGTAAGCTACAGGTAAACATCTTCCTAAAGCCTTATTACCACTGTAAGAGAACATTTCCCGGTAGGTACAAGCTACCATTATCCCATGCTCAAAGATATATCCGCTATAACCAGGCTCTCCCCTTTCAGGGCCGCTTTCGGAGGTATTTTCAACCATATTCGCCATTCTATTATTCGCCTGTCTCACCAGAAAATCACACCGCCCAGCACAAATTATATAAGCACTTATACAATATTAAGAAAAAATAACCAAGCGCCAAGGGAGGTCAGGATTTTTTTCCTGCTATCAGCCACGGGCCCGGTAATGTACCAGTGCCGGGGCTGATGGCAGGAAAATTATCAGGGCGGAAAGCCGTAAAGCCACCGTCCATCCTTTATTTGGCCTTGGCCTGGTTTTCCTTGTTGCGTTTCATATCGAACCAAACGGGGGAATCATCTTCCACATCGCCGTTATAGTTAATAAACAACTCTTCTCCCTTTCTGATATCGCGGCGGGTAATGATGCTCATGGTTTCAGCCTCAAAATCCATTTCGTATACGCAATTGGGGTTATAGTCGTGGTTGTAGATGGAACAGAATCCCAGGGCAATGCAGGAGCGGGTTTCGCGGACGCCCCAGAGGAAAATGTAGTTATGGAGCTTTGTTTTGTCGACAATCTCCGTATCGTCGTAAGAGAGGACCAGCACGGGCGACGTTTCGATCCGGGTACCGGCGGGTATCCTTTCTTTGGTATATACGCCGCGGCCTCTTCCCTTAGACTTATCAATGTACAAGTATGGCTTAATCATAGCACTTATCGAATAAAAGAAGGCGTAAAGTAAAGTTAAAGGAAGAAGTTATCAAAATCATGTTGAAAAATTTTAGGTTTGCGGCCCGAATTAATTTTCTTTTACGGTACCGGTAGTTACTTTTACCCGGATGCTAACAGTAAGCTTATGATCAATTACAACCCAAAGGACTGGTTTACCTTCATTTTCCGTATTCACAAGGCGGACACCGTGCGGAAGCTGTTTCCTATGTTTATCGCGCTGTCTATTTATTCCGCTATCGTAGCATGGCTGGAGCTGTCGTTCTGGAAGCTGTCGGCCAACAGTGAGGTCAAGAACATATCCCTGATGCACGGGCTGCTGGGGTTTGTGATTTCCCTGTTGCTCGTATTCCGCACCAACACCGCCTATGACCGCTGGTGGGAAGGCCGTCGTCAGTGGGGCACGCTGGTGAACAGCTGCCGCAACCTGGCCATCAAGCTGCAGGCCATGCTGCCGGCCGGCAACACCGAAGCCCGGGCGTTCTTCCGGGTCATGATCCCCAACTATGCCTTTGGCCTGAAGAACCATCTGCGGAAGCTCTACAAGGCGGAAGAGATGGAGGCGTTGCCCGAAGGCCAGCCCCCGCTGGACCTCTCGAAGCACGTGCCCAACCAGCTGGCCACCCGTATCCTGCAGAAAATAGCAGACCTGCAGCGTGAAGGGCAACTGACCGGCGACCAGCTGATTGTGCTCAACAACGAGCTGCAGTCCTTCACCGAGGTATGCGGCGCCTGTGAGCGTATCCAGAGCACCCCTATCCCCTTCAGTTACAGTGTATTCATCAAAAAATTCATCTTCTTCTATATCATGACCATGCCTTTCGGGTATGTATTCAGCCTGGGATACCTCATTATCCCCATGGTCGTATTCATCTTTTTTGTACTGGCCAGCCTTGAGCTGATCGCGGAAGAAATCGAGGACCCGTTTGGCTTTGATGCCAACGACCTGCCTACCGACACTATTTCCAATAATATCCGCAAGCACGTCGGAGAATTATTATAGCGTTAACCCCGGAGGCGTTTTATTTTAACTTATTTTCGCGGATAGAGTCAAATTAGTACATGGAAAATGAAGCATTACTGGAGAAATTCAGCACACTGAAGAAAGAAAAAAACTATCGCGAGCTCTCGGTGTACCTGGATGACCAGTTAATTACGGATATAGCGGACCTGATCCATGATAATCCCGAAGACGCGGGCATCATCATCCATCAACTGTCGATCACCCGGGCGGCAGCGGCTTTCCGTATCCTGGACTTCCCCTTGCAGGAAGATGTGATCCGGGCATTACCCCCCGCCAAGATTGCCGAGCTGATGAACGAACTGCCGGCCGATGACCGTACCGCTTTCCTGGAAGAACTGCCCAGTGAAGCAGTAAAAGAACTGATCAAATTACTGGACCCCGAAGAACGACGCATCACC
Source organism: Chitinophaga eiseniae (assembly GCF_900167135.1). Lineage (GTDB taxonomy): Bacteria > Bacteroidota > Bacteroidia > Chitinophagales > Chitinophagaceae > Chitinophaga > Chitinophaga eiseniae. The sequence goes on along the minus strand of NZ_FUWZ01000005.1, from coordinate 251,981 downwards.
CTCTCCCTGCTGGGCTACCCGGAAAACAGCGTAGGGCGTATCATGACGCCCGATTACATCGCCGTACGGGAAGAATGGACCGTCAAACAGGTGCTGGACTATATCCGCGAGCATGGCAAAGACAGTGAGACCATTGACGTTATCTATGTGATCGATGAGCGGGGCCACCTGCTCGACGACTTCCGTATACGCGAGTTCCTCCTGGTAGCCCCCGATACCGTGGTACATACCCTGATGGACGACCGCTTCGTATCCCTTCAGGCCAACGATGACCAGGAAGAAGCCGTACAGGTGTTCCGGATGGAAAACCGCGTGGCGCTGCCTGTCGTGGACGACAACGGCATACTGCTGGGCATTGTGACCATCGACGATATCCTGTGGATCGCCAACGAAGAACACACCGAAAACATCCAGAAAATCGGTGGTACCGAGGCCCTGGACGAACCCTACCTCGATATGCCCCTGTTGAAACTGGTAAAAAAACGTGTAGGCTGGCTCGTGGTACTGTTCATCGGGGAAATGCTTACCGCCACCGCCATGGGGTTCTTTGAAGACGAAATAGCCAAAGCCGTGGTGCTAGCGCTGTTTGTACCGCTGATCATCTCCAGCGGCGGCAACAGCGGCTCACAGGCCTCTACCCTTATCATACAGGCCATGGCACTGGGCGAAATCAGTATCAACGACTGGTGGCGCGTGATGCGGCGCGAGATCGTTTCCGGCCTGCTGCTGGGCAGCGTGCTGGGATGCATCGGTTTCATCCGCATCCTGCTGTGGAACAGCCTTTTCCATACCTATGGCGAACATACAGTGCTGATCGGCATGACCGTGGGCATCTCCCTCGTAGGCGTGGTGTTATGGGGCACGCTCTCCGGCTCCATGCTGCCTATTATCCTGAAAAAAGCCGGCGCCGACCCCGCCACCTCCTCCGCTCCTTTTGTGGCTACGCTGGTGGATGTGACCGGACTGCTGATTTACTTCTCCGTGGCGTATACGTTTATGAGAGGTATTTTGTTATAAATCCCGCGGAGGAGTTCTCGCGGAGTTCTCGCAAAGCACGCAAAGCAGCAAAGAGCGCAAAGAACAAAATAAGCGAGCAGAGAAAGCAAAGGAGCGGAGATCAAATTTGATCTCCGCTCCTTTGCTTTCTTATTTAAACTTAAAAAAAATCTTTGCGCTCTTTGCTGCTTTGCGTGCTTTGCGAGAACTCCGCGTGAGCTAGTAGCAATCCTCTGTAAGGCTTGTTCCGGCGGACGTTTTATGAACAATGAACAGCCAGTTGTACTCGTCTTCTCCCAGCATGTTCATATGCGGTTTGGCCCGCAGGCCACGCATCGCAGGCACCAGCGTGTTGCTGTGGCCAATTACCAGTATCCGTTTCCCCCAGTCGCCATGCCGCGTGATCTCGTAAATCAACGATTCCCCGGTGGTATCTGCCTTATAGAAGCAGGTGTCCAGTTTTTGTTTGATCCGGAGGCTATCGGCCGTCTGGATACAACGGAGATAAGGCGTCAGGTAAATCTTGTCGAGATGGGCGTTTTTCAGCCGTTCATACAAAAGGCCGGCGCGTTGGAAGCCTTCCGGGGCAAGCGTCGTATCAGCGCCACCGGGATAACGCTCCGCATGCCGGACAAAGTAAAACGTGCCCGTAAGAAAAGTAGTGTCTTCCGATACCGGCACCGGTTGTCGTACAGGCGCCTTGGGTTTGCAGGCAGCCAGGAGGAGGAGGCTGAATATGACTGGGAGTAAACGCATAAGCTGCATGGTAAAAGACAGCCAACCGGCGTCCATCCAAAATTTGTAGCAATTTATGATTAAACCGTTACATTTATCACCCAACAAAATACTGAACCGCTATGACAAAATGGGTATTGCCCGCCATTATTTTTTTATCAGCCAACAGTCTCTATGCCCAGCAACCAGGGCCGCTTACGGTAGAAAAAATCATGCGCGATCCTAAGTGGATAGGCACTTCCCCCGATAATCTTTTCTGGGGGACCGACAACCAGACCGTCTATTTCAGCTGGAACCCTGACCAGCAAATGGCCGACTCTCTCTATGCCGCCGGCATCAAAAATCATACGCCGGTAAAGACCAACGCCGCCGACCGCGGCCTGATCACAGCCAGGTCCCGTGGCTGGTACAATACCGACAGGACACTGCTCACCTACAGCTACGGGGGCGATGTATACCTGATGGAGATAAAATCCGGTAAGACCATCCGTGTTACGCAGACCGCTGCCGCGGAAGTCAACCCGGAGTTCAGCTTCAGCGGCCGGCAGATCGTATACGCACAAAACCGTGACCTTTTTGCCTGGGACAGGGCCACCGGCGTTACCACGCAGCTCACCAGCTTCACGCCCGGCAACAAGCCCGCCGCAGAAAAAGACGAACTGCAAAAGGGCAATGACCAGGAGAAATACCTGAAGGCGCAGCAGCTCGAACTACTGGCCGTTGTGCGCGACCAAAAGGCTAAAAGAGATGCCCTCACCGCCTTTAACAAACAAAACGATGCAAAGCCATTGCGTAAGCTGTACCTGGGCGACAGGAAACTGAGCGCCGTACAGATCAGTCCCGATGGCCGTTATATTACCTATAAGCTTTATAAGGAAGGTGACGGTAAAAATACGATCGTGCCTGAATTTGTAACCGCGACCGGCTTTACTACGGATATCCATTCCCGTGAGAAAGTAGGCGCACCGCAGGGCATACAGGAATCTTTCATTTACGACCGGGAGCGGGACACCGTGCTGCCGATAGTGCTGAAGGACCTCCCCGGTATTAAAGACCTCCCCGATTACAGCAAAGACTATCCGGGAAGGGACAGTGCCAAAGTGCGCCCTGTGGCTGTCAGCGGCATTATCTGGTCTGAAAAGGGCACCCATGCCGTTGCCGACATCCGTTCCGACGATAACAAAGACCGCTGGATCGTGTTGCTGGACCTCAGTACCGGCAAGGTAAAATCCCTGAACCGGCAGCGTGACGAAGCCTGGATAGGCGGCCCCGGTATCAGCGGATGGCAAATCAGTTCAGGCCTGGGATGGATCGATGAAAACACCTGCTGGTACCAGTCAGAAGCCACCGGGTATTCCCATCTGTACACCACCCAGGTGTTGACCGGGCAGACCGAACAGTTAACCAAAGGCCATTACGAAATACAGGAAGCGACCCTTTCCAACGATAAAAAACATTTTTACATCATTACCAATGAAGTACATCCCGGCGAACAGCAATTTTATCGTATATCCGTTACCGGTGGAAAGGCAGAACGCATCACTACCATGGAAGGAGCACATGAAGTGAGCATTTCGCCGGACCAAAAATGGATCGCTTACCGCTATTCCTATTCCACCAAACCCTGGGAGCTCTACCTGCAGCCCAACAGTCCGGGCAGCAAGCCGGTACAGATCACCCACCTGGCGCAATCAGCCGAATTCAAAGCCTACCCCTGGCGTGATCCGCAGGTGATCACTTTCACTGCGCGCGACAACCAGCCGGTATATGCACGGTTGTACACGCCGGACCCGGCGAAGCGGAACGGCGCTGCCGTGATCTTTGTACATGGCGCCGGTTATCTGCAGAATGCCCACAAATGGTGGAGCAGTTATTTCCGGGAATACATGTTCCACAACCTGCTCACCGACAAAGGATACACTGTACTGGATGTGGATTACCGCGGCAGCGCCGGCTACGGCCGCAACTGGCGCACCGGCATTTACCGCTACATGGGCGGTAAAGACCTCGACGATGAAGTGGATGCCGCCAAATACTTGGCAGAGAAATTGCAGGTTGACGCCGGCCGCATTGGAATTTACGGTGGCAGCTACGGCGGTTTTATGACGCTGATGGCGATGTTTACCAAACCAGGCGTGTTTGCAGCCGGTGCCGCTTTACGCTCCGTTACTGACTGGGCGCACTATAATCACGGATATACCAGCAATATCCTGAATGAGCCATTTACTGACAGTATTGCCTACCGCCGCTCTTCCCCCATTTATTTTGCGGAAGGGCTCAAGGGCAAACTGCTGATGTGTCATGGCATGGTAGACACCAACGTACACTTCCAGGATATTGTGCGGCTGTCGCAACGACTGATAGAGCTGGGTAAAGATAACTGGGAACTGGCGGTATACCCCGTGGAAGACCACGGGTTTACAACACCCAGCAGCTGGACGGATGAATACAAAAGAATCTTACATTTGTTCGATAATACATTATTGAAGTAACCACACCGGATGTCCATCATACAGACATCCGATGTCAATGATAAGGGGGAATATAGTGAACGATGATCCGGATATTAACATTCGGTTAATCGTGCACGATATTCCCTTTTTCATTTTAATTTTCATGTTGCGAAGAATGCACGTTATGTGAAAACGCACGCGTAGAACCATATCCTATATTATATTTTATTAACATCAAGTGATGTTATTTTAACAATTAATGCGATATTGCAATGAACACCCTCACCAAAAAACACGCTTAAACACATGTGTGGAATTGTAGCTTACATCGGGCACAGAGAAGCATACCCGGTAGTATTGAAAGGCCTAAAAAGACTGGAATACCGCGGTTACGACAGCGCGGGCGTAGCCATCATCAATGACGGACTACGGGTTTACAAAAAGAAAGACAAAGTGGCGGCACTGGAAGAATACGCCTCCAGTTACGACATGCGCAGCCCCATCGCCATCGGACATACCCGGTGGGCGACGCATGGCGAACCCTGTGACCGCAACGCACACCCTCACGTTTCCAGTGACGGAAAACTATCGATGGTACACAACGGCATCATCGAAAACTACGTACAACTGAAACAGGAACTGGTTAACCAGGGACATGTTTTTCAAAGCGATACCGACACCGAAGTGCTGCTGCACTTTATTGAAGAGATCAAAAAACAAAATCAGTGTTCGCTGGAAGAGGCCCTGCGTATCGCCCTTAAAAGAGTCGTGGGCGCTTACGTGATCGTGCTGATCGATGAAGACAATCCTGACACGCTGATTGCAGCGCGCAAGGGCAGTCCCCTCGTGATCGGCGTAGGTAAAGGAGAACACTTCCTCGCTTCCGACGCCTCCCCCATCGTAGAATATACCAAGGAGGTAGTTTATGTCAACGATTACGAAATTGCCATTATCAAAGCGGATGAACTGATCCTGAAAAATATCTCCAACGAAAGACAGACACCATATATACAGAAGCTGGACATCGAGCTGGCGGCCATCGAAAAAGGCGGCTATGCCCACTTCATGCTGAAAGAAATTTTTGAGCAGCCGCAAACGATCTTTGACAGTCTGCGCGGCCGTCTCGATGCTAAAAAAGGCACCCTCACCATGGGTGGCATCCGCGAATACGCTGAAACGCTCAGCAATGCCAAGCGTATCATCATCGTTGCCTGCGGTACCTCCTGGCATGCCGGCCTCGTAGCGGAATATATGATCGAGGAACTATGCCGCATCCCTGTGGAAGTGGAATATGCTTCCGAGTTCCGTTACCGCAACCCGGTTGTAGGTCCCGGTGATGTGATCATCGCCATCTCCCAGTCAGGTGAAACGGCCGATACGCTCGTTGCTATCGAAGCCGCCAAAGAAAAAGGCGCTATCATCCTCGGCGTATGTAACGTGGTAGGTTCTTCCATCGCACGACTGTCTCACGCCGGCGCCTATACGCACGCAGGCCCCGAAATCGGCGTAGCCAGCACCAAAGCTTTCACCGCGCAGCTGGCCGTGCTGTGCCTCGTAGGCCTGAAAATAGCCGCAGAGAAAGGTTCCATCACCACCCAGCGCTTCCAGCACCTGCTCGATGAACTCGACCAGGTCCCTGAAAAAGTGGCCACAGCCCTGAAGCTGGACGACCAGGTACAAAAGGTCGCCGCCAAATACAAAGACGCACGCGACTTCCTCTACCTGGGCCGTGGTTACAACTTCCCGGTGGCACTGGAGGGAGCCCTCAAACTCAAGGAAATTTCCTACATCCACGCGGAAGGATATCCCGCAGCGGAAATGAAACACGGTCCCATTGCACTGGTAGACGAAAACCTGCCCGTAGTGATCGTGGCCACAAAAGACAGCTACTACGAAAAAGTAGTGTCCAACATACAAGAGATTAAAGCCCGTAAAGGTAAAGTGATAGCGGTTGTGACGGAAGGAGACCAAACCATTCCACCCATGGCAGATGACGTTATTTTTGTACCTTCAGCAGATGAACTCGTTGCACCTATTATCTCCGTTATCCCCTTGCAACTGCTCGCTTATCACATCGGCGTCATGAAAGGGTTTGACGTAGACAAACCGAGAAACCTGGCGAAGAGTGTGACTGTTGAATAACCTAGATCTTATCCATGAACAACATCAAAAAGAAACCACTATCCGAACTGGGTTACAACTTTATTGAAACCCAGTTACCCAAGGGAAAAGACGAATACTACCTGCGTAACGAGCAATGGAGCCGGCAGGGCGAATACAGACGGTTGCTGGCGCATGAGGTGGAGGCCCTCGTGCGCAACGATAACAGTTCCGACGACTGGAACAATATTTTTGTTTCCAACGAATTTAACCCGCAGCTGGTGCAGCACTGCCACTTCTTTGGCATGGTGCGCATCGGTAAACTGGAACCGTATTATCTCGAGTTTCACAACCTGCGGCTGCCGGTAGGACTGTACAATAGCACCATCTGCGCCTGCGACTTCGGTGACAACGTGGTGGTACATAATGTCAACTACCTCTCCCACTATATACTGGGCAACGAAGTGATCGTCGCCAATGTCAACGAGATGGCCACCACCGACTATGCCAAGTTTGGGAACGGCATTTTAAAAGAAGGCGAGTCTGAAAGCGGGCGTATCCAGCTGGAACTCTGCAACGAAAACGGCGGTAGAAGCGTGATGCCCTTCGATGGCATGCTGCCCGGCGACGCCTACCTCTGGACACGCTACCGCGATGACCTGCAGCTGCAGCAGCAGTTCAAAGCCTTTACCGAAAAACAGTTTGACAAACGCCGCGGCTATTACGGCATGGTGGGCGACCGCTGCGTGATCAAAAACTGTAAGATCATCAAAGACGTGACCATCGGTACCGATGCCTATCTTAAAGGCGCCAACAAGCTAAAAAACCTTACCATCAACAGCAGCAGCGTTGCGGCTTCACAGATAGGAGAAGGTTGTGAACTGGTGAACGGTATCATTGGCTACGGCTGCCGCGTTTTCTACGGCGTAAAAGCCGTCCGCTTTGTGATGGCTTCGCATTCACAATTGAAATACGGCGCCCGTCTGATCAACTCCTACCTCGGCAACAACGCCACCATCTCCTGCTGCGAAGTGCTCAACTCCCTGATATTTCCGGCGCATGAACAGCACCACAACAACTCGTTCCTCTGTGCGGCGCTGGTAATGGGACAAAGCAATATGGCAGCCGGCGCTACCATCGGCTCCAATCACAACTCCCGCGGCGCTGACGGCGAAATCCTCGCCGGCAGAGGCTTCTGGCCCGGACTGTGCGTCAGCCTGAAACACAATTCCAAATTCGCCAGCTTCACGCTCATCTCCAAGGGTAACTATATGTCTGAACTGCATATCAATATCCCTTTCTGCCTCGTGCTGAACGATGAGCATGACAACCGGCTCAAGATCATGCCCGGCTACTGGTTCATGCACAACATGTACGCCATCGCCCGCAATTCCTGGAAATATGTGGACCGCGACAAACGCACCGATAAAACCCAGCAGATAGAATATGATTACCTGGCCCCGGACTCCGTAGAGGAAATGTTCCAGGGACTGGCCATCATGGAAGCTGCTGTAGGCAATGCATGGTACGCGCTGCCGGAAAACACGCCCAAAAAGGAACTAACGGAAAAGGACCTACGTAAAAAAGGAAAGGAACTGTTGTTGCAGCAACCGGAAGAAGTAGCCCGCCTGACCATCCTGGTCAAAGGCATGGAAAACAGCTCCCGTGAGGTACAGCTGCTGAAAGTGCACAAAGCCTACGCGCTCTTCCGCGAACTGATTGTTTTTTATGGTATGAAAAACATCATTGCCGCCAGCAAACCATCATTCCTCGCTTTACAGGCTGCTGTTAAAACAGCCAAACGCGGCGAATGGCATAACATCGGCGGACAACTGATGAAGGCGGAAACCGTTAACCTGCTGAAGCAGAAAATCCGGAAAAATAAAATCGCCGGCTGGCCACAGCTGCACGAACAGTACATTGAGATCGGTAAAGAATACGCCACCGACAAACTACAACACGCCGTTGCCAGTATGCTGGAAATAAAAGAGGTATCTTTGAAAAACTTTACCCCTGCATTACTCGCAGAATGGCTGGAAGACTCTACCCGCACAATGGAATGGATAGCGCACAACATCCGCCATTCGAGGGAGAAAGACTATAAAAATCCTTTCCGCCAACTGGCCTATGATAATGCCAACGAAATGAATGTAGTGGTAGGCAGCCTGGAAGACAATGCCTTTATCAACGAGACATTGAACGAACTGGGCGAATATAAAAACCGGGTCAGAAAAATTATCAATGAATGGGAACTGTAGAAAAAACCAGATGCGGCTGGAGCCTGAAAGATCAATTGTATAAAGACTATCACGACCATGAATGGGGCACCCCCCATCATGACGACCAGCATCTCTTCGAAATGCTTTGCCTTGAAGGCGCACAGGCCGGCCTTAGCTGGTACACCGTACTCACCAAACGGGAAAACTACCGTAAGGCATTCGATAACTGGGATGCGAAAAAGATTGCCAAATACGATGATAAAAAAATCGCGAAGCTGCTGGAAAACGAAGGGATCATCCGGAACAAACTGAAGATCAACGCCGTAGTTACCAATGCCAAGGCCTTTCTGGCCGTACAAAAGGAGTTCGGCACCTTCGACAACTACATCTGGTCATTCGTGAACCATCAACCCATTGTCAACAATTTTAAATCATTACAGGAAGTACCTGCGAAGACGCCCATCTCAGACGCTATGAGCAAGGACCTGCTGAAGCGCGGGTTCAAATTTGTAGGGTCTACTATCTGTTACGCCTATATGCAGGCTACCGGTATGGTCAACGATCATATCGCCTCCTGTTATAAAAGAGCGAAGGGATGATTTTTCAGCGATTACTTTTTGCAAAGCCGCCACTGATATTTTTATCGGTGGCGGTTTTGTTTTACGGCTCTATCAGTACTTCGGAGAGGTCTTTATTGTTGATCAGCGTATAGTCGGTAAGGGTATTGAGGAACAGGTACAGCTGCCGCTTTTGCTGATCGGTAAGGGAAACGCCTTTGCGCACCAGCACGTCGGTGGTGATGGTATCTTTGACGCCATGATCGTAGAAATCGAATACCTGGAAGATATCAAGATAACGGCCATCATGCATATAGGGGGAACTCCTGATGATATTGCGCAACGAAGGTACTTTGAATTTGAGGTAGTCAGCCGTATTGCCGGTGATCTTCATGCGGCCAACATCGTTGAGCGCTGCCAGGTAAGGCAGACCGTTGCTGCGATAGCTCAGGTCAGTAAAGAGCGGCTCTTTGTGACAGGCCGCACATTTCTGCTGATATATTGCATAGCCCACCTGTTCATCCGGCGAGAAAGCCGCTCCCGGCACTTTGCGGATAATGCTGTCATAGCGGGAATTACCGGAAATCATGGTGCCCACAAACTGGGTAATGGCTTTGAACATCCGTTCACTGGTGATTTCTTCCGTACCGAAAGCAGCTTTGAACTGTTGGCGGTACCTGGGATCGCCCTGCATTTTCTGCAGTAGTTCTTTCAGGTCCACTCCCATTTCCCGGTGATCAGTAAGCGGTGTCAACGGTTGTATTTCAAGGTTGTTCACTCCTCCGTCCCACATGAACTCTTTCTGCCAGATCATATTAAAGATCGCCGGTACAGAGCGATTGCCTTGTTTGCCCCCTACACCATGGCTCAGCGCATGATCGAAATGCCCGAAGGCGGCGAACTGCTGATGACAGAAGCCACAGGAAACAGTGCTGTCTTTAGACAGACGATAATCATAAAATATAAAACGGCCCAGCGCTATTCCCTGTCCCGTCAGCGGATTACCGGAAAAGTTATATACCGGATCGGGGAATCCGGGTGGCAGCGACAACGTTACCGGTTCCGGTCCGGGGCTACCGCTACCGTTCCTGTTCTCCTTTTTACAGGCATGGGCGAGCAGCAACAGGGTCCCGAAGGCAACAGCGATATATAACGCTTTATGGCGCATCCGTGGTATCAGTTTTTAATGGAGAACATCTGTTGATAGTTTTTGGCGATGTTGAGCGCCGCTTCGCCCGGCGCCATGATAATGGGCGACTGTGCGAAGCTGGCCGTATTGGGCGCGAACCATTTATCCACATTGGCCGCCACATTGAAACGCGGTATCGCTGCGGTAAATGCGCCTACATGGAAGCTCAGGGGCAACTCCACCGTTTTCAGCACATTATAGGGGCCTTTGAAGCCGCCCACATGCCACTGGAACTCATGCGTGGGGGATGCCACCGCATCGGAGGTGCCTTCCAGCTTCGCCATGATGTAACCGCTGTTCCAGGTCCAGAACATGCCGTTTTCCGGGGCCAGCGCGCCCGACTGGACGCCGCTGTTGTTGCGGGCGCTGTCTACCCCTATGAGGAAACGGATAGCAGTAAAGGTGCCGGCCGGCACACTGTCGAGCCGCAGCCGTTTGGTGGAATCCACGGCATCGTTGACCAGGAAATAGGCGGATGCCAGTGGGATGGTTTTCCCGGCATTATCCACCAGGGCGAAGTTGCTGAGATAGTAACGGAATTGGGAAACCCGGAAGGTTTCACCGGCAGGATTCGTGTAAAGCTTTGTGTTTCTGACCAGCTGGCTGCCATTCATCTCGTGGGAGAAATCCAGGTACATCCAGGTATAAAACGCCGGTGGCGGGTCGTCTTTTTTATCATTTTTTGCACATCCGCAGATCCATAGGATAGGCAGGCATATCAGGACACAACGGAAGATATAGGAAGTAAAAATCCGCAAGATCATGGTATTCCTTTTTGTGTTCAGGAAGATACGATGATTTTGCGGATTAAAGGATTAAAAAGGGCCTAGCTTCTCTTGTAGCCCCTCCAGCCATAGTAGAACACTACCACGAAGCAAAGCAGCGGAATACCGTAGGAAATGGCGGTAGAATACATTTCTGTCACCACACCCATCAGGTAGGGAACAGATGCCCCGCCTACGATAGACATCACGATAAAAGAAGCGCCTCTTTTAGTATGTTTTCCCAGGTCTTTCACCCCCAGGGCGAAGATCGTCGGGAACATGATAGACATAAAGAAAAACACCGCTATCAGCGCGTATACGGAAGCGGCCCCGCTGCCTGTCATCACAAAAGCGCACAACAGTACGTTGATGAAAGCGTAGAGCGCCAGCAGTTGATTCGGGGCGATTTTACGCATCAGGGCGGTACCAACGAAACGGCCGGCGAGGAACAGCACCATGCCTGCAGACAGCAGGTAGGCCGCCTTTTCATTGGAAGTACCCTGCCAGTATTCGGTAGCATAGTTGATGAACAGCGCTCCTACGCCCACCTGGGCGGCCACGTAAAAGAACTGCGCGATAACGCCGCCAACAAAATGTTTGTGGGCAAAAAGCGGTCTTTCGTCTTTCATGACTGCTTCTCCTTCCGCTTCCTTGATTTCGGGCAGTTTGGTACGGTAAAAGAAGGCGGCGATGAGCAATACTACCACGCCGATAACGATATAGGTGAGCTGTACGGACGTCAGGTCGTCTTTCCCGCTGCCGAAAAAGAGGGCGCCGCCGATGACAGGCCCGAGGAAAGATCCCAGCCCGTTGAAACACTGTGACAGGTTCAACCGTTGTTCAGAGGATTCTTTCGGTCCCAGGACGGTAACGTACGGGTTGGCCGCGGTTTCCAGGCAGGCCAGCCCGCAGGCCAGTACAAAGAGAGACAGCAGGAAGAAATCGAAATTGAGCGCCCGGGCTGACGGGTAGAAAAGGAATGCGCCGGCTGCATACAGCAGCAACCCCATGATAATCCCTTTCTTGTAGCCGAACCTGTTCATAAACATGCCGGCAGGCAAAGCCATGATAAAGTAGGCGCCGAAGTAAGCGCCCTGCAGCAGGGTGGAGCGTTTCGGTGTTATATTGAGCACTTCCTGGAAATGTTTGTTTAGCACGTCCAGCAGGCCGTATGCCAGGCCCCATAAAAAAAACAGACTGGTGACCAGTATAAACGGGAAAAGGTAGTTGCCAGCCTGTTTTCCGCTTGGGGGACTGCTGGTATAGGTGGAATTACTTACTGCGCCTCCGGCCATAACGAAGAGTTTATTGTTTTCAGGTGAAAGAGTGATGTATCAGTTTAGTCGGCAAATGCTCAGCTGATGGACCTGTCGAGGTGTGTATAACCTCCGTCAACGAATAATATCTGTCCGGTTGTATGTGATGAACGGGGAGACAGCAGGAACACGGTGGTGTTGGCGATCTCGTCTGAGGTGGTCATTCTCTGCTCAAAAGGGATTTTGGCGGTGATGGAAGCCAGTTTTTCTTTCGGATTGGGCAGGGAATTGATCCAGGTTTCGTACAGGGGTGTCCACACTTCGGCGGGGATGACCGTGTTGACACGTACGGAGTAAGGCAGCAGTTCTACCGCCCATTCGCGGGTCAGCGCGTTGATGGCGCCTTTGGAAGCAGCGTAACCGGAAGTGTTGCCCTGGCCGGTGGTCGCTACTTTGGAGCCGATATTCACGATATTGCCTTTGGTGGTTTTCAGGTAAGGCAGCGCAAAATGGGCCAGGTTGTAGTAGTGTGACAGGTTGTTTTGCAGCGATTGCATAAAGCGCTCGGGGCTGCCATTTTCCAGCCCTACCCCGTCATTTACACCGGCGTTGTTCACAAGGCCGTCTATTTTTCCGTATTTCCCGATGGTTTCAGCGATCACTTTACGGCAGTCCTCAACATTGGACAGCTCGGCTTTAACGCCATAGGCCTGGCCTCCAGCCCTGATAATCTCGTCAACGGTTTTGCTGTTGTCTGTTTCATTTCTGCCGGCAATTACGACGATGCCTCCTTCCGCTGCTATCAGTTTTGCAATACCTTCTCCAATACCTTTGGCGCCGCCGGTAACAATAATCACTTTTTCCTGTAATCCTAAATCCATATGCGTGGTGTTATGCTTTATATTATAGATGATAGAATGAGATGGCATTGCCTCCCATAATGTTGTTTTGTTCTGCTGTTGATAATTTACTGATGTAGGTGGTGACGATGTTTTTCACCTGCGCATATTCCGCCGCCAGCAGGCAAACGGGCCAGTCAGACCCGAACATGAGCCGGTTGGGCCCAAAACATTCCAGTACCACATCGAGAAATGGTTCGAAGTGTTCCTGCTGCCAGTGTTGCCAGTCCGCTTCCGTCACCAGTCCGCTGAGCTTACAGTACACATTCGGTGCCTGGGCGATCCGGCGCATGTAAGCGGCCCATTCGTCCAGCTCCCCGGTTTTAAAATCCGGTTTAGCCAGATGATCTATCACGAGGCGGTGGTCCGGAAATTTTTGTACGAAAGCGGCCGTGGCGGCTAACTGCTTCGGATATACGAGGATATCGTAGCTAAATCCGAATTCCGCCAGGGCGGCGATGCCGTGGCAAAAGTCGTCTCCTAGCAGGAAATTAACATCGGGTTCGCCCTGTACGATATGCCGGAAGCCTTTGAGTTTGGGGTGGGCGGCATAGGCGGCGAGGCGGTCCCGCAGGTGGGGATCGCGCAGGTCTGTCCAGCCAACCACGCCTTTGATGAACGGATGTTTATCCGCCAGGCCCAGCAGGAAAGCGGTTTCATTTTCCGACTGGTCTGCCTGTACCGCCACACAGCCGTGTACGCCATTGGCGGCCAGCACGGGTTCCAGGTGTTCCGGAAAAAAATCCCTGCGGATGACCTGCATGGAATCATCTATCCAGGCGTCGCGGACGGGATCATACTGCCAGAAATGCTGATGTGCGTCGATTACCATAATATCATTTTGAAATTTTTTGATTTCCGATTTTTTGATTTCCGGAATAGAGCGCAGGTTTTGCCCCGACACCGAAAATCAAAAAATCGAAAATCAAAAAATTATAACGTGAAGATCTTATCCATGATGATCCATTTCTCTCCCGGTTTGGCTACCGGCAAAGCCTGCTGGTATTTCCACATAAGCTGTTCCCATTCCTGTACTGTAGGATTTGCAGCATCCATGGCTCCTTTTCGGTCAAAAGAGAAAGTATCGTTCACTTCCATGATCATAAACAAGCGGTTGCCGGCGCGGTAGATTTCCATGTTTTGGATACCGCTGTCGGTAATGCTTTTTTTGATCTCCGGCCATACGTTGCGGTGATAGTCTTCATATTCGGCTATCAGCTGTGGCTCGTCGACCAGGTCCAGTGCCAGGCAATAACGGTTCATATGCGGTTATTTAAAGGCTACGACTGTTTGTTTGGAAGTGCCGAGGCCATCGATGCCCAGTTCCACTACGTCGCCCGGTTTCAGGTATACCTGCGGGTTCATGCCGAGGCCTACGCCTGCCGGTGTGCCGGTGGAGATAACATCGCCCGGGAGCAGTGTCATGAACTGGCTCAGGTAAGCCACTACGAACGGTACGTTGAAGATGAAATTGGAGGTGTTGCCATCCTGCATTTTCTGGCCGTTAACGGTGAGCCATAAACGCAGATTGTTCACGTCCCTGATCTCATCTTTCGTCGCCAGCCAGGGCCCCATAGGTGCGAAGGTATCGCAGCTTTTGCCTTTTACCCACTGACCGTTTCTTTCCAGCTGGAAGGCGCGTTCGCTGTAATCGTTGTGCAGGCAGTAGCCGGCTACATAGTCCAGCGCGTCTTTTTCTTCCACGTAGGAGGCTTTTTTACCGATTACCACGGCCAGCTCCACTTCCCAGTCTGTTTTTTCGCTGTTACGCGGAATCATCAGGTCATCGTTGGGGCCTACCAGTGCGGTAGTGCTTTTAAAGAACACGATGGGTTCCGTGGGGATCGGCGCATTGGTTTCGCGGGCGTGGTCGGCATAGTTGAGACCGATGCACACGATCTTGGACGGCCGCTGGAACGGAGCGCCCAGACGGGTGCCGGCAGGTACCTGCGGACAGGAAGCGCCATGCTGTGCCCACCATTGGGACAGGCGTTCCAGGCCGTTGGAAGCCAGGAATTGTTCTCCAAAATCTTCACCAAAAGCGCTGACGTCAAACATCCCTGCTTCTGTAACAATGCCCGGTTTCTCTTGTCCCGGTAAACCAAACCTGATCAGTTTCATTTCAATATTTTTTATTGTTATCCTTTAGTCTTTTTTGATTTCTTTCAGTGTCTGCACCTGTAAGCGGCCGTTGTCCACTTTCAGGTCGATGAAAGGTTCCGCCTTGCCATCTTTTACCAGCGAGAAGTACACATGGTCCGCCTCTGTTGTTTGCTGGATGGTAGGCTGATACCCTGCCGGAATGCCGATGTACATGCTTTTTTGCACACCGCCGAATTCCACATAGAGCTCTATGCTATCGGGACTGTTGTCCGGTCTGATTTCTGCGATGAAGTCGGCGATGATCTGGCCTGACTGCATGTTTTTGCTGTACTTTTTGGTCAGCTCCGCGGATGCGGACACTTTACCCAGGCCCATCGTGTTCTCCATGTATTTCCAGATACGTTCCGGCGGAGAAGTCGCCCACAGTACTTTCAGATCGTTGCCGTCCTGGCTGGCGTGATAGTAACGCACAGCGTGGTTGGGCTTCAGCACCCCGATGTAAGCGCTGTTAGGCTCATCCCACAACACTTTGAAGAGTTCTGCTTCGGGTGCATCTTTCAGCACCATCTGCTCAAATGTTTTTTCTTTTTTCAGATCTTTTATCTGAAACTTAATGGTGATCGTCTGGGTGTCTTTGTCCCTGCCGGTAATAGCTACGTCCACGGTGCCTGCGGGTGTGGCAGGTGTGAGTGCTGTAGCCGTATCAGCGCCGTTGTTCTTGTTTCCGGTTCCCGAATTACAGGCGGTAGCAGCTAATGCTGCCAGTGCTACCAGCCATACACGAAAATGTTGCATAATCGTTATTAATGATTGATGAATGAATAGATTGAAAGATAACAACCTTCAGCTATATTCATCACATTCAATCTATTAATTATTTAACCTGATAAAACCACCGTCGATCGGATAGTCGCATCCCGTGATAAAACCAGCCTCATCAGAGCAAAGGTAGAGGGCGAGATGCCCTACTTCCACCGGCTTGGCCATGCGGCCTATCGGCTGGGTTTTGCTCAGTTTATCAAACATTTCCGCCTCTTTACCGGGATAGTTTTTAGCGATGAAGCCGTCTACGAACGGGGTGTGTACCCTTGCCGGGGAGATGCAGTTGCAACGGATATTGCTGCCGAGGTAGTCCTTGGCGGCAGACAGGGTCATGGTGAGCACAGCTCCTTTACTCATGGAGTAGGCGAACCTGTCGGGGATACCCACGCTGGAGGCGATGGAAGCGATATTCAGCACTACCCCGCCGCCCTGGGCCTTCATTTGTTGGATGACTGCATACATACAGTTATAGGTACCTTTCACATTCACCTGGTATACCCGGTCGAAATCCTGTTCACTGGTGTTCTCAAGATTGCCTACATGGGCGATACCGGCGCAATTGACCAGGATGTCCAGTTTACCGGCCTGCTGCACAATGCTGTCCATTACGTTGATCACCGCCGCCTGGTCGGCCACGTTGCAGGCGTGTACCTGCGCCTGTCCGCCGGCCGCTTTGATTTCTTCTGCCGTGTTCCGGCCCCCTTCTTCATTCAGTTCTATAATATGCACGCTGGCACCCCGGGCGCCAAAGCATTTAGCGATCGCCTGTCCTATGCCGCTACCACCACCGGTGATAACCGCCACTTTGTGATCTAATCTGAACAGCTCCATATTAAAAATATTTAAGGGTTCTAAAATACCTATTTTACCAAGCGGTTTGCAATTGTATTTTCACTGTATTTCATACTTTCTTGCCTAATTTTCGCAAAATTCAATAATTTTCGGATCAAATGAACGACTTTTTACCATTTGAGACCATGAGAAAACTGATATTGACAGCCCTTTTGGGAGGCCTTTTACAGCAGGCTGCCGCCCAGCAACCCAAACCCAATCAATACGGCCTGCTGGTGATAGGCACCCCGGAGCAGTACGCGCAACTGGTAAAAAAGGACAGCAACCAGCAGCTGGTAGACCTGGAGACCTTTATACCGCATATCCGTAAAGATGTGCGATACGCCACTACCAATAATTTCACCCATCAGCAGCTCTATCAGCACACGAAGATCTATCTGCGCCGGCCTGCCGCCGAGAAGCTGAAAGCCGTACAGGCAGCACTGAATAAAAAGGGATATACCCTGCTGATATATGACGCATACCGTCCCTACCGGATCACAGAAGCCATGTTCAAAATCGTTCCCAACGATCTGTACGCCGCCGACCCGCGCAAAGGCTCCGGGCATAACCGTGGCGTAGCGGTGGACCTGTCCATGGCAGACCTTAAAACGGGAAAGCCCGTGGCTATGCCAACGGACTTTGACGATTTCACCAAAAAGGCGCATGAAAATTATGTACCCGCCGATCCAACAGTAACGGCTAACCGTAAACTGCTGCGCGACACGATGAAACAACACGGTTTCAAAGGGTCCCGCACGGAATGGTGGCATTTTTATCTCCCGGATTATAAAAAATATCCCCTGATGGACATTACGTCCCCGGACTGAAGGGCTACGGTTTGGGACTACCGCGCAGGCAGCCCCGAATCCGGTCCATTCTCTTTTAAGGAATAATAACAGTGTCGATCTTACTCATGTAAGGGCCCCATTTATAATAATAGGTACCAGGACCTGGTGTTTTAACAGCGTAAGGCCGTTCTACCTTCTGAAGCGAGTCTGTGCAATTGCAGGACCTGAAAAGGCTTTTCACATACACGACATGTATGCCGGAAGAATCAGATTCATTAAACCCGGTAAACTCTTCACAACGGGAACTGTAGTAGCTCAGGTTAAAGCGGATGCTGTCTGGGCTGCCGTCTACGCGTGTTGCTTTTACAGGAGGATAACTTTCCTGTTCGCAAGTAGTTTTGTGACAGGCGGCAGCGGCAAACAGGCATACGATGCCCAACAAGACATGGTTAAATTTCATACTGTGTAGTTTAAAATGACTCTAGTTGATTTGTGAGAACGCAGTCAACAAAAACCATGCTACACAAAAAAACGGAGTTGCGGTTAGTCACCACAACTCCGTTGTACATTTTGTTGGCAATAGTTAGTATATCTTATTGAGCGCGTCTACATAGGCATGTACAGAGGCATTCACGATATCGGTAGAGTAACCGAAGCCGTAGAAAGACTGGCCGTTGTGTTTTACGCGCATATTTACTTTGCTGACGTCTTCGCTGCCGCCGTGCATGGCCTGGATGCTGAATTCATCCAGTTCAATATCATCCTTGATGATGGCGTGGATAGCGTTGATAGTGGCATTTACCGGGCCGTTGCCGGCAGCACTGGCTTCCCGGTCTTCCCCGTTGATGCGCAGTTTCACGGTTGCCATAGGGCGCAGCGGATCACCGCACACTACCTGTAACAGTGTTACTTTAATGGCTTTATCACCATAATTTTTATCGTCACCGTCGCCCATCAGTTGCTGCAGGTCTGCATCGCTGATTTCTTTTTTGTTGTCCGCCATTTCGAGGAAGCGTTGGTATACTTCGTCGAGGTTGATCTTATCCATTTTGTAGCCCAGCCGTTCGAGGTGGTGCTTTAAGGCGTGGCGGCCGCTGCGGGCGGTGAGGATAATGGAGTTGGAGTTGATGCCAACGTCTTCCGGGTTGAGGATTTCATAGTTTTCGCGGTGTTTCAGCACGCCGTCCTGGTGGATACCGGAGCTGTGTGCGAAGGCGTTGCGGCCTACGATCGCTTTGTTGGCCTGTACCGGCATGCGCATCATTTTTTCTACCAGCGTGCTGATATCGTAGATGCCTTTAGCGTTGATGTTGGTATGATATCCCAGTCCGTGGTGCGTTTTCAGGATCATGGCCACTTCTTCGAGGGAAGTGTTACCGGCGCGTTCGCCGATACCGTTGATCGTACATTCTACCTGGCGGGCGCCGTTCATAACGCCGGCGATGGTGTTGGCGGTAGCCAGGCCCAGGTCGTTGTGGCAGTGAACGGAGATAATGGCTTTATCGATATTGGAGACGTGATCTACCAGGTATTTGATTTTAGCGCCGTACTGATCGGGCAGGCAGTAGCCGTTGGTGTCCGGGATGTTCACGGTGGTGGCGCCTGCAGCGATCACAGCTTCGATCATCTGTGCGAGGAAAGCGTTGTCTGCGCGGCCGGCGTCTTCCGCAAAGAACTCCACGTCATCGGTGAATTTGCGGGCGTATTTTACGGCGGCAACGGCGCGTTCCACGATCTGTTCGCGGGTACTGTTGAATTTATGTTTGATGTGAATATCGGAGGAGCCGATACCGGTATGGATACGCTTGCGTTTAGCGAAGCGCAGGGCTTCGGCGGCAGCATCGATATCGGTGGTATTGGCGCGGGTGAGCGCGCAGATAACAGGTTCCGTCACTGCCTTGGATATTTCCACCACGCTTTGGAAATCGCCGGGGCTGGAGATAGGGAAGCCGGCTTCGATGATATCCACGCCCAGTGCTTCCAGTTTTTTCGCTACAATAATTTTTTCGACAGTAGTCAACTGGCAACCAGGGACCTGTTCGCCGTCACGCAGGGTAGTATCAAAGACGTATACACGATTTTTATCCATGATAGTGTAATATTTTCAATGAAAAAATTAGTTCAGGTTTTCCAGCACTTTGGCGCCCATGGCGTCTGTGCCCATGATGAATTCATTCACGGTATGTTTGTTGGCTATGTCCATTGTCCTGTAGCCCTGGCGGAGCGTAGCTTCCACCGCTTTGATCACGCGCTGTGATTCGGTTTTGAGGCCGAAGGAGATGTCCAGCATGAGGGCGGCAGACAGGATGGACGCCAGCGGATTGGCGATGCCTTTACCGGCAATGTCATGTGCAGAACCGTGGATAGGTTCGTAGAAGCCTACTTTATCGCCTACAGACGCTGAAGCCAGCATACCCATGGAACCTGCGATCTGGGATGCTTCGTCGGTGAGGATGTCACCGAAGAGGTTACCTGTTACCACTACGTCAAAACGTTTCGGGTCTTTGATCAGCTGCATGGCAGCGTTGTCGATGAACATATGTTCTGTTTCCACATCGGGATATTCTTTGGCCACTTCCTGCATCACTTCTCTCCACAGGCGGCTGGCTTCC
Organism: Chitinophaga eiseniae; assembly: GCF_900167135.1. GTDB lineage: Bacteria > Bacteroidota > Bacteroidia > Chitinophagales > Chitinophagaceae > Chitinophaga > Chitinophaga eiseniae. The sequence continues at coordinate 231,654 of NZ_FUWZ01000005.1, read as the reverse complement.
AGTACGTTGGCCTTGTCTACGGAGCAGAGTTTATTGCGGCGGGTGCGGGCAGCCTCATATGCTTTGCGGGCTATGCGCTCCACTTCATACCGGTGATAGATCATAAGGTCGGAAGCGGTATTGCGGTCTTCTGTTCTTTTCTTTTCGCCGAAATACACGTCGCCGGTAAGTTCGCGGAAGAAAAGGATATCTGCGCCGCGGAGGATTTCCGGCTTGATGCTGGAGGCTTCCAGCAGTTCGTCGAACAGCTTGATAGGGCGTAGGTTGGCATACAGGCCCAGTTCCTTGCGGATCTTCAGCAGGCCTTGCTCCGGTCTTACTTTCAGCGTTGGATCGTTGTCATACTTCGCGTGACCGATGGCGCCAAACAGGATAGCGTCACTGTTTTTAGCCTTCTGCAGCGTTTCTTCAGGCAGCGGGTCGCCGGTGGCTTCGATGGCCACGTGGCCCATGATACCTTCTTCAAACGTGAATTTGTGGTGATAGTTAGCAGCGATGGCAGTCAGTACTTTCTGTCCCCAGGTGGTTACTTCCTGGCCTATGCCGTCGCCGGGTATTACCAATATTTTCTTCTCTACGCCCATACAGGATATTGCTTTTATGTTGTTGTTTTAGTGATTGTTTAGAAATTGAATGCCCGGGTGCCTTCGTATTTTTCGATGTCCTGGCGAAGGCTCAGGAGGTAGTCGATATCATCATAACCGTTGAGCAGACAGGTCTTTTTGTACGCGTTGATATCGAAGCTTTCCTGTTCGCCGCTGGCCACGATACGGATCAACTGGTTTTCCAGGTCTACCTCTATTTTTGCTTCCGGATCTGCTTCGATGGCCTGAAACACTTTATCGAGGAAGGTTTCGCTGACCTGTACCGGCAGGATGAAGTTGTTGAGCGCATTGTTTTTGAAGATATCCGCGAAGAAGCTGCTCACCACTACTTTAAAGCCGTAATCGGCGAGGGCCCATGCGGCGTGTTCACGGGAGGAGCCGCAACCGAAGTTTTTACCGGCCACCAGCACTTTACCGCTGTAGATGGGATTGTTGAGCACAAAATCAGCTTTCGGCTGGTTGTTGGCATCGAAGCGCCAGTCGCGGAAAAGGTTTTCACCGAAACCGTCCCGGGTGGTAGCTTTCAGGAAGCGGGCCGGGATGATCTGGTCGGTATCTATATTTTCAATGGGTACGGGTACCGCAGAAGAAACAAGGTGTTGGAATATTTTACTCATGATAGTGTCTGTTTAGATTTTTATGGCGGCTACGCGCAGTCTCACATAATCTGCATAGAGCTGTCCGTCGCGGGTAAGCTGTGGCGCCAGCTCGTGCTGTACCTGTTGCAGGATAGCCTGCTGATCGTTTTCCGGAACCCCGGCAAAAAAATGTTTGCCGAACATCTCCAGCCAGTCGATGATGCCGTTGTTCACGTCTGCCAGTTGGGTGGGGCGGTCGAAGAAGTGGACCCTTTCCACACGGAAGCCGGCGTTTTCCAGCAGGGTGGCGTATTCGCCCGGAGAGGGAAAATACCAGAAGGGTTCGTAATGGTAGCCTTTGGCCTGCATCACTTTGTCAAGCGTCTGCAGGATGCTGTCCACGTTTCCTTTGCCGCCCATTTCGATCACGAGGCGACCGCCTTTTTTCAGCTGGGCGTGCATGCGGCTGATGGCCTTTTCTTTTTCCCGTACCCAGTGCAGGGTGGCGTTGGAGAAAATGGCGTCGAACTGCTGCGGCAGCGTGAAGGTGGTGGCGTCGCCCACTTCGAAGGTCACTTCCGGGAATGACTGCCGTGCGGTGGCGATCATATCGGGGGAAGCATCGAGGCCGGTGACCCGGGCGCCGGTGGCTGCCAGTTGAGCGGTAAGTTCCCCGGTACCGCAGCCCAGGTCGAGGATGGTTTCCCCTTCCTGTGGTTGCAGCCAGTCACCGATCAGGCTGTTGCCATATTGAAACACGAAGGCGTGTTTTGTTTTATATAAGTCGGCGTCCCAGATCATTTTGGAATTTTGATATTTTGGAATTTAGTTATTTGATGACTAGTGACCGAAAGCTTCCCTGACGTCTGTTACCCGGCCGGTGAGGGCTGCGGCAGCTGCGGTGAGCGGGCTGGCGAGGAAGGTACGGGCGTTGGGGCCCTGGCGGCCTTCAAAGTTGCGGTTAGACGTAGAGATGCAGTACATGCCGGCGGGCACTTTGTCTTCGTTCATACCGAGGCAGGCGGAGCATCCTGGTTCGCGGAGCTGGAAACCGGCTGCTGCGAATACTTTGTCGATGCCTTCTGCTTTGGCCTGCGCTTCCACCTGTTTGGAGCCGGGCACGATCCATACCACCACATCGTCGGCTTTGCGTTTGCCTTTCACGTAGTCGGCCACCAGGCGGAGGTCTTCGATTCGGGAGTTGGTACAGCTGCCGATGAACACATAGTCGATTTTTTTGCCTAGCAGCGCGCTGCCGGGTTGCAGGTCCATGTATTCCAGGGATTTTTTGAAAGAGGGCCTTTCTTTTTCTTCCACCTGGTCCAGTGCCGGGATATGCTGGGTAACGCCCATGCCCATACCGGGGTTGGTGCCGTAGGTGATCTGGGGCTCGATGTCGGCGGCGTCGAAGGTGAGTACTTTATCGAACGCTGCGTCGTCATCGGAGAAGAGTGTTTTCCAGTAAGCGAGCGCTTTGTCCCATTCGGCGCCCTGCGGGGCGAACTGGCGTCCTTTGATATAGCTGAACGTAGTTTCATCCGGAGCGATCAGGCCGCCGCGGGCGCCCATTTCGATGCTCATGTTGCAGATGGTCATACGGGCTTCCATGCTGAGGTTGCGGATAGCGTCGCCGGCGTATTCCACGAAATAGCCGGTAGCGCCGGAAGCGGATATTTTAGAGATGATATAGAGGATGATGTCTTTAGACAGCACGCCGTTTTTCAGGGTGCCGTTCACCGCTATTTTCATGCGTTTAGGCTTGTATTGCAGGATACACTGGGTAGCCAGTACCTGTTCTACTTCTGAGGTGCCGATACCGAAAGCGACAGCGCCGAAAGCGCCGTGGGTGCTGGTATGGCTGTCGCCGCACACGATCGTCATGCCCGGCAGGGTGATGCCCAGTTCGGGACCGATCACGTGCACGATGCCCTGGTAGGGATGACCGAGGCCGTACAGTTCCACCCCGAATTCCGTTGTATTTTTGGTGAGCATCTCCACCTGGTGGCGGCTCAGGGCCTCTTTGATGGGCAGGTGCTGCTCCAGTGTAGGAACGTTGTGGTCGGCGGTAGCCCTGGTTTTCTGCGGGCGGAATACCGGGATGCCACGTTTACGAAGGCCGTCGAATGCCTGGGGACTGGTTACTTCATGGATAAAGTGTGTGTTGATATACACCGCGTCCGGATGTTCCGGCTTACTCATCACGATATGGCTGTCCCAGATCTTATCAAATAACGTTTTTCCCATCCTTAATGCTTTCCTTTTAAATTGTTTATACCTTCAAATCTAATGGGCAATATTTAATTGCCATATCGCTAAATTTGCTATAATTACAACTTTTAAAACACATTGATATTCACTAAATAATTGTTTATCAATCTATTATAAGATTTTATTAACGATGCCCAACAGTCAAAGTGACGCTTTATTCATATTAATAAAAACGCTAACAAAAGCTGAAAAGCGGAATTTTCAGCTGGCATTTAATAAGAATAATACCAAAGACGACGTATTGTTCATCCAGCTATTTAATACGCTGGACAAAATGAAGGACTACGACGAGGAGCAGATATTGAAGAAAGTGCCGGACCTGAAGAAGCAGCAGTTGTCCAATGTGAAGGCACACCTGTACAAGCATCTGTTGTCGAGCCTCCGGCAGTTGTACAAACAGAAAGACCCGCTGATAGACCTGCGGGAGCAGCTGGACCACGCAAGGGTGCTGTACAACAAGGGGCTGTACAACCAGAGCCTTAAAATACTGGCCAAAGCCAAGACGATGGCGGTGGAGCAGGAAGAAGTGATGCTCAGCTATGAAATTGTGGAGTTTGAGAAACTGATTGAATCCAGACATATCACCCGCAGCCTGGAGAACCGGGCGGAAGCGCTCAGTGCAGAGTCCCGGCAGATAGAACACCAGCTCACGCATATCAGTCGCCTGAGTACGCTATCATTGCGTATGTACGGCCTTTACCTGAAGCTGGGCCACGCCCGCAACGAGCGGGACGCCGAAATGGTGAAATCATTTTTTGAAGGTCAGCTGCCGCAGCGCGACGCCTCGCAGATGAGCTTCTACGAGAAGATATATCTCTACCAGGCTTCCTGCTGGTATTATTATATTCTGCAGGACTTCGTGATGTACTACCGGTATACCCAGAAGTGGGTAGACCTGTTCAAGCAGTACCCTACGTTACAGCAGACCGACATGGACCTGTACATCAAGGCGCAGCACAACCTGCTGACCGCTCATTTCTATACGTCCAATTTTGAGAAGTTCAAATCGGCGCTGTGCGACCTGGAGACCTTCATCCGGGCCAACGAAGAGAGCTTTCATGAAAATACCCGCACCTCTGCCTTTGTGTACCTGTACACCGCCAAGATCAACCGTTATTTCCTGGAGGGTACTTTCAGCCAGGGTCTGGCCATGGTACCGGAGCTGGAATCGGAGATCAGCAACCACACGCTGAAGATAGACCAGCACCGGGTGCTGGTGTTTTACTACAAGATCGCCTGCCTGTACTTCGGCAGCGGCGATAACAGTAAAGCGATCTTTTATCTCAACAAAATCATCAACCTGAAGATCGGCAACCTGCGCGCCGACATTCAGTGTTTTGCCCGCATACTGCATCTCATTGCCCACTACGAGCTGGAAAACTACAGCCTCGTGGAATACCTGATCAAATCCGTTTACCACTTTATCTCCAAACACAAGGACCTTGGACTGGTGATGGAAGCGATCATGAAGTTCCTGCGCCGGTATATTTACGCCAACCCCAAAGAGCTGCGCAGCGCCTTTGTGGACCTGAAAGACAGGCTGGAGCAGATCTCCGAAGATCCGTACGAACGCCGGTCGTTCCTCTACCTGGACATCATCTCCTGGCTGGAAAGCAAGATAGAGAACATCCCGGTACAGGAAGTCATTCACCGGAAGTTCATCAATAAAGAAAGAAGAATTTAATCATCTAAAGTATCACCATGTCTGTCGAAAAAAAGTACCATTTCATTGCCTTCTGTGGCAGTCTGAGAAAAGGGTCCTACAACGAAATGGCGTTGAAAGCCATGCAACTATTGGCGCCGTCGCACATCACCATTGAGCAGGTTTTCTACGACCACATCCCGATGTATAACGCCGATGTACATACGGAGCTGTTGGAACAGGTAGTGCCGCTTGTACAGAAAATCGAAGCCTCCGACGGGGTTATCTTTATTTCACCGGAATACAACTACTCTATCCCCGGCGGCCTGAAAAACGTGATAGACGTGCTTTCCAGGCACCCCGACAAACCTTTCAACGAAAAGGCTGTGGCTATCCTGGGCGCCAGCCAGGGTAACATAGGCACTGCGCGTATGCAATACCACCTGCGGCAGGTGATGGTGTTCCTCAACGCCCACGTGGTGAACAAACCGGAGATCATGATTGCCAATGCACAGCACAAGTTCGACGAAACCGGCAACCTGACGGATGAGTTTATCCGCAAGCAACTGCCGCTGATGCTCGAATCGCTGGCAGCGCTGAGCGATCGTTTTCCGCCGGCGGGGAAATAAATGATCCCGGAATGCAGGCCCCCAGGGCAATGAGGTGATTGGGCATTATGCCTTCATATTGGTTAAAAGCCCTGGCATAGACTTGAAGCACTGGGAATTTGTAAGCACTTCTCATTGAACATGAACGTATAAACGAAAAAATACATTAGCTCTGAAAAAATCAGGCTGACCAATCTGGTCAGCCTGATTTTTTCAGAGCTTCACCCAAGCACTGGCTACATCCTATCAACTACTATGTTTATATTGCAATAAAAGTATCTGAATAACATCGCAGGCCCGGACCTGAGCCGACAACCGCCCTTTCTTTTTATGGCTCGATATGAGGTTCGTATTTACGATATTTTGCAAAAAAGACAATCGCTGAAAGCGTCTGCAGCAAAAGGATCGCCAGCCACTCATTATGCCCCAGCACCATAAACAGCACTACGAAACACGTCAGCAGTACATAACGCACGTGCAGTTCATTATTCATCTTCGGAAAATATAAGAGCGACCGGAAGAACATCAATAGCGACAGCGCCATCGCAAACACCATCAGCAGTGAAAGCGGGGACGTTTTCGTATAGGCGTTCACCGAGATCATCACCATTTCCGGTATCCACATCATGAGGTAGATGGCCGCCATGCGTATGTAGTGGCGGAAAGTGCTGATGGGCAGGTTTTCCATGAAATTAAGCCATGTGTCGTCGAAGGCGCGGTGATGGGTGAGCAGTTGCAGATGCAGTAATACGCTCACCATCACGCCCAGCTGGAGGCCGCGCAGGTCGAAGTAATCGCCCTGGTGCATAAGAAAAAACGTCAGCCACAGCACCACGGCGGAGATAATTTTAGCCGAGAGGATGCGGCGGGGAAACTGGGTGAACAGTTCATACAGGAAATAGAGCACCGGCGGTTTGGTAAAGTGGCGGTTGAGCCACCGTTGCAGGTAACCGGTAAAAAAGAAGGTATCCGGCTGGAACAGTTTCCTGTCGTACAGCGCCACCGGCCATACCGCCATGGCGATGTTAAAAAGCAGGATACAGACCGCTGCTCCGTGGTACTGATACCGGAAGCCTACTACCATGGCCGTGCCGGCATACAGCCATACCGGCAGGTAGATGGCATTGTGGACCAGCAGCCAGGCGCGGAGCCGTTTGTTTTTGTCCATGCTGCCCATAGTAGGATACAGGAATTCGTAGCCCTGGCTTTGCAGCACTTTCATGACGAAGCCCGTGCATTTGAGCGCATAGAGTGTCCACAGCGCGAGGACGAGCAGCAGGAAGACGGTGTTGCCGAGGAAGCCCAGCATCAGTCCCCGGTGATAAGGGAGCAGGCTGCCGCTGTCTACCACACCGAACATCAGGTAGAACAGCACGAGGAAGAAGCCCGTGTTCTGGATATAAAATTGGGCGGTGAATATCTTTTGCAGAATGGCCGTAACTGAACGCATATCAATTGAGCGTAATATTTTTCTCCGTTATCCGCAGGGTACCGGTGAGGGCAACCTCGTTGGGATCGAGCGGCTGGTGGGAGGTGATGACGAAAGTGGTGCCGTTGGCGTGCCAGGTGCGGACGAGGTCATACATGATGGCCAGGGTGCGGGTATCGATGGTGATGAGGGGCTCATCGAGCAGGATGACCGCCGGGTTGCCGGTAAAAGCGAGGAGCAGCGACAGTTTTTTGAGCATACCGCTGGAGTAGGTACTGACCGGGTTATTCACAAAGACATGCACGCCCATCCGCTCCGCTATTTCGCCGATCAGGCGGCGGTCGCCGCCTTTGGTGCCGAGATAGAGCTCCAGCAGGTCGCGGCCGGTGAGGAAAGCGGGGTAGAACGGTTCTGCTTCCGCATAGTTGATGAGGCGGCGGAAGGCCACGGGATGGTCTTTGCTGCTGACATCGCCGCGAAGCCGGATTTCCCCTTTGAAGGGTATGAGGCCGGCCATTACTTTCATGCAGGTGGTCTTGCCCGCGCCGTTTTCGCCCTGCAGCCAGTAGATGCCGGCCGGCAGTTCCAGGCGGGGGATATCCAGTACAGGCACGTCCTGATAGTTCTTTTTGACAGTATGAAGGGCAATTACCGGTTCTGACATATGTATAGTTGATCAGCCGTAAATATGAAAAATTAATCCTTATGATAATATATTCCGGTATTCAATTTAACAAAAATTTGCCAGCGGCTTTTTTATCACTGATCATCATTGTTTTAGCCGATTCATAATATTTTTGTGTATATAACTGATGGTGCCCGGGGAGGAAGTTTCAGCGGATTTTCATTCGTTGATCGCACAAAATGTCATCCTTTTTTCATGAAAAAAATTTGTTATACCCAGCGTTATCCACATACCCGTGAAACATGCGCTGTCACTACATTCCAACAATGTTCACATTGTTTTTCCACACCTGTTGAAAACTAAAACAGCCCTCGCTAATGTCGTTCCTTACATTTGTAATCCCGGACGTAATGTGTTTTAGGATATTGATGCTGGAAGCAGGTGGGTAGTAAATGTGAGATATGCGAAATTTTCAGTATACCAACCCCAAATAGGAAAGACCGAAAAACCGCGACCCGAATAAAAAAATATTATTATGAGTAACGAGAATGAAATTCTTTTAAAAGAGAACAAGGACCGTTTTGTCTTATTGCCGATCAAATATCCAAAGATTTGGGAGCATTATAAGAAACACGAAGCGAGTTTTTGGACGGCCGAAGAGATAGACCTGAGCGCAGATATGAAAGACTGGGCCAGCATGAATGACGGTGAGCGCCACTTTATATCCCATGTACTTGCATTTTTTGCTGCCAGCGACGGTATCGTGAACGAGAACCTGGCGGTGAACTTCATGAGTGAAGTACAGATCCCGGAAGCCCGTTGTTTTTACGGTTTCCAGATCATGATGGAAAATATCCACTCTGAGACATATGCTTTGCTGATTGATACCTATATCAAGGACCCGGCAGAGAAAGACCGTCTGTTCCACGCGATCGACACCGTGCCTGCGGTGAAGAAAAAAGCGGAATGGGCGCTGCGCTGGATCGAGAACGGCACTTTCGCGGAGCGTCTGGTGGCTTTTGCAGCGGTAGAGGGCATCTTCTTCAGCGGCAGCTTCTGCTCTATCTTCTGGCTGAAGAAAAGAGGACTGATGCCGGGCCTGACCTTCTCCAACGAGCTGATCAGCCGTGACGAAGGCCTGCACTGCGAATTCGCCTGCCTGTTGTACAGCATGCTGGAAAACAAACTGAGCGAAGAGCAGGTACACACTATCATCCGTGATGCGGTGAGCTATGAAAAAGAATTCATCACTGAAGCCTTACCGGTGGCCCTTATCGGCATGAACTCAGACCTGATGTCACAATACATCGAGTTTGTGGCCGACAGATGGCTGTCTGAGCTGGGCTACAGCAAAATATACAACGCGTCCAATCCTTTTGACTTCATGGAAATGATTTCATTGCAGGGCAAGACCAATTTCTTTGAGAAACGTGTGGGTGACTATCAGAAGTCAGGCGTAATGGGCGGCAGCAAAGAAGCGCAGACCTTCAGCCTGGAAGAAGACTTTTAATCATTTGGGGATTTTTTGATTTACGGATTTTTTGATTTACGGATTTTTTGATTTTAGGGAGATTTCTAAAATATCCAAACTAACAAAATTTCAAAATCAAAAAATCTCAAAATTCCAAAATCATTTATCTAACCTCTTAAATTCACAAACCCATGTTCGTAATCAAGAGAGATGGACGAAAAGAAGCGGTGAAGTTCGACAAGATCACCGCCCGTATCGAAAAACTGTGCTACGGTTTTAATACGGAATATGTAGACGCAATAGACGTGGCCAAGAAAGTGATCCAGGGTTTATACGATGGCGTAACCACTTCAGAGCTGGACAACCTGGCGGCTGAAACGGCGGCGTCCCTCACCACCAAACACCCTGATTACGCCTTGCTGGCCTCCCGCATAGCTGTAAGCAACCTGCATAAGAATACAGAAAAATCGTTCTCCAAAACGATGTGCAAACTGTACAACTACATTGACCCTAAAACCGGCAAGAATGCAGCCCTGCTGTCTGACGAGGTTTGGGAGATCATTGAGAAAAATGCAGACATCCTGGACTCCAACATTATTTATGACCGCGACTTCGCCTTCGACTACTTCGGTTTCAAAACCCTGGAGCGCTCTTACCTGCTGAAAACAGACGGTAAAGTGGTGGAACGCCCGCAGCACATGTTCATGCGCGTGTCTGTAGGTATCCACAAAGAAGATATCGAGTCTGCGATCAAAACATACAACCTGATGAGCGAGCGCTGGTTCACACACGCCACGCCTACCCTCTTCAACGCCGGCACCCCGAAACCGCAGATGTCTTCCTGCTTCCTGCTCACCATGCAGGACGACAGCATTGAAGGTATCTACGACACCCTGAAACAGACCGCCAAGATCTCTCAGAGCGCCGGCGGTATCGGCCTTAGCATTCACAACATCCGGGCTACCGGTTCTTATATCAGCGGCACTAACGGTACCTCCAACGGTATCATCCCGATGCTGCGTGTATTCAACGACACTGCCCGTTATGTGGACCAGGGCGGCGGTAAACGCAAAGGCGCTTTCGCTATCTACCTGGAGCCATGGCATGCCGATATCTTCGAATTCCTGGACCTGCGTAAAAACCACGGTAAAGAAGAAATGCGCGCCCGCGACCTCTTCTACGCCCTCTGGATGCCCGACCTGTTCATGAAACGCGTGGAATCCAACGGTACCTGGTCGCTCTTCTGTCCGCACGAAGCACCCGGACTGCACGAATGCTGGGGCGAAGAATTTGAAGCCCTGTACGAAAAATACGAAAAGGAAAACCGCGCCCGCAGGACCGTGAAAGCACAGGACCTGTGGTTCGCCATCCTGGACGCCCAGATAGAAACCGGTACACCGTACCTGCTGTATAAAGACTCTGCCAACCGCAAGTCCAACCAGCAGAACCTGGGCACCATCAAGAGCTCCAACCTCTGCACCGAGATCATCGAATATACCGACGCCAACGAAGTGGCCGTATGTAACCTCGCCTCCCTGGCGCTGCCCCGCTTCGTGAACGAAGGACAGTTTGACCATCAGAAACTGTTTGAAGTAACCTACCAGGCTACGCTGAACCTGAACAAAATCATCGACTACAACTACTACCCGGTAGAAGAGGCAGAACGCAGCAACCTGCGTCACCGCCCGATCGGCCTGGGCGTGCAGGGCCTCGCCGATGCGTTTATCCTGATGCGTTATCCTTTCGAAAGCGATGAAGCCCGTAAACTGAACAGCGAAATATTTGAAACCATCTACTTCGCCGGTCTTACCGCTTCCAACGACCTCGCCAGGAAAGACGGCCACTACGAAACATTCCCCGGCTCTCCTGCCTCCAAAGGCATACTGCAGTTCGATATGTGGGACGTAACACCGTCTTCCCGCTGGGACTGGGATTCGCTGAAAAAATCCATCATCAAAGATGGTATCCGCAACTCCCTCCTGCTGGCGCCGATGCCGACAGCCTCTACTTCCCAGATCCTGGGCAACAACGAGTGCTTTGAGCCGTACACCTCCAACATCTACACCCGCCGCGTACTGAGCGGTGAGTTTGTGGTGGTGAACAAACACCTGCTGAAAGACCTCGTGGAACTGGGCCTGTGGGATAATGACATGAAAACAAAAATCATCTCTGCCAACGGCTCCATCCAGAATATCAACGAGATCCCGGCTAACATCAAAGAACTGTACAAAACAGTGTGGGAAATCAAACAGCGCAGCCTGATTGACATGGCGGCCGACCGCGGCGCGTTCATCTGCCAGTCACAATCCCTCAACCTGTTCGTGGACACCCCTACGGCCGCGAAGCTGACCTCCATGCACTTCTACGCATGGAAAAAAGGCCTCAAAACCGGTATGTACTACCTGCGTACACAGGCAGCTACCCAGGCGGTACAGTTCACCGTTGAAAAACAGGGCGGCCAGCAGATCCAGCCCGTTATCGCCAAAGGCGGCGACGTTTCCATCGACGACATCCCTGAGGGAGCTGTCTGCACCATGGAAGAAGGTTGCGTTACCTGCAGCGCCTAAGACTTGTAAAAGGGTTTATAAGTATAATTATCACCTCCCCGGTCTCAACGGCCGGGGATTTTTTTGCTGCATCTGAAGGATAATCGCTATCTTGCTGTCCTATAGCAGTCCGACTATTTTTGTAACCCGTACCTATAATATGAAACTATTTCACGCTATCATATTCCTGTTTGGTTGTTGCGCCGCGCAGCCCGTACTGGCGCAGGATATCCTGGCTAAAAAAGACAGTGTGGCCGCCAAAGTGCAACAGGTACCCGAGAAATTTATTTCTACCGCCAAAAGCAAAGCCGACAAGCTCAATAAACAGGTGACCACGCGCACCGACAAAGCCCTCAAACGCTTCCTGAAAGAAGAACAGGCCATGCAGAAAAAGCTGTCTAAAATAGACAGCCTGGCGGCCAAAAACATATTCACCCGCAGCATCGACTCGCTGGGCAACCTACAGGCACGCCTCAAAGGCAAACTGGGGAAAGTAAAAGTACCGTCCGTTCTCTCCCAGCCCGGCGGCCCTTACCTGGACAGCCTTCAAAACTCACTCGCCTTCCTGAAAGGTTCCAACGACCTGCTCAAACAAAGCAAGGGTCTCACCGACAAGCTGAGCAACGCCAGCAAATCCATGGACGCCCTCAAGGACAAGCTGCAGCAGGCCGAAGCCATCAAATCGTTTATACGCGAGCGTAAACAACAGCTGAAAGAACAGCTGGCCCAATACACCGGCTTCACCAAAGACCTGCAGAAAATGAACAAGGAAGCCTATTACTACGCACAGCAGCTGAAAGAATATAAAGAAGTCTTCAAGGATAAAAAGAAAGCAGAACAGAAAGCCATGGAGATCATTAAAAAAGTACCCGCTTTTAATGATTTCATGCAGAAACACTCGCAACTGGCCAGCCTCTTCAACCTGCAGGGCGGCAGCGCCTCCCCCCAGGACCTCGCAGGACTGCAAACCCGCTCGCAAGTGGAACAGCTGATCCAGCAACGGCTGGGCGGCGGCCCCAATGCCGGCACCGCTGTCGGTCAGCAGATGGCCGAAGCCCGCAGCCGTATTAACGAGCTGAAAAGCAAATTCCCCGACCTGGACAACGCCGCCGATATGCCCAACTTCAAACCCAAAGAGCTGAAGACAAAAAGTTTCCTGCAAAGGCTGGAATTCGGCAGCAACATACAGTTCCAGCGCAGCACCAAATTCTTCCCCACCACCAGCGACCTCGCCGGCCAGGTAGCCTATAAGTTCCACAAAAACGGCAGCGCAGGCATCGGCGCGTCTTATAAGCTCGGCCTCGGTACCGGTTTCAACGATATCCACTTCAGCGGTCAGGGCGCCAGTATCCGCTCCTTTATCGACTGGAAACTGAAAGGCACTTTCTATCTCAACGGCGGCTACGAACAGAACTTCCAGCCCGACTACCCCGGAGCGAATGAAGGCATCGGTCAGGCCTGGACACCCAGCGGTCTTATCGGTCTTAGTAAAAAGTATAAGATCAACAGTAAGTTAAAAGGGAACATGATGGTGCTGTTTGACTTTTTATACAGCCAGCATGTGCCGAGGACAGACCCGATTAAGGTGAGGATGGGGTATAATTTTTAGGTGCTATAAGCGGCAACAGCGCAAATATCCATGCAAATAAGCGCATCATTCCTATACGCCATGATGATACAACTTGTATCTACTCTCAGGCATATCATATCATCATGGCCGATACTTTCCACACTTCCGAACACTAATATAAAATCCCCCGCCCGACGGAATCCGTTGCTGTTAGAGATTCCTGTGATGGTGGTATTTATACGGGTATGCAGGTCTTGCATAAAATCGAATTCAACACTGTGTGTGCTACCTGGCATAAACATTACAGCCTCTATGTCCTTGTCTGTTCCGGTTTAAATTTACATTATCTTAAAGGCAAATACTTCACTTCAATTTTTCCTGCATCCCTCCTTCTTTTAAAGATCTTATAATAGCTTTCAACAAAAAAACGTATATTCGGGTAATGTATTGAGAATGTTACCCTATCTGTAGTCCCTATACGATTCGTTACCCAAATACCAGCAATATAATTGCGATTGCTACAGATATAGTTCAACACATGCAGCTTTAGCAAAACACCTATACTATTTACCAACAGCCCCTTTATTTTTCATTTAAAGCAAGCATTATGTTACGTTATTTTTCCGGGCTATTCCTTTGTGCCGCATTGTCATCCGCACGTGCGGAGGCCCAGTCAGCCATCAGCGCTGTAAGAGATTCATTAAAAGTAACCGGTGGCGAAATGGTTATCCGCAACAAAAGCAGGCAAGTGCAGGGCTTCCTGTTCAACCAGTCCAACGGCGCCACCACCTTCAGAAAAGCCGGCAAGGCTATTCAGTTCACCGTCGGGTATGCAGGCTTTCCGGCCGCAGGCGACAGCACGTACGCCCATCCCGACTTTCAGCAGAAAAATATCAAAGTATGGCGCAACGGTTTACTTCAGCACCCCCTGATTGTTGACACGGTGGCAGGCAGCATCACCTTCCGCCCCGCGCTCGTATCACAGGAAACCGTTTATATAGAAGCGCTCAGTACGATCGTTCATGTGAATGCACATTAAAATCCTTTACCATGAAAAAAATTATTTTATCCGTTCTTTTCCTGTTAACAGGAATGTTTACCCGCGCCCAGGCGCCTATCAGCATAGAAAAAGACTCTATTAAAATTCTCAATGCAGAACTGGTACTGAGAAACAAAACCAAAGATGTTAACGGTTATCTCTTTAACACCGGTGACGGCAAAACACTTTTCAGAAAGCTGGGGCAAACCATCCAGTTCCGGGTGGGAGAGCCCGGGTATCCTGCCGCGGGTGACAGTGTTTATCAACATCCTGCGCTGGCCAACTATTTCATCAAAGTGCTTAGAAATGGTCTGCTGCAATACAGGAACAATACCAACGGCGTCGGCATAAACGATCAAAGCGGCAAGATCGTCTTCTATCCTGCGCTGCAAGCGAACGATAAGATATACATCGAAGCGCTGGGAGGCGTGGACCTCTCCCTCGACGGCAGCGATATCAATGTAGGAACACCATCGCCTCCCGGAACGGTGCTGCCCAAAGCCGGCATCCTGGAAAGCGGCAGTAAAGCTTTCATACTACGGTGGGGTACCAACGCCAAAACGTTATACCTCAGCCCGAGAGTGGTGGGTATCGGCTCTTCTACGCTGGCGGGGTATGGCCTCAACTACCCGGACCGCCTCGGCGACAAAATAAACGCCTGGCTTGTTGCCAACACCTATAACGCCACCTGGGACAACCTGGCGGTTGCCGGCTATAGCAGCAAGGATATACTGCCTGTTCAAAACGGCGGCACCCTGGGACATAATATAGAAACAGCCATCAGCCTGAACCCCGATTTCATTTTTGTATCGTTGCCCTCCAACGATCCATCTGCCGGTATAGCCGTTAACGAGAGTATCGCCAACCTGAAGAAGGTCGATTCCCTGGCGCAGGCGAAAGGCGCCGTTGTTTTCTTTGAGACCACACAACCCCGCACCAACTATACCGTTGCACAACAGGGTATGCTGCGCCAGCTGGCCGACAGCATCAGATCTCTATGGCCACAGCGCTATGTGGAAGGCTTCAAAGACCTTGTTGATCCAACCACCGCAGGTGCAATCCTGCCTGTTTACAACAATGGTGACGGCATACACCTCACCAGCGCCGGCAACCAGTTCATCGCCAACAATCTTTTTGACAGGTGGCTCGATTATTTTCAGGCCGTCAGAGGCGTGAAGCGGTATGTCATCGATTCTTCGCTGGACAAAAATAACTGGTCACAGTTTGCCACTGAACAGGAGGCCAACGTGGTCAAACGTTCATTTCCCCGGTTTAACAATGCCAAACAATATTTCCGGGTAAAGGCAGAACTGAAAGATGGTACCTCTTCCCCTTACTCCAATATCGCTACGCTGGACGAAAAGACTAATCCCTCTGTGCCCGGCGTAGACGATTACAATTACCGGCTGCTCGTTGATCTTGGCGGCGATGGCATTAGTACCCTCAACGGGTCTACCCCCGACGGAAAGCCTACCCCTGCGCCGGATAACTGGGGCAAATACTGGAACAACTGGTATGGCATGGGCGGCGTGACCGGCTTTGCCGACAAAGCCGTTATCACCCAGCTGAAGACCACCACCAACGCCGCCACCAGGATGAGTGTTCAGTTATTGGGATTACCACAAGGCACCTTTGGTTCTTCCGCCACCAAATCCATCAACTACAACGGCTTCAGCGTGCCGGCAGGGGACTATCCTTACCAGGCGCTGTATGATAACATGTTCCTGCATTCATCCATCAATCCGGATGGTATCACCCTGCGTGTGAAAGGGCTCGTTAAGACGAATACTTATTACATTAAACTGTGGGGCGCCCGTCTCGACGACAACGCCACACCGCGCACGCTACAGGCGAGGCTGGGCGAAGAGACATGGGCTACGGCACAGTCAGTGGATACCCGCTATAATCTCAGCGGCACCCCGGACTACAACAGGGCCGTTACATTCAATGGCATCACCGGCATGGACTCTGTGGACCTGGTGCTGCGTGTAGGCAGTGGAAGCACTTTCGCGCATGTAAGCCTGGTCGATATCGGTGTTATGGGTACCTTGCCCGTGCTCCCGCAGCTGACCCTGCGCGATACTACCACCGCACTGAGCACGATGCAGCTGACCGCAGTGCCTGTTAATGGCGCTGTGATGAGCAGTTATCAGTGGAGCCAGGTTTCAGGACCGAACACCACCACCATCAGCAACAGCAGCAGCGCTACCGCCAGCATCGCCGGGCTGACCAACGGCACCTTTATCTACCAGGTATCCGGCACCACCACTACTGGCGAAACACTGAGTACCCAGGCCACCGTGAAAGTATACCCCAATAACAACGGCAAAAAAACGCTGAGGGTACATTTCAGCAAGAACCCTGTCACCCCGATACCGGGTTGGTTCAACGTATATAATCCTACCATCAGTCAGCGGGTAACCATGACAGATCCTGTCACCAACTGGACCATCGACAACGTCAGCGATGCCAAAGCTTACTGGTCGTCTTTCTCCGGGGCACAGGCTTCCGATACTGACGGCAGCACCACTAACAACAACAGCGGCGTGGTACCAGATATCGTGCTCAAAGCATTCTGGTTCAACTATGCCCTGAAGTACACTACCGGCATGGACAACCTGCTCATCAAAGGATTGAATCCGGGCAAGACATATACCATCAAACTGTATGCTTCCCGCAGTAGCAGCGCCGGCGGCGCCAGGTATGGCGTATGGCGCGTCAACGGAGGTCCGGAACTGTTGCAGGATGCAGCGGACAACACCACCCGCGAAGAAGTAGTCACTAATGTGATACCAGACGCATCCGGCAATATCAAGTTGTCCGTACACTCTCCGTCAGTCTCCACCAATGGCGATTTCTCGTATATCAATGCAGTAGTAATACAGGAAAATCCATAAACTCATGATTAAAAAAATCCCGGTCCATATAGACTGGGATTTTCTATTTACTGCCTAAAATTCAAACTGCCATTGTATTTCCGTGCCAGGCGTTAGTTTTAGTGAATTATTCATTCTTTATTACTTAACCTAAAAACCTGTCTAGCATGAAACACTCTAATGGTTTCTACATGAGCGCAATCGTCTGTATTGCCACCTTAACCCTCCTCTTCTCCTCCTGTTCCAAGAAAGACCAAGCACTGAACGACCCAACGCCCGCCCCCTCCACTGTAGAAGAAATGACGAACTACCTGGCCAACCAGGGATTTGACCGCGAGCACATTGTCTTTGAAAAAGACCGCGTTATTATCGAAGACGACATTATCATGACCATTGCTGATCTCCAACAGCGTGTTGCCGATGCTAAAGCAAAGCCCAGCACAGAACAACGGCGCGGCACTTACATTGTAAGCAATGCTTACAACAACAACATCAAGTTCTACCTTGAGCCTGGTATTCCCGCGGTATGGCAAACAGCCATCAGAGGCGCTATCGCCAACTGGAACGCCGTAAACGGTACCCGTCTGGGGATGTCTATCGTAACCTCCGCAGCCAGCGCCAACACCCGCATTTTTATGGGTTATGAAAACTCCAACTGGATCGCACGAGCCTATCTGCCGGGATCAGACAGCAGACCTGGCGTAACCGTTGAGATTAATTCTAAATACAACTCCATGTCTGCCACCCAGCAGCTGTTCGCCATCACCCACGAATTCGGTCACACTATAGGGTTCCATCACACCAACCAGACTTTCGGCAGCCTGATTCCCGGAACCCCCACTTCCGACCCTAACTCCGTGATGAATTCTACCGTGCTGCCCTGGAATGGATTCACCTCCTGGGACGTGCGTGCAACGCAGATATTGTATCCACAATAAACATTCTGAGATTTAAGAGATACTTGTCATAATGGTAATACGGGGAACAGCCGATGGCGAAGCCCCGTATTTATTTTTGTTGCATTGTAGGGAAGGCTGTTAAAATTTCCACCACTACGTCTTTGCTTTCTTTAAGATGGTGTACATAATTTGGTTCATTGGTGGTATAAGTCAGGATATTACCGGCGATCTTTTCAAACCTGATTTGAGGATTTACTGCTTGCCTTTTTTACGATTAACTTTCCTACTTCCACAGTAACTTCAATGGCATCGCCTACTTTAAAGCCAACCTTCTCCATCCATAGCCCTGACAGGGTATTTCACCTCTAAAAAATAAAGTAAACATTCTTCTTTGTCCGAATAGCTAACTCTAAAAGTTTCACTATACCTTCTACAATCTCTTTTTCTCTCCCACTTACGTATACTCTTAACTCTAACAATCTTCCAAGGACATTATTCTTTACCTCCTGAGAAAAAATCCAATCATCTTCTGCTGACTCAAGCATTCCATTATTTTCTTCATTGATAATATTCAGAACTTGACTATTATAGGTAAGCATATATACATCATCCAAAATTAAAAACATAGCGTTTGTTGTCGAATCTGAAAGATTATTTACACACCAATCAATCACCTCCCAATGTTCCATTTCATCTTCATTTACATGTTCTTCTGGAACATAGATAGGATATTTTCTTTCCATACATTAATCTATATTTTTAATATGAGTTTGTCGCTTAACAAAATCTTTAGCTTCCTCCCCTTTAAGTTTTCCTGTGGATACCCCCCCCGCTCAAACTCCACTTCCTTCCCGCCATCTGCATCCCGAACGGCGCATAGTCCACCGCTGAGAACACTGTCGCATCTATACCGATTTTATCACCAGAAATAGTCGCCATCACGTTCTCCAGGAGGTTGGACAGTTCTGGCTACCACCGTTGTCGCCGCAGGTTGCCGGGGGCCTTGTGCATCGCGGCTATACCTGGCTGCCAACGTCGTTTTCGGGAAGACATTATAGGGTACGGTTGCCGCTAATGTCTTATTTGTATTCCAAAGAGCTGCCATCATCGAACCGGATTTCTCATCGAACTTTACACCTATTTATTGCAAAAAATCATTCTAAATATTTTTTACCATTTTTCCTGTTCATGTCATATTCCAATACTTACTTGCCTCTTTTTCCACTTTGTAATTATTTAATTACTGAGAACACATCAACTCGGTTAAAATGTCTTTGATAGGTGATACGCCACATACTTCCATTATATTTAATATTACATAAAGGATAGTTTTTATCCAAGATAAAAGTTGCTATTCTATTGGCCTTTAAAAGCTTAAGCGCTATTACATTTTTTTTTCGTTTACATATTAAGCCAAACTCTTTACCCGAATAATCTATATTACTTATCGGATTATCTTTTGTAAATAAAGGTATTCTACCTATTTCAATATTATTCATAGTTATAACAACTGTATCATTATAATTACCCCAAAAGGACAAGATAACAGAGTCTTTGTCTTTCCTAACTATTTTAATATCGGAGCTATCAATAACAGCGTGTTCAATTAAAACCGAATCACGTTTGGAATATAGAAATAGAGATGAATCTTTTTGAGCTTTGCAACTATACATTACGACGATAGCACTAAAAAGAGAAAAAATACAGAATCCTGACAAGGGATAATTTCCAACATTTCTCATATCAAAACATATTTACTACTGAGATTTACTATTTGTATTATTAGCAGGAATTTTTTTCAGTTCCTCCGCTGACCAAAGCGATTTCTTATTAACATTGCGATTAATAGTATTCAACTGATCATTTGTCAGGACAGTACCGTTATTATCACGCAAATTCCCATTAGGGTTTTCTCCTGAATTCATTAGATTTGTCTTAATTAACTCCCTACTTGGTGAAACCCCATTCTGATCTAACTCGGGCATATACTGTGCTTCCTCTTTACTTAGTGACCAAGGATGACTCAAGCCACCAGAGTGACCTACTTCATGCTGAAAGGTTAGAATCAGATCTTTATCTGGAACAGGTTTTCCATCAATTGTTATTCCAATACGCATTTCAAATCCATTAATCTCACCTCTGGTTACCCCGGCATCAACAGATGTAGTTGTAAAAATTGTATTCCCAATGGTTTTTTGCTTCACAGTTGTTTTTCGATCATCGAAATATAAATATGCTATATTCCCATCATTAGGGTCAGGCGGTGTAAAATCCAACACTACAGCTGTTTTTGTTAATTCAGACGGCATCAACATAGGTGGATGAAAATTGGTAAATTTATCTTCTATTGACTTAGCGAACAATTCTGCTTTGGCTTTTATTATATCGGGAGAGGTAATGAGTTTTGAATCATTCACAATTTTTATTCTTAATATATTACTTGTCATCAGGGTGAGTCCAGCGTCAAAGTCATATCCTATTATTGTTTCTTGCCCCCATTCCTTTCCATCTATATCTACTCCATCTATTGGTCTATTACTTGCAAATTGATAAGGTGTTAACATCGGGTATTTCGGAGACAACGGATCTACACTCAGGAACTTCCCAACCCTCGGATCATAAATCCTCATCCCATAATCCTGCTGATTCCCTTCTCCCTTCACTTCATTATCATTCTCCTTCCCATTAAACCCATACCTATACCCACCGCTCAAACTCCACTTCCTTCCCACCATCTGCATCCCGAACGGCGCATAGTCCACCGCTGAATACACCGTGGCGGCGCTACCTGTTTTCGTATCGGAGATAGTAGCCATCACATTGCCCAGGTGGTTGGACAGCTCATACCGCATCAGGTTCGTCTGTCCCCAGAGCGTGATGGCGTTACCAATAGTACCGCCGCTGACTACCATTTCCGGCATCCACATACCGAGGCGGGAACTGCCGTACAACTGCTGTTCTTTCCAGTAGATCTGGCTGCCGCCGTTGTCGCTGTAGACGGCGAGCGCGTTGCCTTGCGCATCGCGGCTATACCAGGTACGGGTGATGGCGCCATTTTTCTGGAATGATTTGTACGTACGGTTACCGCTGGCATCATATTTATATACCAAAGAGCTGTTGTCATCGAACAGGATGCTGCTGATTTTACCGTATAGGTTCCAGCTAACCCTGATACCTGCCGCCCGGTCTTTTACCAGGTTGCCGATGTTATCATAAAGATAATTATCATCGCTCATATTATCTATATCCGATTTGTAGACAGGATCGGCTACAGCATCTTTAACATGGCGCAACTGGTTGGATACCAGCTTTCCATCACTGTTAAGGGGATAATAATAGGTGAGGTTGTCCATAGAGACACTGGTATCGCGGGTACCGTTACGCAGGTACGACAGGATATTGCCGTTACCATCGTAGCTGATGTCCTCTTTGAAATCTTCCACTGATTGGGCGAAGCCCCAGGTGGTAGTACCTGCCGGCGCCTGGTGCTGCCGCATGCGCACCAGGCGGTTGAGCTGATCGTAGCGGTAGCTGTAGCCGACGGGGACACCGTTATTCAACTTACTGAGTGCCAGCGTAGTGCGACTGATGTTACCGTTGAACAAATTATGGCCGGTGATATCACTGGCGGAAGGGGCATACTTCATCGCCAGCGCGTTGACGGAGTTGTCAATTGGCTTATAGTCGCCGGTAAAGTAATCAAGTGAATAACCCATTACATCCGGAGCGAAAGTACTGCGGCCACCGGTGGCGCCGTCCTGCCCAATATCCTGCGCCGGGGTAAGCCCCGTACCATTGATGCCTTTCAACCAGCCCTGCAGCGTGTAGGCATAGTCGATACCCTGTACCTCTTTACCGATTTCTGTACGGGCCAATGGACCGTGCAGGTAATACCGGTAGTTGGCGTTGCGATTGGCGCCATTGGAGGAGAATATCTTCCAGCCATCGCCGGCGTGGGTCACATTGCTATAGGCGCCGATTAGCCTGTTTTCTGCATCATATTCATAGTTGTAGAAAAACTGGTCCGGCTTACCAAACTGATACCGTACTGCATTCACCTTGCCGCTGACGAGGTCGTAGTTGTAGTCGGTCTGCTTCATTTCGTACAGGCTATACAGTTGCTGCCACAAAGTCTTCACGTTACCGATGGCATCATAGCTGTAATAGCTGCCGACTGCGGCCGACTGCGGCGTGTCCCGGTACAGGCTGGCGGATACCCGCTTGCGCAGATTAGCTTGTCCATAAGTGGCTGACAGCAGCGGCATATCATAGTAGGTATTGGTGATCTGCGATTTGGTACCAGATAGGTCAAAATCATTCAATATCGACTGCGAAATAAAATCAGGCACACCGAGATTACGGGCGTTCAGCCTTTCCCCTACTTCAGTGATACGCCCTAAAAAGTCATAAACTGTATAACTATACTGGTTAGGTTTCTCCACCTGAACAGCATTACGGGAAGCTACCAACCGGCCTTTATAATCATACCAGAAGTAACTCATTCCCGCATCGGGAGAACGCTGCTGCACTACCTGGCCAAGGGAGTTATACGCATAATCAGTGGTCAACCGGTGACGGGGATAAACAGCGAGTATCTGCCCTTCCGTAGTACCCTGACCAGGCACCGTAGTCGGCGATCCCGGCTGCGGCGTATTGAGCCTGGCCCAGATCATGGTGTCCCGCAGCAGCGCAGTGCTGTATGCCGGTGCCATACCCATACACACCTCCTGCGCATTCGCGGTGATCTCCGTGCCTGACAATTGACGTGTATACACACGCAACTGCTTCAGATGAGTGAGGTCCGTGGTGAAAGTGGCGTTACCATTCGATCCAATGCCAATGGTCCATTCGCAAGCCGTCGGCAATGGATCGGCCAACGGTGCAAAAGCACGGCCGTTGACGAAAATATTCAGCGCCGCAGAGGGATCGGATAAATTGGCGCCCTGTACCACCACATGCGTAAATTGTCCTAACGGCAGTATCGTACTCAGATCTACCGTCACATGTTTGGATGACAGGATATCGACGTTCGTCTGCGAAGGATAAGCCAGGTTGTAGATAGATACATTCAGGTATTTATCGCTCTGACAAAGATAGAAATAGATCTTGTTGCTGCCCGCTGGTGTGATCACCTGCGAGGCGCTGCCATTATCACTATGCAACCAGAATTCTACAGACCGGTTGGCCGTATTGGTAACGGAAGCTGAGAGCATGTCCAGTGCCGCCTGCGGATTTGTATTGGCTACCGGACCGTTATAGGAACAGCTGCTGTAATCCACGCGACGCGCCTGGTCGATCCTGTCCAGCACCTGTTGATCGGTAATGATATCCACTCCTTCCGGCGGGACCGTACGTACCAGCGAACCTGCCTGATCATAATAATACAGCGTGTAATGATAATGCTGCTGCGATGTTTCCAGCGTAACCTTTGGCTGAACACCACCACACAACAGCACATATTCGTTGCGGAACGCCCGCCGTACGGAATCCACATACGTTCCATATAACCGGGAAGCGCCGATCACTGCGCCATCTGTCAGCTCCAGCATACACTGGTAGGGATCTACAGGCACCACATCATATACCGGGTTATTACATAATATCTCCTGGGGAGCACTTTCCAGCTTCTGCCGGTAGGTCTGGTACTCTAAATAACTAAGGGTGAAACCAAACCGCTGGTTCATGAAATTGCGATATACATCCTCATAATTCACATGCGATGTATTGGGCGCCCCTCCGAATGTTGTATTAAAAGCGGCGTGCGCTGCATTAAAAGTAGCGGCACTGATCCAACCGCCGGCGTTGCCATCAAGGAACACGGGCAGTTTCATTTCCCTGTCCAGCAGGTGGCGGCAGTTGGTACAGCCCTTCACTAACGCGTTGAGCTCAGGCTCCGTTAACGTCATATTCACGCCGAATTTTCCTACCAGGAAGTTATACAGGGTAGCAGCCGGCTGCGTACTGTTCTTTTCGGCAATGTAAGCATTCAGGCGGGCACAGATACCCTCATTGGTGTTACTGATTGCTCTTGCCACACTCTGGACCGGCGTTTCATAGGGATACAAAGCATCCTGCATCCATGGATTGGCGTCAAGACTAAAGCTTCCCAGATAACGGCGCATTACCTGTTCAAAAGTAGCATCTCCGTCAGCATTCACCCTTCCCGGCCTGACAGAGCTGGAACCGTTTACATGCACACTATCGCCTCCATTGCGGCATACTTCTTCCAAACGGGCGCGAAACAATGCCTGACTGTCCGCACGCATATCAGTAAACCGTGTTGAAAGCGCAGTTAACAAGCTTTGTACGTTAGCAGCACAAGATCTGCTCAGATGGACCCGGATGGAATCCTTCCCTGCATTCAGACTGGAATCGAGATTCACAGATGCAGCGGCCTTAAACGCCAGATTGTTTACATGGGAAATTTTCCCTTTAAAAGTGGCAGGACATGCGGAATCAGGATCTACAACATACCCGGTACAACTTAACTCCAGGGTCCTGTAAGGATTCGATGGTAAAATGACGATCTTCCTGGTAGGAGAATTATAAGTAAAAAGCTCTGTATCTACTAATGTCGGCGTTCCACCCGGATCAAACAGATTCACGATAAGCGTAATACCCTTGGGAATCGGTGGTCCACTTACTTTCTCCAGGTAGCATAACGGATGAATATCATCCGGTGGCGTAAACTCATAGTAACTGAACATGCCGACATCAAACTGTGCACAAAGATCCGCCACGCTGGCCGTGCTACCCTTGGATACTCCCGGATATCCGCCTACTACACACTGTCCTTTACATGGCCCTTCATTCCTGAACTGCTGGGAGTATTTTTCTTTTACCTGAAGATAATATTCCACGTATTGCTGCCATTCTCTGTCTGGCACGCGGCAGGAGGCGGCAGGCGTACAGTTATTCCAACGGTGATCCCCGTAACCGGTACCATTGACATTAGTGGCACCCAGAGAGTCGGCACAATACAACTGGTAATCTACATAGGCGCTAAGATGTTTATTGTTCAAACGGTTGTCAGTTACCCCCAATATATTCCTGGAGTAATTATTCAGGTCCGCCCTAAACGCGTCCACCTTCGAACTTCCCGGCCCCTTGAAAAAAGGGTCCGCATCTACCAGCCAGTCGCCATTCGTATAACTATACTGCTTTCCGGGCGCTACCACCGGTATATCTGCAGCACTGGTATGTATCTCGCGTAGACGTTGATCCCATCCGATATAGGAGCTGTTATTCCGGCAATAGGTCAACGCACAGTATTCCGGATGGTAAATGATAAACTTCGCGGCCCATTCCGGCTTCCAATAGCGCTTTACCGATGTCCAACCAAAGCCGGCATCATGCGGACTAATGTAGCTACCATCTTCCAGCTCAATTTTCTCTCTTTCATAATCAGCCGAACCTTGCGCCTGCACCGGAAAAACAGTCCGCCAGTAGTTAAACACAACATTGACCGCTGAGTCCTTCGGCGTACCATCTTCTGCAAATAACGCAAACTGCCCTCCAGGCGTCACATCTGCTTTCAGCGCCCGCTCCAGCCTGTCGCACGGAGAAGTCATACAGTTGGCCCGTAACGTCTGGCAGTTGGCATATAATGCATCATACAATCCCTGCGCCCAGGTGTTAACAACCGCCGCATTAGTCGTTACATCCACGCCGTTACGTTGCAGCCGGTCGCGCAGCGCGTTCACAAAGTCTGTCTTCTGGCCGAGGGCGGTTTTACAGGTAGTACACTCCGCGAAACAACCACTAAAGTCCTCTTTCGCCAGCGCCTCCATCACAAACTGAAAATGTGTTTTCAGGTTTGTATTACGGGCGATGAAATCCTCCGTATACGCCGCTATCACTTTAGGGTTCAGCGCCAGCTCAAACGTAATATAATACTCACCCACCTTGTTGACAGGCACGGCGATAGTGTTGGTATAATCCGCAGTAGCGCTGCAATCAGACAATTCTTTGCCGGTCTTCATGTTGGTCATCTCTACCAGCTTATTATTACAGTCGTCCGCCACCACTACCTTCAGTTCATAATAACAGTTGCTGCAGATGCTGACGCCGTTCTGCTGATACCGTTTGATAAGGCTCGGCATACTGAACTTCAGGTTGTCTGTAACATTCGGTACAGAAGCGAGGTACGTTGTAGACGCTGTGAGCTTCAGCAGCTGCGGGTCAAATACAAAACGGCCGGGCTGCAGCAACGTAACGGTAGACCGCACCGCTGCCGGACGGGATGCCAGCGGCAGCAGGCTGGTATTCGGATTGGTACCGGTAAGCGCAGTGGCCACCGTTTTACCGGCAGCATTCTGATAACTGATAGAGACTTCCCCGTTCGGGTCTACCACCATATTTTTCAGATAGTGATTTGCGTAGCCGGCATCGTTGCCAAACAGACGGTCCAGCTCCCACTGCTCCGGTTTACCGTAATAGTAACGGGTAGCGTGACTGTTGGCGGGAATAGGATCTGGTTGCAGCGCAGGGCCTACGCCTCCCTGTTGACTGATACGGCCGGTATTGTCCGGCGTATAGGAAGTGATGGCCAGCGGATACCCTTCCGCGTCAGGAATGTATTTTCTGAAATCACCGCCCAGCGTCTGATTGGCAGGAGAATAATAATAAGCAGCGCCACTGGATGTATTCAGCGGGTCCGGCTTCCCTATACAGTTGCCGGTCAGCCCCTTGAAAATATTAGCGGCGGTATAAGCGCCACCGCTCGTGTTTTTGTTGAGCAGCGGGTAATAATCGATCTTATTGGCTGCCAGCGGGGCGGGCAGGATACTGGCCACCGGCCGGCCGAACTGGTCCAGCACGGATTCCGCCGCTACCGCTACCTGGTCGCTGTTGTTCAGCGTCACCGTCTGGCGGTTACGCAGCGTACCATCGAGATAACTCATCACTTCCTTACGCTTGCCATCTTCTGCGAAGCTGACACTGTACTGCCAATTAAGTGCCGGCCGGTGCCAGGCGGCATCCAGCGCAATAACACCAGGCTGCTGCACGCCATCCAGCTTACAGGTGTACACCCATGGGCCTTCGGTCCTGAACTGATCGCTTTCATCGACGGTACGGATACGCACCAGCAGGAATTTATACTGCTGGGTGACCGGGATACGGTAACTGTTTTCCATCACCGTCACCCGGCTGGAGTTATTACGAAAAATGATTGCCAGCGTAGCCTCCGGCTGATTGGGATTTTGCTCCAGCGAACGGCCAATGGTGGACTCTTCATCCACAAATGTCCATTCCAGGTCAAACTTCTGGGCGCCGTTGGCATCCCAACTGATCTGCACCTGGCCGGCGCCGGCGTTGGCATTGGCTGCCGCAAAGGCTGTGGTGGTAGTCCGGGATGCTGTACCCGCAGGGACCATGGACACCACCGGCTCCAACGTATGTTCTTTCTGTGGCAGGTAATCCCGGTTAACAACCACCTGCGCTTTTAGCAAAAATACCGGGGGAAGTTCTCCCAGCTCAGCGCTGCTGATATCATTAACGGTGATCTTTATTTTGTACGCGTTCTTAAAATCATATTGGTCAGATAATTGGTACACTGCGCCTGCCGCTGTATCATAACGGATGGTCAGCGGTATATGAGGCAGGGTAATCGGGTTATCCTGTCCCGGACTGCTCCAGTATTCTATTTTAAGATCGATCTTACAGGAGAAGTTCTTACTGAACGTTACCAGTGTATCGGGGTTAACGGTGAAGGTAATACGGTCCAGCACTCCATAGTTCCGGATCGTTTGCCAGTCATAGGCAGGATTTTCAAACTTCTCATCCTTTACCAGCAGCGTATCTCCTTTTTTCAGTTTCCCTGAAAGCTGCTGCTGATAAGGCTCAATGGCTGCATGGGCAGCACCTGCCCATAACAGCAGCAACGCTGTTATCAGGCAGGAAACCCATGTTTTCATATTGCGGTATAGGGACATATCTTCGGATTAACAATTAAAACTTATTGATCAATTCATAATGACGGTAGTTACCTGCTGGTTGCGGGGAAGACTTATTACCGCTCAGGTAAGTATCTGCCTGCAACAATCCGTCGGGAACATGACCCTCTTTCCAGGTATCCAGTGTAATACGCATCTCCCGGTCCATCTCTTCGTTGAGCGGATCGTCCAGGTTGGTCATCCGCATATAGAGCTCCCGGAGCGCTATAGCAGATGGATCGAATACAAACCGGTACTCCTTGCAGGAAGCATGATTGGCGCAACGCAGGCTCACCACGGAGTCCTGTCCGCGGAGACTGCCGGTCAGGCGGTAGTTTTCACTTTCCCAGATTTTCATCAGCGTGTCTACAGGAAGCTGAAAAGGTGCTACCAGCTTCTTCGGCGGAGATACAATGATCTTTTCCGCCTGGTGACTGATCGTAATAAACCGGTCTTTCAGCGATACCATTTCCACATCTCCCAACTGGTAATACAACTCCTCACCATTACGGTAAAAGCGGAAAGCCTGGTGCATGTCGGCGGTGCTGTCTGCCGGGTCCGTAGCACGGATGCTGCCGCTCATGAACAACGTACGGCATGTGTCTATATGTGCGTACAGGTTAAACACAGAAGTCATCACCGCTTTTTCTTCCCGCGAAAAATGATACTCCGTCCACGCGGCCGTATTATCCGCCGGCGCTTTCGGCGCCTGTTCAAATACCGGTGAAGAAGCCACCGCTATGACTACACCCGCCATGAGCGTCAACGGGAGAAAAGTTTTAACCAACAACAAGATCTTTTTCATATCCTGATAATTTCCTTTTTATTAATTCGCTTTTCTGAAAGCTGATCTGGTTTCTTTCAGTGTCATAATGCCTCTTTCTGTTTCCTTCTTCACCCGCACCAGCGTTCCCTCTTCATCGTATTCATAAAAAGTGGCGTAATTGTTTTCATCCATTTCGGCAACCAGCTTCAGCGCTTTGTTATCATAAGCGAAAGTTTTGATGTTGCCGTTGTCCGGGAAGATGCGGATGTCGTCTATCAGTAGGTTAGTAGCGCCTGAGATATTGAGTTGCAGTTGCGTCGCTGCGGACCCTACGTCGATCGTCCCCTCCATCAGTTTCCAGCCTTCCACAACCGCCGTTTTCGTCAGGGGAACGCTTGTCTGGCTATTAACTGTAACGGTTATATTAGGATTGCTGGCAGGGGCTGCCCTGTCTTTCACCCATACGGAGAGTATATACTTACCGCCGGGCACCGGCTGGAAACCATCTTCATACAATCCCGGGCCTGACTTGCGCACATATTGACCGAGGCCATCCAGGGCTGTGTAACTGCCGTAGCCCGGTTTCTTTTCTACCTGGTGCACGCTCGCGGTCAGGGTCAAAGGCTTGTCCAGCTGCATGGAAAACAGCCCGGTATGCGACTCGTTGCTGACGATAGTAGCGCCGGTATTCCGCAGGCTGAAGCTATCCTTATTACAGCCGATGCCGGCATAACAGAGATAGTAGAAATGATGGTCTTCAAAGCCCTCATAGAAAATCTCGCGTTTGCGGGCGTTGCTGGCCACCGCCAGCGGTACTGCACCGTCATAGCCGTATAACACACTACTGTAGCGCAACAGGGCGTCTTTATTCTCCAGCTCCTGCCCGTATTTATCGTACGCGGTCACATAACGGCTACTGGTCCACCGGGAAGTCAGCTGCGTCCAGGCACTCCACGGGCTGCCCGCACCATAAAACCAGTAAGGCACAAAATCTTTATAATAGCCGCTCGTACGGAGATTTAAACCGCCTCCCTGGTTGGCAAATATTTGCTGGTCTTCCCGGTTCACCAGGTACGCCTTTTCTTCTGAAGGCCGCCAATTGCCCAAAATGCCAAACAGGTAGGGATTGATGGCAGTAACCACATCACAGGAAAAAGGATATTGTTTGGAGCAATCCAGCGTCAGGTATGCGCCGTTACAGGAATAACGCATCTCCCGGATACTTCCGTCGGGGTTGCTGATAAAAGAATTATACGGTTTTCCCTGTGTCAGCTGTTTGGTATTAAACAATATTTTTGTTTCAGCAAGATAGCGGTCCATACCGTACAACTCATCGGGGGTAGCGTTATATAGTTCCACACCCAAATGCGCATCGCCATAGTCCGAATTTCCGTTATTCGTATTATTAAAAACGACTTTCAATGCATGAGAACCCGCGGACAATGTTACAGGTACCACATGCCAATATTCATAGTCACCTGCGACAGGGTTGGCGCCCCTGTCGATCGTCAGCACACCATCTATATAAAGCCGCATCAGGTTGTCCACACCATAACCGATCGCATATGTTTTGGATACAGGAACGGTCACGCAAGTCTCAAATCCCAGCCAGGTATCATGTAAGGCGTACTCCGCCCCTTTCAGCCAAACACTGGTTTCATTCAGACGTCCACAGACAGTTGCCCTGTAATCGCCACTCGCGGCAAGCGGGGCAATAATAGACTGCGCGGTAGCAGATTTCATCAGTCCAACCCCACCACCGTCACATTTCCCACCCCAGAAATAGCTGGGACCCGGAGACAACCACTGCCCGTTAGCCATCTTAAAAGAGCCTCCTTTAGATCCGTTGTTGACCGAAGGCGCCATACATTCCAGCTTCAGCGTATCATTCGGGTTTTCATCCAACAGTTTGATACAGGCCGTTCCATCCGGGCTGGGAACATATCCTCCCGGACAACAAACAGGCGCATTCCATTCTTCTTCAAACAATACGGTTTTAGCATCGAGCACCTGGTATACATTCGCCGCATTGGAAGCGCTGGTCAGTACGCCCAGTTTATTGCCTGCCACAGGATTTTTCAGACATAACAAAGTAGTGGTGGTAGCTGCCGTCTGGTTACGGTAACCCGAACGCAGTATCCGTACTTTGCCACTGTAATTCTTCACTACCTGCCCGGCATCATTGATCAACCGGAACTGCTTATCTGAACCATTCTGCACAGGCGAATGAATTACCCACAACCGCTGGCCGCTCACCTGCGCAAACAGTTCATCGCCGGCAGTAAAATATGCCTTATTGGAAGTGATCACACCGTTAGCATCTGTGCCCATGAACAACAATGTTTGAATGTTGCGGTAAGCCCCACCCATCTTGTTATACACCCAATAGGCGGGCATATTAACACCGTACACCGGATCACCAAATTCGTTAGTGGTACTGGTCACCACCGGCGCGCCGGTATTCCGGTCAAACACGAGGTTGGCAGATGTCACCGAAGAGCCATTCACAGTCTTGACTACATGGTCCACGATCGCAGTTTGCTGGATCGTTTTTAAAGTAGACGCAGAACGGAACAATTTATAGTTATCGTTTTCCTTGCGCGGCCAGTGCGGTATGGGCAACGGGAACCAGATAAATGGAATGATATCCAATCCGAGGTGAATAGAAGTACCCTGGTCGATACTCTCCTGCTCCCGCATATCGGTCATCATTTCTATCTCACGGCCCAGCATCTCCTCCTGGTTGATCACGCCGTTTTCGTTGATCGTAGCCACGGTACTGTTGAGCCGCAGCTTACCGCCATCCAGCGGAGATGTTTTATAGTAAAGCACATTGGAAGATATTTCGGCGCCCGCCTGATTAAAAATCCTTTCCGCCTTCGGTTTACCATGCATATCATTCAACCACACCACATACCCCTGTGACATCGCCAGCTCATATACCTGGGAACCACCGGTAAACGACGCCCATCCGGAAGGACCATGACGTCTGGCATCCGGTTTGGCATCTGATTCTACGATTACCGGGAAATCTTTTGCCGTATAAAACTCATGCTGCGTCCATCCGGTGAGGGCTTTGGGATCAGCCTCTCCGCTCGCATCCAGCTGGCGCACCACCACATTGCGGTAGCCCACCTGCGGCGAAGGAAACAACGACTCTCCAAAGGGTTCTTCCAAGTAGAAATAGTTGGTGAGCGCTCCCCTCGACTCCTGGCTATAAGGCACAGGCATACGCATGGGATTCTCATCAGCGCCGGTGTAGGGCTCATAAGCCGCCACACCACTGCTGATGGTCTTACCGTTTTCTGTGATACGGTATTCATACTGCTGTCCATAGGTGGCGGAAGGAGCAGCGGTCCCTGTCAGGAGAGACCAGTTATCTTTAATACTCACCCTTTTTACACGGGCAGCGCCGCCGAGCTTAATACCATCGCCTTTGGCCATCCGGACAAAACTCTTGCTGAGATCTACTTTGGAGGCAAATCGTTTCCGCATGGCCCGTTCATAGAAGTTCTGACGCAGCTCCGCCAGGTTACCGACAGCGCTCACCAAGGCGGACAACGCTTCTTCGATACCCACGTCCTGGGATATACGGTTTTTATATCCCGGATAAGCGTACATCGGATATTCCAGCTTCATCTTCTGCCAGGCGGCCATGATAAAGGGGTTAACCGTCACACGCCCTTCGGTCCTGTCTTTAAAAAGTATATTGTAGGTACCGTCGCGGTTGTCCCTGATTTTCGTCACCTCCGCATAACACGAAACAAAGTCGAAGTCTTCCTTTCCATTTGTAGCCGGATGATCTGTGACATTGATATACAACCGCGCATAAAAGTCATTGCGGCCACCCATATAATCGGCAACAAAATTCCGCAGGATGCTGGCGTCATTATCGCCGCGTAACGGCCCGGGCGCATTTACCCTGAAGCCATGAGCCAACGCCAGATCGCTGGTGTTTGTGCCGGTGCTGTCTGTGATCAGGTTTTTTATCCCGTTCATGACCATCGCCGGCCGGTCCTGCACATAGGCATAATCCCCCGCCTCATAGTCCACTTCTATCTCTCCTCCGGTAGGCAGTTTAACCTTCTTCAGGTTCCACCCGTTCGCATTTCTGTTAGCGATCACGGGGTTCTGCACTGCATACGGAAATTCATCATTGAACAAATTTCCAAAACCAAAAGACGCATTATCATGCTTCGCTTTGAAATTGCCCCAACGGTCGGAGGACATATTTTTATAACCGGAAACATTGTGATATTCGAAAACATACGGATGGTGTTTCCCGCGGGTGGAATTATTGTAGGTGAAATACAATGAATCCAGCGTGAGCTTTCCACCGCCATTGACGTTATTGGGCGCCTGTGGACATAAATTATAGTTATACCGTAGCACTACCGTTTTAATCGGTGTTATCGGATCGCTCTTGGAATACAAACGGATCTCGGAGAGCCTCCGCTGCTGGGCGTTAGCATCATTCCTTGTACCATAAAGATTAGTAACGCCCCTGGCGTCGTCCCTGTTTTCGGTAATAAAATAAACGACCTTGGTTTTAGTTTCGATGGATTGCAGGTACCATATCTCTTTTTCTCCGTACACCACGTTGCCCTTATCATCGGCGCCGTCAGCCTGTTGTCCGCGGCTGTATTGCGCCTTACCTGCTTCTACTGGCGTTCTCCACTTGTAAGTGTCCGGCAACCTGGAATAGTTGAACTTGATGGCCGTACCCGGATCGTCGGGGGTAATACCATCGTTATTCAGGTCCACATAATCAGGACTCAACAGCTGAGTGAGCAGGTAAGAGGCAGCATAAGCCGGCTGACTGTCACGCTGGTAGAAATAATCCCGGCCATAGTTGTGCTTAAACCCATTTTCTCCGTCCATTTCCACCGGGATAAGGCTTATCCCGGTATCCGGTTTGTTTTGCGGGTTTACGGCAAACGTATATTCATCCTGTTTTATATTGTATACCGGCACACCATATACTGCCCGTTTACCATCCGGCTCTGTCACCGTGATTTCGCCGATATGATGGGGCTTGCGGTAACCGATCACCCTGGACATATTCGTAGGGTTAGCTGGTCCGCAAGCCGGTATACCTGATGAAGGTGTTAACAAAGGGAAAGATTGTAAGGAAGCCCGGTTCTTTGTCCGGCTCAGTTCTCCCGCCGTCATGTAGCTCACAACGGTATTGCGCATCTGACGACCGTTTTTTTTCAGTTCTCCGCTGACAGGCGTTGCATTGCCCTGTTTATCTTTTAGTTGTCCCAGGGCCGTCCTGTTGCGCAATGGAACGGATACTACTTCGCTGCCTTTTATTTTGGCAGTAAACCCCGCATCTTCAGCCGTTTGTTCGCCCAGCACCTTGAAATACGCCTGTTCTTCGGTGGAATCGGTGCCGGTGAGCTTATAATCAGATACCGGCAGGAAAGCGTTATCTCTTTTCCATTTGCTGGTAGTATTGGTGATCTGTTGATCATAGAATGCGATACCGCCGTGAAAATAAGCACCTGCGCCGTATTCCATGGATAAAGAGTTATTGCTGGCAACGTCGGTGGCGTAGTTATCAAACATCACACCGGCATTGCCCCTGTTCAGCCTGAACTGACCGCTGCCGGCCTGGTTCGTATAAGAAAACACATCAGGCGTAGCAATAGGCAACGGCAGATTAGGCAGGTTAGGGATCACCGGGTTTTCTTTCTCACGCTGAAAATCCATCACTGCCTCCTGTACATTCGTGCCTTTGTCAGCATACAGAAAACCGTAGGCTTTCGTCTTTTTGACAGTATCCAGGACTTCCGATTTGGTTTTATACCCGGTAAGACCGAAGCCACTGAAGATACCCCAGCCGTTAGGACCAAAATCCAGGGAGAAAGAACCATTGGTAGATTTATATCCAATATTCACTTTAGGATTGAAGGGAGGCGTATTATAACTGTATATGCGTTTCGGCCCGAAATCATTCTTACCAACCGTAAAGGAAGTCCCCAGCGTCAGTTCCTTAATACCTTCACGGGTGTTGTAACTCAAACTGGCAGAATATCCAACAGAGATATTAGCGCGATAGCCTTTCAGAAAATTGGCGTCCAGAGACAAGCCTGTTTCAGTAGATACGCCGCTGTTAGTGTTGGAGTTTACACCTACGTTCATATTCAGGCCGCCACTCAGCATTCCTGCGTTCATCAACTGCAGCCCCAGTCCCGCATTGGCGCCAAACTCCGCTCCCATGCCCAGGTAGTTGTCACTGAAAACCCCTACGGAAACGGAGCCTCCCAGTTTAATGATGTTACCGCCAAACACCTCCATCCTGACGGTACCTCTGCCGCCGTAGGAGATCTTCGGTTTGGTATAGTGTTCTGTCAGGATCTGGTCTCCTCCCATATCATCCGGTAAACCGCGCAGCTGCCGGTTAATAGCGCCCACGTTGAGGTTCCAGCCAAGGCCCACCCAGCTGGCTTCATCGTCCATACCGGCGCCGGAGGCGTAGTTGAGGTTAATAGGATACCCGTCCACATCCAGCAGCGGGATATTGTATTTAAAGCCACCGGTAAACAGGTCTACCATATCGTTGGCGCCATAGGGAGAAAACTGGGTATGCTCCGGCTGTACCGGTCCGGATGTTAATGCCAGCGTCCTCAGCGGCAGTGCGGTTTCCATCACTATCAGTGAAAGGAAAAACAACGCCAGCGCTCTTTTTATTTTAATATTTTTTATCATCATAGCCTGCAGCTTAGAGAGTCTGATTGTAACAATGAATTTATTTTCAGGGGGAAGACCAATCTCGTGGTAGTAAACACCTGGTCTTTAAAAATCAGGGAGGCAGTCCGCTTCTCTTCCAACGCCGGCCGCTGCCAGGTAACCAGGTATTCCACACCGCCCATGTTACCGTTGGCGATACGTTGCGCGATCACTGGCGACAGGGTATCTCCATCAGTCACCAGCTGAAAGACTTCCTCCAGTCCGTAGTTGGCTGCCTGTTGCGCGCTCTTCTCCCTCATATCCGGTTTATCGGCGCGAATATGGACCTTAAACGACAGCTCACTGTCCTCTTCAGCAACCGCCGGCGTACGCGGGTGGTCCCAGCAACGGGGCAGATAAGTACAGGTGACTACAGTGCCGCCTATATTTTTTTCGGTCACCAGGCCGGTATTTCTATCCTGCATCAACCTTTGCAGCTGTTGCCGGTTACTGTTGCCGCAACCCGCGATCAACAAAGCGATGACGATCATTCTTTTTTTCATATGCAGCCGTTTATTCCGTTTCCTGTTTATAGATAAATCTCAACTTCCGTTCACCGCCATCGGGTAGCTTCAGTTCCAGCTGGTAATAGTGACCATCTTTGAAGCCACGGTTATCAGAGAGATCGATAAGGATATGATTACTGCCGTGCTTCAGCCGGACGGCGGGTAACTTACGGATGCGGACCGAAGGGTCCGTAATACCGCTGATCGTATAGGACAGGCTGGCCGGCCCATAGGTATTGCGGACCGCAAAACGTAACGTCCCTTTGGCGAGGTAGAAATTGCCCAGCGCCAGGTCTTCGATATCACGGAAGCTCTCCGCCGACCGGTTTTCCGAACTGTCTGCGCAGTTCACCCGGAACGTCCACATTTCAGAGGTGGCCAGCAGCATATCTCCCCTGTAGGCAGTCACCTGCCAGATATATTCTTTGCCTTCGTTTAGTTCTCTTGCCGCCGGCGGAAAAAACAACATGGGCATGCTGATTAACTGCTGGTTGATCAATGGCATGTTGTACCGCAGCGCTTCCGCTTTAGCCTGGCCGGGTTTTAGTTCGCTCAGGATGAGGCGGTACTGCATACCGGGAACGGCAGGCAGTAAAGGTTGCCAGAAAAATGTAGGGCGTTTGTCGCAGATGGCGTCCTCATCGGCCGGAGAAGCCAGGATAAGTGGCGAAAAAGGCTGCAGCATATAGTCGAAACACTGTTCACCGAGCACCGGTGCGCTATTGCCCTTACCGGCATCTGCTATTTCAAAACAATATTCATATTCCGCTTCCGTGAAATATCCCGACTGCCGGCACATATCGGCAATACGGTTATTACCGAAGCGGATATCTGCGCCGGACAACAATCCTGGCGGTAAGGCGTTTAAACCTGGCATCAGCCGGAAAGCGGGCGTTTTGATGGACACCACGGCGCCCACTGGTTTAGCCGTCACCGTTATCGTCAGTACTACATCCTGTCCGCCGGCAGCCTGCCCGCCTACGCGTACCTGTAAAAGGCCGTCCAGCGTCCTTCCCTGTACTTCCGGCATAAAGGCAAAGGATACCTGGGCCTTCGCCTGTAACTGCCCGAGCAGTATCATCAATAACAATCCAATACAGAATTTTCTCATAACCTGTCAGTTCAATAAGTAATGTATCATCAGCTGTGTGCTGAAATTTCCAAAGAGATAGTTTTGGGTGGTGTTGACGATGTTCTTCCTGCAGTCGAGATACAGGTTCACATTCAGTCTGGGCAACAGCTCCGTGCCGATACTCTGTTTAATGCCGGCCTGTTCCACCACTGCTTTGTTGTTCAGATAGGTGATACCGCTGGTGCAGGCCAGTTTCTTCAACACAGTGTAACTCCAGCCTGTTTCCGCCGTCAGCAGGTCCCCATACAGCGCCTGCCCTTTGACGTCCTTATTATACATCATGCTTACTGTCAGCATATTTGTATTAATGATAAAACTCTGGTTGACATTCAGGTTCACCAACAGACTCCTTACCGGCAGGATATCCATCTGCTGCAGGCTGAAGGTAACGTTGTTGCTCTGCGGCAATGACCAGAGCTTCCCGCTGTACTGGGAAGACAGACTGACATGCCTGTTCACATACCCCGGCTGGTCCATCTTATCGCTGATACCTTTCATAACGGACTGGCCAATACGCGTAGAAAGGGAGAAGTTCTTTTTCACTTTCACGCGGGCATCGATGGTATAGGCGCTGTTTTTCCAGCGGCTGTTGGTCAGTGCCGACATGCGCATATCCTGTAAGTCGGCCCGGAAGCCCACTGTAACACGGCGTTTATTCCATGAGCGCCGGAGGTTAAGGCCATAACGTACCGTTCCCCTGGCAGATCCCGGCGCAGCCGGGTTACTGTAGCCAAGGCCGGAATAGCTGATGTAAGCGCGCTGGGAAAGGTCCAGCGATTTTACGGTACCGGTATAGTCCAGACCTACTGAGATCGTCTGCCAGAAATCGTTGAACAACGTAAACGCAGCCGCTTTGGAGGTAAGCGCATAGTCATTGCCGGTAGCGGCGTTTCTGTATTCACTGTTCGATTTGGAAATTTCGGCGGCGATAGTACCATATTCCCCAAGGCTCACTTGTTCCGACACTGTTCCAACGAAGACGTTACGGGCGAGCGTATTGGGATTGAGCTGATGTCCCGAAGCCATACGGCTATTGGCATTCACGATCCCGACGTGGCTGTGCGGCCCGGACACGTCGCCTTTACCCAGTTGCAGGAACTGCATGGAGAAAGAAGATGGGTCTACTCCTTCGTTCAGGCCTACATTTTTAATATCTCCGGCGTCGTTGCGTACGCCGGCGCCAAGCATCATAAACTTATCGTTGTTGAGAAAACTACCTGCGGCGCCACTCATAAAGAGATCTTTCACGGCGCCACCTTTCTCTCCGGCAGCGATTTTACCGGCCTGCAGGCTTTTGGCCTGCAGCAGGAGACGCTGCAGAAAATTGAGCGGCAGCAGTTCTTTTATGTTCCTCACTTTACTGTCGTTACTATTTAACCCCTTCCGGATACTGTTTTCCACGACCGTTTGTGTAGCCAGGGTTTGTTGTGCCGCCAGCCCTTTTGACAGGATAGACTTCAGCTCCCATAATTTATGCAGATAACGGCGTGCCGTTGCCGTTTTCGGGGCAAGTACACTATCGGGCAAATTACTCAGTAACCGGGCTTCCTCCACTTCGAAACCAGGGATATCAAGTACAAGGTTTTTGATCTGGTTACTATCGAGGTAAATCAGCTGGTCCGAAGATAGCAGGCTACTGAGCGCTGTCAGCTGCTGTCCCTTATCAGCGGCCAGCCGGGACATGTCTTCCCTGGCTTTCTCCAGCTTCTTGTCTGCATAATCTTTAAATGCAGCCCTCACGTCGATGTCCTGCAGAAAATATTTATTAAGGTCAAAAGCTTTATTCACATATTGGTTCATCCGTTCGATGTAGGTTTCTTTGTCAAAGGATACTTTGCCAAGGGCGTTATTAAGCGCACCCCGATCGATAAAAGACTGACCGGCGATGTGGGAGAACTGCAGGTTCACCGGGATATTTCCCAGGGTCACATCATCCTGTATGCGGGCATTGATGCCTGCCGGCATGAGCGCGCCGGCGGCGTTATCTGTAAAAGCCTCTGCTGCGGCACCTTTGAAGCGATTACTATAAGCGCCAGCTTTCAAAAAACCTGTAATATCGGTGTTACCCTTCAGTGCATAGAACCCACGGAGCTTTTCATCGAGGTATCTGCCGATCCTGGCAGTATCCTTCAGCAGTCCAAATCCTTTCTGCACCTGTTGCAGTTGCTTGTCTCCATAAAGTTGTTTTACGTAGGCATAAAAGTCCTGCTTCGCTACCGGAAGCAGCGCAGGTCCCATGTCTTTGACTGCGGCGCCGGACGCCCTGTTATTGATCGCGTTGATCATAGGGCCCTGTAGTAGGGGGGCAGATGCAGGAAGCGCCGCCCTGAGCTGTTTGGGCGGAATATCTTTTTTATCAGCGGGCGACTGGGCCAACAACGTCGCCCGTAACATCAGCATTAACAATAGAGCAGAACATAGCGATTTCATGATGGTATAGCGTTAAACAGAACAGACGGATGCGGACCATAGGGTACGGCGGGCATTCTCTTCTTCCTGCCTGGAGTAAAATTTTCTGTTTGGTTGTAATGACCGTGCCCGGCAGATTCCGTCGGACACGGCGTTATTGTCAGTTTACATATTCTTCGATAATAACAGCAGATGCAAGGCCTGCATGGGAAGACACGTCCTTCGCATAAATTGCGATGTTGATCTTACCATCTACGGGGATAACCAGGTTGTCGAATATAGCGGCTTTGCTGCTGTTTGCACAGCGTTAAACTCCGGCACATTCCCTCTGATGCCGACTACCGTCGCGTCCTGCCTCGTGATCGCAAGACCAGTATCCCCCAAATCTCCAAGTCGGATTTTTTTAAATTATGTATAACCATTGCCGTTATTAAACAGTACACCGGGCACAGACCGGGTGCTATTTTGAATAAGCAATTCAGCATTGCGGACAGCGACGGTATCTTTCACCATCAGGCTCGACTGGCCTCTTACCTGGCACAGCGTCAGTAGGGCAAACAAACAGAGTATAACATATTTCATGGTACATGGATATTTACACCAGGCATTCACCCGTTGTCACTAACGGGATGAAACGACCGGTCAGACCGGCTTTCAGGCCAGGCACGACTAAATAACGATAACATTTAATTTCACAGACTAGCTATGATGAATACAGGATTACTGTACACATACAATTCAATTCATTTTGATTGGATTTCCTGCATAACGAACCTTCGCAAGAAGTTAACAATACATTATTCTGGTATAGGTAGTTAATTAGGTTACAAATTCAAGGTCACAATAAAGATACAATAATTTCCAGATTACAAAATATTTCTGAAAAAAAATTCAATTATTTATTGATTGTATTATACTCATTGATCCATGTGTCCAGATTTTCCTGTATCTGCTCCAGAGTAGAATAGATCCTTTTCCTGAAGACTATAGCATAAAATTCATCCTGGATAGTTCGATTTAAGCGTTCACAGATACCATTTGTCTGAGGACTACGGGCTTTGGTCTTGCTGTGATCAATGTCTTCCAGGGCAAGATAAAGTTCATACTCGTGGCGTTCCCTGGCTCCGCAGTATTCGGTTCCTCTGTCAGTAAGTATACGCAGCAATCTGATACACAAAATAGTCCCGATAAATAGTAAATGCCCGATCGCTGATCGGGCATTTACTATTTTATAATTAATTACTTAATAACAAGTAATCGCGTCTCCTCTTTCCTTTATAATAGTACTAATATCTTGTGACAGTTTGTACCCACTAGGCAATTTAATACCTAGCATTTTACCTGTTAGATATTCTATATACTCTTTCTCTCCTTGATTTAAACTAATCGTCTTTTCAATATTCAAACCAATATGTGACTGTAACTCTTCTGGAATCAACATCTGTGGATACTTCTTCAAATAAAAAGAGTAATAACTCGGCCAAACCCAAAGACCATCAGTATAAATAATATTAGGTCCAATAAGTTCCCCATCTGTATCATACAAATTAGATATATAACGAACTATTGAAACTCCATTTTCTAAATAATTACAAATTTCAGATAACCTTTCTTTATTAAGAAAGATATCAGAAAAAAGATCATTTATATCCTTGGAGCATGCAATATGCGGATCATGAACTTGCAAAAAACCAACAACATTCATATTCTAAATTAAGGTTTAAATACTTTGAAAACTCCTCCTGGAACTATAGGCTTACCTAATTGGAACCAAGAACCAGGATACCCTACAAACATTGGTCTGGTAGGTGCTACAACCATCGCTTGAGACATTGTAGACAACCGTTGAGCTGCTCCCCCTTCCAATGAGCCAGACCAACAAGACATCAACCGTATACGAGTTCCTTGTTGATAGCCATCAGCAAGCATTTTTGAATATAATGCTTCAACACTCATCCGTTGTCCATTAAAAATAAACTCCTTTCCATTCTTAGCTCCATGCACCACGACATCAAACCACCCTTTCCTAGATGGTAGGTTAGCCATGCTTTCCAGAACTATTTAATCATTTCCATAACCTGCTAAAAATTTACCACTAGTAGAAAACGCAACCCCAGCATAAGCGCCAAAACCACTTTGAACCATCGTAGGCATTAAACCCTCCATCAACTCAAAACTCCCTGACTTCTGCATCCAATCCGCAGCATTTGCATTTCGACCTACCATGTAACTCGCAAATGACTTGTCTGCATTCATCATTTTCCCTATAGACTCCCAATCATAATTCTTACGGGAAGAAGTAATCAACCCATCAAGATAGAGATCTTTCCCATATGTCATTCCTGCCGCACTTTCTCTATTCTCAGGATGCAATACAGTACTGGTAGTAGTTGTGCTTGAACCTCCGTTACTATTAATTACAGTACTGGTAAAATTGTACATAAATACATCTCCTCCAGAACTTCTTGTAATACCAATATTAAAAGAAGATGTACCAGTTGATCTTCTACCTCCCCCGGGATTAAATGTTGTTACATTTCTATTAAAGTTAATCGTATCTAACCCTGAAGGGTCTGCGTTCACTATAGGGTTACTTCCAAACGCCTCATAGGGACTATGCTTATATATAGGATCGTTATTCCATCTCCTGCCTATCCTTGGATCATACTCCCAAAACTCAGCAGTATAGCTATTTCCCTCACCTTTAATCTCATCTGATTTCTCCTTCCCGTTAAACCATAACGATAACCAATGATACTATCCGCACTGTTGTCGCCTGCGATATCACGATTACAATTGCTATCTGTATTGTACGTACATCAATAACTGTTAGCATCAAAGATGATTTCAACAAATTGTCATTTTTCTCACATGAACTTCAGGTGAAAGAAAAAAAGTAGAGACGGGTGGATTTGCATCCTGAAAGATAAAGGATATCACTAACGTCGCCCCATATAGGTGAAGCTGATTAAAAAAACTAATATCCAGCTAATATTCCATCGCTGATGCACCTTTTATCTCCTTGGATGCAGACAAAATAGTACAACTGTTGATAGATAATCTGAAGCTATTGTTCACGCAGCATATTCTACTGCCTTCTAATCAAGGATCTAACCTACAGAGCAATTTCAACTCACCAACTCCACCGAAAATTTGTAACTCCGAAAAAAGGTCTCAGCCTCACTAATCAAAGATGAAACTGCGGGATCATGTATCGCATTAGTATTTAACAACCGAACCTTCTTATTATTAAACCAACCGTTATCCCTATAGATATCTATCCAACAATCAGTAAAAGAATGGAAATCGTGCCCTAAATAGGCTCTATCTCCAATAAATGTTATACTAGCTAGATAAAAGAAGTCTCTTTGTTCCTTTATTAACGAGATATCAATTTCATAGATATCTTTATCAAGTAATTGGGTATTTAAACCTGAATACATAGAACAGGCAACAATATAATCACGTTTCAAAAGAGAGTTGATAGGCTCACTAAACCAATCAAAAGACTGTCCTCTCTGCCAAAAATCGAATACATCTATAATACCTTGTCGATACGCTATTTCATCAGAATCACAAACAAGTCCATCAATCCACAATTCATCTATGCCTGATTCTCTATAGTCAAAAACAAAAACTCCAAACTGAATGTAAAAAACATCTTCAAGTTTTCTATTTAACATAGAGATACGGACCGATATTTTGTCGGCACAATCAAATGCTGTTGTTTTTTTAAACAGAATGCCTGTAAACCTAAAGCTACGTGTTGTATCAGGAGCGTAAGGTTGCAGCCATATATGACTGCAACACATTACTTGTTCTCCATTTGTACTCAGAACAACATTTATCATTTTCATTATGGATTATTGTTGAGGTGCCGCTGGTGGCGCCGGTGGCAGAATTTCTTTGAATTCATGAACCGTACTCTCAAGGTGAGTTGTAGTATAACCGTATTTCACCACGGCAGTACCAGAACTATTGATAGTTTCCAATTTATAAATTCTATAGTTAAAGTCTAATCCAGGTACTTCATATTCTAAGGCCCCTGCCCATCTAAAACCATTGGTACCTTGCCTACCTCCTCTAAAAACGGTTTGTGTACCTGTTTTAGGAT
The DNA here is from genome assembly GCF_900167135.1 of Chitinophaga eiseniae. Classification (GTDB taxonomy): domain Bacteria; phylum Bacteroidota; class Bacteroidia; order Chitinophagales; family Chitinophagaceae; genus Chitinophaga; species Chitinophaga eiseniae. Next base: position 187,901 of record NZ_FUWZ01000005.1, on the reverse strand, counting down.
CAATCCTTGGGACCCCTCCACCATTTGCAATTTCTATTATTGCAGCATCTATTTTCTTTCCGCCTGGTTTTCCTCTAAGATCTACCTTCTCAAAGCAAGCATTATGAACTAAAATTGCATCACTGGAGACTAAATAATTATGATCTCTGTAAACTTCAAGATTATAGACTGTCTTAAAACCATCTAACTTTTCTTTTTTCGTCAGAACAAGACTACCATTTCTAGTTTTTACAGTTTCGCCGGTTCTCAGGTCGTTTGCATTTACCCAATTATTTCTGTCTACAGACCAAATTGGATGGGAGCCTGTTACTCCTAAAGGAATTGGATTTTCACCGAACCTTAAATTATAGACATTAAAGCTTCCATGCTCAAATGTACCTGTAATAGGTCTATTTACATAATCCCCATTTCGATTTTGCTTCCAAATTCTTGTATCAATTTGACAAATTCGAACTCTTTTAACGATAGCCCAACCTTGGATCCCGAATTCGGGCATATCCAAGTACACCTTGTTTCCTATACTGTCAGCTCCTAATTCTTTAATCCATGAATTTGGTCTACATAGACTAGCTTTTGTAAGTGTGCCATCATTATTTATTAATTGAAAGTCTATCCATTTCCATGTAAAGGGCGTGATTTCGTTAAAATCAATAGCTGTCCATTCCCTCTCGTCATCTTTTCTGGAATAAGTGATGACCGCAGTAACAGAATTATTAATTAACTGCTGAAATTCATACTCAGCTCCTGTATATTTCGACAGTGGGTATGCGCTATCAGTCCAGCATTTCAACAATAATTCCTGATTAGTCAGAAAATCGATTGGATGATACCTACAGGAATCACAAGACTTATAGAAATTATCAGTATCGAGTAAAAGTGACTTGCCGCCATTAGTCCTAATTGAATCCCTCCATTTCACAGAGCCATCCTCTACCAGATCATTATTTAATGCTATTTCCTCAATCTTCTTTAAACCACTATTTGTTAAAATTTGGGGTCCTTCAACAAAACATTTATCTTCTAATCTTGAAAACCAAGCCTTTTGAGTTAACGTCCCATACATCAAAATGTTATTCTGCAGATTAACCGCAGTCTGAGTATAAAAGGCACCTCCAGATTGGTCTTCATTCAAAAATTGCTTAAGCCCATCAGGATCCGGATTTTGAGCCCATTTATGAAAATCACCAATTTTATTCTGGTTTCCAGTACCCTGCATTCCTGCATAACCAATATAGTAATGAGTACCATTATAATTTACATCAGCCCTTTCCGCATGTATTGGAGTTGTCCATTTAAATCCAAACAAAGAATGATTTTTTACTGTTTCCTCACTCGTCATTTTCAGATATGGCTTACCAGAACCATTAAAAAGCAAAGTATAATGCCTTTCCTCTGCCCCATCCAGATCCACGGCCTGTATGGGGGTATTTCCAGAAAATTGATAAGGTGTATAATGCGGAAACTGTTTTGTCAACGGATCTTCTGATAAGAACCTACCTATCCGCGGATCGTAGATGCGCATCCCATAATCCTGCTGGTTCCCCTCTCCCTTCACCTCATTATCATTCTCCTTCCCATTGAACCCATAACGATATACCCCCGCGCAGACTCAACTTCCTCCCTCACCATCTGTATCCAGAACGGCGCATAATCAAAGAACTCCCATAAATATATCCCTTTTCCCTCATTTGTTTTTTTCAGATGAAAGAAAAAATTCGGGCGGGTACCCGCGCGGTGAGCGCGTCCGACAGAACGGAGGATGCGTTACGTCGAGGCATATATCCTGACGCCAGGCAGCGGACCAACGCTCAGCCCATGTACTGCGGCTGATCGCATCCTCCGTTCTGCCGGACGCAAGCAAGATTGTCCAACGACGACCGGAGCGCTGCCGCTGGTGTTCGCGCAGCTTGTGCTACCGCTGGTGGATCAGGGGACAGACCTATGGTAGCTATAATCTCCCGCTTAATCAGGGCTCCACCGCCCCCGCCGCCACTCCCCCGGGGCCGCTGGGGTGAGAGGGTGGGCGAGGGTCCCGCAGGGCCCCGCCCGCACGGAGCCACAGCTGGCCGCGCCTTCGACCTTTGTCTGGCCAGGAGCGCAGCGGATGGCAAAATCAAAAATGGAAGGCCCCGGGGGGACGGCAGGGGGCGGACAAAAATGGGGCAGCTGAGGGCTGGCGGCCATAAAAAAGCCGTCCTGATAAGCTGCCCGCCAGACCGGCAGGCTGCCCGACCGGCGGACGGCGAGCGCGCAAAAAGCGTGACAGGGTGGAGCGCAGCGGAACCCTGGCGCGATTTTTTGCCGCCGACGGCCAGAGGGAGACCGATTTTCCTTTAACATAAAGGCTTTACCTCCATAAACAGGGTTACTGCATATCAGTAGTAATCGGACTTATCTCATCGGATGACACTGCTCTGTCACGGCGTCAACGCCTCCCCCGTTGTTTATAACGTTCTGTACCGATCGGATATTTATGTCCTGCGAACCGTTGCACCACGCTAAAAAGATTAAGAGGTTATAACAGTCGTTATAAGCTATAAGGGGTGCGATCTTTATCAGATCGTACCCCTTATAACACTCAATTTGATATAAACTCAACTTATGCCATGTATCGCATCATAACTGTCACGTATGTAGATAGAACTATATACAGTACGTACAAACTCATTCATAACTAAATTCTTAAAATCAGGATATACAATCCATGTTTTACCATCTTTATACACTGTTGCCGTCACCACAAACTCACCCTTATGTAACCACTCAGGTCACTCGCCCTCTATCTCCTTTACTTCACAAATGCACTTTTCAACATATTCTTTAACCTCATCCCTAACCTCCTTACGATAGGTCACCGGTAATACAACCTCTTCCAATCCCTCCTCGGGAGCAAAAACTACCATTATCGTTTTTTCCATTTCAAAAAATTTTAGACTGCAAAGATACTAAAAGTACAAACGGCTTAGTGCCAGTCTTGCGACCGGGCACTTAAAAGCTAAACTTCTTAGCCAAACATCATTACATTCTAAATATCCAGACTGTATATATATTCCCTTAACTCATCCATTGATCTCTTTGCTGGGAGGATACGAGTATCTAATAAAAATTTTTGTTTATTATACTCCCAATCGCCAATATGTATACCCAATATTTCTTCATGATTCCAAAATATATCCTCCTCAGAGCGTATTAGATTAGGATACTGACTCAATAAAAATTTCTTAATCACTATCCGTCTTTCAGAAGAAACACTATCCAAGCTTAAAATCAATGGCAACAAATCTATTTCCAAATATGCAGATGTAAATACCAGCATCGCGTAATAGGAAAAATCATTGGTAAATCGATTAATAATTAAAATCAGATCATCTACCGTTACATGTTCCCATAAATCTGGAAGACATAGCATTAAAACCTTAGAATAGGTAATATTTCCTTTTTCAAAGTTGTAGAGTATGTAATCAATTTTATTAAATCCTAATATCTCATTTATATAAGGCTCTAAAAAGTATCTATCAATAGGGAAACAGGCTGCTTCTCTCGCTGAATGATAGGATATATAATCTGACAATTGCTTAATTCTATCGTCTATCATGTTAATCAATCTTTGTTTTACCCACTTTTACTGTTTTCTCGTTTTCTAGTTTATATGTATGAAGCGAAGCCCCCGAAACTTTTACGCCATAGCGCTTTAGAATTTTTCCAAAATTACTCGTTTCTGCTTCACTGGGAAGATAATGTCCCGAAAGATTGGTAATTGATTTTACCCTCCCATCATACATTTGAACAGTCCCTGCAAGTTGAACATGCTTAGCCGACATTGAAAGATAATAATGTCCCTTCCCTAATTTGATAGTACCATCTAACAATACCACTATATCATATTCCCCGGTCATTCCCTTTCCTCTTGATTGAAATCTACCATTTACAAGAGTACTGTGAATAGCGTAATAATCACCCGATACCTGTTTATCTGTTCTCTGCTCTCTAATATATTGAGTAGGTAATGAAACATTTGTACCATATAAAGGTGCCTTCAAACTTTCATTATATTTATTAACCGCAGAAATAGACGCTTGAATTCTCAAATTCCTCACCTCATCCTCCGATCTAGGCACCCATTTACCACCAATCATCAAAGAGTTCCTAATGTATTCTTCTCTTCTAAATGCCTCTTCCGCCTTAATTTGTTCATGAGTACTCAATGGGTTTTCCTCATAAGCAAATCCAGCTGAACTAACACCATACCTTGCATAAGCAGCCATGGGCGCAGGTGTCCGAAGTCCTCCTAAAATTGGTCTCATTACCGGGCCTGCTGATGCTGGTTCTGCTTCTTCTGCACCATCTAAGTCAATATATTTAATTGGCTTATTTCCTGCGAACTGGTATGGTGTATACCACGGGAACTCTTTTGTAACTGGATCAACTGATAAGAACCTCGCTACTCTCGGATCATAGATTCGCATCCCATAATCCTGCTGGTTTCCCTCACCCTTCACCTCATTGTCATTCTCCTTCCCATTAAACCCATAACGATATCCCCGCGCCGTACCTACCGTACCATCACCACCTTCACCCGGCACACTACCCGCGTCTTTGATCACCGCTACGAACGCGTCACTAATACCGCTTTCAAACCCAACGGTAAAGTCAATCCATTCTGATGCCGCATACTCGGCAGGCGTATTATTGGAGCGACTATTAACAGTCAGTGTAGCCGGTATCGTTACCTCGCCCGTGCCACCGTTGTTCCAGCCACCTTCTGAGAGGTAGCCACTGCGGCCAGGCATCAGGGAGCCAAAGGGATAATAATCCTGAGCGCTACTGATAACCGGTTCATAATGATCTACTTGCGTACCATCGACGGATACTGGTTTTTTACGGTCGGACACGGTAGCCAGTACGTTGCCCAGGTGGTTGCTTAATTCAAAGAGCTTTTCTCCTCTCGTAAATGTAAGCATTTTGGGTATACCGATACCATTTTTTGCAGGCAGTGTTACCTGGGCGGTATCCACGACGACTTGCCGGGTGCTCATCCCCAGTCTGCTGCTGCCATACAGGTGCGCTTCGCGCCGGATAAGCCTACCCTTACCGTTTTCTGCATCGTTGGCGGCGTAAACGCTGAGCACATTACCTGTTGCATCACGCACGTACAGTGTCTGAACGCCGTTCACGTTTTTGCTGATACGGTTGCCGGCCACGTCGTAGGAAAAATCGATAATGGTGCCGTTGGTTTTACGTATCCGTTTGATTTTTCCGTATACATTCCAGACGATGCTGTCAATGCCGGCAGCTCTGTCGGAGGTGAGGTTGCCGATAGCATCGTAGGTGTAGTTGTGGGCCGATTGGTTGTCGATATCCGAACCATATGCCGTGTTACCGATGGCATCACGAATATAGTCTAGCTGGTTAGTGCCGGGTTTGTAGAAGTAACGCAGACTATCCATCTGCAGCGGCTTCCCGGCAAAAGTATTGTTCCCGTTACGCAGATATTTCAGGATATTACCATTACCATCATACGTAACACGTTCCTGGAAATCCGGGATGGTCTGCGGCGTCCAGTTGTTGCTGGTGGCATCCAGGCTCCGGTTGGCATCCATACCGGCGATACGGTGCAATACATCATACTGGTAGGTATAGAGCAAAGGCTCTCCCAGTATAGGCAAATGCACACCCATAGCAGCGATGTTACCATTATACAGCGGACGGAAACCTGCAAAAGTATTAATGCCGGCCAGTGATTTCACACTCGTTCCAATTGGCCTGTAATCGCGGTTACCATAATAATGCAACGTAAACCCAAACGCATCCTGGGCAACAGGCGACGCTGTCATGCCGTCATTACCCATATCTGTGGCCGTAACTGAGCCGTTAACACCTTTCAGCCAACCCTGCAGCGTATAAGCATAATCGATACCCTGCACCTGTTGCTGTCCGATGACAGCACGTGCCAGCGGGCCGTGTTTATAATACTGGTAAAAGGCCTCGTTTTCCCAATAAATACTATCATGACTTGTCTCCACGTTTGTGAGCCTATTCTCTGCATCGTAGATGTAACGGTGATACAGCGCATCCTTATTGCCCGGCTGATAAGCTACCTGGTTCACCTTACCGCTTAACAGGTCATAATCATAAATCACCTTTTTAAAGCGGTTCATGCTATCAGCCATCGTCCCGCGCTTATAGTCCTGTACCAGCGTGTCTACGTTACCATGGATATCATAGCTGTAGAAGGTAGCCGAATTGTACTTAGCGGCAGTCGTATCAGCAATATTATCGTACACCATGCTATAAGACACCCGGTTACGGACGTTGTTACTGCTGAGTACCGGCGCTATCAGGTTGTTGGGTTGGTCATAGACCGTACGGGTGATCTGCTTCCGGGAAGGACCAGCGTTCACCGCCCATTGACTCAACCGGCTGCGGCTACGGCTCAGCTCCGGCGTCATCGCCTCGCTGTTGGATAATTCGCCGACCTCGGTCACCCGGCCCAGGTCATCATATAAGGTATAGCTGTACAAATTAGGCGCCTGCCTGGCGTTCTGGGAAACGGCCAGTCGGCCCAGGCGATCATACCAAAAGCGGGTCATCCCGCCGTCGGGGGACTGCTGCGCCATCACCTGGTTCAGTGAATTATAACGATAATTGGTAACCAGGGTATGCGGGGGAACCAACGTCTGACCGGCGGCACGTGCGGACCGCACCCGCTTCAGCCAGTTGATCGTGGTATCTATAGCAACTCCCTGCGGAGGAACCGTCTTTAAGAGATTACCTGCCTGATCATAATAGTAAAGCGTATAATGATACTCCGATTCGTCATGAATAACCGTAAACTGTTCTTTGTTGAACGCATCACGCACGGAAGACAGGTATTGCTGTTCAAAATTATTGCTCACAGAATCCCTGTACTGGCGGTACAACTCAACAGATTTGCTTTTTACAAAAAAAGTGTTATCTGAACAGCCACTGATATCATTGACTGAACCCGGCACCCCTGGGTTCCCTGAGGCATCTGTAGCGACCGGGCACAGATAAGATCCTTTATATATCGACGCACAGCTGCGAACAGTACCACAACCGGTGGTATTAGATAACGGCGTCCCGTCTGTAACTGTAAACTGGAACGGTTTATTAATATCTGTCAGTAAAATATCTACATCCAATTGGTAGTTATAGTTCACTGAATAGTTGATAAAGGAGCTGACAGTACTATAAGCACTGTCTGAACATCCGGCACGGCCCAGGCTATCAAGCCCCAGCATTCCTGCACGGCCGCCTATATGGATGGCCGCAACAAAGCTATCGGCCACAGGTACTACAGCTCCAACAGTATTGGCAGCTGCTACCTGGTAAGTATTATAGTTGGCCCAGGTGACATCATTGTTGGCATTTAACTTAACGAAGGAATAACCATCCGGCGCATTATATACGGGTGATATCACCAGGCCCATATCCGGAGTCTGTGCAACAGCGAGATGGTCAGTTCCTTTGGTGCCCGATAAGGTACGGCTGGTTGGCCGGACACTTCCTTCCTTTTGTACATCCAGAATTACCAGTTGGCTCCTGCTATTGCCCCAATCAATGGATTCAATCAGGGAAAGCCTATAGCCAAAATCTGTTTTAAAAAACTCTCCGATATCGTTTTTAGTGCTACTGTTGGAATACAGATTATTGCTGATGACACTACCCGTCATTCGGTTCAATTTCATCAACGCCGCTCCGTAAAAATTGCTGGCATTGGTTAACCCCAACAGGGCAATCGTGTCCCGGTCCTGCTCAATCCGATACGCCATATCCGCAATATTGTTCCTTCCTATCCGCTTGATCCACCGGGTACTATCACCGCCACGGCTGATTACACCGACAAGGAACTTGGATTGACCAGACGTTAGGTTATGGCATCCGGCAAAAGCAATATCTCCGTTAGTCAACTCCAGCACATCCCTGACATCTTCCCCAAAATAGGTATTCGCGTCCATGGCGCGGGTCCATTGCTGCACGCCGGAACTATTGATTTTAGTGATCATCCCGGCCTGACCACTCAGGATGCCATTATCCTTTTTGGTCGTCTTGCCTCCCAGTATGTAGCCACCGTCGTTCGTTCGTCTTACTTTTGAAAAATAGTCATTTCCGGCGCTACTGTAAACTTTCGCCCACTGAACGTTGGAGTTTGCATCTACTTTCATGATGCAGGCATCTTCATCTGCCCCGGAACCGTTATTTCTGATGACAGATCCCACCATGATAAATCCATTATCCCCCGTCTGTTTCATATCTTTCACCACCATATCCCTGGTTAAACCAGGTGTAACGGTATAGGCATAAATAACGCCAAGACCGGAACCAGAACATACACTGTCAACAACATAACTGCCCGGCGCACAGCTGTCTTTAAACGCCAGGTAATCAGCAGCCCTGCGGTTCAATCCCAGCCTGTTATTCATGTAATTTTCAAACAGGATATTGAATTGAACATCATTCTCTGTCGCAGGTTGCGCGGTTGGGAGCATCAACGGATAGTTGGCAACATAGCTGTTATACGCGCCATTGAACTCCACACAGGTAATACAGGTCCCACCGGTATTACACTGCAGCAATGCCGGCAGTTCTATCGGTTTCACAAAGAAATGGCCCGCAAACTGTCCGTTGCAGGCATTCCGCAAAGTAGTCAGGTTGCCTTCATCTATCGTCACCTTCCGGGTACGCAGCAGATAAGCGGAAAAGCTGGCATCACCCGCCGGTTGGCCAAAGGTTTCATATTCTTTGTACAAAGCGTTGATACGAGTGCATTCACAATCGGAAGGTTTGGAGAACAGCGGCTTGCTACCGACCGGTTGTTGTTTCTCATACGGCGCAGGAATAGTTACCAGCATACCGTTACATGTCTCAGACGCAGTTATAAAATGATTCTTGTTATAATCGTTGATCACATCCTCAAAACTGCGGAGTGTAGCGGTACTGGAAGGTCTTACTGAGCTGGCACCCATGGGATGATCTCTGTCTGCTCCCTGCATACACACCTCCAGCAGCTTATCCGTAATCTCTGTTAACGCCGCCTGGTTATAATAGGTACATTTGCTTAATTGTTTAATCCAGGTTTGTACATAGTTTTTACAGTTCTCCTTGTATTGTTGCTGGAGATATGCTTCAGACCTGGCACGGGTTACCTCTTCGCTACTTTTACTCAACAGCTCACCATATGCCGTATTGAGCGCTCCCATATCGTTGAGGAAATTAGGATTTCTTCCCTCTGCTGCCAGCTGAGCATCTGTTGGGCAATCAGGACAAGCAGCCCGCAACTGATTGTAAATCACTCTTTGTTTGATACCGATATACAAATCACGGAATACGCGCCACATCATGTTTTTATCGCCTGTGCTGATGGCACTGGATTGAGACATAGAGGTATATATGGTCGAGCGGTTAACCCGGCAGGCGTTATCCTTCGGATCGCAAATAACAGAAATAGCCGCCACCGACCACAGTGGAAGACCTTCCGTATAATTCACCAGGCTATTCTCCAACTCCGTTTTTAAGGCGCCATTATTGTACCTGGCTAAAGCATCCATCCCTGCGGTCTGGGCCTGGAAGGGCGAATAAGATGGATTATTGGTTGGATTCAGGTACGCATTGGTCCATGCTTGCTGATAGGTATCTACTTCCCTTACCTTCGCATCCCATTCCATACTTGGTTTAAACGTCTCATATTTTACCAGCAAACCATACTCGGGGTGAAAAGGCAGCAGGTTTTCCGCCCATGAAGGCTGAAAACTTTCCGCAAACTGAGCCGGCTGTAACAACTGCGGCTTCACATACAAACCGGAAGTCGGATCATATACCAGGGAAGGCTGACCATTGGCATCCAGGTAATCGCCAGTCACCCGCGCATAGGGTGCCGGGGATGTTCCATCGGTATAAAAAACAGACCTGATGTCCTGCAATTTCAACGGATCTGCATATTGACCTGATGGTGCCGATACATCCAGCAACATGGCTTTTCTCACCTCATCGTAAGGCGTATCATACTGACAGAGCGCCTTACAGTCCTCCACCGCTTTATTATAGGCCAATTGAATTTCTTTCCGATGGGTAACAGAGTCGTCGGGTGCATTCCAACCCATCTGTGCCAGCATCAAATCCCTGAAATTGGGATAAGACTCCAGTTGTGCCATACATGCCGAACAATCCGGGTAACAGCCATAGTTAGGTGTAACGAGCCATTGCTCTTGTTCAAACTCACTCAGGCTCTTACATACCGCCTGCGGAAGGTGCTTTTCTTTATAATATTCCAGTCCCTCTTTACTAATACGGAGCGACTTGGTGATTTCGTAAGATCCTTTATCGAGTACCAAATCGAAGCTGACTTCGATAGGTCCCTGGGTAATACCACTCTCCACGATCTGCCCGGCGTTATAATTACGCAACACCTTCACATAGGGCTCTCCACCTGGCAGCAGCTGGTTGTTCTCATTGTCCGTAATACGGATCTCCAGTTCATACAATCCGATGTAACTCAGAGGAGTGCCTGCGCAGGAATTGACCGTTACCACCGGCGGCGTGAGGGAATAACGGAAAGAATATTTTCCTTTCGTTTCCACCTGCTGTGTTTTATGGGCTACCGCCACCAGATCTTGCACCAGGTTCTTTCCGGCAGTAGCAAGGCTGTCGGTAACAACAATCGTATTTTTACTCTCCAGGTCTTTCAGCCCGGCATTTTCCGGGCTTCCGGACAGGGCGGTAGCGATTGTCCGACCGTGCATGTCCAGATAGCTTACACTGTACTGACCATTGGCATCTCTTACCGTATTTCTGAAATAATGCTTTTCATCACCCACTTCGGTACCGAAAAGCACGTCCAGTTGGTTTTGGGTTGCGCCACCATAAGCATATACGGTTTCATGACCCGATGCCACCTGGTATTCCGGTCCAACACCACCTTGCTTACTGATTCTGCCGGTATTATCAGGCGTATACACCGTCTCTGTCAGCGGATAGCCGCCGGCCGCCGGGATAAACCGGTTTACACCATTGTCTTTTTCAGGATTCAGTGATGAATAATATTGACCTGCGCCACCGAAGGTGGAATCCAGCGGAGCAGCATGAGCGGTACGGTAATCCAGCGGACTGGCCAGGTGATCGTACTGGTCTTTTCCATATTCCTGTAAGGTAGCGCTCAGGTTAAAACCCCGGCTGTACTGAATAATATTGCTCAGTGAAGGTGAAGGCAATACCTGCACTGCCGGACGCCCTTGCTGGTCGTAGTACGTCTCGCCCACAATGGTACGCTGCGTGACGTTATCTTTAGTAACTGTTTGGCGGCTACGCAGCGACCCATCAAAATATTGTACCACCGCCTTCCGCTTACCATCTTCTGCATAGGTAACGTCAGACTGCCAGTTCAACTTCTGCTGATGCCCGCTGAAAGCATATGATACCAGCGAAGCACCGGGCACTTCGGTACTCCAGACAGTATACAACCGGGCCTTTTTATTTTGTTGCTGTACCGCACGGACACGCACAAACAGAGAACCGGCATTATCATAGAGCAATGGTATACTGTAGCTGTTCCCCCGGATACTCACACGGGTAGCGTTATTCTCAAAAATGAGCGAGGGCTGGCTTTGATATTTTGATAATACAGAATAATCGATATAGGCCCATTCCAGGTCATACATATCAGCTCCGGTCACAGCGTTCCAGGTGACCGTAATCTCGTCGGCCTCGCCTGTATTAGATGGGTTGCTATACTGCAGATTTTTCACGGCATCGGCGGTCCTGTCCAACTTATACACCGGCAGGATGTTCATCTCATTCTCCAGCACCAGCGCTTTGATAGCAGCGGGTTTGGACACCTGGACATTAACAATCTTCGCGATCACCTTTTGTGCATTATTAAACACAAAAGAAGCACGTGGGTCATGTGCACGACTGGTGTCACTATTAACTTTCAATATAGTCGACACTGTGTCCTGTCGGGCATTCCCACTGCCATCCAGGTAGGTATAAGTCAGCAATACAGTGATGCTGGCTGTATAGGCCTCCGGCAGGAAGGCCTTATTATATTCATCGACCTTAAAAGTGATCACATTCCTGATCTGGTAAGGCAGCACCAGTTTATTTCTGTCAGTATTAAAATAAACGCTGTCCTGCACCTCGAGTGTGGCATTTGTCACCAGTTCGTTCTTGCTTCCTTCCAGAACACGTTTCACAGTAACGCTGTTCTGCGCCCGACCGGTTGCACAGAGCAACAGGAAAAAAGTCAGGATAAATAAAACAGGATATCTTTTCAACATAGGTATTGCGTTACGCTATTGAAGCTGGGGTGAACCGGAAAAAACCTGATAACCGGCGTAAGTAGCCGCGGGGACCAGACTTTTATCCGTTTTATGGAAATATCTTTTTTCATCAAAAATGGCAGCTACAGCGGCTGGCTTCAGCGGTTGGTAGCCGGATAAAAGCACGCTCATCATGGCATATTCCTCATATCCTTCGCCTGGCTCCGCACCGTTCATCATCAGGGAGGTCCTGATCTCCATGTTAACGGCCATCACTCTCATGCTGACGGTGTCCGCCACCACTTCCATTGATTTGCACGAAGCGTTCGGATGAAACAGGAACCGGATTGTTTTCGCAGCTCCTTTACTGTTAACAGTACAACCGGTCAGCAGGCTGTCTTTCAACATCGCCATGAGGTTGCCCAACGGTTGTGCGCCTTGCGGTGTAACAGCAGCATTGGTTACATAAATAAGGGAGTCCTCGTTAAACACGGTTATATCATAGCGGTCGTTATGCAACATTTCCGTATTGCCGATTATGCGGCAATACCGGCTGCTGTCCACGGTCATGGTACCTTTCTTTGATTCCAGCACTACGCCGGGCTCAGACGCATTGCTGTAGCGGTATTCCACCTGGCAACTGTAAGGGCTGGCCGTCCCCGCTGCCTGCAGTTTGTGTATCAGGGCGACCACCTTTTGCAGCTGAGGGTCCAGGGAGGATGATTGCGCATTGGCATCGATATGACACAACAATGCGTATGCGATAAATAGGGCGATCAGTTTTCTCATATCTCTATTCTTTTGCCAGGGAGCTTCTTGTTTCTTTAATCGTCATTACACCTCTTTCTGTTTCCTTTTTCAGACGAATGAGCGTTCCGTCATCATCATACTCATAAAAGGCGGCATAGTTGTTTTCATCCAGTTCAGCCATCAATCGAAGAGATACGGGATCATATACGAATGATTTCATATTAGCATTGAAAGGGTGTACGCGTATATCGTCAAAAAAAACGGCGGTATTGCCTTTTGATTTAAGGATAACAGACAACGTTGTGGCGTTAGCCGGCACATCGATAATGGTTTCATACCGTTGCCACCCGTCGATCAGGTAGCCTACCGGTCTTATGTGATAGACCTTATCACCGGTATGCACTTCCACCGCTGCGTTACTATACGTAATACAATTACAGGGCGCTTCCTCTTTTGCCCAGGCCGATACCAGCAACCTTGTGCCTTGTACCGGAGAGAAACCTGGTAACAGGGCTGCCTCACCCGCCCTGATGCTTTCCAGTATCTGGCCCGGATAGCGACAGACAGCATTTTTACGGTTAACCGTCAATGTGAAATCCTGGTTATTGGCTGGTACCACCATGGCGCTTACTCCTTTATCCTGACCGCTTTCCACGCGCAGAGAATAACGGCCGGTATGCGCATTGCCATTGACCATAGCCGCTTTGTGCGCAGAAAAGTCGAGTGTGCGGCTACCGGAACAAACAACATCACAGGTAGTGCCATAGCTGTAGTCTTCAAAGCCTTCCGCAAAAGACTCCCGGTAGCGGCTATTCTGCACTACTGCCACCGGCAGGGCATTGTCATACCCGTAAATACCGGCATTATACCTACCCAGCGGGTCGTGGTTCTCCAGCTCAAATCCTTTAGCGTTAAAGAGCGTGCTTTCCGCGTTCCACACCCACCTGTTGGTATCTTGTGACGGCTGCCAGGCGCCGGCCATATTATTCCAAAACGCGATAAAAGAAGGGATGGTCCCATTATTCCGTATGTCTGTGGCGGCCGCCGGATCTTCCTCCGCGCGGCTGCCATAATAGACATAGGAGCGTGCCGGGCGCCAGTTGCCGGCAATGCCATAGGTATAGGGATTTACGCTCACTTCTGTGATGCCACTGAAGCACCCACCGGAAGTGTCGGGCTTCAGGGCGCCGGCAGCGGTAGTGCTGATAGCGCTGCTGGTGGTCAATAATATCAACGCCAGTGATGAAAAGAAAAAGCTTTTATATAATAATCTCATATTAGTGGACATTAATTAGTACCTGATGGAACAACAATCAGCCCGGGAACCGGAAGTAGTGTATAAGTATTAATTGTTATAATAAAGTGTGTAGGCGGTTCCTGATGATCATTAACCCATTTCTTCATCGCCTGGTCGACTCGTACCAACTCGTTTGCCGCAATCACCTGGGAAGTCCCGTTGCATATCGCTGTAATAGGCGGCAAATCTGTTTCTACTGGAGGTCTGGAACCAAACTCGTCGTGTTCGTTTATCACCTGATGACGATTAACAGTTACTGCCATGTTCTGAACAGACAGGGGCATTGTGCAAGCAGCATCCTGGTAAAAAGATACCTTTATGTCTGCATAGAAACGTTCCGTAATGGCAATGCCATTTTCAGCTATTGTTGATGACTGGTTCTCATACGTCAGCTTAGCGTAAACCGCATAGCATCCGCCGTGAGCATTCGCATATGCCTGGCCGTTAGCCTCCAGGTAATCTTTCGCTTTCTTGTTAGCCTCCTCACAGGTGGGGGCCTGGAACATACCGGCCTCCACAGTGAAGGTCACCGCAGCACCTATACCGGTTGGGCAATCATTTTTATAGAACACCATAGATTTAGCATCATTCAGGCACCAGCATACTGCTTTTTCATTCGCTTCCCGCTGTCCATTGGCGGCAATATCGGCCAATGCAGCCTGCCTGGCTTCCTCACAGGTAGCACGCACATATTTACCTGCTGGCACTACGTAGGCATAGGGTATCGGCATTGTACATACCTGACTGTAGAAGCTCCCTATTTCCTCTGCGTTCGCACAACCACATATTCCCCGCTCATTAGCTTCACGCTGCCCATTGATATCAATACTATCCAGAACAACCTGCAGGGCCTCCTCACAGGTGGCACGGAGGTATTTTCCGGCCGGGACAGTGTAGGTGTATGGCATTGCAGCCCCTTCAGGGCAGTTCTGGTTGTAAAAGACCTTCTTCATTTCGGGACTCAGGCAACCACAACGCTTGTGCTGCTCTGCAAAAGCAGGCCCGTTAGCTGCCAGATCGTTCTCTGCTTTCAGATTGGCTTCCTGTTTGGTGCTTCCGGTATACTTGCCATAAGGCACGGTGTATAATATCAACGTATCTACGGCCGCTCCGGGACAAACCGCTCTGAAATACCGGGACACCATATCATTTTCATACAATGGCGGTACTTTCACTGGCAGCTTCTTATCCTGCACTTTCCAGAGCTGCTTGTATTCCACCGCGCTGGCATTAATAATTCTCTTTCCAGCATTGATGTCGAACGTATAGGTGTCTCCGCTGCTCTTCGTTAGCGGGTTTGACAACATCGTCACTTCACCGGCGGCGGCGAACATATTTTTTCGCCCCGACCGGATGATCTTAATGGTAGCATCCTCGCCATTGAAAGGCATTCCTTCTTTGGTCATGAAATAAATATCCGGCTGTCCTCCGGCGGTGATATTGGCATCTACCGCCCAGATCCTGTTTACACCGGGAAAGGCCGCTATCCAGGGTTCGCACTCGGTGCCACCAACGCCGCTTTTAGCATACACCAGTATTTCGTCGCCCGGATAGAAATAATCATTCAGGGAAACACCAGCGGGGAAGCCCTTTATAATGCGGCCATTCATACAGGAAAGCCCGGTCATTGTGAGTTGTATATTTTTATAAGCTCCGCTCATACCTTCATACATCCATCCTGTGGGATAAGAAAAATGGTACAGCGGATCATTGTATTCATTCTGTACGCTGGTCAGTAACACATCTCCGGTCTCCTCGTCATACAACAGGTTATGAGTAGCCACTCTGCTGCCTTTGTCCACCGCCACCACACTGTCTATAATACCATGTCGGTTGATCACCTTTGTCATGGCAACAGAGCGGTACAGGTTTTCCTCCCGTTGAGAGAAATTAAAGAGCGAAGGGATGATCATCACCGGCGGAATTCCAAAGGAAAAAAGATCTGCATTCAGATTGGCATTATTGGCATTAGTGACAGCATGTTCCTGCCGCATGTCTGTCATCAGTTCAATGTCTTTCCCGATCACCGCACCGGAATTCACGATCCCGCGGTTATTTAATGTCAGTACCGTGTTATCCAACCGCGTGACGCCGTCTTTCCTGGTAGTCTTGTAATAATAAACAGCGCTGGTAACAGGATTGTACGGGTCTGTTTCCGCGTATACCGCCTGCGAGCGGGGCTTACCATTCATATCGTTCAACTCCACCCGAAAACCCTGTGACACCGCTACAAAATGACGCGCGTTGATCTTCAGAAAATTATCAATAGAAGGCTTGTAACGTTTTTTGGTATCTCCATCAATAAGTGTCCGGTCCGTCAGCGTCGGATAATCGTAGGTGGTGTAAAAACAGTTCTCTGTGAACCCGTTGGCAGATCTTGTGTTCTTCTTGTTGATAGAAGACACCCGCACTTTACTATATCCGACCATAGGAGCCGGAAAAAACGATTCTCCGAAAGGTTCTTCTGCATACCCCAGGGTTACAGGAGCCAGGGCAGCCACCTGTCCGGTATAATACACAGGTTGACGGAACGGGTTCTCCTCCCCTCCCATTACCGGCTCATAAGCTGCTACTCCGCTGCTGATCTGTATTGTATCTCCATTAACTACGGTTGAAGTGGTGTACTGGTATTCCTGTCCGTACTGTGACGTTGCCTGGTGCGTCATTTTATTCCAGTTGTCAGAAGTCACAACACGTTTTACCCGCAGCCCGCCACCATATTTTTTAAATGCAGGGCTGTTCAGCCTGACGAAAGAACGGCTTAGATCAGCATCCCTGGCCCAGCCACGTATTCGGCTGTTTTCTTCAAAGGAGTGCATGGTATTCCGGATATTGTCTGCCATACTGCCCAACACCTTTACCATGTTAGCCACATTTACATCGTCCCCGATGTCTGAACCGGGAAACGCTTTGGACGGCAGGTTAAGACGCAGGAATTGAAGAGCAGCCATTGTGAGCGGACTGAATGAGCCGCCTGGTTCTCCCCTCTTATTGATGGTGGCCAACTTCAGCCAGATCATATCTCCACCGTTGAAATAGCCGTAATAAGGGCCGTTGGCTTTATCCAGCTTCGCATAACAGGGAACAAATTCATTGCCTTGCCCATACTGGTCTCCCGGCATTTTTACATTCAGCCGGAAGCTTAGATCCTCAATGCCTTCCAGGTACCGCTTATATAATTCCTCCTTAGAGTGTACAGGCACCGGTACCTTCACGGAAACGTATATATTATCTCCGCTACTGTTGTACAAACTATTGGTAAGGTAACCGGTGTGAAGGGGCTCTGCCTGTGAGAAGCCGGCGATGTTCATAAACTGCATAGCCCGCTTGTTTTGCACATAGGCGTAGTCGTCACTCTCGTAGGTAACCTTCATTTGAGCCCCGGATGGCAAAGTAATTTCGTCCAGCGTCCAGGCGGCGGCATTATGTGCGGCCAGCGTACTGTCCTGAATCACATAAGGGTAATCTGCATTGGACAACCCGCCCGGATTGTCTGCCGGACTTTTGTAATT
The DNA here is from genome assembly GCF_900167135.1 of Chitinophaga eiseniae. Classification (GTDB taxonomy): domain Bacteria; phylum Bacteroidota; class Bacteroidia; order Chitinophagales; family Chitinophagaceae; genus Chitinophaga; species Chitinophaga eiseniae. The sequence continues at coordinate 170,067 of NZ_FUWZ01000005.1, read as the reverse complement.
GCCCCAACGGTCGTACTGCTGTGTTGCGTATGTGGGATTATGTGTATTATAACGGAATACATAAGGATTTTTTCGCCCTTTGGTATTACCGTTATAGGAAAACCATACGCTGTCCAGCGTAAGCTTGCCAAAGTATTCAGAGCCATCTGCCTGCTTACATAAGCCATAGCTATAGGAGAAGTGTACCGTCTTCACCGGTACAGCCGAAGCACCTTTTGCAAACTCGGCTTTCGTGTACAGATCAATTTGCCTGAGCCTTTTTGCCATGCTGGGAGAACGTTGGCCTGTAGCGTCCATTTGCATCAGGTCTTGCCGATCTTCCAGTGTAAAAATAGCGATCATGTTTTTTGACTCCACGGAATTCAGGTACCACAATTCTTTTTTGCCGGCCACGTAACTTCCTTTATCATCCCGGTCATCCGTTTTGAGCCCTTCCTGGTAAGATGCCTTATTGCTATTGGGAGTACGCCACAACTGTGGGTTGTTGATGCCTGCTACTTTCGTATAGTTAAATTTCACTGCATTGCCGGCGTCATCATCGGAGATACCGTTGCCGGTGGCGTCCACATAATCCGGGGACAGGATACCCGTTAGCAAAAAGCTGTGTGCGTATGCAGGGACCGTTTCTTTGCTAAAGTAGTAGTCGTTTCCGCTGGTATTTTCTCGGGAGTTCTCCTTTGGCGAATAGCTGGTCAACCCGGTAGCAGCGTCGCCTTTCGTCGATTCAACGGAAAAGGAGGCCTCTTCCTGTCCCAGGTTGTATACCGGTATACCATATACGTAGCGGCGGCCATCATTATTGAGCACAGATATTTCAGAAATGTGGTGCGGTTTGCGGTAGGCATTTACACGCTGCTCCCTCACAATACCGTTATTCAGTTTTACACTGTCTTGTGGCGCAGAAGCGACCAGGCAAGATTTAGGTATATAGCCCCAGTCGGTCATGTTACCGTACTTCCACAATAAAATCATCCGCGACCATGATTTCTGATTTTCATAGATGATTCTGATATTATAGAGACGGCCTCCCTGCAGATTGACGGTAGCTTCCTTGTAGGCGCCGCTGTCATGCCAGGCATCCAGTATCTCCACATCTTCTATCAACAGGCGGCATCCTTCGTCAACACTCGCCCTGAACTGATACTTTCCGTCTACCGGCGCCCTTAAACGGCCGGTCCAGTAAGTCCAGAAATATTCGTATCCCAATGGGCTTGGTGGCCAGGTATTGGGACCACCCTCGAGATTCATAAAATTGATCATGGTATCCACGCGCTGAAAGGTTTGTTCTCCCCAGTCCCACATTTTATGATAATCGCCGTTCAGGCCGTACACCTGTTCGGGAAACTCATCCGGTATCACCTTATCGTCACACGTATTCACTACAGCCTGATTATAACCATAGCTGTCAATGTATTTCGAGAGCCCTGCTTCGCCCGCTTCTTTCGCTGTCAGGTAGCTAATCACCTGCGTACGTCTTTCCCGCTTCTGCTTTTTCATGATTCCGGCAGGAAGCGTAATGTCAGATACATCACGCTTATTGGCGTAACGCATCAGTTTATTGGTGGAAGTGATAACAGAAGAGTTTCTGTACGGCTGAAACAGGCGGGCTGTCACCAGATCATCATCACCTATGGCATCCATAAACGTTTTGTTGTTCAGCGTTTTTTCACCTGGATTGCGGAAATAGGCAGCTTCATATTCTTTATCTGAGCGGGTAAAGGCCAGATTAGATGCCAGTGGATTATAAATATTCCACATACCTGTTTCCGTATAACTGCGTGTAAACGTCAGATCAACACCGGCGTGGAGGATATCTCCATAGCCAACATCGAGACTATATCGGTCGGATTTATCCTTAGTGGACACTAACGGGTCGCGCATATATCCCAGATCATTCCGATAAGCGCGGAACATACCGCCATTACCTTCTCCCGAAATGGAGAAAACATCATACGTATAGGACGGCACTGCAATATTAGGTACCGGAGGATACTCGCGGTAAGGTATGTCACGCTCTCTGTTGAAATCCAGCAGGCTGCCGCTGTTGTTAATGCCATTCTGGTAATTGAGGTAACCGTATGCCGGGAAAGACCTCTTCTTGTCTCCTTCCTCAATATATTGACGGGTCTGGTATCCCCCCAAAGCAAATGCGGTGCTTAGTACATTGTAGGACGCCCCAAAACGGGTGTTCACCGTGAAAATACGGTTGGTAAACGGAATTACTGTACTGGGCGTAAAGCCGGGATAAGCAAAGGAAATGTCTGTCGAAAAAGTACTCGATCCACTCTCTGTCCCTTTTTTGGTCCATTTACTTTTGTGGTATTGCCGTAGTCCGGCACTGAACTGCAGCGCCTTCATACCGGAGCGGGAGTTGTAGGCGCCACCAATAGTAAAAGTACCGTTGTAAGCGCCTTTGTCGGTGACCTGTTCCTTCTCCGGCGTTGAGTAGGACAACGAAGGCGACAGCGTCAGTCCCTCCTGAGAATTGTTGGGCAGTGACAATCCTGCGGTAAAGGCTCCCATTGATTTACTGCCTGCGCTCAGGGAAACATTCAACCCGTATTCAAGTCCCCAGCCTTTGTAGCTGTTATGGAAAATACCGACCTGTACACCACCGCCGCCACCGACAATACCTTTGGGGAAACCAGCTATTTCCAGGTTAAAACCGGTAGTCACCCCCAGTGTTTTGTTTTCTTTTATACTGACTTCCTTTGTAATCTGGTCCTGCCCGTTAAAATCATCCGGAAGCCCACGCATGTTACGGTTAACGCTACCCGGGTTCAATGTCCATCCCAGGCCTACCCAGCTTGCTTCCTGGTCCATGGAAACGCCGCTGTTGTATCCCATCGTCAGCGGATACCCATCTACATCCAGCAGCGGGAGCGTATAGGAAAAGTCGCCGGTGAACAGGTCCACCTGGTTTTGATCCCCTACGGAATGGAAGCCCTGTGTCTCTGGTTGTGTGGGCCCGCCAAAGGCCTTGGCGGCCGCTTTCACTACTGAAGATGCAGGCGCGACTGGCGCCGCAGCGGATGCCGGAGGCAACGAAATTACTGAAGCAGCCGGAGACAACGGAGCTACCGGGAAAACGGCAGCCGGCATACTTACCTCTTTTACTGTCCGGGACGACATGCGCACAGCCCGCGTCCCTCCGAACGCATAGGCAGGCAATATAGCTTCTACATACATCAGCGTAAGCAACGCAATGGAAGTTGCTTTTTTGGTCTTACCCAACAATCGCAATATCATGTTCCAAATTATTTATAGGTATAGGGTTTCTTTTATTCTGTCGCTGTATTTTCTTCAGGGTTATAGGTAAAGTTCATTCTCCACCGCTCGTCGCGGGAGTTCTGCAGGATAAGTGCATAATATGCACCTGTCTTCAGCTTACCGCTCCTGCGCAGCTTCAGCTCCAGCAGATTATTTCCCGGCTGTAGCGTGATAGTGCCAGACATGATCTCACGGTTGCCGTTGTCCAGTGATATGATACTGTAACGGGTATCCGCTTCCGCAGTTTCATTCGTATAAGCGAAACGCAGCACATTACCGCAATTGGTCACTACGCCGTCCACTTCTCTTTTCAGGGACACATAAGGACTATTATACGCCGGCATCAGGGCTTTACTGTTCAACCGGAACGTCCATATCTCAGTCTGTGCTGCAAACTGCCGTCCGTTATAGGCTTTCACCGTCCAGGCATACGTGCGGCCGGTATCCAGTGGAACGCCACCGGAAGGATAAGCTGCAAATATCTGTCGCAGCGCGGATGCACGATATACGGGGATATTAGTCTGTACCGCTTCCGCAGCTGATTGCCCCTCTCTCTTCTCCGTCACCACCAGTTCATAATTCAGGTCCGTAAACAATTGCAGCGGTGCAGGAGGTATCCAGGTAAATTGCGGCAGCCGTTGTTCCAGCACGGAAGCATCGGTCGGCATATTCAGCAATGGCGGACTAAGTGGCTCCACGGTAAATGGAATACAATCCTCTGTCGCCGGTTGGCCGGCTTTATCTCCATCCAGCACTACACTGTAACAGGCAAGGTAGCTACCAGGCGACAACAACCCCTCCGGCCTTCTGTCTGTGGTCATCACGAGATATTCATATTGTACCGGCGCCAGGTCTTTCTCCTGTAGCTGGTTAGCGCCCGGGGTCAGCACCACGGTCCTGGTAACGGCTGTCAGCACAGGCTGCGTGGTGCCCGCATCCGATAAACGCAGCAACACACGTACAGCCGCAGGTCTGTTACCTGCATTCACCAGCACCAGGTTCCACAGTTGTGGTTTCACCAGCACACCTACCGGCGGCAGCTGCACGGTCATACTCACCTGCGCAAAGGTTTCGGTCAGAAACAGGCCCATACAGATCAACAGGGCATAAATTTTTCTGGGCATACAATCAGTTAAAAGGTCCGGGTATAGGTTACTCTACCAGTATTGTTCGTGACAAGTTTTTTATGGGCCCCTGGTATAAAGCCCTTATCTGCATACAGCCCGATCTCTCCGATCCAGGGTATCCGGAATTTGGAATGACCGGAATATCCCAGCAGCGACAGGCCATACACCGTTTGGCGATTATATTTCATTCCTCCTCCCAGCTCCAGCCAGTGAAGCGCTTTCCAGCTTACGTCAGCACCGGCGCCGTATAAGCCGTACTCCTGGTTTACCGCTGCCGACAACTGTCCGTTCAATGTAAAACGGTCAAGGAAAAGCGTCTGCGATGCCATCAGGTTTTTACTGTTGAAGTAGACGAAGTTGCTGTCTGTTTGCCGGTTATAAAACTGCGAATAGGATATCACACTATTCATTTTAATGCCACCCAAACTATAATAATGGCTGGCGGTGCCGGTCAATGTATAAAACAGATGCTCCACAAAATAATCATCACTCAGTTTCATCAGTTGTGAAGACGGCTGATAACCGACGGTGATCACCGGCCAGTGTTTTTTCCGCCATGTAGCCTGCAGGCTTTTGAAGACGGTATTACTATGATAGTTGGCCGGCATCATATACGTCACATAGTCATTCTTCCGAATGGCAGCACTGATCGTCAGCTGCCGCCTGAAAAAAGGCTGATCTATCCTTATGTTCCAGGCCGTCTGCCTGGAGCCGGTGGTATACAAACTGAACGACTGGAAATCGCGTCCCATCTGCTTAAACATACCACTGATATTCGTCTGTGTCTTTTCCACGACTGTACTGAATTTCAGGGCATAAGCCTCATTGTGGCGGGAGCTGAAATTCAACATACTGTTAAAAGGCGATTCATGCGAAGCAGCTCTCGCGTAATAGGGCATCGACGACTTTGCCATTTCAGCGGTGATACAGGTAGCGCGATTGAGCCGCCATTGGCCTTCCAGGGCTATGCCCATAATGTGTTGACCAGCGTAGGTGGCAGGGTCTGCCCCCTGGGTATTCATATTATACAGGTCTTTTTTTCCGGTGTAATAAGTAAGGATAACGTTGTTACCTTCTTTCATACCCAGGCCTGCGCGTACCAGGTTCAGGTACTGACGGCCCCGGTTTTCTTTTACGATATAGTTACGGAAACGGTAGTCTACCGCGCCTGATGCTACCGCCAGATAAAAGGAAGGGTTATATTCCAGTTGCACACCGGTGATACTGATATCTTTTGCGGTCAGCTCCGAATAGTTCACCATCGTTCTGCCGATGCCGAAAGAGCGGACAGACAAGAGTGTCCGGTATCCTTTAGGCAGCATGCTGTCCGGCAGGTTCATCCGGTCCAGTGCTGACACCAGTTCCCCATTGGTTTTGCTGTGAGTGATAGCATCCACCAGGGAGGCGGTTCTCTGCCCGTATTTTGTATTCAGCTCACGATATTTTTTTTCTGCTATCACCAACCTACCGGTTAGCGAATCCGCTTCCTGTTGTTTTTTGTGGTAATAGGCCTCGAAAGTATTTTCCGGCAGCTTATTTTTCAGGCTGTCTTTAACCGCCGTTATCTTCTCCTGAAGCTTCCACTTGTCCGCGATTCGATTGGGATCTATTTTTAGTTTATTCCGCCACTGATCTACATTTCCCAGCCCGGCCGCCAGTTGCCTGACAGAATCGGTTATACCATAAAAATTTTTCTCTTTCTCTTCCACCAGTCGTTGCAGTTGCGCCTGCGACGACAACCATCCGCGGAGGGCGGACAAGTTAGCGCCGATACCGGAGATCGCGGACCGCAGCTTTTCCAGCTCCTGCAGCTGTTTCAGTTTTCGGCCGTCCCACTCCCGGGCACGCGCCAGCAACATCTGTTTCAGATCGCGGTTGGTGTATTGCAGATTGATACCGGTAATGTTTCTGAACAAACTGGAGTTTCCCATTTGTGTACTGAAAGTCAGGTGTAACGGATATCTGTTTTTTACAGTGAGGTCCAGTACGGTTTGCACAGTATGCTGATAGATGTCATGCTCTACGTAGGGAGTATCAACATTCGACTGATAAAACAGATCATAGGAAACATTGCCGTGGATGGTAATCCATGGCGTCCGAGGCAGCGTAGGTATAACCTTAACGGGCATACGTTTCCTGGCTACGGGCGCAGTTATCGAATCCCGCTTTCCGTAAAGTTCCACAGGCATAAAAAAGGGCGCTTTACAACCCTGCCGGAGGATAAGGTATCCAGTATCATTCACAAATGCACCCTTGAACACGTTTAACTGGGCATGTACGGGCATGACGAACAATATGGGAACAAACAAACAAGCCAATAAAGTTTTCAAAATTCAGGTATATCTGGTTAGGATAAATCTAAACGACAATCATAAAATTCATATCTGGTATAGGCAATTCCGTTATCAATTCTATATTTCTCTTGCCGCATTCAAAGGTAGATATTTTTAGATGATAACAAAATCATTTTTCAGAAAACTATTCTATTTAATACACCTTGTCCGGCAAAAATCGCCGGACAAGGCGCTATTATCAGTTTACATATTCTTCGATAATAACAGCAGATGCAAGGCCTGCGTAAGAAGAGGCATCTTTTGCATAAAATGCGATATTGATCTTACCATCTGCGGGGATAACCAGGTTATCAAATACCGCAGCTTTACTACTGTTTTGCACAGCGTTGAACTCCACCACATTTCCGTCTATCCTGACCCTGTTGAGTCTTGGTGATGACACGGCGTTAGCCGTCAGTATGATCTTACAGTGTTTCCCTGGCGTAAGTCCGGTCACCTGTAGGTTATCCGTGGGTGTGAATGAAGCGGTGAAAATGACATTGGCCAGAGCTTGCGCCGGAACGATAAAACCACCGCCGTCGTCTGTTACATTCAGGTTGTCTTTGGCTGTTTCGTTGAGGTTATGCACATAGGCAGTCGTCGCGATGGTATTGATTCCAATGCCGGAAGGACTGGTACCGTTTAGCACGGTCAGGTGCGGATGACCGTTCACATTCACAAATCCCGGTACCGGTTTGCTACCGAGGCTGAAGTTAAAGCTGGCCGTTCTGCTGATGTTCGGATTGATCACTGTCACCTGTACTTCGCTGTAGGCAGTAGCGCCCTTGTCATCTGTCACGGTACATCTGAACATATAAGTACCACCTGTAAGCCCGGTAACAGTCGTCGTGGCAGCGTTAGGGGTAGTGATCTGCGCATTGGCGCCGGATGTCTTTGTCCAGGTGTAGCTGGCAATCGTTCCATCAGGATCACTGGCGGTCGCTGACAGAGTGAGTGTAGCCGGCAACGTGATAGTCTGGCTGTTGCCTGCGTTGACTACCGGTGGCTGGTTCACCGGTGCCTGGCCTGTTTTCTCCTCTACCGTTACTACCGCCGCGATACCAAACGGTGTAGAAGAGGTGGTGCTGGCAAACATGGCGATATTGATCTTACCGTCTGCCGGCACAGGGACATCGTCGAACAGGGCAGCTTTGCTGCTGTTGCCGGTAGCATTGTATTCCTTCACATCGCTGCCGATGGCGACTTTGGTATAGCGGGGAGACGAACTGGCATTACCGGTGACCAGTATCTTCGCCAGTTTGCCAGGTGTGAGCCCGGTGAGCTGCAGGTTATTCACCGCGGTATTGTTGGCCGTAAAGAAAGCGCTGGACAGGGTGGCCTGGTCTACAACGAAGCCGCCGCCATCATTCACGACGGTGAGGTTATCTACGGCCGACATGGTGCCATTGGGTGCCCAGGCCGTGGCAGCTACGGTGTTCAGGCCTATTCCGGAAACCGGGTCTGTCTGCGAGATAACACCCTGATGGGGATGACCATAGAGGTTAACATAGCCTGTCACTGCTTTCGGCGAAGGGCTGAAGTTGAATTTCGCCATACGATTGCCGGAGCCGCTGATCACCGTCACGTTTACCTCATCATAAGCCTGTGCGCCAGCGTTGTTGGTAACGGTACAACGGAACACGTAAGCGCCGGTTTCCAGGCCGGTAACCGTTGTCTGGGCGGCATTAGGCGAGGTAATAGCGGCAGCGCCGCCTGACTGCTTGGTCCATACATAGCCGGTAATATTACCCGAAGGGTCATTGGCCGTAGCAGAGAGGGACAGTGTTGCCGGTAACAGGATGGTTTGGTCCGGGCCAGCCTCCACAGAGGGGCCGCCTGTACCGCTGCCCAGTCCCTGTACAACGTTGCTCCACGAAGACCAGGTACCATCCCTGTTAAAATAGCGGATACGGTAAAAGTTGTTATCCAGCCCGATGTTTACGTAGTTAACATTCGGTGCGGTAAATACCTGTGACTCCGTAAAGGGAGCATTGAGAGACAGTGTCCGTTGTAATACATATTTCGAAATGGATGTATTGGAAGTAAAGTAGCCGGTCAATACATCCCGCAGGACGGCAAAAGCCACCGCTGCGCCCTGTGCATTGAGGTGAGCATGATCGCCGCGTTCCAGCAGTGGATTCAGCTGATATGGATTCGCCGGGTCTTCCAGCAGTTTATAAACGTAAGCGCAACGCGCGCCAAATTTCTTCTGCAGCAGGTTACTAAGGTCCAGTTGTTGTATACGTGCGGGCTGAGATGAAAAATCATGACGGGGAAAGCCACTGAAGAGCAACAGCGTGGCGCCTGCCTTGTCACAGGCATCTTCGATGGCAGCAATATTAGCCATTGTTTCAGTCAATGATGTTGCCCCACCATAAGGGCTGTTAGGGTCTGCGTCATTACTGGGCGTTACGAGGATGATAATTTTATTGCCATCCGCCAGCGCTTTGGTAATATTACGGCTGTTATCCACCCATTGATTGGCACCGTTAGGCATCATCTTGCGGGTATTATACCCGGGGTAGCTATAGTTGGTCACTGTACCACCGGTAGTTACAGCGGCAATGTAGCTGGTTAACCTGCCGGAGATAGCGTTGCCCGGGATATCGGTATAGTCGCCGGTTCCCTGACTGCCTCCCAGGATGCCTACGCGGGGCGCATTATACAGATCATCCGGCGTTTTCCACCATTTTAATTGTTGCTGGGAAGCATTCAGGGACCGTACAGACAACACCAGCGGAAATGGTTCTCCTGTACTCAGACCGACTTTAAAACGAACCGTGTCCTGTCCGGTGACGGCAAGCGCAGTATCTCCTAAATTCTCAAGTCTTATTTTTCTAAATTCCGTATATCCATTGCCGTTATTAAACAGTACACCAGGCACAGACCGGGTGCTATTTTGAATAAGCAATTCAGCATTGCGGACAGCGACGGTATCACGTTTCACCATCAGGCTCGACTGGCCTCTTACCTGGCACAGCGTCAGTAGGGCAAACAAACAGAGTATAACATATTTCATGGTACATGGATATTTACACCAGGCATTCACCCGTTGTCACTAACGGGATGAAACGACCGGTCAGACCGGCTTTCAGGCCAGGCACGACTAAATAACGATAACATTTAATTTCACAGACTAGCTATGATGAATACAGGATTACTGTACACATACAATTCAATTCATTTTGATTGGATTTCCTGCATAACGAACCTTCGCAAGAAGTTAACAATACATTATTCTGGTATAGGTAATTTATTAGGTTACAAATTCAAGGTCGCAATAAAGATACAATAATTTCCAGATTACAAAATATTTCCAAAAAAAATTTCTACTATTTATTGATGATGATATAGTCACCATCATCACTAGCTGTAAACCAAATCGGCTTTATCACCAGGCTGGCCGCCACTATCTTGTTATCATCCACAAATATCCTGGCATATACTTCCTGTCCACAACTGCTGCAATCATTTTCTGCAATACCTTCCACCAACACAATTTTCGCGGTAGTATCGCCTGTATCCATATAACCTGCCCATTCCACTGCATCAAACAGTCGATACTCCAGTTGCCTGCAGAGGCCATATTTAAACTGAATGACCCAGTCCTGGTTTGTTTTACAGGCAGGACAGGATAAATTATCTAACAACAACATGTTAAAAGCTCCCACTATGATTCATTTTTTAAGGTGGTGAAGGCCTACTTTATGACGGATACCAATCGCCTGCTATGTTGAAATAATCGCTCTAATCTCATCAAGCTGATTGGCAAAAAACTTCGTTTGTATATCATCCTCCATAATAATCACACTCCCATTTATTCTTGTAATCTCCACCGTACTTAAGCCCAATATTCTTAACATTCCTGCAAAACAAGTTACCCTGATATCAGCGTCTTCATCCCGACTGTAAAATGAATAAAAAAACTTCAAAAGCTCTACATCCGAAGTACCCATGTATGCCTGCGACAAACCGGACAAACTAAACATTCTTAAATCAAAATCGCTGTCGGGATCGTTAATATATCGAAGCGCAACTGACCTATACTTTTCATGTCGAATTTTCAATCCAAACAACAGTCCATAGATAGCGACGCGTCTTATCGCAGGGCGTCTATCATCCAAATAGGAAGCCAGGAATTTCTCTATAATGGATACATTTTTTATACGACCCATATAGTACAGATCGTACAGATAGCTATATAACTTTGTAGCATTGTTCTCTATATGACGAATCTCTTCCTGAACCAGCTTTTCCTCATTCATTTGTTACTTGCTTAAAACTATTAATCAACGCGCTAACGTTCCTTACCCATTTTTAACCACTTTTGCCAATATGCTTCCTGATCAGATACCGTTCCTATTCGTTCCAATTCATCTGTTGCTTTCAAAACATTAACGAGGTCCACCGCCTCTGCCACCTTACCCATAACTAGCTTGTAAGCTAAAAAACTCTCCATGAAGAATCCGGATGGATATACATCAATCCTTGCACCGTTGCATAGAAGCTTCACTCCCTGATCTTCCAGGTATAATAGTATCTTTTGTAATGCAAGGAACGGAAAGTGGTCTTCAGCGGTAAAATGAATACGGTCAGTCTCTAATACAAGGATTACTTTTCTGCCATTTCTTTCTGAGCGAATAGTGGCATCAAAAAAGACATTTCCATCAAAACACTTCAAATAATAAGTACTCATATTTTCTATTTAATCTACCGCAACAAAACACCGAATACGCCCATCCATCGATATATTATACCGTGAAAAAGCAATGGAATCAAAAGACCGTTTAATGCTCTTTCTCAAAATTAACACCATCGCTTCTTTCGGTTTATTCGCCCTCACCCAGGTATCTTCAAACATATCAGCCATCAATATTTTCATTCTATATTTTTCTTTCGATTTGAATAAGAATCCGATAACCCAGTTTTTCCCCATTGCAACTTTGCAGAGACTATCATAACGCTTTGCGGTACTGTCATACAGCGACTTCGTTACTTCTTCCTTTTCGGATGCACAAACAACTTCCCGCTGCTGACAGGACAACTGAAGCATCAAAACAAAGGCAATCAGGGCAAAATATTTCTTCACGGGAATAAAGGTTAACAACACTCATCAGGTACAGGTATTTGCCTAAAGATACATTAAAATAAAAAAGAGGGGTTTATTCCCCCTCCTCATGTATCGGATACCCCCACTGTTCCAACAGGGTATTGTATTGATCGGGGGGTAGGCCGGGCTTATCGTAATGACCTGCCAGTGTTTTCTGGCGCATGGCTTCATAGATACTCACGGCGCAGGCCACGGAGATATTCAGCGATTTTATAATCCCCATCTGCGGGATGATGAAGTTGCCGTCTGAGAGTGACCTGATTTTTTCACTGACGCCCATCTGTTCATTACCAAATACCAGCGCTACAGAGCCGGTGAAGTCGATATCATATAGGCTGATGGCATCTGCAGACAGATGCGTGGTAAAGATCTTGTCATATTTAGCCCGCAGTGCTGTCACACATTCCTCAACGTTGTCAAACTGATGGATCGTCAGCCACATAGCCGCGCTGCTGCTGCTTCTGTGTCCCCATTTTTTCTGGCGCGGGGCCATGGTGCTGATCACATATACATCCTGGATACCTACGGCATCGCAGGTACGTAATACGGCAGAAACGTTATGCGGGTCCTGCACATCTTCCAATACAACGGTTAAATTGGCCTGCCGCCTGTTCAGGGTGGTCAGTAGCCGCTCCTTCCTTTCTGGTGTCATACGTCTGATATTTTCACGAATACCGCAAAAATAGTAAAAATGGCAGGAAGCTGCCAGGTTCTCCCCCGAAGGCTTTGCTCCTTTCCCGGAAACAACTACCTTCACATTCATAAAATTCAAAAGATAACCTATGCTCAAAAAAATCCTGAAGATTGTAGCGGTTACACTGGTAGTACTTATGCTGGCGGCTATCGCCATTCCTTATTTCTTTAAGGATAAGATCATCGCCAAAGTAAAAACAGAGCTCAACAAACACCTGACAGCCAAGGTAGACTTTAAAGACGTGGATATCAGCCTGTTCCGGCATTTCCCACGGCTGGCCGTAGGGCTGGACGAGCTCCAGGTAACCGGTACCGGCGAATTTGAAGGAGATACCCTCGTGGCGGTAAAACAGATTGACGTAGCCCTCAACCTGATGAGCGTCATCAAAGGCGGTAAAATGGACATCTATAACGTGGCCCTTATCAACCCACGGATATACGCCGTTGTCCATAAAAACGGCGCCGCCAACTGGAACATTACCAAACCCGATACCACACAGGCCAACCCGGCGGACACCAGCAAAACCACCTTCGCCCTGAGCCTGCAGCAATATAAAATTGAAGATGCGCTGATCAACTACGACGATCAGCAAGGCAATATGCAGCTGATCGTCGATGGCCTCACCCACCAGGGAAAAGGCGATTTCACACAAGACCAGTTCACCCTGTCCACCAGCACCAGGGCAGACGGTATCACCTTCCGCTACGGCCCCATCCCCTACCTCTCCAGCGTAAAAACCAAGCTGGACGCCGATATTCAGATAGACAATACCACCAGCACGTACACATTGAAAGAAGGCAAAGCTGCGCTCAACAGCCTCGAAGTGGCCCTGCAGGGCTTCTTTAAACTGGTGAACGACTCCACCTATGGCATGGACCTGAGCTTTAAAGCCCCTTCTACCAACTTCAAGGATATATTATCCCTCGTTCCGGCCATCTACAAAGCTGATTTCGATAAAATTAAAACCAGCGGCAACGCTGCCTTCGGCGGATATGTAAAAGGCAACTACTCCCCGGTACAAATGCCGGCCTTCGGACTGGACCTGAACGTGAAAGACGGCTTCTTCCAATATCCTGACCTGCCCAAACCAGTGAAAAACATCCAGATCGCCATGAAAGTCAGCAACCCTGACGGCGTACCTGACCATACCGTCGTAGATATGCCTACCGCACACCTGGAAATGGACAACACGCCGCTGGACCTGCGCCTGCTGGTGAAAACACCGGTATCCGACATGTATGTGGACGGTGCCGCAAAAGGGAAAATAGACCTCTCCAAAGTCACCCAGTTCGTGAAACTGGAAGCAGGTACCACCCTCAACGGCCTCCTCGACGCAGACATCTCTGCCAAAGGCAATATGAGCGCCATCGAAAAACAACAATACGATCGTTTCTACGCCGCCGGCACCCTGCAACTCAGCAATATGCTGTACAAAAGCAAGGATTATCCCGATGGCGTCAACGTAAAAAATCTCTTCCTTCAGTTCAACCCCAAAAACGTGACCGTGAAAGACCTCAGCGGCCAATACCTGGGTAGCAACTTCGAAGCCAACGGAGAAGTGAATAACCTGCTCGCCTATACGTTTAAAAATGCGCCTCTCGACGGTAAGCTCAACTTTAAAGCCGACCAGGTAAATGTGAATAAATTCATGGGCGCCACCACCACCCCGGCAGACAGCAAAACAGCCGCTCCCGCTAAAGCTGACTCCGCTTCCCTGACACCGTTCGCCGTTCCGGGCAACCTCAACATCAGCCTGCAAACCGCCATCGGTAAAGTATTATATGACAAAGCAGTACTCGAAAATGTCACCGGCGCCCTGCTCGTGAAAGATGAAACCGTGACCATGCAACAGCTGAAAGCCAACGCCCTGCAAGGCACCATGGAAATCAACGGCAGCTACAGCACCAAAAACAGCAAAACAAACCCGGACATCAACATCGCTTACGATGTGCAGAACCTGGACGTACAACAAACTTTCAACACCTTCAATACCGTACAGAAACTGATGCCCATCGGTAAGTTCCTGTCAGGCAAAATCACGTCGCAGCTGAAGATGCACGGCAAACTGGGCAAAGACATGAGCCCGGAACTCAATACCCTCACCGGCGACGGTAACCTGCTGCTGATACAAGGCTTCCTGAAACAGTTCGCACCAGTGGACCAGCTGGCCAACACGCTCAATATCTCCCAGCTGAAAGACATCTCCCTGCGCGATATCAAAAACTATTTCGCCTTTGAAAATGGCCGCGTAAAAGTAAACCCGTTCAAAGTGACGGTCAACGGTGTCTCCATGAACATCGCCGGCTCCCACGGCTTCGACCAGTCGCTGGACTACACCCTGCAACTGGCCCTGCCCCGCAGCCTGATGGGCTCCGCCGGCAACAACCTGGTGAATAACCTCGTGTCGCAGGCACAGAACAAAGGCATCCCGGTTAATCTGGGCGATAGCGTACACCTGCAGGTACTCATGGCCGGCAATATCATGAAACCCTCTCTCAAAACAGACCTGAAAGAAAGCGCCAACAACCTGAAAAACCAGGCGACGGAACTGGTGAAAAATAAAATTGATACCGTGAAAAACGTGGTACGCGACTCTGTCAATCAGATCAAAAACAACGCTGTCAACGCACTGAAAAACGAGCTGAAGAACCAGTTGGGCGGTAAAAAAGATTCTGCTGCGCCAACCGGTGGCAAACCACTGGAAAATGTAGGCAAACAAGCCGGCGAGTCAGTGAAAAACACGCTCAACGGCCTGTTCGGCAAGAAAAAACCGGCAACCGATTCTACCAAACACTAATCACCTGAACCATGATCATAAAAAAGCTCCTGAACCTATCAGGAGCTTTTTTTATGTCCCCATTATTTTTTCGTAACTTATAGTAACCAAACCCCTCTCCCATGTTCATGAATTTCGTGCATTCCACGTATTGTAATGCAGCTATTTTCGCAGGGATAATCTTCGTCTTCATGGGGTATTTTATCCGGCGTTACCCACCTAAGAGCATCAGATCATGGTACGGCTATCGTAGTGCCCTCGCGTCCCGCAGCCCGGAAATGTGGAAGGCGGCCAACCAGCACGCCGCTTACATCTCCCGGCGCATCGGTATCATCCTGATCCCCACCGGCCTCGCCTGCGCCCTCTTCTTCGACAGCCAGACAGACTGGTTCTGGTACATCACCGTTGGCGCTGTTGTAGTAGGCGCCATGTACATGGTAGGTTATACCGAATGGCAGTTGCAACAGATAGAACCCGAATCCCCCGAAGACAATGATAATCTCTGATAATACCCATAAAAAAGCCCCCATTGATATAAAATCAATGAGGGCCATATGATGTACTTACTACTTACAGCTTGCCTTGTATGTCATGTTCGGGCACTGCCTGATAACTCTCTTTCATCTTCCGCAACTTCTCTTTACCATATGCCAGTCGCGTGATAACCACATACAGCACCGGTACGATGAAGATGGCCAGGAACGTTGCGGTGAACATACCACCCAGTACGGTCCAGCCCATGGTTTTACGGGCTTCGGCGCCGGCGCCGGACGATACTACCAGCGGCATGATGCCCAGCAGGAACGCCAGTGATGTCATGATGATCGGACGCAGACGCAGCTTGGCTGCTTCCACGGCGGCGGTCACCAGGTCCATCCCCCTATCCACACGTTCTTTGGCAAACTCCACGATCAGGATGGCATTTTTGGCCGACAGACCGATGAGCGTGATCAGACCGATCTGCGCATAAACGTTGTTACTCAGTTTAGGCAGGAACGAGAGGACCGTAATAGCCCCGAAAGCGCCGATAGGCACAGCCAGCAGTACGGAGAACGGTACAGACCAGCTTTCATACAGCGCCGCCAGAAACAGGAACACGAAGATGATGGATAACGCGAAGATATATACGGTTTTGGAACCGGATAATATCTCCTCACGGCTCAGGCCGGAGAACTCATATCCATAACCCTCCGGCAACACCTGTGCCGCTACTTCCTTCAGCGCATTGATAGCGTCGCCACTACTATAGCCGGGAGCAGGGTTACCGTTGATTTCCGCGGAGCGGAACAGGTTATAGTGGGAGATCACCGGCGCATTCTCAATCACTTTATAGGAAGTGAGCGCGCTTAGCGGCACCATGGTACCTGAACTATTGCGCACATAGAACTGACCGAGGTTTTTGATATCTCCGCGATAAGAGGAATCCGCCTGCGTTACCACACGGAAATTACGGCCGTAAACGGTGAAATCGTTGATATAGGCACTACCCATATAGGTCTGTAACGCGGTGGCAATGTCGGAAATTTTCACGCCCATTTTCTTGGCCTTTTCACGATCGATGTCCAGCTGGTAACCGGGAGTACGTGCCGTAAAGAAGGAGAAGGCGCGCGCTATCTCCGGGCGTTTATTGACCGCCGCAACAAACTGTTGCAATACGCCTTCAAAGGCTTTGATATCGCCGCTTCCACGCTGCTGCAATACAAAGGAGAAACCGGCAGTCTGGCCCAGACCGGGGATCGCCGGCGGCGGAATTACCACCACATTGGCCTCCTTGTACTTACTGAGTTTTTTCTGTACCGCTGCTACCATCCCGAAGATCTGGAGAGAATCGGCTTTACGCTCGCTCCATGGTTTCAGGGAACAGAAGATAGTGGCGCTGTTGGATTTGGTGGAGAAGTTCACCGCGTTCAGGCCGCCCAATGCCGCATAGTGGTTGATGCCCGGCGTTTCATCGAGGTCTTTCATCATCTGGCTCATCACGGCTACCGTACGCTCTGTGGAAGAGGATTCCGGCAGGTCGAAGGTAATGATCAGACGGCCCTCGTCTTCCGTGGGGATAAAGCCGGTCGGTTTGGCTTTAAACAACATCAACGTACCTACGAAGATGCACACCAGGATAACGAGCGCAAAACGCGCATACCGGATGCTCTTTTTCACCCCCATAGAATAACGGGAAGTGGTATGGCTAAACCAGCGGTTGAATTTATAGAAGAACTTGTTGAGACCTTTGGAGTCTTTATCCAGGTGCATAGGTTTCAGCAGTAGCATACACAGCGCCGGTGTGAGCGATAACGCCACGAAAGCGGAGATAAGTACGGAGATAGCGATAGTGATCGCAAACTGCTGGTACAACCGCCCTACTATACCGGGGATAAAGCCTACCGGCACGAATACCGCCGCCAGGATCAGCGCGATAGCGATCACCGGTCCGGAGATCTCCTTCATTGCCTGTATAGTAGCGTCTTTCGGCGACATCTTCTCGTGGTCGATATTATGCTGCACCGCTTCCACCACCACAATGGCGTCATCCACCACGATACCGATGGCCAGTACGAAACCGAACAGCGTCAGGGTATTGATGGTAAAGCCCAGCGGGATGAAGAAGATAAACGTCGCAATGATCGACACCGGGATCGCCAGGATCGGGATGAGGGTAGCCCTCCAGCTCTGCAGGAACAGGAACACCACGATCACGACCAGTATCAGGGCTTCTACGAGGGTGTGCAATACTTCTTCGATAGACACTTTCACCACAGACACTGACTCGAACGGCACTACGTACGCCACATCGTTGGGGAACTGTTTCTTCAGCTGCTCCATGGCCTCGGTCACGTTAGCTGCCGTTTCCAGCGCGTTACTGCCGGGCGCCTGGTACACCAGGAGGTAGGCGGCACGCTTACCATCTACATAGTTGTTACCGGCGTAGTTGAACTTGCCCAGCTGAATGCGGGCCACGTCTTTCAGATATACCAGGGAACCGTCGTTCGGGCGGGTTTTGACAATGATATTGCCAAATTCTTCCGGCGTAGTCAGACGGCCTTTGGTAAAGATATTGTACTCAAAAGTCTGCCCTGTCTGTTGCGGTGGCGCACCTACGGAGCCGGCGGTGATCTGCGCGTTCTGTTCGGCCAGTGCGGCGCGGATATCTTCGGCGGTAACGCCCATCTGCGCCAGCTTATCGGGCTTCAGCCAGATACGCATACTGAAATCGTCCGCACGGGTGAAGATATCGCCGACCCCTTTGGCGCGCAGCAACGCGTCTTTCACATACACGTTGGTGTAGTTGTCGAGGAAGGTAATATCGTGTGTGCCTTTGGGTGAGTACAGGGCTACCAGCATCAGGATGCTGGGGTTACGTTTTCTAACGGTAAGACCTAAACGCTGTACTTCCTGTGGCAGGGTAGGCTGTGCAATACCTACACGGTTCTGCACGTCCAGCGCTGCGATGTTGATATCGGTGCCAACTTCAAAGTTGACCGTCATGCTCATCTGGCCGCTGCTGGTATTGTTGGTGGAGATGTAGGTCATACCGGGGGTACCGTTTACCTGCACTTCCACGGGCGTGGCCACCGTTTGTTCAACCGTCTGCGCATCCGCGCCGGTATAGTTACCGGTTACCTGTACCGTAGGGGGCGAAATCTCAGGGTACTGCCCTACGGGCAGGTTCATCATCGCCAGTATCCCTACCAGCACGAGTACAATAGAGATCACTATTGCGGTCACCGGCCTTTTTATAAAAGTATCTGCAATCATGAGTTTCTGCTGTTGATTCTACTAATAAACTATTTCTTCTGCGGCGCGCCCTGTGCGGGTGGCATTCCTATCTGTATCCGGCCGCTGTCACGCAGACGCTGGAAACCTTCGGTGATCACTTTATCACCGGCCTGAATACCGTCCATGATCACGATTTTATCGGCGATCTTCGGTCCGAGGTGTACCTTTTTCTGTACGGCGATGGTGTCTTTGGCCACGAACACAAAGTATTCACCCATTTGTTCGGTAACGGCTTTATAAGGCAGCAGCAGGCGATGGCCGGACTGCTCGTTGAGTACCTGTAGTACGCAGCTCATGCCGTCTTTCAGCTGATTTTCAGGATTGGAGAATTCGATCCTCACCTTCACGGTAGCGGTCTGGTTGTCTACGCCCCTGTCGATGGCCAGTATGCGGCCGCCATGCCGGTACATGGTACCATCGGGCAGCTGCAGGCGGAAAGTGGAATCGCCGGCGCCAATGCTTTTACCCTGCAGGGCAGCGAAGCGGGAGAGGTCTGTTTCGTTGATCACAAAATCCACTGCGATCGGGTTTTCGCTGGAGATGGTATTCAGCAGCGTAGTGCCGGGGCTTACCTGGGCGCCCAGCCTTACCTGGGAGATACCGATACGGCCGGTGAACGGCGCTTTTACGAGGGAATAGTCCAGATCGGTGCGAACAGCCGCCAGGTTGGCTTCTGCCGCTGCCAGCGCGCTGCGGGTAGTTTCCAGGGATGCTTCCGCATTGTCCAGGATCTGGCGGGCTACCGCATCCTGCTCTGCGAGGCGCTTGTAACGTTCATCATCTTTTTTGGCCCTGTTGTAGTTAGCCTTCGCACTGGCGATATTGGCTTCTGCCTGAAGATAGGCAGCCTGGTATTTGCGGCGGTCTATTTCATACAGGGGTTTTCCTTGCTGCACAACTTCACCATCCTTAAAGAAGATGCCGGTGATAAAACCGGCTACCTGGGAACGCAGCTCTACGTTGTTCAGTGCGGTGACGGTAGCGGGGAATTTATCATAATAAACGGCCGGCGCTTCGGATGCCTCCGTAATATTAACCGATGTAGGGGGCATGGCTGGCGCTCCTTTCTGGGCTGGCCCTTTACAGGCGGCGAAGCCCAACAGGCCGGTAGCGCTGATTAAGACAAAGTGGTTCATTTTTTTCATATCCGATCCGGTTACCATTTAATAATTAGCAGTTAAGGTTCCTAATGCTTTTTGCAGGTCTATCTTACTGGACAGCACCTGGTACATAGCGTTGTAATAACTCAGTTGCGCCGTGCGCAGGTCTGTCTCTGAGATCAACACATCGAGGTAAGTCTTGATGCCTTCCTTGTATTGCAGTTGCAGCATATTATAGACGTCCTGCGCCATCGCCACGTTTTCTTTCAGCGTATTGAAATCGTTCAGGTTACTTTTATACGTAGCCATCGCCTGCGCGTACTGTGTATTGATCTGGTTTTTCAGCGTAGCGAAATCCCAATCGATGCGCTGCAGCTGTAGCTCGGCCATTTTGATATTATGTATCCGCTTGCCGCCCTGGAAAATGGGGAGCGACAGTTTCAGCCCCAGCAGCGAGTTAGGATAATCGGTGCTGTACAATTTGCTGAAGGTCTGGTTCTGCCAGGCGAAGTTGTAATTCACAAAAGCTGACACAGAGGGCAGGAAGCTCCATTTGTTGTATTGCAGGTTTGCTTTCTGCAGGCGCTGTTGTGTTTGCAGTTGTTGATACTCGATCCTGTTCTGATAGTTGGAAGTGAGCGTGGTGTCTTCTCCCGTCACCAGCTGCACCATCTGTGTAGTATCATAGGCCAATGGTACGTTACCGGCGCTTTCCGGGTAGCCCATCAGTTGTTTAAGGTACACTTGTTTGGCGGTGAGCAATTCGCGGGCTGACTTCTGCTGGGCGCGTGCGTTGTTCAGCGAGATGCTGGCGCGCTTAAAGTCGATCTTGTCCACAGTACCGCTTTCATACTGGTTGCGGGCATCTTTGAGGCTGCGTTCCAGCCTGATGATGTCTTCATCCAGTACCTGTATCTGCTGGTTGGTCAGCAGAATGTCATAATAAGCTTTGCTGACATCGGCCACCACGTCTATCTGGTTACGGACGGTGTTCTGCTTACTTTGTTTTCGTACAGCCTTGGCCGTGTTGGAGGCCAGTAACAGGTCACGGGTAAAGATGTTCTGGTTAAGTCCAAAGGCCGCATTGGACGTGTTGGCCACACCTACTTTGGTTGGGTTACCGCCAAAAATGGAGGTGGGCAGTTCCAGGTAGTGCTGGATGTTGTAGTCCAGGTTGATCTGAGGATACCAGTCGGCCAGCTTGCTTTTGACGGTCCTGTCGGTGATGGCTTCATCCAGCTGTGATTGTTTCAGCACGGGCTGATGGGCCAGGGCATACCGGATACAGTCCTGCAGCGTGGCGCTGGTTAAAACGGAATCGGCCGGTTGCTGCGCATACAGCGGTGGCGATAACATGATCCCACAAGCGGCTGCCAAAAAATAAAATGCTCTTTTCATAAAAGGCTTTTGTCATTCAGTTCTTCATTGTACCAATCGTGAGCACAAAGCATCTGCAAGCGCACCCGCTACAGGTGTTCATGCTCATTAATGCTAAAGATTTCCTCTGCACATAGTCAACCGTATTCAGTAATGACCACGACATGTTGCAATCGCAGGAAAACAGGCAGGTTCGATAAATTGCTGCTTATTCAGGTAACACCGTGGCATAGTCCACAGGCGGGTTTGACCTTTTGAACAACATCCAATAACAGCGAAGTAGGTAGGGTAACAGGTGATCTGTTACTTAGGTAAAATTAAAATTGAGGCGCTAAGATAACCTTCTCCAAACAAAAATCCACCCATTGGGTGGATTTTAACAATTACTTGAAATTCTTTCCCGGTCATCCTTTATTACGACCGCTGAAAATATGTTTCTCTGCATGATAGGAAGATCTTACTAACGGTCCGGCTTCTACGTAGTCGAGTCCCATGTTGTAACCGATCTCGCGTAACTCGGCAAATTCATCCGGATGTACGAAGCGGACTACCGGCAAATGTTTGGGAGTAGGCTGCAGGTACTGGCCCAGCGTTACTACGTCACAACCGTTGTCGTAGAGGTCCTGCATGGCTTGTACCACTTCTTCCTTGGTTTCTCCCAGTCCGAGCATGATACCGCTCTTGGTACGCATCCCTCCTTCCTTCAGGCGGCGGATCACTTCAAGGCTGCGGTGGTATTTGGCTTGTATCCTTACCTGTTTGGTGAGGCGTTCCACTGTTTCCAGGTTATGGGAAACGATTTCGGGTGCCACGTCAATGATCCGCTGCAGGTTTTCCCATTGGCCACGGAAGTCCGGGATGAGGGTTTCCATGGTGGTCTGTGGGTTCAGCGCCCTTACGGCGTTGATGGTATTGGCCCAGATAATGGAACCGCCATCTTTCAGCTCGTCCCTGTCTACGGAAGTGATCACCGCATGTTTTACCTTCATAAGGTAGATGGCCTCGGCTACACGCTGGGGCTCATCAAAGTCCACGGCTTCCGGACGGCCGGTGGCCACGGCGCAGAAGCCGCAGCTGCGGGTACAGATATTGCCCAGGATCATGAAAGTGGCCGTGCCGGCGCCCCAGCACTCGCCCATATTAGGACAGTTGCCGCTTTCGCAGATGGTATGTAATTTATGGGTATCTACCAGGTTTCTTACCTGTTTGTAGTTTTCGCCTATCGGTAACTTAACGCGCAGCCAGTCTGGCTTCTTCACTCTGGTGGTGGCTGGTTCTGCTGCTATAACGGGTAGTTCTTGCATCGTTAACTCCTTTCTTTAAAAAAACAAAGTTAACACTTATCTCCTATTCCAGCGCTTACCAAATTGCAAGCTAACATATGCATTAAAAAAGAACTGTTTATCTTTCTGTTCTGCCATAATCTGTATCTTTTTTGAATACACTTCGGCATTCACGCCTACCTCAAGGGCGCTGACAATTTCATTGAAATGGGCCCAGTCGAAACGGAGACCGGCCCGGGCGTGCAGTCCCGGTACAAAATTCAGATCGCTCCATCCTTTACCGAAACCGGCGGCGCCGATGATCTTGTCTTCCTTGAGGAAGTTATTGTCCGGGTTGTTGGGGTCGTATTTTACTTCCCTTTCAGGCCCGTCCTGGCTCTTTACGTTGACATAATAGGGTTTGAGCAGCCCCAGCGTAAGGCCGCCATAATAAATGGCGTCCACTTCCACCCCGTTTTTATTGGCTTTGCCCCCGATCAGGTAGCGCTGACCGATACCCAGCTTGGCCTGGTAGAAATTATTCACTTTACCATATATAAAAGGCCTTTCGGTAAAGGAAAAGCCGCTGCCGCCGGTACCCTGGCGCTTGGTTTCCTTGGGGTCCTTTTTCTCCGCGAATTCAAACTGGAAATAATTCACCACCTTCCGGCTCTTGCGGTAGCCCATTTCCACAAAACCGGACCAGCCATCGGTATTCAGACGGGCGCCCACGGAAAAGTCGCGCTGGAACAGGTTCTCCCCCTCTTCCTGCTCACGGAAAACGGAGATCCGTTTCAGTTTACGCTGTTCTTTTTCGCTTTTTTTTGAGGAGGACGTAGATTCCCGGCCTGTTGTCTGTGCGTACAACCCGCCGCTGATGGTTGCTAAAAATAGGATGATGTATAATTTCTTCACAGTGAATGGGCTATTATTGTAATAAATAAACGCTTGAACAAAGGTATTGTTATATTAATATTACAAACGTACCTAATTTTTTTTGAGTTTGCCAGGCCATCTTCTCCGGTATTCCTGATCTACTAAAAATACATTTATTTTACGGTTGAAATCAAACCGCTAAAACATCTCCTAAAAATAAAAACTATGGCAACAGCTGAAATAATTTATAACGGCGATCTGAGAACCACCGCTACGCACCTGAAATCCGGCTCTGTGATTGAAACCGACGCCCCGACAGACAACCAGGGCAAAGGCGAACGCTTTTCCCCTACCGACCTGGTAGCCACCGCACTGGGCAACTGTATGCTCACCATCATGGGCATCAAGGCAAGGGATAGCCAATGGAACATCGAAGGCACCAAAGTGAGCGTCACCAAGATCATGGGCACCGACCCACGCCGCATCACCGGCATCACCGTGGTTTTTGACATGCCGGCCGGCCACAATCTCGGCGAAAAAGAGAGGACGATCCTTGAAAGGGCCGCCCATACCTGCCCGGTAGCCCACAGCATCCACCCGGACATCAAACAGGAGATCACGTTCAACTGGTAGCTGTTCTCGCCAAGCGGCTAAGAGAGCAAAGAGCGCTAAGTTTTCTAAGATTGATAAGAAAAAACAAAGGAGCGGAGGTTAAAATATGATCTCCGCTCCTTTGTTTTTTCTTATTAAATCTTAATTAATCATAATTAATCTTAAAAGCTTAGCGCTCTTTGCTCTCTTAGCCGCTTTGCGTGAGGATTCGCGTCCCTACTGCACATTCGAGGCATCTTTTCTGTTCACAATAGTATTGTTTCAGCTCCAGCATGGCCTGTGAGCCGAGTGCCTGTCCGGGCGCCACGCCCAGCTGTCCCCACTCCCGGATGACATGGTTGTCTTCCGGTGGCAGTTCGTGCAACAGGCTGAGTGCCAGCTCCTGGTAATCGGGCTGTTGCCCCTGCCGGCCGTACAGGTGCATCAGCGGCAATACGCTGTTGATCAGCACGGCGTGCAGCGCCTGCCTTCCCGGCTGCCGTGCCTTCCTGACGGGGTGATCGAACCGGTAGTGGGTGTGCCAGTACGAAGAAGGGGGTACGAAAAACAGCTGTTCCAGCTGCCGCCGCGCTGCCACTTCCAGCATGGCGGTAAACAACCGGCGGCTGCGTTGCAGTAGCGCTGCCAGGGCGGCTATGCGCATAGAGGGAAAAGAAGACGGGCGCATCCGCAGCCAGCGCCAGCTATGTGCCGGCAACGGTTCCAGCCGGTGTTCTTCCCGCAGCCGGCGGTATTCCTGCTGTAACTGCAAAGGATATACGTCGGAAAATACCGTTTCCAGCATGCCCGCCTGCCCGAATAGCAGCGCTTCCGTGGCCAGCGGCCGGTGGTGGTACTGCTGCAGCAGCCGGTAGGGCAGCGACTGTGCCAGGGCCAGGAAAGCCGGGGTGTTGACCGGCGCGCCGTAACTGCGGGCCACTGCCCAGTAGCAGGTCTCTTCCCAGTCGTGGCGGTTGACCGACAACCAGTGCTGCAGCTCCTGCTGCCGGCGTTCCCAGCGCTGCGCCAGCAGGCGGTCCTGCCAGGAAGTCCATACCAGCGACGGCACGCGGCCGGCATGGGTGCTGCAGGGGACAAAAGCGGCCGATTTTCGCAGTTCCTCGTAACGTTGCAGCAGCAGGTTGGAGATATACGGCTGCAGCTCCAGGCAGCGTATATGCCCGCCAATGCCGGCGGGCAGGTCGTGCACATACACGACGTGTAAAATGATATGCCCGTACTGCGCATTGCCGGCATGGCCATGCCGGTGCCAGTCAGACGAGCGCAGATGCAGCTCCACCGGGCCTGCCCATAAAACGGCGCCGATTTTTATACGGGCGCCCGTAAAATCCGGGCCGCTATGATGATTGTGGGTACCGGGGCTGATCACCTGCACCGTTTCGCCGGTGGTGGTCACCAGGCCTTCGTGCCGGTACAGCCGGCACTTCCAGATATGCTGGAAAAGCGCTTCCGAGAGCGGGGGGTTAACGTACATAAGATATGGTTGGTCAGTCAAACAATACTACTAAAGATAACAAAACACGGGCGGCCCGAAAATAAATTTGTTGCCCAAATTTGGAAAATTGATAAAACTGCTGTTACCTTTGCACCCAGTTCTTAACATCACTTATCCAGAAAGGCGGAGGGACTTGGCCCTGCGATGCCTTAGCAACCTTTCCGGACCAGCATTTGGTCGGGAAAAAGGTGCTAATTCCTGCCCCGGTATTACCGGGGAAAGATAAGTTGGCAGAGATAAATCTTCACCAGATATATAATTGATTCAAAGCTCTTCCAACACCAGGAGGAGCTTTTTTTATGCCCTCTCCCGCCCACTTCCTGGAAAAAGGTTGTTAAAATAGATTTTTAATGATAAAGTTGCATTGCGCGACCATCGTGACATCATTAAAATTTTATTAACATGAAAACAGCTACACAACTGATTCACAGCATTCCGGTAGACGAGCTGACAGGCGCCATTTCAGTACCTATCTATCAGACGTCCACCTTCGTGCAGGAATCACCGGGCATCAATAAAGGTTTTGAATTTTCGCGGGCCAACAATCCCACGCGTAAAGTGCTGGAAGAGCTCATCTGTAGCCTGGAAGAAGGATATGCCGGCTTCGCTTTCGCCAGCGGCATGTCTGCCATCGACGCCGTACTCAAACTGCTGAAGTCCGGCGACGAAATCATGGCGGTGGAAGATACCTACGGTGGCATCTTCCAAATCTTCAACCACATGTTCGAACGCTTCGGCATCAAAGTAAATTTCGTGGACACCAGCAACCTGGACAAGGTATTGGCCGCCATCACGCCCAACACCCGTATCATCTGGCTGGAATCCCCCACGAATCCGACTTTGCGCGTCTCTGACATCAAGTCGGTCAGCAAGATCGCCAAACAACATAACATCCTGCTGGCGGTAGATAATACCTTCAGTACCCCGCTGCTGCAGCAACCACTGACGCTCGGCGCCGACATCGTGATCCACAGCGCTTCCAAATACCTGGCAGGCCACTGTGACGTGATCGCCGGACTGGTAGTGGTGAATTCAAAAGCGCTGGCCGACCAGATACGGTACAACCAGAACATCTCCGGCAGCATCCTGAGCCCGTTCGAAGCATGGCTCACCATCCGCGGCATTGAAACGCTCTACCTCCGGTTCGAGAAACAATGCAGCAATGCCAACGCCATCGCCAACTGGCTGGCCGCCCACCCGGCGGTGGACAAAGTGTTCTATCCCGGACTGGCCACGCATAAAAATCATCACATTGCCCGCAAACAGCAGAAGAACTACGGCGCGCTCGTCAGCTTCTCGCTCAAAGCAGACAATATCAAAAACGCGATCCGCATCGTTAACGCGACCAAGCTGTTTAAACTCGCGGAAAGCTTCGGCGGCGTGAAAAGCATGCTGGCCCACCCGGCCACCATGACACACCGCACCATACCGGAAGAATTCCGGAAAAAAACCGGGCTGCAGGACTCCTGCATCCGCCTCTCTGTAGGGATCGAAGATGCAGAAGATCTCATCAACGATCTGAAACAGGCGCTGGATAAATTAAACCATCCGGCAGGCAAACAAATTACTGTTTTACAATAGCTGTCAGCCGCTTGCGGCCGCCGCCGGAAACACTGACAGCACCAACCAATTATGAACTAAAGTATGGAAAACAAGATCATCAATCTGGGTATTTTCGGTTTCGGCGTCGTAGGCCAGGGCCTCTACGAGGTATTGAACAGAACTAAAGGGATTAATGCACGGATCAAAAAAATCTGTATTAAAGATCCCAATAAATCAAGACCTATCGACAGTAGCTATTTTACAACGGATAAAAATGAAATCCTTGAAGATCCTGCTATCGACGTAGTGGTGGAGCTGATCAACGATACAGAAGCCGCTTTCGACATCGTCAGCACAGCCCTGCGCAATGGTAAAGCCGTTGTCAGCGCCAGCAAACGCATGATCGCCGAAAACCTGCCGGCCCTGTACGAGCTGCAGTCGGCCAACAAAGTGCCTTTCCTGTACGAAGCCTCCAGCTGCGCTTCTATTCCCATCATCCGTAACCTCGAAGAATACTACGATAACGACCTGCTCAACGCTGTGGAAGGTATCTGTAACGGCTCAACGAATTATATCCTCACGAAGATATTCGAAGAAAACCTCAGCTTTGAAACTGCCCTGCAACAGGCACAGGAACTGGGTTTCGCCGAAACAGACCCCACCCTCGACATCGAAGGCTACGATCCGAAATTCAAACTCGTGATCCTGCTGCTCCACGCTTTCGGCACCTTCGTAAAACCGGAAGAAGTGTACAACTTCGGGATTCACCACCTCAACGATTTCGATATCCAGTTTGCCAAACAACGCAACTGTACCGTTAAACTGATTGCGCAATGCCGCCGCCAGAACGGAAGCGTGTTCGCCTACGTGCTGCCGCACCTCGTAAAAGAGCATAACCTGCTGTACGATGTATACAACGAATACAATGGTATCCTCCTCGAGAGCGCATTCACCGACAAACAGTTCTTCGTGGGCAAAGGCGCCGGTGGTACCGCTACCGGCAGCGCCGTACTGTCAGACATTTCCGCGCTGCTTTACAATTACCGTTATGAATACAAAAAAATCAAACAGAACAACCAGCCCAATTTCACCAATGATGTGAAACTGAAAGTATACCTGCGCTACAAAACACCCGATCAGGTAGACCTGGCCGAGTTCTTCAACATCTCTGAAAAATATGAATCACCGGAGTGGAGATATGTAGTGGGTACCATCAACCTGCAGAAACTGAAAGATGCAGGCTGGCTGAAAAAGAAAGACGTCAACCTGTTGGTCCTCGAATAAAATATTGGTGCCATCGGCACAACCAACCACTTATGCGGGCCAATCCTTTCGGATTGGCTCATTTTTTTGCCCCCCGGCCCTAAGACCGGGATGTGGGGATCAGGTTGAGTTCTTCTGCTACCTTGCTGACAGGCAGCCCCATAACATTATAAAAACAGCCATGGATACTGTCAATACCTACCGCGCCGATCCATTCCTGGATAGCATAGGCGCCGGCTTTGTCGTAGGGTTTGTAGTTATCCACATAATACGTTACCTGCTCGTGGGTGAGCGGCTTAAAATGTACCGTGGTCGTCTGGGAGAACGTTTTCTCCGTACCGTTGCAACGGATCACTACGCCGGTGATCACGCGGTGTTCGCGGCCACTGAGCGCGGTGAGGATACGTACCGCATCGTCGCGGTCTTTCGGTTTGCCGATGATGGTTTCATCGAGCACCACTACCGTGTCCGCAGCAATGACGATCTCTTCAGGCTGACAAAGCGACGCTACGGCCGCAGCTTTCTGTTGTGCGATATGAACAGGGATCTGTTCCGTGGCCAGGCCGGGAGGATATGTCTCCGCGGTTTCCACCACTCTCACCTCGAAAGGAATGCCTGCCTGTTCCAGCAACTGTTTTCTGCGGGGCGACTGGGAAGCCAGTACTACGGGAGCGCCTTTGTACATCTCTATAAATAACATTTAAAAAAGATCATAGATAAAATTCCGGTCAGCATCACCCATTTTACCACGGAGCTGACGCGGTGATAATGTTCCGGCAGATGGGCCTTCTTCAATAACACGTAGGCATATACGCAGGGCGCCTGCACCAACAGCAACAGGTAGGCGATGGCGATATACCAGCCCAGCAGCCATACCCTTATCTCTACGGCGATGATGGTCACCTGCAACGCCAGCAACAGTATATTGCACAGCCTTTTAGCCGGCAGCACGCCCCAGATGATGGGGATGGTACGGCAGCCGTCTTTGCTGTCACCGATCATGTCTTCCAGGTCTTTCACTACTTCGCGTACCATGGAAATGATAAAGGCAAACAACGCATACACACCGATGATCTGTATCAGTTTACGGCCGGAGGGCGACATAATGGCTTCGAAGCTTTCATAGATCTGTTTCTCGTAAAAGCCCACCACAGATACTGACAGGGCGGTCAACAGCGAGATGACCACATTACCGATCAGCACCTGCCGTTTGAAGGAAGTGGAATAAAACCAGAGCAGCAGGGAGCAGATCACCTGGGTAAAGCCCAGATAAATCTGGCCGGTTTTCCACGCCACGATAAAGCCCAGCGACACGCCCGCCATATTAAATATGGTATGCCATGCCATGGCCCAGCGGCGGCTGATAATTTTATCCAGCACCATCTTGTCCGGTTTATTGACAATATCGATGTTGATATCGAAATAATCGTTGATAATATAACCCGCGGCCGCAATGAGTACGGTGGAAAGGCTCAGCAGCACAAACTGCACCACCGAGAGGGAAGGCTCTTCGCCGCTGCTGTGCAACACCGGCTCCACCACGCAATACTGCAATAAGAACTGGGTAAGGGTAATATAAATGAGGTTGGGATATCTCACCAGCTTAAAAAACGCAGCCCAGAG
Organism: Chitinophaga eiseniae; assembly: GCF_900167135.1. Taxonomy (GTDB): domain Bacteria; phylum Bacteroidota; class Bacteroidia; order Chitinophagales; family Chitinophagaceae; genus Chitinophaga; species Chitinophaga eiseniae. The sequence continues at coordinate 139,833 of NZ_FUWZ01000005.1, read as the reverse complement.
CTTCATAGTGTTCTGTTTATTATTTCGATGCAATGCCTTCGTCCATCAGCCAGTGATCATTGAGCTTCAGGACTTTTTCTATTACCTCCCTTACACAACCTTGTCCGCCTGCTACCGGGGATATATACCGGGAGATGCTTTTGATCTCGCTGACCGCATCAGCCGGACAGGTAGGCAGGGCTACGAGCTGCATCACCTGGTAGTCAGGGATGTCGTCGCCCATATACAGGATTTCGTCCCAGGTGAGATCATGCTCAAACACATAATCCTGGAGTTTTTCCTTCTTATCATGAATACCGGTGTAGATGTCGGTGATCCCCAGGCCCTGCAGCCTGCTGACCACACTCTCCGATCTTCCGCCGGAGATGATGACCACCCGGTACCCTTTTTTAACGGCCAGCTGTAAGGCGTAACCGTCCTTAATATTCATTTTGCGCGACATTTCCCCGCCGGGCAATAACTGCAGCGTTCCATCCGTCAGCACCCCATCCACGTCCAGCACGAAAGTGGTAACAGGCTTGAATAAAGCTAATACGTTCATCCGGCAAATGTAATTACGAATTACGAATTACGAATTACGAATTTAGGGTTCTGCCGGAATTGCATTTCATTATTTTATGATAAAACAAGGCAACTAACCAGCCCGGTCGTAATTCGTAATTCGTAATTCGTAATTCGTAATTATTTTTTGTGGAACTGGTAAATAGCTTCGCTCATCACTTCGTACATCCGTTTCAGCTGTTCGTCGCCGGCCAGCAGGGCACGGTGCAGGGCCATGGTCGTTTCATCATTACGGAGGGCCGGACCCGTTTGCACCGTCTCCGGGGCGTACCGCTCCAGCCGGTCGAAAGTCTCCTTAATAATAGGCTGCAGCAAGGAGAAGTCCAGCTGCTCCCGGTCACAGTAGGCTTTTGCCTCTGCGAAGAGGTGGTTGGTGAAGTTATTGCACAGTACTGCGGTGAGGTGATACTTCAGGCGCTGGTCCGAATCGGCGATGGTGATGCGGGAGGCCAGGCTGCCGGCTACCGCCTGCAGGCGTTTCAGCACTTCGTCATTACCCGCTTCCAGCATGATGGGGATGGGCGGGTAGTTTTTGAGTTCTTTGCGGATGGACTGCAACGGGTACAGCACCCCGGTGTTGACCGAAATCCGGGAAATAGCGCTCAGCGGTACCGCCCCGGCCGTGTGGGCCACGATCCTTTTGCCCAGGCGGAGCTGATCATTCAGCTCCGGGATGGCAGCGTCGCTGACGGCCAGCAGGTATACGTCCGCTTCCATATTAATATCCATCAGGTCGATGGTGAAGGAGGCGTTGAGCATCTCCGACAGCTCCCTGGCATGGTCGGCGTTACGCCCCACCACCTGTTTTATCTGGTGGCCATGCAGTTTTAACAACTGTCCGAAACAATGGGCCACATTTCCAGTGCCAATGATTACAATATCCATAAACTAAAAATACAAATTACACGTGAGCAATCGGCAATTACAACCTTCTGATTATAAATTATGATTATTTATTCTTTGTAAAGATTTATCATATGACAGGTTCTCTACAGGACAAGTTCACCTGTTTTGGGGACAACCAGTATTCCGTACATTCGTCTTCCTGATCCGTAATTCGTAATTTTACCTTTAAAGACGCCTTATTTTTTATTTTGAAGGTACTTTTATATAATTGCAAAATCCTATTAGTATTTATTTTACGATTTTTTACGTATTTAGCAGCACATTAAAGAAGCATACATGGCAAAAAATTTAGTTATAGTGGAGTCCCCGGCAAAGGCCAAGACCATTGAAAAAATTCTGGGCAAGGACTTTGAAGTCAAATCCTGCTTCGGGCACATCCGTGACCTGGAGAAGGACGACATGGGGATAGACATCGAAAATAACTTCAAGCCTAAATATGTAATACCGGAAGATAAAGAAAAGGTGGTAAAAGACCTGAAGAAGCTGGCAAAGGAAACCGATGAGGTTTGGCTGGCAACGGATGAGGACCGTGAAGGGGAAGCCATTTCATGGCATTTGTGCGAGGTATTGGGCCTCGATCCGAAAGAAACCAAACGCATCGTATTCCACGAAATCACCAAACCGGCCATCGAAAATGCGGTACAGCACCCCCGTAAGCTCGATATGGACCGGGTAAACGCTCAGCAGGCCCGCCGTATCCTCGACAGGATCGTGGGTTTTGAGCTCTCCCCTGTGCTATGGAGAAAAATGAGCATGCGTAACTCCCTCTCTGCCGGCCGTGTGCAGTCAGTGGCTGTACGCCTGATCGTGGAAAGAGAACGGGAGATCAACGGTTTCACCGCCGTCAGCACCTTTAAAGTGGAAGCATGGTTTACCGGTAAAGACATCAACGGTAAAAACATCTCCTTTAAAGCGGAAGGCCCCAACAAGTTCAAAACAGCGGAAGATGCGGAGAAATTCCTCAAAGACTGCGTCAGCGCCGTCTATTCCGTAAAAGACATACAGGTAAAACCCGGCAAAAAATCACCTGCCGCCCCTTTCACCACTTCTACCCTGCAACAGGAAGCCAGCCGCAAACTGGGATACAGCGTATCCAAAACCATGTTGCTGGCCCAGAAACTGTATGAAAGCGGTTTTATCACCTACATGCGTACTGACTCCGTCAACCTCTCCGATACAGCGGTAACGGAAATCGAAAAAGCGATCAAAACCAGCTTCGGCGACCGCTACCATCAGTTCCGCAAATTCAAAAACAAAAATGAGTCCGCCCAGGAAGCGCACGAAGCTATCCGTCCTACCTACATGGAGAACTCCACCGTAGACGACAGCGACACCCGCAAACTGTACGAGCTGATCTGGAAACGCACCATCGCCAGCCAGATGGCCGACGCTGAACTGGAAAAAACCATCGCCAAAATCAGCATCTCCACCAACAATGAGGAGCTCACCGCCAGCGGTGAAGTGCTGAAATTCGACGGCTTCCTGAAAGTATACATGGAAAGCCACGACGATGAAGATATCAACGAAGACGAAGCACAGGAAGGATCACTGCCGCCACTGGCCGTGAAACAGACGCTGGACCTGAGAGAAATGAAGGCCACCGAAAGATTCTCCCGCCCTGCGCCCCGCTATACAGAGGCCAGCCTCGTTAAAAAACTGGAAGAACTGGGCATCGGCCGCCCGTCTACCTACGCCCCTACCATTACCACCATCCAGAAAAGAGGATATGTGGAAAAAAGGGACAAAGAAGGCATAAAAAGAGAATTCCGCATCCTGATACTGAAAGCTGATCAAATCAGCCAGCAGACAGACAGCGAAAATACCGGCGCCGAAAAATCCAAACTGTTCCCCACCGATCTCGGCATGATCGTGACCGATTTCCTCAACCAGTACTTCAATTCCGTGATGGACTACGGCTTCACCGCTAAAATTGAAGAAGAGTTCGATGAAATCGCCAACGGCAAGAAAGTGTGGAACAAAATGCTGAAAGAGTTTTACAGCCCATTCCATAAAGATGTGGAAAACACGCTGGAAAACGCCGAACGCGTAAAAGGCGAACGCCAGCTGGGCGTGGAAGAAGCTACCGGCAAACCGATTGTGGCCCGTATGGGACGTTATGGCCCGATGATCCAGATCGGTAAGGTAGAAGATGAGGAGAAACCCCGCTTCGCCAAACTGAAAACGACCCAGAGCATCGAAACCATCTCCCTGGAAGAAGCGATGGAGCTGTTCCGCCTGCCGCGCAACATCGGCCAGTTCGAGGATTCAGAGGTAATCGTCAACATCGGCCGCTTCGGTCCATATGCGCAACACGATAAAAAGTTCTATTCCCTCAAAAAGGAAATGGACCCGTACACCGTGGAACTGGACGAAGTAGCGCCGCTGATCGTGGAAAAAAGAGCCGCCAAAGACGAGCGGACCATCAAAATATTTGAAAAGGAGAAGATCCAGATCCTGAAAGGGCCTTATGGTCCCTACATCAAACAGGGCCTGAAGAACTTCAAGATACCGAAAGAGAAAATTGACACCGCTGCGGACCTGACCGTGGAAGAAGCCAAAGCTATCATTGAAGAAGCCAAAGCTAATCCGCCTAAGAAAAAAGCACCGCCACGGAAGAAGAAAGCTGAATAACCCGACATGCACGAAAACAAGGAAATAAATGCATTGTTCCACCTGTTGGATGATCCGGACCAGGAAGTATTCGACACCGTCGCCAGCAAAATACTGCTGTACGGTAAGGAGATCATTCCCAACCTGGAGAATCTGTGGGAGAATACCGTGGATGAATCCATACAGGAGAGGATAGAACTGCTGATCCACCGGGTCCATTACCAGGACCTGCAGGCTGCCTTGCGTGCATGGAGCCAATCGGAGCTGCAGGACCTCATGCAGGGCGCTATCCTGGTGGCCCGCTACCAGTTTCCCGACCTGGCGCCCTCTCAGATCCTGAACGAAATAGAACGCATTAAACGCAATATCTGGCTGGAGCTGAATAACTACCTGACGCCGCTGGAGAAGATCAATGTGCTTAACAGCATGATCTATAATTACTTCGGCCTGAAAGGGGAAGAAGTCTCCTATCAGCGGAAAAACCAGTTCTTCATCAACCAGGTGATAGAGTCCAAAAAAGGCAATCCCGTTACCAACGGGATCATCTACCAGAGCCTGTGCGCCATGCTGGACCTGCCGGTATATGCGGTGAATATCCCCCGGCAGTTTATCCTTGCTTATTTTGATACCTTCATCGATTTTGATGAACCGATAGATCCGGATGACCAGCGTATCCTGTTTTTCATTGATCCCATTCAGGGACAGATCTATACCCAGCAGGATGTGGACACTTACCTGAAAAGAGTTTCCGTCCCCTCCGTACCGTCTTATTTCAAACCGCAGTCCAACAAACGTATCATTCAGTTTCTGCTCGAAGAGCTGGCGAAATGTTTCCGGGACGACAAAGACGCTTACCGCCAGGATGAGTTAAGCAATCTCGCCTCCCTGCTCGAAGATTAATTACTGCATTTAATATATGCCCAATAAAAAAGCCGATTGCTAAGCAATCGGCCTTTTTATTCTTGCAAGAATTGATATTATTTAGAAATAATATTCGCTTACTTAGCAGGAGTTGCAGCAGCAGAGTCAGCAGCTGGAGCTACAGTAGCAGCAGAATCAGCAGGAGCTACAACAGCAGCAGAATCAGTAACTGGAGCTACAGGAGCAGCGTTCATAGTGTCTACAGTAGTAGCAGTAGAGTCAGTAGCAGGAGTGCTACCACCGTTACAAGCTACGAAGAACATACCAGCTGCGATTGCAAATACAAATACTTTTTTCATTTTAGTTTGTTTTATTTTTTTAAAACCGCGGCAAAGGTATAGAATAATTTCAGAATACAAAATCTATTCATTCCCTTTTTTTACGGCCTATTTTTTCCGGAAAAAGATCTTCACAGGGACACCACTGAAATTGAAGTTGCTACGGAGCTGGTTTTCCAGGTAGTTCCGGTAGGGCGCCTTCACATCGTCTGGCAGGTTACAGAAGAACGCAAACGCCGGTGTGTGGGTAGGCAGCTGTGTTACGTATTTGATACGGATGGGCACACCTCTTACTACCGGTGGGTGATACGCTTCTATCGCTTTCAGCATCACCTCGTTGAGGCGGGCTGTCTGCACTCTGCGCAGGCGATTTTCGTACACGTCCAGCGCTGCTTCGATTGCTTTGAAGATACGTTGCTTCTCTATCACGGAAGTGAAGATGATGGGCACGTCGGAGAACGGCGCGAGGCGGCCTTTCAGTTCTTTCTCGTAGTCGCGGGCGGTGTTGGTGCTTTTTTCCACCAGGTCCCATTTGTTGACCAGCACCACTACGCCTTTACCCTTACGGGCGGCGAGGCTGAAGATGCTGAGGTCCTGTGCGGTAATGCCTTTTTCGGCATCCAGCAGCAGCATGACCACGTCTGCTTCATCGACCGCTTTGATGGCGCGGATCACGGAGTAGAACTCCAGGTCCTCGTTCACCTTCTGTTTACGGCGGATACCGGCCGTATCGATCAGGATGAAGTCTTTCTGGTACATATTGTACCGGGTATGGATGGTATCGCGGGTAGTGCCGGCGATATCGGAAACGATGTTGCGGTCGGCGCCTACGAGGGCGTTGAGCAGGGAGGATTTACCTACGTTTGGCTGGCCGATGATGGCGATTTTCGGTACGTCTGCTTCCAGGCTGGGGTCTTCCATATCGTCGGTGATATGGGACACCACGGCGTCCAGGAGTTCACCGGTGCCGCTGCCGCTCATGGAGGAGAGGAAGAAGGTATTTTCGAAGCCGAGGCTGTAGAATTCGTTGGCTTCCAGCTGACGCTGGGCGTTGTCTACTTTATTGACAACCAGGTACACCGGTTTGGAGGTACGGCGCAGCAGGTTGGCCACATCGGTGTCGAGGTCTGTGATACCGGTAGACACATCTACCATGAAAATGAGTACGTTTGCCTCGTCCATGGCCACTTTCGCCTGTTTGCGGATTTCCCGCTCAAAAACATCATCACTGTTGGTCACAAACCCGCCGGTATCGATCACGTTGAAAGATTTGCCGTTCCAGTCGGCGATACCGTACTGACGATCGCGGGTAACACCGCTCTGATCGTCTACGATAGCGCGGCGCTGTTCCAGCAAACGGTTGAACAACGTTGATTTGCCCACGTTCGGGCGGCCCACTATAGCTACTGTAAATCCAGCCATTGTATTATTATGATTACTACTTTTTAAAATTACAACCTAGTACCCGTATTCTTTCAGGTACAGGTCATTATCCCTCCATTTGCCGCGTACTTTCACAAACAGTTCGAGGAACACCTTGCGTTCGATGAATTTCTCGATGTCCTGCCTGGCCAGCGTGCCCAGCTCACGGATGGATTTGCCTTTCTCTCCGAGGATGATGCCTTTCTGTGTGTCACGGGTAACGATGATCTCCGCCGTTATCTTGGTCAGTGTTTCCTTTTCCTGGAACTGGGTCACGATCACGGTGGTATGATAAGGGATCTCTTCTTCAAACAGCTGGAAGATTTTCTCCCGGATCATTTCCGCCACGAGGAAACGTGTAGACTTGTCCGTGAGGGTATCGTCCGGATAGAAGGCGTTGCCTTCGGGGATCAGCGCCACGATCTCCTGCATCAGTTCCTTGATGTTTTTCTGCTGGCGGGCAGAGATAGGTACTACCACTTTGGCTTTACCCCAGGCCCTGGCTTTCTCCAGCAGCGTGTCCATGTCTGCTTTGGAGAGGTTGTCCATTTTATTGAGGATGAGGATGGCCGGTACTTTGAGCCGCAGGGAGTCGAACAGTTCGAGGTTCTCTTCCAGCGAGTCTTTCGCGTCCATGATGAGCAGGGCCACGTCTGCGTCTTCCAGTGCGGACTTCACCGCACCCATCATTTTCTCGTGCAGTTTGTATTTCGGGTCGATGATACCCGGCGTGTCCGAGAATACGATCTGGTAACCGGGCTCGGTGATGACACCGGTAATACGGTGCCTGGTGGTTTGCACTTTGGGAGATATAATAGCCAGCTTTTCGCCGATGATGGCGTTGAGCAAGGTACTTTTCCCCGCGTTGGGCTTACCGAATATGTTTACAAAACCTGCTTTGTGCATGACGATCTAATAATAAAGGCTGTGCTGCTTTTTCTCTACTCAAACTTACGGAAATAAAAAAAGCCGAATTTCTTCGGCTCTTTCTGGTCTCTTTACCAGCGCTGATGCGCTCTTTTGTAGCGAGGAGCGGATTCGAACCACTGACCTTCGGGTTATGAGCCCGACGAGCTACCTCTGCTCTACCTCGCAATGAGGGTGCAAAGATAGTATTAATTTCATTTGCACCAAAACTTTTTTCAAAGAAATTTAAAAAGCCAACCATAACCGGTTGGCTTTCATATTGGAATGCATGTACATTTTAGAAGGGCAGATCATCGGCGGGTTGTTCTTCCACCAGTTCCTGTTCCGGAACGGCCGGGACCTCTACAGGGGCAGGGCGGCGTCTTTCCTCATCCTTACGGCTGAGCAACTGCATGTGGTACACCCGGAGCCTGACGGCCGCGGCGGGCTGGTCCGTCCGGGTAATATACCCTTCTACCCTGGGGCCGCCTTCTACATATACCAGCGTACCCTGATGCAGATGGGCTGCCATCATCTCCCGGTTCCATAAAGAGCAGTCCACCCAGGTGGTACGTTCTTCCAGCACCCCTTCGCGGTTGCGGAAACGCTCATTAACGGCCACCGGAAAATTAAGCACCACATTGCCGTTCACTTCTTTCCTGACAACGTCCCGGCCCAGGTAGCCGATAAACTGTAGTTTAATCATCTCATAAAGATTTAATGGTTAAAAATGAATACAAGATGATTGAGAGAAGTATAAAAGGAAATTAAGGATTTTTTTGTTTCACGCAAAGAATTATCACGCAGAGAATTATCACGCAAAGGATTATAAGAGAGCAAAGCGGTAAAGGGCCTTTTGTTTATTGTTTCACGCCAGGTCCGCTAAGAAAGCAAAAAGGCGAAAGATGTTTTTTTATGCTACCTTCGTGCCTTCGCAGGGACTTACTTGTTCCCCTGCCATGTATGGGGTGCCTTACTTTTCAGGCTGAGATCACACCCACAGAACCTGGACCAGGTAATGCTGGTTAGGAATTTGAAAAAAAGAAAACAGACATACTAGAAATGAAACAGCTGATGTTGCTGGTGCTGCTGTCTATAGCAGGCACTTTACATGCACAATCCCTTGTTACTGGTACCGTTACCAGTAAAACCAACGGTAAGCCACTGGAAGGCGTTACCATCTCTGTGAATCAAACCGGCGCCTTAACAGACAGGCAGGGGCACTATGCCATCCATCTCCCTAAAAAAGGACATTATACGCTGCTGGCCAGCTATATCGGGTACAAATCATACACCATCACCATACAGGCCGGCAACGGCGCACAGGTGGCCGACATTAGCCTCGAAGAAACCGGTCTGCTCGTAAAACCCGTAGAGATCACCAGTCTCCGCGCCGGTAAAAATGCGCCGTTCGTCAACAGCACCCTCACCGCCGCCGACATCAAAAAAGGCAACCTCGGTCAGGACCTGCCCCAGCTGCTGGATCAGCAGCCCGGCGTAGTCACCAGCTCCGACGCCGGAACCGGCATCGGTTACACCGGCATGCGCGTGCGCGGCTCCGATATCACCCGCATCAACGTGACGGTCAACGGTATCCCCATCAACGACGCGGAATCACAAGGCACCTTCTTCGTGAACATGCCCGACTTCGCCTCCTCCGTCAGCAGCATCGAACTGCAACGCGGCGTAGGCACCTCCACCAACGGCGCCGCCGCTTTCGGCGCCACGCTCAACCTCAGCACCAACGAATACCGCGAGAAAGCCTATGGCGAAATCAGCAGCAGCTACGGCTCGTTCAACAGCTGGAAAAACACCGTCAAAGCCGGTTCCGGCCTCATCAACGACCACTTCACCATCGACGCACGCCTGTCTAAAATCAGCTCCGACGGATATATAGACCGCGCCACCTCCGACCTGCGCTCCTTCTACACCTCCGCCGCCTACATCTCCCGGAAAACAGCCGTCCGCCTCAACGTTTTTTCCGGTAAAGAAAAAACCTACCAGGCCTGGAACGGCGTGCCCGAAGCCATGCTTAAAACAAACCGCACCTATAACTCCGCCGGCACCAAAAAACCCGGCACCCCCTACGATAACGAAACAGATAACTACCAGCAGGACCATTACCAGCTGTTCCTCAATCAGGAAATCAATTCCAGCCTTAACTTCAACGTAGCCCTCCACCTCACCCGCGGCCGCGGCTACTACGAAAACTACAAAGCCAATAAGGCCCTCAAAGATTATGGTCTGCCTCCATACAACCACAACGGCACGATCATCGATACCACCGACCTCGTGCAACAACTGTGGCTCGACAACTACTTCTACGGCAGCGTGTTCTCCGTCAACCGCACCGGCGAAAAATTCAACTGGAGCCTCGGCGGCGGCTGGAACCGCTACACCGGCGACCACTACGGCAAAGTGATCTGGGCTAAAGCCGGTATCGACAAAGACCACGAATACTACCGCTACCCCGCCGATAAAAACGATTTCAATATTTACTGGAAAGGAGAATATAAAATCACCGAAGCCCTGCGCCTCTTCGGCGAACTACAATACCGCAACATCGCCTACAACATGGACGGCTTCGAAGCCGCTCCCGCCTACATGCCGCACGTGAAGTACAATTTCTTCAATCCGAAAGCCGGCGTGACTTATTATCTCAATCCCGCCAGCCGCGTGTTCGCCTCCATCGCCCTCGCCAACAAAGAGCCTAACCGCGTGGACTTCGAATCCAACTACGGCGTAGCCGAACCCAAACCGGAAATGCTCCGCGACGTGGAAGCCGGTTACTCCTGGAGCAACAACATCGCCTCCCTGCAGGCCAACGTGTACTACATGAACTACAAAAACCAGCTGGTGCAAACCGGCCAGCTCACCGACGTAGGCGCCTATGTACGCACCAACATCCCGAAAAGTTACCGTATGGGCGTAGAGGTAAGTGGCAACGTGAAACTGGGCAATATCTTCTCCGTGGCAGCATCCGCCGCACTGAGCCAGAATAAAGTGCTGAACTACAGCGCCATCTCCTACGACAGCAACTACGTAGAACATACCCAAACCTATCATAAAACAGATATCTCCTTCTCCCCCGCTTTCGTCGGCGGCTACACCCTGACGGCCCGTCCGCTGAAAGGACTAACCGTAGACCTGATCGGCAAATACGTCAGCCGGCAGTACATGGACAACACCTCCAGCAAAGCCGGCAGCCTCGACCCCTATTATGTGAACAACCTGCGGTTTAATTACGTAGTGCCGCAACCGTTATTCCGCGAGCTGGGCGTGCAGCTGCTGCTCAACAACATCTTCGATGCAAAGTATGAACCGAACGGCAGCACTTACAGCAGCTATGACCTGAAGCAGAACAGGGTCGTGTATGATAGTTACTACTATCCGATGGCAGGGTTTAATTTCTTTGTGGGAGTGAATGTAGGGTTTTAAAAGAAGGATTTTTGAAATAACCAGCACCTTTCCAATAGGTGCTGGTTATTTTTTTTTGCAAATCGCTAGTACTGTAAACAGCACGACTGATGACCTTGTTTTTATGACGGACTCTATTGTATATGAGATCCTGTCGATCGCGTCTATCTACGCACACGTTATTTCGAAAAACATGTTATCAGATCTTACTTCCAAAAAATTAATCGCCTTTTGGTAGATATCCCCTTCGAAAAATAAAGACGAAAAATCTATGCTATCCGTCATACTGGGTTGAATACGATTATCCTTCAGAAAAAATCCATCTATCCCAAACAAATGAATATTTTCATTTCCACACGCCTTTACAAACTCCAAGGCAATTTCTCTGGAATAAAGGAATATTCCGGCTCGTTCCACTGCTTTTTCTATAAAAATTCGTTCAACTTCCTTCATGAGGAGTAAATTTATACTTTGTGCCTTTTGTCCTGAAATTAAACCTAATCCAATACTCGGAATATTCCTCTATTCTCCTCTAATTAGTTAGTGTCTCGGGTTCAACTTCAACTGCTCTATATCCAATCAATTCAATAGGCCAATGACGTTGTAATCCGCTCTGCAATCTTTGAAAAACTATCCAGTTCTCTCTTCTGGGTCACTTGCAGAACCCCCACTTTTGAAGCATTATAAAAAACAATCATTCGGCAATATCTCAGATCACTAAGAGACCCAATTAAGTAATCCAAAAAACCAATACTCTTTCCCGAAGATGTTTTTCCTATTTTTTCTGCACAAGGGTAAATGTGCTATCACCATCTGCCTCTGACTTCTGTTGCCACTGTAATAAAGACTCCATAAAATCTTCCTGTCTGTCTTCCAATTTAATTTCATGCACAGATAAAGTCATCCAGGAAGAAGTATCCGGTGCCCCCTTATATGTCACATAGAGTAGCTCCCCTTTCGGGAAGGATGGCATATCTTTATAATCGATCCGACCCTGGGGTACCGCACATTTAATAATAAAAGCAGGATTCTCATTGTATAACACCCAGGCATTGTCACGAGGCTTTTCATGACAGCTAATCAGAAGTAGTAAAGCCCAACCAAAAACTTGTAGTTTCATAGTACATCTATTCTGTTGCCAACACTGTCTGCCCTATGGCGGATTTCAATTAAAACAAGAATACCAGTGACGTCATCAGGATTAACAATTCTTGCATTATACCTGCAACTACCTACAAAGCAAAGGAGTGATAACAGAAAGACCACTTTATTCATCAACTGGGACATTTCTTTTTACAGTAGTTTTAGATCGTTCACAACTATCTTAAACTTGCGGTCGTGCATAACCAGAAAGCGCCCTATTACATTATTTGTTTGAACAACCAATAAAGATCATCCCGGCTTTACCAGGATCTATTTTGATGAAATACTTTTTTGAAGGCAATTCTTACGTGGTCTATTCTTTTGAAAATCTTCAAAGTATCATCCCAAGCATACGACTCATGATAGCTTATCAATACCGGAATATTATCTTTGCAAAAACGCCCCAATGCCAAAACGTTGGCTGAAATAATATATACACGGGTAGTTAGTATGATAATGATATAGTAATCTTTGGTATCACCATTAAAAAACATCAAGATCGTTCTTTCTGTTAACCCTAACACCGATTCTGGATCTGCGGTAAAAACCGTCATCGAACATTATGATAAGCCATCACCGAATTCAACCAAACAATCCAAAAAGCAGTCGGTTTCTTTAATCATATTTTTTTTCATTTCTCCAACCATTAAAAACCATTCAATCCAACGACAACCATATGCCGCCATTTATCCATGATAAATTAGTACCATCTAACGGCAGCACTATCAAGTGGCATAATTTTTTTATATTTAATTTGCCTAATTCCTATCCTTTTCAGTTTCTTATACCAACTGCAATATGCTTCAAATGCCTTATCTATCACAGTGCCTGATATCGAGGCGCTCGAACCATCAACTTTATCAACTAAAACGGGATATGATGAATAATAAAACGGATTCTCAAATATCAATTGATTGATTATAAAAAGTGCTTCAACTTGTACAGAATAGTTTTTATTCGTACCAATATAAATTTGCGACTTCAAAGGATTATAACCCATAATTGGGAGGGAACACATTCTCGTATCTCCTCTCAGCAGTAATAATTCTCTTATTGCCTCAACTGTATCAATGTTATGCTTTTTGATCACAAGTGGATATAAAAAATTTTGACTAAGGCTATCGTCGACCAATACTATTCTATAGTATTTACGACTCATATTATCTGATAAATTAGCACCAGTAAAAGAGTTACGCTCAGCTTCAACAACTTTAAAAATAGTCTGAGATACAGCACTACTATAATTTAGTATGACAATAAAAGCAGACAGGATAATTTTCATTTTTTAATTTGTTAGTTGTTTTAGGAATTTTTTTATTTCCTCGGGATCAGAGATCGTACGTATGCCCGTCTTACTTACAGATCCAAATTTAGTATCAAGCATTTTTTCAGCACCTCTTCTTCTTACAAACTCAGTATTATTTTTATCGCTCACATCTGTTAATCCTCGGGAAGCTTGATCCAATGTCACATTATATTCGGTAGTTAGAATCCCTGCATTGTTGTTGTATGTTCCATCTTTGTTCCTTCTCCCTGAATGCACGACTTCATTTAGACTCTTAAAAACCACGATATCCGCTAAGTCTTCAGGAACTCCACATTCTAATTGATTATCATTCTCTAAAATCTTATTAACTTGATCATTATCAATCCATAGTTTATTCTCAGCAAATGTATACCCGTGGCAATCGGCAGTACAATCAAAATTATTATTGTCTACTGAAGAATTTGTCGAACTCATTATACGCCCTTTCGAATCATAGACAATATCTACCTGTGACGCCGAAACTAATCGCATAGCTTGTATGGGAGTTCCATTATCGGCAAACATGGTAACTATTTCGTATGTCCTATCAATCGCCGATTGTGTTATAGTCCCATCAGTATTTTTTGTCGAACCGATAACCATTAAAGGCGCATTAATTTGTTTCCCCGTGGTTGTAATAACGATGTTACCATCTTTATCTCTAATTACTTTTCCATCAGGATCGAGATACTTGATTGGATTATTCGCCACGTAATTGTAAGGCGTCATGTCCAGATACTTATCTGCCATAGGATCCAGAGAATGCCATCTTCCTATTTGCGGATCATAATTCCTTGCAGAAAAATCATACAATTCTAGCCCACTTCCATCCCCAAACTCTTTACGCTGCAACTCTTTTCCATTATACTTCAGCCTATTCTCCTGATACTTACTACCGGCCAATGCGTTCGAGGATATCCCCGCCATCGTCAACCCAAACGGATAATAATGCGTCTCTTCCACCACCGGTCCGCCACTATGTGCCACCGTCAGATTATCAAAGAACACCTCTTGCGTACTTTCATTGCTGGTATAAACATACAAAAATCCGCTCTTTTTAATAACCATCTTATCCTGAGAAAGGGTCTGCAGCTGGTCTGGTTCGGCTTTTACCTGCTTTACGCCACTATTGTCCTCTACCATCTTAAATTGATCGTCGAACAATACGTAGTTCAGGTAGGCTTTGGGCTTATTCGGTTGCTGGTCCGGATTTTTTTCCTTCAGCTGGCGATAGTCATTATTGTAGAAATTAGCATTAAATGGCGTATTACCTACAGGCGCTGCGTTACCATGCGTAGCGTCAGTAGTAGCAGCGCCTCCGAAGGCAGCGACCAGATCTGCCAGCATGTTCTCTGCCGGTACAACCGGACTGCTTTTATCAACCGGACCATTGGATTTGTAAAACGCCTTACTGCTCAGCTGGACGGTATCACCCGCCATTACCCGTAACACCAGCGACGGTCCAATCTTCTTACCGGTGCCTGTTGCCGTTAGTTTAGCCACAGATTCGTTATTACCAGCACTTTCATCTGCCGGGTAACCCACTGGCTTATTACTACGGGTGTTGTCAATATTACTGAACAACAGGTTCTCCGTTGCTGCGTTAGGCGTCTCCATCGTAGCGGCATACATGGAAAAATTCGTCTGGTCAGTCAGCACCAGCCGGGTATTGCCAAGGTGGTCTTTCACGAAGTAATCATAAGCAAAAGCAAGCGGTTGACCAGTTTGGTAAACAGGTCTGATCCGCCCTTCTTCATGCCCCACAAAACGAAGACTGTCATCTTCATAAACAAAACCTCCCAAATAGTCTGTAGTGTTCACTTTGGAGGTGCTACCTGTATTATCAGTGACGGTTTTACGGACCTTATTACCGGCAGCGTCATATATAAACCGGATATTTCCTTTGCCGGTAACAGTAATCAACTCCGGTAAGTTGAGGTGGTTATAAGTAATGGAGGCAATCTGCTTGTTCTCGTCTTTGATCAGGTTACCGCCGCCGTCATAATTGTAATCAACACCATCCGCCTGGCTGTTGGTAAAATCACCCAGACCTGTATTCACCTGCACGGCATCATACACGGATTTCAGCTGATTACTGTTCTCATTGTAACGATAAGCCAGCTTATCCACGTCAGCGGGTGCATTGTTGAGCTGGCCGCGGTGGTTCATGCTCAGTAGGTTACCATTGGCATCATAAGCAATATTACTGGCAGTAAAATCCACCTGCGTATTCTGCCAGTTACCGGCACTGATCTGAGAGAAAGCAGCGCCTTTCAGTCGGTTTACGGGGTCGTAGGTAAATCCGTAGGCTCGTTGAGTGGTATCATTCCAACCCTTCCAACGGATACCGGCGATATTACCATTGAACGACTGACTGGTAAACCCATAATCGTAATTCAACTCCTGCCCGAAATGCGCACCACCGGAGCCATTTTTCAGGTAGTCTTTGCTGATGCTGCGCAGCCAGCCGCGGAGGTTATAATCGTAGGTTTGTTTCTCCAACGGAGTTCCACTCCCTACAATGCCCAGTTCTTTTGTCACCAGCTGCCCGATCTGATCATAAGAATTACGGGCTATAGTCCGCACAGCGGAAGTATCATTCAGTTGTTTGGTCACCTCTTTCAGACGTCCTCTCGCGTCATACAGCATCGCCGTCAATACTGTCGTCTGCGGCGTTACACCGCTCCGGGTATTTTTATGTACATGATAAGTGCTTACTACTTTGCCGTTGAAATCATAGCGAGTGGTGATTACCTCGGTACCGCCTGCCGCATTGTCGGCTGTTACCTGGGTCACCCTGCCTTTATCATCATAGCGGGAGGTCGTAGTCAGCCAGGTATCCGTTCCAAGGATACGAACACGCGCACCTGTCACGAGCCCCTTAGTCAGAGTACCGACAGTCACCGGCTCTGCATTCGGATTTCCACCGGTAGTCGGTTTACTGTAATACCGGCTGTCAGCTGCCTGTGCACCGGTGAAATTATAATTGTCATAAAAAGTAAATGTCAGTGGTGTCAGCGTACCGCTGCTAAAGATATCCGGCAGTGGATTACTCACCGGGATGTCCGTCCTTCCGCCGGTCAGCGATGGATTAATATTAACATCTACGTCGGTACTGGCACCGGTATCAAAACCACCCTCCAGCGTTACAGAGTTCGTTGCCTGATATAAATTGCGCGCGGCCTCATGGGAAGCCACCACCAAATCGGCGGTACCTGGAAAAGTATAGCTGCTGGTGCCACTATTATTGACAGCCCCGTTCAGTTGCGTCTGCAGCGCCTCTCTGGATATATTCCTGCTGTACAGCGCCGTTTCTACAGGCCGGTTCAGCTGATCATAAAAAGTTGCAAGCCATTGATTTTGCGCACGCTGATTAGAATCCCTGGCAAATGCCAGCCGGTCGCGTACATCATACACCATTTCCACCGCACCGGCGCCAGGCACTTTTTTAGTGATCATCCTATTCCTGCCATCATAGGTATACTGAAAACACAGACCATTGGCAACGGTAGCCACATTCCAGCTACTGGTGATCTTCTCCACCCCCAGTGGAGGGATCACAAAACGAAGGTTATTCAGATCATCATAAACGTAGTAAGTACATAACCATCCCATGTGCGCAGCATTGGCTGTGGGCAACAGCCGTACTTTTTTGAGCACCACCTGTCCGGATTTATCTTTATACTCCACCACCTGTCCGCCGTCTTCATCTATGACAACGTTTTTAAGCAACTGTCCTGCTGCATAGATACCCGGGCTCACCGGTAACCCGGTTACCGCCACGTTCCAGATACGCACAGAGTCCTGTGCGGTATTCACCAGGTATTGTTGGCTCACCGGGCGTGTAGCCCAACTATTGCCAGGAGCATAGGTCTTCAATACCCTGTTTAAAGGTGAAGCTTCAAACGCTGTCTGGCTATAAAATATCTTCTCGCCGGGATAATTACCGGAACTCTGGTAAAACTGCTGTTGAACGCTAAAAGGAGATGTTTTGAACTTACCGTCACTCGCCATATCCCTATAAGGCAGGTATTTATACTGCTCCCGGCCGAAGGCATCATACACCACAGGGCTTACAATATCTTTCCCGCTATCACTCATGCCCTTAGCCACCGTTTGCAGCAGCCGTCCCAATCCATCGAAGTATTGCGTCGTTTGTTTTACATCCGCCACCTGGCCATTAGCCATTACCGCAGCCGGATCTGTCATGGGAACAGA
Source organism: Chitinophaga eiseniae (assembly GCF_900167135.1). GTDB lineage: Bacteria > Bacteroidota > Bacteroidia > Chitinophagales > Chitinophagaceae > Chitinophaga > Chitinophaga eiseniae. Next base: position 122,145 of record NZ_FUWZ01000005.1, on the reverse strand, counting down.
CGGCTCCCAGGTACGGACATAGTTAATAACCGGTACAGTATAAGCAGAAGGCAAGGCTACCGGCGTTGCAGCAGAAAGAGAAGGACCACCGGGCAGCTGCGCGGATACCGAATACCCGCTGAACATTAGGATACTCAGCAATAAAGCTGCGCCTAAACTGGCAATGGACACACTTTTATACACGCTCATAGGTCTGATAAGTTGAATTTATTCGGTAACTGGTCGCTGGTATTGATAACTCATTTGCTTGACGATCTTTCCGTCCTTATCCCTGACGACAGTCAGCCTTCCGAAGCCATCGTATTCGTAGAACGTTGTGCGACCGGCGGGATCAGTCATACTAGTCATACCCACCAGTGGACGGAAAGTATACACGTTGACCAGAGCATTGCCGCCGGAAGAACGCAGAGGCGCAAGGGCGTTCCGTATCTGCACGTCGTCATACAAATTACCTATCGTGGATGTGTTTACCAGACCGCGTACTGACGCATAGCTCATACCTTTTACAGCCGCCACCGGGTAAATGCCACCATATCCCCAGACAAATGACTCCGGTACGTCATTGGCTTTATGCTGCTGCAACACATTGCCGGCCCCATCATATAAGTCAAATATCAGCAGTGGCTCATAACGTTTGTCCTTCACCACACGTCCCCCACTCGCTACTGACGGAATAAAATCTGTCAATACACCAGAAACATTCAACCGGAAAACGGTATCCGGATAAGGCTGCGCTGTTTTGTATGACACAAATTGTCCGGAAACGGTTCCGGGACTTGCATTATTGCTGACCGTCGTATAGCTTTCAACAACCGGGGAGACAATATGCCGTTGCTGCAGGTTCTTTATACCCAATGAGACATTATCCCCTGCACTAACACCATAATTAAAAGGATAGCGGAAGAACTGCCGCTCTGTACGATTACTCAACTCTTTTACCACTGATGCTACTTTAAGCGAACTGGTATCATAAGTATAGGTGGTGATGGTTCGGACAGAATCGCCTGACCCAGTTGAATACAACGTCAGTGTATCTGCGACCAACGGCATCCATTCAGTCACTATCCGGTAATAGTCAGTCTTATATTTAATAAACTGATACTTACCATCCGTTCCCATTGCTGCATAAGGACAGAAAACAGATTGCTGCGCCTTAAAACTCCTTAACTCATACTGAAAATCCGGAAGGATGGAATAGGCCTTCTTTTCTATAGACACCAGCTTATTACCTTTCCCGTAAGTTACCTTTTGTGTCAACAAACCTCTGCGCCAGTCATAACTGGTTGCGGGCGGAAAAGGTGGCGCATAAGTGCCCCCATTGTCCCTAAACTGTGCCGCTGACGTGTAGTAGCTCACCACTTTATTGCTGCTGTCTTTGGCATCATAATATTCTGTAACCCGCTGATAACCGGCAACTCCACCCTGCGTGCTACCCAATGCAACATGAGATACGGAAGAAAAGCAAAGATATACCAGCTCTTTTCCACAATCCATATAGTCCGGATAGGAAGAGGTATATTCTCTATAAGTATAATGGTATTCCGGTTGCTCCATGATAACCCCGCTGCTATATTCGGGATCATCCATTTTATAGCTGTAACTTCTAACGATATCATTATCATGGCTAATGCCATCATAGCTCGTGATTTTAACTACCCTGGCCCCACCCGCATACTTCAATGGGCGGGTAAACTCATTTGAGACATAGGTATAGAGAACAGTCACGTTCACTCTGTCAAATGGCATGACAACATTTAATTTTAATTCATAGGTGCCTGCATCCAGTTCAATGCTCTCCTCTTTATTCGTATATCTGTCTATGTTAATTCCATAGGCGTAAAAATACCCTCTGCCACCAACTTTTGTCATTTCGACTCTCGCTTCAGGAGCTTGAGGCCCCCACGAACAACACGGTAAACAATTGGCTTTACAGTTTGAAATCTGTGCAGTTACTCTGACCACCTGTTTTTCCTTAATTACAAATGTAACTGTCTTTTCTTCCGCCTTACCATTATGTGTAAGCAATGCTGATACATTCGCTGGCTTCACTATAGGCTCAGGCGCCAACCGGCTTGAATTAATGTAACTATAATCATTTCCCTCAAACTGAAACTGTGTATACCCTCCTGTAGGGTATTCGATTTTTTCCAACATACCCACCGTTACTTCACTACTGTCAGCTTCTCTGTCTGCCAGATTTTGCCTGGTACCATCCCTCTTTATAATATAAGGTATCATTGTAGCCCCTCCACCGCTGTTGTGATACCCCCAGTGGTCCTGCGCAGAAGAATTAAGTCCCGGCAACTCATTTTCCCGATTGTAGGTCAGTTTATAGGGTGGGTGGCTTCGGCCATTACCATCGTACTCAATGACAGAATCCAGTCGCAGCTTGTTAGCACTGGTATAATAATTATAGTTGAACTGAAACTTACAGAGCCTGTTCTCGGATTTATCCACATAAACGACAGAATCTATCTTGCGGTCGTTGACATCAGTTCGACCAGAATAATAGAATTTAACGCGGAAATCCCTTCCACTAATGGTATTCAGGTACTGACCGTGTATAGACTGATTGCAGAATGTATGCTCAGTTCTGTCAGGTCTCCCTCCTAATGAATAGCAAATCTTCCTCGTCTCTGATACCTCCATAGTTGGAAGTTGGTATAGTCGTTTATCGTAAGTAAAAACAATAGAGTCCTGACCATCCGGCGAAAGCATTTTAGTAATATACCAGGCTTGCGGACATGACTGATCACTTTCACTATAGGTATAGGAAGTCGTCACCACTTCTTCTGCCGTAAACTCATAGATATAACCGTTTTCATCAACGATCTTCTTTGAAAAATCCGGTAAATCGCTAATCTGCAATTTGGAATAGGGGATGGTCTGATAGCCATTGGCAAAATGGGCATATCTTCCCGCACGACCGTTGAAATTGAAAAAATACAAATCAGCCTCACCATCCTCCAAACCACTGGTGATCCTTTTGAGATAAACATCACCAGCCTCGGTAGAGCCGTAACCCGGTAATGGCTTCCCCTGTTGCTGAATATTATTATAGCCCAGGCTTTTTTCATCCGCAATACCTCGCACTGTCCTTGTTACGCAGCCACCTGTATTCAGCGTCCAGCCAAGACCGGTACGGGAAGCTATTTCATCCACCCGGATACCACCTGCATGATAACTTAACGACAAAGGAATCTTTAGTTGCCCACTCCCGGCGGTGAATAAGGGTATCTCAATAGAAGGAATTCCCGTATACTGGTTCACCGGAATTTCACCATAACGCGCCAACGCGGCGGCATTTGGTGGCGGTGGTGTCACATAGGAATTGATTTGGGAAACATCGCTCTGTGCTTTTGCATCGATTCCAACATATAAACACAACAGGACAAGCAGGCGTTTCTTAAACAAACTCTTCATAGGTACCATATACTACTTCGTAAAAATCTTTTTAAAACACTAAATCCGGGACTCAACACATAGGTGTGAAAAACGGGTTATTGCCGCATTTCGGTTTTATCTTCACAGATTCGGGTTACACAATACAGATCTAAGGTATGTATTTATGACATCTTTTCAAAGACAGATTACCTATCATTCCTTACTAACATACCAGTTATCCTTCGCTTCCCAATAGCACTTTTCATCAAAGCCAGGCATATCCATTTTCCTGGCTACCCTTATCAAATCCGGCTGGTCATGTATTATCCAGATAAACACATTACCGACACTGTCCACATCTAAGCCATCTACGTGATACTGAATGAACTTCATTGCCAACTGCTGTTTATGATACTATCCGGGTTACTGACGTCCTTCATCAGATGCGTGCTTGTCCCCACAACTTTCCCCGATGACCGGTTAACTTTAACAATATAAGGACCATCATCCAGCTCATCATAAACAAACAATATCGACGAATGGTCACTATGATCTATGCCTCTGTTCAGTATATACTTGTTCCTGAACGGGGAGAAATCTTCTTTACTATACTTTTCCAGGAAGGTCTTACACGGCGATTTACAGCAATCGGCAAAGATAACCCAAGCTGAAAGTGCAGCCAGCAGACCGCCGATATTCAATGATAATTTGGTATTCATGGTAATCCTCACACACCCTGAAAATAAAAAACCCTCTCCGCATATCACGAAGAGGGCTACTATTTTCCTATCAAGATAATTTTAATTCTCCAGCAGTTCCGCTATCGTCTTGTCCACGGCTTCAAACGGAAACCCTTTGATCACCGCGTCCATCTGCGCGGCTATCTGTGCGGTGCACAGGTTACCGATACTGCCGGCATGGGTATGTTTCACTTCTTTAGACGGAGAGAAAGTACCACCTTCTATGTCCATACCTACCTGTTTGTAAGCTTCGCGGAACGGCGTGCCTTGCAGCACCAGGTTGTTCACCACTTCCACGCTGAAGAGGTACTGGTACTTATCATCATCGAGGATATTTTCTTTGATGCGGATATTTTCCAGCATAAGGCGGCTCATATCGATACAATCGCGCAGCGTCTGGAAGGCGGGGAACAGGTTCTCTTTCAGCAGCTGCAGATCGCGGTGGTAACCGGAAGGCAGGTTGGTGATCATCATGGCGATTTCATTGGGCAGCGCCTGTAGTTTATTACCATGAGAGCGGATCAGTTCCCATACGTCCGGGTTTTTCTTGTGCGGCATGATACTGGAACCGGTGGTCAGTTCATCCGGGAAACTGATAAAGCCGAAATTCTGGTTCATGAACAGGCACGCATCCATGGCCATCTTGGCGATGGTAGCAGCGATGCCGGCCAGCGCAAAGGAAACGATCTTCTCCGTTTTACCGCGGCCCATCTGGGCGTATACCACGTTGTAGTTGAGCGCGTCGAAACCGAGCAGGCGGGTGGTCATCTCACGGTCAAGGGGGAACGAAGAACCGTAGCCGGCAGCGGAGCCGAGCGGATTTTTGTTCACCACTTTATAAGCTCCCTGTAACATAGTGAGATCATCGACGAGGCTCTCTGCATAAGCGCCGAACCACAGTCCGAAAGAAGAAGGCATGGCGATCTGCAGGTGGGTATACCCAGGGATCAGGTGATCTTTGTATTCTTCACTTTTCTGTTGCAACAGGTCGAACAGTGCTTTCACGGAAGACACCATCGTCTGCAACTCGTGACGGAGGAACAGTTTCAGGTCCACCAGCACCTGGTCGTTGCGGGAACGGCCGCTGTGTATCTTTTTACCTACTTCGCCCAAACGACGGGTCAGCAGCAGCTCTACCTGTGAGTGGATATCTTCCACGCCTTCTTCCAGCACAAAATTACCATCCTGGATATCCTGGTAGATCTTCTTCAGCTCCTGCTTCAGGATGGTCAGCTCACCGGCTTCCAGCAGCCCGATGCTTTGCAGCATGGTGATGTGTGCCATAGAGCCCAGCACGTCGAACGGCGCCAGGAAAGCATCCATTTCACGGTCTTTGCCTACCGTGAATTTCTCTACGGCATCCAGCGATGCCTTATCTTTTTGCCACAGTTTCATAAAAAATATTTTATAGTAAACGCTTAGCGCTCTTTGCTCTCTTTAAAAACTTTGCGTGCGCGGGATTACTGGATCATCTCCAATATCCGGATATAACTATCGATACCTGCCCTGATCTCTTCCAGGTAGATGAATTCATCTGCCGTATGCGAACGGGCGGAATCGCCGGGCCCCATCTTCACGGAGGTTGCCGGTATCAGCGCCTGATCTGAAGTGGTGGGGGAACCGTACCACGTTTTACCCAATGTAATGCCCGCTTGTACAAACGGGTGCTCCATCGGGATAAAGGAAGGCCGCATCCGCATGGAACGGGGCTTCACCTCACATTGTACATTTGCCCGGATGACTTCCAGCAGCTCCTCCAGCGTATACTGGTCGGTGGCGCGCACGTCTACTACGAAACTGCAATCCGCCGGCACCACGTTATGTGCTTTGTTGGAAGTGTTGATAACCGTTACGCTCATTTTTACCGGCCCTAAGGTGTCCGACTCTTTAGAAAAACGGAAATCGCGGAACCAGGTAATATCCGGCAGCGCTTTATACAGCGCATTCTCTCCTTCTTCCCGCGCGGCGTGGCCAGCCTTGCCGTAAGCCGTGCAGTCCAGCACCATCAGCCCTTTTTCGGCGATAGCCAGTTGCGTGAGCGTAGGCTCTCCCACGATAGCGAAATCAATGGCCGGCAGTTTATCGAGAATGCTCTCGATACCGTTAGCGCCGCTGATCTCTTCTTCCGCAGTAGCCGCCAGCACAAAGTTGTACTCCAGGTCGGTGCGGTGATAGAAATGCAGGAAAGTGGCGATGAGGCTCACGAGGCAACCGCCGGCGTCGTTGCTCCCCAGCCCGAACAGTTTGCCGTCTTCCACATCCGGACTGAAAGGGTCACGGGTATACTGCGGATTGGGCTTCACGGTATCGTGATGGGAGTTCAGCAGGATATTACGTTTGGCGGGATCGAAGTGTTTATTCACCGCCCACACGTTGTTAAGATGCCGTTCGTGCGGTATGTCCATGGCGGTCAGGAAGTCACTGATCACCCGGGCGGTACCGTCTTCCTCCCGGCTTAAAGAAGGCGTGGCTATGAGCTGTTTTAACAGCGCCACAGCCACGTCGTATAATTTTTCGTTCCACATAGACTAGCATATTAAAGTGCCTGCTACCGTATCGGTGGTATTGCTCAGCACATCGTCGGCGTGTCCTATCAGCACTTCCTTCACGCCGTTATTGATGGCGGAAAAGGCGTTCTCCAGCTTAGGCAGGATACCGTCTGACAACACTTTGTCTGCCAGCAGCTGCTGGTAGATGTCTTTGTTGATCAGGTTGATGACCGCGTTGTCATCGTTCGGATCGTGCAGCACGCCTTTTTTCTCGAAACAGTAGATCAGCCTCACCTGGTAGCTGGCAGACAATGCGATGGCCAGCGAAGCGGCGATGGTGTCTGCATTGGTGTTCAGCATCTGGCCGCTACCGTCGTGGGTAAGCGGGGCAAACACCGGTGTAAGACCTGCTTCCAGCAAAGCTTTCAGCGCAGTTATCTGCACCATATCCGGTTTTACATCGCCTACAAAACCGTAGTCGATTTCTTTCACCGGTCTTTTGGTGGCAGGGATGATGTTGGCGTCTGCACCGGTAAGCCCGATGGCGTTGCATTGCGCGGCCTGCAGTTTGGCTACCAGCTGCTTGTTTACCAGCCCGCCATACACCATGGTCACCACGTCGATCGTGGCGGCGTCGGTAATACGACGGCCATCGACGTATTTAGACTCGATGCCCAGCTGATCGCCGATACGGGTGGCGATCTTACCGCCACCGTGTATCAGTATCTTTTTACCGGGTATGGTGGCAAACTTCTCCAGGAAAGCCTGCAACAGTACCGGGTTATCAATAACGTTTCCGCCTACTTTGATAATAAACAGATCAATCATGATTATCCTTTCAATATTTCGCTTAATACCGCCTGTGCCGCCCATACGCGGTTGCCCGCTTCAGGGACCACGATGGATTGAGGCCCGTCCAGCACTTCGTCCGCGATCACCACATTCCTTCTCACCGGTAAACAGTGCATTACTTTGGCGGCATTGGTATGTTTGAGTTTATCGTTGGTCACCATCCAGCTGGGGTCAGTGCAGGTGATCTTACCGTAATCCCTGTACGAAGACCAGTTCTTCACATACACGAAGTCAGCGCCTTCCAGTGCCTTATCCTGGTTGTATTCGATACGGGCGTTGCCGGAGAATTTTTCGTCCAGCTCATACCCTTCGGGATGAGCGATCACAAAGTCTACTTCTCCCCATGCGTTCATCCACTGCGCAAAAGAGTTGGGAACAGCCTGCGGCAGCGCTTTTACATGCGGCGCCCAGGTCATCACCACCTTTGGTTTGCGGGGCTGCTGCCAGTTTTCCTTGATGGTGATCACATCGGTCAGGCTCTGCAAAGGGTGCAGGGTAGCGCTTTCCAGGCTCACCACCGGTACGCCGGCGTATTTAATGAACTGGTTGATATATTTCTCCGTATAGTCTTCTTGTTTATCTTTCAACCCCGGGAAGGTGCGGATAGCCAGTATATCGAAGTACTGTCCCATAACGGCGGCAGCTTCTTTTACGTGTTCGGTGGTATTACCATTCATCACTACCCCGTCATTCATCTCCAGCGCCCATCCTTCTTTGTCGATGTTGAACACCACCGCTTCCATACCCAGGTTTTTAGCAGCTACCTGTGTACTTAAACGTGTTCGCAAACTGGGATTCAGGAAAATCATTCCCAACGTTTTGTTTTTTCCCAATTCCTTATCGCTGAAAGGATCTTTCTTGTAGTTCATGGCAATGTCCACCAACCGCGGGACACTGGGCACATCTGCTGTTGAAATAAATTGCTTCATTATTACTATTTGACTTCTTTTCTAAACGCTTCCAAAAACTGATCTGCATGGGCTTTGGTCAATGCCAGGGAAGGCAGCAGCCGGATTACGTTCGGCTTGGCCTCTCCGGTAAAGATCTTATGAACACCCAGCAGGTTCTTTCTTACATGGGCCAGTTCTTCCGGCATCTCAATACCGATCATCAGCCCGCGGCCCCTTACTTCTTTTACCTGGGAGAACTTCCGCAGCTCTTCCATCAGGTAAGCACCTACGCTGGCAGCGTTGTTGATCAGCTTTTCGCTTTCGATCGTTTCCAGTACCGCGAGGGCGGCCGCACAGGCCAGGTGGTTACCCCCAAAAGTGGTGCCCAGCATACCATGTACTGCTTTGAATTTCGGGGAGATGATAATGCCGCCTATGGGGAAACCGTTACCCATGCCTTTGGCCATGGAGTAAACATCGGCGTCCACACCGGCAAAATCATGGGAGAAGAACTTACCGCTTCTGCCATAACCGCATTGTACGGAGTCAGCGATAAAAACGGCATTGTGCGCGTCGCAGAGGCTCCGGATCTTCCGCAGGAAAGACTCGCTGGCCACGTTGATACCGCCTACGCCCTGGATGCCTTCAATGATAACAGAAGATACTTCATGTTGTTTAAAAGCGGCTTCCAGCGCAGCTTCGTCTTCCCATGGCAGAAACACCACGTTGTCGGTCTCGTTCACCGGCGCCACGATCTTCGGGTTGTCGGTGGCGGCCACAGCGAGGGAAGTCCGGCCGTGGAAAGCTTTGCGGAAAGCAATCACTTTCTTTTTACCGTTGTAGAAGGAAGCCAGTTTCAGTGCGTTTTCGTTGGCTTCAGCGCCGGAGTTGCACAGGAACAGCTGATAGTCTGCTTTGCCGGACACCTTTCCCAGCAAGGCTGCCAGTTCTTCCTGCAGCGGCATCTTCACGGAGTTGGAATAGAAACCTACCTTATGCAGCTGATCGGTCAGTCTTTTCACATAGTGCGGGTGGGTATGACCGATAGAGATAACAGCATGACCGCCGTACAGGTCCAGGTATTCGGTGCCTTTATCGTCCCATACGTTGGAACCGGCGGCTTTGTCTATAATGATATCGTTTACAGGATAAACGTCGAAAAGTTTCATGATGTCGGAAAAAATTAAAATGATAAAAACGGTTAGAACACGATGGACTTCAGTCTGAGTCCGGCCGTTTCATCCAGTCCGCACATAAGGTTCATGTTCTGTACAGCCTGACCGGAAGCACCTTTTACCAGGTTATCTTCGATGGAGTGGATCACCAGTTTGTCGCCCACTTTCTCGAGTTGCAGCAATACCTTGTTGGTATTCACTACCTGCTTCAGGTCGATCTGCTTTTCGCTGACATGCGTAAAAGGATGACCGGCATAGTAGTCTTTGTACAACTGCACCGCTGCTTCCAGCGTCAGGTCGCTCTGCAGGTAAGAGGTGACCCAGATACCTCTGGGGAAATCACCGCGTACCGGTACAAAGTTGACCGTTTCTGCGAAGCCGGGTTGCAACTGTACCAGGCTTCGTCGTATTTCTTTCAGGTGCTGATGGTTCAGCACTTTGTAGGTGGAGATATTGTTAGCCCTCCAGGTAAAGTGGGAAGTGGCCTGCAGGCTCTGTCCGGCGCCGGTGGAGCCGGTGATGCCGGTGGTGTGTACTTCTTTCAGCAAACCGGCTTTAGCCAGCGGCAGGATGCCCAGCTGGATGGCAGTGGCAAAACAACCGGGATTGGCGATGTTATTCGCCTTTTTGATTTCTTCCCGCTGCAGTTCCGGCAGCCCGTACACAAATTCCCTTCCTTTAACGCTTTCGCCTAAACGAAAGTCCTGGCTCAGGTCTATTATTTTCACATGGGGAGCAACGTCTGTCGCTTCCAGGAATTTTTTGGATTCCCCGTGCCCGAGGCAGAGGAACATCACGTCTATATCGTTGCTCAGCTCAGCGGTGAAAGACCGTTCTGTTTCGCCCAGCAAGTCGGCATGTACTGCGTACAACGGATTGCCCGCATTACTACGGCTATGCACAAACGAAATGGATACGTCCGGATGGTTCAGTAATAACCGGATCATTTCTCCGCCGGTATAGCCTGCCCCACCAACAATGCCTGCCTTTATCCTTTTATCATTTGCCATGATTGCGATGCTGATTTTAGATAGAATTTTTAACCTGATGCCAGATCATCGTCTGGTTACCGAAAATTTTGCTGAAGCCTCTTACGTCTTCACCGGACCAGCCGCTGTTCATTTCGCCGTATTTGCCGAATTTGCTGCTCATCAGGTCGTAGGGTGACTGGATACCGGTTACCTGGAAGCGGTAAGGCATCAGGGTAACGAACACTTCACCGGAAACATTTTCCTGTGTATGCTGCAGGAACGCTTCGATATCGCGCATTACCGGGTCCATGATCTGTCCTTCATGCATCCAGTTGCCGTAGAACTGCGCCAGCTGGTCTTTCCAGGTCAACTGCCATTTGGTGAGCACATGTTTTTCCAGCGCGTGGTGCGCTTTGAGGATCACCATCGGGGCGGCGGCTTCAAAGCCTACACGGCCTTTGATGCCAATGATAGTATCGCCTACGTGGATATCACGACCGATGGCGAAAGGCCCTGCGATGGTTTGCAGGTATTGGATGGCTTCAGACGGGTGACCGAATTGCTGATCGTTCACACCTATCAGTTCGCCTTTATCGAAAGTCAGTTTTACCTGCTCTTCTCCTTCTTTGGTCAACTGCGTAGGCCATGCTTCTTCCGGCAGCATAACGTTGGATGTCAGTGTTTCCTTACCCCCTACGGAAGTGCCCCACATACCTTTATTAATGGAGTACATGGCTTTGTCGAAGTTCATGTTCACGCCTTTGGAACGCAGGTAGTCAATTTCCGCTTCACGGCTCAGTTTCATATCACGGATCGGGGTGATGATCTCCACACCGGGGATCATGATATGAAATACCATGTCAAACCGCACCTGGTCGTTGCCGGCGCCGGTACTGCCGTGCGCTACCGCGTCAGCGCCCACTTCTTTCACATATTCCGCGATGGCCAGCGCCTGGCTCATACGCTCTGCGCTCACGCTCAGCGGGTAGGTATTGTTTTTCAGTACATTACCGAAAATCAGGTATTTAATAACGCCGTCGTAGTAGGAACGGACCGCGTCAACAGTCTTGTGACTTTTAACGCCCAGGTTATAAGCGCGTTTCTCAATTTCCACCAGTTCTTCTTCAGAAAAACCGCCGGTGTTAACGATTACGGAATGCACCTCATATCCCTTTTCTTCAGTCAGATATTTAACGCAATACGAAGTATCAAGTCCTCCGCTAAATCCCAGTACTACTTTTTTCATTTTTACGACATCATTTATATATTGAAAACTATATTGTCAGACAGTGTGTGGCAGGCTTCAGAACAGGAAGAACTTTTTCCTGGTGCCGGTAGCGCCGCCTTCTTTTTTGCTGTTGAGCAAAACAAATCTTTTAAATCTTAACCAGCGCTCGTAGAGCTTTATGTTTCCTTTAAATCTCCGGCGTCTTTTCTCATGGTGGATCTGGCCGGCAGCGGTGACAGACAGCTGGTTGGCAGGCTGCAGGACAGTGGCGGCCGCTTCCTGTTTGGCTTTGGCATCGGCCATGGCACGCTCTTCCGCCTCTTTCAGCTTTTCAACGGGATCATACAGCATCGCGGTGCACAGGCAGTTCTTCCGCTCTTTGCTGGTGAGGATATCGAAGTTCACACAGCTGCGGCAGCCTTTCCAGAACTCTTCATCGTCTGTCAGTTCAGAGTAGGTAACGGGCTCATAACCCAGTTCAGAGTTGATTTTCATCACTGCCAGCCCGGTAGTCAGGCCAAATATTTTGGACTCGGGATAGGTTTCTCTCGACAGTTCAAAGATTCTCTTTTTGATGGACTTTGCCACGCCATGTCCGCGGAAGGCAGGATTCACGATCAGCCCTGAGTTGGCCACAAATTTGCCATGCCCCCATGCTTCTATATAACAAAAGCCTACCCAGTCACCTTTTTCGGTTACTGCGATAACAGCTTTGCCCTCCTGCATTTTAAGCTCCACATAGGCCGGTGAACGTTTGGCAATTCCAGTCCCACGCGCTTTTGCAGACGCCTCCATCTCATCGGTGATGGTTTTTGAATAGTGTATATCGTCAGGTGTGGCTACCCTAACGATGATATGCTGATTTTCCAACTTTTAAAATTGAAATCGTGAATCAATAAACTACATTGAAGTCTTCCATTACGGAACATTCACCGGACATGGGGATATCCGGCGCGATAGCGGTTGTATGACAAGCGCTATCAAATCCTGGGTCGTCGGGAAAGGAATCTAAAGACATTGAACCCAACAGAATATACCCCTTTATTTAAAGCGGGATGATATGCAGAGATGTTGGTATGAGTTGCGGTTTTTTCCAACTTCAGTTCAGCGTTAAATTGTTATAAATATTGTCTTTAGTTTAGATTAACCGCAAAGTTATAATAATATCTTTTTAATCAATCGAATTTTTTTTGGGGAATGCCGATTTTTTTCAAACCGTTAACAAAAAGGCGACTGAACCCAACTCGTCAGGATCCAGCCGCCTTATACTTTAGTTATTTATATACTATTTGGTAATAACTCCCAATTCGGCGATGCTCGCCCGGTTGTCCTTTTCGGTTGCCGGCGTAAGGGCCACCAGCCGTATGAACCTGGCTTTCACCGGCGCAAAGGAGATGGTTTGCGGTACCGGGTTGTTTTTGATATTGGCGAAGCTGCCGGCGGCGGCCGGTTGTCCCCAGCTTTTACCGTCGGTGCTGGTATAAAAAGCATACCCGTAAATCACGCCGCCAATATGCTCATTGGTGGTGGGCGTGTAGGTAAAGCCTTTCAGCGTCAGCGTTTCGCCCAGGTCTACCTCCAGTTGGTGCGGGTATTGTGTCTCTTTTTTGTCAGATGCCCACACGGTAGCCGTATTGCCATCGATCGCTTTGGCTGCTTCCGCTGCGGCCGGGGCCACTACCTGCCATTTGGCGGGCGCCACGTCGAAGCTGGCTTTTACTTCCGGGCTGGCGGCCTTCGTCTTACGCAGGAAAGCCCTGGCTTTCACAGTGCCGCCCTGCGGCAAACGGATTTCCGTCTGCGGTGTGTACATCGGCGAGTTCAACGTAGGCGCAGTGCCATCGGTCGTGTAGTGTATTTCCGGATCGGCAGAAGCGGCGGTGATGGTCACCATCCCTTCTTTGTCCCGGCGGATTTCCGGTGTGGCCAGCATACCGGGCGCTTCGTACAACTGTATCTCGCTGATCACCGGCGCCGCTTTGGCGTCTGATATATTAATATATACCTCCGTGGTGGTATAGTCCGGCAAACGCAAAATACGCTTGTGGCCGATAGTAGTTTCCCGTGCGATCTCCTTCTTCACACCATTGTCCAGGATCTCCACACTGAAAGCTTTCACCCGCTGGCCCAGCGCGATATACTCCTGCAACACCACCCGGTTGAAGGTAACCGGCTTTTTGAAGGTCAGCTTCACCGTGGTGGCCGTCACGTTGTCCGGCGTAGCCCAATAGGTAGCATTGCTACCATCTGTGAGATGAGCCACTTTCACCTCCGGATTATTTTTACGTGTATCCGTAGCCGTTACTACCGCATTTTTTGCGAGATTGTTTTTGAAAGTAGCATCCAGCGTGCGACGCAGTTCCATCAGGCGGGTGGAGTCGTTCGGGTGTATCACTCCGTCACGGTCGATAGGCACGTTCAGGATCAGGTTGCCATTGCGGCCTACGGAACCGTAGTAGATGTCCAGCAGCGTGTTAAGCGATTTCACCTTGTCGTCTGTATCGGGGCTGTAGAACCATCCAGGGCGGATAGACACGTCACACTCGGCAGGGATCCATTGTTCACCGTCCTCATTGCCTTCGTTGAGCGACTTCGTCGGAGGGCCACCGGCGCCGGGCGAAAATCCTTTCACATTGAGCGTGCTCCAGTTAGTGGTGCCGGCGATGCCGTTTTCATTACCTACCCAGCGGCAGCCAGGCCCTACGTCACTAAAAATAACAGCGTTCGGCTGATGTTTATATACCACTTTATGGAACAGGTCCCAGTCATAAGGCTGTTTGATGTTACCACCGTTGGCGCCATCGAACCACTGCTCAAACACAGGGCCGTAGCTGGTCAGCACTTCCTCCAGCGTATTGGCGAACACCTGGTTGTAACTGGCGGTGCCGTACTCAGGATGGTTACGGTCCCAGGGCGACAGGTACACGCCGAACTTCAGGCCGTACTCCTTACAGGCGGCCGACAGTTCCGCCAGCACATCTCCCTTGCCGTTTTTCCATGCGCTCTCCCGGACAGTATGCGTACTGTATTTGGAAGGCCACAGACAAAAACCGTCATGGTGTTTGGCGGTGATCACAATACCTTTCATACCGGCTTGTTTGGCGGTACGGGCCCACTGACGGGCGTCGAGGCGGGTAGGGTTAAACACCTTCGGATCTTCATCCCCATGTCCCCACTCTTTGTTGGTGAACGTGTTTGGTCCGAAGTGGATGAACATGTAATATTCCATGTCATTCCAGACAACCTGCGCTTTGGACGGCAGCGCACCATAAGGTTGGATCTTCTGCGCCGAGGCCATGCCACAGGCCAGCAACCCGGCTAGTAATAAATTGGTCTTTTTCATTTCACTGGATAAATTACGGATTACAGGTCAGCTCCAAAAATCCCTCCCTGCTTCATGCTCAGCGAAGATAATCCCCATCCCGCACCGGAGATGATCGGGTATTCTCTATTCATAATTCAATATTAACCAACAATCGTTTGCATTTTCCGCCGTTTATCACAAAAATGTAATAAAAAGGATATCCGGGTTGGTTTACACGCAGCATTTTTTATAAATTTAGTCCCTTCACAACGTATCCATATACGATTAAAAACTGAACAATGAATAAACAACCACTGCATCGCAGAAGTTTCCTCAAAAACACGGCGGCCGCAGGTATAGGACTTTCTATGCTCGGCTCCTCTGCAAAACTGTTTGCCAATGAAAAGAAACCCAAGGTAAGAATTGGTCTGATCGGCGTAGGCGCCCGCGGTCTGAGTCACCTCAGCCTCTGCCTGCACCGCGACGACGTTGATGTGGTAGCTTTTGCGGACCCTGACACCGCTTACACCGTTCCGAAAGCAAGAAATATGATCGCCAAGGTATACGGCGGCAAACGAAAAGTGGCTGAATATACCAACGGCCCGGAAGATTACCTGAACCTGCTGAAAAGAGATGATGTAGACGCTGTAATCATCGCCACCCCCTGGGAATGGCATTCCATCATGGCCGTCGCTGCCATGAAAGCAGGCAAAACCCCTGCTGTGGAAGTATGCGGCGCCTCCGATATCCAGGAATGCTGGGAACTGGTAAACACCAGTGAAGCTACCGGCGTACAGGTTTTCGGTATGGAAAACGTATGTTACCGCAGAGATGTGATGGCTGTGCTGAACATGGCGCGCCAGGGCCTCTTCGGC
Organism: Chitinophaga eiseniae; assembly: GCF_900167135.1. Taxonomy (GTDB): domain Bacteria; phylum Bacteroidota; class Bacteroidia; order Chitinophagales; family Chitinophagaceae; genus Chitinophaga; species Chitinophaga eiseniae. Next base: position 106,237 of record NZ_FUWZ01000005.1, on the reverse strand, counting down.
GAAATCACACACCTCCAGGGCGGCTACCAGCATGATCTCCGCGCAGTGAAATTCAACAACGGCAAACAATACTATGGCGGTGGTGTGGAATTCGGTGAAAACGCACTGTCCGAAGCGAAATGGAGGACCAACCACTCCGTTCACCGCAACGCGGACCTGTACCCCTCCCACGGCCTCGGCCCAATCGGCAACCTGATCAACATGAACCGCGGTAACCGCCTCATGACCATCACTTCCGTGGCTACCAAATCCCGCGGCCTCCACAAATATATCGTGGACAACAGCAGCGAAAGCCACCCGAATGCTAAAGTAAAATTCAAACTCGGTGATATCGTTTCTTCCCTGATGACCACCAGCAACGGTGAAACCATCATGCTGTCCCACGACACCAACTCCCCGCGCCCTTACTCCCTCAACTTCCGCGTTCAGGGTACCAACGGCCTGTGGATGGATGATCAGGAGTCCATATATATCGAAAAGAAAAGTCCATATGACGAGTGGGAAAAAACCGGCAAACCGGAAGATGGCAACAGCTACTTCGGTAAATACGACCACCCGCTCTGGAAACGCTACGCTACCGACGCCAAAGGCGCTGGCCACGGCGGTATGGACTGGTACGTGCTCAACTCCTTCGTGGAAAGCATCAAACGCGGCACGCCTTACCAGCTCGACGTATACGACATGGCTACCTGGTACGCTATCACCCCGCTCAGCGAACAATCTATTCTCGAAGGCGGCAGCGTACAGTACATCCCGGACTTTACCCGCGGTCGCTGGATGAACAGAAAACCCATCTTCGGACTGGATGACCAGTACTAAGCTATTGACTATAAAATAAAAAGGAATCGCCCATTGACAGTTGTCAATAGGCGATTCTCTTTTAATACAATATGAACAATAACCTCAGGTTATCCATACTTATTTCCGCTGCTACCTTTGCGAATCAGCGAAATCAGCGTTCATCATGGCTTCACAGCCCCCGAATCAGCCGGAACCCTGTCAATCATGGTCCCGTCCTCGATCGTGGTCACATAAATCTCCGGCGCTTTACCAAACTGCTGCCGGTACCGCGTTGTCACAAATTCACGGAAGGCGTCTACTTTATCCTGTTTCACCAGATTGATGGTACAGCCACCGAAACCACCACCCATCACACGGGCGCCGGTCACCTCCGGCCGCTCTTTGGCGAGCGACACCAGGAAATCCAGTTCAGGGCAACTTACCTCATAGAGTACGCTTAACCCCTCATGGGTAGCGTACATCAGTTGACCGAAAGTCTGCAGGTCTCCCTGCTTCAGCAACGCCGTAGCATCCTGTACCCGTTGAATTTCTTCGATCACATATTTACAGCGGTCATATACTTTGGCAGGCAGCTGTGCTTTTACGCCGTCCAGCATGGGCATGGTGGCATCGCGAAGTGATTGCACTTCCGGATGCCGGGCCTGGATGGCTTTTACGCCTTCTTCGCATTGCTGACGGCGAACATTATATTCTGAGGAGGCCAGCGAATGATGCACCATGGAATTACACAACACGATGCGGTATTCCGGGAAATCGAACGGAAAATATTCGTACTCCAGGCTGCGGCAGTCCAACCGTACCACCTGGTCCTTTTTACCATGCAGGTTGGCGAATTGGTCCATGATACCGCATTTCACGCCGGGGAAAGAGTGTTCCGCCCGCTGGCCCAGCAAAGCCATGTCCATTCGGCTCATGCCATACTGGAAAATCTCGTCCAGCGCCATTACGAGTCCGCCTTCCACTGCCGCGGAAGAAGACATGCCCGCGCCCACCGGAATATCGCCGGCAATCACACAGTCAAACCCTTCTACCGGGTGGTTGCCTTGCTGCAGCTGATACACCACGCCCATCAGGTAGTTGATCCATCCCGGAGTAGGCACTACATGATTGAGGTCAAAGGATACCGTTTCGTTGGTAAAAACCGCATGGGCGTTGCATTGGCGGGTGCCATTCAACGCCACCGCATACACAATTTTTTTATCGATGGCGGCCGGCAGCACAAAACCGTCATTATAGTCAGTATGTTCGCCAATGAGGTTAATTCTTCCCGGGGAAACTACGATGAGCGGCTCTTTTCCAAATAACCGGATAAATTTCTCCCTTGTTTGCTGTATCATCAGAAAATTATTAAACGTAAATTTTACACCTAAAAATATAAATAAAAACAAGAAAAGCGAAGGATGTTTGTGCGGAAGGGGAAATTTTTTCGGGGGGACGATTTTATGTGTGCGGACACTGGTTGTTATAAACACTCCCTCCCAACAATCCGCAACCGATTGTCACAGCCCGGGGAAGCTACCTGGCGCCACTGCACCGGACATTCAAAAACAGCAGCGGCCTGCATTTGACGTGACAGTAATTGTCAGGTCTTATGCAGGCCGCTGCTGTAAACTATTTTTTATTATCCCTGATTTTCAGGTAGATAGAAACCATCTTCCCGACACAGGTGCTTATTTTCTGCCGATCTTATCCCCTACCAGTGAGTAGAACAGGATATAGACATAACAAGGCACCATGCAGTACAGGAAGGCATGTCTGAAATCGATGCTGCTGCTGTACAGGAAGCTGAACATGCTATGCTGGTCGAACATGCCGCTGTAGATCTGCGGGATAACGCCACCGCCGGCAATACCCATCACGAGGAGGGCGGAACCGATTTTGGTGAAGCGGCCCAGGCCGTCGATCGCCATCGGGAAGATAGCCGGCCACATCAGTGCGTTGGCCAGTCCCAGCAGCGCGATGAAGGTCACCGCAGAAAAGCCGGTATTCAGGTAAGCGCCGATAGTGAAGAGCACGCCCAGTATAGCAGAGATCTGCAGGCCTTTTTTACCGGTGAGGTATTTGGGGATGGTAGCAATACCGATCACATAACCTGCCAGCATGGCCACCAGCGTGAAGGTGGTAAAGTAGCGGGTGTCGGCGATGCTCATGCCCAGGGCTTTACCATACTGACCGATCACGTCGCCGGCCATTACTTCCACCCCTACATACATAAATATGCAAATCACGCCCAGCACGAGCTGAGGGAACTGGAACACGTTGGTTTTTCCGTTGGTGGAAGCGGCGGTGGTAGCATCTTCCGCGTCGGTATCGATTTCAGGCAGGGAAGAACGTTTCAGCAGGAAAGCGAGGATGGTCAGCACAACGGCGATCGCTATGTAAGGACTGATCACACGGGAAGCCAGGCTGTCAAGCAGCGCTGATTTCTGCGCGGGGTCTACTGCCGCGGCTATGTCAGCCTCCAGTTTCTCCGCCCCCTTCAGGATAATGGAACCGAGGATGAGCGGTGCGAGCGCACCGGCCGTTTTGTTACAGATGCCAAGGATGGAAATACGTTTGGCCGCGCTTTCTTTAGGACCGATAATACTGGCATACGGGTTGGAAGCCGTTTGCAGCAGGGCCAGTCCCGCCCCCTGGATAAACAGACCGGTAAGGAACATACCAAAGCTGCGGGCATTCGCCGCAGGAATGAATACCAGCGAACCAATCGCAATGATCAGCAGCCCTAACGCCATCCCGTTTTTGAAACCTGTCTTGTTCAGGATAAAAGAAGAAGGAATCGATAAAAAGAAATAAGCCATGAAAAAGGCCATCGTTACCAGCAGCGCCTGCGACACATTCAGTTCACACACAATCTGGAAAAACTGGATCAGCGTTCCGTTAAGCCAGGTAACAAAGCCGAACACGAAAAACAAAATACAGATGATTGCCATCGCCTGGCCGTACCCCGCCTGTTTGGAAGGTATATTCATTGTTGCTGTTTGGTTGGACATAGCTGTCTGTTTGATTTTTAGATAAACGCGAACATAGTGAAACTCCGTTATATTTTATGCTATAATTCATAAATATATTAGCTAAAACGTTTTACTATCGAAAAAAAATGCAACGGTTTATTCGGTTTTTTAGAAAATCCTTAAAAAAATATTATACATTTATCCGGCAAAATTTCACTGTAACTTAACACGTTTATGGCTCAGCAAACAAAGCAAGGCTCGCAAAGCACACACCCGTCGTTCTTTGTGCTTATACTGGTGTTCTTTTTCTGGGGTTTCCTGGCTGCATCCAACAGTATATTTATTCCTTTCTGTAAATCTCATTTTAACCTCACCCAACTTGAGTCTCAGCTGATTGACTTCTCCTTTTACAGCGCCTATTTCATCGGCTCCCTCATCCTGTATCTGGCATCTGCAGCAAGAAAAGTGGATATCCTCAATAAAATAGGATATAAAAAGGGTATTATTTACGGTTTATTAATTTCCGTACTGGGATCAGCAATTATGATCCCCTGTGTCAACAAAGAGAAGATCGTTCCCATTAAGGAAACCGTGAGTGACATCAGCAGTTTCCAGGTAGAACAACAGCTGCAAACGTCTGACCGTCAGGTGAAAATCCGCCGCGAGAAAGAAAAAGACACCTACGTACTGCTGATTTCCGGCAACGAAGCAGCTGATAAATACATCAACAACCCGCACCTCCTTGCAGAAATACCGCAGGGATTCACGAAGGATGAAGAACATCATCAATATGCCGGCATCTTCAACAAATCCAGCCTGGAGAAAATCATCAACACCCTCGAGGCTGACCACCAGCAAACGGTTACTTTCGGTTACTTTGCCCTGATCCTGATGGCCCTCTTTATTGTGGCGCTCGGTTTCTCCCTGCAGCAAACCGCAGCCAACCCGTTCGCCATCCTGCTGGGCGACCCCGCCAAAGGCGCTCACCGTCTCAACCTCGCCGGCGGTATCAACTCCTTCGGCACCACCATCGGTCCCATCATCGTGAGCATGCTGCTGTTTGGTAACATCAAGGGCGGCGACGTCAGCACCGATATCAGCAAAATCAACACTCTCTATATCCTGCTCATCGTACTGTTCCTCGTTGCTGCCGCCATCTTCGCCTTTGTGAAAATGCCGGAAAGCTCCGACCAGAACGAAGCATTCGAAACATCTCCGAAAGCTACCAAATCCATCATAGGCATTACCCTCATGTTCATCCTGATCCTGCTCGGACTGGTACTGAAATATGAACTGCCTTTCTTCGTGGCCGGTATCGTAGGTATCATCGGTATCCTCTTCTTTGCTAAAACCGCTTCTACGGGCAACAGCGAAGGATGGGGCGCCATGAAATATCCCCAGCTCACCCTGGGCATGCTGGCCATCTTTATTTATGTGGGCGTGGAAGTGACCATCGCCAGCAACCTCGGCGCATTGCTGAAACATCCGGGATTCCTCACCCCCAAAGGACTGGCGGAATCTGAACTGGACCCGTACGTGTCGCTCTTCTGGGGCAGTATGATGATCGGCCGCTGGACAGGCGCCATCAGCGTATTCAACGTATCCAAAGCTACCCGTAAAATACTGTGCGTCATCGTGCCTTTCGTGGCCTATGGCGTTATCCTCGGCGCCAACGTGATCAAAGGCAACGAAGTCAGCGAACTGTATCCTTATGTGATCTGCATCGTGATCCAGATCATCGGTTTCTTCGCCGGCCAGGACAAACCAGCCAAAACCCTCATGGTATTCGGACTGCTGGGCGTAGGCTCCGTACTGGTAGGCCTGTTCACCACCGGTGCCCTGGCTACCTTCGCCTTCATCAGCGGCGGCCTGTTCTGCTCCGTAATGTGGCCCAGCATCTTCGCCCTCTCTATCGGCGGTCTGGGTAAATACACCGGTCAGGGCTCCGCTTTCCTGATTATGATGATCCTCGGCGGCTCTCTAGTACCTCCGGTACAGGGCGGCCTGGCAGACATCCCAAGCATCGGCATCCACGCCTCCTATGTTATTCCGGCGCTGTGCTTTGCTTATCTTGCATTTTTTGCATTCAGAGTTAAAAACATATTAAAATCTCAAGGAATCGATTATGAGTCAGCAATTAGTGGTGGGCATTGATATCGGAGGGACTAATACCAAATTCGGCATTGTAGATCGCAGAGGTAATATTTTGTGTGATGGTCGTATGTTAACGAATAAGCATGAAGACGTAAACTGCTTTCTGGACGAACTCCACCAACAGTTATCTGCATTGATAGCACAGGTGGGGGGCATCGAAAATATCAAAGGTATCGGCGTTGGCGCACCCAACGGCAACTATTACAACGGTAATATTGAATATGCTCCGAATCTGCGCTGGAAAGGCGTAGTTCCCTTAGCCAGCCTGCTCGAGAAAAAATTCGGGCTCCCGGCCGTATTAACCAATGATGCCAATGCTGCCGCACTGGGTGAACTGATCTACGGCGCTGCCCGCGGCATGAAAGACTTCATCGTGATCACCCTCGGCACCGGCGTAGGCAGCGGTATCGTCGCCAACGGCCAGTTGATCTACGGTCACGACGGTTTTGCCGGCGAACTGGGACACATCATCGTGATCCCCGGCGGCCGCTATCACCCCGGCACCGGCGCCTATGGCTCCCTCGAAGCCTATGCTTCGGCTACCGGCGTAACCAACACCGCCATCGAATTCCTTGCCACCCGCCCGGAAGTGCCCAGCATCATGCGCGAACATACCAAAGAGGAAATCAATTCCAAACTGATCTACGAAGCTGCCATGAAAGGCGATCCGCTGGCCATGGAAGTGTACGAGTTCACCGGCCAGATACTGGGCGCCGCCCTGGCCAACTTCGTCATGTTCTCCAGCCCGGAAGCCATCATCCTCTTCGGTGGCCTCACCCAGGCAGGCGATGTGATCATGAAACCGGTCAGAGAGCATATGGAAAAAAATCTGCTCCCGATCTTCCAGAATAAAGTTAAATTGCTGTTCTCTGAACTGAAGGAAAGCGACGCCGCCATCCTCGGTGCCAGCGCCCTGGCCTGGGAAATGAAAGACTAGCCCACGGCTATCTGACAGCTAATCGAAGTAATATGAAAAATAGAAGGAATTTTCTGAAAACAGCGGCCCTCGGTGCCGCTGTTTTCTCTTTAGACAGTGTAGCAGCCACAGCTGCACGCGCACAAGCCAAAGCACCCGTAAAAGGGAAACCCATCGTTATCTCCACGTGGGACTTTGGCCGCGCCGCCAATGAAGCCGCGTGGGAAATACTGAAAAAAGGCGGTCGCGCCCTCGACGCCGTAGAAGCCGGCGTGCGCGTCCCTGAAGCCGATCCCAACAACCACACCGTTGGCTACTCCGGCTTCCCCGACCGCGACGGCCGCGTGACCCTCGACGCCTGTATCATGGACGAACACGGCAACGCCGGCTCCGTAGCCGCACTCGAGCATGTCACCCACGCTATCTCCGTAGCCCGTCTCGTGATGGAAAAAACACCACATGTCATGCTGGTCGGCGACGGCGCCCTCCAGTTCGCACTGGCCAACGGCTTCAAAAAAGAAAACCTGCTCACCCCGGAAGCGGAGAAAGCCTGGAAAGAATGGCTCAAAACATCTGAATACAAACCCGTTATCAACATAGAAAACAAATCGTACACCCCCACCAACGGCGCCACGGCTTTTAACCCGCTCATGCTGCCAGGGAACGTGTACAACCACGATACCATCGGCATGGTGGCCATGGACACGGAAGGTAACCTCTCCGGCGCCTGCACCACCAGTGGCATGGCCTTCAAACTCCATGGCCGCGTAGGCGATTCTCCCATCATCGGCGCAGGCCTCTATGTGGACAACGAAATAGGCGCCGCCACCAGCACCGGCGTCGGCGAAGAAGTGATCAAAATCGTCGGCAGCCACCTCGTCGTGGAACTGATGCGCCAGGGATATCCCCCCGAAAAAGCCTGCAAAGAAGCTGTAGACCGCATCGTGAAAAGAAGCCCTTCCAAAGCCAAAGAAATACAGGTGGGTTTCCTCGCCCTCAACAAAAAAGGACAATACGGCGCTTACTGCCTCCAGAAAGGATTCAGCTACGCCGTCCTCAGCAAAGACGTGAACAACGCGCTGATTGACGGGAAACACCATTTTTAATTCCGGGATTTTTTGATTTACGGATTTTTTGATTTCGGGGATGTATGGCCTATCAAATCAAAAAATCCGTAAATCCCAAAATCCGTAAATCCGTAAATCCGTAAATCCACTGCTTATGTCTTTTGTCCTCGAAATATGCGCCGGTTCTGTCGCTTCCTGCATCGCAGCCGAAGAAGGCGGCGCCAATCGCATTGAACTATGCGATAACCTGCTGGAAGGCGGCACCACCCCCAGTTACGCTACCATCGCAGTAGCCCGCGAAAAAGTAAAAATAGACCTCTACCCTATCATACGCCCCAGAGGCGGTGACTTCCTCTATTCCGACCTGGAATTTGAAGTCATGAAAAAAGACATCGCCCTGTGTAAACAACTGGGCTGCAACGGCGTTGTCATCGGTATCCTTACCCCCGACGGACGGGTAGACAAAAAACGCTGCAAAGAACTGGTAGACCTGGCATGGCCTATGGGCGTGACCTTCCACCGCGCTTTCGACATGACCGACAACCCGTTTGAAGCGCTGGAAGCCATCATCGAAATCGGCTGTGAACGCATCCTTACCTCCGGCGCACGCAATACCGCCGCGGAAGGAGCCACACTGCTGAAAGACCTGGTAGAACGCGCCAACGACCGCATCGCCATCATGGCCGGTTCCGGCGTAAGGGCCAACAATATCGCAGACCTGATCAAAACCACCGGCGTCACAGAATACCACACCTCCGCCAAAGCCTATGAAGAAAGCGGCATGGTATACCGCAATCCCAATGTAAGTATGGGCGGCATCCCCGGCGTACCGGAATACGGTATCTCCCAAACCCGGCGACAGGAAGTATTATTAATTCGTGAAAGAGGGGAAAAAGCCTTGCAGGAGATCAATCCGTAGGCTATATTAGCAGGGAACAATCATATTTTGCTGCACGGTCCCTATACGGCCGCGCAAGCCTTTAAAAGTGAACAACGAAATGAAAAAACTGATCATTGCAACCGGACTGTTGCTGGGCGGACTATTCGCGCAGGCACAGGTCAAAGGCGTAAAACATGTCATCCTGATCGGCATGGACGGCTTTGGCGCTTATTGTTTTCCGAAAGTGGACAATCCCAACATGAAACAGCTGATGAAAGAAGGCTCCTGGACACTGCAGGCACGCAGCGTACTGCCCTCTTCCAGCGCTGTCAACTGGGCATCCATGGTGATGGGCGCAGGCCCGGAAGTACACGGTTATACCGAATGGGACAGCCGTACACCCGAACTGCCCTCCCGCACCCTCGATCAATACGGCATGTTCCCCTCTATCTACACGATACTGCGCGAACAGAAGCCCAATGCGGAAATAGGCGTGATCTACAGCTGGGAAGGGATCGGTTACCTCTTCCCCAAAGCGGCGGTCAACAAGGACCTCGGCACCAAAGACAATGACAGTCTGGCTACTGAAGCCTCTATAGCATACATCAAAGAGAAAAAGCCGGACTTTCTTTTTATACATTTTGACCAGCCGGACGGTGTTGGGCACAATATTGGTCACAATATCCAGCCCTACTTCGACCAGGTGAAAAAAAATGACGAACTGCTGGGCAAAATACTACAGGCTGTCAAAGATGCCGGCATATGGGATAACACCATTATCCTCCTCACCGCCGACCATGGCGGTATCAAAAAAGGCCACGGCGGCAAAACCATGGAAGAAATGCAGATTCCCTGGATCATCCGCGGCCCGGGCGTAAAGGCAAACAAAGAGCTTGGCACCAGTGTTGTTACGTACGACACCGCTGCCACCATCGCCTGGATCTTTGGCCTGAAAACACCGCAGGTATGGACCGGAAGACCTGTGAAGGAAGCTTTTAAATGATTTTCGATTTTTTGATTTACGGATTTTGGAATTTTATATAGATGATGTTAATATTTAAATCAAAAAATCGAAAATCCCTAAATTATATATTATGAAAAGATTGCTGCTCATCACCGTCGTTTGTCTGACAGGCTTCTCACTTCCCGCCCAGCAGGTACAGAAAGTGAAAGTACTGACCTACAACATCCATCACGGTGAAAATATGAAAGGCCTGCCCGATATCCAGGGGATCGCCAATGTGATCCTCGCTACCAACCCGGACCTGGTAGCCCTGCAGGAAGTCGACAGCGTTACCCAGCGTACGCAAAACACCGACCAGCTCAAAGAACTGGCAGCGATCACCGGCATGTACACTTATTTTGCCAAAGCCATGAACTTCGATGGCGGCGGCTATGGCACTGGTATCCTTTCCCGCTTCCCTATCACGGAAGCCAGCACCCTGTCCCTCCCCTCCGTCTCTAAAAACGAAGTGGAACCCAGAGTGGCCGGTATCGTCACCGTGAAACTGCCGGGCGACAGCCTGCTGCAGTTCATCAGCGCCCACCTCGATGCGGAAAGGCCGGCGGCCAACCGTATCGCGCAGGCCAAGCAGCTGGTGGCCTACTTTAAGGAAACCCAAACGCCGGTGATCCTCGCCGGCGATTTCAACGCCATCCCCGCCAGTAAAGAAATACACACACTCAAAAAACTATTCGCTGACGCTACCCAGCAAATGGGCCCCACCTTCCCGGCCGACTCGCCGAAGGTGAAACTGGACTATATCATGGTCCACCCGCAAAACCGCTGGAACGTAACCGGAGCAAGGATCATAGAAGAAGCCGTAGCTTCCGACCACCGTCCGTTGCTCAGTGAACTGGAACTGAAATAATTCTCATCATCGAAATGCTAAAAGTGTCAATGAAAAAATTGTTCTACCTGTGCCTCCTGGGTGGAGCCGCCGCCCTGGGCAGCTGCTCCGGCTCCCGCCACGCAGACGCGCCCAAAGGAAAAGTAAGCATCATACCGATGCCGGCCAGCATCACAGAAAAACAGGATTCGTTCCTGCTCGACAAACACACCGTGATTGTCGCTACCGGCGAAGCCGAGCGCAAAACAGCGGCCCTCTTCAACGCCTGGCTGAAAGAGCTGACCGGCTACGAACTGGATATCAAAGAACAGGGCGACAGGAACACCATTACCCTGCATACCGGTAACGATACCACCAATGCGGAAGGCTACACGCTCAATGTGGACAACAAAGGCGTTGTCATCAACGGTAACAGCGGCGCCGGTACCTTCTACGGCATACAGTCGCTCATCCAGCTGCTGCCCGTACAAAAGGCCGACGCCATGTACATCCCCGGCGTCAGCATCACCGACGCTCCCCGCTTCGCCTACCGTGGCCTCCACCTCGATGTGGGCCGTCACTTCTTCCCGGTAGAATTCATCAAAAAATACATCGATCTGCTGGCCATGCACAAATACAACACCTTCCACTGGCACCTTACGGAAGACCAGGGCTGGCGCATCGAAATCAAAAAATATCCGCGCCTGCAGGAAGTAGCCTCCAAACGCAAAGAAACCATGGCCGGCCGTTATGCAGACAATAAGTTCGACGGGAAACCCTATGGTGGCTTCTATACACAGGAACAGGTAAAAGAAGTGGTGAAATATGCGACCGATCATTTTGTGACCGTTATCCCTGAAATAGAGATGCCCGGCCACGCGCTCGCCGCCCTCACCGCCTATCCCAACCTGGGCTGCACCGGCGGCCCCTACGAAGTAGGCACCCGCTGGGGCGTATATGATGATGTGTTCTGCGCCGGCAACGACAGCGTGTTCGCCTTCCTCCAGGACGTACTGGACGAAGTACTGCCGCTGTTCCCCAGCAAATACATCCACATCGGCGGCGACGAATGCCCCAAAGTACGCTGGGAGAAATGCCCCAAATGCCAGGCCCGCATGAAACAGGAAGGCCTTAAAGACGCCCATGCCCTGCAGAGCTACTTCATACAGCGCATGGAAAAATACCTGAACAGCAAAGGCCGCCAGATCATCGGCTGGGACGAAATCCTCGAAGGAGGGCTCGCCCCCAACGCCACCGTAATGAGCTGGCGCGGCATTGAAGGCGGTATCGCCGCTGCCAGACAGCACCATGATGTGATCATGACACCGGGCAGCTTCTGCTACTTTGACCACTACCAGTCACAAGGCCACAACGAACCGCTGGCCATCGGCGGCTACACCCCCGTCAGCAAAGTGTACAGCTATGAACCAATACCCACTGAACTGACCAAAGAAGAAGCCAAATACATCAAAGGCGCCCAGGCCAACCTGTGGACCGAATACATCGCCAACACCGACTATCTCGAATATATGGTGTACCCCCGCGCTGCCGCACTGGCAGAAGTGCTGTGGTCTCCGGCCGACAAACGCAACTACGATAACTTCGTGGACAGGCTGAAAGTGCATGTAAAACGCCTCGACCAGAAAAAAGTCAACTATGCCAAACACGTGTTTGAAGTGACCGGCGCCGTGACCGACAATAAAAAAGGCGGCGTGGAAGTAAAACTCGACAGTAAGCTGGATGGCGGCAAAATCGTATATACCCTCGACAGTACCGCCCCCTCCCTGCAATCCCAGGCCTATAGCGGACCCGTACAGATACAGCGGTCCGGAACACTGCGGGCGCAGGTATTTGACGGCGATAAACCCTTCGGCAACGAGTATAACCAGCATTTCCTGTTCCACAAAGGACTGGGCAAAAAGGTGACCCTTGCCTCCCCTCCCGGCAAGGAATACGACCCGGGTAGCAGCTTTGCGCTGGTAAACGGTATCGAAGGCATCGCCTCCTATAACGACGGACAATGGTTCGGGTATAATGGCAAAAACATGGAAGCCATAGTGGAACTGGACAGCATACAGGATATCCGCATGGTAGGCCTGAATACGCTGAACCTGCGGGCCAACTGGGTATATCCCCCCAAACAGGTGACTTTCTCCGTATCAGACGACGGTAAGACGTATAAAGAGATCTATAAACAGACCGCCTTCAACCAAACCGGTATCAACCAGGTACGGGGTAAGGTGGAAGCCCGCGGACGTTTTGTGAAACTCAGCGCCACCAACTTCGGGACCATCCCTGCCGGAGGCGAAGGAGCCGGCAACCCCGCCTGGCTCTTCGTAGATGAAATGATCATACAATAACGACCCCAGGGCTACAATGAACAAATACTAGGGGCCGACCTCTTCGGTCGGCCCCGTTTTATGAATGACTCCTACACCAATATTAATCACATAGTAGCCCAGTGGCTTTAGCCCGGGGGAATAACGCCGGATAAGAATGTATTACAATATAAAAACCGTTCTTATTAAGTTAAAATAAATTTAAATTAAATAAGAGCTAAATTTTAGCAGAGATTAGCAGTATTTTTTTTAATTTTCCGGCTCGTTTTTAAACCGCATCTAATCAAAAACGTTTACAAATGACGATTAATCATCAGGAAATTGAACTGATTGACAGCTTTGAGCAAATTGCTGTGGAAATACACCCCTCTGCCAAAGAGGGTTCCAAAGCAGCAGCCCATGAAATAGCTGCATTGATTCGCGAAAAAGCAGCCGCCAATCAAAAATGTGTGCTGGGCATGGCCACAGGCTCTACCCCTAAATATCTCTACGCCGAATTGGTTCGTCTGCACAAAGAGGAAGGACTGAGCTTCAAAAATGTGATCACCTTTAACCTCGACGAATATTACCCCATAGAGCCGGATGCGCTGCAGAGCTACAACCGCTTTATGAAAGAACACCTCTTCAATCACATCGATATCCCGGAAGGACAATACCATATTCCTGATGGCACCATTCCGAAAGATCAGATCAAACAATATTGCGCTGATTACGACAGGCGTATTGAAGAAGCCGGTGGTATCGACATCCAGATCCTGGGTATCGGCAACAACGGCCACATTGGCTTCAACGAGCCCGGTTCCAACATCAACTCACATACCCGCCTGGTAACGCTCGACAACAGCACCCGCCTGGCTAACGCCTACGAGTTCCCCAATATGAGCCAGGTGCCGCGTCTGGCCATCACCATGGGCCTGAGCACCATCTTCAAAGCCAAAAAGGTGATCCTGATGGCATGGGGCTCTCACAAGGCGAAAATCGTTTGCCGTTCCGTAGAAGGCCACAGCACTGACCAGGTGCCTGCTTCCCTGCTGCAACAGCATCCTAACTGCAAATTCGTGATCGACGAACAGGCTTCTGCTGAGCTTACCCGCTTCAAAGAACCCTGGCTCACCGGCGACTGCGAATGGACACCCGGCCTGATCCGCAAAGCCGTGACCAGCCTGGCCCTGAAGTTGAACAAGCCCATCCTGATGCTCACAGATAAAGACTACAACGAAAACGGTCTCAACGACCTGATCGTACAGTACGGTTCTGCCTATGAGCTCAACATCAAAGAATTCAACGCCATCCGCGATACCATTACCGGCTGGCCTGGTGGAAAACCCGGCCCGCAGCTGCCTAACCATCCGGAACGTTCCGAGCCTGCCAAAAAGACCGTGCTGATCTTCTCTCCGCACCCTGATGATGATATCATCTCCATGGGCGGCACCTTTATCCGTCTGCACGAACAAGGCCACGACGTACACGTAGCATACCAGACTTCCGGCAACATCGCTGTTACCGACGAGTTCCTGCTGCGTTTCATCGACTTCGCCGTAGGTTTCGAAGGCATGTTCGATATCGATAAAAGCAAAAGCTCCCAGATCCTGGAAGAAGCCAAAGCCTTTATCCGTGGTAAAAAACCAAGCCAGAAAGATACGCCGGAAAACCGCGCTATCAAAGGCCTGATCCGTCGCTGCGAGGCAAAAGCCACCTGCCGCTACGTTGGCATCCCCGAAGAAAACGCCCACTTCCAGAACCTGCCGTTCTACGAAACAGGTCTCGTGGAAAAGAAACCAATGGGTGAAGAAGATATCCAGCTGACAGTAGACCTGCTCCGCAAAATCAAACCGCAACAGATCTATTGCGCCGGCGACCTCGCCGATCCGCATGGTACCCACAAAGTATGTCTGGACATCATCTTCGCTGCCCTCGACAGGCTGAAACACGAAGAATGGATGAAAGACTGCTGGGTATGGCTCTACAAAGGCGCATGGCAGGAATGGGATATCCACGAAATCGAAATGGCGGTACCGATGAGCCCCGACCAGGTGCTCCAGAAACGCCTCGGTATCTTCATCCACCAGAGCCAGAAAGACGTAGTGCCTTTCCAGGGTACCGACCTGCGCGAGTTCTGGCAACGCGCGGAAGACCGCAACGCCAACACCGCCAACCTGTACGACCAGCTCGGTCTGCAGAAATACTCCGCGATGGAAGCGTTTGTACGTTACCACTTCATGTAGTTTTCTCGCAAAGGCACTAAGCTCTCGCAAAGGCGCAAAGCAGCAAAGAGCGCAAAGTTTTAATAAGATTAGTAAGAAAGCAAAGGAGCGAAGATCAAATCGGATTGGTCTTCGCTCCTTTGCTTTCTTTGTTTCTTATTTATTCTCTTTGCGCTCTTTGCTGCTTTGCGCCTTTGCGAGAGCTTTGCGTCTTTGCGAGAGCTTAGCGCCTTTGCGTGCCCCCTTTGCGAGAAAAAACCTACATTTACCGCATGGATCTAACCCGTGCAATCGCTATCGCCACTGAGGCCCACCAGGGCCAGGTGGATAAATATGGCCAACCTTACATCACCCACGTCCTCCGCGTAATGCAGATGGGGCGTACCACCGATGAAAAAATCGTGGGCGTACTGCATGACGTGGTGGAAGACAGCCACTGGACCGTTGAAGACCTCGCCCGCGAAGGCCTGGCGCCACACCTGCTGGAAGCCCTCCGCTGCGTGACCAAACAATCAGAAGAAGAGGACTACGAACATTTTGTAAACCGTACCCTGCAAAACCGTTTGGCCGCCACCGTTAAGCTCAACGATCTGACAGACAACATGGACATCCGCCGCATGACCACCGTGCAGGACAAGGATGTGGCCCGTCTGAACAAGTACCTGGGCGCCTACCGCAAGATCGCTGCAGCCCTTATCCAGGAGAAATAATTTGAATACCTTTCCGATTAAACCATTAAATTACAGTATAAACGAAAAGCCATCAATGGAAAACGATATCCTCATTGACTTCCGGTTTGTTGCCAAAGATAAACCCCGTTTCGGCGAATTGTTCCTGATCACGGGGGAAGAACATCCAAAATTCCCACCCCGGAGCCAGACTTTTATGCAACTGGCACCGCTTGGATTTGAACAACTAGATGATTTTTTTGGCATCCTGAATGACGAAGAAACCGGAGACGACGTGCTGATCTGGCTTTTCCCGATGCTCAACGGTGAAGAAGTGTTTCACAACAGCGGTCCTTTCGATGCCATCCGGCTTTCGTATAGTGCGCTGCGTAATGCACCCGCCAACGTCAGCCTGCTGGAAGCATGTTTTAACGCCATCAAAGCCCTCCCGGATGTGGAAGTCCGCTTTGACGAAGGAAAAATCGACAGCTTCGATGCCGTACAGAAAAAAAACGATGAAATAGTGGCCCATTGGCGCGCCAATAACATCGAACCCGGCTCCGACGAAAGCCTCCTGATCGAAGAAGATGACGATGACTGGGATGAAGATGAAGACTGGGACGAAAGCGAAGATTGGGAAGATGAAACCGACACGCAAAAAAAATAAAACAACCTATTGATACTGAGCAGGCTTACAGCCTGCTTTTTTTATTTATATATTTTCGTACTTTAGAGCATTACCTGTACTACCACAACTGCCAACTGACGATGAAAAACAAAGCCAACAACAAAGGCCCGGCTACGCTGTTGATTGTAGCCTGCTTCCTGCTGATATTGCTTATTTCAGGCATCCCCTCCGCGCGCAGGATCAGTAAAACCAGTTGCAAGCCCGTCACCGGCCAGGTAACGGAAGTCACCCAAAGTTCCCCCGGCTACGTGGTCCATCTGAAAAACGATCCCAGGATTTATTATATCAAACCTGCCGCCCTCCCGTCGGCCACCACCGCCAGCCTCACGCAACAGCTGCAGGGCCGCCCGGTGCAACTCTTCACCGCCGCCGCATGGTCGCCCCTCGATCCTTTCTCCAGCATGAAAGAAATCCGCCGCCTTCAGATAGGCGATACCGTTATCTTCTCCGAATACTGACCTTACCCGGTCCGGAAATACAGGTAGCACAACGGGAACACCATCGCCCGCCGGCATGTCTTATGCCGTCCATCATGGCTTACATCGCCTGATTGGATAATTTTAGCTATCTTACATTCTGTGTACCAATCAATTATGAAGAATTTTTGTTATTTGGCCCTGGCGATGGTATTATTTGCCTGCCATTCAGATAAACGCAGCCGGTTTGGCAACGAAACTGACACCGAAACCAGCACTACCACCACAGCCAAAAAGAAACCTGCCAGCAAAAAAGTCGCTGCCAGCGTAGGAGCTGCCATTATCGGAGAACGGGTATCTCCCGGTACGGTGATCCGCTCCGGTCCAAAAGGCGATGTCATCGCCACCCTCGCTGATTATATTCCAGTCCACTGCGCCCCGGCCAAAGACGGCTGGCACGCTGTCAGCGTAGATATCGACATCACTGCCGCAGAATACACCAAACCACTGTTCCGTAAGGGCCGCAAACTTAAAGTCAACGGCGCAGATGCCGGCGTACTGGAAAAAGATATACGCCTCCCCGTAGCCACCAACGGCGAAAGGATGTGGGCTAACCTGAGCGGCTATACGGAAAAGAAAAACATCCGCGGCGGCACCGTGATAGAAACGGCGCTGGTCAACTATCTCCGGGAACATAAGGAACACCGCGAAGAAGACATGCAGGCATTCATCCGCAATTTTAAACTGGAAGAAGATAAAACCCTGCGCCCTTATACCCTGTACTTCAACTACGAAAGCGGTATCGACGATCCCAGTCCGCTCTACCGCATCGTACTGGTATGCCAGGGAAAACAGCTGATCGGCGTAATACATTCCCGCCCGCTGCAACTGCCCGGCGCCACCACACGGAGGCTGCAGCGCAACTTTACCATTCACTACTTCAATGGCATCGAAAAAAGCCTGCAGGAAGACTTTGCGGGTAAATTCAACAAGTTTATCGTTTCCGTGGATTGATAAAAGTTATAACCAAAAGTTATGGAAGATCACTTTTGACCATTTGACTCCGGCAGCAAATGAGCAGACCTTTGTGTCTGAAAAATCAATGCTGCTATGCAATTACAAAAGACCGGACACAGAAGGGAAGCACTCCATTTACCTAAGGTAATTTTTATCGCCGCGGCTGCCGCCACGCTGCTGCCGGTGGTACAACCTCCCGTAGCCCTGCTGCTCGGGCTGGCGCTGGCGCAAACGACCGGCAATCCATTTGCACACATCACCCCTAAAATAACACACTGGCTGCTGCAACTCTCTGTCATCGGACTGGGCTTCGGTATGAACGCCCACGCCGCCTTACAGGCCGGCAAAGCCGGTTTCCTGTTCACCATCGCCTCTATTGCCGGTACCCTCCTGCTGGGCCTCGTCACCGGCAGGCTGCTGAAAATAGAAAAACAAACTTCCCATCTGATCGCCTGCGGCACCGCCATCTGCGGCGGCAGCGCCATCGCCGCCATCTCACCCGTGATCAAGGCAGGGGAAAAACAAATCTCCGTAGCACTGGGCATCGTATTCCTGCTCAACTCCCTCGCCTTGTTTATATTCCCCGCGGTAGGCCACTGGCTGGGCCTTTCCCAGCAACAGTTCGGACTGTGGAGCGCCAT
This sequence comes from Chitinophaga eiseniae, assembly GCF_900167135.1. Lineage (GTDB taxonomy): Bacteria > Bacteroidota > Bacteroidia > Chitinophagales > Chitinophagaceae > Chitinophaga > Chitinophaga eiseniae. The sequence goes on along the minus strand of NZ_FUWZ01000005.1, from coordinate 87,663 downwards.
TGCCATCCACGATACCAGCTCCGTAGTAGGCGCCGCCAACAAATACGGCGAAACAGCCTTACAGGTAGCCACCACCGTGAAACTCTCCCGCGCCCTCTGGATCATGCCGGTGGCTTTTATCACCACCCTGCTTTTCCGTAACAGCAACGGTAAAATAAAAATCCCCTGGTTCATCGGCCTCTTTCTGCTGGCCATGGTGCTCAACACGTGGGTGCCTGCTGTCAGCACAGTCGGACCGTTGCTCGTACAAAGCGCCAAAACAGCCCTCTCGCTTACCCTCTTCCTCATCGGTACCGGTCTCACCCGGCAGGCCTTCCGGGGCATCGGCTGGCAGCCGCTATTACAGGGCGTTTTGCTCTGGGTATGTATCAGCATAGGTGCTTTGGTGGCCATCTTACAACTGATGAAATAAAAAGAGGGTGATTTTCCCGGACTCAGATTGATTATTTTACGATATATTTGATATCCAAGTCAAGTGAAAAAATAACCAACAGACGACCGAATCTTCCCCCGAAGAAACTATTCACCACAACCACCAAGCTAAAGTCCTTATGAGTAAGGCGCCATCAACCAAGTCCGGGACTTATATGGCTTTGTTCCGGGCCATTGAAAGTACAAAACCAGCTGAAGAGCGGCTATTTCATGATCCGTACGCAGCAGCCTTTTTATCGGGTTACCATCAGACGCTGATCTCCGGCTGCAGGGTTCCTTTTTTCAGAAAAATACTGGCAGCCTACATCCAGCTCCGATGGCCCGGCACGCACACCGCCGCTATCGCCCGCACCAAACTGATTGACGACATGATGATACAGGCGGTCCGCGAAGATGGTATTAACCAGATCATCATTCTCAGCGCCACCTTCGATACAAGGGCCCATCGCCTCAATGTCGGCAAGCCGGTCAGCTTCGTAGAAGTAGATCATCCGGTCACGCAGCATTTCAAACAAAGCCGCCTCTGGGAACTGATTAAATCACCTGCCGTACACCTGGATTATGTAAAACTGGATATGAACAAACAATATCTCGCCGATGTCATCTCTCCCTATTTCGTCCAGCAACGCCACTACAACAAAACGCTCTTTCTCTGGGAAAATCTCACCACACACCTGGAGGCACGCCACGCAGAAGCCATGTTCGGCTTCATCCGCAGCTTCCCGCCCGGCACACAGGTGATCGTTACCTACCCGGACAAAGCGGTGCTGGAAAATCCGCATCAGTTCCGCGGGTTCTCCCGGATCAACAATACCCTGCGCCGCGCCGGCGAAGACTGGGACTACGGCCTCGATCCCAAAAACATCACGGCGTTTATGCATGAGCGTAATATGATCGTCCGCTATGACGGCGGCGCCGATAAATACCGCCGGCAGTATTTCGGGGAGAAAAGCCGCAGGATGAAAGGCTACGAATACTTCCGCGTGGTGAAAAGCGAACTGAAATAACCATGCCCCTGCCGGTAAATTCGGGTTATCAATCTTCAGGATTGCAACGTATCTTCGGATAACCATTTACCAGGACAGACCATGCATATCCACTATTTTCAACACGTGCCTTTTGAAGGCCTTGCCAGCATTGCCGACTGGATCGCACAGGGAGAACATACCACCAGCCATACCCGCTGGTATGATGACGCTCCCGACACCACCGGCCTGAAAGATGCGGAACTGCTCATCATCATGGGCGGCACCATGGGCGTATATGAACAGGATATCCATCCATGGATGCTGACCGAAATAAACCTTATCAGGGAAGCCATCAGCCGCGGACAGAAAATACTGGGCATATGCCTCGGCTCACAGCTGCTGGCCTATGCCCTCGGCGCCAACGTATATCCGCATACACAACCGGAAATAGGCTGGTTCCCCATCGACATCACGTTTCAGGGACAGGCCGCACCCCTCGAAAACGTGCTGCCGCACCGCCTCAACACCTTCCATTTCCATGGCGACACCTTCGACGTGCCGCCCGGCGCCACCCGCTTCGCAGCTTCCGCCGCCTGCAGCAACCAGGCATTTATCTACGGCGACCGTATCATCGGATTACAGTTTCATATGGAGATGAACAGCGCCGCCATACTGGAGATATTACGCTGCTGCAGCAGTGCTTTCGAACACAGCGCTCCCTTCGTGCAAAGCCCGGAGAAAATAGCGCAATACCTGCACCTGGCCAACGAAAACAATCAAACCATGTTCCGGCTGCTGGACTACCTGGCCGGACTATAAAACAAAGACATTATGATCGCTGCTTACGACGTACTGATAATAGGAGGAGGACCCATCGGAATAGCCTGCGGCCTGGCCGCAAAAAGAGCAGGGCTCAGCTATGTCATCATAGAAAAAGGTTGCCTCGTCAACTCCCTCTATAACTACCCGCTGTACATGACGTTTTTCTCTACGTCTGAAAGACTGGAAATAGGTGGTATCCCTTTTGTATCCATCAATCCCAAGCCCTCCCGGCCGGAAGCACTGGAATACTACCGCCGCGTAGCCACTTCGGAAGCGCTCAACATTAACTTATTCGAAGAAGTAAGGGAACTACAGCCCAATGGCAGCGAGTACTTCATCACGACCACCAAAACGGCGTATCATGCCCGGCACGTCATTATCGCCACCGGTTTTTATGATATCCCCAACATGCTGGAAGTACCGGGAGAAAATCTGCCGAAAGTCACCCACTACTATAAAGACCCGCACTACTATGCTACCCGCAAAGTGGTGGTGGTAGGCGCCCACAACTCAGCCGTGGACGCTGCGCTGGAAACCTATCGCAAAGGCGCCCAGGTGACCATGATCATCCGCGAAGGAGAAATCGGTAAACGGGTGAAATACTGGGTAAAACCGGATATCGAAAACAGGATCAGGGAAGGCTCCATCAAAGCATATTTCCACTCTTCCGTCAAAAGCATCGACGAACAAACAATAACTATCACCACACCGGAAGGAGAGATCACTTTCGCTAACGATTTTGTGATCGCTATGACCGGCTACCAGCCCGACTTTGGGCTGTTGCAGAAGGCAGGCGTCCAGCTCTCCGGCGACGCCAAAAAACTGCCGGTATACAATCCCCTGACCATGGAAACCAATATGCCGCATATCTATCTCGCCGGCGTAGTCTGCGGCGGCATGGACACGCACGTGTGGTTTATTGAGAACTCCCGCGAGCACGCGGACAAAATTATTCAATCCATCCAGCGATAAAAAAAGAAGGGTGATGGAATCATCCATCACCCTTCTTTATCACGATTTTTAAACAGATCACAGGATATTTACCTCGCGCTCCAGCTCCACCCCGAATTTCTCTTTCACACTGTCCACCACCTGCCGGGACAGCGCATAGATCTCGCTGCCTTTGGCATGGCCGTAGTTCACCAGCACCAGCGCCTGTTTGGCATGTACGCCGGCATCGCCTTCACGGTAGCCTTTCCAGCCACATTGTTCAATCAACCAGCCTGCTGCCAGCTTAAAATATCCGTCCGCCAGCGGATAAGCCACCACCTGCGGGAAAGCGGCTTTCAGCCGTTCATATTGCACCGCATCTACCGACGGATTTTTGAAGAAACTACCCGCATTCCCGATCTTGGCCGGGTCCGGCAGTTTAGACGTACGGATATTGATCACCGCCTGGCTGATAGCCTGTATTGACAGCTCTTTTACGCCCATGCGTTCCAGCTCTTCGTTGATAGCGCCGTAGCTGGTATTAAAACGCGGCACCTTGTTGAGCCGGTAAGTAACGCTCAGGATAACGAACTGGTTACGGTATTGTTTTTTGAAGACGCTTTCCCTATACCCGAATGCACAGTCATTGTTCGAAAACGTGATCACCCTGCGGTCTTCCAGGTGCAGCGCTTCCAGCGAATGAAACGTATCTTTTATTTCCACGCCATAAGCGCCGATATTCTGCATGGGACTGGCGCCCACATTACCCGGTATCAGCGACAGGTTCTCCACCCCGGCCATATCAGCAGCAAGGCAGTACCGCACAAAGCCATGCCAGTTTTCGCCCGCGCCGGCTTTCACATATACGTGGTCGTTATCTTCGCTCACCACCTTCATCCCCTTGATTTCATTTTTGAGCATAAGCCCGTCGAAATCCTGTGTAAACAGGATGTTACTGCCACCACCGAGGATCATCCGGGGCAGCCCCTTTGCCCGTGGCTCGTCCAGCAATGCCAGCAGTGCCGCCTCGCTGTCAAACGAAGCGAAGTAACGGCTCGTTGCCGCGATGCCAAATGTATTATAGGGTTGCAGTAACACGTTTTCTGATACCATAATAGCTTAACTTTATACAGAGCAAATATATCTGAAATTGTATGAAAACTGCTATCGTCATCGGTGCAACAGGTCTTACCGGTACTCACCTCGTAGCCGCGCTGTTGCAGGACAACTATTTCAGCAAGGTAAAGGTGCTGGTACGGCAGCCCTGGGCCCATCAGCACGCGGGGCTGGAAAGCGTTATCGTTGACTTCGATGACGAGCAAAGCCTGTCAGCCGCTATAGAAGGAGATGTATTTTTTTCCTGTATCGGCACCACCATCAAAAAAGCCGGCACCCAGGAAAATTTCCGGGCGGTAGACTACGGCATCACCACCAGATGCGCCGCTATCGCCCGCCGCAAAGACATCCCGCAGTTCCTCATGATCTCTTCCATCGGCGCCAATCCCAAATCTTCCAATTTTTACCTGCGCACCAAAGGACAAACGGAAGAAGCCATCCTGGCCATGGAATTCATCGGCACCTATATTTTCCGCCCCTCCTTTCTCATCGGTCAGCGCAACGAGTTCCGCTTCGGAGAATGGCTGGGTAAGTATCTTATCCAGTTGTTCTACTTCCTGCTGCAGGGCCGCTGGAAAAAATACAGGGGTATCAAAGCCGCTACCGTAGCCCATGCCATGGTGAGGGTCGCCAAACAGTTCGACCCCGGCATACACATCTTTGAATCAGATGCCATACAAAATTTAGGAATTTAGATACCTTCGCTATCATGAAACGACTTATATTCTTTCTCTCCGTTATATATATTGCCGGCTTTCCAGTTCTCACATCTGCCCAGATCAACAACTACTATCCTGATACCTGGAAAGAAAACGCCCGGCCCGAAACACCGGTCCTCAGCGGTGCGGCAGCGGAGGCGCCTTATTATATCGCCAGCTATAAGATAGTGCGTGACTTCAATATCACCAATCGCGATAAAGCAGAGGTGGTTACCCATTATAAAACGGTTTATAAAAGAATACACATCAACTCCGCCGCTGCGGCCGACAGCCTCACCCAGCTGGCGCTGACGCTGGAAAACGGAGAACTGCTGCGGGGCTTCCGCATCCGGTCGCTCCTGCCCGACGGCAAAACGATCAATCTCACCGATCAGACAAGGTCCCTCAAACTCAATGACGGCCGTACTGCCGTGGTAGTCAATAATATCCAGGTGCAGTCCGGCGGGGAACTGGAATATGAGCTCAGCCTGAAAGTGATGTTCGATTATGCCGGCGCCGATTATCTCCAATCCGGCATCGCCAGCGGCCAGATCCAGTTTATGCTGGTAGCGCCCCGTAACCTGCAATTCAATTTTCACGCGGCCAACGGCATTTCCGGCATTACCGACAGCATCGCGGGTAATAACCACTACCACCGGGTAACGGTACAGAATGTGCCGGCACTGAAAAACAACGACTTCTATTATTTCCTGCCACAGCTGCAACGCATCGATTTTGCGCTGAGCACCGCCGTGGAAGGCAGGGATACCACCCGCCTCTCCTGGCAGCAATTCGGACAGGACATTTATATCCCCTACGTTTCGGTAGATAAAAACGAACAGAAACAACTCGTAAAAGAGCTGGACCGCTGGCCCTTCCTGAAGTACCGGCTGCCCGTTCCCCAGCTGATTTACCTGGTAGAACAACATATTAAATCGAACTACAGCCTCCGGCCATCGGGCGATTTCTTCGAGGCGCCCGACCTGGGCACCATCATCCGCAATAAACAAACAGACCGGAACGGAATGATCAAACTGATGATGGCGGCATATTACACGCTCAACATACCTGTACAGCTGCTGGTGACCGCTTCGCGGGATACCATCCCCTTACAGAAAGACCTGGTCAACCGTGCCGCAGCCAATAACATCCTGCTGTATTTCCCTGCGCAGCAGCAGGCGCTGGCGCCTACGGAAATGAATACACGCTATCCTTGCTATCCGCCGCTGTGGGGCAATACCCTGGCGCTCCGTTGCCGCGATACGCTGGTAGGCGCAGAAAATAAAGTACTCACCGACTTTATTGTAACGCCACAACCGGCCTACACTTTCAGCAACAGCACCCTGGAAGCCAGTCTCGGCTCCTTCACCCATCCCGTATGGAAAATCAGCCAGTCGTTCGGCGGCTACGGCGGCAGCAACGTTAAAAACGCTTTCATACAGGCCAACACTACTGAACTACGCAACAATATCTTCAACGCGCTGCTGCCTTTCATGCCCGGCGCCCGCACCGTCGTGTCTGTAGAAGCGCAGAATGAAAAATTCACCAACGCGCCGCTCGACAAACCCGTGGTTATCACCAGCTCGCTGGAAACGCCCGGTCTCATTGTCCGGGACGGCGACCGCTACATGCTCGGCATCGGACAGCTGCTGGCCGGACTGCAGAACTACCAGTACACGCTACCGGAAGGCGACCGCGCAGCACAACTGGCTTTTCCCTATTACCAGGAAAAGCGGGTGCACATTGACTTACCGGCAGGGTACACCCTGGCAGACAAGTCCCTTTTTACGGCAGACATCTCCCATAACAATATACTGGGACTCAAAATGAGATGTGAAGAAGAAAACAGCCGGTTGCACATTTTTATTATTGAATGGTACAGCCAGAGCGAGTTGAAAGGGGAAGACAAAAAGACGCTGGGAAATATTCTCGACCGCCTCAAAAAACTACAGCAACAACAGCTGACGCTGGTGAAGAAACAATAATTATACACAGTCCACGTCCGGCACAATGACCACCGAACGGAAACGTTTCTCTGCCAGCAGGTGTACGAAAAATTCGCGCAGCACATTTTTCACATGAGCGATCACCTTACCGTCGCGCGGCAGTTTAATCAGCATCTCCTGCAGGTAATTGTTCCGGACCCGGGCCACCAGCGGCGCGGCAGGTCCCACCAGTTGCGCCCCTATATGCGGTTGCAGCCACCCTGCCAGTATCTGCGCCGCCTGTTCCACCACCTGCTGGTTCTTATGGCGCAACGTAAGTTTCAGCACCCGGAAAAAGGGCGGATAACCAAACTGTTGCCGCTCAGCTATCTCCGCTTCGTACATGCTTTTGTAGTCGTGTTCTTTTACAAAGTGAAGAATGTGGTGCCGTGTGTTGCTGGCCTGTATCAGTACCTTGCCCATGCCGTGTTTACGGCCGGCGCGGCCGCTCACCTGCTCCATCAGCTGGAAAGCCCTTTCATTCACACGGAAATCGGGATAACTCAATAAACTGTCGGCACTGAGGATGCCCACCAGGTTCACATTGTCGAAATCCAGCCCTTTCACCACCATCTGGGTGCCTACCAGGATATCGATTTCCTGCTCTTCCAGGAGCCGGATCATTTTATTGTGGCTGTCCTTGTTGCGGATAGAATCAACGTCCATACGGGCGATACGCGCTTCGGGGAACAGCTGCTGCAGATCGTCTTCTATTTTTTCAGTACCAAAACTTTTAGGGATGAGCGATTGTGATCCACAGGCTTCGCAGGTATACACATACGGATAACGGGTGCCACAATAGTGACAATGCAGCTTGTCCTGGTTACGGTGATACGTCAGCGATACATCGCATTGTTTACAATGCGGTATCCAGCCGCAGGTGGTGCACAGCAGGAAGGGCGCATAGCCGCGGCGGTTCTGGAACAGGATCACCTGTTTTTTCTCTGTGAGGCTCTGGGTGATCGCTGTTTTTAACGCCTGCGTGAAATTGCCGTCCATGGTTTTTTCGGCCATTTCCTGTTTGATGTCCACCACTTCAATGGCAGGCATCTGTATGCCGCCGAAGCGTTCATTCAGCTCCACCAGACCGTATTTGCCCTGTTGCGCGTTGAAATAGGATTCCAGTGCCGGTGTGGCGGAACCCAGCAGCACTTTGGCTTTAAAGAGGCTGGCGTAGTAGATGGCCGCATCACGCGCGTGATAACGGGGGGCGGGGTCCTGTTGTTTATAGGAAGCGTCGTGTTCTTCGTCGAGGATGATCAGCCCTAGGTCGCGAAAAGGCAGCAACAGGCTGGAGCGGGCGCCCAGCACGATCTGTACTTCTCCGTTCTTTACTTTGTTCCATATCTCCACCCGTTCGTTGTTGCTGAAGCGGGAGTGGTAGATGGCGATGCTGCTGCCGAAATGTTTCTGCAGCCGGGTGATGATCTGCGCGGTGAGCGCTATTTCGGGCAACAGATACAGCACCTGCCGGCCGGAAGCCAGGCATTCTTCCATCATTTTCACATATATCTGTGTTTTGCCGCTGGAGGTAACGCCGTGCAACAGGGTGACCTGTTTTTCTTCAAAATGCCGGCGAACAGCCTGCAAAGCTACTTCCTGGGCAGGGCTCAGGCTGAAATCGATCTGCGCGTCCACTTTACCGGTACGGATCCTGTCAACCGTTCTTTTCTCTATCCAGAGAATATTTTTGTCTACCAGCCCTTTCAGTTGAGCCGTAGTGGCGCCGGACTTCTTCAGCAGATCGTTCTGTCTCACGTCGCCTTCCGTTTTCTGCAGGTGCAGGTAGGCCAGTAACAGTTCCATTTGTTTCGGGGCACGGCCCATATCATTGAAGAGCGCCGCCAGCTGTTCCTCGTTATGATAGTCTGCATGCAGCTGCACGAAGTTCTCTTTTTTTTCACGGTATACTTCTTTCAGCTCTTCGTAGATGAGGCAGACTTTTTCCTCGATCAGTTTTTTGATCACGGAATACACTTCCGATTTATCAAGGATGAGCTGCACTTCTTCTATGCGCAGCTCTTTGCGGATATGCAGCGCCTCTGCGATGAGGTATTCGTCGTCATCGAGCGCGGTAAAATCATCGCCGTAGGCGTCATTATATAATAACAGTGTTTCGCTGGACAGCTTCAGGTGGGCAGGGAGGGCTGCATTGAGCACTTCCCCTTCGCTGCACATATAGTAACTGGCTATCCATGACCAGAAGGCTAACTGTGTGGGATATACGACAGGATCTTTGTCCAGCATATCCAGCAATGGCTTGGTTTTATAGGCAGGCGCCTGTTCGTGCACCGCTTTTACGATGCCCGCATATTTTTTCTGTTTTCCCAGCTGTACTGCCACACGGCTTCCCGCCTGTAAAGCATTTTCCATGCTTTCAGGGACTGCATAAGTGTAATTTTTAGGAAGGGCCAGCGGCAGTATTACATCAGCGTACTTCATCCTACGGGTTGCAATGTTGGGTAATGGCGGTATTTCCGGAGCTCTCTGTCCATGATATCGTAGGTCTGTTGTTTCAGGGTGTTGATATCATCGAGGGTGAGCCCTGCCACCGGGATGGCTGGCAGAAATACCACACGGCATTTGCCGGGGTTGAGATGCATTGGGCCGGAATGCGGCAGCCGGTCTCCGGCATCTACGTATAAAACAGGTTTGATAGGTATCTGCATTTCAATGGCCATTCTGAAGGCGCCGTTGTGGAACGGGCGCAAGGGCTCATTGGATTCGTTGGTGGTGCCTTCCGGGAACACGAGGATAGAGATGCCGGCTTTGAGGGCGCTCATCATCTCACGTACGCTGCGGGCACGGGCTGCTGCGTTGGAACGGTCCACCGACACCACGGAATTTTTATAAATAAACCCGAAAGCCGGTATTTTAGCCATTTCCACTTTCCCCAGCGGCCGGAAAGGAAGCCGCATCACTTTTACGGCGATGGCCGCGTCCAGGTAAGAACGGTGGTTCACCACATAGATACAGGGCTCTTTATCCTTTTCTTTTCCACCGTCATATTTACGGGTTACCCGCATTCCCACCGCCGGAAACCACACATGGGCCCAGAAGCGGAGAAAATAAAAGATGATATTGCCACCTTTCTCCTTCCCCAGCAAAGACGCCAGAAAAATTGGCGGCAGGATCAGAAACATGATGGACAAGAAAACGATAGCGGCGTACACAACATAAATTACACGCAACGGTTTCAATAGAAAATTCATAAACGCCTTGTAGAAATGTGAATGATGGCGGAAAACTACGACTTTTTTCCCGCATTGTCTCGCAAAGGAGACATAAGGCCTTCATTTGCTGTTAAGCTCGCAAAGGAACATAAGACCTGTGTTTTCTTTTTAAGCTCGCAAAGGACCACCTTATATTTAATTACTTACTTATTTGTTCTTCAATCAAATAACGTAGATAACAAAATAATCCGCTCGGGTCTCCGCCCCTTTGCGTGCTTAAAAAGAAAACACAGGCCTTATGTTCCTTTGCGTGGCTAATCGCAACTGCAGCTCCAGTCTTTTTCCAGGTCAATACAGGTGATCACCTTAGCGTGCTGAGGATCGCAGGGAGCAAATACAATACGCAGGTGCTGGCCTTCGTGGGAATAACCTTCCAGGGCATAGGTGGGGCACGGCTGGTCGTTAGGATTGGATTTCTCCGGGTTGATCCTGCCGGTAGACAGGATTTCCTGCACTTCCTCCCGGGTCACATGACGGCAATCCATCCGACAAATGGCGTGTTTTGTGTATTCCAGACGGGCCTGGCGGTTCAGCAGTCCTTCCGATACATTGGCAGACATCCTGCCGGAAGGTGTTACCACAGGCTTATCTGTAATGGGCGCGGAAGCCTTTTTATCACTTCCTTTCCACCATTCCTGATGCCATCCGGCAAACAATAATATTCCCAGTAATATAACGGGCAGGTACTTTTGCAATGATCTCATATTCAATAAACGGGACTCACCTTTTAAGAAAAGCGGCCCTAAATTACTTAAAATTACTTACCTAACTATGACATAAAAAGTTCCTACCTTTGCCATCCTTTATGGAACAGGTTAAAACAGTAGCATTTCATACACTCGGCTGTAAGCTGAATTTTTCAGAAACCTCTACTTTGAGCAGGTTGCTGGAACAGGATGGGTTTGTCAAGACGGATTTTGAGAATACGGCAGATGTGTATGTGATCAACACCTGCTCTGTGACCGACAATGCTGATAAGGAATGCCGGCAGCTGGTGCGCCGTATTCAGCGCCGCGCGCCGGAAAGCATGGTGGTCATCACCGGCTGTTACGCACAGCTCAAACCGGAGGAAATCGCTTCTATCGAAGGGGTGGACCTGGTACTGGGCGCCGCGGAAAAATTCAATATCACCGAACACCTGAAATCTCTTACCAAAGGTAACAGCGCCAAGATCTGCTCCTGCGACATCGAGGATGTTAATACCTTCCATGCTTCCTATTCCGTCAACGACCGTACCCGCACCTTCCTGAAAGTACAGGACGGCTGCGATTACAGCTGCACTTTCTGCACCATCCCCATGGCCAGAGGTAAAAGCCGCAGCGACAGTGTTGCCAGCGTGGTAGACAACGCCACGCAGCTGGCCGCCAGCGGTGTAAAGGAAATAGTGCTCACCGGCGTAAACCTCGGCGACTTCGGCAAAGGCTTCACCGGCGGCAAAAAAAGAGAAGAAACTTTTTATGAACTGATACAGGAACTGGACAAAGTGGAAGGTATCGAACGTTACCGCATCTCCTCCATCGAGCCCAACCTGCTTACCAACGAGATCATTGAATTTGTGGCCAACAGCCGCCGGTTCATGCCTCATTTCCATATACCGCTGCAGAGCGGCAACAATGAGATACTGGGCCTCATGCGCCGCCGCTACCGCCGCGAGTTGTATGCGGAAAAAGTAGCGCTGATCAAACAGTTCATGCCACATTGCGCTATCGGTGTAGACGTTATCGTAGGTTTCCCCTCCGAAAGCGACGCCCATTTCCAGGACACCTACGACTTCCTCCACGATCTCGACGTGTCTTACCTGCACGTATTCACTTACTCCGAACGTGCCAACACGCCCGCACTCGACATCAAACCCGTAGTGCCGGTCAATATACGCCACGAACGCAATAAACAACTGCGTAACCTCAGCCACAAAAAACAACAGTTCTTCCAGGAACAACATCTCAACGAAACCCGTAAGGTGCTGTTTGAAAGCCACAGTAAAGACGGCATGATGGAAGGTTATACGGATAACTACATCCGTGTAACGACCCACTTCCGCGAAGAATGGGTAAACCAGCTGGTGGAATGGGAACTGAGATAAAGCAGGCGTTGTCATCACCCCGGCCACAAGGCCAGCTCCAATAAAGAATTTCATGCCCTCTCTGTATCTTGCTGCGTGTGCTTTGCAGCAGGTTCCCCATATCATGCTGCTGAAAAAAGATACGGAGAGGGCGCTATGATATTTACATCGCCTGAGCGGCGCTATTATTTGGGAAAGCCCGGATCAGCCTTCACTTCATCGATCTGCCTGATATGCCGCCTGGTATGGGCCGCATTAAACAACAACAGCTGGTAAGCGTCCACTGTGCCCAGGTTGGGATCGTCTGTGATGTGCTCCCGCAACTGATCGTTGGTGTTGGTAACATAATCAATCAGCTGGTTACGCTGCGCCACAAAAGCGTTGATAGCGTCTGCCGGCGCGGCATAATTATGTTTGGGCATACCAAAGGGTGGTGTTTGTTGTTTCTGGCTGCGGTCTTCGATCATCTGCAGTAATTTCTCATCCGTAAATTTCAGGTCTTTCTTACGCTGTGGATTGGCAGGCTGCGTCACCAGTTTTTTTTCTGCGTCCATCATTAGTTGTTCGATGATGGTAAGATGTTCCACGCAATCGATGATAGACCATCGGTCGGGCGCCGGTTTGAATTCCAGCTGGGCGTCTGTGAGCCCTGCAACGTCTTTCAGCAGCTGGTCTTTGGAGTCTTTGAGTTGCTGGATCAACAGGGTTTTGTCTTCATGTTTTACGGGATGCGGCGGAGGGAGGATAAAGCCCGAAAACAGTACTACGGCCAAAGATAAAAGCACTTTTTTCATTGTAGTAAGTTTAGGTGGAGAAATGGGGTCGGTAAGCCACCACAAAGCTACAAAAATCAGGGCATTTCTATCAGTTCCAGGAAAGTGTGGCGCGGGATGAAACCTGCGCCCAGCGAGGCGAGATGTTCCGTTTCCACCTGGCAGTCGATCAACTTCAGTTCATCTGCGTACGCCCGCACAAACGTGATAAAAGCCGCTTTGGAAGCGTTGCTCACATCCGCAAACATGGACTCCCCGAAGAAGCAAGCCCCTATTCTGATACCATACAGACCGCCCACCAGCTCGTCATCCATCCAGCTTTCCACAGACATGGCATAGCCTGCCTGATGCAGGCGGATATAAGCTTCCTGCATCTCCTCGGTGATCCAGGTGCCGTCCTGCCCGCGGCGGGGAATACGGCTGCACCGCTCGATGACAGCGGGGAAAGCGGCATTGTAGGTAATACGGAACTGGTTGCGGCGCAGCACCTGTTTCATACTGGAAGAGACTTTCAGGTCGGCCGGAAACAATACGAAACGGGGATCGGGACTCCACCAGAGAATAGGACGTTCGTCAAACCAGGGGAAAATGCCGGAGCGGTATGCCAGCAGCAGTCTTTCCATAGAAAGATCTCCGCCCACGGCCAGCAGGCCATCCGGCTCAGCGAGATGTACCGGAGGGAAAAGCAGTTGTTTTTTATTGAGACGGAAAACGGGCATGGAAAACAAAATCGGTTAGCGGTCCGCCATCTCTTCGATAGTGGCGCTGATACCTCTTTCCACCAGCGCTTCCCACATCGGGCGCAGCTTGGTGTATTCCCCTTCCTTCACAGCATATTTACCATTATGATGGATAATAAGGGCGCATTGCTCCGCCTGTTGGTGGGTATGGCCACATACCTCAATCAGGGAAGCGATCACCCAATCGAAGGTATTAACATCATCATTCCACACGACCAGACTGAAGGGGAACTGCTCGTCTTCTGCCACGAGTACGTCCTCCAGTTCTTCCGTAAATACCTGTGTATTAGTTCTTTCGCTCATTTTTAAATAAAGCTTTACGCAAAATTACATGGATTATTCGTTAATTTATTCATATTTGACCCAGAGAATTGATTATTTAAGATTTGTTTATTTTCATGTTTGCTGTTTCACCCCGCTGTTTGGCGCCGGAATGGTAACCAGATAATAAACAAAATAACAATGTGTTATATGGCCCATAGCTTGGTTTTATTGATGGATACCCATCTGCCGCTGAAAGATCCGGTACCTATTTTTTCATTGGTACTGTTCATTATTCTGCTCGCCCCGATTATTCTCCGCAAATTCCGCATTCCCAGTATTATCGGGCTGATACTCGCCGGTATGGCTATCGGCGAGCATGGGTTTGGTGTGATTGAAAAGGGCAGTATCGATCTTTTTGGCAAGGCGGGCTTACTGTATATCATGTTTCTCGCCGGCCTGGAGCTGGATATGACGGAATTCCGCAAGAACCGTTACCGCAGTATGGTTTTTGGGGGCCTGACCTTCTTCATCCCGCTGTTGCTGGGTTTTGTGGTGTGCACGTACATACTGCACTTTAACTTCAAGGCCACGCTGCTGGTATCCAGCATGTTTGCCACCCATACGCTGGTAGCCTACCCGCTGGCCAGCAGGCTCGGTATCACCAAAAACGAAGCCGTGACCGTAGCCGTAGGCGGTACCATCATTACCGATACCGCCGTACTGCTGATCCTGGCCATCATCACCGGGGCGCAGGCAGGTAACCTCAACACATATTTCTGGGTAAAGCTGGGTATTTCCCTGTCGATATTCGCGCTGATCATCCTCTGGGTGATGCCCATGCTTGGCCGGTGGTTTTTTAAGAAGATCAAGGACGATAAGACCTCCCATTTCATCTTTGTACTGGCCCTCGTGTTTGCCGCCGCCTTCCTTGCGGAACTGGCAGGCGTAGAAGGCATTATCGGCGCATTCCTTGCCGGACTGGCCCTCAATCAGCTTATCCCGCATACCTCACCGCTGATGAACCGTATCGAATTTGTAGGCAACGCCCTTTTTATTCCGTTCTTCCTCATCAGTGTAGGTATGCTGGTAGATCTCCGCGTATTGCTGAAAGGCCCTGAAGCGCTCATCATCGCCGGCGCCCTCACTATCATGGCGCTCAGCAGCAAATGGTTCGCCGCTTTCTTTACACAGCTGATCTTTAAATACAGCCCCACCCAACGAAACGTGATCTTCGGCCTCAGCAGCGCCCACGCCGCAGCCACCATCGCCGTAATCCTCATCGGTTTTAATATGGGCATCGTAGATGAAAATGTGCTCAACGGCACCGTGGTGCTTATCCTCATCACCTGCCTGGTAAGCTCTTTCGTGACCGAAAACGCCGGCCGCCGACTGGCCCTCCAGGAAGCGGAACAGAAACCTGAACTGCCCGACCAGCCGGAACGTATACTGGTACCCGTTTCCAACCCGGAAAGAATTGAAGCGCTGCTGGACTTTGCCGTCATGATCAAAGACGCCAAAGTAGCTACGCCCATCTATCCGCTGGCCGTGGTGCAGGACGACGAAGAAGCGCGGGACAAAATCCATCTCACCAACAAAATGATGGAGAAAGCCGTGATCCATGCCGCCGCCACAGAAAGCAACGTGCAGGTAGTCACCCGCATCGACCTCAACGTATCGGATGGCATCGCCCGCGCCGCCAAAGAACTGATGATCAGCGACGTGATCCTGGGCTGGACAGACAAAACCAGCACCACCGACCGCCTCTTCGGAAATATCTTCGGTACCACCATGGACAACGTATTACAGAGCGTATGGGAAACCGTATACGTGTGCAACTTCCTGCACCCGCTGAGCACCACCAAAAAAATGGTGCTCGTACTGCCGCCCAATACAGAATATGAACTGGGCTTCCTGCACTATCTGCAGAAAATGTTCCTGCTGGCCAAACAGGCCGGCGCCAAACTACTGGTGTTTTCCACCCCCCGGACAAAGTCACTCACAGAAACTTTCATCACCCAGTCCAAACTAAGCGTCGAGGTCACCTTCAAACCCTTCGACACCATCGAAGACTTCCTCATCCTCTCCCGTGAAGTGACCCGCGACGACCTGGTAGTAGTGGTGACCGCCCGCAAAGGCACCCTCTCCTATCATGCATACCTGGAAAATATTCCGGCGAAAGTAAGCCGTCATTTTAAAGACAATAATGTTATCCTGCTATATCCGGAACAAACAGAAATTGATTACCTCGAAGCAGGACTACAGCCGGACGACCTTACCCTGGCCCCAATACAGGAACAACTGGCCAATCTGAACAAACTCGGAAAAGCCTTCAAACGCATCTTCAAAGGCCCTAAAAACAAAGGGTCATAATCGTACATTATGTATACAATTCATCATTCATATCAGGAACGATAAATATTTTTCAACCGCTTCAAACCCTTTATAATAAAGGATTTGAAGCAAACACCTCCCTAATAACCGAAAAAATATTTGGTAGAATAAAAATAGTTTATACCTTTGCAATCCCATCGAACGAAAGGCTCGACGGTAAACAAGAAAGAAGGGAGCTTAGCTCAGCTGGTTCAGAGCATCTGCCTTACAAGCAGAGGGTCACTGGTTCGAATCCAGTAGCTCCCAC
>NZ_FUWZ01000005.1:0-70872 GCF_900167135.1 Chitinophaga eiseniae | reverse complement strand
GGGAGCTTAGCTCAGCTGGTTCAGAGCATCTGCCTTACAAGCAGAGGGTCACTGGTTCGAATCCAGTAGCTCCCACACAAAGCCATTCAGTAGTTCTACTGAGTGGCTTTTTTGTTTTAATACTTACCTTCGCTGCACATCAACGGACAATACCAGTTCGCCGCTTTGGGTAAAGAAGAATACGCCACCCTGCGTAAAGACAATCCCGGTGCGCAAGCACGCGGGGGTTCACGCAAAGACGCTAAGCAGCAAAGAAATAAATTAAGAAAACCAGGAAAGCAAAGGAGCGGAGATCAAATCGAATTGATCTCCGCTCCTTTGCTTTCTTTGCCGGCTTGTTATTATCTTTGCGTGCTTTGCTGCTTAGCGCCTTTGCGAGGACCCTTCTCCGCTTTTTTCACAAAATTCCCTTCGAAAAAACATTTAATACCACGGTAAGCGCCACAACCGCCGACCTCCCGGATAGTGACTCTGCCGGCGGAGAACTGGAAGGCGATGCCACAGGAAGATTCCTTGTCTTTATACTCTCCTCTGTTACCTGCGATATAATGTCCTCTGCCACTCAGTTCACCTTTGCAGCTGCCGTTATTCTTGGAGAAGGTGATGAAAAACTGAAAAGTTTTAGCATCTTCACCGTCACGGATGGAAATTAGGTTCATGTCGCCGGCAGTGTAATCTCCGGAGAATTTATGCTTGCGGGGCAGTGTATCGATTGGGTTGAAAATTTGTCCGGGCGTAGTGGGACCATTGGAGTTGGTCATGATCAACTGCGCCGTACCGTCTTTCCCTACGGCATAGAAATCTTCTCTCAGGGCGGTGTTGCTACCGCTCAGTTTTTTCTCCGAGCTGATTTTGATCACATTTTTACTGTCGATGGAAGTGAAAACAACGGCACCGTCGGCACTACCGGTGTTGGCTATACGCAAACGGTTCAGGTATTTTCCTTTTTTGTCGAGTATGCAAAGGTAACCGGTTGTTTGTGTGCGGCCTACCGCTTTGATGACCATGTAGTTGGTCACGTTTCCCTGGATGCGGGTCAGCGGGAACAGTTTTACTTTCTCCGTTTTACTGTAATCCCCCTGGGTGAGGGTGTCGGTCAAAAAGCGGCTCACATCAGCAGCACCCACTGCAAGCGAGTCGGCCATTTTCAGCTGCAGGGAATCTGCATTCAGTTTATATGGCAACGTTCCGGGCGTAAACAGTTCCTGGAAGTCTTCAAATGTCATTGGCTCATTAGCGCCTTTGCCAGGTTTCTTGTTGGATTTACAGGCTGCCAGTGCACCAATTGTCAATAATAATAACAGGTAACGCTTCATGCAAAGTTGATTCAGGGCGAAAAGTTAGATATAATTTTTATATGTGCGCAGCTAAAATCAAAAAACATACCGGATAGGGAAAAGTTCAACAAAATTATTTAGATTTGTCTAAATAATATTTTAGACGATATGAACTTATCTATTGCGGAAGAGAACTACGTGAAAGCCATTTACAAGCTCCAGGAAGGGGATACAGCCGTTACCACCAACGGACTGGCGTATGAACTGGATACCAAACCGGCTTCTGTAACGGATATGGCCAAGAAACTGAAAGAGAAACAACTGATAGATTATGAAAAATATAAAGGCATCACCCTCACTGCGGAAGGCCGTAAAACAGCGTTGCAGATCGTACGCCGCCATCGGTTATGGGAATGTTTTCTGGTAGACAAGCTGGCTTTCAGCTGGGAGGAAGTGCATGAGCTGGCTGAAGAACTGGAGCATGTGCGCAGTGAGAAGCTGACCGACCGCCTGAGCGAATACCTCGGCAATCCAACCGTAGACCCGCATGGAGACCCTATCCCCGACGCCCACGGCAGGATGGCCAAACCACGTCCGCAAACATCGCTGGACCAGGCCAACGCCAAAAGGCTGGTGGTAACGGCCGTCACGGACCAGTCGGTCGCCCTGCTGGCTTTTCTCAACGCCAAAGGTATCCGCCTCGGTACCCAGCTGGAGATCGTCGCCCATTACGAATACGACAATTCCATCGAAATCAAAATGAAACACCAGCCTGCGCTCACCATCAGTGAGCAGGTAGCTAAAAATATCATGGTAAGACCTGTTTAAGATTATGGACTACAATCATGCAACGTCCCTGAGTGAGGTACATCAAAGTATTGATACAAGCAACAAATCGAAATGGAGGAAATTGTTCGCCTTTTTCGGGCCGGCTTACCTCGTTTCCGTAGGATACATGGACCCGGGCAACTGGGCCACCGACCTTGCCGGCGGCAGCCAGTACGGCTACAAGCTGATATGGGTACTGCTGATGAGTAATCTGATGGCCCTGCTGCTGCAGAGCCTCAGCGCCCGGCTGGGCATTGTGCGGGGCCGCGATCTGGCGCAGGCCAACAGGGAGACTTATCCGCGCAGCGTTAACTTTATCCTGTACCTGCTGGCGGAAGTAGCCATCGCCGCCACCGACCTTGCCGAAGTACTGGGCATGGCCATCGGGCTGCAACTGCTGACAGGCCTGCCGCTCATATGGGGCGTAAGCCTCACCGTGCTCGACACTTTCCTGCTGCTGATACTGCAACGGTACGGTATCCGCAAAATGGAAGCTTTTATTGTGGCGCTCGTTGCCATCGTAGGCATATCCTTTCTCGTACAGCTGGTCATGGCCAAGCCCGATATGCGGGAAGTGGCGCAGGGTTTTATCCCTTCCATCCCCGATAATACTGCACTGTACATCGCTATCGGCATTATCGGCGCAACAGTGATGCCGCACAACCTCTACCTCCATTCCGCGCTGGTACAGACCCGTAAAATCAAACGGGACGACGCCGGTATCAAACAGGCGCTGAAACTTAATTTTATAGACAGCACCATTGCGCTCAACCTCGCCTTCCTCGTCAATGCCGCTATCCTTATCCTGGCTGCTGCCGTGTTCTTTAAAACAGGCCGCACAGACGTGGCAGAAATACAGGATGCGCATAAGCTGCTGGAGCAGCTGCTCAGCAGCAAGCTCGCCCCTATCCTCTTCGCGGTGGCGCTGATAGCGGCCGGACAGAGCAGCACGGTGACCGGCACCCTGGCAGGACAGATCATCATGGAAGGTTATCTGCACCTGCGTATCAACCCATGGCTGCGGCGGCTGCTGACCCGCCTGCTGGCCATCGTGCCGGCCTTCCTCGTGATCCTCATCGCCGGTGAAAACGAAGTAGGCGCCCTGCTGGTCTTTAGCCAGGTGCTGCTGAGCATGCAGCTGGGCTTCGCCATCATTCCGCTGATCCACTTCGTGAGCGATAAACATACCATGGGCAAATTTGTCATCAAACCCACTACCAAAGTGCTCAGCTGGGCCATCACCGCTTTGTTGGTATATTTGAATATGCGCATGGTGTACACAGAAGCGACGGGCTATATTTCCGGCAACGGCAACATCTTCGTGGACGGCATCATCATCCTGGCCTCCCTAGGCTTTGTGGTGCTGCTGATCATCACGGTGGTATACCCGCTGGTAAGCCGCTACCGCCAGGAAACATCCGGTGGCATTCATACCCCGCAGGTATCCCTCGGGGAACTGGAAACACCGGAATACAAACGTATTGCCATGGCCCTGGAATTCAGCAAAAAAGACGAACAGATCATCTCCAACGCCATCGCTCACGGCAACGAGCATACGGAATACCTGTTGATACACATCGTGGAAAGCGCTTCAGCCAAATACTTCGGTAAAGATTCGGATGACTTCGAAACCCGCAAGGACCAGGAACAGCTGGACACCTACCTCGCGCTGCTGAACAGCCGCGGCATCAAAGCCAGGGGTATGCTGGGCTTCCGCCACCGCGCCAAAGAAATAGCCCGCATCGTCAACCATGAGAAAGCAGATTTCCTCGTACTCGGCGGGCACGGCCACAAAGGCATCAAGGACTGGATTTACGGGGAAACCGCCAACCAGGTACGCCACTTTGTAAAAATACCCGTACTGGTGGTGCAATAACGGTAACGATTACACGATTTTATACTTGTTCCGGGCAGCGATTTCGTGCATTTCAAACCGGCGTACCAGCAATACCAGTACAGCTGCTATCACCGCCAGGATAGCCACATACATTGCAACGCCACGCAGGGACGCCAGCATAGCCTGTAACTGCAGCTTCTGCCGGATCATGGCCTGCGCCGCCAGCGTGGCGTGCTGCAGGTCCATACCGTGGGACTGGTACAAGGCCCTGAAATTGCCCAGCTCCCTACCGTACAACGGATTGTCAGCTGTAAGATGCTCAGACAATGCGGCGGCATGAGTAGCCGTTCCCCTGAACAGCCAGTTGCTGTACAGCGAATACCCTGCAAAGGAACCGATGATGTAACGGAAAGACAGGCTGCCCATCACCCTGTCCCCGTTCATATGCCGGGGCACATTGGTAGCGGTAAACGTGGAAAGCGTTGTAAGCACCAGGCCGTAAGCCATGCCCTGCAACAAAAACGGAACAACCAGCGCATCCACGGTGGCAGCTGTTTGTATATTGTTACAAAAAAGATACAACGAACCGCCGTAGAAGAGAAAACCCAAACTCAGCATCGCGCGGCGCTGCGCCCCTTTATAGAGCAGCCAGCCGGTCAACGGAAAGCTTACCAGGTAGGCGCACAGTGTAATAACAGCCACCTGCGAAAGATAATTTTCTTCTCCCCGGAAATTATAACCGGCATAATAGTTAAACAACATATTGGTACTGTAAAACACATACAATACCACCATGAAAGCGATACCCAGCGGCACCTGCCGGTAAAGCCGGAATACCCGCAGGTTCCAGAATGGCCGCTTCACCTGGAACTGCCGGTATATAAACAACGAAGTACCGATCACACAGCCGGCCAGGGCATACACGATGGTATCATCTTCAAACCAATCGAGCGTTTTTCCATAAGTAAGCATATAGGCAAAAAGGAAAGCGGCGGCCACAAACAACAACATACTGAGCCAGTCCACCTGGTACAAAGGCACGCGCCGCTGCATCCGCTGGCGGTGGAACAAACATACACACAACAGCATACAGACACCTGCCGCTGCTGCGGAAATCAGGTAGATATCCCGCCAGTCATCCGCTTCCAGCACAGGATTCACCAGGATATTAGCCAGTTCTCCCCCGAAACGCGCAATGGTATAATAGATACCATAAAACAGCGCCCGGTGGCGCATGATGGGATATTCGTTCGTTAACAGCGAGATAAAATCCAGCAGGCAGGCGAGTTTCAGCATACCGATAAAAAAATTGCCGATCAGCAACAGCGGCGCATAGTTGACCGTGAAACATAACAGCGATAACACTACCTGCAATACCAGCGCCAGCTGCAGCAGGTCCGATTTCCGGAAATACATCCGCAGGCGGTAGTAGACCGGTATGATGGCTACCATACCGATAGCGCCGGCCTGCGAAAACCAGGTGACCGTTTCCGGTGCTATGCCATAAAATGCCGCCAGCCGCGAAGCCGTGGTGCTGGTGATGCCCAGCACAAAGGACTGCAGGATGATCAGTACGATGATGGCAGGGCCTTTTACTGTCCGCGGTACGAAAAACCGGTATGGTGATAACGCATAAGCCATGGAATATCGTTTATATATCGTTGAACATGCAACTATTCGAATAAATTTTTTATTGCAGCTGGTGGATGATAGCAGACAGCACTGCCCGGGCCGCCGCCAGTTCTTTTTCATCGAAACCTGCGGTTACCCCGTCCAGGAACGGGTCCAGTACCGGCAGCACCTTCTCCCGGAGTGATAATCCTTCCGTAGTGAGCATAATTTTTTTGTTGCGCGCATCGCTTTCATCCGCCACTCGTAACACCAGACCACGTTTTTCCATATTGTGGATAACTTTGGTGATGCTGGCTTTGTCTTTATGCAACAGGTCGGCTATCTCCTGTTGTTTTCGTCCTTCCTGGCGCCACAGTATTCGCAGGACCGTTACCATTTCAGACGTGAGATCGATGTGGTGCTGCGCCAGCAATGCATTGATACGCTGCCGGTAGAGTCCGAGCGCCTGGGAGATTAATAAGCTGATCCGTGGTGACTGGTCCATGCAACTGTTTTAATATGACAAAGGTACAAAATTAGTTGCACATTCAACTAAATACATTTTTCCGTCATTGACAGACACAGGCGTCAGCATGTTTCCGGAACGATTAATACCTTAACTTAGGTCAGACCAATAAAATGAAATATGCGATCCATCTTCCGGCCCGGCGATGTGAAACATTTTACCCGTCATGTGCGGGCAGAGGACTGTGCGTCTTTCGACAGTGGCCAGGTGCATCCGGTGTACGCCACCTTTGCACTGGGCCGCGACGCCGAATGGTGCTGCCGGTTGTTTGTGCTGGAAATGAAAACGGACGAAGAGGAGGGTATCGGTACGATGCTTACCGTAGAGCATCTTTCACCGGCCCTGCAAGGCAGCGAGGTACATTTTACCGCTACCATCACCACTTTGCAGGGAAATGAAATCATCTGTAGTTACGAAGCGCATTGTGGCGGCCGGCTTATTGCCCGGGGCACACAGGCGCAGAAAATATTACTGAAAGAAAAACTGGAACGGCGTTTTGCTGCCTTATAAGCCCAGCGCTGCTTTCAGACGGGGATAACCGGTTTTGCTCACCAGCACCCTGGCCCCGCTGCGCAGGATAGCCAGGTGGTTCTCCTTCTCATAAGGGTCGATGCGGGTCACCTGGTTAACGTTGAGTATAAACGAGCGGTGTACGCGCGTGAACTGCTGCGGGTCCAATGTCTGTTCAAAAAACGACATGGTTTTGTTCTTCAGGAAGCTGCCTTCCTGCGTCACAATCTTCACGTAATCATCTGCCGCTTCCAGGTAATGGATATCCTGTACCGGGATAATTTTGATTTTGCCGTTGATCTTGATCACCACCCGGTTGTTCTGTAATGGCGTAGCAGCGGCTGTTTCCAGTAACGCAGCCGTAGCGGCGGCATTGCTGTTATGTTGTTCCATCCATTTCTGGAAGGCTTTGTCAAAACGATCGCGGGAGAAAGGTTTCAGCAGGTAATCCACCGCGTGTACTTCGAAAGCGCGGAGGGCATGTTCTTCAAAAGCGGTGGTGAATATAACGGCCGGCATATTTTCCACCAGCTCCAGCATTTCAAAGCCGGTGATCTTCGGCATCTGGATATCGAGGAAGATGATATCCGGCTGATGTTGCTGAATGGCTTTCAGTCCTTCAAAACCATCGTTGCATTCCTGCATCAGCTGCACCTGCGGGTAACCTGACAGGAACTCCTTTACCACTTCACGTGCCAGAGGTTCATCATCAATTATTACTGCTTTTATCATGTGTTTGTGGTACTTTAATCAGCGTGGTATAAATATTTTCCTGTGCGCCCGTTTCCATGAGGTCCTGCCTTGCAAACAACAGATACAGCCTGCGCCTGATGGAAGTGAGTCCGAAACCGGTGCCTTTGTTGGGCTGCTGCAGTTCGTTGTCAAACGGGTTTTTCACTTCCAGCATCAGCATCCCTTCTTCCACGAAAGCCCTGATGGTAATGGTGATATCTCCTACCGTATCATACAGCCCGAATTTGATGGCGTTTTCCACTACCGGTTGCAACAGCATGGGGGGCATATACATGGCTTCGGCCGCTTCGTCGTAACTAACGCTGGTGGTTAAACGATGACCGAATCTCACTTTTTCAATATCCAGGTACAACTGGAGATACTGGAGTTCTTCTTTCAGGGAGATCCAGTGATCGTCTTCCCGTTTCAGGGAGCCCCGGAGGAAGTCTGAGAGTTTGAGCACCATTTCGCGGGCCTGCTCGGGACGCAGCATAATGAGCGCGTTGATAGAGTTGAGGCTGTTGAACAGGAAGTGCGGCTGTAGCTGTTGCCGCAGTTTGTACAACTCTGCCTCCCGGATAATGGCTTCGTTGGCCTCTCTCCTTTCCCTTTCGCCCTGTTCTTCTTCTTCGTCGTACCACAGCTGGCTGCGGTAGCCAATGCCGGCGATGATCATGCATCCCACGATAAAATGAATGGGGATGGCGCTGTTCAGCCAATGCAGATATACCGGGTCGCTGTCGAAGGTGGTTTCCAGTAGCCAGTGGGTGAAGAATACCCAGAGGGCGGCCATCACGGAACTGACCACGGTTACATACAGGAACTTGTTGATCCCGGCTCCCGGGCGGTAGTATGACAGGTTGCGGCTGATCAGGAATCCGGCGCCCCCCAGCAGGATCACATGCACTGAGCTGTCTGAGATGGCCTGCCATGCGGTAAGATTAAACCAGTAATACAGCAGGGCAGCATACAGCACCAGCCAGATCAGGAAAGAGGTAAGGAAACTCCACCGGGAGTTTCCTTTATATAATTCTTTTGCCAAATGTGCGCTTTTATTGTCCGTTTTAAACGTTCACTTCAATATACTGTTGTCCCTGCAGCTGGGCAGATTTCATCTGCAGCCAGGCAATATAGGAGTTAGGGTCTCCCGGTTCTTCTATACGGGAATACAGTTCCATTCCGTCTGTCAGTTGATCAAGGGTATATACTTCAGGTACATTGATGAATTTCCATTGTACCAGCTCCTGTTGCTGGTTCTTGAATGCGTATTGTTCCTGCATTCCGATTTCCCTTGCTTTCTGCCAGGCTTCTTTTTTGGAGATGGCGCTGATCAGTCTCAACTGTTCATCGAATTGCGGTGTATGACTGCCATTACCGCAAATGATCTGATAAACTACTTTAGCAACAAACCAATACATACAATAAGATTTAAAAAGTTGGTAAGATAATGCGCTGATATGGTTTCCGCGGGTTCCTTAAGCGAAGCTTTTGATCTCCACTCCACCGAAAATACAGGAGCCTTTCAGCAGCAATACTTTGTCTTTATCAATACTTCCCAGCAGTGCAGCGGGGCGTTTTTCCTCCACGCCGCCCATGATGGTAGAGATGTCTACTTTCACCGTCCAGTTGGCCGGTACTACTATTTCACAGCCACCGAAGATCGCGGTCACTTCCAGCGTTACGGTACCGTTGATGTCTGCCTGCATCAGGTTGAGGTCTGTACCGCCAAATACATTGGAGACATAACCGCCTTTGAAGTTTTTGGAGGTCACCACCTTTTCCAGGCCACTGAAACAGGAGGAGATGTTGATGGTATCGTCGTCGGCTGAAATATCGCTGCTGGTACGGTCTTTCGCGAAATATCTTGCGTCTGAGAAATAACTTTCGTTTTGTCTTTTAAACAGGGCGGTAATACCGATGGCGATCAATACGACCGGCCAGATGAACTTGGCGGTATTGTAGGGCCAGTGCAGGATTTCGCCTGCCAGGAAAATGCCGCCTACGGTGATCATCGCAAACCAGGGGCCGCCTCTGAAATTATGTTTAAAGCCCAGTGCCAGGCCGATTACGATCAGAATCATTTGCCAGGAGAACACCCAGTTGGGGATGTCCAGATCAAGCCGCTGCAGCAGCAGTGCGGTACCTATGAGGATAAGAATAATACCGCCGATACCGCGTCCTCTTCTTCTTCTGGCGACAAAATCATCTTTAATCATTGTCTTGCTTTTTTCATTGCTGGAATGTTTTAACAATACAAAAGTAGGACGGCCGGAGCGGCTGTAAAAGCGCCATTAGGCTAAAAATGCGGTTTTACCGGTAAAAAGCAGGAAAAGACCGGTGAAAATACCCCCGGCGCTTTGGCCGGCAGCGATACTGTAGCATTTCCTCCGGTGAAAGTGTTCCGGGCGTTGGCTGGGCCCGCAAAAGATAGCTGTATCATAGCTTTTCTCCGGTGAAAGAGCGTTTCCGGCACAACATAGCCTTATAACGGGCCTCGGGAAACCCTCGGAACCGGGAAATCAGATCTCTACGGTCACCAGGTCGGCCTTGCCGGAGAGTTTTTCCAGTACCTCTTTGAGTTGCTGGACCATCAGATCGGGGCCACAGATATAGAAATGCTGGTTGAAATCGGAAATTTTCCTTTTCAAATAGGCTTCATCTACTATATGATGCTCATAACCGGGTACTTCTTCCCTTGTGATGGTATTAATGAAGTTGTTACCCAACATCTCTTCAAATTCATCTTTAAGAATAATGTCCGCGTAGGTGCGGTTAGAGAAGATCAGCTTGTTATTCCCCAGTTGTCCCTTGCGTTGCAGGTCGCGGAAAATGGCGATAAAAGGGGTGACGCCGGCGCCTCCGGCGATAAAGACGCCTTCTCCTTTGTATTGGATGGCTCCCCAGACATCGTGCAGGATCAGGCTGTCGCCTGGCTGGATATGACCCAGCAGGTCAGTCACGCTGTGATGGTCCGGGTAACTTTTGATAGTGAATTCGAGGTGGTCCCATTCATTGAGACCGGTAAAGGTAAAAGGGCGGCGTTCGTCTTCCCATCCGGGCTTGTTCACTGCTACTTCGGTGGCCTGACCGGGGACAAACGCATATCCTTCGGGTTTTTCCACTTTATAACGTCTTACATTATGTGTGACGGGGGTAACGGATAATACTTTAACGATATGGCTTTCCATAGTGTAGGTTTTCTGGTTTGATATGAATATAGGATATTTTTTGCTCAACGCAGTATCTCCGCAGACAGCGCGGCCAGGTCCACAGCCCAGCGGGCATAGTCCTTTCCGGAAGGATGCAGGCCGTCGGCCGCCACCAGCGTGGTATCCTGCGCCGCTTCGCGGGTATAGTGCGTAATGTCCAGCCAGTGCACGCCCTCCGCTGCCGCCACGGCTTTATTGACCGCATTAAAAGCGTCTATT
Organism: Chitinophaga eiseniae; assembly: GCF_900167135.1. GTDB lineage: Bacteria > Bacteroidota > Bacteroidia > Chitinophagales > Chitinophagaceae > Chitinophaga > Chitinophaga eiseniae. The sequence goes on along the minus strand of NZ_FUWZ01000005.1, from coordinate 60,123 downwards.
TCCCGGGCAATGGCGGCCCGGTCCCGGTCAGCCGCAAAAGGTGTGACGCCCCAGTCAGGGATAGACAGCACCACTACATGCCCCCGCCGCTGACCGGCAAAATCAATGGCCCGCCGCAGCAGCCCGGTAAATTGCTGCCGGTATTCGTCCAGGCTGCGGCCGCGGTACTGGTTATTCACCCCGATCAGCAGGGTTACCAGGTCGAAAGTACCGGTAATACGGGCTTCCCGGATACCGTTTTCCAGCTCGTCGGTCGTCCATCCGGTAACAGCCACTATCCGGGGATCGGTCATCATGATGCTTTTAGCCCGCAACAGCTGCACTGCCTGCACCGGGAAACGCTCCGTTTCCGCGACGCTTTCACCGATCGTATAGCTGTCACCCAGCGCCAGGAAAGAATATGGGACCATAAGGGAATCTGCGGTTTTGTGGTGATAAAAAAACGAACAGCAAAATAGCATTAATCCTAACATAAGCAAAAAGTTATATACGCCCTCTTTTTCACACAGATTTAAGCAGAAAGTTGACCGGCCTTAACCCGGAATGCTGTACCTTTGCACCCGATTACAACAATTACGTAACGCATAAAGAAACCGTTTTATGCCGGCAGAAAAAATATCGATGAACAATGGCCTGTTACAGGTCCCTAACCACCCAATCATACCATTTATTATAGGCGACGGAATCGGTCCGGATATCTGGAGAGCCAGCGTCCGTGTATTCGACGCAGCTGTGGAAAAAGCCTATGGTAGTGAGCGGAAAATTGAATGGAAAGAAGTATTGGCAGGCGAAAAAGCCTTCCAGGAAACCGGCGAATGGTTGCCTGCTGCAACGCTGGATGCGTTGAAAAATTACCTCGTGTCTATTAAAGGCCCCCTGTCTACCCCTGTGGGTGGCGGTATGCGTTCCCTGAACGTGGCCATGCGCCAGGAACTGGACCTCTACGCCTGTGTAAGGCCGGTACGCTGGTTCAACAAAGTACCTTCTCCGGTAAAACACCCTGAGAAAGTAGACATGGTGATCTTCCGCGAAAACACAGAAGATATCTATGCCGGCATCGAATATATGACGGGCACGCCTGAATGCGAAAAACTGCTCAACTTCCTGCAGAACGAAATGGGCGTGAAAAAAATCCGCTTCCCGCAAACCTCTTCCCTTGGCATCAAACCGGTGTCTATCGAAGGAACTGAAAGACTGGTGCGCGCCGCCATCCTGTATGCGCTGGAGCACAAACGCCCTTCCGTTACCCTCGTGCACAAAGGCAACATCATGAAATTCACCGAAGGCGGCTTCAAAAACTGGGGCTACGCACTGGCGGTAAGAGAATTTGGTGATCAGGTATATACCTGGGAACAGTGGGAACAAACCAAAAAAGAACAGAACGAAGAAGCAGCCAATAAGGCACTGAAAGTAGCGCTCGCAGAAGGTAAACTGCTGATCAAAGACGTGATCGCCGACAACTTCCTGCAACAGATACTACTGGCTCCGCAGGACTACTCTGTGGTAGCTACGCTGAACCTGAACGGCGACTATATCTCCGACGCACTGGCTGCGGCAGTAGGTGGCATCGGTATCGCACCGGGCGCCAATATCAACTACCTCACCGGGCACGCCGTGTTCGAAGCAACCCATGGCACCGCCCCGCGTTTCGCCAACACCAACACCATGAACCCTTCTTCCGTTATCCTCAGCGGGGTAATGATGCTCGAATACATGGGCTGGAAAGAAGCCGCCAACATTATCGTGCATGGCCTGAGCACTGCTATCGCCCGCAAACGCGTTACCATCGACTTCTACAACCTGATGGACGACGCCACCCTGGTAAAAACCAGCGAGTTCGCGGACGAAGTGATCAAACAAATGCAACATTAGTGCTCGCAGAGACACAAAGTACCGCAAAGGCGCTAAGTTTTTTAATAAGATAAAGTAAGAAAGCAAAGGAGCGAAGATCCCCCTTATTGCATATGTTGTATTATCATTGTATTATATTTTAATGCAATACAATGAAATCGTCATACAGGATAGCAATAAAGGGGATCAAATTCCTTTGCTTTCTTATTTTATCTTATCTTATTAAAAAACTTAGCGCCTTTGCGGTACTTTATGTCTTTGCGAGAACCTTACGTGTGAAAATGTTTTGTAATTTTCCCAGCTATTTGTATTTTTCGTGATTATCCCTTTTAGGGACTTGCTTGAATAGTTGTTCGTTTTTGTTGCTTTTAATCTAATTTTTTAAAAAAAACCGTAATGTCAAAAATTAAAGTAGCTAATCCGGTGGTAGAACTGGATGGAGACGAGATGACACGGATCATCTGGAAATTCATTAAGGATAAACTGATACTTCCATATCTGGACGTAGAAATCAAATACTTTGACCTGGGCATGGAACACCGCGATGCTACCAACGACCAGGTTACGATTGATGCTGCTAACGCTATCCGCGAAACAGGCGTAGGTATTAAATGCGCCACCATCACCCCTGATGAAGCCCGCGTAAAAGAATTTAACCTGAAACAAATGTGGAAATCACCGAACGGCACTATCCGTAACATCCTGGATGGTACTGTGTTCCGTGAACCCATCGTGATGAAAAACGTGCCACGCCTCGTGCCTAACTGGACTGCTCCTATCTGCATCGGCCGTCACGCTTTCGGAGACCAATACCGCGCTACCGACTTTGTGACCAAAGGCAAAGGCAAACTCACCATCAAATTTGAAGGTGAAAACGGTGAAGTGATCGAACACGAAGTGTACAACTTCAAAGGCGACGGCGTTGCATTGGCCATGTACAACACCGACGAGTCTATCAAAGGCTTCGCACGCGCTTGTTTCAACCAGGCCCTGATGAAAAAATGGCCGCTGTACCTGAGCACCAAAAACACCATCCTGAAAAAATATGATGGTCGTTTCAAAGATATTTTCGAAGAAATCTACCAGCAGGAATTTAAAACTGCTTTCGATGCTGCAGGCCTCACCTACGAGCACCGCCTCATCGATGACATGGTGGCTTCTGCCCTGAAATGGAACGGTAACTTCGTATGGGCTTGTAAGAACTACGATGGCGACGTTCAGTCCGACACCGTAGCACAAGGCTTCGGCTCCCTCGGCCTCATGACTTCCACCCTCGTTACGCCGGATGGCAAAACCATGGAAGCAGAAGCAGCTCACGGCACCGTTACCCGCCACTACCGCGACCACCAGGCCGGTAAACCTACCTCCACCAACCCTATCGCTTCCATCTTCGCATGGACCCGCGGTCTGGAATTCCGTGGCAAACTGGACAGCAACCAGGAACTGATCAACTTCTGTCAGGCACTGGAACAGGTTTGTATCGAAACAGTGGAAAGCGGTAAAATGACCAAAGATCTCGCAGTTTGTATCCACGGCAACAAAGTGGAACACGGCAAACACTACCTCTACACAGAAGAATTCCTGGAAGAGCTGGACAAAGCCCTGAAAACCAAACTGGCTTAATCAGCATTTTGGAATTTTTTGATGTACAAATTTTCTGATTTTGTAGATCATCAATAAATAAAAGAAAGGACCGAAGCATTTGATCGCTTCGGTCCTTTCTTTTATCCGCTTATGTTATCAAACAAAATCAAAAAATTTGTACATCAAAAAATCTCCAAATCTCTACAGTCCCATTTGTTTGCGTACTACTTTATCTTCTGCGTAGATATCATCGTAAAACACCAACGTACCTTCTTTTCCTTCTGCCGTGAAATAACGGAGGTAGATCGGGACACGGCGGGTAAGGTCTACCTGCCGCTTCTCTTCCCTGTCAATCCAGGCACGGATACTGTCGCCTCTGTGGTTCGCCGTGTCCGGTGAAGATACGAGGTACTGCGCCAGGCTGTCCCACTGCTGCACCCGTACACAGCCATGGCTCATGGCGCGCATCGAGTTTTTGAACAGCCCGCGGTTGTTGGTATCATGCAGGTATACGCTGTATTTGTTGCGGAAATTGAACTTCATAATACCCAGCGAGTTGTCCAGCCCGTCCATCTGTCGCAGTACATAAGGAAAATGCCCTTTCGACAACTTGCTCCAGTCTATCGTATACGGATCTACGGCGTTGCCGGAAGCATCGATCACTTCCAGGTTTTTGGCGGCCAGGTAACCCACGTCTTTCTTAATAGCCGGCAGCATCTCTTTAAACACAATGCTGTAGGGCACACGCCAGTAGGGGAATAACATGAAGTTGGTCATGTAAGAGTTAAGGATGGGCGTACGGGTGCGCGGTGTGCCCACGATCACGCGCGATTCCAGTTTTACCTCTCCGCTATCCACCACCTGCAGCGTATAGCCGGGCAGGTTAACCATAATATACTGCCTGGGCAGCGTATCCGGGAGTTTGCGCCAGCGGTCGAGGTTTACGGCAGCCTGCATCAACCAGTCATGTGCCGAGCGATTGAGGGCCGTCACGGTCCTTCTGCCGGGCACACCATCCGGATAGATATTAAATTCTTTCTGAAATGCTTTTACGCCGGTCTTTATCAAAGCGCTGTCTATTTCTTTACCGGTGGTGTCCAGGTGGCCGCTCTGCACCAGGCGGTCAACGACCAGCAGGCGGAAAGCAGGTGTATCCGTATAATTGAGCGGTAAGGTGTCCCAGTGGTAACCGGCGTACTTTTCCCTGAAGGTGCGGATGCCCTCTTTCAGCGCTACATAGCCGGGATGCGTAGGTTCCAGGTCATGCAGCAGGGTGGTCACTTCGCCCTGTTCCAGCGCCTGGTGAAGCTTGGCCGTCAGTTGGGCGTTGGTGAACAGGGAATCGGCTTTCAGCGTAACGCTGTCACGTGGTGCTGCTCCGAAACGCAGGTCAGATGCCATTCGCATAAAAGCGTCGGTCAGCATAACATCCATCCGCGCCCACATGGCGGCGTCTTTTTTGGCGGCAGGGTCGTTGCTGAGTTGTTCCCAGGCGGTGTTCAGCGCAGGTTCGTGGTAATGCGCCGGCAGCAGGCCTACATCTTCCGCCTGTTTGATAGCATCTATCATAGTGGCGGCGGCAGCATTCGGCACACCGTCTTTCGACCAGCGGCTGGCATTTTCCTTTTCCTTGTAAAACTCCTGTAAGGCCTCGGGCCGGAAGGCGGGAAGACTGTCTTCCATCAAACCATCATTGTCCTGAATGGCTGACAACCGTTCGGTGATACTCTCTTTTACCACTTCATCCAGCTGCCGGATGTTGGCGACAATCTGTTTCTTTTTGGGGGTTGCGTGCTTCTTTCCATGTCCACAAGCTAACAACAAACACATTCCGGAGCCGCATAACAAACTAAAAATAAGAATCTTGTACTTCATCTGAAAAAATCGATGGGTAAAGATATATAATTTCCATGCCAAAAATAAAAATCCCGGAGCGTCAGCTCCGGGACATTCCGGTCGGCACCAGGTATACCGTTAACGGCAACACTCTTTTTTGGTGAACAGTGACTGTATGAATTTCAACACAGACAATAATACTTTTTTCATCTCCCGTGATTTTTTTAAAGAAGAGGCTGCGGTGTGCAGCAGCCTCTCTTTTCAACTAAAACTAAAACAACTAACTTCTAACAACTATAGTTTATCAAGGGGAATACGCTTGGGTGTTTTCAGTTGTTTGAACTGGCTGGGCGTCAGGCCGGTCACTTTTTTGAACTGCGCCGACAGATGCGCCACGCTGCTGTACCCCATCTTATAACTGATTTCACTTAAACTCAACTCGTTGTAGTCCAGCAGTTCTTTCACCCGTTCAATTTTTTGCTGAATGATATACTGCTCGATGGTCACTCCTTCCATTTCGGAAAAAAGGCTGCTCAGGTAGTGATAGTCCTTTTGCAGCTTGCCGGCCAGCAGGGAAGAGAAATTTTCTCTCATGTCATCCAGCTCTGAATAGTGGACGGTTTCTACAACGATATTTTTGATGGCAGCCACCAGTTGTTGCTTTTTATCGTCTATCAGCAGAAAACCTTCCGCCTGCAAAGCAACTGAAACTGCCTGCAATTGTTGTTCAGTCACCTTTCCATCCACTGTGGCTTTGCCCAGCTGAATGTCGGTAACGGTAAACGGTATGGCTTCCAGCACTGATTTGACCACCTTTATACAGCGCGGACAAACCATATTTTTTATGAACAGATCTGTTTTCACGCAGGTGCTATTTTTTAATATTAAAAATATTATGTTCTATACGTACCAAAAACGAATTGAGCGAATTACGCGCCATGTCTCCGGTGAGCTGGGTACGATAAGAAAGGTCCAACCGGGTAGTACTGTTGAAAATAAATTGTACTGCCGGTGCAATATCCAGATACGATCCCTTTCCTGCTGCGTCTGCATTGGTTTTGCCTAACAGTTCCACATACAGGTTCAGGTTGGTCTGGTTAAAGTTCTTATATCTCACCGGAAGCAACAAATATCCTGCGGACAGGCTATAATTTACGGAATTTTTCGGGAATCCCTCCGGGATATTGTCCTTTATATTGTTCATATAACGGGAATACCCCAACGTAGTTGACAACGCCAGTTTATGCAGCAGCTGTGTGGCGATAACGCCGCCGCTCACGCCGGAAGTAGCGCCTTCCAGGTCCAGGTCCGTATTGGCATACGGCTTTTTGGTAGCGGGCGTTGCCGGCAGATAAGGATTGTCGATCACCGAGCCTTTCACGTAGGCAGCCATTCTGAAGTGGGCATGCTGCTGGTCCAGCGACAGGAAACGGTATTTGGCGTAGATGCTGCCGCCCTCCATTCGGATAGAAGACTGCATCATGTTGGCCGCATAACCGATGGCATGTACCATCAGTTTTTTATTGATGCCCCACATGATTTCCGGCTCAAACCGCATGCCTGTGGTCCCGTCATGCTCCATTTTAAAGAACTTGTTGGTCAGTCGGATACCGAGTGAATTGGCCGCCATATTACTGGCAGGCTCTGTGTTGACATATAATTCCTGTGCTGTTGTTACCTGGCTGAAGGCGAAGCACGCCGCAGCCATGATCAAAAATTTGCGCATATACTGAAACCGAAGGATTAAATAGTGACGTGATAAATCCTTTTGGAAGCCTTGGCGTCGTGCGGTGTGCAGCAGTCGGCCATCACCCCTGTCTTATAACAGGGCATAGTGGTTTCAGTTGAATATTTTTTGAACTGTTTGGCAGAAACAAAATCTTTATCGATCACCGTAATGTCTTTGTCTCCGTTCAGCACCTGGTCTTTCACATGCATAAAATGCAGGGTGCTGCCGGCAAAAGGCACGTGGGCGTCATTTTGTACCTTCACGTCGCTGAAGCTGGCGGTCACCACCAGTTTTCCAACGGAAAAACCGGCATCTTCCACTTTCTGTTTGATGGCGTCGATACTAACCGCCGCATCCTGTTTAAAATGCAGAATGAAAGTGGTATTGTTGAGGTCGGTGTCTATTTTGTCTACAAATGGCAGGGTCTGGAGCGATTCCAGGGTAGCCCGTGAACACATGGCGCAGGTGAGGCCGGAAGCCTGGAGACTGGCTTTTTTATATTGCGCCTGAGCGCCAAAGGAGAGTCCTAATGCTACTAAAATAACGGATAATATTTTCATGATCTGAAGATTATAAATTAAAAAAATACAGCAATACCTATAGCTTTCCGCTACGCGGAAAACAGTAACAGGGGAGCTGTTTATCAGATCAGGAAAACGCAGTTGCGCAGGAAAACAGGTGTAGTAGCGCCTATATCAGGGGGATCATGCGGATAGCTATTATGATGCAGCTGTAAGGCGGACAGAGATGGTGTTTGAAGGATTTTTACCGGCAGCTGCAGGTCGGTAGACACCGGCACATCCTGCTGCAGGGCTTTGGCCGCCTGGTGAGAGGTGGTCACCTTACAGAATTTTGCCTCGTTTTTGCAGCAGTCCATACTTTTTACCGGGCGGCCGCACTTCTTGCACTGGTCTTTATCAGAGACGTTCTGCAGCTTTACGGATGCCAGCTTGCCCATGCAATAATGCACGTTTACCGTAAACCCGCTGGTTAACAGCGTGTAGAGGAAAGCAAAAAATATGGCAAAAAAACGTTTCATGTCAGTGCAAAAATACTACAATAAATTGTTTTTTATAGTGACCACTGTCATTTTCAGGATGCGCCGGTTATTTTAACATTCGGTTAGCGTTTGCCGTTTTTTTGTTTTTCGGGAGATGTCAGCCCTTTTTCCAGTTGCTCCACCCTCGCTTTCAACGCTTTGTTCTCCTCCTGCGACCGGATCATGTGCAACGTCAGTTCCTCCACTTTTTGCAGCAGCAGCCGGTTCATCTCGGCAAGGTCCAGCCCGTTCTCTCCTATCTGTTGTGCAGAAGGTATGCCCGGCAGATGACGGTTGCTGGAAATGAAAGCAGCGGTACTGTCCAGTGAAGGGAGTTTGTAATCCGGATGAAATACGTAATCCGGCCAATCGGCAGCATTTTGGGTGACTTTGACTCTTTTTGCATAGACTTCTCCGTTGACAGACAGCGAAGCCCTGGGATTAAAAGTACCGATGCCTACTTTACCGTCTTTTACGACAACGGCTCCTGTGGTACCTCCCATAACGTATTTAGTGGGAATAGCCGCATCTCCATCTGTATTCAGGACCACATCAGCATCTTTTCCCTGGTAGTAGTCAATCGCTCTGAGGTATATACCGGAAATCTTTGCAACAGCAGATGGTACGGCATCACAGCCCGATACGCGGGCGTCTATACGCCAATATCCGCCATATGGATCAGTATTGGCGATCCCGGCCGCCAGGGCCTGTGCCGCAGTTCCCGGAATTTGTACCAATGCATACCCGCCTTCATGCATTTTTCCATTCCACTTCGACACTTTGAACTGATGTCCGGCCTTGTTTTTCCATGAAAACCAAAACCTGAACTGGATTTCACCGCAGGTCATATTATCAGACCGCGCAATCAATATATAATACTGCCTTACATATCCGGGATTTAATGAGCCGCTAAGTAATTGCTCTATGGTAAGATAGCTCCCCTTCGTGATGGTCTGCCACGAATCGCCACCATTCAGCCAGGCAGCCCCTTCTTCATTACCATAAATTTGCAGGATGTTGTGTTCAATTGGCGCCTGAGCATGTGTGGCTGTTGTAAACACCGCCTGTAACAGGCATACGGCAAGGATAAAACGTTTCATAAAATATAGGATCTGGGTTGAACAATAGTAAATCCGGCGTTTATCTGCACCTTGTATCTGCGCAGATACAAGGTGCAGCCTTATCAGTTAATAAACCACCAGCGCAGTCCCAGCCTGAAGGCGAAGTTATTGTAGGGATACAGCGGGGCGGAGTGATTGTTTTCAGCAAAGAACACGTTCAGGTTTTCTGCGCGCACAAATGCGGAGAAAGACTTGATACGGAAATGGGCAAAAGCGGAAATATCCGGTGCGTTGTATTTAACGCTGGTAGTGTTCTGGTAAACGAACTGTCCGAGCAACGGAGAATAGTCGTCGGCATTATAAGAGGTATTGTAGCGAAACTCCAGTCCTGTCATCAGGTTCAGGTTCCGGTACAGTAGTTTTTCAAAGGAGAAGCGGTGGCGTGTCCAGATGGTGGGCACATTCAGCGGTCCTTCGCCATGGCGTTGCTGGAAAGCTACTTCCGCATACCAGGAGAACGGACGGATGTTGAATTTCTTACTGAATACTACCTGCAACAGGTTAAACAGGTTGGTAGCCTGGGCGCTGTGGTAATAGTCTGAAAGATAAGTGTAGTTGGTAAACAGGAAGTAGTTTACCGCCAGGTTATACTGCAACTTTCTGTTTTCCGCGGCAAACTGCAACTGGGTGGTATTTTCTTTGGACAGCGTGCTGTTGTACCAGGTATTGCGGTTACTGTTGAAAAACTTATAAACGTAGGAAGGCTCCCGGTTAACGTTGCTGACGGAGAGTTTAACATCGCCCAGCAAATCGTTGATATGCCGGCGCAGGCTGCCGTAGATACCATAATCCCCGATATTCTGGCCCACTACATAGAACTCGCCGCGGGCAGAGAAATCCCATAGTTTGTTACGGGTTTTGTTACGGTATTCTCCATGCAGCGCCAGGTTGGTGAAGTTGATGTCTGCATCGAGGAAAGTACCGCTAATCGTCTCAAACCGGGCGCCCAGATTGATAAAGTGCCCCAGGTTGCCCAGTACGGGGAACTGTATCAGCGACAGGTCGTTGGATATTGTTTTCCACTTGTGCTGCGCGTGAATGGTATCCCGGGGGATGAAATCGAACCCGTAATGCCGCGAATAGAAGGAAGTATCCTGGTTATTGTCGATGAACTGATAGTTATCGTTCTGGTAGTTGAACGTATACTGCACCCGGAAGATGGGCCGGTAGCGGTAGTAGTCCGTTGAGTCGTTGATATGGAGGGTATCGCCGCGGCCCCAGTCGTACTGTTGCTGGACCAGCAGTCCTGTTTGCTGGTACTGCGATTTCACGGGGATTTTGGTACCGAAGAAAGCATACTGGCCCACTTCCTGGTTACCGAGGTTTACATCAATGCTCTGGCGGTTTTTATACCGGTCGTTAGCCAGGAAAGTATCGCTTTTAATCCCCCCGTTTTCGCCACCCTGGAGCTTATTATAATAAAAGCTGAAATAGGTATTGGCTCTTTTATTTTTACTCTGGTAACGGGCGGTAAGCCGGTAGGTATCGTGGTTGGTGGTTTGTGAGCGGTAAAAGCCGGGTGCGTTCACTTTGCGGTAATCGAAGGCAAAGTTAAAACGGTCAGTGCGGTTTTGGGTGTGCGTCACCCCGATCACCTGCTCCTGTTTACTGCCTACGAGGTAGTTCAGTTCGGAATAGGGCCGGTTGGTGTTATAAAACCGGGCGTTGGCGTGGGTGTTGCCATAGATATCGTACGCATGAAAGCCGGCGTCGAAGCCCGGTTTCATCAACGGCGTAAAGATAATATTGCGGGCCGCCGAACCACTGTTGCCCAGCGTCATGTAGTTGGCCGGCACTTTCAGGAAGTCGATATTGAAATCAGCCACAGAGGAGTCGATGGTAAAATCTGTCGGCTCGCCGAGGTAGCGGTAAGTCAGGGTAAGTGTGTCCGGCTCTTCCTGGTGATGCATGGTATCGCGCTGCATTTTGCTGGAACCGCCGCCGCCGCCCATACCTCCAAAACGTCCGGTATTGAACTGTGCCATTAAGGAATGACTACCTGCCAACAGCAGGGCTATGAAAATAAGAAGATGCCTCATCCGAAAATGACAAAAACGTTTATAGTTGCCGGATTAATTCACTAAAGATAAGCGTTAGCTTGGGTTCTGCCGCATTGGCTGCTTCCAGTACCTCCTCATGGGTGATCACATTTTCTTCCTCACGGATGCCAATATCGGTAATAACGCTCATGGCAAAGACTTTCAGCCCGGCATGTGCCGCCACGATCACTTCGGGTACAGTGCTCATCCCTACTGCGTCGCCGCCGATGATGTGCATGTATTTGTATTCCGCCCTTGTTTCAAAGGTAGGGCCCTGTACGCCCACATATACGCCTGTATGCAGTGAAATATCGTTGGCAGCGGCAATTTCATGGGCTGCCTGGATCAGCGCTTTGGAATAAGGTTCGCTCATATCCGGGAAACGGGGGCCCAGCGTATTTTCATTGCGGCCACGCAACGGATGCTCCGGCTGCAGGTTGATATGGTCCCTGATCACCATCAGATCACCCACCTTAAACTGGTGGTTCATCCCCCCGGCGGCGTTGGAAATGAACAGGGTATGAATGCCCAGTTCTTTCATTACTCGCACCGGGAAAGTAACCTGTTTCATGGAAAAACCTTCATAATAGTGGAATCTGCCGGCCATGGCCACAATGGGCTTGCCCTGCATATATCCCAGGATCAGTTTGCCCGAATGCCCTTCCACAGTGGATTCCGGGAAATGGGGAATATCACGATAAGATATTTCGATGCTTTGTTCTATTTCTTTGGTCAGGTTACCCAGCCCGCTTCCCAATATCACCCCCGCCACAGGCGCTTCCTGCCAGTGCTTCCGGATATAATCACCAGCTGCTTTGATCTGGTCCGTTAATTCACTCATCTTTTTATGTAATTAATTAAAAGTCGGATTTAAAAATCAAACCCGCGCAAAGTTATTTTTTAATTCACAAATGACTGCAGTTTTATATTTAAATCATAATGACCTATTTTAGCGGCAAATTTTATTGCGATGAACTTACACGAGTACCAGGCTAAAGAACTGTTGAAAAAATATAATGTACCGGTTCAGGAAGGTATTCCGGTAGAAACACCGGAAGCAGCTGCCGAAGCTTACAAGCAACTGAAGGTGCAATACGGTAACGAGTTTGCAGTGGTTAAAGCGCAAATTCACGCTGGTGGACGCGGTAAAGGTAAAATCCGTGGAACTGAGCAGAGAGGCGTAGCAGTTGGAAAAAATGCGGAAGATGTGAAAACCATTGCAGGTAACATCCTGGGTGGCACACTGGTAACTATCCAGACCGGAGAAGCAGGCAAACTGGTAAACAAAGTGCTGGTAGCACAGGACGTATACTACCCGGGCCCTAACCCGGTAAAGGAATTTTACCTGTCTATCCTGCTGGACCGCGCCAAAGGCCAGAATGTGATCATGTATTCCACCGAAGGCGGTATGGATATCGAAGAAGTAGCTCACAGTACTCCCGAGAAAATATACAAAGAGTGGGTAAAACCAAACATGCCCCTGCAGCCATTCCAGGCCCGTAACATCGCTTTCAACTTCGGTCTGAGCGGCGAAGCGTTCAAAAACATGGTGAAATTTGTGACCAGCCTGTACAACGCTTACGTAGGACTGGACTGCAGCATGCTGGAAATCAACCCGTTATTCAAAACCAGCGACGAGAAAATCATCGCCGTTGACGCCAAAGTAAACCTGGACGACAACGCCCTGATGCGTCATCCCGACCTGGAAGCGCTCCGCGACATCACCGAAGAAGATCCGACCGAAGTAGAAGCAGGTAAATACAACCTCAACTTCGTAAAACTGGACGGTAACGTAGGCTGTATGGTTAACGGCGCCGGTCTGGCCATGGCTACCATGGACATGATCAAACTGAGCGGCGGTGATCCGGCCAACTTCCTGGACGTAGGAGGTACTGCCAACGCACAAACGGTAGAAGCAGGCTTCCGTATCATCCTGAAAGATCCGAAAGTAAAAGCCATCCTGATCAATATCTTCGGCGGTATCGTTCGTTGCGACAGGGTTGCACAGGGTGTTATCGACGCTTACAAATCCATCGGCAACATCAACGTTCCGATCATTGTGCGCTTACAGGGCACCAACGCCAAAGAAGCAAAAGAACTGATCGAAGCCAGCGGCCTGAAAGTACAGTCTGCGACCCTCCTCAGCGAAGCTGCTGACCTGGTAAACAAAGCACTGAACTAATCATTTGAGGCAGATATTTAAAAAAAGCGGAGATCACGATGTTGATCTCCGCTTTTTTATGCTCAAATAGATAAATAATTAAATAATAAAATACTTAAATACTTAAATACTTAAACCCTTCAGTTCCGCCTCTTCCCTGGTGGTATCGTCGCCCCAGGCTTTTTTCCTGGCTATCACCCAACCCAGGAACTTTTTGGTCGCCGCCGGGTCCACCCCTTTGCTCATACGCACCAGCCCCATCAGGTTCTCCAGGCTGGCATCGGCGGTAACCACCGCAGACGCCCATTTCAGGTACTGCGCCTTCAAAGCAGCGTCCTTCGCCAGTTCCGCACCCAGGTAAAACTGCATATACCGCACCCTGTTTTCGTTCCCGTCCGGATGGGCGGCAGCAAACTCGAGAAAAGCACGGGTATCCTTACACTTTTTGAAAAGATAGTTTTCTGCATAATACATCTGTGCATCCGCCCAGTCCTCCGGACGGTACACCGCCTGCTGCTTTTGCAGGAAAGCCTCAAAAGCGGCTTTGTCCAGCGTGGCCGGCAGCGCAGCGATATCCTGCCGCAGCAACTTCTCCATGATATTACCGTTCAGCTCCCGGCCGAAGCGGTCCAGGTAAGCCTGCCGGTTCCCGAGATAAAACACCCGGTAGTCGTCCGGCAACGTCGCGGCCATCTGCATGACTTTGAACGTCGATTCTCCCGTTTTGTCTTTCTGTTTAGCCAGATACCCGAAGATCTGATCTTTGTCACCTCCCTGGTAACCCTTGTCCCACATGGCCTTGTAGAAGTCCGGGTCTTTGGACGCCAGGCTGTTACCGAAACCGGACAATGTTTTGCCGGCCTTATGGCTGGCAACGGTGCCTTTCAGGAAAGCCATAAATTTATCGGGCTCCTGGTAACCGGAACTGCGGTCCAGCAGCCGGCCATCGCCGGAAATCACCAGGTAGGTGGGAAACCCACGCATATAATACTTGCGGCACAGGTCCATCCCAAATTGTTCCTTGAACACATCGTAACCGGTACAGATGAAGTTTTCTTCCATGTACTTTTTTACTTCCGGCCGTGGAAACACTTTCACCTCCATGTCTTTACAGGCATGGCATCCTTCAAAATACGTGTCGATAAAAATTGGTTTTTGCTCTTTTCTGGCCCTGCTGGTGAGTTCATTCCAGGTGCCTTTGATAAATTGGGTACTGTCCTGCGCAATCGCCATGACCGGCAATAACGCAGCGACCAGCAAGGCTTTGGTTAGCTTTTGCATACGCTTTTTAATGGTTTGGTTGTTGGTTGGTTGATTTGGTTTTCTCTGACCGCAATAGTAAATAATATCCCTGTAATCCTATAGGATATTGGATAAACGGCAAGCCGGGGCTGTGAAAGCATCAGGGCAACAAGTCTTCTTTTCTGTTAGTAAACCCAGTTTTTACTTTTTTTAAATAGCTGCAGTGCTTTACGGATCTTGGCATCCTCATGAACGTTTTCAAAATTGTCTCCGTTGAGTATTTCGAAATCCGGAACAATGCTGGTTTTATAAACTTTATGATTTCTATCTATAACATAGTCTGTGGAGAGATTGATGGCAGCTGATTTTCCAATCTCAAATCCCTGCACCGCAGTCGTATAATTAGCAGTCGGTTCCCCTACTAAATACAGGTTGGGCCTTCCGATAAAGGAAATGGCTGTCATTTCACCTGCACTTGCTGTATAACCACTTATCAGCATAACAACTGGAATACGGGCTTTGTCGGGATACGCCAAACCGGATTTCCTTTCCAATCGGGTCCCATCAATCAAAAGATGATGGTCCTTTATCTCCCAATTGCCGCTGGGTTCATTCTGAGCATTTCTAAATCCTCCAAAAACCACATCATTACCAATAAATTCTTTAAGGGCCAATAATATCGGGTACATATTTCCCCCGGTGTTAACCCTCAGGTCAATTATCCATCCTTTAATATTCTCACCGTCAATGGCATTAATATTTGAGACGATATCATTTGCAATGCTGTCTACTTTCTTAAAACCGAAATCATTATTTCCCGGAATCCTGATGTAGCCATAATTACCGTTAATGAGCCGGCTGCTGACGTTGGTTGCTGTTTTTAATTTTGCTTTTAGATACGGATTAACATAGGAAGACTTCTTCGTCCAGCCGTAGGTTTTTCCTTTATATTTTAAGCTCCCATGATAATCATCAAGGCCTTTGAACACATCTTCAAACAAAGGCGCTACTTCATCAATGGAGGTCAGGTTTTGCGATTTTTCGTAGAGAACATTTTTTATCAGCGCTATATTCCCTGCATTAATTGAATTCGATTTTATTAACGCTATAGATCTGTCCAGGAATAATTTAACACTATCATTCTTAAAAGTCTGAGCATTTGAAAATTGGGGGAGGAAGAAAAAAAATAAAACTACTACAATGTATCTGCGCATTACTGAATATTTGTGTGGACTATGGCTGACAAAGCTATCGAATTAATTGAATTGAATTTCAGTAAAAGGATAACCGGATTTGTATTATGAAGAAGGGCCGACCTTTTGGGTCAGCCCTTCTTTCGTTAACTATCTTTTTTAGGAGGATATATTGCTTTAGGTGTGGAGGCAGGCGTTCCTTTGTCTTTATTATCTTCTTTAGGTTTGGGTGGCGCCGGCTTTTCTTCTTTCGGCTTCGTGGTTTCCTGCGCCGGCTTGTCAGCTCCCGGCGAGTACATATCTTCTTCGCCGGTCTGGTAGTCGGACTCAGAACCATTACCGATGTCTTCCGCTTCTGCACCGGGTTTCACGTTGGTGTCGAAGTTGGAATACGTTTCATCGGTCATATTGGCCGGTACCTCGAACTTGTCATTGCTGGATACTTTCAGCGTATTATCGGCAAATACTTTTTGCATGAAATAAGCCCAGATAGGCAGGCCGGTGTTGGCGCCCTGGCCGATACCCGTGGTGGCAAAGTGGATAAAGTTGTTTTCGCAACCTACCCAGGCGCCTGCCAGCAGTTTGGGTGTATAACCCATAAACCAGCCATCCGTATTATCGTTGGTGGTACCGGTTTTACCGGCCATTTCACCCTGCATCTTATAAGTGCCGCGCATACGGGCGCCCGTACCGCCGGGCTGCAATACGCCTTCCATCATCTTCACCATGGTGTAAGCTTCTTTCTCGCTGATCACCTCCCGTTTCACCGGGGCGAAAGTTTCGAGGATATTGCCATAGCGGTCTTCTATGCGGGTAATGTAGATCGGTTTGGTGTTGATACCTCTGCCGGGGAACATGGTGTAAGCCTGTAACATCTCATACAGGGAAATTTCAGATACCCCGAGCGCGATGGATGGATAAGGCTCAATTTTACTGGTAAAGCCGATTTTGTTCTGCGCAAAATCTGCGAAAGCTTTGGCGCCGATCTGTTTGATCAGGTACGCAGATACCAGGTTGAGCGACCTGGCCAGCGCGCCTGCCATAGAGATGCTGCCGCCAACGCTGCCTTCAGAGTTGCGGCTCAGGGTCCAGTTACCGATGGTGATCGGTTCGTTGGGCAGCATGGTATTGGGCGACATCCCATTCATGATGGCAAAGCAATACAGGAAAGGTTTGAAGGTAGAGCCTACCTGGCGGCGCGTTTTAGCGACGTGGTCATTTTTGAAGTAGCGGAAATCCGGACCGCCTACCCATGCTTTCACCTCACCGCTTTCCGGGTCCATGGCCATAAAGCCGGCCTGTAACACGGCACGCATGTATTTGATGGAATCCAGCGGCGTCATCACGGTATCGATCTCGTTCAGGTCTGGTTCGGTATAACTTCTCCAGGCAAATACCTTCATTTTGGTAGGTGTATTGAACGATTTGGTGATCTCTTCATCAGACGCCTCCGCTTCTTTCATATTGTGGTAACGGTCAGATTCTTTCGTGTATTTGTCGAGGTACTGCGGCCATTTTTTCCATACGCTGCCTGTTTTTACATCATTCTGTTTAGACAGGTATTTCTGCAGGGTCTGCAGGTGACGGGATACCGCTTCTTCCGCATACAATTGCATACGCGGATTAATAGTGGTATATATTTTCAGGCCGTCACGGTAAAGGTTATACGGAGTACCGTCTGCTTTATTATGATTTTTACACCAGGCTTTCACCTCGTCGCGCAGTACTTCGCGGAAATAAGGCGCCAGTCCTTTGTTGTGGTCTATCTTATTATAGTGCAATACAATAGGCTTGCTTTTAGCAGCCGCTGCTTCCGCGGAGGTGATGAAGTTGGCTTCCACCATATTATCGATCACTGTATTGCGGCGGGCCAGGGCCAGTTGCGGGTTACGGCGCGGGTTGTAAAGGGTGTTGCCTTTCAGCATGCCCACCAGTATAGCGGCTTCCTCGATGGAGAGGTGGCCGGCATCTTTGCTGAAGAAAGTGCGGGCGCCGTTTTCAATACCATATACGTTATCACCGAAAGCGACGGTGTTCAGGTAAAGCGTCAGGATTTCCTGTTTGGTGAAGTTCCTTTCCAGTTTCACGGCGATGATCCATTCCTGCAGTTTCTGAAAGCCCCTGCTGATAGGATTGGTAGCACGTTGCTTACCGAGGTTATCAGTTTGCAGGTTGAGCGCCAGCTGCTGGGTGATGGTGCTGGAACCACGTTTTTTACCAATCAGCAGGTAAAAAGGAATAGCCATTGTGCCTTTGGCATCGATACCGGAGTTCTGGTAAAAGCGGGTTTCTTCGGTAGCGATCAGGGCGTTGATCACATTTTTGGAAATTTCATTGAAGTCGCTGCTGGAGCGGTCTACCTGGTAATATTTACCCAAGATGGTCCCATCATCGGCGATCACTTCGGAAGCCAGCGCAGCGCGCGGGTTTTCCAGTTCCTCCATAGACGGCATATTACCAATGACTCTGAAGTTGATCAATAAGATAAAGAGAACAAACAGTGCTAAAATACCAAACGCTACACGCCACAATATTTTCACCGATTTTTTCATGCGCTATATAAATTTGTTTTGCGGCGTACGCCGAGTTTTTTGGACAGTTGCTAGTTGGCTGTTAAACTAAATATTTAATAAACGGCCTCTAACAGCAATAAACAGGCCTGTTTACTAACAGTTTGACCCACAAATCTATTAAATATTTAGGGATTTACTGATTTTGAGATTTCGGGATTTCGGGGTATTATGGCGCAACAACCATTAAATCAAAAAATCACCAAATCACGAAATCCCTAAATATCATTGTGTTACATAATTGTCAGTAAAAAACTTCCTGTAACCCATCAGGTCTTTGGTGCTGTTGAGCAGGATGAAGTTATCCCGTGAAATGACAAAAAAGGAATAATCGCTTGGCCTGATCCGCGGGATGATGCTGATGGCAGCCTCTTCCCTGATTTCATCAAAATAGTTCAGCGCTTTGTCTTCATTCGGGAAGATCCTGAAAATCAGCATCGTTTCAGAAGGAGACAATACAAAGCTGCCCACCTCGATTTTGTCGGTAGCGTGTTTACTGGCGTTGTACCGGGTGAACTGGTTGAGCCCTTCGTCCATCAGTTCTTTGGAGACGCGCTGGAATGCCAGCACGACGAAGTGCGGGTTATCTGCTGAAAGTTTATAGGGTGTCACGGGTTTGGGTGGCGGAGGCGGCGCCACGGTAGCGATGGGCGCAGTGGGCACGTTGCCGGCTATTTTGTTGGAAACATGCGCGGAATCTGCCAGGGCGGCGGGCGTTTTGCTGCCGTTGAGGCGGTCTACCAGCACCGGCTGCGGGTTTTGCCAGGGGTACCGCATGGAGATGTTTTCATCTACCAGCGGACCGCCATCGGCGTCTTTCCGGATTTCCAGTTTAGCGAGATAGCTGACCAGTTCGTTGCGGTGGTCGAGTGCGTCCAGCAGGGCTTTTGTTTGTTGCTGGATACCGTCGTCGCCGGGATATTTGTCCATTACGGCCAGTACGGCTCTGCGGGAGGCCTGTGTGGAGTCCACCCCGATGAGGGTGTCCTGTTTCACCAGTGCCATGGCTTCGAGCAGGTCAAATTTGCCCTGCATGAAATTGGTGCCATAGGTGCTGTCGGCGCGGCGTTTGATGGCCAGTGCGCCGGCCACGTCTCCGCTGCGGAAAGCCGTATAGGCGGAGTCGTAAGTAGCGCTGATCGTCTTTTTGCGGGCCAGATCGGTATCACGGTTGCCGCCGGAGCGAATGATATCTGCGTAGTTGGTGTTACCGTACTGCGTGAGTATCATGTTTTTATAGCGGGCGGCTTCTGCCGGATGGTTCAGTTTGCCCTGCCATACGTAGAGCGAGTAGAGTATCTCGGGTTTACGCGGATGGTCGGGATATTTGAGCAGCAGCGAGTCGTAGGTTTCTATTGCCAGCGGATAATTTTCGAGTTTATCGTAGTACAGTTTACCCAGTTCGAAGCGGGCATCCTGGTCCATTTTGTGGGAGTTGTCCAGTTTCTCCGGCGTCAGGGGCAGGCCTGCTGCGAGGCGTTCTGCGGTGATGCTGTCTGCCGGCAGGTTTTCCGGCGTGGCGGCAGCGGTAGCCGCGTCTGTGCTCACCTGTACGGGAGCGTCGTTATTATTGCCGGCAGTGTTGAGGTTACCGGCCTGGCTGCGGCGCCAGTTGTCGGCCACCTGGCGGCTGCCCCAGCGGCGTTTAAATTCGGAATAACCGGTCGATTTACTGGCCGGGTTATAAAAATACCAATCCCCTTTTTCTTCTTTGGGGCTATAGGCGCCGCCGTTGTTGTTCATTCCGAAAGCCGGGTTGTCGTACGAATTGGCGGCCTGCATGGCATCCTTCTTTTTCTTTTCGGCAGCAGCTGTTTTGAGGGTGGCTGCCATTTTCGCGAGGAAGATGTTGCGGTCGGATTCCGGCATGGCGGCGATACGTTGCAGGCTGTCCTCCCGGTGGATGATGGTCTGTTTGGCGGCCACGTCAGTAAGTACCGTTTTCCGGACGTTGACGGTGGCGGCGTCCACGAATTCGGCGGTCATGGTGCCGGCGGTGCTGTCATAGTATTTTTTGGCGTCCAGGTACTGGCGCTGTTCGTAGTAGATATCGGCAATGGCTTTATAGGTCAGCGTACGCTGTACCATATTATCACCTCCTTCTTTAAGGGATTTACGAAGGTATCCCAGGGCCACGGCGGTGTCTCCCGGGTACGAGAGGGTGCCCATGGTGTAGAGGATGGCGTCGCGGAAGTGGCTGAAACGTTCTTTTTTCAGCATATGGCGCAGGCCTTCCAGGCTGCGGGCCAGTCCGCCTTCTTCTTTCGCGTTGATTTTAGCGATCTGGAGGCGGGCCTGGAAGTCCATCATGGGATCGGGTTTGCTGGCGATCACGTCGCGGAACTTGTCCATGGCCGAATCGGCGTGGTGCAGCTGCAGGTACAGCTGACCAAGGATGAAGGACATCCTCGCTCTGGCCACACGATCGCGGCTTTTATCGATCGCTGCTTTCAGTGGTTCTATGGTTTCCGGGTAGCGGGCCTGCACATAGTTGCTGTAGGCTCTTACCTCTGCCAGGCCGCCATCGAGGCGGTGCGGGAAGTTGGGGTCGGAGCTCAGGATGTTGAGCAGCGCCTGTACTTCATCGTAGTCTTTTTGTTCCAGCAGGGTTTTAGCGCGCCAGAGGAAGGCGTCGTTACGGGCGGCCACGTGTTTGAAGCGGCCGAAGAAGCCTTTGCGTTTTTCGCGGGTGGCGATGGAGATATGATCGTTTTCACTGGCGCCCACCACGGTTTTGTATTCGTCTTTTTTCTTGGGGGCGAAAGTGAGGTTGATGTATTGGAAGGTTTTGTTGGCATTTTCCAGGTCGCCTTCATAGAAGTAGGCGCGTCCCATGAGGAGGAAGCAGTCGTCGATCCATTTGCCCCTGGGGTCGTGCAGCTGGATGGCCATATTGGTTTTTTCGATCACCGAGTCCAGCTCTGTTTTGCTGAATCCCTGGCTTTGCAGGCTGGTAGGGTAAAACGGCAGCAATACGTTGTAGTTGTCCTGACCGTCACGGCTGACCGTCTTCACTACCTTGTCCAGTTTTACCCGGGCATGGAAGTAATAGTTATAGCGGGTCGCCAGGTTCTGGAAGAACCTGCGTTTGAAATTCCAGTGCTTCTTTTCCAGCATCACTTCGGAAGGAGGTCTCCTGTCCTGTATCCGCGGCTCTTTTGATTTGAAGAGCGGCTTATTGAGTAGCGGCCTTGGGGACTGGCCCTGAGGGTCCTGCTGTGGTTGCTGCTGCTGTGCCTGGCTACGGGGCTTGATTTGAGCCAAAACCGCCGGAGATCCCATGCACAATAAAAAAAATAATACCGGATAAAGACGTAGCGATTTATAGCAATTCATGGATGCCAGGGTGTATAGGCTATATATATAACTGTAAGTTTGAAAAAATATTTTAAAGATAGGATAAAATAGTGGATTGATTGGTGGGATTGATTAACTTTAGCCGCCTGAAAACGAATAAATCTCTATAAGCACACTGAAAAAATGGCCAGGAAGGGGAAAAAAAACAACAGACGAAACCTTGAGAAACTCAGTCATAAGTACCGTCTGGTAATTATGAATGAGGATACCTATGAAGAAGTGACATCCTTCAAATTGTCCAGAATGAGTGTGTATATTGCCTTGAGTACCCTGTTTGTATTACTGGTGGCCATTACTGTGGCGACGGTAGTATTTACGCCTTTACGTTATTATATCCCGGGCTATGGAGACCTGAAACAGCGCAAGGAGTTCATCCATCTCAAAATGAGGGCGGATTCCCTGGAAACAGCCATTAATCAGCGGGACCTCTACCTGAAAAACATCAAACAAGTGATCAATGGAGATTTTACCGGCAAACTGGACACAACCATGTTAAAAGTGCCGAAAGTAGACAACAGCACCTATTAAAATCAACGACTTAGAAAGTATAGAGCATTGCGGACGAATCACAACTAATTGGACATTGTTATTTGAACTGGATTGTTAAAGTGTTCGGGATAAACCATATCCGGTAGTGACCAAAAAATAACCAAAACATTCAAATAACAAAATAATTATATATTTTTATCTTACATTATTAAAGCTGAAAAACCTGAAAACCTATGTTTAATAACAAATCAAACTCTAAGGGTGACAACAAGAACCTGTTACCCACATCGACTGTTAACATTATAGGCAGCGGCACTTCTATCCAGGGCGATATCGTATGTGAAGGGGATATCCGGATAGACGGCCAGGTAAACGGGCTGGTATCCACCAAAGCTAAAATCGTGGTAGGTCCGGAAGGCGACATTACCGGCGACCTCGTATGTCAGAGCGCGGACATCCTCGGTAAAGTGACCGGTATCATCAAAGTGGAAGAACTGCTGTTCCTGAAAGGAAACGCCCTGGTAAAGGGAGATGTGTACACTGCTCATTTTGAAATGGAGCCGACAGCCAAATTCAATGGCCGCTGCTACATGGATGAACAGCAGCCAGAAACACAGAAACATGGAAAATCCGTCCTCCAGGAAGCCGAATAAACGCAATAATCCGGTACTGCGCTATGCCGGGCTGGCGTTTCAAATGATGGCCACATTAGGATTGGGAGTATTTGCGGGATATAAACTGGACCAGAAAATGGGCTGGCGGTTCCCCGTGTTCCTGATCATTTTTTCTTTACTGGCTTTAGCCATACTTTTGTGGCAAATTATAAAAGACACCCGTCGGTAATGAGCGATAGATTTTTAATCAGATTATTTTCGATTTTCGGCGTATTGAACGGCCTGATCATATTTTTCAAACCCAGATTGCTGGACAATGGCATCCACTTTTATGTGCTGCTGGCCGGCAATCTGGCTATGGCTTTGATCTCCCTGGCCTCCTACCTGATGAGCCGCAAAGGGCTCGCTTCTGCCAACCACAATGCCTTCATCCGCGCGGTATACGGTTCTACCCTCAGCAAACTGATGCTGTGCGTGATCGGTATTGCCATTTATGTGCTCATTTACCGGCCCAACGTCAGTAAAGTGACCATCTTTTTGCTTTTGTTCCTGTACCTGTTGTATACCGTATTTGAAACATGGAGCCTCTTCCGGCTTACCAGGCTTAAAAAGTAATTGGCATTGAAAAAAGAGGCGCCCCTGCATGCATTAGCGTCCTATTTGCCCGAAGGCACCTTTGACCAGGTGATGGCGTTTCTGCTCCTGTATAAAGTGCATCTCACCATCACCCGGGAAAGGCAAAGCATACTGGGTGACTACCGTCACCCCGATGGAAATGGAAAAGGACACCGGATCAGCATCAACGGATCGCTGAACAGGTATTCTTTTCTTATCACCCTGCTACATGAAATAGCCCATCTCACTACTTTTAATAAATACGCCAACCGCGTGCCGGCACATGGCAAGGAATGGAAACAGGAGTTCTCCACTATTCTCCGTGACTTTGTAGGCAAAGGTTACCTGCCTCATGACGTGGAACAGGCAGTACGCCAGAGCATGAACAACCCGGCTGCCAGCAGCTGCGCCGACGAAAACCTGATGCGCGTGCTTCGTAACTACGACGACCGCAAAGAGACACATTTCCTGGTGGAACAACTCCCGCTCCATCAGCTCTTCAAAACCAAAGACGGCCGCATCTTCCGCAAAGGGGAAAGAATAAGAAAACGCTACCGCTGTGAAGAGGTAGCGTCTAAACGTATTTATCTGTTCAGCCCCGTTTACGAAGTGGAAGTGCTGAACTGATTATTGTTCCCCTACATACTGTAATGCAGGAAAAGTCATCGCTTTATTGATCAGCTGAATACCCAGCTGCAGAATAGCCGCTTCAGAGGCCGCCTGTAATTTGGGCGCATCGTCGGTAGGCTTGTGGTAATCGTCGTGCCCGCCGGTGTGGAAAAACAGGACCGGCACTTTATTCACATAAAAATTATGATGATCGGAAGCCCCTTTGCCGGCGGCGTCCGTGAAATATTTGATACCCGGTTGTTGTACATCCTTAAACACTTCCGGCCACTCCTGCGCGCTGCCGAAACCACCGATGCCAATGCCTCTCTCCGGGTTGTAGCGGCCAATCATGTCCATATTGAGCATAAAATGCACTTTGTCCAGCGGCATCAGCGGATGTGCAGTGTAGTATTTGGAGCCCTGCAGGCCCAGTTCTTCCCCGCCGAAAGCGATGAACAGGAAGTTGAAAGGTTCTTTACCGGCATTTTTTACGTAATGACGGGCCAGTTCCAGCAGGCCGGCCACACCGGAGGCGTTGTCGTCGGCGCCGTTGTGTATCTGCCCGATCGGGTATTTGCCGTCAAAAAGACCGGCCGTACCGAGGTGATCGTAGTGCGCACCGATGACAATCGTATGGGCGGCGCCGTTATCCAGGAAACCCGCCACGTTGCGGCTCGGGATATTCTTATGGGCGTTGCGGTCGAACGTAAAATCCTGGAAATAGCTGCTGCCATTGGCAGGTTTCAGTCCCAGTTTCTTAAACTGCCGTGCCACAAAGCGGCTGGCAGTGCGACCACCTTTTTCGGCGGTACCTCTCCCCTTTAGTTTGTCCGAAGCCAGATAATTTACTGTCTCCTGGATACGGCGGGCGTCAGGAATGGTGTCCTGTGCATAGGCGGCAGACATTCCTCCTGCCAGCAACATCATCAATAACAAGCTTTTCTTCATATGACTATCAGTTGAAAAAAGCCCCCGGCGGATGGCCGGGGGCTTTACAATATATTTTGAATAATGATCGGCTACTTATTTCTTGCGCTGTTGCATATCCTGCTGACGGCGCTGTACTTCTTCCAGTTTCTCCTGCCATTTGGATTTGGAGACCGGCTTTTTCTTGTTTTCCTGGATCTGAGCGTGGATTTTGTCATGGTTGATGACAAACGTCTGGAGCACCCATTGCAGCAGGATGCTGATCACGTTGGACAGGAAGTAGTAGAACGTAAGAGCGGCAGCCAGACGGTTGAAGATACCCAACAGCATGATTGGCATCATGTAAGGCATGTACTTCATTACCGGGTTGCTCTGATCGGTCATACCACGGTTGTAGAAGGCCAGGATCAGGCTGGTGATGGTCATCAGGATGGTGAACAGGCTCACGTGGTTACCATAGAAAGGTATATTGAAGCCCAGGTTCAGGATGGAGTCGTAGGTAGACAGGTCCTTTGCCCACAGGAAACTTTCCTGACGCAGCTCGATGGAAGACGGGAAGAAGCTGTACATGGCCACCAGGATCGGCAGCTGCAGCAGGGCTGGTAAACAGCCGCCCAGCGGGTTCACCCCGGCGCTCTTGAACAGTTTCATCTGGTCCATACCGAAAGCCTGCTGGTCGTCGCCATGTTTGGCCCGCAGTTCATCGATTTCCGGTTTCAGCACTTTCATTTTAGCCTGAGACACGTAGCTCTGGTAGGTGAAAGGCAATATCAGCAAACGGATAAAGATGGTGAGCAGGATGATGATCATACCGTAGTTGCTGATAAATCCGCTGAGGAAGTTAAACACCGGGATGATGATCCATTTGTTCACGTATTTCACGAAGGCGAAGATACCGGAGCCCAGCGGGATGATTTTCTCGAGGCCCAGATCAAAGGACTTCAGTGTTTTGTAGTGGTTAGGGCCATAGTAGATATCAATCGGGAAAGAGAAATCATTGGCGCGATTGTAAGGGATCTGTATGGTCGTGAAAGCCTGACCAACGATGTTACCGCTCTGTGGCACTTTGGTGTTCACGTCTGCCGCGTCGAAGCTGCCGCTTTTAGCGATCAGGGTGGTATTGAAGAACTGCTGTTTTACGCTGATCCATTTCAGCTTGTTGTCCAGCTTCTCGTGGCTGCTGCGTTGCAGGGTGAAATAGTCATGTTTATCGTTGGCATACATGTAGTGCACCTGGTTGTTGAGGCGCTCGTTTTCCATGTCATGCTCCTGTTTGTCGTTCTGGCTGTTCCACTGCAGGTTCAGGTAGTTCTGATTGCCCGGCAGGATGTTCTGGAAACCAACAGCGTGCACATTATAGTTCACCACGTAGCTGCCCGGTTTGATACCGTAAACGAACTCCAGGTAGATAGCAGGATTGGAAGTATTGAGGCGATAGCTGATGGACTGTCCGCCGTCTGCCAGTTTCTGTACAGGACCGGCAGTAAAGAACAGGTCAGCGCTGTTCAGCACTTTTGTTGCGCTGGCCGGTACTTCCAGGGAGAGGCGGTTAAAAGAGCCTTGTGCCAGCATTAAAGGCGCCCCTTCAGAAGTTTTGAATTTTTTCAGTTGAACACTGACCGGCTGGCCACCTTTATTAGAGAAAGTAACTTTAACATCGTCGTTTTCCATCACTGTGGTCTGTACCGGCGCCACCGCAGCGGCGGCAAAAACGCCAAATTCGCCTGCCAGTTGAGCCTGGTGGGTTGAATCCAGTGTTCCTCCGTTGGCGATGGCTGTCAGTGAATCGGCAACAGGCGCTTTAGGCTTGTTCAGATTGGCAATGGAATCCTGCCGGGCTTTCTCCCTGGCGATATTTCCCTGTTGTTTCTGGTTATAGAAAATATATCCCACCAGTAAAACACCTAACATTAAAAACCCAATAACCGAATTTCTATCCATGAAATGCAATTAAAAATTTAGGCAGCAAAGGTAAGCATGATTTATGATTTGCCGCCCCCGTTTATTTGATTATTTGATTATTTGGTTATTTATACATTTTAAATTTTGTTATTTCCTGATTTTTTGATTTCAGGGCTTTTGGACTTTTATTAAATCCTTGCGATTTAATAAAAATGCAGCAGATAATTATATCCGCTGCATTTCAAATTCATAAATAACAAAATATTTAAATATCTAAATTATTGTGCGATCTTTTCCTCTGCCATCTTCGTTTTACCGTTTTTATTCTCCGCATATTGTTTAGCGGCTTTGATAAACGATACAAAGAGGGGCGCAGGGCTTTCCACGGTGCTTTTCAGCTCGGGGTGGAACTGGGAGCCCACGAAGAACGGGTGTCCGGGGATTTCGACCATTTCCACGAGGCCGCTTTCAGGATTTTTACCGGAAGGGATCATACCGGCTTTTTCGATCGCCTCGAGGTATTCGTTGTTGAATTCGTAGCGGTGACGGTGTCTTTCGCTGATAGAGGTGGCGCCGCCATAGATTTCAGACGCTTTGGAACCTGGTGTCAGGTCGCAGGTGTAGGCGCCCAGGCGCATGGTACCGCCTTTGGCCGTAATTTTCTTCTGTTCTTCCATCAGGTTGATCACCGGGTGGGAAGTGTCCGGGTTCATTTCCACGGAGTGCGCGTCTTTCCAGCCGAGCACATTGCGGGAGAATTCCACCACGCTCATCTGCATACCGAGGCAGATACCGAAGAAAGGCAGGTTGTTTTCGCGGGCATACTGAATAGCCACGATTTTGCCTTCGATACCGCGGTGACCGAAGCCGGGCGCTACCAGCAGGCCGTCGAGGTTTTTCAGTTTCTCGCACACATTTTCCTGTGTAATATGTTCAGAGTGAATATTCTGTACAATCACCTTGCACTCGTTGAGAGAACCGGCATGTATAAAAGATTCGAGGATAGACTTGTAAGCGTCCTGCAGCTCCACGTATTTACCGATCAGACCGATGGTCACCTTGGATTTCGGATATTTCAGTTTATCCAGGAACTCGCGCCATTTGGTGAGCTCCGGCTCTTTTTCCACGGGCAGGTTCAGTCTTTTCAGTACGGAAACATCCAGTTTTTCGCGCATCATTTCCAGCGGTACTTCATAGATGGTCGGTACGTCGTTCGCTTCGATGACAGCATCCACCTGTACATTACAGAACAGGGCGATTTTCTTTTTCAGATCGCGGTACATCGGTTCTTCCGTACGGCAAACGATGATGTCCGGATGCACGCCGTATTCGCTCAGCAGGCGCACAGAGTGCTGTGTAGGCTTGGTTTTCAGTTCCTTAGCCGCACGCAGGTAAGGGATGAGGGTGAGGTGTACTACCAGGCAGTCTTCTTCGCCCAGTTCCCATTGCAGCTGACGTACCGCTTCAATATAAGGGAGTGATTCGATGTCACCCACGGTGCCACCCAGCTCAGTAATCACGATATCATATTTACCATCTTTACCCAGCAGGAGGATACGACGTTTGATTTCGTCGGTGATGTGCGGGATCACCTGAACGGTTTTGCCCAGGTAGGCGCCTTCTCTTTCCTTGTTGATAACGGTCTGATAGATACGGCCGGTGGTAACGTTGTTGGCCTGAGACGTAGGCGTGTTCAGGAAACGCTCATAGTGCCCGAGGTCCAGATCGGTTTCCGCGCCATCTTCTGTTACGTAACATTCCCCGTGCTCATAAGGGTTTAACGTTCCCGGATCCACGTTGATATATGGATCGAACTTCTGAATAGTCACTCTAAAGCCACGCGCCTGCAAGAGTTTTGCCAGCGAAGCAGCTATAATTCCTTTACCCAAAGAGGAAGTAACACCTCCCGTAACGAAGATATATTTTGCCATAAAAACTAAAATTCAGCTAAAAATACTTGACCTAAATGGGGGAAGTGCCAGATTGCGTTTGGTGTTATACCTGTCAAGTAAACTACTTCCGGAGGTCATGCAAAGTTACACAAATTTGCTTCGCTCCCAAGTTTTTTACGCAGTGGCTTTATTTGTTTGTTAATTTTTGCGGGTTTCTTTTCAGCTCTTATCATTGAACCACAGCGCGTTTTAAAGAATTTTCAAGTGAGGGAAATTATTTGTTAAAAACCTGCATTACCATCAATTGTTATTACAGAGACTTTCGTTCCTAACAAATAGAAACTGTAAATTTGCGTCCGAAATACATAAATAAAAAGATGACTTTAACGCCTAAGAGAGCGCAGGATTCGCTCATACAGATGACGGAACTGGTTCTGCCCAACGATACCAATACTTTCGGCAACCTCATGGGGGGCCGCCTGATGTACTGGATGGACATCGCTGCCGCACTGGCCTGTATGAAACATTGCAGCGCCCCTGTGGTCACCGCCTCCGTTGATAATATTTCTTTCGAGAATCCCATTAAACTGGGCAATGTGGTGCATATCGAAGCCAAGGTAAGCCGCGCCTTCAATACTTCCATGGAAGTACACATGCGCGTGTGGGGGGAAGATCCGGTACAACAATACCGCTACAAATCCAATGAAGCGTTCATGACCTTTGTGGCCCTCGACCCTAACGGCAATTCCCGTCCCGTGCCTGGCATCGTGACCGACACAGAAGAAGAAAAAAGATTATATGATGGCGCCCTCCGCCGTCGTCAGCTCCGCCTCATCCTCGGTGGCAAGATGAAACCGGAAGATGCCGACGAGCTGAAAGCATTGTTTTTTGAATAACTGTAATGACCGTGATTTTCGCTGATCAGCGGAGATCTGAGCGGAGCGTGTAAACATATTATAAATATAAGCAGGCATCCCGTTTGATATCATTATCAAACGGGATGTTTGCTTATTATATTCTTGAATTTTCGGCTTTATCTCTGCTGATCAGCGAAATCAGCAAAAATCCTGTCCATCATGGTTTCTTTATAAAACTGTTCCAGGAACGCTTCCATAAACCGGTGCCGTTCGGCCGCCATGGCCTTGCCGGTTGGGGTGTTCATACGGTCTTTGAGCAGCAGCAGCTTCTCATAGAAGTGGTTGATGGTGGGAGATGCGCCGTTTTTATACTCTTCCCGCGTCATGTTCATATTGGGTTTAATGGCCGGGTCATAGATGGCCCTGTTTTTAAACCCGCCGTAGTTGAAGGCCCTGGCCACCCCGATGGCGCCGATAGCGTCCAGCCGGTCGGCGTCCTGTACCACGCTCAGTTCCGGTGAACGGAAAGCGTTGTCATTATGTCCGCCTTTAAAGGAAATATACCGGATAATGTTTTCCACATGGACAATGACAGCTTCCGACAAGCCCTGTGATTCCATAAAAGCGCGGGCGCGGGCGGGGCCGATGCTTTCGTCGCCATTGTGGAATTTGGAATCTGCAATATCATGCAACAAAGCGCCCAGCTCTACCACCAGCATATCTGCCGTTTCATGCGCGGCTATCTGCCGGGACAATTGCCATACCCTGTAAATATGCCACCAGTCGTGGCCTCCCTCTGCTCCTTCCAGGGAGGTTTTTACATATGCTACCGTAGCATCGATGATTTCCTGATTATTTTGCATAACGGTAAAGATAATACGTAAAACTTTTCCGGCCTTTTGGCCGTTATGAGAATATGATACAGACCAAACGTGTATATGAAGATTTTTCCGAAAGTGACGGATACCGCATCCTGGTAGACCGTTTATGGCCGCGGGGGGTATCCAAAGACAATGCTCATGTGGATGAATGGCTGAAAGATATTGCGCCGAGTGATGCGTTGCGGAAATGGTTCCATCATGAGGACGGGAAATTTAACGAGTTCCGTACCCGTTATCTGGCGGAGCTGAAAGACAAAAAGGAATTACTGGAGGGTATCCGGCAGCGGGCAAAACATCACCGGGTAACGTTATTATATGGGGCTAAGGACGAGGTCCACAACCAGGCGCAGGTATTGCTGGAAGTGTTAAAGGGGTGATCAGGCGTCTTCTTTTTCCGGTTTCACCAGCACATCGGTAATATTATTCAGCTGTTTTACTTTGGCGGCGAAATCTCCTTTCAGCTTGTCACGGATGATGTGCAGCTTTTGCAATACTTCATCGAGGGTATCAGGGATGGCCTCCTGCAGCACCTGTTTGAGGCGTTTGGCCACGGTGGGCGATTTTCCGTTGGTGGAGATGGCAATTTTCAGGTTCCCTTTCTGTACAATAGATCCCAGGTAGAAATCGCACAGCTCGGGGGTATCTGCCACATTGATCAGCACCTTCGCTCCTTTTGCTTTTTCCCACACGGTATAATTCAGTGTTTTGTCGTTGGTGGCGGCGATCACCAGGTCTTTTCCCAGCAGGTCGCCGCAGGAAAAGGGTTTGCGGATCAGTTCCACATTGGGGTAATGCCGGGCGATGTCTTCCAGTTCCGGCAGGAAGTCCAGCGAAACGATGGAGATATTGCTTTCCGCGCAGTTTTGCAGGATGGCGTTTGCTTTCTCCAGTCCAATATTGCCACCGCCTACCACGAGGACGCGGAGGCGGTTGAGCTTAAAAAAAACCGGAAACAACTGATTTTCCATTATACAGCGATTTTAAGTTCTTCGGCTACTCTGGTTTGCAGGGTGGCAAAATCTTCATGAAATCGTACTACCTCCCCTACCACGATGATGGCGGGATTGCAGAGCTGTTGCGCAGCGGCGATCTCCTGCAGGTCAGCCACGCGGCCCATGCCGATCTGTTGATTGGGCAGGGTGCCGTTCTGAATGATGGCGGCGGGGGTGTCTCCTCTGCCGCTTTCAGCAAATATACCAGCTATTTCCGCCAGTTTGCTCATTCCCATGAGGATGACTACGGTGGTGTTGGCCTGGATGGCGTATTGGAGGTCGCGGGAGAGGTTGCCGTTGCGGGTATTGCCGGTGATCACCCAAAAGCCTTCGCTGACGTTGCGGGCTGTCACCGGGATTTTATTGACACCGGGGACAGAAATAGCACTGGAGATGCCCGGTACTACTTCTGCCGTGATGCCAAATTGTTGTGCAAATGCTATTTCCTCCTGACCGCGGCCAAACACGAAAGAGTCGCCGCCTTTGAGCCTTACCACGCTACCGTAGCTGAGCGCATATTTTACAATCATGCGGTTGATTTCTTCCTGGGTATACACATGCATGCCGGCGCGTTTTCCAACGAAACGGCGGAGGCAACCGGCAGGAGCGTAATCCAGCAGTTCGTTGCTGGACAGCGCATCGTAGAGGATTACTCTGGCTTCCTGAATGGCTTTCATGCCTTTTACGGTAATCAGTTCCGGATCGCCGGGACCGGCGCCTACCAATGTGAGTTTAGGTTGTATCTGTTGCATGATGTGTAGTATTAAATGATGATCAAATTATGCCTGCGCCGGTTCGGCGGTTTTTTGCCGGTAAACCTGTGCTGCATTGTAAAAAGACAGTGCCTGCCGGAAGTAGTTGTTAGCGAAACTTTCCGTAGGCTCGTTCCCGTTAATCTGCAATACCTGTGTTTTGAAATCTGTTTCGAAGCTGAATTTACCGGTGGCCACGAAGTGTTTATCGAAATCGTTGATAATGCCGATCTGGGTGTTGCCGCTTACGCCTTCGCCGAGCAGCAGCGCTTTAGCGCCCTGTACAAAGGAAGCGTAGGCGTGATAGATACCGTCTGCATAAGCGCCTTTGCTGATGGAGAGGGTAGCGAGTTCAATTTTCTCTTCCGCTTCCAGCAGCAGGGTGGCCACCAGGTCGATGATGACGCCGGCGCACTCGCCTACGCCGATGGCGGTGGCGTAGTTTTCCACCTGGCCCCAGTCGATAAAATCCGCGGGGGTAAGCGTAGACAGGTCGGCCAGGGGTTTCAGCAGTTCGTAGAAATACTTTTCACCCTGACGGTCATAGTAATCGTTGAACAGTTCATTTTCCGTACCGTTGATTTCGTAATCGTGCAGGAGGCTGCGCAGTACGTCGGGACCGCGGCGGCTGGGCACTTTGATCACTTTATCCGCTACGCGTCCTACGCCGTCGCCTACGATGCCACCGCCCAGCAATACCTGGAGGGCTGGCAGCACTTTACCGGCGCTTTTCATGGAGGAGCCATGGAAGCCGATGCTGGCGATACCATGCTGGCCGCAGGAGTTCATACAGCCGCTGATTTTTATTTTGATGTCTTTGTTATAGATCAGGTCGGGGAATTCATCGGTGATAACGGATTCCAGGACTTTGGAGATGCCGGTGCTGTTGGAGATACCGAGGTTGCAGGTATCTGTGCCGGGGCAGGCGGTAATGTCCGCGATGCTGTCAAATCCCGGTTCAGCGAAGCCGGCAGCTTCCAGCGCGCTGTACACGTACGGCAGGTGTTCCGGCAGGATGAACTTCAGCAGCAGGCCCTGGTTGGCGGTTACTCTCACATCGTCCGCGATCACCGGGCGCAGCGCTTCTATCAGCTGGCGGCTGACAGCAGAACCGATATTGCCGAGGGTAATTTTCACGTAGGCGCCGTAGTAACCTTTCTGTTTCTGTTCGAATACGTTGGTTTTTTTCCAGGCTTCGTATTTTGCCGGGTTTTGGATCGTGTAAGCGGGTATGTCGCCAATCACCGGTGGCTGTGTTGCCTGCCATGCGGCGGCATCCACCGGTACGCTTTTCACTTTCACGGCTTTGTATTCTTCTTTTACCAGCCGTTCAAATTCCTCCATGCCTATTTTCTGGATGAGGAATTTCATGCGGGCTTTATTGCGGCTGGTCCTTTCGCCGTAGCGGTCGAACACGCGCAAAACGTTTTCGATGTAGGGGATGAGGAGGTCTGTTTCCAGGAATTCATATACCGGTTTAGCCAGGAAGGGCTGTGCGCCCAGACCGCCGCCTACCAATACTTTAAAACCTCTGACTTCCTTGCCGTCGATGATTTTTACTTTGGGGATCATGCCGAAGTCGTGCATGAAAGCCCAGGCAGTATCTTTATCAGAAGAAGAAAAAGCGATTTTTATTTTACGGCCCATTTCCTGGCTGACGGGGTTGCGCAGGAAGTAGCGGAAGGTAGCGTCTGCGTAGGGCGTTATGTCAAACGGTTCATCCGGATCGATGCCGGCGCGGTCGGAAGCGGTGATGTTACGGACGGTGTTACCGCAGGCTTCGCGGATGGTGATTTCGTCCTGCTCCAGCGTATGCCACAGCTCCGGTGTTCTGTCGAGGCTTACGTAGTGTATCTGCACGTCCTGGCGGGTGGTCAGGTGCAGGTTGCTGGTAGCATATTCGTCGGATACTTCTGTAATACGTTTCCACTGTTGCAATGTCATTTTACCATAGGGTAATTTGATGCGCACCATTTGCACACCGGGCTGACGCTGACCATACACCCCTCTCGCCAGCCGAAGGCTACGGAATTTTTCGTCCGTGATAGCCCCTTCGCGGAACAGGCGGATCTTTTTCTCCAGGTCGATGATATCCTGTTGTACAATGGGATTTTCAAGTTCTGTTCTGAAGCTTTGCATATAAAGTATTTTCAGGTGGTGGTAAAAATCGTGGTACTTGGTTGTGAAAAAGCCTCCGCTGTGGGCGGAGGCTGTGTATAAACTGAGATGAGTGTTATTAAAATAAAACTATCTGTGTTGCATACTACACGCGTTCCGCTGCTGCTGCCCTGCAACAACAATTATAGTGGCTGTCCATCCGCTGCGCTTCCTTATTACCCATATTTCCTATAATTTTAGTAGAGTAATACAAAGATAAAAATGCCCTTCATCTTTCCAAAAATTTTTTTGCCCGAAAGATGCGGGGAACGCCCAAAGCCAAAACATACAAAAAGTGGCAGAATTGCAACTTATTAATTGATAATCAATAAGATAATAATATATCGTCAGCTTCACATCATAACCTGTGCTTATCGCGGATAACATTTTGTTATGGAGAAATTGGCATCGTATTTCTATTTCCAGAGCCTGTATCCGGCATTATCAAACCCAATCCCGCGATCCGCATTGCACGGGTTGTGACAGCGGTGACAGCCGGGCTAACACACTGACAAAACTGCGGCGTACCCTCACTTCGAAAGTTGCTTTCCCGCCGGTTTCTGATGGCTTCCCTTCTTTTATCCTGCAAGAATTCGGCGGTGGTCATCTTCCCGTGATTATCTTTGCGGCGTAAAATGGCATTATGATCAATACGGTAATATTTGATATGGATGGCCTGCTGGTGGACTCTGAACCACTGTGGGGCGTAGCGATGAGAGAAGTTTTTGCGACGGTGGGCGTCAGCCTGTCTCCCGAACTGACCCACAAAACCACCGGGCTACGTACCCGGGAGGTGGTGAGCTACTGGCATAGTTATTTTAAGTGGGAAGGCAAAAGCGCCGAGCAGGTCACCAACGAAATCATTGACAGCGTAACGGCCAAGATCATCGCGGAAGGCAAGGCGATGGAAGGACTTCTCTATATCCTGGAGTTTTTCAAAGCAAAAGGTTTTAAAACAGGACTGGCCTCCTCCTCTCCCCTACGGTTGATTGAGGCGGTGCTGGCGCATCTTGACATCCGGGAATACTTCCAGGCGGTATACTCCGCAGAATTCGAGGATTATGGCAAACCGCATCCGGCCGTATACCTGGCCTGCGCCAGGGCGCTGCACGCCGACCCGCTGGACTGCATCGCTTTTGAGGACTCCGTTACCGGCATGACCGCCGCCAAGGCAGCGCGTATGACCACTGTGGTGGTACCGGAACCGCATAACCGGCATGATCCGCGTTATGCGCTGGCCAATATGCAGCTGGATTCCCTGCTGGACTTCAACGATCAGCGGTTGACGCTGCTCCTGCAACACTAACCCCCTTGTAATTACCATGAAAATCATTGACCTGTCTAAAACGATCGAATACAATAAGCAGGACCCCTGGTTTATGCGTATCCGTGTCAAACACAAGTCCCACCGGCAAAGCCGGGCGCTGATCCGTTTTTTCCTGGGCCTGCCGGCGAAGCTGTTCCCCAAAGGGTTTCAGGGCTGGGCAGACGATAAGATCGTGAGCATGGGCGTTCATGCCGCCACCCATATTGATGCACCGTGGCATTATGCGCCGGAAGTAAACGGTCAGCCTGCCAAAACCATCGACCAGATACCGCTCGAATGGTGTTATGGCGACGGTGTGGTGATCAACATGACCCATAAAGCAGATTTCGAAGAGATAACGCTGGCGGATATACGGCAGGACCTGCAACAATCTGGTGCTGTTATTCAACCGGGCACTATTGTATTGATTTATACAGGACGCGACCAATACATCGGTACCCGTGAGTACCCGATGCGGGGCACCGGTATGAGCGCGGAGGCCACCCACTGGCTGATAGATCAGGGCGTGAAAGTAATGGGTATCGATCAGTGGGGGTTTGATCTCCCCCTGAAATATATGGTGCAAAAAGCCAAAGAAGAAGGCAAAGAAGATTATTTCTGGCAGGCACACCTCGTAGGTCAACAGAAAGAATACTGCCATATGGAGCAGCTGGTAAACCTGGGGGCGTTGCCGTCACACGGTTTCAAAGTAGCGGTGTTCCCGCTGAAGATCAAAGGCGCCAGCGCAGCGCCGGCACGGGTGGTTGCTATGATGTAACCACGGTATTTTCCATGTTGATATTTTTTAATGGATATTGGAAATACAGCGAAAAACATTGGTTGTTCAGAGAATTCTACGTTGTAATATCAAAATAACCCTATCTTTATTATATCTGAATTAGTTTTAACAATCCGCATGTTCCCTCACATGCCGGTGTCGTTACCTCCTTCCTGAAAATTTCCTCCCCTTTCAGATAACCAAAATACCCCGATGATGAATACTCTCTACATGAAACAAGTACCTTTAAAATGGGCACTGCCGGCGCTGATCCTACTTTTCAGCCATTTTTCCCTGTCAGCACAGGATACTCTGTACGCCAATTCGCAACTGACGAATTCGAACGGACTATGCCTTACGTGCAGGGTGCTGGACAGAAATAATGCTGTCAACGGCTATCATAACGACTACACTACTTTATTACTGGGCGCCAGCCTGCTGGGCGCCGGCATTTCACAAACGTTGATTTTTCCAAAGTTGCAGACAGACCCCAATGCGGAAATCACCATTGAAATAGCCAATAATGACGGGCTTTCCATTAGCCTGCTGGGTTCTGTATCCGTCACTACCGCCTCTCCCGGCGACTATAACAGTGACCGGTACATTATAGCCGATGATGACTTTGAACGCAAGCCCAATTCCAACCGGCTCACCTACACCTTCAGAACAAGGAAGCCTTTTGACCGGGTCACGATACAACTGAATGCCGGGCTGTTGGCATTAGGCTCCGGACTAAGGATTTATGGTGCTTATACGGCTGTTCGTCCACTTTCCAACTGTATTGAGGCCCCGGCTGATGTTTATGCCTACTATCCGTTGGACAGCACTGTAAAAGACCTGGGGCCCCGCCGGCTTCACGGTATTACCGGCAATATGGCCTACACTGCAGACGCGGTATGCGATCTGGCCGCCATTGACAGCTTTGCCGGTGGAAAACAATTCCTGGTGCCTGCTTTCACTATGGCAGATTCTGCAGCGGCTTTTTCAGTCTGGGTAAAAAAACTACCTGGCCAACAGGGAGGGAAAGTTTCATTCGCAACAAACAAATATACCTTTGAGATATCCCCGGACGAAGCCATCTTCAGGTATCAGCTTAATTTTTCAGAAGAAATTCTGGCAACACCACCGAAAGCTTCAGCGCAACTTTATTCAGATACAGGATACACGCACATTACAGCTAATTATGGAGACCGGAAGCTGGACATCTACATCAACGGGGTTTGGGCGGCAAGCTCCGATAAGATGGAGCCTTACATATCAACATCAGGCATGACGGCAGGACCAGCCGTTTTCCGGATAAAAAACATGATAGCGGACGAGCTGACCGTCTACAACCGTGCGTTGAGCTTTGCGGAGATCCAAAGGTTAGCGGGGCAACAGGATGATTCAGTAACGACATTACCTGCGGCAGCAGCCTCGTTAACCCCAACCGGTCATCTGTCTTCCGGCAAAAATATACTGACCATAGCACCCAACCCTGTTTCCGGTAGTTTTCGTATACATGGTGATATTCCGATAGAGAACAGTATACTGATATTGACAGACCTGTCGGGCAGGGAGGTATTCAGGACCTCTCCTGCTTCGGCGACGTTAACATTACCGGCAAATGTATCGCCGGGGGTATATGTACTCCGGTTGCGGACGAAAGAGGGAAAAATGTATGGTGCCAAATTGGTTGTTCATCGTTAGCAGGTACGACCAAAAAAAGAGGCTGTCCTTGCGGGACAGCCTCTTTCGTTATATTCCAAAACGGATCTTATTGTGCGCTTTTTTCTTCGCCACCTTCAGATTGTTTCAGTTTTTCTCTCAGTTCAGCTAAAGCACCCAGGTCACCTAAAGTAGCTTTTTCTACTTTACCCTGAATGTTTTTCACTGCTTTACGGGTTTTGTCAGCTTCAGCTCTTTTCTCTTTCACAACAGCTTCTTTCTCTTCAGCCTGTGCTTTTTCCCATACTCTGGTGTGAGAAACCAGGATACGTTTTTCGCTGCGATCGAATTCGATGATCATGAATTCTTTCACGTCTTCAACGTTGATTGGTTTTTCGTCTTCTGTTCTCAGATGACGGGCAGGAGCGTAAGCTTCCAGGCCGTATTGCAGTTGAACAGTAGCACCTTTTTCATCTTTCTTCACAACAGTACCTTCGTGTACGGAGTTGATCGGGAAGATAGTTTCGAAAGTGTTCCACGGATCTTCTTCGATCTGTTTGTGACCGAGGCTGAGTTTGCGGTTTTCTTTGTCAATACCCAGGATCACTACATCTATTTCGTTACCTACTTTAGTGTATTCAGATGGGTGGTTGAAACGTTTGATCCAGCTCAGGTCGGAGATGTGGATCATGCCACCGATACCAGTTTCCAGTTCAACGAACACACCGTAAGGAGTGATGTTTTTAACGATGCCTTTGTGACGGCTGTCAACCGGGAATTTGGTTTCGATAGTAGACCATGGGTCTTCTGTCAATTGTTTGATAGACAGAGACATTTTACGCTCTTCTTTGCTCAGGGTAACTACCACTGCTTCGTATTCTTCGCCTAATTTGAAGAATTCTTTAGCGTTGATAGGAGTAGAAGCCCAGGAGATTTCAGAAACGTGTACCAGACCTTCTACGCCCGGCATAATTTCCAGGAATGCACCGTAGTCTTCGATGTTAACCACTTTACCTTTAACTTTAGCACCTTCGGTGATAGTAGCTGGTAAAGTATCCCACGGATGCGGGGTGAGTTGTTTGTAACCCAGGCTTATGCGACGTTTTTCGTCGTCGAAGTCCAGTACAACCACGTTGATTTTCTGGTCCATCTGGAGCACTTCGCTCGGATGGGAGATACGGCCCCAGGAGATGTCTGTGATGTACAGCAGACCGTCCAGACCGCCCAGGTCGATGAACGCACCAAAGTCGGTGATATTCTTGATGGTACCTTCCAATACCTGGCCTTTTTCCAGTTTGGAGATGATGTCCACTCTTTGTTGTTCGATATCGCTTTCGATCAGCGCTTTGTGGGAAACTACGGCGTTGCGGATGGTTTCGTTTACTTTCACCACCTTGAACTCCATGGTTTTGCCTACAAACTGGTCGTAGTCGGTTACTGGTTTCACGTCGATCTGAGAACCAGGCAGGAATGTTTCCATACCGTATACGTCCACGATCAGGCCGCCTTTGGTTTTGCTGGTAACAGTACCTGTAACCACTTCGCCTGTTTTGTAAACTTCCACGATTTTTTCCCATGCACGTTTCTGGCGAGCCTGTTTACGGCTCAGGTGCAGGTTACCGTCGCGGTCTTCTTTTTCTACCACCAGCACTTCCACTTCGTCACCGATTTTCAGGCCCGGTAAGTCACGGAATTCGTTCAGGGAGATCAAACCGTCGGATTTGAAACCGATGTTGATCACCACGTCTGTGTTGGTAATACCTACCACAGTACCGCTCAGCAGGGTGTTTTCATCGAACACTTTGAAGGTGCTGTCGTAAGTCTGATCGTACTTTTCTTTCTCTTCTTTGCTGTAGGAAGAAACGTTACGTTTGTCCACGCTCCAATCGAAATCGTCGTGGGCAGTTGCTACTACAGGAGCCTTTGTTGTCGCAGTTTCTGCCGCAGCTGCCTGCGGTGCCTGTTGTTCTGCGTTTTGTTCGTTAATAATGTTGTTTTCGCTCATAAAAAATTGAAATTTTAAATCCGGAATACCCGAACTCCCTGTTTTATGGGACGGCAAAAATACGAAAAAATACCCGGTTAACCTTATTTTTAGCGAAGAAATCCCCTTTTCCAGGCCTCATTTAACGTTCTTTTTGAATATTTTTTAATCATATTCAAAATAAAAATACTACAAGCTACGAAAAGCTTCTTTTTTTATCCTCTTCGTTCAACCAGAATAGCGAAAATTTGTTATTTATTCAGCGTCCAATTGATAATTTTCTGCAGTAAAAAAAGTTAAATTTCATCAACTGAAAATCTGCCCTGTAAAGGGTTCCAAATCCCGGATTTTTATTTTAATTTGTGTATATGAACGGGACCTCATTTCAATCGGATATTCGCTTTTGGCTCAGACAAGGCAACACAGTCAATCATTTGCTTCTCTGGAACATTGTCATTTTTCTCGGGATCAACCTGATGTATCTTATCTCTCCCGGTACCGCCTTTGCATGGACATTTGACCAGATCGCCCTTCATTCCCTGCCGGCCGTTTTTATCCGAAAGCCCTGGGGACTGATCTCCTACATGTTTACCCATGTGGAGTTTTTCCATGTTCTTTTTAACCTGATCAACCTGTACTGGTTCGGTAATCTCTTTCGCGATTTCCTGGGCAACAAACGCGTGCTGCCGCTCTATCTGATGGGGGGCATCGCCGGCGGCCTGTTGTACCTGTTATCCTATATGCTCATTTTCCCGGGCCTTGAATCTACCATGATCGGCGCCTCCGCCTCCGTGATGTGCATGCTGGTGGCCTGCGCCACCCTTATGCCCAACTATGAGATCGGCCTGCTGTTCCTCGGCAACGTTAAACTGAAATGGCTGGCCCTCGGCCTGATCGTACTGGGGGTGATCTCCATTCCGCGGGGCAACGTCGGCGGCATCATCGCCCACATGGGCGGCTCCCTCTTCGGGTTCTTCTATATCCGTTCCCTGCAAAGCGGAACAGACCTCTGCAAACCCCTGATCTGGCTCTTCGACGCCGAAACCCGGAGAGAGCGGAAACGGACGCAGACAAGGTCGAAACCTAAAAAATCACCCCTGAAAGTGGTGAAGAAGCCGGACGACAACAACCAACTGCGACTGGACCAACTGCTGGATAAAATCAATGAAAAAGGCTATAACAGCCTCAGCGCGGAAGAAAAAGCCTGGTTGGATAAGGTGAGCAAAGAAAACTGATTACCTTTGCC
Source organism: Chitinophaga eiseniae (assembly GCF_900167135.1). Lineage (GTDB taxonomy): Bacteria > Bacteroidota > Bacteroidia > Chitinophagales > Chitinophagaceae > Chitinophaga > Chitinophaga eiseniae. The sequence continues at coordinate 18,753 of NZ_FUWZ01000005.1, read as the reverse complement.
TTTCAATTTTTCGCCCTTTTAAGATGAAAACGTTCAATGTTCCGGTCATATATCGCAGTCCGCTGATCAGCGCCATCAAAAACCAACGCAAGCAGCAGGACCGCATGAAAAAGGACTTTACGCCCACCACACTGGATTTTGGTCCGCTGAAAATACTGCTTGCCCGTCACTTCGGCTTTTGCTACGGCGTGGAAAATGCGATCGAGATCGCCTTTAAAACGGTGGATGAAAATCCTGACAAACGTATCTTCCTGCTGAGTGAAATGATCCATAACCCGCATGTCAACAACGACCTGCTGGAACGCGGGGTACGGTTTATCATGGACACTGCCGGCAACCAGCTGGTACCCTGGGAAACCCTGCAGTCTGACGATATTGTGATCATCCCTGCCTTCGGCACCACCATCGAAACGGAAAATAAACTCGCCTCCCTCGGTATTGAACCGCTGAAATACAATACAACCTGCCCTTTTGTGGAAAGAGTATGGAACAAGGCGGAGCAAATCGGTAAAAAGGACTATACGGTGATCGTGCATGGCAAACCCAAACACGAAGAAACCAGGGCCACTTTCTCTCACAGCCAGTCCAACACTCCCACCATCGTGGTAAAAGACATGGCCGAAACAGAAAAACTGGCCCGTTACATCACCGGTGAAGCTGCCCCCGATACCTTCTACGAAACATTTAAGGGCCAGTATTCACAAGGGTTCGACGTTACCAAAGACCTGCAGCGGGTAGGTGTGGTGAACCAAACCACCATGCTGGCCACCGAAACGCAGGCCATCGCCGACTATGTCCGCCAGGTGATCGTTACCCACTACGGCCTGACAGAGGCCAATGCAGGCGAACGTTTTGCCGATACCCGCGACACTCTCTGCTACGCTACCAACGACAACCAAACCGCTGTTATGGGCATGCTCGAAGAACCGGCCGATCTGGCGATCGTGGTAGGCGGCTATAACAGCTCCAACACCTCCCACCTGGTAGAACTCTGTGAAGAAAAACTGCCTACTTATTTTATCAGTGCGCCAGAACAGATGCACAGCACCAACCAGGTTGACCATTGGGATTTCCACCACAAGCAGGAAATACACAGTGATACTTTTTTACCGGAAAAATCACAGGTCACCATCCTGCTGACGAGTGGCGCATCCTGCCCTGATGCCCTGGTGGAAGGAGTCATTCGCCGGCTGCTGTCTTTTTACGGACTGGAGCACAAAGCCGACGAACTGACTTCGGTTAAGTAATAAATACTATCTGTAAACAGGTTATCCTAAAATATTTCAAAACAAAAAAGACACCAGAAGGTGTCTTTTTTCTTTGGGGCTAATCACGCTAGTAATGCAGAGAATAAAATTTATATATAGCGCTAAAATTGAAATCGTAACTCAAAAATAAATCTTCCTGAAAAGGCATACAACAGCCATTTATTATCTGGTAGTTTATTGACTATAAGTGGCATAAAAAAGCCTAAAATCGGAAAGCGTTTTTTGCCGGTTATGAAAAGCAATCGTTTTCCATAGAAGCCGCATCCTTACCGGGCATACACCTTTTGCCGGTCAGAACTGCATGGCCCGTTTCAGGAAATCGGCCTTCCGTCGTCTGGACACTTCCACCTGTGCGCCATCGCTCATCAGCGCAAAGCCGCCTTCTCCCTGGATATAGGATTGCATCTGCTGCAGGTTGATCAGGTGAGAATTATGTACCCGAAAGAAATCCACGTCTGCCAGTAGTTCTTCAAATTCCTTCAGCGGCCGGGACACCATCAGGTTCTTTTTGTCTGTAAAAAAGATGCGGGTGTAGTTGCCGGTGGATTCACAGCGTACAATATTCTGTACGGGCATAAATACGAGTCCGTTGATGGTAGGCAGGGCTATTTTTTTATGTGATTGCTGCAGTGTTTTCATGTTTTGCAGAAATACATCCATAGGAGACAGGCTGTTGGTATCCCGCTGCCGCTGTTGTTTTTTCTCCCGGCATTTGTCCAGAGCATCCTGCAACTCCTTTACACTGAAGGGTTTGAGAAGATAATCCAGCGCATTGAATTTGATGGCCCTGAGGGCGTATTGTTCATAGGCAGTGGTAAAGATAACGTCAAACCCGATCTTCTCGAACTGTTTCAGTAACTCAAACCCGTTCTGGTGAGGCATTTCAACATCCAGGAAAACCAGATCGGGGTGAAGTTCATCCACCAGTTCCTTTGCTTCTTTGACTCCTTTGGCTGATCCTACTACCTCTACTCCCGGGCATTTCCTGACTAACATGGTTTGCAAGGCATCGATACAATGTTGCTCATCATCTACGATGATAGCTTTTATGTCGCTCATGCTATGGTAGGTTTAGTGGTACGGCAACGCCGTCCGTTTTTTTGTTACGCTAAAATATGAATTCGGCTGGTAAAATAATAGTCACCATGGTGCCGGCCGGTTGTCCGGCAGTATCTGCCAGGTCGGTGACGGTTACTTTGGCTTCTTTGTTATTGATTTTGCGGATCAGATCGATCCTGCCTTCGGTCACTTTCATACCGACGGAATTATGTCCCTTTCCTTTCTTTTCCTTGATCTCCATGGCTTTCTGCCGGCCGATACCATTGTCGGTAATGGTACACACCAGGCTTCTGTCTTTCAGTAAGATGTCTATTTCGAGCAGGCCTTTTTCATTGTGTTTGTGCACCAGGCCGTGCCAGATGGCGTTTTCCACATAGGGCTGCAGGATCATGGGAGGTATCAGCACTTCCTCGTCATTGATATCTGCTCCCACGCGGATATTATATTCGAAGATACCGTTGCAGCGGAGGGATTCCAGGTCGAGGTAAAGGCGGAGAGATTCCAGCTCTTTGTTAAGCGTCACGAAAGTGTGCTGCGTATTATCAAGGATAAGGCGCATCAGACGGGAGAACTTGGTCAGGTAATCGGAAGCTTCTTCCTGGTTATTGCTCCAGATATAACGATGTATGGAGCTCAGGGAATTGAAGATGAAATGCGGGTTCATCTGGGAGCGCAGCGATTTCAGTTCCAGCTGGAGGGTTTGTTTATTGGCTTCCAGGTTACGGTGACGGATATAGAAAAAGCCGCCGATCATCGCCATTAGCAGGAATCCGGCCAGGGCAAAGATGAACATCACGTTACGTTTTCTTCTCAGTTCACCGATCACCTTATCATGCTCCAGTGTTTTGATCTGGTTATCTTTCCGGTCCACCTCATAGATGGTCTGCATTTGTTGGAGGGCCATGGCAGATTTTTCGTTGAGGATACTGTCTTTGTACAACAGGGATTTGTCGGCCGCCTCCAGCGAGCGGCGGAAATCGCCGCTGGCCTTATAATCAGCCGCGAGCGCCTTATAGGCTTCCATGAGCATGGACTTAAAGTTCCAGAACATGCTCAGTTCTATGGACTGCTGCATATGTTTACGGGCCTCTTCGTGTTTGTTCTGCGCGCTGAGGAGTTTGCCGATGTTGAGGTAGCTCTCTGCCACATGGACTTTGTCATCTACCTTATCATTTACCACGAGTGCCTTCCGGAGATATTCCATGGCGGTGGCATAGTCTTTTTTTTCTTTGTAGGCGGCGCCGAGGGCATTATAGCATATAGCCATTCCCGTAGGGCTGCCTATTTTCTGGTTCACCACCAGGGAGCGGTGATAGTATTGAATGGCGAGGTCCAGTTTGTTCTGGCCCTGATAGGCATATCCAAGGTTGCCGAGGTTGATGGCTACCCCAAGGTCGTTATGGCTTTGTTCTTCCAGTTTCAGCGCACGGTCGAAATGGCGGATGGCGTCTTCATAGTTTTCTGCCGTCAGCTGGATGTTACCGATGCTGTTGGTGGCTACGCAGATGTTGCGGATGTCGTTGATTTTTTCCGCCAGCTGCAGGGCGTGGAGGTGATAGTCGAACGCCTGCTGCAGTTTGTCCTGCCGGCGGCAGTCTACCCCGGTGTTATTGAACGACAGGCACATCAGCAGGGTATCATTGGCTTCTTCCGCGTATTTGATGGCCTTTTCATGATAATCTTCCGCCACCAGATACTGGGATTTGTTCCTTTTGGAGGTGCCCAGTTCATTGTATACGAGGGCGAGGCCCTGGGCGGAGCGCAGTTTATGGGCCAGCGGGAGGGCTTCCTGCCAGAAGAGGTTCTCCAACCGGTGGTTATCGAAATAGCGGCTGTATTGTTTACCTGCCCTGATCAGCAAGGATACCTTGGCGGTATCATTGGGTAATGTCCGGATAGAATCGAGGGTGTGATACACCCGCAGAGAATCCTGCGCATCAGCGGCCCAACAGGCCCCTAACAGGAGCAAGCCCAAAAGACACAGACTTTTAATAGACATTGGCTGAACAGTGTGACCACACAATTTAAGAAGAATTACGAATTACGGATGATGAATTACAAAATTAGGGGCTGTTTTCGGGGATAAATTCTACAAAGTGAGCTTTAAGGGGGATAAAAAAGCGAAAGGGCGAAAGAATTCGCCCCTTCTTCCTATTAACCGAATACACCTACTGAAAATATGGAACAGCTATGGCAAGCCATGCCATCCCACATTTCTCTTTATGCCAGACAAAGCGCCATGAGGCGGCCGGGCGGAATTTATTTATAGTCAAGTTCAATAATCGGTTAATAGCAAAGGTTTTGTGGATATAGTTACAAATAAGACTTTCATATAGACAGCAATATCTTATACGCTTCTGCGCTCACAATTTCAATGGTTGTCTTATTGCATGTTTATGCGGGCAGGCATCAGCCGGTCGCGCAAAAACATTGCCCACTTCGGTAACCTTGGCAATATTTCAGGTCAGATAAGGTTAAAGCATGGAAAACCCCGTCAGTTGTTGACATTGTTTCACATACGAACAAGTAGCAGGAAATTCTTCAGGATGTGGAAAATTATTGGGATGATCCGCTGGTGGTTAGGCAGGGACAAGGCAAATGTATAAAAGACTTTTAATAAAAGAAAATATTATTTCACGAAGTGTGGGCCAACGTGGCATCTTCCACCCATTGCATCACGAGATCCATCTGATCTTCCCGGCTTAACTGGCTGTTATCCAGTATAATAGCATCTTCGGCTTTACGAAGGGGGCTTATTTCCCGGTTAGCATCAATATAGTCTCTCAGTTCGAGGTTTTCTTTTACCTCTTCAATGCTGATGTTTTTATTTTTTTCGTAGAGTTCTCTGAAGCGGCGTTCCACCCGGATGGCGATATCAGCGGTCATGAAGATTTTGAGTTCGGCATGGGGGAAAACGACCGTACCGATATCGCGGCCATCCATGACGATGCCTTTGCGGGCGCCCATCTTTTTCTGCTGGGCAACGGCGAATTCGCGTACTTCTCTCACGGCGGCTACTTCGCTGACTTTTTCCGCCACGAGCATTTCACGGATCATGTGTTCCACATTTTCTCCGTTGAGGTGCATTTCGCTGGCGCCGGACTTCGGGTTGTATTCAAACTCGAGGTGAATATCTGCCAGTGCTGTCACCACAGCCGGCTGGGAGGTCCAGTCCACGCGGTTTTGCAGGAAATAAAGCGTAATTGCACGATACATGGCGCCACTGTCTATATAGACATAATCCAGCTTCTTAGCCAGTTGTTTTGCCAACGTACTTTTGCCACAGGAAGAGTAGCCATCTATCGTGATAATGATTTTTTTCAATTTCGCTTATTTAACCGCCTGATGAGATAACCTCACAAAATTGAGGGAATTATGCGAAAAAAGCAAAACAAACCTTATGGCACCACCACTACTTTGCAGGTGTAGGCTACTTTCTGCGTGTCTTTATGATAGAGCACCATGAAGTAAGTACCGGCGGGCAGGTCGCTTACGCTCAGGTCATTATCCTGGCGCACGTCGTACTCACGCATCACCTGGCTCCAGGTATCGCGGAGCTGCATTATCAATGCCCCTCTTATACCACGGATACGTACTTTGAATTTACCGTTGTTCGGGTTAGGGAATACATCGATCTGTACAAACGGGGGTACAGCGCGGATTTCCGAATATACTTCCTTGCCATTGCGGGACACGGCTTTGATGCGGTAGTAGGTCCAGCCGTCGTAATCGTTAAGATCTTGCATGGTATAGCTCAGTGGTACGTTACTGTTGCCATTGATGGCTTTCGTAGGCACGATGGCTATACGGGAAAACACCTCTTCCCGTTCATACCGCCGTTCCACTTCAAACAGCAGGTTGTTGACTTCGCGGCTGGTGGTCCAGTCGAGCTGCACCATGAGCGGTGCGATCCGATAGGCTTCAAAGCTGAGGAAAACAGCGGGTTTCGCTTTGCTGATGAGGGTTGTTTTGGCGAAATATTCGTTGGCTCCGAGGCTGGTAAAAGCGCGCATATGCATGGTAGCCGGCGTAGCGAGGCCGTTGGTCGTAAGAGTACCGGGTTTGGGCAGGGTGGCCAGGTAAGGCACCTGGTCCCATACGCCGCCGGTGAAACGGGTGATATAGCTGCTATCGCGGGCAGCGGTGTAGGCAGGCTGTTCGTCGGCATCCATATGTTGCAGGATGACCGTTGCCGTTCCGCCGGAAGCGGCACGGGTGACCTGCCAGGTCTTATTTACGAAGCTGTCGGGGTAGGCGCGTCCACTGATCGCGAGGCTGTATACGCTGTCATATGCGCGGACGCTGAACATATCCGTGGCGCCGTCCAGCAGGAGCGCCGCGGGGGAATAGCTGCTGATGGTTGTTCCTACCGGAAACACGACTTTATTGGCGGCATCGCTGATGCCACTGCGGTAGAGTGCGCCACCAGCGGCAGCGGTACCATTTACGACAAAGCTCTGGTCGCTGTAGCCGGTAATGGTGCCGGGACTGTTTTCTCCTACGAGGAGGTTCCAGCCGTTGAGAAATATATGTCCGTCAGCGAAATGCAGGTTGTTCCTGATTTTGAGATCGCTGAGATCATCCAGGAGCAGCCCTGCGCTGTTATTGATTTCGAGGTTGGGGAAACTGCTGCCCTGCCGGGTGGCCAGGCTGTAGTTGCCGAATATGACCTGCCGGCCGACGTTACCGTACAGCGGGTTCTGCCCCATGAAGAGGAATTTGCCACCCGTACCGGAACGGCCGTCAGCGCTTTCGTCGGGCAACGTAGCAGCGTTGCCGTTAGTCCATTTTTTACTGAGAAAATAGAGGGTAGCCGTTGGGTTGGAACCGAGGATACCATTGTTGGTGAGATCAGAAAAAACGCCTGAGTTACCGGACAGCCATACGGATGCGCCATCAGGGATGTAGATGCCCTGTTGCGCAGTTGCCGGGATGATGAACCCCAACAAAATAATAACGATCGCCAGTAACTGTTTTTTCAAAATGGAATTTTATTGAATGATGGTAACATTAAACCTGGTTGAGCTAAGACTCGCGTTGCTGTTCCCTATATTGATAAAGCCCACTCTGATCCTGGTGCTGCTGATAACTTTTACCCAACTCACGGATACGGATCCGGTCATCTCATCAACGGGGTTGAGAATAACGGTTGCATTGGTAACAAGGGATGGCGTACCTGAAGGCACTGTAAAGTCGGCATAAGTTTGAGTTTGCCTGGCAAAGGAGCCGATATTGAGATTCATCTGAAATTTGAACATTCCATTGAACACCGTTCCGTTGGCGCCCATTTTAAAATCTCCGTTTACATCCAGCGTCGCCTGAGGGTTATTGGTTCCAAGCCCCAGTTCTTTACTGCTGTTATCCCAATAGAGATTACCCGCATCCTGTGCCGTTTCGGTGGAAGCGTCGCTGGTTTTGTAACCGAACAGCAGACCGCCGGCGGTAAAAGAGTTATCACCGTAGGTTGTCACCACCTTGTACCATGGGTTAAGGGGCGGACCGGCATTGGGGGTCAAAGGTTTTTGGCTTCCCTCCCATTCGCGTATCGCCAGTGTATTTTTATCAAAATACAGATGAGTTGTATAGTCTCCGGACCTGAAGGCTAACACGCTCCAGGCGTAAGCGCTGGTACCAAGGGGGCCATTCTGCACAGTTCCGGCACCGGTGGCCGAGGGAGACGGGCCTTGCCAGATTTTCATACGGTAACGTTCATCCGGCGCGTCAGCGTTACGGATATCGCGCGAACTCAGCGTACCATAGGAGGCGCCGCCGGTAATATCTTCAGCGGGGATATACATTTGTGTGGCGGCGTTCCATTTCAGCACATCACCGTCGGCGGGCGCGGTGGTAGCGACAGCATTGTTCTGGATTTTATTGGCATTCCAGATATTTTTGGCGCTGTCGACACTGATCTGCCATGTTCTGTCGGCGGAGAGGTCCTGCTCTCCGGCGGCGCCGAAGTTAATGACGCCGCTGCCTGCCACCAGTTTTATTTTTCGGGTGCCGGGCAGTGTTTGGGTAACGATCACGTCGCCGGTGGCGTTCAGGGACAGTACTTTACCGTTTGAAGCGCCCGGGGTAGCCAATGCGAGGCTGTTTAAAGTTAGTTTACCCATCATCAGTGAATTACCGGCTACCTGCAGGTTGCTTCCGATATCACCGGTTCCGCTAATGTTAAAGCTGGCGCCGGCTTGCAGGGAAGTACCGTTATTGATGAAGTTGCCGGTGGCGCCCGTGGGCGCTTTGGGTTCCCATTGCGTACCGTTGAAAGTCAGCACCTGGTTGGTGGCCGGTGCGGTTGTGGACACCGGCACAGACGCCAGTTTGTTGGCGTTCCAGATAGCCGATCCGTTATCCGCATCGATGGTAAAAGCGGGATTGGTATTGAGATCTTTGGTAGCTGTGGTGGTCGTTTTCATGCCGGTGCCGGCGGTTAGTGTCAGCTTGCTGGCCCATGGCAGGTAAAAGGAAGCATAGTCCGTTGCGGCTGGTGCGATATTACCGGCAGCATCGGGGGTACGGCCAGCGAAGGTGAGTACGCCGGTGTTACTGATAACGCCGGTGGCGCCTATATTGATGCCGTTGCCGGCGGAGAAGGCCGCTCTGGCTCTTGCCTGTGTAAAATACAGGTTGGTGGTTCCTTCGGGAATGTTATCCGTGGTGATGCCTGAGAAGTCGGCTACTTTTTTCCATGCACCATTTGCTTTGATGTAAAGGCATTTTTCTCCAGGGTCTGTTACGTATACGAACATACCGTCAGTGGCGTTGAACAGCGGGCCGCCGGCGCTGATGGCACTTTTAGGCACCCTGTTCAGCAGCAGCCCCTGGCTGTCGCTGTTCAGTTCCAGCAATGCTTCTTTTTTGAGCAATGTTGGCTGAAGCCCCAGTTTCATTTGTTGCGCGGAGGTCCGGACTGAAAACAGGAGTCCCAGTCCCAGTACGGGTAAGTATCTTAAAACAGTCATCTTCCTAAATTAATTACATGGAAATGGGCAGGGCCGGCAAAGGCAGATAACGGTCAGGACTATACGCATTTTAACGTATACCCCTGACCGTTATTTCTTAGTGTCTGATGATAAACCAGTTGGCTCCGTCAGATTGCAGGGTTACGAACGTCCAGTCGTTATAAATGAAGTAGTCTGTACCGTCTTCGATCTTTTCACCGCCTGTTGTGATGATTTGTAAAGATTTAGCCAGCGTACCGCCAATTTTTTTGACAGTGATGACTCTTCCTTTTCTGCCGGCGGCAGAGAGGAGCGTTACAGTAAGATCACCGCTGGCGCAGTTCATGAGGATGGTATTGTCATTGTCCGTCATGGTATAGCTCGCGTTCTGGCTAACGATATTGAGAGACAGGGAGCCTGCTACCTGGAGGGTAGAGTTAGCAGCAGCGAGGGTGTCACCTACAACTAATTTAGTGCGCACCGCCACATCGTCGTTGAATTTTTTAGCGCCTTTGAAAGTCTGGCCGAGATTGGTTACCAGGCCTCTGTCGGCCACGAGGGAAGCAGAAGGAACGTGGAGGGTAAGGGAGTTGGTGGCTGCATCTTCGGTGTAGTGTACGTCCGGACCATCGCTACCGTTTTTGAAATCTCTGAAGGCGGCAGTAGGCAGTGTCTTTTTGATCACTTCGCCACCGGCGCCTAACATCAGTACTTCCTTATCAGCGTCAGTACCAGCGGCTACGCTGCCGAGGGTTACTTTGCCTTTCAGCTCGGAGGTGGTACCTACCTGAAGGGATTTTTTCAGTATCGCGTCGTCGTTCAGCGTAGTAGTGCCGGTAACCGTCAGGCCGTTGTTGATGGTACCGCTACCGTCTACGATGACATTGTTTTTAAAGGTTTTGTTACCGCCGATGTTCTGTGCCACGGCAGTGAGTGCGCCCGGGTTGTTTTCATCTGCCGCGTGGAGAGACAGGGACGGGTTGCCTAAGGCATCTGTACCGATGCTCAGACCATTGGCTGTAGGAGTAGTATTTAAAGTACCGATCACCATCGCTTTAGCTGCGTTATTCAGGCGTATCCAGTCGGCTTTCGTCAGCAAACCCACGTTTTTGGTACCGTCCTGCTCTACGATCGTCAGTTTATGATCGCTGCCGGTGGAAGTGAAGGTATAGTCGGTTCCGCCTGCGGTGGTGAGGGTCTGGTTGGCGCCAGTCAGACCGTTGATGGAGTTGATGGCGGAGGTGAAGGCTGTCTCGCTGATTTTGCGGGAAGACACTTTGCCGGTGGCAGGATCTACCAGTAATACATCCAGACCAGAAGTCACTACGTCCAGTCTTTTCAGGAAGGCGTAACCGTTGTCGATGATCAGGCCTTCTACGCCCTGGCCTTTCAACACCAGTGGAACACTGCCCGCGTTGGTACCGATGAAATCCCCGGCTACGGCGTCGTTGCCGGTGAGTTTCCAGTTGGCGGTAGCGTCTTTATCGTTTGCCATTTTCTCCCAGGCGTTGTTCCTTCTGATGTAGAGTCCTTTTTCAGCAGCCTTGGCCGGGTCTGTGGGCGCGTAATAAACGATCATACCGTCCGGAGGGGTCAGGGCATCGATGTCGGTAAAGGAGGTAAGGCGTGGGAGCAGGAGACCTTGTCTGTCGGATTCCAGTTCCAGTACTGAAGATTTGTTGATCTTGGTGGGCTGGTTACCTACTTTAAGCTGAGCGTAGGCGTCTGTGGCCAACAAGGTAATGCTTCCCAGTAGAATACCGCGGAATGCGACTTGTAAAGATTTAGTCATTGGTATAAGGATAAATAGTTAAAACGATCTTCCAGCAGGCCGCGCATGGGGCGGACAGTAATATTTCTGTGTGTTCGGTTATAAGGAAGTCAGGATAAAGATATAGGCAATTTTATAATATATATAAGAGTTAGATGTATATCTAATTCTTATACAAAAAATAATAGAGGTAGATATTATTTTATGTGACAAAAGTATGTATTATAAAAATTATAAAAATGACATTATTATGCTATATTTTATATTTTAATAATATTTCTCATACCTGCATTTCAGACAGCATAAAGGCCTGGACATAGATTTCGAAATGCAGCAAGGACAAAGGAAATCGCCTGCCGACCATGAACTTATCTTGAAAATCAACTGGTTAACATTTTCATGTGAGAAAGGGGTGATTACGGCAGCGTTTAGGGGGTGAAGCGTTCGGACTGGCCGGGGGAGCAAAGATAGGGACTTGAAGCGGAAGCCAGCGGCGTAGGCCCGGACGGGGGAAGCCCGGAGGTGGAAGCCTGGAACAGGGGGTTAGTATCCGGGGGAGCCTGAGGTGGAAGCCCGGAACAGGGTTTAGTATTTGGGGAAACCTGAGATGGAAGCCCGAAGCAGGGTATAGTATCCGGGGAAGCCCGGAGCGAGCCTGAGACGGAAGGCGGTACGGGCGGGAAGGCGCCGGAAAAAGCCGGGTACAAGAGCATGAGGCGCGTGTCTGGAGAAAAATAGTGACGAAGATAAAAAAGCAATAAAAAAACGGCTGCCTCTAAAAAGGCAGCCGTTTGTAGATAAATATATGCGTTGTTTTACTTACGCTTCAGATTTTTCTGATTTGCTTTTAGAAGAGTTGTTCTTCAGGGTGAACACCAGTTTCTGGTTTTCCTTGTCGAGGTCAGCGACGAGGATATCTCCATCATGGATGTTCATATTGAGTATTTCTTCTGCCAGCGGGTCTTCCAGGTATTTCTGGATGGCCCTGTGGAGCGGTCTTGCGCCGAACTGCTGGTCGTAGCCTTTGTCTGCCAGGAAGCCTTTTGCGTCGTCGGTCAGTTCCAGGCTGAAGCCCAGGTTGTTGAGGCGTTTGAGTACGCTCTTCATGGTGATATCGATGATGGTGTAGATGTGTTCTTTGCTCAGGGAGTTAAAGATGATCACATCATCGATCCTGTTCAGGAATTCCGGAGAGAAGGTCCGTTTCAGTGCTTTTTCGATCACCGATTTGGTGTTTTCTTCTTCGCTCATGGCCTTTGCGGAGGTGGTGAAGCCTACGCCGGCACCGAAGTCTTTCAACTGGCGGGCGCCGATGTTGGAGGTCATGATGATGAGGGTATTTTTGAAATCCACTTTACGGCCGAGGCCATCCGTGAGGATACCGTCATCGAGTACCTGCAGCAGGAGGTTATAGATATCCGGGTGTGCTTTCTCGATTTCATCGAGCAGGATCACGGAGTAGGGTTTGCGGCGAACTTTTTCCGTCAGCTGACCACCTTCTTCATAACCTACGTAGCCCGGAGGCGCGCCAATGAGGCGACTTACAGAGAATTTCTCCATGTATTCGCTCATATCGATACGGATGAGTGCCTCATCGGAGTCGAACATGTAGCGGGCCAGTGATTTGGCCAGTTCGGTTTTACCCACGCCGGTCGGGCCGAGGAAGATAAAGCTACCGATTGGTTTTTTCGGGTCTTTCAGGCCTACGCGATTACGCTGGATGGCTTTGGTGACTTTGCTGATAGCATCATCCTGTCCTACCACAGCGCCTTTGAGGTCTTCGCCCATGCGGCGCAGTTTCTCTGTTTCGGCCTGTACCATCCTTTTAACGGGGATACCGGTCATCATGCTCACTACTTCCGCGATGGCTTCTTCGTCAATCGGGTAGCGTTTATGCTTCACCTCTTCTTCCCACATGGCTTTTGCGCGTTCCAGGTCTTCACCCAGTTTCTTTTCAGTATCACGCAGTGCAGCGGCTTCTTCGAAGCGTTGGCTTTTAACGACTTTGTTTTTCTCCTGTTTGATATCTTCTATCTGTTTTTCCAGATCGAGGATATTTTGCGGCACGTTGATGTTTTTGAGGTGAACGCGGGCGCCTACTTCATCCAGTACGTCGATGGCCTTATCGGGCAGCAGACGGTCGGTCATGTAGCGGTCGCTCAGTTTCACGCAGGCATCGATGGCTGCGTCGGAGTAGCTGACGTTATGGTATTCTTCATAACGGGGCTTGATGTTGTTGAGGATCTGTATGGTTTCCTCCACGCTGGGTGGTTCTACCATTACTTTCTGGAAACGGCGGTCCAGCGCGCCGTCTTTTTCGATATACATGCGGTATTCGTCCAGGGTGGAGGCGCCGATGCATTGGAGCTCGCCTCTTGCGAGGGCGGGCTTAAAGATATTGGAGGCGTCCAGAGAGCCGGAAGCGCCGCCTGCGCCTACGATGGTATGTATTTCATCGATGAACAGGATCACATCCCTGTTCTTTTCGAGTTCATTCATGATCGCTTTCATCCTTTCCTCGAACTGGCCGCGATACTTGGTACCGGCCACCAGGGCTGCGAGGTCGAGGCTTACCACCCGTTTGTCGAACAGTACGCGGGACACTTTACGCTGCACGATGCGCAGTGCGAGGCCTTCCACGATGGCTGTTTTACCCACGCCGGGTTCACCGATCAGGATGGGATTGTTCTTTTTACGACGGGACAGGATCTGCGAAACGCGTTCAATTTCCTGCTCGCGGCCTACTATCGGGTCCAGGCTGCCACTTTCGGCGAGCTTGGTGATGTCCCTGCCAAAGTTATCCAGTACAGGTGTCTTGGATTTGGTGTTGGTCTGTTTGGCTTTGGATGCAAAACTCTTGCGTTCATCTTCGAACTCCTCTTCACCCGGATCATCAAATTCGGATTTGGGATCGGCAGATTTTACAAAGCCCAGTTCGTTTTTAAAAGTATCGTAATCCACGTCAAATTGTTGTAAGATTTGAGTACAAACGTTTTCCTTGTTCTTGAGTATGGAAAGCATGAGGTGTTCGGTTTCCACAGTAGCGCTTTTGAGCGCTTTTGCTTCGAGTACCGTTACCCGGATGACTTTCTCAGCCTGTCTGGTCAGGGGTAGACTGTTAATATTTGCGATATTCTTTCCAGTCTTATCTTTAACAGCTAATTCTACTTCTTTACGTAATTCGTACAGGTCTACGTTTAAAGCTTGCAGAATCTTTACGGCCGTGCCTTCGCCTTCGCGGATAATACCTAACAGCAGGTGTTCAGTACCGATGAAATCATTCCCCAGGCGTAAAGCTTCCTCTCTGCTGAACGAAATGATCTCCTTAACTTGCGGTGAAAAATTCTGGTCCATTGTGAGAATATTAAATGATCAAAAACCCTTACGGGGGCTTGCTTATACAATAATAACGAATAATTCTGAACTTAGATTATCACGCTATTTACTTTAGATGAAGTTATTCCTTTTTTGCACTTAAACAACTTACACTTTAATAGTATAAGATTTATTTTTGTGGTGAAGCGGGGATAGCGTTCAAAATTACTTACGAGGAAAAAGCGGCTTTTGTTTTTGATCTCCTTTTTATTTTAGTTTTTAATAGGCTGGGTTTCCCTCTTTAAATTGATTTTTTTAACTAAATGTATAAAACAACGTCCAACGCATGAAATTCAAAATTGATACCAAAGAAAAAATTGTTGTTTTTTGTCCTGAAGAACCTGCTTTGGATGCTAATTTGTCAGCCGAACTGATTTCCACGCTCGACGCCCTGCCGGAGCTGGAGACCCGCAATCTTATACTGGACCTGACATTGGTCGAAAAAAACGACCCCGCGGGCATTCAAGCCATTTTAACAGTATATCAAAATATCTATGACAAAGGCCGCTCCTGCGCGCTTACCGGCGTTAACAGTGCATTAACAAAGGAACTGAAAGCGGAAGGCGGTGACATGCTGAACATCGCGCCCACTATGGCCGAGGCCATAGACCTGGTGATGATGGAAGAACTGGAGAGAGAGCTTCTGAACGGACTGGATTGATAAAAAGCGACCTTGTTTCCGCCTTTAGCCGTTGGGGTTAGGGCCAGAAGCGGGTAGCGAAACGTTTCACATTATGTTTGCAGTAACAATATTAGGTAATAACTCAGCGATCCCCACGCTGGACAGACACCCCACCGCACAGATCGTTACCTGTGATGAGCAGCTGCTGCTGGTCGACTGTGGCGAAGGCACGCAGCTTCGCATCGCCCAATACCGCATCAAACGCAGTAAAATCAGGTATATTTTTATCAGCCACCTGCATGGCGACCACTATTTCGGGTTGATTGGCCTGCTGAACACCCTCAGCCTGATGGGGCGGACAGAACCTCTCAGCGTATATGCGCCACCGGAGCTGGAACCCATTATTCAGCTACAGCTGGACTGCTCCGGCACCCAACTGCATTATGAGCTGTCCTTTGTGCCGCTGCAACCGGGTTACAGCGGTATCATCCTGGAAGACAAAGAGCTCACCGTACGCTGTTTCCCCACGCAGCACCGCATTTCCTGTTTCGGTTTCTCCTTTACCATGCAGAAAAAGAAGCGGAAACTGATCCCCGAACAGGCGCGGGCCTATGAAATCCCCGCCGCCTACTATGGTAAACTGCAGGAAGGCGCCGACTACGTGCGAAAAGACGGCACCATCGTCAAAAACGACTGGGTCACCCTTCCCCCTGCCAAAGGCAAGCGGTATGTGTATTGCGCCGATACGATTTACGATACCGGCCTGCTTCCCATGTTGCAGGACGCCGACCTGGTATATCATGAAACCACCTACCTGCATGACCTGGAGACCCGTGCAGCAGAGCGCTACCACAGCACCACCGTGCAGGCGGCTTCCCTGGCTGCGGCAGCTGCCGCTAAAAGGCTGCTGATCGGGCATTTTTCTTCGAAATACACGGATTTACAGCCTTTCCTGGAAGAGACAAGGCCGGTGTTTGCGGCCACGGACATCGCGGAAGAGGGCGTAACCTACTACGTATAAAAGACGAATGGCGAAGGAAAATCCTTCGCCATTCGTCTTTTTAAATCTTTTATACGCTGGTTAGTACTGTTTCAGGTATTCACCAATCTGACGGTAAAGCGCATCAGTAGCGGGGAGCACCGGCAGACGGAAATAGTTTCCGATGATGCCGGCGTGCGCCAGGAACCCTTTGATACCCGCAGGATTATTTTCCGAGAACATCAGATCGAAGCCCTGCATCATTTTGTAATGCAGTGCGCGGGCAGCCGGATAGTTGTTCTCCAGCGCTGTTTTTACCATGGCGGAGAAGTCCTTCGCCAGGAAATTGGCCGCCACGGAGATCACCCCATCCATTCCGCAGGCCAGCTGAGGCAGGGCCAGCGCATCGTCGCCGCTGATCACGAGAAAATCTTTCGGTTTGCCCTGGATAATCTGCATACACTGCGCCATATCGCCGGAAGCTTCTTTCATGGCCACGATGTTCTCCACGTCGTGCGCCAGTCGCAGTGTGGTATCGGCAGTCATATTACGGCCGGTTCGGCCAGGCACATTGTAGAGGATAATGGGCTTGGGAGAAGCCGCCGCGATAGTTTTATAGTGCTGATAGATCCCTTCCTGTGTCGGTTTGCTGTAATAAGGCGCCACGCTGAGGATGGCAGCAGCCTCGTCCAGCGGGCATTTTTCCAGTCTTTTTACCACATCACGGGTATTATAATCGCCGATGCCGACCACTACCGGCACCCGCTTCGACACCTTTTCG
Source organism: Chitinophaga eiseniae (assembly GCF_900167135.1). GTDB lineage: Bacteria > Bacteroidota > Bacteroidia > Chitinophagales > Chitinophagaceae > Chitinophaga > Chitinophaga eiseniae. Next base: position 1,954 of record NZ_FUWZ01000005.1, on the reverse strand, counting down.
AAAGTGAATTTCATCAAATCCAGCTTCTCGTCTGCAGAAAGCGTGGGCGTTTCACCGGTGGTACCTAAAGTCACCACGTAGTTTACGCCGCCATCAATTACATAATTGATCAGGTTCTCCAAAGCATTCCAATCTATGCTTTCATCTGCTTTAAAGGGTGTTACCAAAGCCACCCCGGTGCCTTTTAATTGTTCCATGTGTGTTTTTACGGGAAAAAAATAAAAATTCGAATTCCGAAGGCCGAAATTCGAATTTTTTATTGTGATCTCTAAATTTTTTTTAGTGTTCTTCGTAAAAACCCATGCGGGAGAACTTGTCAATCCGCTGCTCAATACGCACGTCCGGATCGATTTTCTTCAGTTCTGCCAGTGTTTCTTTGATTTTAGTCTTCAGGATGGTAGCCATTTCATCCGGGTTTACGTGGGCGCCGCCCAGTGGTTCCCGGACAAGGCCGTCTACCAGGCCAAACTGGCTCATATAGTCAGAAGTGAGTTTCAGCTCTTCAGCTGCTTTCTCCTTGAAATTCCAGCTACGCCAGAGGATGGTAGAGCAGTTTTCCGGGGAAATAACGGTATACCAGCTGTTTTCCAGCATTAACACGCGGTCGCCGATACCGATGCCCAGTGCGCCACCAGAGGCGCCTTCGCCGATGATGATGCAGATAACCGGTACGCGGAGCTTCACCATTTCAAAGAGATTGCGGGCGATAGCCTCTGCCTGGCCTCTTTCTTCCGCTTCCAGGCCCGGATAAGCACCGGGAGTATCAATGAGGGTTACAATGGGCTTGTTGAATCTTTCCGCCAGTTTCATGAGGCGGAGCGCTTTACGGTAGCCTTCGGGGTTGGCCATACCAAAGTTCCTGAGCTGGCGCATTTTAGTGTTCACCCCTTTCTGCTGACCGATAAACATCACGGTTTCTCCATCCAGGTCAGCAAAGCCACCTACCATGGCTTTGTCGTCTCTCACATTCCGGTCGCCGTGCAGTTCCATAAAATTGGTGCACATTTTTTCGATATACGCCAAAGTATAGGGCCTATCCGGATGGCGGCTGAGCTGTACACGCTGCCAGGCGGTGAGATGGGTGTAGATGTTGAGACGGGTGTCTTCAATTTTCTGCTCGTATTCCTTTACGGTAGCAGAAACATCTACCCCGGATTTTTCACCATTCTCCTTCAGCTTCGCCAGCTGCTCATATAAATCCGCGATAGGTTTTTCGAAATCCAGGAATTGCATAATTAGTTTAATTGGTTAAAGATCGGGTGTAAAGATAGTGCTGAAAATTTTTTTTAAAAAAGATTTGCTTAATTGGGAACTTTGTTACTATCTTTGCAATCCCAAAACGGAACAACCCAACGTCTTGGGACACAAAAAGATAGCTGGTCAACAGCATTTTTTTTTTGAAAGGATTGGTAGTTCAGTCGGTTAGAATGCCGCCCTGTCACGGCGGAGGTCGCGGGTTCGAGTCCCGTCCAGTCCGCGAAAAGGGACAAATCATCATCAGTATGGTTTGTCCCTTTTGCATTTTCGGGTGGATTGCCCGACAGGTGGGCGATTAACGCGAATACTTCATGGATCAAGTTGAAAAGTTGGGGGATAGCGTAAAAAATAGTTTTTTTACGTCCAATTAAGATTGATAGCCGTGGATAAGAATTTTAGCCTTCTGATTGAGGCCCTGCTCCCAGAAGGGATTTTATATTATTTTGAGATAACTGATGCTTCTCAAAATGAGACTGAGATTAGTATTTATTTAGAAGAAAAGAATATTGTTCCCGCTGAGCATCAGCATAAAAAACTTCACGCCAAGGACTTCCTTCCTCCCGTTGCAGTCCAGGATTTTCCTATCCGCAGAAAGAAGGTTACTTTATATGTAAAACGCCGCCGGTGGGAGGTTGTAGCTACCGGAGAAACAGTAACAAGAGATTGGGAAATAGTAAAAAAAGGGACGCGAATGACA
>NZ_FUWZ01000007.1 GCF_900167135.1 Chitinophaga eiseniae | reverse complement strand
AGCGCACCACAAACCGTGACCGTTACCTGGACCATCAGCAACGGCGTATGTACCAACAGTACTTCCAGCGTTAAGCTGATCCTCAACGCGGCGCCAACAGTAGCAGTAGCGGCTATCCCCGCGGTGTGTAATGCTGACGGCGCTTTCAACCTCGTGTTGTCTAACCCGACAGGCGCTATCACCCTCTATTCTGTAAAAGCCACCACCCCTAACAAGATGACCGGCTTTACAGATATCGTCAACCAGGCATGGAAAGGCGCAGGTACTTATAAAGTAACCTACCCTGCTGCCACCCCTGCCGGCACTTATAACTTTGTGCTGACCATCCAGGATGGCGCCAACGCTGGTTGCGTGACTAACTATCCGTTCACCGTCACCGTAGACGCTAAACCGACTGTAGACGTAGTGGCCACTCCGGCTGAGATCTGTGAAGGTGAAACCACCACCCTCAGCATCGCCGCCAGCAACGCTGGTTATACCATCCGCTGGACGCTGGACGGTACTGCGATCGCGGGTACTGATAACAAAGTATCTTTCTCGCACACACCTGCCGGCATCGGTGATAATGTGTACGCAGTATCCGTGAAAAACGGTGCTTGTACCGTTACCGATGATGCCACCGTGGTCGTGAGGTCTATGCCTACTGCTGATGCCGGCGTTCCGGAAATCAAGCAGTGCGACACCAAAGACTTCACCGTGACCGCTAACCAGCCGGCCTCCGATCAGAAAGGTGTATGGAGCTTCGTAGGCGCTAACCTCGGGGCACAGATCACCAATCCGAACAATTACACCACTACCGTAACAGGTGTGCCCGCAGGCAAATCTGTTACACTGTTGTGGACCGTTACCAACACCTTCAAAGCTTCCTGCGTAGCTTCTGACCAGATCATCCTGACCAACACAGAAGCACTGACCGTTAGCAATGCCGGTACTGATATTACCCAGTGCGGTAACAATAAGTTCCAGCTCAACGCCAATGCGCCGAAACCTACTGAAAAAGGTACATGGTCCGGCACCGGTGTCACCTTCAGCGACGTGAACGATCCGAAAGCGGTCGCCACGCTGAACACCAGCACACCACAAACAGTGACCGTTACCTGGACCATCAGCAACGGGGTATGTACCAACAGTACTTCCAGCGTTAAACTGATCCTCAATGCGGCACCAACCGTGGGTGTAGCAGCGGTAGCTCCTGTATGTAATACAAACGGCTTCTTCAACATGGTACTGTCTAACCCGACAGGCATCATCACCCTCTATTCTGTGAAAGCCACCACACCTAATAAAATGGCCGGCTTTACAGATATCGTCAACCAGAAATGGAATGGTGCGGGCACTTACAAAGTGAGCTTCCCCACCTCCACTCCTGCCGGCACCTACGACTTCGAGCTGACCGTTCAGGATGGCACCAACGCCGGTTGTACAAGAACCGTACACTTCACCGTGAAAATCATGAAGCCTTCCACACCGGCCACCGGCCTCAGTGTGAATGCCGCTGAAATCTGCGACAAAGGCGACGTGGTACTCACTATCCAGGGTGGCAGCCTTGGCACAGATGAAAACGGCGCTACCAACGCCACCTGGAAATGGTACATTAACGGTTGCCCGGGAACTGCCGGCAGCACCGCGGTAACACCAGACGTCATCAGTGCAGACGGCAGGACCGCCACCTTTAAAAATGTATCTAAAACCACTACCTGGTTCGTACGCGCTGAAAGCACAGGCCCTTGCGGTAATACCGCCACCTGCGCTTCCGCTAAAGTAACCGTGTACGAACTTCCTGCTAAAGCCAATGCAGGACAGGACAAAACGTTCTGTAACGTTAAAACAGACCTGAAACTGGAAGGTAATGATCCGAAAGCTGCCGGCGCCACCGGTAAATGGACGACCAACAACCCGAAAGCCATCATCCGCAACCCGAACCAGCCGGTAACCGACGTGTACCTGCCGGTGGGAGAAACCGCCACCTTCACCTGGACGATCACCAACGGCGTGTGCGCAGTTACCAGCGACCATGTGGTGCTGACCAACTACGAAACACCTGTGGTGGCCAATGCCGGTAAAGACCAGGAACATTGCGATAACGAAAACTTCACCCTGGACGGTAACGCACCTACGCAGTTTGGCGCCACCGGTAAATGGACTGCCTCTACAATGACCGGCGTGACCATTGCCGACCCGGCCAACGCCAAAACCAAGGTGACCGTGAAAGCCGGTACTACCGTTACCTTCACCTGGACCATCACCAACGGTACCTGCGCCGCCACTTCAGACAAAGTAGTGATCACCAACTACGCAGTGGCCGCAGACGCTAATGCCGGCCCTGACCAGGAAGCGTGCAACCAGACCAGCGACTTCATGATGAAAGCCAACGCCCCAAGCGTGCCGACAGCAACCGGACAGTGGAAAGACGTTAGCCGTATACCAGGAAGAGCGGTTATCAAACAACCGACCAACCCGCTGACTGCTGTAACCGTTCCTGTAGGCGATACCGTAGTACTGGAATGGACCATCACCAACGGTGCATGTAAAACCACCTCCAGCAGAGTAACTATTATTAACTACAAAGCAGCAGCCGTTGCCAATGCCGGCCCTGACCAGGAAAAATGTAACACTACCGGTGACTTTGTGATGGATGCCAACCAACCCGGCGCTTCCAGCGCAACCGGCACGTGGACAGACATCAGCCGCGTACCTGGCCGTGCTACTATTTATGAGCCTAACAATCCGGCCACTAAAGTAAAAGTGCCTGTAGGCGATACCGTTATCCTTAAATGGACGATCACCAACGGTAAATGCGCCAGCACTTCCAGCCAGGTAACACTGATCAACTACGCGAAAGCGCTCGACGCCAACGCCGGTCCTGACCAGGAAGCCTGTAACCAGCTGACCGACTTCACCCTTGCCGCCGATAAACCGAGCGTGTCCAGCGCGACAGGCTTCTGGTCTATCATCAAAGGCACTGCTGTGATCCGGTCTATCAACAACCCTGTCTCCAAAGTGAAAGTGAACCCAGGCGATACCGTTACCCTGCGCTGGACCATCACCAACGGTGTATGCAGCTCCACCTGGGACGATGTAACCCTGATCAACTACCTCACACCGGTAGCCGCCAACGCAGGTCCTAACCAGGAACATTGCGATAACGCTACCTTTAATATGAACGCCAGCGATCCGGGCGTACCAGGCGCCAAAGGCGTATGGGTGGTTACCAGCAACAACGCTGCCCTGATCACCATCAGCAACGCTACCGACAGGAAAGCAACGATTACCGTACCCGCCGGTGAAACAGCACAGCTGACATGGGTGGTAAGCAACGGTAAATGTGCCGCCACCAGCTCCAGCGTAACGCTGATCAACCGCAAACCAATTCTGGGTAATAATATCCAGGCCGACCAAACCGTATGTACCACTGAAACGCCAACGGCTATACGTGGTAATGTACTCTCCGGTGGTAACGGTACCTACACCTATGTATGGCAGCAAAGCACTGCCGGTGCAGCCGGACCGTTCACCAACATCCCGGGCGCTACCACCGATACCTACCAGCCAGGCCTGTTGACCGCAGATATCTGGTACAGAAGAGTCGTATCTTCCGGTGCATGTATCAATAACATCAGCAACGTGGTGAAAATCACCGTGGTGAACAAAGCGCCGATCGTAGTGTCCCAACCGGCAGCTATCACCACCGAATGTGTGCAAGGTAAAGACTACACTACCCTCTTCGGTAAACCGGTATTCAGTCACGCACCTTATGATGACGTGTCCCTGAATGTGACCTACAACGACGTGACCGTTGTCACCTCACCATGTCTCACAACGATTACCCGTACATGGACCGCTACCGACAGATGCGGCCTGTTTGTCACCGCATCCCAGACCATCACCGTGGTAGATACCAAAGCACCGGTGTTCACCACCCCTGCCCCGGCCAACATCACGGTTGACTGTGACAAGGTGCCTGCCAGGGTAGACCTGATCGCGAAAGACGACTGTACCGGCGACATCACCATCCCGGTGGTGGAAGTACGGAAAGATATACCGGGCGCCTGCGGCAACAACTATCAGCTGATCCGCACCTGGACAGCCAAAGATGCCTGCAACACCGGTGTAACACTCACCCAGATCATCACCGTGAAAGACATGACCGCTCCTGTCTTCACCCTGCAGCCACCTGCCGACACCACCGTGAACTGCGACAAAGTACCGGCCGGTATCAACCTGACCGCTACCGACAACTGTACTCCGGGTATCATCACCGTGACCTCCAGAGACTCTATCGTCCGCAAATCCGGCGCGTGCGCCAGCAACTACACCATCTACCGCAAATGGACAGCGCTGGATGAATGTGGCAACGGTAAAACCGTACAGCAGATACTCCGCGTACAGGATACCACCAGACCGGTATTCTCTCTGCCAGCGCCGAAAGACACACTGGTAGACTGCGATAAGGTGCCCGCTTGGCCGGTGATCACCGCTACCGACAACTGCTCCGGTAACATCCAGGTATTCACCAGCTCCAAAACGCAGAAAATACCAGGCGCTTGTGCCGGCAACTATCTGGAAATCCGTACATGGACAGCTACAGACGATTGCGGCAACAAAGCCACCATGCAGCAGACCATCCGCGTACAGGATACCACCAAACCGGTATTCACCGTCGTACCTCCCAGAGACACCACGGTGAACTGCGACGCCATCCCGGCCCCTGCTACCAATGTAACCGCTACGGACAACTGCAGCACTACCGGCAACGGGCTGACAGTGACCCGTCGAACCATCACAGAAACCATTCCTGGCGCCTGCGGCAGCAACTACCGCATCATCAGGACCTGGACCGCTAAAGATGCATGCGGCAACATCGCCACCATGAAACAGATCGTCACCGTACAGGACACCACCAGACCAGTCATCATGCCTGCTCCGGCAGATGTGACCGTATACTGTCAGGAACCGATCCCGGCGCCGGTGACACTGACCGCCACTGACAACTGTGATCCTTCCTTCCCGAAAAAAGCGGTGTACAGCGAAGATCCGTTTGTGAAAGACATCTGTAACGGCTATACCATCGTAAGAAGATGGAGCATCACAGACGCCTGCGGTAACAAAGCCAACGATGTGATCCAACGCATCATCATTCAACCTTGTCCGAAACCGCAGCTGAGCGCTACCCTGCCGGCCAACTGCTCCGATAATCCGAGAGTAGCCCTGCAACCGGTAGGTGACGTGAACCTGCCTTCCTTTACCCTTGTGGCGGTAACACCTGCTAACGCAGTAACAGGCCTGCCATTAACGCAACGCAGCAACCAGTTCAACCTGAACGGCGCCACTTCCGCCTCCTTCATCATGACAGATGGCAAAACAGGCTGCTCTTCCGATACCATGACTTACCAGCTGAACTACATTCAGAAACCGGTAGTCAATCTCGGACAAGACACCACCATCTGCGGCGGCAACAACCTCGTACTGGATGCAGGCGCTGCCAACTTCGCCTACACCATCAAATGGTCTACCGGCGAAACCACACAACGGATCAAAATCACACAGGCCGGCACCTACTGGGTGAACATCAGCAACGGCCAGTGCGAAACCAGCGACACCATTAAAGTAGGGCTCATCCCCACACCGCTGGTAAGCATCCCGGACACTACCATCTGCCGTGGCCAGTCCGTGAAACTGGACGCCTATGTGGACGGCGCTACCTATCTCTGGAGCACTGGTGCCACTACCGCCTCTATCCTCGTCAGCACACAGGAACAATTCTGGGTGAAAGTGATGAAGAGCGCTTGTATCACCATCGACACCGTGAAAGTGAGCGTGAATCCTCCACCGGATATCACCCTGAGCCGCGACACAGCGATCTGCCCTGACCAGTCCATCATGCTCACCGTTAATTCCAACGGCGGCCGCATCAAATGGCAGACAGGCGAAACCGGCAACTCCATTATCGTCAACCAACCAGGCGGTTACTGGGTGTCTGTCAGCAGAGACAACTGCGTGGTAAGAGATACCGTTAATGTAAGAATGAAACCGGGCATACAGGTTGACCTCGGCCCGGACAGGAACATCTGCCCTGACGGCACCGTTACCTTCAACGGTACCAATACAGACGCAATATCCTACCTCTGGAACGACGGCGACACCAACCCGATCAAACAGGTAAGCCAGGCCGGTAAATACAAACTGGCTGTGATGGACAGGTTCTGCCAGAGAGTATACCTCGACAGCGTGAACGTTAACATCACCGGTGTACCGAAAATCAACCTGGGCAACGATACCGTGATGTGTATAGGCGAAACCCTTACACTCCGCGCTGAGGGCAACGGCATCACCAGCGTACGCTGGGATAACGGCAGCACCTCGCCCACCCTGCAGGTTACCAACGGTGGCACCTACACAGTGACCGTGTTCAATGATTGCGGCAGCGCAACAGACGACATCAGGGTCAACTTCACCCAGTGCGAACCGAAACCGCAGTTCCCGAACGCCTTCTCACCAAACGGCGACGGACGGAACGATGTGTTCAGACCCATTGTACGCGGACCTATGTTCGACTACGAACTGCGGATCTTCAACCGCTGGGGAGAACTGATCTTCATCTCCTCCGACAGTCACAAAGGATGGGACGGTAAGTTCAAAGGCAGCCCGGTAGATATCGGTACCTACGTATGGTGGCTCACCTACAAGAAAGTAGCCGGCGGCGCTTCCAATGTTATCAAAGGCGAAGTGACCGTGGTTAGATAAAAAGCGTGAATCGAATACTCCTGTTGCAGAAAGCATAGAGCCTCCGGGCTCTATGCTTTCTGCTTTTTCAGCACTCCCCCCATTCCCTTTTTTGTATTTCTTTCCCTATCATTGTCCTTTAATTTTATCAGGCTTATGTTTAAGTATTGTGTTAGTGTGTTGCTGTTAACAGCATGCTGTGTGCTGCCGGGAAAAGCGCAGTATACCGGTAATCTCGACCTGATCCCGCGACCATCGCAGATCACCGCCGGAACCGGCTATTTTCATCTCAACGGCCAGGGACTCATTTTCCCCGGGAAAGATTTCCGCCAGGCCACCCAACTCCTGAAAGAAATGGGCAGCTTTCCGGCTACCGGGAAAAACCGCTCCCCCATTATTTTCAGACAGGCGAATGCCGCCACCATACCACACCCCGACGGATACCGCATCCGCATCACCCCCGCGGCAGTGACCATCGACGCCCGCAGCAACGCCGGCGCTATCAACGCCGCACTGACAATCGTACAACTCAGCTGGCTGCAGCCGGACCGCTCGCTGCTGCCCTGCGCCGATATCGCCGATCAGCCACGCTTCCATTACCGCGGCGTACATCTCGACGTGTCCCGCAACTTTTTTCCGGCGTCCTACATCAAACGATTTATCGACCTGATGGCGCTGTACCGCATGAACACCTTCCACTGGCACCTCACCGACGGCGCCGGCTGGCGGCTGGAAATCAAAAAATATCCCGCGCTCACCCGGCAGGCCGCATGGCGCAATACCGCCAACTGGAAAGAATGGTGGAAGAGCGACCGCCACTATTCACAGGAAGGAGCCCCCAACGCCTACGGCGGATATTATACCCAGCAGGAAGCAAAGGACATTGTGGCCTACGCCGCCGCCAGAGGTATCACTGTTATACCGGAAATAGAAATGCCCGGCCATTCGGAAGAAGTACTGGCCATGTACCCGTCGCTCTCCTGTTCCGGCATCCCCTATAAAAACTCAGAGTTCTGCCTCGGCAACGATTCTACCTTTTACTTCCTGCAGGACGTGCTGGACGAAGTGATGACCATCTTCCCATCCCGGTACATTCATATCGGCGGCGACGAAGCTTCCACCAAAGCGTGGAAACAATGCCCCAAATGCCAGCAGCGCATCCGCACCGAACAGCTCAAAGATGAAAAAGAGTTGCAGAGCTATGCCATCCGCCGCATGGAAAAATTCCTGATCTCCCGCCACCGCAAGCTGCTGGGATGGGACGAAATCCTGGAAGGCGGCCTGGCGCCCGAAGCCACGGTGATGTCCTGGCGCGGTGAAAGCGGCGGCATCGCAGCCGCCAAAGCCGGTCACGATGTAGTAATGACGCCCGGCGCCTATTGTTATTTCGACAGCTACCAGGCAGATCCCGTCACACAGCCGGAGGCCATCGGCGGCTACCTGCCGCTGGAAAAAGTGTACAGCTACGAACCGGTTCCCCGTGAGCTGGACGCCACCGCAGCAAAACATGTACTGGGCGCACAAGCCAATATATGGACCGAATACATCCCTAACTCCTACCACCTGGAGTACATGACCTACCCACGGGTAATGGCACTGTCAGAAGTAGTATGGTCGGACACGCTGCACAAAAAATGGGAAGATTTCCACCAACGGATACAGTCGCACTATCGCTTACTCCAACGGTTAAACGTAAATTACTACCGTCCTTCCTATGCGGTGAGCATTCACCCGGAAATCAATACCACGCAGCATGAGACGGCCATCACGTTTACCTCGGAACAATACCGTCCACAGATTCGTTATACCACAGACGGCTCCACTCCCACACCGCAGTCGATGTTATATAACGGCCGTTTTACGGTGAAAGGGTCTGCTGTCATTACAGCGGCCATCTTCCGGGATACGGCACTGCAGGACAAACCGGCGGTACTGGCGGTAGATGATCATCGGGCCCTCGGGAAAAAAGTAATCTACAACAGGCCTTATAATGAAAAGTATGCAGCGCAACGCGAAGCAACGCTGGTAAATGGATACCGTGGATCGCTGACCTACGGGGACGGTCAGTGGCAAGGGTTTCTGGGAGATATGGATGTAACGGTAGACCTGGAAAAAATGACGGACCTGCAGCGTCTGTCCATCAATTTTATGCAACTGACCGGGCCAGGCGTATACATCCCGGCATCAGTGGAAATACAGTTATCAGATGACGGACAAGTCTTTCGCACGGTGCAAACAATCAGCAACGATGTGCCGGTAACCTTGTCCACGCTGGCTTTCAAGGATTTTAAGTTTGATCTGCACCAGCAAAAAGCGCGTTATGTACGTATCATCGCGAAGAACGGGCAACGCGGATTTATGTTTACCGACGAAATCATTATCTACTGATAAAAAATCCCCGCAAAGCATCACAGGCAGCTTTGCGGGGATTCATTACGTTTATCCTTTTCAGCGGCCGGCGCTGATAATGCGGCTGCGCTCATAGTCCACCATACCGTTAAAACCGTTCACCGGCTTCAGTGACGGGATCGCCTGCCGCAAATTGCTCATTTCGGTCGATGCGACACGGGCATTGCCGGTATACTTTCCGGTGGTAAGGTAATTGACGATCGCTTTCAGATTATCATCATTTTGGGTATCTCCCCAAGGTACGTTTACGTAGTCCAATGCAGGCGCGTCCACATCAATTCCTGTAAAATATCCGCCTACGCCGTTGGCGTTTTTCGTTTCAAAGTTGATCGCATACAAGTCTGCCAGGTATTTCCGGTTGTGGTTCTGATCGAAAACGGCAATATTGAAATCGATAAAACCGACGGGTTTACCGTATGTTTTAGAGCCTACCAGTTTTACCGTCATATACGGTTTCAGGTTATTCAGCGTCAGTTCGCTGGCGGATGCCGTATTACCTGTGGTAATGAAAAACACATTGTCAAGCTGAAGCTTGCTGGTAGCTGCGGCAAATTTGGTGGTGGTCGTCAACCCCACTTCTGAGGCGTGGGTCATCAGCTTATCGTTGAAGACAGTGTTGTACATCAGTTTACCCGCCGCTCCTACCGGAGCAATGGCGTTGTCCAGGTATTCTGCGGTAGATACAGCGCCACCGCCATTATAACGGAAATCCACGATCAGGCTGGTGATCCCTTGCGCCGCGAACTTATTGAACAGCTGGTCCAGTGCGGTTTTTGTATAAGTATCCTGCCCGCTGCTGTTGATAATACTGGAGAAGGTGTACATAGAGAAATACCCCACCTTCTTGTTGCTGCCGGCCAGTGTAAACACGGTATCAAAAACCACCGGGTTGATGTTATAGCTGGCGGTGGTCAGGGTCTGGGTGATGGTAGTGCCATCAAGCCTTTTGAAACCCAGCGTCACCGAAGGACTGTTGAAGATGGCGTTGTACACCGACGTCAGGAAGGCCTGGTTGGTGGAGATGTTGCTGTTACCATTGACGGAGATGATTTCCCATCCGCGGGTGACCCCGATTTTGCCGGCGGGGCCGTTCTTATCGGCATACAATATAAAAATGTGGGCGTTGCCACCGCCGTCCTGCGCTATGCCGTAGTCCAGTCCCAGGTCACCGTTGGTGGCGGCAAAAGTCTGGGAAGAAATGCCATTCATCAGTTTATTGGTCAGCACCCCGTTACGGTCCAGGAAACTGTAATGATCAAACGGCCGGGTGGTCGTCTGGTTAATGGCGTATGTTTTCATCACAGACAACAGGCTGTCAGCGTTGGCATACTTCGCGTCAAACGGGTTGAGGGCCGGCACCTGGGAATACCAGTAGTAGGTAGGTAATCCGCTGGCCGGGGTACGTCCGCCATCGGCGTAGGTGACTTGCATGATCTGGTACATCAGGTATTTCAGGGAGTCCTCGTCCGACGAGGCCGTTACCTTGGTGGTATCAGTCCGGGGCACCGGATTGGGCGACGGTTTGTTGTCTTTGCGGCAGGCCGTCCATAAAAGTACACAGGTGATACCGGCGAGGGCAATCCTGGCTCCTGAGGTAAACAGATTTGTATGCATAATAACGGTTAAGACTATTTGAAATATTACGGGTGCGCCGCCAATGTCTGTCTCGTCCAGAATTCCGTCGAAAAGAACAGCATCATTTTCATCCGGGTTTCTTCATCCGGCATGGCGGGTGCGCCACCATCCTTGCTGGCTTTGGCCTGCTTTTCCCGCAGGATTTTCTCCTGTTCCCGGCGTTCTGCCGCGCTCAGGGAGTTTACCTTAAAACGGTAAGCGATGGGCTTATCGTATCCTGCAGGAATACCTGCCGCTGCAATGGGTACGGCCAGTTCGCAAACCAGGTTGCCTGCTGCATCAAAAGAGGCGGCAGTACGGATGCCATTGGGATTGTTAACGGGTATATTCCCGTCTGTCACACCCGTCAGTCCTTCTACCTTTATCTCTTTCACATTGGCGAGGGCTTGTCTTCTCCATTCTTCGGCCAGTTTCTGGCGGGACTCCTGCGGTACGTCCGGGGCGGTATTGATTTCACCTACCAGCGGGAAGGTGATCATGGCGCCGCCCTTCTTTTTTCCCGAGGGGTTGATAGATACGCTCAACCCGGAGCGCAGGATACGCTGCTGGCTGATTTTGTCAGGCACGCTGGCAATCAGGAACAGGGTATCCTTATTATTGGCGATCGTATAAAAGAGTTTGGTATCGTTGTTATAAAACTGCAGCGGCTTGGGCCATTCTGTTGCCTGGCCGTCGATGTTGAGCTGTTCAGGGGCCCACTTATTAGGCTCACTGTCCTGCGCGTTTACATTTACCTGCCATAGCAGTGCGGTCATTAATGCTACCCCTGCTATGCGTACGTTGATACTGTTCATGCTTTTGTTTTGATGGCTGTTTACGCTTGCAAGGATAACAAACAAATCTGAAACAATTTACAAATTGATTTGGGGATTTTCGAATTTACGGATTTTGGGATTTGGGGGAGCCGGATTTTTGATTTAGGGTTTTGAGATTTTGAAATTTTGTTATTTATAGATTGCCTTAAAACAGCCTATAAACCCAAAAATTCCAAAATCCCAAAATCCCAAAATCTCCAAATCTCTAAATTCCTAAATTAATAAAGCAGTCGTGCCTTGATAGTATGTTTTACCTCTTTCAGCAGTGCCAGGGCTTCCTGGGACAGCTGACGGTCCACGTCAAGCACTACATAACCAATCTGGTCGTTGGTTTTGAGGTACTGCCCGAGAATATTGATTTTATTTTCAGACAGCGCGGTGTTGATGGCGGACAGTACGCCCGGTACATTCTGGTGTACGTGCAGGATGCGGTGTGTATTTTCGATCGGCGGCACGCTGATGGCCGGCACGGTGTGAGAGCCGAAGCTCGCGCCTTTTTCGAGGTAGTTGAGCAGTTTGGCGCTCACATCGAGACCAATATTATGCTGCGCCTCTTCGGTGCTGCCACCGATATGTGGCGTCAGGATCACGTTGGACAGCTTCTGCAGCGGTGTGCTGAAAGCGGCGCCGTTCTTTTCCGGTTCTACCGGGAACACATCTACCGCAGCACCGGACAGCTGACCGCTTTCCAGGGATTCTTTCAGCGCTTCCAGGTCAACCACCTCTCCTCTTGCGTAGTTGAGGAAGATAGCGCCTTTCTTCACGTAGGACAGCGTTTCCCGGTTGATCATCATTTCTGTGGACCTGTTGGAAGGTACGTGCAGGGAGATGATGTCCGCCTGTTCAAACAATTCTTTCAGGGACCTTTGCTGTACAGCGTTGCCCAGCGGCAGTTTGGTTTCGGCATCGTAATACATCACGTTCATGCCCATATTTTCCGCCAGCACGCTCACCTGGCTGCCGATATTACCGTAGCCGACGATACCCAGCGTTTTGCCACGCAGCTCATAGCTGCCTTTGGCTTCCTTCATCCATACGCCGTTGTGGGCGGCCGCGTTCTTGTCCACGATACGACGGATCAGCACAATAGACAAACCAATCACCAGTTCCGCTACAGAACGGGTGTTGGAATAAGGCGCGTTGAAAACAGCCACACCTTGTTCGGTGGCCGCTTTCAGGTCCACCTGGTTGGTGCCGATACAGAAACAACCGATGGCCTGCAGCTTTTTGGCAGCCTCCAGCACTTTACGGGTGACCTGCGTTTTGGAACGGATACCTAATAAATGAACATCCTTGATTTCATTGATCAGATCAGCTTCGCTGAGCGCACCAGTCAGTTTGCGTACCGAATAGCCTGCCGTGGTGAATTCTGCCACAGCGGCGTCACTGATATTCTCCAACAATAAAATGCTGATCTTTTCTTTCGGATAACTTGTAGACTTTACCTGTTCCATAATATTATAAAGAATTATATGTAATTTTTTCAACCGCAATTGGCTTAATAATTGCGGTTACGCGGGGCAAAAACAAGGCACAAACCTACTTTATGTTGGGGAATAATCAAATACTATCATAGTCAAATTCGATTTTTATCAAAAAACAGGCTTTCTACCCCTGCTTTTTTTGATAATTTAATGATCAACGGGCTTAAAAATGCATTAAAAGCGGGTTGGATGCAGGAGAATATTTGGTATGCATTGTCAATGAGTATAATTTTAACGCCTTGAAAATTTACAGAGAGAATCAGCATTAAGTAAGTCAGTGAATCACCTCTAATGAAGCGATTGAAAGCAGTAAGCATCATCTTATCTATCACGGGAATTGCCATCATCTCCAGCTGCCAGGGCAATGCAGCACGCAGGGAAGCAAAAAGAAAAAAGGCCATATCAGACAGCAGCCTGTATACGCTCAACTTAACAGAGGCTCAACGGGAAGCCATTCTGAAAGCGCCGCGCACTGTGCAGCTACAACGGGAACTGAATACATTTTATACCGGGAAACTATTGCGCAGCGGCTTTAACGGCGCTATCCTGGTCGCAAAAAAAGGCGTCATTATCTTCGAACAATATCATGGTTTGGAAAACTACCGGACTAAAACTCCGATGGTGGACAGCTCTGCCTTTCAGCTGGCATCCGTCTCCAAAACCTTTACCGGCGCAGCAGTGCTGTGGCTGGCAGAAAAAAAGCAACTCAGCCTGGAAGACTCCGTGCAGAAGTTCTTCCCCGAATTCCCCTACAAAGGCATCAGCGTACGTATGCTGCTTAATCACCGCAGCGGTTTGCCCAACTACCTCTACTTCTGCGACAGCCTGTGGAAAGACCGGGCCGCCTTCATCACCAACGAACAGGTGATCCGCCTGATGGAGCAACATAAGCCGCGCATCCAGCACCTCCCCGACACTCATTTCCAGTACTGCAACACCAACTATCTCCTGCTGGCCTCCATCATCGAAAAGGCTACCGGGCAGAAATACGCCGACTTCATGCAGCAAACGTTTTTTAAACCGCTGCATATGGTCAACACCTTTGTATACGATCCGGCATCTACGCCCCGGCCTCACCAGACACAGAGCCACAAATACAATGGCCAGGCAGAACCGGACACTTACTTCGACGGCGTGATGGGCGACAAAGGCATCTACAGCACCGCCCGCGATATGCTCAAATGGGACCAGGCATTGTATTCAGGCCAGCTGCTGGACTCAGCCACACTGAAAGCCGCTTACACACCTTACAGCCACGAAAAACCAGGTATCCGCAATTACGGGCTGGGCTGGCGTTTGATGGTATATCCGGACAGCACGAAAAATATTGTGTACCACAACGGCTGGTGGCATGGCAACAATACCGTGTTTTACCGTTTTGTGCAGGACTCCACCACCCTGATCATCCTGGGCAATAAATACAACCGCGGCATCTATCAGGCAGTGAAGCCTATCCGTGAAATGATGGGCCACGGAGATGGTGAAGAAGCAGGCGCGGAGTAATCACGCAAAGGCGCAAAGCAGTCACGCAAAGGCGCAAAGCAGCAAAGAGCGCAAAGATTTTTTTAAGATTAATAAGAAAGCAAAGGAGCGGAGATCAAATCGATTTGATCTCCGCTCCTTTGCTTTCTCTGCTCGCTTAAATGATCTTTGCGCTCTTTGCTGCTTTGCGCCTTTGCGTGACTGCTTTGCGCCTTTGCGTGAACCCGCGAGCCTGCGAGCGCTACCCGTGCTTTCTATTCGGTAACACATTCTCCCGCGTCCACGTAATCTCCCCCGTGAAAGCATGTTTCCTCACCGGGCAGGCGTCTTTCAGGCAGTAGTGGCAGCAGGAAGGAATGCACGGGTCCATATGAATAAAAAATTCCACTTCGCTCCCTTCAAACCCTTTATTGACCAGCACCTCCACCCTTTTCATTTCATCGTGTGCCTCTGTGAGCGACAGGTAATAGGGCATGGTAATGTGGCAATCGATGTGATAGTTGTTGCCGTATTGCTGCACCCGCATGTTGTGAATGTCTATCCAGTTGGGCACGCGTTCGGCGGAAAGCAACGCAATCACCCTGTCCACCACCTGCATGTCCGTTTCGTCCATCAGGCCCGATATAGAACGGCGCATGAGCTGATATCCCTTCGTGAGGATAAGGATGCCCATCAGCACGGAAACGGCCGGGTCCAGCCAGTTCCAGCCGGTAAAGTGGATGATGCCCAGCGCGATGATCAGCCCCACGCTGCTGTAGACGTCTGTCATGATATGCTGACCATTGCCGCTCAGAGTGATAGAGCCCAGCGTACGGCCGGAGCGGATCAGGTATAGCCCCAGCAGCAGGTTGGCCAGCGTGGTGGACCCCAGCAGCCATAAACCGCTGCTCATTTCATGCAGCTCCTTCGGCGATATAAAATATTGGACAGCTTTAACAAGGATGAGCACACCGGCGAAAAAGATCATGGCGCCTTCAAAGCCGATGGAGAAAAATTCTACTTTGCCGTGCCCGTAGGGGTGATTGGCATCTTTCGGCTTGCCCGACAGGTAGATGCTGTAACTTGCGAAACCACCCGCCACCACGTTGATAATAGACTCCATCGCGTCAGAAAGGATCGCCACGGAATGGGTCAGATAGTAAGCCACGAATTTGGCCACGGTGAGGATAAAACTAACAGCAAGCGACACCAGGATGACGCGTAATTCTCTTCTTAGCAAGTAGATCAGATTGTATGGGTGCGAAAGTACAAAGGTACGGTTATTACCGTATTGCCCCCACTGCGGTGGCCGTGAAAATTAATATTCCCGTAACACCCGCACGTCAAAATTTTACGAAATTAAGAGACTGAATAACCGCTATCTAACGTAAAGCCATAAACGAAATGAACAGTAGAGAAATCCGGGCCAACGCTGTAGTAGACGAACTTTTTGGTTTGTACGAGCAATATGGCCATCATGCCTATGGAGAACAGGTGACCATGCTGATGCACATGATGCAGTCTGCCCTCATCGCCGAACAGACCGGCTTCGACGACGAAATGATACTGGCGGCTTTCCTGCACGACGTCGGCCATTTCTTTGAAAGTGGCGACCAGATGGATATCTACGGCGCCCAGGCCCACGATACCATCGGTTACCGCTACCTTACCTCCTGCGGGTTTCCACCCAGAATGGGCCAGCTGGTGGCCAGCCACGTAGCCGCCAAAAGATACCTCACATGGACCGACAGCGCCTACTATGATACCCTCTCTGAAGCCAGCAAGGAAACTTTACGTTACCAGGGCGGCCCCATGACGGCAGCCGAAGCCAAAATATTCCGGGCAGATCCCCTGTTTGAACAATACATCCAGTTAAGGATCTGGGACGATATGGGGAAAGATCCGGACATGCCGGTGCTTCACATCGACCTGGAACGGATGCGGGAACGTATGTTCCGCTACCTGCTGGCATATGGCCAACTGGGAGATTAATTTTAAATTGCCGTAGTATGGAACTAAGAAAAGAAATACTGGCGGCCAGTTATAAGGAACAGGTCCTTGCAATTGCCGGCTGGGTTGGCAACGACGCTAAACGTTTCGCAAAGCTGATGCAGCTGTTCCTGGAAGACGAATACCGCGTGGTGCAACGCAGCGCCTGGATCATCAGCCTGGTGGCCGATAAACATCCGGAACTGCTGACCCCTCACCTGCCGGAAATGGTAGCCCGCATGGAAACCGGCGGACTTCCCTCTGCGGTGAAACGGAATGTGTTGCGGGTGCTGCAGGACATGACCCTCCCGCCGGACCTGCATGGCCCCGTGATGAACGCCTGCTTCCAATACCTGGAAGACCCTAAGGAGATGATTGCCATCAAAGCCTTTTCCATGACCGTATTGTCCAACCTGGCGGTGGCTTATCCAGATATTAAAAATGAAATCCGGATCCTGCTGGAAGACCTGCTGGAGCATGACCCTTCGCCGGGCATCCGCTCGCGCGCCCAAAAGGTAATGAAGCGCATCGGGTAACACAGGAACGATGTGGTTGCCAACAATCCTGGAAGACAGGGCCAACTATGCAGAGCACCCCGGATTACACGGAAGCGATGTGGTTGCCGACAATCCTGGAATGCTGGGGTCAACTGAGCAGAACGCCCCGTATAACACGGAAGCGATAGTGCCCTGGGAGCCGGCCATTACCTTCCGGGCATCACCTTGCAGCCTCGGCTGTATCCCTGCCGCAGCACGGTCCGCTTAACAAAAAAGCGGCACAGCAGGTAGTGTGATACCTGCTGGTGCCGCTGTATAAGCTGGATACCTGTTAAGCCTGGTCTTCCGGTTTGCTTTCAGCAACGCGGGGTTCTTTTGGCTCTTTTGGTTCTTTAGGTTCTTTGGGTTCCTTTTCTTTTTTCTTGGCAGCTTTCGGTGCGAAGATGGCGATCATACGCTTACCTTCCATGGTAGGCATACTTTCAAGGCCACCCACTTCCGCCAGCCTTTCGGCGAACTTCAGCAGGATCAGCTCTCCACGCTCCTTAAACATGATAGCACGTCCCTTGAACTGTACATAGGTTTTCACCTTGTTACCTTCTTTCAGGAAGTTCTCCGCATGTTTCGCCTTGAAGTCAAAGTCATGATCATCGGTGTTAGGCGTAAAGCGGATTTCTTTCACCTCGCTTTTGTGCGCCTTTGCCTTCATTTCCTTTTCCTTCTTCTTCTTTTCGTAAAGGAATTTATTGTAGTCGATGATACGGCATACAGGGGGTGCGGCATTAGGGGATATTTCCACGAGATCGAGGCCTTGCTCTTCTGCCATACGCAGGGCTTCCTCGGTCCTGTATACGCCCACTTCCACGTTTTCACCTACCAGTCTTACCTCAGGGACACGGATCATTCTGTTGGTCCGGTGTTCTTGTTGTTGTTCCCTGCGGAAATTCGGGTTTCTTCCCCGATTATTACCACCAAAATTTGGTCTGGGTTTTTGTTGCATTAAAAAAATTAAGATTTATTAATTATTGTTCATAGTCCATGGTCCATATCCCACACATGGACCAAAAACAACTTATACAAAAATAAGGGGAAAATTCCGTGCAATTAACATACCTGTTTTCCGGAATGTTCATTGTTTTATATACTTCTTTTCCACATTTAAGTATGTTACTCGATTGGCTTGCGGTTGGTAACCTCATCATTTACCAGTGTGGTAAACTGTTCCAGGGTCATGGTTCCGAGGTCACCTTTGGCTTGCCGGCGTACCGCCACGATATTGTCGGTCGCTTCTTTTTCGCCGAGGACCAGCATATATGGTACTTTGGCGAGTTCTGTATCGCGGATTTTCTTACCGATTTTTTCGCTTCTGTCGTCAATCTCAGCGCGAATTTCCGCTTTTTTCAGCAATTCTGCCACTTTTTCTGCATAGGCCTGGGTTTTCTCGCTGATTGGCAGGATTTTCACCTGGGTAGGTGCCAGCCACAGCGGGAATTTACCGGCGCAATGCTCAATCAGCACCGCGATGAAACGTTCCAGGGAGCCAAACGGCGCACGGTGGATCATTACCGGGCGGTGACGCTGGTTGTCGGCCCCGATGTACTCCAGCTCAAAACGTTCCGGCAGATTGTAGTCCACCTGGATAGTGCCCAGCTGCCATTTACGGCCGAGGGCATCTTTCACCATGAAGTCCAGCTTCGGTCCGTAGAAGGCGGCTTCACCATATTCGATCACGGTATTGAGGCCTTTTTCGGCGGCGGATTCGATGATAGCCTGTTCAGCGAGGTTCCAGTTCTCTTCTGTACCAATATACTTGCTGCGGTCTTCCTTGTCACGCAGGGAAATCTGAGCGGTATATTCAGTAAAGCTGAGGCTGTTAAACACATACATTACCAGGTCGATCACTTTCTGGAATTCTTCTTTTACCTGGTCGGGACGGCAGAACAGGTGGGCGTCATCCTGGGTAAATCCTCTTACGCGGGTGAGGCCGTGCAGTTCACCGTGCTGCTCGTAACGGTACACGGTACCGAACTCTGCAAAACGCACCGGCAGGTCTTTATAGGACTTCGGGGAACCTTTGTACAGTTCGCAGTGGTGCGGACAGTTCATCGGTTTCAGCATGAACTCCTCTCCTTCTTCCGGCGTATGGATTGGCTGGAAGCTGTCTTTACCATATTTTTCGTAGTGACCGGAAGTCACGTACAGGTTTTTGTTACCGATATGCGGTGTTACTACCGGCAGGTAGCCACTGGCCAGCTGGGCTTCCTGGAGGAAACGTTGCAGGCGTTCACGCAGCATGGCGCCTTTGGGCAGCCACATCGGAAGGCCCAGTCCTACTTTTTCAGAGAACATGAACAGTTCCAGTTCCTTGCCCAGCTTACGGTGGTCACGTTTTTTCGCTTCTTCTATCAGGGTCAGGTATTCGTCCAGCTCCTTCTGATTGGGGAAAGTGATACCATAGATGCGGGTGAGCATCTTATTTTTCTCATTACCCCGCCAGTAAGCGCCGGCGATGCTTGTCAGCTTGATGGATTTGATAAAGCTGGTATTCGGGATGTGCGGGCCACGGCACAGATCTGTAAAACCGCCCTGTGTGTAGAAGGTGATGCTTCCGTCGGGCAGTTCATTGATGGTTTCCACCTTGTAGGGGTCGCCTTTCTCTGTGAAATAAGCCAGCGCGTCGGCTTTGCTCACATCTTTGCGAATGTATTCGCTGTTCTTTTTGGACAGCTCTACCATCTTCGCCTCAATCGCCTTCAGGTCCTCTTCGGAGATGGTGCGGTCGCCCAGGTCTATATCGTAATAAAAACCGGCTTCAATAGCGGGACCGTAACCCAGTTTCACACCGGGATACAGGGCTTCCAGGGCCTCGGCCATCAGGTGCGCGGAAGAGTGCCACATGGTGGATTTACCATCTGTATCCGTCCACGTCAGGAGCTGCAGCGTAGCATCCGTTGTAACCGGGCGTGTAGCATCCACTACCTGCCCATTAACTTTTGCAGCCAATACTTTACGTGCCAATCCTTCGCTGATGGATTTGGCAATGTCCAATGCAGTTACTCCTGGTTCATACTGACGAACTGCGCCATCCGGAAAAGTGATATTTATCATACGTTTTACTGTTAGCGTCATACTTTTTCATATGCGCTATATTTCCTTTATAAAATGTTTGCGAAGTTAAGAAATAGTTTGTTAGCTTTTTGCTTAGTCCGCCAGCGAAATTCAAGGGAACTTAAAAATAATGGTCCGCGCGGCGGTGGGGTATCAGTCCGGAAAGTCAACAAAGCCTACAAATATAATAAAATTGCTCCACTTTACAAAGCTGTTGATCCGCCAGGAATCAGAAACCTGACAAAATCGTTATTGCGGATAAGGGGTTGTGATAATCAATGTATCAGCCGGCGCTCCTGCCCCGCCTTATAGACAATACGCACCAAATAAAGCCACCATGGCCAGTTAAACACATTTATAATCCTTCCTGACAAACACTCCCTTTCCCCTTTTTTCATCTCCCAAAAGAAGAATTTTAAAAATTTATTGTGCAAAAAATTGGGAGGACGAATGAGGGGTGGTAATTTTGTTTTGTAATCTAAAAACATTCATTTTGAGCAATTAATCAATAAATTATGGGGTATATTTCAAAACCGCAACGTAAGTCCATATTCAGTGGCGAACATCGTATCTCTTCCATTTTAAGGGATGAACTGAAAATGCACCCGTCTGCTGCCCGCGAACTGCTACTGGAAATGGACAACGTTTTAAACGATCGGTTGCAGGAGATAGTACAATATGGCAATTCGATTCATCAGGAAATTGACAAAGTTGATCAGGAAGTTTTCAGAGACTTTGGAGGAATCACCTGGCGTATTATCTATTGGATAGTAATTCTGGGCATCCCCTTCTTCCTCTTCCTACTCGCATTGATAGGAAATCATCAACCACGCTAATGAAGCTACTAATAACCTAAAAATATGTTATGTCTGCAAACAATATCAAAATCTATGACATTTTCCGAAAAGATCTTCATTTAGGAGACGAAAAAGCGAGGGAGCTCGTATCCGAAATGGATGAAGTCTATCGCAAAGAATTGATAAAGGATTTAGCCACCAAAACAGAAGTCCAGGCGCTTGCTAAAAAGCTGGATCAGACAGATGCTAAGCTGGATGGATTCAATATCAGGCTGGATGGATTCCATACCAGGCTGGATGGATTCGATGCCAGGCTGGATGGATTCAAGGACGCAATAAATGGTTTCCAGGTCGGGTTTGCTACATTCAGGGCTGAAACGGCCATCCAAATGAAAACTGATGTTGAAAAATTCTATTCCAAAATGGATAGACTAGGAGTTTTGCAATACATCGCCATTACAGGCACAATTCTGGGGGCCCTCGCATCTTTAGGCGTCTTTAAACTCTTATTTAAATAGCTGTCTAAACCGAAATTATAGGCTACGGAGAATACGCGGTATTTGTGACACTCCGGCATAAGTGCTGATCACTATTCTATCACCAAACTACTTAAATTATGTCTGTAAACAATATCAAAATCTACGATATTTTCAGAAAAGACCTCCATCTGGAAGATGCAAAAGCACAAGAACTGCTCTCCGAAATGGATGCAGCCTACAGCAAAGACCTGCTTAAAACAGATATACAGCAACTTTCCACCAAACTCGTTGTGGTAGATACCAAGCTGGATAAAATTAAAGAAGATCTTGATGGATTCAAAGAAAACCTTAACAACTGTCATACAAAATTAGACAACGTGCAACTCCAAATACAGACAGACTTCAAAGAAATCTGTTCTAAAATGAGCAATACCGGCCTGTTACAATACGTGACCATTACAGGCACTATTCTCGGTATCATCTGGACCTACTTTAAGTTCTTTAAATGATCGCTAAAACCTAAAATTATACGTCACCGCGGGAATAATCGGAAACAACGACACCTGCTTGGCCGTGACTTTCAGTGACCCATCCACCGCCTTTCCCTCCTGGTCAAAATAAATGAAATAGGGATTTTTCCTGCTATACACGTTATAAATCGAGAAAGCCCAGCTTCCCTGGAACCGCTTATTCTCCCTTTTCGGCCTGGGTGTGTAAATAGCAGACAAATCCAGCCGGTTGTACGGCGCCATGCGATACGAATTGATCTTACCATATCCCTGTACCAGCGCGCCTTCCATGAAATAGAACTGTTCAGGCATCGTAGTCGTATTGCCCGTGCCATAGATGAACACCCCTGAAAAAGTCCACCGTTTATTTAATTCATACGTAGCCACCGCCACAAAATCGTGCCGCCGGTCGTATTTCGCCGGGTACCAATCCCCGTCGTTAAGCTGGGGGAACTTCCGCCACGTCCATGCCAGTGTATACCCCAGCCAGCCGGTGAGCGCACCTTTTTTCTTGTTCACAAACACCTCCACCCCATAGGCCTTTCCCTTCCCAAAAACAAAATCCAGCTCCGGATCGGACAGTGAAGGCGTATACCCCTCCCGGTATTCTATCTGGTGGTACATCAACTTATAATAGGTTTCTATAGAAGCCTCGTAGGTGTTGTTTTTAAAACTGCGGAAGTAACCGGCGGAATATTGCCACGACTGCTGCGGCCGTACCCGGTAGGTACTGGGCACCCATACGTCCGTCGGCAAAGTGGTACCAGCATTGGACACCAGGTGAATGAACTGGTAATTACGCGTAAAAGCAGCCTTGATGGCATTGTCATCATTCCAGGAATACCGCAGGATAAGGCGCGGCTCAAAGCCCCCATAGCTTACCACCGGCCGCCAGCGGCCGTAGCGAACGCTGTCCGTTTTCTGACCGGCCGCATCGCGGATATAACGGGTGTAAGGCCCTATCTGCATAAACCCGCTGAAACGCACGCCTGCATTGAGCTGCAGATGTGGCGATATCTCCCAGTCGTCCATCACATATGCGCCCACTTCATGTGCGTATTTTTTAAAAGCGTTTTCCGGGGGAGAAAATATGGTGGAGTCCTGCCCTCCGGTGACAGTGCTGGGCGTGAACACATGGTAGATATAATTACCGCCAAACTTAATGTGGTGACGGGGACTGGCATAAAAATCGAAATCCAGTTTCCCATTGGCATCGCTGATACCGGATGACAGGCGGAGGTTAAAGTTATTCTGCAGCGCGCTGAACTGGAATTTATAGTCGTTGTAAATCAGCGACAGGTTGGCAAAAAGCTTACTGCTGAAAACGTGGTTCCAGCGCAGGGTGGCCGTACTGTTGCCCCAGGGGATCTTCACCACGAACTTACTGTTACTGCTGGCAAAACTGAACACGTCCCGGCCGAGGTAACCACTGAGATACAGCCGGTCGTTGTCGGACAGGATATAGTTCACCTTCATGTTCAGGTCATAAAAGTAATAGCCGGTGCCCCTGTACTCCGAGTTGTTCACAAAAGGCCTGGAGAGCAGGTCGATATAAGTGCGCCTGCCGGAAACGATGAAAGAAGCTTTGTCCTTTTTCAATGGTCCCTGCAGGGACAGCCGGGAGGCGATCAGTCCTATGCCGCCTTCCCCCTGGAAAGTTTTGTTGTTGCCCTCTTTCATATTTACATCCACCACGGAAGACAGGCGCCCGCCGTAGTTGGCTGGCATTCCTCCTTTGATCAGGGTGGTATTTTTGATGGCGTCGGCATTAAACACGGAAAAGAAACCGAACAGGTGACCGGTATTGTACACCGGCGCTTCGTCCAGCAGGATCAGGTTCTGGTCCGGCCCGCCGCCACGTACATAAAAACCGGCATTACCTTCTCCGGCGGCCTGTACGCCGGGCATCAGCTGCAGCGCCTTCAGCACGTCCGTCTCCCCCATCAGCGCCGGCAATTTCTTCACCTGCCGGGAAGACATCTCCACGCGGCCCATGTCCGTACTCTTCACATGTGCATGCTGCTGCCGGGCCGTTATCACCACCTCCTTCGCCTGGTAAGACCGGGGCAACAGTTCTAAATAACGTATAGTATTGCCTGTTAGGTCCAGTTCCAGCGATTTGTTTTCATAACCAACAAAAGAATAAACGATTGTATAAGTGCCGGGAGGCAGAGAGAGGGAATAAAACCCGTAAGTGTTCGTCTGGATGCCGGTACCAGTGCCCTGCACCTGTACCGTGGCGCCCGGGAGGGATTCGCCGTTGGTACTGTCACGCACATACCCGCTAATGGTGTAATGCTGCGCCTTTGCAGCTACACACAGGGTCAGGGCCATCAGGAAAGTAACTACATATCTAAAGGTTTGCATATTACTGTCTATTGTGCTCCGGCAATAGACAGTAATTTACAATTTACTGGTAACTTAGCGTATCTTTTGTTTCTCCGCAATGCAACATTTTATCGCCGAAGTAAGGATTAAAGATCTCCGGTTTATCGCTGAGCCAATAGGCGCCTTTATCGTCAAAGGCCATCGGGCAATATTGATGGTAGATGGTTTTACCTTTGAGACCGGTATTCTTTACGAGATCGAATAACATTTCAGATACCATCTGAAAAGAAGAGCGTTTGCCCTCAAGGTCTTTTTCACCTTCAAAGCCTGCCAGTTCAGCACTGATGCTGCCGGTGGTGCCGGTGATAATGCTGAGGTGGCTGCTGTCCATCTGTAGGGAAGATACCGGCAGACTGTCCATGTGTTGCTTCAGGGAAGCCGCCGCCAGGTTGGCCCCCACGCTGTCCGCCTTTACCAGGGCGGCCGATAGCTGATAGTAAGCCTGCATGACCGTTTGAAGGGAATCGTAATATACCTGGCTGTAGGGCGCTTGTAACGCCGCCGCCGGAGTTGCTGCTGTTTCGCCGGATTTGGTGGAGGATGACTGACAACCAAACAGCGCGACCGCTATGCATAATGTTCCCACGGGAACGCCTAATCTAAAATTCATGGGTGGATGTTTTTCTTCGTTCGCAAAAGTAATAATAATCAGCCGGGACTGAAAACAGGAATCAAACATTTAATCATCCAAATTATAATATCTATATAATTGATTGTTAAATGCTAATGAATAACAAAAATACAAACACATCGGAAACATTAAAATGACATAAGTTCTGGTTACCTTTGCACGTTTTTTATCCAATTTTTGATCAATTATGTTAATCGCATTACAGGACATTACTTTTGAGTTTGGGTCCAGGGTTATCCTGGAAGATTCTTCCTGGCATATTGAGCCGGGAGACCGCGTTGGCCTTATCGGATTGAATGGAACAGGAAAATCCACCCTGCTGCGTATTATCAATGGTGAATACTCCGTTTCCAAAGGAAGCGTTAATAAAAGCAAAAACCTGACGATCGGCTTCTTCAACCAGGACCTGCTCAGTTTCGAGACCGACGAGTCTATCCTCACCGTAGGGATGATGGCCTTCGGCAAAGCGCTGGAACTGGAAAAAGAAATCGACCGCCTCACCAAAGAACTGGAACACGACCAGACAGAAGAGCTGTTGCACCAGTTCAGCGACGCCCTCCACGAATTTGAAGCGCTGGACGGCTACAACATGAAACACAAAACGGCACAGGTACTGGAAGGCCTCGGCTTCACCACCGCCGACCTGGACCGCCCCTATAGCGAGTTCTCCGGTGGATGGCGTATGCGCGTGCTCCTCGCCCGCCTCATCCTCCAGCAGCCGGACGTACTCATGCTCGACGAACCGACGAACCACCTTGACCTTCCGTCCATCGAATGGCTGGAACGGTACCTCGTTGGCTACAATGGCGCCGTTATCATCGTATCGCACGACCGTTACTTCCTGGACCGCATGGTCAACAAAATAGTGGAAGTGTACCAGCAGCAGCTGCATCACTACGCCGGCTCCTATGCCGACTATGAAGTGGAAAAAGAGCTGCGCCGCGAAATGCAGCAACGCGCCTACGAAAACCAGCAGGACTATATCCGCCAGCAGGAAAGGTTTATCGAACGTTTTAAGGCCAAAGCCTCTAAAGCCGCACAGGCACAGAGCATCGCCAAAAGACTGGATAAACTGGAACGGGTGGAACAGGTAGATAATGGTCCGTCTAAAATCAAGATCAACTTCTCCATCGATAAAACACCGGGTAAAATCCTGTGTACGCTGAACAACGTCAGCAAAGCCTACGGCGCCAATCAAATCCTGAAAAACACCAGCGCTGAAATCAACCGGGGCGATAAAATTGCCCTGATCGGTGCCAACGGTAAGGGTAAATCCACCCTGCTGCGGATGATCTTCGGCATGGAATCCATGGAAGGCGAAAGAGTACCCGGACACAACGTGGTGACCAGCTTCTACGCCCAGCACCAGCTCGAATCCCTCGACCTCAACTGCGAGATCCTCGACGAACTGAAAAATTTCGGTTCCGGCCGCACCGAACTGGAACTGCGCCAGCTGCTCGGCTGCTTCCTCTTTACCGGCGACGACGTATTCAAAAAAATCCGTATCCTCTCCGGTGGTGAGAAAGCAAGGGTGGCACTGGCCAAGACCATCATCAGCCAGGCCAACTTCCTTATGCTCGATGAGCCTACCAACCACCTTGACATGAACTCCGTGCAAATGCTGATCGACGCCCTCGACAAATATGAAGGCAGCTTCGTACTGGTATCGCACGACCGTTACTTCGTGAGCCAGACCGCCAACAAGATCTGGGAAATCGTAGACGGGGAAATCAAAGAATTTAAAGGCACCTACACCGAATACGAAGAGTGGAAAAAACGGATGGCCGCACAAGCCACCACACCCGTGAAAGCCGCTCCTGCCGAAACCAAAAAAGAAACCAAACAGGCACCCGCCACTACCAGCAATAACAACGTCGCCAAAGGCGCCATCAATAAAGATGTGCAACGCGAACTGCAAAAACAGCAGAAACAATTTGCACAGGTAGAAGGACAGCTGGCCAGCCTGAAAGAACGTAAAGCCAGCCTGGAAGCCAACTTAGGCGACCCGGCCACCTATAACGACCGGACTAAGTTTGCCCAGGTGGAAAGCGAATACCAGGACGTACTGAAATTCATCGACCGGGCCAACGAACAATACGAACAGCTCTTCGAGAAAATCATGCAGCTGGAAGCAAACCTCGTTAGCTAATTACAAATTACGAATTACGAATTACGAATGGAGGGCGTACTTTTGACAAAGTCATTAAATAACCGCTCAACCAGGAAGCCCTCCATTCGTAATTCGTAATTCGTAATTCGTAATTTTAAAAAGTTTCATATGCAGAAAATACTGGTGGTAGAAGATGAAGTCAAAGTAGCCAACGCCGTTAAAAAAGGTCTGGAAGAAAACGGCTTCGAAGTAGACGTGGCCTACGATGGCCGCATGGGCAAAAGCCTGGCTGCCAGCAACAACTACGACCTTGTTATTCTCGACCTCAATCTCCCCCATCACAACGGCTACGAACTGTGCGAAGTGATCCGCCGCAAAAACAACCGCGTGCCCGTGATCATGCTCACCGCACTGGGCGGCGTGGAAGACAAAATGCAGGCTTTTGAACTGGGCGCAGACGATTACCTGGTAAAACCCTTTGACTTCAGGGAACTGCTGGCGCGTATCCGCGTATTCCTCAAGCGGGCCGGCTCCGAAGCGCCCCACAGCACACAGTACAAAATCACCATCGCCGACCTGGAAATAGACCGGGAAAAGAAAGAAGTCACCCGCGGCGGTAAAAAAATAGCCCTCACCGCCAAAGAATACCAGCTGCTCGACTTCCTGGCGCTACACAAAGGCAAAGTGATCTCCAAACTCACCATCGCTGAAAAAGTATGGGACATCGACTTCGATACCGGCACCAACGTCATCGAAGTATATATGAACTTCCTCCGCAAAAAAATCGATAAAGACTTTGAGCAGAAACTGCTCCATACCAAAACCGGCATGGGATATTACCTCTCGGAAGAGTAATCCTGCATGAAGATCAAATATAAAATAGCACTGTATTACACCCTGTCGGCCTCCCTGATGCTGATAGCCTTTGCCGCGCTGGCCTACTATTTCTCCTCCAAATCCAGGCGCGCCGAATACCTGGAAAGACTGGAATACCGCGCCCGATCCATCGCCAACGTGATCATCGAAGACGGTCATGTAAAAGTAGACCTGCTGCGGAAACTGGACCGTACTACTTTCCAGGACCTCTACAAAGAAACCATTCTTGTCTACAACCCTGAATACGACCTGCTTTACAGCAACCTCAAAGACACCACCATCCGCACACACCGCAGCCTGCTGGATTACATCAAACAAAATAAACTGTACAGCAACATCAAAAACAGCGGTGAACAGGTAGGCGTTTACTATACAGAAGGAGATGTGTCCGTGATCGTTATCGTATCTTCTTTCGATAAA
Organism: Chitinophaga eiseniae; assembly: GCF_900167135.1. Classification (GTDB taxonomy): domain Bacteria; phylum Bacteroidota; class Bacteroidia; order Chitinophagales; family Chitinophagaceae; genus Chitinophaga; species Chitinophaga eiseniae. The sequence continues at coordinate 260,689 of NZ_FUWZ01000007.1, read as the reverse complement.
TATGGTTTCCAGAACCTGCAGAACCTCCGCCAGATCCTGCTGATAGAGCTGATCACCGCAGTGGCGATACTGGTGGGCGTAGGGTATTTCTTCGCCCGTAAAATGATGCAGCCCATCGACAAACTGGTGCAGCAGGTAGATAAAATCAACGCCAGCAACATGCTGGACACACAGGTAGCCGTAAAAGGCAAAGATGAAATTGCCATGCTGGGCGCCAATTTCAACACTATGCTGCAACGTCTCGGCAATTCGTTCGATCTCCAGAAGAGCTTCGTCAGCAACGCCTCCCATGAGCTGCGCACCCCGCTGGCAGCCATCATCAGCCAATTGCAGGTCTCCCTTTCCAAGGAACGCACCAAAGAAGAATACCAGACGCTCCTGATATCTGTGCTGGAAGATGCCGAAAACCTGTCGGACCTGTCGAACGGACTGCTGCAGCTGGCACAGTCAGAACTGAACCAGGAACAGTTTGTGTTCAACAATATACGTATCGACGAGCTGCTGATGGACATGGCCAACCTGATCCGGCTGAAACAAAAGACACCCGGTAAGGTGGACATCCAGTTTGTCAAAGTACCGGAAAACGAGCTGCTGGTCACCTGTTTCGGTAACGAAAGCCTGCTGAAAGTACTTTTCCTGAACCTGGTGGACAACGCCTGCAAGTTCTCCCCCGACAGCAGCGCCCATATGTCGATCGATTTCTTCACCCAATACATCACGGTGCAAATCAAAAACCAGGGACCAGTAATCCCCTCCGGCGAAATCAATAAAGTATTCGAACCTTTTTACCGTGGTGAAAACGCCCACCAAACCCGTGGCCACGGCCTCGGGTTATCTATCTGCAAAAAGATCGTGCAGATACACAATGGTCATATTACCGTTACCTCCACAGTGGAAGAAGGCACCACCTTTACCGTGCTGCTCCCCCACTTATAACCGTTCCCCTTTTCTAATACCGTTTTAATCTCCTTTCATTTTAATGTGTTTTTAATACATCTTAAAGCCGCCTTTAATATCACTTGAAGAGCTTTGTGTCATGAAAATTGGCATTATGCGAACCAAGACGAGACTGATATTATCAGTATGCGTTGCCAGCCTGGGCTTTTTCCGACCTGTAGCAGCCCAGACTCCCACCCGGACGGTTACTTTGCAAGCCGTTGAAGACTCCTTCCTGGTGAGAAACTATGTACTGTTAGCACAACGTTATCAGATCGACGCCTCCAAAGCACTGGTGCGTCAGGCTAAAATGTGGAATAATCCCTCCTTCAGCACGGTGCTCGGCTTCGGCAGCACCGACAAGTTCCAGCCTTTTAAAGTGGGCGCAGAAGGGGAAACACAGTACACCATCGATCAGCTGATACAGCTGGCCGGCAAACGCAATAAAAATGTACAACTGGCGGCTACCGCCACCAAAATGAACGAGGCCACCTTCGACGAACTGGTACGCACGCTCCGCCTGCAACTGCGCGAGAATTTCTACACCTTGTACTATCGGCGCCAAACCGGTAAAGTGCTCAAAGAACAGCTGGAAAACCTGCAACGTATCGTAGACGCCTATGTGACTGCCGATAAAAAGGGCAGTGTGGCGCATTCCGACCTGGTACGTTTACAGGCTTTGCAGGTAGGCATCGAAAACGATTATGCCGACCTGAAACAGGAAGAACTGGAAGCCCAGAAAAACCTTCAGCAGCTGTTGCACAGCCAGGATTTCTATGAAGCCGTGGTAGCACCCGCAGACCTGGCTGCCTACCGGCTCGATCATATAGAATTGTCAGCATTAATGGACAGCGTGGCAGTAAACCGCCCGGATGTACGCATCGCCGCTACCCAATACCAGACAGCGGAACTGAACTACCGCCTGCAGAAAGCCATGGCCGTGCCGGACCTCCACGTAGGCGCCACCTATGATAAAAAAGGCAGTTACATTAACAACTTCGTCGGTCTCACCCTCGGTATCGATCTTCCGCTGTGGAACCGCAACCAGGGCAATATCCGCGCAGCACAGCTCCAGATCGGCGCCGGTCAGCAGCAACTGCAGCAACAACAATCCGTAGCGCAGACGGAAGTGCTCAACGCCTATCAGCGCATCGTAACACTGGAAAAGCGTTACAAAAGCTTCGACCTGCACCAGTTCCAGAACGAGTTTGACACCCTCATCTCCGAAGTCGCCAAAAACTTCAGCAAAGGCAACATCTCCCTGCTGCAATTCATCGATTATTTCAACAGTTATAGCGACAACGCCAAAAACATCAACAAGTTTTTATCCAACCGGGTAAACGCATATGAAGAACTTAATTACGCCACAGGACAAGAATTATTTAAAAACTAAGCGCATGAAACAGCCTATATTAATCGTTGGCTTTTCGCTGCTGGCAGCAGTTATCTGGAGTGGATGCAAACACACGCAGGCAGAAGATTCCGAGAAAAGCACCTTTGTGCTCAGCGATACCATGTTAAAAAATATCCGCATCGATACCGCACAGCGGGTACCGGTGATGAACGAAGTGCGGCTCTCCGGTAAAGTGGCCCCCAACGGCGGAAAAGTGCTGAAAGTATATCCCCTGGTGAGCGGCTATGTGGAAGATATCAAAGTGCAGCTGGGCGACTATGTACAGAAAGGCCAGGTGCTCGCCGTGATACACAGCGCCGAAATCGCCGACTACGAAAAGCAGCTGGCACAGGCCCGCTCCGACCGCGGCGTAGCCGAGAAAAACCTGAAAGTGGCACAGGACCTGTATGACAGCCGCCTGAGCACCGAAAAAGATGTGGTGAACGCGAGAGGCGAAGTACAAAAAAACGATGCAGAGATCAACCGCCTCAACGATCTCTTTAAAATATACCGTAAAGGTAAAGGCGCTACCTATCTCGTTACCGCCCCCATCTCCGGTTATATTATTGAAAAAAACATCAATAACAACATGGAGATCCGTACAGACAACAGCGCCAATATCTTCACCATCTCCGAGCTGGACGACGTATGGGTGATGGCCAACGTGTTTGAAACCGATATCGCGAAAATAAAGGAAGGCTATGAAGCAGACATTGTGACCGTGAGTTACCCCGATCAGCCCTTCCATGGCAAGATAGACAAGATATACAACTTCCTCGACCCCGCTACCAAAACCATGCAGGTACGTATCCGGATAGACAACAAAAACATGTTGCTCAAGCCGGAAATGTTTGCCACCGTGTATGTGAAATACACCGACCAGGAAGAAAAAATCGCCGTGCCCTCCGCCGCTATCATCTTTGACAACAGCAAGAACTATGTGCTGGTATTTAAAGACAAATTCAACATCGCTGTACGGCAGGTGGAAGTGGCCAAAACATCCGGCGATCAGACCTACCTGAACAGCGGCCTGCAGGCCAACGAAAAAGTGATTTCCAAAAACCAGCTGCTGATTTACGACGCGCTGAAAGACTAAGACGCAGTACCAGCCCGGCTATTCTAAAGAAGAGGAATTATGAATAAATTCATCAGAAATATTGTCGCTTTTTCGCTTAAAAACAAACTCTTTGTTTTTATCGGCGTGGTGGTGCTGATCATAGCAGGCGTGTTTTCCTTCCTGCATACGCCCATCGAAGCGTTTCCCGACGTTACCAATACACAGATCGTTATCGTTACAAAATGGAATGGCCGCAGCGCCCAGGAAGTGGAGCGTTTTGTGACCCTGCCCATAGAAGTATCGATGAACGCCGTACAACGCAAAACCAGCGTCCGTTCTGTCACCATGTTCGGGCTTTCCGTTGTAAAAATCATTTTTGAAGATGATGTGGAAGATTTCTTTGCGCGACAACAGGTTAATAATATGCTGGCAGGCATTAACCTGCCCGAAGGCGCAGAACCGGAAGTACAGCCGCCCTACGGCCCTACCGGGGAAATCTTCCGCTATTATCTCAAAAGTGACAAACGCGACTCCCGCGACCTGCTCACCTGGCAGAACTGGGTCATAGACCGGCAGATCCGCAGCGTGCCCGGCGTAGCCGACGTAGTGGCTTTCGGCGGACAGGAAAAAATCTACGAGATCTCCGCCGACCCCGTGCGCCTCGCCAAATACGACATCACCCCGCTGGAACTGTACCAGGTCGTTACCAAAAGTAACGTCAACGTAGGCGGCGACGTGATCGAGAAAAACGGACAGGCCTACGTGGTACGCGGCATCGGTCTGCTCAACAGCATCTCCGATATTGAAAATATCATCGTACAGAACATCAACGGCGTGCCCCTGCTGGTAAAAGACCTGGCCAACGTACACGAGTCTTCCGCCCCGCGCGTAGGACAGGTAGGCCTCGACAAAGCCGACGACCTCGTGGAAGGCATTGTGGTGATGCGCAAAGGCGAAAACCCTTCCGAAGTGCTGCACCGCCTGAAAGATAAACTGAAAGAGCTCAACGAAACCGTGCTGCCCGACGACATTAAAATGGAGACTTTCTACGACCGTGACAACCTGATGGCCTTCTGTACCCATACCGTGATGCATAACCTCGCGGAAGGGATCATTTTTGTGACCGTGATCGTGTTCATCTTCATGGCCGACTGGCGCACCACGGTGATCGTGTCTATCATCATCCCGCTGGCATTGCTGTTTGCCTTCATGTGCCTGCGTATTAAAGGCATGAGCGCCAACCTGCTGTCCATGGGCGCTATCGACTTCGGCATCATCATAGACGGCGCCGTAGTGATGGTGGAAGGCATCTTTGTGATGCTGGACCACAAGGCGCATAAATACGGCATGGAGCGGTTCAACAAGATGGCCAAACTGGGATGGATCAAACAAACCGGCGGCGACCTGGCCAAAGCCATCTTCTTCTCCAAACTGATCATCATTATCTCGCTGATACCCATCTTCTCCTTCCAGAAGGTAGAAGGGAAAATGTTCTCGCCCCTCGCCTGGACGCTGGGCTTCGCGCTGATGGGCGCCCTGCTGTTTACCCTGACACTGGTGCCGGTACTCTGTTCTATCCTGCTCAACAAAAATGTAAAGGAGAAAAACAATTTTGTGGTCAACTTCTTCGACCGCATCGTGACCAGCGGCTTTAACTGGACCTACCGGAACAAACGCCTGAGCCTTCTCTGCGCCTTCGCTTTTATGGCGTTGACTTTCCTGTCGGCCAAATTCCTGGGCACAGAGTTCCTGCCGCAGCTCAATGAAGGCTCGCTCTGGGTAACTACCGAGCTGCCTATGAGCATGTCGCTCACCGAAAGCACCCGCATGGCGCACAGCATCCGGGAAGACCTTGGCGGCTTTCCGGAAGTGAAACGGGTATTGTCACAGGTAGGCCGCTCCAATGACGGCACAGACCCTAATGGATTTTACTTTATACAGTACCAGGTGGACCTTCAGCCTAAAGATGAATGGAAACGCAAGATCACGCAGGATGAACTGATATCGCAGATGGAGGGCCGGCTGAAAAAATATCCCGGTATTATCCTCAACTTCTCCCAGCCTATCAGCGACAACGTATCCGAAGCTGTGGCCGGCTTTAAGGCCGCCAACGGAGTGAAAATATACGGCTCCGATCTGGCCGAACTGGAATCCTTGTCGCAGAAAGTGATCGCCCAGCTGAAAACGGTACAGGGTATCAAGGACCTCGGCGTGATCCGCAATATCGGTCAGCCGGAGATGAGCATTAACCTCGACGACAACAAAATGGCCCAGTATGGCGTATCTACCGGCGACGCACAGGCGGTGATAGAAATGGCCATCGGCGGTAAGACGGCCACGCAGTTATATGAGGGCGAGAAAAAATTCGATATCCGTATCCGTTATGACGCCAACTACCGCAAGAACGAGGAAGACCTGGCCAACCTGATGGTGCCTACCATCAATAACAACAAAGTGCCGCTGAAAGAAATTGCGGAGATCACCACCATCACCGGCCCTGCGTTTATTTACCGCGATCTCAACAAACGTTTCATTGGCGTGAAGTTTTCCGTGCGTGACCGTGACCTCGGTTCCACCATCAGCGAAGCGCAGCAGAAAGTGAACAAGGCCATCAAACTGCCCAAAGGCTACAGTGTAGGCTGGACCGGCGAGTTCGAAAACCAGGTACGCGCCACGCAGCGATTGGGACAGGTAGTGCCGATCAGCCTCGTCGCTATTTTCCTCGTGCTGTTTATTATGCTGGGCAATGTGAAGGATGCAGGGCTGGTTTTAATGAATGTTCCTTTCGCACTAATAGGGGGTATTCTCGCTTTGCACGTTACAGGTATGAACTTCGGCATTTCAGCCGGTGTGGGTTTCATTGCCCTGTTTGGTATCTGTATACAGAATGGGGTGATCCTGATTTCGGTATTTCATAAGAACCTGCAGGCGAAACTCCATCTGAATGATGCGATCAAACTGGGAGTGCAGAGCCGTATCCGGCCGGTGGTTATGACCGCGCTGATGGCAGCGATAGGCCTTGTGCCCGCGGCGCTGTCACACGGTATTGGTTCAGAAACACAGAAACCGCTGGCGATTGTTGTGATTGGGGGCCTGATCACTGCCACGGTGCTGACATTACTGGTATTCCCGATTATATTTTACCGGGCATACCGAAGCAAAACTGCTGACATGTAAACTTATGATATCGCCTTCCGGCGGACGCCGGGAGAAGATCAATTTTTAGTTCGCATATAGGTTGATAGAATGGTTATGAAAAAGGAAAGGCCGGACGACGGTCCGGCCCACACTGATTTTGTAATTATATCTACTCCGCCCTGCTGAGAGGAAACCACGCGGGGCGGTTTTTTTTATTTTATTCTTTTCCTGCGGGATTTATTGAACATAAGCCCTTTGTCCACTCCTTTGCGCAGGACAGCTTTTTCTTCTTCCGGCAACGCATGCACTTCTTTGCAGGCGTCGCTGCAGCAGCCATCGTATTTTTGGGCGCAGGCTTCGCACTGGATGAACAAAAGGTGACAGCCGTCATTTAAACAGTTCGTATGTGTGTCACAGGGTTCCCCACATTGATGACACTGGCTAATAATATCCTCACTTATCCTCTCTCCCAGACGATCATCGAACACGAAGTTTTTGCCTTTGAACTTGATGGGGAGATTTTGCTGACGGGCTTTGTTGGTGTATTCGATTATGCCGCCTTCCAGATGAAAAACATTTTTGAACCCGTGGTGCAACATGTAGGCAGATGCCTTCTCACAGCGGATTCCCCCGGTGCAGTACATGATGATGTTTTTGTCTTTCTGATCTTTCAGCATGTCTACCGCCATGGGCAGCTGGTCCCTGAAAGTGTCCGAAGGCACTTCAATGGCGCCGTCAAAATGTCCGACTTCGTATTCGTAGTGGTTGCGCATGTCCACGATCACCGTTTCCGGATCGTTGGTCAGCTCATTAAACCCCTGGGCGTCCACGTACTTACCGCGGTTGGCCATATCGAAAGTGGGATCGTCGATGCCGTCGGCCACGATTTTTTCCCGCACTTTGATCTTCAGTACAAAGAAAGATTTGCCGTCATCATCCACCGCCACGTTCAGGCGGATGCCGTTCAGAAACCCGATGGCATAGAGGGTGCTGCGGAAAGCATCCACATGATGCTCCGGCACGCTGATCTGTGCGTTGATACCTTCGTGGGCTACGTAGATACGTCCGAAAACGTCCAGTTTGAAGAGGGATTCGTAGAGTTGATCGCGGAAAGCCTGCGGGTCTTCGATTTTCGCGTACTGGTAAAAGGAAATAGTAACGCGCTTAAATGTTTCCAGCTCCAGCCGTTTTCTGAGCTCATCGGCGGAGACTCTGTTGTGTAATACCATTTGTTTGAAATTTTACGGACACTTGCCTTGTGAACAAAATTTCAATCAATACCCTGGTCCTTCCAGGTGGTTGATCGATTCGTCTTAAAAGTAGGTCAATGAAGCCTGTTTTTTCCCCAGGCAGCGCAAAGATAGGCAAATCCGGCGGAAAACCGGGCGGAAGGAAGCAGAAAACGGCCAGGCAGTCACTCAGTAAAAGTAAAAAAATCGCAGGCAGTCATCTCGCATGAGCGAAATATCCTATTTATAAATCTTTCAGGAGTTTGGAAATGTCGGTACCGAGTGCTTTCGCGATGGCTTCCATGGTACTCAGTGTTGGATTGCCTTTCCCCGACTCTATGGTCCATACCTGGGAATAGGCAATGCCGGCGGTATCAGCAAATTCCCGTGTGCTGAGGCCTGTTGCCTCGCGTAGTTCCCGGAATCTTTCGCCAAATCTTTTGGACAGTTCTTCGTTGCGGACACCATTCATTCGCACAAATTGGAAAAAAGGGATAAAATTATTGACTTGATATATCAAGTCAATTGAAAAAAAATATTATATTCGGTTATCTTTGCCTCCCCAAAAAAATATTACGAGGCATCGCTTTTTAACCTGTTCTAACCGCCAAACACCAGAACACAGGTATAGAAGGTGAGGCCCGCGACGTCTGTGCGCGGGCTCTTCTTTGCTGTGTTCGGCTTGGCGGTTAGAGCAGCACTGTAAGAGTTCCGCGCTTTTTGTTTCCCGCGCGTATCTTAACCCAAATCAATATCCCATGGTGACCTGGCAGCGTAAGCCCTATAACATTCTCTGGGTGGATGACGATCCTTTTTTTCTGCATTGGATAATCCCGCAGATAACAACCACCTGCTTCATCATACAGACTTTTGAAGATGCCCCGACGGCCCTGGCGCACCTTAAAAGGGTACATCCCGACATCGTGCTCACCAACCTGGTGATGCCACATATGTCCGGGCTGGAGATGATTGCGGCGATACGGTGCCAGGACCCGCATATTCCGATTGTGGTGGTGTCCAACAGGTTCCAGGACGAAGAGCGGCAGGCTGCCTTTAAAGCGGGCGCAAATTCTTTTCTTTCCAAAGCGGGGATCAACGGAGAAGCGATCATGACCGGCATACGGCCTTATCTCGGACAATGACATCAAGTTTTTCGCAGTAAGCTGCCCTCGTTTGTCTAAACCAGGGTTTTTTCATAATCCTTATAAATAACAGAACGGAAAACGCCGGATATCTATCCGGCGTTCTGTATTCTTTAAGCCCGGGGCGCCTCCGCCTTTTTGTCCCACTCGTACAGGCGACGCAGCAAAAACCAGGCGATGGCACTGATAATCAGTATGTAACCAACAAAGCCGCCCGTTCGCAGCTCCACTGCTCCCGGCAGGTCATTGGTTTCCGTGATATAAGCGGCAGCAGCCAGGAAAATGCCTGCTCCCAGCGCTACCCAGGCAATCTTTCTCATAATATCGGTTTTCAGTCAGTAATGGTTAAAATCCCACTTCAGTGTGATAAATTCTACAAAAAGTGTATCTCGTTGAGTATCAATTTTACAACAGATGACTACTGTCAAATGTTCACAAAGTGTGAAAAAGTTATTTATGGATTTATAACTATTTGATATTTATTGTATATATCTTTGTTTCCAAGTTACGAACCCCGAGTTGGCACCCTTTTTGAAAATATCGTTCTGACAAAAAATTGATTAACCCGAAAATGTTATGTTATGAGTATTTACCTTACTTACTTTTTGTACGCTATCGTTGGCATCTGGGTCTACAGACTGTTGGCTTACTTCTTTGATGAACGCAAGGAAATGAGAAGCAAAAAAAGATAAGCCATGAAGAAGACATCGGAAATTTGGTTATTTGGAATAAGGTTATTTGTTCTCCCCAATAAAAGCCGGTCCAAATAACCAAATATGTTGTCGACGCCCCTGCTAATCCAGCTTAATTAAATTACCGAATATTCCGCCCAGCCCCACTCTCACGCCTATGCGCGTATCATCCTGGCTCTGATAGCCAGCCACCACATCTACCCTGATTACTTTCAGAATATTTTCCAACCCGAGGAACGCTTCCACATAGTTGTTTTTATCATTTACATAAAACGCATTGGAACCAGCTACCAGATTCCACTTCAAGCGGTTGAGCAACGGTATTTTGTTCGTCAGCAGCCCATTAAAATGATGCTCTGCATTGGCCGTTATGAAAAACGGCGCCGTGGTACTGTAGCGGTAATAAGGCGCCAGCTGGAAACTGTTCAGGTATTTGGTGTTGTAAAAAGTCTGGTTACCGTTGAAATGCTGGAAATCCGGGAGCTGCACATTACGGTCGTTTAGGAAACCGCCGGCAGTTACACGGTAACGGAACTCTCCAAACAATTTAAAGTTCATATTATCAAACACTGACAGCTTCCACTTGTCGAAATCCACCACGCTGTTGCCTACATTCGGAATTCCTTTGCTATAAGCCACTTCAAACGTCGGGTACCTGGAACCCAGCGGCATTTTACGGTCTGGTAACTCTACAAACTGTTGCCCTGGCTGGTAACGGAAACTCATGTCCACGATAAACGCCTGGTGCCGCTCAAACGGTATCTGCGCCAGGTCTTCCGGATGATTGGGCGAAAACTGTTTGCCACTTTTAAAGATCACAAAATCAGTGGTGTTCTCTACCGGTATGCGGCTCTCATAACGGGCGCCGACGGTTAACCGGTCGTTCGTCTGGAAAGTACGGCTGTAGCGTAACTGCGCAAACCAGTTTTCATACAGCTTCATGTAATTCTCTTTCAGCAACAGCGTATAAAACTCGTTCGCAAGGTTGTTGATCGGATTGTCCTGATTAAACTGGCTTACCCGTTTACCGCCGCCCAATGTCCAGTCATTGCGCCCATAACGGGTACGGATACGGCTTTCTGAACTATACGTTAAAAACGTATAGGCGTTCAGGTGAGTATTGCTCAAACCGTAACGCACATACGGAGAAATTTTCAGTTGTTGTTCTTTTCCGAGGTTGACATTGACCTGGGGTTCCAGCGCCAGCACCAAACCCTCCACTGTATTATACTTCAGGGATTTCGCCAGTCCATTCAGGTGGAAGCTGTGAGATTCAATGGCGCTGTCGCGGCGGAAATACATTTTACGATTCACGCCGTTCCACAGTACGTCCATCACTTTTACCGGCTTCTGCTTTTTACGCAGCGAGTCGAGGGTGTTTCCCTTCATCGCAGCCAGCCTGTTGGCGCGGGCAGTGCTGTCTTTCTTGTGATAGTCGAGGGACTCGGCTTCTTCCAGCGGCACCGGCCGGATGCTGTCCCAATAGGGCGCTTCTTTTTTATCAAAAGCGGAATCGTATTTCAGGAAGGTGTTATCAAAATACTTCGGCGGGAAGTTGGGATGCAGGTTGTAGTCGGAATATACATTCACAAAATTGCCCACCATACCAAAACCGAATTTATCGACAGACATATGCAGCACCTGGTCTTTGACGCGCCACACCTCCCCTGACACCGGCACATGCGTTTGCCGGATACGCAGGGAATCCATCAGTTCCAGCTGGTATTCGCTGGTGAGTATCAGATCGGTGCTATGAATACGCCAGTCCCCGTCAGTGATGAAGATATAGCCGGAAAACAGGGGTTCCTGCTTCCTTTTGGGGATCACCCGTATTTTATTGACCACGTGGCCGTCTTCCCGGAACTCCCCTTCCAGGCGGTATTTATAATAAGACAATGCGTTCTGTGCTATCGGGGAGATATAACCTCTGGGGCCCATCTGCGTGATCACCGCAGACACATTATTATCATAGAAGCTGATGAAAGCCGGGAAGCTCATGCCAAAACCACCTCCGCTCTTACGGTCGGAAATCACTTCCAGCTTCAGTTTTTCAGGTGCACGGAAAGAAATCTTCGTAATAGATTCTGACAGGAACACCATGCCTTTACCGGTGCTGTCCACCCCCATGTCTTCTTTATCTATCTTTTTACCCAGGAACTTGTTGGGTGCACCCGTCATGTTGATCGTGCCCTTGATATAGGACATACAGGTGTACTCCCGGACCTGTTGCTGGTAGAAAACTCTTTTTTTGATGGCCTGCCGGATGATGGCATAAGCGGGGTCTTCCCCTCCTGCTTTCACTACCACTTCTTTAATTTGCAGGTTGACCGGCAGCAGGGTGAAATTGATGATCTGCGGACCATCCACCTGGATCACCTTTTCAGTCTTACGATAACCGATGTACTGGCATACGAGCGTGTACCGGCCGGAAGGAACCTCCAGCTGATATTGCCCGGCGGCGTTGGTAGTGGTGCCGGTGGTAGTGCCTTTTATGAGGACGGTAGCAAAGGGTAATGGATTATTTTTGTCGTCGGTCACAAGACCTTTGACAATAGCGGCTTCACAGTACGTTGTAAACAGGAGTAAAAACAGGGTCGGTAAGTACTTCATCATAGTTCAAAAATAACTACCAGGTATGTACGCAAAGAAAGTACTTACCGTTTTACCACAAATTTAACAGCACATGATAACCTAGGACACGATCTTTTTCGGTGCGCGGACAAAGGCCGCGCTGCTGGCTGCAAAACCAGCCACCAGTCCGCCGATGAGGGCGCTGATCACTCCCAGCAACGGCGCGCTGCGTACTTTGAGGATCATTTCGCTCATACGGTTGGCCAACAGGTGATCGTTACGAACATCCATATAAAAAGCCAGTACGAGCCATAATATAAAAACGGAAAGAAAGGCGCTGAAGAAAGATTTACCGGACGTCAGCGGCAATACCAATGTAACAACGAAAGCCACCAGGGCTACGCTCCACCAGGGAAGCACAGTACCGGCCAGGTATGCCAGGACAAGGATCAGCAGAAAATGGGAAAAGGATTTCATAATTCTAATATAACAAAATATATTAAATGGAAAACACATGCCTTCTATTTCTTAAACTGTCTTAAGAAGAAATGATGTTGTGACAGATACCTTTGTTTCCACTAACACTCATTTATCTGGCCATGAAATTCAAAGAAGAGAAAATAACGGAATGGTTACTACGTATAGCCCTTAGTGCAGGTTTTTTATCGGCCGTGGCCGACCGGTTTGGCATATGGGGTCCTGCACATTCCGCGTGGGGCAACTGGGACAAGTTTGTGGAGTACACCGCCACGTTAACGCCCTGGCTATCGGCGCCACTGGTATCTGTAGCGGCGGCAGTGGCTACGGCACTGGAACTTATCTTCGGTATTTTACTGTTGTTCAATATCCGGACCCGGCTGGTGGCGCAGGGCAGTGGTATTTTATTGCTGTTGTTTGCGCTGGCCATGGCTACCGCCAAAAGCATCAAAGCGCCGCTGGACTTCTCCGTATTTTCCGCCGCCGCCGCGGCTTTTGCGCTGGGCGTGTTAAAGAAACGTTCCTGAGGCAGTACCACCTGTAAAAAACAATGCCCGGAGCTGAAGCCCCGGGCATTGTTTTTTATTGACTTAGATCACTACAATGCGCTTTTTGCCAGTGCCTGTTCGATATCCGCGAGGAGATCGCCGGCATTTTCCAGGCCCACGGAGATGCGGATCAGGCCCGGCGTGATGCCTACGCTGGCCCTTTCTTCATCGCTCAGTTTGGCGTGGGTGGTGCTGGCCGGGTGCGATGCAATGCTGCGGCTGTCGCCCAGGTTAGCCGTGAGAGATAATAGTTCCAGCGCGTCGAGGAAACGTACGCCGCTTTGGAGGCCTCCTTTCAGTTCAAAGCATACGATACCGCCGCCACCGCTCATTTGTTTACGGGCGATGTCGTGCTGCGGGTGGCTGGCGAGGAAAGGGTATTTCACACTGCTCAGGTGCGGATTGCCTTCCAGGGCCTGCGCCAGTTTCAGCGCGCTGGCGGTATGGCGTTCCATGCGCACGTGCAATGTTTCCAGGCTTTTGCTCAGCACCCAGGCGTTGAACGGCGACATGGCCGGGCCGGTGCTGCGGCAGAAAGTATGTACTTCTTTGATCAGTTCTTTTTTGCCCAGGACAGCGCCTCCCAGCACCCGTCCCTGTCCGTCGATCCATTTGGTGGCGGAATGGGTAACGATGTGCGCGCCGGCTTCGATGGGCCGTTGCAGCACCGGCGTGGCGAAGCAGTTGTCAACGTTGAGGATGACATTGTGCTTATTGGCGATACCGGCGAGGTAGGCAATATCGATGATTTCCAGCCCGGGATTGGAAGGCGTTTCCACGAAGATCATTTTGGTGTTGGGTTTGATCATCGCTTCGATGCCGGCAGGATCGTTCAGGTCAAAATAAGACCATTCTATCCCCCATTTGGGCAGGAACCTGGTAATAACGGTATGGGTGGAGCCAAAGATAGAGCGGGCGCTCAGCACATGGTCGCCCGCTTTCAGCAGGGCCATGAAGCTGGCAAAAATGGCGCTCATGCCGGAAGCGGTAGCGTAACCGGCTTCCGCGCCTTCGAGGGCGCACATCTTCTGTACAAACTCATCCACGTTAGGATTGCTAAAGCGGCTGTAGATGTTAAAATCCGTTTCATCCGCAAAGGTGGCCCTCATTTCCTCCGCATTGTCAAAGCAGAAGCTAGAGGTCAGGAACATCGGTGTGGAGTGTTCCATTTCGTTGGTCCGTGCTGTCTGAATCCTGACCGCATTGGTTTCCGGCTGGTATTGTTTGTTATTGCTCATGGACATGGTGGTTTCTCCGTGTTAGGCGTTCAGTTTCACTTCCCAGGTCAGTTTAGTTTTCGCCTGGCGCAACGTTTCCGCTACGGAGCAATATTTATTCATCGACAGTTCCACCGCGCGGGCAGCTTTGTCCGCGTCGATATTGCCGGTAAAATGAAATACGATGTGGGCGGTTTCCCATAAAGACGGTTCTTTGCCCTGTTCTCTTTCCGCTTCGATTTCTATGCGGAAATCCTTCACTTCCTGGCGTTGTTTTTTCAGGATCATCAGCACATCAATGGCAGAGCAACCGCCGAGGCCCATGATGACCATCTGCATAGGTCTTACTCCGTTGTTCTTCCCCCCGTTTTCCAGGGATGAATCCATCAACACTTTGTGGCCGCCTTCATCTACGGCTTCCATGTTGAATCCGTCGTCTACTCTTTGTAATGCTATTTTCATGATAAGGTGGATTTCTTGCAACAAAGATAAATAATTCAATTACGAAATACGAATTACGATGGCAGATGCTAAAGGAGGCCATTGCTACGTGCTGGCCTTCAATTCGTAATTCGTTATTTGTAATTCGTAATTGGTATTGTAGATTTGCAAAAATTTTGGATTATTGTCTGCACAGGTTTTTCACAGCAAAGCACCATTCCGGCTGGAGTCCGGCCAGGTATTACCTGAATTACAGATCGCCTATCATACATACGGGACCATGAATGCTGACGGCAGCAACGTGGTGTGGGTGTGTCATGCGCTGACCGCCAACAGCGACGCGGCTGACTGGTGGAGCGGCCTTATCGGCCATGGGCGGGTGATTGACCCGACCCGGCACTTTATCGTATGCGCCAATATCATCGGCTCCTGCTACGGCAGCTCCGGCCCTCATACGGTCAATCCCGCTACCGGGCAGCCCTGGTATACCTCCTTCCCCGCGATCACCATCCGTGATATGGTAAAAGCACACTGCCTGCTACGCGGGCACCTGCAGATACAACAGATAAGCCTGCTCGTAGGAGGCTCCATGGGCGGCTACCAGGTACTGGAATGGGCATTGACAGAACCGGAGCGCATCAAACGCCTGTTCCTGCTCTGCACCGGCGCCGCCGAAAGCGCCTGGGGCATCGCCATCCATACCGCGCAACGCCTGGCCATCGAAGCGGATACCAGCTGGCAGGACCCTGCTCCCCATGCAGGCGCCCTTGGCCTTAAGGCCGCCAGGGCCATCGGCATGGTCACCTACCGCAACTACCAGACTTTTATGCGCACCCAGTCTGATCCCGACAAGGAAAAGACGGACCACTTCCGCGCTTCCTCCTACATCGAATACCAGGGCGAAAAACTGGTAAAACGCTTCAACGCCCAATCCTACTGGCTGCTCACCAAAGCCATGGACAGCCATAACATTGCCCGGGGCCGCCATGAAGACATCGCCACCTCCCTCTCCCACATACAGCAACCGGTATTACTGATCGGTATCAGCAGCGACCTGCTCTGCCCCCCGGAAGAACAACGCCTGCTGGCTACCTATCTGCCCAATACCCGTTATCACGAGATCGACTCCTCCTATGGCCATGACGGCTTCCTGATTGAGTTTGAGAAGATCGGTAAGATCCTGCAGGACTGGCAATAACCAGCACCGGCAGGAAATATTTTCAGTTTCGCAGTTGTATTTGTTTTTTACTTATATTTAGATAAACCGAGTCTAAATCAAAAACGTCCACTGCGTATGAAAAGCATTCTAAAAGTATGTTTGGGCTCCCTGTTGCTATTGATGTCCTTTTCCCTGGTACTCACAGCGCAAACGCCTGCAACTATCACCGGTACTGTAACAGACAAAACTTCCGGAAACGGTATGCAGGGAGTTACTGTTTCCGTGAAAGGCGCCACAGCCGGCACCATCACGGGCAACGGCGGTAACTTCCAGCTCAAAACGAACCATGCACTTCCGTTGACCCTTGTTTTCACCTATGTAGGTTATCAAACCACAGAACAGGTCGTGAACAACGCCAATGAAAAAGTGACCATTACCCTCAGCACGACCGAAATACTTGGGCAAGAGGTGGTGGTAGCCGCCAGCCGCGTGCAGGAAAGCATCCTGCAATCGCCGGTGTCCATCGAAAAGCTGGACAGCCGCGCCCTGAAAGCATCTCCGGCCGCCTCCTTTTACGACGCCCTCGCCAACCTGAAAGGCGTGGAAATGAGCACCCAGAGCCTTACCTTCAAGTCCGTCAACACCCGCGGTTTCAACAGCAACGGTAACACCCGCGTGCTGCAGCTGAACGACGGTATGGACAACCAGGCCCCCGGCCTCAATTTCTCCGTAGGTAATATGGTGGGCATCCCCGAACTGGACCTCGACAACGTGGAACTGATCCCCGGCGCCGCCTCCGCCCTATACGGCCCCAATGCGCTCAACGGCATCGTGCTGATGACCAGCAAAAACCCCTTCCAGTACCAGGGCCTCAGCGCACAGGTGAAAACCGGCATCCTCAACGATGGCGGCCGCACCTCCGCTACGACCGGCTTCTACGACGTGTCCGTACGCTACGCCCATGCCTTCAACAACAAGTGGGCATTTAAACTGAACTTAGGCTACATCAAGGCCGACGACTGGCAGGCGCACGACTACCGCGACCAGAGCCTCGCCAACGGCCATACGCTGCAGGACGGCACCCGCGCCAACAACGAAGGCTATAACGGCGTCAACATCTATGGTGATGAAAACTCCGTTAACATGTACAACTCCTTCAAAACAGGCGGTCAGCTGACCCAGCAACTGGCAGGCATCTCCGCTTTGTTTGGCGGCAGAGTTACCCCCGATCAGATCTTCAACGCCGCCATGCCGGCCCCCAACAAGGCCACCATCACCCGCACCGGCTACAACGAAGCGGACGTGGTAGACTACGGCACCAAAAACCTGAAACTGAACGGCGCCCTGCATTATAAAATCACAGAAAACCTCGAAGCCCTGATTCAGGGCAGCTACGGCTCCGGCACCACCGTTTATACCGGCGCAGACCGTTACTCCCTGAAAGACTTCAACATGGGCCAGTATAAAGTGGAACTGCGTCACCCCGACTTCTATGTAAGGGCCTACACCACACAGGAAAGGTCCGGTGACAGCTATGCCAGCGGTACCCTTGCCGCCGGTATCAACGAAGCCTGGAAACCCAGCACCCAATGGTATGCGCAGTACTTCGGCACCTACGCCACCCAGGCATTAGGCACCTTTGCGCAGGCCTACGGCGCAGCACTCCAGGGAGGCGCCAACGACGCCGCCGCTTATGCTGCCGCCCAGAACGCGGTTTCCTCCCGCATGCCGCTGTTTTTCCAGAACGCACGCGCCAAAGCCGACTCCGGACGGTTCATGCCCGGCACCGCCGACTTCAACAACGCCGCAGCAAAAGTGCGCGAGAAACCTATCCCCGGCGACGCCAAAGGCGTAGGCGCTAAATTCACAGATAAAACCAATCTCTATCAGCTGGAGTTTATGTACAACTTCCATAACCTCATCAAGTTCGCTGAAATACTGGTAGGTGGTAACTATCGCCGGTACACGCTCAACTCCGAAAAAACACTGTTCGCTGTGGACGACAACGGCAAAGAGTTCCGTATCAACGAATACGGGGGTTATCTACAGATCATGAAAAAACTGATAGACGATCACCTGAAACTTACCGGGTCACTGCGCTATGATAAAAACATGAACTTCAAAGGCCAGTTCAGTCCGCGCTTGTCTGCAGTATATACCTTCCTGCAAACGCACAACCTGCGCGTGTCTTATCAGACCGGCTTCCGTATTCCCAACAACCAGGACCAGTACATCGATCTGACCACGCCACAGGCGCACCTGATCGGCGGTCTGCCGTTCCTGCGTGAACGCTATGGCCTCACCACTGGTCCGGTATTTACCCTGCAATCCGTACTGGCGGGCGCTCCCAAACAATATACTTTCCGCGAATTTAAACCGGAACGCATACAGGCTTATGAACTCGGTTATAAAGCACTGATCGCAAAACGACTGCTGGTAGACGCCTACATCTATAAAAATGATTTTAAAAATATGAATGGCAGCCAGGTGCTCGTTAAACCCGCCAGCGGCACTACTCCGCAACAGATATTCTCTGTACCGGTAAGTGCGGAAGAAACGGTTAAATCATGGGGTTGGGCGCTGGGAGTGGATTACAGCCTGCCGCTGAACTTCACCGCCGGTGGTAATATCTCTTACAATGAACTGAGCAACGAGAAAGAACTGGGCAGTTTCCTGGCCATGTTCAACACACCTAAAGTAAGATACAGCCTCAACCTTGGCAACCGCAACATCGCTAATTCCAATATAGCCGCCAATGTTATATGGAAATGGCAGCAGTCCTACATCTGGCAATCTTCTTTTGTAGGTCCCAATGTGAATGCGCTGGCGCTGAGCGAGATCCCTGCCTTCGGCACACTGGATGCCATGGTCAGCAAGTTCTTCCCCAAAGCCAGGACCACGGTTAAACTGGGAGGCGTGAATATTCTGAACAAATCTTACGTACAATCCTGGGGCAACCCCACCATTGGTTCGCAATGGTATATTTCACTGGGATACAATCTCTGATCTGTTATACACCACCCATAAAAGAGAAGACCTGAGCTTGATACAGCTCAGGTCTTCTCTTTTATGGGTAATGGGTAGTAGCTTATAAAACATCCCACCAGGGCTTGTCCGGTTTGTTGGTAGCCGTCGGCGCGTCTTTGGCCACGGGAATACCTTCCGGATGTTGCGGTACAGACGGTTGCGGTGCAGACGGCGCGTCAGCAGGCATGGCAGCGGTTGCGGCGTCTGTAGTGCCGGTTGTCCAAAGGTTGCGCGCTTCCGTTTTGATATCCTCCCGTTGCAACAGTGTTGCCAGGGTTTCTTTCAGTTTGGCGCCTTGCTCCGGTTTTACCATATAGACGTAGTTAGCGAAACCTTCCATACTGCTGATAATGTTCTTGCCTTTGCCCCAGCGCTTGCCAGCCAGACCGGTTTTCGAGATCTGGTGCAGGAGCGCGCGGAACTTACGCAGCGTGTCGCGGTCAAGGCTGATTTTTTCGTTCACTACAATGCCGGTTACTTCCCGTTTATCGCCGCGGCGCATCACCTTCAGTTTATCCGGGTGGATGGTGAACCCTTCTTCTTTCACCACCTGTTTAACGGCCCACAGCACCTGTCCTGCTTTATCGGCAGCGTCGCCTTTGGCAGAGAAAGTCATGTCGTCCGCATATCGCGTATAGGCGTAACCGTATTTAGCCGCCAGTCCTTCAAAGCGGCGGTCCAGTTTAAAACAGATCAGGTTGGTGAGTGCCGGGCTGGTGGGCGCTCCCTGCGGCAGATGCCTTTCTGTTTTGGCCACATAGTATTTGCGGTTATCCAGCAGGATCTCATCTACTTCCGGTTCTGTACAGAGGAGGCCGAGGATGGTGGCTACCTGTTCAGCGTACCCCAGTTTACAGAAAAGGCCTTTTACTCTTTTGTAGGGAACAGAAGGGAAAAAGTCGCGCAGGTCTATGTTGATCACGATGTCCTGTCCTACGTGCGGCACGGCGTTGGTGACGATAGACCTGCCCGGCACAAAGCCATGGGCAGCTGCGCTGTTATTGATTTTATAGAGGATGTTTTCCAGTATCCAGTGTTGTGCTGCTTTCAGTTGCGGCATGGGCGCGGAAATGACACGGGTGCCTCCTGATTTCTTCGGGATTTCAAAGCGCTGGTAGTGGGAGGTATTGGCCACCTGGCGGTTAAAGGCCAGAAAGCGCAGTTTGCCAAGGCTAATGCCCATGGCGGCCGCCAATGCAGTAGCGTCTTTGAACACCGGCAGACCGAATTTCGCCAGTTGTGCTTCATCTGGCGTTATTTTATTCAGTCCGGCAGACACATCTTCACCGAGGTAGGTGATATCGACCTTCTTTTTTTCTGCCCAGGCAGCGGCGCGGGCTATTCTTTTCTCTTCGTTGCGTTTCTTTGTTTCCGCGCGTTTCAGTTTAGCTTTGGCCATGCGTTCTTTGCGCATGTCTGCCAGCATCTTTTCCTTGTTGCGGTATTTTTGTTTTTCGGCCAGCAGTTCATTCAACTCGCGGCGCAGTTCTCCTTCCCTGCGTATCAGTGTTTCCGGTAAGGATGGCTGGGACGTGTTTCTTGCCCAGAAACCCAGACGGGTCATTTCTTCCAGTATAAATTCCTCTTTGGAGGATGCACGGATTCTGTCGTACAGCTGTTGACGGGTTAAGCCTTCGGCCATAGTGTTGGCGTTTACTTTTTTAATGAATGTTGAGCAGCTAAAACGGAGGCGGAGTTAAAAGGTCCGGCTTTGAAGTGGCTGCGGAAGCCATGCCTGACGCGGGAGAAACAGGATTTTGTAAAGAGGAAAAGGCCTTCGTGCAAGCCATTGACTAAATCAATCAACTCCAGGGAGGGGCGTACCTAGTGTGAATTTCAGCCCCCGGGGCTCGTACCGTAAATTCGCACTAGGTACGCCCCTCCCAAAGTAAAGATTGCATTTAGTGAAGCATGTATAGTCATAATTCCTGAATGACGAAA
Organism: Chitinophaga eiseniae; assembly: GCF_900167135.1. GTDB lineage: Bacteria > Bacteroidota > Bacteroidia > Chitinophagales > Chitinophagaceae > Chitinophaga > Chitinophaga eiseniae. The sequence goes on along the minus strand of NZ_FUWZ01000007.1, from coordinate 239,721 downwards.
CATCATTCGTCCCTTTTACGGGCGCAAGTGCAATCAATTCCTCTTTACAAAGATCTGTGTTTGTTAACGAGCAGGCAAGTTAGAAAATAATTCTGAAAAACAAAATTTTATTGTGCAGAATTATTTTCAGCATGCGTCATACGCAGTGCCAGCATGTGTTCGCACGGCCCTTTGTACAACTTGTTGGTACTATAAAAACTGCAATCACAGTGCGCATCGCTCAATCTTTCGTCATTGTCGATCACAATAACGGGATGGTATACACGATGTGCACCTTTTACATTGCCTTTGAGCTGAACGCCTTTGCCCGGAATTTCCTGCGCGGTAAAAGTTACTTTCTTTTCATTTACCAGTTCAGCTGCTTCCGCTTCCAGCGGATTGGCAAAACGCAGCGATTCCAGCGGCAGCGGATCGCGGCTCAGTTCACGCAGCCGGTACATGCCACTGTGCAGGTCAAAGATCACTTTGCCGGCTTGTGTATAGATACCGAGTGCGCCCAGCACTGTGGCTTTGTCCAGCCCGGTAGCAGCTGCAATGGCCTCTGGTTTGGCCATCCAGCGGGATTGCAGATCGGCAAACACTTTCAGTTTGGCGCTGTCTTCCACGATGGCGCGGGGCGCCATCAGGTCGAACTGGCCGGCGCGGGACCAGTCATTGGCGGTCCAGCCGGAAAGGCCGAGCGTGAACTGCATATCCCCCAGGTCTGCCACGTAAAACGAAGGCAGGCCGTTACCGGTAAGATGCACGGTGAATTTTTTGGCGATGGGAATCAGTCTTTCCAGGATCAGCAGCCTTCTTCTGCCCCATATCCTGATTTCACGGCTCTGACCACCTTTATATAACGATCTCGCACAAACGATTTCGTGATTCCAGGGTTCAAACACTGCACGGACGGGCTTGCCCGGTTCCAGTTTAAAACGGATGGAACGCGGGCCGCTTTTCTCCTTAAAACGGCGCAACCACAGGCAAAAATTATATACGTCCATCGGATGCAGGTCGAAAGTGGCTGCAGGCAGCGTCATGGCGGAGCTTACCTGTAAGAAACCTCTCACCCAGCTATCCGGCAGGTCTATCTTTACCTCATGATACATTTCTTCCTGGGAAGTCTGTATCTGGAAGCCTCCGGGATCTACTTTAAAGTCTGTCTCCTTATAGTCGCGGATCTTCTGAAATTCGTCGTATAACGCAGCTGAATAGTCGATATTGGTGGTACCGCATTCAAACTCGTTCACCTCTTTAAAGACGTTGTAACTGGCGCTCAGCTTACCATAGGTAGATTCGTCCTGACTGAAACATTCGAAGAACATTTCATCCGGGTGTACGGTAATCACGGGGTCCAGTACAAACCAGGCATCCCTGTCTTTCTGGTAGAGAAAGTCAAAATATTGTTTACGGGCCTTATAGAAAGGCGCCATTACTTTATCCTTCTGGTCTCCTACCTGCTTCAGTTCTTCTGAGAGGGTGGCGATGCGCTGGTTGGCAGCTTCCGCGTCGTAGGCGTTCATATATTCCGCCAGCCACATGGATTCCTGCTGGGCAGCCCATTCCTTATAGGCTGTTTTGTCTTTGGGTTTAAAACGCAGGTCCGACACCACAACATCATGCAGGGCAGATATGGCCTCGCGGAAAGCGATTTTTTTATGGAGTTTTCCAACAAAAAAGGTCGGGTCACGGTGGGTATCCGGTGCAAAGGAAATACCGGCGGATGTAGCATTGCTGTACACCTGGGAGTTACCGCTATATCTGTAATTGAATAACATAAATCTATTTTCAGATTTTGTTATTTGGTTATTTGGTTATTTCGTTATTGACAAGGAGGACTGGCCGCTTTCAATATTGAAGTAACTAAATAATCAAATAGCTAAATTGCTTCGTACGGGCATTAACGTTATTGGCAAAGGAATATCGAACTGTTGCTGGATATTACGCATGATCTGAATGCAACGGGCTTTGTCGGCAATAGACACGGTCGCGGATATATGTGCGATAATCTCTCCTATGTAGGCGGCCGCCTCGGCAGATTTCAGCGCTTCTTTCTCCAGCAGGTTAAAGATACGTTCTTTGGCTACCCTTGCTTTGTTGACGCGGCTCAGTACAGAACGGAAATAATGTTCCATGCTACGCAGGTATTCGAGGTTGCCGGCGGCACAGGTCTCCAGGTAGTTGGTGGCAAAGGCCTGCATGGCCACGCTCGGGTGCTGGCTGAGTTTGAGCAGATAAGCGGCGCCGTCAGCATCTTTGAAGAAACGCATCAGCATCTCACGGCCAAACGCCTGGACGTCCGGGCGTACGCTGTCGGCAATGGATACCAGCGTTTCCGGCGTCCAGTCATTTTCGGAGAACTGTGTCCGGAAGAACTCCTGAGCAAAGCGGCGGGTATCATCCCATTTGGCATCCAGCAGTCCGATGGCCGCATCACGTTCGTAACGCATACGGGCAGCATGCTGCTGATAGAAGCCCCAGCTCCACTCTCTCACGGCGAGCAGTTCGTGGCTGCCGGCGGCAATCACCTGTTTAACCGTAAGGGCTTCTGCCGGAATGTATTTATTCAACACCACGATGCCGAATTCCTGTGCAGCACGGTAGTTGGCATACAGCAAACGTAAAGCGGTGGCGGTGTCTACATCCTGTAAGTGGTCCACCAGTTCATGGCTCAGGATAGCGGCAATATCTTCGTGGATACCTTCTGCAGTTTCTTTACGCATGAGACGGGGCACCAATTCGTTCACCAGATAAACCGCCAGACGGCTGTCTTTCGCTACCAGTGAAGCGATCAGCGGCCGTACTTCTTTACGTACATGCTCGTGTGGCGCCAGTACAACGTCGAGCAATACCTCTGCCCTTCTCAGCAGTTCCGCTTCCGGCATGGCTTTCAGCACCGCTATACCAGCCATCCTTACGGATTCGTAACTGCTGGCCACGAGATTGCGCAGCAGCTGGTCTGACAGTTCCGCGAAGTTCAGCTCATCTTTTTTCATCACCATCAACCGTACGCCAAATGCCTGACAGGCGGGCGTTCCTGAGTTCATCAGCTCCACAATCACTTTCATATCCACTTCACGAAGCGCATCGGCGCAGAAGTGTTCCAGTATGCGGCAACCATCGTTGAGGTTCTGATTCACATCGTCGGCCAGGTTGTTGGAGGCCAACAGTGAGGCGATGGCCTTACCCACCAGCGCGCGCGCTTTATCCGCAGGCAGGTGCTCAGGGGTCAGTTGCCCGCGTACATAGTCACGGACATCCTTATACGGATTAAATATCATCCGCATCAGGAAATCCGCATCGGCGAAGCAGGCTGCCTTGTTTTGGTCCACCCATTCCAGGCCCTGCACCCTGGCCACCTCGAGGGGGCTCATAGTAACAGCGTACAACAGGAAGAAAGAGAGGTTTGCCGGGGTATATTTTTCTTTTGCCAGTTCGAGACCAAAGAGAGCCGGTACATTAAAACGGCTGATCAGCAGATAATAGATCGTTTTCTCATCCATTTTGGCTTTCAGGTCTGCATATTCAGGATGCGACTTCAGCTGCTCCATGGCAAACAGGTGTACTGCTTCCATTTTGCCGGCGATCATCAGTTGCACGAAAGCCTGCGGCATCTGACGCCACAATTCCAGGAACGGCACATCGCTGACCGGCACGGCAGGCGCAGCTTCCGGCTTATGTTCAGGCGGTATCACGCCCGCTGAAGGTGCAGGCTTTTCGCCGCCCAGCCAGTTGAACAGCTTTTTTAACAGCGTTCCTTTCTGCTGTGCTTTTACAGTATCTGGATGTTCCCGCAGCGTAGTGGCTTCGCGGGTGAGTTCTCCTTTTTCATTTTTCGGTTCTTCGTAGAACCATTCCGTGCCGTTGGTGTCCAGCCGCATATTGGGCGTGTTGCCGCGCAGGATATAGTTCAGGAACACGGCGCGGGAATGGGCGGGGAACTGCCGGTACCAGGTAGTATACCGTCCATTGACCCAGCTATAGTGGCGGGTTTGGTATTCCTGTGTCGCATCCCGGTCCTCTTCATATTGCAGCAGCAGGGCGGTAGCAAGGCGCACATATTCCAGGTCCGCTCTTTCGCCGGTAGCGCGCAGGTTGCGCAGCACCCTGCGTCTCAGGTAGTTCCTTGTTTTATTGGAATAAGCGAGGCGGGAGCCGGGCTTTTTCAGTTCTTTAGCTACTTTGAAATGTTCCTGCAGTTCCGGTACGAATACATTGGGATGGTATTCGTTGCCGTCATAGTCCAGCCTTTTGCCGGGATGGTTGAACATGGGCAGTTCCCTTTCAAACCTGACGGCCAGCGTACCAACAATACCCTGATCGTCGCGCAGTTCGGCCTGTTTGAAGATATGGCGTACGTGCTGGAAATAGCTGGGACGCAAAGGCATGTGGACGAGGAAGCCGATGACGGCCTCTCTGACAGCCTTATTATTATACGCCACGATATACAGGTCTTCCAGCATCGGGTAGTTCAGCTCAGCTTTAACCATCACCAGGTTCTGCACTTCGTCGAAGATAGCCTGCGCATTCCCGCCGGCAATGGCTTGTTGCAGCGATTCCGGTAACCGGTGGAGATGACTTTGCAGGTGTGCGGTACGTTCTTCTTCCGGAAGTACCATCAGCAGGCCGTTGGCGGCCAGCATCCGGATGTTCTGGGCGTAGGAACCGTTGTCGGCATAAGAACGCAGCACCGGCGCTGCAGCGGGATCTGCACAGCGGCCTAATGCCCAGAGGGCGGTATAACGCTGCATGGCGTCTCCCCTTTCCATCAGTTTGATGAGGTAAGGGACTGCTTCTTTTATTTTGCGCTCACCTGCCTTCCAGATCACACGCGAAGTTTTCCAGACGGTTTTATATGCGGGCTTGTTTTCAAGCACACCCTGTAACCTTTTGAGAATAGCGGCGTTTTGTGGGTCTGCCACCACGGTAGTGTCTACTGGTACAAAAGACAGGTCCTGTACAGCTTCCTGCTCACCGAGATAACCTTTGCTGCGTTTTTCTTTTTCGAGCGCGTCAAAGATAGTGGTGGCCGCTGCCAGGGCTACGGGGTTTACAGTCTTGGTGCCTTCTTTCAGGGTTCCGAAGCGTTTGCCGTATCTAAAGTTAACAGTATATTGTTCCGGGCCAACTTCACAAAGGTCTATTTCATATGTTTTGTCCGAGTTTCCTTCCCGGAAAAACAATTTTACATTCCTGACTAATCGCATGAGCTAACATTAAAATAGTAGGCTAAGCTAATAAATAAGTCCAATTTGCCAAGTATATTTTTTTTAGAGAGATGCACTTACGCGATCGCCTATCCGCGACCAACCTCAATGTGGGCGGGCATTAGCGGGCGTACCGCAGCAATGCGACAGAATATAACTTGATAAGAAATTTTCTGTTTTTTTTGGGATTCCTTCAACGAAAAAGAGCGTCTCATTGCTGAGACGCTCCTGGTTTTGTTGTAACCTTCATGCGTTTGAGTATCATGAAAGTCGTTATTGTAACGGAAATGATTACACGTTAAAACGGAAGTGCATTACGTCGCCGTCGGCCACGATGTATTCCTTGCCTTCGATCCGCAGACGGCCGTTGTCACGGGCGCCGGATTCAGAGCCGTATTTCACATAGTCATCATAGGCGATTACTTCCGCCTTGATGAAACCTTTTTCAAAATCGGTGTGGATCACGCTGGCAGCCTGCGGCGCTTTCCATCCTTTGTGGATGGTCCAGGCGCGTACTTCCTGTACACCTGCGGTGAAGTAGGTGATCAGGTCCAGCAGGTTGTAAGCGGATCGGATCAGGCGGTTGAGGCCTGGTTCGGTGAGACCGTACTCGGAGAGGAACATTTCCTTATCGCCCGGATCTTCCATTTCGGAGATCTGTGCTTCAATGGTGTTGTTCATCACGATCACTTCAGCGTTTTCGACCTTCACCCCTTCTTTCAGGGCTTCGGAGTATTTGTTGCCTGTATGCAGGGAGGCTTCATCCACGTTGGCTACGTACAGTACCGGTTTTTCCGTGAGCAGGAACAGGTCGGCGATCGCTACACGATCTTCCTTGCTCAGGCCCAGTTCACGGATATTGCGGCCTTTCTCCAGGTGTTCCTGGCATCTTTTCAGCACTTCAAATTCCGCTTTGGCTTTAGGGTCGCCGCCGGTTTTTGCCATTTTCTCTGTGCGGGCTACCTTACGTTCCACGCTTTCGAGGTCTTTGAGCTGTAATTCGGTATCGATGATCTCCTTGTCAGCTACCGGGTTGATGGCGCCTTCATCGCGGAGGATGTTGTCGTCTTCGAAGCAGCGGATCACGTGCACGATGGCGTCTACCTCGCGGATATTGGCCAGGAATTTATTACCCAGACCTTCGCCTTTGCTGGCGCCTTTTACCAGGCCGGCGATGTCCACAAACTCGATAGTAGTAGGCACGATGCGCTGGGGCTGCACCAGTTCAGCCAGTTTGTCCATACGGGTGTCAGGCACGTCCACCTGTCCTACGTTAGGTTCTATGGTACAGAAGCGGTAGTTGCTGGCCTGCGCCTTAGCGCTGTTACTCACCGCGTTAAATAATGTCGATTTCCCTACATTCGGCAATCCTACAATTCCAACTTGCAAAGCCATTTTTTAAAATTTGCGCAAAGATAAGTTTATTTTAGTTTATTTGTTGCTTGAATAAACCAATAATCTAATGGCATTAAACTACGTTTGGCTGGGCTTTTTCCTGATAGCTTTTGTAGTGGCAGTTTTCAAGTCGGTGTTTTTACAGGATACGGCTATTTTCGGCGATATTATGAACGGTATGCTTGCCAGCGCCAAAACCGGGGCCGAAATCTCCCTGGGACTGGCTGGCGTAATGACGCTCTGGCTGGGTATCATGAAGGTGGGCGAGGCTGCCGGGATGATCAACCGCTTCTCCAAACTGGTATATCCCTTTTTCTCCAAGCTGTTTCCCGAAGTTCCCAAAGGCCATCCGGCCATGGGTTCCATGATGATGAACTTCTCCGCCAGTATGCTGGGGCTCGATAATGCCGCCACCCCTATGGGGCTCAAAGGCATGAAGGAGTTACAAGAGCTGAACACCAAACCGGACACAGCCAGCAACCCGCAGATCATGTTCCTGGTGCTGAACACGGCCGGCGTGGTGCTTATCCCTACCTCGGTGATCGCACTCCGGAAGGCTGCCGGGGCTGCCAACCCGGCTGATATTTTCGTTCCTACGCTGATTTCTACTTTTGTAGCGTTTATTATAGGTATGTTCACGGTATCCGCCTACCAGCGGATCAACCTGTTCAAACTGCCGGTACTGGTGTTCCTGGGCGGTTTTGCGGCGGTGGTGACCGGTTTGTATTATTGGGTAAGCACCATGCCGGCAGAAAAGATCGGTCCTACCATGAGCAACCTGGGGGGCGGTGTTATCTTCTCGATCGTAATCCTCTTCCTGGGGGCGGGTATCGTCAAAAAACTAAATGTGTATGATCATTTCATAGAGGGTGCCAAAGAAGGGTTCCACGTGTCAGTAAGGATCATCCCCTACCTGGTAGGTATCCTGGTGGCCATCAGCGTATTCCGCACCACCGGCTGTATGGATTATATCATTAACGCCATCGCCAGCCTCTTTTCATGGATGGGCTTTAATACCGATTTCGTACCTGCCTTGCCGGTAGCGCTGATGAAACCATTGAGCGGCGGTGGTGCCAGAGGACTGATGATCGAGGTGATGACCCGCTACGGCGCCGATTCGTTCCAGGGCAAACTGGCCAGTGTGATACAGGGCACTACAGAAACCACTTTTTACGTACTGGCCGTGTATTTCGGTTCCGTGAACATTAAAAATACCCGTTACGCGTTGGCAGCCGGGCTGATTGCTGACTTCTTCGGGCTGCTGTCCGCCATTCTCCTCGGGTACCTCTTTTTTCACTAGCGTTCAAACGCGCGTATAAGTTACAGACCTATGTTACAACCTAAGAAACTTCATGAAGACTGGATTGCGGTGATCATCGCCTTCCTGACCGTCACGCTGGTGGTGGCCGGGCTAAAGCCGGCATTGCCAAAATACAGCTGGTCTTCCGGCAATGAACTATGGACACAACTGACCAACACTTCCAACCTGCTGCATATCGGCGCCCTGTTCCTCTGGGTACTGGGAAGCCTGTTGCTGGCGCGGTTTCTGGCGGGCGATTTTAAACCTGCCGCACTGGTGGCCGGGCTGCTGGCTATTGTGCTTATTTCCCTGCTGGCGCAGATTATCACCGCCAACAAGGCTATCAAAGAGCTCGGCATTGAAGTGGTGCTTTTCAGCCTGCTCCTGGGCCTGTTCATCAGCAATGTGATCGGGCTGCCCCAGTGGGTGAAGCCGGCGCTGCAAACAGAACTGTACATCAAGATCGGCCTGGTGCTGCTGGGTACCAATATTATCTTTGGCGATATCATGCAGGCAGGATTGCTGGGCATTCTTCAATCGGTGGTAGTGGTATTTACGGTCTGGTATTTCACCTTCTGGTTGTGCAAGATGCTGGGACTGGACGACGAATTCCGTATGATGATTTCCAGCGCGGTGTCTATCTGCGGCGTATCTGCCGCTATTGCCACCTCCGGCGCTATTGAGGGAGATAATAAAAAACTCTCCCATGTTATTTCACTGGTAATGATCGTCGCCATTCCAATGATGCTCGTCATGCCCGGTATCGCGGTATGGGCCGGTATGTCTCCTGCTGTGGCGGGCGCCTGGCTGGGCGGCACTATCGACACCTCCGGGGCCGTAGTGGCCGCCGGTACCAAACTGGGGGACGAAGCCCTGAAATATGCCACCATCGTGAAATTCTCTCAGAACGTGCTGCTCGGGCTGGCCGCTTTCATCATCTCCCTTTACTGGTCTTACACCAAAAAAGAAGGCAACGTGGAAAAACCAACGCTCCGTACCATCTGGGACAGGTTCCCCAAGTTTGTGCTGGGCTTTATTGTGGCCTCCCTCCTGTTTTCTTTCGTATTGCCGGCACCGGTAGTAGCCGCTGCCAAAGGCTCCCTGAAAGAATTGCAGACCTACTGGTTCGCCCTCGCCTTTACCTGCATCGGTCTTGAAACCAAATTCACCGATATCTTTAAAGTGGAAAACGGCAGGCCGGCCATAGCATTTATTATTGCGCAACTGTTCAATGTATTCTTTACGCTGATTGTAGCATACCTCGTTTTCAGATAAATAACAAAGCAGGAATAACCAACCCGTTATTCCTGCTTTATTTTAATCCCGGCAGCTTTATCATTATGAAAATCTGTTTTCATCGTTTTCACGCCGACATATTTCTTTTCATAGAAATAACTGTCATGGAATCTTGAGCCTCCCTCTATTCCCCTTCCTATCGTATCGTCTTTCTTTAACTTGTTTTTGATGGCATTAAAAATCCGGGCGGTATTCTTATCAGGTGTCTTCGAAAGCACCCTTAATGCAATCCGTTCAATGCTATCCGCTGTTTCACGCCCTCCTTGTCCAACAATCACAAAAGGCGCTGTTTCATCATCGTACGGCCGGTGTTGGGTTAAGTTGTAAGCCGGGTCTGACAAAATGAAAAAGTCGAGGTTTTTGCCCCGGTTATCTTCCATGTCGATGCTCCCTGCCTGCACGGCCACTTTTTCTACGAGGATGGTCCCGCTGCCGTTCCGTTTTTCTATAAAGAAGTCACCCTCGTTTTTCTGCAGAATATCCGCCACATAGGGCAGGAATTCTTTGAGGGACATTACTACATTGATATAAGACATACAATTATTTTATTTAACGTATTGCGATGATAGCATACAAATAAAAGCCCGTTTGGCACAACTACCAAACGGGCGCTTATTTATTCATTTATCCAGGTCATCACTGTTTGTCCCACCAGACTTTATCCGTCAGCGTTACAGACGGCACGTTAGCGCCGTTGCGGCTTTTCTCCGAATCGGGATAAGCGACGCGGCGGATGAAGGTTGGCAGTTGCGCATTCACCGGCATATTAAAATCCTTGTATTGATAGTCATAGCGACGGGCGTCGTTCCAGGTGTCGGGGTGCAGGAACTGTGCCACGTATTTTTCTTTCAGGATAAGCGCCAGTGTGAGGCCGGCCTCTCCCACAGCCACGGCAGGATTGGTAAGGTAGGCGTCCCGCTTTGCGCCGTCTACGCCCAGTTTGTTCATGTTCACGGTGATGCCCTGAATATAGGCCTGATAAGCCAGGGGCTTGTTGCCACTGCGGAAAGCAGCTTCCGCCTGTATGAAGCGGGCTTCCGCATGGGTGGCCAGCAGCAGCGGAGCGCCGGGTTTGGAATAAAATCCTTTCTGCGACAGGTAACACTCTTCACGGTTGGTACCTGAGCCTACCCTGCCGGCGCCGTTAACGGTGCCGCGGTAGTCGCCGAAGCGGGTGGTATCAGTAATAAGTGGTAGCCGCGGATCGAAAACGCCGAAAGTTTTACCGTTGAGGGCCTCTACAAAATGAGCGCTCAGCCAGCCGTCGAGCAGGTTGTTGACGTTGTTCACTGCGGCCTGGTTCCACGGACTGAGGGACTGGAACCGTACCAGCTGCGCATCGTCCGCATTGTCCGTATAGCCGTTGGCGAGAGCAGCCAGCACGGCGGCCGCATCATAGTTGCCCTTGCGGGTGATATGGTTCAGCAACCGGGCTTTAACCGTATAGGCAGTCTTAATCCATGCAGCCGGTTTACCGCTGTGGACCAGGTCCTTGGTAGCATCCAGCTCATATTTGGAGCTGGTGCTTTTCAGGCGGGTGATGCCGTCGTCCAGCAGGGCGATGCATTGCAGGTATACGCTGTCGTCCGGTGTATAGGCAGGTTGCAGGAAGCTGGTATTAAACGCCTGTGTGTAGGGAACGGCGCCCCACATATCGTTCAGCATTTCCAGGTTGATGGCCATCATCACTTCGGCTGCCCCTACGTGGTAGTCGGCGCCGGCGGTGCGGGCCTGGGCGATCAGGTCGTGCAGGTCGGTCATATTATCGTACAGCGCTTTCCAGGTGGTGGTGTAATCCGTCACCTCGTAGGTGTCGCTGGCGCCGTTGGCGTTGGGCGACGCCAGGTACTGCACAAAGTAGGAGGTGATGTTACTCACACGGTATACATTATACGAAGTAAAATAAGTGGTGGACGCCAGCAACCCGTTCATAGGCGGTACTACCGCCTGGTTGGGGTTATCGTTGATATCCAGCTGCTTTTTACAACCGGCGATGAGTATGGCGAACAAGACAATATATAATATGGTGTGTATCCTTTTCATGATGGAAGCAATTTAGAAGGTGACGTTCAGGGAGGCCATGTAACTACGTGTAGTCGGGTACGTGAAGCCGGCAAAGGCGTCTATGTTGCTGCCCGCGTTCAGGGAGCTGGACTCCGGATCGAAGCCGGTGTATTTGGTGTGCAACCAGATGTTATTGCCGGTAAGCGTCAGGTTGGCCGCTGAGATCAGGTGGGTACGGGACAGGAATTTGGATGGCAACTGCCAGGAGAGGCTAACGTTGCGCAGCCGTATCCAGGACGCATTTTCCACGAAGTTCTCTGTCACCCCGCGGTATACATTACGATAGAAGCCGCCGCCATAGTTACGGCCGTCCGGCCCTTTGGCCTGTTGCAGGTATACGACCTGGCTGTTGGGCGTACCGTCCGGCAACACGCCTTCGAACACTTTGCTGGAAAAACGGTCTGCCGTGATCGCTGACTCACCGAAGGCCGACATGAAGTTGGCCAGCTGGTTGTATTTTTTGGCGCCCTGACGGGTGTCTATCAATACAGAGAGACTGAGTGGTCCGTAAGTGACGGTGTTGGTAATGGCTCCGATCCATTTGGGCTGTGAGTTGCCCAGGTATTTCTGACTGGCGTTGATCATCGGGAAACCGGCCTGGCTGCCACTGGCGGCTATCTGTACCGGACGGCTGTAGTCGATCAGGATGCTGTTGTCCGGCTGCCCGCCGGTATACCGCAGGTAACTGGTACCGAAGATGGCGCCTACCGGGTAACCGGGGAGGTACTTCATGGTAGCGGTGGAACCGGCATAGCCGAACTGGTTGCCCACCACTACTTCGGAGAGTCCTTTGCCGAGGCTCAGCACCTCGTTGCGGTTGGCGGAGAAGTTAATGCGCATGTCCCACCGGAACTTTGTTTTTTTGATGGGGGTGGCGTTAAATGCTATTTCTATGCCACGGTTGCGGATGGAGCCGGCGTTGGTATAGAAGTCTTCATAACCGGTAGCGCTGGACAGTTTTACCGGTATCAGCAGGTCAGTGCTTTTGGAGGTGTACCAGGCAAAGTCGATGCCTATACGGTCCTGCAGGAAACGCAGTTCGGCGCCCACCTCGAAGGTGTTGGTGAACTCCGGTTTCAGCTGTGCGTCTCCGTAGCGGTCGGCGCGGGTCCATCCGATGACGTTATTATCGATGGGTCCGTTGACGAGCGGGATATAACCGGAGCCGGTGTTATAAGGCAGCGCATCTTTACCTACCCTGGCCCAGGAGGTCCGCACTTTACCATAAGAGAGTACGCTCTCGGGGATTTTCAGGTGGTCGGTAAAGAGATAAGACAGGCTCACGGAGGGATAGAAGAACGCACGTTTGCCGACAGGCAGGGAGGAGCTGATATCCGTCCGGCCGGAGAGCGTGAGGTACAGCCAGCGGTCCCATGACAGGGTCCAGTCGCCGAATACGCCGATGAGATAGTAGTTCTCCATGTATTGGGAGGAGACGATTTTTTTGGCATTCTGCATGATCAGCAGGTCCGGGATGTCGAGGGTATCGCCTTCAGTAGAGAGGCGTTTGAGGCGCCGGTCAAACAGGTCATGTCCCAGTTTCAGGTCGGACGTCAGTTTGGAGGTGATATTGTTTTTGAAGTTCAGAATGAGGGTAGAGCTGAGGGAACGTTGATTCAGCGTGTATTCGTTCACGAAGCCGAAGCCGTTGTCGGTGCTGACCACCTCTCCGGCGATGCCTTTGGGACCGGGGCCGGTGTGGCGGCGGTTGTCCGTATAAAAGTCGGTACCCGCGCGATAGAGGACGTCCAGCCATTTGAACGGTGAATAGGTGAAATTGATGTTGCCGATCAGGCGGTTGACATTATCCCCGAAGCGGTTGCTGTACAGGGTGTACACCGGGTTGTCTGTTGTGCCGTAGGTCTGTTGGGTACCGTCCGGTTTCAGGTAGTCGCGCATGTTCCAGCGGGGCGACCAGTAGATGATCTGTTCGCCGTAGCGGTCTGCGTTGGCGCGGTTACCGCCGGAGTTGATATAGTTGAGGGCTACGCCCATTTTTACTTTTTCGCTGAAGCGGATATCGCCGTTGACGCGGGCGGAGTAGTTCTGGTAGTTGCTGAAAGGGATGATGCCGTTCTGGTTGAACTGGGATAACGATGCCGCATACACGACTTTTTCCGTGCCACCGCTGATCGCCAGTGTGTTGCGGTATTGGGAGCCGGTGTTATAGGCTTGTTTGTAGTTGTTGTACAGGGAAGCCGGGTGGTCGGGGTCCAGTTTACGGGCATCTTCCACAGAGGGGCCCCATGCCGGCCAGAAGCTCTGGTTGTCATATTGGCCATTATTACCCTGGGTGTATTGCATTTGCACATCGGGGGTTTTACCTACCTTATCGAATCCGGCGGTAGTGGTAAAGCTAACGCGGGTGCGGCCTGCCCTGCCGGACTTGGTGGTGATGATCACGGCGCCGCTGGCGGCACGAAGGCCGTACAATGCGGTAGCCGCGCCTCCTTTCAGGACGGAGATGCTTTCAATGTCATCGGGGTTGATGTCTGCCGCACGGTTACTCATGCCGCGGGTGTCTGCATTACCCGTCGTGTAGGTATTGTTGTCCATGGTGATGCCATCGATGACAAAAAGGGGCTGATTATCGCGGGTGGGGTCCAGTGAATTAATACCGCGGATAAGGATGCGGGAGCCCTGGCCGGGGGCGCCGCCGCCGCTGGAGATCTGTACGCCGGCCACTTTACCCTGCAGGGCATTGACCACATTGGACTGTTTGGACTGCATGAGGTCAGCGCCGGACACGTCCTGGATAGCGTAACCGATAGCCCGCTTTTCCTTTTTGATGCCCATGGCGGTAACCACTACCTGTTCCAGGCTGCGGGTGTCCGGCTGTAGCGTTACGTTCAGGGTGGACTGGCTGCCGATGGGAACTTCCTGAGTGAGGTACCCCACAAAGCTGAAAACGAGGATGCCCGCACCACCGGGCGCCTCAATACGAAAACTTCCGTCGGGATCGGTAGTAGTACCACGACTGGTACCTTTAACCTGGACCGTTACCCCTGGCAAGGGGGTGTTGGTACCGGCAGCGGCCACATGGCCTTTTATCATACGGGGTTGGGCGTGCAAATAAGAGATGGGAATAAACAGGAAAGCGCCCACCACCAGCATCAATGTACAGATTGATTTCATGGTGTTGTGATTTAGACTTTGGTTTTAAGAATATAAATAAAAGATACATCAAGGAAAGACGAAAGTCAAATGCGCTCTGCCCGCATTTGGGTATTTTCAAAACATAAAATTTAATGTTAATTGTAGTTTGTTGATAGTTAATATTCTAATAATTACACGGGTTGTTTGTAATTAAAAGAAAAGCATCGTTAAAGGCTATACGAAAATATAGCTACATTTATGGAACTTTTGAAGTTGGTATCATTTACTCAAAAAATACACAATAGAAAGACACCTCGCAGACAGCCTCATCGATCCCCAAAGAGTCGAATCCATGACCATTGAGAAAGAACCCAAGGCGTCTGCAATTTATGGATCCAGGGCAGCAAATGGTGTTGTAATTATCGTAATTAAAGATGTAATCGCCCGGAAGGAATATAAAAAGTTAAAACCATACTTATCTGGGTTATAAAAAGCTGGATGACCTGCCTGTAAGATCAATTAGTAACGATTACAGTTAACCTTGTTTCGACTGTTCTTCCCACAGCCCTCTCATTTCAGGCGTGATGCTGAAACTATCTTCGATTCTTTCACTATCGAAATCGCACCAGTAATACACGGTGTAAGCATGTAACAGAAAATTCTCCTTCAACAGGGAATAGACTTTGGGCCAAACCTGTCCCTTCCAATCGAAATAACGGTCTTCATTACTCGTTTCAATGATCATTTCCATGAGGGTAAAACGGATCTCATCGTCATCGGAGGTTTCATATGCAGTAAGGTACTTTTCGAGATCAGCGAACCTGGCGGCCTCATATTCCCAATCCTGCATGTGCTGATCATAAGGGTAATTGAATGCCCGGGCCAACGCCTGAATAGCATTATAGGTGGGGTATCTGGCTGCGGGTGCTTTTATCATGGCGGCCGGGATCGGTTATGTTTGGAAAATGGAAACAGCATAAATCTTATGGCCGGAAGCAATGCTCCCGGCCATAAGCTGTTTATTTGGCGTTGGCGGTATTGATAATACCGTTCATGGTCTTAACAAAATCTTCCGCGGCAGACGGGCTGATCACCCATTTCCGGGAGCGCGACTCTATCAGGACAAGACTTTCACGGTTAGTGCACCAACGCTGGTACTTGCCTATTTCGGCAGACCGGTACGTGCCCAGGTATCCGAAAATACCGCCGATGCCCAGCATACGGCTGCTGGTGCCCAGCTCTTCTTCGGTGATGCTGCGCAGCCGCACAATGTCGTCAAAGAGGATGGTGATGGGAAACAACGGTCTTTTGATCACTACGCCTTCTGCCGTTATCTTATAGTACCGGGGACTCAGACAGGCCGCCACCAGGATGGCAGGTATCAGCAGGAATAACAATACGCTCGTTTTCACCGCCTCCTGGTTAACATCGGTGATCTGCCGGCATAAGATGACCAACGTAATAATGATGGTCAGATTAGTAATGATTTTGGAGCTGCCATCCAATGTTGCGGCATACCTCATAAGTCCTGTCCTTTGGTTTGTCAAGAAAGATAATGAAATTTAATATATCAGGAATCGTACTTCCCTGTTTTTTCTTCGATGGTCACATCCTGATCTTTTTTTATCTGCATTTTTATATACACGAGCAGCTGAGACGCACCTGCTTTAAAACATACTTCCTGCGTCTTACGTACCACCTCCATCAACTCATCATAGGTTCCTTCCATCACTGTTTCAAAAGGACACACCCTGTACTTTACACCGGAATCACGGATTACCGCAATGGCTTCATCAACAACGGCGTATACCTGCTCGGAAGGCACGGAAGGCAGGATCTGGAGGGCTAAGTTAATCTTGTTATTCATCTTTTAGTCTTTCGTTTATATATTGATTATCAACTTTTTTAAATAAATTAACTAAGATATAGCTTGAAGAAAAACCGATACTAAACTAATCAATTATTTCCTGTAGTGCAGAAAAATATCCCTCGAACACTTAAACCATTACATCAAATCATAACGCTAAAATACTATATATTAATTAGTTATAAAAATCGATATAAAGTATTACTATAATTAAAATCCCTGTAAAGCAACTCCCTGCTCCCCTATTTCTTTACTACCTTATACAGATCATGTCGTATATCCCTCATCGTTTGTACGCTTCCGAAAGCATGCAGTTCCTTCAACAACACCAGGTCAACATCTGCCACCACCACCATCTCTGTATTGGGGGTTGACTCCGCCTTGATCCCCGTCACCGGGAAGTTAAAATCGGATGGCGTAAATACACAGGATTGTGCATACTGCAGGTCCATATTATTAACTTTCGGCAGATTACCCACGCACCCTGCAATGGCCACATAACATTCATTTTCGATAGCCCGCGCCTGCGCACAGAACCGCACGCGGTTATAGGCGTGTTGCGTATCGGTCATAAAAGGCACAAACAAAATCTGCATCCCCTGCTCCGCCAGTATCCGGGACGGTTCAGGAAACTCCACATCGTAACAGATCTGGATACCGATCTTTCCGCAATCGGTATCAAACACCTTGATCTCTGAACCACCCTTCATACCCCAGGCATATACTTCGCCCGGCGTAGGATGGATTTTGATGTACTGCTCCCAGGTACCATCCCGGCGGCACAGATAGGAAATGTTGTGCAGCACCTCGTCCATCACGATCGGCATACTGCCCGAAATAATATTGACATTATAAGATACAGCAAGTTCGAGGAACCGGTCGCGGATCGTTTCGGTATACTTGGCCATCCCGCGGATGGCGCCCGCGGGGTCCAGCTGGTTGAACTCCGCCATCAGCGGCGCATTAAACAGCTCCGGAAACACCACGAAGTCAGACCCGTAGTCACTCACCGCATCAATGAAAAATTCCACCTGCTGCATGAACGATTCCAGCCCGCCATAATCCCGCATCTGCCACTGTACCAGCCCAATTCTTACGGTGGACTTATTATACCGAATGGTATCACTGTCCTTTTCGTAATAAATATTGAACCACTGCAGTAACGTGGCAAAACCCTTGGACGCCTCGTCATTCGGCAGGTAGTTTTTTAATATCTTCTTGACGGTAAAATCATTGGAAAACTGGAAGGTCAACGTAGGATCATAAATCTCCTTGTCCTGCACCTTCTCAATATATTCCCTCGGCGACATCCTTTCTGCATATTTTTCATAATTGGGAATACGGCCCCCGGCCACGATCCCTTCCAGGTTCAGCTGCTCGCAAAGCGTCTTGCGGGCATCGTATAACCGGCGCGCCAGCCGCCGTCCCCGGAAATCGGGATGCACAAACACCTCTATGCCATAGAGGATGTCCCCCTTCGGATTATGCGTGTTAAAAGTGTAATAACCGGTAATCTGCTCATAGGTATGGTTGTCGCCGAACTTGTCGTAATCCACGATGATCGACAAAGCGATACCAACCACCTTTCCATTAACGGTAACGGCTATCTGTCCTTCGGGGAACAACCTGATCAACCGCTGGATGGTGGCTTCTCCCCAGTAGCTTCCCGCCATATCGGGATAAGCAGACACCATGGATTCCCGCAGGTCCAGGTAATCTGCGGCTGTAATATTCCTGATTTCAACTGTTTCTGACATATATATAAATGATTCTTGTCTTAATTTAACCTTTTAAGGCCGGATAAAGTTTATTTGTATGAACCGGCAGATTTCATTTACTTTGCATTCCATCTGATTTTACCCATCCCTCCTCTGGACAACCTCACTTTTTCATTACCCTACTGTTATTGTTATGATGTCTGTTTATAACCGGGATATTGTTATTGTGGGCCTCCAACCCTGGTACACCAAAATTGGCAGTAACTGCAAAAGCCTTGCGGCCGAGTTTTCCAAACATAACAGGGTGTTGTATGTCAACGCCCCCATTGACCGCCGTACCTCCTTCAATCGCCATGCCGGCGAGGAAATCGATCACCATAAGGCGGTCATCAGCGGGAAAGCGCCTTCGCTGGTGCAGATCAGTGACAATATGTGGAACCTTTATCCCACTTCGGTTATTGAGTCGATCAACTGGCTACCGTCTACCCCGTTGTTTTCTGTTTTCAACCGTATCAACAACCGCCGCTTTGCCCGTAACATCCGCAAGGCGCTCCGGCAGCTGGGTTTTAAAGATGTGATCCTCTTTAATGACAACGATATTTTCAGAAGCTTCTACCTGAAAGAACTGCTGCAACCATCTGTATATATTTACTATAGCCGGGACAATATCCTGGCGGTAGACTACTGGCGCAAACACGGGGAAAAGCTGGAGCCGGCGCATATCGCCAAGGCCGATATCGGCGTGGCCAACTCGCTGTACCTTGCCGAACGGCTGAAAAAATATAACCCGGAAAGCCACTATATCGGCCAGGGTTGTAACCTGGAACTGTTCAATCCCGATCGTCCTATGGACGTACCGGCAGATACCGCCCACCTGAAAGGGCCGGTGATCGGCTACGTAGGCGCGCTCACCAGCTTAAGGCTGGACATCCCTCTGCTGGTGAACCTCGCATCGGAACAAAAAGACTGGAATTTTGTGCTGGTGGGGCATGAAGATGAAGATTTCAAAAAGTCGCCCTTACACGAACTGCCCAACGTGCATTTTACCGGCGGCAAGCCGATGGCAGACCTTCCCGCCTATGTGAAATCATTCGATGTGTGTATTAATCCGCAGGTAGTCAACGACCTCACGATCGGTAACTACCCGCTCAAGGTAGATGAATACCTGGCAATGGGCAAACCGGTGGTGGCCACCCGTACCCCCACCATGAAGATGTTTGAGGATTATGTATACCTGGCCGACGACCTGACTTCCTATCTCTTACAGCTGAAAGCCGCCCTGGAAGGAAATCAGCCGGAACAGGCAGCAGCCCGCAGGGCTTTTGCCCTCACCCATACCTGGGAGAATTCCGCCGCTGCGTTATATGAGGCCATTCATGCTTATGAATCCCGCTTATAGTTTCATAAACCGCCCCACCCATTTATAGTCCGTACCTATTCCCCTGATTTCGATAAAATAGATACCGGCGCCCAGCGCACTGAAGTCAATACCGGTAGTGAATACAGTGTTCATCTGGAAGGTGAACTGTTTTACGGCCATGCCATTGCTCTTATAAATGGTGATCCTGCCGGACTGGAGTTCGTTATGTTTGATTTTCAGCACGGCGCTGCCACTTCCCACGATCCTGTTGGGATAAAGGCTTACGGTGCCGGAGTCATTATCGGGGATATCGGGATCTACCACCGTCACTGTTTTGATAGCGGCGGAAGTCAGTCCTTCGTTATCGGTTACCGTTAACCGGAACGTATATACGCCTTTGATCAGTCCTGTAGCGGTAGCTTTCGCGGCGCTGGCGCCGGCGATATTTGCCTCTGCAGGCCCGGTTACCTGCTCCCAGCTGTATTTTACGATAGTGCCGTCCGGATCATAGGACGCGGTGCCGTCGAGGATCACCAGCGATACTACTTTTTCATTCTGACCGGCATTGGCTACCGGCGGACGATTAACACCCGGCGGCGGCAGCACGGTCACGGTTACACGCGCGGTGGCGGTGGCGCCTTCGTTATCGGTTACCGTCAGCTGGAACACATAGGTGCCGGCCGCCAGGCTGGTAATGGTAGTAGCGGTGGTATTGGGGCTACCAATAGCACCAGCGTCGGGACCGCTCACCTTCTCCCATTTCCAGGAGGCGATGGACCCGTCAGGATCTTTGGAAGCGCTGCCGTTGAGCGTGACACTATTGACCGGCAGCGTGATCGTCTGGTTGGTGCCTGCGTTGGCAACTGGCGGCTGGTTGTTGTCCGGCGCCGGTAAAACGGTCACGGTTACCCGTGCGGTGGCGGTAGCGCCGGCATTATCGGTTACCGTCAGCTGGAACACGTAGGTTCCGGCCGCCAGGCTGCTCACCTTGGTAGAAGCAGTATTGGCGCTACCGATAGTGCCGCCGGCAGGGCCGCTCACCTTCTCCCATTTCCAGGAGGCGATGGACCCATCAGGATCTTTGGAAGCGCTGCCGTCGAGCGTGACACTGCTGACCGGCAGCGTGATCGTCTGGTCAGTACCGGCATTGGCGGCAGGCGGCTGATTGGTGCCGGGCGTGCCGTTCACCGTTACTGTTACATTCGTGGTGACTTTAGTCCCGGCGTTGTTCGTAATGGTTAACTGGAACGTATATACGCCCTGCTTCAGCGAACCGGCGGATGTGTTGCTCGATGTGTTATCGGCCAGCACGCTGGCAGACGGACCGCTGATTTGTTTCCAGTCATACCCTGTAATGATACCATCCGGGTCATAGGAACTACTGGCGTCCAGCTGTACGGAATTCACCGGCAGGGTGATTGTCATGCTGGTAGTGGTGATGATCACGGGCGGTCTGGCCGCTGCGGACCGCACCGTTACCGTTACCAGGTCGGAAGCACTAAGCCCCCTGTTGTCCGTTACCGTCAGCTGAAAAATATAGGTACCGGCAGCCAGTCCTGTTACATTTGTCATTACCTGGGCCGGGCTGGCGATCGTTCCCGCATTGGGGCCGCTGATTTTTTTCCAGCTATAGCCGGTGATGGTGCCATCTGCATCGGCGGATGCGGAACCGTCGAGCTGGACGGTGTTTACAGGCAGGGAAATAAACAGGTCTTTTCCCGCATTTGCTGCGGGAACAATATTATTGGTACCGGTCCTGAATTCGTAGGCGCCCACGTCGTACTTGCCATCCTGCGGCCGGGGGGTATTTTCCAGGTCAGTGGTCAATGCGAGGTCCGTCATATCGCGGCCCGCATTGATGGCTTTAGAGCCGGTCAACAGCCGGAAATTACCATTGGGCGCATCGCCAATACCTGCGTCAGCAGGCGTTTTGAAGTTCAGGTTATTGGAGAAATCAAATTTTATGGGATTGGCGCCTTTAATGTAAAAGCCCGTCTGCGGGTAGTCCCACTGCGTACCATTGGCAATGACGAGGTTATTGTACACCTTATGCCCGATGGTGGTTTTGTCGGCGTAGATCTTAATCCCATTTACGCCGGTGTTATAGACAGTATTGTTATAGATATAGGCCGTTGCCGGTTCAAATACGATTTTATCGATAGCGTTGATCCCCTCGAAAGCAATATTGGAAATCACGTTGTTGTAAACAGTATTGATCCCGGAGCCGAAAATCTGGATAGCGGGATTATAGCCTTTATCGATACGGTTATTGTAGATGTTCAGGGTGCTGCCGCCGCCGCTCATGATACCGTATCCGTGAGCGCTGTTGCGGGCTACCGCATAATTGACCACCCGGTTGTTATGTATTTTATTATTCCCCAGGTCGGCCATGGAAATCTGGATACCATCGCTGCCCATGTTCTCCAGGTCATTATTATATACTTCCAGGTTCCGGATGTGATGGGATTTCATATTCTGGCAGTTGCCGCTGGAGTACAGGTAATGGGTATTGCCAATATAGAAGCCCTCCCAGGTGGAGTTACGGCAAAGCAGGTCATGGATTTTGACGTCTTTCATCAGGAAGGACCCTTCCAGCCATTCGGGGTGATCGCAGCTTTGCAGCGATTTCGCCTGTACGAACATGCTGGCGTCATGTATATATAAATGATGTACGTCAAAGTCCGTGGAGCCGTCGCCGAGATAAAGGCCGAACATTTTTTCGCCGCGCTGGTTGGTGCCGTTGATATCGAAACCATATGACAGCGCGGGATCGCCGTTACCTTCCAGTTTAAAGTAACTGCAGGTAGAGAACACGAAAGAGGCTGCCGTTGCGGTGCTGTTGACCCCTACCCTTACCAGGCCGCCGCAATTGGTGATGACAATTGGTTTACTGGCAGTGCCGGTCAGTTTACTGAACTGTATATAGTCATAATCGCCGGCCGGAATACAAAGCGTGTCACCCGGAACGATATTCAGCTGGTTCATGGCATCCGTATAGTAAATGCCGCTGCCCCGGTTGGGCTTTACCACGATACGTTTGTTGGCCGGCGCCGGGGGCGTGATGTTGAGTGAATAAGACAACATCCATTCATATACGTTGAGCCCCGTGACCGGGTCTTTATAATTGGGGTTGTAGGCTTCGGTCCAGGCGTCGTGGCCGTTGGCGTCGAAGATGGTCATTTTAGCCGGTGGCACAGGTGCAGGCACGGAGCTGTTAATTTTATTAACCCAGTCGATGGTGAACTGCGGGTTGACCGTCGGATCTATTTTGTTGTGAAAAGCCCACACCGGCGTATGATTGGCAGCGATCACCGAAGGCAGCTCCGGACGGTCGTTGACGTTATAGGAGCCGCATACTACGGCTGCCGCTGCATATTGTTTGGCTTTGGTACTGTTTTCCGAGATCACGCCCCAGGTCACGCCGCCGCCCATGCTTAAGCCGGTCACGTATATTCTGTTGGGATCAATGCGGTATTTTGTCTGCAGGTAAGCCAGCAGTTTATGCACGTCATCTGAACCGGGCCATCTGATAAAAAAAGGAGAAATCACGATGAAGGAAAAACGCTGACCATTCACGCCAAAAGAAGCGGGAAATTTACCGTCTCTTATCAACCGGGGAATACCGTTAGCCGCCACTCCTGAAATAGAGCGGGGGGTATTGGGATTGTTGGCATCATATTGCAACTCTCCCACTCCATGACAAAAGATGATCAGCGGGTACTTATCGGTGTTAGTGTTATATCCTTGCGGCAGCGCCTCCAGATAGCCGGCAACGTTATTGACAGTTTGAGCAGGCAGCATTACCTCCGCCTGTTGAGCGGTGGCCGGTAACACAAGGGATAATAAGAGCAGGCACACAACAGCCTTGCTGATTAATGCGTAGCGTTTTTTCACCAGATCATGGCTTTTCGTAAAAAATGGTTAGCTATTGCTCAACGGGGCGACGATTCCATAGTTATCTCAAGCGGAGACATTGCAATAGTATGGGCGCAAGATAACAGAATTTGCACAACAAATATAAAAAATAATGTATATCTATTAATTTTAAAATTAAATTATTAATAAACAACGCTTGTACAAAATTGATTTTCAAAGAAAAAATTGTTTTTTAGGGAGATGGCTACCATTTTATTTAACAAAAAATGTATCTTGCAGACGAATTACACCATACCCTCGTCGGGCGTTCGCTCCTGACATCTTCACTTTATCTGTATCCTGTTAAGAACCAACATAAAATGATTTAATTGTTGATTCATGGGATTTAGTCTATTGTCCACTTTACGCAACCGGCATTTTCACTCTTTGCTTGGCAACCTCGTTACCGCATTCTTTAACGTATTGTCCTTTGCTATCCTGGTAAGGGTACTTTCCCTGAACGCCTTCGGCGAATGGGTACTGTTTATAGCTACTTACAACATCATGGACCAGGTACGTACGGGCTTACTGCAATCCGGTATCATCAAGTTCTACGCCGGCGTGGAGGAAAACACGGCGCGGGGCGTGGCGGGGGCAGCATGGTATATCTCGCTGGCGCTGACGCTGGGTTATGTATTGTTATCAGCGATCGTTTACGTAGTGGCCTATGACCGGTTTAATGATACCTGGCACCTGTTTATCGGCTGGATCGGCATCCTCACCTTACTTTCGCTCCCATGGAATTTTGCCTCCTGGATACTGCAGGCGGAGCACCGGTTTGACAAGATCGTGCAGATACGGCTCATACAGAACGGCTCTTTCCTTGTACTGTTGGGCATCCTCTTTGGCCTCCACCGCATTTCCCTTCCCAATGTATTGTACGCTTACGGCCTCAGCATGGCGCTGGCCAGCGCCTATTGTTTTGTCTTCAGATGGACTCGCGTCCGGACCATGGTATTCCGTACCCGTGAACACAAAGTAGCGTTGTTCCGCTTCGGCCGCATGGTGGTGGGCAGCATGGTATCCTCTTCCCTGATCAGCTATTCCGACAACCTCGTGATCCGCACCATGCTCAATCCGGCTGCGGTGGCCATTTACAGCATCCCGCAGAAGTTCATGGAGGTGATAGAGATCATCCTGCGCAGTTTTGTGGCTACCTCTCAACCTACGCTGTCAGCTGCCGCCAACCGGAAAGATTATGCCGGCGTAGCCCGCGCCTTCTGCCGGTATACCGGTACGGTCAGCATCCTGATCATTCCTTTTATCATTGTGCTGATCGTACTCACCCAACCACTCATTATCATTTTAGCCGATAAAGCCTATCTCGGGGCAACAGACATCGTGCGCATCTTCCTGTTGTCCGCCATCCTCTGGCCAATAGACCGTTTCATCGGGGTTACCCTTGACATGATCAATCTGCCGGACATCAATTTCTATAAGAACTTTCTGAAACTGCTGCTCAACATTATCTGTGACGTGGCGTTTGTATACTTCTTTGCCGACGTAAGGTCCGTAGCCCTCTCTTCGCTGCTCAACGTCGTATTTGCAGCTGCCTTCGGGTATTACTTCGTTAAAAAACACCTGGATGTCAGCCTCCGTGATATATGGACCTATGGCTGGCAGGAATGCATGGCCCTGCTGAATAAACTGCGGAACAAAAGCGCCGTCACCAAATAACTACTCATGAAAATTGCATTTATCATACAGGTACATAAACAACCGGCACAGCTGGAACGGCTGCTCAAAAGCCTGGCCCATCCGCAGGTGGACTGCTACGTGCACATCGACGCCAAATGCGCGCTGACCGAATGGGAACCCGTACTCGCACTGCCGCAGGTATACCTGGTAAAAGAACGCGCCAATGTGACCTGGGCCGGATGGGGCATCATACAGGCATCGCTCAACGGTATGAATGCCGTGCTGCGTTCCGGTACCAACTATGCCTGGGTGACACTGCTCAGCGGACAGGATTACCCGCTGCAGCCCATTGATGGCATCCTTCGCTTTTTAGCAAAACAAACGGGCAAACAGTTTATGAACGTCATCAGTGAAGAAGCCCTTCGGCCGATGATGACTAAAATGGAACACTATCATTTCGTGGAATACAACTTCCCCGGAAAATACAAACTGGCACAACTGCTCACCGCCCTGCTGCCCCGCCGCAAAGCGCCGCTGGGATTGAAGCTGTACTGCGGCTCCGCCTGGTGGACGCTGACGATGGACTGTGTACGGTTCTGTGTGGAGTATGAACAGCAGCACCCTGCGCTGCGCCGCTATTTCAGGCTCACCTGGGGCGCCGACGAATTTATTTTCCAGACCATCCTGATGAACAACGAGGTATACCGTTCACAGTTGACGGACTATCTGCATTATATCGATTGGTCTGCCGGAAAGGAACATCCGAAAGTGCTGGGGCTGGAAGATATGGAGGCGCTGATGCTGTCCGGGAAGTGTTTCGCCCGTAAATTTGATTATGGGGCGCCGGTATTGGACAGGATAGATGAGATCATAAAAAAACCTGTTGGCAGTCATGACTGACCAGCCAACAGGCAAATTCATTTTGAAATTTTGAAATTGGGGGATTTACCTACCGGTATTTTTCTTCCACAGCGTATTAAAGCCGCCGGTAAAGCCCACCGGCAATAACTCCGCGATACTACAATCCAGCGACTGCAATGCTTTCACCCGTTTAGTTACAATAGAGAACGGGAATACATCTTCCACAAAGTTGGTTTTGGCGAACCGGATGATATGAAAGTCATTGGCGGAAGCCAGTGCTGTCAGGTCTTTCCGGGTGAAGAACTGTACGTGGTCCAGGTTATCGGCCTGCGATTGCACGGTAGTTCCCTTAAAGCCCAGGCTGCTTTTCACTTTATTGATGAACGACCACAGGCCCGGGTTGTTGCGCGCTTTCAGCATCGGCTTGGTAACGCATACTTCACGGGGGCCCATACCATTGGGGACCGTCACCACCAGGATACCGTTGTCTTTCAGGGAAGCATAGATGGTTCGCAGCAACACTTCCGGGTGATGCAGATGTTCCAGTACTTCACTGCAGATCACCGCGTCGTACTGTTGCCCTTTGGCCGTCAGTTCTTCTGCGCTGATCGCTTCAAAAGCTACGTTTGGTAACTTGTTTTTACTGCGGGCCACGTCGATGGTTTTCTGGCTGATGTCGATACCCAGCACGTTGTAGCCAAACTGTCCGAGGTGCCGGCTGATAACGCCGTTACCGCAACCAACGTCGAGTACATGTGCGTTGGCGGGGATTTCCTTCTGCAGGCTCTCCGTAATAAAATTCAGACGTTTGATATCTGCAATCCGTTCGTATTCGTAGGTGATCACTGGCTGTGTCATGATGATTTTATGATTTAAAAAGCTGGTGATAAACCGCTTCAATTTTTTTGGTAACAGCCGCCACGTTGTACCGGGTACGTACAGCCGTAACAGCACTGAATTGTAAACGCTTCCGCAGCGTCGGGTCTTTCACCAGCCTGACAATGGCTGCTGCCAGGGCATCGGGATTGGACGCCGGTATCAGCAGGCCGTTTTCCTCATGGGTTAAAGCTTCGCGGGTACCGTCCACATCGGAGGCGATCACCGCTTTGCCCATCGCCATGGCTTCCAGTACGCCAATCGGGAACCCTTCCCACAGCGAAGGCAAACAATAAATGTCTGCTGCGTTCAGCACGGCGGGAACGTCCTGACGGAACCGGTCAAAGATTACATGCTCTGTAATGCCCAGTTCCCTGGCCGTGTCTTCGGCCGCCTGCTTCAGCTCTCCTTCTCCTACCATCAGCAGTGTGACCTTCGGCACCTGTGTCAGCACCTGCGCAAAGGCCTGCAGCATATTTACCGGATCTTTCTGTAAGGTCATGCGGGCGATGTAAACAATCACCACATGGTCCACCGGGATACCGTATGCCGTTTTCACATCCGGGTATATGCCGTCGGCATTGAATTTGTCCAGGTTTACACCGTTGCGTATCACCGTGGCCCTGAAAGCGCCAAAGGCTTTCTGGCCGGTGTTGCGGTTGGAGTCAGACACGCAGATATTATGCTGCACCATGCGGGTGATGAACTTCTCCGCAGCTACTCTGGCCCTTTTGGCCAGCGGATGCAGCCCTTCATGAAAAGACCATCCGTGGATGGTATATACTACCGGTATACCCAGGCTCCGGGCCGCCCACAAGATGTTTGTGTTGGCCCTTGTGCCATGGGCATGTACGATGTCGATTTGATGTGACCGGATGAATTTTTTCACCTTCTTCCAGACAGACAGGTCAAAGGCTTTGTGGCTGTTGATCACCGTCACCGGGATATCCATGGCCTGCAGCGCAGCTACCATCGGTCCGTCGGTGAAAGAAAGCACCACTACTTCAAACTGCGTTTTATCCAGCGATGCTACCAGGTCCAGCACATGGCTCTCCCCTCCTCCAATCTTACCCTGGCGGATCGTTTCCAATACCCTTATCTTTCTTTGTTGCGCCATTGATGCTTCGTTTGTTCCTTACAGTTTTGCTATCCACCGGTTGTACCAAAGCTGGAAAACCAGGATGTTCCATAATTTCTGATGGCTCACTTTACCACCCGACAGATACTGCTGCAGCAGCCGCTGTATCTGTGCTGCGTCGAACAGCCCGGTCCTGTTCAGTCTTTCCGGTGACAGATAATACTGCATCTGCTCTTTCAGATCATCGCGGAACCATTCCTGCAATGGCGCGATGAAAGGACGTTTGGGCCTGTCCATCAATGCCGGCGGAATGTATTTGTGCACGATCTGTTTGAGGATGTATTTATTGGTATTGTTTTTTACTTTCAGCGATGCCGGCACCCGGGCAAGGAATTCCACCAGGCGGTGGTCCAGCATGGGCTCACGGCCTTCGATACTCACGGACATGGTAGCGCGGTCTACCTTTACCAGGTTGTTGTCTGCCAGGAATGTTTTGTAATCCACAGCCAGCAGGCGGTTCAGCGGATCATTGACGGCTGACAGTTCTCCATTAAGGTCGAAGTTGGTTTTGTAGTTATCCAGCTGTTTACCGGTATAACGGGCCACTTCACTTTCGGTGAGGTACTGTGCGATGTATTTCATGGCCTCCTGCGGTTTGCCGGAAGCCCATATCAGCTTCATTTTCTCATACCGGGAGGCGAAGTTGTACTTTTTATTAAAATAAGGGATCACCTCCGGGTTTACCCATCCCATCATGGTGCTCAGCGCTGTCTGTACGCCCCTTGGAAGTTGGCTGGTATAGGAAAGAGACTGCCCAAATTTGTGATAGCCGGCGAAAATTTCGTCGCCCCCATCGGCAGACAGGGCCACTTTTACATGCTGGCTGGCCAGTTTGCTGACCAGCGTAGTAGGCACGGTGGAGTTATCTGCAAATGGCTCATCATAAATCTCCGGCAGGTGTTCCAGCACGCCCCTTGCATCTTCAGGGCCGATGATCCATTCGTGATGGTCCGTTCCCAGGTGTTCGGCGATCTTACGGGCCTCTGCTGACTCATCCCATTGTTTTTCTTTGTAGCCGATGGTAAAAGTCTTGATACGGCTGGAAGTACCGGATTGCAACATGGCCGCCACACTGGCGCTGTCATAACCGCCGCTGAGGAACACGCCCACCGGCACATCGGCCACCATGCGGTACTGATAGGCGCTGAGCATCAGCTCCTCCGTTTGTTGCAATACTTCTTGTTCGCTCAGTCCGGTCAACGGCTGACGGTAGGCGTTCAGCACGTTCCAGTATTCCCGTTCTTCCGGTACCGCCCTGTTGAGGGAAAGTTCCAGCAGATGACCGGGCCGCAGCTTGCGGGTATCGGTGTAGATGGTATAAGGTCCGGGGATATAACTGTACTGCAGGAAAAGCGACATGCTTTTCACATCGATCTGTTTCGGGAAAAACGGACATTCACAGAGACTTTTCAGTTCAGAGCCGAACAGCAGCGTACTGCCGTCCCAGTAGTAATACAAGGGTTTCACGCCGGCGCGGTCCCGGCAGAGGACCACTTTTTCTTCCTGACGGTCAAACAGCACAAAGGCAAACATCCCGATACAATGGTCCAGCACACGCTCTTTCCAGGCATGGTAACCTTTAATGAGCACTTCGGTGTCCGATGAAGACTGAAAAGTGTAACCGAGCTTTTCGAGGTCGGCCCTGATTTCTTTGAAGTTATATATCTCCCCGTTAAAGATCAGGGAAAGGTGGGCAAAGTGCATGGGCTGATGGCCCAGCGCGCTCAGGTCCTGGATGGATAAACGGCGCTGTCCCAGGCCAATGCTGGCTTGGGGATGCTCCAGCACCTCATATCCTTTATCGTTCGGTCCGCGATGTGCCAGTACGTCCGTCATCCGGCCCAGCATGTCCGCGTCCGCTCTTTTTTTGAAGTCTATAAATCCTGCTATGCCGCACATGGGTCAGTATTACGTTTTAGGTGTGTAAGGTTCCACATGATTCCTTTCCAGAAAGCTTTGAGATGGGCCGATTCCCTTTTCAGTACAAACTGCAGGGTATTTTTAGGTACCGTCATCAAAGTGAAATAAGCCATAAATACCAGTCTGGCCGGCAATTTCACGTTCCTTCTCATAAACAGCAACCGGTTACGGGTGATGTAATATGTTTTCAACGGACTGTTTTTGCCCGTTGTCATGGACTCTTTATGGTAGATCAGTGATTTGTACTGGTAATAGATTTTGTAGCCGTGGCGTTTGAACTGTTCGCACCAGTCGAACTCCTCGTAGTAGAGGAAATACAGCTCCGGCATCAGCCCTACTTTGTCGAGGGCGGCGCGGGAGATCATCATGGCGCCGCCGTGGGCGTAGTTGGTTTCAGCAACTGTATCGTACTGTCCGTTGTCCTCCTCTTTGCAGCCGATCATACTGTTGCGGCCTGTAAAGATGTCCACCGCACGGTAGCCCGCGTATTCGAGGGTCCCCTTGTGGAAGTAGTAGTGAAACTTAGGGCTCACCACACCGGCGTCGGGATATTGTGCGAATATTTCCAGCAGGCCTTCTATCAGGCCATCGGTAAACTCTGTATCGTTGTTGACCAGGAACAGGTACTGCCCCCGGGCGGCTTTTACGCCGAGGTTGTTGCCGCCGGCAAACCCTTTGTTCACAGGGCTGCAGATCACCTGTACGTCGGGGTAGGCCGCTTTCAGCGAATCCGTCGGGTCCTCTTTCGAAGCGTTGTCCACCACGATCACCTCTATATTGCGGTAGCTGTTTTTCACCAGCGAATGCAGCAGGTCGCAGGTCACGGCACTGTTGTTATAGTTGACCGTAACAATAGACACCAGCGGTGATGATATGTTATTTTCTGGCTGCATCTAACAAAGGATTATCGATTTCCGTTTTGGTATGTTTGGTATGAATAAAGGTATTGTTGGCCCCTTTCAACCGGAACATCAGCGAAACCATGATCCACACGGCCTTCGGCAGTCCGGCCAGCGCCGTGAGGAAATAACGGGTGAAAAATAACCGTGGCACCGGTAATAACAGGCTGAGGATATTAAGCAGGAAAACCACCGCCCATCCCCAGGCCGGTATCCACAGAAAACGTTGCAACAGGAAAGCCAGTGCCGTACAGCAGGTAATGCCCGCCAGCAGGATCATTCTCGGCAACAGGATATTCTGGCAGATGGCCAGGTTAAAATAATTGAGGTTGCCTTTGAAGAGTTGCTGCCATCCTTTGCCCCAGTAGGTACGCAGGTACACGAACTGGCTCGACACCCAGCGTTTCCGCTGGTTTTGAAAAGCTTCCGGGTTCTCTACCTTTTCATCGAAGATGCAGGCGTCTTCCAGGTAATGTATCGGGTAGCCTTTTTCTATCAGCAGTAACTGCAGGACTTTATCAAACCCGCCGGTAGCCTGAATTTCCTTCAGGATACTTTTAGCCAGCGGATAGTGGAAAGCCATGCCGGAGCCTATTACAGAAGAAGAAAGCCCCAGGGCGTTGGCGCCTTTGCGGTACAGGTGGTTGGCCACGATCTCGTTGACCGCGTCCAGCACCGCAAACGGGCTGTCCATGTTTTTAGCTACCCTGCGGCCCTGTATGGCGTAATAGCCCTGTTGATAAGCCTGATTGACTTTCAGCAGGAAGGACGCCTCCAGCACATTGTCCGCGTCGCAGATCAGCGCCAGGTCGTATTCCTCTTCCAGCTGTTCAAATGCTGCGTTGAGCGATTTGGCTTTTGTGCTTTTATCAAATGATACTTCCACCACCCTGACACCGTCCTGTCTCAACTGGCGGACAGTGGCCGGTTGCAGGGAGTCGGCCACCACGATTGTTTCAAAGCGGGTGGCCGGATATAACTGCTGCGCATAACTGCGGGCAGTAGACAATATGATCGTATCTTCTTTATATGCCGGCACCAGTATTGCGATACGTGCATGGGCGGTATCAGCAGTCAAAGGTGCCGGTTTCTTTTTCCGGGCCAGCCGGCCGGCCACAGACAGTACGAGGTTGTACAGTACGCAGGCGGCCAGGTAGGCAAACAGTACAATTTCTATCAGGTGTAACAACATTACACGTTATCTTTTTGTATCAGCGCTTTCGGTGTATTCATGATCAGCCACATATCATATGCGAATGAGTTGCGGTGAGCATAGTTGATATCCAGTTCTATTCTTTCTTCGGCAGACATTTCCTTTTTACCACGTTTGCTGATCTGCCACAGACCGGTGATACCGGCAGGTGCGATGAAGCGTTCAGCCCACTCGTCGGTGGTGAGCGTAGCTGCTTCATACAGCGGCAGCGGCCTGTTGCCTACCAGCGACATATCGCCTTTCAGCACGTTGAACAGCTGCGGGATCTCATCCAGGCTGGTGTTACGGAGGAAGTTGCCAAGGCGGGTGATGCGCGGGTCGTTGGACACTTTATAGAATACCGCTCCTTTTGCATTGTCGCCATACTGGTTCAGGTGTTTCAATTTGGCCAGCTGTTTGTCGGCATCCGCCACCATAGTGCGGAATTTATAGAACTTGAAAATTTTATAATTTTTGCCGGCCCGTGGGGAAGCGTAAAAAATGTTGCCTTTGGATTCCAGCTTAATGGCGATGGCAATCAGCAGCATCAGCGGGCTGGCGAGCACCAGGGCGGTGGAGGCAGCTGTAATATCGAACGTACGTTTGAGCACGTAACCCAGGCGTTGGCCTTTGCGGGCCGATACCGGCAGCGCCGCAGGCTCCGGTTCCGGCGGCAGTAGCTGCATATTTTTAAACTTGGTAACGAACTCAATTTTACCGGAGAGATCTTTTAAAGATTCGCGGGTGATGATATCGTCCACAAAAGGGAAATCTTTTTTCAGTGAACGGGCCCGATCGGTGACTTTTTCCGTCAGCAGAAAAAAGGGCACCGCCATCATAGCCGGCTGGAGGGCAAAAAACTCCTGCCACTGGGACAGCCCCGTTTCAAAGCCATTGCCTACCCGAAATACGATCGCAGCGGGTAAGCGGCGGTACAGCCGTTTCAGTTCAGCGATCACTTTCTCCGCCCCTGCCACATTGCTGACCAGCAGGCTTTTTAAATAAGGCATATCTTCCGGTAACCGGTGCTGGAACTGTCCGACCATCAGCACGATTTTTTCATTTACCAGATCGCGGACAACAGCGCCGGTATTCATTTCCACATTCGGTACATTCTCACAGACAACGGGTTGCAAAGTAGGTGTAGTAATTTTATCCATGTTTTCGGGATTATATAACAGCAACATGATTTGGTAATCAGGCGATGGCCACCAGCTGGCGGTTAATAGCCTGTCCCACTGTTTCCATCAACCGCATAGGGTCGAATGGTTTCTGTACAAAAGCATGTACATTATGATATTTATGTCCTGCCTCCTCATTATGCACTTCCACATCCGGCTGGCTGGACAACACCACTACCGGAATATTCTGATACAAGCCGCTGCCGGAAAGGTATTCGAGCAATTCCCATCCATTAATGTTGGGCATCTGCAGATCGGTAACAATGCAGTCCACCGAATTTCCTTTGGCAAGCCAGGTAAGTGCTACAAATCCATCAGAAGCTGATACCACATTATATTCTTTACTCAGCATTGCCTCCAGCAGAAATCTGATTGGTGCGCTATCGTCGATTATCAATACTGTCTTTTTCATGACCTTATATTAAGAGACTACTTATCAAATTTTACACTGCACATGTGCAGCATGTTAAATAAAAACACGATGGTTTTAAATGGGACAAGGTCAGGTGTCAGGTTAATCAGGTTAATCGGTTTCTCTGGAGGACAATAGTGTGAATTATTACTGCGAGTCTGGTCGCTGGCTATGGTTTACGTCGATAACGATGTTCGACGGGTGTAAAATTAGAATAATCCTTTTATCTCTAATCTATAATTTGGTAAACGGTAGTTTTTTCCCTGTAAAAGACAGAAATTTCGCTGTAAACGAAATTGCCCTGTGAACAAAACCACTTTATGCCGAAGCAACGGAACTACACTCCATTATTACTGCAACTGATTGTTATATGGGATATCCACAATTTAAGGATCGCCGGCAACCTTAAGTGATTCAGTTTCTCCACACTATGAAATATTTTCAACCGGGATTTTTAATCGTTCACCAACAAAAAACTGCATTTCGCCCAAAAAAAAGACTTCTTAAAAAATTGCCCCGTAATTTAGCGCCGTAAACCGGATATGCCACAGGCCATTTATTACATGTCGGAACATATACCCCGTAATGTTTCCGGTTTCTTACCTACACCTCCACAGACCACATCCTTCGACAAAACCAACTAGACGCTGGTTGGATTAATTTCTTACCCGTTTTATTAAAAAACAAAAACGCTGAAAAAATGCCAACGCATTTTCGCAGCTGCCGGATACGGTTATTGTGCCCTCACACGGCGTGGTAATTAAACTGGTATCACTGACATGACTAAATGGTTAAATGATAAAATTTCATAATTAATATGGATGTAATATATTTTATAAAGGCATTATTGAAAAAGAAATGGTGGATCATCCTCAGTACCCTCGCTGCGGTCGTACTTGCCTTTGTGTTTACCATGGGACGGCAACGCCTGTACGTGTCCAACGCACAGATGTCCACGGGCTTCACCATTAAAGACCAGATCACCCTCCGGGAAGAGAACACCAATTTATATGAAGCAGACGTGAAGTTCGAAAACGTGATTCAGACCATCAATTCTCCACTGGTGATCGGCCTGCTGCAATACCAGCTGCTGATCCACGACCTCACCAGCAACAAACCCTTTGTACAGCTTACTGAAAAGGATATTAACTCCCCCGAGTACAAAGCGTTCAACAAAACAGAAGCACTGCAGCTCTGCCGCAACCATCTGGACTCTCTCCAGATGCTCACCTCCTACCACCCGGATGAACGTCGTATCCTGGAATACATGAAGCTCTGCAAATACGACTACGAGTCCATCCGCAAAATGCTGAACGTAGGCCGCCTGTCCAGGACAGACTACATCGATATCTCTTTCCGTTCCGCTAACCCGGAACAGTCAGCCTTCGTGGTAAACACGCTGTACAGCGAATTTATCCGCTACTACCGCAGCCTGCGCTCTGAGCGCACCGTGGAAAACGTGTCCACCTTTGAGGAACTGGTCAACAAAAAGAAACAGGAACTCGACGCCAAGGTGGAAGCCCTGCGTATGTATAAATCCTCCGCTGGCCTGTTGAACGTGGAAGCCGCCAGCACCAACGAACTGTCACTCATCAGCCAGCTTGAAAAGGGACTGCTCGACGAACAGGCGACCAATAATACCTTACAAGCCTCCCTGCAAAATGTAACTGCACAGATAACCGCCGCCAGCCAGGGCAAAACCGCCTATAGCAACAACAACGACATCGTATCGCTGCGCCGCCAGATCAATGACCTGAACGACGAATACCTGCGCACCGGCAGCAACAACGATGCACTCGCCGAAAGGATCAAAGCCCTGCGTAAACAACTGCAGAATGCATCTTCCATCGGCGCCACTCCTACCGGCACGACTGTCAGCAAAGAGGAACTGATACAGAAAAAAGCCGGCCTGGAATCAGACCTGAAAGCCTCCTCCCAGAATATTGCCAACCTCCAGGCCAAAATCAGGATGCTGAAAGGCTCCGTAGGCTCCTATGCCAACAAGGAGGCCACAGTGAGCACCCTGCAGCAGGAAGTGACCCTGGCACAGGATGAATACAATAAACTGAAAGAAAAACTCAACTCCGCTATCGATAACCGTACTGCACCGATGGACAACTTCCGCCAGACACTGAAAGGACAACCGGCCTTTAAACCGGAATCCTCCAAGCGGATTATTATCATGGGCGTGTCCGGACTGGCCATCCTGATGCTGACCACCATCAGTATCCTTTTTCGTGAGTTCTTTGACTCCTCCATCAAATCACCTTCTATTTTTGAGAAGAACGTAGACCTCAAACTGATCAGCACGATCAACCACGCCGATCTGAAAAAATACAGCATACTGGAAGTTCTCCAACAGAAAGAAGAAAACTACGACGCTGTACGCAAGCGCCAGAACAGCTTCCGCGAATTCCTGCGTAAGCTGCGCTTTGAAATAGAAAACAGCGGCAAGTCCATCTTCCTTTTCACCAGTACCGAGCCGCAACAAGGCAAAACCACGCTGGTACAGGCGGTATCCTACAGCCTCAGCCTCAGCAATAAAAAAGTACTGATCATCGACACCAACTTCTGTAACAACGACCTTACCCTGCAACTGCAGGCCAGGCCTACGCTGGAAACGTTCTCCGTTGCGCCTGAAGATTTCAGCATTGAAAAGGTAAAGGAAATTGTCACCACCTACTCTGTCGAAAATATTGAAGTGATCGGTTGTAAAGGAGGGGACTATACGCCCACTGAAATCCTGCCCAAAAATCACCTGCTCAACTACTTGCCGCAGCTGAAACAATACTATGATTTCATCATCATGGAAGGCGCTCCGCTGAATGATTACA
Organism: Chitinophaga eiseniae; assembly: GCF_900167135.1. Taxonomy (GTDB): domain Bacteria; phylum Bacteroidota; class Bacteroidia; order Chitinophagales; family Chitinophagaceae; genus Chitinophaga; species Chitinophaga eiseniae. The sequence continues at coordinate 203,570 of NZ_FUWZ01000007.1, read as the reverse complement.
CAGACAGTAAAGAACTGGAACATTACGCAGAAGGGGTTGTAGCTGTATTTTCATCCAAAATTTCCCTCAAACAGAATGACAGGGAATCGATTCAGTTCCTCGAAGGACTTAATGGCAAACTACTGGGTGCTGTGCTTAACAACATCAAAGAGGATTATCTCGACCTGTAACGTTCTGCCCAAAAAGACATCTAATGAAACTGACAGCAGCCATCAATTACATTTTTTCATTCCGCCCCCAAACTTCCCGGCGTTATGCCTGGGTTGACTACGCGAAAGGTATTGCCATTATTTTCGTACTGTATCGCCATGTAATTTATGGTTTGCTTTATACCGGTGCCAATATTAACCAGGTGATGATGGAAGCCAATGAAATGCTCTATGGCTTCCGTATGCCGCTGTTCTTCTTCCTGTCCGGACTGTTCTTCGCCTCCAGCGTAAAAAAGCGCGGACCGCTTAACTTCCTGATCTCGAAGATCAATACCCTGCTGTATCCGTACCTGTTGTGGTGCGTGATCCAGGTCACCCTTCAGATTTTATTTACGGACTACACCAATCATAAGCTGACCGTCGACAACTACGTTGATATCCTCATTCATCCGAGGAGCATGCTCCAGCTCTGGTACCTGGCCGCACTGTTCAACGTATCGGTCCTGTATCTCTTCACCTCCACAGTATTAAAACTGCATCCGGCGATACAAGTGGCGCTGGGCCTGGTGATGTTGGGCATGAAATCCTACGCCGGCGATATCAGCACCATCTCCGACGTAATGATTTACTACATCTACTTTGTTTTGGGGCATCTGTCGGCGCCTTATTTCTTCTCGGAGAAAGTGCAACAACAGCTCTCGTCCCCGTGGAAAGCGCTGGCGCTGGTACCGGCATTCCTGCTGGTGCAATACTACTGCATGTCGCATGAAGATATGAGCATCTACCTGTTTTCCCTGCTGGCCATGCTGGGCGGAATACTGGTGATCATGCTCTCTTTCATTCTCGCCAAATACGAGAAGCTGAAAATACTGCAGACCATCGGGCATTATTCTTTATACATCTACCTGTTGCATCTGGGCATCATCTTCCTGTTACGGGTAGCCATCCTGAAAACAGGTATGCTGACCAACATCCCGGTGATCACTGTTTTCCTTATAATAGCAGGCCTCTTCGGTTCCATCATCCTGTACCGTTTTTGCCTGCTGATGCGTTTGAATTTTCTGTTTACAGGTCCCTTTAAAGAAAGAAACGTAACGAAAAATGCCGTAGGTATATCATGAAAAAAGAAAAAAGATTCATCAGCGAAGGACTGCATCAATCATTGATCATCCTCTTTGCAGGCGTGATTATCCTCCTGTTGCTGATCAAAACAATATTCCTGTAATAATCCGTCAGACCGAATGTTTGCGATTAAAAGAAATATCATCCGCCTGTTGACGATCGTACTCTGGGTAATGCTGGTACCGATACTCACCTACGTGGCTTCGCTGGACCTGAAAATCGGCATAGCGATGGTAGTGGGTATTATCGGTATGGCCATCTGCCTCGTATGTGTCGTCAACTACAAGCTCGGATACTACATTTTTATCACCATCACCCTGATACTGCCCTTACTGGAGAGGATTTCCGGCTCCAGCCAGAGTGTGGGCGTAGTGATGGACGGCTTGCTGATCAGTACTTTACTGGGCTGTATTCTCCGCCGGGGCGACAAGAGCGTCAAAAAAGTGCAGTTCATGAAAGACGCGCTGCTCATCTCTTTTTATCTCTATACCCTTCTCCTCATTATCCAGATTGCTAACCCTGCGGGGCACCGCATCCTTGCCTGGTTCATCTTCTTCCGTGTTTTTGCGCGGAATATGATTTTCCTTGGCATAGGCCTGCATGTGTTCAACAGCATGAAAGACGTACGTACGTTCTTTAAGTTCTGGATCGCTATTTGTACGGCGGCAGCCATTTATGCCTGTCTGCAGCAGTGGTTCGGACTGATGCCCTACGAAAAGGCGTTTATCGCCAAATACCCCAAGATGTTCAATACCACGATCATCATTTCCGGTATCCGCATCTTTTCCTTTATGTCGGACGCGGCGTCCTTCGGTATTATCATGGCCTGCAACATTATCATCTGCCTGATACTGCTAACGGCCAAACTGTCAGCGCTGAACCTGAAAAAGAAGCTCCTGCTGATCATCTCCATCATACTACAGGGGCTCGCGCTGGCTTACTCCGGCACCCGCACCGGTTACGTGATGCTGCCGGTAGGATTGCTGCTGTTTTTGCTCACCACCCTGCGCAACCGCAATACGATCCTGATCGCCATCGCCTTCGGGTTTACCGGCCTGGTCATCCTCTTTGGTCCTTTCCATAGCAATGGTACGGTGATCCGCATACGGACCGCTTTCCTCGGAAAGCAGGACGCCTCTATGGACGTACGGGATGAAAACCGTCACCGCATACAACCTTATATTTACGACCATCCGCTGGGCGGCGGCGTGATGACCACCGGCGGCAACGGGCTGCTGTTCTACCCCGGGCACCCGGTAGCCAACCTGCAAACGGACAACGGCTACCTGCGCGCCGTACTGGAAACCGGCTGGCTGGGCGTGCTTCTGGTAGCCGCCAACTTCTTCCTGTTGATCTGTATTGCTGTCCGGAACTATTTCCGGATAGAAGGAGAAGTCAACAAACTGCTGATGTTAGGCATCGCCGCCTCTATGCTGGAGATGGCGCTGGCCCAATACGCACAGGACGCTTCCACGCTCGTGGAATCATCGATTATGCTGAACGCACTTACTGCTATCGCTATAAAAGTTAAATATCTATACGCCTTAAATACTCAATCATGAAAAAAATGCTATCTACCGTTCTGGTAATGTGTATGAGCATCTTCGCCTTCGCGCAGCTGCAGAAAAAAGATACTGCTGTGTTATTAAAAATGCCGGCGGACCCCGTGACGGTAGCCCGTTTTAAAGAAAAGCTGGTGGAACTGGCACTGCAAAACCCCGACATCAGTCAGTATGCTATCAAAAAGGAAATCAACAAATACGAAAAGAACATCGCGGGATCTGCCTGGCTGAACCACTTCACCGCTGCGGGCAACCTCAACGAGTTTACCATCAAGGGCAACAGTAACAACAATGTCAACGCCAACTACTACCCTCGTTACAACTTCGGGGTGATGTTGCCACTCGGCAATCTCATTAAAATCCCCAACGATGTCAAAAGGGTAAAAGCAGAAGGCCGTTTGCTGGAGAAACAGCGCGAAGCGGAATCCAATGCCCTGAAAGGCAAAGTGCTGGAGGCTTACGAAGAATATGCCGCCAACAAAAAACTGTTTGAGCTGCACATGCCGCTGATGGAAGACGCGCTGCAGAACTTCAACCAGACAGAAGAAAAATTCCGTGCAGGCGACCCTGCAGTTCCCCTGGAAATTTACAAACAGAATTACAGCGCTTACAACGGTGAAATGGTGAAACACATCCAGCTGGAAAAGGTTCTCCGTCAGTCTAAACTGATACTGGAGGCGCTGGTAGGCACTACGCTGGAAAATGTAATGGCGCAGTTGTAATTGTTGTTTTCATCTAAAAGGAACTGTTATGTATCGGAGAATGATGACCCTGCTAGGCTGTTTGCTGACAGGGATCATAGCAGCGGGTCAGCAGCAATATAGCCCGATGCGCAATATAGAAGTCAGGATCGGCCCCTGGCAGAAAAGACAGGCGCTGATCTACACTCCCGAAGAGAACGTGCCCGGTAAAAAATATCCGCTGCTGGTTTGTTTCCACGGGCGCAGCATTGCGGGTAAAGACCTCAGCAAGATCTTCCGGGAGGGTGTTACCCGCCAGCTGAAAGAAGGGAAAAAGATAGAGGCTGTCAACAAAAAAGACGGGCAACTGTACAAATTCATCGTAGTGGCGCCACTGGCAGAGAGCTGGTCCATGGCCCCACAGGACGTCAGCAATATGCTGGATGACGTCATCAAAAACTATCCGGTAGACACCACCAGGATGTACCTTACCGGCTACAGCGCCGGCGGATGGTCCGTGGAATCTGCCAAAACACACGAAAGGGAATTGTCTAACCGCATCGCCGGCTGCATCACCATGTCGGCCGCAAGGATAGACCCTCCCTATCTCAAACGGTATAAACTGGCGGCAGACGCAGATATCCACACCTGGTACTTTGCGGGCAACAAGGATGATTATTTCCTGAACAACGCCAAAGAGGCCATCGACAGCATCGGCAAATATAAACCCAGGCTCAACAAGCTGACGGTTTACCAGGGCGCCCACTGTTGCTGGCATTCATTTTACGATCCGCGTTACCGCGAAAACGGGATGAACATTTACGAATGGCTCCTGCAATACCAGAGCTATAACGCCATCAAGCGAAAAAAATAAGGACCCGATGAACAGACGGAAAGCCATTGCCAGAATACTGTTGTTTGGAGGCGCAGGAGCCGCCATCGCCGGCGGCGCCAGCTACTACCATTTCAACAAAAAGCCCGACCTCCTGGACCTCGACCAGTACGTGCCGCTTATCGCTGAACTGGCGGAGGTGATCATCCCGGAGACCGATACGCCCGGCGCCAAAAGCGCCGGGGTACACGACTTCATCGTGACGATGATACGCGACTGTTCATCCCGGAAGGTGCAGAACCGCTTTTTATACGGACTGGAAGACGTAGCCTCCTATGCCCGGACACAGTACAACAAGTCGTTCGTGCATTGCAGCAAGGAAGATAAAGCCGCTATCGTAGCGCATTTTGAGAAAAAAAGCCGCCCCTGGGAAGGCCTGATGGGTAAAATATCCTCCAGGCTGTTCGGAGACTCGTTTTTTATGACCCTGAAGAAGTATACCGTCATGGGCTACTGCACTTCTATGCAGGGCGCCACCAGGGCGATGGCATACGAATACATTCCGGGCCGCTATCAGGGCTGCATTCCCCTGCAACCCGGGCAACGGTGCTGGGCAACTGAATAGGCATCTATTAGCGAACGATCATGATCACTATATACCTCATATTCTTTACCGCGTTTTTTATCCTGTTTTATAACTACATAGGATACGGCATCCTGTTGTACGGCCTGATTAAAATCAAACGCCTGTTCAGCCGCCCAAAGGCGCCCGCCGCGCCGTTTGAGCCCCCGGTGACCCTGGTGGTGGCCGCCTACAACGAGGCCGATTTTATAGAGCAGAAAATCCTCAACACCCTCCAGTTGAACTACCCGTCTGAAAAACTGGAGATCATTTTCGTGACTGACGGGTCCTCCGATCAAACGCCGGCCATCGTTGCCCGCTACCCTTCCGTTAAACTGCTGCACCAGCCGCAACGGCACGGTAAAACGGCAGCCATCAACCGGGCCATGAAACAGGTAAAGCATCCCTTTGTAATCTTTTGCGATGCCAACACCCTGCTCAACGCCGACGCCGTAAAACATATCGTGAAGCATTACGCCGAAGGACACACCGGTGGCGTAGCCGGCGAGAAAAAGGTGATCGCCTCCGACGCCGCCGGGGCCGCCGCCACAGAAGGGATTTACTGGAAGTACGAGTCCTTCCTGAAAAAAATGGATGCGGAACTGTACAGCGTGGTAGGCGCCGCCGGGGAATTGTTCTCCATCAGGACCTCCCTGTACACTCCTGTGGAGGAAGAAGTAATCCTGGATGACTTTATCATCTCCCTGCGTATTAATATGGCCGGCTACCGGATCGCCTATGCTCCCGACGCCTATGCCATGGAAACGCCCTCTTCCTCCATGGAAGAGGAACATAAACGAAAAGTCAGGATCAGCGCCGGCGGCTTCCAGTCCATCGTGATGCTCCGCCCGCTGCTCAATATATTCCGTTACCCGGTATTGTCGTTTCAATATATCTCTCACCGGGTATTACGCTGGACGCTCAGTCCCCTGAGCCTCCCGCTGTTGTTGATCAGCAACATCATACTGGTATGGACAGGCGCCGGCCTGTTTTATCAAATGATGCTGGCCGGACAGGTATGCTTTTATCTGGCGGCGCTCACCGGCTATCAGCAAGCCAAAGCACATCGTAAATCAACACTGTTTTATGTCCCGTTTTATTTTCTGTTTATGAACATCGCAGTATACCAGGGCTTTCTCCGGTATCTCGCTAAAAAGCAGTCGGCCGTATGGGACAAGGCCCAAAGAAGTACACAAACACGCTAAATACCTGGAAAGATATATGGAAACACCCGCCATCGGCCATACGATTACACCCGACAAAACACCCGCGAAATTTATCGGCTATGTCCATAATTTCAGAGGGATTGCCATGATGTACATAGTAGCGGCGCATGTGTTGGTGCAATGGCCGGAAAACTCGATAGTACATAAAATCCTGGTCCTCCTTTTCCAGAATTCCACGATCTTCTTCATGTTCATCTCGGGTTTTCTTTTTCAGTATCTCGGGCATAAGTTTGAATACCGGGACTACCTCAAACGGAAATTCCAGTATGTGATATGCCCCTATCTTGTTCTGTCCGTTCCACTGATATTATACCGGGTATATGGTGGCGATGTACCGGGCTTTACGACCGATGAGCATCCGGATTTTCTCTCCTGGCCCCGATGGGAACAGGCCGGTTATTACCTCGTGCATGGCGCGCACCTGCAACAGCTATGGTTTATACCTGTCATCACGCTCTATTACCTGATCTCTCCCCTGTTACTGCAGATTGATAAACATCCGCGATTATATTACCTGCTGATACCGTTGCTGGCCATATCGCTGATATGGCAAAGAAGTGTGCTCAGCGACACGCTGGTGATGGCCGTTCATTTTCTTTCGGTATACGTGGCCGGTATGTTCACAGGCCGCTACCGTAACCAGGTGCTGGCGTTCGCCGACAGGCACCGGCTACTGATTACCCTGCTGCCGCTTGTATTGATGGGTATCACATACTTCTCCCCTGCATGGTTATACGACCGGGTAGACTTTCTTCAAAAAATACTCTTCTGCATCTTTTTCCTCTATTGGCTGTATCGTCTTGATACCAGAGTCCCGCAATGGATCGGGACCATTGCCGTATTAAGCTTCGGCATCTATTACATTCACTACTTTTTTGTGTTGTTCCTCCGGGGCGTAAGCCTCAAACTCTATCACCGGGAGATTCCCGGCAACCTGCTGACCTGGACGCTGAGCTATGTTTTTATTATGGCTGGATCTGTTGTTGCACTCAAGATCATCAAAAGAATATTAGGCAAGTATAGCAGGTATATAGTAGGTTATTAGTTAAATTATTTAATTATAAAATATTTTAGGGTTTTTCCGGTGTTTTCATTCAAGGCCGATTTTCTGCTTTTCACCGATTCTTTTATGGTATTCACGAATTTATTCACCAGCAAATGCGCATTATTTTCTATTTTGCGTCGGAATGAAACATCTACTGGGATAAGCTACTCGTCTCTTATGTCAATGTGTGAATGCCCAGGCTTTTATTTTTAATTTGCCATCTCCTCTGCAGAAACCGTAAGGGTTTATTTACTGTCGCAACACTTAAACCAAAAGTTGCCTTGTAATTACTCCGTTAATTTTTTTGACCATCCCCTGCGACCAACCAACATTATGCATATCCGTTTCCGGATGCGCATAACCGATCAACGTTCCTAATACTTAATGGGTATATATGAGAAAAATCTACTCTCTGGTCACACTGTTCATGCTGATAAGCACGCAGTTCCTGATGGCGCAAACCGGCGTCCTCGACCCCAATGATCCCGTGGTGGACTATAATCCGTCCGCCCCGCCCACACAGCCAGCCTGGAACCAGGTAGGCAAATGGGTGAGAACCAAACGGGTGAGTTTCAATACCACGTCCTACAAGGCGTACATTTACAACGGGATGCAGTTTCGCCTGAAATGGCCGAAAAACTATGATTCCACCAAAACTTATCCCATCATCATCTTCTTCCACGGACTTGGTGAAAAGGGTACCATCTATGACAACGAATATTCTTTGTATCATGGTGGAGAGCTCTTCATGAATGCAGTAGACAACGGTACCACCAATGCTTTCCTGCTTTATCCACAAAACCTTTCGGGTTACTTTGGCCCCAGCTACTACGATTACATCGTGGACCTGCTGAACAAATATTTCATCCCCCAACTGCACGTTGACCCATACCGTATTTTCGTACATGGTCTTTCCGGTGGCGGTACCGCCACCTGGGACTTTATTCAGCGTAATCCCAAACTGGTAGCCGGCTCTACACCGATCAGCGCCGCCACCAGCGACCTCGCCAACACCATCAACAGCTGGAAATATACTCCCATCTGGTGGTTCCAGGGAGGCGTCGATAACAATCCGCCACCATCCGTAACACAGTCTGTTTATAATCAGGCCATCGCCGCCGGCGCGAACGTGAAACTGAAGATCTTTGAAGGTCAGGGCCACGGCGTGTGGTACAATGCATGGCAGTCACCGGGCTATTTTGACTTCATCAACGCACTGTATAAGTCCAATCCCTGGCCGCTTTTTGGCAGGACGGAGTTTTGTGTGAATGATCCCATTAACGTAACGCTGGGCCTCACCGCCGGCTTTAACAACTACGAATGGCGCAAGGATGGCGCTGTTATCCCCGGTGCTACCTCCAACACCCTGAATGTTACTACCATCGGTACTTATGACGCCAGGGTATACAACGGCACCAGCTGGTCCGACTGGTCGCACACGCCCGTAGTCATTAAAATCAAAACGGCCACTGTAAGCCCCGATATACAAACCGCGGGCCTGATGAGCAACGTAATTCCCACACCCGAAGGTAAAGACAGCGTGGTGCTGCAGGTACCTACCGGTTATGCCAGCTACCTCTGGAAAAAATCAACCGACAATACCACCCTCGGCACCAACAATACCCTTGCCGTAAGACAAGCAGGTGACTATGTGGTGAAAGTAACAGAACAATACGGCTGTTCCAGTGATTTCTCCGATCCTTTCCGCGTGGTAGCGGCCAACGGCGCCAACGGCCCCGACGCCATTTTTGCTTTCCAGGCATCCGCAGTTTCCAGAACACAGATCGCCCTGAACTGGAGCAATAAGACAAACCCCGCATACAACGAAACGGCTTTTGAAGTATACCGCACCATTACCCCGGGTACCGGTTACGCGCTGGTTGCCAAAGTCGATGCCGACGTGCTGACCTATACCGATAATAACTTAGTGCCAAACACGAAGTACTATTATATCATCAGGCCTGTTAACAACAACGGCGCTGCCCCGGTGAGCAGCGAGGTGAACGCTACTACTATGGTAGACAGCCAGCCTCCTACCGCTCCTACCAATCTTACCGTTACCGGTACAACCCGTAGCTCTGTGGCATTGTCCTGGACACAGTCTACAGATGATGTAGGTGTTGACAAATACGATATCTATATCAACGGCGCCAAGTCCTATACCGTTAACAGCGATCAGAACACCTTCCTCGTAGGCGGGCTGACTGCCAGAACAGTATATGCTTTCACTGTAAAAGCCCGTGACATCACCGGCAACGTGTCTAATGCCAGCAACCAGGTAAGTGCAGCCACCCTTTCCAAAGGACTGAACTACCAGTATTATACCGGCACCTTCAATACACTGCCTAACTTCAACACGCTGACACCGGTTAAGACAGGCAATTCCGCTACCGTGGACCTTTCCGTAAGGACACAGGATGTCAACTACGCGATCCTCTGGCAGGGCTACATCAATATCCCGGCTACCGGCAGCTATAAATTCGAGACTAACTCCGATGACGGCAGCAAGCTGTATATCGGCACCTATAGCCCGACCGCTACAGCGCTCGTCAACAACGACGGTCTCCATGGTTCCCAGTATGCCAGCGGTACTATTAACCTGACCAAAGGCTCCTACCCCATTACCATCAGCTACTTCCAGCAGGGTGGCGGCGCCAGCATGCAGATATACTGGACCAGTACCGCAGCCAATATCAACAGCAGAACGGTCATCCCTGCATCTGCCTTTGTTGATACCATGACTATCGGCAGCACACCGGCACCGACTACGAATGTCAAGGCAACCGCCTTATCTTTCAATAAGATCAAAGTTACCTGGACCGACAACAGCACGAATGAAACCGGGTTTGAAATATACCGCTCCGAAAGCCAGGTAGGTCCGTTCGACATCGTAGCTACTACCGCCGCTAACGCTACCGCCTACACCGATAGCCTGCTTGCGCCGGAAACAACCTACTACTACCAGGTGCAGGCGATCAATCGTAATGGTAGCGCCGGCTCCAGCCTGTCCGACATCAGCGGTCTGAAATATGACTACTACGAAGCGGCCAGCTACACAACGCTGCCGGCTTTTACTGAAACACCGGTGAAATCAGGCCTTACTTCAGCAGTAACGCTGGACATGCGCAACCGTGATGCTAACTACGCCATCAAATATTCCGGCTACATCAATATCCCCACCGCCGGACAGTATACCTTCTATACTGCCTCCGACGACGGCAGCCGCCTCTATATTGATGGTTTTGGCACCAGCTACATGCTCGTCAACAATAACTATGTACAAGGCACTACCGAGCGCGCCTCCAGCAAGAAAACACTTTCGGCCGGCAAACACCTGTTCTACGTCACCTACTTCCAGGGCTCCGGCGGACAGGAACTGCACGCCCGCTGGGCCGGACCCGGCATTGCTAAACAGGACATTCCTGCCAGCGCGTTTGAAGACAATGATATCAAAGCTACCACACTGGCATTGCCACCGGTGCCCACCGCGCCGTCCGGCCTGAACGCCACTGCCGTATCGCCCAATGTCATCAACCTGAAGTGGAACGATAACTCCTCCGCTGAAACCGGCTTCGATATCTACCGCTCTGTCAATAACAACAGCAACTACGTATTGCTGACCACGATCGGCAGCAGCGACAGCGCCTACGCAGTTTACAGGGATACCGCGCTCACGGCCAACACCCCGTTCTATTACAAGATAAAAGCGAAAAACGAAGGCGGCATTAGTGGATTCTCTAATGAGGCCACTGCTACCACCCTCAACTCAGTACCTGTCTTCGCAGCGCTGACCGACAAGAAAATGCGCTTCGACGGTCAGCTGAACGTGCCCATTAACGCAACCGATGCCGATGGCGATGCACTCACCATCACCACCGCCAACCTGCCGGCCTTCGGTGCCCTGGCGGTTGCCGGCAACGGTGTAGGTAATATCACCTTCACTCCTTCCATCAGCGACGTAGGCACGTATAACAACATACAGGTAACGGTGGCCGACGGACATGGCGGCAACGTTACCCGGTCATTCAACCTGGTGGTGGACAATAACTACCCACCGGTGCTGAGCAGCATCTCCAATGTGGCCCTCGCGGAAAAAGGCACCAACATGGTTACCATTACCGCCACCGATGCCAATACTGCAGATGCGCTCACCTGGGATGTGACCAATCTGCCTTCTTTTGCCACCCTCACTACCAACGGCGGCAGCGCCACCATCGCACTGGCCCCGGGCTATGGCGACAATGGCAACTACCCTGTTACAGTGACTATATCTGACGGCAACGGCGGGTCAGACACCAAAACCTTCACTATCAGCGTGACTGCTGTAAATCCGAACTACAGCGTATACGTCAACTTCAACGATGGCACCTACAAAGCGCCTGCTCCATGGAACAACACCAATAAAGCGCAACCTGCGCTGAACGACGTGTTCGCCAACCTGCTGGACCAGACCGGGCGTAATACCGGTATCTCCATGAAGGTGATGACGAACTGGCAAACCGTCAATGGCGGCGCCAATACCAACAACTTCGGCTATACCACCAATAACAACTCCGGTATCTATCCTGATGCCGCGATGGTCAGCGCATGGTTTACCATGGCAGATAAACAAACCCTCAAGCTGAGCGGAATGGATACTGCCTATACTTACTCCTTCACGTTCTTCGGAAGCCGTGCCGGCGTAACAGACCCACGTGTGGCTGGTTATACCGTAAATGGTACCACCGTAAGCCTCAATGCCTCCAGCAATACCAGCACTACAGTTACCGCCAGCGGTATCAGGGCCAACAGCGACAGTACCATCACCGTAGACCTTACTGCCCTCAATGGTGCCGCCTATGCGTATCTCAATACCATGGTGATACAAGCCAACTACGACAACGGTAAACCGCCGGCCAAACCCGGCAACCTGACCGCCCGCAGCCTGACCGCCGGTGTGAGACTGAACTGGACAGACAGAGCGTATAACGAAACAGGTTACGAAGTATACCGCGCCAACGCCCAAAGCGGTCCGTACCAGTTGCTGAGCCCTGTGGCCAATGTGAACGACACCGCCTATACCGACCCGAATGTATCCGGTAATCATACCTACTACTACGTGGTACGCGCTATCAATGCCAATGGCGGCAATCCTTCCGACACTGTCAGCATCAACCTGCCCAATATGCCGCCGGTTATCGACAGCATCAGCAACGTAGCCATGAAAACAGATGCCATCGTGAACGTGAACATCCACGCTACCGACGATCCGGCTGATGTGATCACCCTCTCCGCTACCGGACTGCCTTCCTTTGCTACCCTGCAGAATACAGGCAACGGTACCGCTACGCTGCGGCTGGCCCCAGGCAGCACCAATATCGGCACCTTCAACATCGTGATCAACGCCCAGGATGACAAAGGCGCTCAAAGCAGCCGCACCTTCAAGGTACAGGTCACCGATAAAAACATGACGTCCGTATATGTGAACTATAACCGTGTAGAACCCGCACCGGCGCCATGGAATAACTTCAACAGCCCGGCAAATGCGAACACTACCATCTCCAACATCCTCGATGAAACCGGTACTGCCAGCGGTATCAGCGTCACCCTGCTGGATGCCCTCACCGGCGATAATAATATCGGTGCGGTGACCGGCAACAACACCGGCGTGTACCCGGATGTGGTGATGCATACGCTCTATTACGACCAGACCGGTCAGGCAAAACGCATCAGGATCAGCGGCCTGTCTGCAACGCTTAAATATAACCTGGTGTTCTTCGCCAGCCGCGAGGCAGTAAGCGATAACCGCAATACCATCTATAGCGCCGGCGGACAGTCAGTCACCCTGAATGCTGCCAGCAATACACAAAATACCGTACAGATCAACGGCCTCAGCGCAGACGCCAGCGGCAACATTGACTTCACCCTGCAACAGGCTTCCGGCTCCTTCGCCGGCTACATCGGCGCCATGGTGATACAGTCTTATGTTGACAACGGTATACCACTGGCTCCGGCCAACCTGGTGACCAGCAACCAAACCGCCAGCAGCATCCAGCTCAACTGGGCCGACAAATCCAGCAATGAAACCGGATTCGAGGTATGGCGTTCCACTGAGCGCGAGGGTACTTACACCAAGCTCACCACCACCGCTGCCAATGTAACGACCTACACCAACACCGGTCTGGCGGCCAGCACCCTCTACTTCTATAAAGTACGGGCCATCACCGCCACCAAACAGTCTGATTACAGCAATATCGCTGCCGGCGGTACACTCGCCTACGGTGTCAACATCAACTTCAACACCGTCAATCCGGCACCGTCACCGTGGAATAACACCAACGCGCTGCCATACCTGAACCAGACAATGGCCAACCCGAAAGACGGCAACGGTAACGCTACCAGCTTCAGCTGGACCATCACCGACAACTTTACCGGTACCAACCCGGCAGGGTTCCAAACCGGCAACAACAGCGGCGTATATCCCGACCTGGTGATCGCAGAATCCTACTACGTTGAACCTGGCGACACTGCCAAAATGCAGTTCGACAACCTCGATCAGTCCAAGGAATACTCCTTCACCTTCTTCGGAAGCCGCGCCAGTGGTGGCACAAGAATCACCGCATACAGCATGAACGGCAGAACGGTAACACTGGATGCTTATGACAACAGCACCAATACCGTTACACTCGACCACCTGTCACCCGATCAGAACGGTCAGATGCAGCTGGTGATTTATACCGCCAATAACACTTACGGCTATCTCAATGCCCTCGTGATCAAAGCGTATCCGAAAGAGGTAACGTCACTGGCGAAAATCGGTGGTACCGGCACCATGACTACGGCGCCGAAAACCGGCACAACGACCGGCGCTACTACCACCGGCAACGCAGCAACCGACGTAACACTGTCTCAGGTATATCCAAGCCCCTTCACCAGCTTCGTGAACGTAGCGCTCACCCAGCACGGTAAAGGCAACATGCGGATGGCACTGAAACTGCTGGACCTCAACGGCCGCATCATCAATGTAAAAGACCTCGGCCTGGTAGCCCCCGGCTCCTACCAGTTCAGAATGGATATCACCGGACGTGAACTGCCACAGGGCGTCTACCTCCTGCAGGTCCTGGCGGACAATCAAATGGTGAAAACAGTCAAACTAGTGAAACAATAGCGCATCCGCCGACAATAACTTTGAAAAAAATCCGGCGTAAAAAGCCGGATTTTTTTCAATATGACTGATCAAAAAAAATCATACTTTATAGGACTTTTACATACCTGGTTCATTTTTTTGTTAACACATAGCAGATCACCGTGGCAAACCTGAATATTAAAGCAACTGACAGCAATACTTACGACGCGATCGTTATCGGCTCCGGCATCAGCGGAGGCTGGGCGGCGAAGGAATTATGCGAGAAAGGACTGAAAACACTGCTGCTGGAAAGAGGCAGAAACGTAGAACACGTAAAGGATTATACCACCGCCACGCTGCACCCATGGGAGTTTAAACACCGCCTCAACAACCCGGAACAGGACAAACTGGAAGATCCCATTCAAAGCGGCGCGTACGACGAAAGCAGCAAACACTTTTTTGTGCGCGACAAGGAACACCCCTACATCCAGGAAAAACCCTTCAGCTGGATCAGGGGATACCAGGTGGGCGGACGCTCCCTCACCTGGGGAAGACAATGTTACCGCCTCAGCGACCTCGATTTCGAGGCCAATGCAAAAGACGGTCACGGGCCGGACTGGCCTATCCGCTACCAGGACATCGCGCCGTGGTATGATTATGTGGAGCAATTTGCCGGCATCAGCGGCCAGGCTGAAGGACTGCCCCATCTGCCCGACGGACAGTTTCTTCCGCCCATGGAGCTCAACTGCCTCGAACAACATATACGCGAACAGCTGAAACAAAAATACGACGACCGCCTGCTGACGATCGCCCGTGTGGCCAACCTGTCCAAAGGCCACAACAACCGCGGCCCCTGTCAATACCGCAACCTCTGTCACCGTGGCTGCCCCTTCGGCGGCTACTTCAGCAGCAACGGCGCCACGTTACCCGCCGCCATGGCCACCGGTAACCTGACACTCCGCCCTTTCAGCATCGTTACTGAAATCCTCTACGATAAAAATACCCGTAAAGCCAGCGGTGTGAGGATCATGGACACCGAGACGAAAGCCGTTATGGAATACCATGCCCGTATCATCTTCCTCAACGCGTCTACCGTGGCTTCGGCCGCCATACTGCTGAAATCCACGTCAGACGCCTTCCCTAACGGGTTGGGCAACAACAACGACCTGGTAGGCCGCCACCTGATGGACCATCACTTTAAAGTGGGTGCCATGGGAGAATATAACGGGTTCAAAGACCGATACTACGCCGGCCGCAGACCTGCCGGTATCTATATCCCCCGCTTCCGCAACCTCAACGGAGCCACACAGCGAACAGACTATGTGCGCGGCTTCGGCTACCAGGGTTATGCGGAAAGGGAAGCCTGGATGGACCATTACAAGATACCAGGCTATGGAGAACAGTTTAAAAAAGACATCACCAATCCCGGTAAATGGGTCATGTGGCTGGGCGCCTGGGGCGAAATGCTGCCCTATGCCGACAACCGCATCACCCTCGATCCCTCCGCCACCGATCAATGGGACCAGCCGCTGGTACGCATCAGCTTTGAAATCAAAGACAATGAAAAAGCCATGCGGAAAGATATGCGCGGAAGCGCGGAAGAGATGCTGGAAAAAAGTGGACTCACCAATATCGCCGGGTTTGACTACAACTACGTAGGCGGCGAATGCGTTCACGAAATGGGCACCGCCCGCATGGGACACGATCCCAAAACGTCCGTGCTGAATAAATGGAACCAGTTGCATGAAGTGCCCAACGTGTTTATCACCGACGGCAGCTGTATGACTTCTTCCGCTACCCAGAACCCTTCCCTGACGTACATGGCGCTGACGGCGAGGGCCTGCGACCATGCCGCGCAGCTCCTGAAGAAGAATGAACTGTAATGATTTTCTCCGGGTAAAAAAAGGCCAAAGCGGTTGTCCGCTTTGGCCTTTTTTATGAATACTGAAATGATTTATTTCCGGTAACCGGTGACGCCCATCGCAGAACCTGCCTTCGGCGTAAAGTAATTGCTGATGTCCACGTTTGCCGCGTCCAGTGTGGGGAAACGGGTATTGGCTTTGTCTCCCGTGCCTTCCACAGCGCCACCGCCATTTTCCGTATATACGTATGCGTTATAGCTGATACTACCGCCGCTCATACGGGGCTGGATAAACGCATTATCGTTAACGATCAGGGCGACCGTCATACCCTTTTCACCGTTGATGCGCAGGGAAACGCCACCGGTAAGGGCGATGGTATTGTTATTGATCGTTACCGGCGCCCGGTCGGTGCCCCTGAAACTGATGCCGTCATTGGCGCCCTGGCTGTTGTTTACAAAAAGGTTATTGCTGATGACGTGTTTGGAGCCGTTTTCGCCGGAGCCATAGAACTGCAGCAGTTCTCCCCAGCCGTCGTGCACGTAGTTGTCGTGCACGTAGGTATTGGTGGTACGGCCGCCGATCAGGATACCGCCGTTGTGGGAACTGTTATGTTTCATGCCCCAGTTGGTAACGGTATTGTTGTATACTTCCAGCTTGTCGATCGCCGCTGTCTGAATACCATCGGCACCGCCATCCTGCACGGAGTTGTTATAGATTTTTACATTGTGCCATTTAATGGGCTGTACGTACTGGCTGCCGGGATTAAAGCCGGATGAACTGCCGTAGTAGGAAGTATTGGCAGTCAGGTCCCAGTAGGTAGCTGTATGGCCGATGTACATGGCTTCATTGTTGGTGCCGCTGATAGCCACATCATGAATCAGCAGGTTCTCCATCTGTGAGTTGGGATAATAGGTGGAGGGATCGCCTTTCACCGGGTCTGTTTTGGCCCATATGCCTGTACCGCCGTTACGGATGGTCAGGTTTCTGATTTCGATATTGTCAGTGTGTTTGCTCAATACCAGGTTAAAGTAAGCGTCTCTGGCGGGGTGGACCGAGCCGTCGATGACGAAGTTGGCCCGGGAAGACTCGCTTCCTACTTTCAGATAGTGGCAGTTGATCAGGCTCAGTGCCTCAGCCCAGGACCCGCCGTTCCAGTCGGGGTTCCCTATTTTTACGACAGTGCCGTCAAAATTACGGATAACGATCGGGTTACCTGAAGTGCCACTCAGATTAAGGATATTAATAGATAAAAAACGGCCTTTCAGGTTCAGCGCATCACCGCCTTTATACGGACTTTTGGCGCCGTCAATCACGAGGCGGCCATTGGCGTCCGGTACCAGTACATACTCCTTCCCTTTTACAGGCGGATTGGGTTTGGAGGGCTGTTCCGGCGTTTCCTCCGCAGGGGGCTTCTCCGGCGTAACAACCGTTTTGTTACAACTTCCGAAATAGATGATCACAATAAATGCAAGCTTCAACATAAGCAGTTTGGAAGTAAGGTGGTGCTTCTTCATGGTTCTTCAAAAAAATAATGGTATAAAATATCCCCGCTAACGCGGTTGGTTTGCCGGATACGGATGGTCATGCAATGGAGAAAGAAGCCAGTGTGGCTGTGTTCAGGCAATATGGAACCTGATGGTTTTAATTTTTCAGCCGTGAAGATCAAAAATTTTTTGATAGAAAAACACTTGCCAGACTGCAACAGATATGCGGCCGAACGATTAGACAATTTTTTAGGGATAAACACACCCGCAAAACGGTATGCTAAAAAATACATACCGCTTCCCGAGATCCTTTCCTGCGCTGAAACGCAGGCCCACAAAGCATATTAGGGTATTTTATATATATTTATAGTATAAATATATAATTTTTTTTGAAGATTTTGAAGATTTTTTTTGCACCCCGGTCAAAGAACTGTTTTACCATTAAAGGAAACCGGGACATCAGTGCAAGCCATTGGCTAAATCAATCAACTCCAGGCCCCGGATTAAAAGCAGAAGGCGATTGATAATCATTTATCAATCGCCTTCCCGTTATGTTATACTGAAAGTAGAAAGCCGGCGGTTTTTTACAGACCGAAAGCAGCTTTTACTTTGTCAACGTAGTCGAGTTTCTCCCAGGTAAACAGCTCTACCTGTACGGATTTCTCATTTTTCTTGCCTTTGTTGAACACTTTGGTGATCACCTGCGGATCGCGGCCCATGTGACCATAAGCGGCAGTTTCGCTATAGATCGGGTTACGCAGTTTCAGGCGTTGTTCGATGGCGTAAGGACGCAGGTCGAAGATTTCTTCCACTTTCTTCGCGATAGCACCATCAGTCAGGCCCACTTTGGAAGTACCGTAAGTATTAACGTATACGCCACAAGGTTTGGCCACGCCGATAGCATAAGACACCTGTACCAGTACTTCGTCGCAAACACCGGCAGCTACCAGGTTTTTAGCGATATGACGGGTAGCATAAGCGGCGGAACGGTCTACTTTGGAAGGATCTTTACCGGAGAAAGCGCCACCACCGTGTGCACCTTTACCACCGTAGGTGTCTACGATGATCTTACGGCCTGTCAGGCCGGTATCGCCGTGCGGGCCACCGATCACGAATTTACCGGTCGGATTGATGTGGTGCTGGATATCGAAACCATCGAACAGCTGTTGCAGTTCGGGTTTCAGTTTAGCTTTTACGCGCGGGATCAGGATCTTGATCATATCTTCCTTGATCTTGGCCAGCATCTCGGTGTCGTTTGCAAAATCATCGTGCTGCGTGGAGATCACGATGGTATCGATACGAACCGGTTTGTTGTCATCGGAATATTCGATGGTTACCTGGGATTTGGCATCCGGGCGCAGATAAGTGATGTCTTTGTTTTCGCGGCGCAGCGCGGCCAGTTCCAGCAGCAGTTTGTGGGCCAGGTCGAGTGCCAGCGGCATGTAATTTTCTGTTTCGCGGGTAGCGTAACCGAACATCATACCCTGGTCGCCGGCTCCCTGTTCTTCCGGGGAAGAACGGTCCACGCCCTGGTTGATATCAGGAGACTGCTCATGGATAGCGGAAAAGATGCCACAGGAATTGGCTTCAAACATATATTCACTCTTGGTGTATCCGATTTTACGGATTACTTCGCGGGCAATATCCTGCACGTCCAGGTAAGCTTCTGACTTCACCTCTCCTGCGAGTACTACCTGCCCGGTAGTCACCAATGTTTCACAAGCTACTTTGGAAGACGCATCATATGCCAGAAAATGATCTATCAGCGCATCAGAAATCTGATCTGCTACTTTGTCAGGATGTCCTTCTGAAACTGATTCAGATGTAAATAAATAAGGCATAAAAGTATGGATTAGCGATTTTAAGGTTTTGTATAAATGATTCGCAATTTAATGTTGTACTGGGACAATTTGCTGCCTCCGGCTTTCAGGCGGTCAATATCCGGATAACCAGTGCGTACAACCTGCAGTCTGAAACCAGTATTGGTTTCCTGCTTTTTAATCAGCATCTGGAGGAATCGTCCGAGGTTGAAAGTATACTGAGCCACCTGCACACCGCCGAAGTTGGTGATGACCTGTTTGGCGCCACCGAAATAGGTATCACCGCCGGTGGTAAAGTCAATCACGTTTTTGAGGGAGTCGTTGACGCCGGTATATTGTGTGAGGCTCAGTTTTGCCGGTTCCGTAAAGATATTGTTCATATCGCCGGGGCCGACCGTGATCTGGGTGATCACCAGTTCAGCTTTGTTGATCACGGCATTGGGGAAACTTTCCAGGTTGGGGATCAGCAGGTTGGTATACAGCCCAGGGGTGCTTTGCAGGAACAGGATACTGTCTCCGTTGGCATTGCCGGTGTTGATATATTTGCTGACCTCTGCCCCGTTATAGTTACGGGCCAGGAAGTTAGCATGTCCGCTGCTGCTGCTGTTAAACGCAAAGGTGGCACGAAGCGAATCATCCGTGGAGTTCTTATAAAAAACAGTCAGCTTGGTGTTGGCGTTGTCCATATCGAAGAACATCATGTTGCGGTTGGTACCGGAAGTCGTGTCGGGTACCAGCGCAAACCCTTTCAGGTAAGCCCGGAAAGTGGAGTCGTTTTTGAAATTGACATCTGATTTCTGCTGCAGCAGGTCGTTACCGAAGGCACTGGACAGCTTAATACGCAGCTGGGCGGTTTCCTTGGTGCCGTAAATGCTGACAGAATCACGGACCGTCCGCGGCGTAACGGTCGCAGTACCCAGCAGTTCACCGGGATTGTACTGTAACGGTTTGTTATAAGCGTAATTGGAATCTATTTTAAACCCTGTTTCCGCCATTCTGTATACACGGAAAGTCTGCGGAGTGGTGGAATCTCCTTTGTAGCCCAGGTAAGCCAGGGACAATACTACAGAATCGAGGGTTTGTCCGGAACCGGCGAAGGTAAAAGCGCTAGTGGGGAGGCCTACCTGCATGAACACAAAAGCATGGCTTTTGCCAAAAACAGGATCGGTGGTAATGGAGCCAAGCGCCTTTTCATAGCGGCCGTAACCGTTTATAAAGGCCGAGTCGTATTTGTATATGTTGTTGGCGATAACGCCGTTGATCGTAGTGTCCTGTCCATTCACAAAGTCGCCCGGCGGAATAAGCCCCTTTCCGAGAATAGTGGACTCGTTGCAACCGGAAACACCGTACAACAACGCAAAAGAAGCGGCTACAAAGCTAAGGTTCCTGAAATTAATCTTCACGCGTTAAGATTGTTAGTTTAAATGAAGTTGGCGAAAATTCTCCAAAAATAGATGATTTACCAAGAGATTATTTACCCAGCAATTGATTGTAAAGCGCCAGGTAATCAGCAAGATCATCATTGTCTTTTTTATAGGGTACGATGATTTTGCCTTTTTCAGCCTTCAGTTCATCCACTACTTTTTTCTCCACCTTCTCTCCGGCCAGTATCACTGCGTCGGCATACTTGCCGGCCCCTTTGTTCAACGCGCTGTTGGTGCCCTCTTTAAAGAGCTCCAGATCTTTTTCCTTGATCTGGTTGCTGATCGTCGCCTTCTTGATAAAGGAAGCGCCCAGCTTTTCCTTGAAGCTATTGGGGGACAAAGAATAAACAATTTTGGAATGGGCGAATACCGGTTCCTTCTTGTACGCTGTTTTCAGGTACATGGGAATCAGGGAAGTCATCCATCCGCTGCAATGAATAATGTCCGGAGGCCATCCGAACTTCTTCACGGTTTCCAGGGCTCCTTTACAGAAGAATACAGCCCTGGCCGCATTGTCATCGAAAAACTCCTCGTTTTCGTCAGCAAATACGGTTTTCCGCTTGAAATAATCCTCGTTATCCAGGAAATACACCTGCAAACGGGCATTCGGCAGGGAGGCCACCTTGATGATAAGCGGGTAATCATCCCCGTCTATCACAATGTTGATTCCAGACAATCTGACCACCTCATGCAAGCGGTGTCTTCTCTCATTAATAATTCCAAATCTTGGCATGATCACTCTCACTTCCAGGCCAGCCTCATTGGACTTAATTGCCATTTTATTGACCATCGCCGCATAATCACTCAGTTCCAGGTATGGCGACATCTCTTGGGCAATAAAAAGAATTCTTTTCTTTGTGGACATTTAACGCTGATTATTAATGCAGTAATTTTTAATTTGGCTTGCAAAATTACGGATTTTTTACGGAATATTGGCCAATCTGTCAGTTTTAACATCCTTTTAAGCAATGTTTTATGTATCTATTTAAGCGCAGCAATGACCTGAAGAAGCACCTGGACCTGGTAAGAAAAAGCAACAAAAGCATTGGTTTTGTGCCTACTATGGGAGCCCTCCATAACGGACACCTGTCACTTATTCAGGCGGCCAAAAATGAAAACGACGTGGTCATCTGCAGCATTTTTGTCAACCCGACACAGTTCAATGATCCGAAAGATTTTGAAAAATATCCCGTAACAATAGAAGAGGATATTAAGAAGTTAAGTAATGCATCTACAGATATACTTTTTCTGCCATCTGTTGAGGAAATGTACCCGGAAGGATTGGCAGGTGGTGAACACTATGACTTCGGCGACCTGGAAACCATTCTCGAAGGCAAATTCCGTCCCGGCCACTTCCAGGGGGTAGGTCGTATCGTACACAAATTACTGGATATTGTGCAGCCTCACAAGCTTTTTATGGGACAAAAAGATCTGCAACAATGTTTAATAATACGTAAACTGTTACAGCTCACCAACTCAACCGTAGAATTGGTGGTTTGTCCTACCTTACGCGAACCTTCCGGCCTTGCCATGAGCAGCCGCAATGAACGCCTCTCCCCCGCCGCACGCAAAAAAGCCGCCGCCATCTACCAGGCGCTGACCAAACTGCGCGACGAATTCGGCAAAGGCCTCTTTCTCCTCGAAGCCGCCCGCGAAGCCTTCGATGAACTGAAAAAACAAGGCTTCGAACCGGAATATGTAGACATCCTCCTGCTCAAAGACGGTCACCTCAGCCATATGGACGAGCCACCAGGCGACCATACTGTCATCGCCGCCCTAGCCGCCTGGATAGACGATGTCCGCCTGATAGACAATATGGTCCTGCAGGGCGCGCTTTAGTCACGCAAAGGCGCTAAGCAGCAAAGACGCTAAGAAATTAACAAGAAAACAAAGAAAGCAAAGGAGGGGAGATGCTGTTTTAATCTCCCCTCCTTTGCTTTCTTATTTAGATCTTAAAAATCTTTGCGCTCTTTGCTGCTTGGCGCCTTTGCGTGCCCCCCTCTTTGCCGGAATACTTTTTTTTCCTAGCTTTGCGGACTGCTGATTTAGCAATTATAGTTCAGAATAATCATGCAAATAGAAATATTAAAGTGTAAGATCCACCGCGCGGTTGTCACAGAAGCGAACCTGCAGTATGTTGGAAGCATTACAATAGATGAAGACCTGATGGATGCCGCCGGCCTGATCGAATACGAAAAAGTACAGGTCCTGAACGTTAACAACGGTGAGAGACTGGAAACGTATGTGATCAAAGGCAAAAGAGGCTCCGGCGTAATCTGCATGAATGGCCCCGCCGCCCGTCTCGTAGCTCCCGGCGATGTCGTGATTATTATTTCCTATGCCACCATGGACTTTGAAGAAGCGAAGAAATATACGCCTATTGCCATCTTCCCGAAAGAAGGGAACAAATTGTAAACCCTTCGCCTCAACATATCGCTAACACCCTAAAACCACTTTGGATGATGCCCAAAACGCTTAAGAACGTCATTAAGTTTATATGCTTTTTTGGCATCGGGGTGCTCCTGATATGGCTGGTCACCAAAGACCTCACTCCGGAACAATGGGACCAGATCAGCGCTGCCCTGCGAAAGGCCAATTACTGGCTGGCCATCCCAGCCGTCATCATGGGCCTCGTCAGCCACTGGCTGCGCGCCACCCGCTGGAAGCTGCTCATGAAACCACTGGGGCACCAACCCTCCACCCTTAACACTTTCTTTGCCGTAATGGTCGGATACCTCGCCAACCTGGCCGTTCCCCGGCTCGGAGAAGTAACCCGCTGCGGCATCCTCGCACAATACGAAAAAATACCGGCCGACAAACTCGTGGGCACCATGATCGCGGAAAGAGCTGTGGACATGCTGTGCCTGCTGCTGCTCATCGCCGTCACCATCCTCACACAGATCGATGTACTGGGCGCCTACGTTCATCATGACATTTACCTGCCCATCGCCCGCAAGATTGCCAACGCCAACGGCACACAGCTGCTGCTGCTGACAGCCGCACTGATAGTGGCCATCCTCGCCCTGCTCTGGCTCCTGCGCCGGTTTGCCCGCTCCAAAGCGGCCATCACCATCAAGGCGCTGGCCAAAGGCGTAATGGAAGGCATCTTATCCATCGGTAAAATGGAGAATAAATGGTCGTTTATCCTCCAGAGCGTCCTGATATGGGGCTGCTACCTCTCACAGGTATACATCGGCTTCTACTGCCTGCAGGAAACATCCCATCTGGGCATCAGCGCCGCCCTCGCCGTACTCATGATCGGCAGCATCGGCATGATCGTCACCCCCGGCGGCATCGGCGCCTACCAGGCACTGGTACAGAAAGCCCTTGAGCTTTATGGCATCGCCTACGTGATCGGTTACGCCTTCGGCTGGATCATATGGGTGGTACAAACACTGCTCGTGGTACTGGTGGGATTCCTCAGCCTCGTGGCCCTGCCTATCCTCAACAAAAAACAATCCGCCGCACCGGCCCGGTCCTGATCCGCACTTTTAGCAATACTTTAACACCTGTGCGTGTAAGCATGGGCGTTATCCCATTGCCCGGCTCCCGGAGCTGAAGCCCCGGGCTATCGCCTGATGCCACCTTGCCCGCGGAAGATTAACTTTTGCCCCGCCGCGCGCCGGATTGCCGGCTTTTTCTTAACTTTAATTTAATGGCATCAGATCCGCGAAAGCTGTATTATCGTGGATTAAACAACGTGAATTTTTTGAATGTAAACTTGTTTGTATGACGATGCCACATACGGAGAATCTGGAAATTATGACACCAACTATAGTATCAAAAAAAAATACCGCCAAAAAAACTACGGCCAAAAAAGCACCTGCTAAAAAGACCCCGGCCCCCAAAACAACGGCGCTCCCCGCCAAAAAACTGATTCCCCGGGATATCAGCTGGCTCGCCTTCAATGCAAGAGTACTGCAGGAAGCAGCAGATACCAGCGTTCCCCTGAGAGAACGTATCCGCTTCCTGGGCATCTTCTCCAATAACCTCGACGAATTTTTCCGCGTCAGGGTAGCCACGCTCAAACGCATGATGTCTATCAACAAAGTCCATAAAATGCACCTGGAAGAAAACCCGGGCAAAATACTGGACGATATCCAGGCTATCGTAATAGACCAGCAACGGGAGTTTGACCGCATCTGGAAAGACATCGCCAATGAACTGGAAACGATGCATATTTTCCTGCGGACAGAAAAACATCTCAACCGGGAACAACAGAAATTTGTGCTCAACTACTTCAATGAACAGGTGCGCACCAATATCATCCCGCTGATGATTGAAAGCATCCAGCAGTTTCCCATCCTGCGGGACAAGTCTATCTACCTGGGCGTAGTACTGGCCCGGCAGGACAACTCCGTCAGACAGAAATTTGCACTGATAGAAATACCTTCCAACGTGCTGCCCCGCTTTATCATTCTCCCCTCCAAACAGGGCGAACATGATATCATCCTGCTGGAAGACCTGATCCGCTTCTGTCTTCCGCACATCTTCTCCTACTTCGGTTACGATAAGTTCTCTTCCCATATCATCAAGGTCACCCGCGATGCGGAACTGGACATCGACAACGATATATCAGACAGCCTGATCCACCAGATCGAAAAAGGCCTGAAAGACCGCCGCAAAGGCAAACCCGTACGTTTCGTATACGACAAGGACATCGATCCCCTGCTGCTCGAATACCTGATCCGCAGAATGGGCCTGTCCGGTAAAGACAACCTCATTCCCGGCGCCCGTATCCATAATTTCAAGGACTTTATGGATTTCCCGGAATCTATCTTCCCGCCGCATACGCACCGCAAAACCTTTATCCACCCGCTGTTTGCCGATGCTCCCAGCGTGATGCACGTCATACAGCGGCAGGATGTGATGCTGCACTTCCCCTACCACTCCTTCGATACTATTATCGACCTGCTACGGGAAGCGGCCATCGATCCGAATGTGTCTTCCATCAAGATCACTGCGTACAGGCTTGCCCGTAATTCCAAAATCGTGAACGCCCTGGTGAACGCCGCCCGCAACGGAAAACATGTGACCGTGGTACTGGAACTGCGCGCCCGCTTCGACGAAGCGGCCAACCTCGACTGGAAAACACGCCTGGAAGATGAAGGTGTAAAAGTATTCCTCGGCATTCCGGACATGAAAGTACACGCCAAACTATGCGTGATCAAAAAACGGATCGGCACCAAAACGGTACAGTGCGGCTTCGTCAGCACCGGCAACCTCAACGAAAGGACCGCACAGGTATATGGCGACCATTGCCTGCTGACGGCCAACCGCTCCGTGATCGCAGACATTAACCGGGTATTCTCCTACCTGGAGAGCCCCCGTCTCGATATCAAAATCCTGGAAGGCTGTAAAACACTGCCGGTAAGTCCGCTGAATATGCGCGACACCTACCTGCGCCTGATCGACCGGGAGATCAAGAACGCCAAAAACAAAAAGAAAGCCGGCATCGTCCTGAAGATGAACTCTCTCTCCGATTCCATCCTCATCGGCAAACTCTACGAAGCAGCCAAAGCCGGCGTAGACATCAAGATGGTGATACGGGGCATCTGCTGCGCCTATACAGAAAGTAAAAAATGGAAAAAAGATATGACCGCCGTCAGCATCGTCGATGAATATCTTGAACACGCCCGCGTGTTTATCTTCCATCACGGCGGCAGCGAGAAAGTATACATCGCCTCCTGTGACTGGATGGTGCGCAATCTCGATCACCGCGTGGAAGCAGCAGTGCCTATAACGGACCCGGATATACGTAAAGAACTGGCGGACATCATGGACATCCAGCTCAGCGGCAATGTAAAAGCCCGTATACTCGACAACGGCCAAACCAATCAGTATAAAAAAGAAGGCGATAAAAAAATCCGCACCCAGATAGAAATCTATAAATACCTGCACGACAAGCAGTACAAATAAAATTTAGTTATTTGGTTATTTAATTATTTAATTATTAAAGAGCTGTACCACAGCATGGTCCTTTAAATAATTAAATAACCAAATATTCAAATAGCCAAATGAAGTGTTATTTTTGTGTCTTAAAACAGAGGTATAATTAATGAAGTTAGCTGCGATTGATATTGGTTCCAATGCCGCCCGGTTGCTGATCTCCGAAGCATCGCCCAACAGTGCGGGAACGATGGATTTTACCAAAGTGAACCTGGTAAGAGTACCACTGCGGCTCGGTTTCGATGTCTTCGACCATGGCTCCATTTCAGAAAAAAGGACGTCTCACCTGATAGACACCATCAAAGCCTACAAGCTGTTGCTCGATGTTTACGAAGTAAAATACCTGAAAGCATGCGCGACCTCCGCCATGCGCGATGCCGCCAACGGCGCCGTGATTCTGCAGGAGGTGAGAACGCAGACCGGTATTGACATCCAGATCATCTCCGGGCAGGAAGAGGCCTCTTATATTTACGAGAACCATATCGCCGAACATCTCGATAAAACAAAATCGTACCTCTACATCGATGTAGGTGGGGGCAGCACCGAGCTCACGCTCTTCAGCGGTACCCGCCTCGTTTTCAAGGAATCATTTAATATCGGCACCATCCGCCTGTTACACCAGCAGGTACCGGACAGCGCCTGGCAACAGCTGAAAGACTTCCTCAAACAACAGCTCAGGACCATCGGGGCAGTGACTGCTATCGGGTCCGGCGGTAACATCAATAAAATATTCTCACTCTCCAAACGCAAAGAGGGCAAACCACTTTCGCTCGACACCCTGAAAGACTATTACAAAGAATTCAGCGCTTTCTCCGTAGAGGAACGTATCCACCTGTATAACCTGCGGGAAGACCGTGCCGACGTGATTGTGCCGGCGCTTCAGATATACATCAACGTGATGCGCTGGGCTGGCTCCGAAGAGATCTATGTCCCGAAGATCGGGCTGGCCGACGGGCTGATACAGGCCCTCTACCGGGAGATCGCCATTCCGGCGAACGGTTTTCAGTGACCACACATAAAATAATTTTCCTTTTTTCTTTTTATATCATAACCTTTGAGGAATTTTTGGTATAAAACAACACTGCTATGTCTGTGCATAAGGAAGCAAAGCGTATCACCACGCATGTTTTACAGAAGATGAAAGTAGACGGAGAGAAGATCTCCATGCTCACAGCCTATGATTTCTCCATGGCCAAAATATTTGACGATGCCGGAATAGACATCATACTGGTAGGCGACTCCGCCTCCAACGTTATGGCTGGCCATGAAACAACGCTGCCTATTACGCTCGATCAGATGATCTATCACGCCTCTTCCGTGATACGCGCCATCAAACGCTGCTTTGTAGTGGTAGACCTGCCTTTTGGCTCCTACCAGGGCAACTCCAAGGAAGCCCTTAGCTCCGCTATCCGCATCATGAAGGAAACCGGCGCTCATGGCATCAAAATAGAAGGCGGCGAAGAGATCATCGAGTCCGTAAAAAGAATTATTTCCGCCGGCGTGCCGGTGATGGGCCACCTCGGCCTCACCCCACAGTCCATCTATAAATTCGGTACCTACGCCGTGCGTGCCACCGAAGAAGCTGAAGCGAAGAAACTCATTGCCGACGCCAAACTCCTGCAGGAAGCCGGTTGCTTTGCTATCGTACTGGAAAAGATCCCCGCTACCCTCGCCAAGGAAGTGGCTGAAGCGGTACACATTCCGATTATCGGCATCGGCGCCGGTAAATATGTAGACGGCCAGGTGCTGGTCATGCACGATATGCTGGGCATCAACAAAGAATTCAAGCCCCGTTTCCTCCGCCGCTACCTCGATCTCTATACCGAGATCTATGGCGCTACGCAGGCCTACATCAAAGATGTAAAAACAAAAGATTTTCCGAACGACAACGAACAATATTAGCGCTCGCAGAGGGGTTCTCGCAAAGGCGCAGAGGAGCAAAGAACGCAAAGATTTTTTAAGTTTAAATAAGAAAGCAAAGGAGCGAAGATCAATTCGAATTGATCTCCGCTCCTTTGCTTTCTCTGCTCGCTTATATTTTATTCTTTGCGCTCTTTGCTCCTCTGCGCCTTTGCGAGAACCCTTTTTGCGGGAAACCTTTTTGCGGGAAAGAAAATTTTCCCTAAATTAGCTCCTTCATTATCGTCAATGAATTACCTGTTAAACATACAACTCTCTCTTCTCTCCTATCTGCGGAGCACCTGCTCCCATGTGCCATGAGTTGGAAAGGCAGGTAATATTTTTTCCCTGAACATATTTTTTTAGGCATCTCCCTGCCGGGAGTTCCTGTTGTGCTGTAACGGCCGCACCGGTAATTATTTTATATAATGCCGAATTATGCCCTGCAAACTTGGTAAATTTTACCAGGTGCTGTCCTCTTGTATAAGAGCGGGCATACTGTGCTTACGTTTCAGCCAGTATCTGCGTACAATTAATAATTCCAATAGATTATGAAACGTGTAATGATCATCGGCGCCGGCAAGATCGGCGAAACAGCAGCATTCCTGTTACAACAGTCAGGCGATTACCAGGTAACACTGGCCGACGCCAACCAGGCATTGCTGGACAAATGCACTGACGGCAACATCCGCAAGGCGAAGCTGGACGTTAACGACGCCGCAGCCCTGGAGAACGCCCTCGAGGCGCAGGACATGGTGCTGAGCGCCTGCCCTTTCTTTTTGAACGTAAAAATCGCTGCAGCTGCTGCCAAAGCGAAAACGCACTACTTCGACCTGACGGAAGATGTGGCCACTACCAACGCTATCCGTGAAATTGCACAGAACGCGGAAGTGAGCTTTATGCCGCAATGCGGGCTGGCGCCGGGTTTCATCAGCATCGCCGCTTATGATATCGCCAAACAGTTTGATACGCTGGATTCTGTAAAGCTGCGCGTAGGCGCCCTGCCACAATTCCCGACCAACAGTCTCATGTATAACCTTACCTGGAGCACCGATGGCCTGATCAACGAATACTGCAACCCCTGCGACGCCATCTATGAAGGCGAACGAAAGGAAGTAATGCCGCTTGAAGGCTACGAACGTTTTGCGCTCGACGGCATCGAATACGAAGCATTCAACACTTCCGGCGGCCTCTCTGCCCTCGCGGAAATACTGGATGGCAAAGTATACAACCTCGACTACAAAACGGTGCGGTACCCGGGCCACTGCCAGCTCATGAAAATATTGCTCAATGAGCTGAAACTCAATAAAAAGCGCGACATGCTGAAGGAAATTATGGAAGATAGCATACCTTTCACTCCGCAGGACGTGGTACTCGTATTTGTATCCGTGTCCGGTACGGTCAACGGCCGATCGGTACAACGCTCCTACTCCCGTAAGATCTACAACCAGGAAGTAGGCGGCAAAGATTTCACAGCCATCCAGCTGACCACCGCCGGTGCAGCCTGCGCCGTGATAGACCTCCACGCTAAAGGCCTGCTGCCCGGCAATGGATTTGTTAAACAGGAAGACGTAATTTTCAAAGATCTGATCAGCAACAGGTTTGCTCAGTATTATAATTAGCAGTCAGCCACAGGCTGGCCGCAGGAAGCTCAAACAAAAGCCATGTTACAAGAAGTATTAAACGGCCTGATGAGCCGTTACCAGGAGCGGGTCCCGGACGTATCAGCAGTCATCGCTGCGATGGTCCGTAAAGGATTAATCGGGAAAGCGGAAGATATCGAAAACGACCATATCGCCTTCCGTACCATGGGTGTGCCGCAACTCGGCGTACAGTCATTGGAGAAGATCTTTCTCCACTACGGCTATACGAAAATGGACCATTACTATTTCGCGTCCAAGAAGCTGGACGCATGGTGGTATGCTCCGCCATTGCCGAAATATCCGCGCATCTTTATCAGTGAGCTGCGGGTGAAAGACCTGAGCCGGCAGGCACAGGACATCATCACCAGTTACACCGATGAAGTAAAGGCAGACCCGGTAAACCTCCTCGACCTGGACGACAGCAAGGCCGTAGACACCTTCCTGCACAGTGGACTCTGGCGTACGCCGACCCTGGCTGATTTCCAGGCACTGGCCGCTGAAAGCGAATACGCTGCCTGGGTGATTTACAACCGCTATTACCTGAACCATTTTACGGTGAGCGTGCACAACCTGCCAGCAGGATACAATACCATCGCGGAGTTCAACCAGTTCCTCGAGCAAAACGGTTTTATCCTCAACGACGCCGGCGGCAAAATCAAAACCAGCCCGGACGGCAACCTGCTGCAAAGCGCCACCGTGGCGGGCATGATACCGGCATCTTTCGCCGGTGGCGACACCATTAAAATCGCCGGCTCCTATGTGGAATTTGCAGAAAGGAAAGTACTGCCGCCGTTTGCAGGGCTTCCGGCCGCAGAAATCCGTCGCGAGCACCGCCGGGAAGGCTTCGAAGCAGGTAATGCCGACAAGATCTTCGAAAGCACGTACTCCACCCAAACGAAAAAAAGTTCCTAATTTTAGTTGATCAATATATCCACCATGGCAGATGATATTTTAAAAGCTTTTGGCATCAGCGCGCGGCAGAGCGGCGTCAGTACCGGTAAACACTGGCTGGAAGCCGGCGGAGAAGACATTGTGTCCGTATCACCGGTAGACAATAAGACGATTGCCACCGTCAGGAGTGCTGACCGTAGTAACTATGACGCAGTGATCGCCGTAGCACAGGAAGCCTTCAAAGAGTGGCGCCAGTGGCCT
This sequence comes from Chitinophaga eiseniae, assembly GCF_900167135.1. GTDB lineage: Bacteria > Bacteroidota > Bacteroidia > Chitinophagales > Chitinophagaceae > Chitinophaga > Chitinophaga eiseniae. The sequence goes on along the minus strand of NZ_FUWZ01000007.1, from coordinate 171,994 downwards.
GCTCCCAGAAGAGGAGACATCGTGCGCCAGATCGGCGAAGCACTGCGCGCCCATAAAGAACAGCTGGGCCGCCTCGTTTCCTATGAAATGGGCAAAAGCCTGCAGGAAGGTTATGGAGAAGTACAGGAGATGATCGATATCTGCGATTTCGCAGTGGGCCTCTCCCGCCAGCTCTATGGCCTGAGCATGCACTCAGAACGCCCCGGCCACCGCATGTATGAACAATGGCATCCGCTGGGCATTACCGCTATTATTTCCGCCTTTAACTTCCCCGTGGCTGTATGGAGCTGGAATTCCATGCTGGCATGGGTTTGCGGTAACGTGTGTATCTGGAAGCCTTCCGAAAAAACACCCGTGACCGCCCTGGCGTGCCAACGTATAGTCGAGACCGTATTCGCAGCCAACAATGTACCGGAAGGCGTTTGCTGCCTGGTGACCGGCGGCCGCGAAACAGGCGAATGGATGGCTAACGACCATCGTGTTCCGCTGGTATCCGCTACCGGTTCCACCCGCATGGGCAAAAGCGTAGGCGCCGCTGTAGGAGCACGTCTGGGCCGCTCTCTGCTGGAACTGGGCGGTAATAACGCCATTATCGTATCCAAAGATGCCGACCTCGACATGACCCTCATCGGCGCCGTGTTTGGCGCGGTAGGTACCGCCGGCCAACGCTGCACCTCCACCCGCCGCCTGATCATCCACGAAAGCGTGTATGACGCCTTTACCGCTAAACTGGTAAAAGCCTATGCACAGCTCCGCATCGGTAATCCGCTGGATGAGAAGAACCACGTAGGACCGCTGATCGATAAAGACGCTGTCAACGCCTACCTGAACACCATCGCACAGGTGAAAGAACAGGGCGGCTCCTTCCTCGTGGAAGGCGGCGTGCTCGAAGGCGCAGGATACGAATCAGGTTGCTACGTGAAACCCTGTATCGCTGCCGTAGAAAACACCTACGCCATCGTACAGCACGAAACCTTCGCCCCCATCCTCTACGTGATGAAATACCAAACCCTCACCGAAGCCATCGCCATGCAGAACGACGTGCCCCAGGGCCTCTCCTCTGCCATCATGACGCTGAACCTCCGCGAAGCAGAACAGTTCCTGTCTGCCGCCGGTTCAGACTGCGGCATCGCCAATGTCAACATCGGTACCTCCGGTGCAGAAATAGGCGGCGCCTTCGGCGGTGAAAAAGAAACCGGTGGCGGCAGGGAAAGCGGCTCCGATTCCTGGAAAGCATACATGCGCCGCCAGACCAATACCATCAACTACTCCGACAAACTGCCGCTGGCACAGGGCATTAAATTTGACCTGTAAACGGCAGCCACCAATAACAAAAAGGGCGTATCCACAGCTGGATACGCCCTTTTTGTTTGTGTATTTCCGGGGTTCAACCCCGGGATAGACCGCCAGCCCCGGGATACGCCACTATGGTCCCGGGTTAGCGCCTCCGGCCCGGAAAACAAAAGAGACGCCTGTTACGGCGCCTCAGCTATCATAAGTTTGTTTACTTGCAAATTGGTGGTTAATCCTTCGCCTTTTCCAGCTCCGAGGCAGTGCCCCGGAGCTTTTAAGTTTCATGTCAGGATGTGCTCCTCCCTGATCAGATTTTAAAAGCGGTTGATAAAATACAGCCTGTCTTACAGGTCCTTCCTCTACATACATCGACGTTTACAGTTTCCGGTTTCAAAGTTTTAAAAATAGTAGCGAGGTTAGAGAACCCCGCTTTTCGTTAAACGGAAACCATGCTTATGAGAAAAATATCCGATAGCGGGAAGCCATCAAATATTCTTCCGACTATAAATATTAGACTTTTTTTTGAATATTCATATTCAACTTTTGTGCTACGGCATTATTATTTCCGTGGACCTCGACAATCAAAAACTGACCAGATCCTTTATCATAAAGCGTTCTGATCGATTTTGCCTTCACCCCAAGGCTTCTGGCCATAGCCGGAATATTTTCCGGATTGCCACAAATAACAATGGTTTTACCCTTGTTTTTCTTTACAATGCAGTCCAGCACACAATCGCGGGTCTCTTCATCCCTCGTTACCCAGTAGTAAACCGGGTGTAGCTGCCGCAGCTCCGACAACGGGGCAACCGTCTGCACAGCCTTGTTCACGTAAATGGTATAGATGGCCGCCACATCAATATGCCGGAGCGCTTCGGTAAACAACCGGGTCTGGTCCCGCCCCTCTTCACTCAGGCCGGCCGATGGTGTGGCCTCTTCCTCCGCAGCATTCACAAAAATAACGGTGGTCACTTTTTCAGGGCCGGTAGCATACACCGCCGTACCGGCAGCCAGCAAGGTGGCTAGAATAGCAGTTTTCAACATAACAATCGGTTTTAAGGATGAGGTAATACAAAACAAAAACAGTACAGGGAATCTCCCTGAAAAGCACGTCTGTTGGGGAAGAGAACGTTATAGAGGAAAAGAAAGGAACCAGCGTAAAGATATGTTTTCCCCGCGATATAACAGCAGTATTATGATGGGTGGATAACAGGGCTGTTCAGCTCCCAAAACCAGATAAGAATGGCTATCCATATGATTTTCTCCCAGTTAACCACCAAATGGTGCGTTTATCATTAAAATCCGCTCGTTCTTAGTCATTTTCCATACCTTTATTGCCATCATGACATTTTAATTATTAATCATAGAACATGAAATTGTTTAGTCGAGAGGTTGCAGTCCTGGCATGTGTTGCATTGACGACGGCTGCTTTTACAACGAAATCCAGTGCCCAGAGTAAAACCCCGGTGCCCAAAAACTGGCAGTTGCTGAACTACGAGACCGACAGTGTATACGGCACCAATACCGAAAAAGCCTACAAAGAAATCCTGAAAGGGAAAAAAAGCACCCCGGTGATCGTAGCAGTAATTGACTCCGGTATTGATACCCTCCATGAAGACCTGAAAGGCATCCTGTGGACCAACCCGCGCGAAATTCCAGGCAACGGCAAAGATGACGACGGGAATGGCTATATCGATGATATTCACGGCTGGAACTTCCTCGGCGCTAAAGATGGCGGCAGTCTGAAAGAAGACTCTGATGAAGCCACCCGCGAATATTACCGCTACAAAAACAAATACGGCGACCCGGACTCCACACTGGGTAAAGATTCCAAAGAATACACCACCTGGCAGAACCTGAAACAGAAAATAGAAAAGCCCAGCTCCCAGACCAAGCTTCAGTATAAAACCATGGCCAAACTGCAGGAGAACGTCAGCAAATGTGAAAACATCCTGAAGACGTACCTGAACAAGGACGATTTTACCGTTGCCCAGCTCGACAGTATCCAGACTACCAACCAGGACGTACTGCTGGCACGTAATTTCATGACCCGCCTGCTGAAAAGCACCGGTGATGAACCCCTGCCCTTCGGTGAATTCAAAATGGAATTCGAAGGTTATATGGGCGAACTGAAAAGGAAAGCGGAGTCTACCGAAGTGCCGCCCAATCAGAACCGCGAACAGATCGTAGGCGATAAATACGACGACATCACCGATACCAACTACGGTAACAACGACGTGATGGGCAAATTCGGCTTCCACGGCACGCACGTAAGCGGTATTATCGGCGCTATGCGCAACAATGGCGTGGGCATCGACGGTGTGGCCGACAACGTTCGCATCATGGCCGTAAAAGCCGTACCTGACGGCGATGAAAGAGATAAAGACGTGGCCCTCGCGATCCGCTATGCGGTAGACAACGGCGCCCAGATCATCAATATGAGCTTCGGAAAACCTTATTCTCCGCACAAAGAATGGGTAGATGAAGCCGTTAAATACGCACAGAAGAAAGGCGTACTACTGGTACATGCTGCCGGTAACGATGGCGCCAACAACGATTCTGTGCCTAACTACCCGAACCCGGACTTCGCTGACGGCAGCCCCCGCGCTGACAACTACATCACCGTAGGCGCCTCCAGCCACGGACTGGCAGCCGATAAAGTGGCCAGCTTCTCCAACTATGGCAAAAAGAACGTGGATCTCTTCGCCCCAGGCGTACAGATCTATTCTACCATCCCCGGCGGCAACAAATACGGCAGCGCCAGCGGCACCAGCATGGCGGCACCGGTAGTAACCGGCGTAGCTGCGCTTGTACTCTCCTATTACCCGGAACTGAGCGCGCGCCAGCTGAAATACATCCTCGAAAAGAGCGCTACCCCACTCCCGGATGGCAGCAAAGAAGTCAACAAACCCGGCTCCCAGGACGAAAAAATTGACTTCACCGACCTCTCCATCAACGGCGGTATCGTGAATACTTACGAAGCCTTAAAACTGGCAGCTACCATCAAAGGAGAAAACGTGAAGAAAAAACAACACAAAGCGAAAATGAGACCGGTAAAGAAAAACTAGTCTCGCCAAGCCGTCACGCAAAGACGCAAAGCCGTCACGCAAAGACGCAAAGCAGCAAAGCACGCAAAGAAAATAAATAAGAAGACAAAGGGGCGAAGATCAGCATTTGATCTTCGCCCCTTTGTTTTCTTAATTCGCTCAATAAATTTCTTTATTTTCTTAGCTCGCTTAAATAATTCTTTGCGTGCTTTGCTGCTTGGCTGCTTTGCGTGATCATTTCACCAGTCTCAGTGACAGCGGGTATTTGTAGGAAACCCCTTCATTGGCTTTTACAGCAGCAATAATGCTGAAGATCAGGTTTACCACCCATAACAGGCCATGCAGCCCGCCCCAGCTCCAGTTCCACCCACCGTAGAACATGTTGCCGCCGGCTACCCAGTTGCCAAATGACCACAGGCCATTAAAAATGCCACCCAGCATGGATATCAGCACACTGACAAGACTGATGGTGATCTGGAAATTAATGGCTTCCTTGCCCTGGTCATCCACAAAACGGGATTCATTGCGTTTGATCAGCCATAATACCAGCACCAGAATGATATTGCCGGCAGGCCTGAAAATCGCAGAGCCCACGATGCCGCCGAGGTGAATAAAAGTGCCCCAGTTACGTTCGTCTCTTAAAGTCATAAAACAGGATTAAATAAGGGTGAGAAGATAGGAGGTTTTATCGTAATATCAAAATGGGGAAAAAAGAAAAAGAAAAAAAACTACAAACCTGTAAGCCGGATTCTGTCCCCTGGCAAGCCAGGGTTGCTATCATTTATCTGCGGTGACGCTCGCACGCCCCCTGTATCTGCCTACCCTCGGACAATCGGACGAGCAGCCCTCAAGCGTCCGTATACATGGCATTTCAGCACACAAGGTTTACCCCCACAAACAGTTACCTGCCTGCGCCGTGGGCTCTTACCCCACATTTTCACCCTTACCCCGCCGAAGCCGGGCGGTCATTTTCTGTGGCACTCTCTGTCTCCGGCAAGCCGGAGCCCACCCATTAGGTGGTGTGTTGCTCTATGCTGTCCGGACTTTCCTTCCCTTCAGACAAGCCAAAGGAACGATAGCACGGTTTGTAGTTGGAGCGCAAAGGTAGACTATTTACCTATAAATATTTTTGTCTATAAAAATATTTGCCTGTAAACATTTTTACAGGCAAATAACGATTAGCTGTTTCAACCGCGGACTATTACCGGAAAGTAATTTCTGTAGCCCCGTAGCCGTATTTGGCGTGGTACTGGTTCACGAAATTGGCAACCTCCGGCGTTTGGCGCAGGATCTGGTGAATCTCGTCTTTCAGTTTGCCCTTGCCTACTCCGTGAATTACGACCAGGCTGTGCTGATGATGACTGATGGCCAGGTCCAGGTAACGCTGAAAAGCATTGAGCTGCACCGCCAGTATAGCAATATTGCTCATTCCTTTCCAGTTTTTCTCCAGTGCCTCAATGTGCAGGTCCACCTCATGTTTAGGCTCCAGCGTGGTTTCCGGTTGCAGCTGAATTTTACTCAGCAGGCTGGCAAAGTTGCCCGAACCAATGGCTGTCACCGGTTTGGCCTTCTTTGGATTAGCCGATTCCGCCGGTGCCGGCGGTTCCGGTTCTTTATCCGGGAACCTGTCAAACAGCGGATAGGTCAGCGTGGCCTCTGCTTTGGTACGCAACTCTTCCAGCTGGGTAAACATCTGTTTGGGCTTGATCTTCCACGTCTTTTTTACAGAAGTGGCCAGCTTGGGCTGCGGCTCCTTCAGGAAAAAAGTAAACTCAAAACGGGGATTGTCATTCAGCGATTCAAAGATCAGGTCAGCCAGGTAAAAATGGTTGTATGGCTGTATCTCGTTCTTTATCTCCAGGTCCATCTGGTTGTTGAGCCATATCTGAAAATAAAAGCGCATGGCATGCGGCGTATCGTTGAACAGATGAAACTTCATCAGCTTCACCGTTTCATCATAACCGTCAAATTGATATACAGGCAGTATAGACAGGAACATGCCTTTGTCTGTCTTAAATACTTCGTATTTTTTTCTGTCTACCCTGATCTCATCTCCCGGGATCTGTTTGGGCTTCTCTTTCACCAGTTTCTGCTGGGTAAAACGATGGAAATAGGGAAAGTCTATCTGATCAAGGTATACCGGGAAAGTAGTGCCTTTCACATCTATCATCACCATATTGTCATTGACAATGTCTACTACCGTGCCTTCTTCTTTAGAGCTCAACAGTAATATCTTGTCTCCTGTTTGATATTTCATATTTGCATTCTTCTGGGCACAAAAATAGAATTTTGGCGGGGAAAAAGTGAGGAAGAAGCGGGAAGATTTGATTTTGGAAGGGGCCGTAGCTCTCCTGCGCCATTAAAATGGTGGTACTCACAGGTACGCCTATATTCAGCAGCTGGCTCAGAAATCGATGTAGGTATGCTTACGCTTCCTTTCAGGATGCCTGCGCATAAACTCATCTACCGAGATGCGTCCGCTGCCGGTTATCGCAAAAATGATCAGCAGCACCAGCACCAGGGCAGACAGGCTCAGCACCGGATACACCTGGAACAATCCTGTCCGTGATTGCACGAACAACATCGCTCCCAGCAGAATCGGGATGTTGAGCAGCGCAGCAAACCTGGTTTCCAGGCCCATGGCTATGAACAATCCGCCTACAATATGCACAAATACAATGTAGTGTGCAATGAAGAAAGCGGCAGCGACCAGCGCGGGGCTCTCGTTGATCATGGTGTCCAATGCGTCCCTGTTCATTACAAACAGTACGCCTACCGACATCAGGAAAAGGCCCAGCGCTATCCGTACAACGCTCAACCATACCGGGTGATGTGCATCACCCCATCGTACAACTCTTTGTAGCGTGTTCATAAAATGAAATTTTAAAGAACTCACTATTAAGTTACGAAAAATAACCCGGATTAGGCCTGACGGAGCTTACTGTGGCGATAGCTGTAAAGGAAATAGATAGTGAGACCAATGACCAGCCAGATGCTGAACACGATCCAGTTTTTCAGCGCGATCTCAGTCATCAGGTAAAAACAGCTGAGCAGCCCCAGTACAGGAATCAGCGACAGTTTACGCGTCGCCGAGAAAAAGGAGATCACCACCGTTACGATGACAAAGAAAAAGAAGGGAATATTGTGTTTCCATATCTCCCAGCCGCCTTCAAAAGACAGCCTGTGGCCAATTTCACCACGGAAAAGTACCAACAGCAGTATCACCAGGGCCGGCACAATGAACTGCCCGTTGATATAGGGCAACCGGAAACGTTTATCACTGGTTTTTTCCTGCGGTGGCAGCATCAGCACCCCGCCACACACCAGGATAAAGGCAAACAGCGTCCCGATGCTGGTGAGGTCCGTTACGATGGTCAGGTTCAGGAACAATGCCGGTACGCCTACAATAATACCCGTAATGATGGTGGCAAAGGAAGGCGTTTTGAACCGGGGATGGATTTTGGCAAATTTTTTAGGCAGCAGGCCGTCGCGGCTCATGCTCATCCAGATACGGGGCTGGCCGATCTGGAATACCAGCAGCACGCTGGTAGTGGCTACCACGGCGCTCACAGAAATGATATAACTGATCCCCGGCAGGTTCACTTCGTTGAACACAAAGGCCAGCGGGTCGTCTACTTTCAGCTTGTAAAAAGGCACCATACCGGTCAGCACGAACGAAATCAGCACATACAGCACGGTACAGATGATAAGTGAATAAATCATGCCCTTCGGCAGGTCGCGCTGCGGATTGGCACATTCCTCCGCCGTGGTACTCACCGCATCAAAACCGATATAGGCGAAAAACACGGCAGACACGCCTTTTAACACACCGGAGAAACCATTCGGCATGAACGGATTCCAGTTGGACGGGTTCACGTAAAAGAAGCCCAGGGCAATTACAAACAGGATCACCAGTATCTTCAGTCCTACCATGAAGTTGGCGCTGCGTTTACTTTCCCGGATACCCACATAGGCCAGGTAAGTGATCAGCACCACAATAATGAAAGCGGGCAGGTTCACGATAAAAGGGATACCAAAAATATGCGGCGCCGCTGCTACGGTAGCCTGCGAAGCGCTGTCGTAATTACTCGAAAGCCAGTCCGGCAGTGAAATGCCAAGTCCGCTCAACAGGTTATTGAAATACCCGCTCCACGAAATAGCCACGGCGATGTTACCGATGGCATACTCCAGGATCAGCGCCCAGCCGATTACCCAGGCTGCGAGTTCACCGAAAGTCACATAGGAATACGTATAAGCGCTACCGGATACCGGCACGCGGGAAGCAAATTCTGCATAACAAAGGGCCGAAAAACCGCAGGTAATAGCGGTGATGACAAACAGCAGGGACACGCCCGGACCGCCGTGAAAAGAGGCCTCACCAATCGTGGAAAAGATACCTGCGCCAATAACTGCTGCAATCCCCATCGCTGTCAGGTCTTTCACCTTCAGCACTTTATGCATGCCCACTCCTGTTTCAAGGCCGTCAGTCATTCCTTCATTGGCATCTTTCATAATAGTGGATAGGGACTTCTTTCTAAACAGCGAGTTAGACATTGGCGACGGAATTACGTTTTAAGGTAGTCTTTTAATAAAAAAATCTTGCCCAGGACCGGTGGCCGGGAAAATGAATATAGGATTATTATATTAAAAAATAATCATCTACTCATTTTTTCTCCCTCCGGTCCTGAGAAAGACGCGAATATAATGCGATTTTGGATACAAAAATTATTGCTGGCGGTTTAACAGGAAGTCCGCCAGCTCCATCAGCGGTTTTTTACGGGCAGACAGCACCGCGATGTCTTCGAGGTGTGCAAAAGCCTGTTGCTGAAAACGTTCTTTTTCTTTTTCCGCCCATGCATCTACTTTACAGCTGCGGAACAGATCGAGCACCCTGGCCACCTTATCGTCCGGATGGGTGTCCATCAGTTTTTTCAGTTCTGCTTTCTGCGCTGCATTGCAAAGCTCAAAAGCTTTCAGCAGGAGGAATGTCTTTTTGTTGACCAGGATGTCGCCACCCTGTTGTTTGCCGAATTTGTCCGGGTCTCCGAAAGCATCCAGGAAATCGTCCTGTATCTGGAAAGCGATACCGATATTTTTCCCGAAAGCGTACATATGTTCCTGGTTACCTTCGCTGCCGCCACCGATGATAGCGCCCAGCTGCAGGCTGGCTGCCAGCAATACGGAAGTCTTCAGGCCGATCATCCGCACATAGTCGTCATACTGCACCTGCTCAGGCTCCATCTGCTCAAAGTCCATGTCTATCTGCTGCCCTTCGCATACTTCGATAGCCGCCTTATTAAACACCGTGATAATGCGCTGCTTGTATTTAGACTGTACTTTGTTGAGCATCTCGTATACGTTGATCAGCATCACGTCGCCGGCCAGGATGGCGGCCGGATCGCCGTAAATAGTATGTACTGTCTGGTGTCCGCGCCGGATGGGCGCTTTATCCATGATATCGTCATGGATGAGTGTAAAGTTATGGAACAATTCTACCGCATTGCCTACCTGAAAGGCATCCTGATGCAGCTCGTCAAACAGTTCGTTGCCCATCAGGCACAGCACAGGGCGGATACGTTTTCCACCGATCTGCAGGATATGGGACGCTGCATTGTACAAACGTTTGGGTTCTTCCGGAAAATGCCATTGATCAAACTGCTGGCTGAACTGCGCTATTAACTCTTTAAATGAATGCATGTCAAATAGACCGTGATTTTATTATTTATTTCTTTGTTTTCTTTTTAGCGGCGGCGGCTTTTTTCGGCGTTGCCTTTTTCGCCGGTGCTTTAGCGCTGGTAGCGGCCTTCTTTGCAGGGGCTTTGGCTACTGCGGCTTTTTTAGCCGGTGCTTTGACCGCTGCTTTTTTAGCAGGCGCTTTCACGGCAGCTTTCTTTGCGGGGGCTACTGCAGCTTTTTTAGCCGCCGCTTTTTTGGCTGGCACTGCAGCCTTTTTAGCTGCAGCTTTAGGAGCAACCGCTTTTTTGGCTGCCGGCGCTTTAGATACCGCAGCCTTTTTAGCGGTGGCTTTGGCAGTTGCCGTTTTCACTGCTTTTTTAGCGGCGGCTTTCGGCGCCACTGTTTTGACAGCTTTTTTCTTTTCAGCCGGTGCTGCTTTGGCAGCAGGCTTTTTAGTGGCAGCTTTAGCAGCAGGCTTAACGGCAACGGATGTTGCAGGGGTTGTTTTCTTTCCCGCTTTTTCGGCTGCCGGCGCAGTTTGTGCTGCGGGCTGTACGGGCGCTTTTTTACCCTTGTTTGTTTTTATTTTTTCGGGAGACGCAGGAGCTGTTTCCGGAGCAGCGGCCACTGGTGCCGGCACTGGCGTTGCAGCAGCCGGAGCGGCCTTTTCAGCTGTCTCTTTTTTCGCTGTTTTCTTTTTCTTCACAGGCGCTTCTGTTGTCGCTGGTGAAGCGGAAGTTACGGAAGTTGACGGCGGTGGGGTGACATCGACCACATGTGTTTCCGGGATTACCTGGTCCACCACCGGCTCCGGCGGTATTTCAAGGGAAACGACCGGAGCTGCGGCGGCAGGCTGGGGTTTGAACGGTTGTTTTTCCCGTGGCTGCCATGGCTGCTGGCCGTGTTTTTGTTTTTTCTTTTTGCGGTCGCGGTGGCCTTCCCTGCGCTCGTCGCGCCGTTCCGGCCTGAATTCGCGGCCGGCCTCGGTAGCCAGTTCGCTGTCCAGCTCATAATCCAGCTGCCGTTTGGCGAGGTTGGCTGCCACCACACGGATGCTTACCTTCTCACCGATACGGAAACGGCGGCCGCTGGCCTGTCCTACCAGTGCATATTCCGCTTCGTTGAACACAAACTCTTCCTTACGGTTGAGGTTGTGGATGCTTACCAGGCCTTCGCATTTGGTATCCACGGTTTCCACCCAGAACCCAAAATGCGCCACGCCGCTGATCACACCATCGAAAGTGTGACCGATATACTGCTGCATGTATTCTACCTGCTTGTATTTGTTGGCCGCTCTTTCCGCTTCCATGGCTTTACGTTCCATTTCGGAATCGTGCTTGCACTTCTTCTCCATCTGCTTGTCCGGATGGATATCACCGGCCAGGCATTCGGCGACTACACGATGTACGAGTACGTCCGGGTAACGGCGGATCGGGGAGGTAAAGTGGCAGTAGTCTTCAAAGCCGAGGCCGTAGTGGCCTACGTTTTCTATGGTATAGATGGCTTTGGCCATGGTACGGATGCCCAGCGTTTCCAGCACATGCTGTTCAGGCTTGCCCTGTACCAGTTGCAACATCCTGTTAAACGAACGGGCGATGCTTTCCGGGTTGCTGACATCGAACTTATAGCCGAATTTACCGGCAAAAGCCGCGAACACTTTGAGTTTATCAGGGTCCGGCGTATCGTGTACCCGGTAAGGGAAAGGCACGGACTGTTTGTTGACTTTTATCTTGGACACATAGGTGGCCACCGTCCTGTTGGCCAGCAGCATAAACTCTTCAATCAGCTGGTGCGCTTCCTTGCTTTCCTTGATCACAATGCCGATAGGCTTGCCTTTTTCATCCAGCCTGAAGCGGACCTCCTGGGAGGAGAAGTTAATAGCGCCATGCGCAAACCTTTCCTGGCGCAGCGTCTGGGCGATTTTATTGAGCAGGAGGATTTCCTGCTGGTAAGGTCCTTCTTTGGTCTCGATCACCTCCTGGGCGTCTTCATAGGTGAAACGGTGATTGGAGTGGATGATGGTCCGTCCGATCCAGTGGTGTTTCACCTCCCCTTTCTCGTTCATCTGGAAGATGGCGGAGAAGGTCAGTTTATCTTCATGCGGGCGCAGGGAGCACAGTTCGTTGGAGATTTTCTCCGGGAGCATGGGCAGTACGCGGTCGGGCAGGTACACGGAGGTGGCGCGCCTGTCAGCTTCCTTGTCCAGTTCGGTGCCCGGCACCACGTAGTGGCTCACATCAGCGATGTGTACGCCGATCTCATAGAGGCCGTTTTTCAGCGGCCGGATGGAGATGGCATCGTCAAAGTCTTTGGCGTCGACGGGGTCTATGGTGAAGGTAAGGATGTTACGGCAGTCTTTACGTTTCCGTACTTCCGTTTCCGTTATTTCCTCTTTCATAGCGGCCAGCTCGGTCATCACCTCTGCGGGGAAGCTAAGCGGGAAGCCGGCTTCGATGAGGATCTCCTTCATGGCCAGATCGTTGGTATCGCTGGCGTCGAGTATTTCGATGACTTCTCCCACCGGCTTGCGGGTTTTCTCCCCCCAGGCCACGACTTTCACCACGGCCTTATCGCCGGATTTACCGCCGTTCAGGGAGTTGGCGGGGATATAGATATCCGGCATGAACATGCCCTTTTCGGTGATCAGGAAGCCGAAGCTTTTGCTGACCTGCAGGGTGCCGGTAAATTCGGTTTTATTTCGTTTAAGGATATCCGTGATAATGCCTTCCTGGCGGCCGTCGCCTCTGGCATGTTTGATCACGTCTACCAGGACTTCATCCTTATCCAGGGCGGTATGCAGGTTTTTCTGTTTTACCATGATGTCTCTGGCGAGGCCCGGTACGATCACGAAGGCCATTCCTGACCTTGTCAATTCCACGACACCTCTGAAGGTTTTCTTCTGGCCGGGGTGTTTCTTATCTTTCTTTTTCTTACTCATGTTTGGTTGTCTTATTGACCAAAGGCGGGCAATTGCCGGGCCACGTAGTCAAAAATAAAGTTATTAAATGATTCCGCTTCTCCGAAGAGGAACGAAATTTCCACTGGCATAACAGCTATTTGCAGGTTTTGTTCTGCCAGTTCTTTTTGCAGGAGATGCAGCCTTACGGCGTCTTTCTCCGTGGTGATGACCATCTTTTGGGTTCCTGGCAGGTCATCTCTTTCCTTTTTGATTTTTGCGATATCTTTTTCCGAATAATAATAATGATCAGGAAACGCCAGCAGGTACACCTGCTGAAACTGTTGCTGCAGCTTCTCCAGCAAAGGTTCCGGGCGGGCAATGCCACAGGCGAGCAATACCGATGCCGATGCAGGAACATTCACGGGCTGACGCGTTGTCATATCAAATAATGCGCCGTATTGCAAGGTAGTAAAAAACAATCGCTGGCCGGGCAGCGGGTTGATTTCTTTTTCCAGCGCGGCCTTTTCCGCCAGGCTCATATCCGGCGGACATTTGGACACGATGATACAGTTGGCGCGCTGATAACCGCTTCTGCCTTCCCGGAGGCGGCCGAAGGGGACTACGTGATCGCGGGTGAACAGCCGGTTGTATTCTGTGATCAGGATGTTCATGCCGGGTTTGACAGACCGGTGCTGGAAAGCGTCGTCCAGCAGGATCACCTGCGTGTCCGGTTCTTCCCCCAGCAACTGCGGGATGGCCAGCATCCGCTCTTCCCCCACGCACACTTTGATGTCCGGGTATTTCGTGTGGAACTGCATGGGTTCATCGCCGATGTCGGCGGCGGTGCTGTATTCGTCCGCCAGCAGGTAGCCGCTGGTACGGCGGTTGTAGCCCCGGCTCAGCGTGGCGGTCCGGAAGGTATCTTTCAGCAGGCGGATAAGATATTCCACATGCGGTGTTTTACCCGTACCCCCTACCGACAGGTTGCCGCAGGCTATCACCGGCAGATCGAACTCCACGGCGGTGAGGACGCCCTTATCGTAGAAGCGGTTGCGGACCCACATCACAAGACCATAAAGCAGGGAGAAGGGATATAGGAGTATTTTCAGGTAACTCAGTAGTTTCAGCACTGTCAGGGTTGTTTAAAATTAAACTGATAAATAGCGTCGGGCGTTACCACCGTCTGCAGGGGCACGTCCCAGCTGTCTGCGTCGCTGATGCCGTCGATCGGGCCAAAAAGCGATAGGCCTACCGTACGCACGTCCGGGCGGCATTGCTGCAGAAAGCGGTCGTACATCCCTTTGCCGTACCCAACCCGCTGGCCCTGCCGGTCGAAGGCCAATAGCGGCACCAGCACCAGGTCAATGGTTTCCGGCGGTACAGCTTCACCGTTCTCCGGCTCCGGGATGCCGAAACGGTTCTTCACCAGTACCGTATGGGCATGCCAGGCGTAGTGGTACATGTCGCCGGTTTTCATGTCGGCCTTTGACAACACCAGTTGAATGTCCGGATGTTGTAGCCGCAGCCATTGGGCCAATGGCCAGGTATCGACTTCTTTTTTTTCCGAGATGGGAAGGAAAAGATGCAGATAGCGCACTCCCTGCAAATCGAGCTGGCGGGCGTTGGCCAGCAGCCGTTCGTTCAGGTCTGCCGCCGTAGCATCCGGGAGGTTCAGGCGCTGTTCGAGGAAGTGTTTTCGTATATCCTTTTTGGTGATCATGCCAGTAACGCCTTTAGAGGAGCTGACAAAAGTTGTGCCTGTTGCTGCACAAATGCCATATTGACCTCTGTTGCCTGCGGGATACGGCCAATGCGGGGGTAGCCGCTCAGTCGCACCACATCGTCTTCATTGGTATGGTAATCGCCTCCGAAGATCCAGCCAATAACGGGAACGCCTGCATGTTGCAGTACCCTGGCAGTGAGCAGGCTGTGGTTGATGCTGCCGAGATAGTTCTGCGCTGCGATGATCACCCCGGCGCCCAGGTCGCGGACCAGGTCAAGCGTGAGGATATCGTCTGTCAGCGGTACCAGCAGTCCGCCGGCGCCCTCTATCACCAGTGGCCGGCGAGCCGGCTGCAGCCCTGCGGCCAGCCGTACAATCTCAGCAGTGTTGATGGTAACCTGTTCCATACGAGCGGCCAGGTGAGGCGAGGCCGGCTCCTTCAATACATACGCTTCCGGATGGCAGACTGAAACGCCTTCCGGCACCAGGGCCCTGACAGTTTGCGTGTCAGTCCCCTCTTCAGACCCTGATTGTACAGGCTTCCAGTAGTCAGCCTCCAGGGCCGTGGTCACACAGGCAGATACGATGGTTTTCCCTACACCGGTACCAATACCGGTAATAAATATTCGATTCATCTACGGCAAATATAACGGAGGAATTACGATTTACGAATTACCAGTTGCGAATGGCAGCTGTTTCTGATGGTATCGCCATAATTGTAACCACTCAGCATGATGACGTTTTCCGGCGACCAACCGGCGGGAACCGGCCGATTTTAACATTTTCTAAATCTTGGACATTTTCCATCATTTTACAGTTATTATTAAATAAAATTCATCTACCTAAATCATTATCAGGAAAACAATAAGAAATCCGGGCGTTCTGCCCTCCGCCGGTCAACCCCGGTTACGGCAATTTAATAGCGGTAACCTGTTTGTTTGGGCTTAATTCGTAATTTACAACTGTACACAACCTCATTTTTTTTATGAAATATGCAGCAAACATTCTCGAAACGATAGGACATACCCCGCTGGTAAAACTGAACCGTGTAACCGCTTCCCTCCCTTGTCCCGTATTCGCCAAAGTGGAATTTTTTAATCCCGGCAACTCCATTAAAGACCGCATGGCCATCAAAATGGTGGAAGTGGCAGAACAGAAAGGCCTGCTCAAACCCGGCGGCACCATCATTGAAGGTACCTCCGGCAATACCGGTATGGGTCTTGCCCTCGCAGCCGTTATCAAAGGCTACAAATGTATTTTCACCACCACCGATAAACAGTCCAAGGAAAAAGTAGATATCCTCAAAGCAGTAGGCGCAGAAGTGATCGTATGCCCGACGAATGTGGAACCTGAAGATCCGCGCTCCTACTACTCTGTGTCCAAAAGACTGGCCACCGAAATACCGAACTCGTTTTACGTCAATCAATATGACAACCTCGCCAACCGCGACGCCCACTACGAGCAGACCGGCCCTGAAATATGGGAGCAGACGGACGGCAAGGTGACCCACCTCATCGTGGCCACCGGTACCGGCGGCACCATTACCGGCACCGGCAAGTTCCTGAAAGAGAAAAATCCCAACATCAAAGTATGGGCGATCGACAGCTACGGTTCCCTGCTCAAAAAATATTTCGAGACCGGCGAAATTGATATGAGTGAAGTATATCCTTATATCACTGAAGGTATCGGCGAAGACTTTGTGCCGCAGAACTATGATATGGGCGTGATCGACGCCTTCACCAAAGTGACCGACAAAGACGGCGCGGTGATGGCCCGCCGCATCACCAAGGAAGAAGGCATTTTCGTAGGCTACTCCGCGGGATCGGCCGTAGCCGGACTGATGCAGCTCAAAGACACCCTCAAACCGGACGACGTAGTAGTGGTGATTTTCCACGACCATGGCAGCCGCTATGTAGGTAAGGTATATAACGACCAATGGATGATGGAACGCGGTTTCCTCGATGTAAAAACCGTTAAGGACATCGTGGGCGCACGCCGCAACATGCCGCTGGTCACCATTGACGCCGATGAGAAAGTGAGCGAAGCTATTGCCAAAATGCGCAAGTTCGACATCGAACATATCCCGGTCACCAAAGGCAGCGACATCATCGGGGCCGTTTCAGAAAGTGGCCTGTTCAACAAACTGATTGACAACCCGCACCTGAAAGACGCCACTGTACAGGAAGTTATGCACGCTCCCTTCCCGATGGTAAGCCAGGAAACGCCGATAGAGAAGCTGTCTGTTTACATCAACCGTGAAAACGGCGCTGTTATGACGAAAGACGAAAGCGGCGATCACCATATTGTAACCAAATACGACATTATTCAGGCATTAGGCCGCTAGTATTATGTTCCGGGACCAATTGAACCGTACCATTCATCTGCCGGAGGCGCCCAAGCGGATTGTTTCGCTCGTGCCTTCGCAGACAGAACTTTTATATACCCTCGGTCTTCACGAGGAAGTGGTGGGCATCACCAAATTCTGTATACATCCTGAATCGTGGTTCCGCAGCAAAACGCGTGTTGGCGGCACCAAAAACGTACGCATGGACGTGATCCGGGAGCTGGCGCCCGACCTGATCATCGCCAATAAAGAAGAAAATACTGCGGAAGATGTGAAAGCGCTGATGGAACATTATCCTGTATGGGTGAGTAACATTCAGACGCTGGAAGATGCCTGTGAAATGATCACCGGCGTTGGCGCCATTACGCGGAAAACGGCGGAGGCAGCGCAACTGGCGGATACGATCCGGCAACGTTTTGCAGCCTTGCAGCCCCTGCCCTCCCCTGTCCCCACCGCTTATTTTATCTGGCGGGACCCGTGGATGGCAGCAGGCGGCGATACGTTTATTCACCAGATGCTGCTGCGTTGTGGTTTACAGAACGTGTTTGCAGACATCCCGCGTTATCCGGCGATTGACGAAACGCAGCTGGCAGCCTGCGGTTGCAGGCTGGTGATGTTGTCCTCCGAGCCCTATCCTTTTAAGGAAAAACATATTCATGAGATACAGGCGATTCTTCCGGAAGCCCAGGTATTGCTGGTAGACGGCGAATTGTTTTCGTGGTATGGCAGCCGGTTGCTGGATTCTCCGGCGTATTTTGAGGAGTTACTGTCCCACCTCCCTGAGGGCTGACGCCCCGTGGCAGGTGATTGTCCCGCATCTTTCCGATGCAATGGCCACCAAAGAAAAATAAGTTTGTTTTTGCCGGGAAAAGTCGCCGTATGGCGGCTTTTTTTGTTTGTCTTCTTTACCGGAGCAACCCTTTCCGTTTCCTTTCCGTAACAGGAGTATCTGTCACTTTATTCACAAAACACTTTTTATGGAAAGAAGGGATTTTGTATCCAACATCGGGATGACGCTGGCGCTGGCCTGTGTAGGCGGACTGGCGGCCTGCAGCAAGGGCGGCGGTTATGGCTCCTCACCGGACCCTGCGCCGGGCGGTCCGAATGCGAAGCTGTCACTCAATCTGAGCACTGATTTGCCGAACCCCGGCGACTTTAAAATCGCCAACGGGATTATTCTTATCCGTACCGGCGCCGGCAAGACGGCAGCGGATTTTGCGGCGTTGTCCAGCACCTGCACCCATCAGGGGTGTACTGTCGCTACTTTTAACAATACGACGAAGCTGATTGAATGCAACGCGCCCTGCGGCCATGGCAGCCGGTTTGCTACCAGCGGCGCGGTGAACGCCGGTCCGGCTGCCACGCCGCTGACAGCCTATACCATCACGGTGAGCGGTAATACGCTCACCGTTACGTGAATGACGGATTATGAATTATG
Source organism: Chitinophaga eiseniae (assembly GCF_900167135.1). Taxonomy (GTDB): domain Bacteria; phylum Bacteroidota; class Bacteroidia; order Chitinophagales; family Chitinophagaceae; genus Chitinophaga; species Chitinophaga eiseniae. The sequence goes on along the minus strand of NZ_FUWZ01000007.1, from coordinate 153,577 downwards.
AATTACGGATTACGAATTACGAATGAAGGGCTTTCTTTATAGGAAGGTTATTAACTAACCATCCTATAAAGGCACCACTTCCTTCATAATCCGTAATCCGTCATTGCGTTAGTGTTTTACGAGGAAATCCAGTACCCATCCGATGTGAAGCGGGGTGAGCATACCACGCTGTTATGATCGCCGGTGTTAGTGTTTTACGAGGAAATCCAGCACCCATCCGGCGAAGTGAGGGGAGCGTACTACGCTGTTATGATCGCCGGTGACAGTGCCATGCATTCCGCGGGGCATCATGGCGGCGAGGGAGCCGCCTGTATCGTTGTCTTCGTCTTTATCACCTCCGATCACCAGTACCGGCTGTTGCACTGCTGCCAATTCCGCGGGTGTGGTGGCCGGCTGGCCCCACTGCATCAGTGCCAGCGCCCGCTGGTCTAACCCTTTCGCCTGTACGTTTTTCACCATGGCAGCCAGTTCCGGTACATCTTTACCGGAGAGGGCATCATAAAATTTCAGTCGCCGGGGCCATGCCGGATCGGTGAACCCGGTGCCAATGCCGCCGAGCACGGCGCAGCTTACCTTGGGGTCCAGTACCAGCAGCCTTGCGGTGATGATCGATCCGCGGGAGTAGCCCACTACCCTGTAGGACGGCAGCTGCAGATGCGCGGCCAGGCCAATGATATCGCGGGCTTCCGCATCCTCCATGTAGGCGAGGCTGTCGTGCGGATGATCAGAAATACCGTTGCCGCGCAGATCGAGGGTGATAACGCGGAATCCGTGTTGCAGCAGGGAGTCGTACAATGGCGTGGAGGGCCATGAATCGCCACTGCCCATAAAGCCGTGCACCAGGACCACCGGCTGACCGGTGCCTTTAACCGTGTAGTGGATACGGGTACCATCGAAAGACGAAAAGTAATTGGCGGAATCGTTTGCACTCCGATCAAACGGGCTGGCGCAAAGTGTTTTAAGGGAAAGCAGCAGTAATGCGGTGCTGAATATTTTACGCATGGCGATAAGTAATAAGTGGTTAAAATACGTTTTTCCGCCTGTATTTTTCAGCGGAGATAAAAATACATTTCGCTATAAAACTTATTTTTTACTGTGTATATTTGCTTTCCTAAAAAAACAAATACATTTTAAAGTATGGGAAAATACAGAGCTGGCGTATTATTCGGCGAAGAGCTGGATGCGCTGTATAACGATGCCAAAGACAACGGATTTGCTATGCCTGCCGTGAACGTAGTGGGAACCAACTCGGTTAATGCGGTACTGGAAACAGCTGCCAAAGTAAATTCACCGGTCATTATACAGTTTTCCAATGGCGGCGCACAGTTTTACGCTGGTAAAGGTATGCCGAACGACAAGCTGCAGGCCAACATCGCCGGTGGTATCTCCGGTGCCAAACACGTACATGAAGTAGCGAAATACTACGGTGTTCCGGTGGTGCTTCATACCGACCATGCCGCTAAAAAATGGCTGCCCTGGATTGACGGCCTGCTGGACGCTGGTGAAGCGTTTTTCAAACAGACCGGTCAACCGCTGTACAGCTCTCACATGCTGGACCTCTCCGAAGAACCCATCCAGGAAAACATCGAGATCTCCCATAAATACTTTGAGCGCATGAATAAACTGGGCATGTCCATCGAAATCGAGCTGGGCGTGACTGGTGGCGAAGAAGACGGTGTTGACAACTCCGGCGTAGACAACTCCAAACTCTACACCCAACCGGAAGACGTGGCTTACGCTTACGAAGTACTGTCCAAAGTAGGCAGCCGCTTCACTGTTGCCGCTGCATTCGGTAACGTACACGGCGTCTATAGCCCCGGCAACGTGGAACTGCGCCCTGTTATCCTGCAGAACAGCCAGGAATTTATCCAACAGAAATTCGGCACCAAAGCTAAACCGGTATACTACGTATTCCACGGCGGCAGCGGCTCCCCGAAACACCAGATCGCGGAAGCACTGGGCTACGGCGTTATCAAAATGAACATTGACACCGACATGCAGTGGGCATTCTGGGAAGGCGTTCACGACTACTACGAAGCGAAAAAAGACTATCTGCAGGGCCAGCTGGGCAACCCCGAAGGCGCAGACAAGCCTAACAAAAAATACTATGATCCGCGTGTATGGCTGCGCAAAGGCGAAGACACCTTTGTAAAACGTCTGGAAGAGGCGTTCCGCGACCTGAACTGCATCAACAGAAACTAATACCGGTCCCCGACGGACACTGCCCCCGCAACGTCCCGACGGACTGACAACGTAGTAGAATATAACCGCCCGAAGCGGAAACAAAGCGACTTATATTAAAATAATCGCTTTTGTTTCCGCTTCATTATTAGTGGTTAAAATAGAATAATTGACCCTGTTTCCGGGGGAAGATTCGGAACAACTGTTTGGTTTTATGCTTTAATTCGTATCTTGCACCACTATTTTCTAATCTAATAGTAAAATATGTCAAGCTGGTTTAAGCGAATTAAACAAGGCATCTCCACCTCCACCAGTGAGAAGAAGGAAGCACCGGACGGGTTGTGGCACAAGTGTCCTAACTGTAAGAAAACCACCACTGTTAAGGATCTGAAGGAGCATTATTACGTGTGTGACAAATGCAACTATCACAACCGTATCAACTCCGGGGAGTATTTTGAGATTATTTTTGACGACAATCAGTTCGAGGAACTGTTTTCCAATATTTACCCGACCGATTTCCTGGGCTTTAAAGATCTCAAGCCTTATTCCGACAGGCTGAAAGACGCACAAAAGAAATCCGGCCTGAAAGATGCCATGACAGTTGGCACCGGTAAGGTAAACGGGTTAGACCTCGTAGTGGCCTGTATGGACTTCAACTTCATCGGTGGCTCCATGGGCTCCGTGGTAGGTGAAAAAATCGCCCGTTCCATCGACTACTGCATCGTGCACAAAATGCCGTTGATGATCATTTCCAAATCCGGCGGCGCCCGTATGATGGAAAGTGCTTTCTCCCTGATGCAGATGGCCAAAACATCGGCCAAACTGACCCAGCTCGCTAACGCCAGACTGCCCTTTATCTCCCTGATGACAGATCCCACCACGGGTGGTGTGACCGCCTCCTTCGCCATGCTGGGTGACGTAAACATTGCTGAACCCGGTGCGCTGATTGGCTTTGCCGGTCCGAGGATCATCAAGGAAACCATCAAAAAAGACCTCCCTGCTGGCTTCCAGAGCGCTGAGTTCCTGTTGGACCACGGCTTCCTGGACTTCATCATGGACCGAAAAGAATTAAAAACAAGACTGACCAACCTCCTCAGTCTCTTTAAAAACTAGCTATTCATTTTGGGATTTTGGCATTTTTTGATTTTGTGATTTAAACGGACCGGATGGTCTCCTGAAATTCAAAAATCAAAAAATACTGAAATCCCAAAATTTTCACCCCATGGCCGAATTAAAGAACAGATCAGCATATTTTGAGTACGCAATAGAAGAAAAATTTATTGCGGGAATGGTATTGACAGGAACAGAGATTAAGTCTATCCGTGCCAGCCGGGTCAGCTTTAATGACTCCTTTTGTTATTTTTCAAAGGGAGAATTGTTTGTTAAAAGCCTGCACATCGCCGAATATTCTCACGGTACCAGCGCCAATCACGATCCCCTGCGCGAAAGAAAATTGCTGTTGACAAAACGGGAATTAAAAAAAATAGAGAACAAAATAAAGGAACGTGGTTACACCATCGTCCCGCTTCGTATATTCATTACGGATAAAAGTCTTGCCAAAATGGAAATAGGTGTGGGCAAGGGTAAAAAACTGTACGACAAACGCGAGTCTATCAAACAACGGGAGTCTGACAGGGAGTTACGCCGCCAGATCAAATAACCACCACCGCAAGCCACTTCACTGCTTAAATCCTGTCCCTTGAACACGATCAGTTTACCTATCCGTTCTGCCGGCATAAGGGGAATGTTGTGCCTGTTGGCCTGCATCCTGCTATGGGGCTGCCGTTCGGGCGAAAAGCTCTACAACAAAGGCAAATACGATAACGCCGTCACCGCTTTCGTCAAAAAACTCCAGCGCAAACCCCAGGACGCCACCGCCCTTCAACTGCTGCCCGAAGCTTACCGCCAGGCCCAAAAGATGCATGAAGACCGCGTCAACAACCTGCTCCGCTCCAACAATCAGCTTAAATGGGAACCGATACGCAACGAATACCGTACGATGCAACGGCTATACGATGCCATTCACAGCTCCCCCGCCGCCCTGAAGATAGTCACCCCTAAAGATTACAGCAATGCCATCACCGGCGCGCTGGAAAATGCCGCCGAAACACGCTACGACCGGGGCACCGCCCTTATGCAACGCGGAGATAAAGCCAGTGCCCGCAAAGCATATGACGAATTCGGCGCAGCACTCAAACTCATTCCCAACTACCGCGATGCACAGGCACGCAAAGACGACGCTTTCCAGGCCGGCGTAGTATATGTGGTGGTGAGCGAAGTGGACGTCCGCTCCCCTTACTTCCAGTTCAGTGCCGACCAGTTCCGGGATTACCTCGTCCGTTCCCTGCAGCAACGTAACGTCAACCGCTTTGTCGTTTTCTATGACGAACGTACCGCCAGGAACGAAAACCTGCGGCCCGATCAGTACATCGCGCTGCGCTTCCAGGATTTTGTGGTGGGCCAAACATATGTGGACCGCGCCCGGCGCGAGGTGTCCAAAGAGATCGTCACCAGCACTACCAAAGACACTACCGGCAAGACTATCAATACATACACCACCGTACGCGCCACTATCGTCACCACAAAAACAACGGTAGAATCCAGAGGATTGCTGGACTACCAGATAGCCGACATCAGCAACGGAAAAATACTGCGCTCAGACCGCATCCCCGGCAGCTATACCTGGTTCAACCAGTTTGCTACTTATACCGGCGACTCCCGCGCCCTGAGCGAGGCTGACATGGCGTCCATCGGAGGACGCGACCTGCCGCCGCCGCCGCCACAGGAGCTTTTCATGGAGTTCACCCGGCCGATTTATAACCAGCTGGAGAAAGATTTGCGGGATTATTATGCTTATATAGACTAATCCTTCCCAGGGCTGAAGCCCTGGGCGACAGTTTGAGGAAAATGCCGATGACCACCATTATAACAATACAAAAGATCGCCCTTTGATATGACATCAAAGGGCGATCGCTTTTTTAATCCCGTATTGTTGTGCGGCACTTCCGTTCCTGGATTACAGCATCGGTGTCAATACCGGTATCAATTGATGGGCCGGCACTACCCCACTCTGCCGCCATGCCAGCTGCCCGTTTTTAAACAACAGCATGGTGGGCACGCTGCTGATCTGCCATTGGGCCGCCAGCTGCTGGTTTTTATCGATATCGATCTTAATGATCCGGATCTTGTCTCCAAACTTGTCTTTTATCTCTTTCAGAATGGGCGGCATCATCTTACAGGGGCCGCACCAGGTAGCAAAACAGTCTATCAGCACCGGGGTGTCTGACTGGAGGATGGTCTGCAGATTTTCCATAGCGCACAGATTTAATCTCTTTGCAAAATAATCTTTTTTAAAGACTTGATAATGGACGAGTTGGGAATCAGCCGGTAAGAAACACGGAACAAAGTTGAAAACATTTCATACATTAGGTATATCTGTAATTTCAATCCCAACGCCCGATGAATATGTTATCCACCATCATTTACATGGCATGGTTCCTCTCAGAAATACTACTACACCGGATATTGCGTGGCGGAGCGCCGGACGACAAAAAGAAGAAAGACAAGGGCAGCCTGGCTTATATCTGGATCGTGATCCTGATCTGCGTGAATGTGGCCGTGTACCTGTCGTACCGCACGCAGCTCCCCATACTGCAGCGGGGCAGCCTCATGAATTACACCGGCTTATCGGTGATCCTCGCCGGCATGATCTTCCGGTTTTATGCCATCGCCTCGCTGGGCCGGTTGTTTACCGTGGTAGTCACCATCCGTAAAGATCATCATCTTAAAAAAGATGGCATCTACGGTGTTCTTCGTCATCCGGCGTATGCGGGGTCGCTGCTGTCTTTCCTGGGCTTTGGCTTGTCACTCAATAACTGGCTGGCATTGATCATTGCGTTTGTCCCCGTGCTGGCCGCGTTCATTCACCGCATGGACATTGAAGAAAAAGTACTGACCGAACAATTCGGCAGCGAATACACCGACTATATACGACACACCCAACGTATCCTTCCGTTTATCTACTGACAGGCATAAAAAAGGCCTTCGGAAAAAGTTCCAAAGGCCTTGATTGATGAAGGATAAAAACTAGTTGTTGAGATTAGGGTTGTTCTGCAACTCGCTGAGCGGAATAGCAAACAGGTAGTAAGGGCTGTTCTTCACAAAGGCAGAACCGTCCGGCAGTTTAACGGTACGATGCCCTACCCCGCGAACGTTGACAAAAGAACCATCCGGCTGTGGCACCTTGATGATACTATCTGTGCCGTTAACGGTCTTAAACGGCTTCCTTACTACGGTACCGCCTGTACGAATAATATCTACCAGCGAGAAACCTTCGCCCCATAGCTCTTTTCTTCTTTCCAGCAGGATGGTATCCGTTACGGAACTGCCTGCGGCAGCGTTATAGAGATGGGAGTTACGCGCACTTCTGAGCACATTCAGCACTTCGGCGGCTTTTGTGGTATTATTGGTACGGGCGTATGCTTCGGCTTCAATCAGGTACATTTCTGCAGCGCGCATCAGCACTACATCGGACACCATTCCACCCGGATCACGGAAGCGGAATTTTTTGTACAGCAAAGCGCCGGGGCCGCTGGTGCTCCACTGGAACAAACGGAAACGGACGTCGGTGCTGTCAAAATAGCCCTGGAACCAGGGGTCGGCCTTAAAACTCTTATAGTAGGACACCGGTGTAGACACATCGAGGAAAGTAAAAGTGGAAGCCGCCACGTTCTGCGTGGGCGTCTGTGGCTGGGCCCAAATCCACTCTACGTTACCTGCATCGTTGAAGCCCTTGTTATAGTCGTCGCCGGACATCAGCGGGTAACCGTTACGCGCAGCCACCGCAGCATCAATCGCTTTGGCCGGCTGGTTGCTGTAGAGGTAAGCCCTTGCCAGCAGCCCGTTGGTCACTTTGCTATCGATCTTGAATTTCCGGGTATCGTCACGTTCATAGTCCGCCAGTAACGGCAGGGCAGCCTGCAGATCGGCGATCGCCTGCTGATATACCTGTGTTACGGTAGATCTGGCCTTACCCGGAGTAGAAGGATTAGCGGGCTCCGTGTAGACAGGTACTGATTTTCCGTTTGGGTTAGTGGTAACACCGAAGGAATAGAATTCTGCCAGCGTCAGATAACAGAAGCCTCTTAAAGCGGACGCCTGACCTTTCAGCAGCTTACGTTTTGCATCGTCGCCGGGCACATTATCTATTTTAGACAGGAAGTTATTGCAGTTATCGATGGTCTTGTACAGGATGGTCCAGTAAGCGCTCACCCTGTTTTTGGTGTTGTCCACCATTTCGATAAAGGTATAAGAATCCCTGAACCCATATGAAGTGGTGAGGGCCACGTCGCTGCCCATGGCGTCGCTGGTAAGGTCCAGCGATTTGAGCCCCGGCACGGCAAAGGTAAAATAGGTCTCGTACATGTAGGCCCAGATCCCTGTCAGTGCCGTTTCGGCGTTGTCCACGGAGTTAAACACCTGGTCGTCGGGCACAGCGTTGGTAGGCCGCGTGTCCAGGAAGTCCTTGTTGCAGGCTGCGAAGGCAACTGCGGCGAATATAGCGATGAATAATAGTCTGTTCTTTTTCATGACACAGTTTTTAGAAGCTCAGATTAATACCGGCGGATACGGATTTCACGGCCGGGTAACGATAGTAAGTGGTACCGCCAACGGTCTGTTCAGGGTCCATGCCTTTGTGATTGTACAAAGTGAACAGATTTTCTCCGGTCACATACACCGTGATGTTATTCAGGTGCGCCCTTTCCATCAGCGATTTCGGCAAAGAGTAGCTGAGGTTCAGGCTTTTCAGTCTGGCATAGGTGGCGTCATAGAGGAAGCGCGTGGAAGCGGCTGTCCAGCTGGGCGCTACAGTACTTACCTGCGGCACGTCTGTGTTACGGTTGGTGGGTGTCCAGGCGTCCAGCACTTCGGTAGACCATGCACGGCCGGCAGCACCACCCAGTCCCATCAGGAAGGTATAATCGTTGTCAAGTATTTTACCGCCGATGCTGTACACGATCAGGAACGACAGCGAGAAATTTTTATAGGTGAACGTGTTGGTCAGACCACCATACAGGTCAGGCAGCGATGAACCGGAATAATACAGGGAGGCCTTGCTGTAGTTGGTGGTATCCTTGATGCTGCCATCCGGATTGGTGTATTTCCATTGCGCTTCGCCGGTATTGGGATTCACGCCCGCCCATTCACGCAGGTAGAAATCATAAATGGATTTGCCCACCATGAGTTTTTTGGTACCGCTGATGATTTCCTGCTGTGGCAGGCTGGTGATCTTGTTACGGTAGTGCGTCATATTGAGATCGATGGTCCAGCTGAAGTCTTTTGTTCGTATAGGCGTACCATGCAGGTTGAGGTCAATACCTGTATTTTTCAGGGCGCCTACGTTCTCATCTACAGAAGCGTAACCGGTGGAAGGTGCTTTAGGCCTGGAATACAGCAGGTCCTGTGATTTGCGGACAAAAAATTCCGCGCTGCCGCCGAAGCGGTTGTCAAACATGGACCAGTCCACCCCGATGTTGAGGTTGAGGTTTGTTTCCCATTTCAGCCTGTCGTTGAACAGGTATTCGCGGAAAGTACCGCCCAGTCCGAGGTTGCTGTTAACAGAATACAGCGGCAGGTAGTTATAGTAACGATCGGTACCGAGGTTGTCATTACCTTGTCCGCCGTAGCTGGCGCGCAGCGTCAGCAGGTTGAGCCAGGAGGTATTTTTCAGGAAGTTTTCTTCTGTCAGTTTCCAGGAAGCGCCTACTGACCAGAAAGTACCCCAGCGGCGGTCTGGTGCGAAGCGGGAAGATCCGTCACGACGCAGGGACGTGGAGAAGAAGTATTTATTAGCGTAGTCGTACTCTGCTCTTCCGAGGAAGGAACTCTGCCTGTAGTTGTCGGAGTAACCGTCGAAGCTGCCGATCAGCGCGGCGTCAGCGGGTTCATCTACACCAGGTACAGAGAAACCGGATTTAGATCCTGAGAGGAAAGTGTATTTGAATTTATAGGCTTCCTGACCGAGCAGCACATTCAGGTGATGTTTTTCATTGAAGGTGTTTTCGTAGGTCAGGAGGTTATTGAACGTCCAGCTGAAAGTGCGGTAATTGGCTTTTGATACGGTACCGCCTACTTCGGCGTCGAAGCCGAGGGTGGGATTCGTATAGTCGTGGCCTACGCGGTTGGAGTAGTCCGCATTGTAGCTGGTTTTGAACTTCAGTCCTTTGTAGAGGGTAGCTTCCGCATAGAAGCGGCCGGACACGTCATCTCGAAGCACGTTGTGTTTGTCGATGCCGGAGGTCTGCACCAGGTTGGTACGGGGGTTGGCCGGGTCCGGGCGGTAGTCGCCGTAGTCGAATATCTTACCGCCTTTTGCATCCAGGAGGTAAGCGCCGGTGTTCAGGTCGCGCTGATATACGGGATACATGGGGCCCATGAGGCGGCCGTATTGGATATAGTTATCGCTGCGGCTGTCTTCTGAGGGAGGCGCCTGCTGATCGGAGTGGGCGGCGCTGAGGTTCAGGCCTACTTTCAGCCATTTGCGGGCGTCTATATCGACGTTGGAGCGAACGGTGTAGCGTTTAAAGCCGGAGCCGAGGTAGATACCCTGGTCATCGAGATAGCCGCCGGAGATCAGGTAGCGGGTTTTATCGGTGGCACCGCTGATGGCCACATTGGCTTCTGTACGGTGACCGGTACGCTGCATCGCTTTGTTCCAGTCGTCGCTCCACAGCGGTTTAGCGCCTGCCACCAGTTTACCGTCGGCACCTACCGGCTCGGGGAACGCGCTGCCGTAGGGATTGATGCCCAGCTCTCCTACCAGGTCGCGGCTCGCGTTCCTGGCGGCAGAGAGGGAGTCCTGGCTGTTCAGGTTCTCGTTGAACAACGCGCGCCAGAACATCGGAAAATATTGATCGGTAGACATCCTGTCATAATCTTTCACGGCTCTTTTAGAGAAGCCCTGACTAACGCGAACGTCTATATTACTTCCTTTGACTTTTCCTTTTTTGGTGGTGATGATGATCACGCCGTTGGCGCCGCGGGAGCCGTATAAAGCTGCGGAGGCCGCGTCTTTCAGCACGCTGATGGATTCGATGTCGTAGGGATTGATAGCGCTGAGATTACCGCCGTAAGGCACTCCGTCCACCACATAGAGGGGATCAGCGGAGGCGTTGATGGACCCCACGCCACGGATGCGGATCGTAGCGTCTGAACCGGGCTGTCCGCTCTGGGAGGCGCTTTGTACGCCGGAAGCGAGGCCCTGCAGGGCTTTTGTAACACTGGACACCTGGCGGTTTTCCAGTTCAGCGCCCTTTATCTGTGATACCGAACCGGTATAGGAACTCTTTTTGGTCGTACCATAAGCGATCACCACGATCTCATCGATATCTTTACCGGCGGATTGCAGGGTGACGGTGATGGGGGCTGTACTGACAGGCACTTCCTGAGAAGTCATGCCTACATAACTAATGACCAGCGTGGTGGCGGCAGGATCGGCAACTTCCAGCCGGAAAGAACCGTCAGGCCCTGTCAGCACCCCTTTCGTCGTTCCTTTAATGACGATGGTGGCGCCGGGCAGCGGCTCTTTGTCTTTGGCCGACAGCACGGTACCTGTAACGGTACGTACCTGTGAAAACGCTGCCAGTGGGCCCAGCAGCAGTAGAAGAATCAGCAATCGTTGTAACATAGATCTATGTTGATTGGTTTAGAGAACGAATAAAGACAATAACAGGCCCTTACCTGCTTTAAGCAGATAACACCAGCTTAGCCTCCTTTGTATTTGTGTGTACTGTGACAGCTGCCTTCCCGAAACAGGTATGTTGCTGTAATTGTGTTTCGGAAGACCTGCGTGCAGATAGTGATTGGTTTTAACTACAGCAACAACAACTTTGGTTGATGCATTGCTCCGGTTGGTTCTTCATTTCCATTATCGGTTTCCTTTTTCTCATAATTAACCTTTCAATATTCTACTAATTCTATAGACTAGTGGGACGCAAAACTATGGTGTTTGTACGTAAACAACAAAAGAAATGTTAAAAAAGTTGAACTATGATCGTTATGATTATTACTGATTCCCTGATTGCAGGGATGAACGGCGACTCGCAATGGTGATTCTGCTGCATTTGAAGGAAACCAACCCTGCTTTTTATTTATGAGGGGCAACTTATCCTGTTTTCATTTATGGAAGAAAACTTATCCTGTATTTTATTTATGAGAAAAAATCATTCTCCTGTTTTGGGAAGATGACCGTTTGCCGTTGTTTATGTCGATGAAGGGACCCATATATTGATCTTACCCTTTGTGCATTAACAGTACAATGATGACACCGGACGTGGTGAGTGTAATATTCGCGACGGCATAAGCAACCGTGTAACCCAGCGCGGGCACCTTGCTGTTCAGCGCATCCTGCACCGCCAGCAGCGGCGCGGACTCGTCATGTGCGCCGGCGCAGGCCCCCAAACCAATGGCAGGATGGAATTTGAAAACATATTTGGAGAGGAACAGCGCTACTACCATGGGCAACAGGCTCAATACAAGACCGGCGAGGAACAGCGTCAGGCCTTCCTGCTTCAGTCCCTGTAAAAACCCATCGCTGGCGGTAAGTCCCACGATGGCAATGAACACATGAAGCCCCAGTTTGGTGAGCACCCACTGCGACGCAGGCGGGATGTATCCGAAGCGCGGATTGATGCTGCGCAGCCAGCCAAAGAAAAGACCGGCCAGCAATGCGCCGCCGCTGGTGCTCAGCTCTACCGGCACATTACCGAACCGCACGCTCATAGCGCCCACCAGGGTGCCCAGGGCAATACCGCCCGCCAGGTAGGGAATATCCGTTTCCACACCGGCCCGCTCCTTAAATCCCAGGATAGGCACGGCAAGGTCCAGTTCTTCCTGTATGCCCACCAGTTCGGCTACATCGCCTTTTTGTACGATGGTATTGGCTTCCAGCGGTATCTCAATACCGGCGCGCGTAATTTTCCGGACACTGATACCATGCAGCTGCGGCTGCCGTACCAGCAACTTAATGGGTCTATTGATGGCGGTATTTTTACTGATCACAACATTGATAGCCTGTACCGGGAATGTCAGCAGGTCGGCATCGGCGACTTCCTTGCCCAGCATAGTGCCTGAAGCGATGGCAGCGGACCGTTGCCCGCCGACAGCTATAATATCTCCCTGACGGACCACAAAATCCTGCGGCGTCTCCATCATCTCCCCTTCCCTCCTGACGCGCAGCACATACAACACTCTTTTCTTACGCCGGAAAAATGCTTCCAGTTCCGCCACCGATTTTCCTTCTTCTCCTACCAGTTCATTGTTGACGAGGTATGCGCGGAAAGCCACACGGTCATACGCATTTTTAATATCTCCATCGTCTTCCGCATTGGTGTCGGTGAGGGTCGCTTCCAGTTTACGGGTTTCTTCTATCAGTTTTTCCCTGCTCCCGGACATGAACCAGGGGCCGATGACCGACAGAAACCAGCTGGTGCCGGCGGTCCCGAAGATGTAGGTCACGGCATAGGCCACCGGGATCTGGTTGACCAGCCGCTCCTTGTCCGCCATGCTGATGTCCAGTTCATTGATGGTATTGGAAGCAACGCCGATAATCGCGGAGCAGGTATTGGCGCCGGACATCAGCCCGGCGGTTGTGCCTGTATCAAACCGCAGGATGGAAGCGAGGACCCAGCAAAAAAAGAGGCTGCTGCAGCAAACGATAAAAGAGAAGGCTGCTATCGGCAGCCCATCTTTTTTGAGTCCCTGAAAAAACTGGGGCCCGATGCTGTAGCCGGTACAAAACAGGAACAGCAGGAAAAAAATGGATTTGGCCGCACCCGGTATCTGGATGTGTATGCCACCGATGACGATCCCCATCAGCAATACGCCGGTTACGGTACCGAGTGTAAAACCTTTGATACGTATTTTGCCCAGGAGGAAGCCAATGAGCAGGGTTAACATGACAGCGATTTCCGGGTATTTCTGAAGGGTTTCTATCAGCCAGGTAAGCATAAACGAAGTTTTTCCGTTTATATTACAATCCGGGCCGCCAGTTGGTTCGGCGATGGTTAATTTCCGCTTTCGAAGCCCTGGTCTATCAGCCAGTTGCCACTGTCGGCAGCCTGCGTGGCCAGTTCATCGCAGCGATTGTTCAGCGGATTGCTGGCATGGCCTTTCACCCACTGCATTTTCACTTTGTGTTTTCTGTAGAGCGGAATAAAACGCATCCACAGGTCTTTGTTCTTTTTATCTTTAAAACCGGTCTTTACCCAGCCCCATATCCATCCTTTCTCAATACTGTCCACCACATATTTACTGTCGGTAAAGATGGTCATTGCCAGTCCGTCTTTCTTCAGTGCTTCCAGTGCGGTGATCACCGCCAGCAGCTCCATCCGGTTGTTGGTGGTTTTACGGTAACCCTGCGACAATTCCTTGCGCATGCTGCCCCATAATAATACCACGCCGTAACCTCCGGGTCCGGGATTGCCGCGGGAAGCGCCATCCGTATATATCTGCAATTCTGCCATAGCGCGCAAATATAACGTTCATTTGGTTATTTTGATATTTGGTTATTTTGATATTTTATTGAATCCGTTATTACGCAGGGGGCCAACAAAATATCAAAATAACCAAATATCAAAATAACCAAATATCAAAATGACTATACCTGGAACACCCCTACGTTGAACGCTTGTTCAACCGGCGCATTGTTAGCGGCTTTGATGCTTTCAGAGATATGCCGGCGGGTATCGGCAGGGTCGATGATATCATCTACCCAGAGGCGGGCAGCGGCATAGTAAGGGGTGGTCTGGCTGTTGTATTTATCTGTGATTTCTTTCAGCAGGCGTGCTTCTTCCTCCGGCGTGATTTCCTGGCCTTTTGCCTTGAGGGAGGCCACCTGTATCTGCAGCAGTGTTTTAGCCGCCTGTTCGCCGCCCATCACTGCTATTTTAGCGGAAGGCCATGCGTAGATAAAGCGGGGATCATAGGCCTTGCCACACATGGCGTAGTTGCCTGCGCCATAGGAGTTACCGATGATGATGGTGATTTTGGGCACAACGGAGTTGGACACCGCGTTGACCAGTTTGGCGCCGTCTTTAATGATGCCGGCGTGTTCGCTGCGGCTGCCCACCATAAAGCCTGTCACGTCCTGCAAAAATACCAGCGGAATTTTTTTCTGGTTGCAGTTCATAATGAAGCGGGCTGCTTTATCGGCGCTGTCGTTATAAATAACGCCGCCCATCTGCATTTCCCCTTTGCGGCTTTTCACGATTTTACGCTGATTGGCCACGATGCCCACGGCCCAGCCATCGATGCGGGCGTAGCCGCAAAGGATGCTTTTGCCGTAATCCTGTTTATACTGGTCGAACGCGGAATTGTCTACCAGGCGGTGGATAACATCGAGCATATCGTAGGGGCGGGAGCTATCTGCCGGCAGTACGCTGTGCAGCTCTGTCTCCGGCAGTTCGGGCGCTGCCGGTTCAACGCGGTCAAAGCCGGCAGTGGGGCCCTGTCCTATTTTGCTGACGATCCGTTTTATCTGATCGAGGCACTCTTCATCTGTTTTGAATTTATAGTCGGCTATACCTGAAATTTCGGTGTGGGTAACGGCGCCGCCTAACGTTTCCGCATCTACGTCTTCGCCGATAGCGGCTTTAACGAGGTAGGGACCGGCGAGGAAGATAGAGCCGTTGCCTTCCACCATCAGCACTTCATCGCTCATGATGGGGAGATAGGCGCCGCCAGCCACGCAGCTGCCCATCACGGCGGCGATCTGGGTAATGCCCATGGCGCTCATACGGGCGTTGTTGCGGAAGATGCGGCCAAAGTGTTCCTTATCGGGAAATATTTCATCCTGCATAGGCAGGAATACCCCGGCGCTGTCTACCAGGTAGATGACCGGAAGATGATTTTCCATGGCTATTTCCTGCAGGCGCAGGTTCTTTTTGCCGGTCATGGGAAACCAGGCGCCGGCTTTTACCGTCATGTCGTTGGCCACGATCATACACTGGCGACCGCTTACATAGCCTATACCGCCAACGGTACCGGCAGCGGGGCAACCACCATATTCGGCGTACATGTCATAAGCAGCAAAGGCGCCGATTTCAGTAAAAGGGGTGTCTTTGTCTATCAGATATTGAATACGTTCCCTGGCCGTCAGTTTGCCCCGCTGGCGTACCTTTTCCAGGCTTTTTTTTCCGCCGCCCTGCTCAATAACACCGAGGCGCTGTTTCATGGTGCTGATGGCCAGTCTCATGGCATCTTCGTTCTTGTTCGTTTCCAGATCCACTTGGTTCATAACGTTTGGGTTTTACTTTAAAAATACCGACAAATAAGTTAAATTACGAATTATGCAGCTTACAGAACACCTCGCTTCTTCCATTGAAGCGTTATATAATGGGAAACCCTGGCTGGATGTAACTTTCAGGGAACATCTTTCCCGCATCGACGCGCGTCAGGCGGTAAAAACCCTGAACGGCTCCAATAACATCTGGCAGATCGTGAACCATGTTATCTTCTGGCACCAGCGGGTAGAACGGTACATGCATAACGAACCACCTGAAAAAGACGGAGACCTCCCCGATTTTTACATGCCGGAAAACCACGGGGAAGAAAACTGGCAGGCCACCATCCACCGACTGGAACATTCTTTTGACCAGATGGCAGCCACTATCCGCAAGTTCCCGGAAGCGGAACTGTTCGACACCTTCCCCGGGACGGACAAAAAAGCGATTTATTACTTGCAGGGCCTCGCAGAACACGACGCCTATCATCTGGGGCAGATTGTATTATTACGTAGATATCTTTGATTTACGGATTTTGGAATTTGTGACTTCCGGATTTCGGGGGATAAAACCAGCCTTCGATTATAGCATTTCAGGACAAGTTCATTCCTGAAATTCCAAAATCCAAAATCCATACATCCAGAAATCTCAAAATTACTGTGTCAGGTCCATATCATAACGCTGTTCATACTGCTGCTGCCCCCATAGCTGCAGAAACTTCTCCCCTGTTTTGCGGAAGCCCGCCTTTTTGTAAATATCGATGGCGGTTGATTGCAGGCTGGTCGTCATCAGGTATACGTTCTGGTAATTTTTTTCCCGGCAAAAGGCGATAGCATCGGCGAACAGGCGTTTGCCCACTCCCCGGCCCCTGTAGTCGGGATGCACGATGAACCAGCGCAGCTGGGCGAGGTAACGGGAAGAACCCAGTATCGCTACCGCCCCCACGATCTTATTATCCGCAATCGCCAGGAACACCCGGTCTTTGTTGGCATTGTAGGTGGACAGGAAGTCCAGGAAGGTTTTACATACATAGGATTCAAACTCAAAATTATAGCCACATTCTTTGGCATACAGTTCTCCGTGCAGGTATATCAGGTAACCGATATCGCCCGGCTGCAGGTCATAACGGAAATGGATATCCGAAGTTGCCGCAGGGGCGGTGCCCGACAATACCGTTTCGATCGTTTTCATGGCACCGGTCACCCGGAGGCGCTGCGGTTCTTCCAGTGGCTCCAGTAGCTGCCGGATATGGTCGGAAGACCTTTCATTAAGGCCGGTCATCAGCTTACGGCCTTTGGCAGTCAGCTGCAGCAAGAAGGTCCGGCCGTCGGCAGGTGACTGGTGCCGGGTGATCAACCCCGCCGTTTCAAACTTCTTAAGGATGCGGCTCAGATATCCCCCGTCTATCTTCATGACGTTGATCAACTGACCGGCGGTACACTTTTCCTGGTCCCCGATCTCATACAACACCCTTACTTCAGAAAGGGAAAATTTGCTTTCGAGGATATGCTGGTCCAGCAGGCCCACTACCCCGGTATAAAAGCGGTTAAAATGACGAACATCCGCTATCAGCGCATCGTTAGACGACATATAAATCTGTATTTCAGTCAAAAATACGAAAATACTTGACATTGTCAACTATTTTATTTGACTAAGGCAAATAGTTATTCCGGGGGGACCATCGTGTAAAAATCACCCTTATCGTCCACATACACTCAATAGGGTAAGATGTTATATTTGTGATTTAGCACTTTATATTGCGGTGCGGTCTTGATTAAAATACAGTTATGTCACCAGGATTATTATTTTCGTTCGTCATTGCTTACTTTGTTATCTTATTGATTGTCGCCTGGTACACCGGCCGTGGATCTAACAACGACTCCTTTTTCATCGGCAACAGGAACAGTAACTGGATGCTGGTAGCATTCGGGATGATTGGCACTTCACTGAGCGGTGTTACTTTCGTCAGTGTTCCCGGAGCCGTCGGCAAAGACGCCTTTACCTATTTCCAGATCACGCTGGGTTACTTTATCGGGTACATCACCATTGCCTATGTGCTGATACCGCTTTATTACCGGCTGCAGCTGACCTCTATCTACAACTATCTCAACACGCGCTTTGGCGTACTGTCGTACAAAACGGGCGCTTCTTTCTTCATCCTGTCACGCACCCTGGGGGCTACGGCCAGGTTATACCTGGTGGTACGCATCCTGCAGGACGCCATCCTCTCCAGCTTTGGCGTGCCCTTCTGGCTCACGACGTTGATCATTCTCTTTATGATCCTGGTGTATACCTACGAGGGCGGGGTAAAAACCATCGTATACACGGATACGCTGCAAACTACCTGTATGCTGGCAGGCCTTATCATCTGCGTGTTCTACATTCTGCATGCCATGGACATGAACATGGGCCAGAGTATTGCGGCCATGCAGGAAAAAGGACTTACCCGGATCTTCGAATTTGATCCCAACAGTAAACTGTTTTTCGTCAAGCAGATACTGGCCGGGGCGTTTATTACCATTACCATGACCGGCCTTGACCAGGAGATGATGCAAAAAAACATTTCCGTGAAAACACTGCGTGACTCCAAGAAAAACATGGTATCGCTCGCCTTCATCATGCTGATCGTAATTGGCCTGTTCCTGTTCCTCGGCGGCCTGTTGCACCTCTACGGTGCCCGGCAACAGGTAAGCGCCACCGGCGACGCCTTGTTCCCGGAACTGGCCCTGCACCATATGCCGCCGGTGATCTCCGTGATCTTCATCATTGCGTTGATATCCGCGCTGTTCCCCAGTGCCGACGGCGCCATGACGGCCCTTACCTCCTCCATCTGTATCGACATCCTGGATTTGCAACGCCGCACCGACTGGGACGAAGCGCGGAAAAAACAAGTCCGCCAGCGTATCCACCTGCTGATGGCTTTCATCTTCCTGTTGTTTGTTATGGTGTTTGAATGGGTCAACAACCCCAGCATGATCGGCGTGATCCTGAAAGTGGCCACCTACACCTACGGACCGCTGCTGGGCCTTTTCGCCTTCGGCATTCTGAGCAAACGCACCGTCAACGACCGCCTCGTACCGATCGTTTGCGTGGTAGCGCCCATCCTCTGTTATGTGGTAGACACCTGTCAGTCCCTGCTGTTCAACCAGTTCCAGATCGGGCTGGAGCTGCTGATCATCAACGGCGCCTTTACCTATATTGGCCTGCTGATGATCTCAACCAAAAAAGAATTTGTTAAATAATATCTCTCCTTAAAAAAAGGGGCTGTCTCAAAAGTAATTGGAAGGCGTTGAGAATTGCGTAAACGAAAACTCCCGCCATCAGGTACCCGGATAAAATCGGGGAAAAATTACTATTGAGACAGCCTCTTTTTTTCTTCCTGGACCAATCAGTTAATTTCCCTCGACTTATTAAGCAGGTGTAATTCAAGAATGGTGGTCCTGCCATTTTCACTTTCCCGGTACATGGGAATAAACTTCCGGTTGAACTGTATTTCCTCGTAGGTGTAGGAAGTACGTTGCAATACCGTATTGGCGTATACATCGTTAAAACCTTTTACCAGGACATAGATCTCTACGTCGGCATTCCGCATATCCTCGGCTGTAAAGCCCAGCAGCGGGCTGTTGTCATCGATGGGATGTACGACTGTCCAGTTCATGGACAGACTTTCAATCTTTCCTCTTTCCAGGGGCAATGAATAGAACTTATACACAGGTGTGCCGTCTTCCACTATCTGCAGCCCTATGGTCACTGTCACGTCCACATTGGTGAGCGTGTGATTGTCTTTATAGGAAGCAAAGCGGAACATCAGGCCGGTCATATCCTTATAGGGAGCAATGAGGGCATGATCACTGAACACGAGGTGCGCCCGCGGCCGGGAAAAACGGCCATACATCAGACCGGTGGCCACCGCAAAGGACAGGAAGCCCGTCATGGCTTCGATGGCTGCCACCATATTGGCGCCATCGCCGACGGGGTTTACCCGGCCATAACCAACAGTGGTAAAGGTTTCCGTGCTGAAGAAAAAAATCTCTTTCAGGCGCGCCCAGGCGGTTTGCCCGATAATGCCCTGAAACTGCTCAGTCCCCAGCAGCCAGTAAATGCCGGTGTACAGGAGATTGATGGAGAAATAAAACAGGAGAATGACGCAGGTAAATTTCCACGCCGACAGGTTGAGCAGCGAATGATACACGCTGAACCGGTCCCAGAACGGACGGCCTTCACGGCGGATGTTAAAGCTGCCATCGCGGTTGATAAACCGGCCTCCGTAGCCATTGGGATTGGTACCGAAGCCGGTTTCGTCGTTTTGTTTGGAGAAAGGGTTGATCCTTTTAAGGAGCGACATAAAACAGATAGTTTGAACAACAAAGCTAACAGAATAATGTCATCTCCATCCGATCTTAATCGCAGGTCCCGTCTACCGAACAGGAAGCGCCATCCGTAATGTCCAGCGTGGTCAGGGGTTGTGTTTTACGCCATTCTCCGTAAGCCTGGGTAAGGGCTTGTGTAAAGGCTTCGGACGGTTGTGCGCCGGCCACCCCGTATTTACGGTCCAGCACAAAAAACGGAACTCCGCGGGCGCCCAGCTGCTCTGCCTCACGGACATCCAGGTTGACCGCGCCGGCAAATTCACCGGAGGCCAGCGTATCTGCCACCAGCTTGCGGTCCAGCCCAATGGCTTCTCCAATATTGACCAGCGTCTCATGATCTGAAATATCTTTTCCTTCTGTGAAATAGGCAATAAAGAGTTTTTCTTCGGCCACAGCGCCCAGTTTGTGCACTTTCGCCAATTGTATCAACCGGTGAGCGTCAAAAGAATTGGCCACTACCGCCTGATCAAAGTTGTAGGTCAGTCCCACTTCGCTGGCCGATTGTGTCACCTGCTGATGCATTTGTACAGACTGCTCCCGGGAGATGCCTTTGTGCTTCGCCAGGTATTCATATACATCTGTGCCGGGCATGGATTTCAGGTCGGGGTTGAGCTGAAAGCTCTTCCACTCCACTTCTATTTTGTCTTTCTCCGGGAATTTTTCCAGTGCCGCTTCAAATTTGCGTTTGCCGATGTAACAAAACGGGCACATGATGTCTGACCATATTTCTACTTTCATCTTATTCATGCTTTATGATAAAAAACTACTGCAAAGTTATTATTTTTGCTTTCCAAAAGTTACCAGTAACCAAAAGGATAGCACTATACAAAAAGTAACCAAATCATCGGGAATATTTTACGGTTGGACGATGGAGCCACCGGGGGCACTTGAAAGAATGATAATTAAATAATTTAATTATTTAATAATTTAATTATTTAATTATTTGACTATTATATTATAATACATTTATAATTAAATTAATTTAAATAACAAAATATCTAAATACAAAAATTTATATGGGGGCAGACATAATAGCAGAACAGGAACCCGTTTTAACGGCGAAGGAAAAATGTATGGAGACGGGCGACCATAAAGATTGCCTGGGTGTGATCATGCCGGTAAGGGACGCGCTGGACGTCATCAACGGCAAGTGGAAGCTGCCGATCATTATCGCTATCTCCCGCGGCCACAAACGGTTCCGCGATATTGAAAGAAATATACCCAGGATCACCTCCAAAGTATTGTCCAAGGAGCTGAAAGACCTGGAGGCACATAAGCTGATCAAACGCAGCGTATTTGACAGTCAGCCGGTAAGCGTGGAATATACCCTGACACCGTACGCCGCCACGCTGAACCCGGTGATTGACGCGTTGTATGCCTGGGGCACACAACACCGGAAAACGATATTCGGATCATCAGAAGCCCAGGGCTAAAGCCCCGGGCCACGATGTGTTTTATTTGAAGCAAGCTAAGGGATTTGTTATTGCTGCTGTCGCTCGTTTCCCAGGCTTTGCCTTCACTCACTACGCTTCTATTTTTAGCACGATCTTACCTCTTCCGGGCCCGCCCAACTGGCTGTAGTCCTGTGCTGCCGCGGCAGCGGACAAGGGTGTGAACACTTTCCGGACGGCAGGGCGGACCAGGTCTTTTTCCAGCAATTTAGCGACTTCCTGCATGGCATGCAGCGTTTTGGTGCCGGCCCATACCGCGCGGATGCCGGCGGATGCGGCCTTTTCCGGCGACGGCTGCTGCACAAGGCATAACAGGACACCTCCCGGTTTCACCAGTTGATACGAACGGTCGAGCGTATCGCCGCCAACAGTGTCCAGCACCACATCTACGGGGCCGGTTTGCGTTTCAAAGGGAGCTGCGGTATAGTCAATCACTTCCGAAGCGCCGAGAGACTTCACGAAGTCCGTGTTTTCAGCCGAACTGGTAGCGATCACATAGGCGCCGGCATTGTACGCCAGTTGCACGGCGAAATGCCCTACCCCTCCGGCGCCGGCATGAATAAGCACCCGTTGCCCTTTGGCCAGTTTACCAACGTCGAAGAGTGCGCCCCAGGCGGTTTTGGCGCCACCGCAGGCTGCCGCTTCCTCAAATGACAGATGGGTAGGTTTAGGGAACAACAATTCAGCAGGCGCTACTGCACAGGCGGCATAGGAGCCGTCAACCGCGCCATACACCGCCTGTCCTACTTTTTTGTCCGTCACCCCTTCACCAAGGGCCACCACCACGCCGGAAGCCTCTACTCCCGGAATGTAGGGCAACGGTTTCTGCATCATACCTTCCCTGATTTTCCAGTCGATAGGATTGACCCCGCTGGCCACGATATTGATTAACACCTCCCCTGGTCCGGGCGCCGGCACCGGCACCTCTTCCAGGCGCAACTGATCTGATCCGCCGTAGGCGTGCACGCGTATTGCCTGTACATGTATATCCTTCATACCATTATTTTTACTGGCTTAAATGTAACGAAAAGCCGTCAGGATTCATGCGGAATGGGCCTTTACAGCCACAGGCCAAAAATATTGTTTACCTTCGCCGTTCATATTTTGTAGAAACATGACATTTGGGGATTTAAATCTGAACACACCATTACGCAACGCCCTCGACGAACTGGGCTTTACAAAGCCAACCACCATACAGCAACGGGCTTTCTCCGTGATTATGTCCGGACAGGATGTATGCGGCATTGCCCAGACCGGTACGGGTAAAACCTTCGCATACCTGCTTCCTACCTTGCGGCAGTTTAAGTTTACCAAGGAGAAACATCCGCAGGTGCTCATTATGGTGCCTACGCGCGAGCTGGTGGTACAGGTAGTGGAATCGATAAAAAAGCTGACCACTTACATGAGTGTGGAGGTAATGGGCGTTTACGGCGGGGTGAATATGAACCCGCAGATGGCCGCGGTGCAAAACAAGGTAGACATCCTGGTGGCCACACCCGGACGCCTATACGATATTATCCTCAGTGGCGCGCTCAAAGTAAAGTCCATCAAAAAACTGATCATCGATGAGGTGGACGAGATGCTGAACCTCGGCTTCCGGATGCAGCTGACCAATATCATGGACCTGCTGCCTCCGCGCCGTCAAAACCTGATGTTCTCCGCTACCATCACCGAAGAGGTGGAGGCGATGATAAAAACGCACTTCAACAATCCTATTATGATAGAAGCGGCGCCCACGGGCACACCGCTGGAAAACATCGACCAGGTGCTGTACCGGGTGCCCAATTTCAATACCAAGGTAAACCTGCTGGAATTGCTGATCACCCGCGACGAGAGCATGGTCAAGACCCTCATCTTCGCCGGCACCAAAAAACTGGCCGACGATCTGTATGAGCAGCTGCAGGCCAAGTTTCCCGATAAAGTGGGCATCATCCATTCCAATAAAGAACAAAATCATCGTTTTAATACGGTCAACCAGTTCCAGGCCGGCCATTACCGTTTCCTGATTGCGACCGATATTATTGCCCGCGGGCTGGACATCGCGGAGGTGAGCCATGTGATCAACTTTGACACGCCGGAAGTACCGGAAAATTATATCCACCGCATCGGGCGTACCGGCCGCGCCGATAAAAAGGGGATCGCTATTCTGCTCACCAAAGACCAGGAGACAGAAGAGCTGGCAGCTATTGAAGCATTGATGAACTACCGCATTCCGGAGGCGCCCTTACCGGAGGACCTGGAAATCTCCGATGTGCTGACGGAAGACGAAAAGCCGAAGGTATTTATGCGCAATACGCTGGTGAAGGCGCCCAAACGGGAAGATGCCGGCCCCGCTTTCCACCAGAAGCTCGCCAAGAACATGAAGACCAATCAAAAGGTCAGTCACAAGGAGAAAATGATGCTGAAGTACGGCAAGCCGAAAAAACGCAAACCCAGGAAAAAATAACTCATACGGTTGAAACCGCTTATCCCTGCCTTTTGAAGGGCAGGGATTTCTTTTTGTTCATTTTGGTATTTTTTTCCACCCGCCGCTGGGGCATTTACGTCAACAACTTTATCCTATCTTATTAAAAATCAATTTTTTGCAGAATCTGTTAACACCCGGTTAGTATTTCACGTTGCCTAAGAACGATTAACAATTGATTAACAAAATTCAGTATCTTCCGAAAAATCCGGCAGACCATTACGAATCGAATATACCAGAAAATTTATGCTTGGCAACAGCAGAAGCCCGATCAATCATTACACTGTATGACGAAAACCAGCGTAGAACAGCTGTTTCCGGGGCTAATACCCTCCCCCGGCAGACTAACTACATACAACGCATGAATGCCCATAATAACGATATTGAATTACTGGCCGCGCTGAAGACCGGTAGTGTGGAGGCTTTTGACCACTTCTACCATCTTTACCGCGAGTGGCTGTTAATTACCGCCATGACCATACTTCAGGACGAGGAAGAGTCCCGGGAGCTGGTACAGGAATTCTTTATTGATTTCTGGCAGCATGCGTTATATAAGCGGATAGACCTGAGTACGATCACCACGTTGAAGAACTTCCTTTTCGTGAGCATCAAGAACCGATGCCTGAACAGGATTTCAAAAGACGAGACCCGGAAAAAGCGGTTGGCCTGGCTGCAGCATCCGCCTTATGTGACGCCGGACAGCAAGCTCGAAAAAAGTGAGCTGCGGGCGCAGCTGGAAGGCGCCATCAACCTGTTGCCCCAGAAACAATCGCAGGTATTCCGGCTGGCCTACCAGGAACATAAAACCCGCAAGGAGATAGCCGCTGTTATGGACATCAGCGAAGAAACCGTCAAAAAACATGTGGCCTCTGCCCTGAAGACCCTCCGTCAGTTATTGGAAAAAATCCGCTTCTGAGATACCCCGTCCGGATATTATTTCTGTTATTATGATTGATGAAAAATCTCACGTCCATATTTCAGTTGATGACAGAAAAGAAAGCCGGTATTATTTCCGCCGCCGATGAAGCATTGCTGGATGCTTACCTGGAGGAGGTACCGGAGGCCCGTGAGATGTGGAAGGCCATTGAGAGCGGCAAACAGCTGCAGGAAAAAGCGCGCTGGCGCAATACCTACAGCATTACCGAAGGGTCAGCCTATCCTCCCTTTTTCAAATGGGGCGCCGCTGTCAGCATATTCCTGGCGGCATTTTTAGTATACTGGTATTTTTATAGCTCCCACGGCGTTCGTGCGGCTGCAGACGTAACGCCGCCACCCGCAACGACCGTTGCCAACCTAGCCCTGGCCGACGGGACCGTTCACCCGCTGACCAACGCCCCTGCAACGCTGTCTATCCGCCAAAAGCCGTTGCCCGTGCAAGCCGGCAGTCTTTCCCTGCTAACAGCCGTTGGCCTTCCGGCCGGCGTCAACACGCTCACCGTTCCGGATCGCAGCCACTATAAAATCACCCTTGCCGACGGCACGGAAATCTGGCTCAATGCAGGCTCGCAACTGAAATTTCCCTTCAGCTTCGACAAAACGGTCCGGGAAACGTCCCTGAACGGCGAAGCTTATTTCAAAATCGCAGCCAACCCCCATCAGCCCTTTGTACTGCAACTGCCCAACAGCACTGTGCAGGTGCTGGGCACCAGTTTCCATGTGAATACGCATACCCCTCATCATATTCGTATATCCCTTACAGAAGGCTCCCTCCGTTTGACCGCCGGCAGCCGGCAAGTCCTGCTGCGGCCCGGTCAGCAACTGATTTACAATGACAGCGCCCGCACATTTGACATCCGGCACTTCACAGAACAGGAGGCAGACGCCTGGCGCAAAAAGCAGTTTTATTTTTCCAGCGTAACCCTTGCCGGACTCAAAACACTTGCTTTACGCCATTACGGCCTCCATGGTGTGATAGACACCTCCCGGACCATCCACAAGTTATTCATTGCAAGCCCCGGCGGCGAACCACTTCCTGCCGGCGTCCTGCTGCCCGCCCAGGCACCGCCGGCGGACGACAGTATGCACCCGCTTCAATAGGTCCTGACCATAAACCATTTCCCATGAAATCAACTACCAAAATCCTGTACATCGAAAGAGATGACACGACGTTCACGCCGCACCAGGACATTCCAGCTGCTTTCCAGGGACAGCTGATTCCATATGCGCGGTTTTACTATCACGAAGACAAAGACGGTTCCATCCTCGACCAGAACATCAGGGCCGGAGAATTTTCCATCTGGGTACACAGCATCCACATGCGGCCGGGCGTGGAAGTGCGCCACTGCTCCCAATACCAGGTGATCACCCTGCATGCCTACGACGACGTCGACAACCTGCGGGGTGCCATCAACAACCGTCAACAGCTGGAGAAAGAAGTCAGCCTTTTCAATGTAATGGCCTCCGAAGAGCCTACCCTCCCCGGCACTTCGCAGCCGCTCAGCTTCCACATCAACATTGAGCCTTACGCTTTGAAAGAGCTGGCGCGGGAATTTCCATTGCTTAGTTCACTGGCGGCCATTCCCATTTCCAACGTCACAGAACCGCTGCATAAAGCGCCCTTCCTGCTCAATCCTGTGAGCCGCCTGATACGAGACCGTATCCTGCGGGCAAAATATATCGGCAACAGCGCCTACAGCTTTTTCCGCCGCAATGCAGCCGACTTCTATGGCAACTATACCCGGCGGCTGATCGCCCCGCCACCCATTATGATGAATGACGCCAAACGGCAACAGCTGCACGAAATTTTCAGCTACATCCTCCATCACCTGGATGAACCGCTGACTTATAAAACACTGCAACAGAAATTTGATGTGGAAGAAGCGTTGTTACGCCGCCCGTTTGAACAGGAGTTCCACCTGACCATACCGGAGCTGGTATTGCAGGAGAAAATGGCCGTGGCTTTTGAGATGCTGAGCACCCGCAATACGCCGGTAACTGCTATTATGGACCGGCTGGGATTCACCAGTCTCAATACTTTCCTGACTACTTTTGATAAATACTTTAAATACGGAGCTTTGCAGGTAATGGACGCGCAGTAATCACGGCTGCTTCTGCTTTTCAATGCCTTTCAGCAACTCTTTCACAAAGAGGTCCGCCGCTTTTTTACGGTAAGTACCTTTCTGCCAGAGGATATAAGCCTTTCGCAGCAAGGCCTTGCCGGCGATGGGCACCGCCACCAGGTTCCTCCAGCCGTTGAGCGCCCGCTCATTGAGCAACGTTACCCAATGCCCGCCCTCCAGCATCGACAGCAGCGCATGCACGTCATTGAGCTCAATTTTCACAGCGGGGTACACTTTGTGTTTTTCCAGCACCTCACTGAGAAAATCGCGGGAACTAAAACCTTTGGAGGCCAGGATCAGCTCCATGCCGTCCAGGTTTTTCAGGTTGATTTCTTTCAGCTGCGCCATGGGATGTTTCTTCGATACCGCCATCACTATCTTGGAGGTAAACAGTTCCTGGCTTTCAAACTCCTTGCCCGGCGTGAGCTGATGAAAGGCCAGAATAAAATCCAGTTGAGACGAACGTAATTTTCTTTCCAGTTCTTCTGTATTGCCATAGTCCACAAAAATGCGGAGGCCCGGGTATTTACCCGAAAAGGCCGACAGCGCCGGCAGCAGCAGCGATGTAAAGGCATACGTGGCGCCGATGCGCAGATCGCCGGTGAGCAGGTTCTGTAAATCTTCAATAGCCTGTTTGCCTTTCTCCACGTCCAGCAGTATTTGCCGGGCATGCAGCAGAAACACGCTGCCTGCCTCCGTGAGCTGCACATGCTTACCTACCCTGTCAAACAGCGGCATGCCCAGTTCCGTTTCCAGCCCCTTGATCTGTTGCGACAAGGTGGATTGCGTAATATACATCGCGGCAGCCGCCCCGGTAAAATGTGAGGTTTCCGCGGCTTTCACAAAATAAGCCAGTTGACGAAGTTCCATGAATCAATCGGTTTTACTAATGAATATCATTAAAACAATCTATTTTACAAATATATCGAACTGACCGAAATTTGCACCATCGATTATTAAAAGGAATGTCAGCATTCCCGCTTGTATAAATAAATTTTTGATGGATGTATTTCGCTCTTTAAAATCCCGGAACTTCCGGCTCTTCTTTTACGGACAATCTATTTCCCTGATAGGTACATGGATGCAGAAAACGGCCGTTTGCTGGCTGGTGTACCGGTTAACCAATTCCGCCCTGCTGCTGGGTGTAGTCAGTTTTGTAAGCCTCATCCCTTCCCTTTTCCTGTCGCCCTACGCCGGCAGTTACATAGATCGTCATAACCGCTACCGCCTGATGATCATCACACAGCTGATTTCCATGGTGCAGGCCGGGGCGCTGGCGCTCATGATCCTGTTGCGGTACTACAACATCCCCGGTATCATTTTCCTGTCGCTTGTACAGGGCGTTATCAATGCGTTTGATGTCACCTGCCGGCAGTCGCTGATGATGGAAATGGTAGAACAGAAAGAAGATCTTCCCAACGCGATAGCGCTCAATTCCACGGTGGCCAATTTCGCCCGTATCGCAGGACCGGCGCTGGCAGGCATTGTGCTGAGCACCTTCGGGGAAGACATCTGTTTTGCCGGTAACTTCCTGAGTTACGTGCCCGTACTCATTTCGCTGTTTATGATGAAGATGGACCTGCCGGTGATCGTGAAGTCGGAACGCAGCATCTGGGCGGAGCTGCGGGAAGGATGGCAGTATATTTCGCACGACAGGGACCTCTCCTCCCTGCTGCTGATGCTCACCGCCAGCAGCCTGCTGGTGATGCCATTCAATACGTTGATGCCTGTTTTCGCAAAAGATATTTTTAATGGCAGCGCGCGCACCTTCAGTTGGTTTGAAAGCGCCGCCGGTGTTGGCTCCATCGCCGCCGCCATCTATATGGCGCAGTTAAAGGCCGGTAAAGACCTGGTCAAAATACTCATTACTTCCAGCCTGATATTTGGCCTGAGCCTTGTACTCCTGGCTTATGCCGGCTGGCTGCCGCTGGCCCTGCTGTTCATGATGCTCTCCGGCGTAGGTATGATGGCGCAGACATCAGCCATCAACACCTATATCCAGACGCATGCTATTCCAACCATGCGCGCAAGAGCGATCAGTTATTACATCATGGCGTACCAGGGCATGATCCCTATTGGCAGCCTGCTGACAGGCGTACTGGCCCAGTGGATAGGTCCGCGGGCCACTGTCTGCATCGCCGGGCTGACCGGCATCGTTGCCACAATCGTGTTTGTACAGCATCGCAGAAAAACACAGACAGGGACGATATTTCCGCCTGCCGGCAAAATAATGGCCGACGAGCGCAACAGCGCCCGCGCATAACGGCAACCGCCTACAGCTGAAGCCGCCGCACACCTTCTTTGGTCATCACCACCGGGCGTATGGTGCCGTCTTCATTAAATTCCATCCGGTCAATACAGGTTTCCCTTTCGTTCGCTCCCTTTTTACCCAGCGGACGGCGGTGATAGACCATGAGCCACTGATCGTGTTTTGCATTGTATATCACAGAATGATGTCCCGCTCCGGTGGCAATCGCCGGGTCCTGCTGCAGGATTTTACCGATGCGCTTAAAGGGTCCAGCCGGACTGTCCGCGATAGCGTAAGCCACACAATAATCCGGGCCGCCCCAGCCACCTTCCGACCACATAAAATAATATTTCCCGTTCCTGATAAACATGGTCGGTCCTTCCACATATTTCTCCGGCGTGATCTCCCGTAAAACGGTCCCGTCTGCAAAAGGAATGAAGCCGGTGAAATCGTCTTTCAACCGGGCGATATTACAGTGTCCCCAGCCGCCGTAGATCAGGTAGTAGGCCCCGTCTTTGTCATGAAACACGTACTGATCGATCGGTTGAGCGCCATGAACGATGCTGTCCACCAGCGGTTTGCCGAGATAATCGCGGTACGGTCCTTCGGGTTTGTCGGCCACGGCCACGCCGATGCCACCGGGCTCGCCATTACGCTGGATATCATTGGCGCCGAAGAAAAAAAAGTACTGTTTCCCTTTTTTGATCACCGAAGGCGCCCACATAGCGCGTTTCGCCCATTTCACGGCAGCGGAATCCAGGACATGCGGATGTTTTTTCCAGTGAACAAGGTCGTCGGAGGAATATGCATCGAAGAACACCTGTTGCTCGTAGGGTGCCGAAAATGTGGGAAAGATCCAGTATTTTTTTCCGAACACCAGTCCTTCCGGGTCGGCATACCATCCGGGGAATACCGGGTTGCCGGCGTGGCCCGGCTTTTTCACTTCCTGGGCATGCACTGTCAACGCCCATGTTGCAGCGGCCAGCAGTGCAGAACATTTTTTCATTATGCGATCAGCTTTCATAGTCGTTAAAAATAATAAAGCCCCCTTACTTATCCAGTAAAACTTTAACACATCCCCAACACCCGCCGGCGCCTACGCCCGCCATTTTTTGATATTTTTACACATTAGAACGGCCTTTAACATGAAAGCAGGAAAAAAAATCATCCGTGTGGCGCTGATATCGCTGGCTGCCTTGTTGCTGTTGACCGGCATCGCAGGCGGTATTCTCTACAGTCAGCAACAGCACCTGACCCAACTGGCAGTGGATGAACTGAATAAACAATTTGCCGGTGAACTGGTACTGGAGAAAAGCAGCATCTCCCCTTTCAGTAATTTTCCCTATGTATCCATTGCCTTGCACCATGTTCGTTTTTATGCCAACAAACGCATGGACGGGAAGCCGTTGTATGAAGTGGAGAAGCTATACGCCGGTTTTAGTCTCCCTGATATCCTGCGGGGACGTTACCAGGTGCGTATTGTCGTAGTGGCTAACGGTAAAGTGGACATTGCCCGGGCCGCCAATGGCGACGTAGACCTGATCAAGGCCCATACTTTTAAAAGCGACAGCACCGCTGCCGCTGTTGCCGACAGCGCGGAAGCGCTGAGCCTCGATCTGAAAAAAGTGATCCTGAAAAATATCGACGTCACCTACCGGGACGCCGCTTCCGGCTGGAAAATCGTGTCCCATATCGATAAGGTTAAAACCTCCTTTAAAATGGAAGGCGACAGCATGGCGCTGGAGCTGGACAGTAAAATGCTGTTCGACTTCACCAGTCGCACCGACAGTACCTTATTCCGCAACCGGAAGGTGTCGCTGGACGTGAAAGGCAACTACGACGTCAGCAAAAAGCAACTGGCCCTCTCTCCCAGCACCATCCGGCTGGAAAACGCCAGCCTCTCGCTGGCCGGCAGTGCCACGCTGGGCAAGGAAACGATGCTGGACCTGCAGGTAAAAGGCGACCGGCCGGACCTCAACCTGCTATTTGCACTGGTACCCAATGATATTGCCACCATGATGGAAAAATATCGCCGCGATGGCCGCATCTTCTTCGACGGCACGGTAAAGGGAAAGCTGTCCAAAAATGAAATGCCCGCCATCCGCGTGAATTTTGGCTGCGAAAACGTGTGGTTCCAGAATAAAAACATTGACCGTAAAGTAGATTCACTGGGCTTCAAAGGATATTATACCAACGGCGACGCTCATACGCTGAAAACATCAGAGCTTCACCTGCTGGATATCAACGCCAAACCGGGACAGGGTATATTCAGGGGTAATTTCGTGATGAAAGACTTCACCGATCCGCATATTGTGACGCAGGTGTACTCGGAGCTGGACCTGAAGTTTGTGGGCGAATTCCTCGGTATCAAAGACCTGGAACAATTACAGGGACAGATCGCCCTGAAAATGAATTTCAAAGAGCTGGTAGACATCCATCTGCCCGAACAACAGCTTGCTAAACTGAAAGAGGGCATACAGAGCGAGCTGACCGTCACCAACCTCGAGTTCCGTATCCCCAACTATCCCCTGCCGGTGCGTAAAATGAACTTACATGCGCAGGTCCGCAATGGTAGCCTGTTGCTGGACTCTATCGCTTTTCGTATAGGCAATTCCGATATTAAGGCGGGTGGCTCCATCAGCGACCTCCCCGCTATTTTTCACGCACAGCAGAAACCCATCGCCGTAACATTCCGGGCTTCCAGCAACGCTATCCATCCCGGAGAACTGATGCTGGCAGATACCACGCATAAAATACTCCGGCAGGAAGTGATGACCGGTTTTCACGTAGGCCTTGCCTTTGAAACGTCTGTACAAGAGTTGCTGCATCCCAACCCTTTGCCGAAAGGCACTTTCCGGCTGACCAATCTCCGTGCGGCCTTCAAACAATATCCCCATGCGCTGCATGATTTTGGCGCAGATATCGCTATTAACGACACCAGCCTGCTGGTACGCAATTTCAGCGGTCATATCGACAGCAGCGGTTTTGCCTTCAAAGGCCGGTTGAATAACTACCCGCTATGGTTCGATAAGATCAAAAAAGGACGTACCGAGCTGGCATTCGACCTGAAGTCAGACCGTATAGCCGTCAACGATCTGATTGGCCCCCGCGGCCGCAAATTCATCCCGCAGGGATACTGGTATGAAGAAGCCGGCAAACTCTGGCTGCGGGCCAAACTCAACATGCGTTATGATACCGTATTCAAACGCGTGGACGCCCGCATTGCCAATATATCCGGCACGCTCAAACAACATCCTATTCAGCTGGAAAATATCAAAGGCCGGATACGGTACGGCACCAACCGTTACCTGGTGGTAGACACGCTCACCGGTAAAATCGGCACCACTGATTTTGACATGAACCTGAAGCTCTATGCCGGTCCTGACCGCAAAGGCAAAGAGCGCAATAATTTCTTCAGCTTCAAATCACAATACCTGAACATCGACGAGCTGATGAACTACGACTTCACGGACCACACAGCCCAGGCCCAGGCCCCGGTCAAACGGACTACCGCCCGGGAAAATGACAGTCTCCACGCGGCCGGTTTCAATATCTTCAAAATTCCGTTCAGCAATTTTGACGCCCAGGTCAATATTGGTAAAATACGCTACCACCGCCTCTGGATGAAGGAAGTGCTGGCCAATGTGCATATGCAGAAAGACCAGCGCATCAAAGTGGACACTATTTCCCTCCGGATGGCCGGCGGCCATATCGGGATGCGCGGCATCCTCAACGCTTCCGATCCTGCCAAACTCTACTTCCGCAGCGGCATCCGGCTCGACAGCGTGGACATGACCAAGATGCTGCTGAAGTTCGACAACTTTGGCCAGGACATGGTGCTCAACAACAACCTGAAAGGCAAACTCACCGGGCATATTAAAAGCCATGTGCGGCTGCATCCCGACCTGACGCCCGTGCTGAGCGAAACAACCGCGAAGATGGACGTGGAAATCCATAACGGCGTGTTGCTCGACTTTGGCCCCATGCAGGCCATGTCGTCCTATTTTAAGGATAAAAACCTGCGGATGGTGCGTTTTGACACCCTGCGCAACAAACTGACCTTTAAAAACGGAACACTGGAAATTCCCAAAATGAATATCAATTCATCGCTCGGTTATATAGAGGTATCCGGCAATCAATCGCTGGACCTTCAGATGAACTACTATCTGCGTGTACCCATGAAGATGGTGACGCAGGTAGGTTTCCAGGCCCTGTTTGGCCGCAAGCGGGAAGAAGTGGACCCTGACCAGGTAGACGCCATTGAGAATGCAGATAAAGGCAAGAAGGGGCGTTTTATGCATATACGCATTTCAGGCACGCCGGATAAGTACAAGGTGGGGTTAGGGAAAGCGAAGAGTATTTAGGGATTTTTTGATGTACGATTTTGGAATTTTGGGACTGGATAGCGAGATAAATAAAAAGCGGATGTATCAGAAGTTTTGATACATCCGCTTTTTTAGTTCCCAAAATTCCAAAATCGTACATCAAAAAATCCCTAAATATTAATACCCGGGGTTGCGGGTCAGCTTGGGATTCAGCGCCAGTTCTATTTCCGGGATCGGGAAAATACGGCGGAACACATCGTTATCTTTTGGTTTAAAGCCCCATTTGCCTTCAAACTTACCGAAGCGGATCAGGTCATTTCTTCTCCACCCTTCCCAGGCAAATTCACGGGCGCGTTCCACCAGCATTTCATCGAGGTTAATGCCCGCGGCAAGTGCAGCACCTGCGCGGGTGCGTATTTTAGACACCAGTACATCCGGCGTTTGCAGCTCTCCTTTCACGGCGGTGGGCGCTGCGCCCCGGAGGATGGCTTCCGCTTTCATCAACAGCACGTCTGCCAGGCGGAATACCGGCATATCGTTGTTCTGGAAGCGGGTGGACGTGTTGATGTTTTTGTCGGGATAAAATTTGATGGAGCGCGCGCCTTTCAGTTGACCGAGGAGGTCGTTGCCCACGTCCAGTTTGCCTTCGCCGCCGGGTTTGAGTTTCATTTCAGGCGTGATGGTCACCCACCAGTCAATTGGCTGATCGGGGCCTTGCGAAGACGCGTCCAGCGTTTTAGTGCTGGTGCGGACGATATTTTTGGAGCCGTCTTTGTTGTATTGACCGCCAGCCAGCCAGGTATTGTTGCGCACGTCGTTGGGCAGGTTAAAGAAAGCGTAGAAGTCGGCGACGGTGCTGAGCGCCACACTGGGACCGAAAGCGGCCGGCAGGTCGAACTTCTCTTTCAGGAAGGAATGCAGTCCGAAGCGGGTAAAGTGCATCCCGGGGATCAGGTTGGCGTCGTACGGGATGGCGAAGATCGTTTCTTTGATCTGCGGGCCGTTATCTGGTTTGAAGATCGCGGTGTAGTCGGACTCCAGTGTGTATGGCGCGTTGGTCAGGATGCTGTCGGCCATGGCCACGGCGTCGGTGTAACGGGGCGTGCCGGTATAGTATTCCGCGTTGAGGTACATTTTCTCCAGCAGGGCGTAAGCCATCCATTTGGTGGCACGGCCGTAGGTGGAACCGTCTACTTTCGACGGCAGGTCCGGCAGGGCGGATTTCAGCGAGCTTTCGATAAAGGCGAAGACTTCCTTGCGTGGCTTCGTTTCCGGCAGTGTAGGCACCGGATAGGCGTCCAGGATGGGAATATTGCCGAAGGAGTCCATCATAAAAAAGTAGAACAGGGAGCGCATCGCTTTCAGTTCAGCCACCGCAGTGTTCCGCTGTGCGCCTTCGGGCAGGCCTTTAGCGAGGTTCATGGCGTTATTGGCGATATTGATACCACCGAAGCCCCACTGCCACGAGCTGATCACGAAAGGCAGGTTACCGCTCCAGGTGTGGAGATGCAGGAAGCGGTATTTGCCGCCGTCGTCGTAGTTACCGTCGCGGGCCGGGATGATGGCTTCATCCGTGCTCAGTTCCTGCAGCATCCAGTAGTCTACTCCGTAGCTGAAGCCGGTACCGTTCATAAAATAGGTAGCGTCGCCGGATTTGGAGTTGGCCAGCTGGGCGTATACCGCGCCGATAGCGGCTGCGTAGGAGGCGTTGTTGGTCGGGAAGTTACCGGTCGTGTAACGGGATTCCACGTCCACATCCAGCTTACGGCATCCGGACAGGGCGATGGCCGCTGCCAGGGTTATATTCAGTAATTTATGCAGTTTCATAGTCATCAGTAGCTTAACGTTCATGATTAAAAAGTAGCGTTCACACCGAAAATGAAGGAGCGTGTTTTCGGGTAGTAGTTACGGACGTCGATGCCCGGCGTAAGGCCGCCCAGATCTATTTCCGGATCTATACCGCGGTAGCTGGTAATGGTGAACACGTTATTAACGTTGCCGTATACACGAATGGACTGGATATACTGGCTTTTTGTTTTAAAGGTGTACCCCAGCGTGAGGTTGTCCATCCGCAGGTAAGAACCATTTTCCAGGAAGCGGTCAGAGATGAGGAATGAGTTTTTATCGTTGTAAGACTCTCCCAGCGTGAATTTGGCGATATTGGTCATTTTGGCGTCAGTAGGCGTATTGATGGCGGCCAGGGTGGCGTTCAGAATTTTGTTGCCAGCCACGCCACGGATGAAGACTGTCAGATCGAAGCCTTTATACAGGAACGTGTTGCTCCAGCCGTAGTTGATTTTCGGTTGTGCGGAGCCGGCCACCATCAGGTCGGCAGTGCTGGGCGAAGTAGTAACGGAGCCATCTGCTTTCTGGTAGGTGGAGATACCGTCTTTGTCTTTCCCGAGATAGTGGAACAGGGTGAAAGTACCGATAGGTTGCCCTTCCAGTATCTTCTGGCTCCAGTTGCCTGACTGACCTTTACCGCCGAGGATCGCGGTAGGGATATCTTTCAGCGTAAACTGATCGTTGGCCAGCGAGCTGATTTTGTTGGTATTATGAGAAGCGTTGATGGTGGTCCTCCAGGTGAAGTTTGTCCCCCTGATCACGTCTGCATTCAGCACCACCTCAATCCCTTTGTTACTCACTTTACCCACGTTGGCCAGTAAGGTGGTGGCGATGTATTGCGTGGTGGACACCGGGTAGTTCCAGATCAGGTCGGAGGTCTGTTTGTCATAATAATCGATGGCGCCGCTGAGTCTTCCTTTCAGCAGGGTGAAGTCGACTCCGGCGTTGAACATGGCGGTACGTTCCCATTTCAGGTCGGGGTTGGCGTTTTGCACGGGTGCGATAGCGTTGATGAGCTGACCGTTATCATAGTAGCGGCCTACGGTGCTGTATTGCAATTGTGCAGTGAGCGGATCGAAGCCGAGGGAATTACCGGAGATACCGTAGCTCACGCGGAGTTTCAGGTCATCCAGCGCGCGTACCGTTTTGAGAAACGATTCCTGGCTGATACGCCATCCCACGGAGGCAGCGGGGAAATAACCCCAGCGGTTGTTTTTACCAAAAGCAGAAGAGCCGTCGTTACGCAGGGAGGCCTGTACGTAGTATTTATCCGCGTACTGGTAGTTGATCCTGCCGTAGTAGGAAATGAGGCGCAGCGTGGTAAGGGTGGTCTGGGCGGAGTTATCGAACACGATGGTACCTGCGGGCGGATTGCTGAGCGCGAGGTTGTTCCAGGAGAGCGCGTCGCTGCCGAAGCCTTGTGTAGTAACACCAAATCCGTCACCACTGCGGTCTTCCTGCCAGGAGTATCCTGCCAGTACTTTAAAGTTGTGTTTACCGAAGGTTTTATCGTAGTTAAAATAAGACTCGATGATATTACGTGTATTCGCCCACGATATACGGTTGGCTTTTCCGCCGTTGCCTTTGGCGAGGACGGAGAGGCTGTTGTAATAGACGTTGCGGTTGAACTGTTCCCGCTGGGTGGTGAGGCTGGCCGTATAGGTAAGACCGGATAGGATCTTCACTTCCGCGAGGCCGGTGGCCAGGAAGCGGGAAGATTTGGTCTGGTCTTTATTGTTGGCGATAAGCGCTACCGGGTTGTTACTGCCGCGGATATTGCCGGCGTAGTCTTCCGTAAAGCTGCCGTCGGGGCGTGTAACCGATACCGTAGGCAGGTAGTTGAGCATGTTGTA
This sequence comes from Chitinophaga eiseniae, assembly GCF_900167135.1. GTDB lineage: Bacteria > Bacteroidota > Bacteroidia > Chitinophagales > Chitinophagaceae > Chitinophaga > Chitinophaga eiseniae. The sequence goes on along the minus strand of NZ_FUWZ01000007.1, from coordinate 116,501 downwards.
CAATACCGCATCCGGCACATTGTCCTGCCTGGTGGAAGAATTGAACACGGAGAAGTCGAGGCGCAGGCGGTCGTTAAAAGCGCGCTGACCAACGTTGGCGCGTACACTCAGCCGGTTGAGCGAAGAGCCCCTGATAATACCGGGATTATTGAGGTAGTTTACACTGAAGCCGTAGGTGGTGGCTTTGGAGCCGCCCATAATGGAAAGGTTATGGTTTTGAGATACGCCGGTACGTTGTACTTCGTCCTGCCAGTTGGTGTTCACCAGCTGTTGCGTCCCGGGGATCGTATCGTTGTTGATAGGCGCCAGCACCTGTCCGTTGTCTGCGAGGTATTTGCGGAGTTCGTCACCGGTGAGCACTTCGAGGCGTTTGGCCACTTTCTCCACGCCTACATATGCGTTGTAGGCGATGCGGAGCTGGTCTGTTTTAGGGCGGCGGGTGGTGATCATGATCACGCCGTTAGCCGCTCTGGCGCCATAGATAGCGGTAGACGCACCATCTTTCAGTACGTCAATGGTGGCGATATCATCCGGCGCCACCAGGTCGATGGGAGCACCCGGTACGCCATCAATAACATAAAAAGGCTCCTGCGCACCGGAGCGTAAGGTAGAGGGACCTCTCAGGATGACTGTTGGCGACTGGTTAGGATTCCCGCTTTTGGTGACCGTGAGGCCGGGCACCTTTCCCTGCAGCAGCATGGATGGGTTGGCGATAACGCCCTGGGTGAATTCACCGGCGCTGACAGAGGAGATGGAGCCCACCACGTTTTTTTTGCTGGTTTTACCGTAACCGGTGATCACCACATCATTGAGTTGGCGGAGTTGTGGCGTAAGTGATATATTCACGGTGTGTTGTCCGCCGACCGTTACATCTTTGCTGTCGTACCCGAGGAAAGCGATGTGCAGCGTGGCATCAGGGCTGCTCACTTCCAGTTTGTACAGGCCATCGATGTCCGTTACAACACCTGTTTTAGTACCGACTTCGGAGACGCTGACACCGGGAAGCGGTTGTTTTTTTTCGTCTGTGATCTTACCCTGGATATTGAATTTTCCCTGGGCTTGCGCATCGTGTGACAAGAGGCAGATGCATATGACCATGCACGTAAAAGCACAGAAAACCTTTACGTAAAAATTCAGCAGCTGGCTACTGAAATAAAGTTTGTTCATAAAAGTGCGCTTTAATTTAGGCTGTGTGAAAATGATGATTGATTACCGGGCATACGGATGCCCGTGAAGAAATTCAAATGACGTGCGTTTCAGTGATTAGTTCGTGGAATTGTACATCTGTAAGGCTTTTCGGTTGATAAAGATGTTTATAAAAAATACTTTTTTTTATCGATTGTCCGAAGGATGATGTACATAAAGATCCACCATGCGAGTGCGAACTGACCGCAGTGATTTTCTTCATTGATAAGCAGGTTTGTAATAAAATTGATTTTGTAAAACTAGAAAGGGGAAACAGGATTTAATAGCGAATGGTGTTACCAGATTATTAATAATTAAGCGTGTAAACCATGGTCAACCTGGGTGATCATCTACCGGAAAAAGAAAATAAAAAAGGTGTATCCCTGATGGACACACCTTTTAAAACAATGTATTTGATTCCGCGCTTATGCTTTCTGCAGCTGCATTCTGGCCTTGATCATTTCGCTGACGCGATAGACCATCCAGATACTGATCATGGTTAAAGCGGTCATCAGATAACCAACGATATCATAATGTTCCAGCGGACTGCTTTTATCTTTCTGCGTGACAATCATGCCTGCAATCGCTGCTGCAACTCCGCCTGCAATTTGTTGCAAGGAAGAGTTGATACTCATAAAAGCGCCTCTGTCTTCCATATTGGGCACTGCGCTGATGAGTGCATTAGCGGGAATGCTACGCCCGAGGATTCCTATCATCAGCAGCACATTCCAGGTGATCACGATCACGAGCGGCGTAGGGCCCAGCTTTGTATAGATGAGTGCGATGATGATCATCCAGATGGCGCCCATGGCGAACAGTTTGAATTTATCAATGCGGTCTGCCAGCTTGCCTACAAAAGGCAGTATCACCAGTGCTACGACACCGGACACCATGAACAGGAAAGGCAGTTGTTCGTTCGTAAGGCCGAGGTTATTGACGGCGAACGCGCTACCGAAGGGCATCATCAGGAAGCCCCCGATGGATACCAACGCAGTGGCAGTATACCCCATCCTGTACTGTTTATTGGCAAACGTTTTCCATAAGTGTGCCAGGGGTGATTTGTTTCGCTGCATTTGCAGGTGCTGGTTCACTGGTTTTAATTTTACCTGTATCAGCACCATTACCAGCATGGCAAAGCCGGCCACCAGCAGGAAAGGCATCCACCATCCATAGCGGTTGGCGAAGAAGAGGCCGATCGGCACGCCTAACACCTGGCTGGCGCCGAAGCCCATCATCAGAAAGCCCATCACCCGTCCCCGATGATGAATATCAAACAGGTCGGTAACGATGGCCATGGAAATGGAAGCGATCACGCCGCCGAAAAGGCCGGTGATGATACGGGCGGCTATCAGCAATGGATAGGTGTGCGCGAGGCCGCAGAAAATAGTACCCAGGATAAAGCCGCTGTAAAAAAAGGTAAGCAGCTTTTTACGGTCGAAGCGGTCGGCAAATCCTGCTGTCAGCAGGCCGGAAGCCCCGGCACTGAACGCATAGGCGGAAACCGCCAGCCCAAACTGGCTGGGATGGAGGTCCATGGATTTCATGAGCAGGTCTCCCATGGGCGACATGATCATGAAATCGAGGATGACGGTGAACTGGGTGAGCGCCAGTATCAGCACAACAAATTTTTGATACCCTGTAAAGGGCACCTTAGTGGTATCTTTTTGCATGTGAATTAAAAATTGAAAATAAGGGCTGAGATTACGGTTTTAAAGCTTTTACAACGACTTCAAATGTTTGACGGAGCAATTCGTCGGTTAGTATAAATGTTTTTGTAGTAACACCGCGGCCTTTATAATGAAAGCGCAGCAGGTTGTACAGCGGTGCAAACGCCACCGACCACCAGGCTTCCACCGGAAGCGGAATCAATTCTTTTCTTTTTATCGCACCTTCCACAAAACGCTGCATACTGTTATGGAACATGCTACTGATGACAAATCCGGCTTTTTCACCATAGCTGGACATTTGTATCCTTTCTATAAACGCGGAAGACAATGGATTCGCCTTCAGATAAATGGCCCTGCTCGTCCACTGTTGCCACAGGCCCGTTTCAAAAGACTGGTCCGGATCAAAGTCTTTTAAAATAGCGTCTGTCAGCCGGACGCCCTCTTCCATGGCCACCTGTATGATCAGATCGTCTTTGTCTTTGTAGTAAATATACAAAGTGGCGACGGAGATACCGCAGGCCTTTGCCAGGCTGTTGACCGAAAAGTTTTCTATACCATTGGTCGCTACCATCTGCATCGTCATTTGTCTGACGAGTTCCATTTTTTCCGTGTTCCGGGTCCGCATATTTTTATTCTACAAACGTTTGAGAGCACAAAAATAAGTGAATGTTCGCTTATTTATGTTTTTTCCTACAGATTTTTTTTCGGGAGACAGGAAGGTTGCCGCTGCTCAGCGTACTTTCAGCCATTGCAGTAGTGCTGTCAGCATTTGCGATTTATAGTCCGTCATATCGCGGGGATTGGCGGTATTGCGGAAAAAATGGTCCACGGGGTATACTTTATAGGTAAGGTTTTTCTTACCGAGGCGCAGGAATTCGAGCGGCAGGTAATCGAGGCTGTATATGGGGGAATTGGTATCGTGGATGCCCGCCACCACAAACAGGGGAATATCGAGTTGGGCAAACTGCTGCACCGGCGGTTCTGCGCCGTAGCTGGCCCAGCGCTGGTAGGTATTATTTTCCCAGTCTTTCCGGGTATCCTGCGGATGCCGGTAGATATCTTCAAACCGGCGGAGCAGCGAATCGATCCGGCGCTGGGCCGCCTCGTAGGAAATATGGCCTTTTACAGCTTCCAGGCGAGCGTCGTGTATGAAGTCGTACAGTTGATTGAGGCCGCTGCCGAAGACGCTGGCGCAATGGGTCACTCTTTTATTGAGCACCGCCACCTTGGGCGCCACCTGTGCCCCTTCCGAGTAACCATACACCACCACGCGGCCGGCGTCTACCGGGAACTTCGCGCACACCACGTCAATTACCCGGGAAGCCGCCTGCGCACGCCATTCAAGGCCGCCTTTATGCCGGTAGATATACGGCATGGGCAGCAGCCGGTCCACGTCGTCCATGGTTACTGTATCCCGTTGCACCTGTATGGTGTCACAGAACGGGACGCCTGGCTTGCTGATCATTACCACATGGAAACGGTTAGCCAGTTTCAGCAGGTCGTGGTCGAAGGTGTTCATCACCTCCATACGGTGCGGCTGCTTCACCAGCAGGGCCAGCGGCAGGTGACTGGAGCCATCCAGTAGTACTAGCAGGGGCTTTTTGGTTTGCAGACCGTCAGTGGAGATATAGTAACGTACATCCCCCAACGCCGCATCGTGCAGCGTATAAGCGTTCAGGTGATAATCCGCCGGGGTTACGGGTTGTGCGTTTAAGCCGGTCGTCAGCCATAATAAAAGCAGGCAACCGGCCCATCGGTATAAGCGAAACATCATACCCTTAATATACGAAAAGTATTAACGCAACGCCACCACCGGATTTGCCCGCGCCGCCTTTATTGCCTGCAGGCAGATAGTGACGAGGGTAATGAGGACAGCCAGCAATGCCGTGGCGGCAAACACCCACCACCCGATACTGATACGGTAGGCAAAATCCTGGAGCCACCGGTCCATAATCCACCAGGCCAGCGGCGACGCCACTACGATAGCAACGGCCACCAGCTTCAGGAAATCTCGGGACAACAACGTGACGATGCTGGTCACGCTGGCGCCCATCACCTTACGGATGCTGATTTCTTTGGTCCGCTGCTCCGCGGCGTAGGTCACCAGTCCGAACAACCCGAGGCAGGAAATCAGGATAGCGAAACAGGTAAAGGAAACGAAGATCTTACCCGTACGCTGGTCGGCCGCATAAAGGCGACTGAAATCGTCGTCCAGGAAGGTATACAGGAACGGCTGCCCTTCCATGCCGGCCACGCTGTGGTACTTATCTTCTATTTTACTGAGCAGCGCAGGGATATCACCGGTGCGGATACGGAAAGCCATCATATCCGGCCGTTTTGCCAGGTGCAATACAATCGGCGGTATCTTCGTACGCAATGAACCGCTGTTAAAGTCTTTTACAATACCGATGATACGCAGCGGTCTATTACCTTCAGCATTCGAGTACAGGAAACGGTCATTCAGATCGGAATAGCCCAGCAGCTTAGCCGCTGTTTCATTGATCAGCAGCGTGTTGCTGTCGGAAGGCATTGCCGGCGAGAAGTTACGACCTGCGGCCATCTGCATTCCGAGCGTATGGAGATAATCTGCGTCCACTCTCCATTCAAACAGCCCCATTACCTGTCCGGCGCTGGCAGCGGCATCCTTAGCGAAAATGCTGGTGTTCATAATGGTGGATACCGGCAGAGCGTCAGCCATGGTACCGGCCTGCACACCCGGCAGCTTCAGCACCTCTTCCTTAAAGGCTTCGGCATGCGCCCAGAGCGACTGTGTATTTTTTAATACCACCACCTGCTCGCGGCTGTAGCCCAGCTTTTTATTGCGGATATAATTCAGCTGGCTATAGATTACCAGTGTGCCTACAATCAGGATCACCGCCGTAGAGAATTGGAACACCACGAGGCTGTTGCGCAACCATCCACCCCGGAAGCCTGTCGCCAGCTTTCCTTTGAGCACCTGCACCGGTTCAAACGAAGAAAGGAAAAATGCCGGGTAACTACCCGCCAGCAATCCCACCACAAAAATGGTGGTCAACATACCCAGTAATAACCACTTGCTAAGCAACACGTCCGGCGTAATCGCTTTACCGGCCACCTGGTTGAGATAAGGCAACAACAACAGCGCCACCGCTACCGCTATCAATGCGGCTATCGTTGTCGTCAGCATAGACTCGGTAAGGAACTGCGTAATGAGGTTGGAACGTTGCGAGCCCAATGCTTTCCGCACGCCTACTTCCCTTGAACGGCCGGCAGAACGGGCCGTAGAGAGGTTCATAAAATTGACGCAGGCTATCAACAGGATAAACACTGCTACTATCGTGAATATATATACGTACTGGATGTTACCGCCTGGTTCTACCTCGTTGGTGAAAGGAGAATACAGGTGTATTTTGGTGAGTGGCAGCACATCATACCGGAAATGACCATTGCTGCGTTCCAGCTCTTCAATACTGCTGCCGATCATCGCTTTCAGCGGGCCGTCCATATAGGTTTTAGTCAGCGTTTTCAACTGACTGAGGAGCGTGGCTTCGTTGATCCCCGGCCGTACCAGCAGGTAAGTATCATAGTTATCAGCCATCCAGGCCGTATTACGGCTGTCTTCCAGGCTGGCCATAGACTTGATAATGTCGAAGTGCATGTGTGAAGCGGCCGGCACATCTTTAATAACACCGGTCACCATATAATCATCCGTATTGTTGATATGCAGTGTTTTCCCAACAGCTGCCGCGGTGCTACCGAAATACTTTCCGGCCATCTTTTCTGAGATGACCATCGTATAAGGTTTGGTGAGGGCCGTTTTAGGATCGCCGGCCAGCATCGGCAGGGTAAACACATCAAACAAGGTGGAATCCGCAAAACCGGCGTTGTGTTCCATCAGCGTTTCATTCCCCTTTTTGATCAGGACGGAGCGGTCCCCGAAACCGCGGAACCGCACATAATTTTCGATGCCCGGAAAGTCTTTCCTCATGGTAGCACCCAGCTGTGCCGGCGTATATCTTTCCCGGAAAGCGTTGCCATTCACCAGGAAGTCCGCATTCACCCGGTAGATACGGTCAGCCTTCTGATTGTACCGGTCGTAACTCAGTTCATCGATCACAAACAGCGTGATCAGCAGACAGGTAGCCAGCGCTACTGCAAGACCAAAAATGTTAATAGCAGCATATCCCTTGCTGCGTGCAAGATTCCTGACAGCAATTTTAAAATAGTTCCTGATCATTGAACGGTTGGATGTTTGCCCTTATGTTAAAAAGACAATGCCATATTTTAATACATTGAAAATCAATATTTTATTTTTTGCATTTCAAGATAAATGTACGGTTTTAAAACATGCTTTGTCCATTTCCGGACAAGCTGCCGGCTAGTGTTCCATGATACGGTTTTCCCGTACATCTTTCAGGTGTGTCATGATATGCGGTGGTAACAGCGGGCTGTCAAACGGCAGGTCTATGGATGCTTTCTCAAAGTTACGGGCATGCGGCACACGATCGAAGATTTCATAGAGTGCTATGGGTTCTTCCGTGAAACTGACGCAGGTGCTGATGAATGAAAGTTCATTGACCTGGAAACCGGGGCGTTTCATTTTATCTTCCACGTCTTTCAACCGGCCTACAAAATGGCGCTGCCGGATAAAAGTGGTGCTGTTCATGATAATGAAGAGATAATTGGCAAACGAGGTGATCTTACCGTAATACATGTGATTGTCGCGTCCTGTCCGCTCTACCAGGTACTCGTCCCCGGAGCGGTATATCTCCAGGGAAGAGCGCCAGATGCGGTCACCCTCTTCCTGTTCCCGCATCGGCAGATTGCGGTTGTAGCAGTACCAATAACCCACCAGGTGCTCCAGCAGCTTATGGTTGACCGGCGCCAGCGGGATATTGATCTTCAGTTCATGAAAGGGAAACCCTTCCGTGGCGGTATTGATAAAATCGATGTAGTTCGTGTACCCGAGTGCGTTAGCGATAGTATTCAACCGGGAGAAGTTAGGGCTGCTGATGGCGGCCGCTGCTGTCCGGTTTTTCCATGGTTTTAGTTTTTTGATGACCAGGTGTTCGTAGAAATAATTATCACCGAAAGCCAGCGGGGCTGCAGCCGTTCTTTTCTTCTTCCGCTGTTTGTCCAGCAGGGCGTTAAACTCACCTGCCACATGCGTCCACTCTGTTTTGGAGACGTCTTTCCATTCTTTTTTACGGAGGAAATGCCAGGAGATATAGTTCATCAGGCGTTCCAGGTTAACCAACTCTTCCCTTGTCATGATAATACGATTTTAAGACGAAAAAAAGACGCTGTAAGATAATCAGAAGATTCGGGTATTATGGGAAAAAACGAATTTACTTTCAAATAAAAACAACGAACGATGACAAGTATCACACACACCACACCCCGCATCCGTGCAGGGACTAATTTCAGACAAGACCCGCTATGGCAAAGAATTGCAGCCTTTCAGCCGGATGACCCTACCGCCCCGCAGCCCTTCTCACGAAAACTGGCCCGGGAAAACGACTGGAACGAACGTTTCACCAGCAGGGCCATTACAGAATACCGCCGCTTCGTGTATCTCTGCTGCATCTCCCCCACCGGCGCTTCTCCTTCATATGTGATCGACCAGGTATGGCACAAACACCTGCTTTACACGGAGAACTACTGGGACGAATTCTGTGAAAAGGTCCTTGGCCGGAAACTCCACCATCACCCTTCCAAGGGCGGCCCGCCGGAAAAGACAAGACACGACGACTGGTTTATACAAACGCTCCGGCTTTACAAGACTGTTTTCAATGAAAGTCCTCCTGCCGACATCTGGTACAATACCCCACGTTCTCCCCGAAAACGCCTCCGCGACTTCTTCTTTCCACGGCTTCTCCCCTTGTTATTACTCCTCAGCTTCCTGCTAACAGGCTGTACTCCCGGCGGAACAGTGTTTGGACTAATCATACTGGCCCTGCTGGCTTATAACACCGCCCGCAAAAGCAGTAAAAACCCCAACAAGGGCGATTCCTCCGGCAGCACCTGCGGCGGCAGCAGCAGTAACTCCTGCGGAAGCAGTTGCAGCAGCAGTTGCGGAGGCGGATGCGGCGGTTGTGGCGGAGGAGGCGATTAAGCCTTCCACCATTATTCACCTCAAAAAAAATTACTGATGCGAACCATTTCCAGACAAACAAGTTATCTCCTGCTGACGGCCAGCGGTGCAGCCGTCCTTACCTTCCTGCATTTTGTTTATCACCGCTTCAATCCTTTTCACCTTGCAGGTAAACAGTTCCTCGGCTTTTACAGCCTGTTGCTGCTGTTTGCGCTGGGCAACGTGTTATTGCTGTGGCGGCAGTATCCCCGGATGGCCGGTCTGGTCAACGGGTTTTGCCTGCTGCTGGGCATTGCCCGGCTGATACAGGGCATGTATCACCATAAACCTGTCGGTTACCTGATGTTGTTGTTGATGTTCCCCGTCATCATTGCCTTCGCGCTGAAATCCTCCGCAGACAATCCTTCCTGACCTTCCCTTTTCTTTACAGGTAACTCAGCCACCATTGCCGGTGCGCAGCGCGGTACCGGTCAAACCAGCGACAGGGCCTGTATAGTGCCGCTACCACCCCGATCCAGATAAGGTATACCAACGGTAACGCATATCCGAATTCAGCGGGCCTGAACCAGAAGGGCACCTGCGCTATCTGTGCGGCGGAATGCCCGGTAGCAAAAAACACGATCACCAGCAAGGCGTGCAGCAGGTAAAAATGCAGCACGTAATAGAAAAAAGGCACCCGGCCATAGACGGTTAACACGCCGCTCCATTTTTGTTGCAGGTTTTCAAATGCTGCCAGCGCCAGCAGTGCCGGGCCAAGGGTCATCGCTGCATATTGCAGGGACGGCGGATACTTACTGGTGTCGAAGAATGACAACATGTTGGACCAGAGATCAGGATATATTTTACGGGGAACAGGATTACCATACAGGTTGATCCATCGGAGCAGCACAAACAGCGCGACTAATGTCACACCGGCCATGACCAGCCGTTGTTTTCTTTTTGCTGCGGGGAAGTCGCGGATAAACCAGCTGCCGATGCTATAGCCCAGCAACATAATGCCCGTCCACGGTAATATCGCGTAAAATATACCGAGTAAATGGGTGGCATCCAGCGGCACCACGGCGCCGCGGGTGGTCAGCAGTATCTGCCACATCACCGCTGCGGGACCTTCGGCCGGAAGTTTCATATAGTCGACCACGTTATGACCGAAAAACAACAGGATACCTGCTATGAGCACTGCTTTCCGCGACCACCAGCTCAGCAGTCCCAGTATCACCATGCTCCATCCGATGGCCCATATCACCTGCAGGATAATAAAATTAAAGGAAGGGTTGAAAGTCAGTCCCAGCGTTATCAGCGTTACTTCCACCAACACCAGCCACAAGCCTCTTTTAATGAGGAAATACGCTGCGTCCTGCCGGGTTCTCCGTTGTGCCGCCAGGAAAGCCGACACGCCGGAGAGAAAAACGAAAGTGGGCGCGCAAAAATGCGTGATCCAACGGGTAAAGTACAGCATCGTACTGGTAGTGGACGGATCGAGCGGGTCTGCCGTCATGGCCGTACGATGAAAAAAATCGCGGGTATGGTCCAGTGCCATAATTACCATCACGAGGCCACGCAGCACATCAATGGACGTTACCCTGTAGGGGGTGGTTGTGTTCATGTGGACGGTTTTAAAAAAAAGTCAGCCCGTCCGGTAATGGGTACCAAACGGGCCGACGGTGTAACGACTATAAATATACGTTATCTTTTTTCATATGCCGGTGTTGCCGGCGCTTTATATCCTTTGGACTGCAGCAGTGCTTTAATTTCTGTGATACCGCGTTCGAGTTGCGGATCGATGCCTCTGGCCATATCGCCCAGATTTTCATCGACCTGGATATCCGGGTCTACGCCGTGGCCTTCCGGGAACCAGGTACCATCGGGGTAATACATACGGAAGCTCGGGGCTGTCACATCACCGCCGTCGATCAGGGTAGGTGTGCCGGAGTAGCCGATCAGGCCGCCCCAGGTGCGGGTGCCGATCAACGGGCCGAGGCCTCTTTTACGGAAATAGTCCGGAAAAGCGTCGCCGCCGGAGCCGCTCCAGCCGTTGATCAGCATTACTTTGGGGCCGAAGTGGCCTACCAGTGGCGCTGATACCAATGCTCCGTCGCGGGTGGCCCAGTAAGCCAGCGGTTTGCGGTTGAGCAGTTCAATAAAACGGTCGGGTATCTGACCACCGTTATTGAAACGTTCGTCGATGATCAGTGCGGCTTTGTTCCATTGGGCGCTGAACTGGCGAACCAGTTCGTCCTGCCCGTCGATGCCGGTGCTGGGAACAAAGATGTAACCTACCTGGTTGTTGGTCGCTTCCGCCACATGTTTGCGGTTGCTTTCAATCCAGGCCAGATGGCGCAGGCGGTATTCGTTGCCGATAGCTTTCACCACCGCTGTTTTTGCGCCTTCAAAAGAAGGACGGGTATTGTAGGTGATCTCGACGGCTTTGCCGGCCAGTCCCTGGAAAGCGCTGAAAGGCTCACTGGCGGTCGTCAAAGGCACGCCGTTCACCGCCAGGATATAAGTACCTTCCGGTATATTGATGCCCGGTTCATCCAGCGGGGAGCGGGCTTCAGCGTCCCATTCGGCGCCGCGGATGATACGTTTCACTTTATAGAATTTGCCATCCGCTTCCCAGTCACAACCCAGGTATCCTACATTCATTTCCTTCGGTGTTTCCAGGTCGCCACCGGACACATACGCGTGGGAGGCGTTCATCTCCGCGATCATTTCACCGATCACAAAATTGACTTCCTCACGGGTACGGGCGCCTTCGAGGATGCGAGCATATTTCTGTTTCATTTCGGCCCAGTTAACGCCGTGCATGTTCGGATCGTAGAAGAAATCGCGCTCTATGCGCCATGCTTCGTTGAACAGCTGCTTCCATTCCTGCATCGGGTCCAGCAGCATGGTCATTTCGTTGATGCGGAGTTTTTTGTCCACCTTCTGGTTCGGTCCCAGATCGATGATCGCGTAGCGGTCGCCTGTAACGAGGATTTTTTTGCCATCAGCAGACACCTGGTACTGGCCCGCGTCTTTGATGATTTCTTTTTCCTCGCGGCTGTCGAGATCATAATATTTCAGGGTAACAGACCGGTCGCTGACGCCGGTGTTGGAGGCGTTGTTGTAAAGGATCTTGCCTTTTACCGCCGTAAGCCGGGAGTAGTTGCCTGCTTCCACCGGCAGCTCGTATAACCGGGCTTCGATATTCTCCAGATCTATTTTTACTTCGTTATTGTTTTTAGCGGTTTCTTCTCCCCCTTTCTTTTTATCTTCTTTTTTGGGAGACGACTGTGCGGAGTCTTTACCTATTTCCACCGCATCGTTTTGGGTGGATGTCACCGGCGGTACGTCTTTACGCAGGCTGATCGCAGCCACTTTGGTGGTATTGGCGTAGATGAAGCTATTCTCCACATCGCTGTAGATCGGCTTAAAGGTCCTGTTGGTAAGCAGGTAGAGGTATTTCCCTTCCGGATCAAACACCGGGTCGATGCTTTCGTAGAAGTCGGCCGTTACCTGATGACGCTGATTGCCTGGCACATTATAGAGGAAAGCGGCATTGTGCAGGTTATCACAGTCACGGCTATACGCCAGCCAGCGGCTGTCGGACGACCAGCTGCATTTCCAGGTGCGGAGGGCGTCTTCCGTATAATGCAGGGCTTTGTCTATGTTAGTCACCTTGCCGGAGGCCACGTCCACAATATGGATCCGCATTGTCTGATCGATGAAAGCTATTTTTTTATTGTCGGGCGACCAGTAGGCGTGGTAGCGAAAGCCTGGCCCGATATGGGTTACCTGTCTGGCAGCTTCTTCTTTGCCATTTTCGGCGATCCACAGTTCGTAGTCACCGGTCTGATCGCTCCACCAGGCGATATATTTTCCGTTGGGGGACCAGGACGCATCTCTTTCAGCGACGCCGCTGGTGCGGGTAAGGTCTTTCACGAAACCATTTTCAGCAGGCAGGGAGAATACTTCGCCGCGGGCGCCGATGAGGGCGCGTTTACCGTCCGGGCTGATGTCTGCATACTGGATATCTTTATCCGTTTTAATGGTGCGTGGTTTCAGGGTAGCCACGTCAGTAGTGATATTAATTTTCACTTCTCTGGACTGCTGGGATTCCAGGGAGAGGGTATACAGTTTGCCACCCGCTTCGTATACGATATCGGTTGGTCCCATGGCAGGCGTATGCACGTCATAGTCGGTATAATGCGTTACCTGCTCAAAGGTTTTGGTATCTGTTTTATACCGCCAGAGGTTCATTCTTTTCTCCGGTCCGCGGTCAGACAGCAGATAGACGTAGTTGTTATACCACATCGGAAATTCATCGCCGGCGTCGCTTTTAGCGGAGATATTTTCTGACTGGCGGGTATCGAAGTGATAAATATGGATGTTGGCTTTCATACCGCCGCGATAACGTTTCCAGGTGCGGGCGCTTTGCGAGCGGATGGCCACGGCGATGCTCTTACCGTCTGGCGAATAGCTGCCGAATTCGGCGTAGGCCAGGGGCAGTTTAACGGCAGTGCCACCGGTTTCAGGAATCGTATAAAACTGGTTGAAGCGTTCTTTGGTGCTTTCGCGGCGGGAAGAGAACAGTACCTGTTTGCCATCCAGTGTCCAGTCGATGACCATATCGGGGTTACCGTGCTGGGTGAGCCGAAAGGGCACGCCGCCGGTCACCGGCATCACATATGCCTCCAGATTGCCGTCGTAGTTGGCCGAGAACGCGAGTTTGCTGCCGTCCGGCGAAAAGCGGGGGTACATCTCCATCCCGGCGGGAGAGGTCACCCTGATAGCGGTACCGCCCTCTTTGGGGACCAGCCAGATGTCGTTGGCATAACTGAAGGCGATCTGCGTACGGGAAACGTCCGGGTAGCGGAACAGGCTGGCGCTTACCTGCGCATAGGAATGGGCGCCCAACAGGCACGCCATGGCCAGCATAACGTTTTTCTTCATAAGCGGTTGATTGTTAAAGGGTCTTCTCCGGAGGTTGATTTTTCCGGATAAACGAATGTAGCAAAAACGAAACATTTTATTTTAAATTATCTGTGTCGTTTAAAAGACGACTGTGCCGCAGAAAAGTTGCTTTTTCTGCAGGATTTTTTATCTGATTGGCCGTTCACGGCTGCAGAACTACAGCTTTCTTTCCAATAATACGATTGACGGCAGGAATAATACATCCCCTGGCATTGCGTATGCAACAGCCGGCAACAGGAGTAACCTTGTCCCGGGATAACAAAAGGGCGTAGCAGGAGGTCCTGCTACGCCCCGCGTAAAAAGGTCAGTGTAAATGCAGCTAAGAGTAAGCCACCAATTGCCGCAGGTGATGCTCCAGGTGGACCACATAATCTTCTATGAGAAAAGCCAGTGTGACCGGTTCCGGGCCGCCGGCATAACCGCGGCGCTGCAAGGCATCTTCCGGTATATGGCGGGCGATGCCCAGCAGCAGCCGGTTAAACCCCTCCCAGCTGTCGATCAGCTGACGGGCGGGCTGGAGCTGATGGTAACTATAACGGTTCCATTCATTCTGATGATATGTGATGCGGGGTGTTTCTTCAAACTGCACGCGTACAAAACGCTGATGGTTATTGGCGGCGCTGTCTATCAGGTGGCCCAGTATTTCTTTTTTGCTCCACTTTGTGGGAAGAGGTTTAAAAGTGAAATCTTCTTCACTGATATTTTTTAGCAAAGGCGGGATGATATTACACAGGTGTTCCCAACGATCAAGGCTTGCTGCGATCATATGATAAGTTTATAAGTCCATAAATTCCCAGGCGCTCTGGTAAGCGTTCTGTGTTTCTGCGTAGGCGATGAAGCCTGCGTAGAAAGGTAGTTGTGATAAAGTGGCGCTATCGCCCACCACGACCAGTTTTTTCCGTGCCCTGGTCATGGCCACGTTCATGCGGCGTATATCGGAGAGGAAGCCGATGTTGTTATCGGCATTGCTGCGGGTCATGCTGATGTACACCACGTCCCGCTCCTGTCCCTGGAAGCTGTCGATCGTATTCACGGAAATACTGGCGGCATGTGGCTGTAGTTCAGCGGCATGTTGCAGCTGTTCCTGCAACAGGTACACCTGTTGTTTGTAAGGTGAGATGATCGCAATTTCCGGGAAAGTATTGTTGCCCGGTTGTGCTTTCAGCGCAGCTACCAGCTGCAACAGATGGCGGAACAGGAAGGAGGCTTCTTCAGGGTTGGAAGTGCTGGTGCCTTCTGTTTTTTCATCGAAGCCACAGCCGGCGGTATCCACGAAAGTCAGCGGCAAGTCGTCTGCAAACAGGCGATGGCCGGCCACCGTATGATGGGCCTTTAGTTTGTTGTCATAAAAAACAGCCGAGGCATACCCCATGATCATTTCGTTCATGCGGTACTGTTCTTCCAGCAATACTACTGCTTCCGGATGCAGCGCCACACTCTTTTCCAGGAGTGTATTGCTGAGTCCCTGACGTGCCGCTTCGGCCGACTTGATGGTTGGCGGCAGCTGGCAGTGATCACCGGCGAAAATAACCTTCTGCGCTTTAATGATGGGTATCCAGCAGGCAGGTTCGAGCGCCTGGCCCGCTTCATCGATCACGACGGTTTTATATCGCACATTCCGTACCGTGTAATGGTTGGCGCCAACGAGCGTAGCGGTGATCACCTGTGCTTTGGCAATCAGATCGTCCGTGATGTATTGCTCTGTCTTGTCCACCTCTTTCATGATTTTATGTGCTTCATCAAAGAGGGCTTTACGTTGCTCCCTTTCCGCCTTGCCGAAGTTACGCTTGTACTTATGCGCCATATTTTTAAACTCGCTGGCTTGTTTCTTCAGGCGTTTCACTTCCTTCATGCTGGCGTGTTCGGACATTTTACTGTCGAGGGTGAGCGATGACAGTCGCGCTGATACGCGTGCGGGGTTGCCCACGCGCAGTACATTGAGTCCTTCATCCGCCAGTTTTTCACTGAGCAGGTCAACAGCCGCGTTGCTGGGCGCTACCACTAATATTTTCTCCTGGTCTTTTCTGATCAGTGCCTTGATAGCCTGTACCAGCGTAGTAGTTTTTCCGGTGCCCGGCGGGCCATGCACGATCGCCAGCTCGTTGGCCGACAGGATTCTATTGACGGCTTCCCGTTGTACGGAATTCAGTCCCGGCAGTGTTACCGGTGGCGTTATAGCGTCAAAGGTGGGTTTTCTTTCACCAATAAGAATTTTCACGAGATGACCTTCCGGCTTGTCTGCCAGGGCAGCCGCTTGTTTCAGCGCCTGTTGCATCTCATCGTAGCTATTGTCATCGAACAGCAGATCGATGCCCAGTTTGCCGTTGTCGGCCCATTCCGGCAGCTCATCCGTACGTAATGTCAGCTTCAGGCGGTTGCCTCCCTGAAAGGTAACAGTGCCTTCTACCCTGTCCTGTAACGGATCATGATTGGAAAACAATACCGCAGATACGCCGAAACGCAACTGGTGCGCTATATCCTGGTGAGTGGTACGTTCCACTTCCACGGTGAGATAATCCCCCCGGCTCATTTCCGTGCCCCTGATGGCCACCGGGTACCAGGTAAGGCCGTTCGTTCTGCGTTCTGCTGCAGATGAACTGGCTGTCTGGCGGAGCCAGGATTGTTTATCTTCTTCTCTTTCCTGGCGCAGCAGCTGAAAGAGCTTATCGAAATATAACATTGAACTTTGATTACGCTGATTTTGACTGATTTTCCTGAACTATGATGGTCATGATTATAATTGGTCCTCCTTGATATGCTGACTGATACCGTTTTCCACATCAGCGCCATCAGTCGTCATCAGGATCATGATCGTTTCAGGAGCTGTACAACGAGAGATACGTTTTATCAAACGTTCGGGCGAGCAGTGCTTTTTTATCCATCATAAACTGCAGGCAGCCGGCATCTCCCCAGCAGAAGCCCACTTCCTGGTCGGAGTCTACCTGGAGCAGCAGGGTCATGTCCTTTTCTGCGGCATCTGCGGCTTGCTGATCGCCTTTGAAGTGCTTCAGCAGGGCGTTGCGCGCATTTTTTGGAGAGTAGTCGTACGGTTGGCCAACAACGAGGTACATGGCCGCTTCTATATTGTGATCATCGTGTTGTCCGTCGGGGTAGCCGCCTATGCGGGCCACGCCGTCCGTCAGTTCCGAGCAGAGGTCGTCCATGGCGTCTCCTTCATCGTCAGAGAGCACTTCATAGTCTGCATAAGCATAGTTAGGCGGCATCAATGCGGCCACAGGTTCCATACGGTATCCGTTGAACCTCCCCTCTTGTTCCAGGATGGTAACGGCTGGAGGCGGTGTACGCTGCAGTCCGGTTTTGCCGGCCACATATATCACCTTATGGACGATATTTCTGGCCGTTTCCAGGTCGCCCATGAAAAAATACAGGACACCTGCGGGTGGCAACAGCTGTTCTGTTTCCAGCGGATAGACGGTCTCCAGGTCCAGCTGTGCGACGAAAGTCATCGGCGCCCCTGTTTCTGTTAAAGGCCACGCAAAACCTGCCGGCAGGTCAGGATCGCCACCTACACGGGAATTACCGGGTTG
Organism: Chitinophaga eiseniae; assembly: GCF_900167135.1. Classification (GTDB taxonomy): domain Bacteria; phylum Bacteroidota; class Bacteroidia; order Chitinophagales; family Chitinophagaceae; genus Chitinophaga; species Chitinophaga eiseniae. The sequence goes on along the minus strand of NZ_FUWZ01000007.1, from coordinate 99,075 downwards.
CTGGTAATTTTCCTTTGCTGCCCGTTTAAAATTCACAATGGGACGGGCGGCGGATAATACATAATCGGCTACGCCCGTAAGTTCGAATTCGAGGATTAATTCTTTATACTGTTCAATAGTCAAGACTACAATATTTACATGGATAACAAAATGGCTACATAATGGCATACCGCCCCGGAGAGTACCAGCAGATGCCAGAGTGCATGGGTGTATTTGTATCTGTCCCACAGGTAAAAGATCACGCCGATGGTATATAAGCCGCCTCCTACGCACAACATAACGATGACTGACAGCGGCATGTCGGCGAAGAAACGTTTGCCGCCTACCACCAGTATCCAGCCCATTACCAGGTAGATGAGCGTGGAGATGATATCGAACCGTCCCGTGAAAAAGACTTTAAACAGGATGCCTATTGCCGTAAGGCCCCACAGCACCGACAACAGCGAGATCCCGAAAGCGTTGTTCATATACACCAGCAGAAAGGGGGTATAGGTACCGGCAATCAGGAAATAGATGCTGATATGATCGAAGATGAGAAATACTTTTTTGACGGCCGACTCCTGGGAGATATGATAAATCGTTGAACAGGTAAATAACAAAATAAAACAAAAACTGTAGATCCCTGCCCCTACAATGCCCGGCGTATTACCGTGCGTGGCAGCGATGCTTGTCAGTACCGGAAGCCCGCTGATACCGAATACGATGCCAATAGCATGTACCAGTCCGTTTACAATTTCCTGCTTCCGTGTATAGCCTGTTGGTGAAGCTGTCATTCCCATGAGTCAAAAACATTTACCGGCTGTAAATGTAGGACAAACCATGGAGCCGCCGCGATAGAGATTGTCTATAGGATTATCGTTTTTTGAGGAATCCGCCCACCATTTCTCCGTTGGTGATCGTCAGCTCCCCGCCTGCTTCGTTATAGAGCTTACAGGAAAACTTCATCTTTACCTTCAGGCCGTAATATCCCGGATAGCCGGACCAGTCTTCCGCGCTCATGATGGTGAAGGTGCCGTTGGGCTGGCCGGTGGCGCCGTTCAGCGATGTCCAGGACACTCCTTTTTCATCCGTCCAGTTAAGCAGCATACCAGTGCCGAAAGTCTGGTTGTTCATGATCATGTAATTGTAATTGCCCGGCTGGAAGAAGTTTTTGAATTCCTGGTTGCTCACAGCGTCAAAATTGGCCAGCATCCCTTTGGCGATGATCATTTCCGTTTTGCCCAGGGGGAGACTGGCGCTGCCTGCCCAGGAGATACCGGTGCCCAGCAAGACATCGGTGCCGCCGGTGGTTTGCGAAACGAGTACGTACAGGCCGGCATCCGTCACTTCCTGCATATAGTCTTTCCCGTTAGCCGTCATCTTGTAGTAAAAATCTGCCGGCGGCGTAGGTATTTCAGGACCATTGCCACTTACCTTGACGGTGACGCCGCAGGAAGATCCGCTGGTCTTCAGCGGAAAAATAAAGGAGCCCTCCTGTTGAGGCGTTCCCCTGCCCATCAGCGTGATCGTATATTTGCCGGTAGCGGTGAAGGTGCCGCCGCCGGTAAATTCCATCCCATTCACGTTTCCGGTTGTCAGTATCCATGCACCCGGCATGGCCACCTGCACCGTTACCTGTATTTTTGCACCGGCCGCCACGGGAGTACCGGCTTTAAAAGTACCGGTCACCACAGCGTCGGAGCAGCTGCCACCCTGGTGTTCGAGGGCATAGGCCGCCATCTCGGAAGGCTGCTCCACCGGATCTGTTATCGGGCTTTCCCTGGAATACTCTTTGGAGCATCCCCACAGGGAGATAACCGTCAACAGGGTGAGTAAAGTACGGGCGCAGTGTATTCGGAAACGTAAGATCATCATGGTTTGTATTAAATAGGGTGCAGCCACAAATATATTAACATAAATTAATAAGATCTATCTTTAATCATCCAATTTATTTTTTAACCCAAGCGGAAGATGGAGCGAGCATTTACACAAGAAGAATGGGAAGCCTGCATAAAAGTGCTGCAGGTTTTATCACGGGACCCTGACCAGTCGCCGGACAACATGGTCTTAAAAGGACTGGTGACCAAACTGTACAAGCGTGCCAAGAAAGATAACAAGGCGGCGGTGGCAGAAGCCGCGCTGACGGCGGTAGCTCCGCCGCCGGTGAGAATGACCCTGCAGCGGTTGAAACAAATATCACAAAAGCAGGATGTATTGCGGCAGTACGACAAAAAAGAAGTGCTTTCCCAGACACAGCTTTTCCGAAAATATGAACTACCGGACACCGGTCAGCCGGCCGGTAAAAACGAAGACCTGACGCTGACCGGTCATCAACGCTGCTACACCTGCCAGGTCCCCTACTTGAGCGTGCATTTCTTTTATCATATGTTATGCCCATCCTGTGCGGCGCTCAATTACAGCAAGCGGCTGCAGTGTGCCGATCTTCGTGACCGCGTGGCGGTAGTCACCGGCGGCCGCATCAAAATAGGCTATCTCACCGCCCTGCGGCTGCTGCGCGATGGCGCCCGGGTGTGGGTGACCACCCGCTTTGCCAAAGACTGCGCGCTGCGCTTCAGCGAAGAAAAAGATTTTTCCGAATGGGGCCACCGGCTGAAAATTGTGACGCTGGACCTGCGCCACCCCGGGCAGGTCCGGCAGTTCATACAACAGCTGTATGCCGAAGAAACCCACCTGGACATCCTGATACACAATGCGGCGCAGACGGTCAAAAGGCCGGCAGCTTTTTACCAGCACCTTTTCGCGATGGAAGAAGCGCCGCTGGAAGCGCTACCCGCGGCAGTACGTTCCTGCCTCGCTCCCGCCCCACCCTTCCGTTACCCTGGTGATGTATGGGAGCAGCAGCTGTTGCCTGCCGAAATACACCAGTCCTTTCCCGCCGGACAGTACGACAAAGACCGGCAGCAGGTAGACCTCCGGGCTACCAACAGCTGGACGCTGCGGCTGGATGAAATACCACCGGGCGAAATGCTGGAAACGCAACTGGTGAACGTTACCGCACCTTTTATGCTCAACAGCCAGCTGAAAGCCCTGCTGAAAAAATCGCCCTTTCCCCGCCGGTTTATCATCAACGTGTCAGCGATGGAGGGACAATTCAACCGGGGCTCCAAAACGCCGTACCACCCACATACCAATATGGCCAAAGCCGCGCTGAATATGATGACCCGCACGTCCGCACAGGATTATGCGCTGGATGGCATCTATATGAACAGTGTGGACACCGGCTGGATCACGCAGGAAAATCCGCATCCTAAAAAAGAACGGCTATACGAAGAGGATGGTTTTGTACCACCGCTGGATGAAACCGACGGCATGGCGCGCATCTACGACCCGATCGTGTCCGGCCTTGCCAGTCCCGACATACCACTGTTCGGACATTTCCTGAAAGACTACCAGCCTTATGCCTGGTAAAACTTGTTTCGATCATCACCCGTAAAAGAAATAATTATGCAGAATAATACCGTTGTCTGTCCCGTTGACTATGTAAAAGAAACGTTTCCTTTTCACCGGAGCGACCTGGCCCCTGTGCTGGCCTACCTTGAAAACAACCAGCCGTTGCCCTTTACCAACCTGGTGTTTCCGGTAGGCACAGTTACTACAGACGGGCGACTGGACATGTGCAAGCAACAGCTGGGGGTGGAAGGCGTACAACTGGTGGCAGCCGCGCTGCGGGAGAACACACAGATCAAACATATCCTGATGGGCACCAATGCCTTTGGCAATGCCGGTGCGCGGGCGGTAGCAGACCTGGTATCTGTCAACCATACGATCGAAACGGTATATCTCGGATGTAACTACATAGAACAGGCGGGCGCACAGGCGCTCTGTGAGGCCCTTGGCGGAAACCAGTCCGTTAAAAGCATGTGGCTCAAAAGGAATCCCATCGGCAGCCAGAGTATGAAAAACATTGTGCAGCTGCTGCAACAAAATCCGCACCTGCGTACGCTGGACCTGGTGAATACCTGTGCCGGCGAAGGGTTTCTGACACTGCTGGAATACCTGAAAGAAAACAGGACAGTAGAGCGGCTGTACCTGAGCGGCAACTACCTGACCGCTGACATGATGATACCCGTCAGCGATATGCTGATCGCCAATAAACACCTGAAATCCCTTTTTCTGAGCGTGAATAATATCGGTGATAAAGGGGTGGCGCACCTGATACGCGGGCTGCAGCAGAACACCACGCTGGAACAACTCAGCCTGTCCAGCTGCGGCATTGAAGCTGAAGGTATGCAGCTGCTTCATGACCTGTTGTCCGCCAGGCCTTACCTGAAATGGATAGACCTTGGCTATGCCCCTTCCACCAAGGCACTGGGCGCCAAAGGCAATTTACCGCTGCATCTTTCCGCCATGAAAGATTTCCCGGCAGCAACCGGCGAATTTGTACATCCGGACAGTAAAGCGATAAAGAGTGTATATCGTTAGCGGAGAGCAAAAAATGTGACAGGACCGGAGAGAATCGAACTCCCACCTCCTGCTTGCAGAGCAGGCGCTCCTCCAATTGAGCCACGGTCCGTCACGGGCGCAAACATAATAACAGTTTTCAATATTTATAAAGATATGTTGTAAAACAGAAGAGGGTATCTTTCAGGACGCCCTCTTCTGTTTTACAACGACAGTACTATTTTGCCCAATAAAGGCCTGTCCCGTTTTGTATCTTCTATTCTTCGATGGGCATTTTTAACGTCTTCCAGCGGATAGATGCTGTCTATTACCGGCTTTACCTGTCCTGCTTCGATCAGCCCGGTAATATGATGAAGTTCATCCCTGCTTTGCCGGGTAAAAACGAAATGGTAGGTCGCATTCCGTTCCCAGGCATCGATCAGATTTTGCGGCTGTGCAATATCCACCAATGTTACCACTGTACCGTAGTTAGCCAGGGCGCGCGGACTATCCGAAAGTGTGGTGCCTCCTACTGTATCGATAATGACATCGACCCCTTTTCCCTTCGTATGTGCCTGTACCTCTTCGATGTAGTTTTTCCTGTGATGATCGATCACTACATCCGCTCCAAGGTGATACAGTTGTTCTTGTAAAATCCCCTGTCCTGTGGTGTACACGAATGCCCCCAATGATTTAGCCACCTGTATGGCTAATGTACCAACGCCGCCGGCCCCGCCGGGGATGAGGACCGTATCCCCTTTTTTCAGTTTGGCCCTTACCACCAGCATTTCCCATACTGTTCCCCCTACAAGCGGAATAGCAGCAGCTTCCGTGTAACTAAGGTCCTCAGGCATCCTGCTCAACGAAGATTCATCTGTAAGGTGGTACGCCGCATAACTGCCCGGCCCCCCAAAACGCGGGGAATAATAGACCTTATCGCCGGGCTGCCACTTTTTCACGCCTTCGCCCACGGCGATCACGTCGCCGGCAACATCGTGACCGGTGATAATCGGCAGATCGAACAGCGATGCATAATCCCCCCGCCTTACCTGGTAGTCGAGCGGGTTGACCGAGGCAGCCCTTACCTTCACCAGCACCTGGGCTTTATCTGTTATAACAGGAGTAGGCACCTCTTTTAACTGAAGGACTTCCGGTCCGCCATAGTTCTCTATGACAATTGCTTTCATAATTCGATATTTCGCGTATTTTCGAAATGTTTAGTTAAAAAAATCAGCGCATATTTTGGACTAACCCGCTCAGTTGCGCTATCGTCGCTTCATTGCGTTTATAGTATGTCCACTGGCCCACCCGGGTGGCTTCGATAAGTCCGCACTTTTGCAGTGAACTCAGGTGGTCTGACGTTGCAGACAGCGATAGACCGGCTTTTTCGGTAATGTCGCTGACACAAACTCCGAGATGGGCGTCATAGTCTTCCAGCTCCTCAGCCGGAAAGTGAAGCCGGGGCTGTTTGAGCCAATGGAGCATGTTGACCCTGGTTTCATTGCTGAGCGCTTTGAAAATCATTTTTAATTCCATGGCGCAAACATATCTAGATTTTCCGAAATAACGAAATTTAAATTTTTTATTTGGGTGATGCAGCGGTGGCGATGCGAATAAAAAAAGGGCGTCCTTTTGGACGCCCGCTACTGTCAATATCGTATACCCGTAAGGGTTACTTACTAAAAATGGTGGAGGAGCAGGGCTCGAACCTACATCTTCCGGCTTATGCTGGCCGGTGTTTTTCCATTTTAAACTATCCCCCTGAATAACGCAATAAAGCCGGCAGGAATCGAACTTACATCTCACGTTTTGGTGACGTGTATTTTTCCATTAAACTACAGCCTATTGCGGACGCAATATACTTAAAATCCGTATCTGCTTAGCTTTTCTGCTGGTGATATCCTCTATCCTGATAAGGCTGCAGTTCCTCCAGGCACAGTTTATACAGCGCCTGCACCTCTTTCTTATAATCCACCGCAGGGTCCCGGGTATCTTCCAGTTCCTCTACGATCTCATACATAAAATTCTCTTCTCCCAACCGGTTCCAGTCCTCCTGCAATGCGGCATTGGGATGCCTGTCTGACTGCAACTGCAGGCGAACGGAATTCCAGGCGCGGTCGAGGTCCATGCTGTGATGTATCCAAACGCGGTTGTCCTTTTTATTACGCAGGCGGAACACGCCCATGCGGAAAGTCATCTGCCGGTAAGCGTCTTTTAATTCCTTTTTTGATTTCATGTGTTCATCTCTTTTAGCTGGCTGTCGATGAAGGTATTGGCGGCTTTCAGGAACGCCGGGTAGCCTGCAGGCATCTGCCGGTTGATGTACAACAACAGCAGACCGGAAAGCCCGTAGAGCAGCGCTGCTCTTTTATTGGCTGCCGCTGCCGCACTTACTGTTTTATTTGCGATCAAATATTTCCATTCCTCCTCGCACAGCCTGTCCGGAAAACCGGTGATCATGGAAGCGGTCTCCGGTTGTTTGTTCAGCTCCGACAGTTTCTCCATAAAGAACAGTTCAAATATGCCGGGGTACTGCACGAAGTATTCGAGGTAAGCCAAAAGGATGGCGCGCAGTTTCTTCCCTCCTCTTGCCGCTTTGGCGCTGCGGGTAACCACATGCGCGCTGCATTCTTCCTGGAAGTCCTGCACGCAGAGGAATACAAGGTCTTTGGCATCCTTAAAATAGTTGTACAAGGTGGCAAAGGAATAACCTGCTTTCTCCGCGATGTTGCGGACGCTGACGCTTTTGAGTCCTTCGCTTTTCAGGATCTCTTTGGTTGCTTCAATGAAGTAACCTCTGATCCGTTGTTCCTGCAAAGCCTTGTTCTTCATAATAACCTATTCACGTTTTTTTTATTACCTGCAAATATAATGAACACTGTTCAAATTATAAAACAGTATTCTACAAAAGTACACGACAGCCTCAGGCAATCCTGCGACCCACATGCAGCAGCAGTGGTTTTTACCCGTGGAATATCGTTACATTTGTGACAGGCGATCGCACCCCAAACGGCCCGACACCTCAAAAAAAATCATTTTGGCAGGAACAAATAACTCTCCTGGCCTGTTAACTTGTTATACAGCCATGAACAACGAAAAAACAAAGGGCATTGTCACCCGGCTGCTATTGACAGCGGGCATCACGGTAAATGGAAGCAATCCGTGGGACATTCACGTATACAACGATGATTTTTATTCCCGGGCCTTATATGGCGGCTCTCTCGGACTGGGCGAATCGTACATGGAGGGCTATTGGGACAGTCTCCGGTTGGACGAATTCTTCTATAAACTACTGCGTTCCAACCTCGACAAAAGCGTCCGTAAAAGTATACGGCTGAAGATGGACATTCTGCTGGCGCGCCTGTTTAACTTCCAGCGGCCGGCACGCGCCACCCGCAATGGACAGCACCACTATGACGCGGGCAACGACCTTTTCCTGAACATGCTGGACAAACGCCTGGTGTACACCTGCGCTTTCTGGGATAACGCCATCACGCTGGACCAGGCCCAGGAAAACAAACTGGACCTCTCCTGCCGCAAGCTGCAGCTGAAGCCGGGCATGCATGTCCTCGACATTGGCTGCGGCTGGGGAAGCTTTGCGAAATATGCCGCCGAGAAATACGGGGTCACCGTTACCGGGGTCACTATCTCCAAAGAACAGCTGGCCCTGGGGCAGCAGCTCTGCGCCGGCCTGCCCGTTACCCTCCGGCTACAGGACTACCGCCTGCTGGATGAAAAATTCGACGCCATCGTTTCGCTGGGCATGTTTGAGCACGTAGGCCAGCATAACTACGGCGAATATATGAAAGTCGCCTCCCGCTGCCTGAAAGATAACGGCCTGTTCCTGCTGCATACCATCGGCGGCAATGAAACACACGCCTTCACCGACCAGTGGCTCAATAAATATATTTTCCCCGGCGCCGTCATTCCCACAATACGGCAGATAGGCCAGGCCATAGAAGGTATTTTCGTGATGGAACACTGGGAGAATTTCAGTGTTAATTACGACAAAACCCTCATGGCCTGGTACGACAATATCAGCGCCAACTGGGACAAGCTCAGGAACCGATATGATCAACCCTTCTTCCGTATGTGGAAGTACTACCTGTTGTCCTGCGCGGCATCGTTCCGTGCGCGGCATAGCCAGCTATGGCAGATCGTGCTGTCGAAAAGCGGGCTGCCCGGCGGCTATCACTTCACCACCGCCCTGGAGAACAACGGACTGACATATGCCAGCGCCATCAGGCCTTAACGCCTGAAGTCACCCGCAGGCTCCACTGGAAATAGAGCTTTCCATCGATCACATGCCGCCCTACCGCGCTGGCCACTTCCGACCGGATGATCTCCTGCACCGGCGGCGGGATATCTTTCAGTGCGTTGACCACATCCGCACTGACGCGCGTCACGTACTGCCAGTGATCGTCTACCGAATTAAACTGTACGATGCCCGTCAGTGCTTCCTCCTGCACCGATTGCAACTGGGCCGTTTCAAACCAGTCGGCCATTACCCCCGGCCGCATACAGTGAAACATGCCCGGCACATGCTGGTTGTACAGCTTACGGCGGGTCACCGCTGCAATGATGTCCAAAACCAGACTGATCCACAGGTTATGTTCCAGCAGCCCCCATGCAGAAGCTGCCAGGCGACCGCCGGGCTTCAATACCCGTTTGATCTCTCTCAATCCATCAGTGATATTCTTAAAAAACATGACACCGTTCCTGCATACTACAGCGTCGAAATAATGATCTTCAAAAGGCATGGCGACGGCATCACAACACACCGCCTCAAAATTGGTCAGGCCTTTCTCTTTTCCTTTTTCGTTAGCGATATCCAGCATCCGGGGAGATATATCCGTTCCTGTCACTTCCGCTTCCGGATATAACTGCGCAATAGACAATCCCGGTTCCCCGGTACCCGTGCCAACATCCAGTATCCGCACGGGATTTTTCAGGTGAAGGTGCTGCAACAATGCAGTGGTTACAGGTTTCAAAAAAAGGTTAATAACGTTTTCCCATTGTCTGCGATCATCTGACCGATGGTCCCAATAATCGCCGGGAAGCAAAGCATTTTCCATGGTGGGTGGAGTTAAAGGTTCACGAATAGTAACAAATCACTGCGCCGGTGAACGGTGCAATCAACGTTAAAAGTAGCGCGTGCTTATGCAGGCCAACGTCAGTAACAGACTGCTACATAGGTTCTTAGCACGTCCATTAGTTTTATTGCTCCGTTTGAATCATGTATGTCCTTTTAAAAACCACCACATATGAAAACTGCACGATTATTAACCAAAGTCCTGCTTTGTTGCTGCACGCTCTTCCTGTTGCACGCCTGCAAAAAAATTGAAAACCCTGCCGACAAGCAGCAGACCCTTTTCTTCATCGACTACCGGCATCTGGCCGGCGGCAACGATGGTATTGCGGTGATGGAGCTGGACCCGGAGTCCCCGGACTTCGGGAAGATCCTTCACAAAACTGAGCTGGGGAAAGGCGTACTACCACATCACCTGTATTTCAACAGGGATGAGAAAAAACTGTACACCACCGCGCTGGGCGGCAGCTTCCTCTATGAGCTGAAGATGGAATGGAACCATGAAGGATACCCGGTGATCTACCAGGTAAATCCCATCAACACCGGCGGGAATACGGTAGGAGAAGATATATTTTTTACCCGCAACGGCCAGTACTGGGTCACCTTCATGGGTGGCCAGGGAGGGCTCCGCGATGGCAGCGTAGGCGTTTTCAATGCGCAAAACAACCAGCTGATCAAAACCATTTCGTCGTCTATCGATACCAATCCCGATAAATTCATCATGTATCCGCACGGCATCTCCATGTTTGAAGACAAGGGCCTCGCCATGGTGACATCCACCATTCATCCCGATTTGACCAGCGGCGTCGGCAACACCTGCACGCTGATAGATATGCAAACTTTTAACATCATCAAGACCTACCGTGTGGCAGATAGCGCCAACGACCTGTCCAGCCCCGTAGAAGTACTGCTGCTTCGTAACGAATATCCACCCTACGCGCTCGCCAACACCATGATCGGCGGCGATATCTGGATGGCGTCCTTCAACGCTGAAGCCCGCCAGTACAGCGAATTCAAACGGGTATTAAAAGGCGCATCGAAAGGACTGGGCTGGGCATTGGAATTTTATATTGCGGATGATAAACGTATGTACGTCACCTTCGGCCAGCCGGGGAAGATATTGGTCTTCGATCTTAACTACCTCCCTGAGCTGCGGCAGGTGCGGACACTGCCGGCCGACAAGGGCGCGCATCATATGGCCTTTTTCAAAACCAAATCCGGCCGTTCTGTGGTAGCGGTGCAAAACAACCTGCTGAACCTGCCTAACCTCAATGCCGGCACCATCGATGTGGTAGACATCAACACCGGTGAAAAACTGGGCACGGTGGATATGCGCAACAAATACCAGCTACTGCCGGAATCCATTGAGGGCACTTTAGGCAAGGCACATTATATGCACCACTGATGATGTACCGGTTACTGGTCCTGTTGCTGACCGTCACCCTGCAGCAGTTAAGCGCACAGCCACCGCCGCCCGTGCTCCAGCCCGACAGTTTGCGGTCCCGCATAGCGCACAGCCACCTGTTGTTACAGGCGTATACCCTGAAAGCACAGGCTTACCGGTTGAATGCCGGCGCGGCCCTCGCCTGGACGCCGCCGGTGATAGGCGCCGGTACGTTCATGATCCCATGGTCGGCCCGTTATGTTTATAATGATATTGCCCTGGGCAGCCGCATCATACAGGCGGAACAGGAGATCCCGCATCCGGGACGGCTCCGGGCACGCTATCAGTATCTTGCTTTTCAGGCAGACAGGGTACTGACCGCGCAGCTTATCCTGTTGCACCAGCTTCATTTCACTGCCCGGCAGCAGTATATCCGCCGGGTGATGGCCTTGCAAAAGGCAGCAATATTGCGGCGGCAAGAGCAGGTCTTATTTTTTCTTCGGCAGGTGGCGCTGGTCCGCCTTCCTTACCGGCAGGCACAAGTGGCCGACGTAAGCATGGCGGACGCACGGCTGACCGGGGTACGTACCCGTATCCCTATGGAAGAAGCGCTGGCTGCCGGCTGCAAGGCACGCCTCAGCAGTTTGTTGTCCCTTCCGGGGAATTTTACCACAGACAGCCTGTACGCGCCGGTGTTTATCCCTGGCCATACAGATACAGCGTCACTGGCAAAAACGAACCGGGACACCTATCAACTGGAAGAGGCCATACGAGCGCAATATCTTAACAGAAAAGCGCTACGGCAGGAGCAAAAGCCGGACTTCAAAGTAGGTTTTTATCAATTCTTCCCCCTGTCTCCGTTGGTACCAAACAGTTTTAACATCATGGCCGGCATCCGGATACCGCTGGCGCCGTGGGCGGCGGGGTATCACCGGCGAAAAGCGCGGGCTATCGAGGCAACGATAGCGGCGCTCGCGCAACAGCGAACGGAACTGCTGCAACAGACACATGCCCGGCTGGTAGCGCTGGAACAGGACATCCGTGTCTTACAGCAACGGATATACGGTACGAGTGAAAAGATAATACCGCTCCTGCAACAGGCGCTGGAGGCAGATATGGCACGTTACCGGGAAAACAGGCTGGGCCTGCCCGCAGTATTGCACTCCCTTGAAGCTGTGACCATCATGGAGGGGCAGCTGCTGGACTACCGGCAACAGCTATATGAAATGATCGCCGTATATGACCGGCAGTTATACCGTTGATAGTTTTTGTGCCGCTATCAGTAGAAAAATAGGGCGGCGGGTTTCGTCTTTCATCTCCGGGTATTTCTCCAGTACGGCCGGCGATGGGGCGGGTTCTTCCACGCGGCTGATGCAAAAACCCGCTTCCAGCAGTCCGTTCATCAAGGTTGCCACCGTGCGGTGATATTTCACCACATCGTTATCCAGAAAGCGGGCTACACGGCGGCCTTCGTCCTGGTAGCGGTCTACCGGCCAGTGCTGCCTGCTGCCAGTTGCATCGTAATGCCAGTCCTGTGCAGCGATAGCTGTAAATACCGGATGTTCCGTTGAAAACACAAAATGGCCGCCTGGCGACAGGCAGTCGTATACTTTCCGGCAGATAAGCTCGTAGTGTTCCACATAGTGCACTGCCAGGGAGCTGAGCACCACATCAAAAGAACCGGGCGGGAAATTAATGTCTTCCATGGCTTCACGCAGGTAGGTAATGCCCGGGCCGTTGTTGCGCAGGCGCGCCTGTTCCAGCATTTTTTCGGAGAGGTCCATTCCTACCACACTGGCGGCTTGTTGTTCCATTACATAGCGGCAGTGCCATCCGAAGCCGCAGCCAAGGTCGAGCACCCGTTTGTTTTGCAGTGGTGGCAGCAGGCGACGGAATATTTCCCATTCACCCGCGGCGGTCAGTCCTTCTAAGGAGCGTGCCATCCGGCTGTAGTTTTCAAAGAAGCCGGGGTCATCGTACTTATTTTCTTTCATCGTGCTTTTACAGGTTGTCCCAGGGAACTGCTTCATAGGCCTGTTCCAGTATGTCTGCCAGCGTACCCTGGCTACGATCAAATATCTGTTGGTCTATCTGTGTGATCATCCCCCGGTGGTTAACGGAGTTGGTATAAAACGCGTTTTTATATTCGTATAACTGTGCCAGTGATATGTTGCGGTGCACTACGGCCACCCCGTTGCCCCACAGGCTGTCTGAGAGCAGCTGGACCATAATGCCCGGTAACGCCGGCGTGGCGGGTAGTACGATACTTTGGCCATCGTAAAAACCGACGTTCCAGATACTGCCTTCCGAGATATGCTGCTGTTCATCCACATACAGTACATCGTCGAACCCGGCCGCCATCGCCTGGCGGCGGTAGGCCAGGATACCCGTTACGATGCCGCCGTGTTTGATTTCCGGTAGCAGGCGTTTGAACCGGGCGGACTTCACCTTAAGTGGTTGTGTTGACGGTTGCACTGCCGGGGTTTTGGTGATCAGCACCTGCAGGTCATTCTCCCGGATGATCGTTTGTCCGAAGGCGGTAGTAAAAATATTCACCCGGAGCGAGCAATTTTCCCGGTCGTGTGTAATGTGGTGCAAACAATCCAGGATATGTTGATCCGGCAGGTGGCAGCCAAACAGCTGATCGCTGCTGCGGGACAGTCTTTCCAGGTGAAGGCGCAGTCCTTTTACCTTTCGCGATCTTACCTGCATCGCCGTAAAATGACCGTACTGCAATGCCATCAATCCGGGCATATCCGCGGTGGAAAGTGGTTTTTTGTCCAGCTCCTGTACAAAGGTATTGTCCATCCTTAAAGCTACTTAAAGTTTGGCAAATGCCCTGAAAGGGCCGGTGTTTGTGTTTTTAAAAAGATTTTGATACTTTAGCGCCCAAACCAGCCAAACCAACTTTTGTGAGTGGGGAATACTATAACTGATGAGGGGCAGTCAATATAATGAAAGGGAGATCGTTGCCCGGATAGCCAAAGGTGATGAATCCGCATTTGCTGTCTTTTTCCGTCACCATTACCAGAAAATTTACGAAGTAGGACTGATGCTGACGCAGACGGAATCCGTTGCGGAAGAGCTGGTGCAGGATGTTTTCCTGAAGGTATGGAAACAGCAGGCACAGCTGCCGGACATTATGGATATTCCTTCGTGGTTGTTTATTATTGCCCGCAACGACGCTTACAAAGCGCTTCGGCGCAGCACCCGGTTGAAAGTCATACTCGACACGCTTGAGCTGCCGTTGCCTGTTTCCAACGAAACCGATGAACAGATCATTTATCGTAACTACCATGAACTGGTGAACAAAGCCGTGAGCCAGTTGCCGCTCCGGCAGCAGACGGCATGGCGCCTGAGCCGCGAAGAAGGTTTAAAGCGGGAGGAGATCGCCGCCCGGATGCAGATCCGTCCGGATACCGTGAAGGAACATCTCTCGCTGGCCGTCAAAAACATCCGCAGTTTTCTCGAAGCCCACGATGCGTTTCTGATCGGCGCAGAGCTGATTTTCATCTCCACCCTGCATATGCTCAATTAAAAAATATTTTTTTTCTTACCCCCCACCCTTCTGTTTTCCGGGATCTTTATGATTAACGGAGCCGTACCACCTACTATTTACGACCGTTTACAGCTTATATGGACCAAAATCGACTGGAATATTTATTTAGCAGGTACGCTGCCGGCCAGGCTACGCCCGGAGAGCTCCGGGAGTTTGACGCGCTGATGCAGCAGCCTGAACATGAAGCAGCCATAAAAACAGCCATTGACCAGTTGTTCCGCGCCACCAGCGGGACGGCCACTATGCCGGAAAAGGCCATACAGGCCACGTTACAACATATTACCGGGAAACCGGCCTCTTCGTCCGTCGTTCGTTACCTGCGCCGCAGCTGGTGGGCCGCCGCTGCCGGGCTATTGTTATTAGGCAGCGGTGCCTGGCTGCTTACGCGTCCCCGCCAGGAGGCGGTAGCGCCGCTGGCAGACAAGGCCCCCGGCGGTAATAAAGCCGTGCTGACGCTGGCCGATGGCAGCACTATGGCACTGGACAGCAGCGGCCAGCAGGTAATTGGTCAGCAGCAGACCACTATCCGCCAATCCGGCGGGCAGCTGCAATACAGCGTACAGGCACGCAGCGCCGTTACGACCTACAACATACTGACCACGCCCCGCGGCGGACAGTTCCGGGTCATACTGCCCGACGGTACCGCCGTGTGGCTTAACACCGCTTCCGCGCTTCGTTATCCTACCGCGTTCAACGGCGCCGACAGGACCGTAGAGCTGCAGGGAGAGGCCTATTTCGAAGTAGCGGCCAACGCCACGCAGCCTTTCAGGGTAAAGACAGCGACGCAGGAAATACAGGTACTGGGCACCAGCTTCAACATCAACGCCTATACGGATGAAGCTTATACCGTCACCACACTGGTCAACGGCCGGGTGAAAGTGAACGCGCCCGGGAAAGATGCCGGCGTAGTACTGGAACCGGGGCAACAGGCCATAGCAGCCCACAGTGGCAGCCAGGCAATGACCGTAGCGCACACCTTTGCCCCCGATGTTATCGCCTGGAAGAACGGGTTGTTCCTGTTCGACAATGCCGACCTGGAGACCGTGATGCGTTGCCTGGAACGCTGGTATGACATCGAAGTAAAATATGAAGCGAAGCCCGACATACACTACACCGGGCAGATCGCCAGAAGTCAGCCGTTGTCCAAAGTAGTACATATGCTGGAACAAACCGGCCAGGCCCGTTTCAGGCTTGTCAGGGCCGGACAGGGACAACAGGCAAAAGATAGGATCATCATCCTGGAATAAAAAATGGCAGGGAGGGCCATACCATGATATTAAATTAATACAAAACGCGACTTTAAGACAACCACCATTAAAAAACCGGAAACGTTGGCGCGTTCCCGGTGCATGCCAGATCTACATTGCCTGACGCCGGCTCGTATTCCATGGCCAGGCAGGATCATGATTTATTACAAACCATCATCGTAAATCCAAACGACACGAAGATATGAGAGAAAATTTATTCTCCCAAGGGGGCTTATTGCCCCGTTGTATACCGATACCAACAACCAAAATTCCGTCAGATCCCACCATCAGACAGTCTGGCCGGAACCGATTAAAAAAAGTGTTATTAATGATGAAACTTACAGGAATGCTAATGCTTGCATTTTGCCTGCAGGTTAGCGCCAGGGTGTATTCCCAGAAAGTGACATTAACAGGGCGTAACGCCTCTGTGCAACAGCTCTTCAGCACCATCCGCCAACAGACCGGTTACCTGTTTCTGTACAGCAACGAAACACTGAAAAACACACACGCCGTTTCCGCTCAGCTGACAGAGGTACCACTGAAAGAAGCACTGGACTATATTACCAGTAACCAGCCTATTACCTACAGCATAGAAGAAAACAACACCATCCTTATCAAACCCAAGCCGGTAGCGGATATCCCCGCACCCGTCCTTCAACGGATCAACGGTACGGTGCGGGATGCCAAGGGGATGCCGCTCATCGGGGTGACTGTAAAAATCAAGGGCACCAACGGCGGTACCATCAGCAACGAGCAGGGCGCCTGGTATATACAGGCAGCCGATGAAGCGACGATACTGGTGTTTTCCTTCATTGGTTACAAGAACCACGAAGAGCCTATCAAAGGCAGAACAGTGATCAATGTGGTACTCAGCCAGGAAGACAAGAGCATGAGCGAAGTAGTGGTCACCGGCTACCAGAAAGTAGAACGGCGTTCCCTCACCTCTTCCATCACTTCTCTCAAAACCGAGAACCTCAAAACCATCAACCAGCCCAATATCGACAAGCTGCTACAGGGCCAGGTGCCCGGCATGGTGGTGATGAGCACCTCCGGCGCTCCCGGCGCGGTACCGCAAATACGCATCCGCGGTACGTCTACCCTGAGCGGAAACACACAGCCGCTGTGGGTGGTAGACGGTATCATTCTCGATGATCCTATCAACGCCTCTGTAGACGACATCCTCACCAACCGAAACCTGATCGCTTCCGGCATCGGTGGCATCAACGTGGAAGACATTGAGTCCATCAACGTACTGAAAGACGCGGCTGCCACCGCTATCTACGGTACCAAAGCCGCCAACGGGGTGATTGTGCTGACCTCCAAAAAAGGAACGGCCGGGAAGACCAGGATCAACTTCAGCAGCTTTGCCACGGTGGGTATGCGGCCGAAGATTGAAGATGCGTATATGATGAATTCAAAAGAAAGAATTGGTGTAAACCTGGAGATGATGCGCCGCGGTGTTTTGACAGCAGGCTCCTCTCGCGCCGGTGAATACGGTACGTCCACCGATTTTGAACGCGCATTGATAGATGTACACGATCATAAAATAACCTGGGCTGACTTCGAGAAAAAGGCAAACCAGCTGGAATCAGTCAACACCGACTGGTTTGATTATCTTTTCCGGAATTCATTTACGCATCGTCAGAACCTGAATATTTCCGGTGGTAATGAAAAAACGACGTTCTATCTCTCCGGCAGCTATATGGACGAACAGGCCACGGCGCTCCAGGCAGGCATGAAGACGTATACTGGCTCCCTAAAAGTATATACCAAGCTTCACCCTACGCTCCGTGTAGGTGGTATGCTGGACCTCAACCGTCGCGACAATAGCAGTTTTTTTGCCACAGACTCCCGCGAAAACCCTTTTGAATGGTCTATTTACACGACACGTGCACAGAACGCCTACGATGAAAACGGACAATTCAATCATCTTTACTACACCGGCATCAAATACAATTTTCTGGAAAACCGCAACTATGGCTGGCGTAATTCCCAGAACTTTGGTATCCGGGGGACGTTGGACTTAGAGTGGAAGCCCATCAATTCTCTTATATTCAGCAGTCTTTTCTCCTTTGCGAACCAAAATACCACCGATGAAGATGTAGCTACAGAAAACAGCTACTTTGTAAAAAGCAGACAGCGTGACTATTATATTGTTATAGACTACCAAGGGGTACAACTGTGGAAAGAAGGTGGCTACCGTAAAGGCAGAAACAACAACAATAAATCCCTTACACTGCGCAACCAGGTTTCGTTCATGCCTGTATTGAACGCCCATCACCGCTTTGATGTGATGGCTGGTCAGGAAATACGTACTTCCAGATACGAGGACGAAGTGACAGAGATATATGGTTATGTGCATGAACGTGGTCGCCAGCAGATGCCGCAGTTTGAACTGATGAAGCAGATCGGTCGCCCTTACTGGTCAGAAAGCCTCAATCAGACAGCGGCAGTTTCCTATTTTGGTACGACCGGGTACACCTATAAAAACCGCTATACAGTTAGTTTTAATGCACGCACCGACGGATCCAACCGCTTTGGCCTCCGTACCAATCAGTTGTTTCAGCCGTTGTGGGCGGTAGGCGCCAACTACCAGATGAAAGAAGAAAACTTCTTCGCCAGCAAAGACTGGCTGAGTTACCTTACTCTTCGCGCTTCCTATGGCAGCCAGGGCAATGTGGCTTCTCAAGCCTATTCCGACCTGGTAGCTACTATTGGCAAGCCCGATCTGGCTAATACAGACAACTATCTGATCATTAATGCGCCGAAGAATCCCAATCTGAAATGGGAAAAAAACTATACTACCAACCTCGCGCTGGAAATAGGATTGTGGAAGCGCCGTGTGATGGCCACCGTAGAATGGTATCACAAAAAAGGTGTAGACCTGCTGGGCAGCAAAAGGGTGTCACAGGTGTCTGGCTTCAACACGCTGCAGGTAAACTGGGCCTCTATGAAAAACACCGGCCTCGAAGTATCTATCAGTACCATTAACATCGACCGCAAAGATTTCCGTTGGTCCACCAACATCAATGCGGGATATAACAGGAATGAAGTGCTGGATGTATATTCCCTTCCTACTGTTGATGGAATGACTAACGCACAGCGTTACGATTATGCCGCATCTGCTGTTGTGGGCAAGCCCATCAACGGTTTATGGTCTTACCGCTTTGCAGGACTAAACAAAGACGGCCGCGCTACTTTTTATACGGCCAAGCCAGGTGAAACAGTATCCAGCGGCATGCGTAACATCAATGGCCTTGAATATTCAGGTTCTACTATGCCACTGGTCCAGGGAGGTTTTACGAACACAATTTCCTATAAAAAATTCACCTTATCAGCGCTGTTCATAGGAAGCTTCGGCAACGTCATCCGGCTCCGTAACCTTACCAGCAGCGATCTTTTCTATTATCCCGAACCGACTCAAAACTTATCAGCCGAATGGGTGAACCGCTGGCAGCAACCTGGCGATGAGCTGACGACCAATATTCCCAGACTGGAGTCGGAAACCAACATCCCGGGACTAACAGATGTATCGCCATACAACGGGACCATGTATAATAACAGTGACCTGCGTACTGTAAAAGGCGATTTTGTACGCCTGCAAAACCTTTCGCTGAGCTATGACCTTTATAACGCACGGCTGCGTAAGAGCGGCATCCAGAACATGCGTTTCATGCTGCAAGGCAACAATCTCCGTGTATGGAAGAACAGCGCGCTGAAGGGACAGGACCCGGAGGCGACCGGCTCGGTGATGAAATACGACAATACCAGGTCTGCCAATGTGTCCTTCGGTAACACCTATCTGCCGCTGCCACGTTCTTATTCTTTCTCTTTTTCCTTACAGTTTTAAAAACAGCTGCTATCATGAAATTAAGATATCTGACGCCCCTGTTATTGTTTTCACTGATTTTCACCAGTTGTAATAAAATGCTGGACATCAAACCGGTAAACCGAATGATGCCGGTAACTATCTCGGATTATGAATCTGTTCTGCTGGGCGGCTACCCGCGCGTAGACTATTTTATGAAGACAGAGCTGATGACAGACAATGTTTACGCCAATTTGAACATTATCGCGTCTGCCCAGAAAGACCTGGATCTCTGGTTTACCTGGTCGCCTTCGAAGCTGGCAGATGGCGTTGAAACGGATCCTTATTGGGGTCAGCTTTATACTTCTATCTACTATGCCAACACCGTTTTAGACAACTTCAATGAACGGCAGCCAGCGAGCAACGAAAAAGAGTTATTTGAAACCGTAAAGGGAGAAGCATACGCTTTGCGCGCCTGGAGCTACTTCTACCTGGTGAATTATTACGCCGAGCCTTACGGTCCTGCAACGCTGAAGGCGCATGGCGTGCCCATGCCGCTGACCGCTAAAGATGTTCATCAGAATACCCAAAACAATGTGCGGGAGCCGTTGGAGAAAGTATACATGCAGATTGTGTCCGACCTGGACCAGGCCTCCGCGTTACTGGCCGGTAAAAAGTCCCGTAACAAATTCCGGTTCGATGCGAGTGCCGTGCAGGCGTTGCGTGCCCGCGTGAACCTCTTCATGGGTGATTACGAAAATGCCATTTCCGCAGCCTCAGATGTCATCGTCAACAAACCACTGTCTGACATGAACAATATGCAGACACGCATCGATGATAAAGAAGACAGATATGCCTTCACAGGTAACGTAGGCGTAATCGATGGCGGAGACTATAAAAATGAGATCTTATTTTTCACCGGTGGGGTGGCCAATACAAACATTTACTATCATGCAAACTACATGTTCAGGCCATCACAAGAGCTGTTTGCGTTATGCAACCGTTCTACCGGCGGTAAAGATTATCGCCGCTACATCTTCGCCACATTCGCGGACATGAACACCAATGAAGGTAAACAAAACGGTCCTACATTGTACAATATGTACGCTAAGCAGGAAAATCCCTGTTACTATATCGGACTGAAGGTAAGCGAGGCTTATGTAATACGGGCGGAAGCCTACGCAAGGCTGAAGCAGAAGGATAAAGCTATCGCCGATCTCAACGCGCTGTTGGTACGTCGTATACGCAAAGGTGAATTTGTAGCGCTGAAAGCTACCGATTTCACAGACGAAACGTTATTAAGCCGCATTTTAGAAGAGCGCCGTGTGGAAACCGCCTTCGAAGGGGGCTTACGCTGGATGGACCTGAGAAGGCTGGGCAAACCGGCACTCTCCCATGTCTATAAAAACGGACAGATTTATAATTTAAAACAAAACGACAACAGATATCTGTTGCAGATACCACCTTCAGAACTGAACAATAGCCCTTCCATTCCTTTAAATCCGTGATCATCACCTGAAAATGAAACAAAACATGAAACCAATATATGTTTCCCTGCTTACCCTGGCAGCTTGCTGTATGGGCTGCTCGAAAGAAGACAAACCGGAGATTACGCCGGACCTGGGCATCGAAAAACAGTTCACACCGCCTGCCGATGCTCCCGCTGAAGTAAAGGACCTTTATAATCGTTACGGCGTCTGGGTGCGGATGGATTTCAACCACTGGAAAGAAGTGACCAATGGCGTGCTGGCCACCGATCCTATTAACCGTTGGGGGGTGGCGAAGATCGATAACGATCAACGGGCCGGTGCCACCATTTACGCACAGACCTTGCTTTCCAATGTATCTGAAAAATTCGCCAAAAATTTCTTTCCACTGGAGCTTTTCTTTGTAAAGAGCTATGGCGGTAGCTTCTGGATGGATGATTTCAAGGTACTGGGGCGGAGCCGTCTGGTAATATGCTGGCCCAATCAAATATATGGTGCATTACCGGTTACAGATCCCGCCAATCATTACTATAAAGATTCTGTTCTCGTCCGTATGACCTGGAGCAATCTCGGCGGCATGGTTGCCGCTCGCTTTGATGCTCCGCTTACAGAATTTGTACTGGCAGGAAAGGCCTATGACGGCGGTGAAGCACGGGATAAAGTATTTAAACAGTTTGAGAAGGACAAGGATGAAGATGCGAGGGATAAAGCGTTTGACCAAATAGCTCTTAACGGCGGATTCATCACATCCGTTGGCAGCATCAACTTCGAGAGTGATTTTGGAGAATGGTTCAGGTTACTTGCCACAGAATCCTATGCCAATATCAAAGCCAAATATCTCGATAACAGTCCGGCACGGGCACGCAAGTACGAAGTGATTATCCGTTTCTTCAATAGCTATGACTGGGATATCCAGGCATCGGGTAACAAATACCGGCAGAAGCTGGGCAACTAACACTTCCATACATCAACATCAGATAAACCAACGATTACATGAGAAAAATCGCATTAACCACTGCCTGTCTGCTACCTGTCCTGGCATTTGCACAGGAAGGACCGTACACCATCAGCGGCAGCATCGGCAAAGACAACACATTCGAAAAAGCGTACCTGTACAGCAGCAACAGCAAAGGCCGCGTCATTGATTCCGTTGCCATCAACAATGGCAGTTTTACGTTCACAGGTAAGACCGATATACCTGCCAGAGCATTCCTCTTTACCGGTAATACCCTCTCCTCCTCCTTTACTGCCAACCGCCTCGTGTTTTACCTGGAGCAGGGCAATATCAAAGTGGAGAGCGCTGACTCCATCGCCAACGCTACCGTAAAAGGCGGCGCTGCCAATACCGTGCATCAGCAATACAAAACCGCTTCCAGCGACGTGACCAAACGTTCCGATGCACTCAGTAAGAAATACTATGGCACACCGCCGGCAGAACGCCAGCAGGAGGCGTTTAAGCAACAGTACCAGGCCGATAATAAAGCGATTGCAGCAGCACAACAGAAAGTGGTGACCACCTTTATCAAAGCGCATCCAAATACCACGGTGAGCCTCGACGCCCTGACCGAGTGGGCAGGCTACGATCCGGACCCGGAGGTGGCAGAGCCGGTGTTTAAGCTGTTGTCGTCTACCGTGCGCAAAAGCAAATCCGGTCAACAGTTTGCTAACCTTTTGGAAAGTCAGCGCAGGACCGCCATTGGCGTAGTAGCGCCGGAGTTCACCCAAAACGACACGCTGGGTAATCCCGTATCCCTGAAAGATTTCCGCGGTAAATATGTACTGGTGGATTTCTGGGCCAGCTGGTGCGGCCCCTGCCGTCAGGAGAACCCTAACGTGGTGGCTGCCTTCAACAAATTCAAGGATAAAAATTTCACCATCCTGGGCGTATCCCTGGATAATGAAAACGGTAAGTCCTTCTGGATGCAGGCTATCCATGACGACCAGTTGCAGTGGACGCAGGTGTCTGATCTGAAAGGCTGGAAAAATGAGGCCGCCAAAATGTATGGTGTGCAGGGCATCCCGGCCAACTTCCTGATTGGCCCCGATGGAAAGATCGTCGCCAAAAACCTCCGTGCGGACGCGCTGGAGAAAAAGCTGGCCGCTTTGTTACAGTAATATTTCAGCAGCCGTCTCCGTTTTTCCGGAGGCGGCTGTTTTTAGCTAATATCAGTCAGTTGCGTAATTTTCCCCTCCGGAGAAAACGTAAATACAGACTGGCCTGCTAATGCCAGGGTATCCCCCTTTTTAAGGCCATTGGGCAGGTCGATAGCCAATACCGCGTGATAGTCGATAGCTATCGTCGTCTGATCGCCTGTATGGCTGAACGCCCCGATGGTCTGCTTTCTTTGCGTAAATACAGGCAACACCTGTTCCGCCTGCGCCCGCAGTTCAGCCTTTCCTTTAATACTGAGGGTAACCGCCCCGCCCGAAACGTTTTCAAAAACGATCTCCTCCGCCATATCCTGCAGCATTCCTTTTACATCTTTGTTGTTATAAGCCTCCACATAGGCTTTGATGATATTTTCCCGTTGTTCCATATTCGTGTAGGCCATCTGGTTAATTTCTGCCAAAGGTAAATTTCGTAAATTTAAGGTACATCAAATCCGTTGTGTATGTCTGGTCCCGGTTTCGATTTTGAACATGTCAGCAACCAGGTTCCCTTGCTGGAGAACTACAACAGCTTCACCACCCACCCCGTACTGCAAAACATCCTGCAAGCCTATGGCGGCGGCTGGGCCGCACCACTGGCCACTGAAATGGGGCAGCTGATGGGCAGTCACGAATTCCAGGAAGCCGGTACCCTCGCTAATACACATCTGCCGGCACTGCATACCCATGACCGTTTCGGCAACCGCCTCGATACCGTGACCTACCATCCGGCATACCATCAGATGATGACGGCAGCCATCCGGCACCAGGTGCATTCCATCGCCTGGACCACCGCCGAAAAAGGCGGTTACCTCGCTCACAGCGTACTCTCCTACCTGAAACAACAGATAGACGAAGGCAGTAGTTGCCCGCTAACCATGACTTTCGCCGTGGTCCCCTCGCTGCAGATAGCCCCCGACATCGCCCGGGAATGGCTGCCACGCGTGCTCTCCACCATCTACGACGAACGGCACCTCCCCTGCACCGAAAAACATGGCGCCACCTTCGGCATGGCCATGACAGAGCCACAAGGCGGCAGCGACGTACGCGCCAATATTACCATGGCGCAACCAACCGGCAACGGCACCTATCGCATTATCGGCCGCAAGTGGTTTTGCAGCGCCCCCATGAGCGACGCCTTCCTCATACTGGCACAGGCGCCCGGTGGGCTCAGTTGTTTCCTCCTGCCCCGCTTTACGCCCGACGGCGCCAAAAACCAGCTGCGGTTCCAACGGCTGAAAGATAAGCTCGGCAACCGCTCCAATGCCTCCGGAGAGGTAGAGTTCCACGGCGCCTGGGGCCGTATCATCGGGGAGGAAGGTCGCGGCATCGCCAATATTATGGAGATGGTACGCCACACCCGGCTGGACTGCGCCGTCGGTTCCGCCGCCACGCTGCAACGCGCCCTCGCCGAAGCGATCCATCATTGTAAACACCGGCATACTTTCGGGAAATCGCTGCTCCATCACCCGCTGATGCAGAACGTGCTCACCGATCTGGCCCTTGAATCGGCAGCCGCCACCACCTTCGCCATGCGGCTTGCCAAAGGGTTCGACGACGCCAAGACGGACGAGGCAGCCTTGCATTTCACCCGCATCGCTACGGCCGTAGGGAAATTCTGGAACACCAAACGTGCCGTGCTCGCCATGGGAGAAATCGTAGAATGCCTCGGCGGCAATGGCTATGTGGAAACGTCCATCCTGCCGCGGCTTTACCGCGATGTGCCAGTCAATGCCATCTGGGAAGGCTCCGGTAATATCCAGGCACTGGACGTGCTGCGCGCCATGCAGAAAGAACCAGCGAGTGTAGCAGCGCTGATGCAGTATTTTCAACAAGGCGCGGGATTGCACCCGTTGCTGAAAAAGCATTTAGATAGTTTGCAGCAGTTGCTCGCATGCCCATCAGATTATGAACGCTCCGCAAGGATCATCGTAGAGAAAATGGCGCTGGCGATACAGGCGATAGAACTGATACAGACAGCTTCCGCGGACACGGCGGAGATGTTTTGTCAGGCGCGGCTGCGTGCGGACAAGAGTTTGACATGGGGAGCGCTGGAGGAGATGAAGGGATGGGAGGAGGTGGTCAGCAGTAATTACAATGGCGATTAATTGGCTTCGCTAAAACATCCACTAAATCACCTTGGTAACTTAAACAAATATACGAAATAACGCTTCAACTAATGCAACTCAGTACAGTATTAAATATCATTGGATCGCTAAAAAAAATCGTTATAAAAAAAGAAAAGAAACATACGACCCACGTACCTTAGAGATGAACCTATGTTCAATTTTCTTAACCCAAATCAATTACATCTCCTATGATGACAAACAGTAAGAAAATCCTGTTGTTGATCGCGAGTACTACGTTACTTTTTATTTCCTGTAAAAAAAACACAGATGAGCAGGAACATTCGGAACAGTATTATAAATCACAACTTGAAAAACTGATCCACCTAAAGGTGATACCATCTTCCTCAAACACAAAGAGCACGCAGGGATTTAAAACTTACAAGGAAGCCTATGAGGCGTTTGCTTTTGTAAGGACTGGAGAAGTTTTTTCAGTTAAAGCGGTTGTTACGGAAGTAAAAGAACCTAAAGACAAAAACGCCCACCAAGCCAGAAGTTTTGAAGACGGCCAGCCCAAAAAATATAGCGTCTCTCCCAACCTACAAGTCAATTTAGGCAACACCACAACCCTAGGCTGTACGTTCACTGTCGATTTTAACTGCCAATGGACTGCCGGCTCCAGCATAGATGAATGGATACCCAGCGTTGTCGTCACCAAGAGATCAGATCCGGTATATTCATACTCCGGTTTGGGCAATATTACTGGTTATAGTTCTACCTGGACAAATCTTTCCTTCAACGGCCAGATACAAGGTATAACTCCAATAGCCGGCTCTACTACCTCGTGGTTTATAACTACTAAAGGTGGTGTTAACATCGTCGCCTCCCCGCAACCAGGCGGACTGCCCGAGGTTAATGCTACCTTTGAGGCCACAGCCCATTAACTTTATACCAGGTGATGTATCAGTACTAATACATCATCTGGTATTCTTTAGAAACTACCGCGTCTTATAACACCCATACGCCGCCTCCAGGTCAGAATGATCACACTCCAGCGCCTTCCGGTCCCACTTCCCGCTATTCGCCGCCGCCTCATAAGTAGACTGTAAAAACGCCATCAGCGTACCTTCCGGGTCATCCGACTGCTGCGCTGCCGCATAAGGCAACAGAAACTCACCCATCTCCTGGCTGTAGAAAGCTGCCGCCGGCTGCACCGGTTGCGTGGCAAATTCCGGCGCCGCAGGATAAGCGTAAGCATAAAAATAAGCTTCGGGAAACTGATCATTACCCGGCCAGAAGCCGCAGGAACTTACTTCTTTGGAATAGGCTTCCTGCATCACTACAGTAGGCATGTTGGGCATCTGTCCCTGGTGCTCTGGCGCATCCCGGCCGGAGAAGCGGGTCACCGCCAGGTCAAAAGCACCCCAGAAAAAGTGCACGGGACTGCTTTTACCGGTGAATCCGGCACGGAAACGGGTGAATACATTGTGTATGCGTACCAGCGCCTGCCAGAAATTCTCCATCTGGTGCTGGTCGTACGACTGATGCAGCTGGTCTTTGGTGAATGGGATCGCGTCCGCCATCTCGCTGGGAACAGGATAAATCGTCACATCGATCTGCAATGCCTTGAGCTTGTCAAACAGGGAGGCGTAAAAATCTGCTACGGTACGTGGCCGCAGCCCCAGCGCTTCTTTCTCCCCGCTGCTGGTGGTGATGATCAGCTGGTGATGGATAAAATCAAAATCGATCTGGAAGATACCGTGGCGGTAAGGCATACTGCCCGTGCTGAGCCCATAGGGATTGACATATAACGTGACATGCCACGAATGGTTGAGCCAGGGCATCTGGCGCAGGCGTATCTTACCTACAATCTGCGTCCACAGGTGCACGGTGGCGAGGGTATCCTTCCAATCGCTATAGCGGATGACCGGCCACTGGCCGGATGATAATGTAGTCTGCTGCATGGGTATCCTGCTGTTTTACCAGGATAACAACAGAACCCCTTCCGGGGTTCTATAAATATTTGCCGATGGTCCTGTTTTTCCTGACGATGGCTGTCAAACCCCAGCTGAGAAGCCAGCTGACCACGAAAGTAAGCAGGAATTTGGGCCATGCCGTCAAGCGCACGTCCAGCAGCAAGTACTGGCTCCACAACACAAAAATATAATGTACGAGGTAGATGCCGTAAGCATTGGCGGAAAGCGACTGCCATCCCACGCCGGTGCGGTTCATCAGGCTTTTGAAAGTGGTAAGGAAAGCGATGCCGCTCAGCGTACAGGACAATATCCAGACCGACCGGTAGATCAGATTGGCCTGCAATATGCTTAATTTCTGCCGGGCCATCATAGCTGTCAGCGGTGCTTCGCTGCCTTTCAGGGCTGCATATACGCCCGCCGCGGCCATCAACCAGCACCACCAGTAGCGCACCCATGGGGAACCGTCAGCGAAAACACTCCGCGCTAATCCCCCCGCTCCTATCAGTATCCCGAGTGAGAAATAACCGAAATACAACAACACCCGGCTCACCTGAAAATCAAAAGGCCCGATGCCGGTCCATCTCCCCGCGTCTGTTAGTAATACCAGCGGTACATACAATACCCACGAATAAAGAAACCAGAACAACACAAGCTTCACCGGCTGCTGTTGCAAGCCGGTCAACCATTGATTCCAGCGTGCGATGCGGTGCTGCATTACGGGAAATAATACCGCCACCACAACATTAAACACAAATAATACCCAGATAAACCACGGTGGCCCTACCGGCCACGCCTCTACGGTGAAAAAATCCACGACATAAGCAGGAATATTGTGCTGCCCATGCGCGATATACCAGGCGGGATAGTACGCCAACAACATCAGCACGGTAACCCCTGCCAGGAAAGGAATGAACAACCGGTAGAAACGGTCCCGTATAAATTTGCCCACCCCTTTATGCTGCAGGCTGCGGAATACAAAAATGCCACTGATCAAAAACATCAGCGACATAAAAAATACATCATTAAAATCTTCAAAAATATCCAGTCCCCTGCTACGAGCGGCATCCACGACAGGGTGCGTGGAACGGATATAAGCCGTTTTATCAAACCAGGCGAAAGTGGTATAGGCAAGCGATGAATGATGTGCCACCACCAATACGGTAATGAATGAACGTAGATTATCTACCCAGCTTGTTCTGTTGTCCATACTACAAGATATGTCTTTTCCTGGAAGTGCCGGAAATGAATGGGACCACCGGTAATGATTGTGCATTCACCCCCTTAAATTGTCGTGCTGACCCCTCTTCGATATCGATATCCCGCCATAATTTTGTTCTTGTTAAGACAACAGTTTATACCCAAATAAAACGCAGTAAAATGAACCATTTAACCAAAGCATTGCTGACCGTACTGATGATATGCAGCTGCTTCATTCCCGGTAAGGCACAACAACCGGCAGCCAAAGGATACGCACCGGTAAACGGACTTAAGATGTATTATGAAACCCAGGGAAAAGGCGCGCCCATCCTGTTATTGCACGGCGCTTACATGAGCATTGAAGGGCCTTTCCGCGAACTGATGGACTCTCTGTCACGCACCCGGAAAGTGATCATTTTTGAATCACAGGGGCACGCCCGTACCGCCGATATCAACCGTCCGATCACCTGCGAACATATGGCCGATGACGCAGCGGCATTATTACAATATCTGAAAATAGACAGTGCAGATGTATTCGGCTACAGCATGGGTGGCGGCACCGCTTTGCAGCTCGCCATCCGTCACCCCAAGAAAGTAAAAAAACTGATTGTCGCTTCTGCTTCTTTTAAACAGTCCGGTATGCAGCCGGAACTGATACAGATGATGCCCGGGTTCAAAGCGGAATACCTGGAAGGTACTCCCATGAAAATGGTGTATGACAGCCTCGCCCCCAATCCTAAAAACTTCCCGGTGTTGGTGGAAAAGCTGAAAGCGCTGGATATAGAACCGCAGAATTGGCCCGCCTCCGACATCAGCGGTATCAAATCACAAACACTGCTGATATTTGGCGATTCCGATGCTATTGTTGCCGAGCATGCCGTGGAAATGTTCAGACTAATAGGCGGCGGTAAAATGGGCGACATGGGTCCCCTGCCCAACAAACGCCTGGCGATACTTCCCGGCACTACCCATATGGGCGTCATGATGCGGCCAAAGAAAATACTTCCGGTCATAGAAGATTTTCTGCAACAGGATATCATCCCTCCGGGATACCTGTAACAACAAAACGAAAAGCCCCATGAGCATAAAAAAGCCTGCTTTGTAAAAAAGCAGGCTTTTTTGACACTTCCCTATCAGTCGTCATCCCCGTGACTATGCCGGTGTCCGCGGCCACGTCCATGCCAGCGGCGGCGGTCATCGTCATCATCGTCATCATCATGGTCCCGGTAGCGGCGGTAACGGTCATCGTGGCAATCACGGATCAGGTCCTGACGGTCGTACCAGCCACGATATCTGCCATAACGGTTCCTGTAGTAGCCGGCATTCAGATACGGTCTTGGCTCATTGATCACCACTTTGTACCCGCGGTACAGATCATAGTGATAATGACGCGGCAATGCCCGCGCAAATACCCAATCACCTTCATCACGGTCGAAATAAATAAACTGGCGGCGGGGAATATAGTAATAGGCATCAACGTCCGGGAGGTAATAATATTCGGCGTAGTCGTAGCCAACAGGCCCCCAAACCGGCTGACTGCCTACGTTCAGATTGACATTAACACGGACCTGGGCTTGAGTTGTTGGTGCATAGTACATGCCAGCGGCCAACAGAAAGGCCATCACAGCAAGCTTCTTCATAAAAATATGGTTTATGCCGCTGTCAATGCCAATTTAATGCCAGATTCCGCTAACCTTGTCCCAACGGAATATATTTCCGGTTCGGGGAAATCACCCCGGGAATTTTCCCCTCCTGTCAATGACCCATAATATGCCTGTATTGGATACCTTTACGCACTATCAAAGCCCTATTGTCCCGCTCCTTCTTTTCCTCAAAAAAACCTACAGTGAACAAACTACTGTTGATGCTTGCAGGTTGTTTTAAAGAATGACTGCCGGAAGGCCTGTGGCGAAAGGTTTGTTTTTGTTTTAAACAGCTTGCTGAATGACTGCGGGTGCTCAAACCCCAGCTCATAGGCAATTTCACTTACCGACAACCGGGTGGTGGACAGCTTTTCTTTTGCCTTTTCCATCAGCTTATCATGGATATGCTGCTGCGTGCTTTTCCCGGTCTGCACCTTCAGCAGCCCGCTGAGGTAGTTGGGCGACATATTGAGCTGGTCGGCGATGTACTGCACCGTCGGCAGTCCTTTATGCAGCAGCTCCCCACTGTTGCAATAGTCTGCCAGGAGATCTTCCATCCTGTCCAGCACCTGGTGGTTGGTGATCTTGCGCGTCAGGAATTGCCGGTGGTAGTAGCGCTCAGCATAAGTGAGCAGCAGCTCCAGCTGGGCGATCATCACGTCATGGCTGAACTGGTCCATGTTGCCATGGTACTCCTGCGCGATGTTCTGCATGATGGCGGAGATGATGGCTTCCTCTTTTTCGGACAGGTGCAGCGCTTCGTTTACCGCGTAGCTGAAATATTCATACTGCCGTATCTTTTTTGCCAGCGGGGTATTCCAGAGGAAATCGGGGTGAAACAGCAACAACCATCCCGTATGCCTGTATTCTTCATCGGTTTCGATGGAGAACACCTGGTTGGGCGCCATGAAAAACAAAGTGCCTTCATCGAAGTCATATTGCTGCTGCCCGTATTTCACTTTTCCGGCGAAGTTCTGTTTGAGGGCGATGGCGTAAAACGCCTGTACCAGCTTTTTGGGCTCGCCGGCGTCCCCCCTTTTCATATCCTCAAAGTTGATCACACTGATCAGCGGGTGCTCCGGGCTGGGTAAGTCCCGGAGCTGATGTAATGCACTGATCGTGGGAAGCTGGTGTAACTGTGTGCCTGCCATAACATTTAAATTAATTACTTTTTGCGAAAACGGCTGCAAACTCCCGGGCGAAGTCCTCTATTTTAACTTTCCCCGTTGTAGCTGGCGGGTTGCGGTAGAAGTCCTCCGCCAAAGCGCCGGAGTGCAGGCTGTCATACAGCTCAACCAGTGCGGCGGCCATAGCAGCGGGCACACCGTGCGTTTCCAGCTGTTCCCGCATCACATCGCCGGGAATCAGCCGCCACGTCAGGTCCGGCTTACCAATCGCTTTGCCCAGCACGGCTGCCACTTCGTTGCAGGTGCGTTCGTCGCTGGTGACGTAGCGTATTGCCGGTACACCGGCTGTACGGACCATCTCCTCCGCCACCGCATCTGCAATATCCGAAGGAGATACCCACAGCACCTTGTCGTTTTCCCCGTAGCTGGCGGCCATAAAACCCGTATGCCGGATCATATCGGCAAAATTATACAGGTTGTAATAGAAGCTGGTAGGACGTATATGCGTAACGGATAGTCCGGGTACCGCATTCAGTATTTTTTCGGAATGATGGGAGCCCAGGATAACACCTGTGCCGCGGTCCAGATGCGCGCCGAAGCTGCTCAGGTACACTACCCGTTTCACGCCGGCCTTTGCCAGCGCCTGTGCATAGTTGCCCGCGATCCGGGTGTAGTAGTCAACAGGCGCTTCGTTGGATACGTAGTTCGGAGGAGTCATACAGTATACGGCATCCGCGCCGGTAAACGTCTTTTCCAGGAAGGCGGTATCATTCAGAGAGCCGATAGCGGCAGTAGCACCGATGGCCTCAATGGCGGCCTGCTTTTCCGGATTGCTGCTGATAACGGTCACGGTGTGGCCTTTCTCTACCAGTTGTTGTGTCAATGGCCTGCTGATATTTCCAAGGGAGCCTGTTACGATGATGTTCATGTTGTATGTTTTTATGATAACAAAGGTCCTGTACCGGTACCGGCCCTACGAAGTCAAATCTACTTTTGTTGTAGCCAAAACGCATTATTTATTACCCGGAATTATTCTTTTTTTAACTAATTAATAAAAAAACAATATCAGTCGTCCTGTGCCCGCGCAGACATCTCCCGGAGGGGAACCTATCAACACAACACATATTTTATATATATAAAAGAAAAAATTAAACATTGGTTTATTTTATGTGTTATTCAAAGTAATAAGCTATGTTGCAACCATCTGTAGATTAAAAACGTGTTTATCAATGAAAAGTAAGCTGTCATTCCTACTGCTGTCATTACTGTTTTACCACTACGCCAAAGCACAAACGGCCCCCGGCTTCAAAGAGCTTCTGGACAGCGCCATGGTTCGGGATGCAGACCTCAAAGCCCAGCTTACCAAAAACAAACTGACCGTACTGGACCAGCACAAGCTGAAGGATGTTTACCTCCCCACCCTGGAAGTCAGTGGCATGGCCGGTTACCTGAATGCCACTGCACATGTTATTTCCCCGGAGCTGAACCTGCAACCGTTTCTCACCATCCCCGAAGGCAAGTACAATAACAACATCAATGTATCCGGTTTCTCCGGGCTGGCCAAGGCGGACGCTAAAATGCTGCTGTATGCCGGCGGTAAGGTGAAGCAGCTCAACAAAGCCCTCGAAGAAAAGCGGCAATCGGAAAACGTGTTACTGGAAAAAACATCCGATGAAGTGGCGGCCACCATCTCCAGGGCGTACGATCAGCTGGCGCTGGTGCACCAGTCCAAAAAAGTGCTGGACGAAGCCAAACGCAGGCTGGATGCCAACCGCAAAACCGCCGACAAAGCGCTGGGCTACGGGCTGATCACCCCTTACGACCACAAGAAGATAGAGCTGGCGCAGGCTACCCTCGACTCCAAAATGGCCGAATACGAAGGAAAAAAAGAACTGCTGCTGACTCAACTCGAAGTGCTGACAGGCATCGGCAAGGAGAGGCTTCGGCTGATTGAACCGGTACTGGCGCCGGTGGCGCTGCCGGCGCCGCAGAAAACCATCGAACAACGCGCCGAAATACGTGCGCTGGACCATGGCATCAGCGCTGCCGGCTATAAAATAAAAGCGGAACAAACGTGGTGGATACCCAAAGTACAGCTAAAGGCCTCCGCCTATTATATAGGGCTGTATGGCACCAGGATCAAGTCATCCGACAATATCATCCCTCCTATTCCGGCAATCGGCTACCCCGGCCGGAAACTGGACTGGCGGCCTACCAACCTCAATATCTTCCCGATGCTGAACGCCGGTATCGGCTTTAAATGGGAGATCTTCGACGGCAGGGAAGGAAAACATGCCATCGAAACAGCGCGCATCGACCGGGAGCTGCTGCAAAACCAGAAATACGATGCCATGCGCAAGCTCACGTTAAACCAGGCCAACAATCAATCCAATTATAACATCGCCAATTCGCAGATAGCCCTGAAGAAAAAAGAGAAAGAAATGGCGAACAATGCTTTGGTACAGGCAGAAAAAGAATTCAGGTACGGGATGTCCAAATCCACCCAGCTGATAGCAGCGGAAAACGACCTCGAAGCCGCGGAACTGGATTATCAGAACGCTATCTTCAACCAGCGCAGGGCCGCCGTGGAGCTGATGCGGTCTACCCAGGAGCTGGACATCACCAAATTGTATTAAGCCTACACCATTACTCAAACTAATTACTGTAAGATGAAAATAACTACACCCATATTATTGATCTGTTCACTGACATTCGCAGGCTGTGCTTCTAAAAAGTCCAACGCCGACCGTTTCGAGGGCAAAGCCAAAAAAGATGTGGTGTCTTTTGCGCCGAAAGTGACCGGCAGGATCCTGAACATTTACGTTAAAGAAGGACAGACGGTGAAAAAGGGTGATACCCTCGCCCTGCTGGACGTACCGGAAGTTTCCGCCAAAATAGCGCAGGCGCAGGGGGCGGTCAACGCCGCCACCGCACAGGAACAGATGGCGCGCAACGGCGCTACGGCCGATCAGCTGAAACAACTGCAGGCCAAATACAAAGGACTGAAAGAACAGTATGAATTCGCCCGCAAATCCTATGAAAGGGCCACCAATATGTTCAACGACAGCCTTATGTCGCCGCAGGCTTATGACGAAGTATACGCCAAATACCAGGGCGCCAAAGCCCAGTACGACGCGGTGATCGCCGAACTGGACGACGTAAAAAGAGGCACCCGCGTAGAGAAAGTGAACATGGCCGCCGGCCAGGCATCGCAGGCCAAAGGCGCGTTGCAGGAAGCCAATGTGGCCTACTCCGAACGTTATGTGATCGCCACCAATGACATGGACATAGAAACCATCAGCCTGAACCCCGGAGAGCTGGCCACCGCCGGCTTTGCGCTGTTCAACGGCTACATCCCCGGCAGCACCTGGTTCCGCTTCACCGTTCCGGAAAGCAAAATTGCCGGGTACAAAAAAGGACAGGACGTAAAGATGCAAGTGCTGTACAATAACGAAGAAACGGAAGGCACTATCGCCTACATCAAACAGTTGACCCGCTATGCGGACATCACCACTGCTTTCCCCGACTATCAGCCGCAGGACGTAATTTATGAGATCAAGGTACAGCCCAAAGATCCGGGCAAGACCAAAGACATACTGGTAAACGCAAGTGTTATACTGAAATAATCAGGCATGAAAGAATTTTTCCGATTGTTGAAACGGGAGTTTAGGCTGTTCCTCGGTAATTCCACCCTGCGCTCCGTGTTTTTCCTGGCGCCGGTGCTGTATGCTACCCTGATCGGCTTTGTATATAAAGCCGGAAAGGTGGAAAATATACCCGTGATCGTGATAGACAAAGACAATACCCCCTTATCCGCGCAGCTGGTAGAAATGCTGAGCGATAACAAAAGTATTAAAACGCTGAAGTACCTGCAGGAACCTCCCAATGCAAATGATGAAGTGATCAGAAAAGAGGCTGCCGCCATGGTGATGATCCCCGCGCGCTTTGAAGCAGACATCCTGCAGAAAAAATATCCGGAAGTAAATGTGTATGTGAACACCAGTAACGTGCTGACGGCCAACTTCGCCTCCAAGGCGCTGCAGCTTACCATCGGCACGTTTTCCGCCGGTGTGTCCATCAAGGGACTGCAGAAAATGGGCATGCCCGCTGTAAGGGCCGCCACGCAGTATGAACCGTTTAAAACGAACTATATCACCCTCTTCAATACCACCAGCAACTATCTCATATTTATGTGGCCGGCCATGCTGGCGGTGGTATTGCAGCAGGTGATACTGCTGGCGATGGCCATCAGCTTTGCTGCGGAGTTCCAGCGCGGGTCTTTTGTAACGGAGTATGCAGGCATGCGCCGCCGGGCGTTCCCGATCATGCTGATCAAGGTAATCCCTATCTGGACATTCTCCATTCTCATCGTTTCCATTTATTATTTCATGCACATGTTCTTCAATGTGCCGTTGCCGGAGGGCATTCTCAGCTTTATATGGCTGACCGCCTTCTTTGTGGGATCGGCTTCATTCATGGGCGTGTTTGTCAGCATTCTCATACCAGACGCCTTAAAAGCCACGCAGGTACTGATGGTGATCGCCTCCCCTGCGTTTATCATCAGCGGCTTTACCTGGCCGCTCAGCGCCATGCCGGCGTTTGTGCAGTTTATGGCTAATATCATCCCGCTGACGCCCTTCCTGCAGGCCTTCAAAATCCTGCTGATCCAGAAGGGATCGGTGGAACTCACCTATCCTTATATCCGGCATCTGGGCATTTTATTGCTGGTATATGCCTTCCTGGGCTGGCTGGCTTTAAAGATAAAGCTATGGTACCTGTTCAGGACAGCCAAAGAGGGTAAGTTGTAAGCCATACGGCCTACAACTTACCCTACCCGCCTGTTTTGTTGTTTTAGATTACCTGTGCCACATGATGCACCTCCTGCGGCTGCCCCAGTGGTTTGTAACTGGTAATGGCCAGCTGTGGCTGCATGGCCACCATGAAAGTATCAAAAGTGTCCGGTTGGCCGGTCTGTTCGGGTGATACCAACAGCAGCCGGTCGCCGATGATCTCCAGCAGCGTGAACGGCGGCGTGATGTAATTCAGCGCCACCCGGTGCTGCTGCCGGTCTTCAATGTCAGACTCGATCAGCTCCAGATGATACAGTTCAAAAGGCAGCTCTTTGTTACCGAGACAATCCTTCACCCCCGGTATCCTGTTGCCCATTTCCTGCAGATGTAGCCCTACTGCGAAGCCTACTTTATAATGCAGCGAATTGGATTTCGGGTTATGGGCTTTCAGTTCCGTAAAGGTCCGGAATTGTTTGTCAGTATTGTATGCCTGCGACTGCATCAGGAATTCCACATAGGAATCTTCGAATATCTTTTTCTCCAGGTCCCCCGTGGAAGTGGCATCTATAAGCTGTCTGTAAGACAGGATGATCTGCGCTGGCTGCATCTTCATAAAAAGAAATTAATCGACTGGTAAGAAATTGGTTGAAAAGAGATCATCTGATGTTGATAACGTGAGACAGGTTGTATCCCCCGCCGGCGGCAGGTGTTACAGTAGCCAGTTCAGTAGCCAGTGAGTCGTTGATGATAGTGTCAAGGTAGTTGGTAGTGGGGTTTTGTCCGTGTAATGCATATAACGGTGTGCTATATACGGCGGCGTTAACAGCGTCAGGGAAAGCAATCTGTGTAGTGAGGTACAGGCTGGTGCCGATGAAGATCTGCGCATGCAGATGGGTACAACGGCCGGGGTACCATCCGGGATAAATAGACAGGAAATGCACCATGCCGCTGGCGTTGGTGTACTGCAGTCCGCGTCCAAACAGGCGTCCGATATTGTTCTGCACGCCCAGGTAGCCGTTGTTCACGTAACCGGAATAGTAACCGTCTTTATCGCACTGCCAGATATCCACGCGTGCGTTGGTCACCGGTGCACAGCCCCTGCTTACGCTCTGCACTTTGATGTCGATATTGAGCGGCAGACCGGGTTTGTTGTCTGTGATATTTACCCGGTTGATAATAGAGCCGCGGCTGTTGTACAGCGGATAAGGGCCGTCCATATCGGGATCTGTGAGCCGGCAGGCAGCTTCGGCCTGTGCGCCGGAGGCAGCCGCTGCGGGTTCTGCATTGTCCTTTTTACAGGCTTCCAGCAGTACAGGGGCAGAGATGGCTGTAACAGCCAGTGATCTGAGAAAATTTTTCCTTTCCATAAGATAAAAATTGTTTAGCTAAAGTTCAGCCAACACATTTTTTTTATCAAGCAGGTATCGGTAAAAGCGACGGATGTGCCGACGTATTATTTACCGCTCCACTCCCGGATGTCTTCTGCATAGGTGCTGCTGACCGGCAAGCTGGTACCGGAATGCAGCAGTACCCTGCGATAGGCGATGGCACAGATGCTGCGCACCGCTACGATATAGCTGCGATGGATCCGCCGGAAGCGGTCATGTGGCAGCTTCTCCAGCACTTTCTTCAACGGCATCAGCGTAAGCACCGGCCGGCCGCTCAGCAGATGAATGCGGATGTAGTCTTCCAGACTTTCGAT
The DNA here is from genome assembly GCF_900167135.1 of Chitinophaga eiseniae. Lineage (GTDB taxonomy): Bacteria > Bacteroidota > Bacteroidia > Chitinophagales > Chitinophagaceae > Chitinophaga > Chitinophaga eiseniae. The sequence goes on along the minus strand of NZ_FUWZ01000007.1, from coordinate 61,472 downwards.
ATACTCCACTTCATCCATCCATATCCGCACCTGTTTGTATTCCGCATATACGAAAAAAGATTCCGGCTCCCGCGGCGCCGCCGTGTGCCGGTAGTGGTACTGCGCCATCGTTTTCTGCATGGTGCGGGAGAACCGTTCTATGCTGATAGGCTTCAAAAGATAGTCCAGCGCTTCCAGTTCAAATCCTTCATGCGCGAATCGTTTATGCGCTGTCGTGAAAATGACCATGGGTTTTTCTTCGAGGGAACGTACCAGATCGATACCGGTGATATCCGGCATATTGATATCGATGAACAGCAGGTCTACATGGCGGCAACGGAGGAATTCCGCGCCGGACAGCGCATCATCGAAAGTCTGCAGCAGCTGCAGGGCGGGGAACTGCGCGGTGTAGGTCCTGATCAGCTCCAGCGCCAGCGGTTCATCATCTATAGCTATGGCTTTAATCTTCATACGGGCAAATGAAGTAAATGGTTTCGTACGGGTTAATCAGTCAGTAATGTCAGTCTGACGATATATAGGTTATTGTTTGTGGTGATATCCAGTACATGTTTCTGTGGGTACAGCAATGCCAGCCGTTGTCTTGTATTTGCGATGCCTACGCCGCAACTGCCGGTGGGCGTGGGTTCACGGTAGATGCGGTTACAGCAAAAAAAATCTATCTGATGGTCTTTCACATTCAGGCGGATAGTAACTGTTTCCGGCAGGTGCTTGCTGATACCATACTTAAATACATTTTCCACGAAAGTCATCAGTATCAGCGGGCTGATCAGCTTACGGTCCATCTCGCCGGATACCTGGTAGTCGACCGTCCCCGGCCGGAGGCGGAGCTGCTGCAGGGCGATGTAGTCGCGGATACAGGCTTCTTCCTGTGGCAGCGGCACGTAATCGGCGATCACATCGTCCGTAATGTAACGCATAATATTCGATAAGCGCAGAATACTGTCCGCAGTGTAATTATTTTTTGTCAGCGCAAGGGTATAAATATTATTAAGGGTATTGTACAGGAAATGCGGATGTACCTGCGCTTTGAGGAAAGACAATTCCGCCCGGATCTTCTCCCGCTCCGCGGTCAGCGCCCGCTGTTCAGTCAGCTGCCAGCGCCTTGTGGTGGTAATCGCTGCGCCCAGCGCCATGATCATAAAGAAGATAAAGAGACTGGTAATATCGATCACCGGCGGCACATACACCCACTCCACTCCTCCCGGCAGGGCGGCCCACTTCTGCCGCAGCAGCCGATCGAACGGCTGCAGTAAAAAGATGCCGGCACAAAGCAGCAGCGCCATGGCGGCATAACTAATATATCTGCCCGGAATAAAAAATCCGGGCATCAGATAATAACGATTAAAGTAGAACAGACAGATGTAACAGCTGCAGAACAGCCAATAACTATAATGGGTGGCAGGCGCTATCAGTTCGGTATACCCCTTCCCGTTAGACATGAACAACAACGGGAATATCATAAACAGCAGACAACAGACAATGTGGATGCAGATCTGAGGGGCTTTCCAGGATAACATATGCAAATTAAGGGAAGCAGCCGGGTTGTTTTTCATAAGTATCGATGAAACGGGGATATGTACCGATCTGTGGATGAAGATATAAAAACCGCTCCCATCAACAAAAAAGGTTGTAAGTAGCTGACTTACAACCTTTTTAAACTATTTACATCCTATTTACAGCGACCAGACCGCCAGTTCGTACCCGTTGGGGTCCGAGAAATGGAAGCGACGGCCACCGGGGAAGCTGAAGATATCTTTTACGATCTTACCTCCTGCCGCCTCAACTTTTTGCTGCGTCGCTTCCAGATCGTCAGCGTAAAGGATGACCAGCACCGTTCCTTTCTCCGGTTTACCGGTGGTAAAGCCGCCGTCTACATAGTCGCCTTCAAAAGCCGTATAGTCCGGACCGTAGTCGGTGAATTTCCAGCCAAAGCTTTTACTGTAAAATTCTTTGGTCCGTTCAAGATTTTTCGAAAGGAACTCCAGGTACTGTACCTGTCCGTTTATTAATTTCTGATGCGACATGGGTGAAATACTTTTTACATACAAAGATATACAATGAAAGAGGTAGCTTGTTTGGAAAAAAACGACAAAATGCCCTTACAGGTTATGAATAAACGCCACCATCACGGCAGCGGTCATCCGTGAAGCGGGCACGGTGCCGCGCTCGCCTGTCAGCAGGTTGTTTTCCTGCGGGTTGTCGAAATTAATGAACTGTTCATAGCTGCCCGAACGTCCGTACCCGAGGAACAGGCCGGTGCGCAGGTTGTACTTGCTTCGCTTTATGTTCACGCCCAGCTGACAGTAGTAATTATCCCATGTAGCGGTATTGGGCGCTGTACCGTCTGCGTCCGTCCGCTCCGCGTAGTTGAAATCCGTTCTCAGCGAACAGTAGCCCGTTAACCGTGGATTTATCTGATAGCTCACTCCCACCGCCGCATTGAAGATCGCTTTACGGGACTCGCTCATTTTAAGCAGCTCTGAAGCGCGGATGATGCTGTTGCCGGTATCCGGCCGCACAAAGAGATCACTGGTAGGCGCCAGTATCGTATATTCTTTTACTTTCAGGAAGTACTCGGCCGCCACATACACCTGTCCTTTACTATAGTCATATGCATATCCCGCCGCTATGCTGAACGGCGTTTTGTACCGGGTGTCCAGTTTGGTCTGCCGGGTACTGGCCAGCAGGTTCATGGGCTGGTCAAAAATGAAGTGAACGTTGGACACCGCGTTGTCACTGAGTAGCCGGCCTCTCCCCCAGGCGTGTATCAGCGGAGAAGACACCAGGAGGCCCAGGTGATGTTTGCCGGCCTCATAACTCAGCCCCGCCCGCAGCTTAAGGCCGAAATGCGTATAATCTACCTGGTACTTTCCTTCGTTGCTGGTAATGGGCAGCGTCGGCTGGTTGTTATTGACCAGCGCACGGGAGAGGAAGTTCTCACTGTAATGCTGGGAACGGGACTGCCCTTCCGCCATAAAGCCGATGGCCCAGTGCCGGTCCAGCCTGAACCCTGTGCTGATAAGTGCGGAGGCTTCTCTCGTAATATTCTGCAGATCGTACTGTCCCAGATAATATTCAGGGCCAGGGCTGTAGCTGTCGTTCAGCACATTCATCCTGGCGTCCTGCTGCTGGGTTACATTATAATTGATGACCGCGTTATGGGTAAGCGCATATGCAATATATACCGGCTTCTTACGGCCTAATTTCACCGTGCCTGTCAGCATCTGGGGAACGCTGGCCGATATCAGCGAATGCAGGTTTTTCCCCGTCCCTGCGCCGTTTTTAATATTGATCGATTCTACCTGGTAAATCATCCCTGATACAGAAATGGCATTTTTTCCGGAGAGCGGCTGCAAAGCGGGATTATAAAACAGTACACCGCTATCCTTGTTATTGGCCACTACCGCACCCGGGGACAAGAAACCACCGGCGCCGAAGTTTTTGGACCAGTAGTTGGCATCCTGCGCGGGCGCAACCCTCGATAAAAGAAAAAATATCAAACACAGCAAGCCGCTGCGCCATGCCTTGTTTTTCAACATCGGTAGTAACAGTCTTATCAAAGCGTTTTAATTTAATACGATATCCTGGTTTTTCTGGTTGATTCCCGAAGATCGTTTGCAATCCTTTCCTGCCGGGTTTTTTCGGGCGACAGTTCTATTTCCAAGATACTTAAATTTCCCGATTGGATAAATTATTTTCCCAATCCCGTTACCATCTCCGATGATTTCAGCTACATATTTGCCGTACATCATTTCCGGTGTCAACAAACCGGATAACGTTTACCTCATGGATATTAAAACCGCCAAACGATGGTTCAACTGGCATAAATGGAGCAGCCTTATCTGTACGCTGTTCCTGCTGATGCTGTGTGTGACCGGTTTACCGCTCATCTTTCACGAGGAGCTGGACAAAATACTGGAAAAACAGGTGGTGGCCGATGCTCATGCGCTCATCTATTCAATAAATTTATTGAATAGATGAGCGCATTTAATATCTTTGCCGGGCTGCCATTGTACTTTCCAACGGCACGCAGGCGATATGACAGACATCAAATTAGGATTAAAGGAAAACTGGCAACAGTTTACCCTGCTGGTGCTGGTCAACATGCTGGTAGGCGGTATGGTGGGCCTGGAGCGGACCGTAGTGCCGCTGGTAGGCACGGAGGAGTTTAAGATCGGCTCGGACATTGTGGTGTTTTCCTTCATCATCGCCTTTGGCGTCGTCAAAGCTTTTACCAACCTCGTTTCCGGCGTACTGGCCGATAAGTATACCCGCAAGCGGATACTGGTGACCGGCTGGCTGGTGGGACTACCGGTGCCTTTTCTGCTTGCCTGGGGGCCTTCGTGGAACTGGATCATCCTCGCCAACGTGTTATTGGGCGTCAGCCAGGGATTGGCCTGGTCTATGACGGTGAACATGAAAATAGACCTGGTAGGCCCCAAAAAACGGGGCTTTGCCATGGGACTCAATGAGGCGGCCGGCTACGGCGCCGTAGGGCTGACCGCTTTGCTGACAGGCTACCTGGCGTCCCGCTACGGATTGAGACCTGCTCCTTTCTATATCGGTATCTTCTACACCGTCGCCGGACTGATATTATCTGTGCTTGTGATCCGGGACACGCGGCAGCACGCCCGGCTGGAATCCGCACAGGTAACGCAACAACAGCTGGCCGGCGAAAAATTCCACCGGCCTGATTTATTATGGGTGTTCCGGGAGACATCACTCAAAAACCGCAACCTCTTTGCGGTCTCACAAGCCGGGCTGATCAATAATCTGAACGATGGCATGTCATGGGGCGTTTTTCCCTTATTGTTCATCGCAGCGGGCGTAGGACTGGAAGGCGTGGGCTGGATCAAAGCCGTATATCCGTTTGTGTGGGGCCTCGGACAGGTGATTACCGGTCCGCTCGCAGACAGGATCGGCCGCAAGCCGCTGATCGTCTGGGGCATGTTTGTTCAGGCGTTGGGACATGTGGTGATCGGGTTTTCCTTGTTCCCTCCGCTGACATCCGGGCTGGCAGGCTCCGTATTGCTGGGCATTGGCACCGCCATGGTATATCCCGCTTTGCTGGCAGCCGTCAGCGATGCGGCACATCCCTCCTGGCGGGCTTCCTCACTGGGTGTTTACCGTTTCTGGCGGGACATTGGCTACGCCGTGGGCGCGCTGATGGCCGGTATTGTGGCCAGTTTCTTCGGATTGATATGGGCTGTACATATTGCCGGTATCATCACCTTTTTATCCGGTGTGGTGGTATTGATCAACATGAAAGAAAATACTCCCCGGTTATAATATCTGATTGATTTATTTTGCATCCACTATGCACGATTCTTATTTAAAACTACTCGGCGTCAATCGTTTGTTAACTGCTGTTCCATCGCCCAAAAAATCCCGGGGAGACCTGATCAACACACAGGAACCCGGCTGGGACCTGGTTAGCTCCTGGATCAGCAACGCCACCAACAAGGTAGACGTTTTGCCCGTAACGGAAAGTATGGCGGGAGAAACGTTGTATGCCACACAGGTCACCACCCGCTCCCCTATGGGCGCTATTATATTCAACAGCGGCGGCATCCTCGTAGATCATGGCTGGATAAGGATCTTAGGATCAGGACACCCCACCCTGAACAGAACGTTGCACACCTGGAACATCAACAAAACAATTTTTGATAAAGGCAACGCCGGGTTCCTGCTGGTAGCGGACGATGCAGCAGGCGGGTTCTTCGCTATCAATAGTGGCGGTCTCGGCGAAGACATGGGCAAAGTATACTACTTCGATCCGGCAGCAATGGCATGGGAAGCGCTTGACATCTCCTATACGGAATTCCTGCTGTTTTGCTTCGAAGGCGATCTCGGGGATTTTTATCGTGACCTCCGGTGGAACAACTGGGAACAGGAAGTAAGTATGCTGGATGGTAACGAGGTATTTAGTTTCTATCCCATGCTCTGGACAGCAGAAGGTAAAGATATCAATAGCGTCCACAGAGCTAAAGTACCGGTGGAAGAGCATTACAATTTTACTGCTGATATGCTGTGGCAGCTGAACGGAGGATAACGATACAGACACATATTACCCAAAACAAACAGGCTTATAAGCACGTGACTTATAAGCCTGTTACCCTGCCGGCGCCGCATACTCACCAGCAAGGCATGGGGTTAAAAACAGTATTGTTGTTAGTACCCTTTCGTTGGTACCAGGTTAGGATTATTTCTCAACTCCACGCTGGGAATGGGGAACAACAGTTCCCGCTCCGTCAACGCACGGCCAACAGGGAACTTATGCCCTACATAGTTCTCAAAGGTTTTAGTGGTTACATTAAACGCCTTGCGGAGACGCACCATGTCAAACCAGGTAACATTCTCGAAACATAGTTCATACCAGCGTTCGCGCCATACCGCTTCCCTGAACTGTTCTTTGGTCAGCCCTGACAACGCCGGCAGCTTCGCCCTTGTCCGGATGGCATTTACTGCCTCATAGGCTTTGGCGCCTGGCCCGCTCACTTCGTTGGAGGCTTCAGCATATACCAGTAATATATCTGCATAACGGATCAGCGACCAGTTCAGATCACTGTTGGCCGTAGATGTCTGCGCTGCCACATCAAACAGTTTATACAAAAAGTATCCGCCCAGTGCCACTTTCTTGCTTCTGTCATCCTGGTGGGTAAACTCAGTAAAAAAGAACTGTCCTTCTTTTGCCCTGTAATCCGCCGGATCGTAGGATTTCACAAAGCTCTCTTCTGCGTATATGCCGCCGGTTTCCGATGAATAAGCGGATATATTTTTGTTATAAGGAATGATCAGCGACTGCCAGTTGCCGGGGATGACCTGCGTTTTGTACTGGATCATAAAGATGTTCTCTTCCACATTTTTCTTCGCCGGGTTGTGCAGATCGTAATAAGATTCAAACAACCGGTATTGTTTTGAATCCACCACTTCCTCCGCTTTCTTTGCTGCCAGGTCATAGTACGCAGCGCCTTTCTGCAACGGGTATCCGGCCATGGTGAGATATACTTTCGCCAGCAGTGATTTCACGGCGCCCAAAGAGGCCCTGCCACCCGCATCTACCCACGGAAGACCTGCCTTCTCTGCGGTGGTAAGATCGTCCACAATCAGTTTGTACACATCTTCCGGGTTCGCCTGTTTTGGCCTTATCTGTTCTGACTTCAGGTCTACCGGCTCCGTCACCAGCGGGATGTTGCCAAACAGCCTTATCAACGTGAAGTAGTACCAGGCACGCATAAAATGTGCTTCCCCCAGTAACTTCGTCTGCTCTGTCGCGTCCATTTTGATGTTCGGAATTTTAGCGATAGAGAGATTGGCATTGGTGATACCCTTGTAGTAATTTCTCCAGTAGCTCACACCAAACGCATTGTCAGCGGTATTCCGCAAGGTCCTGATATAAATAGCATCTACCGCCTGGCCGAGATCGGTGGCCGCCTGTCCGGTGGCAAATTCCGTCATGGTCCACGGTCCGCCGCCAAAGTCGCCGCCCATCGGATCACGCAGACTGGCATAGATCGCATTGACAGAACTCCTGGCATGTTCCGGTTTGGTAAAATAGTTTTCCTCGGTATAATTGCTGGGGTCTGATTCATCAAGGAATTTCCGGCACCCTGTCAACCATAAGGAGCCTGTTGTCAGTACCAGCAAACTGTATTTTATTATTGTTGTTTTCATAATTTCCAATTAAAGAATGACACAATACTATAACCCCACATTCAGTCCCAACATAAACACCCTTGGTTTGGGATAGTCGTACAACGTAAGTCCCTGATCGAAAGGCGCACTGGAGTTGGACACTTCAGGATCGTAGCCTTTAAATTTGGTCGCCAGGAAAAAGTTCTGCACGGAAGCGTACACCCTCAGGCGGCTCAACTTCAGGGCTGACACCGTTTTCGCAGGGAATACATATCCCAGCAACAGGTTACGGCCACGAATAAACGATCCGTCGGTTACCTTGTGGCTGTCATTGTAAGTATCGTAACCTGCATTGATCGGACGCAGCTGGGCTATCGGCGTATTCTGGTTGTTTTCTGTCCATGCGTTCAGCACGGTCCTGTAACTGTTGGCAATGCCCTGCCTGTCTTCTGCGGAGTGGATGCTCCTGTCCAGCACATCGTTGCCGTACATGAACTGGAGGTCTACCGTCAGGGACCATGATTTATACTGGAAAGTATTCAGGAAGGTACCAAAGCCGTCAGGAATACCTTTACCGATGATCACCCTGTCCAGATCATTGATGGAACCATCGTTATTGATATCCTTAAACTTCACGTCGCCGGGCAGCTTGCCGTACACCGCCGCTTCCGCTGCTTCCTTGGTGCCCCACGTACCCAGATGTACCCTTCCGAAGAAAGAACCTACCGGTTCTCCTTCCCTGATAATGCCATTGCCGGAAAGGATATCGCCATTCGCTAAAGCCAATACTTTGTTTTTGTTGATGGAGATATTGAAGATGGTATTCCAGGAAAAGTTATCAGTTTTAATGTTGACAGTATTAAGACCAAGTTCAATCCCCCTGTTTTCCATGCTGCCTACGTTGGAGAAAATCCTGTCGCGGCCGGTGGTGTAGGGCAAAGGTGCATCCAGCAGCATCCCGTCTACTTTTCTGCGATAGAGGTCCACTTCGAAATTCACCCTGTTGGCAAACAAGCCCAGTTCCATCCCGAAATCTACCTGTTTTGTTTTCTCCCAACGCAGACCTGGATTGGCGATACGATCAATGCCTACACCGGAGTTACGGGCGCCGTCAAACACCACGGTATAGTTGCCCAGACCTGCCAAAGCCCTGTAAGCAGGGATTTCGGAGTTACCGGTAGCGCCGTAGCTGGTGCGGAGTTTTAAATTGGAAATAACGGGAATGCTTTTCATGAAGTTTTCTTCCGTTACCCTCCAGGCGAGCGCCGCAGAAGGAAAGAAAGCAAACTGGTTGTCCCGCCCGAATTTGGAAGAGCCGTCCATACGGCCGGTAAAGGTGACCAGGTATTTATTGCGAAGGCCATAGTTAACGCGGCCGAAGAACGAATTCAGGCCATTGGCCGTAGCGATAGAGTAAGGCGGTTGCGGGCTGGACCCTGCACCGAGGTTGTTGTACTTAAAGTACGAGTCTGTGAATCCCTGCGTGGTGGCCTGGTTCTCGAAACGATCGATATGCTGCCAGGACACACCGGCCATCGCATTTACCGAATGTATTTTGGCAAACTCCCTGTTATAGGTGAGATAGTTTTCAAACTGCCAGGAGTTGTACCGGTTGTTGTTAACAGAGGCGTCGCCGTTATCTGAAATATACTGCATGCCTTTCGCCGCAAAATAATCTTCCCGCTGATTGATGATGTTCACGCCGAGGGTAGATCTCAGTTCCAGGCCTTCTGCGAGGTGAATATTGGCGTACATATTGCCCAGGAGAGTCTGTGTATGCAGAATGGATATCCTGTCGGCAGAAACGCGCAGCGGGTTGTCGCCCCCCTCCATACCGGGATAATCGCGGTTGCTGGCCCAGGAGCCATCTGCATATTTTACCGGGATGATCGGCAGCGCTTCCAGCACCTGGCGCATCATGGTGATACCGCCGCCGTCCAGCTGGTCTACCTGTTTTTCGCGCTGGTCGGTGTAGTTCAGGGTACCGCCTACTTTCAGCCAGTCTTTGATTTTACTGTCAAATACGATGCGGCCGGCATACCTGTCCTGCCAGGAGCCGCGCGCCAGCCCTTCCTGCGTGCGGTAGTTCAGGAAAGCGCCGAAGCTTTTCTTTTCATCCCCATCAGTGAATCCCAGCTGATGGTTTTGGGTAAATGCTTTCTGAAAGGTTTCATCCTGCCAGTCGGTATCATAGAGCGGATTTCCCTGTGAATCGAACAATAAGGGATTGGTGCGTTTTGTTTTGGGATCGGTATACTTGGTACCGGTAGCCCAGCCCGTGGGATCATATTTTTTTGCGTTGGCATACGCCTGGTCTTCTACAGCTAAAAACTCTTTAGCGTTCAGCAGCTCCAGCTTCCGGGGCAATACGCCGATGCTGAAATCCGGATCGTATGTCAGCCGTCCGCCACCTGCGTTGCCTCTTTTGGTGGTAACGAGGATAACGCCATTGGCGCCACGGGCGCCGTAAATAGCAGTGGAAGACGCATCTTTCAGCACCTCGATGGAAGCAATATCATTAGGATTGATATAATCGATGGGAGTACTGCCGTTCCGCAGGTCTACGGGATTCAATATCACACCGTCAATTACATACAACGGGTTGTTGGACACACTCAGCGAGCTGGCGCCGCGGATACGGATGTTAGCCCTGCCCCCGGGCCTGCCGGAATTGGATGACACGTTCACGCCGGTCACCCGGCCGGACAGGCTTTGGTTCAACGATGATGCCGGCCGCTCCTGGAGCGCTTCTGATTTCACCGTACCGACTGCTCCGGTCAGATCTGACTTTTTAGTTGTACCATATCCTACTACCACTACCTCATCTATTTTTTTTACACTGGGTACAAGCTGAATAACCATGTCTGCCGTAACCGGTACCTCCTGCGTGGTATAACCTATGTAAGAAACAATCAGCACTGCGTTGTCAGAAAGCCCTTTCAGGACAAACTTTCCGTCAGGATCTGTTGTTGTGGCCTTATCGGCATTCTTTACCTTGATGCTCACTCCGGGCACGCCTACACCGTTTTCTTCCAGCACGCGGCCACGTACATCCATAAGCGGAGCGGCTGCGTTAGCATAGGTCTGCGTGACAGCCCCTATCAGCAGGGCTAAAGTGGCATAAATGATCTTCTGGCGCAACGCCATCATTTTAAAAATCACCGTGGAAAACTGTCTCATAGTTAAAAAATTATCAGGTTAAATTTGTTCATTCCTTATCCGTGCACCTATATCAGCAGCTTATTCCAAATACAGTCAGGCAGTGGCAAATAGCCGCCCGTACCGGCGGATAGCAGCACCGGACTTCAGAAGACATAAAAAGGGGATGGATTGGTTTTACCGTATTTTTGTTGGTTGATAAATATATACCAGACTATAATAATTAGAACTCCTAACAATATTAAATCTCCAAACCGATACTTCCTTGTGATATTTTCGCTAAGTGAGATAGTAATTTAACAGAAGAAAGTGTTAGCCGGGCGCTTTTCCTGCGCCCGCTAACATCTGTTTATGAAGGTCACTTTTTTTCCATCGGATGTTCTTTCAACAGCTGCTCAGGTGAATAGAAATCGGTTTTGTTTTCTATCTGCTTTCTAACCTGTTTTACTTTCTCCGGGGAGATGGCTGAGCCGGTGTTTCCAAAACTATTACGCACATAAGTCAGCACTGCTGCAATCTCTTCATCTTTCAGGAGGTTACCGAAGGGGGTCATCGGTACCTGCCCCGGATACTTTTTATTATTCACTTCTATGGGTCCCAGCATTCCTTTCATCACCAGTTTAATGAGCCGTTCTTCACTGCCAGTCACCCATTGGGAGTTTGCCAACGGCGGGAAACCGGAATCAGGCAGTCCTTTACCATCCGGCTGATGGCATGTTCTGCAGTATCCTTCGATAGAATAGATCTGTTTTCCCTGGTTGAACAAGGCCAGCGCAGCGCCTTTCAGTTTGGCGTTGCTTCCCTCTTCTTTTTCATTGCCGACATTTTCTCCTTTCAGGTGGGCCACTGCCGCATCATAAGCGTGGACCATCCATTCGTCGAGTGGCATTTTCTTCGCCTCTGCCAGAATGGGCAGCCCTTTTTCTTTCCCTAGCCAGGAGGCCGCAACAATTCCCATCAGGCGTACCCGGCTGTTTTCATCCTTTACGGCCTGCATGAGCAGGTCGGCCTGGTCCGGTATCTGATGACCGACATAGCGCACTACCTGTACAGCGGCAGCCCTGGCATGATAGTCTTTCGCCTTTAGCACCTGTTTTAACAGGTCACGATCTACCTTATCCATGCCCCAGCTCACCCAAAGCCCTTCCAGCAGGTGATGATCGTATTCAGGATCGTTTTTGTCGAGGTTGGCTACCCATGTTTTCAGTTTTGCCAGTACCTCCGATACATCACGGCCTCTCAGTTCGCGGCGGGTGCGGTAGCGGGTCCGGTATTCCGGCAGTTTCAGGTTGTCCAGCAGTTCCTCTATGGTGGCGCCGGCGATGTGGGCGGGTTTTACCAGCGGTCTTGACGGATAGGTGATGCGGTATATCCTTCCGTGAGAGTGGTCGCGCAACGGGTCGCGTGCATTGTGCTGCATGTGCCCGATCAGGATGTTATGCCAGTCGATCACATAGAGCGATCCATCAGGCGCAAACTCCAGGTCTACCGGGCGGAAGTTCGGGTCGCCGCTCACCAGCAGGTCCTGGCGGTGGTGACTCTTATAGCCGGTGCCGTCGTCCTGTAAGGTGTGTTCTTTTGTTCCGAGGAAACCGATGGTATTGTTGATCAGGAAATCGCCCTGCACTTCGTCCGGAAAGTGCCGGCTGGACACAAATTCCAGTCCGGAGGTAGGCCGTACTTTATGTTTATCCTCTACCAGCTGTATCGACTTATGCGTGTGTTGTCCATATTTGGGCAATACGGTACCTGGCAGCATCCAGCGTACATCCGGACTGGAAGTTTCGGCGAAGAAAGGCTGTCCCCAGTCGTCGAAAGCGATGCCCCATGGATTAGGAATCTCCAGTTGAGCCGTACGTTCCAGCTTCCGGCGTTTCGGATCGTAGCGGTAGAACCCACCATTGGTGCCCCTCACAGTGCCGTAGGACGTTTCCACGTTGGTATGCAGGAAAACGCCTTCGCCGGAATAAATGGCTCCGGAAGCATCTACTGTAAAAGCATGACTGCTGTGGTGGGTATCATGGTCATCGAACCCGCTGAGCAATATCTCCTCTTTATCGGCTTTGTCGTCACCGTTGGTATCTACGTATAATTTCAGGTTGGTGCCCTGTGCTACGTATACGCCTTCGGGTGCTATCTCAAAGCCGATAGGCAGGTGGAGGCTGTCGGCGAAGACCGTTTGTTTATCGGCTTTCCCGTCATTGTCAGTATCTTCAAAAATAAGGATCTTGTCATCCGGCTTGGCATCTCCCGGTTTATAATGCGGATAGCTCGGCATCACGGCCACCCATAAACGACCTTTGTTATCAAAGGACATCTGCATGGGTTTGGCTAGGTCGGGGAACTGTTCTTCCGAAGCAAATAGCTCTACCTTATAGCCGGGCGGTACTTTCAGTTTAGCTACGGCTTCTTCCCCTGTCAAATAGCGCAGGTTACCGTTCTTAGCGGGGTTGTAGTTGGTCTTCACTTCCGGCAGTACTTTCGTACGTTTATCCGCCACCGTGATGTCCATTTTCGTGCCTTTCGATGCCGCCTGCCATATCGCAGAATCCCGGACAGCCGTCATTTCACGGATTTTTTCTATCTCTGCGGGATAGTTGTCTGGCCCGTAGGGATCGTAGCGGCGCCCGAATACATGCACACCGTTAGGGATTTTATAATCGTTGAGCCACATCCAGTTTTTCTCTTTAACCGCAGCATATACCAGCTGCCTGTTGGCTTCCGCTTTCGCGGGGGCTTCGCCGAAAAGTGTTGCTGTCAGCAGGTTGCCCAGCTTCCTGTATCCTTCTTCGTTCAGCTGGGACCCGTCGATGGTGAGCGGTTCTTTTGTGTCTGCATACCATTTTTGGGATGGTGTAAAGGCATCTACAAACAGGATATTGTTTTGCGCAGCCACTTCTTTCATAGCCTCCGTGTACATTGCCAGGTTTTCGTTTTCCTGTTTTCCGTTGGGGAGGTCGTATTTATCGGAGAGATCTTCGAAGGCAATGGGTGAAACGAGCGCCAGCTGCGGCGCGGACTTGCCATTGTATTTCTGTTTCAGCGTCCATTTGATGAAAGCGTCCAGTTCCGCTTTGTAATCGGCCAGTCCGGCTTTGCCTTCAAAGGATTCGCTGTAGCCGAAAAAGGCGATGATCACATCTGTTTTCAGGCGGGTCAGCCACTGGTCAGGTGTTTCAAAAAATCCCTGGCTGTGGTTGTCCATATTCTCCACTTCTTTGGCCAGCTGCGGGCGGAACTTCTCCGCGCCCGGAAAAGCCCAGGGGGAGTTTCTGCCGGAGTGCGGCCGGAAGCCCGGTGTTTCACCGCCGTCGCACATATTACGGATGATCAGGTTATAGTCGGGATAGCGGAGATAAAGCGCTGTTTCAAAGTTGTCATAGTGGACCATTCTCGATCCCAGGTTATTGCCGATCAGGGAAATATGCGTACCCGGGGAGATGGTCAGCGGATCATGCCCCTTCGGTTTACAGGCATCCAGTATCATTATCGCCAATACCAAAGGCACAAGCGGTACGTACATACCGATTTTAAATAGTCTGGACATCGTATCAGTTTTAGCGGGAATCAGGAAACGTTGTACTTATTTGGCCACACGATAGGGCACGCGGATATCTATTTTTTTCCATTTCTTTGGCACTTTCAGTCCCAGTTCATCATGAATGGCGTTAATCACCAGCCGCTGGAAAGGTTCCTGTCTGAAATCTTCCGGATGGCCCATGGTCGTCATGAACACTTTACCGCCGAAGGAGTTGGTGCCGGTCCACGCCACAGGATTTTCGATGGCTTCTTTGTCCGGGTTCACCGCCTTGCCCATCAGCAGCCAGGTGGAGCCTTTCACGGGATAGTCCGGTAATACGCGGTACAGCCAGGAGCGGACGTGAAAGTTTTTAGCGACGCCTGTCAGGATAGGGTTGGCCGCCTGTTCAGGCACGATGCTGACATCCGTGCTGCTCTCGTGTCCATAGTGCGTATGTTTGGCGGCGCCGCCCCAGCCCGGAGGCGCATTGAGCGCAAACTCCCCGAAGGCGTTCCATTTTTCGCTGGGATGACCTTCCGGAAAATGGAATGCGTGGGTGGTGGTGCGGAAGCCCATCACCGGTTTCCCGCTTTTAAGGTAAGCTTCTATCAGCGCCAGTTGTGCAGGAGGCAGCAGGCGCCAGCGTAAATAGAACACGACCAGGTCTGCCTTTTTCAGGGCTTCGAGGCCCGGAATATTTTCTTCGCTGTTATAATCCGGATATGCTTTGAGCACGATGGTCTTCATGCCATAGTCTTTCTCCAGCGCAGCGGCTATCAGCGGCATTGTTTCTTCACTGCTGTACTCATGATCTCCGGTTACAAATACCACCAGCGGCTTTTTAGCCTTTTTGGCGGACTGTGCGAAGAGGATGCCGGTGCAGGTGATACTGACACCGGCGATGAGTAATAAACAAAGGAGTATTTTTTTCATTGTACAGTGTTTATGGCGGCGGTTTACAGAAGCGCGTGCCGGTTAAATATACTGTTGGGATCAGGATTGTTCCCTGTGAGTGCGGCCACCACATTATTGACCGTGAGCAGGCATATCTGCCGGTAAGTGGCGGCGGTAAGACTGCCGGAATGTGGTGTGACCATCACCCGCGGATGATGCACCAGGTTGCGGGACTGTACCGGCGGTTCATCCGGCAGTACGTCCGCGGCGTACCCTCCTATCCTTTTTTCGTTCAATGCCTGCAACAGGGCGGCATGATCTACCAGCGCGCCTCTGGCGGTATTGATCAGTAAGGCGCCGGGTTTCAGGACTGCCAGTTGCGCAGCGCCCAGGAGCCGGTCGGTTTCTTTATTGAAAGGCAGATGCAGGCTCACCACATCAGAACGTTGCAAGACTTCTTCCATGGAGGCGAACGGATAGGGCACATCGCCGGCGGATTTGCTCCAGTACAGCACTTCCATACCAAAAGCTTCTCCCAGGCGGGCCACCCGTTTACCGATATTTCCCATTCCCAGGATGCCGAGCGTCTTACCATTCAGCTCATCGCCTGCATATTGATTGCGCCAGGCCCAGTTGTCCTGTTTTACCTGTGCTACTGATTCATACATGTTACGCATGAGCATCAGCATCAGCGCCAGCGTATGTTCTGCTATCGTGGCGGCATTGCTGCCCGGTGCATTGATCACCATTACCTTCCTGGCGGTAGCTGCTGCCACGTCCACGTTGTCCAGTCCCACACCGCAGCGGGCAGCTACCTGCAGCTGCGGACAGGCGGCCATCAGCGGTTCGTTGATCAGCCCTTTGCCCCTGGTGATGATGGCATGGATATCCTCCCTGTCTAATACGCCCTTAAGATCAGCTTCGTTGTATCCCGTGAACACGTTCACGTGCTCCCGGAGGACAGCCAATGCCTCATCTGCAATCGTCTCGAGCAGTAATACGTTTTTTCTCATCTGTCGTGATATAAAGTAGCGTCGTCGGACCGGTATCCTCTGAAATCATTTCTGTTGGAGACATACAGGCCTTCTTCATACAATTCATCTGTAAAGATACGGGGATCGATCTCAGCGCCCGGCTGGGAAGAAATTTCCACCAGGTTGCCTGCCGGATCACGGACAAACATCTGCATGGCGCCATCGGGCAGTTTCCGTACTTTGCCCCAGGGGTTGACATCAATCGTATTCAGTTCCTTCATGCGGAAGAAGATACTGTTGAAATCGTCTACCTGTACACAGATATGACCGCGGAAAGATGTTTTGTCTTCCCATTCAGAGATATGCAGTTGTTGTTCATCATTAAATTTGAAGAACATCACCGGATAATCAAACCTAAAGGCGGCAAGCGGCTCTAAGCCCAATTCGTGCTGGTAGAAGGCTCCGGCTTTTTCCAGATTATCTACGATCAGCGTAACGTGGTTAATTTTAAGTGCTTTAGCCATATATCATTATTTTCACTATGCTTTTTGTTGATACTCCCGTACAAAATCCCAGTCGGGGCTTACGCCTAATCCCGGGGCCACAGGCGCGGGGATCATACCGTTGGTGACGGTGATTTTTTCTTTTACCAGTTCATACATCATCGGATTTCCGCCGAGGGAGAACTCGATAATGGTCGCCGAAGGCGATGCAAAGGCCACATTCAGTCCGGCCATAAAAGAGAACGCGGACCCCCAGCAATGCGGCGCCAGCTCCAGCTGATGTACGCTGGCCAGATGCGCTACGCGTACCGCTTCAGAGATTCCTCCGATAATAGCCGCGTCAGGCTGTACCACATCGATGGCCCTGATATCGAGCAGTTCGTTGATATCAAAACTGGTATATTCACTTTCGCCGGCCGCGATGGGAATATGGGTGGATGCTCTCACTTCCGCAGTTCCCTTGCGGTTATCCGGACTGATAGGCTCTTCAAACCAGTAGAGGTTGCAGTCCTGTACGCCGCGGCAAAACTGTTTGGCTTCGGGTACGCTGAAGGTGCCGTGCGCGTCGGTCATCAGTTTGATGTCGGGACCCAGCGCTGCCCTGGCAGCTTTTACCCTTTCAATGCTGTTCCGGACGGTCTTATCCATAACGCCTACGCGCATTTTAACACCGCCGAAACCTTTTTCCACGTAGCCGTTCAGCTGCGCGCCGATGTTGTCCACGTCTGCCCATCCCCCGCTGGCGTAGGCCGGCATGTGATCGCGGCAGGCGCCGCCCAGCAGGTCCATCACCGGTACGTTCAGCATTTTACCTTTCAGGTCCCATAAGGCGGTATCGATGCCGCTCATGGCGGAAACGGTGAGCCCCCTTCTGCCGAGCACCGGGAATTTGCGGCCTCTCGACAGCGCGTAGTGGTCGCGGGTGCCATTGTACATCTCTTCCCAGAGACGGGTGATATCTTTCACATTTTTACCGATCAATGCCGGCTTCAGTTCATTTTCGATACAGTTCACAATGGAGGCGCATACCCCTGAAGACCCCACTGCAGCCTTGGCTTCTCCGAATCCCTGCAGCCCGTCTTCTGTTGTGATCACCACCAGCGTCATGTCAAAGTTCGCCAGCAGTCCGTAGTCTGAAGTATGTTGTTTTTCTTTTGGAACGGGACAACGCAGCCAAAATGCCTCTACATTAGCTATTTTCATCAGTTCTCTAAATAAGTTTTGATAAAGTATTAAATGACTTGCTGGTGAGCATGGTATAAAACGCTTCGGTGACGGCGGTGCTGCCGTGGTCGATGAGAAACTTCTCCTGTTCGGGAGAAAGGTTTTCCGGGCTTTCATCGATGGAGTCCGGATACGGGTTGGCCGGCGTGCGGTCCAGCGGGGAACAGAATTCGACTGACAGTACATCGTCATACCCCACTTCTTTCAGGGTGGCGACGATCTTCTCCCAGTTGAGATGTCCCATGCCCGGCGCCATGCGGTTGTTGTCCGCCACGTGAAAACCGACCAGTCGTCCTTTTGCTTTACGGATGGCGTCGAACATATCTGTCTCTTCCATGTTCATATGGAAGGTGTCGAGGCATACGCCGCAATTGGGTCCTGTGGCGGCTGCCAGGGCCAGCGCCTGTTCAGCCCTGTTGATAAAATAGGTTTCGAACCGGTTGATAGGCTCTATGCCCAGCAGGATACCGGAAGCTTCGCTGTAGTCATAGATTTCTTTCATGGCGTCTACCGCCCATTTCCACTCTTCTTCCGGTCTTCCGTCGGGAACGATTTTGCCGACGGTACCTGGTACGACAGACACCATATGACCGTCCAGCTCCTTCACCATTTTCACTACGTCTTTCACATATTGTACAGACCTGGCGCGCTGCGCTTCGTCCCTGGCCAGCAGGTTGCGTTCTCCCAGCATGAGGGTCACGGAACCCCAGCAGGACAAGCCATGGTCCTTCATGAGTTTTGCGATTTCTTTGGTATCGTATTGTTCAGGACTACCGGCAATTTCCAGCCGGGTATAGCCAAGCGCAGACACCCTCCGGATGGTGGTGGCTATTGTTTCGGAGCGCATCCAGTTGTGTATTCCTAATTCCATAACGCATGAAGTATATATCGTGATTAAAATACTGGTTTACCCTCTACAGTGTTAATAAAACGATTCGCAGTGCTTTTATCTGGCTGGTCTCATAACGGGAAAGCATCATTGTCTTACAAACATATTCAGACTACCGTTGAAATAAAAGTACTGCATTTGCAAAATATTGATACTATATTTACCTTAATTCCGATTTATCCCCTCATAAAATAAATAGTGTACCAATAACACCAATTATGAAAGTTGCCTATCGACATATATCTACTCCGGAGGATGCCAGTTTCGTTGTCAAAGAATACTGTCAGCCCCGTTTTACGAACACGTTTCATTTTCACCACGGGCATGAATTGATCCTGATCGTAAAAGGCGCCGGTAAATTGTATGCCGGCAACAAGGTCGTCAACTTCAGCGGGGGTGAGATTTACATGTTCGGTCCCGGCCTGGTGCATTGTTTCTGTAATGACAACCTCCCCGCCGACACAGAAGAAGAAGCTGCGCACGCGATCATCGTACAGTTTACAGAAGACTTCCTGGGCAAGGATTTTTTCGACAAACTGGAATTAAGAAAGATAAAAGAACTCATGCAATTGTCTGAACGCGGCATCAAATTCAGGCAACCGCCGGCTGTGCTTCCCGGCATGTTTTTCCAATTCCAGGCCAACCAGCAGATGAAAAACCTGCTCATCCTCTTACAGTTGCTGGACGGGCTGTCTCAACAAAACAGTGAAAATGTGCTGCTACTGGCAGACGATCCGAGAAAGATACACTATAAGGATGTAGATTCGAAAAAACTGGAATCGATATTTAAATATGTGCTGGAGAACTATCATACGCACGTAGACAGTAAATCGGCCGCCTCGCTGGCCTGTATGAACGAAGCCGCGTTCTGCCGTTACTTTAAAAGAAGGACCAGTAAAACCTTTTCGCAGTTTGTCAATGAAACGCGCATCAGTCACGCTACCAAGTTATTGATCGGGACCGATCATGGAGTGTCCGAGATATGTTATGCCTGTGGGTTTGACAACCTCTCCTATTTCAACCGGCAGTTTAAAATTTACCAGGGAAAATCACCGAGGGAATACCGCAAAGCGCTGGAGGAAAGTAATGCCAGCACACCGAGCTTCCGGCCTACAGATGACTGAAGGACCGTCCCCACCTGATAAAAACAAGTACCTGTTTCCACTGCATTTGCTACTCGCTGCCTTTCCTTTCATAGAAAATAAAATCGGTCATCACAGGTTCCAGTCCGCTCTGCCTGAATTCAGTAGCGATCTGTCCTCTGTGGTAGGTGGAATGATTGACGACGTGAAAGAGGACCTCACTGATTTTTTTGCTGAAAGGTTTCCCTTTGATTTTAGGATGCCGGATGACATCATCCAGGTCAAACTGACGGATGATATCCAGCGTATGCTGATAGTTGGCCAGGTCCAGGTCTCTGCAGACCGGCAGGGAGTGTATGTACCATACGTCCGGCACGGCATCCCGCTGCTCTATGCGGTTGTTCCAGATCTGATGTCCGTTCAGGATATGATTGTATAGCCTGATGGCTTTTTCAGACGTCTTGTCCGCGTGGGCGTTCATCACCTCCCACAGTTGCCGGTTGACGTTGTGATTATATTCAAACAATGACTGAAAAAATGTTTTCATAGCCGGTTATTGTTCTTTTGGTATGAGTGCTTCTATTTCTATTTCCACCATAGCATCGGGCAGTCCCAGTTCTTTCACGCCGATCCAGCTGCCTGTAGGAAATTGATGCGTGTATATTTTCCCGCGGTATGCCGCGTTTTTCTGAAGGTCCGCCATGCTGGTGGTGTATATGTTCTCAAGGACCACGTCATCAAAGGTGCAGCCATAATGTTTCAGCACTTTCTCCAGGCTGGCGTAGACATTCGTCAGCTGCTGACCGTAATCCCCTTTTCCCGTCAGGTTTCCTTTATCATCGATGCTGATGACGCCGCCAATTTTGACGAGGTTACCTATTCTTACCGCCTGTGTGTAACCGTACATTTTTTCCAGTTCGGGCCGCAGCAGGAAATATTCCGGTTTTTCAGATACTGCGGGTGCAGTGGCTGCAGGCGTTTTCGGCGTTTCCTGGTTACAACCGTATGTTGCCAAAGCACATGCCACGATGAGGCTCGCCTGTTTTATCTGTCTGATCATGAGTAGTATTTTTTGCAATAATAGGGAAAATTCTTATTATTGCGATTAAGTCGCAATAATAAACAATGAAAAGAAGGAATACGCAGGCGCAGGCAGCTGTTTTACAGGTACTGAAGTCGTCGGACAGAGCTTTGAGCCATGAGCAGCTACAGGCGGAGCTGGGTACGAAAGTGGACCGGGCCACGATCTACCGGGTGCTGAACAGGTTTTGTGAAGATGGCCTGGTACATAAAGCCATGGATGATGACGGGAAGCAGTATTTCGCCTATTGCGCCGGTTGTGATAAACCGAACAATAAACACAGCCATAACCACTTTCATTTTAAATGCCGCCAATGCGGGAAGGTGGAGTGTTTGCAGCATAAGATGCACATTCCGTTACCGGCGGGCTATGTGGTCACCGACTTTAACGGGATGATATCAGGGTATTGTAATCGTTGTGCCCCCGGGGAAGCATAAAACGAAAAGGCCGCAGGTATCACCTGCAAGCCTTTTCACCCGCGCATAGGCGGAAATCTTTCAGTAACGGGTCTCCTTAAAACTTATATCCCAGCGTTACGGACAGTACTTTGCCGGGGGAGGCGGTTTCTTCTTTCTTCAGGTCGCCATCCACGTAAATCCTTACTTTCATGGTGCTGGTAGTAGAGGGCCCGCTGCCGTTAACCACGATATTGGCGTTGTAGGCGCCCGCAGGGGCTGTAACATCGGGGCTGCTCCAGTTGGCTGTATTAAGGTTAAGCGCATTGTGTGTATCGGCGTCAACGCCATAAACGGCCGCATTAACAACCCCGCCGTTCTGCCCTACGGCTTCGAACCGTACTTTATGCGCGGGCTGGTTATTATCTTCCTTCTTGTCTTTGGAACAGGAGGTCACCAGGACGGCGGCCATGAGGAGACTTGCAATGGATAATTTTCTGAACATATCAACAGTTTTTATGCGTCGTTTCAAAGCGAAACAACGAATACAAAATTATCTTCACCGGCCAGGCGGGACAATGACCCCAAATAGCTATTTTTATATAGCTGTTTTCAGTCATTCTGTGAACAGCCCTTTGCCGTTATTGTCTTGTGTAGCAAATTGCACGTATGATAAAATACCTCCCACCCCTACTGCTGCTTTTATTATCAGGTCTTTGCGGGCGCGCCCAGGAGCCGCCGGGAAGATATAACCGGGACAGTCTTGTCCGGCAGGCGGAACAGCCATTGCCCGACAGTGTCCGGGCAGCTGTCTTTTTCCGTTTGGCGGAAGACTGGATAGAGCAGGACACGATCATGGCAAAAAAATATGCCGGACAGGGAAAGCGGTTGGTCCGTGACAACGTCCGGCTGCAGGGCATCTCGCTTTACTACGATGCCAGGTTGCTGGCTGCCACCGCGCCCGATTCCGCCGCAGCCATCTACCTGCAGGCAGAAAAGAAGCTAAAGCCGTTCACCGACAAAGAGGCGCTGCGTTACCGTTCCATGTGCTGGCACGATTACGCCCATGTGTTCCACTTCGATAAAGATGATCCCGAAGCGTACATCAACCTGCTGATTGAGCGGGCCATCCCGCTGGCGGCGCAGTCGGGTGACCAGGCATGGCTCGGGAAAAACTATCTCGACCTGGCTTACGGCTTTAAAAACCTACAGCAACTGCCCAAAGCGGAAACTTATCTGAAGCAGGCCATTGAAACGCTGCGGAATGAAAAAAGCGGTATCGGATACCTCACAGCTGCTTATCATACGTTATCGGAAAACAATTCCCTGTCCGGCCATCCCACGGAAGCCGCGGCCTATATGGACAGCTTACGGCTGTTACTACTGCCCTACCCTCATGCCACTGCCTGGCTGGACTACTACGCCGGCGAAAGCATGCGCCTTACCGTAACAGGGAAGTTTGACCAGTCTCTTGAAGCCACCCAAAAAGGTATCCAGCTGGCAAGGCAACTGAAGAAACCTTACCCGGAGCAACGTTTGCAACTCCAGCAGTTTTACGCCCTCTATAATAAGAAAGATCTGACGCGCGCCCGGGATGTAGCACTGGACCTCACCACCAGGAAACCTTTTATCAATGTTGCGATGAACCGGCTATTGATATACTATGGCCTGGTGGTCACCTACGAAGAACTGCACAACATCCCGGAGGCTTTCAGCTGGCTGAAACGCTACAGCCACCTGCGGGACAGCATCTCCCAAAGTAATCTGGAAGCGAAGGTCAACGCCCTGGAAATAAAATTCAGGAAAGCAGAAGACCAGCGGAAAATCACGACGCTCAACGCAGCGAACGACAAGGCCCAGTCGGCCCTGAAGCGTACCCGGTTATTGAACTGGTCATTGAGTGTGGTCATCATGCTGTTGTTTATTATCCTGCTGCTCGGTTATTTCTTTTATCGAAACAGGAAAAAAACGACAGCCCAGCGGGAACAGATAAAGGTTTCACAAGCTATGTTGCAGGTCCAGGAAGAAGAGCGGCAACGGATAGCCCGTGATCTGCATGACAGCCTGGGCGGGTTGCTGGCATCTACCAAAATAAACCTGTCAGCCATCGCGGGCCATCAACCCGAACTGAAGCCCGTTATCAGCCAGCTGGATGTTTCCGTCATGGAACTGAGAAAAATTGCACATAACATGATGCCGGAAATGTTACTGAGACTGGGACTGGAAGCTGCGCTGCAAGACCTGTGCAATGCATTTACAACAGACCAGCTGGCGGTACAGTGCCAGTGCCTCGATATTCAGCCCGACATTCCACAGCAGGAACAGGTAACCATTTACCGCATCATACAGGAGCTGCTAACGAATGCTGTTAAACATGCCGGGGCTACCAAAATTTTATTGCAGTGTAATCAAAGGGACAACCGGTTCTTTATTACCGTTGAAGACAACGGCAAAGGTTTTGACACTACCGCAGACAGCAAATCCGGCATGGGTTTCATCAACATCAGGAACAGGGTCGCTTACCTTCATGGCAGTATTGACATCACTACCACACAAAACGGAAAAGGTACATCCATAAATATTGAAGTATATGTCTCATCAGCCATACCAACTGGCCATCCTGGATGATCATCCCATCGTATTGGAGGGGCTGGTCAGGGTACTTTCGGGCAATGGCACTTTCGACATCGCCGGCGCCTTTACCACGGCGAAAGATTTTCTCGTATTCCTCAGTAACCATCCTGTGGATGTAGTGCTGCTGGATATCATATTACCTGACAGTAATGGTATGGACCTGTGTAAAATCATCAAAACAACAGCCCCCGATACCGTTGTGCTGGCACTCAGTAACCACGACCAGCGCAGCGCTATTATGAAGATGCTGGAAAATGGCGCCAGCGGCTACCTTCTTAAAAATGCCTCCATCGAAGAACTGGTGAATGCCATCAACGATGCGCTGGCTGGTCAGCTTGTTTTCAGTGACACCATCCGGGAAATCATTACCCGCCCTGCGCCGGACATGGCGGCAGCGCCCGCCCTGACCGCCCGGGAACAGGAAATACTGAAACTGATCGCTTCCGGCATTACCACCAAACGGATCGCAGAAATGCTCTTTCTGAGCAAGTTCACTGTAGAAAACCACCGCAAAAACCTGCTGCAGAAGTTCGGCGTAAAGAATGTGGCAGGGCTGATACAGGCAGCCAACAACCAGGGACTGCTGAGCTGATGGCTGCACCATTTTAACGATGATACTTACCCCGTATACCCGTTACCGTTACTAACGCCGGTAATGCTGCAACGCGCCTCCCCTTAAAAAGCTGGTATCGCCTACCGGCAGGCTGTTAGCTTCCCGGATCAGCTGGAAGATGTGGTCTGGCCGTACCACCCGGTAGTCGGCATTCAGCGAAGCAGCTACGTTCTTAAAACTGGTTGGGGTAACATTCTGCCAGGGTTGCGCCTGTATGATGATAAAGCGCGGGCTGGTACCGTTCCACCCTGCCGCAGCAGAGGCGATATGGTCTTTCATGGCCTGTTCATTTGTACAGTAGTTGCAGGACAGCGCCATTCCCGGCAGCGTGTTATTGTAGATCGTCAGTCCGCCGCCGGTGTTCTGTCCTGTCATACCCAACAGTGACGGTGCTTTCTGCGCGAATGTCTGCCCTGTATTTTGATTGATCCCCCCGGTAATGGTGTTCCAGATGGTCACTACGCGGAAGCCTGCACGCTGGTTATAGGTTTCTGTAGTCGCCACAAACTGATTCAACTTTTGCTGGTCCGGCCAGCTGTTTGGGTACGTATAGCCGTAACCGGAAGGACCTGATATCAGGTTGTCATTGTTGGTGGAGCTTTGCCACAGGTAATTGAGCGCACCAGGCATAGCGTCTACCATGGCGGGCGACAGTGTCCATCCGATGGGCACTGCACCGCGATCGGGGTTGTTCCACAGTTTACGCATCAGGTGTTCGATATATTGCAGGTTATCGCCGTCGCTGAGGATGAAGGCGACATAGAGTTTATTCTGCAGTGGCGGTTTGGGCGGTATCGGTTTTTTATTGATGGTCCGGGGAGTGCCGCTGTGAAGGGTCAGGTTCGTACACCAGTCACTCGCTATGGTAGGTATACCATAGGTGGAAGACCGTTCTACTCCCGGTCCTTCTTCCGGCCACCATCCCATAAAGTTGGCGCCTGCCGGCATGGAAGCAAGGAAGCTGTTCAGCAGGGTGCTTTCCGCGGGGATCGCAGGATCGAGCCAGATGACGGCAGCGCCCAGCGCTGCGGCATATTCACGCAACGCAGATTTGTGGGCTTCCGGATTCAGGCCGATCAACACGCGGTGGTCCAGGTTAGGCCAATAAGTGTTATACAGCGCCTGGTAGACCTGCAGTTTGCTGGTGAACTGGCCGCGCAGGTCCAGTACCACCGGCAGATTATAAGGCGCGGCAGTCAGTCTGGACAACAGCAGAGGTGATACCACCAGTGCGCGCCTGTCTTTGGCCAGCATCGTTGCCAGGTTGACCGTGTGTATCTGCGCCGGGTCATATACGATCAGTCCCGCTATTTCGCTGCGGTATTTTGTGATGAGGCTCCATTTATCCGTGACTTCCGACCAGTTTAAGCCCAACGACTGCAGCCAGGTATACGGTCCTTCTGCAAACGCATCGCCTTCGTAGGAGAAGATGCGTGGCTGCGTTCTGTTAACGACACCTTTCAGGGAGGCGAACAAATACATTTCAGCCGAAGAACCATTTTGCTGAACACCCACCCAGTCCACCTTCGTATAGGCTGCGCCACGCCAGTAGATACGCAGCTCTATCGACTGATGCTCTGCCGGAATCGTAAAGGGCAGGGTAAAGTTGGTGTAGTTGGAGGCAACGGGAAACTGCTGCCGGGTAATTGTCTGCGAGGCCAGTATCGCGCCGGTGGTCGCGTTCCGTACGTCGATGTCCACTACCGGATCATTATTGGCCGTGTTGTTGTCGATTTTCATCCGGAATTCCGCGACATTGGGACCGGCGGGCAGGTTCGTGTCGTAAGGACCGTAGATCATATGCTGGTTGGCTGCATCGATGCCGGTCTGACATAACCAGCCGTCAGATTCCAGTCTGCCGGTTTTATGGCTTAGCGCGGAGCCTTCTGCCTCCCAGCGGGAGTTCGACTCCCGCAGCATGATCAGGTCCTGCGTTTGTGCCGGCGCCGGAAAAGAGGGTAAGATCTGCCCTGCGGGCCAGCTGATCTGGGCGGAAAGCGATAATGTGAAAAACAGCTGCAGGAATAACAGCAGCGTAGTGGTCCTGAGAGACGAGGGTGTTGGGTTTACCATAGGTTTTACAATTAATACGACATGGTAACAACGAGGAGATACCGTGCCAACGTGGAATACAAGAAATTTTATATCAGGTCAACCAAATTCGAATTGATCTGTTCTATATAAAAATAACCATTTTTAACCAAAAAAGTATGTTATGTTACTTCAAACGCCCCTCGAAACGGTACTGATGTTCCTTTTAATTATTGTGGTTGTTGTGCTGTCTCTTGTTTCCTTCCCTAAAGGCTGAGCAGAAATTATAAAGGCGGCATCTGCGCAGTCTGGCTCTGAGGGTTCCATAGGTACGTCCTTTATACTTTCCCGCTAAATAAAGATCCGTATAGCACCTATAGTTAACCTGAAGGGACTTTACTCTCTTAGGCTGACGGAACTTGTACTGAAAATGAATAGTGTATATTCCCTTCTTTTCATAATTGATCCCCGGGATAACCGATGTCTCTATTACCGACCATGAAAGGAAAGGAGGATCAACGTCTTTCTTCACTGCAAACAAACAATCACACCAAAACAACAAAGGACAAACCGGAAGGCATCCGGTTTGTCCTTTAAAATCCTTCGTGCGCAAAGCTAAAACGGCGGCCACGCCGTCTCGTCACCAGCATTTACCAGCGCATCGTCTTTCGATAAATACAAAATGTTAGTGGAGACTAATATCAGCTGCCGCAGTATCCCGAACAGCAGCCCTACGATAGCAATAACAAAACAGGTAGTTAGCATCTTCCTTTATTTTACTGATAAAATATACCCGGTTAACGCGGTCATCTCCTGCCCGGAGAGCTGCGGAAATCCCGGCATCTGCGGGTAGTCCTCTCTTTTCTTTCCCGGCTTACGTATCCAGGCTTCCAGTCCGGGCAGATCGTTGTGATAGATGCTGACCATTTCCGTTACCGGCGGTCCTACCAGGCGTCCGTCTTTTTTATGGCAGGAAGCGCAGTTGGTTTGAAATACTGCCTTTCCGGCTGCATGGGGTATATCCTTTGCTGCAGCCGTTGCATTTTCTTCCGGTGCAGGCTGCGCCCTCGCTTCAGCAGACAACTTCTCAAAAGCCTTTGTCTTTTCCGCCATTAGTTTTTTATGGGGCGCCAGCGCGTTGGACCTGTAAACATGCCGCCCGCTGGCCATCAGCAGCACTGTAAGGCTCATAGCTGTGATCACCTTGCCGAAATTCTTACCGATATCTTCCGGCTTTCCGGAGATACCCTGCCACATCCAGTACATAGCCGGTAAAGCAGCGGCGGCGCCGCTCAGGATGACAACGATAAGATTCCATTGTATCCCTTTGGAAGGCAGGGTAATCAACACCAGCGGCCCCAGCACAAACTGAAACAAGGAGGCTCCCAGCGTCAGGCTGTACATGCGTTTGCGGATATGATAAAGGGAAATGGTTTCAAAGCGCGTTTCAAAAGCATACCGGCGTCTCCCGAAGTACCAGAACAGGAACAGACCGGTGATGGCCAGCGATGCGCAGAGGAAATGCAGGTACCGCGGGAATACGTTGGGCAGCGCCAGCGCGCTGACAAATCCTTTGACCGTGCCCCATTTTTCGGGGAACAGCATCAGGTTGATGTTGGTCAGAAAAATCAGCGGGATAAAAAGGAAAATCAGTACGGCCAATCCGAGGATGGCAATATGTAATCCTTTATGTTCCTCCAGTTTGTGCCAGGCATATTTATGCAGGTACGTCAGCAGAAAGGCCGCCGTCACCAGGGGTATGATGGATATCCACATCAGGCCTGTCAGCGCATTGGCGGAATAAAAATAGACGGTATAGAGCACATTAATGCTTAACAACGGGGCCACACCCAGCACTACCGCCAGGCTTTTATTGACGGTAATGGTTTTAGCGATTTCATAAGCCAGCGTATCGTAGGCTTTGTCTTTCAGTCCTTTCACCTGTGCCCATAAGGTGAGCAGGGAACCTCCCAGCATCAGGTTCACAAAAAGAATATGGGCCAGGAAAGAAATGACCAGTAATACTACCAGCAACCATTCCGGCAATGGAAGCGGTAATGGAATATCTCTCGGCACAGGGGTGACCGACTGCAGTAACGTTAACATATGATTCATGGAATTGCGGTTATTATTTCGATTGTGCCGTATCGGCCAAAGGTTGAGTGTTATGCATATTGTTGTCCGGGTTGACCATTACCCCGGCTGACTGGGCCCCTTCGAGCGACTCTCCTGTCACCTGAAGATGTTTGATGTAGGCTGCCAGGGCATGAAGTTCTTCCGTATTTCCGGGAAACGGCGGCATATAGGTCCTCCCCTGGTGCATGTTGGGAATGTAAGCTGCCACAGAATTTTCGTCCAGCGGTTTACCCACACCATAAAGCCTTTCAAAGACATACACGATGGAATTGATACCGTTGGTGGTATGGCATCGGCTGCAGGACAGCATAAAGACATCCTGCCCTGTGCTTAACTTATTTTCCGGCGTTACCTTGCCGGCCGTCGCGTAGGTGGCGTAGGTCAGCAGGCCGTTCCGTTTATACAACGGATAATCTTCTTTCCTTAACAGGTTGGAATACATGTACCCCCCGATTACATAAGGCTTACGGATAAACTCCCGCACCCGCTCAAAAATCCCCAGAAAACCAAAGGCAGCGATACAAGGCACCAGCACCATCCACATGCGCACAGAACGGGGCCGCAGCCATGTCCATACACCGAGGACCACTACCAGGGATACAGCGCCGGGGATGATGTAACGCAGCAAATCGTAGTATTGGGCGAATTCCATGGTGCCTACTGCCGTGCTCAAGTTTTCGCGCATCGCTTCGGGCATAGCCTTGTAGTAAATGATAGCCGCTGCCAGCGAAACAGGCGCCCAGCAAAGCATCCACCTCGCGCCGTCCTTCAGGGCCGTCTCCCGCCATTTGGAGTTACGGCTGGCAAAAAGCGTTGTCAGCAACATCCCGAATACGCCGCCCAGCACCATCGCCGTAGGTGTCCGGAAAAACAACTGCGGGAGATAAATAGGATTTGTAAAGCCGCTGATCAGGGAATGATCGTTGTTCCAGTTACCGGGGTCCATCATAAATCCAAGAATGGAAACGATAATACACATGGTGATCCAGGAGAAAATGGACAGGAACCAACCGAAGCGGATATGTCTTATTTTGGCTTTCAGGGAATGGTTGCTTTGCTTCCATGTCAGGAAATAAATCATGATCAGCACTACTTCTGTCACGAATGTCAGCCACTCCACGAACCAGGCAAAATAAAACACGCGGATAAGACTGCCGATGGAAGAAGGACTGATTAAGCCGGCGGAAAACCAGATCCCGACGCCTGTCATGGCGCCCAGCGTAGTCGTAATAATAAAGGCAACCTTCATTTTCCGGTATATGAGGTGGTCCCATTCCGGATCAGTGATGTCTGCAGCACCGGCCATCCTCACCCCTTTTTGCTCCAGCCAGGCGATATAGGGGATAAAGCCAACAGCCAACCCATGATTAATGAATACGTGCACGATAGCGATCACCGCTATCAGAAACCGGTCGTTCAGCCAGTCGAGATGAAACATTGGAAAGTCCATGCAACAATACTTTTAGTATGCCGCAAAGTTAGACTGGTGGCGGATAAAAGTGAAGAAACAGAAAAGCCGGAAGTTTCAGAAAACAAGCCGGCTTTTGCTGATTTAGTAAATAAATACTTAGAAAAGAATTCGTGGCAATACTGATTTTAGTGACAACTATATAAAATTCCGTCACTGCCAGTGGAACTATATACGGACCAACAGCAGTACCAGGCAGCAAAACAGCACTACCAGCGCTATCCTGTTGGCCCATATGACCGCATCGATCACATTCCTGTTCTCAGGATCCACATATCTTGCTATAAAATCTGTTAGTTTCATGAAATAAAAAACGTTTAAAAGATGTTTTTAAGCAATGCCACAATGTGGTTAAACTGTAACAGCACGATCAGCGATAACAGCAGTAACAATACGGCTTTCAGCATTCTTCTGCTGCGATTGAACTTCCGTTCGTTTTCTTTCAGTACTTCTATGGTATCTCTCAGCATATAATGTTTTTTTAGTTAAGATTCATTTTTACCACTTTGGGGCGCGGTATAATTTTAATGTCTTTACGAACACGTACCTCCACCCTGATCGCTATTTTTTCTTCTGTTGAATGTTTATCCATCCTGTTTTTATTGATGATTTTTCCGAAAATTTTCCGGTGTCGTACCCACGTTCCTTTTAAAAAAAGTGATAAAGTAAGACACGCTTTCAAACTCCAGCTGCTTGGCGATGTCCGCAATGGGCAGCACGGTATAGTGCAGCAGCCTTTGCGCTTCGATGGTGATCCTCTTTCTGATCAGTTCACCGGTGGACACGCCATGATACTTTCCGCATAGCTTGTTCAGATAGTTGGTCGTAATATTTAGCCTGGAGGCATAGAACGAGGGTGCTTTATGTGCCACAAAATGCTCATCCAGCAAAGACCTGAACTGTTTGATCTTCTCCTCATAGGTGTTTTTTTTCATCAGCGGAACTATATGGGAAAACTCCCGGTCCAGCTTACACAACATGACATTCAGAAAAGACCTGAGCACGCTGTCAGCGCCTTTCTGTTGACCGTTGTATTCTCTTTTCATAAAAGTGGCCAGCTGTTCCCATTCCAATGCTTTTTCTTCTGTCAGCCGTACATGGCTCCCATATTCCCTTTCCAGGAACGTGAAATTGGACAATGCGTTGTTGTTATACCGGATAGAGAAAAAGTCTTCCGTAAAGCACAGCAGAGTGCCTGCCGCCTTCCGGTTTATTTCCAGGCTGAATATACTTCCGGGATGGATACAGATAATCTTTGGGTGGTCCAGCCGTAAGGTATGGCCATCAACGATAGCCGTACCCTGCGCCCTTTCTATGATCATTAATACATAAAAGCGCCTTCTGTTGGGAAATTCCAGTACGGGAAATTTCTCCAGTACATGCTCCAGGTCACCCACCCAGCAATCATCACTACCCCCCTGAAACATGCTCAGCGACAAAACAGCTATTTCTTCTGTTTTCATAAGCATATAAAAGATTGGTAACGTTAAATGAACTGTTAGTAATAATGCTAACAGACGGGAGGTTTAAAAACCGGGGGCTGGTGGGAAGTGGGGAAATAGGGGGATATATAAATGCCGGATGATCGTTTTATTTCCGGCGGTATGGAGATGATCGCCGTAGTAATCGGTTCAAAAAACAGCAGCACTTCTTTGTGTTTCAGTTCAGGCGTCCGGTCCTGCTGATGTTCATTTTCTTCCAATTTCTGCTGAAGATAACAGATTCCCCGGCATACCGGTATCTGTTCAAAGCGGTTGACGCATACCGTATTGGCAATACGGTTCCTGTTGAGATAAAATGCCGCAATGATCCAGCAGTTGCCCGTACTTTGGACAAGTATGATAGCCAGGAGCCATATGGATACAAAGTGCTTCAAATTTTTCCGGAATCTTCCTTCAGGAGGGTTTGAACGTCATTGATGAGCACCTGCATCGCTTCTTTGTTGGTGCCGTCATAGATGCCCCGGATATGCCGTTGCGCATCAATCAGCAGCATGCCGCCGCTATGGATATAATTGACCGGGTCGGTACTGTCTTTAACAGCTGATACATAGTACCCCTTCTCTGCCAGCCTGAAGATGGAATCCTGGTCACCCGTTACGAACCGCCATTTCCGGTCCGTTATCTGCAGGCTGTTGGCAAAGGCTTTCAGCCGCGGGATGGTGTCATGCTTTGGGTCTATGGTGTGCGACAGAAAATTGACCCTGTCTTCCGCCTTAAAGTGCTGATATACCTGCTGCATATTGGCATTCATTTTAGGGCAGATGGTAGGGCATGACAGGAAAATGAAGTCCGCTATATATATTTTACCCTGGAATGTCTGCGGTGTGACGGTCATGCTGTCCTGATCGGTCAGTGAAAAATCAGGCACTACCGGGTAAGCCGAGTCATACACCGTCTTACCATCCCGGAAATGTTCCGTCACCACCGGCGTCCCCAGGTAAGGCAGCCGCTTCGCCGGCTGCCGGCAGGCCCCCAACAACAGTATGCCTGCCAGCATTAACATAACAACTCTCATACGATAACCTGTTTTTTAATACAACAATCACGACACTACGGCCTCTTTGATGGTGCAAAGGTATTGGCTATCGGGTAAAAGTACAGGAATTAGAGCGGACAATAATTTAGAATAAAGGGACTGATGAGTAAATCTTCCGTCACTTCACCGCATAAATCCGGTAGATGATTTTACCGGGCGCCGAAAAGCGGCCCACGCCAACGGCGACTGTATGGTTTAGCCATGCATACTTTGGGCTGCTGGTCTCAAACACGGGTATTGACCGGAAGTAGTAATCATCCGGCGAAAGTTCGTGGCCTCTGCCCTGCTGCAGCAAAGCGGCACTTTTTCCGCTGGCATGGTTATAACCGGAATACGCCATATAAATAAGTGCGCCATCGGCTGTTTTAATGGTGGCCCGGCTGTCCATCTTAAAGGTGGCGGAATCCAGTGCAAGTCCCCACTCTCCGCTACAGTTCAGTACTTTTCCATGGATGGCCTCTCCTGTTACCTTACCGTCTTTAAACGGGAAGATCAGCCGGGTTCCGTTCAATGCGGGGCCAACTGCCTGGGGTGGATCGAGGCTGATTTCCAGATCAAATAAAAAGGCCGACCGGAGCGTCTGCGCCGAGGTTTGTCTGCAAAGACAAGTGAAAAAAAGTAGGATAAAAAAGAAAATGTTTCTCATGGTGATCAGTGTTTATTGAATGGGGTCAGTTAATTCGTTCCTGGTTTCTCAAAAAAATCGCCGACGTCGCCGATGGCGGTCCTGGTGCATCTCATGATGATATCCTGCAGATCGGAACCGGAAGAGTGCAGCGGGTCGATCGCCTTTACCAATACGGTCCGCAAATCGTACAGCTCCGACCGGTTGAACTTCTTCGAACCTTTTACCAGGTCCAGTTTCATCCGTTCTTCCTGCTGGTCCTGTTTAGGGTTGAAGATGCCATTCAGCTGACTGCACTGATCGCAGACGCCGTTTTTGTTGACGAGGGCGCACCTGTTATCAAAAACCTCCGTCATCGTTTCTCTTGAGCCATTCAGCAGATGTTTCACCACACCTTCGGTTTTATCAAGGATGAGGCATATTTCCTTCACGGGGAAATCGTAGATGTCTTTCAGGATCAATGCCACCTGATGTTCTATAGGCAAGGTTTTGGAGATGCAGGTAAAACAGAAATCGATATGTTCCTTCATCTCGTAGGCCCCGGCATTGAAGGTGCTGTGCACGATCCGGAACGATTCGGCGATCTCCGAAGAACCGATGGCCAGCGCGGCCCCCTGGTCCTGCGCGTCGGCCGGCCATCGCCTTAACTTTTTCAGGTGATCATAAGCGAGGTTGGTGGCTATTTTAAAAACCCATGTTTTCAGGGAGGACTGCCGGTTGAAGGTGGCTATTTTATCAAACGCCCTGATGAACGTATCATGCGTGAGGTCGTCCACATCGTTGCGGTCCGTTACCAACCGGTAGAGATATGATTTCAGCTGGTTTTGAAATGCGGCAAACAACTGCTGAAAGGAGTTGATATCCCCTGCCAGGGCTTTCCCGAGTATGGCTTCTTGTTCCATTATATTTGGTTTAAGACAGGTTACAGGCAGCCTGTAACCTGGTAAATTTCTATAATATATTTATTTTCCCACAATCAAAATCGACGATATGGCTGTTGAAAACCACCCCATTTTCGGAAACGAGGAAGGCGGCTGTTTCCCCCAGCTGTTTCAGGGTGGGACCGGATGACAGAAGATCGAACCGGGTGTAGTTCAGGGCCATCTCTTCTCGGGGAATGCCGCCAAGCGCCGAAAAATCGGTGATCATCTCCTGTATCTTCCGGGTCTCCATCAGGGCGCCGGAACAGATACAGATTGCTTTGATGCCATGTTTCCCGAATTCGGCGGCCATGACCCGGGTCAGCCCTTCTATGGCAGCGCAGGCGGCGGCGAATCCAGCCATATTGGGCGTTTTTGTCCTCGCCATGGAGGCGTTCAGCAGCAACAGCGTACCGGCGGAGCCGGAGGCGATCATGTACTTTGCCGCCACCCTGGAAGTCAGGAACTGTGATCCGCAGATCCGTTGCAAAGGGTTCATGAATTGCCCGAAAGTGGCTACGGTAGTGGGCGTACCGCTACCAGCATCTTTATAGTAGCTCCCGATGCCGTTAAAGACCATATCCAGCCTCCCGTTATCAGCTACCACCTGCTGTAAAAAGGCGTCGATCTCCGCTTCGTTTAACGCATCCACTTTACCCGCTTCGGCCTTCCCGCCGTCGAACACCATTTCATCGGCCAGCGCGATGGCTGCCTCAAGGTCCCGGGCCGTCACATATACTTTAGCCCCGTGTTGCGCAAAAGCCCGGGCCACCGCCCCTGCTATCTCTCCCGATGCCGCAAATATAACGGCTACTTTGTCTTTTAAACTGTTCATGGTAGGTCGTTTTCTCTTTTGGACGACTGAGCGAAACAAAACGATCGGCTTTTGAGAAAAAAGTCTGACATGCTGCAACAAGAAAACTTTTGTAGACATATAAATAATTACTATATTAGCTTCAACTATTCACTGAGCAGCAAACACCCCTGATTGTTATTCCTCATTTCTCATCCCTAAGATTCACACATGAAGCACATTTTTACGCTATTCTTACTGTTGCCAATGGCGACGGCCTACGCACAATCACCAGATACCATCCGGATCGATTACCAGCATTTGCCCCAATCCAAGATCAGGCACAAAGCACAGCATGGCAGCCTGGTTGTATTGGAGATCGTCAACATTAACAAAAGCCGGTACAACGTCCAGGTGAACAGTACCAGCACCAATTTCTTCCTCCAGCAGCCCGACATTCTGAAAAAACTGGACGGGTCGGCCGTTAAACTCAATACAACAGAAGACCCCAAAGAGGATAACGGATCATCCTTTGCTTTTGACGATGGCGGTCTGCGACTGAGAGCACAGCTGCAGGGAGCGCTGGCGCCTTTCAAAACCAGCTTCAAAAAAATCAATGACAAACTGGACAACTACTGGACGAGCCTGGAAGATTTCAGGAAAGCAGTCGACGTACTGCAACACAGCCTGCTGTACAAAAATGAACTGGTCACCGTCAAAGATGCCTGCGACGGCACTTATCCCAAGGCAGAACAGGACCTGCTGACGGCAACCACCCTCTTTGTCAACAATAATAAAATAAGTAACGAAACAGCTGCTACCTCAAAAGACCTGCTGCTGGCCCAGGTGACCAACATTATTGACCACTACACGAAAATAGCCTCCACAGAAAAAGCAAATCTTGAGCAGCTGCAAAAAGACATCACAGAAGAGGAAAAATCCTTTAAAGAAGCGGCAGATCAGATGATGGCCGGCCTGCTGCCCCTGAAGAAAGAAGCCAGGTCAGCGGATTTTATCGTGGATAGTACCATTCTTGAAAAGGCCATCAGGACCACCCACGAACGAGTGGATGCCATGGAGTCCAACAAAACGGTGATCACCAAAGCCGGGGACCTGGTCGACAACTACATTCTGCTTGATCAGAAAACGTTAATCGTGAACAGTTACAGGATGATCACCCCTGTCAATTATACCATCAGGCATACCGCGTTGGCAGACAAAGATGAACTGAAATTTGACATCAAAATAGATCCGAAAGACAACACCATCTGCGCAGACCCCGGCTTACAGACACCT
This sequence comes from Chitinophaga eiseniae, assembly GCF_900167135.1. GTDB lineage: Bacteria > Bacteroidota > Bacteroidia > Chitinophagales > Chitinophagaceae > Chitinophaga > Chitinophaga eiseniae. Next base: position 25,062 of record NZ_FUWZ01000007.1, on the reverse strand, counting down.
ATTATCGTAAGGACATATGGCGGCTTTAAGATCGACTTCAGCACCGGCTTCTTTATGAACTTCGGGAACAACAACTTTTTTGATCAGTCTTACCGGCTGGACAGCATTCCCGGTGATCCGGACCACGCCACCATTGCCCGGAATGATAACCGTAATAAAGTAATTCCTTCTCTGGGCGCATTGATGCACGCCTACTACCGGACCGGATGGGCCGTTCAGCCGGCACTGGCGATAGGCGTCAGCCTCTCAACCGGCTCTTCCACCAAGTTCAATTACCACGCCGGCATATCGCTTGCTGCGGGCCGTGACCAGCGGATCGTGGCCAGCTTTGGATGGACGCTGACACAGGCTACCCTGCTTTCGTCCAAATACCAGGAAGGACAGGTGGTGGCAAGGTCCGTGATGGGAACCACCGTAGAAACAGAATCTTTTCACCGATGGGGCAATTTCCTGGCCATCACCTATAATCTCACCCGATAATGGCAACCTATATAAAACGACTGCTGCTATGCATCGCCATTATATTGCTGCACGGACAAAACCGGTTGTACAGTCAGGACCCGCTACCGGTACAACCGGCCAACGATACTATCCCGGAAGATAAATACTTTATATTTTCCTGTGGATTTGTCAGCAGCCAGCTGGAAGACCAATGTATCCCGGACATGATGCCATCGTTAAGTCCCGACGGCCTCACTCCCGCCATGGTCGTTGTTAAAATCCAGCAACTGCTGGGGATGGGCGATGATAATCAGACAGCCGCCAATTTCGTCCTGTATGAATGCCGCTTTCCGGGGCCTGTATTTAAAGCCGTTATGACACGGGGCGACAGCACCCGGTATATTTTATATAACCGGGAATATCTCAACAAATTAGTCGCGCAAAATACCGATTGGGTGACCTTTGCCATTTTCGCCCATGAGGTGGGGCATCACTTCCTGGGGCACTCCCTCCGCAACAAACGGCTCACCTACGCCCTTTCCAGGCAACGGGAATTAGAGGCGGACTTTTTCTCGGGGTATATCATCAGAAAACTACAGGGCACCCTGCCACAGGCGGAATCAGGTATCAGGGCGATCGATAACCATCCTACGCCGGAACTGGAAGCGGGATGCACCCATCCTACCAAAGCCAAAAGGCTGGCAGCCATCGCGAAGGGGTATAACTTCATCAACCAGCCGGGGGCGTCGGTACGCAGTTTCCTGAACATCGACAGCCTCGTCAAAACCGAAGGAATTGAGCAGTTGCTGAACAAAACCAACCAGTTGTACCAGGAGAAAAAATACCAGCAGGCACTGGAACAGATCGACAGGTTGTTTGACAGGGTCAGCAGCCAGCAGCTACCGATGATGTACAACAACCGGGGCATGATCAAACTACAGCTAAAACAGCATATTTCTGCCCTGGAAGACTTCAACAAAGCCATCCTGATCAACAGTAACCGCGCCGAGTTTTTTGAGAACAGAGCGCAGCTGAAAACGCAGTTGCCAAGGCAGCTTAATATAAAGGATGCACAAAAAGATATCGACCGGGCCAAACTACTGAAAGAACGCCAAAGGATCCAATAATAAAAAAGGCCGGTCTTTATCAGACCGGCCTGGCATAGGAGATGGAACGGTTAAAACTCAATATCCTTTGTTTTGTGTTAGTTTCGGGTTCCGCGCAATATCTATCGAGTTAAAAGGCAGATATAAGCGGGTAGCATCCTTGCCTTTGGTGGCGAGGAAAGGAATAGCCGTACCGAAGCGGCGCATGTCTTGCCAGCGGCGGCCTTCGCCTGCAAATTCCCTTCTTCTTTCATTTTCCAGCTCTTTCAGGAAAGCAGCGGCGCCAGCAAAGTCGCCGTTGCTTTTGGTGCTGGCTTTACGGGCAGTCCTCAACTGGTTATAGTAGGTCACGTCTACCACGCCTTTCCTGGCGCTGGCTTCCGCCGCTATCAGAAAAGCTTCACTGTAACGGATATACGGATAAATAGCATAAGAGGCAGAAGTGGATTGTAACGTATCCACTGAAAACTTCAGCAGATAGGTCACTTCCTGGCCGGTAGCGGCATTGCGCTGCCGGTGCAGCAACTGCCTCCGGATATCGGCAGGCTCGTACAGGGCCACGAGGTCGTTGCTCATCCAGGTCAGTCCGGGGCTGTTGCCTTTAAACGGAGCGCCGGGGCTGTAAAAGGAGTACAGGCCATAACGGTTGAAGTTGGCGCTCAACGGGCCATCTACTCCCCTCCACATCATTTCCTTCGCGGGACTGGCGAACTGGAAAATCTGGCCGTAGTTACTGCTGACCAGGGAGAATTTTCCGGAGCGGATCACCGCTGCGGCCAGATCACCGGCCTCCTGGCTCTTACCCAGTTGCAGGTAAACCCTCGCCAGCAGCAGCTGTGCTGTCTGCCGGCAGGCGGCGTTAGGCGTGGTAAAATCCTTTAACAGCGGAATAGCTTCTGTAAGGTCCGCAACGATAGCGGCATATACTTCTGCTTCCGTATTCTTGTCGCGGCGGATTTTATTGATATCCGTTTCTGTATCCAGTGTCAGAATAACGCCACCGTATGTTTCCACCAACCGGCTGTACTGGAAAGCCCTGAGCGCCAGCGCTTCTCCCAGCACCTGCGACTGGTCGGACAACTTTTTACTCCGGATGTAATTGATGATAATATTGGCATTCCCGATACTTTTGTAAGCACTGGCAATGGTGCGGTTGTTACCGAAACCATCTTCCACCGTGGGATTGCATGCGTCATAACCGGCAGGGTTAAACTGGGAAGGGGTACCGCCCTGTATGGATACGATATCATCACTATAGATATCCCATACCGGATAAGACTGGTAATAAACACCGTCCGGCTTGTAGGCGCCCTGTAATAACAGCGGCAGCTCCTGCGGCTGCAGGCGGTCCAGATCGATAGAAGTGTCCGGCTGTGGTTCATCCAGTTTACCGCTGCAACCAGCCAGCGACAGCGCGGCAGCAAACAACAACAAAGTCTTTTTATATGTCAGCATGTTATAATCTTTTTAGCAATATGAAATTAGAACCGGGCGTTGATGCCAATGGAAACAGTGCGTGGCATAGGCACGATCGCCTGCTGCACGCCGTTCTCCATGGCCTGTTCAGGATCGCCGGATTTCAGGCCTTTGTCTTTGATGACAAAGACATTCTGTACGGCGCCGTATAGGCGTAACTGTTCGAACATCTTGTTCTTTACGACTCTTCCTGCGAAATCATAACCCAGTGTGAAGTTTTTGAAGCGGAGGTAAGAACCGCTGAAGAGATATAAAGTAGACGGTCTGCTGTTCCAGTCCGTCGTTTGTCCGGCACCGTGAGGTCCTGTTACCGCACGCGGGTAATGACTGTTATCACCGGGTTTGGTCCAACGGTCCAGTACCCAGTCAGGCATGTTTTCCATCACACCTGTTTCATCGCTCAGGCCATAAAAGCGGGCAAACTGGTCGCTAAGGTTATAGATCTTATTACCGACGGTGTACACGAACTGCGCAGAGGCGCTGAAACCTTTCCAGGAAGCTTCGCCATTAAAACCGCCGCTGAATTTAGGCTGTGCTACCGGCAGGTAGATCATATCCGCCTGGTTGATCACACCGTCTTTGTTCATGTCTTCATAGATGATATCTCCTGTTTGCTGATCGATGCCCTGTGCTTTGTACATCTGCAGCATACCTACAGGCTGGCCCATCACTACAAATCCCATCGGTCCGCCGGGATAGTAACCGGCGTAGTTCATAATGCTGTCGCGCAGTGCTGTAATGCGGTTACGGTTGATATTGCCCACTATGCCTACATTCCATTTGATGCTGTTGGCGCCGGTGGCGGCACTGCTATAGTTGATGGCTATGTCCACACCGCGGTTGTCCATAGCGCCCAGGTTTACACGTTGACTGGTGAAGCCGCCGCTGGACGATGGGATGAGAACGGAGGAGAGCAACCCGTCGGTTTTCTTGCTGTAATACTCAATGGTGGCGCTTAAGCGGTCGTTGAGGAAACGTGCTTCCAGGCCGATGTCCTGCTGGCGGGTGCGTTCCCATTTAAGCGCCGGGTTGCCCAACCGGGGATTCAGTTGCAGCGCCGGGGCGTTCAGGTAGGTTTGCGTGGCGAGCAGGCTGGTCACGTCTGTCAGTCCAAGCGGACGGATGTTACCGGTAATACCGTAGCTGGTACGCACTTTCAGGTAACTGATCCATTTCTGCTGTTTCATGAAAGGTTCGCTGCTGACTACCCAGCCCGCGGAAACTGCCGGGAACCAGGCGTAGCGGAAGTCTTTCAGCTTGGAAGAACCATCTCGCCTGATAGAAGCGCTGAACAGGTATTTATGGTCCCAGCTCATGTTGGTACGCAGGAAAAAAGACTGGGAGTTTTCGCGGAACTCGCGGTTTCTGGAGGCATAGCTGTTGTCGAACGCGGAGGCGTTGCCTGGTTTCCAGAGGCTGGGCGTAGAAGGGAAGCCGATCAGGGAGTAACCGCTGGTGTTATAGCTGTTATCGGTGTATTCCTGTCCCAGTACCGCATCGCCTCTCCATTTGTCGAGCTGGTACCGGTAGCTCAGTACGTTGTTCCAGGTGTAGCGCAATCCTTTATTGCCGATGTTTTGATAAACTCCACGCCGGGCCTGCCCCATATAGCTAATCGGGTTATCGAACGTTTCCTCTGTCACGTCGCTTTTTGAGGCAGCCAGCATGGTGCGGAAGGAGAAATTTTTCGGCAGGGTGATTTCTCCGAAGAAGTTACCGACATAGTTCCAGGTGCGTACGGCGCTGGTATAGCCGTCTCTTCTGGCATAGGGATGTTCCTGCAGCCCATGCCAGTAACCATAGGTGCCGTCGCTGTTGTATTTAATGGAATCAGGTGTATCCGGCCTCACTCCCATGGCGTTGGAGAGTGGGGAACCCATCAGGTCAATATCTTTGTTCAGCACATTGGAGATGGCAATGTCAGCACCTGCTTTGAACCAGTTGAATAATTTCTGGGTAACGGCCAGTTTACCGGAATAGCGTGAAAACCGTCCTTTCCCGATGGCGTTATCTTCGGAGTACCGGCCAAAGGAAAGATAGTAGGTGGTTTTGTCTGTACCACCGGCTACACTGGTTTGTATGTTTCTGGTCATCGCTTGTGAAGGTGTTACCTTTTTCAGCCAGTTGTTATCAGCGGTGCCCAGTTCCAGGTTATCTATCTGCGCCTGCACAAGGCCTTTTTCATTGTTCAGGTTGGCGATCTGGTCAGGCGTAAGTCCGCCTGCCGCCAGTTGTTTGTCGATATCGCTGATACGGCTGTTTCTCGCCTCCCGGAACATCATCCCGTATTCCTGTGTGTTCAGTGGCCGGTAGTTGAATACGGATTTGGTCACGCCCCAATAGGCGTTCACGTTAACATTCGGTTTGCTGTTGAAGTTACCTTTTTTGGTAGTGATCAATATAACGCCCTGTGCGCCTCTTGCGCCATATATCGCCGAAGAAGCGGCGTCTTTCAGCACTTCAATGGATTCAATATCCTGCGGGTTGAGGTTGGCCAGGTTATAGTTGGCATTGGCGCCGGCGCCGGCAGCGTCTACCACCAGTCCGTCTATTACCATTAAAGGATTGGAACCGCCGCCCACTTCTGTCTGCAGTGTTTGTATCCCCCTGATAGTGAATTGGGGAACAACGCCGGGCCTGGAGTCGCCCTGTTTCACAAACAGGCCGGCTACGCGGCCCTGCAGGCCATTGACCGTGTTGGCCGACATATTTTGTTCCGGCTGTACGGAGGCCACCTTGGCGATGGAGCCGGTCAGGTCTCTCCTTCTGGCGGAGCCGTAACCAATCACCACTTTTTCATCCAGCGCCTGCGGCGCGATTTTCAGGACTACCTTAATGACGGGCCGGCTACTGACCGGCACTTCCTGGGGTTGATACCCGATGGAAGACACCACCAGTACTGCATCTGCCGCTACTTCCGGCAGGATAAACTCTCCGTTGGCATTGGTAATGGCGCCTTTAGTGGTGCCTTTTACCCCAACAGACACGCCCGGTACCGGTTGCCCGTTCTCATCATAGATAAAGCCTGCCACCCGGATGGGGGGCGGCGGCGGAAGGGGCCGTTCCCGGATAATCACCATGTTATCCTGGATGGTATAGGCCAGCGGCTGGTTACGCAGGCAGCTATCCAGCGCCTGCACCAGTGTCACATCCTTCAGGTCCAATGTCACTTTTTCTGTCTGACGCAGCTGTGAGGCGGTATACACGAAGGTATACCCCGATTGCCGGTGTAATTCACTGAACACCTTGCTGACGGGTGCTTCGTTCAGAGACAGTTGTAATCGCTGCGAATAACCGGTGGCACTGAGTTGTAGACAGGCCGCCAGCATAATAACGGCGGATAACTTCATAATCCTCCACAATTTGGTTGATGGGAAACGGAAATCAATTCCGGCTTGGTTCCAAGCAGGTAAAATCATACTTTTGATGTTGGGTGATTAATAAATGATCATCAGCGTGATGTTTAAATTACCCGCAGCACCTGGTGTTAGCAGCACCAGGCGCCGATCCTGTTCATTAGCAGTGAACAGGATTTTTTACGGGATGACTATACGAATGGTTGGTTCGTCTCTTTTTTCATGATAGTTCAGGGATATACGGTTACACGCCGTCCTTCCAGCCGGAAATGTACTTTTCCGGTGAGTTCCAGAATTCTCAACGCTTCCGCCGCATTGGCAAAGCGTGGGATCTCGGCATAAAACTGTTCATTCACCTCTCCCGCATACACCACTTCTATATTATACCAGCGGCTCAGTTGCCGCATAATGTCCTTGATGGGGGTAGCGTCGAAAAGGAACTTCCCGTTTTTCCAGGCTATTGCTTCATCGACGTTGACCTGCATGCTGGTCAGCTGCCCCGTACGCCGGTTGAGCGCTGCCTGATAACCCTGTTTCAGCGGGACGCTGACATTATTGTGTTTCATCACTACTTTGCCACTGAGCAAGGTGGTGTTCACAAACGTCTCGTCGGGATAGGCCGTCACGTTAAAGCTGGTCCCCAGTACTGTCAGTTCCATGTCGTTGACTTTTACGAGGAACGGTTGGGCGGCGCTGGCCGATACCTCGAAATAGGCTTCGCCGGTGAGTTCCACTTTCCGTGTTCCATCGGGGAACATGTCCGGATAGCGCAAGCTGCTCATAGCGTTGAGCCATACTTTGGTGCCGTCTGCCAGGATTACCCGGAATTGCCCGCCTGCGGGAACTGTCAGCGTGTTGTAGGACGGTTTGCCATCCCTGACAGCCAGCTGCTGATAGGTCACCAGTCCGCTGTCCGTTTTAACGATACGCACGTTATTGCCGGCGATGATGGTGTTGGTCGTGGTACTGTCCAGCGCGATCACCGACCCGTCGGCCATGGTCAGCGTGGCCCTGTTGCCTCCCGGCGGCGGAACTTCTTTTTTCACCGTTTTCGCCACCGCTGGTGCGGAGGGTGTTTGCGGGCGGGACTTCCACACGACATATCCCCCCGCCAGCGCCGCGATAGTTACCGCGGCGGCGGCATATCGCCACATTTTACGCATGGGGCGCACGCGGGAGCTTACAGGAACAGGCTCCTGCCTGCCTAAAATCTCGTCCATGATCCGGGAAGAAGCCGTGGCTGTCAGGTCCGTCACCGGCTCGTAATTGGCCCAGGCGCGCTCCAGCACCCGCTGCAGTGCAGCATCGTCGGCGGACTGTTCTATCCACGTTGCAAGTTCTCTTTTCTCAGCCGCCGTGCAGGTCTGCTGAAAAAACTTTGCCACGAGGTCATCTATTCTTCCTTCGGACATGGAAACAGGTTTAATAGGTAATGCCAGGTGTTAAAAATGCCCCTGATTACCAGTAAGACAATAAAAAAGCGGGATATGTCTAGTGGAATGGAAATTTTTTTTTCAGAAGAACGGCTTTTCTGAAACGCTCAGTAACAGAAAGAATACCGGCAACAGGTCGGTATGATTGCCCAAACCTGTGCGCAGCGCGTGGAGTGCCTGTACCAGGTGTTTATTGACGGTAGAGGGGGAAATATGCAGCAACTCGGCAATTTCTTTGTGTTTCAGGCCCTGTTCCCTGTTCAGGAGATATACCTTGCGTTGCTGCGGAGGCAGGGAGTCTATAATTTCCTGTACCCGTTCGCGCAGGGCCTTGAATTCTATTTCTTCGTTGGAATCTGTTGCCGGCGTTGTTTCCTGCCGGTCTGCTTCCTCTATCGGTAAGAGCGTAGCTCTGGCCATTTTCCGGAAGTCGTTGATGGCCTGGTTCTGTGCCATACGGAAAAGATAGCTGTTGAAGTGCGTAATGGTCGCCAGTTTATCGCGTTCTTTCCAAAGTTTGAAAAACACTTCCTGCACGATATCCTCGGCCGCCGCAGCCCCGTTCAACTGCAACATGAAGCTATACAGCTTTCGTCCGTACTTCCTGAAAAGTGCTTCAAAAGCTGTTTCGTCTCCTGTAGCAGCCGAAGCCAACAGTACCTGATCATCCCGCTCACCTGACATATTCATTATGGTCACTCCCTTGTTTCTAAAAATCGCATCCTCCGTAATGGAACCGTAAAAATAGAGAATAGCATGAAAGTATTTAATATAATATTACTTCCGGGCCACTCCATTATCGCTTTACAATATACAACATTTAAATGAGGGAACCTCCCGATTGACATTGAAATAAAAGATTGATTTTAAATAATTTAAGCCCCTTTATTAAAATTAGTGCTTTTCATACAGCCGCATCTTTCGCTTTCTGTTACCGGATACCAGCTGTCGAAATAGAAATAAACACTCACTTTGCAATTCAAAGTACTTTCCATAACTTTAAACAAGCATTGTTTTATCATCCTGAAAATCCAGACCATGGAAACGAGAACATTTAGCGTCGTCACCGCGCTATCGATGGTATTTACCATTACCGCAGCAGTCCTCAGCGTGGCCGGTATCGCCATCACAGGCTTCTATCCGGCGATCGCGGTGTTTTTGGCATTGGCATTGATTCCTATGGCCTCCCGGTTGTATGCTAAAAAAATGAAAGGAAAATATAACACCCCGCTGATCGTCATCAATGTGCTGTTAATACTGGTGGTGTTGTGGATGACGTTCGTTATCGTGCATGACCGTATACTTGGCGATTGTTGTTGATTTTATCTGCAGGTAAAAACTATGGATAAGATCTTTAAAAGATCACGCGCCCATGGAAATCAAAAGCATACCGCCTGCTAAAAGCCTGACCGATTTTGTTGAAAGCTTTTGGATGATCCGGAACGATGCCCCGGAAGAGAAAGAAATTATTGTCCTGCCCGACGGCCGGTTCGATATTATTTTTTCTGTTGGCGGTAACGAGGCTTTTCACGCTACGCTACGCGGCCTGGACACCCGCCCCTCTCAGGCCGCTATACCGCGGCAAATTACCATGTTTGCCGTCAGCTTTAAACTACTTGCTATTGAATACCTGCTCGACATTAAAATGGCGGACATGGTAAACGAAGGGCAGCAGCTGCCGGATGGGTTTTGGCATATTGTTCCTGCCGACCTGGAAGACTTCGACCGTTTCTGTGCCAAAGTATCGGCAACCCTGCTCCGTCTCATCAAACCCGGTATCGACAATCGAAAGAAAGAATTATTTGACCTGATCTATTCCTCCAACGGCTCACTGGCTGTACAGGAACTGGCGGACAGTGTGGCCTGGAGCAGAAGGCAGATCAACCGGTACTTCAACGAGCAGTTTGGGATCTCTTTAAAAGCTTACTGCAACATATTTCGCTTTAAAGCGTCTTTGCAACAGCTTAAAGAAGGCCGGCTCTTCCCTGAACTGAATTATACCGATCAAAATCATTTTATTAAAGAAGTAAAGAAGTTTGCGGGCGTGGTCCCGAAAGAACTCGCTAAAAATCAAAACGGCCGTTTTATACTATTATCTGACCCATCGCAGGAATAATTTTGCGATATGAAGATTCAAGACAAAAAGATCGCTATCATCGGCGGCGGTCCCGGCGGCCTCACCCTGGCACGGCTCTTACAACTGAAAGGTCTCCACGTAACCGTCTACGAAAGGGACGTCCATCCCGCGGTGAGACAACAGGGCGGCGCGCTGGACCTGCATACCGACTCTGGCCTGGCAGCGTTGACAAAAGCCGGTTTAATGGAAGCCTTCAAAGCCAACTACCGGCCGGAAGCAGGGTTTATGCGCGTGGTGGACGAGCAGCTGAAAATGTACTTCGACGAACATCAGCAAGGCAAAAAAGAAACTTTCGGGGATAACCACCACCGACCGGAGATTGACCGCGGACCACTCAGGCAAATACTGTTGAATTCATTGAAACCTGATACCGTTGTCTGGAATAGCCACCTCCTCTCTGTGGCAAAAATACAAGGTGCCTGGAAGCTGGTTTTCGAAAACGGTCATACCGCTACCGCCGATCTGATCATCGGCGCTGATGGCGCCAATTCCAAAGTCAGGCCCTTTGTAACGCCTATCCAACCTTACTGGACGGGCATCACCATGCTGGAAGGCTCGCTGAAGGACGGCGCTAAAACGGCCCCTGTCATCAGTGAGTTGTTAAAAGGCGGAAAGTTGTTCAGCTACGGGAAGGGGCAAACGCTGATCGTCAGCTCGAAAGGCGACGGCAGCCTGGGTTTTATGGTCAGCTTTGCTTCCCGTGAACACTGGGCCCAGGAAAGCGGCATCGATTTCAGGGACCATCACCAGGTCCTCGCCTGGTTCAAAAAAGAATTCTCCACCTGGAGCCCGGTGTGGTGGGAACTCTTTGAAAGTTCCGATACGCTTTTTATTCCGCGGCCGCAATACTGCATGCCGCTTGACCAGCAATGGGAGGCCAACGCCGACATCACCCTGCTGGGAGATGCCGCCCACTGGATGCCGCCCTTCGCCGGCGAAGGCGTGAATATGGCTATGCTGGACGCATTGCAACTCAGCGAAGCGCTGACCAACCCCGCGTTCGACACCACCAAACAGGCCATCGCTTTTTATGAAAAGCAGATGTTGGCCCGGTTCGCTAAAATAGGGCAGGCGACCTTGTTTAACACTAAATGGATGCATCAGCCCAACGCATTGAAGGATATGCTGGCGATGTTCGGCAGGAACAAATGGAAGCAGGCGGTGTTCTTTACGAAATACGTCCTGCAGATAAATGTCATTCCATTTATCCGACGGATGTTAGGATGGTCGCCGGTGCAGGAGGTATTTCGCTGACTGCTGGAAGGCCAAACTAAATCGAAAGGCTTATAAGCATTCACTTACAAGCCTTTCGATTTACGTTAAGCAGAGGATCACTTTACAACTGTTGCTTCCAGTTCTACTGTCAAAGTAGCAAACAATTCTTTGACACCTAATAGCGTGGTCGCCTGCCGGATACCGTATTTTTGAATAAACGGTACATAGATATCCATACAGCTGGTAAAGAATGTCTGCGGGGATGTTGTATAAACATTCAGCCTCACAATGTTCTTACACTCGTATCCGGCTTCATTTATCAGCTGCTCAAGATTCTGAATGGTTTGGGCCAACTGAGAACGCATATCTGCATTGGACGGCACGCCATTTCCATCTATGGCCACCTGACCAGAACAATAGAGGGTCCCCGTCACGTTTTTTACTTCAACGGCCTGCACTGAGTTTGTGTTTTTGCCCCATTCCCAAGGGTCGAAAAGCTGCTTTTCCATCATTTTTACGATTAATTGTGATTTGATGGAACAAAGCTAAAAGGGGGTTGCGACAGCCTTATGTCAGGGGTATCAAAAATTAATAATACTTATCAAAATATTCCTGTAAAGTCATTTTATGCGGCGTGAATTTTTCCTGCATGATTTCCAGTTTCCCAATCCGGTCCGGGCGAAAATACCGGAATGTTTTACGTAGCCGGCACCAGGCAATCAACAGCCAGTTTTCGTTGGTGCTGACCAGGGCAAATGGCTCAATCATCCTGTGGGTCGTTTCGTTTTGTTCGTTGGTATACGAGACTTTTACCAGGCGGAAGTTAGTGAGCGCATGTTGAAGTTGCGAGATATTGTTGCTATTCCGTTCTCTGCTGATGTTCTGCTCAAAACGGGTACGGTCGGCCAGCAAATTCGCTTTATCTTTTTCCGATTGCCTTAATACGGCCTTTATTTTGTCGATCGCTTCGGTGTAATCCCTGATAAAAGAAGCGTCTTTATTTTTGAGCACCAGCTGTTCTGCCAGAATAAGTGCGTTGGCCTGGCTTTCTGAAAACATTACCGGAGGAATTTTATATCCTTCCATCAACGTATACCCTTTCCCTTCTTCTGTAAGAATAGGCACGCCCGCTTGTTCCAAAGCCCTGATGTCTCTGTAGATGGTCCTTATACTTACACCAAATTTATTGGCGAGATCCGGAGCCGTCAACAATCGTTTTGTTTGTAACTGCGTTAAAATCGCAGTCAGCCGAGAAAGCCGCGTAGCGTTATTGTCATTCATCTTTTATTTATTACGGGCACCGGAAAAACTTCATCGATCCCATGGGTACCCTCCTTTATCGACACCTCATTTCCTTTTTCACCTATTGTAAAATCGATCAAATACTTATTGATCTTTGACAGCAGGTTAAACTCAATTTCAAATATATTGGAAGTTTTCCAATGCCCTCTCAACGCATACAAATGTCCTGAGCGGGTATCCTGGTAAAATTTATAGGCTGCTCCCTTCCCTAAAGGATAGATGACGGTTGGCGCTCCGGTTTGTTTTAACATTAAAGCCAGGTTCCCTTTTTTCGATATGATTTCAGCATTTTTTATGGCTAAACTGTTGGCCGGGAAAACCATCTCCTTATTAAACAACTTCTCTTCACCAGCAGCGTTGGGAGCGTACACCGGCGAATCGGTCCCCGCTTTTGCCGCCTGAAGCGTCCTCTTTTTTAAGTTTTCAAAGGCCGCAGGATCACTTTTCAGCTTTTTATCCGTACTGAGCGAATGACCAATCATCTGGCCTATCCGTTCCTTCTGCTCATCGGTGAGTCCTCCCGCGGTTTCCACAACGAGGGCGTTGTGAATGGAATCGATATGCACCCTTTGCCTGCCTCTGCCTTCCAGATTATAGCTACCGTCTTTATCAATCCAAAAACCATAACCATAGCCATTGCCGTTTCCAAATACGGTGTTCATCGATTTGGCCTTTTTTATCCAGTCCGCAGAAATAAGGGTTTTACCATTCCATTGCCCTCCGTCTAACAAGAGCTGGCCAATTTTAGCCAGATCAACCGGTTTCAGGGCCAGGTCTCCCCAACCGTAGTTAATACCCTTCTTATTCTTAGACCAATAGACCGATGTGATACCCAGATCATTAAAAAGGTATTTTTTAGCAAAGTTTTCGGGGGACAGCGCCGTTGCCCGGTAAATAATTTCTCCCAGCAGGTAATAATTACAACTGCAATAAGAGAACTGCTGGCCGGGGTTGGTGACAAAAGGAATATCGAAGATAAATTTGGGCCAGTTGTCTGATGGGAACAATTCATGGAACAAACTATCTTCATTGGCAAAGCCACAATCAAAGCCTGATTTCATGGTAAGCAGGTCTTTGATGGACAAAGTTTCAAACCCTTTCGCTGTTGGTTTGATCTCCGGAAAAAATGACAACACCAGCTGATCTTCACTTTTTATATAGCCTTTGTCGATGGCGATGCCAATTAACAACGATGTTACTGATTTGGTACAGGAGGCTATGTCATGCCGCAAACCGGAGCGAAAGGGATAAAAGCAGGCATCAAAAACGATCTTTTTATTCCGTACGATTAAAAGGCTGTGAATGTTGACGTCGTTTTCCTTCACATAAGTGAATATCTCGCTCAGACCTTTAGAGGAAAAACCTTCCTCTTCCGGGACGGAGAAAGAAAATGTTTCGCCGGGGAATACAGGTTTTGTTACCTGGGAAAACATCGGCGCTGCCTTCATTAGTAACAGTAGCATAAAAGCAATCCCTTTACAATGGGAACGGTGCATAACAGGGAATTTATTGGTATAAGGGATGAAGATATAACATTTCCATTGATAGCGTAACGATAGGGAGAGCCGATAGCAGGGTAAATACAACCGGCTTGTAAGCGAATACCTGCAAGCCGGTTTATTCCAATATCCTTTACTGCTGTAATTGGATCATGGCTGATCGTGAGAGAATAGCAACCGAAAGCCTAATGAACTTTGTCTTATGATCAAAGCAATAGTTTCTCTTATCCTTTTGGTAAGGATTCCACAATGTTTTACTGAAGCGCGTAAATTCAGCTGTCTTTATCTACCAGCTGTTGAAGGTATTTATTCTGTTGTTGTAAAAGGATTAACATTTCCTTTCTCTGTAGTTTTTCCTGCTCTGAGGGGCCATCCACTGCATTTTCAGATAAAAAATCTGTTATAGGGGTATTGGTGTATTGGGCAATCCGAACAAGGTCATCAACATATACCCTGGATTTATTAGATTCTATTTTTGACAGGTAAGACTGAGACACTTCCAGTGCGACAGCCAGTTCTTCCTGCCTGATACCCAGACGCAGGCGAATCTTTCTGATTGTAGTACCGATTTCCATCGTATTAATTTTAATATGACACAATTATAGTTGGCAGCATGGCAGGCAACCTGACAGTTAATAGTAGTTGTTATCGTGGCACAGGCATCCATATGGGTCTTTTTTCCATAGGGACGGTTGCTTGGCAGCCGTGGCGCATAGGGGGTGCTAACGCCACGGCATGTTTGGGACTAATTTGCTCTGTTCAGTAATTCCTCATTATCCAGTTTCTGGCTTTGTGCTGCCTTCACTGTATTTTTTCCGAAGTTGTATACCAACCCGATACCGATTCTGCGGCTATCCGAAAAAGTATAGAAACGGGAATTCAGATTAGGCGTTGTTAGGTTAAATCCACTGATGTCGTCCTTAAAAATATCTGAAAAGGAGATTGTGTATTGGAGTTTCTTCTGCATGAGGTTACCCTTAAGCGCCAGCCGTGCAAAACTTCTTTTCCTGGATTCCGCCAGACCATACGACCTGGGAGTGCGATAATTAAAAGTAAGGTCCAGTTTCAGGTCACAGGGAAGTGAAAAGGTACCGGAAAACCCGAGAATCATTGCCAGACCATCATTTGTCACCAGGTCTTTACCCAGCATCCCTTTGGTTTCAAAATAACTGCCGCGCACAAAGGCGTTACCCTGCCACCATGGGAACAGCCGGTAATCGTAGCTGATGGTGGTCATATAATTCCGGACGTCCAGGTTGATCACTTTCCAGGCAGTAGTGTCTTCGCGCTGTATGGGCAACTGGGAAAAAGCGTCTTTACTGTGGCTGTAATCAAGGTCAATAAAGAGTTTGTTCTTTATACCGGCGTTCACATTCAGCAGGTCTGTATACTGGGGTTGCAGGCCGGGGTTTCCCTCCAGCACGGTATAGTCATCGAGGTAATTACGGTAGGGTGTCAGCTCCACAAAAGAAGGACGGTTAATACTTCTTTTATAGTTGAACGCCATTGTATAATCCTTTGAGAATATTTGCTGAAGCAGCAATGAGGGGAAGAGGTCGGTAAAGTTCCGCTCATATACCCCTTCTACTTTCATCATGGTCTTTTCTGCCCTCACACCTGCGTTAAAAGAAAATTTCCCGAAAGACTTCTGCAGGCCTGCATAAGCGGCCAGGACGCGTTCGCGGTACAGATTATTGAACGACAGTGCTGGTATCAAAGACCAGTGCTGGTCGGCATTCAGCAATTCCTGGAAGGGATCAGATTTAAGTTTGGAAAAACTGAGCTTAACACCAGCGCTTGCCTCCCAGGCGTTTTTAAAAGGAAGTTGTGCATCGGCCTGTGTCACTACGATAGAAGAGTTGCTGGGGTTTGTATTGCGCACTACCGGGCGCTCACTCAATATTTTGCCGGCGGGGTCAATTACATTCTGGTATTCCATCTGGTTCATGGTCCGTTTATCCAGTGGCGTATATATTATCGTAGCGCTTATTTTTTTCCCCGAGGCATCCAGCTTTCCTTTGTAGGTGAAGCTATAGTTGGTGATATTGGTACGGCTGTTTGCCCGCTGCAGGGCTACCAGGGTAGAATCGGGCTGTTTACCGAGCTCACGGGAAAACCCGATCTGGTTATGCCACCGGGTACCATCCAGCATGCTACGGTAGTTGCCATCTACCTGAGCAAGCACGCTATGGTTAGTGCTCAGGGAATATTGGAGGCCAAGCGTTCCTGAGAATGTGCGGTTCTTGTATAGGTCCCAGGGCGTTTCATTGAGCACAATATTACGGTCATGCAACGTAAGTACCCGATAGCCATAATTCTGTACCAGGTAATCGCCGCCTTTATAATTCAGCGTTCCGTTTATCACCATCTTTTTTTTACGGTAGGTAAAACTGACGCCTGCATTACCATTGGCATAGATACCCTGGGAAACTCCGGCAATCACAGAGCCGGTAAAGCCCATCAGCTGGCCTTTTTTAGTGATGATGTTGATAACGGCATCAGCAGTGCCATCATATTGTGCAGAGGGGTTGGTAATAAATTCTATTTTTTCGATGTCCTGGCCTATCATGGATGCAAAAATGGCATCCAGCGATTCTTTGGGCCTGGGCACATTATCGACCAATACCAACAGGTTCGATTTCCCGTTTATGGTCACGGTTTCCCGTTCTACGTCCATAAAAGGCAGGGCCTTGAATATGCTCAAAAGATCGTTGGCCTGATAGGTGCTGGCAGCCACGTTCATCACGAAGCGGTCGGCCTTTTTCTCCAGCACGCGCTTACCGGCTTTTACCTCAAGCCCTTTCAGCGTAGTGGCAGTGTGAATAAGGGTAATAATACCTGCATCATACGTCCCTTTTCCTTCGGCCAACTCAAATACAGGCGTAGACACCGGGGCATAACCAATATTGGTGATTGTCAGGAAATAACGACCATACGGAATGTTCTTCATATTAAAAACGCCGTTCTCCCCGGAGAAACCGCCTTTCACCTGGTTACTGTCTGCCGCCGACCGCAGATTAACGGTAGCAAAGGGCAATCCAGCTTGCTGAGGACCCCTTACCGATCCGGACACAGTGCCTTCCTGGGCCAACAAACGTACACTACAAATCAGCAGCATCGCAATAAATGAAAAGGACTTCAGTAATGGGGCTGCGTTCCTACAAAGACGGGCCTTTCTAAACAAATGGCAATGAGGGTTCATTCGACAGATTAATAGCATTTTGAAGAAAGTTGTTAAAATAACAAATATTACCATAATACCAAAATACAAGACTACAAGATTAAGGTTTGTTTTACCTGCAGACAGTTGCTCATATAATCCGGACCAAAAATCATGTTCTCCGGCAACCTGTTCTCCAGCAGGTGAGGGGGCAACCCTCTCCTGCTTTCTATCAGCAGTAGCCTGGCAGGGTCCTTCCCTTTCACCCTGCACTCCAGTTGCAGCCCTTCGCGGGGAGGCGCAAAGAAGGATATCCTTCCCAACCTGGTACGCGGATCATGCGCGATATTCCGGGCGGCCACGCTGGCTGCCGTTATCTTATCAGTGAGCAATAGCTCCAGCGAGTTGGTACCTTCGCCGGGTACGATCAACAGCTTCAGCTGCCGGTCTCCATTCACGAGCGTATCCTGTATAACGTTCACCGAAGCGGCCTGCTGCGCCGTATAAGGAGCCTTGTTCTTCCACACGTAGTAATCAAAATCCTGGTAAAACTCGTTAAAGGGACTTTTCGCGGCTGCAGGAATATATCTACTCAACCAGTCATCTTTATACCGGAGCGTGGAGACCCATACAGCCTCTTTCGCGTCTGTATTGACGCCGTACATCAACTGGGTAGCCGCAGGGCGCTGCGTCGTGTTAGCAGCATAAATATGGGCCATTATCCCGCCGGCCAGCAGCAGGCATATGGCCAGTACTGCCAGCAAGCGGTGACTGAGCGCATCCAGCACGGGCTTGACCAGAATGAGCAATGGAATGAACAGACTAATAAAAACCGCTGCTGCAAAGGGAAACGACAGGCTAAACACCACATACAACAGGTAAGCGAAAACGCCCCATAATGTCAAAGGAAGCCACCACTGCAACACCAGCGCGGCGGCGTATAAGTAAGGCCGGCGCTCAAACCGTATATCAAACCAGTATATCCAGGCGGTAACAGACAACACCGGTATCAGCGGAATATAGAGCATATAGGCACCAGAGGGAATATAAAACTTCGCCGCAAGCATCATAACAAGCAGCACCAGCATTGCGCCTGCAAACAGGCCAGTACTGCGCCAACGACGGGCTATGAGGTTATACATGATGACGAACACCAGCAATCCCGCTCCTATCAGCGATAACAAATAATATTTGGCATTGTAGGTATTACCGACGCTGAAGTTCAGGTACTGCGGATAAGCTGCAAACAGCCATTTACTGAGCAGCCAGATCAGGCCGGAGAAGACCAGTATAGTTAACAGGAACCATGCCGCGCCCAGCAACAACCATTTTACGGTGAGCCCCTGCCGGAGGAAAGCTGCGGTCAACAGGGCCGCGAACAGCAGCATGGTGACGGCAATCAGTATGTTGTCCATCGTGTAACTATACACCAACAGCCAGCTGCCGGAGGGATTAAAAAATACCGCATCGGCATCGGGAGCATGGGTAATGTCCAGATCAGCAAAGTAACGGACAGCCGCCAACATCAGGTCTCCCTGATGCTGAAGGGTACGCATATCCAGATTACCGGGAGTATCGGTCATACTGTGGTAATTGCTGTAACCTTCTATGAACGCAGTATTCCACCCCGGTATACCTTTATTTTTAAACACTGTAAAGTCAGAAGCGTTCGGCATATGCTTATACACTTCACAGGCCAGGGAATTACCAAGCGCCCCGGGGACCGCGGCAGCCAGTCCTTTCATGATCCAGCTGTTGGCGCCTGAGGTCTCAAAGATATAATTCATGCCCGCATTACCTCTTGCATCAAAGTTCAGGACGATACCGATGCTATCAATACCGGGGTAGTTATTAACAAAAGCCTCTGCCCCTAATTGCCCGGGCTCTTCAAGATCCGTGAACAGGAAAATTACATCATTCCTCAAGGCGGGGCCTTTTGCCAGAAGGTCAATCGTTTCCATCATAGAAGCCACTGCACATCCATTGTCTCCCGCGCCCGGCGTATTAGGCTGTGAATCGTAATGAGCTGCTACCAGCACAGCTTTACCGGGCGTGCCGCCTTTCAGCCTCGCTATAATATTATGCGCTTCGCCGGCGACGAGGCGGTAATCTCTCCTGTTGAACCCGACGGCTGTTTGCACCCGGGTTTCCAATCCATGCTCTTCGCAAAAGCCGGTAATATAGGCGCGTACCCTGGCATGAGCAGGCTCTCCGCTACTATGGGGTTCCCTGGCAACAGCTTCAAGGTAAGGGAAAGCCCTTGCTGCAGAAAACGCAGCAGGTCTGGCATTTGCCGGCACTACCTCCGGAGGAACCAGCTCCCGGCCAATAAAATATATAGCGACTGCGATGGCAATAGCAAAAAATAAAGCAGCTAATTTGGCAGATCCTGGCATAGTAAATAGTATTTGTTGATATTTTTATAATTGTCGTAATTCCAGGACGCTATTATCGGGTTGTATGTCCTTTACGATATTTCCGTACTCAAATTTTATGATTCGATCCGCATGTTTAAAGTAGGCATCGTCATGCGTAACAGCAACGATCGTTTTGCCTTGTTTCCTGAATTTTGGCAACAGTTGTTCATAAAAATACTTTCTGAAGTGGGGATCCTGGTCGGCGGCCCATTCATCCAGCACCAGCAAAGGGCGTTTTTCCAGCATGGCATAAATCAACGCCATGCGTTTGCTCTGCCCTTTGGAGAACTTCCTGCGGGCAGATTCCTCATCGTCATCCTTTACGATAGTATTCAGTTCCATGGTTCCCAGCAGGGCAATGTACGCTTCGTTGTTCTTCAGTGAATAGTCCTCGTAGTTCGCGGAAAACAGGTGATGATCGGAAAATACAGCAGCAATATGGTCCCGATAATGCTGCAGATCGTCCAGGATGGGTTTTCCGTTCAGCAGTACACGTCCTTCCAGCGGTGTATATATGCCGGACAATATGTTTACAAAGGTGCTTTTACCGGAGCCATTGCCGCCAACTATAAAAATCACCTCTCCACCGCTAACGGTAAGATTCAGCTGCTGCAGGGCGTACGCGGCGTCCGTCGGCGCGCCGGGGTATTTATAGCTGATATTTTCGAATCTTAATTCTCTGAGCACTTCTGCACGACCGGCAGCTCCTGGCACTTCACCTTCCCCGGGGAGAGCATCCATCTCCTTTAAGAAGGCAACGATGCGTTTGTTGGCAGCAAATGCCTTTGTAAAAAAGGTCTGCATGCTGGTCAGGGCATTGATAGGCCCACGGACAAAAAGCAGGACCACAACAAAAGC
Organism: Chitinophaga eiseniae; assembly: GCF_900167135.1. Lineage (GTDB taxonomy): Bacteria > Bacteroidota > Bacteroidia > Chitinophagales > Chitinophagaceae > Chitinophaga > Chitinophaga eiseniae. Next base: position 4,662 of record NZ_FUWZ01000007.1, on the reverse strand, counting down.
GCTGATCTCTGATGCGCTGAGCAGGTCCAGGCGGGGCAATATAAAGATGACCACCCCTATTATAACGTAAAGTCCGTACTGGCTGATCAGGTTAATGACAGATAAATAGTTGGCGACATAATTTTCCGTATTCCTGACATCGGCACGGTTGGGCTTCAGGTATTTTTCGTGAAGGTTGGCCCGCCTGGTACGGCTTAGCTTCAGCTCCTTAAAGCCTTTCAGGATATCGTCTACCAGATTGAAATAGTTGTCATTCAACTGTCTTAACAGATGTACCTTGCCCGCTATTTTTTTGTTCACAGCAAAGTAGATACCGATGATGCCTGCTATAAGCCCTATTACGAAAAGAGCAGAGGGAGCCGACACCACGAAGAAATAAACGATACAGATAAGAAGGGTCAGCACCAGTGTAATAGCGGTGGATATCATACCCGGCAGCAATACCAGCATCCTCATATCTTCAATGGCCCCGTAAATACGCTGGGAGCCTATCCTTTCCAGCTGATGCAGGCCGGCTTCCTGGAACTTCTCCATTATCCTAAGCTCGTTCTCATAAATCAGCTTGTTGGAGAACGAGGTAATCTTTTTCTGCACAATTACATTGAGCACAAAAGACACGGCAATCAGGGAAAAGAACGTGATATCCTGGTGAGCAGTGATCATCAGCGCCTTTCCTGAAACGATGTTGTTCATGATCACCAATATTCCTACAGACAGCAGGGTATTAGGAATACAGAACAACATCAGGTAAAAGAAATTACGTATAGATATTCTGAACATTACCTTCTTTTAAATTTTTGAACGTGTTGTTACCAGGAGACTGCCGCTAGGCAACCGGTGCGCACAGGTTGGCGCGGATAAGCTGCATGAGCATGTCTGCATGCTGGTAAATAAAAAAATGATCGCCTTCCACCACCCTGGCCTCGAAAGCGCCCAGCGTATAGTTTTTCCAGTTCTCTATTTCCGCTGCGTATTTTTCCCTGTTTCCCATTACTGCAAATACAGGTGTATTGGTTTTATACGCTACCACTATATCCTCTGCGTCTTCCAGCAACTTAAAATCGGCCCGGAGTATAGGCTCGAAGAAATCCATCAGTTCTTCATTCTCCAGCAGATCGCCGGGTATTCCACCCATTTCCCTTAGCTTGAAAAAAAATTCATCACGGTCCAGACCTGCCAGTTTTTCCCGTTTATGCACATTGGGGCCGGCATTGCCAGTTGGAATGAAACATACCGGCGGATCGCCGGCCTGCTCCAGCTGCATGTTGACAAGGAAGCCCAGCTCAGCGCCCATACTATGACCGTAAAGCACATAGGGGACGCTCTGCCTGCGCTCCCTGATCTGCCGGAGCAGGTCGGCCACAGCCTCCTCCCTGGTACACAAGAGGGGCTCCCTTATTCTTTTACCACGACCGGGCAGTTCCAGCAGCTCAACGCTATAATGGTCTTTCAGACAGCTAAACAGGTGCTGCAGAGAGTACATATTACCACCTGAAAAATGAAGGACAAATACCTGTGGTTTTACCATGTTGTTTTAAGATTATTAATTGTTACTTCTTCACCGCGTGCAATATCAATAAGATATTTTCTGTAGTCTGCTGCTATGTTCTCAATAAATCCGTGCTCAAACATCTCTGTTTTATAATTGATCAAAAACGACAGTGGCTGACCGGAAAAGACCATGATGGTAAGCGGGCTGTTATTATTATCTCTGAAGCCGGCATTACTGAATTCAAATGCAGGAGCGTTGTCTTCTTTCTTCCGGCTATTCAGGCCGGGATAATTCTGATGCACCAGTAAACTTTCGAACAGGGGCACGTCCTGGTTGATGCCGTTCAAACGGCGGATATCGCTCAAACCAACGGCGCCGTACTGGTTATACTCCATTTGCTGCCGGTGCAGGGCCAGTAGCCATTCCTGCAGCGGCTCGTCAACCGGGCAGGCTACCTTTACGGGGATGGTGTTAATGAACAGCCCCACCATGGCGCTTATGCCTTCAAATGCCTCACTCCGACCGGAGATCGTCATACCAAACATCACTTCGCCGGCATGGGTATAATCGCTTAACAAGCGCGCCCATGCCGCTACCAGCAGGGTGTGCAGGGTTACTTCGTATTTTGCCGCGGCATTTTTTAGCAGGGAACTTTCGGCAGTAGTAAAAACGGTATGCCATTCACGGTAGCCTTCCTCCTGTATGCCGGAGGCGGCACCTTCCTGCAGGGCGAGCCGGCTAACCTGTCCTGCATAAAGGCCTTGATTTTTCCAAAACTCCAATGCCTTTGCCTGGCTGCGGGTCAGCAACCAATCTACATATTTCCCGTAGCTGGGCACCGGGGGCAGCATTACAGGCTGCTGCCGGCTGAGGGCCTGGTATACTTCATTCAATTCTGCAAATAAAACGGGCATGCTCCATCCATCCAGGATGATATGGTGCAAAGTCAGCAGGATATGAAAGTCCTGTTCATCCCGTTGCAGAATAGTGTACCGGAACAAGGGCGCCTTTTCGAAATCGAAAGGCGTCTGCGCATCTGCCTCCATGCAGGCCGCCAGCTGCGCTTCCCAGGCAGCCCCGCTGAGATCACGACAATTGATGTAACTGGCCTGTACCTCTGTGCGTCCGCTTACCACCTGGAGCAAGCCGTTTTTTTCGCATAGTACAAATGCGGTACGGAGCATGGAATGCCTTTCGACCAGGCGGCTCCAGGATAATTTGAAAAGCGCAGGATCAATGTTCTTCAAACGCCCATGCTGCTGTACGACATAGGCGCCTTCATCGTCCGCCACCAGGGAGTGAAAAAACATGGCTTTCTGCATGGAGGTGGCAGGATATACCTCCTGCATTTCCGGGAAGCTTTCTTCCAGTTCGTCGATCTTTTCCTGGCCAAGTGCTGCCAGCGGGAAGTCAGAAGGAGTAAAATGCGTTCTTTTCACCGCCATACAGTGCGATATCACTTCCTGCAATGCCTGCCTGAAACATCCGGCCAACCGGGTGGTATCCTCCACAGGGTACTCCCCTTCCAAATAGGAGATCGCAAACCTGAGGCAGTTATCTATTATTGCACCGTTAAATTCGAGGGAATACAGCGCATGCTGCCTGCCGGATATGGTGTTACCTGCGCTTTCGCTCATAGCAACAGCCGCCTGGTTACGGGCCTGCGTAAAATCACCCAGGTAATTAAACAACACAGCGGCAGGACGCCTGCGTTCACAGGCAGCTATATCTGCGTCTTGAGCGAGATATCGCAATACGCCGTAGCCAAGCCCGTTTGCCGGCACTGCCCTTAAATTCTCCTTGACCGACCTGAGCGCGGTACCTATACCATGAGGAGTTTCAAGGTTTATTTGTCCTTTGTTCAGGAGTACCGGGTAGATACTCGTAAACCAACCTACTGTCTGGCTTACATCCGTTCCTTCAAAAATATCTTCTCTGCCATGACCTTCCAGGTGCACCAGGAAGCTGCTGATGTTGCCCCAGCGACAAATGGCTGTCATCAGCGCTGTTAACAGCAAATCATTAATATGGGTGTTATATGCTTTAGCACAATGGTATACCAGGTTGCGTGTTTCAGCCTGATCCAGCCCGACCACCAGCTGCCGCTGGTTGGCAATGCTACGATCAGCCGTACCGGAGCCGGCGGGGAAAGGATCAACGGCATCGTTCAGTACCGCATGCCAGTAGCTACGCTCCATCAACAGGCGTTCGCCGGTTGCATATGCCTGCAGCTGTTCTGCCCAGCGCTTGTACGAATCTGACTTGCCGCCGGGGATAAACGTTTGGTCACCCGACGCCTGTGCCAGCAAGCGGTTCAGGTCATCGATAAGCAGGCGCCAGGAGATCCCGTCTACCAGCAGATGATGGGCTACCAGCAGCAAACGCCCCGGGCTGCCCGCACCATAGTTATACCATACCAGCCTGCATAGCGGACCATCGGCAATGGAAAGGCTTTCCTGTACCCCTGCGGCATGTGTATTTACCAGCGCTGTGCGTTCGACAGGAACGAAATCGCAATAATCCTCCACGGTGGCAATTGAATGCAGCAGCTTTTCGGAAAAAGGTTCATGCCATGCAGTACCTTCCTCCCAATGCGGGAAGCGAAGTCTTAACGCATCATGTTTATCAACCAACGCAGCTGTCAATGCAAAAAAACGCCGGCTGGTAAGTTCTTCCGGCGCCGTCAGCATTACCGCATAGTTGAAGTGATGCACGTCCTGCTGCTGGTGCTCAAAATACCACCGTTGTATGGGAAGCAGCGGCATAGCGCCGGTAACCGCTTCCTGCCCGGCCGCTGTGTTTTCTTTTCGTTTAGCCGCCTGCGCAAGCATGGCGATAGTGGGGTATTCAAACACCTGGCGAACAGTAATCTCTACCTGCTGTTGACGGGCCTTAGCAATAATTTCGATCATGGAAATAGAATTGCCGCCTATACTGAAGAAATTATCGTGAATGCCGATGGTATTTAGCCCAAGTACCTGCTGCCACACCTCCAGCAACAGCTGCTGCATTTCATTTTCGGGGACAGTATAAACGCTACCGGGCTGCCTGCCGGCTTCTACACCGGGCAGCTTCTTCCTGTCTATCTTACCGTTGGCGGTAAGGGGCAGCGCTTCCAGGCGTACAAAACCTGCCGGAAGCATGTAGTCGGGCAAACGGCGGCCTAACCA
>NZ_FUWZ01000006.1 GCF_900167135.1 Chitinophaga eiseniae | reverse complement strand
CCGATCACGATGATGCAGTCCACGCCGTCGCTGCTGCGTTTACTCGAAGAAGAAGGCAGTTCAGCGAAAGTACTGGGCTCGCTGCGGGCGCTGCTGCTGGGCGGGGAGGCGTTGCCGGCGTCTTTGCTGGCGCAGCTGCGCAGCCGTTACACGATGTCTGTATATAACATGTACGGGCCTACGGAGACGACGATCTGGTCGTGTGTGTGCCCGCCGGAGTCGCTGGACGGGCAGGTGAGCATCGGCCGGCCGGTGCTGAATACGCGGGTGTATGTGCTCAACAGCCACAGGCAGCTGTTGCCCGTTGGCGTAGCGGGAGAGCTGTACATCGGCGGCGAAGGGGTGACCCCCGGTTACCTGCACCGGGAGGAGCTGACAGCCGAACGGTTCGTGGCGGACCCGTTTGTGGCGGGCGGGCGTTTGTACCGGACAGGCGACCTGGCGCGGTGGCTGCCTGACGGCCGCCTGGAATGCCTGGGCCGCCTGGATGACCAGGTGAAAGTACGCGGCCACCGCATAGAGCCCGGAGAAATTGAAGCCGTGCTGACGGGCATTCCCGGTATCCGCGAAGCGGTGGTGCTGGTAGAAAATTCACCAAGGGGAGATGCGGGTCTTGTGGCCTGCCTGGTAGCCGACAACGCGCCGGATACCGGACAGCTCCGGGCGTTGTTGGGAAAGCAGCTGCCCCCGTACATGATACCCTGGCGGTTCGTTACGTTGCCTGAACTACCGCTGACGCCCAATGGTAAAACAGACAGGAAGCGGGTAAAAGAACGGCTGCTAACGCAAACACCGGTGGCAAATGAATATGTAGGCCCCGCTACGCCCACGGAAGAAAAACTACAGGCTATCTGGGAGACAGTACTGGAAATCAGCCCTGTCAGCGTGACGGACAACTTTTTTACCCTCGGCGGACAAAGCCTGAGCGGCATGAAGCTGCTGAATATGATCAGGAGCCGCTTCGCCATAAAAATCGGCATCGCTGATATTTTCAACGCCCAGACTATCAAGGAACTGGCCCTGCTGATTGACGATATAGAAAAAGTCAATGCCATACAGACGGCCGATGTACAGCACATTGAAAAAGAAGAAATAATCTTATGAGAATAGCGGATTTTATTATCGCATTAAAAGAACAGCAAATAACGCTGGAAGTAATAGAGGGCAATCTCAAAGTAGCGGCTCCGAAGGGAAGTAATGTGCTGACAGAAGAACTGAAGCAGCAGATCCGCGAACAAAAGGAGGCGATTATCGCATTTTTCAAAATGGCGGAAGCCTCCTCCCAGGCGTTGAACATCCCTGTGGCAGCTCCCCAGGGGCATTATCCCATGAGCCGTGCCCAGAAACGTTTCTGGGCGTTGAATCAATCAGGGGAAGGAGGATTGGTGTACAACATGTGCCGCTCCCTGGTGTTGGAAGGTCCTCTTGAGGCGCCGGTGCTGGAACAGGCGTTACGCTACGTGATCAGTCGTCATGAAAGCCTTCGCACCTGCTTCAGAGAGCAGGAAGACGGCGAAGTGCGGCAACATATCCTGGCGCCGGAAGAAATACCGGCGGTAATGGAATACATAGATATCAGCGCCAGGTCTGCTCCACAGGAGATACTGAGAACTATGGCGGAGAAAGAGCAGAACACACCGTTTGATTTACGGAAGTCGCCGCCGCTACGGGTAAAACTGGTGAAGGTACACGACGGGCTTCATGCGTTTTTCTACTCCATGTTTCATATCATCAGCGATGGATGGTCTATGGAAGTGCTGGCCAAAGAGGTGATCATCGCCTATAATCTTTTCAGGCAAGGGCAGCAGCCCCATCTGCCGCAACTGGCTTTCCAGTACAAAGACTATACAGCGTGGCTGGAAACACAGCTGCAAAACGATCTGAAAAAAGCGGAAACCTATTGGCTGACGCAGTTGTCCGGAGACCTGCCGGTGTTGGACCTGCCGGCAGATAACATACGGCCTGCTGTTAAAACCAGCAACGGCGCCAGCGTGTTCATACACTTTTCACCGTCGCTCACAGCAGGATTAAACAAATTGTGCCGGGAAGAAGGCGCCACCCTGTTTACAGGCCTTCTGGCAGGCATCAACGCGCTTTTTCACCGGTATACCGGTCAGGAAGATATTATTATGGGCCTGCCGGTAGCCGGCAGGGATTTTACGGAACTGGAGAACCAGATAGGGTTGTACCTGAATACGCTGGCGCTTAGGACCCGCTTCAGCGGCTCGGACACGTTCAGAGAGCTGATACGCCGGCAGCGGCAGGTGCTCACCGCCGCCTACGATCATCAGCTGTATCCGCTGGATATGCTGCTGGACAAGCTGCCGTTGGACAGAGATATGAGCCGGTCGCTGCTCTTCGATGTACTGGTCGTGTCACAGATCAATGAACAGGCAGGCGCCGGCGAGGACATTACATCGCTGGATGGCTTACAGGTAAAAGCGATGGAGAAAGCAGAAGGCGATATCAGTGAATATGACCTGCTGTTTAATTTCACGATGGCGGGAGACAATGTTTCGCTGTCATTAACCTACAATACGGATATTTTCAGCCGGCGCAATATCGATGTATTGTGCCGCCACCTGGAACAATTGTTGGCAGCGGCGATAGCGCAACCGGCTGCGGAGGTGGCCCTGCTGGATTACCTGCTGCCGGATGAAAAAGAAGCGCTGCGGGTATCGCTGAACAAAACACATGTCAGGTACCCGGAAAGGGAAACGATTGTATCTCTTTTTGAAAAGCAGGCAGTCCAAACGCCGGCGCGCATTGCTGTGGACGACGGGGAGCTGCTGCTGACCTACGAAGCGCTGAATGCAAGGGCCAACCGGCTTGCGCACTTCCTGCAGAAAGAAAAAGGCATCGGTGGCGAGGTGGCGGTAGGATTGCTGATGAACAAAACGGCCCATACGATCGTCGCCATCCTGGGCATCCTGAAAGCAGGAGGGGCGTATGTTCCCATAGACCCGTCATTTCCCGGAGAAAGGCAACAGTACATCATTGACGACGCGAAAATAAGCCTGGTGCTGTCTGACGGACATACCTGCGCAACGCCGGCGGAATGCATCGATATTACTGCCATCGGCTTCGACGCTTACCCGGATGTCAATCCGCCGGCGGTGGCAGCAGCATCCGGCCTGGCTTATGTTATTTATACCTCCGGCACTACCGGGCAGCCCAAAGGGGTAATGATCACCCATCGGAACGTGGTGCGGCTGTTCTTTCATGAAGAAAGCCTGTTTGCCTTTACGGAGAACGATGTATGGACCATGTTGCATTCCTACAATTTTGACTTTTCGGTATGGGAGATGTACGGCGCCCTGTTCTATGGTGGGCGGTTGATCGTAGTGCCGACAGAGATTGCGCGGGATAGCTACCGCTGCTGGCAGCTGATAAGGAAAAAAGGCGTTACCATTTTAAATCAGACGCCTTCGGCTTTCTATCAGCTGATGCACGTGGCCCTGGAAGATGATTATGAGATCAAAGCGCTGCGTTGCGTGATCTTTGGAGGTGAAGCGCTGCAGCCGGCACGATTGGCCGCCTGGAAGCATGCGTATCCCGGCGTGAAACTGATCAACATGTACGGGATCACAGAAACGACGGTACACACCACCTATAAGGAAATAACGATTGCCGAAACAAGTATGCCGGCCAGCAATATCGGCGTCCCTATCCCCACTGTGGGCGTTTATATCCTGGATGCGCGGCAGCAGCTGATGCCGGTAGGTGTACCGGGAGAGCTTTGTGTTTGTGGCGCCGGGCTGGCCAGGGGCTATATGAACAACCCCGTGCTGACGCAGGAAAAATTCATACCCGACCCGTTCAGCCCCGGCGGGTTGTTGTATCGCTCCGGTGATATAGGCCGCTGGCTGCCGGACGGCAACATTGAATATATCGGACGGAAAGATCACCAGGTGAAGGTCCGCGGTTATCGTATCGAAACCGGGGAAGTGGAGACGGCCCTTTTGCGGCATGAGAAAGTAAAGTCGGCGCTGGTGATAGCCCAACCGGAACCGGGAGGCAACAGTCACGCGCTGGTGGCTTATATCACGGCAGAAGAGACGCTGGACGGAAGAATACTGAAACAATACCTGTCAGGTATATTGCCGGAATATATGGTGCCTGCCTGGTTTGTACAGCTGGAGGCATTTCCGCTGACAGCCAACGGTAAAACCGATAGAAAAGCACTGCCGGACCCGGTAAAAACAGGGCTGTCCGGTAAAGACAATTATATTGCGCCGCAGACAACAGCAGAAAAACAACTGGCCAAAATATGGGAGGAAGTGCTGGGAAGAGAAGATATCGGCATGCTGGATAATTTCTTTGAGCTGGGCGGGCATTCGCTGGCAGCCATGCAGGTGATATCAAGGGTGCATCGCGGCATGAAAGTACAGATAGGACTAAAGCACTTTTTTGAGCACCCGGTGCTGCAGTCCCTGGCAGCGTGGATCGCAGGTTCCTCCCGCAGTGAACAGGAAGACATCGTGCCGACGCCTCCCGCAGCCGCCTATGATCTCTCTTTTGCGCAAAGAAGCATCTGGATGCTGTCCCAGTTCGAAGAGAGAAAGGTAGCTTATAATATTTCCAGTGTCCTGCAGTTTGATGGCGACCTCGATATCCGTGCTTTTGAATCGTGCCTGGACCTGCTGGTCGTACGGCACGAAAGCCTGCGGACTACTTTCCTGGAAACAGGCGGTACGCCCATGCAGAAAATCCATCCGGCAACACCGGGATGGCTTGGCGCCATATATGCTGACCTGAGAGCGGAACCGGAACAGGAAAAGGCAGTCGATCTCATCAAAAAGCAGGAAGTCAGTAAATCATTTGACCTTGTTAAAGGCCCGCTCGTCAGCGTCAGGCTGCTGCACCTGGAAGATCAGCGGTTTATACTGATGTTCACCATTCACCACCTGGTATGCGATGGGTGGTCGCTGAACCTGCTGATGGAAGAAACTGCGGTGCTGTATAACGCCTGCAGGCTGAAACAACAAAGTCCGTTGCCTCCCTTGCGGTTGCAATATAAAGACTATGCCTGCTGGGAAAAAAAGCAGCTGGAAAGCAGCCGCCTGGCAGAAGCCAGCGCTTTCTGGCTGCGGCATTTTGAAGGAGGTATCAAACCCGTCAGCCTGCATGGCGGCAAGTCTGTTTCTGCTTCCCGTAACTTTAAAGGAGCCAGTCATACCTTTAGGCTGGATACACATTTGAAGCAGGGACTGGAATCGCTGGCAAGAAAATACAACGTGACGCTCTATCCGCTGATGCTCTGTGTTTTTAATGTTTTTCTCTCCAGGATCAGCAAAGAGGAAGACATCACCGTACTATGCGCCAGCGCCGGCCGCGAGCATACAGACCTGGAAAATATACTGGGCGTGTTCGTGAAAACATTCGGTATCCGCAATTTCCCGGACGGAGATAAACCGTTCGCTGACTTCCTGTCTGAAGTAATGAAGCGGTATCTCGATGTTGTACACTATAACTACTATCCTTTTGAACGCTTGCTCAACGACCTGGAAAAAGTGCAGCAAAGCAGGAATATCGGCAATGTATATTTCCAGATAGACAATTTCTCTTCTTTCGAGACCCGTCAGCCCAAACAGGGAATGGAAGGCGTGAACATCTCACCGGTGTTTAACGGGGCAGATACCTCCAAGGCCGATCTGATGCTGTATATCACGCAGAATCCCGAAGACTGGTATGTCACTTTCGAATTTAAAACAGACCTGTTTACCGCCGGAAAAATAAACCTCTGGGCCGCCTGGCTTCGCAGGCTGATCGCTGAAATCATTGCCGCTCCGCAACAACCCATCGGCGCCTACCAGTTAAGCGACGGACATGATCCCGAACTGTTTGCGTTGATGGAAGCGTCGATAGACGATATATCCCTGTTATACCCACTGTCTGCAAGGCAGGAGGATTTTTACCTGAACTGCAAAATACTGCCCAGGGAAACGGCGCACAGGGTGATCTTTTATGCCGTGGAGGAGTATCTCGATGCCCGCTTGTGGAAGGAAGCCATCGGGGTTGTCAATGAAATATATCCCATCCTGACTACCCACCTCGCGGAACAGGAAGGAGAAGTATATCAGGGGCTCCGGAAACGTTTCACGCTCAATACGGAGGAGATAGACCTTTCCGCGCTGCAGCTGCGGGAGGAAGACCTTAAAGACAGGCTCGGAGCGTATGTGACGCTGGACCATGGACTGGATAAGGAGCTGGTGAAATATTTCCTGGTAAAAATCAATGATCATTGTTATGTCAATCTTATCAGTATTCACCACCTGATCTCAGACGTGACCTCTTCGGTATTGTTCTTCAGGATGTTTGAGAAAGTGTATGGTAAAAGCAGGGAGGAGATACCAGCGGAACTTTTTAATCAGTACCAGTACCACGATTATGTTGCCAATAATCCCAGGCAGTTTGATACCACTGCTATCACGGAATACTGGAAACACAAGCTGCGCGATGTAGAGCCGGCGCCGGTCAATGTGTATGATGAAGTGCCGGAAGAGAGCATGGAAGAAACGCTGGTACTGCCGGCGGAGCATATGGCCGGGATCAGCCGCTTCTGTGTGGAACATCATATTTCCGAAGCCCTGTATTTCAGAGCGTTGTATTCCCTGATGGTACGCCTCTATGCGGTGCCGCAGGGCCAATTTATTATCAATGATATTACACATGGGCGGGACGCGCTCACCAAAGAAACGTTCGGTTGCTTCACCGCTATATTGCCGCTGGTATACGATGCCAGTGCTTTCGCCGGCAGCGTGGAAGAATACCTGTTGTACCTGCGGCACCAGAAAAAGGAGATTGCCGGCCGTCAGTTTATCACTGTGTTTCAGCTCAACAGGCTGATCAGCACCTCCGGGTTGAAGTTCTACTACAACTATCAGACCCTTTATACCATTAAGGAGGGGAGTGACAAGCTGGTAAAAGTGCTGGCTTATTTTGCGAAAGACGAGGTGCAATTCTCGATCCGGAACACCGCTGCAGGTCAAACGCTCATCCTCAACTATAACAAAGCTTACTTCAGGGCGAACGGATTCCTCGACAGGTTGATGATGGTGTCTGAACAGTTCCTGTCGGGCGTGAGAACAGTGAACGATATCAACATGTTGCTGCCGGCGGAACAGGCATTACTGAACCCTGTAAGGCCTGTGGCCACGGCTGCGGCATGGACGCCGGTATCCCGGTTGATCGCCCGGCAGGCACAGCTAATGCCGGATGCGATCGCGCTCCGCTGTGATGGCCGTAACTGGAGCTATGGAGAAATGGAAAGACAGGCTACCGCATTGGCGGCCTGGCTGCTGCAACAGCCGGTGGCGCCGGGAGACCTGCTGGCGGTGATGACAGACCGCTCCGCAGAAATGGTGATTGCATTATTGGCAATACTCAAATCCGGTGCGGCTTACGTCCCGATTGATCCGGCGTATCCGGCAGAACGCATCGCCCATATCTGCAGCGACGCGGCGGTGAAGGTGATCCTGACGACCAGCATGCTGTTGGCCGACATACCGGCGGCGTTCACCGGCGGCGTTTTTGCGCTGGACATACAGCTGGAAGGCCTTCCCGACGCCGATGCAAGCCTGCTGCCGGATGTGGCGCCGGATGATACCGCCTATGTGATATATACTTCCGGCAGCACCGGCAAACCGAAAGGATGCCTGGTAAGCCACCATAACCTGCACAATTATGTTTCATGGGCCAATGATTATTACTGGCAGGACGCCGGCGCCGGCAACTGGGGCCTGTGTACTTCTATCGCGTTTGACCTGACCGTGACGGCCATCTATACCGCGCTGACAAGAGGCCGGACATTATACCTGGCCACCGGTGACCAGATGCCGGCGCTGATACAGGAGTGTTTTACCGCGCCGGATATCGATACGCTAAAACTGACGCCATCGCATGTTGCATTGGCGGGAACGCTTGCCATTGATACTACTGCCGTCAGTACCGTAATCTGCGGTGGGGAGCAACTGATGCCTGAGCATGTGGACATATTGCTCCGCATGAATCCCGGCATGAAGATATATAACGAGTACGGCCCTACGGAAACAACAGTCGGCTGCACCGTTAAAAAAATCACCGCTGAAGACATAGATATTTCGGTCGGTAAACCGGTCGCCCATACGGAGATACTGATTATGAACGAGGATAAGCGGCTGGTGCCGCCGGGAATGTCCGGTGAGATCTACATCGCGGGAGCAGGGGTGGCGAAGGGATACCTCAATAACAGCGCATTGACGGCCGAAAAGTTCATGCCCCATCCGTGGGTGCAGGGACAGCGGATGTACCGCACGGGAGACACCGGCAGATGGCTGCCGGACGGCAATCTGCTATATACCGGAAGAAAAGACAGGCAGGTGAAGATACGGGGCTATCGGATCGAACTTGATGAGATTGAAACGGTGCTGCTTGACCATCCCGGTGTAACCGCCGCCACGGTGCTGGCGATGCCGGAGAAGGACGGCGGCGCATACCTCGCTGCTTTTTACGTGGCGGAAGAAAACCTTCCCACTGATGTGCTGCGAGGCTTTCTGACAGGGCGACTGCCCGACTATATGCTTCCTGCGGTCTATGCGCAACTGGAACGTATGCCGTTGACCGTACACGGAAAGGTGGACCATAAGCAGCTCCCTGTCTTCCTGGAAGCAAGCCTGGCAGGGCGGCGCGAATATGTGGCGCCCACAGGCGATACGGAAGAAAAACTGGCGGTGATATGGGAAGAAGTACTGGGCCAGGAGCGTGTCAGCGCAACAGACAGTTTCTTCGAAATCGGCGGCCATTCGCTGAAAGCCATGCAGGTCGTATCCCGCATACATAAAGAGTTTGACGTGGAGATGGAGTTGGGGCAGTTGTTTGAAATGCCGGTACTGAGCACGCTGGCTGCCTATATTCATCAGGAAACATGGCTACGGAATACCCCTGATGAAAGTGCCGGTGCATTTAAAGAAATTAAAATTTAACTCCTGCTATGAAAGAATTCCTGGTAAAACTGAAAAAGGAAAATATACACCTGAGCCTGGACAATGGTGATATCTCCGTAAAGTACCTGTCGGAACATATTGACACTGCGCTGATTCAGGAGATACGGGCGAAGAAAAAAGACCTGGTGGACTATCTCTCCGCGCAGCACAAAAACGGCTTTTCCGGCATTATGCCGGTAGCACTGCAACCCGACTATCCGGCCTCTGCGGCCCAGAAACGTTTGTGGATCGTAAGCCAGGCAGATGATGCCAGCGTTGCATACAACGTGCCGCTGATCTGCAATTTTAATGGAGCGCTGGACATTGCTTCACTCGAAGCCGCTTTCAGGCAACTGATCAGCCGGCACGAAATATTACGGACTGTTTTCCACGAAGACGGGAACGGTGAGTTACGCCAGCGCATATACGCGGATGGCGCACAACGTTTTCATCTTAGCAGATGGGACTTCCGGGACAGGGTGCAGCCGGAAACAGCCGCCCGGCAAAAGGTGGAAGAGATTACCCGGCGGCTTTTTACCCTTACCGAAGGACCGCTGCTCACCGCCGATCTGTTGCAGATAGACACCCGCTGCTATGTGCTGGTGTGCGTATTGCACCACATTATCAGCGATGGCTGGTCCACCGGTGTGATGATGGGAGAACTGATGGCATCCTATCATGCGTTTGCCAACGGGGAAGACCCGGCGTCCGCTCCGTTGCGGATACAATACAAGGACTTCGCCGTCTGGCAGGGAGCTGAGCTTAGCGGTGAAAAACTGGCAGCCCATCGCCGGTACTGGCTGCAGCAATTTGATGGTCCCTTGCCATTGCTGGATTTGGCATCGGACAGACAGCGGCCGGTGGTGAAAACCTATAACGGCGCGGTGGTCAGCCGGGAGATAAATGCGTCGCTGCTCCAGGTCTTTAAAAAATTGTTACAGCAGGAGGGTGCTACGTTGTTCATGGGACTCACCGCCTTGCTGAAAGCTCTCCTATACCGTTACACAGGACAGGAAGATATTATTATCGGAAGCCCGGTGGCCGGCCGTGATCACATCGATCTGGAAGAACAGATCGGTTTTTATGTCAACATGCTGGCATTACGTACCCGCCTGTCCGGAGAAGATACATACCGTGTCCTGCTCAGAAAAGTAAAACAAATCACGCTGGGTGCCTATGAGCATCAGGTATATCCTTTTGACACACTGGTTAGCGAGGTGTATACTAAAGCGGAACCCGGAAGACATCCGATTTTTGACGTGGTACTGGCATTACAGAATATGAACGATGCCAGCCGGCAGGAACGGCCGACTGCTGCAGGTGACCTATCAATAAGCCCTTACAACAGCTCCGTGCGTGTGGTAAGTCTTTTTGACCTGCGCATCGACTGCCGCGAGGTGGATGACCAGTTGCTTTTTCTGATAGAGTACAACACGGACATTTACGACGGCGACCGCATTGAGCGGATGGCCGATAATTTCACGGGCATGATGCAGGCGGTGGTGAACGCACCTGATGCACTGCTGTGCCGCCTGTCTTACCTCCATGCCGCTGAACAGAAAATGCTGACAGGCAATGTGAACGCAGCCACCTACCCGGCGGACGAAACGATGGTGAGTCTTTTTGAAGCACAGGCAGACCGCACCCCCCACGCCGTAGCAGTAGCGCTCGGCGAACAATCGCTGACCTACCGGCAACTGGATGAATATGCCAACAGGATTGCTCACTTTCTGATAAGGACCGCAGCCCTGCAACGGGAGGATGGCGTGGCGGTCATCCTGAACAGAACGCCGGATTGTATTGCAGCCTTATTGGGCATACTGAAAGCCGGCGGCATGTATGTCCCGATGGAACCCGACCTGCCGGAAGATCGCCTGAAATTTATGTTGCGCGACGCCGGCGTGCGGGTACTGATAACGGAAAAATCATTCCTCGAAACAGCCAATCGTTTACAGTGGGCCTGTAGCCACCTGGAAGCTTATTGCTGCCTCGACAGCAACGATGTATACCAGGAGAAAGAACAGCAGGAAAATGTGATGATGGCCCGCGAGCTGTGGGACCACGTAGGGGAGAGCGCGGTAGACCAGATCACCGGCGGCGGATGGGGGAACAGTTTTACTGGTGGCGCTATTTCCGCTGTGGAGATGGAAGAGTATTCCATGAACGCATACCTTAAACTTAAACCGCTGCTGCATAAAAACATGCGGGTGCTGGAAATAGGATGTTCCTCGGGACTGACACTGTGTAAGGTGGCGCCTGAAGTAGGCTTTTATTACGGAACAGACCTATCGCCCGTGATTATCGGCAATACACGGCAGATGCTGGCTGAGAGGGGGATGACCAACGTACAGCTGCAGACAGTAGTAGCACATGATATCGGTAATATTAACGAACGCGGTTTCGACCTGGTGATCATCAATAGTGTTATTCAACACTTTCATGGCCACAACTACCTGAGAAATGTGCTTCGCCAGGCGGCCTCCCTGATGAAGGACACTGGCTGGATATTCATTGGCGATGTGATGGATGCGGGCCGGAAAGAGGACCTGGTGGCCGATCTGCTGGCGTTCAAGGCGGCAAATAAAAACGCCGGTATTCAAACAAAAACAGATTTTTCGGCTGACCTGTTCATTGCAAGAGGTTTCCTGGAAGACCTGATTGCAGAGGCGAACCCGCTGAAAGCCGTAGAGATCACCGGTAAAATCCGCACCGTCGAAAATGAACTCACCAGGTACCGCTATGATGCGTTGCTGACAGTAGATAAAACTTCGCCGTCTGCGCCAGGCGGTAAAAGAAATAAATGGCAATACAGCAATACCGTACTGGCGGAACAGCCATCTGCAAGGCCGGCATTGCCGCTGTCGCCCGGCAACCTGGCCTACCTGATTTATACGTCAGGTACTACCGGTCAGCCGAAAGGCGTGCAGGTGCAACATGACAATGTGGTGCGGCTGTTCATGACCGACCCGGCGCTGTTTGATTTTAACGAAACTGATGTCTGGACAATGTTCCATTCCTATAGTTTCGATTTCTCCGTATGGGAAATGTATGGAGCGCTGTTCTTTGGCGGTAAACTGATATTGGTGCCGAAAGTAGTGGCGCAGGATGCCGCCGCCTATCTGCAGTTGTTGTCGGAGCAGCAGGTGACAGTGCTCAATCAAACGCCTTCGGCTTTCTACAACCTGTCAGCCGAGATATTGCATACTGCCGGCCTTTCGCTGCCATTGCGGTATGTCGTTTTTGGCGGTGAGGCGCTGAGCCCGGGAAAACTGGAGAACTTTCACGCCGCCTGGCCGGCGGTGAAGCTGATCAATATGTACGGCATTACTGAAACAACCGTACACGTTACATACAAGGAAATTACATCCGCCGCCATCGGGCTGGGCATCAGCAATATCGGGAAACCTATCCCCACGCTGAGCTGCTACGTGCTGGACGCCAACGGCGAGTTACTGCCGGTGGGCGTCCCGGGTGAATTGTACGTAGGCGGTGCAGGCGTGGCCAGGGGATACCTCAACAGGGAAGCGCTGACAGCGCAACGTTTTTTGCAGGATACGTTTGCCGGCAACGGGCGTTTATACCGGTCCGGCGACAAGGTGAAACAGTTGCCCAACGGTGAAATAGAATACCTGGGCAGGATGGACCATCAGGTGAAGATCCGTGGTTACCGCATTGAAACGGGAGAGATAGAAGCCTGTCTGCTGAAACAGGAGCAGATAGATAAAGTGAAGGTGGTGGCCCGTCAGGACCGCGATGGCGGCAAGTATCTCGTAGCTTATTTCACCGGCGACGCGGAAACAAATGTGAAGGAGCTGAGAAGCGCACTGGAAAAGTTGTTGCCGCGCTATATGGTGCCTTCCTTCTTCGTGCAGATAGCCGAATTTCCGCTGACACGCAACGGGAAAACAGATGTCAGCCAGTTGCCGGACCCCCTGTCGCCAGTCATGCAGGAAACGACAGGATATATCGCGCCTGCCAATGAGATGGAGCGACTGCTGGCAGCTATGTGGGAAGATATTTTGGGCAGGGAGCATATCAGCATGGAAGATAACTTCTTCGAACTCGGAGGACACAGCCTGAAGGCCATGCAGTTAAAAAGCCGCATCCGGAAGGAGATAGGCCGGCAAATTGCATTGAAGGAACTGTTTAGTCATAATACCGTGCGAAGCCTGGCACTGCTGCTGGAAAATAATTTTCATTCAGACGAAGACGTTAGTATTCCCCGCATGCCGGAGCAGGAAAGCTACCCCGCAAGTTACTCCCAGCGCCGTTTCTGGGCACTGTGCCAGTTGGCCGAAAGTGCTACGGCATACAACATGTCGGATGCGCTTTTCCTGGAAGGGCATCTGGATCTCGCGGCGCTGCAGCAGGCCCTTCACTGGGAAATACAACGGCACGAAAGCCTCCGCACGGTGTTCCGTCAGGATGATGCCGGCGATGTAAGGCAATATATTCTGCCGGCAGAGGAAGCGGTCTGTCCGATAGCCTACATGGATATCAGTCATCATCCCGACCCGGACGCAGTGCTCCGCCGCCTTTATGAAACAGACCAGGCCACCCTTTTTGACCTGACGGCGGAATTGCTGATCAGGATAAGAGTGGTGAAGGTGAAAGAGAATCTCCATGCGATCTTCTCCCTGATGCATCACATTATCTGCGATGGCTGGTCCATGGAAATACTGGCCGGAGAACTGGGAGAAGCCTATAATTGTTTTGCAGCCGGACAAGCGCCTGCGTGGCCGCCCCTGGAAATCCAATACAGGGATTATGCCGCCTGGAAAAACAAACAACAGCCGGCTGAAAATGAAGCATACTGGCTCCAGCAGTTCACCGGCGAAATACCGGTGCTGTCGTTGCCGTCGGACTATCCCAGGCCAGCGCTGAAAACGTATAAAGGCAGCAGTATCGAGCGGAAACTGCCGTCAGAAGTGGTCACTGTGCTCAGGAGTCTCTGCAACAGAGAGGACGCCACGCTCTTTATGGGACTGCTCTCCGGTTTAAACGCGCTGTTTTACCGGTATACCGGACAGGAAGACCTGGTAGTGGGAACGCCTATCGCCGGAAGGGAACATCATCAGCTGGAAAACCAGGTGGGACTATACCTGAACACTCTTGCGCTCCGGACACAGTTTAGTGGCGACGATTCTTTCCAGGCCTTGCTGGCCAGGGTGAAAGACGTATTGCTGGGCGGTTACAGCCACGGTACTTTCCCGTTTGACCAGCTGGTGGAAAAACTGCAGCTGGGAAAAGACCCTGGCCGTTCCCCGCTTTTTGATGTGTGCATGGTGTTGCAAAACCAGCGGAGTACTAATCTCAGCGCGGCTTACCGTGGAATGAAAGGGTTGGCGATGGTCCCCTTTGCGGCTGCCGGTGGACAGACTACCAGCCAGTTTGATCTGTTGTTTAATTTCAATGAAAAAAACGATGAACTGCACCTGCTGCTGAATTACAGTACAGACCTGTTCTCCGAAGATACCATCTGTCGGTTCTATGATCATTTTGTACAGTTGCTGAAGGCGGTGACTTCTGCGCCGCAGCAACCGCTCTGTAAGGTCAACTACCTCAGGCCAGCGGAAATACAGCAATTGATCGAAGGCTTTAATGCAACAGCACAGGACTTTCCCGCCACCACCATCACAGCGTTGGTGGAGGCGCAGGTGGCCGCCCGCCCGGAGGACCCTGCGGTGGTATATGGAGACAGCTCGCTGACCTATGCAGCCCTGCATCAACGGGTAGTGGCGCTGGCTCTCCGGCTGCAGGAAGATCACCATCTGAAACGCGGAGACATTGCCGCGTTGATCATGGACCGCTCGGAATACATGATCATCACCTTACTGGCATTGCTTCGGATGGGAGTGGCCTATGTGCCGATAGATCCGGATTATCCCGAACAGCGGCGCCGTTATATGCTGAGTCATTCCAATGCAGCGGTGGTGCTGACAGATGAAGCATATCGTGAAGCGCTCTCCGGGTATCCGTTGGTGGTAGTGTCCGCCGTACCCGGCGATACGGCGGGAACAGCGCTCCCGGCGGCGGTAGCGCAGCCGGATGATATGGCTTACGTGATATTTACGTCCGGCTCTACCGGTCAGCCCAAGGGGTGTATGATCTCCCACAGCAACCTCGCCAATTACATACAGTGGGCCAACGGATTTTATTTTGAAGGGGCAGATACCGGCAACTGGGCGCTTATTACGCCGCTGGCGTTTGATTTAACGGTTACCGCTATCTATACGACGCTGACGAGAGGAAAGACACTGTACATCGGTGACCAGGGAAAAGATATCAGGCAGTTGCTGGAGGATTGTTTCCGCCATCCGGATATCGATACCCTGAAACTAACGCCATCGCATGTTTCCCTTTTACAGGGGCTGGACCTCAGAGACACGGCGATCAGAACGGTCATTTGTGGCGGTGAACAGCTGACGGCCGCCCAGGTGGAGATATTGAAAAATATTCATCCCGCCATCAGCGTGTATAACGAATACGGGCCTACGGAGACAACGGTAGGCTGTGTCGCCTGCCTGGCCGGGAACGGCAGAAGTATCCTGCCTATCGGCAAACCGGCGGCCAATACCGTCATCTATATCCTGGATGCTGCAGGCATGCCCTGTCCACCGGGGGTATACGGAGAAATGTATATCGGTGGCGCCGGTGTTGGCATGGGATATCTGCATGACCCGGACCAAACGAAGGCGAAATTCGTTCCTGATATTTTCAGGCCGGGGGAACGGGCGTATCGTTCGGGAGACATCGCCAAATGGTTGCCAGATGGCGATCTGGTGTTCGCCGGAAGAAAAGACAACCAGGTCAAGATAAACGGCTACCGGATTGAAACGGAAGATATTGAACAGGTGATACTCCGGCAACCGGGTATTACCGCCGCAGCCGTTATTCCGGGGAAAACAGTTGCCGGATCAGAGCAGTTCCTGTCGGCCTACTACGTGGCGCCGGAAAGCCTGCAGCCGGATATGCTGATGGCTGCCCTGCAATGCCAGCTGCCGGTGTATATGCTTCCCCGTTATATCACCAGGCTGGACGCGCTACCTGTTACGCTGCATGGTAAACTGGATACCGCCGCCCTTCCGGATCCGCGCATGACGGGCCTGGCAGGACACCGGTATGTTGCGCCGGCAGATGAAACGGAAGCGCAACTGATCATAATATGGGAAACGGTACTCGAAAGGAAAGGGGTTGGCATACATGATAACTTCTTTGAACTGGGAGGAAACAGTTTAAATGTGCTTCGTTTAAGCGCGGCCATTAAAAGAACCATAGGCGTGGACGTTAGCCTGAGGGACATCCTGACATATCCAACCATCGCGCAGTTACGCCGGAAAAGGTTTACAGGACAGGATTCCCCGGCAGGCCCGTCCGGCATGCATCTGGCCAACGGTCCCAAAAAACGGGAGAGGAAAAATATGTTCTTCGTGCCGCCTGCTTCCGGAATCTCGTACTGGTATACAGACCTGTTGCAGGCCCTGCAACAGGACGTGAACGGCTTTTTCCTGAACCTCCGGGGAATTTTTGATAACGGCAGGCCATATACGTCAATAGATGAACTCATCGGGGAATGGCTCGGACATATACTCACGGAAGCGGAGCCCGGCGAGCCGGTTTTCCTGGCCGGATATTCCAGCGGCGGCCCCATAGCTACGATACTGGCGTCATTACTGGAGGCCAGGGGATACAGGCCGGTGCTTTTTTTGCTGGACGCCGTTCCCAAAGAAGTGTACCATGAGACGCTCACCGACAGAGAACAATTTGTCTCCACTATATTTCCGGATGTAGACCGTTTCAGCCGCCTGGCAGAAACCGTGGCGATAACCGCTGATCAGGCCGCTGTTGGCAGGTTCCTGGACATGGCGTTTAATTTCCATTGCCTGTGGCCCGGCTTCAAACAGCCGGATATCACCTGTTCAGCCAGTGCTTTTGTATTTGTAAGTCCTCCTCAGCAAAATGATCTGTCCGGATTTCATCAATGGAGAAATTATATCAAAGGAGAACTGCAATACATTATGCTGGAAGAAGGCGAACATATGCAGCTCCTGCAATACAAAGGAAATATTGATTGCATGGCAGCCTGTATCAGAAAAGCGCTTGAGTTTTTTGGGTGATTTTTTGCGGAAAAACACTATTTTGTAATACGATTATTTGTTAATTTCTATAAAGCCCTTGATATGTTCAGGTATAACCTTCAAGTGATCCTCCGAACTTTCAAACGTTTCAGATCCACGTTTATCATTAATCTGATCGGACTTTCCACGGGGTTGGCCGGTGCGTTGCTGATTTATTTATGGGTACTCGACGAACTTCACTTCGATAAATTCCATCAGCTGGACAGCCGTCTTTATCAGGTGATGATCAATGAAAAAAATGGCGATAAGGTTGTCACCACAGAAGGTACCGGCGGTACCGTGGGCGACCGTTTGCTCAAACAGGTGCCGGAAGTGGAAAAATCCATTACGACGGCGCCGGCCGACTGGTTTCAGAAATTTAATATCACGTTCAACGATAATACGGTCAGTGCAAAAGGCAACTTCGTAGGCAGCGATTATTTTAATGTGTTTTCCTATAAGCTGATACAGGGCGATAAAAACGAGGTGCTGAACAATCCCGGTAATGTAGTGGTGTCCAGGCATCTGGCCGAGAAGCTTTTTCAGAGCACTGAAAACGCTATTGGCAAAGTATTGCAGTGGAAATGGCAGGCGTTTTCCAAGCCCTGTACTATTACCGGCGTTTACGAAGACATGCCGCATAATTCCACCTACCGTTTTGATTTTATGTTGCCGTTTTCCGTGTGGAAACAGATCATGCCGGCAACAGAAGAACAGGTGACGACTACAGGGCCGTTCACCACGTTTGTGGTGTTGAAGGACGGTGCAGATCCGGAACGGTTTAACAGCAAAATGGCTGGCTTCCTGGAAAGCAACTATAAAGACGTTAACTCAAAAATGTTTATCCGGAAATATTCGGATGCCTATCTGCATGGAAAATATGATAACGGTGTACAGGTAGGAGGCCGGATAGAGTATGTAAGGCTGTTTTCGCTGATAGCGATATTCATCCTGCTGATCGCCTGCATTAACTTTATGAACCTTTCCACTGCGAGGGCATCTACCCGTATGAAGGAAATAGGGGTGAGAAAGGCATTGGGCGCCAGCAGGTACAGGCTGATCGCCCAGTTTATGGGCGAGTCTGTACTCATCACTTTTATCTCCATGCTGCTGGCAATATTGATGGTGCTGCTGATACTGCCGCAATTCAACATCATGAGCGGCAAACACCTGACATTGCACCTGGATTTGCAGCTGTTGCTGATGATCATCGGCATCACCCTTTTTACCGGTATCATCTCCGGCAGCTATCCCGCGCTTTATCTCTCGGGATTTGATCCGGTGGCCACGCTCAAGGGCAAGCTGATCAGTACTTCCCTGGGAGAGCTTTGGGCCAGAAGGGGACTGGTGATTTTTCAGTTTACCATCTCCGTGGTGTTCATCGTGGCGGTGATCATCTTCTACAACCAGATCCGGTTCATACAATCAAAAAACCTTGGCTATAACAAAGACAATGTTATCTATTTTGAAATGGAAGGGAGGGCGATGGAGGGCAAAGACGCTTTCCTGGCTGAACTGAAAGGTGTTAATGGAATTGAAAACGCTTCCAGCATCCAGCAAAAAATTCTCATGCCCAGCTTTATGCCCAGCTCTAATGTGCAGTGGGACGGCAAAAACGATGACAACCGCATCCGGTTTTTTGAACTGCCTGTAAACTACGGCCTGATTGAAACGCTGGGTATACAGATGGCGGAAGGACGTGCTTTCTCCAAAGATTATGGTACCGATACCTCGGGCGTGGTGCTGAACCAGGCGGCAGTGAAAATTATGGGACTGCAGGACCCGGTGGGAAAGACCATCTACATCCAGAAAAAAGCGACGCGTGTCCTTGGTGTTGCTAAAAATTTCCATTTCAATTCATTGCACGAAGAGATAAAACCGTTCATATTCAGGCTGTCGCCGGATGAAACCATGCTTGTGATGGCACGGCTGAAACGAGGCGACGAAACCGCTACTATTCAGCGTATAACGGATTTTTACCGCCAGTACAACCCTGGTTATTCCTTTGAGTTTAAATTTCTGGACAACGACTTTCAGCAACAGTATGCCGCTGAAAGGCTGGTGTCGGACCTGTCGAAGTATTTCGCCATCCTGGCGATCGTTATTTCCTGCCTGGGCTTGTTTGGTCTTGCTGCCTTCACCGCTGAAAGAAGGATTAAAGAGATAGCGATCCGGAAAGTGATGGGCGCCACAGAGGGAAATATCATTTACCTGCTGAGTGCCGATTTTATGCGTATCCTCCTGATATCTATCCTGATAGCTATTCCTGCCAGTTATTTCTTTACCCGAAGCTGGCTGAATGATTTCGCTTACAGGATCACCCTGAGCCCGTGGTATTTTGTGGGGGCAGCCTGCGTGGCCATCGTCACTGCATGGCTTACCATTGGCCTGCAAACCATCAAAGCTGCCAGGGTTAACCCGCTGGAGTGTATGAGAGACGCCTGACCGATAAACTGTGTGCATGTTTAAAGAACCTGTTAACTTATTCCTGTTGCATCACGCCGGGGGCAGCAGGTATGCCTACCAGCCCTTTACCGGATTATTCCCTCCGGGTATGAAAGTAAACCTGTTGGAACTGCCCGGAAGAGGTGCCAGGATGAATGAACCGCTGGTAGAAGACATCCATCTCCTGGTGGAAGATGTTTACCGTAAAATATCACCGGCCCTGGATGCCCCGCATGTCTTTATGGGGCATAGCATGGGCAGCGTATTGGCTTACCTGCTGACACGAAAGAGTATCACGGACAACAGAAGGCTGCCCGCACATCTTTTCCTTTCCGGCCGTACCGGTCCCTACTATTTTGAGGACAGTGCGTTGCGTCGCTCTTCCCTGCCAAGAAAAGAATTTGCGGCGGTATTGCGCGACCTGGGCGGCGTGCCGGCCGAGGTCCTGGATGACGACCAGGCCATGGATTTTTTCGAACCCGTTATTCGCAGCGATTTTAAAGTGCTGGAAACATACAGTTACACGCCGGCGCCCCCGTTGGACATACCCGTAACCGTGCTGCTGGGAAAAGAAGATCACAGTGCGCACAAAGAAGGTGTTCCCTGGCAGGACATCACCGCCTTGCCGGTTGATGTCCGTTATTTTGACGGCGGTCACTTTTTCCTGATGGACAAAGCGGCTGAAATAGCCCGTCTTGTAGCCACACAGACGTTGAATAGTTTTCAGCAACAAATAGCATAAATACCCTTTCCTTTATAGCCGGATAACCCTTTCCGCCGGCTTTCTTTTATCGCGGTAGCGCTGACTGGCAGTTACCGTAGCGATAGCTGCATCCTTTTATCATTCTCTTTTCTGCTTTTATGAACGCTCCTGTCAGCGCGCTCCGCAGCTATCTGGAAGATATCTGCGGCAGCGCTTATGTGTCGTCCGATCCGGAGGTATTGTACACTTATGGATCGGACCAGACGCTGCATCTCCATTTTCCTTTCGACCTCCTCGTTAAACCGGGTAACCCCGAAGAGATCAGCAAAATACTGCAATACTGCAACCGTCACAACATCGCCGTGGTCCCCCGGGGAGGAGGAAGCGGGGTGGCCGGCGCCGCCTTGCCTGTAAAGGGAGGGGTGGTACTCTCCCTCGAGCGGCTAAACCGTATTCTTGGCATTTATAACGTTGACGGCTATGTGATCGCGGAAGCGGGCGTCGTCACAGCTGATTTGTGTAAGGCGGTAGAACAACAGGGCCTTTACCTGCCGGTAGCTCCCAGCAGCATGAGCTTTTCTTTTGTGGGAGGGAATGTCGCCACGAACGCCGGCAGCATCAGGTCCTGCCGGTATGGCACTACTGCGCAGCAGGTCATGAACCTCGAAGTCGTGCTTCCTGACGGCCGTATCATATGGACAGGCGCCAATGTCAGAAAGAATGCCACCGGTGTCAATCCCACACAGTTGTTTGTGGGAAGTGAAGGCACCCTGGGCGTGATCACCAAAGTGGTATACCGCCTGATACCCAGGCCCCGGACGGAAGTAATGCTGCTGGCCGGATTTTGCTGCCTGGAGGATGCGCTTGGAATGGTGATGGCCCTGAAAGCAGCTGAGTTGTCGCCTACTGCGACAGAACTGATTTGTGAGAACGCGCTGCAACTCACCGCCGCCTACCTGAAAGAACGCCAGCCACTGGTGCAGGACGGTATCAATACACACCTGCTGATCGAATTCCAGGAGCCGGACCAGGTCATCATGGACCACCGGCTGGACGCCGTGTCTGCCATTTTGCAGCAACATCGTTGTGTGGATGTGCTGGTAGCCACTACCGCCACGGAAAAAGAGCGGGTGAGCAAACTGCGTTATGCCATCGGCGAAGCGATGAACAGTTTCGGTACCACCTATCGCGATGTGGACGCCTGCGTGCCGTTGAGTGGCCTGCAGCAATACATAGAAACGGTAACGGCTATATGCAACCGCCACCAGGTACCGCTGATCTGTTTTGGCCATGCACTGGATGGCAACCCTCATGCCATGCTGTTACTGAGCAACAAGGCAACACAGGCGGAACTGGCAGCCCTTGCCGCCGCTGCTGACGAAATCTACGGATATGTTACCACCCATGGTGGTGTCGTGTCCGGAGAACATGGTATCGGCTGGCTGCAACAGCAATACCTGCCGCTGCAATTCGATGAAAACCGGTTGTCGCTGACGCGGCAAATCAAATCCATGCTGGACCCCGGGAATATTATGAACCCCGGCAAGGCGGCCCTCTAAAGTTATTTATTGTTTGAGTATTCCTTTAAAAATCGAAAGCTTATGTCTTCACCGTTCGTTACACAGGATGACAGCCTGTATCAGGAAGCCGACCATCATACCTGGTCGCAATTGTTTCAGAAACAAAACCAGTTGGGAAATGAACACCTCGCCAGCGCATACCTCGAAGGGTATGAAAAGCTGCGCCTCGACGACCGGCGGATCGTGCGGATAGAAGATATCAGCCGCCGCCTGGAAGCGATATCAGGATGGACCCTGGTGCCCGTGTCGGGGTTGATACCTACCAGGGACTTCTTTTATATGCTGATCAATAAAAAATACCCTGTCACCGTTTATATCCGTCAGCCGCATGAACTGGACTTCAGTGAGCAACCCGATATATTTCATGATGTTTACGGCCACCTTCCGTTGCTCACCAATGAAAAATTCACACGCTTCCTGACTTCCTACAGTATCATCGCGCTGAAGTATGTGAACAATGACAGGGCCGTGGATTTCCTTGGACGCCTCTACTGGTTCACTTATGAGATGGGCCTTATCATGGAAAACGGCGAAAGCAAGGCGTATGGCGGTGCTATCATCACTTCCTCGGAAGAGCGGGCCAACATCGCCAGCGGCGCTGCCCCTGTTTATCCCTTTTCGCTCGACCAGGTAATGAATACGCCCTACAATCCCTATAAACTGCAACAACAGTATTTTGTGATCAACTCCTTTGATGAACTGTTTAATGTTATAGAAGGACTGGAGGAAAAACTGATAGACCATTTGCTGTTGCCGGAACAGGACAATGTCGTTCGCAATTTTTCCCTGAACGATCATATCGGAAGGGAGTTTAATGACGTGATCGGCTTTCTCAACGATACCCAGTTCAAATACCCCGACGCAGTTTCCTTTGTGGCAGGTCAGCCAGACGAGCGTTTTTTTGATATAGAAGACCATATTGCCAGCTTTGACACGTATGTCCGTTACCGTATGGAAAAAACAGGCGGCTCGAGGAATGAGGTAATCAACAGGATCGGTCAGTATGGCAAAACAAAAGGCTTTATCAACGACCTGGTAGCGGAATACCTCAAAGTGGAGGAGGATATTAAGGTGACGGGAGAAGATATCCTGATGACAGTAGGTGCGCAGGAAGCATTTGGTATTGTGGTGGGAACGCTGTGCCAGCAGGAAAAAGACGTGGTCCTTGTGGAAGATCCCGGTTACATCGGCGTCAGCGCTTTCGCAAAAGTGTTTAACTATAACATAGCCGGCGTGGGGACCGACGAAGAAGGTATTGACCTCAAATTGTTGAGGGACAAGATACTGACCATTAACGGCTCCGGAAAGCGGGTGAAACTGTTGTATGTTATTCCCGACTATCAGAACCCTTCCGGTTCCTGTATGCCCATCGGCAACAGGTTGAAACTGCTCGAAATGGCGCAGCAGTACAACTTCCTGATTCTGGAAGACAGTGTCTATAACAGTTTCACGTACGCACAGAAGAAAAATCCGACGCTTAAATCACTCGACCGCTACGGCAGGGTGTTGTACGTAGGATCATTCTCCAAGTCGCTCTTCCCGGGGTTGCGGATGGGCATGATCGTAGGCGGGCAACGGGTGGAAAACCACCGGGGAGACCGGGTGTCCCTGATCGATGAGATGACGAAAGTAAAAGCGCAGATGACAAACAACACTTCCGGCATTACCCAGGCCATGCTGGGCGGGGTATTGCTGGCCAAGAACTTCCGGCTTAGCGAATGGAACAGGTCAAAATTTGAAAGCTATAAAATGAAGCGGGACCATATGCTGGCGTCGCTGGACAAATACTTCAACCCGCAGGAGCACGACTGGGCGGCGGGCATTCGCTGGACCAGGCCGGAAGGCGGGTTCTTCATTAAGATGTCCATGCCGTTTGAAGTGGATGATCAATCTGTGGTAGACAGTGCAAGCCGGTTCAACGTCATCTTCAGCCCGATGCGTTACTTCTACCTGAAAGGCGGCGGAGAAAACGAAATACGGCTCACCTTCTCCAACCTCTCCCGTGATATGATAGAAAAAGGCGTAAAACAGTTGGCACAGTTTGTTCGCTGGAATGTGACAGGCATCAAAGGGCCGTTGCCTTTGACCGCTGATACCACTATCTGATACTTTCTTAAAAACACCTGAAAATATTGTTATGAAAAATAAATCCTTCCGGATAGACTATATCGAAATATACACGCCGATGGCCAAAGCGCTGGCCTACTGGCATGTACAGGCCCTCGGCTTTAAACCGGTAGCCAAAATGAATGCCGAAACCGGCGCTGCTACCGTGGCCTCTTATGTGTTGAAGAGTAACGACGTGCAGCTGGTGCTCACATCGGCCTACCCCACGGCGCAGGGACCGGCTGCCAGGGAGGTAGAGTCCTATATCAGCCAGCAGTATTGTGGTGTGAAGCGCATTGCCCTGTACACCGATGATGTGAAATCAGCTTTCCAGGAGAGCATCGCCAATGGAGGCATTCCGCTGAAGTTGCCTGCTGTGGCGGAAGATGCACATGGATGGGTAGAAGAGGCCGCCGTGAAACTATACGACAACAGCGAAATCACTTTTGTGAACCGCTCTGCTTATAGGGGCGCTTTTAAGCCCGGTTATCATCCGGACAGCGCCGCCTGGCAGACCGAAGGACAGTGGCTGCAGGCGGTAGACCACGTGGCAGCGGAAGTGCGTAGCAACGAAGCCGCCTATTGGACCAACTACCTCACCGCCGTTATCGGCTCCAGCATGGTACAGAATATCGGGCGCAGCGCGGAGAACAGGACTGGCATGATACTGAACATCAATCAGACAGACGACCAGCAGCTTACATTCGTAATTGCGGAACCGGAAAACTGTTTGTTGCCGTCCAAAGTACAGGATAATATCAACAAATTCGGTCCTGGTATTCACCATCTGGCGTTCAGTACGGAAGACCTGCAGCAAACCGTGCTGGCGCTGTCGGCCAAAGGGGTGGACTTTGTCCGTTTCCCCGCGGCGTATTACGAGCTGCTGCGTAATGACGAGGATTTCCGCATGATAGATATCGATGCACTGGAAGAAAAAGGGATCATCATTGACAAGGAAGGAGATGCTTTCCTGCTGCAAAAATTCATCAAGCCCATCAGCGACCGTCCCTTTTTTATTTATGAGCTGGTACAGCGGGTCAATGGATACAGCGGCTTTGCGCTGCGTAATATCAATGTGCTGAAGAAAGCGGAAGAAATCGAAATCCTGCAACGATAAAAAGCAGCTAACATGAACCTAGCAGACAATTTAAGCGGGCTGGAAAACCTGATCGGGAATTCCCCACTGTATAAGTGTACCGGTCCGGGGGCTGTATATGCCAAGCTGGAGTATCACAACCTGATGGGCAGCATTAAAGACCGTCCTGCCCTGTATATCCTGAAGAATGCCATTGCCCGCGGACTCGTTGGCCCCGAATCTACGGTGATAGAATCCACGTCCGGTAATTTCGGGATCGCACTCGCCGGCATCTGCAACAGGCTGGGCCTGAAGTTCATCCCCGTGGTAGATCCCAATATTACAGAAGAGAAAGCCGCGGTATTGCGGATGTTATCCTGGAAGGTAGTGAAAGTGGAAGAGCGGGATGAAACGGGAGGCTTTCTGCTTAACAGGATACGGGAGGTACAGCGCCTCGTCAAGACGGTCCCCGGTGCCTTTAACCCTAACCAGTATGAGAATGACGATAACTATCTCTGTTATTATCATACGCTTGGCAGGGAGATCAACAACAACTTTGGCCGGCTGGACCATGTGTTTGTCAGCGTGAGTTCGGGAGGCACCATTACAGGGTTGTCCATGCGGCTGAAGGAGAAGTTTCCCCGTTTGAAAATAATCGCCGTAGATGTGGAAGGGTCGCTGATATTCAGTGACAAGCCTGCTGTCCGCCGTTTGTCCGGCCTGGGCTCCAGTATGCGGACCGCTATGATCGATAAGGCACTGATTGATGAGGCCATGGTCCTGTCGCAATGGGACATCGTACAGGGGTGCCATTCGCTGCTGAAAGAGCAGAATATCCTCGGCGGCGCCTCTGCCGGCGCCGTTTTCAGGGCGATGCAGCTGTTTAACGAGAAATACCATATCAACAACGGCGGCAACATTAACCTGTTGATTATACCGGATAACGGCAGCGCCTATATGAACAGCATCTATAATGAGACATGGGTAAAAGCCAACATTCAAAACATACACCATGAAGTACATAAATGAAAAAGATGTGCGGGCAATGGGTACCAGCTGGCCGGAAGTATTTCAGGCAATCCGCGACGCTACGGCGGCCATTCGCCGGAATGACTACAGCCAGCCGCTGAAGCCCTACCTGAGATATAAAGATCCCGGTAACCGGATTATCGCCATGCCGGCCTATCTCGGCGGTCCGTTTGATACCGCTGGCATCAAATGGATTGCGAGCTTCCCCGGTAATACTACGAAAGACATTCCCAGGGCGCATTCGGTGATCATCCTCAATGAAGCGGATACCGGCGTTCCCTACGCTATCATCAATACTGCGCTGGTCAGCGCCATACGTACCGCCGGCGTAACGGGTGCTGTGACAGACAGTTACCTGGCGGCCCGGAAAGCATCCCGCAAACTGACGGCTGGCATCATCGGCATGGGGCCGATAGGGCAAATGCACCTTGATATGCTGAACGGCGCTTTTGCCGAAAACATAGAAAAGATAGCAGTGTACGACCTGAATGAAAAAGTGTTGTCACAGGTGCCTGCCGCCACTGCGATACCTGTTGTGCGTTGCGGGTCCTGGGAGGAAGTTTTTGACCAGGCCGACATTTTTATGACCTGTACCGTGTCCGGCAAGAGGTATATTGACCGTTCGCCCCGCGCCGGCGCCCTCTACCTGAATGTTTCGCTGAGAGATTTTGGACCGGCCTTTATGCAGGCGGCAGACCTGATCGTGGTGGATAACTGGGAAGAGGTATGCCGGGAGAACACCGATATCGAATGGATGCACCTGCATCATGGGTTACAGGAAAAGGATGTGGCCACCATAGGAGCGGTATTGCTGGACGGTATCCTGGCCGATGACCCGGGCAGGTCCGTAATGTTTAATCCCATGGGCATGTCTGTGTATGATATGGCAGTGGCCCGGTATTATTATGATTTGTCTGCCAGCCTCGGGGTAGGCGCGGTTCTGGAAAACACCTGACAACTTTTTGGCAGCCTCGAAGAAACCCGTACTGTATCGATTTTAAAATACCGTCCCCATGAAGCATATGACAAGTATCCATGAAAAAGTACATACTGCCATACAGACTTTTGAAGAACAACTATCCGTAATCGACATCACCCTGGAAGAAGAAATGCAGAAGCACTATAAGGAACGAAAAACGCTGCTGTTGGAATTCCTGTACAAAGAGAAGATAAGATATCAGTTTGCCTTATCGGAATTTAAAAAACTGCTGGATGCTTAAGATGAACACAAAAGAGAGAAAACACTTCCGGATTATTTCCTGGGGCGGTGTTGGAGACGCATTATTGCTGACGCCCGCATTCAGTGCGATCAAAGCCCGTTTCCCTGATGCCAGGCTCAGCGTTTTTTATCCCCGGGAACCCCACCGGCAGATCTTCCGGCACAACCCGCACATCGATAGCTTAAAAAAATTCACTTTCGGACATGCTCCCCTTAGCAGGATACGGTACCGGCTCCGGCCGGATGCCTTTATGATGCCGGCCTACGGGGCGCTTTATCCCACCAAGTACTATCAGAAACATGCGATGAAGATTATCGGCGAGATGATAGGGCTTGACCTGGAATCGCCACGGGTGGAACTATACCTGCAGGAAGAGGAACTGGCGGCAGGCGACCGCCGTTTGGCCGCCTATAAAAGCCCGATACTGATGCAAACAGTAACCGGCTGTTCCGCCAATAAAAACTGGCCGCACGAAAAATGGGAAGCCCTGGTGGCATCCATGCCGGACCATACTTTTATTCAGCTGGGCGCAAAGGGAGAAAAACCGGTGGCCGGCGCTGTGAATATGACAGGGCTGTCCTTCCGCGAGTCCTTTGCCATGATGCGATCTGCCAGCGCGTTTGTAGGAGTGGAGTCCTGCTTTGCGCATGCCTCCAACGCTTTTCAATTGCCCGGCGTAGCGCTCTTCGGCCCGTCCGCCCCCGTCATCTGGGGACATAACAACCTTACCAACCTTTACAGGAACGCTTCCTGTGGTCCCTGCCTGGACATTCTGTTGTTTGAAGCCTGTCCATACGGCAACGGCTGTATGAATTTCGAGGTAGCTACTGTCAGGGAGGCGCTGATGAAACAATTATTCACCGGAAAAAATACGTATTGATGAAAAATCGTCCTATTTATGTTTTAGGCACCGGCTATTCCCATGATGGGTCTGCCTGTTTATTAAAGGACGGCAAGATAGCCGTCGCTATTGAAAAAGAGAGGATTACACGGATCAAGCATGACGGTAATAATGACACTGCGGCCATCCAATATTGCCTGGACGCTGAAGGTATTACGATCCACGATGTGGCGCTGGTCGTACAAAACGGCGCTGCTGCCGGTCCGGTGACCGACTACCATGAAGGGCCCCGGCTTTTTACCAAAGATGTGGCGGTACCGATTTACAACATCTCCCATCACCTGGCGCATGCTTATAGTACCATCGGTACCTGTCCGTTTACAACGGATTTTAATATAGTGGTCATTGATGGCAGCGGTGCTTCGTTTGACCAGTGCATGGACCTCGACGGCTTTGTGCCCGACCGCGAAAAGATACAGCAGTTGCCGCATCTTTACTACGAAAAAGACAGTTACTACAGCTATCGTAACGGTAAACTGCAAACCGTCTATAAAGATTTTTCGGAGTTCGGTTTCTTTTTCCGGAACCGTGAAAAATATGCAGGTAACATGCATTCTATCGGTGGTGTGTACGAAATGTTCAGCAAGTATTGTTTTTCCAATGTTGAAGATACCGGTAAACTGATGGGATTAGGTCCCTATGGCGAGAAAGGCCGTTTTACCGATCCGCTGTTCGACCTGAAAGATGGCCGTGTATTTGTGAACTATGATACGCTCGATACGCTGAACCAGCCCTCCCGTTCCTTCAGCAATCTGA
This sequence comes from Chitinophaga eiseniae, assembly GCF_900167135.1. GTDB lineage: Bacteria > Bacteroidota > Bacteroidia > Chitinophagales > Chitinophagaceae > Chitinophaga > Chitinophaga eiseniae. The sequence goes on along the minus strand of NZ_FUWZ01000006.1, from coordinate 553,627 downwards.
AGAACAATTTTCAGTATTATGCCGACGTCGCCTGCTGGGTACAAGACCAGGTGGAAGAAGCGATACTGTATACTTTCAGGTCCAGGCTGGAGCAGGACCCTGCCGGGCGGCTCACCTATGCCGGGGGCGTAGCGCTGAATGCAGTGGCGAACGCCCGGTTGTTACGTGAGCTGGACCTTAAAGAACTCTATATGCAACCGGCGGCGGCAGACAATGGCATCGCCATCGGCTGCGCTTACTACGGCTGGCTGGAGATCCTTGGGAAAGAAAACGTACGGCACAACGGTACCGCTTTCCTCGGGCGTCCTTACAGCAGAGAAGAAGTGGAAAGTGCCGTGGCCGATATACGGGCGCACGACCCTCTGGAAACAAAGACGCTGGTAGACGCCTACCTCCGGAATATCCGTTATTATAACAAAGCAGCAGACCTGTCAGGCGTGGTTTTACAGTTGAGCATTACGGACAGTGGTATCTATCAGCTGGCTTTCCATGACGGGGAAGTAGAACTGCATTATGGCGTTAAAAAAGTGCCTTCAGTGACGATCACCACAGAAGGACGGTATTTCCTGCAAGGCATGCGTAACATGGACCATTTTGCCGCGCTGGCACAGGAAGGAAAAATCACTTTGTCCAATGGCAGCGACCTGTTCCGCATCATGCAGGCTGTCGACTTTTCCGCCCGTACTGAAGGGCTGGCGGAGATGGAGCAACAGCTGTCCGGCGGCAGTCAGCCATTTGTTGTACGCAGGGCCGAAAACCTGGCGTCGGAAGTAGCCTCATTGCTGGCAGAGGGTAAGATCATCGGCCTCTATCATGGCGGGGCAGAATTTGGCCCCCGGGCATTAGGGCATCGAAGCATTATCGCCGATCCCCGCATTCCCGGCGTACGTGATCATATCAACTCCCGGATTAAATTAAGGGAAGACTTCCGGCCTTTTGCGCCGGCGGTACTGGAAGAAGATCTGCTGGTTTATTTCAGGTATCAGCAGGACACGCCCTATATGATCCTGGTCAACGAGGTCCGGGATGAATGGGCTGCACAACTGAGCAGTGTGATACACCGTAACAAAAGCGCCCGGGTACAAACCGTTAACAAGATATGGAACAAATCCTTTTACGATATCCTTACCGCCTTTAAGGAACAAACCGGTATATCTGTATTGCTGAACACGTCTTTTAACCGGAAAGGCATGCCTATCGTTGAAACGCCGGTGGAGGCGCTCAATTTCTTCCTTGGATCGGAACTCGATTGCCTGGTACTGGAAGATCTGATCATCCTGAAGAAAGGAACAGGCGAGCAGGCGACACTCACAACGGCAGTGCCGCAGGCGGAACAGGCGGCGGTATAACGTGATTCCCTCCGGGATACAAAAAAGCCTTCGAGTTTTACTCGAAGGCTTTTTTGTTTTTGTTATTTCAGTCAATGGCGGTTACAGCAGCAGCTGTTAACGGGCATCCAGTACTTTTTCGTATGCCAGCCGTGCCGCCTCGCGAAAGAAAACTTCGCCGCAATACACATAACCTTGTTTTTCGAAAATGCGCAGCATGCCTTTGTTATCAAAATTGGTGTCTGCCCGTACACTGGTGATCCCATTCTCCAGGGCATAGCTGTCGATATGTGTCAGCATTTGCTGAGCCAGCCCCTGACCTAAAAAATCATCGGAGATCGCCACGCGATGGTATACGACAAAATCGCCATCGGTCAGCCATTTCCCTTTGATATCCAGGTAAGCCGGTTCATCATTGATGAGTAAGGCGACATATCCTGCTATTTTATCACCGGCCACCAGCACGTATCCATGGTTGTTTTCGATATCATGGGCCACGATAGCGGGGTTCGGGTATCCATCCTGCCATTGGTCGCTTCCTTCGGCTTTTCTGCGGGCAATGGCCTTTTCCAATATATGCCAGATCTGATCTGCGTCTGCTGCTGTTGCTTTTCTGAATTCCAATGTCATAATCCCGGATGTTTAGTCACCAAAAATACAAAAAGGTTTTTTTACAGGGTATAAAAGAAAAACCTGCGACCTGCGCAGGTTTTCTTTTGTATCAGTTCTGTTAGCCGGCTTAAATAGGTTGAATATACCAACGCTGATTGTTGCCTCCGTGAGACGTATATTGCACCACGTTGGCGCCATTGTCTGATGATGCGGCCCACACGTCCAGCACTTTCCCGCTGTTCCTGTTTTGAATGCTATAGGTGCCGTCTGTATTTTGGTTCAGCTGCCATTGCTGGTTATAGCCTTCGTGCCAGCTGTATTGTATGGCCTGTGTGCCGTCTGCCTGTGAGTTGCCGTTTACGTCCAGCACTTTCCCGCTGTTGACGCTGGTGATACGATAATAACCGTTGTGGAGATAAGTGAACGTCCATTGCTGGTTGGCGCCGTTGTGCCAGTCCCACTGTACTGCGCCGGCATAATCAGCGGTAGATGCGCCGTAGATGTCCAGGACTTTACCGCTGGAAAGGTTCGTGACTTTATAGGTGCCGTCCGGGATGGGATTGGTGCCCGGCCCTCTGCCATACATGAACCGGAGGGCGGTCACATCGTTGGGATTGAACGGACGATTGACGCCGGAACCAATGCAGGCCAGCATCCAGCTGTTAGGATCTTCTGCGGTAGGCGTACCGTTGATGGGGATAGCGCCTACGCCTGCATCGCCTTCATTCGGGTTGGAAGACCATCCGCAGCTGAAAGAGCGATTGAAATAGTCGGTATGCCGGAAGCCGATGGTATGGCCTATTTCATGGGCTATCACGGTAGCCAGGTAGTCCTGGTTGGGATTGGAGCCGAGGGCGTTGGCATCTGCATTCAACCGGATGGGGCTGGGCGGATTGCCGTTGGCGTCCGGGAAGCCGGCGGACCGGCCGAGGACACCCGCACCCAGACTGGGACTCCGGCAACAGCTTTGCAGTAGTACACGCTTTTATGACCGGATAAAAAAAGGAGCAAAACGATCATCGTTTTGCTCCCGGAAAAGTTATAGGAAAGAAGTTTATTTCACATACTCCCTGAAGATCCTGTTCAGCCAGCGCAGCATCAGGAAGATCACAGCGGCAGCGCCACCGAGCAGCAGGAAGTTGACAAGGAAATAATTCGCTTTGTTATCATAGGTATCCCACAAGGTGGCCAGGATACCGGAAAGCTTGTTGCCGATGGAGGTGGCCAGGAACCAGCCGCCCATCATCAGGGAGGTGATACGCGCCGGGCTCAGTTTGGATACGAGCGACAAGCCCATGGGGCTCAGGAACAGCTCGCCCACCGTGATAATACCATAACAGCCGATCAGCCACCACGGCGATGCTTTGATAGCGCCGTTGCTGCATACATATACTGCGCCCACCATCATCAGGGTGGAAATGGCGGATATGAGCAGCCCCCAGGCTATTTTGGACGGCGTAGAAGGCTCCTTGCCACGTTTTCGCAGCATGGCGAAAAGCAGGACGATCAATGGTGTTAGCGTGATCACAAAGAACGGGTTGATCGACTGGAACAATTCGGTATTATAGAGGCTGAGGCTTTGTCCTTCGGCCGGCATTTTCTCCGGTGCCACATTTTTGAAATAAGGCACTTTGTCCCATACCTTCAGTGGTTTGCCATCGGCGTCCCGCATCACCCGAAATTCTTCATCATAGGCCGTCACGGAATCTGCTTTGTTCACCACCGTCTCTGCCAGGTAAAGACCCTGGGCAGGCTGCTGAATAGCGGCCGGGATCTCCCGGTCGGTATAATACTGCGCCCAGGTGGTCAGCGCGGTGCCGTTCTGTTTAAAGACGGCCCAAAACACAATAGATACCGCGAAAATAGCCAGCAGCGCCGACAGTGGCTTGCGGTCCCGCGCATCTGCTTTCACCAGCAGCGACACGAAAAATAGTAATATCGGGATGCAGGCAAAAATGAACGCGTCGGTAGAGTCGGACCCGAAGACGTTGCCCGGGATAAACCAGGCGCCCAGTCCAACCACAATGGCCGGCAGGAATACTACAGAGAAAATTTTGCTCAGCGGCATATCACCTTCCTGCTCTGGTTTGCGAACGTCGGCATGGCGGTAGTGTTTCATACCGATGACGAAGATCAATACCCCCAGGAACATACCAATACCGGCGGCGATAAACGCTGCGCCCCATCCAATGGTATTCCGCAGGAAGGCTGCGAAAAAATTGCAAATGAAGGCGCCGATATTGATCCCCATGTAGAAAATATTGTACCCGGTGTCCTTCCGGCTGCGGTACTTTTCATCACTGTATACGTTTCCCAGCAGGGTGGAAATATTCGGTTTGAAAAATCCATTGCCGATACAGATCAGCGCAAGGGAAAGATAAAAAACGGTCAGGTTATGTACTGCGAGCCCCATGTAACCAATGCCCATGAGTATCCCGCCAATGATGATAGATTTGCTGTAACCCAGTTTACGGTCGGCTATCAGTCCGCCGAGAAACGGTGTCAGGTATACGAAAGCGATGAAAGTACCAAAGATATCCGCAGCAGTGGCACGGTCCATGCCCCAGCCGCCTTTGGCAGTGTCGGTCAGGTACAGCTGGAAAATGCCGAGGATCAGATAAAAACCAAAACGCTCCCACATTTCGGAGAGGAACAGAAAAGGCAACGCTGCCGGATGATTACTTGTCTTTTTCATGTAAATTAAATGGTGTACGTGATATAGGTTCCTGTCTGGTGGCGAAGAACACTGCCCTCCGCCACCGCCAAATCGCGAAAATAAGGTAAAGATGGGAATAAAAGCGCCGCAGTACAGGAAAGGTGGGTATGTCAGCTCAGCGGAATAGTTGTTTCGCTGTATTTATTGCGGTACTCTATAGGTGTCAGGCCTGTCAACCGTTTAAAAACCTCGCGGAAACTCTGGGTATCGGTATAGCCGACCTCGTACATCACTTCACTTATATTTTTACGGGTGGTTTCCAGCCGGCGTTTGGCAGCTTCTACTTTTACCCGTTGCACATATTCATTGACGGTATTGTTGGTGGATTTCTGAAACCTGCGTTCGAAGTTACGCCGTCCGATGGCGAATTTATTCGCCAGGAAATCGATGGTGATTTTTTCCGGGTAGTTTTGTTCGATAAACTCCTGCGCCATCCTGATCTCGGCGTCATCATGCGCTTTCTGCCCTTCAAAAATAATAAAGGGAGATTGACTCTTCCGGTCTATATCTATGAGGAATCCTTTGGCGATGTCGATGGCCATTTCCCGTCCTGCATATTTTTCGATCAGGTATACCAGCAGGTTGAGATAGGCAAAGGCGCCACCGCTGGTGTAGATGCCGTCTTCGTCTGTAATCAGCTGTGAGGGCACCATTTTGGCGTCGGGGTACATGTCGGAGAACTGGCCCGCCAGTTGCCAGTGGGTAGTACAGGGACGGTTGTTGAGCAGGCCGGTTGCCGCCAGGAAAAAAGCGCCGATACAGAGGCAGGCGATTTCTGCACCTTGCTGCCGTTGTTGTAATATCCAGGGAATAAATTCCCGGTTCATATCAGTCGCCCGTTGCTGGTCGCCCTGTAAAGACGGTATGATGATCAGATCTGTTTGATGTACCTCGCTGATCAGCGCATCCGGATTGATGGTAAACCTTCCGTTCCGCTGGCTTGTATTAGGAGAAAGGCCTACCAGCTGGATGTTGAACAGGGGGGCTTCACCCCGGCCCGCCCGGATGACATTGACTTCAGAGAGTATTTGCAGGCTTCCTTCAATGTTTACCAGGCTGCTTTGGCCTCTCGGTATCAGAATAGATATGTGTTTCATGCGGTAGCTGTTATCGTGGCGGCGATGTCGTATTCGCCGTCCTCAAATGTCATTAAACCCTGCCGTTCGTTTTCCGGCGGCGGGGTAGTTTTGTGTTGTCAATCAAAAATAGGAAAATGATACAAATTAGCGCTTACCTTACTTTCGCCGGCAATTGCCGGGAGGCAATGAGCTTCTACCGGGAATGCCTGGGAGGCCGTCTTTCCTTCCGGACCATCGGGGATACTACCGACGCGGAAGTGCTGCCGGCGCGCCTGCGGAATGCAGTGCTGCAGGCCACGCTGGTCAGCGGCGACCTGGTGCTGACAGGTTCGGACATGGTAGGCGAGGAGGGGCTGATCAGTGGCAATACCGTCGCCCTGTTGCTGCAATGCAACAGTGAAGCACAGACGAGGGACTGCTACCGCAAACTGGCCGCCGGCGGGGCAACATCGTTTCCCCTCCGACCAACAGCCGAGGGGGGCCTGTTTGGCGGGGTGACGGACAAATACGGCCACCATTGGCTACTAAGCTGTAATGACATCTATCAAAAAATTAAATAACCATAAAAACAAAAAAAATGAGAAAAGTAGTTTTGCTGATGCACGTATCGCTGGATAACTATGTATGCGATGAAAAAGGTGGGCTCGACTGGATGGTGTACGATAAGGAATTGGAAGACTATGCAGATGAACTGATGCAGACAGTGGGCATGCCACTCTATGGCCGTACCACCTACGGAATGATGGCAGGTTACTGGCCCACCGTGTTGGAAAGACCGGACAGCGCCAGCGAGCATAGCCTGAAACACGCCAGGTGGGTGCAGGATATTCCTAAAGTGGTATTTTCCACGACCATGGAAAAAGCCGAATGGAACAATACCCGGCTGATCAAAGGCAATATCGCGGAAGAAGTGGAAAAGCTGAAGGCAACACCGGGAAAAGACCTGATGATATTCGGCAGTCCCGGTCTGGTAAAGACTTTCCTGGAGCTGGACCTGATTGATGAATACCGGTTGACCATCCAGCCAATGGCCATCGGCGCCGGTAAACATCTCTTCGACGACCTGAAAAAGCCCGTTAAGCTGAAGCTGCTCAGTTCAAAACAGCTGAAGTCCGGCGTGATTGCCGCGCATTATGAAACGGTCAGGAAATAGCAGCACGGTTTTTCCTGCGGCGCGCCCGGCCGGACACAGCTTCTGTTGCCCATCTTCTCCGGAGGGGAAGCAGCCCCGCCCAGAAGGGGATATAAAAGAACATCGTGATGCCGACATACAGAAAGGCGGGATCAGAAAAGATGGCTACTGAAGAGATCAGGACTATCCAAAGAACGCCTAGGACGAGGTTGAACCAGATGGCCCATTTTATTTCCAGCAATACCAGTATGGCAGGCAATAAAAACACTGCGGCGATGAGGGCCGCCGCGAACAGCGTACCGGCCCAGAAACCTGCTGCATCGGCGCCGGCGAGTTTGCCGCTGGCGTCCGGTATCTGCAGGAAAACGAGGACCGTCATAAAAAGGGAAAGACCGAAGGTAACCCACGTATATACTTTCAGCCAGGCTGGCATAAGGTCACGCCGGCGCAACCATTCCGGACTGTCAAAACTTTTGTCGAAGATGCTATACTGCTGGTCCATGGTGTTAGGTATAGAGAGAATATGGCAAGTTAATGAATACCCTTCAGATTTTGTTATTTCGCCCCGGCGCGCTGCTGCGCCTGTGCCGGTAGTTGCAGGTCGCCCTCCTGGCGCTGCAAATTAAATTTGAAAAAGATCAGTTGCCATTTGTCATGGTGGTGAGACAACCTGGTTTCGTAATTCCCCTCGACGATCCAGGTGGCGGTGCCGATCGTATGGGTAGCGTGACCGCTGAAATGTACTACCACCGTATCACCCTCCCGGGTGAAAATAAAATCGGAAATACGGTGTGCTGTTTTGTCGAATCCGGGTAAAAACTGTTTCCACATGCCGGTAATGGCGGAAGGAGTGAGGGTAAGCGGCTGGCCGCCGGCCATAGAAGTGTAGTCATACACCACCTCCGGCGCAAATGACTGTTCTACCGTGTGCCAGTCCAGGGCATCGGCGCCTTTAAATACCGCCTGTATGACCGGGAGAATGTTAGCTGTGTCCATAGTGTGTCTTTAAGGTCGACGGTGAAAATAGAAATTTTTTGTTCCGTTTTATACAATTCCCGTCAGGGCAGGGGGATTATTTTTGCGCAGGACCGGATTTGTTGTAACTTCCGGTACCTGCAAAGGCCATGGAATACAAGGAAATCAAGCCGGGCGACCGGCTCCAACAGTATGTAAAGTGTTATTACACTTATGAATCAGATGCTGCAACAGTATTTGAGGATACTGTTTTTCCCAGCGGGAATATGGAGATCATCTTCAATTTGGGTGCAGGTTCCTGGCAAACAGACGGCGGCGCCGGGTTTAAGACCACGCCACCGGTAGAGTTATGGGGCCAGATCACCAAACCATTGCCGGTGCGCTCTGTCGGTCGCAACACGATGCTGGGCGTTCGTTTCTTTCCACATGCGGCTGCTTACTTTTTCCCTGATAAGGTAGACCTGTTCAATGACCAGGTAAATGATTTCCGCGATGTGTCCGGCAAAGTAGTAACCGCGCTGCATACACGGCTGCAGGAAACACCTGCCTGGCCGGAACGATTGTCTTTAGTGGAGGATTTCCTCTGGCGTCAGTTGCTATGGTCTGAAAAAAGGCATACGAAAGTCACCATGGTGGACCATGTCATGCATGAAATCCGCCAGCCTGGATTTTTCGATAACCTCGAAAACGTAGCGGCCCGCTATGGCATAACTTCCCGTTATCTGCAGAAACTGTTTGTGCAGTATACCGGTCTCACCCCCAAATTATACAGTAAGATCCACCGCTTTCAAAACAGCTTGCAGCTGGTGGTCCGCAATGAGGCGCCGCTGACCGCCATCGCCTATGACTGCGGCTACTTCGATCAGTCCCACTTTATCCGGGAATTTAAATCCTTCACCGGCATTACCCCGTCCGGTTATCTGCCCGACCAGTCGCCTGTTACCCAGGCCGCTCTTAGTTGAAACAGTTCCGATCTGTACAATTTCACGCTTTCCTGCTGCAGTAGTTTTGTGTTATCAAACAAACAATATTTACTCATTTTTAACTGAAATGACCATGTCATCCGTATTTAACACATTTAAAGAACTGCATCAGGGACGCCAATTGTTTGTGCTGCCCAACGTATGGAACCCCGAGAGCGCCCGCCGTTTCCAGGAGAAAGGTTTTCCGGCGGCAGGCACCTCCAGCGCAGCAGTGGCCGCCAGTCTGGGGTATGAAGACGGAGAAGGGATGCCTTTTGATGATTACCTGTTTCTGGTTCGCCGCATGACAGCGGTTCTGCGTATACCCTTGTCCGTTGATATTGAAATGGGCTACGGCGATTCCCCCGAAGCCATCTACGCCAATATCTCCCGGCTGCTGGAAGCGGGCGTGGCTGGCATTAACATCGAAGATTCCATCATCGGCAACGAAGGCCGTGTGTTGCAGCCGGCGGCCTCCTTTGCCGCCACACTCGGAGCTGTCCGCAGCAGGCTCACTGCCGCCGGAGCAGATCTCTTCCTGAATGTGCGCAGCGATACCTACTTACTGAACGTAGCGGATAAGGAAGCGGAAACATTGCAACGGTTGCGGTTGTACGAAGCAGCCGGCGCAGACGGCATCTTCCTGCCCTGTATCGCGGAAGAAGCGGCCATTACCGCCGCCGTCAGCAGCACCAGCCTGCCGCTCAATGTGATGTGCATACCCGGCCTTCCTGCATTGGGCACCCTGGAAAAACTCGGCGTGAAACGTGTCAGCATGGGTCCTTTCCTGTACAATAATGTGTACGACCGCATCGGTCAACTGTCAGATGCTATTACCGCCATGGGCAGTTTTGAACCTCTTTTTATCTAAACCCACAAAAAAGTGACAAATGAACTTACCTGAAAAAGCGGAAGAAGTACATGCCGCGCTGGCGGCGGCTTTCAACACCGGTAACATCGATACGGTGTTTGAGATCTACGATTACAACGGTATCATCGTGCCGGAGCCAGGCAAGGTCGTATCCGGTAAGGAACAGTTTGAAGAGGCCGTCAAATCGATCCTGTCCGTAAATGGAACGATGGCCATCAAAACAGTGTATTGCCTGCAGACAGGAGACGTGGCCGTAGGCCGCTCCGAATGGAGCATCACCGATGGCGACGAGGTGAAGATCAGCGCTAAAGGGATAGAGGTCATGCAGCGGCAGGCAGACGGACATTGGAAGATCATTATAGACCATGCTTTTGGTGCACTGGACTCACTGAAGGCGTAATCACATCGCAAAGCCGGCCCGGTCGTCGCTACCGGGCCGGCTTTTTGAACGGCGGAATCCCTACAAAAATATGCGCCAGCCCGTAAACTAATCGTACCTTGCTGTTCCCGATGTAAAAATGAACAGTATGGAAAATTATTTCGAAAGCCCTTTCCGGGGTAAGTTATTATCAGAACAGGTTACCAATCCTAATATTATTGCAGGCGCCTATAGCTATTACTCAGGTTATTATCATGGTCATTCTTTTGATGATTGCGCCAAATACCTGATGCCCGACAGAACAGACGTAGATAAGCTGATCATCGGAAGTTATTGTTCCATTGGCAGCGGCGCGGCATTTATCATGGCGGGCAATCAGGGGCATCGGCACGACTGGGTATCCAGTTTCCCGTTTTTTTATATGCCGGAAGTAGCTGCCTTTGAAGGTAGCGTTGACGGCTTCCGGCCGGCCGGCGATACGGTTATCGGCAACGACGTGTGGATAGGTACCGAAGCGGTGATCATGCCGGGTGTGAAAGTGGGTCATGGCGCTATCATCGGCAGCAGGGCGCTGATCACCAAAGACGTGGCGCCTTACAGCGTTGTGGGCGGTAACCCTGGCAAAGAGATCCGGAAACGTTTCCCGGAAGAAGACATTGCGCGGTTGCTGGAAATGGAATGGTGGAACTGGCCCGACGATATGCTGAAAGCGGCGATGCCATTGCTTTGCAGCAGCGATATCAAAACATTGTATGATTTTTATAAATCGCAGTCACGATGAAAAGGACAGCATGGTTTGACCGGTCGTTTCCGGCCATCACAGACAATGGCGTTATGCCCGACATCATTGAACGCCTCGCGGGTACGCCGGCGAGACTGGAAGAACTGACCCGCGGCGCTGCTGAGGCGGTAATGGTATACAAATCCGGTGATCAGTGGTCGGCACAGGAAGAGGCTGGGCATCTGTCGGATATGGAACCTTTATGGTCCGGCCGTTTCGACGATTTTGTTGAAGGCCGGCAGGAGCTGCGTCTGGCGGACCTTACCAATCAACGCACGCATCAGGCGAACCATAACGCCTCCGCGCTCCCGGAACTGCTGATGCGATTCAGGGAGCAGCGGGCGTTGCTGGTGAAAAAGTTGCAGGCGCTGGACGATACGCAGATGAACAACACCGCGTTGCATCCCCGTTTAAAAACGCCGATGCGCGTCATCGACCTGGCTTATTTCGTGGCGGAACATGATGATCATCACCTCGCGGGGATCCGGGAAAAGCTGCTGTCAGCTTAACAGTTGCTCCACAGTCGCGTCGGTGAAGATGAGCTTCATCTCCGCTTCATCATCATAATAGACGCCGGTAGCCGCAAAGCCCAGGCGCTGGTATAATTCCGGTGGGCTGGCTTTCCCTTCGCCACAGCTGGTATACAGCCCGTAAATCTTACGGGCGGCGAGGTTGCGCAGCACAAGGCCAATGGCCTTTCTGCCATATCCTTTTCCCCGTTCGGGGCCGCTGGATAATTTCAATCACATGACTTCCTGATGCCAGTCGGGGGGAAATACAGGGTATAGTTTACAGCAATCCCGTTAAATGACGTATCTTGACCGCGAATAGTAAAACAGAAGTAAAATGTCCGATTCAACAGCCCTGTCCGCGGAGGACCTCATCGCACAATACGGCGGTATTGCACTGGATAAACAAAATGATCTGTCCGCCCTTATCGGCAACAACAACTGGAATGCCGATCTCAATGAAGGCGTCATCAGTTTCGGCGATCAACTGACGTTCCCCATCCAGATACTGGGCACTTTCTCCCATTCGTCTGAAACCTTCCTCTGGGGTTGGGCCAATACCCAGTCCAACATCCCGGAAAACCTGCTGCAGCAGGCTGCGCAACTGAAAGCCTACGGTGAAGCGCACCAGCTGCCTCTATTCACCACCAGCCAGTTCGACGGCTCTGTGAATGATGTACACTATATCGGACTGATAGCTTCCGGTATGTTTGATGCCAGCGCCTATTACGTGGCCGACTATGGCAGCGGCGCGTTGCTGGTGACCATCCAGAGCGACGTGATTGACAAAACGCGTACCGATGCTCCGCAACGGGTGCTGACCGTTTTTCCGCAGCTGATCTCCCTGTTTGAAATGGACCATCAGCAGGCATTGTCCAGTTACCTGAACGCCAAAGCTTTCCAGGTGACGACGAAAGACAAGGAACTATCGGCCACCTACAACGGCAGCACGATCGTCGCCACGTTCGACGAACTTAGCCGGCTCGCCAGCCTCAATGGCACCCTCTCCTAAAAAATCAGTCCGGGAAAAATTTCCCGGATTTTTTTGCCCCCGTATAAGGGTATCGTTCCATCATCGTGTATTAGTGGCAGTTAGTTAACATTACCGGCCCCCGCGCAGGCTGTATCACGAATATTTTATGATGATGGAACGTGCTTTTTATTATGCTATATTATGCTGGAAAGCTGCTGTCAGGCTCCTTTTCTTGCCATGGTACCTGTTAGTGGTGACCATTAGGTTTTTAGGGAGATGCCTGCCGTTTGTCAACAGAAATAGTGCTGAGAGAAAGTGATGATTCCGCTTAGCTATTTCCGCCATGACAGACAAAAAAACAGCAATTATTATCGGCGCAGGTCCGGCAGGACTGACAGCGGCCTACGAACTGCTTACCCGTACAGACATTAAACCTGTCATCCTTGAAATGTCCGGCGATATCGGCGGCATTTCAAAAACCGTTCGCTATAAAGGCAACCGCATCGACATCGGCGGCCACCGTTTCTTTTCCAAGTCAGACCGGGTAATGGACTGGTGGCTGCAGGTGATGCCTATCGGCGCTCCGGCCGACCAGGTACGCATCGCCTACCAGCAAAAAGAAAGAACTTTAAAGATGTCAGCCAAACAACAAACCCCGCAGCATCCCGACCTGGTGATGCTTATCCGGGACCGGCTCTCCAGAATTTACTACCAGCGAAAGCTGTTCCTTTACCCGCTCACGATGTCTATGAGCACCATCTCAAAGCTGGGCCTGTTAAGGCTCTGCAGCATCATGATGTCGTATGGGTATACCCGTATTTTCAACCGGAAAACCGAAAAAACGCTGGAAGATTTTTTTATCAAACGTTTCGGAAAAGTGCTGTATAAAACTTTCTTCAAAGACTATACGGAGAAAGTATGGGGAAAGCCCTGTCATGAAATAGATGCCGCATGGGGACATCAGCGGATCAAAAAACTCTCGGTGTCCAAAACGGTGCGGCACGCCCTGCAGCAGCTGACAGCCCGCAAAACACCGGCGGATATCCATCAGAAACAAACCGAAACAAGCCTGATAGAGCGTTTTCTGTATCCTAAATTCGGTCCCGGGCAGCTCTGGGAAGAAGTAGCGGAGCGGATTAAAGCCATGGGAGGCGAAATACACCTGCATCAGGAAGTAAAAGGCATCCGCATGACGGCAGACAGGATCACCGGTGCAGATACGGCCACGCAGTGTTTTCTGGGCGAATACTTTTTCTCCACCATGCCGGTAAAAGACCTGGTGGCGGCCATGGACGGACCAGTACCGCCACGGGTGCGGGATATCGCCGCCGGTCTGGAATACCGTGATTTTGTAACGGTAGGGCTGCTGCTGGATAAACTGGTCATAGAACAGGAACAGGGACTTATAAAAGACAACTGGATCTACATTCAGGAAAACGATGTAAAAGTGGGCCGGTTGCAGATCTTCAACAACTGGAGCCCTTTCATGGTCAGTGATCCGGATCGCGTATGGATAGGGCTGGAGTACTTTTGCAACGAAGGCGACGAACTTTGGAGCATGGATGATCAGCGCTTTATTAACTTTGGCATCGATGAACTGGAGAAAATCGGTATCATCCGGCGGGAAGATGTGCGCGACAGCACGCTCGTACGCATGAAGAAAACCTATCCGGCTTATTTCGGCACCTACCAGCAGTTCAATGAGCTGCGGGCTTATACCGATACCATCAGTAACCTGTTTCTCGTTGGCCGTAACGGTATGCACAAATACAACAATGCCGACCACTCTATGTTAACGGCCATGACGGCGGTAGACAATATCGTCCAGGGCGTTACCGGAAGGGACAATATCTGGGACATCAATACTGAACAGGAATATCACGAAGAAAAACAGGCGGTATGAAAAAATGGCAACAATACGATTATCTGATATGCGCGCTTGTGTTTGTGCTGATCTCCCTGGTTTGGTCGCAGTCGTCCAATTACACCTGGGACGATGATGCCATCAGCCGTTTCCTGAACGTACAGGATGCACGCTTTCATCCGAAGCAGTTTTTTTCTTCCTGGAACAGGCCATTGTTTGTGGTGCTGTTTTACCTGCCGGTACAGCTCTTTGGCAGAATGGGGGCGGTGATGACGATGGTGCTGCTGACAGCAGGCTCCGGTATCCTGTTGTACAAAGCGCTGAAGCATAAAGGGGTGCCTCATGCTATTGTTGTCATGGTTTTTCTGTTGTTCCAGACTTTTTTGTTTGGTATTTCGAGAGATGCTATGACGGAGCCGTTGGCCTCTTTTTTGATCTGCCTCGGGATCTATTTTTTCTACCGCAAACAGTTTGGCTGGTTTGCGCTGGTAGGAGGGCTGTTACCGCTGGCCCGCCCGGAGGGCGTGTTGTTTCTGCCTTTCTGGTTATTTCCGTTGGTGCAGCAACGTATGTACCGCTATATTCCGTTGCTGGGAGCGGGGCTGGCCGCGTGGGGGCTCGGCCTGTATGTATTTACCGGTCAGCCGCTGGCTTTGGTGCAGGAAATACTGGCCAGTGGCGGGAAGAAAAACCGCTATGACCGTGTCAGCCTCACGCATCATATCGGCAAATACGTGTATGTGCTGGGACCGGTGGCTTTTTTCTTTTTTGTTTGGGGATACCTGGAGCATTTAAAGAAGATGTTCGCCGATTACTTTATCCTTTTGCAGTTCACCGTTGGCTTCCTGATCTATGTCGGTTTTGCGGTGTTCATGGACCTGGGTCAATCCGGCGGGGCGCTGCGTAACCTGATCACCCTGGCGCCTTTTGCAGCGGTGATCTGTGTGTATGGCTTCAATTACTGGTGGGCCATGTTCGATGTGCCTGTCGCCAAAGGTAAAAAGGTGGTCAAGCCCCCTGACCGCCGGGAGCTATGGATATATGTTGTTTTCATGGTGCTCATCGGGTGGCTGTGTTTTACCAACGAGCTGCATTTAAGACAGACCTACAATCCTGACAAGAAAGACTATATGATTTTTAATGCTTTGCTGGTTTGTTGTCTGCTGGCCGTTTTGCCGGTGTTTGCAAAAAAAGGCCGCCCGCCTTTGGTCATGGCTCTGGCATTGTTGATCTGGCAGGTGGCGTTTACGCTTTATTATGAAAATCCTGCGAGCCATGGTAACGAAGAGCGGTGGGGGATGAACGGTATGACCGCTTTTTTAGGAGAAGGGCCGCTGCGTGACCACAAAGTGTACTGCAACCATCCGTGGTACTTCTGGGCATCCCGCCGTCATCCTGATGATACGACGCATACCGGGGAGATATCTGCGCGGAGTAAGGCGGTGATGCAGCCGGGCCAGCTGATTGTATGGGAGTCGCATTATACCGGGGAGAACTATACGAATGTGCCGATCACCCACTTCCTGAATGACAGCACCTTTTCACCGGTCTATGTCATCCAGAATCCTAACAAGGAGGCGCTGGCGGTGTTGTTTGTGAAGCTCTGGCCACAGATGGCAGACAATGACCGTTTCTTTCAGGCGCTGGTACAGGTATACCCGAAAAACGAACGGCTGCTGTATTTTAAGGGCGTGTACGAACGTGACCGTAAGAAAAACCTGCAGCAATCCGTGAGTGATTTCACGGCGGCAATGGCATTGAAACCCTCTGAGCCGGACCTGTACCTGGGCCGCGGGGTAAGCTGGCTGATGATGAATGATCGGGCCAAAGCCTGTCCTGATCTGCAACAGGCTGCAATATTAGGAGCTCAGCAGGCGGGACAGTTGTTGAAGACGTATTGTAAATAACGTTATCCATTTATGGAAAAAGGGCCGGTATTTATCTTACTAAGATAATACCGGCTCCATATGGTTTTTTATACTTTCACCTGTGGCAGTATCTTTTTGCTGTCTTTTTTACTGATGGCCCACCCCGGACGGACAAACGCAGTTGGCAACCGCTGGCTGGCTATATTCCTCTTCTGCGTGGGGTCTGCACTGCTGGCATTTATTGCGGAACATACGGCATTGGCGGAACGATATGTATGGCTGGTGCCGGTGCTGGAACTGGACCGGCTGTTGATGGCACCGGCATTGCTATTATCGGTATCCTTCCTTTTAATCCCGGAAAGAAAATTATCGTGGTACGACAGTCTTCATATGATACCGGCTTTGTTGTTCGCAGGCATGATGCTGCCATATTTGTTGTCGCTGGCGGGCATCCGCTGGCCTTTGCCGCCGCTGGTGCCCCCGGGAACGGCATTGTCGCGTTATCTGGGGCTGCTGATAGGCGTGTCTGTAAAATTACAACTGGTGGTCTATTGGGCCATGTCTTACCGGTTGCTGAGGCGTTACAAACGCACTGCTGATCTGCGATGGCTGAAGTATCTTTTATGGGGAACGGCGGGTATGATACTTATTTGGTTTAACCAGCTATTTCAAGGTGTCCGGTACCTGTTGCCCTATACAGCGCAGGGCTACCTGCTGGCCATATACGTTATCAGCTATTGTGCTTTCCGTCACCAGGAGATAGCAGGGAACAGCATCGCCGCACCAGCGTTGTCACCCGCAATGTCCAAACCCCGTTTGCCGCCAGAACAAATACCTCCATTGATGAAACAGCTGGACAGGCTGATGGAGGAGGAGGCCTTGTATACAGATAGTGACCTGGGACTTCCGCAACTGGCGGCTCGTCTGGAACTTTCCACGCATGCACTTTCTTTTCTGCTGAACCAGGGATATGGGAAAAGTTTCTTTCAATATATAAACGGATACCGGGTAACCTGCGTAAAACAATTATTGCTGGCACCCAGTCATGCACACCTGAATATGCTGGCAATTGCCTACGAAGCCGGATTTAATTCAAAGACCACTTTTAACAATGTTTTCAGGGAAACAACCGGCATGTCGCCGAGCGCTTTCCGTCAGGCGGCCGGCACATTGCCTGCCTCGTAAATCAGGGCTTAAACGCCAGGCACTTGTGGTGCGGATGGATCCGTTCGGGCGCTGAAATCCTTTACAGTACCTAGTATTACGGTTCATCAAATTTAGTTGCAAAATGAACCGTATTGCATTTTCCCGGAAGCTGATTGTTTGTCTGATCACGGGGTTAGTGGTGGGGGCGTCTTTCAGGAGACTGACTTCCAGATTTATTGGGCATGGGGTGACGTTACCGTTGGTATCATTGCTGGCGTACGTATTGCTGATTGCTTTTCTGTTGACAGCGGTGGTGTGGAACTACCGGGAACGCCGGCGCCCTGCGTCGTCACAGGGTTGGCTACAGGTGATACAGGGCATCCTGTTGTACACGCTGGCTATCGACCTGTGTACCTTCGGTTGGAACAAAGTTTATCATTTGCAGATGGTCGTGCCTCTGGGGCAGCTGGATATCCCCTTTAGTGCGTTGAGCGGGGAGGAGCTTACCTGGGCTTATTTCGGGTGGTCTTATCCATATATGGTGGCCATTGCGATCATGCAAATGACCTGCGCGCTGTTATTGCTGGGACGCCGTACCCGGATGCTGGGGCTTATCATGATCGTACCGGTATTGCTGAATATTATCCTCATCGATACGTTTTACCAGATGCCGCCCGGCGTGTTGTTGCATGCGTCGATATTGATGGCGGGCGTAACGTATCTGCTGATGACGTTGTACCAGCCGCTGGCGGAATTTTTCCTCCGGCGCGACTGGCTGCCGGTCGGGACAGGCTGGAAAGCACCGGTGAAATGGTTGCTCCGTGCAGGCGTGGCCGTGATACCGTTTGTATTAAACGCTACCTACGACTATCCAAACTATCATCCGGAACTGACAGGCAAGTATGTCGTAAGGCAGCTGTCAATCAATCATATTCCGTGCGGGCCGCCGGCAACAGGCGACAGTATGCTGACAAAGGTGTTTATGGACCTGGGGAATGATTTTGTGCTGGAATTCAACGACTGGCGGAGGCGGTATATCGGTACTTATGATTATCGCCCGCAGGATGGTCATCTATCCGCCCGGTGGCGGTATCCTGCCGGTGTTCATGAACCGTTTAGCGGAACATTACGGCCAGACGCGCAGAAAGGTACCTGGCGTTTTCAGGGGATATTGGGCAGCGATACCGTCGAAATGCAGCTGGTGAAGGTGAAACGGTAGTGTCAACTGGACTACCGCTCCGTTTCATACTGGACTACCACATACATTGGTGAGACTGTTATTTTTGTGCTCTTATCAAGACGCATGGAACAAGACGAAAAACATATTATCGGAAACCTGTTTGAACACTGGGCGTACGTAGGGGAGCGGGCAGGCCTGCTTACTACGGCGCCTTTCTATAAAGCCGTCATGCCTGAAGGGTCTGACTGGCCCCGGCGTGTATTTGACGTGGAACAACCGGAAGCGCTGGCCGGCATCGTTGCGCAGATCCATCAGGGATTGTTGCCCAACGCGGTCACTTTTACGGCGTCTGTGGCGGAAGCATTGGAGGCGCCGCTGGCGGCGGCTGGCTTGCAGCCTAAAATGAGTCTGCAGGGAATGATCATCTACCTGCGGGAAAACCCTCCGGGGGAATGCCCGGAGCATATCCGGTTCCGGCTGGCTGACAGTGGAGCGGATGCGTACACCTTCGCCACCATTGCCGCAGGCTCTTTTAGTTATCGTGTAGACGGCGCCGTGGTAGCCCGTTTACTCGGCCAGGAAAACAAAATCAAGATTTTTATCGGTACGGTAGACGGTCAGACTGCCTGCTGCGGGCTGATATTTTACGACGAAGCAGGTAATGCCGGTCTGCATTTTATCGGTACGCTGCCGGATTTCAGAGGAAAGGGGCTGGCAGCGGCCATGACCACGCGGTTGTTGCAGGAATGTGTGGCTGATGGTAAGCGGTATTGCGTACTTCATGCATCCAAAGCGGGCCTGCCGATATATACGCGGCTGGGTTTTGAACCGGTGAAAGAGGTGATCACTTACGCACACACTCTATAAAACCAATAATAAAAGAGGCCTCCCCCGTCTGAGGGAGGCCATTGTTTTAGCGGGTTAGTACGCTGATTATTTCGCGGAGGAACCACCGTCAATCACATATTGGGCGCCGGATATAAACTGGCTGTCATCTGACCCGAGGAACAGGACAAGTTTGGCTATTTCCAGCGGTTGGGCATAACGTCCCAGGGGAATACCCGCCGCTAACTGTTTCTGTACATCTTCCCCTTTGCCCGGTTCGTAACCTTCTTCGATAGAACGCATCATTCGGTTGTCTACCGGTGACGGATGTATGCTGTTGACCCGTATCTTACGGGGAGCTGCTTCCAGCGCGGCTGTTTTCATGATGCCCAGGGTCGCGTGTTTACTTGTCGTATAGGCAATGAAGTTAGCCGACCCGTGCAGTCCCGCTACAGATGAAGTGATGATCATGCTGGCGCCGTCGCTCATTTGTGGCAGTACGTATTTGCAGCCGAGGAACACGCCTTTTACGTTGACGGCCATTACTTTGTCGAATACGTCTTCCGGGAATTCTGTAATGGGTTTTACCACGCCTTCAATACCGGCATTGTTAAAGAAAATGTCAATCTTTCCGAATTTGTTGACGGCCTCCGTGGCATATCGTTCCACGTCGGCGGCCACCGTTACGTCTGCAGCCACATAAGCTGCCTTTGGACCTAATTCAGTGGCGATTTTTTTCAGGGAGGATTCGTCGAGGTCGACGAGGATTACTTTAGCACCTTCTTCGATGAATAGTTTTGCGGTCGTCTGGCCGATGCTTCCTGCTCCGCCCGTAATCAGGGCTACTTTGTTCTCCAGTCTTTTCATGACAATATGTTTTTTTAAAGTAATACAATCTCAACAAAGCACAACAACAAGAGTAGCAGTATGTAGGAGGTAAACAAGCCCGCGGGGTATTTTCGACCTGCCAAAGGTACAACATAATGACAGTAACGCCGGACTGCCTGCCGGAGTTTTAACGTTTTTGTAAGATATGCAGATAACAGTCTATTGTAATAGTAGATAGTTCTTTCTTATCTTAGTACAAAACCTATTTGACATGATGTACAAAGTAATGTTGTGCGCCCTGTTCATGGCAGCCGGTTTGGCTGCCGTAGCGCAACCCCCCAAAGGTAAAGCCACCCTCAATGCCACTTATGGAGCCGGCGCCACAGCTGCCGGGGCTGTTGATGCCGCCAAACTTCCGACCCTCCTGAATAACGAGAGCGCCGAGCTACCGGTGAAAATTAAAGCACAGGTGCTGGACGTATGTCCTAAAAAAGGATGCTGGATGAAACTGAAAGTCAACGACAGCACAACGGCATTTGTCAAGATGAAAAACTACGCTTTCTTTGTTCCGCTGGATATTAAAGGAAAAACCATCGTGCTCGACGGCGTAGCCTACCAGCATACCACGTCGGTAGATGAGCTGCAACACTATGCCAAAGACGCGGGAAAACCGCAGGAAGCCATCGATGCCATCACACAACCCAAAAGGGAAATAAGGTACACTGCCAGTGGTATACGGGTAGTGGAATAAAAACAAAAAGCCATATGCAGGATAAAGCCTCCGAAAGGGCCACCATGCCAAAAGGGACGTCCATCATCCTGGACGACAGAACATTACAAAACAGTTATGCGACACTGGTGCCGTTGCTGAAACCCGGTATGCATGTACTGGACGTAGGATGTGGCACAGGCGCCATCACCGCCGGTATCGCCGGTTTCGTGGGGCCGCATGGCAGCGCCACTGGTATTGATAGCAGCGAACACCTGATCGCCAAAGGACTGGATGATCAACACGACGTACCTCACCTGCAACTGATCACCGCAAACCTTTACACATGGCAACCAGAAAGAAAATACGACCTGATTGTTTCAGCCAGGGTATTACAATGGCTGAACGACCCGCTGGCGGCGCTGCTGCGCTTCCGTGAGTTGCTGGCGCCCGGCGGCCATGTGTCTGTACTGGATTATAATCATACCCGCCTGGAGTGGGACCCGGCCCCGCCGGCTAGTATGCAGCGCTTCTATGAGGCATTCCTCCGTTGGCGCACAGACGCCGGCATGGACAACGAAATAGCAGACCATCTGCCTGCCCTCTTTGAAAAAGCCGGGTATCGCAACATACGGTCCTTTAATGCAGACGAAAAATACAGCAGGACAGAGGCAGGCTTTTCCAATAAAGCGGCCATCTGGTCAAAAGTGGCGGAACTGAGAGGGCCACAGGTGGTGGAACACGGGTTTATCACGGAGGCCGAAAGATTGCTGGCCATCGATGAATATGACGCATGGACCCTGCAAACGGCACAGTCCATGACCATGAAACTGAATGATGTACAGGCTAGTTTCTGAACTGGCTGATAATCAGCAATAACGGCTGCCGGACCTACCGGCAGCCGTTATTATTTTTATCTACTGGTTTACCGGTATTTTTGAGGTGGCCCCTTCTTCATGTAAGGATATTGTAGCATTTTTACAGTAAACTGAAGTGCACATGCCGCTGATGAATGACACTATTGTCCTCGCTATTGTTGATGACCATCCTATCGTCATTGAAGGATTGAGAACGCTCCTGAAGGAAGAACCGCAAATCTCCATAGCGGGTAGCTTTACGCGGGGGAAAGACTTTATGGACTTTTTACAGCACAATAAAGTAGACCTCGTGTTACTGGACATCATGCTCCCCGATACCAGCGGGATGGACCTCTGCAGGGATATCAAAAAGATGTCACCCGATACAGTTGTGCTGGCATTGAGCAATCACACCGAACGGAGCATCATCCTGCAGATATTACAGAATGGCGCCAGTGGTTACCTCGTTAAAAATGTATCTTCCACGGAACTGCTGAACTGCCTGAAAGAAGCGTTGAAAGGGGAGATCGCTTTCAGTAAAGAAGTGAAAGAGATCATTACCCGCCCGGCGCAACATGAATTTAAAAAGGTACCTACGCTGACCAAACGGGAAAAGCAGATACTCCAGTTGGTGTCACAAGGAAAAACCACGCCTATGATGGCCCAGGAACTGAATGTAAGTCCGCTGACCATAGAAACCCACCGCCGTAACCTGCTGCAGAAATTCGACGTAAAAAATGTGGCGGAACTCATGATGGCCGCTGTACAGCATAAGATGATCACCGGCATTTGATCTTCTGCGTTGCCGGCTGTATACATAACTGAAATTTTTTTCTACTTTGTATGCGCTGAATTAAACGTATGAAGAACTTTTTCTCTCTGTCGGGATGTACCCGGTATATCGCCGTGTTCCTGCTTTGCTGTTTTCCTGCCACCGCCTGGGCGCAACGTTATGTATCCCTGGAAGGGACGCCGCTTCCGAAAGGTAACCCGGTTGAAAAAGATGACCTGGTCCACCTTGTCAGACAGCCTTTATTACAATTGTTCCCTGCCACCCACCAGCCGGCGAAAGGCACCGTTTTGCTGTTCCCCGGCGGAGGTTACGGCGTGCTGGCAGTGAAGTCGGAAGGCAGCATGACAGCCGCCTTCCTCAATAAACTCGGCTACGATGTGGCCATGCTGGAATACCGGATCGACGCAGGGCCTGCCACCCGCGACCTGGCGCTGGCCGATGCGCTGGCAGCCTGGCAGTTGCTACGCAACAAAGCCGGCCAGCTGGGCCTCCATACCAAAACACTGAGCATCATGGGATATTCTGCCGGCGGACACCTGGCGGCCAGAACACTGCAGCAGCTGCCGCTGGCAGCGCAGCCAGACAACCTGATGCTGATATACCCGGCTTACCTCCACGAAACCCGCCCCGGCTCCGTATATCCGGCAGTGTTACCGCCGCCGGTACTGCGTTCCCGGCTTTTTACCCTCATCGCCGCGGATGATAAACAGGAGTGGGTAAGCAGCTGCACCCAATATGGTAAAGTCTGGAAAGGCTACGATGGTAAAGGGCACTACGTGCTGCTGCCTGATGGGGGCCACGGCTTCGGCATGCAAAAACAGCTGCCCGGCGCTGCTGCAAAATGGCCGTCGCTGTTGCAGGCTTTCCTTGAAAAGCCCGGCACGACGGCTGCCAGCGTAAACTCCGCCGCTGTACCCACGGAAGGAGACAACCGCAAACGCCATGAACAGAAACTGCAGGAAGCCGCCGCTCAGCAGTACGATCTGATCATGATCGGCAACTCTATTACGCATAATTTTGAAAAGCCGGCCTATCAGGCGGTGTGGAACCAGTTCTTCGCGCCCCGCAAGGCGCTGAACCTGGGCTTCAGCGGCTATCGTACCGAGAATATCCTGTGGAATATCGATCACGGTGAACTGAAAGGGCAGTCGCCCAAAGTGATCATCCTGGAAATAGGGACCAACAATATTGACGAAAAAAATTACCCGGTGCGCCACACTGCCGGCCAGCTGGCAGGTGGTATCAAGGCGATCGTGCAACGGCTGCGCGAAAAACTGCCTGACACAAAGATCATCCTGCTCCGCTGTTTCCCCGGCAGCTATGACGGTCCCAATCCCACATCCCACCGCATGATACTGGACAGGGCATCGGAACTGGTGTCCGGATTAGCGGACAACCAGCATGTATTTTACTGCGATGTAAACCATGTGTTCCTGAACCTGGATGGCACGATCCGCCAGGACCAGATGCCTGACTGGCTGCACCCCAGTTCCGCCGGCGCCCTGTCCTGGGCCAAAGCCATGGAGCCGCTACTGTCCCAGCTGATGGAAGATAGTAGCCGCGACACTGCGCTGCCGGCCAATACCGCCATCATCCCCGTGTCCAGGCTCGAAAACGACAGTTATGATTGGTGGGCAAGGCATGCCGAAGTGCTGCGGATAAAAGATTCCATCGATCCGGAAATTGTCATGATCGGCAATTCCATTACCCATTTCTTCGGCGGTTACCCACTGGTAAGATCGGCCGACGGGCAGCCCCGTAAGCCCAACGGCCCCGAAGCCTGGGCGGCTTTGTTCGGTAACCGCCGGGTGCTGAACCTGGGATTCGGTTGGGACCGGACACAGAACGTGTTATGGCGGCTGGACCACGGCGAACTGGATGGCCTGCATCCGCGGACGGTAGTGCTGTTGATCGGAACTAACAATACCAGTCAGACGAATAACGCCCGCGCCAATACGCCGGCGGAAATTGTGGAAGGAATTGCCACCATCTGTGGCCGTATCCGCTCGAAAGTGCCGCAGGCTAAAATTGTATTGATGGCGGTCCTCCCGCGGGAGCAACAGCCGGACCACCCCCGCAGGGTAGTCATCAATGACATCAACCGGTTGCTGACGGCCTTTGCAGCAAAAGAAAATATCCGCCTGCTGGATATCGGCCCGAAGCTGCTCACACCGGAAGGAGTCCTGCTGAAAGACATCGCCGGCGATTTTGTTCATCCTACAGAGAAGGGTTACCGCATCTGGGCAGAAGCCCTCAAACAGGAATTGTAATAGTGGCAGGCACGACAACTTCGGGCACGTTAATTGTTGCGGGATAACACCGTTAATATATTAAGAAATTGATTATGAAGAGAATAGTTGCCCTGATTGTTGTCCTGCTTTATGGTTACGCCGGTTTTGCCCAGTTTAGTGATTCCACCCACTATCTGGTCAAATATGCATCTACCGGGTCTATCAACCGCACCAACGATGGCAACTCCTACCTGCTGAACAACAACCTGGGTTTTAAGGTCAGCAAGAAAAGGGTGACGCTCAATGCCGGCGCCAGTTACGTGTATGGTAAGAACAATGCTTCGCTGACAAATAATGACGTATCGGCAGCAGTGGATTTTAACCTGTACACAGATACCGCACAGATCTACTACTGGGGGCTGGCCAACTATGACAAAAGTTATTCCCTGAAAATCAATAACCGCTTTCAGGGCGGCGCAGGGATCGGCTATGACCTGATACGCCGCCCCAATGCCTTGCTCAATATCACTGACGGGTTGCTGTTTGAAAACAGCAACCTGTTCCTGCATGATACCATCCAGGATGTATATAGTACCGTGCGTAACTCCTTTCGCGTGCAATACAAATGGACCATCCACAATATTGTGGTGCTGGAGGGCAACAACTATTTTCAGAATTCTCTGATACATGGGGACGACTATATGATCCGCTGTATCAACAGTATGTCGGTGAAGCTGCGCAGCTGGTTAAGTCTCACAGCTTCCATGACCTACAACAAACTGAATCGTACCGACAGGGAGAACCTGCTCTTTAACTACGGCGTTACATTTGAAAAGTATTTCTAGCAGGCTAAAATACCAGCATCCTTCAGCAATTTGCTATCAACAATTTACGGTGGACCGGAATATCTTGGTGTCAGTCTGTAAATACCAGCTGTATGAAACACCTTATTTCCCTGTTATGTTCCGGCCTCTGCGCTGTTACCCACCTGTACGCCTATACGGACCATAAAGACACTACTGCCGTCAATTACGCTGCCATTGCCAGTGCCGCCGACCTTGACTATGATCGTCCGGTTGCGCGTTCAGAAGAGGGGATGCCGGTCGGCAACGGCCGCATGGGCACCCTGGTCTGGACCGTTCCCTCTTCGCTGAAGTTCCAGTTGAACCGTGTGGACGTATTCGGTAACAGCTCCGGCTCCAATAGTTTTTATGAAAGGAACACCGATTACTGTAACGGTACCGGCTATATGGACATAGACTTTGGTCAGGACGTGTTCACCGCGCCGGCCTTTCATCAGCATCTGTCGGTTTATGAAGGACAGTCTGTTGTTTCCGGGAAGAACATATCAGTCCGTGGCCTGGTATGGGAAAAGGAAGATGTACTGGCCCTGGAGATCACGGACCAGCGGAAGGAAACATTGCCGGTAACAACGATGTTGCACATGTTGCGTATGCCTGTCACCCGCAAAGGAAGCCATACTGCCGTGTCCGGATTACGGCAGGAGGGAGACTATATTGTGCTTACACAGGAGTTCAGGGAAGACGGTTATTACTGCAGCAGTGCGTTAGTAGCCGCTGTCAGCGGTCGGGCGGCGGAAGCGGAACAAAACAGCACGACCACCATCCGTTTGAGAACATTGCCTGGCAGCGGAGTATATAATATATATGCTGCCACAGCCGCCAGCTTTGATCCCGGGGAAGATGTGGTGAAAGCGGCGATAGGTAAGCTGGAAGCAGCCCGCAAGAGGGGCTTTTCTGCACTGGTCAATGATAACCGTGACTGGTGGCGGAAATTCTGGGAACGGTCCTATATACAGTTGCACAGTGCCGATGGACAGGCCGATTATGTGGCACAGCAGTACGCATGGTACCTCTACATTATGGGCAGCAGTTCGCGGGGTAGTTATCCTGTCAAATTCAACGGCATGTTGTGGTCCACCAACGGGGACGAGCGTAAGTGGGGGCACCTGTACTGGGGCGCCAACCAGAGCTGCCTGTATAATGCATTGTTCCAGACCGATCATATGGAATTGCTGGAACCTATGTTTGACATGTACAGCAGGGCGTATGATTCCTACGCAGTGGCTGCACGGCAGCAGTGGGGCAGCGAGGGTGTTTACATCCCGGAAACGACCGGCTTCGACAACACGCCGTCGTTGCCTGACAGTATCGCCGCTGAAATGCGGGACCTTTATCTGGTCAGAAAACCGTGGGGGCAACGGTCGCAGGCCTTTAAAAACTATGCCTATACGAAAATGCCTTTCCTGAGCCGCTGGAACTGGAAAAAAGACGAGGGCTGGAAGCAGGGAATATGGCATTCCGCAACTAAAAGCAACAGCACCTTCGGGCATGTCAGCCATATCTTTTCGCGGGGCGCTAAGATCGCTTACCAGTACTGGTTGCGCTACGAATACACGCAAGACACTGCCTGGCTGCGCCAGCGGGCCTATCCCATGATAAAGGGTGTGGCGGAATTTTACCGGAATTTCCCTAATGTCCGCAAGGAAAAGGACGGCCGGTACCATATCTATCACATCAACGACAACGAATCTATCTGGGACGGGCATAATACGGTGGAGGAGATGTCCGCTATGCGCGGAATTTTACCGGTAGCGATCAAAGCCGCGCGGCTGCTGCATACCGATGCTGATATGGTCCCTGTATGGCAGGAGTTTTTGGATCATTTGTCGCCTTTACCGCAGCATACTGCCGCAGGCAAGACCACCTGGAGCCGTTCGCTGCTGCCGGTGTTACAGGGCAATCCGTCAGGGCATCCGGACGGCAATACCATGCCGGTGTGGTTCTTCGATCTGTGTACCCTGGAAAGCAGCCCTGGCATACAACAAATAGGGAACGATACCTACAATACCTATTTCGATAATGGTATCGACAGTACGGCGGGTGTATATGTGCTCTCCAAACTGCCGGCCACCGGGGCGTTGCTGGGAAGACGGGAAGCCGTGCAGTACCTGGTGCCTAACCAGTTACGGCGCCGTAAAAATGAAGAGGTATTATCGAATCGTATGGATCTCAGCGAAGGTTATCAGACTACCAATGTACAGCGGTTGGGAAGGGCGGCAGAGGCTTTGCAGCTGGCGTTGTGCCAGAGTGTGCCGGCCGGCCCTGGCAAGGACAATGTGATCCGTGTATTTGCCGCCTGGCCTCCTTCGTGGGATGCGCAGTTTAGTTTATTATGCCGGGGAGGGTTTGTAGTGACATCGGCGATACAGCAGGGGATTATCCCGTTTGTAAAGCTGGAGGCCGCACAGGGAGGCATGTGCCGGATACGTAACCCGTGGAAGGGTAGGGTGGCGCTGTTTCGCAATGGTAAAAAGGCACAGGTGCTCAAAGGCGGGTTGCTCTCTTTCGCTACTGCCAGGGGAGAGAAGGTCATGCTGCAGCGGGAACGCCAGAGCGAAGCGTTTGAGTAATTCGTAAACGCCGGGGCAAATAACCGGAGCGTTCCCGGAAGGGAACAACTCCGGCTGGTTGGTCGAAAGTACTGTCGACAGATTTGTCGATAAACGACAGGGGAAACTTAGTTTGGTTCGAGCCCCCTTCTGCATAGGCGCCAAATACTACCCTGTTAGGCGCTATCTTGTTGGAGTCTACAAGGTACTTCATGGTAATGCGCAGCCGGTTGGTGTCGGCGCCATAGCCGGGAAGGGAGGGATGGGATGGGGCCTGGCACCGGAATGCTCTACATCGAGGCTGATACCATCCAGTTTCATACGGTCTATCAATACGGCCTATTCCAGGGTACCCGCCAATACTGCCAAACTCTTATAAATCACGTAACTTTAAGCCGGCTTATACCAAAGCCGGCTTTATTTTTGTCTGCAAAAAGCAAACTGTTACGCATGAAAAAGATTCTTTACCCGGCAGCGGCGGTGCTGGTATTGTTGATGGCTGCCTTTACCTTCTTTACCACCCAAAACTGGAAGATCAGCAGCGGATATTCCGTCAAATTCACCGGCAAGTATGCCGACGGCGCATTTGAATCTATGAAAGGCACCGTTGTATTTGATGAACAGGACCCTGCTTCGGCGAAATTTGATGTGCTGGTGGACGTATCCTCCATCAATACCGGCAACGGCCTTAAAAACCGCCACGCCCGCGGAGAGAAGTGGTTCGATGCGGAGAAGTACCCCTATATCCATTTTATCTCTTCTGAAGTGGTGAAAACCGCCACCGGTTACGATGCCAAAGGCACCCTTGATATGCATGGTATCAAAAAGCCTTTCACGATCCCTTTTACTTTTACCCGCAATGGTGATAAGGGGGTGTTCCATGGAACGTTTAAGGTCAACAGGGGAGACTTCGGTATTACCACGCCCCGTGGCGATGAATCCGACTACACCCATCTTACGGTAACCGTCCCCGTTACTGCCAGATAATGCGCCCCGCTCTTTTCTGGTGTGGACTTGCCACCGGGCTGGTAGCTGCGGCATTGTCCGTGGGCTACGCTGTTTTTTACCAGTCGGCGCTGGGAGTGGACTTTTCCCGGGTGGCGCCGGTACCGGCCATCATCAGCGCTAATATGGGCGCCGCTATGCTTGTCACGCTGGCCTGCTGGCTGGCGGAACGCCGGACAGGAGCGGTGCCCCGCAGTTTTAACCGCTGGCTGGTACTGTTTTCGGCGCTCAGCGCCGGCATCCCTTTCATGGTAAATTTACCACTCGATATCTCCGCTCCGGAGCTTTTCCCTGGCCTTATGGCGCCCATGCACCTGCTGCCGGCCCTGATCTGGCTGGCGTTACAGCGCTGGTGGACAACCGGAAGCCGTGCTGATGGCCGTGGATAACTTTTTGATATGCCCGGGAGATTATTGAAAGGGTATCGTTATCTTCGCTACCGAACTTTGTTTGTATACCGAAAGATTTTAGAATGGACCTGATTATCAATGCCAGGCAAGCTGGCAGGAAACACGCACTGATAGAGAAACGAAAGATTGTCATAGATGATTTACCGGTTAACCCGTCACTCCGTGAATTGCTGGCTGCCGTTGTCAAACAACAGGTGAACGCCTATAACGACAAACCTTCAGAGAAAAACCTTTTGCCTTTTCTCTCTAAAGAACAGGTGGCCGACCAGGCCGACGCCGGAAAGGTGGGCTTTGGCAGTATCTACAATGAAAACAAAGCAGATATGTCCAAAGCACAGGAGACAGCTATGCAGGCTTATGAAGATGGCCTGTACGCTGTATTTGCCGATGAGGAGGAGTTACAGGGGCTTGATCGTACTTTTGTATTACATCCCGAAACCGTTATTACCTTCATCCGGCTGACTTTCCTCGCCGGTAGCATCTGGTAACAAACACTTATGCCGACATTCATTTTTTAACCCGATTACCATACCTTAATTCGTTTGACCATGGACGTTAAAGAATTCCTGAAGACCAGGATTAAACCCCATTACATCGAAAATCTGGCCGATGAACTGATGACCGTTTACAACGGTGAAGCTACCCATCCGCTGCTGACAAAAGCGTCTGCAGAAATTGTGCTGATCATGCTGAACAAGCTGCTGGCGCGCGACAGGGATACCAGCTACTATCAGACCTTTGCCATTACCTATAAAGATGAAAAATATAACCGGATCGCTGAGTTGCTCACGGCCGGCTATTGGGATACGAGAGAAGGTGCTAACCTGCTGGAATACCTCTTTGGCAGGGAAACAGGCGCCTATGTTAAACATGCCTGGGAGCAGATGCCCCACCAGATGTACCAGACAGGATATGCCCGCCGCTCTTTCCGCGCGCCCAATGACCCCGAAGTGTATTTTGTGCTCCAGTTGGAATTCTTCCGGCAGATCATTCCCACGGCCTATCAGTTTGTATACTACCCTAAAACAGAGTATACCTGTTTTGACCTGAGCCTGGAAGAACAGGTACGCTATGAAGGAAATTTCTTCGGCGGAGTGTTGTACCGGCTGTGGTCCGCCGCGATCGACCTGGGCAACGACTCCTTTTTTAAAGTATGTGAAGACATCGTCTATAACAAAGATCCCCAGGGTAAGGTCAGCAGCGCATTGATCAAAGCGCTGCTTAACTCCCATAAGCCAGCGGCCTGGAAACTGGTCGAACAGCTGCTGCTGGCGGCACAACGCCAGGAAGGGCTGCGTCAGACCATTATGGAGGCGCTGGATGAAACTTCTGTGGGCGCACTTAAATACATGCTGAAAGTAGTGCTGGACAATAAGCTGACCCGCTTCTCGTCCGTCGTACGGGCCCTGGATGTGTGGGCCGGCCTCTTCTGGGAAGCAGAAAAAGAAAGCACCGTCCGCACTTTCCTCGAGAAAGGCCTGGAATACCTCGAAGCGCCCAACACCATCCCCGCAGCGGTTAAAAGTAAAAATAACACGGACGTATATATGGCGTTGTGGGCGCTCGGCGTGATGGACGTGATGGCTACCCGGCCACTGGTATTTGAGCTGCTGAAAGACAAGAGCGCGGAAAAACGTTGCCTGGCGCTGAAGTTTGCGGTAGAAACAAACTACTACAACGTAGACATGCCGGCAGCCTATGAAGCGCTGAATGACCCGGACCTTGCCGTAAAAACGAGGGCGCTGGTGATCATCAATAATAAAATACATTTTAATACCGGTCACTACGACATGCATTACCCTGAACTGTTTGACAGGCTGCATGCGATCGCACAGAACGTAGACCTTAAAGAGAAAACATTTGAAGGAAACATCTTCTCCTGGATGACCGTCAAATATGAACGCAGCAATGTGTTCAGCGCCATGATCAACCTGGTCAACGGCCGCGATGACCGCCTGGAGATCGTGCTGGGGTACTTCGACGAAATGAACGTGACGCTGCGGGAGCAGTTGTCCCGCTCCCTGTTGAAAGGTTATTCCCCCTATAGTTACCATCAGGAAGAAAAGGAAGGCCCGCTGACGCCTTTTCAGCGGAGCTTCGCGCTGCGCCTGTTGAAAGACAGGGGCGAGTATGTGGTGTCTATTGCCTTCAATGCTCTGCATGACCAGCAGTTTACGCTGGAGGAAATGGAAACGTTCACGGATATACTGAAACGTAAAGGCGCTGCTGTAAGAAGCAGGGCAATTGACATGGTGCTCAGTCAGCAGGATGACGTTGTCACTGCTGTTACAGAGAAGCTCCTGAAAGGTGATACAGAACAACGCCTCGGCGGCCTGGACATCGCGCTGCGGCTGCAGAAAGGCAACCGGTTGGCAGCGCAGCGTACCGCATGGGTCGCCGCTTTCAGGCAAAGAAAAAGCATCTCCCAGAAAGAAGAGATATTATTATCTCAGCTGTCGGAAGAAAAGAATGTATTGTCTTTCTCCGCAGAAAATGGCTACGGACTGTATGATCCTGCAGCTATTTCTCCCGTGGTATTGCCGCCGGTAGATCCCAACGATTACTACAGCCAATGCATGGCGGAAGGCCCCTTCGGTTTCTCCATGCCGATGGCCAGGCTGCATGAGCGTTTTATTCAGCTGAATGAACTGTTTCAACAACATGCTGCGCACGAATATGAAGTGGATAACTGGGATAACACCAGGTCTACGGTACTGCTGGGCAATACCTTCCAGAACTGTAAAGTATATACGCACAAATTCGCTTCGAAAGAAGAGGAATATGCGCACTATCCGCTACCGGAAGTGTGGGATAAATGGTTCGGAGAAAGCGGCCTTGCTCCGCGGGACCTCTTTATCATCACTGTCCTGATGAGAGATATGTACGATATTCATAACGGTGCATTGGGAGAGGGCATTATGAAACGGCACCTTCCTTCCTATGCTGAGGTCATCCCGGAAGTGCTGAGAGGCGACCGTCATTACAAATACAACGATCCGATATTAAAAATAGTGAGGGCGCTGCAGATCATCCATCCGTTTGAACAGCAGCAGGAATTCCTGCTGGGTGGCTGTAAACAGGTGTTCAACGCGCTGACGCCGGAAATACTGCAGTCCTCCGAAAAAACATACAACGGGGTAGTGGGCTGGCAAAGCAGCTCCACATTAAGCAACTTCCTGACTTATCTCAACGGCGTACCGTCGGACAAGCAGCTGTTGCAGGATTGCTGGAACCTCTACCACTGGCGGCAGTTCACCGGCCTGCCGGAGATGGTCCGTGCCTATCCGCCCCCGCTGGAAGTCTTCATCAAAGCCTTCGAAGCCGGCCTGATACCGGAGAGTGAGATGTACCGCGGGCTGATCAGCGCGGAGAACATGCGTATCTTGTCCCGCACCCATAGCCATCATGCAAGAAAACAGGAAAACTATCTTGAAGCGTATCCTTTCCTGGAAAAAATGTTCGTTAAAGTCCGGGAGCATCTCCTGGATATCGAACTGAAAAGGGGAGATTCCGGCACACCGGTCACCCATATGGTGCAAGCCCTGCAAAAGATCTATGGCATAAATCGCTTCGGTGAAATATGGGCCGGCCTGGGAAAAACAACACTCAACCGCGGCTATATCTACAGCTATAGCAGCACGGAGATGAGCAAACAGAAAATATTCAGCCTGCTGCTGAAATGCTGTTTCCCGCTGCCGGAAGATACGCAGGCGCTGTTTGACGACACCGTGAAGAAGATCAAACTCACAGAAGCGCAGCTGATAGAGGCTGCCGTATATGCGCCACAGTGGCAAAAGTTCGTAAGCCAGCACCTCGGCTGGAAAGGCCTGGACTCCGCCATCTGGTGGATGCACGCCCATACAAAATCCGCCGGTAATGAACAGAACGCTGAAGCGGAAAGCGAAATCGCCCGCTACAGCGCTGTGGACCTGCAGGACTTCAAAGACGGTGCCGTGGATAAGGACTGGTTCCTGAATACCTATAAGGAGCTGGGCAAACAGCGCTGGGCCATCGTATATGAAGCGGCTAAATTTATCAGCGATGGGAACGCACATCGCCGCGCACGTTTATACGCTGATGTGATGACGGGCGATCTGAAGATCAAGGAGGTGACGCAAAAAGTAAAAGAAAAGCGCGACCAGGACTACCTGCGTCTCTACGGCCTTATTCCGCTGAGCAGGTCCAACGCGGAAAAAGACGTGCTGGCACGTTACGAATACCTCCAGCAGTTTAAAAAAGAAAGCCGCCAGTTTGGCGCCCAGAAGCAGTCCAGCGAAGGACTGGCGCTGCGTATCGCCATGGAAAACCTGGCCCGTAACGCCGGCTACGCCGATCCTCAACGCCTTTCCTGGGCCATGGAAACACGGCAGGTACAGAACATCCTGTCTAAGGAAACACAGGTCCAATACGACGATGTGACGATCGGGCTGGTGATTGATGAAGAAGGGCAGGCAGATGTAGTCGCTTTTAAAGGAGACAAACAACTGAAAGCCGTTCCACCGAAATATAAAAAAGACAAGAAGATAGAAGAGCTCAATGAGCACAAAAAAACGTTGCGGGAGCAGTTCCGCCGCTCCCGCAAAGGACTGGAAGATGCCATGGTGCGAGGGGATGTGTTCTCTTCAGCGGAGTTGGCCACCCTGTTTGATCATCCGGTGATCTCCAGGCATCTGGAAAAGCTGGTCTTTATAACTGATAAGGCATCCGGCTTCTATCACAGCGGCAGCCTGGTGGACGCCAAAGGCAAACAGACGAAACTGACAGACAAAGACAACATCCGCATCGCTCACAGCAGCGACCTGTATCAGGCAGGCGTATGGAGCGACTATCAGCGTTACTGCTTCGAGAAGTCGGTGCAGCAGCCATTCAAACAGGTATTCCGCGAACTCTATGTGCCGCTGGAAGATGAACTGAAGGAGGTGTCCGTGTCCCGCCGCTATGCCGGTCACCAGGTACAGCCCACCCAGACGACCGCTCTGCTCAAAACAAGGGGCTGGAAAGTGGACTACGAGGAAGGACTGCAGAAGGTCTTCCACAAGGAAGGTTTCGTGGCAAAAATATATGCTATGGCCGATTGGTTCTCTCCCGCAGAAGTGGAAAGCCCTACGCTGGAGACCATCAAATTCCATGATCTTAAAACCTACAAACCGGTAGCGTTTAAAGAGATCTCTCCGCTGATTTTCAGTGAGGTGATGCGTGACCTTGACCTGGTGGTGAGCGTGGCCCATGTGGGCGGCGTAGATCCCGAAGCCAGTCACTCTTCCATAGAAATGCGGAAGGTGCTGCTGGAAGAAACACTGCGGCTCTTTAAACTCACCAATGTGAAAGTTGAAGGCAGCCATGCGACGATCAAAGGCAAACTGGGCGAATACAGTGTACACCTCGGAAGTGCGGTAGTGCATCAGCTGCCGGGCCGGTACATTTCTATACTGCCTGTACACTCGCAGCACAGAGGCCGGATCTTCCTCCCGTTCGTGGATGAAGACCCGAGGTCAGCTGAACTGATCTCCAAAGTGCTCCTGCTGGCCAGGGACCATGAGATACAGGACCCTACGGTGCTATCACAGCTCTCTCAGAATTAAGATATAACAAAAGGTGGCCCCGGGCTTTGGCCCGGGGTTTTTTATGATCGTTTTTTTATCATCAATATTCAGTATGTTTGGTTTTTACCAGTAAGGACTTAAGTCTAATATCGACTGCTATGCAGGGACTACAGGATGTTTCCAATGAACTGATGAACCATTATTCCTGGATGCTGAATTATCTGGCCGGTTTAAAAAAAGATCGCCCTGCCTTCCTGAGCCCTGTTCTCTTACTGGTTAACGACGACTCTCAGAGGATAATAGAGGCCCCCGGCGCTTCCATTGCAGACGATTGGTTTGATCAGTGCCTCCGGGAAAATGATCCCCGGTATGCGGTGTATGTGAAAGAGCAGCTGTTTACCGGCGACACATTGCCGGTCACCGGAGACGTACTGCTGTCTGTGCTTTATGACAAAAACTTTCTGCAGCGGGTCATAATAGCCCAGCCTTATACCTGCCCGCCGTTTCAGCACGCGGGCCGCCCGGTGATGCTGGGACTACTGTCCAATGAACTACTGTATACGCAGCCGCCGGCCTTGTCGCGGCCCGAACGCCCTCCGGGAAAGCGTTTATGGAAATTCCGCTGAATTGTGCCTAATTTGCAGCCACATGGCGCACCGTTATTTTATTATCTATAAACCATACAACATGGTTTCCCAGTTTATCAGTCCTGATAAAGGAAAGGTAAAACTGCTGGGCGACCTGGATTTTTCTTTCCCGGAAGGTACACATGCTATTGGCCGGCTGGACAACCATTCGGAAGGATTGTTGTTGCTCACCACCAACCAGAACGTGACCCGGCTGTTGTTTGAAGGAGCGCGGCCGCACCAGCGTACCTATCTGGTGCGCGCCAAAGGGCATATGCTGCCTGAAACGCTGCAACGGCTGCAGAACGGTGTTGCTATCCGTATATCCCGTGATATGCATTATGTGGCGGTGCCACACCGCGTGACCATCGTACCGAAACCGGAAGGCATGCTGGCCAGGCCATCGGAGCCACCGGAGAAAGCGCCCCATACCTGGCTGCTGATCACGCTCACCGAAGGGAAATATCACCAGGTCCGTAAAATGGTGGGGGCGGTGAAACACCGTTGCCAGCGCCTGATACGTGTGTCCATTGAAGACATGGAGCTGGGTGATATGCAACCGGGGGAGGTGAGGGAACTGGAGGAATCCGTCTTCTTTGACCGCCTGAAAATAGTGACAGACCTATAAAATAAAACCCGAAAATGGGAAGATCCCATTAGGAAGCGCTTTCTTTTCTTGTTAGGTTTGCTTGTTGGAAATCAATGCTATAACAAGAGTTTTTATGAGAAGAGTTTTCGTTCTGACGCTGTCTCTGGCGTTGGGCATGGGGCTGCGTACCGCCCATGCCCAGGAAAAACGTTATCCGATTATTCCTTATCCGCAGCAGCTGGTGCCCATAGAGGGCGCTTTCACCATTACCGGCGCTACCCGGCTGGTATTACCCGCCAATGGCCGTCTTTTTGCCAATGAAGTAGCCCAGCTGCAGGCACTGGTAAAACAGGGAATCGGCACCACGTTAAAAACCGCCACGGCCGCCGCTGGTAACGCTATCGTGCTGAAGCAGGACATGACGCTGTCCGGAGAAGAAGATTATACCCTGCAGGTAACGCCGCAGCAGTTGCTGATTGGCGCTAAATCGCCCACCGGTTTTTTCCGGGCGATCGTTACCCTGCGTCAACTGATGCCGTCTGCCATTGAAGGCCGAACTACCGGCAACCTCCGGTCGGTGGCCATTCCGGCAATGCGGCTGAAAGATAACCCGGTATACAGCTGGCGCGGTATGCACCTCGATGTGTCCCGGCACTTTTTTTCTGTCAGCTACCTGAAAAAATTCATCGATCTGCTGGCACTGTATAAAATGAATAAACTGCACCTGCATCTGACGGATGACCAGGGCTGGCGTATCGAAATCAAAAAATATCCGCTGCTGACCAGCGTTGGCGCCTGGAGAGAGTTGAACAACCAGGATTCTGTTTGTATGGAGAAAGCCAAAGAGAATCCGGATATGGAAATCGACCAGGAACATATCATACAGAAAGATGGTAAAACGCTCTATGGTGGTTTCTATACACAGGCACAGATGAAAGATATCATCGCCTACGCGGCCGCCCGCCACGTAGAAATCATTCCGGAGATAGATATGCCGGGTCATATGATGGCAGCCATCCGCGCTTATCCTTTCCTCACCTGTGACGGTAAGTCCGGCTGGGGCAAGGATTTCTCCACGCCCATCTGCCCCTGTAATGAAAGCACCTTCCGTTTTGCGGAAGACGTATATTCCGAGATCGCTGCGCTTTTCCCATCCAAATATATGCACCTCGGTGCCGATGAGGTTGAGAAAACCAGCTGGGCCGCTTCTCCGGTTTGCGCCGAAGTAATGAAAGCCAACAACCTGAAGAGCGTAGAGGAGCTGCAAAGCTACTTTGTAAAAAGAATGGAGAAGTTCTTTCACGCCAAAGGTAAAGTGCTGATCGGCTGGGACGAGATCCTGGAAGGCGGTATCAGCCCTACCGCCATCCTCATGTACTGGCGCGCCTGGGTGCCCGATGCCCCTGTGAAGGCCGCCCGTCACGGTAATAAGGTGATCATGACGCCGGGCAACCCGCTGTACTTCGATGCACAGCCTGACCGGAATTCCCTGGGCAACGTTTATCACTTTGAGCCAGTGCCTAAAGGACTGACCGCCAGGGAAGCCAGGTCTATTATGGGGGCCCAGGCCAATATCTGGACGGAATATATCCCGTCCGAAAAACGGGCCGATTATATGTTTATGCCCCGTATGACAGCCCTCGCGGAAGTGCTGTGGACACATAAGCAGGATTACGACAACTATCTCCAACGGCTCAACGAACAATATGCCCGCCTTGACCAGCTGGGTGTTCATTACCGTTTGCCTGACCTGGACGGTTTTACGGAGGACAATGTTTTTGTGGACAAAGGCATGCTGGAAGTAAAAGCACCTTTCACTGGCATGACTATACGTTATACGACCGATGGTACCATCCCGGGCCTGAAATCACCGGTACTGCCGGCGGCGCTGCCGGTAACTGCTCCACAGACGTTTAAACTGGCGGCTTTCAGCCCGATGGGGAATCGCGGGGATATCTATACCCTCCGCTACCGTCAGGAGGCTTATGCGAAAGCGGTGACAGAAAAACCTGCGGACAGCGGCTTCCGACTCGACTATTTCAAAGGCGCTTTCAAAACCACGGCCAAGATAAAAGCGACACCGGACAGCACCTTTCGTACCGATAAAGTGATCATCCCGGAAGGGCTGGGGCATGGAGAAGCCTTTGGCGCCCGCTTGCAGGGATATTTCTATGCGCCTGAAACAGGCATCTACAGTTTCTATCTTACCTGTGATGACGGCGGTATGCTTTATATCGGTGACAAGACCGTTGTTAATAACGACGGCTGGCACGCGCCCTTGCAGAAGAGCGGCCAGATTGCCTTGGAAAAAGGCTGGCATCCCCTCAAAGTGGATTTTGTGGAAGGCGGTGGTGGATATACGCTGAAGCTGGAGTATAGCGTGAAAGGACAGCCACTTCAAAAATTATAAATCTGATGACCATGAGGGCTGCTGACAGCGCCGGCAAGCGGAGATCTGTACTTGTTTGTTTATATTGCAGGATGTATCTGTAAGAAAATGAAATGTATGAGTATTAGCTGTAGGCTTCGATCAGCAGTCATCATGGTCATCATTGTTATGTTAACCTGTTCTGCATACGCCCAGACAACCGATAATGACCTCGCCCGCACCTTGTCGGTGCTTTCTGTTTCCCAAAAGAAATTACTTTATCAATATGGTACGTTGCAGTCGTACGCAGGGCAGCCGGTGGCCGACAGTTTCTGGCGGCAACATACGCAGGAACTGAAGGAGGTCACCCCTGAACAGGCCACTATACTGGCAAAGGAGCTGCTGGCCAATACGGAGCTGGTATACAACGTCACGAAACCATCCCGCTTGCAGGCCTTGCGCGGGGTATTCACCGCGTCCCGGATGCTGATAGGGCTGGCTGGTCTTATTGCCGCGTATTCGCTGGTCCATCTGTTGAGCCGTTACTGGAGCCGGATTTTCAGTTGGCTATATTCCAAACTGCACCGGCTGT
Organism: Chitinophaga eiseniae; assembly: GCF_900167135.1. Classification (GTDB taxonomy): domain Bacteria; phylum Bacteroidota; class Bacteroidia; order Chitinophagales; family Chitinophagaceae; genus Chitinophaga; species Chitinophaga eiseniae. The sequence continues at coordinate 514,464 of NZ_FUWZ01000006.1, read as the reverse complement.
TCTACCGTCTTTTTTCACCGCGAATGCTTACCTGGGAGCTGCTGGCGCTCAGCGTGGCCGGTATCTGGTGGGGGGTGCTGATCGGTGACCAGACGCTGCGGACTATTGTGCTGCAGGTGTCCGTCTTTACCTTGTGGGCACAGCTAACGGCGGTGGCTACACGGCAGGACCTGATCAGGCGGTATTTGGAGCATGTGGTGGACCATCTGGAAAGGCGCGGCACAACAAAAGAAGCGATCATAGCGGTGGGACTGCCCGCACTGGGCGCCACGCTGGCGCTGGTATCGCTGATGTTCCGTGCTCCGGAGGACTGGTATGCCTATGAAGTGATCGTTCCGGGCATGGTGGCCTTATTTACGTTGCCGCCGGTGATTTATCTGCATAAGGTATTAAAAAAGATGATACTGCCTTTCCCGGTGGACTCCCGGCGGGCGGACAGGCTGTTGGGCGTGTATACCGCTGCCACGCTGGTGTTATGGATCGCGCTGGTGTTTTGGCCGCCCGTGCCGCCGCAGGTGTTGGTGGCTGTGTCTGTACTGCTGGCCTGTCTGTTGTTGCCTATGTCTGTTGAAGAGGTGACCCGTTGCGGTACGCCCAACTATATCTGGCTCCAGGTGCTCACCGTGGCCTGGTTGTGTGCCTGTGTTTTGGCGGGGGGACAGCGGAGCATCCTGATGCTCAACTGGACCGGTCTTGGCGGACTGCTGTTATATGTAATCGCCAAATACTGGGAAGTGCCGGTACTGCTGGGTTACTCCTGGAAAAACCGTAAGGCACTGGGCAGCCTGGGCATGGCCGCCATTATATGGGTCATCGCCAGCCTGATACGTTGGCAACCACAATGGTTTATCTGGTTTTAGTTGAAAATTTATTTTAATTGTTTTATTTTTGCGCTCCGAAATAATCTGACTCAAGATACGCGCAGATCTGAATAACGTACTAAAAAGGCTTCTCAGGGCCTCCAAGGCGTTTGCAGGGTCTGCGTTTTTTGTTTCCCTGGACCATCAGCAGCATCTGCAATGCAGTTTAATGTCCACCCGGCCTCCTCATCTTCGCGTTGGCCTTCGTCAATCAGGGCAGATCCGTCCTGGTAAAAAGGTAGGGTGGTCTTCCCAAATCAGGTTCATCAGTCATCATCATGGTCATCACAGTTACCGTTGGTCACATTTCCGGCCCTTTCCTGAAAAACCTTATTATTTTTCATAACTGTAAAAAATACGCTTAATATTCCCGTTATGAAGAAAATCCTGGTCCTGTTATGTTTAGGTATCACCGGATACCATGTCCAAGCCCAGCAGAAAGCGCCTGCTTATCCGCTGATCACCCATGATCCGTATCTCAGTGTATGGTCCGCTACGGACACGCTTTATCAGGCTGCTACGGTCCATTGGACCGGTGCGCGGCAGGCTTTGTCCGGCCTGGTGAAAGTCGATGGTGTGACTTACCGGGTACTGGGTGCCCCGGCCGGTCCTGAGACCGGCATTGTGGCGGCGCAACAGACGGATGTGGCCGTTCACGCCACGCAGACGGTTTACCAGTTCCGGTGTGGCCAGGTAGCGCTTACGCTGACTTTTACATCGCCCTTGCTGATGCGTGACCTGATGCTGATGTCCAGGCCGGTGTCTTACATTTCTTACTGCGCACATGCTACCGATAGCCGGAAGCATGCTGTGGAGGTGTATTTCGGCGCTTCAACCGACCTGGCGGTCAATAGGCCGTCGCAGCCGGTCACTACGCAGCAGTATGCCAACGGCCAGCTGTCACTGCTGAAAGCCGGAACGGTACAGCAACCGGTATTACAGAAAAAAGGTGACGACCTGCGTATTGACTGGGGCTACCTGTACGTGGGCGTGCCGCAGTCGGCGAAAGCTGCCCAATATGTCAGTTCACCGGCAGACGCGGAGCAGCGGTTTGCCGGCAAAAGAGTTTCCCCGGCCAAAGGCGACCGGCAACAGATGCTGAGTACCAGCGTGTCGTTGGGCATGGTAGGCGCTGCACCGAAGGAACAGGTATTTCTGCTTGGGTATGACGATGGTTACGCCATTCAATATTTCCACACCAATCTGAAGGCATGGTGGAAAGACAGTCCTGCCGCCACCATAGAAAATGCGCTCAATACCGCCTGGAAAGACTACGCGGCTGTACAGCAGCAATGTGAAACGTTTGACAGGGAGCTGCATCATGACGCTGTGGCTGCCGGCGGGGAACAATATGCCGCCTTGTGTGAGCTGGCCTACCGCCAGAGTGTGGCCGCGCATAAGTTGGTGAGAGGCCCTAAAGGCGAGCTGCTGTTCCTCTCCAAGGAAAATTTCAGTAATGGTTGTATCAATACTGTTGACGTCACTTACCCATCGGCTCCTCTTTTCCTCCTGTATAACCCAGACCTGCTGAAAGGCATGATGACCGGCATCTTTGAATATTCAGAAAGCGGCCGTTATACCAAACCGTTCGCAGCACACGACCTGGGCACTTATCCGTTGGCCAACGGTCAGGTGTATGGAGAAGACATGCCCGTGGAAGAATCCGGCAATATGCTGATCCTTGCCGGCGCAATAGCAGTAGCAGAGGGTAATGCCGACTACGCCAAAGCGCACTGGAAAACGCTGACTGTCTGGGCAGACTATCTGCTGAAGGCAGGGTTTGACCCGGCCAACCAGCTATGTACCGATGATTTTGCCGGTCACCTCGCTCGCAATGCCAATCTCTCGCTGAAAGCGATTATGGGCATTAAGTCCTATGCGATGCTCGCCGGCATGCTGGGAGAAACGGTAACGGCTACACGTTATGATGATCAGGCCCGCGATATGGCTAAACGATGGCTGGAGCTGGCCGCTGACGGGGACCACTATACGCTGGCGTTCGGAAAGCCGGGCACCTGGAGTCAGAAGTATAATATGGTATGGGATAAAGTGCTTGATTATCATTTGTTTCCAGAGGCTGTTTATAAAAAAGAAATAGATTATTACCTTGGAAAACAGCAACTTTTCGGTTTGCCGCTCGACAGCCGGAAGACCTATACGAAATCCGACTGGATCATGTGGACAGCAGTGTTGGGAGATGACATCACACCTTTTGTGCAGCCTTTGTATAGGTACATCACCGAAACGCCTACACGGGTTCCGCTTAGCGACTGGCACGAAACCCTGGACGGTAAAAAAGTAGGGTTCCAGGCGAGAAGTGTGGTGGGAGGATATTATATGAAGATGCTGGAACGGAAATTACATAGTGGTAAATAATGTATCGCTCCATAAAATAAAAAAGTGGCCCGGAATTTTTCCGGGCCACTTTTATTATGAACACTGGGCCTATTTTCCTTTACGGTGTTCACCATGTTTTTTTGATGTGTCGATGGGGTGTTCCCGGTTCTGCATGTTCTGTTCGGATGTTGGATGATTCATCCTTTCATCCTGTTCATTGTGAGGACGGCCCCGGTTCATCTTAGCCGTTTTGTTTTGACGATTGCGTTTCATAAAAACGGGTTTTCAAAAATAGCCGGGAAAAACATGCCGAAATTAAATGAACTGAAAATGAATTATTTATAAAGGTTGATGCCATTTAAACTGATGCGATTCATGCACAGTGCGCTGTCTACACTTCCCGGTTTACGCTGTTTGAGACGCGTCCCGGTTGCCGCCCAAAGAAGCGAGATAACCGGTCACCACGCAGATCACTACCGCTACGGCCGGGTACAGGAAAAAGTTGATGTTGGTATATCGCTGCACAAAATACAGGCTGATGGCGCTGATGGCAAAACCGATCATGATACCCCGTGCATTCACTTTCGGGAAGAATATTCCTGCCAGGAACATCCCCGCCAGGCAACCGCCAAACAGGCCGATGATTTTCAGGTACTGGTCCCAGATGGAGGTGTTATGCAGCGACACCAGGTAGAGCGCAATGCCACACCCGAGTGCGCCGAGCATCACCGTTGTCCTGCGGGCGAATACAAACCGCTGGCGGTCATCGGCCGCAGGCCTGAACAGCGGGTAAAAGTCGGTAGTGATCACCGTGGCAATGGCGTTCATGCTGGAGCTGATGGTAGACATGGTAGCCGCAAAAAGGCCTGCTATCACCAGCCCGGCAAGTCCCGCCGGCAGCTGCTGGGAAATATACCAGGGAAACACGTCATCGGTATTGCCATGCGGATTCAGATTAGCCGGATGGTGCCGGAAGTAGGCCCACAATGCTGTCCCTACCAGGAAAAAGATCAGCGATGCTGGTATTACCAGCAGCGCGTTGGTGTAGATAGATTGCCGGGCTTCCTTTTCCGTGGAGGTGGTCAGGTAACGTTGCACCACCACCTGGTCGGAGGAATAGGTGACGAGCTGCGTCAGGAACCCGCCTACAAAAACCACCCACAGCACAGGCTGTGTAATGTCCCACTGTAATATCGCCAGCCGGAATTTGCCATGCGCAGCCGCTTCGGTAAACATCTGGCCAAAGCCACCGTCCAACGATTTGGAGATAAATACCAGGCTGAGTAACGCGCCGCCCAGCAATACGCCTACCTGCATTACTTCCGTCCAGATAACCGCTTCAATACCGCCGGAGGCGCTATACGCCGTAGTGATGGCGCTGGTAGCCGCGATACAAATGATGATGTTTACACCGGTAACGGCGCTCAGTACCAGCGCCGGCAGGTATATCACAATGCCCAGCCGGCTGACCTGGAACACCAGAAAAGTAAAGCTGCCCAGCAGTTTCACACCGGGACTGAAGCGGATCGCCAGGTATTCGTATACGCTGGTCAGTTTCAGCTTACGGAAATACGGCAGATAAAAATAGACGATGAGCGGCGCCACCACTACGATCATCATGTTGTTGAGGAAATAAACCCAGTCGGTGGCGAAGGCTTTGGCCGGGATGGCGATAAAGGTTAGCGCACTGAGTTTGGAGCCGAAGATACTCAGGCCGGCTGCCCACCAGGGAATCTTTCCGCCGCCCAGGAAAAAATCGCTGGTGGTGTTTTGCATGTTACGTGATACGGCCACGCTGATGCCCACTACCAGCAGGAAATACAATCCCACCACGAGCCAGTCGGTCAACCGGAAGCCACTGGGTGGTTGTGTAGGCGTGGCCGTTAGTACCCGCGGCGTCCTGGTAGCCGGCCTTACTTCCCCGCTGGGGATGATCAGCTGTCCCTGCCACATCACCGTCGGTGTGGTGACCGGCGCCCACGTACTGCCGTTAGGGTTAGTCACACTGTCACCGGCTTTCTGGACCGGCATCCGGCCGGTAACCGCCCAGCTGTCGGTGATGGTGTTGTAGCCCAGTATGTCATCGGAGAAACCCGGATGTTTTTCTTTCAATGCGCCGCTCTGCTCAAAGTATTTACCATCGTCGCCACCGAAAAGCAGCAGCTGCGACTGTCCGGCGCTGAAGGCGGGTGTAGGGGCCGCCGCGGCGGGGTGCGGCATGGGCGCTATATTACGCCATCCTTTGCCCGGTTCATAGCAAAAAGCGTCCGTAAGGAAGGTGCGGTGGATGGTAGCGTCGCCGGGTAACGTAGACGTATGTACGCCGCTGAACAGGTAAAAATGATGCTGTTGTATGCCTGCTACTGCCAGCATGCGTGCCGGTCCGGGCCATGGAGGCAGCGTTTGCCACTGCCGGCTGGCGGCAGGCCGGGAAAGGTCTATCGACCAGAAGTACCTGTTGGCGGTAGTGTCAGCCGGGGCTTCGGTACCGCCGGCAATATAAAGAATGTCGCCATCGAGGGCTCCACAGGCATTGGCACTGGCGGCAGGCAGATCGGGCAATGGCTCCGTTTGTACCTGACCGTTGGCATAGCGCAGGAGGAAAGCTTTGGTCGTGTGGCCGTCCCTGTTGCTGCCACCTACGCATACCAGTGCATCTCGCCAGGAAGCGGAGACGCCGTAACCCAGCGGCATAGGTAGCTTGCCGGCGGGTTTCCACCGTCCATCGGTTTTTTCCAGCGCCCATATCTGATCATGCCATTGTTTTACGCCACCATTCCAGGGGGCGCCGCCATCGGGGAAATTAGCGCCGCCGGCTACGAGCAGCGCATTGTTGGACACGCCGGCGAAAACGCCGGCAAATCCAAAGGCGTCTGGCAGGGTGGGGAGCTGTCCCCAGGAAAAATAGCCGGTCGGCGGCTCCTGGCCGCGACTGACCGTCGTTTGGAAAGACATACCGAATATCAGTAATAAAGGAAGAATCAGTTTTTTCATCACGTGTGTTTTACGCCGGATCATTGTATCCAGCCATTGGCCTGCATCCAGTGAAGGCATCGCTCAAACCAGTCGTCCTGCGTGGTTTTGTTGTACAGTCCAAAACCATGACCGCCATTCTGGTACAGGTGCATTTCTGCTTTTACGCCGGCATTCACCAGCGCGTTGTAGAACAGCAGGCTGTTTTGGACCGGCACCACTTTGTCGTCCTGGGCGTGCAGCAGGAAAGTGGGCGGCGTCTGTGCGGTCACCTGAAGTTCGTTGCTGTATAGTTTAATGTGGGCGCTGTCAGGGTTTTCACCGATCAGCGCTTTCCGTGAACCGGTATGCATGTACGAAGTAAAGCTGATCACCGGGTAGACGAGTATCATGAAATCCGGGCGGAGATTGAGTTGTGCGGCATTGTTGATGACCGGCTGCGCAAAATGGGTCCCTACGGTAGATGCGAGGTGTCCACCAGCGGAAAAGCCGATGATACCGGTTTTACCGGGTTGCAGTCCCCATTCCGCCGCATGTTGCCGTACAAGTTGCAAGGCACGTTGTGCATCCTGCAGCGGTCCTTTTGATTTGTCCGGCATGATACGGTCGTCCGGCAGCCGGTATTTAACGATAAAAGCGGAAACGCCTGCAGCCTGAAACCGCCGTGCGATAGTATACCCTTCGCGGCCTATCACCACGCTGCCATAACCACCGCCCGGGCAGATCACGACCGCTGCGCCGGTAGCCTTTCCGGCGGGCGCCGGAAAGGGGATCAGCTCCGGCTGTGTCACCATCCGGGCCCGGTTGCTATCGATGTCTTCCTTATAACCGGTGGGCGCTGTTTTTGAGTTAGGCACCCCCTCGGGATATAACAGAAGCGGTTTGCCCTGTTGGGCATGTGCGGCATAGACGCCGGCGGTCAGCATGCTGATGAAGAGAAGTTTTTTCATGAACGTGGATTTTATGGTTTAGCTACCCGGGTGCACCAGTCGAAGAAACCGATGGCACGCAGGTCTTTTTCCATGGAAATATACTCGTTCTCTTCAAAAGGTTGTAATGGTAATCTTACATTGCCACAGTCGAGGCCTATCATACGCATCATGGCTTTCTGTGCGCGCAGCCCGCCGTATTTGACGATGATGCGTACCATTTCCACGGAGCGTAACTGGCATTGCTGCGCCTTTTGCAGTTGTCCGTCGTTGAACGCCTGTATCAGCTCCAGGTACAACGGTGCGGCGAAATTATAGGTGCTGCCGATAAAGCCGTGGGAACCTGTGGCAAGGGCGCTCAACAGCATCTCGTCGGTGCCATAGAGCAGTTCGTAGCGTCCCTCACTGGCATGCATACACGCCTGGAAGTCGTGCATGAACGGTGCGGTGTATTTGATGCCGGCAAGGGTAGGCAGTTTGCCGGCGGCTTGTTCGAGGAAAGCGACCATATCCAGCGAGATGCCTGTCAGCGCCGGGATATTGTAGTAGAACAGGGGCAGCCTGGGCGCACCTGCCGCTATGGTGGCCAGGCTGTCGATCAGGCCGGGGATAGTCTGTATCTTAAAGTACGTGGGTAGCGTGGCGGAGATAAAATCGGCGCCATGTTCCTGTGCATGGGCGGCCAGCTGTTGCGCCTCCTGCAGGCTGTTGTGCCCTACGTGCACAAAGACCTTCAGTTTTTTGTCAGCCGCGCGGATAAAGGTGGCGGCGGCTTCCATTCTTTCGGCGGTGGTCATGGAGGGGCCTTCACCGGTGCTGCCGCATACAAACATACCTTTGATGCCGTTGCTGATCAGTGTTTGCACTATTTCGTGTATCCGTTCTGTATGGATACTGCCGTCGGCGTGCATGGGCGTGAATGGTGCGGCCACCAGTCCCTGAATACGTGTTGCTGTCATGTCGTTCATGTGTTCGTTGTGCTTATTGTTGATGGATATGGCTTATCACTTTTTTACTGATTTTCTGGAAGACGATATGGCTGTAGGCGCTTTTTTCGCCCGCCTCGTAGAGGCAGCCAATGTCGCCGTTGGGCAGTACCGCCAGGGCGGAATAGGCTGCCGGGCCGGCGTGCAATACGCGCAACGGCTGCCAGCTGCGTCCGTCGTCGGTGCTGGCCTTGAGCGTCATATTCATCCGTTTGTCGCTGTCCGGATTGAGGAACAGCAGGATGCCGCTGCGTTTGCGGGAGGGCCAGCGATAGCGGACAAGGCTGGCCTGGCAAATGGGATCGGCGAGGGTGGGTACGTCTGTGGGTGTGCTCCAGCTGTCGCCGCCGTCCTGACTTACGGACTGTGTCCGCAGGCCACGGCCGAAATAGGAGCGGAGGCTCATCAGCAGGCCGCCTTTACCGTCGGCCAGTTCGGTCAACTGGCACTCGTTGACTTTAGGGCGGATGTTGCCGCCCCGTTGCCAGGACTGCCCGTGGTCGTCGCTGTAGATAACGTGGGAGCCGTATTCGTAGGGACCTTTGGCCACGCGGCCGCTGCTGTCGTCATAGCTGTGGTCGCAGGGAATCAGCAGCCGGCCTTTGTGCGGGCCGTGCTGGAGCTGTATCCCGATACCGGGGCCGGTGGCGTACCATCCCCATTGCGGATCTTTGGTAGTGGCGGTGATGTCTGCCGGTTTGGACCAGGTGGCGCCGTTGTCTTCACTTTTGGAGACCCATACGGTACGTGTGTGCGTAGCTTTTTTATGGATGATATCATGTTCTTTGTCCTGTCCTTCGTTGCGGGTGAGCAGGAGCCAGATAACGCCGGTGGTGGCGTCTACTACGGGGCAGGGATTACCGCAGGTATGCGGGCCGTCATCCCATACCACCTGTGTGGCCGACCATGTTTTACCGCCGTCGGCGGAGCGTTTCAGCAGGATGTCGATGTCACCGGCGTCGGAGGCGCTGGCTTTCCTGCCTTCGCAGAAAGCCAGCAGCTGGCCATTGGGAGCTGTCAGCAGCACGGGGATGCGGTAGCTGCTGTAACCGTCGGCGCCGGCGCTGAACAGGGCCATGCTATCGCGCTGTGCCAGCAGCAGCTGGGGAAAAAATACCATCCATAACAGGAAGGCATAAACGGAAATCTTCATGTCTCTCTATTTAAAATCGGTGACAGGCACCACTTTATAAGCAATTCCTTCGTAGGGTTTTTTATAGCCGGCTTCGTAGAAGATGGCGATCTCCGTGTCAGACAACATCACGATGTCGGAGTAAGCTGAAGGGCCGCTGTATATTTTACAGGCCTTGCTCCAGTTGTTGCCGTCATCTGTGCTGAGACGGATGGTCATGTTTTCCCGGGCGGTGCTGGCCGGATTGGAGAAGAACAGCCATTGTTTATAGGAGAGCAGGCTGCCCTGGCAGATGGGTTCTACCAGCGTATAGTCGGCCCTGACGGGCAGCCAGGAGGCGCCGCCGTCGGTGCTGTTGGCCACAAGCCGTGCGCCGCCGGCGCTGTTACGGATATTGAGCATGAGCTGTCCGTCAGACAGTTCAGCGACAGTGCTTTCGGCGCCGCGGTCTTTATTGGCGATACCGCCCAGCTTCCAGTTTTGGCCGTGATCGTCGGAGTAGATGACGTGGGCGGAGTCACGGGCAGGGCTATCCGCTGTTTTAACCGACATATAATCGGCAGGGATGACCAGCCTGCCTGCGTGGACGCCGTGTTTGAGCTGTATCCCGTGACAGGGGCCGGTACCGTACCAGCCCCATCCCGGTTTCTTGACATCTTTTGTGATTTCTTTGGCGGCTGCCCAGGTGAGGCCTTCGTCGTCGCTGCTGGTGACGAATACGCGGCGGGTGTCTTTACTGGTGCCGGCGTTGATGGCGCCGATATTGTCTTCGCCGAGGTTCCAGGTCATCAGCAGGTGGAGGCGGCCTGTCTGTTCATCGAGCACCGGCACGGGATTGCCACAGGTGTTGGCGCCTTCGTTCCATACCATGATAGGGTCGCTCCATGTTTTGCCGCCGTCGGAAGAACGTTTGACCAGCAGGTCGATATCGCCTTCGTCCTTGCAGTTGTTTTTGCGCGCTTCCGCAAAAGCCAGCAGAACGCCGGTTTTTGTTTTAACAATGGCGGGTATACGATAACAGCTGTAGCCGCCGGTTTTTTCCCGGAAAATGAACGGGATGGTATCGTTGTTGCCACCGCCGTTATTACCGGGCGGCGGCGCCGGCGTGAGGTTTTCACTGCCGCCGCCTTTACAGGAGGCGAGCAGGAAAAGACCGGCGGTGAAAAGTAATAATGTTTTACAGGTTGTCCGTTTCATGATGTGCTGTTTATTGGTAGCCGGCAGTTTGTTTCAGGTTTGGATTCAGATCGATCTGTGTTTTCGGGATGGGAAAATACAACGGTACTTTTTTTCCGTTGAGATTAGGCACTTCCGTATATACGTTGATGGTGCCTGCATAGTGAAAACGCAGCAGGTCGGGCCATCGTTTCTGTTCCAGCCACAGTTCGCGGAAACGTTCGTTCAGTATCTCTTTCTCCACGCTGGTTTTGTCCATAGGACCGGTATAGTTTCCGATGCCGGCCCGGAGGCGGGTCCGGTTGAGCGCTGCAACGGCGTCGGGCACACGGCCCAGTGCTGCCAGCGCTTCCGCTTTCAGCAGGAATATTTCCGCAAAGCGGTAGATAACGATATCCGCATCATAGAACCAATCGGTGTCTTTAGTGCCTCTGAACTTATTGTCAAATACGCCAATCAGCTTATTGTTGGGACCGATGGCTTTGATGAAGGAGACATTCTTCCTTTTATCAGCCGCGTCGGTGAACATGGATTCGAACTTCGGACTGGGCATATACTGGCTGCGGGCGCCGTTCCTGGCCGCTGCGATGTCTCCTTTATTGATAGCGTCCTGTACAAAGATGTCCCGTGGTTTCAGCTGGCTGCCGTACATATCGCTTCTTTCATCTTTCTTAAAATAAACAGAAAAAATGATTTCTGCATTTGCCCGGTTGTTGGTGGCGAATACAGCGGCGAAGTTATCCAGCAGGGTGAGGCCCGGGGTGTTTTCTACCTGCTGCAGCGCAGTGAGGGCTTCCTGCAGGTCAGCGTCGCTGCCTTTGAGGACTTTCGTTTTCCATAGCAGGGCGTCCGCTTTCAGTGTGAAGGCAGCTGGTTTGGAGACCCTGCTTTTGCTGACAAAAGCGCCTTCGGGAAAGAGCGCGATAGCTGCATCGATGTCTTTTAATATCTGGGACATGATCTCTGTGGCGGCAGCCCGGGCAGGTTGTTGCTGATTGCTGCTGGCCACCGGCTCCAGCATGAGGGGTACGTCTCCCCAGGAGCGTACCAGCCAGAAATAGCTATAGGCGCGGATAAAATAGGTCTCCGCCATGGCGCGGTCACGGTCGGTGCTGTTGGGGAAGTTGATGCCCGGCGCGTTTTTCAGCAGGAGGTTGCAGTGATAGATGATATTGTAGTAATTGAGCCAGTTGGGTGCATTGGCGCTGTTAAGGTTTTGTTGCCAGGCGGTGGACATACCGCCTTCGAGTCCGGCGATAAAGGCATCGCTGCGGTCCTCCATGTAATAGGTAGTATTGAAGTAGTTTTTACCGTTGACGGTGCCACGCAGCAGGGCATAGATGCCTGTGAGGTAGCCGGTCACGTCGCCGGGAGATTTCCAGTAGCTGGCATTGGTGATGTCTGACACGGTTTTTACCTCCAGCACTTTGTTGCAGGCAAACGAAGGCAGTAAAGCGATCAGGCAGCTGTATATGATAAAACGTTTATTCATGATCGTGGTATTGCGGTTAGAAATTGACTTTTACACCGAGATTGTATTGACGGGGGCGTGGGTAGAGGCCCGGATCTACGCCGGTGAACACTTCGGGCGACAGTCCGTCGTATTTGGTGAAGTAGCAGATGTTGTAGACACCGCCGAACACGTCTATGCTGCTGATGCTGGCTTTTTGCAGCAGGGCGGCGCGGATGCTGTAGCTGAGAGATATTTCGCGGAGTGCGAGGTAATCGCCTTTTTTATAGTAGAGGGAGTTGTTGCTGGCGGTACCGTCGTTGCCCAGCCCGTTGGCCGCGCGGTTATGGTTTTTGAAGTTGTAATCATAATCGCTTTGCACGGTGTATTTCGGGATGCTGGCCTGGTCGCCCTGTTGTTTCCAGATATCGTCGCTGATGACGTCGGTGAGCGCCTGGTTATTGTTGCGGGAGCTGCCGTTGGCTTTTCCTCTGAAACCGTTGTCTATCACATGTCCGAGGGCATAGTCTGCCACGATGCGGAGGCTGATGCCTTTGTAGGTGAGCGTGTTAACGATAGCGCCCTGTTTATCCGGGCGGATGTAACCCATGAACGACATATCGCGGTAGTCGATGGTGTCATTCTTGTCGAAGTCGTGCCAGATGGCATCGCCGCCGGATTTTTTACGGCCGTTGGCTTCCACGTCGTAGGGCGCGCTGGCGGCGTCTTTATCGGTGGAGTATACGCCATCGAGCTGGTAGGCCCAGCGGCCGCCGAAACGTTCACCTTCTGCGAGGCCGCCTGCTTTTACGTACTGGCCGGAGTTTGGATCGAAGATGTAGTTACCGCCGATCCGGTTCTTAGCCTCGCCGTTACCGGGGAGGGACACCACTGTACTACGGTTAAAGGCGAAGGTGATGCCGGTGTTCCAGGTGAAGTTCTTTGATTTGACGGGCGTGGCGTTTAGTTCCACCTCGATGCCGCGGTTGCGGATGGTGCCATAATTGCTGCGGATTTTGCTGAAGCCGGTGGTGGCGTCCAGCGGTTTGTCGAACAGCCGGTTGTCGGTTATTTTATTGTAGAAATCCAGCAGGATGGTGATGCGGTCTTTCAGCAAACCGATATCCAGACCGGCATCCACGGAGGTGGTGGTTTCCCATACCAGGTCGTTGTTGGGAAGAACGGTGTTGAGGATGCCGGTGTTGCCCATATAGCTGAGCAGGTTGCTGCTGAGCGAGGTGCTGTACTGGCCTTGCGAGTCGAAGATAGAGAGGCTGTTGTTGCCTGCCTGGCCCCAGCTGCCCCTGATTTTAAAGAGGGAAACGACCGATTGCAACGGTTCCCAGAAATTTTCGCGGTGCAGGTTCCATCCGGCGGATACGCCGGGGAAGGCGGCCCAGCGGTGATTGTCGGAGAAGCGGGAGGAGCCGTCGCTGCGGAGGCTGGCGGAGAACAGGTATTTGTTGTCGAAGTCGTAGTTCACCCTGCCGAAGTAACTCATCAGTATTTCTGTGGATTCGGTAGTGGAGGTACGTTGTGTTTCCACCTTGGTGGCGTTGAGTGTGGGAATGTTGTCATTCGGGGCGCCGTAGCCGCTGCCGCTCATGTTGTAGTCGTAGTCGTTGATGTAGCTGGTGCCGGCCATGACATTAAAGTGATGGTGGTGGCTGATGGTTTTATCGTAGTTGAGCACCGCATCCGCCTGCGTATGCCTGTTGAGGTTATGTGCTGCGGAGGCGTTCCTGTTGGGGTTTGTTTCGTTGAACGCTTCGAATTTATTTTCTTTTCCTTCTGTGGTGAAGTAGGCGAAGGAAGGGGAGAAGCGCAGTCCCGGCAGGATGTCCCAATCGGCGCCCAGCTGGAAGGTGGTGCGGTATACTTTGATATCGGTGTAACGTTCCTTGTAATAGATTTCGTGCAGGCGGCTGCGGAAGGAGGCGATGCCTTCGCCGGGCGCCGGTTTGCCATCTTCATAATAGAGACGGTAGGTGGGCGGCATCGTGACGGAGCGGCTCAACACGTTGTTGTCGTTATTGGGTGAATTGGAATAACGCACCTGGTAACTCATGTTGGTGTTGAGTGTCCATTTGTCGCTCAGTTTATAAGTGCCGTTAAACAGGCCGTTGTAGTTTTTATAGAAGGTGCCGGCGATGATACCGTCCTGGTTGGTGTGACCGAGGCCGAGGTAGTAGGTCCCTTTATCGCTGCCGCCGCTGACGCTGACGTCGTATTGTTTTTTGTTGCCGTTGTTGAAGGTGATGTCCTGGTAGTCGGTGCCTTTAAAGAGGAGTTGTTTTCCGGTGACCGGGTCTGGCATGGTTTCCCAGCCTTCTTCCTGCAGGAGGTGGTCCACATAGGCCTGACCGTAGTTTTGTATATAGGTGTCGAGGAATTCCAGGGTATTTTTGGAGTTACGCGGATTACCGGTAGACATGCCGTAGCGGCCGCCGGTAAGGTAGAAGTCCGGATTGGTTTTATTGTAGTCCATGGTGTTCTTACGGCTTACGTAGATGTAATCGCGGGCACTGAGGAACTTGTATTGCTGTGCCTGTTGTTCCAGGCCATAGTTAAAACCGAAGCTGACGCGTGGTTTACCGGCTTTGCCGGATTTTGTTTTGATGATGATGATGCCGTTGGCTGCGCGTGCGCCATAGATGGCGGTGGAAGCGGCGTCTTTGAGTACCTGTACAGATTCTATATCGTCGGTGTTGATGTCGGAGATGCTGCGCATACCCTGGGATACCATGCCGTCTATAATGAGGAGGGGGGCGTCTCTTTCCGGTGAGGTGGTGGTGCCGCCGCGGAGGAATATCTGCGGATCTGCGCCGGGCTGGCCGCTGTTGACCTGCAGGGTAAGGCCTGGTACTTTGCCTTGCATTTGCAGCAGCGGGTTTTGTCCGGGTGCGTGTTCAAACTCTTTGGAGTTGACGCGGGAGATGGCGGTGGTGAGTGTGGCGCGGGACTGTTTACCATAGCCGATGGCCACGACTTCGTTAAGTGACGTGGATTTCTCGCTCAGGGATACTGATAGCTGAGAGCGGTTGTTGACCGGCATTTCGCGGGTGTCCATGCCGATGATGCTGAACACGAGGGTGGCATTGGCGGGAACTTGCAGGCGGTAGCTGCCTGTTGCGTCGGTGATAACGCCGTTCTGCGTGCCTTTCTGGAGGACGGTCACGCCGGGCATGGGGCGGTTGGCAGCGTCGGTGACCCTACCGGTGACGGGTATATTTTTACTGGCAGGAGATTCCTGTGGTGGTTGTTGTCTTGCCGATACCGGTAAGAAAGAAAACCAGGTAAGGGCTACCAGTAACCAGCTCCCCGGCCAGTGTAAGCGTGGTAGATGTTGTTTTTTCATAACCGTGAATATTTAGATGTTGGTTGGCTGTTTTCTTTTAGGTAATACATATGCTGCAGCAGGGAAGGCAAAAAGGATATTTCTGGCATTCTCTTGTAATATGTAGTACTTAAAGCTGAAAAACAAGCGGTATATTGGCTTTAATTCGCTCTAAAAGTATATAAATTAATTTATTTGTAGTACATATTAATTCGAATTTATACCTTTATTGGTAGAAAATTGTCTGTGAATCAGCAAAAAGGTTATTTTTAAGATCAATTAAAAACAATAAATACTACTTAATCGATGCAAAAGGAACTCACCCTGGCGGAGCAGATCGAAAGGAAAATACTCAAGTATATCTCTGAGAAAGGCTACCAGCTGGGAGATGCACTGCCTAAAGAAAATGAACTGGCAGAAATACTGGGCGTAAGCCGTGTGGTACTGCGCGAAGCACTAAGCCGGCTGCGTATCCTGGGCTTCATCGAAACAAAACGCAAGCGCGGCACGGTACTCACCTCCCCGAATATATTCTATGGCTTTAAGACCATCCTCTCTTCCGGTACGCTCGACAAAGACTCCCTGAAGGACCTCTACGAAGTGCGCCTGATGCTGGAAATAGGGATGGCCGATTTTCTTTTTCTGCATAAAGAGGAACGGTATCTCAATGACCTGCAGCGCATCATAGAAGAAGAAAACATGACCGCGGATTCGGAGCAACTAACGAAACTGGATATACGTTTTCATAGTACCTTGTATAAAATGTCGGGCAACAAATCGCTCTACGCTTTTCAGAACCTTCTGAATACGCTCTTTGCCACTTATGCGCCCCGGCGCAAAGACTGGAAAGTGAAGCAGATCATCTCTCATGAGTCGCTGTTGGAAATCCTGAAATGCGGCACGGCAGACGCTTTTCGCACCGCTATGCGGCTGCACCTGAATACGCGTTTTGAGAATATGGGAACGTTGTTTCCGGAGAAAGCAGTGAAAGCGATGGAGGAAGAAGAAGAGGAGGCGTAATATTTTTAGTAAGTACTTGTAAAATATCTGCTTACATATTTGGTTGGAAAAAATAATTTTCTATCTTTGCACTCCCTTCGAAAAAGGGAATGATTCCGTAGCTCAGTTGGTAGAGCAATACACTTTTAATGTATGGGCCCTGGGTTCGAGTCCCAGCGGGATCACAGACAACTTTTAAAACCTGCGCTGGTCGCAGGTTTTGTTTTTTAGTTGAGCGTTTGACAGTCTCTTTTGTCTGCCTGTATCTAATTGTTTCATCGAATAAGTCGGATACTGGGTTTGGATCGTAAGTAAATACGTAACTATGCCGGAAGCGGTAACGAATAGAAAAAAGTGGCTCCATGACCATATACAGATTCCGCCCATAATTTTCCTCCCATTTGCCAGATCATATCCTGGCAGATATTTAAAGCTATTCCGGCGCCCTGAAGATAATGGCTGTCTAATACTCTGGTATCCTGTACACTAAATAGCCTTTCAAGCTGTTCTTCCCTAATCCCCATCCCCTGATCCGCAAAGGCAACTGTGATCTGACTGTCTTCAACACTGCATGATATTTTTATGATTCCTCCTGGCGGGGAGTATTTGGTGGCATTACTTAAAATATTTCTGTTAATAAACTGCAGCATTTCTTTATTTGCATAAACAAGTTGATGCTCTGGGATAGTATTGGAAATAATAATAGATTTACTCGCCTGATCATGAATATACAGCCCATTAGCGTTGTAGATCAGATCACGTAAGGGTAATGATTGTAATTGACAGGTATAACCGTTGTTTTGGGATTTCATCCAAAAAACCAGCCCGTCGAGCAACTTAATACTTTTGGATGCTGTATGACGCATATGATCAAAGATCATATACAATTCTTCTTCGGATAAAGGGTGATCTGCATATTTGATCATGTCCGCAGCCGTGAGAATTGTAGCAAATGGTTGCCTGAGGTCATGTACTAATACTGAAATCAGCATTTTACTGAAGCTATCTGAAGTATCTTTCTTTTTTCTCATCATGATGGGATAATGTAAACAATTGTTTTAATCTTATATTTTTACGTCTATTGGGTGATGCCCTTCTGAATGTAGAAGATGAACCCTGATTTCCTGCTCACCAATAGTGTCGAGTAATTCTGTTATGCCATAGTAGCTTATGACCTGATCTATATTTATCTGGAGCAGGAAGTCTTCAGGCTCTATTCCCGCAATGTCTATATTTAGTCGGCTTGGTTGTGAAGCAGGGGTAATACAAACAGTTTCGGCATTTTTAATTACTAATCGCATTCTGAAAATTAAATTTTATGACTTTATGTATGCAGCTAATTGCTTGCCATGACAGGGGTGTTGAGGATTACAAACTTAATCCACTTCTTTCTAAAACAAGGTATAAGACCATACCTTAAGACAATAACATGCTATGGAATTTAGAAAAAATAGCAAAAAAATGTTATTATCTACCACTGAAATAGATAGTTTTATATATAGCAGTAGTAAGTATATTGATATATACCTGCGTTCATCCTCCCCGTATCGAATCCCATTTTTTTGCTATATTCGGATCTTTATAGAAGATTTTTATGAAAAAAAAGGAGGCGATAGCAATCGTATTTGATGATCACCTTTTGTTTGCAGACTCTTTTTCGGCGTTGATTGAACGGCTGGAAATTTTTCGTTCAGTACATACGCTTTGTGAGGAGCAGGAATTAACTCAATTCCTGATGAAACATTCCGGGGTTCCTGTTTATCTATTCCTCGATTATTATTTGAAGAATCAAAATGCGCTCCCCCTTATCAATGTAGCCAGACGATTAAATAAACGTATTACTGTTATTATAGTAAGTTCTGTAGCCAGTCCAACAGCCATCACTAATATTCTGAGCTATAGTCCCAACGGGCTTATCAGTAAATCATCAGGATTTGATGCGGTTCTTGAATGCCTGACTATAATAGGCCGAGGTGAACAATATATCAGTCCCGAAGTAGCTGAAATTAACACGA
The DNA here is from genome assembly GCF_900167135.1 of Chitinophaga eiseniae. Classification (GTDB taxonomy): domain Bacteria; phylum Bacteroidota; class Bacteroidia; order Chitinophagales; family Chitinophagaceae; genus Chitinophaga; species Chitinophaga eiseniae. The sequence goes on along the minus strand of NZ_FUWZ01000006.1, from coordinate 496,270 downwards.
ATTCAAATTTAAAAAGCGTGATGCCATTCTCAGCGAGGGAAATGGAGATTTTGCAATATTTTGCAAGTGGATTATCCATTGCTCAAACGGCAGAGCGAACATACCTTAGTAAACATACCATTGTAGCACATAGGCGAAATATGATGGCAAAAGTAAATGTTAATTCCATTACGGCATTGTTGTCATATGCACGCAAACACGAACTGATCTAAACAGCCTCCGGCAAAACATTTATGTAACCTTATGATGACGACAGCCAATCTCTATCAGTCACAAAAAAAAATCTACTTCCTCATCGTATTTTTGCTACTCCTGATAAGTCTGGGCCAATTTGCTGCCGGGCAGTCGGTCACCAGTGCCAGACAGGATTTTGAAAAACTGAACAAGGCCTACTATGCCGGTAACATTTCAGACACGGACTATCTGGATCAGGCTTACTCGTTAACGGACCACTTTCTTGATGAAGGAATAGAATTCAAAACCCGGGAACTGGTAAACATGCTCAGCTTATATAGGGAGATTGCCTGGAGCAAAAAGGACTATGGACGCCCCCGTGTAAACTACTATCTGGCATTAACCAATAATGCACTCATGTTTGGAGAAACCGGGGCTGCTATGTATTATACTGAAAAACAATCCAGGGAATTGGAAAAAAATGGCAGAATACGTCCTTTGCTGGAGGATCAGAGTAAAGTGCAGATTTTGCTGGAACAGGAATTACATGATAAAGTTATCTCTATTTATAAGCGTAAAGAAGCGTATATAAAACAACTGCCTGAGCTGCTGCGGGATAAAAAAACGGATAATGTTAACGGGATGCATGCCATAGACATTTTAATGGGAGCCATCAATTCCTATTTAAATATTCATGATACGGCAGCTGCTTATCAAACAATACAGGTGGCCGACCAAATTAGCACTGAACTAAAGCGCAAATACCCTGTTAACAGAACATTCATGTTTTATAACGACTATTTCATACTGATGAGGCAGTATGATATTGCCGCCATTGAAGGTAGGCACGCCAAAGCAGGGGCGCTGCTGGATAGCATACAAGCACTAAAAAGTACATATGAAGACCAGACGACTTCCTATATAGAAAGAACCCTGTATGAACTAAAAATAGATCACTTCCTGGCCTTGAAAAAAAATGATAGCGTCCACTTTTATATCAGTAAACTTGAATCGCTTCCCGTTTTTTTAAAAAATCAACAGCCGATAGTGGATGAATACAAAGCAAGACTTCAGGTTGCACAAGGAGACTATCGTGGAGGCTATACATGGCTAACCCAATCTTTGGCAAATGAGCGAAAGGCAAAGACAATATTGATGACACAAATGGATAGTTTGCTATATGCATACACTGACGCCGAAAGCACGAGGATTGAGCTTCAGCGTTCAGAAGCCGTTAAAAAACAGCGAACGCTTTGGTTGGTGGTTATATCATCTGCTGCGGCCTTTATTGTGTTGTCTATTTATTTAATCATGCTTTACCGGAGCAGAAAAGCCAAAGCGCAGATTGAAGCGTTAAATAACGCTACCAATATGCAGATCATCTCCATGGAAGAGGCCAAACACGAGGCAGTGAGGGAAGAGCAGCGACGGCTTGGGCAAGACCTTCATGATGGCCTTTCTTCGTCTATTGCAGCTATAAGGCATCAGCTGGAAACGTTGTCAATGGATACCGAAGATATTACCCTGAAAAATAAACTGAGTAGATTGCAGTTGGCGACAACTAACGCTTATGAGGCAGCCAGAAGAAAAAGCCATGAATGGTTCAACGCCGCAGACGGGCAGCAGGAGCTGTCTTTTGAAAAGCAGGTCAGGCTGCTGACAGATGATGCGCTACCCGACGGCCGCTACAATAAAACCATTCATATCGACGATAAGTCATTGGTTAATGTCGATACAGATACGCGAATTGCATTACTCCGTATTATCCAGGAGGCTGTCACTAATATCATCAAGCATGCCAGGGCCAAAAATGTGAACATCCTGATTTATGAAGAAGAGGATAACCTGATATTAACGATCGGAGATGACGGGATCGGATTAGGTGGAAAGAAATCCGGCAACGACAAATCAACTATAGGCCTGGATTCGATTCGCCGCAGGGTACAATATCTGAACGGTGAAACGAACATGAATTCAAATGCTGAAGGTACTGAGATAATGGTATCTATCCCGTTGGTATTATCCTGAAAGACGTCATGGAAGGGAAGCCCTTTGGCCCCTGCCTCAATATTTCCCAATTGATTACTTTCGATCCCTTTGCTGTAACGCCTGCATCCCTGCCGCAAATCTCTTTCCCAACACCCTTGCGCTTTCCGCGTTGAAATGGGTGTTATCTCCCTTATGTTGAAGTCCTTGGGCACTTACTATGTTGGTGAAGGCTATGCTGTCGGGCACCGCTTTTATCATGGTGTTAAAATTTATAAAAGCCGGACGGAAGTATCCCAATTCGCCTACTATTACCGGAAGCTGCGGCATATGGAATGTTGTTCTTATCCTTTCTACCAGTTGCCGCAGTAAAAAGATATAACCCGGACTATCCAGGAAGTTCGACGAATTGGCCTCGCCCTGATGCCAGAGTACCCCTTTCAGTACACCATATTTCATGGCTTCTCCGGCACGGACCATGGCATCATCATAAGGATGGGTGTGGGTCACGCTGTCGTATCCTCCGGGTACCCACAGCTGGATGGAAGTACCGCCGACGGCTGCGGGAATAAGGCCGATTTTTATTTTCCGGTTGGCGGCCAACATATCCTCTGCAAAACTGATTCCCGGTCCTACACCCGCTTCCTTCTTATCAAAATGCACAGGATCGGTAGCCGGCACAAACTTCCCGGTACTATCGAGCATCAGGATCTGTGCATTTACCGGTTTCCTGGTATTATCTGTTTTTCCTCTGCCAGCCATGTTGGATTGACCGATCAGCAGGTATAAATGAAATTTGGGGTCTGGTTTAGGAGCGGACCGTTGCGCATAAGCCGGATGAACCATGCTTGTCAGAGAAGTCATGAGTAACAAAATGATGGAGGTGTATTTCATTTGTGATCGTTTTTTAATGAATATTAGCGAATATTGATACCATGGAAATATTAATTAAGACATCCGGAAAATGCCTGCAGTAAATAGTGTACCTGTTTACCATTAGATGAAAATACCTGTTTACTATTAGATAAATAAGGAATCCTTACTCACTTGATTATCTGCTGTGTTTTTTTGTTTTTTTCTATAAAAATAGATGCAAATATTAGCTTAAAAAATTTGGTTTGTAACAATTGTTTTATAATTTCGGGTACGTACCCGGTATTCTGAAAAAAGGGACTTTGTTATACTGATCAAGATGAGGGATGTTGTCCAAAAGACAGCATAGTCTTGTAATTCATGGACTTACTATAGTGTTTCCGAAAACCAAAAAACGGGCCTGTCAGATTTTAATATGGTTCACGTATGAATAACCCTTTTTTGCTCGGGCAAATGAGGATTAAGAGATTGTCTGAATTTTAATGCAAACAAAAATATAGCGGTTAAACGATAGCCAAAATCCGCTCCTGTAAGGGGTAGTCATTTCTATTGAATTTATGCGCCGGTCACCACTCGTGTGCGTATACGTTTTTATGCAACTATGATGAATAACAATTATTGAAACCAACATCTATCAGCCAAACTTATTAAAATGAATATGTATCATTCAAGGCCTGCGTTTGTCATGCTGCTCTTGTTGTTTTTATTTGCGTCGGTGAAAATACATGCACAGCAGCCTAAAAGCATTACAGGCGCTGTTACAGATGCCGAAACAGGTGAGCCTATACCAACTGTCATTATCAGGACGAAACAGACGGGAACTGTTGTAAGAACGGATGCAAATGGTAAATACACTATTAAAGCAGGTGAAGCAGATATCCTTACCTTCTCAGCGATGGGCTATACTTCAAAAGCGCTCAACGTCGCTAAGGGTGCGGTATTGAACGTAACGCTCAGTAAGTCGGTTTCCAATTTGTCTGAAGTGATTGTAGTAGCTTACGGCACCGTTAAGAAAACAGACCTTACCGGTTCGGTAGGCCAGGTAAACATGGCAGACATGGCAAAGGCGCCCGTGGCTTCGTTTAGTGAAGCATTAGCCGGACGTATTGCCGGCGTACAGGTTTCATCGCAGGACGGGCAACCCGGAAAAGGAATGGGCATCGTCATCAGAGGCGCCAACTCATTAACACAGAGTAATGCGCCACTGTATGTGATCGATGGATTCCCGATCGAAGACCCGGAAGATGGAATGCTCAACCCGGACGATATAGAAACGATCAACATCCTCAAAGATGCCTCTGCAACGGCCATCTATGGCTCAAGGGCGGCCAATGGCGTAATACTGGTGGAAACGAAGAGAGGTAAACTTGGAAAACCCGTTATTTCTTTTAATGCTTCTTATGGTGTACAGCAGGTACAGAAAAAAATACCGGTGATGGATGCCTACGAGTTTGTAAAATACCAGGCGGAACTGAACAAAACTTCTGCCGCGGCTACCTATTTTACGAATGGAAGAACTTTGGAGTCATACAAAGATATGGAAGGGATCGACTGGCAGGACCAGGTATTCCGCCAGTCGCCCGTTACTATCAGTAACATCGCTTTACGGGGAGGTACCGGACAAACGAAGTATTCCATCTCAGGTTCTGTGTACGATCAAAAAGGTATCATCATCAATTCGGGATATAACCGCTATCAGGGCAGGGTGGCCATTGATCAGGGCATCGGCAAAAAGCTGAAAGCAGGCATCACCACTAATTACAGCAAGATCACCACCTCTGGGCAGCCGGTTTCTGAAGGAAACGGTCCTTCCTTTACCACCTACCTGTTATCGAGGGCCTGGGGATACCGGCCGGTATCCGGTGATCCGAACGCAGATCTCACGGAAGAGGAAGGTGATATGGACTTCCTCAACCAGTATGATATCCGTTTAAACCCCATCATCACTAATAATAATGAACATAACATTAGTAAGACATCAGATTTCCTGACCAATGGTTATCTGTCTTACGCGCCGCTGAGTAACCTGGTGTTCCGGTTTTCCGGCTCCATCTCCGGCAGACAAAGGAGAGGGGACCTGTTCTTTAATTCCAAAACCGTACAGGGAAGCCCCCTGAACCCGCGGAATTCCAGGGGACAACATGGCTCCGTGATCTATTCGGAAACAAACATCTGGTCCAACGATAATACCGTTACTTATAATACCACTTTTAACAAGGATCATAAAATAACCGTACTGGGAGGCGTTTCGTTTCAGCATTACAAAGCCGAAACCTATGGTTACGCCGCGCAGAACCTGCCGAATGAGCAACTGGAAATGCCCGGACTGGACGAAGGGATTCCCTATGCCGGTTATGCCAGCGCCGGTGAGAGCTTTATGGCTTCTCTCTTCAGCCGCCTCACTTATAACTATCAATCAAAGTACCTTTTCGAAGTAACCTTCCGTGGCGACGGCTCCTCCAAGTTCGCCAAAGGCCATAAATGGGGGTATTTCCCCTCAGGGTCCTTTGCCTGGAATATGCAGGAAGAAGAGTTTATGAAAGGATCGCGGGTTATTTCCAATTCAAAGCTGCGTCTGAGCTACGGAAGTACCGGCAACAACCGGGTAGGGAATTATGACGCGTATTCCGGGTTGAGTTTTCCGGTTGCCAACGCTTACTCGTTTAATAATGCCACCCCGGGCAAAGGCGCCATTATCAGCGGTATTGGTAACAGTAACCTGAAATGGGAGACTACCACCCAGTTGAATATTGGTTATGACCTTGGGTTGTTTAAAGACAGGATTGAGTTTACCGCAGAATGGTACCGGAAAATTACGCGCGACCTGTTGCTGAATGCAGATCTTCCCTCCACCATGGGCCTGTTGAGCGCACGGCAGAACATCGGGAAAATTCAGAACCAGGGCGTGGAGCTGAGTCTTAAAACAGTAAACATCCGCACAAAATCGTTTGAATGGGCCAGTAATTTTAACATCAGCTTTAATCAAAACAAAATACTGGAACTGGTAAGAGGGCAGGATGCGCTGTATTCAACCGTGAATTTTGAAACCCAGTATAACAACAACCCGCCCTATATTTCGCAGGTAGGGCAGCCGGCGGGTATGTTTTACGGGTATATTTTTGATGGTGTTTATCAGCTGGATGATTTCAATAAATCGGCGTCCGGGGTGTATACGCTAAAACCTGGTGTGACGAATAACGGCGCTGCTGCCCAGCCCGGGCATATTAAGTACCGTGACCTGAACGGGGACGGGAACATCACGACGGCAGACCTGACCGTCATAGGCCGCGGACAGCCACTTCATACAGGCGGTTTCTCCAATAACTTCACTTACAAAGGATTTGATCTCGGTATATTCCTGCAATGGTCTTACGGAAATGATATCATGAATGCCAACCGGTACATGTTTGAAGGCAACGGAAACATAAGACTCAGCCTGAATCAGTTCGCCAGTTACGAAGATCGCTGGAGTGAAACCAATCCAACCAACAAAAATTTTAAAGCAGGCGGCCAGGGGACCATCGGTAGTTATTCGTCGCGGGTGATCGAAGATGGCTCTTATCTGCGGCTGAAAACCGTTTCATTCGGTTATAATCTCCCGGAAAGATACCTGCGCGCTTTGCACTTCAGCAAACTAAGGCTCACAGTGGCCGCACAAAACCTGCTCACATTTACCAGTTACACCGGTATGGACCCGGAGGTATCTGTTCGTAGTTCGGTGCTGACGCCTGGATTTGACTTTTCGGCTTACCCGATCGCAAGGACGGTTGTTTTTGGACTCAATGCTATTTTTTAATTCCTGACGCTCATAACATACAACATGAAGTACAGCTATTTATTATTATCCCTGTTTCTTCTCGCCAGCCTGAACGCCTGTGTAAAGAAACTGGATAGCAAACCGAAAGATTTTCTGCAGCCTTCAGACTACTACCGCACCATAGAACAGTTGAACATTGCATTGAATGGCGTGTATGACAACCTGGGCGTATTATATGCCAATCCCATTCATTTCCGGTTCGGGTTTGAGGGCGATGAGCACTGGTATGTCAAAAACTCTCCGCTCAGCGGCCTTCATATTTATGATTTTACCGCTGCACATCCTGATTTCCAGAGCTTCTGGAGTAACCTGTATATCGGTATCGGGCGTGCCAACTATCTCCTGGCTAACCTGGATAATAATCCCGCCCTCGATTCGGCTGCCCGCGCCAGGGTAAAAGGCGAAGCCCTGTTTCTAAGGGCCTACTATTATTTTATGCTGGTGCAGAGTTTTGGAGGCGTTCCATTGATCCTGAAGCCTCCTGTATCTGTTGAACAGGTAGATGCGCCACGCGCCACCGCAAAAGAAGTATATGACCGCATCATTGCGGATATGACCGAAGCAGAGGGGCTGGTAGCGCCTATTAAACAGCTGGGCTTTGGCGGCAGGGTGAATAAGTCGGCCGTAAGGGGCATACTGGCACGTGTTTGCCTGCATATGGCCGGTTATCCCGTCAGAGATATCAGCAAATATAAAGATGCGCGCAACTGGGCTAAAAAAGTGATGGACGACGGTGAAGCAGGGCATGCATTAAACCCTTCCTATTCCGGCGTATTCATCAACCTGGTATCGGATAAGTATGATATCAAGGAGAGTTTGTGGGAAGTAGAGTATTGGGGCAATAAGTCGGATGCCTATACGGAAACAGGCTCCCTTGGAGACGTGAATGGAAATGCTACACAGAATACACAAACCGGCTTTGCCTATGCGGGCATCAAAGCAACGGCTGACATGTACTACCGTTATCAGGAAGGAGATGTAAGAAGGGACTGGTCCATCTCCACTTTTAGCTACGGTACAGCCAGCCAACCGGCCAACCATAAGGTTTTCTTCACGTCTGTTGACCGTACAACGGCTTACAACAGGTTTCCCGGGAAATACAGAAGGGAGTATGAAGTGGTGCTGCCTAAAAATAATACAGGTACGCCTACCAACTGTCCCCTGATGCGTTACGCGGATGTATTGCTCATGTTCGCCGAAGCGGAAAACGAGGAATCCGGCCCTACTGCGGCCGCCATAGAAGCGGTCAACAAAGTAAGAAGAAGGGGATGGTGCACCGGTGTTAAGACAGTGACCATCACCAGTGGGGGCGCGGGTTACACCGCTGCGCCCACGGTAACATTTACAGGCGGGGGAGGCACCGGTATTTCGGCTACTGCGGTCATATCCGGAGGCCAGGTCACAGGGGTAACATTTGCACCGGATGCCGTGTATGGAACTGCACGTGGTATAGGCTATACAAGTCCCCCTGCCATTACATTCACCGGAGGAGATGGCACCGGCGCCAGTGCTACTGCCACCATTTATACCACTGCCGATGCCGATATGCCGGTGGAAGCAACCGCCGGTAAAGACGCATTTCGCAAGTTTATCCAGGATGAAAGATCAAGGGAACTGAGTGGAGAAACCTATCGTAAAGCAGACCTGATCCGCTGGGGGATTTTCGTGGAACGTATGCATGCGCTTTCCGCTACCATTGAAAAAGACCTGGGTACTTCCACTACACCTGCCTACCTGAATCTTTTTATCAAAGGTTTTGGGCCTAACATATCAGACAGGAACCGGCTTTGGCCTATTCCTACAAGAGAGCTGACTTTAAACAAGGCATTAACACAAAACCCGGGCTGGTAATTTAAAACTGATACGCATATGAAAACGGTATTGATCATATTATCCATATTAACGATGACGGTGTCCTGCAAAAAAGAACCGAAGCTGGACACGCCGGATTTTAACCTAACCGCTTCATCCGTCACTTTTGAAGCGGGAAAAGAAGGCCAGTTTGACTTTGAAGGGACGGCCGGTATTATCTCCTTTTATTCCGGTGAAACCGGGTTTGAGTATGCGCCGCCCGGAACTGCCGGCAGCGTTAACAAGTCGGTTACTGTAAAAGGATATTCTGATGCCAGGCCCACAAAGTTTACTTACACCTACGCAGCCAAAGGTACTTACAAAGCTTTTTTTGTGGCGAAGAATGTCAACATATATGCCGGGAAGGAAGTCGTAAGGGCAATCACCGTCACTGTTACCGACTGATCTCCGGGATAACTACAATTACGATGCACAGGAGACAATTTATCAGAAATACAGGCCTGATAGCTGTATTCGCCGGGATGAACCCGGACCAGCTGAAAGGCAAAGGAACACATACTATGAAAAATATAGAGGTTATTCATACCGGGTCGGATTTTGAACGCGAAAAGCTGGTACGGCCATTTGGTTTTAAGGGGGCTTACCTGACTGAGCTTTGGCAGGTGGTTTCGAGGTTGGAAACAGCGTCGGGGATAAATAAAACCGGCATTGCCACACAAAGTGTATTATACGGAGATGCAGAGCTGTTTGCCGCACATTCCGAAGCAGAAGGGAATGCCTTGATGTACCTGGTGGCAGGCCACGCCCTGAAGCTGATCAAAAAAACACCTTTCCGCGATCCTGTAAGTCTGCTGGATGCCATCTTTCCCCGGTTACTGGCGGAGGCAAAACAATTAACCGGTAAAGCAGACCTGAATACCAATTTTGTTTACAACGCGTTGGTGAGTGCGGATAATGCCGCCTGGCTGTTATACGCGGCAGAGAATAACTTTTCCACCTTTGATGAAATGGTCCCTGCCGCCTACAAAAAGGGATTGTCACATAAAAACAATAAGGTAGCCATCATGTACCAGGTGCCGTATGGTATGCCGGTGCAGGATTTGCAACAGGCCGCCGCCGCCGGCTATTTTGTATTTAAAATAAAGACAGGCTACCCGGGAACCACAGCTGAAATGCTGGAAAAGGACATGGCCCGGCTTACCCAGGTGCACCAGGCACTGAAAGACCTGCGTACAACGCAGACCCCGAACGGAAAGCTGATTTACACGATGGACGCCAACGGCCGCTATGAAAAGAAGGAATGGCTGATGCGCTACCTGGACCATGCCAGGAAAATTGGCGCTTTTGAACATATTCTGTTTTATGAAGAACCACTGGCAGAGCAAAATGAAGAAGATGTATCTGACACCGGTATTACCATTGCTGCCGACGAAAGCGTGCATAATGAAACTTCTGCGATCAGGAGAATAGAACAGGGTTACAAAGCCATGGTGTTAAAAGGCATTGCGAAAACCCTGAGCATGTCGATGAAGATAGCGGCGCTGGCCGCTGAAAAGCAGATTCCCTGTATCTGCGCGGACCTGACCGTAAATCCTGTTCTGATTGACTGGAATAAAAACCTTGCTGCGCGCCTGATGTCTTTCCCCGGGGTGGGCATGGGTTTTATGGAAACGAACGGAGATATGAATTACCACAACTGGAAAAATATGCAGGCCTATCATCCATTGGCGGGCGCCTCCTGGACACAGCCCAGGAATGGGGTATTCGTACTAAACGAAGACTTCTATCACCAAAGCGGGGGCATATTCCAGTCCTCGCCGCATTACCAGGGAATTATCCAACAACCCCACTGAGTAAATATTTCCAGTTGCTGTTCCCTGCTACACCATAAACCATAAATCACATCAGTTATGAACAAAATTTTACTTCTTGTTTTGATGTTTTTGGCAAGCCTTAGCGAGCTTCGGTCCCAGCAGCGTTTTGTTTCTTTTGACAGCGGTATTCCTCTCAATTGGCAAAGTAACATTGCAGGGGCGTTATCGTCCAGTACCGAACACCTGAAGGGGGGCGCCGGCGCACTGAAATGGGCCGCGCAAAACGGGGACTATATCCGGGCCACCAACCTGGCCATTCCTGATTCGGAAATGACGAAGGCTGCATCCGCTGCTGCGCAAATGTTTGTCTACAGTCAGGCAGTAACCACTGATACGCTGCTGTTCCAGTTTCTGGATGAAGATGGTGTTGTAAAAAGACAGGGAAGGATGCTGTTGAATTATAAAGGATGGATGGAATTTCACCGGTCTTATTATTACGATTATCCCCTCAGCGGGTCTGTTCCGGACACTTTTGCCCTGACCGAAATGAAAATTACCTATAAGCCGGCAAATGCTTCTAATACCTGTGTGATCTATATCGATGAAGCCACCATCATTGGCAATACGGACGTTCGTATTCCCGGCCCGCATGTGTACCCCGACTATCCCTATTTCCGGAAGAATGTGACGAACGCTCCCTACCTGGATGTGCTGGAGAAATGGAAGAACGGCCCGGACCTGCCGGTGGCGGCGGCAACGGCAACGGAGCTGACGGATTTGCAGACCGTGAAAACCCGTCTTATAAAGTCGCCCGGTACCGATACCCTATTGACGGTTGCCAAAAACTATGTTCGCTCTCTTAACATCCATTATAACAGCGATGGCAGTATCAACGGAAAAGGTATCCGCAGCATATTCCATCCTGATACTTTGGTCAAGGTATCGTCGTATTGCGGATCACTGGCAAGAGCCGCGGCTGGCGATGCGGATGCTTTGTCGAAGTTATTATTGTTTACCGGGTACCTGCTTAGTGAAGGAATGGCGGAAGGCGGCAGGATTGTGCTTCAAACCAATTCCTATACGCAGGCAAGAACCTTCCCGGGAGGGTTTTTATTGGCGCTGCCTTATTATCCGCCGGCCATGCGGGAGGAAGTGGTAAAGATGCTGAAATGGTCTAACGAGTATGCGGTGTTATATGGCGCTACTTTCCAGGAGGGTTATAGTGTAGACTTTCTCAATATAAAAATGCCGTTGCTTTTTGAGCTGGCCATCGTGGAACAGGATGCGAACACTGCGGTCCGCGACCTGAAGCTGCTGAAACGTTTCCTGGAACGGAACACGGTCCCCGGGCTGGGCGGCAGGGACGGGATGAAACCCGATGGTGTAGGCTATCATCATGGCTCCCAGCATACCAGTTATATGGGGGCGTGGTTAAGATGGATTGATTATGCCTATTATTTAAAAGGGACTGTCTATAAAATAGATCTCACCGCTTATGAGAATTTGAGCAAGGGATTGACCTATCTGCTGGCCGGATCATCCAAAGGGGTGTTGTATGCACATGCTGAATCCGGAAGAAACCCATTCCCTGATAAGTTGCCGGTAACGCCTGACCGTTTTGAGAAATTCGTGGAAATAGGAGGAGATATTAAAGGGTGTGACGCAGACCCGGTAATGGGCGGGATCTATAACGACGTGACAGGCGTAAATAAATTCCCTGTGCCGGTCAATTCCCTGAAAGGCTTCCATCACTATAATTACGGCGCACTGGGAATTCAACGGAAGAATAACTGGGTAGTGGTGATGAGAGGGCTTACCAGTAAAATATTCGGCGCGGAAATCTATAAGACAGAAAACCGTTATGGCCGTTATCAGAGTTACGGTACGTTGGAAGTATTATATGACGGCACGCTGGCTGCCACCGGGTACATACTCTCCGGCCGCGGGTGGGATTGGAATGTTATGCCCGGTACCACCACGGTGCATTTTGAGGGGTATGGAGGACTGCAGCCCTTAAGGACTACAGCGATGGAGTTTCAGAATTTCAATTTCGCAGGAGCATTGTCCCTGGGACAGGAAGGGATTTTCGGTTTAAATTTTTCTGAAAAGGCTAATGGAAATTATAGCCCGTCCCGCCTGGTGTTCAGAAAAACCGTATTTGCCTTTGATAGTATTTTGGTTTGCCTGGGTAGTGGGATCTCCGCTCAAAATGGTTTAGGAGATGTAGCCACCAATTTTTTCCAGGCCATCCATAAAACGACCAATGCACCCATTTATGTAAATTCAGCTGCTGCTGTTACGAATGCCAGCTATGATGAAACCATCAGTACGGCAACAACACCATTATGGCTCCTGAATGCACAGTCAACCGGTTATTATATACCGGCCGGAAATGCAGCCGTGCGTGTGGTGAGGACAAGACAGGCAACTCCGAGGGAGTCCGTCACCAACCAGAATCTTCCAAATTCCTTTGATACAGCCTACGCCAGCAAGGCCTGGATGATTCACGGCAAGAATCCTGATAAAGTCAAATATCATTATGTGGTAATACCGGGCACTACACCGCAGGGCATGCAAACGCTGGCCGCGGAATTTGCCACTGGTATGCCTTATGATATCCTGAAACAAACAGATTCCCTGCACGTGGTAAGATATAATCCCGCATCGCTTACCTCGTATGTTTTTTTTACATCCAACAACAACGTCAATATTGGCTATGTAAAAAGCGTATCTGCCGTATCTATGGCGGGAATACGAGAAAAGGACGACACACTGACGGTAACCGTGAATTCCCCGGACATGAATATTACGACGGAAACAGCTTTTAACTATTACTGGCTGGCCAATCCAAGGACGGTCAGTATGGTCCTCAACGGGAACTGGGATGTGCTGGAGAATCCTTCCAATGTGAGTGTTACGAGTCAGGGTACTACGCTAACGGCATCATTTAACCTGGAGCACGGATTTTCCAAAACCATCAAACTGGTAAAACATGTGGAGAAACAGGCGGAAGATACCGTTCGGGCAATGATGAGTACACCGGAAGCTATGAAAGCGGCTACTGACAAAGCAAGGCTACTCAGCATCTTCCCCAATCCGGCCGGCAGCCAGATAGAAATCGTGTTTACAGCGGCCAATGCAGGCACCGCCGTCCGGAAAATCATGACGATGCAGGGCGCCGTGCTGCGGTCGGAAAAGATGCAGATAAGCAAAGGTTTGAATCATGTTTCATTAAATGTTTCCGGTTTAACGCCGGGCACTTATATGCTGCTGCTCACAGGTGGAGCTGTGCAGGAGAAAGGGATTTTTGTAAAGTACTGACGTGAAATTTTGTCTTTTAAAGTATAAAAAATGAATAGAGGAATAAAAGTTTGGTTGACGGGTATAGGTATCATGGTGATGATCGCTGCCTGTAACCAGCAGGGCCCGAAGAAAGAAAATACGCAGTTGCCGGTAAGTGATAATGAAGATGTGGCCCGTTATATGGAGTCATTTAAAGGGGTAGGTGCGCTGACGGATTCTTCACAGCCCACCCTGCCCAAGGAAACGCTGAAACATTTCAAATACCCCGACGACCTGGCGCTGGACCTGGTGTTGTCCGAGCCGCAGGTGGTACAGCCGGTGGAACTGAGCTTCGATCACCGTGGCCGGCTTTGGGTGGTGCAGTATCATCAGTATCCTTTTCCTCAGGGACTGAAAGTAGTGAGCATAGATAATTACCTGCGGGTGAAGTTTGACAAGGTGCCGGCTGCTCCGCCGGCTGGCGTGAAGGGGGCGGACAAGATTACGGTGTTTGAAGACACGGATGGAGACGGTGTTTATGATAAGTCCACCGATGCTATACAGGGATTGAATATAGCCACCAGCGTGGTAACAGGAAGAGGGAAGATCTGGGTACTGAACCCACCGTACCTGCTGGCTTATCCTGATGCAGACAACGACGGCATGCCGGATGGAAACCCGGAGGTTCATTTACAGGGGTTTGGACTGGAAGATACACACGCCGTCGCCAACAGTCTCCGTTGGGGGCCCGATGGCTGGTTGTACGGCGCCCAGGGAAGCACCACTACGGCTGATATCAGTTCCGCCGTATCAAAACATGTTGCCTTTCAGGGCCAGGCTATCTGGCGTTATAACATCGATACAAAGGTGTTTGAAGTGTTTGCAGAAGGTGGGGGAAATACCTTCAATGTGGAGTTCGACAGCAAGGGCCGGTTGTATTCCGGGGACAACGGGTACGACAGAGGGCCGAATTTTAAACAAGGCGCTTACTATCAGAAAAGTTTAGGAAAACATGGCCCTTACACCAACGCCTATACGTTCGGAAATCTGCCCGGTATGAAACTTACCGGTGAAAGAAAACGGTTTACGCATTCACTGATCCGGTATGAGGAAACCAGCCTGCCAGAGAGGTATAAAGGTAAAATGATAGCGCTCAACCCGCTCCTGAATTATGTACAGCTTACCCGTTTAGAACCCGCCGGATCTACCTTTTCCAATGTGGATGAAGAGAAGATCATCAAAACGGATGATCGTTGGTTCCGGCCTGTTAATATTAAAGCGGGACCTGATGGCAATGTGTACATCGCCGATTGGTACGATAGCCGTCTGTCGCACGTAGATCCGCACGATACCTGGCATAAAACATCGGGAAGGGTGTATCGCCTGCGTAGTAAGGCGCATACGCCGGTACCGCCAAAGTTTGACCTGAGCAAGTATTCCGGTGGTCAGTTGATACAATTATTAAAAGGGGAGAATAAATGGTTCCGTCAACAGGCACAGCTACAGTTTGCCAACCGCAAAGACAAATCTTTCCTGCCTGAATTACTGCCGCTGCTTCAATCCGGTGATGGCCAGATAGCCTTGGAGGCATTATGGGCGATCAACGGGAGTGGGGGCTGGAGCGATGAAGTAGCCTTCATTGCGCTGGGTCATAAAGATCCATATGTCAGGAACTGGGCGGTGCGTTTGTCCGGTGATGGCGGCGCTGTTTCTCCGCTGGTGGCTAAACGGCTGGTCCGGTTGGCCGCTTCGGAGCAGGACCCGGAGGTAAGGAGTCAGATCGCCAGCACGGCAAAACGATTGAAAGGTGATCTGGCCGTATCTCTTATTGAAGGATTGCTGAAAAGCAATGATGACGAGAAGGATGCAGATATTCCGTTACTGACCTGGTGGGCAATAGAAGCCAGCGCAGAAACGGATAGGGACCGTGTACTGGCGATGTTCAGACATCCGCCGCTCTGGCAGCGAAAGACTGTTCAGCAGACGATATTAAAACGCCTGGTACAACGTTATACGATGGCGGGCGGCGAAGCAAATTTTGCAGCGGTAGCCCGTTTAATTGAGATGGCGCCCTCCAGGCAGGTAGCGAAACTGTTGATAGATGGGTTGCGCGAGGGACTTCGCGGGCGTGACCTGGTGGGTTTGTCGCCGGCGCTTACCCGTGCCATTCAGCCTTATCAGAATGAGCTTTTCGGAGGACCGTTGGCGTTAGGCCTCCGGCAGGGCGATCCTAAAGTGGTAGACCAGGCGCTCAAGGTTGTTGGAGATTCAAAAGCGGATATGCAGCACCGGTTGGCCTATATCAAAATAATGGGTGAAACCGGCCAGGAAAGGGCGGTCCCCGTTTTACTAAAAGTGGTGGGGGCCGGCAGCGCTTCAGGAGCGCTGAAGCAAACCGCTATACAGGCATTACAGTACTTTGATAACCCTGAAATTGGCAGCAACGTGGTGGCAGCTTATCCGCAGTACCGGGGTGACGAAGGGGTGCGGAATGCGGCGATAGACCTGGTGTCCAGCAGGGGCGTGTGGGCTAATGCATTCCTGGATGCCATTGAAAAAACCAAAGTGATTAGTCAGGGAGACGTTACGGAGGCTGCTGCACGCCGGTTTAAATTGCTTAAAGATCCGCAGATGGGAGAACGAGTGAACCGGTTATGGCCGAGTGTGAAGTTGGCTACTTCTGAAGAAAAGAATGAAAGCATTGCCAGGTATGTGAAAATTATCAAGTCGGGTTCGGGTAATATGGAAAAAGGGAAGGTACTGTTCGCCAATAACTGTGGCGCCTGTCATCGTTTATTTGATGGAGGCGGAACGATTGGACCGGAGCTCACTGGTTATGACAGGAACAATATCAACAGTATGCTGCTGAATATTATTGACCCGAATGCTGATATCAGGGAAGGTTATGTCATTCACCGGGTCGTTACTACGGATGGCCGTACCCTGGAAGGAAAGATTGTATCCCGCAACGGCGATGCCATTACCCTTCAGCCTGTAGGGGGTAAGGATATTGTTCTTTCTGCAGGCCGGATAAAGGAAATGAAGGCGCAGCAGGTGTCGGTGATGCCGGAGAGGATACTGGACCATCTGTCTGACCAGGAAGTAAGAGATATCTTTGCATATATTATGAAGAAATGATGGGTGCGTCTTGACGTATTGGCAATAACGCCTCCCGGTAGGAAACCTTGTCCATGATCTGCCATTTCCCGTCTAACTTTATCAGGTTAAACCGGTCAATAAACCGGAAGGTGTCAAAGGTCAGCTGAACGTGGGCCGACCCGGTGTCTCCGTCCCAGGTAAAGGAAAGCAGTTCCGGCCGGCATTCCTGTACAGCTGCCTGGGCCACCAGCTCCAGGTACTGCGGCAGTGCCCACTGGACCAGCTTTCCGTCTATGACGGTCCTGATGTATGCATCCGGGTGGAACGCCGCCCGGAGCCTTTCGATGTCCAGTGTCGGACGCCCTTCAAGATAGTTGTTCAGCGTAAGCAGAATTAAATGTTCTTCGTTTTCTACACCGATTTTGTTTGCTGGAGTGTTCATGGTTTTGTCCCAAATTTTTTTAATTCCCCGAAATACATATCCGGCACCTGGTAATGAGTTGTTGTTCTCATCTCCTTTGCGGTAAATGTTCTGCCTGGATTGGAGTGACCCATGGCATCTCCATTGAACGGATTCTCATGTCGGGCTTGGTGACACAAAGGTATGCGCTCCCGATTTTTACAGATTGGCCTTATCAAAGTAATAATTGTGAAATTCAAAGAATCAGGCGGGATAGTTTCTGCTGGAAGTTATTTTTAACTGCTCCAAACTATTTTGTTTTTTTTGTTAACAGCATGATAATTAACTTTTTATGTTTGTTTTTTTGAGGGTTGTTTAACTACTGTAGACGTTTTGTAGACGGTGATGTTTTGGAAATAGAAAAGTAACATAGCATTTTTGACAAAAATATTAACCATGACAGGATGGGAACTTACTGAACTCCGTAGCGAGCTTTTAAACAAGCGGTCGAAAAAGATTAAAGCATTTTTAAAGGAGTATCCTCTGGCAACGATAACCCGGGATGACAGCACGATGCTTATTATCCGTAAGTATCATCCTGAGCTTAACTGGCGACCGGATGACCCAACATATCCTACTAATAGTTACAGGATGTGCCTGGCCTACTACACGATATCTACCGAGACCTACTATGAACTGCCCGATCTGGATTATACAGCTGTATATATGTCATACGATCAGAAGGTCTGGCCCTTTTCTATTATTATCGTTGCAAAAGAGATGACGCGCACCACCAATATTTCCGAACTGTCTAAAAAGCTCAATAATTTTGAAAGGCGGACCGAAGAAGAAAAAAAAGCCATTTTTGCCGGACTTTCCAACGAGGTGCCTGAGGTGAAAAAGAAGATTGCGATCACTCAAACAACAGTACAGTCAAAGGCGATTGGAACTTTGCGGCAAGATGACTTTGAAGACTGGTGGACCTCCGGGGAAATAGATATCCCGTTTTGGGATAATCAGCCTTTTACGATTACCTATACGGATTTTAACCCCAATGAAGACACAATGTTTTTAGAGGAAGCGGATGTCCTGCTATCTAATTTTTTAGCTAAGACGTCGGTGGACCGCCTTGCAGTTTCCGGTCATGTTTACCGCAATTGTATGGATTTTTTAGAGGCTATCGGCTTTAATGAAGACGATGAAGTCCTATGGAATATGAAGAGTGAGGAAGAGGTATGGCGATTTGTAAAATGCACTAACCTCTATGTTGGCAGGGAACCTTATGAAGATAAGGGAGTGTATCTGCAACTGGTATGTAACTGTGATTGGGAGCAGGAGCATGGGCTACAGCTCGTATATAATAAAGATGGAAAGCTGGTCCGCGTAAGTGCGCAGGACGGTCACATCATGGGCTGGAAAGGAAGCGGGATGATAACAGACTAACATACTGGTATATGCTGTCTCCGCTTACTCAAATTCATCGCTCTTTCTACGCGCGGACGATTATACCGTTGAAGGAAAATGGGATAAAGGTTCATGAAGACATTCAGTCCCAGTAACCACAAAGATTTAACGACACCAAAGCTGAAGGCCACGAAAATATTAAATCCAAGTACTATCAACAGGATAATCAGGTGGTCCAGTTCCCCTTTTTTTGTTTGATAGTATAATTTCGTCAAGGCGGAGGTGTTATTTTCTATCGGGAAAGATTTCCTGATTACTTTTTCCCAACCGGACCATACGAGCAGTTTTCTGAAGAAATTAATTCCAAGGGATTCGTATATTTTTCCCTTCCGTTCCCATTCTTTTTGCTCATAGTAAGCGGAAGTAAGTGGGCTTTTTAATGCTTCTGTGAAAACAGACACACATAACATCAGCAGGAAGCTCAGTGCCCACGCAAACGCAAAACCGTCCATTCTGACATAACGAACAAGGGCATAGATGGCGGCTATTGAAAATATTGTAATTAAAATTAATGTAAAAGTTTTTTTCATAGAGAATTTTTCGTTTTTGATGTCGTGCCTCTTTTTAAGCTCCCGGCAACGGCCTGAATTTATAATAAATATTTATATATCGTCGTTTTTTCTGCTTGATTTTTTAAGCGACTTTATATTCAGGAGCAGAAAGCTATATTTGTTGCCCAAACGATCATATAAAGATCCCGAAAATGTACTGGAATGAAAAACTTGATTTGATAAAAAAGAAGTTCCCCGATGGATTCAAAGATCCCTTCAGGGCCGGCCCCGAAATAATAATGAAAATAGTCACGCTGCTATTTAAGTCCACCTGGCTAAACTTTATTGAAGCCGAAAACAGGGCTGAGCTTCTACAACACGGCACCCTCACCAGGCGTTGCACGCTTCAGCAATTATACAACGAGGAATTGCCCGTGCTGGATAACGGGCGTAATTACTGGGTCCTGTTTGTCAAAGTGCCAATGGGCAACCGCTTCCAGGTATATGACTGTCAATATCCGGCGTTGAGAGAGCTAATATATCTGTCTTCCGGGCAGGACGGGCGGGAGTTTTGCGTTGTTGATAAAAAATATGCCTGGCTGCTTTTGTTCAGGATAGACCGCATGAAAGATATGGTGGAAATTTACCGGGCGCCTTCTAGTGCCCCTCCGGAGAAAAATTAAACTACTTTAACGCCCTTTATTATACTACTTTAACGTACAACGGAAACGCATAAACTAGTTTTGTGTTCATAATTTATTACATATGAACACAACAAAACATCCGGTATTTCAACCGTTACCCTGGCCGGAACATCCATTAAAAAACAGACTGGTAATAGCGCCTATGTCGCGCGTCAGCGCCACCGCTGAAGGATTAGCCACCGCGGACATGGATGCCTACTACGCCGCATTTGCCAAAGGTGGTTTCAGTATGATCATCACAGAAGGCAACTATACAGATGAAATAGCCAGCAGAGGGTATCGCCATCAGCCCGGACTGACCACCACGGCACATGCAGCGGCCTGGCAACCGGTAGTGAAACTGGTGAAAACACATGGCGCGTTAATCATTGCACAATTGATGCACGCCGGTGCGTTATCGCAATACACGGAGAAAACATTGGCACCTTCTGCGATCCAACCAGTGGGCGTAAAAATGGTACAATATGGCGGTACCGGCGCTTTCCCTTTTCCGAAAGTAATGAGCCCGGAAGATATACGGGCCGCTAAAGACGGCTTTGTGAATGCCGCCAGGCTCGCATTCCAGGCCGGTTTTGACGGTGTGGAGCTGCATATGGCCAACGGCTACCTCCTCGATCAGTTTCTAACACCCGAGCTAAATATACGCGATGACCAATACGGAGGCAGCACCGGCAACCGTTTCCGCCTTGCTGCTGAAATTATTCAGGCTATAAGGGCCGTGGTGCCGGCACGTTTCCTGGTAGGGGTACGACTATCAGAAGGAAAAGTGAACGATCTCAGGTACCGCTGGAAAGACGGGGCTGCCATGGCCGTCGAGGTATTGGAGGAAGTCCGCAAAACAGCGCCTGATTTTATTCATATTGCCGTACAGAGCGGTGAGTGGGAACGGGACAGCTTCTATGGCAACGGCGCCTCATATGCTGCACTGGCCAAACAAATAACCGGCAGTGTGATCATCGCCAATGGTGGCATGCACCAGTTGACAAGGGCCGCCAGGGTCCTCGAAGAATCGCATGCCGATCTCGTCTCCATCGGGAAGGCTGCCCTGGCTGATCCTGCCTGGCCGTTGCACATACTGAACGGGACATCCCCCCTCGCTTTCCATCCTGATATGCTTTGGCCGGAAGCTACCATTCAACACACGAATGAAGTGATAAAGTCTGTGCAGGCTGTTGTTTAGCAGCTGACGTCCGGTCACTGCCACATAGTTTTACTTACCGCAGTGCCAGTAACTTTTCCATCAGTAACTGCTTCATGCCTTCATCTATCGGTTTGTTGGCGGCCCGTTCAAGGTGTTGAATAAAGGAATCGGCTGTTTCTTTCCGGGCGGCATCTCTCGCCGCCTGCATCGTAGCCTCGTCCGGCGCTGGTGTTTTCAACTCCTCCGGCAATGTGTCCCTGACTTCAAACGTTGCCTCCCCGGATGTGCTTTTGCCGATAGGATACCACAGTACGGTAAACGCGAGGGGTTGGGAGGGCTTATAAGCGGTGGTGTAGGTGACGGAGGAGCCCTTGGCGACGGGCAGCAGCAGCGAGTTGGAAGTGACATCCTTGCCATAGGCGTTCATGATATGGCCGCCGGACACCGTGAAAGCATATTGGCCCAGGGTCAGCGTTATCTTACTCCATACGTTGAAGTCTGGCAGCACGTACGCCATCAGATAGCCGTCGCATTTAGCGGTGAATGTCTGGGTAACGGCCTTGTTGTCATTGTAAACAGAGACACTGTCACTGAACAGGTTCACAGCGGCCTGAAGTGCCGTCAGGCTGCTGGTTACCGTGATATCCTGTGTGCTGGCGCTGCCGGCATTGAGCGTCCCTTTGACAATCGTATTGCCCGACACATTAATGGCGCAGTTGGTCTGCAGGTACCCGCTGATCTGGAAGTCAGGATTGTCGGGGTCAGGAAACGCAACCTTGCCTTTTACGGCCAATTGATTGAAGGTGGAATTGCCAACAACGATCAGGTCACTATTATCGGTGTGGTTATCAGTGACGGTCATACTGCTGGGCGTTAAGGAAGGATTGGTGATGATGGTGGTAACGGCCTTGTATAGTTTACTGCCGCTGGATTGGGCCTCCAGGGTAAAAGTGGTGTCCACCGACGGTCCCTGTTTTATGGTGGTGTTTTTACCATTGCCCTGATAGATGGGCGTGGTATTGTTACCTTCATATAGCAGGAAATAATCGCCGGTGCTTTCCCAGGAGAAGTCGATGGCGCTGCCGGCTTCGACAGTCGTCGATGGATGGCCGTTCTGGCTCATCAGAAGATAGGATATGGTGAATCCGGGCGTAAGATCATGCATGGATGGAGAAGACATGGTAATTGATTTATGTGGTAATTAATTTCATCCTGACGTAGTATACGAATCGCTACCACCGCCAAGAGGGACCCAGAAAACGGAGATCATCGGCATTCTGTCGCCTCCGCTGGTGGTCCCGCTGCAGCTCCAGCTGTCACCGTTCCGGATGGGAATACAACAGTATCCGGACTGGGGGATGTCTGCCGTACTGTCTTCTTCCAGTACCATACCGTTGACGGTATACTGCTGAAAGCCATATGTGATAGTACAGCTGGACCATACGTTGGTGTCGCAGTCCTTGGGATTTATGGTAATGATGGCGAAACCATCTGTCTTAGCCGTTACCTCCACGGTATCGAAAGCGCTGCCAAACCTGAGGAGATGCCCTCCGCCGATCATAGCGATGGTAATGCCGTCCGCATTCAGATTATTGGTAATGGTGAGGTCGTTGATATTGCTGTTGGGAGGACGCTGCAGGTTGTTTGCGGACGTGGCGCCACTGATATTGGCGTTCTGGCTCACCGTTAAACCCTGGAAAGACGAATTGTCGCCCAGGTTCAGCACACCTTCGCTGCCAAAAGTCAGGGTGGTATTATACAGGCTTCCTTTTACGTCCAAGGTGCCCGCGTTGGTCATCGTCCCGGTGTCGTGCCAGATGGTATCCGGTGTCAATACCGGGTTACTGATGATAACGGTCAGAAAGGCATAACGCTTGTCTTCACCGTTGTCGGCTTCCAGTATCAGCGTAGTATTGGCTTGCAGCCCTCGTGGCAGGTCGGTGGAAGTAGCGTTTCCTGTGTACAACGGCTGGGAATTACCATTGACATATAAACTAAAGTTAGTGCCGTTACTGTCCCATCTGACACTAAAGGGACTGCCTGCCGTAAACTGTGTAACCGGCACTCCCTGAAAGTTTTGATAGGGATAAGAAATGAAGCTGGCCAGGGATAAAGGGGCCTGGTCCGCTTGTCCTTTGGCGATAGCATTATCCATAAAAAATAATTTTGAATCTTAATTGATAAAGTCAGAGTTTCATCAGCTGCTCAACCATTTCTTCCTTCACAGCTGTGTCGAATGTTGTTTCCAGCATCGTTTCCACGGACGTGATCACCTCACTGCGCCGTTTTCTTTTGGCCGCCAGATACCGCTCAAAGTGTGCACGGGGATTTGTCTTATCGTCACGGATATCTTCAAGCGAAGGCGGAGGCGTTTTAAAACCTACGCTTTGTTCGCTGCCGGCCTTGCCTACCGGGAACCAGTATACATTGATGATACTTATCGGTGCGGTAGCAATGATGTTGGCTCCCTGGTACATCCAGTAGCTGCCTTTGCTGATAGGTAGCATCAGGTACCCATCCGTCTCTGACAGGTATTGTAAACCTGAATTCCCTCCGTAGGTATAGATCCAGTCCAGTACACCGGAGATGCCAAGCGCGGCATAAGCGGCAGATTCAACAAGGGGTAGCAGCGGTCCGGATACCGTAACGACAGCATAACCATCCGACACTGCCGGTATAATACCATAACCAACATTAATGCCGGTGGCCACCAGCACCGGTTGACCGAACAGAGATTCCTGCTGCCCGTTAAATGTCAGGGAGTCCTGTATAGTAAGATTGTCGGTGTTGATGCTGTTGCAGGTAAGGGCCCCGGTGAAGGTGACATCCCCATCCACCTCGAAATTACCGCTCAGATTAAAGATAGAAGAGTTATCAACCAGGTTGTTGACATGGGGAGAGGGCGCTGCCATAACTGTCGGGTTGAGGCTTAGGCTCAGGGTATTACATGTAGCCTGGTGGGTGGTCATATCTCCGTCTATTTCTTCCTGATTGGCGGAAGTTACCGTTTGTGCGGTGATCGCCGGGTTGGTCACCGTCAGCGTAAGGCATTCAAACAGCTTGTCTCCATTGGCGTTAATGGCGACGCAACAAAAAGTGGTGGTATCGGTAATACCGTTTTCGAGCGTGTAATTGGTGTCTTTACCGCGGTATATGGGGGCGCTGATGCCGCTCTGATACAGCTCATAAGAGTGGCCATTGCTTTCCCAGGCTATTTCAATACGGTATCCCAGCTTGAATGCGCTGCAGGGAAATCCGGAAGCCAGGTAGTCGATGGCCAGCAGGTTTCGCAGAAAAAACAGCGGCTTATCGCTTTTGGTCACATAGCGGTAACCTTCTCTCTCTTCAAGGTCCGCCGGGTTGGTGCCGGAATCTTCGTCGATGATAATCTGAGCCTGTCCGCCCTTGGAGTTGACATTGCCGGTGAAGGTAAAAGTGGTTTGGATCACCTTGTAATGCTGCACTTTATTGTTAAGGGTCCATTGATAGTAATGAGGGCCGGTTTCGGTATGTATGGGCTTGGGATCTCCGGTGTTCCAGTAGTTATTGGAGATGTTCAGCGCCGGTTCCGGTGGCGGGGTTGCAAATATGTCGGCGGGATCGTCCCCGCATGGTATTTGAAGTATGATAGTGTCGCAGTAGTCGGGACTGTCCTCCACGGTGATGGCTACCTGTCCGCTTTGGCCGGGCACGAGGGTGGGTGGTGTGGTGCTGACATCATACTTGAGTATCAGCTTGGGTTTGGTGTCGGTTTGCATAGTGATATACTTTTTATTAAGAATCCTGATCGGTGATAAATTGCAGGTATCCGTCGTGCAGGCTGGACGTATATCTGTCGAAGTTAGCCGTGGTGGTAGCTTTGGTGAGGGTATACCCCTGCCAGGAGAAACCGGCCGATGAAGTTCCGGGGTCATGGACTGTACTTTGCCACCAGCTCCAGATACCAAATTTGGCGCTCACTGGCAGATAGGTGAGCGCGTCGGCATGTACCGGTTGTCCCGCCATACTGTCCGAGGGTTGAACGGCAGACAATACAGGCCCCGCCCTGAAAGTGATGTCCAGTGAAGATAATGGCTTGTCTACAAATTCTTCCGGTAGTTTCACTTCTTTCACCGGCAATATGCCGGTAAAGGCGTGTATGGATGCCCGTGGGTCGGCCAATACGGTGAGGTAGACCGGGTCGGCGTTGTCAAACGACAGCTGAATATAATTCCCATTATCACTGTCCAGCGGCCCTATCTGCTGCAGATAGTTGTCCGAGCTGTCCGGTGTTACCACACAGTTGAACCGGTCATAGTTTTCTCCCTCAAAGTAGCCTATCACGCCGTCTTCCCTGGAAGCCTGGTCGCCCAAGCGCACATCAAAAACACAGGCGCCCAGTGGGGAAATATGGGGGTCTGGCGGTATATCTTTGAGGGGAAAAGGCCAGTCCTCACTTTTTAATGGCTGTCCGTTCAGTTTCAGTTGCAATGTGAGGGCCACCAGTGCCAGCGGACGGCCGATGAACAGCGACAGGTCCTGGTGGGTGCGTTTGCCCAGGGGATCTACGGTCCATAAGGTGCTGTCAATGGCTTTCAGAAAGGCATTGAATGTGGTGGGCGTTTTCGCTGTCAGTGCTGTTGCAAAGGCGCCCAGCTGTTTTGACCGGCTACCCACGTCCGCCAGGGACGCCAGGTTGTTGTTGGGAGGAGGCGTCCACTGGATATGCATCCCGTTCACATCGGCCAGCAGCAGTATTTCACCGGCGTTGCTGCCGTCAGGGAAAAACAGGAGGAGTGATTTGTCGACATGGTTGACGACCACCCATCCGCATATAGGGTTCACGTCGGAAGTGACGCCCAGTATATTGCTTTTGTCGCGGTAGTCTGCCAGTAACATATTTAACCGGCTTGGCTGCAGTACCCGCGGAGGCACCTGGAACGGCGCATTGATGCCGGCAGACAGTTTATGTTCTACAGCAAACGCGGTATCTACCATCAGTGGAAAACTGTCTGCATCAAATACACCACCGTCGGTAGGCTGCACCAGCTCCAGTATCCTGCCGAACTTATCATATATGATCAGCTGCGTGAAATAAAATTCACCGCCTCTTACCTGGTGAAAAGGAAACTCGCTGGCCCCGTTTTTATTAATGGCGGGAAGAGCATTCACCCGTCCCTGGGCAAAGGATGGCGTATCGAAAGGATATACATGGGTATCATCAGGATATCCCATGATCTTGGAATACGTCAGCTGTTGGTTTTGATAGGTAAACGTGGCGTGGCCAGGCTTGCGGAATAGCCTTTTATCACGCTGGGTCAGGTAATCGTTGGTGTCTGCCAGCTCCTGGGAGAGGAACAGCCACTGGTCTGTATCGTTAATTTCTTTCCACAGATCGTCGAGATCACCGTCATTATATTGCTGGGCAAAGGCTTTAAGGCGTGCGCCGAAAGTCATTTGGGTATGGGTGCTCAGGGTGGCCTTCCCCGAAATAATGTACGGTGTTCCCTGTCCCTGCGGAGAAGCGATCATTTGATAATCGCTACCATCGAAGGTCCAGTTGGGAGTGTTTTGCCACGAAAAAGGGACAGGGGTATGCGTCAGTTGCCATTCCACAAACAAAGGACTCCATTGCTGCTGCCATTCGCTCAGGTCCAATGCCGGCAGAACGCCCGTGGTATAAGAGGTAGATTGATGGGCTTTCATGGCATTATAAACGTCGTCTGACGACAAGCCTGTTTTTTGTGCAATCTGCGCCGCGTTGGCAGGATCGAGCAGAAAAAACTCCGTATAGAGATCCTGTACATTGGCCGGTAACTGTTGCGTATTCGCTAATGCCGGGATGATGCTTCCCAGTGTTGAAGCATTGATTTGCTGATAGTCTACGGTAAAGGACTGTATCAGTTGTGAAGGGAGCCTTACCTGCAGGGCTGTTTCCGGGTTGCCAAGCGTATCGGGGGATACCCCGGAAATAACGATGTTGGGGTTGTTGGGTAGCCAGTACCGGGGCTGTGCTACGGCTTTTAACACATAGCCGGCGCTGATCTGTTTACTTTGGGCGAAAGCGGTAATGCCCGCCTGTAAAGCATCCTGTTGATTGGCAATCCCTTGTTGGGGCTGCGGCACCCTGGGAAGCAGGTCGTTGACAATTTTCAGTTGTGCCAGCACCAGTCCCAGCGAACTTGTCGGGTTACCCGGGTCGAGATAGGGCTCCAGCTGATCGGCGGATACGTTCGGCCAGTTTTTGGTGGCATCGTAAAAAGAACGTTGAACGGAATGATATTTCCACCACACGGCGTTCAGGTCCCACTGCAGGCTGACAAGCTGCGTGAGCGCATCATCGAGGGCCTGCTGGTCCTGGTTGAGTTGTTGCAGCCAGGCGGCATCGCTGGCGGGAATCTGATAGCCCGTAGCCTGCCGATTTTCACTGGCTGGGACAATCTTCCAGCGGTTGCCACCGAAATGGGCATTGAACCATGCCTGCTGTATTTTCTCGTCTACCAGCTGGGTACCGTTTGCGTTATTGAGTTCGGGTAACAGGTCGAACTGAAAGGCACGTAACATTTCAAGGGTATTGTGCGAGTTGGTGTACCCCGGGGTGTTTTCCAGTTGTGTGGCCACCAGCGTGCTGAACGCTTCCAGCCCGGTGTTGGCAACGCAAACGGACATATGTTTGGAGCTACGTAGCTTTTGCAGTTCGTCATTGTCCGGTGGTTGTTGGGCGGTAGCATTCCAGGGAAGATTGAACGACATGCCGCTGTACAACGTGATGTTGCTGTCACCGGCGCTTTGCCCCTGCGCCAGTTGCCAGTTTAATGCAGTCAATACCGCATCTGCCGTCGCTTCGCCTGTAAATCCCGTGTTGCCGGTGACGAGGATGTCGCTATTGGCGTCGGCATACCAACCGGTAACCATATAGCTGAGCGAGGTCGTATCCGGTACGCCTGCGAGACTGTCATAGAAAGACAATACACCCAGGTTAAACCCTATGTACCCGCTGAAATCTGCATTGCCCGGCCCCAGTGCTGTGATGAACATGTTTTCCGGATACGCTTCTTTCCATGCGGATAAATCAACAGTGTTGCCTATGTTGAGATAATAAGACTGTGTATCGGAATTATCCCCCTGGTCAAAAGGGACAAGGAACGCACTGTTTCTGTTGGTATCGCTGCTGCTGGCCCAGTTGTTTTTTACGGTATCGTTGACAATAAAATAGCAGTTGTTGGGATCATTGCCGGGGCTGGGACAATCGGCCTCCAGTATCCATGTTTGTTGTACATTGTTTCCATTGACGTCCCGGTGTATCCGTACAATAAGCCAGCGGTTTGGAATCAGCGGAAAATCGCTGGTACTACCGGACTGGCCTACACGTAGCGACCGTGGCAAGGTCCAGTGCAGGTAGGCTCCTGTGCCTGGCATAGTATGGCTATCGGTAAAGGCCGGCGGTTCAGCTGCTGACCAGGTTTTACTTCTCATGGAAGCATAACTGTAATACCATAGTCTGAACTGGTCCCTGTCCATCAGGGCGGTGTTGGCGAGCAGCACATCCAGTTCCATGGGAACGATAACGGGGGCATTCATACGATTGATTTTAAGGTTGACTTTGGAACACTACCGCTTCGGCTGACTTCATCATCTGAAGCGCCAGGGTACCGGCGGTTAGCTGCCCGTTGGGCGGCGGTGTTTTTAAACTGGTCATCGAGCGCTGCAGCGTTTGTACGAGGCCGTTAGCATCTTCCGGTGCGATGTTCAGCACATGGCTTTCCGGGCTCCGCATACAGTATTGTTGTTTCCCGGACAGGTCGCGGACCCGTACGGTGCCCAGCTGCTGTCCCAGGGCGGTATCTCCGGATACGGTATTTCTGATAACGGCGTATCCTTCGTCATCCACGCCAAAGCAGAGCGTTTCTGCAGGTTCGCTGAGGGTAACGTTGTTGGGCACCCCGTTGAAAATGCATAACAACAGGTTTGGCGCGAGGTGATCTGTCCGGATAATATTAAGGGAGTTATCGTTTGCATCCCGGGCGCGGATGACCAGGGTGGGCCATGCCTTTACCATGTCCGACCTCAGCAGAAAGCCGCTCATGACGTCCGCTGGCTGGGTGTCCGCAATTTGTTTTCCTGTTAGCTGCGATCGTATCCTGCCTGCTTTCTGCCGGGCCGCCGCTCTGATTTCCGGCATTACGATATCGTGCAGCAGCTGGTTTTTGCTGGAAGTGATACCGAAGCTCATGGCCCCGTCGATCGCAGCATTCAGCCAGTTGAGGTCTACATAAAAAAAACGCAGTGACTCGTTGGGGAGCAACCGCTCGTCGGCGATCAGTTTTCTGAATGGAATAGGATAAAGGAGTTTTACTTTGGCCATCCAGTCGGACAACGCTCCTGAAATATCCGCTGCAAGCTGCTGCAGGCGCTCCTGCACGTCTTTGCGTCCGAGGAAATTGCTCAGCTGTTGCTGAGGGTCGGGGGCCGCTTTTTTTGTCCTCGTCACTGTTGTACGTGTGCCGGGCAACTTTGTGGCTGTATCGCCCATATCCTTTATCAGTTGAGGCGTTAACAGTGATTTTAGCCTTTCCTGTACAGTGGAATAGGGGTCAGTATCTGCTATTGCCTGTGACGCGAAATGCGGAGAGGTAGCACGGTGCATCAGTTTGTCGGCAATCAGGTTCAGCTGCTGCCGGAAATCCGTTACTTTACGCAGGAACGCTGCATCAGCCAGTGCTATCTCCCTGCCGGTTTCCCAGGCAGCAGCCAGTGTAACGTCAAATATGCCGTGTGTTTTATCAAATATCAGCGCGGCATCTGCTGTTGGGTAATGGGTGTTGGAGGGAGTCGGCAGCAATGGCGTCAGCGGCCCGCGGTACCAGGCAAAAGTACTTTCGCCGCTGCGGGTTTGCCAGGGGAGTGGAAGGTAACCATCAGCGACCCGCTGGCGTACCACCGTATTCACGTTCGTATTGGTATCCGTCGGCACAGGGAGCCGTAACCATAACAGTGACGGGTCTACGTTGTTGCCGCTTTTTTCCCGGGCGACCAGGTTCTCCGCCAGCATACGGAAGCTATAGCCGTCGGCCTGGGACTGAAACGTCCAGCTGGCCAGGCTTAGCAGCACTACACTTGAATAGCTGCTGAGATCAACCTTTGGGTGAAGGTATTCCTCCATGCCCTCCAGTGACACCAGGTGCACGATGTTCTTTAGCTGTGTTTGTTGCCCTGCGGGCGACAGGCAGAAACGGTTGGCGGCCACTACGGAGAAGAGACCATGCTCATTGATACCCCCGATGGCGCAGTTGTCGGTATTGATCCTGCGGATATGAGAGAGATAGGGAAGCTCGTCGAGTCCCGGCGCGATAGCCTGGAAAACAGCGGCAGACATGCTGATCGTTTTACAGCTGCTTTTCGGGTCAATATCATCTTCACGGGTAATTTTGGGCATTAATACGCCGCTTTGTCCCTGCTGAAATGCAGCTACAGTGGTAGTGGTGGATTTATCACCGGTATCGTCCCCTTCATTGAGCTCTGTTTCCTGGAATACCATGAGCGCCAGCCAGGGCGTAGTAGGTTTGTCCATCGCCCTTTCCCAGGGAAGTCCCGCGTCTTTCAGGACAATGTTGGGAAGCACTTCACTGTATTTGCCGCTGCTGCCGGGAACGGGGTACATGCTAACCACCTGCGCTTTATCAATAAAGTACTGTGGCGCTGTTACGGTGAATTCCTGCACGGTATCCACGCCATCTGTATCCAGCTGCTGGTGGTCATTATACACTGGTTGCCGGACGGTAATGTAGTAGTTACCGGCATCGATGGAGGGAAGGTAGTTGTCGATCAACTTAATGTCTCCCACGGGGATATCGTCTGTCAGGCTGTTTAGGTTTTTCATAATCAGTTGGATTGTTCCATTGGAATGTCAACGAATAAGCCATTGGCGGTAGCGCCCATCTGTTGCATACTGTCATTGCTGCCGGTGTAGAGATTGTCCTGCTGCAGTTCGGCGAACAATGCATTCCTGGCAGCGGTCAGCGTAGTCCCGATGGTGCTGATGTCAGCCAGTGTGGTGCTGCTGGTGGACGGCGTATAGTCGTTGTTGTAAGCATGCGATTTACTGAGTGGATTTTGCGGGTTGTCCGTCTGGCAGATGTATTCATTCAGAAGCAACCGCATCTGAACGATACCGAAGGAGTAACCTGGCTTAGGGGCCGGCGCTTCTACGGTATAACCGGTGAGTTGATTGTCCACCGTATCGGCGGAGGGAGTGGATGGCGCCTGTACAAATTGCCCTTTTTCTATGGTGGGCTGTCCCCATAGCGTGGCGGCTACATTCCCGTAGTTGGCGGTGAACGTCCAGCCGTCAATACTGATAGGGTTGCCGCCAGCGCTGTTTTGTGTGATACGCAGATTATGGACGGCGGTAGCCGTAGTGATGTTCATTGGGCGGATATTGATATTGGAGGCGCCGTTTACCTGCTGTTCGCTGCTATTGCCATAAGTGAGACTGGTAGCGGGGATCATGCTTTTGGTGGTAAACTGCAACCTGCCTGACCGCAGGAACCATACTTTGGTAGTGGGGTGTTTGGGCGTGTCGCCGTTATAGACAATGTCACCTGTAGCCGTATCTTTTTCCAGTATGTTCGTTAACCCGTCGTTGGCGATGATCGTACAGCGGTCTTCAGGCTGCGGCAGCATTTGTTTGAAGTCATCCCAGGCCAGCACTTGTTTGTTGCTATCCTGGGCGCTGTCAGATCCGATTCTGATTTTAAAGGTGACAAACACGACATGCACCCTTACAATACCACCGATCGGCGGTCCCCACATGTCCACTGCGGCTCCCACGCTGGCGCTGAGCGTTTTGTGAATAAACCACACCTTTACGGTAAGCGACACGCCAATTTCTTCCCATATACTGGCCGTAAATGTCAATGGATGCCAGGTAACGAGAAAATTGGCTCCTGCGTCGAACCAGGCACGGAGAGGGCCTGACTGGAACTGTACCTGCAGGCGTCCGCCGGCCATCGCACAGGATGGTGTAAAGGCAAAGTAGGAAGTGCCTTTGATAGACACATCGCCCGATACCTGCCAGTTGAATCCCAGCCGGGCTACTTCGGGGTAGTAGTCAGGAGGCTTGAAGGCAGGGTGATAGCCGCCCGCTGTCAATACAAACTGGCCGGCGTTGGGGTTATCTCCAAACCACAGGTCGAAGGCAAAGCCGCCGGTAAGATGACAGTCTTTGCTCAACACGAATGAATTGCTGGTGAGACTGGCCCCGATCTGCAACGTGCCGTCTTCCGGCTTTAATACTGCGGCCATTTGCAGCTCCACGAATACCAACCTGTCTCCCTCCACCGCTTTTTGTGGTAAGGCCATCCAGGAGAGGCCCAGCAGGGAGAACTGTGTTTCCCGGCCTAGTTCCGCTGTCAGCAGCAGTTTTCCGTTAATGATCTCAAATGAATTGAATGCAACGCCCAGCGCCATCCAATAGTCGCCGCTGTGTGGACTGGCCCACTGCCGCTTCGTTTTGTCCGTTCCCGGTATCTGTCCTTCCAGTACCTGCAGCGTATGCATGGCTACATCCTTCTTACTGCCCGTTGGCGGCGCATCGAGGGCCAGCAACGGAAAGTTCTGTACTTCGTCGAAGGTTGGCAGCGACAACGTTCTGTTAAAGCCAAATCCTCCCATTAACCCGGAGACCATAAAGAAAGGCGGGCCTCCCGGTGGGAAATCGGCGTCCAGGAAGATGAAAAAAGAGGCTTCTCCATCGCTCAGCTGTGCGTAGGAGCCCAGTGCAGAAAGCCCCAGCTGTTGTATTTTGACGATCAGCGCTCCGTCGAATTGAAGGGAAACGCCCTGTGCGAGCTGATCGTCCGGTATGCGGATAAGCGCCCCATCAATGCTAAAAGACGCCGTGGTGAAATCGAAGCTGAGACCATTCAGGCTAAACGAAGGGCTAAATGCACTAAGAGAAGTGCCAATGCCCAGTCCGTCCAGCGCCGCATCAAACGGCCCGATCTTCATCATGGCATTGATATTACAATAGATGACCTGGTCCTTGTAGGCTAAGGAGAGGGAGTCAACATACAGAGGCCCGAGGTTTTTCCCGATCTGGATGGTATAGGCGGTATTGCCGGAACTGATATCCGTTTCACTGGTAGCGAGATAAAAACGGTCCATGACCGCCTTAAAATTGGTAGAGTAGCCGAGCACCGGAAGGGTGACCGGTGTGTCTTTTCCTCTCAGCTCCAGATCGAAATAAAAAGAAATACCTGGAGGAATATTAGGGGGCAGGCCTGTAAATGTAATACCCTGCGGTGCTTTGGAGGTGATGATCAGGTAACCTTTTTTTAAGGTCAGGTCTCCCGTCAGCTTACCGCCTACCAGTGGAATATGTGCGCCGATATCAAATGGTGGTTGAAGGTCGAAACCGGCCATGGCTACAAATTGCCACTGGTTTTCTGTATTCTGGCCAACGAGCTGGAAATCTCCCGTGGTGCCATTGTAATCGAGCGAGCCGGTGATGGTCAGCGTATTTGCCGAAGGGGTGTTATATTGAATCGAGATCGCTGAAAGGGTAATTTCAGGCAGTATGGTCAGATCGATATTGATATCGGAAAAAATACTGACCAGCAGGTCAGTAAGCGGAATGTCTTTGGCTGAACCCTTGAATACGACTTCAGTGTTGTTCAGCTGAATATCTGCGTTCAGGAAGGTATTGCCGATGATGGTGTCTGCCTTTAGCTCATAGGTGGTGCTGCCATCGTATGTAATCAACAGGGAGAATTGTGTACTGAGCATCACATCGAACAAATGCATGTCCAGGGTGCCATAACAGGAACACATATACGAATTTCCCCCTGGGTCTATCTCCAGTGAAAAGTCGGAGAAAATAAGCTCCGCCAGTTCCTGCGGAAAGGTAACTTTCGCATCCAGCTCCTTTATCAGGTCGGTGAAGGAGATGGTGTCCGGGTAAGTGGCGGTGATCGTATTAATCTCCCAGGTGCTGCCTGTGTTGGTGTTATCGCCGGTGCTGATGTCTATGGTGCCGATGAAGTTGCCCTTAAACGTCTGCAACGGAATTTTAGCCGCTATCAGCATATGCACATAGGCGGCTGCCTGGCCGCCGGGATTATCCAGGGTGAAGTTGAGCTGGAAGCTGCTGAGTGTAAATAAACCCAGTTCCAGGCTGCTGTCCGAATATACCCTGAAAGTTAAACCCGGTACGTTGAACCCGCCGGAAAAAGAAAGCAGTAGGATCGCGTCAAAGGTGATGCTGGCAAATGCGCCGCTAAGTACTGCGGGCACAAAATTTTCAAAATGCCAGGAAGCGCCTATCAGCGCCTGGGCGATGCTGCAGGAATTCAGCTGGGTCAAGGTGGTGCCGGCGTTGCTGAGCGGTGTACAGTCCACCTCCGTCGTCAACGACGAGGTATTGTCCAGCAGAAACAACAGGTTGAACATTGGGTCTGTGGCCCATATTCCTGTGACAATGTCCTGCGCTGCCCCGTCAGGATCTGTAATGGCAACTTTCAGCTGAAGGTTGGCCAGTTTAAATTTATCTGTCAGTGAAAGCTGGGAGAGGAGCGGTACCAGCAACGTCATAACGGGATAGGCGGTGGTATTGCTTTTAAAATCGACCGTTCCGCTCAGCGGCAGATTGCCGGAGGGTACGGAGCCGAGTATAACTGCCAGTTTGGGTATTTTACCAACGTCGGTGACGCAGGAGAAATTGAGGCCTGCTGATAATGAAATACTCGTATTGGTGTTGACCTGAAAGGTGTTTTGTGGCGTGGTGGTGTAAATGAAGAAGCCGTCCGATACGGGAAGCAGGGTAAATGGCGGCAGGCTGAGATCGGGAAAGGAGCTGGTCCATTGCCAGGAGGAAGGTAACGCCAGGTTCAGGACAAAGTCTATCGTCTGTGCTGCGTCCACGGTGAAAATCAACTCCTTTACCGGAAGACTGCTCTGGTTTAACAGGTCCGCCTGCCCGGCAGTAATGGTGACCGAATTGTTTTGAACGTCGGGGATGTCGCCGGAGCCGAGGTTTTTGATCGTAATGTATTGGGTAGGAGGCATGCCCAGTACGCCCTGTATGGTGGCTACCTGTGCATCACTGAGGTAGGCGGTGTCCAGCACCACTTTCCGGGAGGCTGAAGCGTCTGCCCTGAGTTTGCTGATCAGTTCAGAGATATCCATTGTTGGTTATTTAGAGGGAAGCGATGATAGCGGCACTATCAGTTATGCATTCATTAGCTGAACATCATATTTACCGTTGAAGGTAAAAGCGAAGTACAGTAGCTTGGAGTTTAGATCTGTATACTGCGTTGCGTCGTTTTCGTTAGACATATACTTCAGCTGAATTTGTTCCGAAGCTTTCATGCGCGCTATTTCTACCGGATCACCCTTCAGGTATTTTTTATTGGATTGAAGTAGTTGCTTGAGGGTAGAGTTGTCGTTGACAGGTATGGGATCTACGCTGTCAATGAGGTTGTACAAGCCGTTTTTCAGCTTTTGAAGTTGTTTGTTCTGAGGAGCGGCGCTGTCACAGCCTTTATAAATAAGGCACTCATAGAAGGCCTTGCACTTGTCCCTCCCCAGTAGGTAGGAGATACTGACATCTTCGCCGGAACAGATGAAGTGGGGACTGAAGTTGATAGTGTTCCCGACGAATTGTTTTATATTCCATAATACTGCCTGTTGAAGGAAATCCGGGCTAATGAAATTTGTTGGTGGGGTATAATTCTCCGTTTTTCTGATACTCCGCAGGCTTTTCTCTGTTTGATATTCTGCCTGGCCGGTACCTCCCAGCGCCCAAACGCCCGGGGTGCTGTTCATTTTGTCTTCAAAAAAACTGAATTCATGGAGGCGGGAAATATAGAGTACATTGTCGTCTATTAACCATGCCAGCGATATACCGGTATTCATGAAGAAGTTTACCACAGCATAGCGGCTGGCGCCAAAACCCAGCATCGGTTTGAATTCTGTCCCCAGTTCATACCCTATCACGGTGATACCGGTATCTTTAAGGTCGGCTGTATAAGTCTGATATTCGTTTTGTTGAACAAAACAATAAAACCCTCTCTGGTCAGCATCTTTCGCGGTAAGGCGATAGGGAAAATACACGGGAATTTTATCGCCGTTGGCGATGGGCGTAAGGTCATCGATGCCGGCGAAGCGCTGGTTGCTTCCCAGTATGCTTAGACCTTTCGCATACATACTTTTTATCCAGGCGCTTCTTCCCGACGAAACAATGGCCATTGGCGGTTTTCTGCCGGCAGCTTTTTCCGTTTGCACTATCTGTTGTATTTTCTTTGCCCGGAACTTCAGCAGGTATATATTCCTTCTGTCCTTTTTAAGAATATTGATCCGGTCAGTAGCGATTTTTTGGATAGTGTCTTTGTCGGCGTTAACATCGACCTTAAGACTATCCTTATCCAGGGGGCGGTATTTTTGATAGATATTCCCCTGAGGGTCATAGCCGGTGTTTATTTGTGCTTTAATGGCCATAATAATGGATTTGAGGGTACGAGCGTTTTAATAGCTATCGTTCTTAACCAGTGAGGGTGTCTGGCTAATGCGGTTCTTAGGTGTATCGTTGCTGATCGGTCCGGAATGGATAGTTATATTCCGTGTATCAGGATTTCATAGGTGGTAGTGATAGTTAGGACCGTTGATTATTTAGAAAATAAGGTCGTCTTGTGAAGCGAACTTCGGGAATTATTTCATCTTGACAAAAAAAAGTTTAGGAGGTACACGCTGTGAGCTGGCTGGGATATTCCCGGTAGACACCGGACATGGCTTACGGAAAAGAGCCGGCCAACACCGGGAGGTGTACCTTCCTCCGCTACCCGGGTAGCTATACCGGCGGCATAATTGAGCTGGTACGAGTAAGGGTACATGAAAGCGGCATCGTCCGGATGGATAGGGGTGCCTCTCCATGAGCTGGGATAATAGGTGTAAGTCCACGCAGCGGAAGGTTGACCGATGACGTTTCCATGGGTGGGTTTTTCGCCCTGGGCGCCGGAAGTGGAGTAGGAGGCAGCAGTGATACCCACTGCCACGAGGGTGATGAACAGTAATATTCTTTTCATGTGATACAGAGATTAAAGGGGGAATAGTGAATATAGTGATAAGTACCGCGGGCGGAATGCCGTAGACGCCAGCAGTGCTGCGGCCCGCAACGGTGGAAGCTGTATTGTGAGTTGGGGTGGCCCGCGTTATGCCGCCGGCTTTTTCCGCCGGCCGCTAGGATTATTTTGGAGTAAAATCTATATTTGAAAGATATATATGGGCTAAATTAATATATGAGCATTGCAAAATAGCAAGTCACATAGTGAGAAGGATTTGATAGTAAGTATAAACGAAGGCGATACTGTAGCATTTGACGGGCTTTTTATGGACATGTATCCGGCGCTCTGCCTGCTGTCGAACAGGATCGTGGGTGATGAATCTGCTGCTAAAGATATCGTGTCCGAAGTTTTTCTTCAGTTGTGGAAGACCAGGGAATTTCTGAATGAGGTAAAAAGCATCAGCGCCTATTTGTACGTAGCTACCCGTAATCGCTCCCTAAACCACCTGAAAAAACAGAAACGCAACGAAAAGAAATTACAGCTGGCCTACGAAAAGCAACTGGAGGAGACCTCATATGAGGATACTTTACAAAATGTTTTTAATGCGGAAGTCGTGCGGATGCTGCATAAAGCGATTTTAACACTGCCTCCCGAATGCACCAAGGTGGTGCAGTTAAATATCGAAGGACTAAGTACCAATGAAATTGCCTTGCAACTGGGCATTTCGCCTTCGGCTGTTAGCCATCAGAAAGCCAGGGCGATAAGATTGCTGCGGGGGAAAATTGTTCCCGGCGTGGTGCTTGTCTGCCTGCTCCTGGCAGATTAATCCCTCATTTTACCTTTTTTTAAAAAAAAGTTATGACGGAAGTCAAATCCGTCATACGACTGTTGTCATATACTAAACCGACCTTGCACGATGATCAATGAGGCTGATATGCCAGATGACGAGTTAGCCGCCCTGCTAAGGGCCGCAAAGCTGGCGGCTTATGAAAAACTGGAACAGCTGCCGGAAGCAGAAAGGGAAGAACTGGAGAAGTGGCTGCAACAAAAGGCGCAGCATCAGGAGTGGGAGGCTTTCCTGAACAATGGAGAAAATTTGTCAGCGCTGCATACAGAATATGCCACCTTTAAAGCAGCTGCAGCGGCAGCGCTGGAAGCCTTTCACCAGGAACGGCTGTTGCAGACCACATCAGCGGAACTTCCTGCCCGTATTCCATTCCTGCGTCGTCGCTGGTGGCGTTATGCTGCAGCTGTATTGTTGCTGGTAGCAGGTACCTGGTATTTTTGGCCGCAACAAGATACAACACCGCCGGCCCTGGCGTCGAAGCCGGCAACACAGATCAGGCCGGGCCAGGAAGGTGCGGTGCTTACCCTGGCAGATGGTTCCACCATCCTGCTCGATGCTGTGGGCAATGGGGTCGTTGCCCATCAAAGCGGGGCGGAACTGTCGGTGGAAGATGGACAGCTCGCGTATAAAGAAGCCGCGCAAACTTCTACGGAAGAAACATTTAATACGCTTGTCACCCCCAGGGGTCGGCAATTCAGGATTATCCTGCCGGATGGCACGGTGGCGTGGCTGAATGCTGCCAGCTCTATCCGTTTCCCTACACGGTTTACAAGCGATGTACGCCGTGTGGAGATCACCGGGGAGGTATACTTTGAGGCAGCGTCCGGGCAAAAAGAAGGAAAGGCTGTACCGTTCGTGGTCAATGCCGATAACAGGTTTGAGGTAACTGTATTGGGTACTCACTTTAACGTTAACGCCTACCCGGATGAACCGTCGCAGCATACCACCCTGCTGGAAGGAAAGGTGGCGGTGACCATGAACCGGCGCAACGGGAAGCAGCAGGTAATACTAAAGCCCGGCGAACAGGCCTCGCTCACGATGCACGGCAATGTGGTGGAAAAAATGCAGGTCAGGCCCGGCGATGTCGGAAAAGTAATGGCCTGGAAAAATGGCGTGTTTGATTTTGAAGACGCCAGGATCGATGAAGTGATGCGCCAGTTGAAAAGATGGTACGATATCGATGTTAAATATGAAGGAGGCATACCGGATATTGAATTTGTCGGAAAAATGACAAGGGATATTCCGCTGAGCGGATTATTGATTGCACTTGAAAAATCGAATGTTCATTTTCGTCTTGAAGGCAGAACGCTGATTGTCATGCCCTGATACCGCTAAAATAAAGAGCCGGAAACGATTGGCGTCGTTCCCGGCGGTATTTTAGTTGATTTATAAAAGGTCTCGCGAACCGTTTTTTATTCACAACCAAAACTAGATCACAAGTTATGCAAAAAACTGCTTATGGCGGCCTGTCTTTCCCTGCGCTGCGGGGAAGCAGGCTCCCGGCACAAATTTCAAAAGTAATGAGGCTGCTACCTGTGTTTTTGATCACGGCCCTTGTCTCCGTGAAAGCGGCTGTTTCTGCCCAGTCAGTCACGCTTTCCGGCAAAAATCTCACGCTGAAAAAAGTCTTTTCAGTCATCGAAAAACAAACGGGATACGTGCTGTTTAGCAATAAAGAATTGCTGTCCGGCTCAGGGACCGTTTCCCTCTCTGTTGTCGATGCTCCCTTAAAAAAGGTACTGGACCTGGTGCTGAAAGACCAGGGCCTGGGCTATGTGCTGCAGGGCAAAACCATTATCCTGTCAGGAAAACCTTCGTCAGCACCCGCTCCTGTTACAGCTGCACTGCCTGCGGCCACGGTAATTACAGGTAGGGTAACTGATATGGAAGGCGTTGCATTGTCCGGTGTGAGCATCCATGTAAAAGAAAGCCAGAAAGGAATAGCCACCGCGGCTGACGGAAGCTTTTCGGTGGCTGTCAATGAAGGAAATACCCTCCGGTTTACCTACGTAGGGTTTACACCACGGGAGATAACGGTAACCGCCGATATGCTGAAAGAAGGCCGGCCGGCGCTCATCGTAAAACTCAGCCGGGCCGCCACCAAACTTGATGAAGTAGCCGTTACCATCAACACCGGGTACCAGTCCATCTCCCGGGAAAGGATGACGGGCGCCTATTCCTCCCTGCAGACAAAACGCCTGGAAGGTAAACTGCAACCCAACCTGCTGACCATGCTGGAAGGACAGGCGGCCGGCGTGGCCATTACAAAAGACGGCAAGGTGGAAGTACGCGGCCGGTCTACCTTTCTGGCCAACGGAGATCCCCTGGTGGTGATTGACGGATTCCCGGCGCCGGGCGGACTGGAAACCGTGAACATCGACAACATTGAAACCATCACTGTATTAAAAGATGCCGTAGCTGCTTCCATTTACGGCGCCCGCTCTTCCAACGGTGTCATCGTGATCACCACCAAAACAGCCAAAACCGGAAAGCTGCAGATAAGCTATAAAGGCAGCACCGGTATGACGCTACGCCCCCGGTTATCTTATCTCAACAAATCCAGCGCCGCGGATTTTGTGGACGCGGAAGTGGACTACTACAACAGCGATGCCGCCAATATGCTTTGGGAATATGAGTCATCTACCTTCTATGGCCGCGTAACACAATTAATGGTGATGAAGGAGCAGGGGCTGCTTTCTGAAGCGGAAGTAAATGCGGAACTCGCCCAGCTGAAGAAAAACAATACGCAGGACCAGCTGGAACGGCACTTATTCCGGAAAAGTTTTACACAGCAGCATAACATCGCCATTGCTGCCGGTACGGAAAAATTCTCTACCAATGCAGCTGTCCGTTATATCGCCAATCAGGGTAATATGAAGGGCAACAGCAATGACCGGCTAATCCTTGATCTTAAAAACGACTGGCGGCCAGGCAAACGCGTGACCGTTAAAATGTTCTCCAATATCAATTTC
The DNA here is from genome assembly GCF_900167135.1 of Chitinophaga eiseniae. Taxonomy (GTDB): domain Bacteria; phylum Bacteroidota; class Bacteroidia; order Chitinophagales; family Chitinophagaceae; genus Chitinophaga; species Chitinophaga eiseniae. Next base: position 455,357 of record NZ_FUWZ01000006.1, on the reverse strand, counting down.
AACAACAGCAAAATGCCCATGGAAGCAGGCGATATGCTGGATTATACCAATTGGAAAATCATGAAGCCGTACTACAATATTGTAGACGAGCACGGGAACCCGCAGAACATTCCCGCAGTAAGACCGGACCTCGTTGACCGCTATATTGAATACGGAGGGCTCAAATCCATGGAATACAATCCGCTGAACGACCTGGAAATGGCTACCACAAAGAACCAGGCGTTTCAGGCAAGATTGGGCGGCAGCATCGCGGTAAACATACTGGATGGCTTAAGTGCTGAAGTGGGCGGTTCATGGACAAGGGGCAGCGGCATCCTGCGCAATCTGCGCAACGCCAATTCCTTCTTTGTACGGTCACTGTATAATGCCGCTTCGTCGGTCTCCAACCCCGGCAAACATTACCTGCCTGAAGGCGCCATCCTGAATGAAACCCGTAGCCAGAGCGAAGCCTATACTTTCAGGGCGCAGGCAAACTATGGAAAAACGTTCAATAAGGTCCACCGGATTTCCGTCATCGCCGGCGGCGAGGTGAATAAAGACCTGATAGACAACAATGCCGCACCCAGCAGGGTAGGGTATAATGACCAGGCCGGAACATTCTCAACGTTCAATTACCTGGATTTTAACAGCTTCGCCTATAACACGGATTTCCTGTTCCCGGATGGAATGAACCCCGTCAGCAACGGTTCCTATTCCCTGCGCGACAACCGGTTCTTTTCCGTTTATGCCAACGGTTCCTATGAATACAACAACCGTTTTATCCTGAGTGGCAGCGCCCGCATTGATCAGGGAAACCTGTTCGGTACCAATCCGAAGTATCGCTATAAACCCAACTGGTCTGTTGGCGGCACCTACAAACTCGGACAGGAAAAATTCTTTAATGTCTCCTGGATAGATAAGCTGGACATACGCGGTTCCTATGGTATCAACGGAAATATCTCCTTCACGCAGGGACCTTTCCTGCTGATTACGCCGGGCAGCTTTTCCACATCAACGGGAGCCATTCCCTATACCATCGCTTCCCTGCCGGACAACAACCTGCGCTGGGAGCGTACCCTCATTACCAACATTGGAACCGATATACGTCTGATGGGAGGAAGGCTCAATCTGACCGTCGATTATTATAACAAAATGAGCAAAGACCTGCTGGCACCCGATTTTATCGACCCTACCTACGGCAGGTTCATGATTACCAGGAATGCGGGTTCTGCAAGGAATACCGGTGTTGAACTCTCCCTGGAGTCAGATGTGGTGAAGTCGAAGCACTTTGGCTGGAACCTCTTTTTTAACGGCAGTTACAACAAGAGCAAGGTGTTGCAGTTCAACTATAACTATCTCAACCCCAATTACCTGACCTTCAGCTATTCCAATACGATGCTGGGAAGCAATGGCGGAGCTGTGTTGAGAACAGGGTACCCGCTCGACGCGATTTTCGCTTATCAGTATGCCGGATTGGATAACACAGGTACACCACAATATTATTCCGATGAGAAAGAAAAAATATACGGAAACCAATTGGCCGTGAAAGATATGGTGTATGCGGGAACGGCCCGGCCCAAATTTATCTTTAGCCTCACCAATACCTTCAGCTACAAACGTTTCGACCTGTCGTTTATGATGATCGCCCAGATGGGAGCAGTGTTCCGCAGAGATGCTTTCAACGGAGACAATATCGACCATAAAGAGGTGGCCCTGCGCTGGCGTAAACCAGGAGATGAAAATCATACCATCTACCCCAAACTGGCCGCTTTCAGTACAGACGCATGGTATTTCCCGTATACGGAAGTGATGATTGAAAAATCCGACTTCCTGAAACTCAGGGACCTCACGCTGTCTTATAAACTGGACAATAAACTATGGGGCAACACAGGACTCAATAGCGCTAGGATTTATTTTCAGAGCCGCAACCTCTGGACTTTAACAGCCAACAAGGTGGGGGTAGATCCTGAAACAATTGAGCAGTCCGTGAATATGACCATCAAAAGAACATTGCCGCTGAGACCCGAATTCTATGTCGGATTTTCCGTAAACCTGTAACCTGATTATTATGACCAACCAAAAATACTTTATACTCATTGCCGTCGTTTTGCTGATGGGCTCCTGTAAACGATTTCTTGATGTGAAGCCCAAAGGAAAGCTCATTCCTTCATCGGTAACGGACTATGATCATTTGCTGGACAATACCGGTACGGTAGAATTCAACTTCCTCGACGGTAACAGAGGGTCTTTGCTCTCTTACCTGGGTGATAACCTCGAAATGACGGAAGGACAGGCCAAAGTAGGTTTTGTGCTCAACGGTCATCCGAACCGTGAACGTTATTTCGCGCATATCTTCCGTCAGCCTTACAAAAACCCTAATGTTGACGATCAATTCTGGAGTTCCGGTTCGATGGGTATCTACCAGCAGATATCTTATTTCAATAATGTTATTGAGGGTATCCGTGGTATTAGCCAGAAAACGGCAGAGGAGGAAAAGCTGGGCAGGATCTCCGTAGCACAGGCGCTGGTGGCAAGGGCATGGTGCTATTTTAATGCCAATATGATATATGGGCCGGTATACAAGCCAGGGACAGAAAACGGCGCTAAAACCATTCCTTACGTAGTGGATGTCGATATCAATAAACCTATTCCGGACCTGTCTTCCTCGGAAGAAGTAGCCAGCCGGGTGCTCGGTGAACTGCATGTCGCATTGCCTGATCTGCCGGCACGCTCCAGCTGGCCTTCCCGCGCTGAAAAAGCCACCGGCCATGCCATGCTGGCTTACTATCATCTCTTTACCCAGCGGTTCGATAGCGTGGCGTATTATGCAAATCTTGCGTGGACGGCGGCAGATGGCCCGGACAGAGTGTTGTATGATTTTAATAAATTTAAGCTTGCAGATCCTTCCAGACCGACCACTTCGCTGATTCTTTCTTCTCAGGATGGCAACACCAATCTTGTCAACAGCCGGGAAATCCTGTTCTACAGAGTGTCAGAAACCGGCGCCGGTCAGGGTGTCGCGCTCTCATATCCTTCTTCGGAGCTGATCGCCCTGTACGATCAGGTAACAGATCTCCGGTTCAATTTTTTCTATATCAATGCCCCGGGGTATAAAACAACTGTGGGTGGCGGCTATGACGACGGCATGCGCATCGGTAATTACCGTGCTCAAAAAACACAGCTGACAGATGGTTTCTCCTGGCCCGAAGTACTGCTTATGCGGGCAGAAGGTTATGCCAGGACCAACAGGCCTGATCTGGCGCTTGAGGACCTCAATACCCTGCGCCGGTACCGGTACAAAACCGGTACTCCCGCACTGACCGGCGGCACACCCGATGAGGTTATCCAATGGGTGCTCGAAGAAAGAAGACGGGAACTGCCGATCGGAGGCGTCAAACGATTTCTCGATCTGAAACGCTTTACGCTCGACAAGGGGAAACCCTGGTCCAAATTGCAGATTACCCATAGCATTGGTGGCCAGACCTACAAAGGCACTATCGACTCGAAGGATTTTATTCTGCCCATCAGTAACGTCGTGCTCAGGTTCAACCCGAATTGGGGCATTCCGCTGGAAACCCGTCCTTTTTAACCGATTAATTGATGAATATGCGAAAGTTATTACTGGTATTAATGACAGTGGGCATTGCTGCTACAACAAAGGCCCAGTCAAAGATTGTGATCAAAGGCACCGTGAAAGGAGACCTGAAAGGATACCATAAAGTATATGTATTTGGAGACGGTATCAAAGAAGATTCTGTTGAAATACAGGATGGCCGTTTCACCATACGTATTCCGTGGGTAAAAGATGCCGTCCCTTATCTCTACTCAGAATATGATACCAAAATGAGGTCCGGGCCACCGGCGTTTCCGGTTGTTGTTGATGGGCCGGGTACTATTTATATCGACCTGGCAGATGTGACCCAGGGGCTTCGCGCCGCTCCCATTCGCGGAAGCCGCTCTGCTGCCGCTTTTCAGGAGTTTGAGGAAGGAAGGGAGAAGTTAAGGACAGATATCAGGGCTGCGGTCAACGAGCGTTTCGCGGACAAACCCAAAAACGATTCAACTTTAAACAAGACATACCTGCAACTGATACAACAGCGCCTGATCCCGTATATTGGTGATTTCGTGGAGACAAATGCAGATGCTTACGCCGGTGCGTTTATCCTTGGCCGTTATCAGGCGATCCTTCCGCCGGAAGATCTTGAAAGGCTTTACAACAAACTAGCTCCTGCGCAGAAAGCTACTGGTCCGGCAAAAGAAGTGGCAGGCCGGTTGACCGGTATAAAACGTGCGGTCGCAGGTGTTGAAGTCACGGATTTCATCCTGAATTCGCCGGAAGATAAATCCGTTAGCTTCAGTAGCTTCCGGGGTAAATACGTGCTGATCGACTTCTGGGCGAGCTGGTGCGGGCCTTGCAAAGCTTCCTTTCCCTACATGAAGGAGTTGTACCAGCAGTATCGCGGCGATAAGTTCGAGATTTTAGGTATCTCCATAGACCAGGACAAGTCTGCCTGGCTCAACGAACTGAAAAAGCAGGAGTTGCCGTGGCCACAGGTACTGGATACTAAAAAGGTATCTGTGAACAGCTTTGCGGTAAACGCCGTTCCCACCGCTTACCTGATCAGCCCCGAGGGAAAGATACTGATGAAACAAGTTGGTATGGGTGAAGAAGGAAACGGAGAGATAGAAAAAAAGCTAAAAGAACTGTTTGGAAAATAACTAACAAACCCCGCGCTGGCCGCGGGGTTTTATTTTTGGGTAAAACTTCAGATCGTTGCGGTCAGGGAGACGACCGGCCGTAACGACAGGCCGTTCTTATTACTGCAAATCGATTACACCGGGGCAGCCTACTGCCAGGTAATTAACATTGGAGGTGAAGGAAGGCGCCGGGCTGTAGTAGTAAGACCATGTTCTGCAGCCGGAGGTGCAGGCAGGGTCGATTTTGGAACTCAACCATTCGCTCCTGCAGGAGGAAGTGAGTGCGAACATGGCATAGGTAGGGCCGCTCATCAATGTGGCTGTACTACTCGCATAATTAATCAGGTACGTATAGGCATACATAAAGTCGGCGTCTGCCGGCTCAATGGCCACACCTTTCCATTTACTGGGATAGTAAGTGGAGAGTAACTTAGCCTCATGGGCGTTGACAACGTTTTGCGGGATGGACTTGTCTCCCTGGGTACCGGACGTGGACCGGGTGGTGACGGTGATGCCTACCGCAACAAGGGCTACAAACAGCAGGATTTTTTTCATGTGTAATACAGGTTTTTAAGGTGAATAATGAAAATAAGGACAACTACTGCGGGGAGAATGCTGTAGGTAAACGATGGACAACTAAAAGGAGGCGTGGTTAATTCCGGTAAAGAAGCGGTTAACATTGGTGGGGTGGACAATATCAATAAGTAATACCTTGTTGCCGGATTTTAATTGGGGGATATCTGTCATGCTGGTATTAAACGATAACGATATTGCGGGCCTTCTGTCACTGAATGAAGTGCTGGCAACTGTAGAGGCGGCGCTGGTCGCCAATGAACAAAATAGCTGCCTGGTGCCCAAACGTATGCACATTGACTGGGGAGAGAATACGCTTCTTGCTATGCCCTCTTTTTCCAGTGATTATTTTGGTACGAAGCTGGTCGCAGTAATGCCGGGAAACCGTCAGGAACAGCTGGCGGTCACCAATGGCGCCATGCTGCTCAATGACGCGCAAACCGGTTTCCCGCTGGCCATCATGAATGCCGCTAAGTTGACGGCGTTGCGTACAGGCGCACTGGGAGCCATAGGGGTCAGGTATATGACGCCGCCTGACATTGATGCGGTCGGACTAATCGGTTGCGGAGTACAAGGGATACAGCAGGCTATCTTCGCCTGTGCGGTGCGCCCGGTAACGAAAATTTATTGCCTGCAGCGATCAGCAGCAGGTATGGAAGCATTTCGTACGGCGCTTCATGCGCAGTTCCCATCGGTAGCAGTGATGCCCTGTGAGAATGCGGAGACGGTCCTGCAACAGGCGAGCGTCATTATCGCTGCCAGCCGCTCTGCCACGCCGGTATTGCCGGATGATGCGCGTCTGCTGGAAAACAAACATTTCATTAGTATAGGTTCTTACAAACCTGATATGCAGGAGTTGCCCGACCAGGTTTTCCGGCTATCCGGGAAGCTGGCCATTGATTCGGTATTTGCCAAAACAGAAACCGGCGATATTATTAATCCGCTCAGAAAGGGACTCCTACAGGAGAAGGAGGTGTTTACCATCGGGAAACTTTTAACCGGTGAAGAGAAAGTGGATGTACACGGTACAACAGCCTACAAGTCCGCCGGCATGGCGCTTTTTGATTTGTTTATGGCAAAAGCGCTGTATGAAAAGGCCAAAGCAGGTCGTGTCGGTATGGATGTTTCTTTTTAAACCATCAACAACGTTTCTCCATCATTTATTTCCGTATAAAATGCAAACACTGCTGAATAACTTTTCCCTGGACGTACCCGCCGGGTGGTTAAAGATAGAAACGATCGATATGCATACCGGTGGCGAACCGCTGCGTGTTTTCATTTCCGGGTTGCCGGCTGTGGAAGGCGGCACCGTGCTTGAAAAAAGACGGTACTTCAAAGAGCGCCTCGATTTTATCCGTACCGGTATCATGTGGGAGCCCCGTGGCCATGCAGACATGTACGGCGCCGTTATCTCGCCTTCTTCAGATGCAGACCTGGACGTTTTTTTTCTGCACAACGAAGGTTACAGCACCATGTGCGGACATGCGGTCATTGCTTTGACAAGGCTGGTGTTGGAAACCGGTATTGTCAGAAAGGAAGGGGACCATCCTGAGCTGGTTTTCAATGTGCCGGCGGGTAAAATCTATGCCCGCGCCACAGTAAAAGATGGTAAAGTAGGCGATGTATCTTTTCGTAATGTACCGTCGTTTTTATATTTGGCAGACCAGGAAATAACAGTGCCCGGTATGGGGCGTGTGAAATTTGATGTGGCCTATGGCGGCGCTTTTTATGCATTCGTGGAGGCAGCGCACCTGCAACTTGATTTGGACGGGGCACACTATAACCAGCTTATCGATTACGGCCGCCGCATTAAGCATGCAGTGATGAATAACTTCACGATCAGGCATCCTTTTGAAGAGGACCTGAGCTTTCTATATGGAACTATTTTTACAGGGGGAGCCCGCGGGAAGGGACATCACAGCCGTAATGTGTGCATCTTTGCAGAGGGAGAGGTAGACCGCTCTGCAACAGGGTCCGGCGTCAGCGCAAGGGCAGCGCTGCATTACGCCAAAGGAACATTAAAGCAGCATGAAACGATTATTATCGAAAGTATTACCGGCAGCACGATGGGAGTAACGGTGAGAGAACTGACGCGCTTGGGACAACATAACGCTGTGGTGCCGGAAGTGAGTGGAACAGCTTTTGTTACCGGGCGCCATACCTTTTACTTCGATCCGGAAGACCCCTTTAAGGAAGGATTTATTTTCAGATAATATACCAACGCCTGTGCTGTAATCAAATAATGCGGGATAAAAGTATTGGAAAGACGGCCTGCCAGCTTACGCGGCAGGCCGTCTGGCATTAGCGATTCACTGCATTAATCCGGCAGTGCGCCGGGATTAATTGCAAAGAATTTGCGGGTTTGTTTCAGTGTAGCAACCTGCATTAGGCAACCAGGTAGGGCATCCCCAGGTAGTTCTGGGGCCTCCTCCGTTTAACTGAGACTGTGCCTGATTGTTCAGAGGAGCGATAATCTCCCGTTGAAGAATCAATTTCTTGCTTAAAGACAGTTTTTTCTTTTTCATTTTACGGGTTTGATGTGTGTAACAATGCGGGACAATCCCAGTTGTTGTTCCTCGGCGATCAAGGGCAGAGGTAGCATACAGGTCTTCCGGTAATAGGCCGGGTTTCGCATTCAAGGGTGCGGGTAGCCCGTGCAGCGCCACCGGCTAAAAGTGCCTGCTGAAAGGAAGTGAGGGTGGTTACCGCCTCTTTCTTCAGGATCAGTTTTTTCTTCAGATCGATGTTTTTCTTTTTCATAACATTGATTTTTTGTACAGACCTCCCCTGTCTTTTACGTGGAGTGGCGCCATGGGGTGGATGTTCAGCGCAAGAAGCTGGTGATGATTTTGTATGTTGGAAGGTGATGAGGGCATAGTGGGTTATTGATACGGGTTATTTTTCTGAGATAATTAAGATAAGCAATCTTTCTGAAACAAGACAGAAGTATTATAAAGAAAATCTTTGCCACTGGCGCTTCTGCTGCAGTCATTTTTTTTATGGAGAATAGCTGGTATATCCCGGATGCCTGGGCGCTTAACGGGTTTAAGCGGTGAAATCAGTATAGAAAGAATCGGCTTTCCATTCGCTCAGCTGTTCCTGCAACTGCGCTATCCTGGCCGTGGCACGATGGAAGGCATCACTGCCCAGAAAAAGGTCCGTAGCAGGGTTCGGACTGGATGTTAGTCTCAGGAAGATGTCTCCCATCTTATCCGGATCTCCCAATTGGGCGCCGTCCATACTGTTCATCTTTTCATGCGACGCCCGCAAATGGGCGTAATCGGTTATCATTTGGCGGCCAAAGGCGATGGAATCTGCTTTGACGAAATGGGTCCGGAACGCACCAGGCATCACATTGGTGACATGAATGCCCAAAGGCTTCAGATCGTTGGTCAGCGCAGCACTAAGACCGCTGACAGCGAATTTGGCGGCGCAGTATACCGTCCAGCCCACACCGGGCGCAAAACCAGCGATGGAAGAGATATTGATGATATGCCCCGACCGCTGTTGCCTCATATACGGTAAGGCCTGCTGTATTACCCGTACCACAGCGAAGAAATTAATTTCGAAATTTTCATTGATCTCCCCGGCGGTGAGTTCTTCCAATGCGCCTCCTAATCCATAACCTGCATTATTGATGACAACGTCCAACCGGCCGAATTTTTCAACGGTTTGTTTTATAGAGGCGGTAACGGACAGCTCGCTTTTCAGGTCCGTTTCCAGTGGCAGGAAATTATCGTTTCCCTTGAATCCTTCAAATGCGCTCAGTGTCCGCGAGGTAGCGGCCACACGTTGACCTTTGGCCAGTAATTCTTTTACGAGGGACAATCCCATTCCTTTGGATGCGCCGGTGATATACCAGATTTTTGTTTGGTTCATGCTCTTTTTTTAAGCAAAATTACCCCGCTGCCGGATAGCCTCTTTGTCGTATACAAACCAATATTTGTCAAATTCAAACCTGCCGGAAATCCGAAGGGCTCATAGTGGTCTGTTTCCTGAAAAAGTTGTTGAAATGCGCCTGGTCTTCGAATCCCAGCACATAACTGATCTCGGCAATGTTCCAGGTAGTATGTTTCAGCAGCGCTTTGGCCTCCGCCGTTAGCCGTTCGAAGATAAGATCAGTGGTAGTGCGCCCGGTCGTTTTTTTAATGGCGCGGTTGAGTGAGTTAACATGGACGGAGAGCTTGTCTGCGATGACTTTCGGAGAACGCAGCTCAAAACGCCGGGACGCCGATTCAATGGGAAACTGCCGTTCCAGCAGTTCGGTAAAAACGGCCGTTATCCGCGACGCGGCATCGGGATGCTCGTACCGGTTGCCGGCAGGCTGGAGCTTCATCGTTAAATAGATAAGCTCGCTTATGTAAGCCCTGATCAGTTCATATTTATAGGTGTAATCGGAATCCAGTTCCCGGATTACTTTCTCAAAAATGAGCGTTACCTCTCCGGCTTTTTCTTCGTCCAGGCTAAATACCGGCGGTGTACCTGTTGTAAACAGCGGCAGCTTGCCCAGTTCCAGTCGCAGGTTCTCTTTGAAAAACTCGTCCCGGAACACACAGAAATAACCGCTGGTGCCGGGTTTTAGCGGTTCATAAGTATAAGGTGCCTGCGGATGGAAGAAAAGCAGCGTGTTGCCGCTTACCGGAACGCTTTGATCGCCGTAGTGAAAGATATTATCTCCCCGGAACAACATGATCTTAAAAAAATCCCTGCGCACAAAAGTAGGGGAAGTGGCGCCCGTCCGGACCCTGTCCTCAATCCTGAAGACATTAAACTGCCCGATGTTTTTCTGCAAGTCCTCCGTCAGACTGCCGAATTTATCCCTGTAGAAGGCTTCCAGTGATGCGGTTGCTTTTGCCATAGACCGGTATGAACCGCTAAGTTGAAACTTTTTTCCGAGAGGACCATCAGGTCAAAAAAAATCCGGGTAGGTTTACCCGGATTTTTATATACGATGGTCTGTCTTCGTCAATCTTTATAGGTGCCCACTTCACACATGGCGGCGAACTGTTCGCCGTCATAGGAGCTTGTCATATTTAGTTTGAAGTAACGGAAGTTTTTGGTGGAGGGGAGCACAATGTGCTGCGGATTGGAGGTGGCCGCCAGGGTAAAATTCCCGATCGGTGTCCAGGTACTGTTGTTATTGCTGGACAGAATCTGTATATCCTTTACCATTCTGCTGTTCCGTTGTTTAAAGGTAAACCGGTTTACATCCAGCGTCTGACCCATGTCTATAGTGATGGTGTGCGGATAGCTGGTAGCAGCCGATGACCACCGGGAGTGCCAGAAGCTGCTGCCGGAGCCGTCTATGATATTGGCGGCGGCGCCGTTTTCCGCGGCCGTTTCTTCTGAACTGAAGGCGGCAACTGTCCATCCGGTTTTGTCATAAACAACTTTATCGCCAAAGGTGACCACGGGAACATCATTGACGAAGCTGTAGGAAGCTACATAACTGGTAATACTGCCGTTTTCATGGCACAGCCGGATCGTGAATTCATAGTTCGTATTTCCCTTGTCCCTGAAGTCGCTCACCGGCATACTGATACGGAAGCTATCAGTGCCTATCGGTTTGGAGGCGAAGGTGACCGAGTTATAGCCGCCATTATCGTTGCCGGTGTTACGGTTGTAATAAGCGATATCCTTCACCGCCTTGGTGGCCGAGAATTTACCGGAAACAATAATGCTGGCGGAACCGCTGTTGTACTCCGCATATACCCGTGTCACCTGGCAGCCGGGATCTGTGTACCAGTCGCTTCGCGTAACGGGGCTGAATACCTGGCCATTGGCCAGTATGGCCACATCTGCCGGGGAGAAATAAGTAGGCGCTTTTCCGAGGGTGCCGTTACCGTAGCCCATCAAGGTGGTGCCGTATTGGATATTCTGGGACTGGGCGCCGCCATTATGCGGGAGGTTAATGCCATGTCCCATTTCGTGGGCCATACCGCCGATCCATTTGGTAGAGAATTTATCGTCCGGTTTTCCCAGGTTGATGGTGTCCAGGCCGGTGTAGTCGAGTGCGAAGCACCAGCGGCCGATGCCGTAGAAAGGCCCGCCGCTGGGATCTCCGTTGGCGCCGTAGGAGTAGGTGGGGATGATCACCATGATATGATCACTTTTTTTCTCGGCAGGATGCGCGGCGAAATAGGCGTTTACTTCACTCATTACCGCACCGGAGCCGCCTTCGTAAGGGTAGCTGCTTTTGCCCAGCTGCCCGCGGACCAGCGATATCTTCAGCCGGCCGGCGGAATCTGTCTGCAAGCCCATTGTTCTGCCCGCGTATCCCCACTGGTTCATCCATTTGGTGGTGAACTGCTGCATATAGAGGAATACCCCGTTTAGCCTTTCCCGGTATCCCGGAACGGTATCAAGGTCGGATGGAACGAAATAGACAACGTTGAGCATGTAGGTGCCATTGGCTACGCCATTGACGGCCACCTGCGACTTTTTGTTGTCCAGTTTCTGAAGAGTAGCGGATTCGGGTTGTTTCTGACAGCTGGTGATTGCCACTGCCAATGCGAGGGCCACCACCATGAAAGGAGCGATTTTGGTCATTGTTTACTGTTTTGGATGAAGAATAAAGGTTTACCAGATAGTATGTTTACATAGTACCAACGGGTTTTTCGGTTGTTATAATGGGAAAACTTGTCAACGTGAAAACACAGGAGAAGGGGTAAATAGCCAATAACAAAAAGCTGGTCTTCTGCTATGACTGATATTCATTGTTCTGTCCAAAAATAAGGAATAGTTTTTATTTGTTGGGGATATTATTTTAAGGGGAAAATGACTATAACGGAAACCGCCGGTTATGCGGTTTCCGTTGTTTTATCAGCCTTGGCCCGGGTGTTCAGGCGCTACAGGACAGCCTCCGGTCACGTGGCATGTTCTCCCGATAGTGGTGAGACGGCCGCCCAGGATAGTTGCCTGCTGATGGTTGGTCATGGTCCCTACAATGTTTTTGGTCAACATCAGTTTTTTGGTCAACGACATTTTCTTTTTCATAACATTAAGATTTAAAAGATGATTCCACCCTGTCTTCTGCGCCATGGGTGGTTTTCAGCGCATCGTTATTTCTCCGGGGTCACCGCTGGCTGAAAAGAAGAGGCCGGCCTTCCTGCGAAGACCGACCTGTTTTGATGACCGTCTCTATATTCTCAAGAGTTTACTAATAAAGGTCCCAGAAATGTTTGGCTGCTTTACTGTCTTTTCCGCCGATAGACTGGACTGCTTTGTCGTAGTTGCTTTTATTCAGCTGTTGTTCGTCCACGGGGTAGGTCATGCGGGTGGGCACGACGGTGACTTCACGGTCGAGGGAGCCGTCAACTGGCGCCACGAAAAGGGCTTGTCCGTTGGGTTTTTTGAAGTCGAGACGCAGCCTTTCGAACCAGCCTTCCATGCCTTGCATGTACAGGGCGATCCACTTTTGTGTACCGATCACGTTCTTCCAGTCGCCGCCATTATAAGGAACACCGGCAATGTATGGGTCTATGGCGGCGGCGGCCACGCCACGGTCTTCCAGGGAGGCCCTGACCCCTTTTTTATAATATTCTTCGGCGGAGCCGGTGATGATGTTGCGTTCTATGGCTTCGGCCAGGATAAACGCCACTTCGGCATAGTCCATGTAAACGGCCGGCGCTTTGGCGTCCAGCACAGCGCTGCCGGGTAAGGAAATAGCGCTGTTGGGAATGGTTTCCCCGTTTTGCTGGTTAAGTCCGTAGGCTTTACCGATATACCTGCCGTTGTCTTTTGCCGGTGCTGCATAAACAGGCAGCCTGGGATCTTTGATATCGAGCATATAGTCGACCATGGTTTTACACATGCAGAAATCAATACGCGATTTGTAAGATTCGTTCAGCGGATTATTGTTCGGCGGCGCTTCCACATACCGGAAGATGGCATTGTCAGCGTTGGACGTAAATACCCCGGAGGTGACGGCATCGTTGATGCTCTGTTTGACGAGCGTCTGTAAAGAAGGTACGTCACTCACGCGGATGGCTATACGCAGCCGGAGGGAGTTGGCAAAACGTTTCCACTTGTTGACATCTCCGTTATAGATGATATCTGTTTTGGCAGGGAAAGATCCTTTGGACGGATCGAGTTTAGTCACCTGCTCACCGAGTATTTTCAGGAGATCGGTGTAAATGGTGATAGCCTTGTCGTATGGACTATTGGGCCGGTCGAGGCCGCCCTGGGAGGATTTGTAGGGAATGTCTTCATATACATCCACCAGCATATGATAGGTCCATACTTTTAAAATCTCGGCGATGGCTATCTGGTTGGGAGAATAATCAAAGGGCTTTTCTGTATTAATTCTGATGATCTCGTTGAGATCTTTGATGGTGCCGGCATACAGTATGTTCCAGAAAGTGTTGTTCTGGTTTTCGCGGATCTGGTAACGGCTCTCGTTGGAGTAAGTAGTGGCGGACCAGTACTGGGCGTAATGCATGCCGGTACGGCCGTTGTTCCATTCGTTCCAGACATTGTCAATGGCTTTTTTCTCGGCGGCAACCAGCAGGTACCCCGGATCGGTTGTCTTGGGGTTGTTCGGGTCCTGGTTGATCTCATCGAATTTTTTGGTACAGCCTGCCAGCAGGATTATTAGTACCGACGCGAAGCACAGTTCTTTGAATATTGTTTTTTTCATGGCTTTGCTTTTAGAAGGAAACGGATAAGTTAACACCGAAAGAGCGTACAGAGGGCAGTGCAGCGGCTTCAATGCCTTGTACGTTGCCAGCGGATATGGCCAGGCTGGTGGGATCGAGATGCGGGTTGGCGGTACTGATCAGCCATACGTTCCTCGCGGAGAAAGAGAGGCGAAGGTGTTGCAGCCTAAGGGCGGACACAAATGATTTCTCAAATGTATACCCCAGGTTGATCTCCTTCAGGTAGAGATAACCGGCATCCCACATATCGAGTTCCTGTACCACGTATCCGTTGTTATTATTGAAGTGATCATAAGCGGATATGACTTTCGTGTTTTTCTTGCCGTCTTCCGTATATCCGTCTGCCACGGTACCATTTTCCCGGATGCCGTTTTCAGCTGTTTCCGCCAGGATACCGGACTGCCGGCCGAACATCGTGGTGGTGGAGAAATACCGGCCACCGATCTGGAAATCGAAATTGACGCCCAGCGAAATGCCTTTGTAGCTCCACATGGAGGAAAAACCACCGGTGTAGTCGGGGAGCGCGTTGCCCAGCACCGACTGGCTGGCGTCCCTGATATAGAAACCGTCGGCGCCTACCAGCTTGTTACCGTTGGCGTCCCGTTTGATCGCATAACCAACGATGGAGCCGTAGGTTTCACCTTCGCGGGCGTTCACGGATACGGCAAAGGGGGCGTTGGCCAGCAGCAGGTTGGTCACGCGGATACCTTTCTCCGGATCGTCGTACAGTTTTTCGATTTTATTTTTATTACGGGCGATGTTAAAGCCCAGGTCCCAGGTGAACCCGCCCGGGGTCTGCAGGGGCGTTCCGGTGAGCGCCAGTTCAAACCCTTTGTTCCTGATCAGCCCCGCATTGATAATGGCGGTGGTATAGCCGGAAGAAGCGGAGATCGTCAGCGGGATGATCTGGTCCTTTGATTTTTTGTCATATACGCTGAAATCTACTCCCAGCCTGTTGTGCAGGAAGCGTAATTCCAGTCCTGCTTCAACTTCCGTGGTGATCTCCGGCCTGATGTTCGCATTGTTCAGCCGGTCGGGAACGGTGATGTGGGCGGTGGAGCCGAAGTTCTCTTCAGCCAGGTACGCCAGCGCCGTGCTGTACGGAATGGTGCCTTTACCTACCTGTGCCCATCCCAGCCGGAGTTTGCCGAAAGAGAGCCAGCTGGTGTTTTTCAGACCGCCTAGTTCGGAAAACACGAATGATCCGGATACAGACGGAAAGAAGTAGGAATTGTGGGCGGCCGGCAAGGTGCTGGACCATTCGTTTCTGCCGGTGACATCGAGGTAAAGCATGCCCTGGTAGCCCAGCGAGGCGCTGCCGAAAACGGCGTTTTCACGCAGCTTCTCCACACGGTCGTAGGCCCGTGCGGGTTGCCGGGAGTTGGCGAGGTTGTACCAGCCATCGATGTTTAACCCGTCTTTGCTTTCGCCGCCGGTGAATTTCAGGTAGTTTTCCCTTCTGTTGACACCCGCAAAGGCGGTCAGGGAGAAGTGGGTGCCTATAGACTTGTTGAAATTGATACGTCCTTCATAGTTGTTCTCTTTTATAAAGCGGGTGGCTTCAATGTAGGCGGGTATTCCCTGTGAGCCGATGGCCACTCTTTCCTGACGGCTGTCTGTATAGAAGTCGGTCATAAACTTACCGGTGATCGTCAGGTAATCGGTGAGTTTAAAGTTGATGCCTGCGTTGCCGAATACGCGGTCGCGCCGGTCTGTCTGATAGTTTTTATATCGTGTCCAGTACGGGTTGTCGGTATACCGGGGCGGCTGATCGTCCCATGCGCCGCGGTTCCACGAACGTTGCGACCCGTCGTACGCGTAGGCATAGTCTTTCATCTTTTCCATGTCCCAGTCGCGGTGCCCGAATTCGGTGAAACCCTGCATAACGTTCCTGCCGTGGTAGCCGGTGCCGGGCCTGCCAAGTGTATTGGTGCTGGCGTAATTGACGCCGATGAAGGCCTCCAGCCGGCGGGAGATGGCATAGTTGCCGTTGAAGCTGAGCGAATTGCGTTTGAGTTTGGAGTTGGGTAAAACAAATTTCTGATCAAGGTTGGTGTAGGAGAGGCGGAAAGCGCCTTTTTCATTGTTACCGGTAACGGCTACACTGTTGGTGAGTGTGAGGCCTGTCTCGAAGAAACTGCGATTGTTGTTGGGATGCGGTTCCCAGGGAGCCGATATGCCGAAGTCCGGGTTTTGTTTGTTTTTGTCCCATGACCAGAAGTGGCGAACGAGCCTGCCGTCCAGCCGCGGGCCCCAGGACACGTCGGGCTCATAATCCGGGACGAGGTCATAGGGGCCTTTGCCATCGTTGTCGTCATAGGTGGCTTTGCCGTCTTTGAATCCTTCCGGGTGTTCTTTTACATAGAGTTTGGTGAATTTATAACCGCCACCGTATTCATTCTGGTATTGCGGCATGATGTATACTTTTTCCATTTGCGCACCAAAGTTATAAGACACGCCAATGCCGCTGGCGGCGCCTGATTTAGACTTTTTAGTGGTGATGGCGATAACGCCGTTGGAGCCACGGGTGCCGTACAACGCGGACGCGGCGGCTCCTTTCAGCACTGACAAAGATTCGATGTCAGCGGGATTGATATCCTGTATGGCATTACCATAGTCATACCCACCGCGGCCACGTTCCTGGTCGAGGCTGCTGGTG
The DNA here is from genome assembly GCF_900167135.1 of Chitinophaga eiseniae. Lineage (GTDB taxonomy): Bacteria > Bacteroidota > Bacteroidia > Chitinophagales > Chitinophagaceae > Chitinophaga > Chitinophaga eiseniae. The sequence continues at coordinate 438,791 of NZ_FUWZ01000006.1, read as the reverse complement.
GGATTATTACCGGTAAAAAAGCTGTTGTCCATCGGTACGCCGTCGACAACGAACAGCGGGTTGTTGTTGCCATAGATGGAGTTGATACCGCGGATGGTGATCCTGGCAGATCCTCCCATATTACCGGACGATCCGGTAACCTGAATGCCCGCTACTTTTCCGCTGAGTGCGTTGATGAAGTTGGCGTCTTTCGACTGGGTGAGTGCTGCCCCTTTTACTTCCTGGACGGAGTAGCCGAGCGATTTCTTTTCACGTTTTACGTTGAGCGCCGTAACGACTACTTCCTGCATGGTCTTTTCATCGGGCTGCAGGTCGATGCTGATATTGGCAGCATCTCCTACAGATATTTCTTTGGAGAGGTAACCGAGGCTTCGGACGACAAGCACGGCGTCTTTACCCATAACGGCTATTTTGAAATTGCCCTGCTGGTCTGTCGTGGTGCCGGTAGCAGCACCTTTCAGCTGGACGGTGGCGAAAGGAACAGGCGCATTGTTGCCCGTCACTTTCCCGGTTACCTGTCGCTGCTGGGCAGGCAATAGGAGGGTGATCGCCATGAGAATGGCAATAAGACATAACGTCTTTTTCATGATGGTTCAGATTTGGTTGAAAAATATAGAGGGTCCGGTCATTATGCCTGGTTCATAATTATCATTGGGTTTTCGTTGATAAAAAATGGGCTGTTTAACTGGGTTTCATATATCAATCATTGTGGCATTGGCTTGAGCTTACAGCCGTTGGTCGAAAAATAGGTCGGAGGATTACAGTCTTCTTTCTAAAGATAATAAAAGCAAGCGCTAAAATCCGGCACCGGATTGCTCCGTGCTGTAGAAAAAGCAAGCGGGCACATTTCTCCATATCGTTTTTAAAGCATATTTTCAGTAATCAAAATTTGTTAATACCGGAAACTCAGGCTTCATATGAACCCACAGGAAAAAATATTGCACTGTTATAACCAGGTGGCCGAAGACTATGCGGCGGAGCGCTGGGAAGAGCTCTCCAGAAAACATTTTGACCGCTTGTTGCTAAAGGAGTTTGCGTTTGCCAATAAAGAAAAGGGGCTGTGTGCCGACTTTGGCTGTGGGCCCGGGCAAACTACGCGGTTCCTGTATGATAATGGTATGAAAGACCTGGTGGGTACGGACTTATCGCCCGCTATGGTAGCTACAGCGCGCAGGCTTTCCCCACAGATAAAATTTGAGACCAGCGATCTGCTGAATACCGGTTACCCTTCCGCCTGCCTGGGTAGTGCGGTGGCATTCTATGCCATCGTACATTTCACGCATGAGCAGGTCGGCGCTTGTTTCAAAGAAATTTACCGGGTGCTGAAAACAGGTGGGGGCTTTTTATTTTCTTTTCACGCAGGAGACGAAGTTGTTCATTTTGATAAAGCGCATGATAAAGCAGTAGATGTTGACCTGTTCTTTTTTAAGACAGATATGATCATTACCTTACTCGAAGCGGCCGGATTTGGTATTGTTGATGCAGTAGAAAGGAGGCCCTATGAAGGGGTGGAATACCCTACGAGGAGGGCTTATATCTGGGCAGAGAAAAAATGAAGCCTTAAAGTGGATTAGCCTGTCGATGATATGAAAAAAAGGAAAAAGGAGGCGGGGCAGAAGGGGGCAGCGGTGGTACGATGTACCTTTAACCCTGCCCGGCACCGGAATACGTATCGATTTCCCGCTGTTAAGACGGGTGTCTGTGCTGCAACACCCCACTAAAAAGCCGTAAAATCACCATGCATGCTGCTTAGTATTTTTTCTGTTGCCCGGGCGCATATGGTTTGGCAGACTTTGACCCGGTCATTTTTTTTGCTTGCCCCGGAGGTACTTTTCCGCTGTTACCGGCTGTGTGTACCGTATAGCAGGAACTAAAAAGAATCACGACAACAGCCGTTAAAAGTAGATGTATTTTTTTCATAAAGTAATGTTTCCTCGCATATAATAGCCAGAACCATGCCATTGTTGAGGTTTACCATTTTGTTCTGCTGAAAATGATGATCTTATATATGTAATTTACCATCAGGCTTCAGGGTTATATTGACCTGAAGCCTGACGGGTATTGATAACGGTATCGCCGGAAGGCTGTTATCAGAAAGGGATTACCGTGACCATCCGTGCGGGCACGCTACCGTGCAGGTGGCAGAGGCACATGGGTCCACAGGCCCGGTAGGCGGGCCTGACGGGCCTGTAGTTCTGGAAGTAGTGACCGGAGGGGTAAGAGAGCCGGCATTACCACCAAGAATAAACTGTGCTCCGCTGTCGTTTAACTGAGCTACCTTGATCATCTTCAGACTTAACTTTTTTGCTGTCTTCTTCTTCATGTGATAGATATTATATACTGGATTAATGAAAAGACGTGGGTGAAATGTTGTCCCGGGGGAAGGATGGTATAAGCGGGCGATGTACGCCCGGCGAAAAAAAATCAGGCATTCGAGGGTTTGTATTTTGAGGGATGGTGTACTTAAAAGATGCTGCTTTTTTGCACACGGCGCAGATATGTAGCGATGGCCGTCCGTATCTGCGCTGCGTGCGGATACAAAGGTGCTAGGTTTAGAGCGGGGAGATGTAATAGAAATTAGCGGATTGTGTACAGATTTTAACTACTTGACACCAACTTATTTTGTAAAGAAAAAGAGAGTTGCCAGGGCAACTCTCTTTCTTAATTGAAAAGCAGCTCGTCTACAAAGAGCCAGGCACGGTTTCCTTTGCCCGGGTGCCATGGCGGCAGTGTGGCTTGTGTCATCATTATTTTCAGATAAGATACCTGTGTGAGCGGAAAGTCACAATCGATATCCAAGGTGGTAACGGGATCGTCTTTTTTATCCGCAGGAGGAGTGACCTTCTTTAGTAATTTAAGATGCCGTGGATCGTTGCCTCCCCATATTTCAACCTGGTGGGGCAGGAAGATATAGGCGCCGGTATTACGCAGCGCGCTGATGGTTACAGCTTTCAACGGTACTGGCTGAGGGAATTGTACAATCGCTTCCAATCCGTTTTTCGTATAGCCGAGCCATTTGCCGTTGTTATGGTCTGTTCCGCCTTTCTGGCCGTCGGTCAGGCTACGGCTGCCGTTGGCAATATACGACCCTTCCCCCGGGTTCCGCAGCAGGATACTATCCGGCGTATAGGTAGTTTTGCTGAAAGAGAGCTGTATAGGATCGCTGGCATACCATCCTTGTTTGCACGCGATGGCGCGTACCACGGTATTGCCGGTGATCAGCAGGCTATCTTTGAACACAGGCGAATGCAGGCTGTCGGGGGTGCTACCGTCGGTCGTGTAGCGGATCTCGGTCCCTCTCACGGGATGTTGCATTTTCAGTTGCAGGCTATGCTGGAAGACGGCAACCGGGTTGAGCACTATCGGCTGGTTCAGTTTCAGTTGTTCACCTTTATCGTTGGTGAAGCCTTTCACTACGGTCGCCTTAGGAAATACTTTTTGTGCCTGTTGCAGGTCCGCGGGAGACATACCGGTATTCCAGACATACAGTTCTTTCAGGGCCGGAGCGGCTTTCAGCGCTGTCAGCTGCTGCAGCGTAACGGGCGTGCCAGATAAGGAAAGACGTTGCAGATGAGGCAGTTTTCCCAGTGCGGCCAATGTTTGGCCGGTGATATTGGTGAAGCTCAGGTTGAGTACCCGCAGCTGTTTGAACTGCGCCACTACCTCCAGGTCTGCATCTTTCACCGGCATCTTCTGCAAATGCATCTCGATAAGCTGCTCTTTGACGGGCAACAGTTCACTGACGGATTTGATGTCGAACTTGTCTTTGTTATACCAGTTGGCCACCAGGGGAGCGGCGTGTAACGCTATCGGGTATACGACGCGGTAGTTATTGCTGAGCTGCTGTACCAGTTTGTCATCAGCTGCAGAAAAATTATACACCGGCGCTTCGGAGGCAGCAGGCTGCAGGCGTTGTGCTGCCAGCAGATACAGGCTATCGCGGGCCGGCAGCGTGGCTACGGCCGTTTTAAAGTCGGCGCCTCCTTTGATCCAGTAGTACAGCAACGCTACCTCATCCTCTGTCAGCTGTGGTTTGCCGGCGGGTGGCATATGTTTTTTATCATCTGCCGGAAGGTGCAGTCTTTCCATCAGCAGGCTGACAGCCGGATTGCCGGCAACGAACAATTTACCGCTCTTACCGCCAGCAAGCAGCTGTTGCGGCAGCTCCATGGACAGGCCGCCTTTTGCTTTACCGGCGTTGTGGCAGTTCATACACTTTTCTTCGAGGAGGGGCTTTACCAGGTGTTCATACACCAGCGCCTTGTCCAGCGGCACGGCGGTGTTGCGTGGCGTCACCGGCGCCAGCACGAAATTGTTGCCATGCGTAATGTCGGCGCCGTAATGGCCGGTAAGGAGCAATAACACCACGGTGACGAGCGCGCCTGCTTTCGGCAGCCAGGGCTTTGCGGCAGCGCGCAGCCAGTACAGCGCGGAAGCAGCCCATAAAACAGCCACGCCGCCCCATTTATGCCACAGCAGGCTGCCGTTGTCGGTATAACCTCCTTCCCGGGCAAGCAGCAGTCCCATAATAACAGTAACGGCCGTGGTAAGTGCCGCTGTCAGCAGGAGCAGTTCCGTGAAGCGGTTTTTCCAGCGGCTGGCTTCCGGCTCGCGCAGCTGTACAAACAGCAGCAGACTGCCCAGCAGGAGTAGTACGATCGGGAAATGCAGCACGAGGGGGTGCATACGCCCCAATACCTGTAGCCAGGCAGGCACTGTAAGATGGCTGCCGGCGATGAATAAAACCAGTATAAAAATGTTAGCGGCGAATAAAAACTGATTACCAGCGTTCTGCCATCGGATACGATTCCACTTCATTAGACCCTCCTGAGTTTATACGGGTACACTTTGCCCGCGGCCCACTGGGCCACATACACGTTTTCATCGTTGTCTACACATACATCATGCGGGTGAACGAAAATTTTCTCCGCCTGCTGCATGGGTTGCAGCTGTTGACCGTTATACACCGGCGCAGTGCCGCCGATATTGGAAACAACCTTGTTGTTTTTGTCGAGGATGGTCACAAAGCCGCTGCCGCTAAGATTCATATCGGGAGAGCGCAATACGGCCGCATAGAGATGATCGCCTTTGATCACCGGGCGGCATACGCAGGCGCCTGGCAGGGAAATCACTTCCAGCAGCTGACCATCCATGCTGAAACGTTTGAAACAGTTGCGGGTACGGTCGGTCACCAGCAGGGAAGGAGCGCCCTGACGACGGTCAACGCAGATACCGTGGGCGTTGTCCAGGTGTGCGTCGCCTTCGCCACGGCCGCCGAAAGTGTTTAACAGCTTACCCTGACGGTCGTAATGCATCACATACTGCGCACCATAACCGTCCGCGATATAGATATCGCCTTCGTCGGTAATGGTGGTTTCGGTAGGAACGAATTCTTCTTTCTTTTTGTAGTGGCCCGTTTCCGCCGGGTAGCTGATCGTCATTACGATCCTGCCGTCCATGGTGGTTTTATAGACCTCGTGTTTGTCTGTATCGGTGATGAACAGGTACTCGGTACCGTTTTCGTTGGCCAGCGTCAGCCCGTGAGCCCCGGGGAACGCATGTCCCCACGACTCCAGCAGTTTACCGGATTTATTGTAAACGAGGATGTTGTTCTTCGTTTCATTGGTGAGCAGGATAATGCGGCCTTTTTTATCCTGTACCATTTCATGGCAGTCCTTCACCGGGTGACGGCTGCTGTCGAGCGTACCCCAGCGCGTGTCGAGGGTATAACGCATATCGTGGTGGCCGTATACCGGTCCCTTGGGACGGGCAAACAGGTCATGGGAAATGTAAAAAGAGGCGGCTAGTAACGCAGACGATTGTACGAATTTTCTTCTTTCCATGTGTGATATTTTATCAGGCCATTAACCCGGGAATGACTTTTCCGGCCACGTCGGTAAGACGGTAGCGACGGCCCTGGTGTTTGAATGTTAGCTTTTCGTGGTCCAGCCCCATCAGGTGTAAAACGGTGGCGTGGAAATCATGAACGTGTACAGGATCTTTCACAATATTGTACCCGAACTCGTCAGTCTCGCCATATACGATACCGGGTTTTACACCGCCGCCGGCCATCCAGATGGAAAAGGCGCGTGGATGATGATCGCGGCCGTAATTGTCTGCGGTCATCTTACCCTGGCAATAGTTGGTCCTGCCAAATTCACCGCCCCATATCACGAGTGTTTCATCCAGCAGGCCGCGTTGTTTCAGGTCGGTGATGAGCGCGGCGGAAGCGCGGTCCACATCTTTGGCCTGCCCGGCCATTTCATTGGGCAGGTTGCCGTGCTGGTCCCATCCCTGGTGATAGAGCTGTACGAAGCGCACACCGCTTTCGGAAAGCTTGCGCGCCAGCAGGCAGTTGGCCGCGAAGGTGCCTGGAACAAGGCATTCAGGGCCGTATAGTTTGATGATGTCATCCGGTTCTTTCGAGAGGTCTGTCAGCTCCGGCACGGCCGTTTGCATACGGTAGGCCATTTCATACTGCTGGATCTTGGTGCTGATCTCCGGGTCGCCGAAGTCTTTATAGGACTGATCATTGAGTGCTGCCAGCTGGTCCAGCATCTGCCGGCGGTTGGCCATATCGATGCCTTCTGGATTGTTGAGGTAGAGCACGGGGCTGTCGCCGCTGCTGAACTGTACTCCCTGGTGGATGCTGTCGAGGAAACCGTTGGACCACAGTTTGGAATATACGCCCTGACCGTTGCCTTTACCACGGGAGAGCAACACACAGAAGGCAGGGAGGTTTTTATTTTCGCTGCCGAGGCCATAGCTCATCCAGGAGCCAAAGCTGGCACGGTTGCCCTGCTGTGCGCCCGTCTGGAAGAAAGTGAGCGCCGGGTCGTGGTTGATCGCCTCGGTGAACATGGAGCGCACGATGCAGATGTCATCCACGACTTGTGCGGTATGCGGGAAGAGGTCGCTCACCCAGGCCCTGGCCTGGCCATACTGCCGGAAATCATAATGAGAGCCTACCAGCGGAAACGACGATTGTCCGGCGGTCATGCCCGTGAGCCGCTGTCCCATTCGGATGGAGGGCGGCAGTTCCTGGCCCATCATCTCACGCAGTTTGGGTTTATAGTCGAAGCTCTCCAGTTGTGAGGGAGCGCCGTTCTGAAACAAATAGATGACTCTTTTAGCTTTAGGAGCAAAGTGCGGCATACCGGGGATGAAGGGCGCCTCACTGGCGTTGCTTTTTCCAAACAGGTCAGGTATCAGCAGGGAGCCGAGCGCTACGCTGCCGATGCCCAGGCTGATCCGGGAGAGGAACTTCCGGCGGTTCATATTCAGGTGACGCTCAAGGAATTCGTTTTTCATCTTGTTATTTTTTAAAGAGAAAAAATCTGTGGTGAGAAATGATCTTCGCGGTTTACGTTTTGGAAAGTGTTTCTTCCAGGTTGTAAATGGTGGTGATCACCTGCATCATAGCCGCCCAGGACGCCTGGTCCAGGTTGGTCGCCATGGGATATTCCCCGTGGTGTAACAGTTTGGAGGCATTGGCAGGTTGCTTTTTATAATAGGCTTGCTGTTGTTCGTAATATTTGAGCAGCGTGGCGGTTTCCTGCGCCTGCGGTGTGCGGCAAACGATCAGGCGGAAGGCCTGTTGTATGTTTTGTTCGGTGCCGGTGCTTTGTTGCAACAGGCGCGATGCCAGTACTCTGGATGCTTCCAGCACCGTGGGGTCGTTGAGCATGATGAGCGCTTGCAACGGGGTATTGGTGGCTGCGCGTTTTACTTCGCACTGGTCCCGGTTGCTGGCATCGAAGATCATCATTGATGGTGGTGGCACCGTTCTTTTGATGAAAGTATAGAGCCCGCGGCGGTAAAGGCTGGCGCCATGGTCCTGGCGGTAGGTGGACAGCTGTCCGCGGCCGGAGGTGGCCATTTCCCACAGTCCTTTAGGCTGGTACGGTTTTACGCTCGGACCGCCGATTTCGGGTACGAGCAGGCCGCTGCTTTGTAATACGAGGTCACGGACCGTTTCGGCAGGCAGCCGGAAACGCGGCCCCCTGGAAAGGTAAACGTTCTCCGGATCGGCTTTCAGTTTCTCCGGAGAGATCACGGCCGATTGCCGGTAGGTAGCCGACATGACCATCTGTTTCACCAGCCTTTTGATATTCCAGCCGTGCTGTACAAAGTCTGTCGCCAGCCAGTCCAGTAGCGCGGGATGGCTGGGAAGATCGCCCTGCATGCCAAAGTCGCCGGTGCTTTTGACGATGCCCCTGCCAAAAAATTCCTGCCATACCTGGTTCACGAAGACACGGGCGGTAAGCGGGTTTTTCGCATCAAACAACCAGTTGGCTAGACCCAGCCTGTTGGAAGGGTAGCTGTTGGTGCTGAATGGCAAGATAGACAGCGGCGTGCCTGGTGTAACTTCCGTGGTAGGATTGTCGTAGTTGCCGCGGCCCAGGATATAGGTCTTTCGGGTGCTGTCTCTTTCTCCCATTACGGATACGATCAGCCTGGCAGTGTCCTGTTTGTTGAGGAAGTGGAGTATACCGTTGAGATCTTCTTTGGTGATCTCCATGTAAGGTTTTTTCGCGTATGTCTCCGGGCCGCCGACGGTGGATTCCAGGCCTATCTCCTTGACATTATTGAAGAATGCGAACACCTCATAATATTCCCTCTGGGAGAAAGGATCGTATTTATGATCGTGGCAGTGGGCGCATTCGAGGGTGATGCCCAGCATACTTTTACCGAAGGTATTGGTACGGTCGGTCACGTATTCAATGCGGTATTCTTCATCTATGACGCCACCTTCTTCCGTGATCTTATGGTTACGGTTGAAGCCCGATGCCAGCAGCTGTTCACGGGTACCATCGGGGATCATATCGCCGGCGAGTTGCCAGGTCACAAAATCCTTATAAGAGAGATTTTTGTTAAAAGCGTGTATCACCCAGTCACGCCACGGCCACATGCTGCGGTAGTTATCGTCCTGGTATCCATGGGAATCCGCGTAACGTGCCACGTCCATCCAGTGGACCGCCATTTTCTCGCCATAGGCGCTGTCCTGCAGCAGTTCATCCACCATCAGCTCGTAGCCTTTGTCACTGCTGTCTTTGGCGAAACGTTCCATCCTGGCGAGGGTGGGAGGCAGTCCGGTGAGATCCAGGCAGAGGCGCTTCAGCAACCGTTCCCGGTCGGCCATAGGGTTTGGTGCGAGGCCTTTCCCGTTCATCTGTGACAGCGTAAAAAGGTCGATCTCGTTGCGTGCCCACTTGCGGTCCTCTACCTGTGGTAAGGCCGGTGACACTGGTGGTACAAACGCCCAGTGAGGTTTATACTTAGCGCCCTGTTTGATCCATTTCTCAATAAGTTTTACTTCAAAACTGCTCAATACCATATTACTGGACGGTGGTGGCATACGCATGGAGGTGTCGGCGGTGCTGATGCGCTGGTATAAAGCAGAGGCCATCGGATTGCCGGGTACCAGCGCGTGCGCGCCGGGATCGTCCCGCAGCGCTTTGTAGGCGCTGTCAGCAATGTCGAGGCGCAGGCCGGCTTCGCGTTTGTTGGCGTCGGGACCATGGCAGGCGAAACATTTGTCAGACAGGATAGGCCGTACGTGGAAGTTGTAGTCCACGATGTCCGGCATCTTTTCTTGCGACTGGTCCTGCGTGTCCTGGTGGTTACAGGCAGTAAGAATAGTGAGAACGCAGGCTGCTGCTTTTACATAACGTTGGAACATAATCTGATTATTCGTGTACAATTGTTCACTTACAATGTTGGATGGCATGCAGGTCCCTTTGCATAGGAAACGTACGCCCGGGTAGCGGGAATATCTATGCTATTTTGATTCTGATTGATGCTTTTTTTGCCTTTCTTAGCTATCCAACAATTCGTTCATATGTATGAACATAAACAAATATAGTATTTCTATTTACAAATCAATAGGAAGAAATAATTTTATTGACGAACGGCAGGCGCGATAAGATAAATAAATGATGGAAAGGGTTGGCGGCTGCGGCTAATAGCAGCTGCTGCAGCGGGATTACATGTGCGCAACGTTTTTTGTTTTATGGAGAGTTCAGGAAGTAATGGCATGCAAAAATGTTTTGACCATAGCTGTAAAACGTTCGGGTTGGTCTATATGAACACTATGGCCTGCCAGGGGAATTTGTTCTGCCTGCAATCCGGAATTTAGTTGCTGCAAAGCAGCCGCAACTTCCCATGTTACGACCCCTTTATCACCAAATATCAACAGCGATGGGACGGTTGTTTCGCGTATCAATTGCTGATAATCGGGGTTCGGTGGTGTGAGCACTTCAAAGGCCGCCATGTTTGTTTGCAGCCGGGCCCGGGCAAATAGTTCAATCGTCTCCGCTGAGCGGTGGGGGTGCCGGGTCCGTGCTGCATCCATCAGTTCGTCCAGTGACATATTCAGCGCCTTGCGATGTTGCTCCGCGACGTCGCTGTTGTGGACTTCCCGTTGTATTTCAGGGCTCAGGAATGTCGGGTCGGCCAGGACCAGGCCCCGTAAGAGATTGGGCGTGCGACTGGCCACCACGGCTGCGGTCATGCCGCCCATCGAATGTCCTATAAGCACGGGAGCGGGAAGCGCTAAAGCGGTGATCAGACCTGCAACATCATTGGCGTGGTCATCGTAACGGTACCCATGGTCCGGGGCGGCTGACTGACCATGCCCTCTGAGGTCCGGCATGATGATATCATAGTCCTTCTCCAGTTCGCGCGCTAAAGCGGACCAGCACAGTCCGTTGGTCATCAATCCATGTAACAGTATTACCGGAGGTTTATCTCCTCCTGTTCTGGTGTAATGCAGTAGAATGTTGTTGACGGTACATGTTCCGTTATGCCAGGGTGCCATAGGTAATTTTATGTATGAAGTTAATGTGGAGGGAAGCTATAACCCATGCTCCCTGCTGTCCAACAACGGGAGGCGCTATTTTCGTTGCGGCGCTATCTGTGATGTGGTGGTTGGGCCTTCCACCACCAGTTGCCCGTCTTTTAAAATCTTCATCCGGTCAATAAATACCACGCGTTCGTCGCCGGTGGCCAGGGTACGGGCATGGTATACGCAAAACATCTCTTTCCCATCCGGGGACCAGGTGATGCTGTTATGCCCGGTACCGGTCACCACGCCGCCCTTATCGTTGTTCTTCTGTAATACGGGGTTGTTAGCCGCTTTGAGGAAGGGGCCCAGCGGACTTTTGGAAGTGGCATATCCCACGGCATAGTTCTTACCACCGAAGTAGTTGGCGGAGTACATCATGTAGTAGGTGTCGCCCTTTTGGAAAATGGCCGAACCTTCCGTCCAGCGGCGGTTGACTTCTTTGGAGGTAACGGAGCGGCTTTCCCATTCCGTCTGCCGGTCGCCCATCTTTACCGGTGGACGCAACAGTAACACGGGTTCCCCGATAACACCGCTGAAATCCGGTTTGAGTTCCACGCCATATACCCAGCTTTCCTCTACGCTCTCGAACCAACCTTTTTTCCGCGCCCAGTCCGCCACTTCACTTTCTACCGGGTGTTTGTAACAGCAGCGGGAATAGTAGAGATAGATTTTACCGCTTTTGTCAAATAATACATTGGCATCTATGATGGGATAACCGGGGTCGAAGATGGGTTTGCCGGACAGGTCGGTGAATGGGCCGACGGGGGTATCGGCAACGGCCACACCTATACGAAAATTCTCCAGGTCCTTGCCGGGATTGTTTTTCCATTGTGCGCTGTAGAACAGGTAGTATTTGCCCTGGTGGGCGTATACTTCCGGGGCCCAGTAGGCGCCATTCCAGGCGGCGGTGGAGTCGCTCCAGCCGTTCCTGTTACCGGCGTAGTACACCTGTCCTTCTTCTTTCCAGTGGACCAGGTCGGGTGATGAATAGGCAGCAAAGCCGTTTTTGGCGCCGCCACCCGTCCCGTACATGTAGTATTGGCCACCCTCTGCCTGCAGCACATAAGGGTCGCCGAATTTTATGGGCAGCGGGTTTTTATAGGTGTGAGTTTGTGCTGTTCCGGTGCCGTACACAAGGAACGTGGCAACAAGGTATCCGATGGCGATTTTTAGCGTGTTGTTCATAAATGGATATGTCAGGCAGACAAATATAATCGCCGGAAGTTATAAATGAAAGCGATTTTCTGAGGTGACAGGGGAGCAGCAGCCCCGTCGGAAAAAAAATGCTGATTACTCTGCGAAAAACTTTAATTTGCCGCTCCCAACGGAAATGGATAAACTAAGCCGTTTCGGCAGGTTGGGGAGTAACCCAAATACGGACCATTTGAAATACCTATATTAAACCTGAATCGTTCACCAATGGAACAACCCAAATATTTTACCAGAGAAGGTAACGTGTACAAAATGAAGCCCCAGTTAGGGTTCAATATTGTTGTAATAGGACTGGCGCTGGCCTTCGTCGTTCTTGGTATCTACATAAAATCACCCGGCGTGATATGGATATTTGCCGCCTGCGGCGTGATCTTTGTCCTGAGCGCTTTTACCAAATCGCTGGTCATCGACATGGATAAAAAAGAGATCAGCGGAAGAATGGCGCTGATAAAACCTGTTTTTACCATACCAATAGCGGCTATACAACATTTTGAACTGTATTCCGTGCGGCAGAATTTTATTACCACCAATACCACCCTGAATATGTACTACCTGAAAGACGGTAAGGAGAAATCTGTATCCCTGGTGCAAGGGTTTACCGCCAGGGGGATACAGGGGGTTTTAAACGATATCGAAGAAATAATTTCAACAGATGAGTCTAAGGGATAAGCTACACGTGGAGATAATTCCCGGCAGGGTGTCATTGCAGCCCAACCGCAGACTGTTGTCCAGCCTGGCCTGGTACGCAGGGATCACTGCCGCCATCGCCATTTTCCTGGCTGTTTTTTACGTCCGGATAGGGGAGCCCGGCAGGATCGTATGTTTTGCCCTGATGATTTATTTCGTTGGCCATAGCCTGGTCGATTATGTGTTTCGGTTCAATGTGCGTTATGAATTTGACAGGGAGACCAATGCGGTGTACAAAGAAAATCCGCCTTTCGGAAAGAAGCGGCTCATGGCGCTGAATGAAATGGTGGTCTTCACCAAATCCGGGTCGGGAGAGTGGCACTACGCTATGGGAAAGAAAAAGCAGCAGTTCGTCAAAAACTATAAGATCAGCCCCGCTTTTGGCGGCGGAAAAGCGCAGGAACAGCGCGCAACGGAGTTTGAAGAAACCATTCTGAATCCTATCCTGGCGCTGGTACCGGCCCCTTTGTAAATAGCCGGTAACCATCTCACAAAACGGTGCGGCCATTGACCAGGGACTCGTCGGTATCGGACACCTGCTGGTACCGCATTTTACGGCTCTCCGTGCAGTATCTGACAGAGCCGGACTCGACATACTTAAAATAAAGCACTTCCCGCGGGTAATCGGCCGCCAGCCGGTCACACGCTTCCTCCATCTCCAGCTCGTAATCGTAGAACAACTGTATACATTTGCGGATGGCGGCATCCTCATCCAAACCCTCGGCACGTTGCATCACCCGGACGAGATTGGTGTATTCGGACTTCTCCTCCTTTTTCGCTTTTAAATTATAAAGGTCCAGCAATACGGCGATACACTTGCTGGAGCAGTCGAAAATATCCGCAAACCCGGGATGCCGGAAGGTCGATAGCTCGAGGTCGTCCTGTGTATCATATAATAACGAGAAAATGACCCACATCGCAATGTTGTAATGACGGCAGCGCAGGTATTCCTCCACCGTGAGCCGCTGTTCCTGCACTTCTGCTATGCGAAGCTGCATCATGCCCTCCAGGTATTTGATGATCTCGCTTCTGAATAAATCCAGCGTCCCTTCGTTCCAGTCAGTCCGGGAACAGAAAGCTGCTACCGGTGCAAAACGACTGTCGCCCGACGTACCCTCCGTGGCCGCTATAAACTGCTCCATCATCCGGCGGATATCGTCCAGGTCGGTAGAATTATCAAAATACAGGTCGTCTACCAGGGCCCAGTAGGCAAAGTAGCGGGCGACAGCCTTCAGCTTCTCCGTGTCCCCCAACGGGTAAATATAAATGCAATACAGGGCGCCGGCAGCCATGTAATCTCCATATTGCCGGGTGTTCTCATTGAGGATGTCGAAAGCAGTGGTGGTAAAAAATTGTTTGATGTCGGCGATGATATCGTTTTTCTGAGGGTGTTCCATCACCGGAAAACGGGATACGAATAAGGGAATTTCCATTTGGGCGGATGGTTTAAATAAATGGTTACCGAGTACAGATCACAGGAACAGGTAAAAACAGGCGTGCAAACATGATGGGTTGATAGCTAAGTTATTTTCCCAGACTGCAATATCACTTCAGGCTACAACAACCAGCAGTTGTTATGGCGGTTTTATTTTGAATATAGGTGCTTTCCCGACGGTATCCTGCAGTTGACTATCGGTCAATGGCAGTGTGTCCTGCCTGTACGTAGTATGTTAAAAGTGATTGATTTTCAATGAATACCACCGTCGGTTGTCAAAAAACAACCAGGAGTAGCGATGATACAACTAACAGGAGCGTTGCTTTTGATGGTCCTGATCAGAAGCCGGATATCTTTGCATTATCGAAAAACAAAACAGTACACAGATGGACATTAAGATCATCGGCAGCAAGATTGCCAAAGCAAGAAAACAGGTAGATATGTCGCAGGCGCAATTGGCTCAATTGCTTTTTATCAGTCCGCAGGCGGTAGGAAAATGGGAGCGGGGGGAGTCCATTCCGGATATCATTACGATGAACCGGTTGGCACAAGTCCTCCGGGTGGACCTCAATTATTTCTCAGAAGGTTTTCCGTCTGCTGCCGGCGAATCGGACCAGCCGCTGGCGGCAGACGTTGCTACGGAGCATGAGACGAAGCGTGCCTGGGATATGTCGCTCGGCAATTGGGTGGACGCTGACTTCTCCGGCCTGAAGAACCTGCATGAGAAATTCAGTGCGTCCAATATGCAGCGTTGCAGGTTCATCGGCTCGGAGATGGCCGGGTTGCTGCTGAAAGGCAACCATGTAAGCAGCTGCGATTTTTCCGGTTCCGATATGAACAACAGCCATTTTCAAAAGTCCCATTTAGACACCAATCTCTTTAAGGAATGCTCGCTGAGGGAAGCTGAATTCTCCGGAAGCCATATTAAGAGCTGCAATTTCTCCGGGGCGGATTTTACCGGGGCAAACTTCCATGCTGCCAGCTGCGCAAAGAATACGATGACAAACGCCATCCTGAACCGGACTTCCTTTGTCAGCACATCCCTGGCGGATATGGTGTTCGATGGCAACACGCTGGAGGACTGTTATTTTGACAACTGTTCTTTTTCCAGGGTGACCTTCCAGGACGCCAGGCTTCTGAATACTTTCTTCAAATGCAGGACATTAAAACCGCTCCGGTTTGTGAATTGTGAGGCTGACCGGATGACTTATGAATTCCTGAAAAACGGGAAAGCGGATATGAGCGGGATTACCTTGATAACACTATAAAACCAATATACATGTTACAAAATGAATTCGCTATTTCGGTAAAAGGATTAAAGAAATCCTACAAACACGTGCCGGTACTGGCAGACGTGAATTTCCAGGTCAGGGCGGGTACCATTTTCGCGTTGCTTGGTTCCAACGGCGCCGGCAAAACCACCATCGTCAGAATCCTGACCACCTTGCTCCGGGAGGACGGTGGAACTGCTATGGTAAACGGCTTCAACGTAGCGTCGCAGCCGGAAGAAGTGCGGCGGTCCATCAGTCTCACTGGTCAGTTTGCAGCGGTAGATGAGATATTGACCGGGAGGGAAAACCTGGTGATGATGGCGCAGTTACGGCACCTCACTGATCCGCGCCAGGTGGCCGACAGCCTGCTGCAGCGCTTCGGTCTCACCGACGCGGCTAACCGCCGGGCATCCACGTATTCCGGGGGAATGCGGCGCCGGCTGGACATCGCCATGAGCCTGGTGGGACAGTCCCGGCTTATCTTCCTGGACGAGCCCACCACCGGGCTGGACCCCGAGGCGCGCATAGAAGTGTGGAAAATTATCAAAGAGATGGCCAGCAGCGGCACCACTGTCTTCCTGACTACCCAGTATCTCGAAGAAGCAGAGCAGTTGGCCGACAGGATCGCTATTCTTCACAAAGGCCGCATTATCGTGAATGGCACGCTGGCAGAGCTGAAAGAGCTGTTCCCGCCTGCGAAAAAAGAATACATTGAAAAACAGCCGACGCTGGAAGAAATTTTTCTCAGCATCGTTGGCAAAAAGGAGGTCGTATAAAATGGAAGCAACAAAAAACTACTATTTCATGGATATGGGTGTTATGCTGGGACGTTCCATGCGCCATATCTTCCGCAGCATGGACACGATCATTACGGTGACTATCATGCCCATTGCGCTCATGCTGTTGTTTGTGTATGTGTTGGGCGGCGCCATTCAAAGCGGTGCTGACAACTATGTCAACTACCTGTTGCCGGGCATTATGCTTATCGCCGTGGCCAACAGTATCGGGTACGTATCTTTCCGCCTGTTTACCGATGTGCAGCGGGGAATATTCGAACGTTTCAATTCGATGCCTATTGCCCGTTCCGCGGCCCTGTGGGGCCATGTGCTGACGTCGCTGGTCTCCAATGTGATTTCGGTGTCCGTGATCGTGCTGGTGGCGTTGCTGATGGGTTTCCGTTCATCCGCGGGCGTGCTGTCATGGCTGGCGGTAGCAGGGATACTCGCGATGTTCACGCTGGCGCTGACCTGGGTGGCTGCTATCGCCGGGTTATCTGCAAAATCAGTGGATGGCGCCAGCGCCATTGCTTATCCGATCCACTTCCTGCCGTTGATCAGTTCTGCCTTTGTGCCCACCAATACGATGCCGGCAGGCGTGCGGGCCTTTGCCGAAAACCAGCCGCTGACGCCCATGGTGAATGCCATACGGGCACTGCTTTCCAATCAGCCGGTCAACGGAGAAATATGGGTGGCGCTGGCATGGTGCCTGGGAATTATGCTCGTGGCTTACGCCTTCGCAATGCGGGTGTACAATAAACGAGGGTAGCTGATGGCTAATCCGGTTCAGCCCGCGAAAACAAGTCCTTTATCAGGATGTCGTTTTCACACGCCTCTTTAAAGGAAAGCGCAAATTCTTTTAAGGCCTCTTTGTTGAGCGAATAGGCGCAAAACATATCCGCTTCGGGGTCAAATTTAACAATGCCGGCTAATGCCGGTTTTTGTTCTTCCTTTTGGTGGCCACAGTCCGGACACGTGACGATGGATTGCCATTCGATCGTTATAGAAGAAATTTTTCTTTCCAAAACCAAAATTAATCGTAATATTGCAATAATACAATTGATTATGGGCGCAACAAAAACAGATCTCTTTACGCAACAGCAGAATGAAATGGCCGCCATGGCCAAAGCTTTGGCGCACCCGGCACGTATTGCCATCCTGCAATACCTTGTGAAAAAGAATGCCTGCGTTTGTGGCGATTTGGTGGAAGAACTGGGGCTGGCACAAGCCACCACTTCCCAGCACCTCAAAGAGCTGAAGACAGCTGGCATCATACAGGGTTCCATAGAAGGGGTGAGCGTGTGCTATTGTATCAACCCAAAAGTCTGGAAACAGTACAAGGAGCTTTTTAATGCCTTCTTTAAAGACGTCGACCTGCAAAATACCTGCTGCTAATATTTTTTTGTCTTTATATATCGCAATATTGCAATAATACGATAATATGTATGTTATGACTACCGATGAACAAATGAAAGAGATCGTCAGACAGAAATACAGTGAGATCGCTTTACAGGACAAAGCCACCAACGCGGCCTCCTGTTGCGGTTCCGGCTGCTGTTCCACTGAAGTGTATAATATTATGAGCGACGATTACTCTTCGCTGGAAGGGTACAACCCGGATGCTGATCTGGGGCTGGGCTGCGGGCTGCCAACGCAGTTTGCGAAAATCAAAAAGGGAGATACGGTGATCGATCTTGGCTCAGGTGCCGGCAATGACTGTTTTATCGCCCGGCAGGAAACCGGCGAAGCAGGAAAAGTGATCGGAATCGATTTTACTCCCGCCATGATTGACAAAGCCAGGGCAAATGCGGAGAAACTACAGTTCAACAATGTGGAATTCCGCCAGGGGGATATCGAAAAAATGCCGGTGACTGCCAACACAGCAGACGTAGTGGTCAGCAACTGCGTGCTGAACCTGGTCCCCAATAAGAACGGTGTTATCAGCGAAATATACCGCGTGCTGAAACCCGGTGGGCATTTCAGTATTTCTGATATTGTATTGCAGGGTACGTTGCCCGCCACCATCCAACAGGCGGCTGAAATGTATGCCGGCTGCGTGTCTGGCGCCGTACAACAACAGGAATACCTGGACATGATCAAAAATAATGGATTTAAAAATATTACCATTCAGAAAGAAAAGACCATTACCATTCCGGACGATATCCTGGCCAACTACCTGAGCGCAGATGAAATCGCAGCATTTCGTTCAGGCACTACCGGTATATACAGCATCACCGTATACGCGGAAAAACCTGCAGATGCGGCTTGTTGTCCTCCGGGCTGCTGCTGACCGATTCCAAACTAATCACTTATATACCGTAACATCATGCAAAACTGTCACCCGGGCCAGCAGAAAAAGCTGCGTTTTTTAGACCGGTACCTCACATTATGGATATTTTTGGCAATGGCCCTCGGTGTTGGCATAGGGTATTTTTTCCCGTCATCATCCGGATTTATTAATTCCTTTTCATCCGGGACAACAAACATCCCGTTGGCCATTGGACTGATTCTGATGATGTATCCGCCACTGGCTAAAGTGAAATATGAGCATATGGGCGAGGTGTTCCGGAATACGAAAGTGTTATCGGTTTCACTGCTGCTGAACTGGATAATAGGGCCTATTCTCATGTTTGCGCTGGCGGTACTGTTTCTGCATGGTTACCCCGAATACATGACGGGGCTTATACTCATCGGCCTCGCCAGGTGTATTGCAATGGTAATCGTGTGGAATGAACTGGCAGACGGTAACAGGGAATACGCAGCAGGACTGGTCGCATTGAACAGTATTTTTCAGGTGTTGTTGTACAGTGTCTACGCTTATGTTTTTATCACCTGGTTGCCTACTGTCTTTGGTATGAAGGGCATCAATGTGGCTGTAACCATTGGAGGGATCGCTAAAAGCGTGGGCATCTATCTGGGCATTCCCTTTGCGGCTGGTATCATCAGCCGTTATGGCCTGATTGCATGGAAAGGCGAAAAGTGGTTTCAGGAAAAATATGTTCCGTTCATTTCGCCCGTCACGCTGATAGCACTGCTGTTTACCATCGTGGTGATGTTCAGCCTTAAAGGTGAGCTGATCGTGCAGATACCTTTCGACGTCATCAGAATAGCCATCCCGTTGGTCATCTATTTTGCTATTATGTTCCTGGTAAGTTTTCTGCTGGGCAAAACAACGGGAGCCGACTATTCCCGGAACACCGCCATCGCGTTCACTGCAGCCGGTAATAACTTTGAACTGGCTATTGCCGTGGCCATCGGCGTATTCGGCATCAATTCCGGTCAGGCTTTTGTAGGAGTGATCGGGCCGCTGGTGGAGGTGCCTGCCCTTATCGCCCTCGTGAACGTTGCCTTCTGGTTTCGAAGAAAATGGTATCCTTCCGATGCCACTGTAAACGCATGATATCTTCAGTCATCATATCTCATTAAACATGAAAAAAATATTGGTCCTTTGTACCGGCAACAGTTGCCGCAGTCAGATAGCCGAAGGCTATTTAAAATATTTCGCCGGGGAAAAGGCAGCAGTTTACAGCGCCGGTGTTGAAACACATGGCGTCAATCCGCGGGCCATCGCCACTATGGCGGAAGATGGCATCGATATCTCAGGCCACACCTCGAACAATATCACGGAATACCGCGATATACCCTTCGACTACGTGATTACTGTTTGTGATAACGCAAAAGAAAGATGCCCTTTCTTTCCCTCCACTGCACAGAAATTCCATGAGAACTTCCCGGACCCGGCCAAAGCTACAGGAACGGAAGACGAAATCATGCAGCAATTCAGAGCGGTACGGCAGATCATAAAAGACTATACGCAATCTTTCGTGGCAACTCACCTGTAATGCAACAACCGGTAACCGCCATATGGCAGCAATTCAGCAACGAGCTGGAGAAATTCATCTGCAGACAGACAGGGGACGATGCTGTATGCAAGGACCTCTTGCAGGAAGTATTTCTGAAAGTTTATATCAACCTCGCCAAAGTGAGTGCTGCCGATAATATCAGGGCTTACCTGTACCGTATGGCCAACAATGTCATTACAGATCATCACCGGCGTCGTCAGAAAGTGCGGCAGGTGTCGGTGGCATACGGCCCGGACCCTGCGGAGGAAGCCGTTCCTCCGGAAGAGGAGTATACGCTGGCCGGTTGTCTCAGACCGATGATGGAAACATTGCCCGAAATATACCGGCAGGCACTAATATTAACGGAGCTGGACGGTTATACGCAGAAACAATATGCGGACATTGCCGGAATATCTGTGTCCGGTGCTAAATCAAGGGTACAGCGGGCGAGAGAGCGGTTGAAAGAAATTATTCTGCAATGTTGTGAATATGAGTTTGATAAATACGGCAATATTCTGTCCTGTTGTGATAACTCATCTCCCCGCAGTAAGTTCTGTTGAAGCATTCCTGAATTATAAATAAAAAAGCGCCTTCCGGAAGGAGGCGCTTTTGAACATCCTGGTGGTATCAGAATGCCTGTTTCCTTTCCTTCCACTCTTTTCTCGCTTTCTCCAGGTCTGCAACGAACAGGGGATTTTTAGACCAGGCATTGAGCAGGTGCCAGCTAATCACCCGCGATGCTTCGTTATCACTGGGGTAGTGTATTCCCATCAATTCCCGTGACCACCGTACCTCTTCTGCCATTTTTAGGAATGCGGCCCTTTTTTCCGGGATTATCTCCGCAAATACAAATGCTTCTGAGAAGGCCCATAATGAATGGCCGCTGGCAAATGAGGGGGAGTTGATCCGTGCCAGCGGATGTAGTGCGGGTTCCAGGTGATAAGGACGCGGACGTCGGAAGCTCCATTTTAACCGGAATTCAGTTGCCCGTACATCCTGGATACATTTCAGCAGCAATGCCGCAGTTGCCGGAAAGTTCCTGTCGTTATACGATTCTCCGACAGGCGAGGCAATGTAGAATAGCTGTTGCCGGTTCAGCTGATAGTCAGGATCCTCCGGATTCAGTATGTTAGGCCAGGAGCCAATGTTGGCGATGTATTGGGCTCGTTCCGTTTCTTTGGGTGTTCTGTTTTTTTGGAGTTGTAGCATATAGTCCAGTTCCGCCCGGGTTTGGTCTGAGCTGTTGGCCGGTACATGGACCAGCGCGGCCAGTTTTGATTCCTCCTGCGGACTAAGGTACACAGTCCGCCACAGCATATTGCTGATGGCGCCTTTGCCATATTCCGTCCACGGGTACCTGATCGTATCCATCCATGCGCGTCTGTTGTTGGGCTGCGGACTCAATGCGGCGAGTGTTTTATAATGCTGCCCGATCGCTTCCAGGGGATGGACACGGCTGGTACTGATCCGGATGGCACTTAACAGCAGGCCGGTCACGGCAAAAGTTAAAAGGAAATACAAGGCCCTTCTCTGGTGTTTCATTTTCATCATCATAGCTTAGTAGTTTTAAAAGTGTATTTAACCTATGACGGGGAATGTCTGAAAAGGATGCAGCGAAAGTTCACTTTAGGACTAGTCCCTGGAAGCCGCCCCGAACGGGGGCGGCTTCCAGGGAAATGAATGTACCTATTCAATAGTTGCTCCAGCCGGAGCGTCGCCTCCAGCCGGAAGAAACAGGTCTTCCATGCGTAACGCATCATCCAGGAATTCGCCGCCTTCGTCCGTATTATGTGGAGCGGTGTGAAGCGGCACGAGTGAATGGTCGTCGTGCAGTTTTAGTTTAAACGGGTGCAGAAAAGTGAAATGCATAACTGTCGGTGTTAAGGGGTGAAATATAGCAACGACCTACGCTTTGGCTAACCGGCTGCTCAGCCAGTGCTCAAAATCGATGGCGCCCAGTTTGGCCTGTCCCGCGGGAACCAGTGCAGCATGACTGATGCGGGCGCCGTAATATTGCAGGTTCTGGTTGGCTTCCACCTGACGGGGATCATTGGTGGCTTCAAGGTAGCGAGTTACGAGTTCCGGCATGGTAAAACGGCCGGGGCCTGCAATCTCCTGTATCCCGTTGACAGGCGCTGACAGTGCCGCTTCTGCCACAAAGCTCGCCACATCTTCTGCTGCGATGGGTTGAAACTGAAGGTCGGATATATGCACCAGGTTACCATCCGTCGCTTGTTGCGCGATACCGCCAATGAATTCGAAAAACTGGGTGCTGCGGATGATGGTGTAGGGTACGCCGGACTGCCTGATCAGGTTTTCCTGTACATTTTTTGCGCGCATGTAGCCGCTTTCCTGCATGAGGTCCACGCCCACGATAGACAGCGCCAGATGATGTTTTACCCCGGCTTTGACTGCTGCTGCCAGCAGGTTGCGGCCGGCCGTCTGGAAAAATTCCAGCACCGCTTTGTCTTCAAAAGAAGGGGAGTTGGCCAGGTCTACCACTGCATCAGTATTAGCGAGTGCCTCGTCCAGTCCTTCCCCGGTAATAGTGTTGATGCCTGTAGCCGGTGACGCTGCGATCACCTCATGACCTGCCTGACGGATTTTAGCGACGACTTTACTACCGATGAGGCCTGTACCTCCGATGACTACGATTTTCATAAGTTTGAATTTTTAGTTTGCAGTCAGTAAGTCGAGTCGCGTGCCGAAATTGTAAGTGGTTGATAATCATTAAAAAACAGCAGATGTCGCATTTTCCCTTTCACTTCATATCGTGAAAGCACGAAAACATTCACGATATAAAGTGAGCGGTTATCAGGAGAAGTAGTCTGCTTTGGTAATGCCCAGTTTTTTCATTTTGGAATGGAGGGTATTACCGGGCACCTGTAGTATTTCTGCGGCGCCGCCGACGCCGGAGATCTTTCCGTGGCAGCGTTTGAGGATGTCAATGATATAGCTGCGTTCCACTTCTTCGAGCGACCGGTTGACCAGGTAGGCAGGACTTTGTTTTTCCGGTATATTTTTTTGGGGGATATAGACGTCTTTCAGGATTCCGTCTGTCGCGAGCAATACGCTGCGTTCTATCATATGCTCCAGTTCCCGCACGTTGCCGGGCCAGTTGTAGCTATGTAGCTGCTGCATAGCTTTGGAAGCGATCTGACTGATTTTCCTGCCGGCATTCCGGGCATATTTTTTCACGAAGAAATTTGCCAGTGGTTCGAGGTCTTCCGGCCGTTCCCGCAGCGGTGGCAGCGGAATGGGGAACACGTTTAGCCGGTAGTAGAGGTCCTCCCGGAACTGGCCCGCCCTGACGGCTTCTTCCAGGTTCCGGTTGGTGGCGGCAATCAGCCGCACGTCCACCCGGATGGTTTGTTTGCCGCCAACCCTTTCGAGTTCCCGCTCCTGGATAACGCGCAGCAGTTTAGCCTGCGCCTCCAATGGAAGTTCACCGATTTCATCAAGGAACAGGGTGCTCTGGTTGGCCAGTTCGAATTTGCCGATATGTTTCTCCGTAGCGCCGGTGAAGGCGCCCCGTTCGTGACCGAATAATTCGCTCTCTATCAGGTTGGCCGGCAATGCAGCGCAATTGACTTTTACCATCAGTTTGTCCTTACGGGTGGAAGCATTGTGAATGGCGCGGGCGATCAGTTCTTTGCCGGTGCCTGTTTCACCAAGCACGAGTACCGTGGTGCCTGATGCCGCCACCAGCGATATCAGCCGGTAAACTTCCTGCATGGCAGCACCGTTGCCTACTATTTCGGAGAAATTGTAGATGGTCCTGATCTGTTCTTTCAGATAGTCATTTTCATTTTCCAGTTGTTTTTTATAGGCCAGCAGTTTTTCGTTGGCCTGAATGTTGGCAATGGAGATGGATATCTGCGCGCAGATACCTTTCAGCAGCAACTTACTGAGTTTGTTGGCCAGCATCCAGATGGTGCCGATGTTGCGGTCACCCACCCGCAGGGGAAAACTGTACATGTTTTTCCGGCCGGTGGTAGCCCATAGCCTGGCATAATCGTTACCGCCTTTTATTTCCTCCGCAACGCTGAACACCAGCCCTTCTTTGCTGGCCAGCACCTTCGACGTGTACGGCTCTTCCACGGTGATCCGCGTGTTGGACATTTGCTCAAAAGCTTTGGCGCCACCAAATAAAGTGGGGTCGCACATAAACATTGAAAGATGAATGCCGTCGTCGTCAATCACCCGGATCATGGCCAGCTGCGTGTGCATCGTTTTATCCAATACCTTGAAGATAGCGGCCTGCAGCTCCGGCTTGGACCGGACCTTCGCTATTTCATTACTGAAGTCCAGCAGAAAAGATTTCTCTCTTTCTGTTTTATAGATCTCTTCGTTTTTGAGGATGTTGGAGACAGCGCCCGACAACTGGGGAACAATGCCATTGATCACGCTCCGGAATTCGTTGGTGAAACTTCCGGGTTTGTCGGTATACATATGGATAAAGCCCACCGGCTTGTCTTCCATCATGATCTTCGTCATCAGTATTTCCCGCACGCCTTCCTCGTAATTCACTTTAAGGAAGACTGGGCTGCCCGGTTGGTCCATTACCGCTTCCAACAGAAAGGAGATGGGGCCATTGGCCTGCAATACCGCCTGTATGAAAGGCTCGTTCAGCGGGAAACGGGCTTTGACCAGTTCTGCATATCTCGCGTGCGTCCGGATGGGTGAGTGTTCATTGTCCAGCAGAAAAGGGGTGTAAGTACCACCTTTTTCATCGATGAGGGTGACGATGGTGTGCGTGAAATAAAAATATCGTTTGAGCCGCCTGGAGAAAAGCAGCAGCAGGTCATTTTTATCCCTGACCCGGGTGATATCATTACCGAGGTCCAGCAACATCTTTCTTTCCTGTTCCAGCACGGCTTTAGAAAGAACAGGTTGCTCCGGTCCCTGTAATTTTTCTTTTTTCATGGATACGCGTTAAATCAGGCTAAATATAGTGAATAAGATTTTTTAAGCCTGAAGGAAGATGGCGCGCAGGTGCCTTCCTAAAAACTATTATGGGCGTTATTCCTGTCCGGCGGCACGGCTTTCAGCAGATGCCGCACAAAGAAGTCATTGCGTCTGGTCCGTCCATACGGACCGCCATCGCTGTGGCCCATTCCCGGTATAGGAAGGAACTCAAAGGTTTTATTGTTTTTGATCAGCGCGTTGACTACGCGATAGGTGGACTCCGGCGGCACATTGGTATCCGCTTCGCCCACTATCAGCAACAGGGCGCCTTTCAGTTTACCGGCGTGGGTAACGTTGGACTGTTCTTCATAGTGTTTTCCCACCGGATAACCCATCCATTGTTCATTCCACCACTGTTTGTCCACACGGTTATCGTGGCAGCCGCAGGAAGCTACCGCCGCTTTGTAAAACTCCGGATGAAAAAGCAGGCCGCCAAGCGCGTTTTGTCCGCCGGCGGAGGTGCCGTACAGTCCCACGCGGGAGGTGTCTGCGAAAGGATACTTTTTCCCCAGCGCCTTGATCCAAAGGATACGGTCGGGAAAGCCGGCGTCTGACAGGTTTTTCCAGCATATATCATGGAATGCCTTGGAACGGTTGGCAGTACCCATGCCGTCTATTTGCACCACCACAAAGCCCAGGTCCGCCAGGCGTTGCATGTCCGTATAGTAACTCATAAAACTCTTCGGCACAAATGCATCATGCGGACCGGCATAGATGTTTTCTATAATAGGATACAGCTGTGTGCTGTCGTAGTCCGAAGGGCGGCACATAATGCCCCAGATATCTGTTTTTCCGTCCCTGCCTTTGGCATGGAACGGGGTAGGGAAGGGAACACCGGTGGCTTGCCAGGCGCTGACATCGGCCCGTTCTGTTACCGTAATAAGTTTAGCGTCGGCCGTACGGCGCAGTTCATTCACCGGGGGAACGTTTACCTGTGAGTATTTATCGATATAGTATTTCCGGTCGGGCGAAAAGTATACCTGGTGGTTGCCTGCTGCCGGAGTGAGCTTAACAAGATGCTGACCATCGAAACCGATACGGTAATAATGGATAAAGTAAGGGTCTTCCCCCGGTTCCATACCCGCTGCACGAAACCATATCTCTCTTTTGACGGCGTCCACACTGTCGATACTACGTACCACCCATTCTCCGCGGGTGACCTGGTTTTTTACCGCTCCGGTGAGGGTATTGACGAGGTAGAGGTGCCGCCAGCCGTCTTTTTCGGATGTCCACAACATCTCGTTGGTCTCCGGCAGATAATGGGTGTAAAGCCGCGATTCATAAATAAAAGTGGGTACCTGCTCGTCTAAAACGGTCCGGGTGGCCCCGGTAAGCGCATCTGCCTCCATCACCCGGAAACGCTGATGGCCACGGTCTACCTTCTCATATAAAAAATAACGGGGCGCTTTATGCCGCCAATGCAATACAGGCGGGCCAAAGAAATCCAGCGCGTCAGCGTCTGTCCGGATTACTTTTTTATCCGTGATGGAAAAGATATACATCTGGTAGGACGGGAAAGGATCTCCGGGTTGTTTATAGGGGTGGGAGCGGAGCTGTCCGCGGGTGGTGCGGGCAACATCCGTCAGCACATA
The DNA here is from genome assembly GCF_900167135.1 of Chitinophaga eiseniae. GTDB lineage: Bacteria > Bacteroidota > Bacteroidia > Chitinophagales > Chitinophagaceae > Chitinophaga > Chitinophaga eiseniae. The sequence continues at coordinate 412,162 of NZ_FUWZ01000006.1, read as the reverse complement.
ATAAACAGCCGAATCTGTGACAGGCCGGGTAAGATATCCCACTATATACCTGCTGTCGGGAGACCATGCCAGCGCTTCATAACGGGCTGCCTGACCAGTGTCGGCGCCGTTAGCGGTCAGCTGTGTCAGCGCACTGTCTCCGGCAGATTGAATATATACGTTGCCGTTAATGATACGGGCAATCCATTGTTTATCGGGAGATACGGGGTCTGTTTCAAAATCCTGCCATCGGGACGGCTCTCGTTGCGCTACCGGTGATGACGGTCTGCCGGCGACGATCAGCCGCTGCTGCTCGGCAGTATCCTTTACTTCTTTTTTGTGTCCGGTAGCAGCATGTACCAGGTAATAGGTTTTCGTCGTGTCCTCACTGTTGCCGACCATATACCAGAACCGCTCACCGCCGGGAAGCCAGCTGGCATCCACATTATGCCGGAATACTTTTTTGCGCGTAAGACTGTCCATTAGTTGTACTTTTTGGTAACGTCCCATGACCGCTGCATGGTCAGGCAGGTAAGGCGCCCGGGAAAGCTGTTGCGCCGAAAGAGCGGTGCAGGAAAGGCTGCCGGCTGCAGCCACGCTCCAAAATAAGCGGTACTTCATATTGCTATCGTATACTTTTCGCGCATAAATATAGTGATCGTTATGCAGGGATGTTAGCGGTTATTGATAGATCGTGTTCATATATTGACCTAAATGTGTATACAAAAATATCAAGTGTCATTTTTTTTTCCGGAATACTGAGATATTGTTTAGCTTAGACTCGTTACTATCGGACCATTTATCATAAAACCCGTGATACAGCCACTGAAATCATTGCTGATCTCTTATAGCTGTTAACCTGAGTGTCAGTATGTGCCGCCTGTTATTGTTATACCTGTATCCTTCTGAAGATGAAAAACTGATGCCATAAACATGCTATTCCGTCAATCCTTTTTTATTCATAAAACCCTTTAAAATGCCATGAAGTCTACTATTCTTTTTTGTTTCGCTTCCCTCTTTTCCATGTTGGCGCAGGCGCAGGTAACCGGCCCGACCACAGTATGCCCGAATACACAATACACATATTCGTATGTGACCACCAGGCCTTATAACACGATCAGCTATACGGTGATCGGTGGCTTCGGTATTGTTGAGCCAACAGGCGCCCAATGTTATATTAAGTTCCCGGATGATCAGCCAATAAAGCCTCGCGTGGTGGCGGATATACGGTGGGCTGACGGCAGCCAGTTCCGCGATACTTCACAGGCGATAACGGTACGGGGCATCGGAAGACCGATAGAGTATACCACCCTGACAAGAAGTTTTCCCTGTTCGTTCAGAGGCGCTACGACCATTACCGTCGATAATATTCCCAATGCCGATTCTGTTTATGTATCAAATGATGCCGGCTGGCCTGTTACCCGGATCAGCAACCATCAGTTTACCATGAATATTAACAACGGGGCCCAGGGCAATGTATCGATAGTCGCTAAAAATGACAGCTGCAACAAGTTCCGTGCATCCACGGTAGCCATAACACGTCCCAAACCTGCTATCGGCAATATTTCAGGACCGGGTGTTATCTGCAACAGCGGTGCCCAGACGCTCAGTGTGGCCGCATATCCTAGCGTCACATCGTACACCTGGACTGCCGATAACCCCAACATCCGGATCAACGGTCAGCCTTCTCCCGTTACCATTACAGGCGCCAGTGGCAACAATGTATCTATATCTTCTGCCGGCGGGGATTATCAAGCAAGCCTCAAAGTATTTGCGGTAGGCGAATGCGGCGCCAGCGATACGGCTGTGAAAACACTGGGAACAGGTACGCCGCCTATCAACTTTATCATGGGCTTTCCCCGTAACGGCATACACTTTGCCGGTGGGCAGACTTATGAGTTTTCCGTTGGACCACCGGCAAACTATGGTAACGTACTGGATATTGATTGGACGGTCATCGGCGGGACTATAGAAAGCTATCACAACGATAAAAAACTCATCTACGTGCAGATGAACAATGTTTCGGGTCCTACCTTACCCGGTTCGGTGTCCATGTATGTAAAATGGAAAAATGAATGCGGATGGAGCACCGAGCTCCACCGGACAGGGACGCTGGATAGTGGCGGTGGCAGCACGTTTACGGTAAGCCCCAATCCGGCAGGTAGCTATGTCTCCATCGATATGTCCGGTACATCTGCAGCTACGCTGAAAACGTCTGCGCAAGATGCCGCAGTTATCATCCTCTACGACATGTACTATAAAGAAATCAAACGAATGAGGTTGACTGCTGGTGCACGGAAAGCAATGATGAATGTACAGGACGTAAAAGACGGTACTTATATAATGCAGGTGATCACCGGTAAGGAAAAACAAAGTAAAGTAGTGATCGTATCCCATTCCCTGTAATGGCGTAAAAGGATAAACACTGTATGATACCGTCGTTTTGGGTAGATTGTATGGCATCGTATTGACTATTGTGTCAGATAGAAAATGGGCCCCCTTGCGTATAGGGGCGCCCGTTTTTTTTTTGTAACTAATCGTAAATAAATTTGGAAATTATAGTTTTGTTAAATTATCTTGCATTCAATAAAGTAGAACAAGTGCATTTGAGATCCTTTTTGTGAGAAGTTGTTTGCTGTAGCAATCAGATTATGTTGACTTGCTTATGATTGAAATAGCCAACTATGTTGACTAAGTCCAAGTGTATGGCTTATCCCTGGCCAACGATGGTATAACTAACTTTCTTCCTGAAGCGACCTTTTGCAATTTTTTTAGTCGAATTATTTAGAGCATTATTGAGTATTTTCCGGCAGGCATTTAAATTACTGTAGATGGTTTTTGCAGACTGTTTCACGATGAAACAGCATGAGAGAAGTACGTTTGATCCCTGCCCAAATTTAAACCGCTTAGAGAGGATAAATTAAAATCTAAATCAGTTTACAGCACAGCGCCAATATCGTGACTCATCCTCCCGGGTGAGACGGGTGAACATTTATCTAAACCAAAATCCATAACAATGAAGAGAGTTCTACTTCTATTGATGCTGCTATGTTCGGGAATAGCCGGACTGCAGGCTCAAAACAGGACGATTACAGGTACGGTCACAGACGCCAAGGGCGGTAACCCATTACCTGGCGTGACGGTACAGGTCAAAGGCGAGAGAACCGGGACCGTGACCTCTGCATCAGGCACATTCACCTTAGCGGTACAGGGCGAGAACAAAGTACTTCGTTTTTCATTTGTAGGTTACGAAGAACAGGAAGTGGCACTGGGCGCAGGTTCAGACATCCGAGTGGCCCTGAAGCCCGATGACAAGGTACTGGACGAAGTACTGGTAGTGGCTTATGGTACACAGAAAAGAGCCACCTTTACCGGGTCTGCCTCTGTCGTAAAAGCAGAAGTGCTCGCAGAAAGACCGGTAACCTCTTTCGAAAAAGCTTTACAGGGTAATGTTCCGGGTGTAACAGTACAAAGCGTGTCGGGGCAGCCAGGTGGCGCCACTACTATCCGTATTCGCGGCGTAGGCGGCTTTGGTACCAGCACCAACGCGAACGCCAATAGTACACCGTTGTACGTAGTGGACGGTATCGCAGTGGCCACTGGTGACTTCACACAAGCCTCTACCACTGCTGATGTACTGGCTACCCTCGATCCTAAAGATATTGAAACCGTAACGGTGCTGAAAGACGCTTCTGCTGCCGCCTTGTACGGTTCCCGTGCTGCCAATGGCGTGATCCTCATCACGACCAAAAAAGGTAAAGCCGGCAGAATGAGCGTAAACGTGACCGGCAGCAACGGTTGGTCCGGTATCGCTGTTGACAGGCACGACTTCCTGGGCAGTGAAGAATACTTCAAATACTGGTGGGATTCCTACTATAAACAAGGTGTTGCCGGCGGTGCTTCGCCTGCAGATGCGGCTAAACAAGCCAATGCGTCCACCATCGCGGCCCTGCAGGCCAATCCGTTCAATAACGCCAATCCTTATGGCGCTGACGGAAGGCTGACTTCCGGTACCGTTAAATACTATGATACTGATTGGAGAGATGCTGTCACCAGGACCGGTATAACCCAGGACTACGGTATCAGTGTTTCCGGTGGTACAGACAAAACCACTTATTATTTCGGTGCTGGTTATTTCAATCAGAAAGGCGTGATAATGGCGTCTGACTTCAAACGTTACAATGCCAAACTGAACCTGGAAACAAGGGCGACCGACTTCCTGAAATTCGGTGTGTTCTCCACTTTCTCTTCTACCGACCAGAACACACCTCCGGGTTCTACCGGTTCTGCTAACCCGATTTACTTTGCTGACAGGGTGGCTCCGGTGTATTCCCTGTATCAACGGGATGCTAACGGTAACCCCGTTCAGGACCCCTCCGGAAGTGGGCTGGCTTACAATTACCTCAATCCTGTCATGAAGGATTACAACCCCGTAGGCCTTAGCAAATCCAACATTCACAATGCTAAAACGCTGAGAGCTATCCTCTCCGCTTATGCCGAGGTGAATTTTCTGAAATACCTGACCTTCAAATCACAGGTGGGCGCTGATGTGGTAGACCTGCGGGAAAGCCGCTATTACAACCCGCTAAACGGCGACGGTAAAGCGGTAAACGGTCGTAGCAATAAATACGCGCCGAGAGATACCAGAACGACCATCGTCAATACCCTGACATTTGACAATACCTTCGATAAACACCATGTGAACGTACTGGTGGGCCAGGAAGCATTTAACTATGTTTATACTAATCTGACCGCCGGTTCTACAGGGTTTCCGTTTGAAGGTATTTCTGAGCTGGGCGCGGGATCTACGGCTACCAACCCAACTTCAGACCGCACACAGAAGAAATTTAACTCTTATTTCTCCCGTGTTAACTACGACTTCGAGAATAAGTACATCCTGTCTGCCAGCCTCCGTACAGACGGATCTTCTGTCTTCGGTGAGGAAAAAAGATATGGTACTTTCTGGTCAGTGGGTGGCGCCTGGATGATCTCTAAAGAGAACTTCATGAGCAGCACGGCCGGCTGGTTAAGAGAACTGAAGCTCAAAGGCAGCCACGGTGTGAGTGGTGCTGATAATATCGGCCGCTATGCCCGTCTGGACCTGTACGATGCAGGCGCCAACTATAACGGTCAGGCCGGTACGAAATATGCCCAGCTGGGCAACCCGCTCTTGCGCTGGGAAGGCGCTATCACTACCGATGTGGGGATTGAAGCCTATTTTATCGACAGGATCCGTGTGGAAGCAGGTTACTACCGTCGTGGCTCTGACGGACTGCTGTTTCAGAAGCCGCTGTCTATGACCACCGGTTTTGAGTCTGTGATAACTAACCTCGCTAAACTGAATAATACCGGCTTTGAGGCGGCAGTAGAGGCGAATGTAATTCGTAACAACGAATTTACGCTTGATCTGGGCGCTAACATCACTACCAACAAGAACAAAATTGTTGATCTCGGAGGCGTTGATTCCATCATTGCTCCTACTGGCAGCAAACTCTGGAAAGTAGGTGGCGACCGTTATGAGTTCTTCATCCCGGAATACGCCGGCGTAGATCCTCAGGATGGTAAGCCAATGTGGTACAGAAACGAAACCGACAACAACGGTAACCTCACCGGTAAACGTACCACCACCAAACAGTATACACAGGCAAGTCGCTATAAAATGGGCAGCTCCCTGCCTAAATTCTATGGTGGTTTCAATGTAAGAGCAACCTACAAAGGATTTGACCTGAGTGCGATGCTGTTCTTTAACTATGGTAACAAAATCTACGACTCTTATCTGCAGGCCATCTCCAACGATGGTTCCGCGAAAGGTACCAACATCGCCAGCGATGTGGCTGCCCGCGCCTGGCAGAAACCAGGAGACGTTACCGATGTACCGCGTTTCGTTGAAAACAACACTGACCTCGGCTCCAATACATCTTCCCGCTTCCTGTTTGATGGCGGCTATATGCGCCTGAAAACGGTAAACCTGGGCTACAGCCTTCCCAAATCCATCCTGAACAGTGCACATATCCAGCGCGCCAGAATTTACGTGGCTGCTGAGAACCTGTTCACATGGGCTAAACATAAAGGCATGGACCCTGAAATTGAAGTGGATGGCTTTTACGGCAATGATATCCCTAACGTAAAAACATTTACAGTAGGTGTTAACATTGGATTATAAACCATGCAAAAAAGTTTAATAATGAAGAAGAACTTATATATCACGTATATACTGGCTGCTGGTTTTGCATTCTCCAGCTGTAAGAAAACTTACCTCGATACGGCGCCTGTGCTGTCGGTAGAGTCCTCGGATGCATTCAGCTCACCGTCACGCGTAAACGCTGCTATGATCGGTCTGTACGATCTGATGCAGCCCAGCCAGTTCACCAACCACATCTTCCTGACGGTGGACGTAAAAGGCGGCGATCAGCTGATAAAAAGCACTGGCAACTATAACCGCTTCGTTACCGAGTACCAGTTTACAGAAATAGCTAACGGCGGCTCAGGCGCACTCTCCTTTGTTTTCTGGAAAAGAGCGTTTGAAATGATCTCCAGCTGCAACCAGGCGATCGTTAACCTGCCTAAGTCTCCTATCGCGGAAGACGTAAAAACAGATTACCTCGCGGAAGCCAGGACATTAAGGGCATGGGCCAATCATCAACTGGTACGCCTGTACGCTCAGCCGTATTCCGTAAGCCCTGATGGCCTCGGCATTCCGAAAGTAGACAAACCGCTGAAAGCGGAAGACCCTACACCGGCACGCTCTTCTGTGAAGGAAATCTACGCCTTCATGCTGGAAGACTTGAAGTTCGCTGAACAGAACCTGAAAAAAAGCCGTACCAACGCTTTCCGTATCACCATCAACGCCGTATACGCACTGCAGGCACGCCTGTACCTCGATATGGGCAACTGGGCTGAAGCCAGCAATTATGCTAAAAAGGCTCGCGTAGGATATCCGCTGGACCCGGCTGCTACGCTGCTGAACGGTTTTGTGGATAAAACACCCGAATGGATCTGGGGCCTGGACTACCGCACAGATGATAACACCAGCTTCCTGATGCTGGCATCTTTCCAGGAACCGTATGATATCGGTTACAGTACCTTCCGCGCCTCCAAATCCTTCTTTGCCCTTTTTGCAGACAACGATATCCGCAAAAAACAGTTCTATGTGAACCTGGACAAGGTAGAAACCACCGTCGGCGATGCGCTGCAACGCGATGACGTAGTGGCAACCAAAGATGGTTACCTGATGAACAAGTTCTACTACAGAAGCACCCTCGATCTGGACATGCCGATGATCCGCTCTGCTGAAATGTACCTGATCGAAGCAGAAGCCGAGTCTGAACTGAATAACGACGCAGCTGCACAAACTGCCCTGTTCGAAGTACAGAAGAGAGCGATCACCGGTGCGGTGAAATCCACCAACACCGGCGAAGCACTGAAAACCGAAATCGAAAACGAACGCAGAAAAGAACTGCACGGCGAAGGTTTCCGTTTCTTTGATATCATCAGGCGCAAGAAAACGCTGGTGAGAACGGCTGCCGACCACTGGAGACCGATCACCCAGGCTTCCGGTAACGGCCGCAATATCCTGCCGATTCCGCAGCGCGAAATCGACATCAGTCACCTGGAACAGAACCCGGCTTACAAATAAGCTGTCTTCAAATAATCGTGTAAAGCCCGCGCAGTTGCGCGGGCTTTACTTTTTATATACCTTTACGGCGGCCATACCGGAAAAATGGCTGTTGTTGATCCGATACCCGAAAAATATATAACGAATGCAACTCGATTTATCCGATAAAAATTTCTGCCTGTTCTTACTCACCCAGTTCCCTTTTGCCAGCGATGATGAAACAGAAACCATGCTGACAGACTATCTGCCGGAACACTTTTCCATGCCGCCCGGTGAATGGTGGGAAGAACTAACCGGTAAAACAGCAGAACCGTGGCAGGGATATACCTACGTCCATCGCCTCAACGAGACCGTGACTTTTTTCGCGGAGTTTCATCCCTGTGAAACCATCTATTTCTTTAATGATACCTATCTGGGTAATACCGGCGGGAATTTTCATCTCTCCCTGTTAAGATGGACAGAGCTGCAAACCCTTGTCAGCAAAGACGAAACAGCCCCGTCGCTGTTATTTTTCCTGTTGCTTCCGCTGGTGGCCGGAAACCAGTCGGAACGCGCTGAAATAGAGGTTGCCATAACCAACCGCCTGAAAGAGATGGCACTGGACTTGCCTGCGGACCAAATAAAGGTTCTCACGCGGTTCCTGAGCAGTCATCTCATCTTCGAAGAGGAAGAAGGAAATATATTTGAACATACACCGGATATCGGCTGGGTTATCAACAGAAATCATTCTGAAAGAAATCGTCAGAACAGGGGGGAAGACCTGCTCGCCATAAATCAGCTGATCGGATCAGCCGTCGTATAAACGAAACTTATGTGGGAAAAACCAACAACATGGCCATCTGCTAAAATGCTTCCTGCGGGAAACGGCTACTATATCATCGACGGTCAGGGTGTCTGTTACAATACATACCCCGTTAAACAGGCCGATGCGGAAACATTTGTCTGCCACTTTGATTTTGCAAAGGACAAAGCCCGTTGTTACCGGATGGGAGAGCCTTTTAAAGATGCAGACCCCGCTTCCTTTGAAGTCCTGAACTACTATTTTGCCAAAGACAAATATCATATTTACAATATCGGCGGTGCCGATAAAAAAGTAGACCATGAAACGTTTGAAGTGCTGGACACCGGCTTTCAGCTGAACGAACAGGGGCGTCCCCAAAAGATCACGTCCTATGCAAAAGACAAGAACGTCCTGTGGATGATGGAGTATTATTCGCAGAAACCTATCGCTATCAAAGGGATCGATACCGCTACTTTCGGGCGGATCAACGGCAGTTACGCCAAAGACAGCCGTTATGTGCTGTGGCGGGGTAAAAAGCTGAAGAAAGCCGACCCGCGGACCTTTACGGCATTCAATACCAACTACGGCAAAGACAAGACTACGGTGTTTTTCCAGGAACTTGCACTGGCCGGTGCCGACCATGCCACATTTGAGACTGTGGAAACCAACGTCACCATTGCAAAAGATAAAAACCGCTTTTATCACTTCGGGGAAGAAATTACAGCAGCTGCGTTTGCGGAATGCCTCAAAGATGTGCTGAACGGCGGGTAATGCGCCGGATACCCGCAACAACGTTTGTCCCTGCCGGCTCGTCTCCTGGAGCAATGATGTCTATTCGCTGAAAAAGGAGCTGGAAGACCATGAGGCCATGAACCTGGTGCTTGTTATTAAAGAAGAGTTCAACTGCTCTACGGAGGAAGCGATCGACCGGGCAGTCGATATCCATGAGCGGGACCTGTCTGCCTTCCTGGAACTGTCCAACAACCTTACTGGGGAACCTCATCGAAAACGCTATCAAGTACAACCGGGAGGGAAGCAACATCTCCGTCAGGATACAGGAAACAGCTGCTACCTTCAGGATGGTTATTGAAGACCAGGGGCCGGGAATGTCCGCCGAACAGGCTGACCGGATATTTGATCTGTATGCTACCAGCAATCCCGGGACCGGCAGCGGCATAGGCCTCTATGTTACGAAAAAGCTGGTGACGCTGCTGGGCGGTACCATTCAGGTATCCAGCAAGCTGGGAAAAGGCACCCTCTTCACCCTGGTGTTCCCGCTGCATCCCACGTACGAAGAAGAAGAACATACCCGGTACAATGACTACTTCGATGGCCGTGGTTTAAAGGCGCTCGTTATAGAAGATGATTCCTTCACGCAGAAATACCTCAGTAAGTTCCTGGAAACCTATCTCGGCTTCGAGGTGGATATAGCGGGTAATGGGGCTAAGGCGCTGGAAATGAGCCATAACGGCGACTACGCTATTATTTTCCTGGATGCCTATCTGCCCGATATACGACTGGCCGCCTTGATGTCAGCATTCTCCAAAGAAAAACAGCAGGGCCCCATCGTGCTGACTTCCGGTGCCTCAAAGGAGAGTATCAGGGAAGAACTCAGCCCGGAAGAACAGTTGTTGCTCAGTAATATTAAAGGGTTCCTCTCCAAGCCTTATTCCTTCGATGAAATCAGTACTTTCCTGATGGAGAATGTAGCGCAGCAAAAAAAACTATAGCCCCCAGGTGTGTGCTGTAACGCTATTTCCGTGTCTTTCCCTTCTTTTGGTGAAGCAAAGGCTTACTTGACTTTAAGTATAACACTATGAAGAGAAAAATGCTGCAGAATGTAGCTGTTGCGGCCGGTGTAGCCGGCTTGATGGCACTGACGACCATTCCTGAAGACCAGGATATTTCCCGCCAGGTAGGCGACTATTTTGAAGAGGTTCGCCGTGATCCGTTGCTGCTGACCACCTTTTTTACGGCCATGCCCAAAGGCGGAGATCTCCATCACCATTTTTCAGGGTCAATGTACGGGGAGACCTACTGGCAGATCCTGTCGGACCATGACGGCTGGATAAATACATCCACCGTTGATGTCGACACGCCGGGCGTCGCGCATACCTTACCCTGGAAACGTTTTACAGCGCTGCCGCGCGATGCCCGGTTTGACTCACTTAAACAGGCATTTTTGCGGACGGTGTCCGCGAAAGACTATGAAGTATCGCTACGCCCATCTGACGAACATTTTTTCGGCACCTTCGGGAAGATGTCTTTTATAGCCTCCTTTGGGATGGAGCAAGGGTTGCGCGAACTGAGGCAGCGGGCGGTCAGCGAAAATGTACAATATATCGAAACCCAGACGGGGCAGCCGGATATGCGGATCAACCTGCCGGAGAACGAAGGATGGGAGAAATCGCTGGAGGGCGTCTCCCTGAAAGATAGCCTGGCGGTATTCGGCATCCTTGACAAGTTGAGGGATTCGCTGCTGGCGCATGGAGCAACCCATTGGGCTGACAGTTGCCGCCGCCGGATGGCGGAGGTACACCGCAATGCTAACGTGGACGATAGTACGTTTATGGTACGGTATCAACTCAGCGCTTCCAGGGCAGGCGCTCCGTTAAGTGTGTACCGGCGGCTACTGCTGGCTTTTGAAATTGCAGACCGGGACTCGCTGGTAGTGGGCGTGAACCTGGTATCCCGGGAAGACGGGGAAGTATCGATGAGGGACTACCAGCTGCATATGCTCATGTTTGCGCACCTGGACCGCAGTTACTACCGACGCGTACCCTATTCACTGCATGCCGGGGAGCTGACTGCCGGTATGGTCAGGCCGGAACAACTACGTACCCATATTACCGAAGCGGTGATGGTAGCCGGCGCAAGAAGGATTGGACATGGTGTTGATATTGCTTATGAATCGGCCTGGAAGCCGCTGCTCGATCTCATGGCCCGCAAAAAGATCGCGATCGAAATCAATTTAAGCAGTAATGAATTTATTTTAAAAGTAAAAAATGAGCAGCACCCGGTATTGTTGTATTTTACCCGCAAGGTGCCCGTTGTTATCAGCACAGATGACGCCGGCGTGCTCCGGACAGATCTTACCCGGCAATACGTACTGCTGGCCACCCGTTACCCGTCGCTGCACTATGCGGATATAAAGCAGATGGTGAGGAACAGTATCCGGTATAGCTTTATAAAGCCGGCTGTGGTGAAGGAACAGAAGCTGCGCGAACTGGATGCGGCATTCGCAAGGTTTGAGCAGCAGGTGCTCCGGCACCGTGCCAGGTAAGCCATCTGTTGATTACCGCCAGAACGCAATACAGATAACCCTTTCCAAAAACATGTAGTCTAAAATGCTGGTTTCCCGGTATTGTCCTGGGTAGCTGATGATCCTACCTTTGGATCATTCATTTTAACCTTCAATACACATAAATGGGAACTAGAAAAGCAAAAAACATTGTTTGGGGACTGTGCCTTGCGGCAATGGCCAGTGTAGTATTTACCGGTTGCAGCAAAAAAGATGATCCGGCGCCAGCCAATAAAATTACGATTAAATATACAGTGACAGCGACAGGAGTTACCGCCGAAGATGATATTGACATCTGGGCAAATGCCGGCAATCATGATGCCAGCCAGTATGGTGCCTCCGTATGGAAGATCAACGGCGCAGACCAGGGGAATGCAGATGACGTTCACGTGGATGATACGAAGTTCCTGGGGGCTACGAAGACATATGTTTTTGAAACGGTCAAACCATTCGATTTCGGCAGTTTAAGTGTAGCAGTAAGCAATAGGGAAGGTGCGCCGATTATTTTAAGTTATAAGGCAGAAATCAACGGAACGGTGCAGACAAATGCACAGAATGTTTCTGTTGCAGCAGGAACACGTCATGACAAACAATTCACTTACAAAGGTCAGTAATTGGTTTACTTCAGCGGTTTGGCTGATTCATAATTGTTACAATAAATAGCAAAACAAGCAAACAAGCGAAGCGGTGCACGTCTGTGCGCCGCTTCGCTATTATAGGGCTGCCTGTATGGATAATGCGTGATGAAAGATATTCAGTGGGTCCCATTTGGCTTTCACCTGTTGCAGCCGCGGATAGTTGTCTTTATAGTAGAGCGTATGCCACGGTGTGCCGGACAGGTTCCATGCGGCATCGGCCAGGTCGGTGTCCGGATGATTGATCATAGCTCCGTCGGTTTGTTCGTTCGGCACGGGTACGCCACCGGTACCGGGAAAAAGGTCTCTGTAAAAATGCCGGACCCATTCCAGGCTAACGGCTGCGCTTTTGGGATCTATCCATCCTGTGTTGCAGGCCACGTCCATAATACAAGTCCGCTGGGCGGTGGCGGTAGCATCTGCGGCAATGGAGTTGACTTTACCGCCGTAGGTGGCCATGCCCAGGCCGCCGCCGATGGGGACGGCTGCATGGAGATACCGGTAGGCAGTTGCCATCTGGCTGTCTGTCAGCGGTTGGCGGAACCAGGCGTCTTTCACTTTGGATTGTATGTTGTCCAGGCCCGGCTGAAACAGTTCGGGGAACGGGTTGAGCGCAAAGCGCAACCAGGGCGTTTCTCCTATCTGCAGCGAATAAGGGACGCCCACCGGTACCGCCACATCGGCCAGATGAAGGTCTATCAGCTGGCGGGCATGGACGCCGGTAGCCAGTCCTTTGATATCCACCCGGCCAATATTCCGGTGGTTGAGAAATAGTATGCTGAATAAAGGTAGGCTAGGGGAGTCGGGGTGACTGTTTTCCAGGCACCACGTGCCGAAGTTCTTCGTCAGCCGGTTAAATGCACTTTCATCCAACTGCTGCCAGTCCCACGACACCCGGAAAGTAGTTACGGATGATGGTGCTTTGGGCAATGCGGTGTAAGGGTCGTTGCCAGTAGCAGTTGTCGCTCGCAGCCAGTAGCGGGTGACAATTCCGAAATTACCTCCTCCGCCGCCGGTATGCGCCCACCAGAGCTCCCGGTTGGGATCATCCGTTTCCCGCGTGGCAATAATCGCGTGCGCTTTCCCGGAAGCATCGACCGTTACGATTTCTACTGCATAAAGATAATCTGCTGCCAGCCCGTATTCCCGGCAGAGAAAACCAAAGGCGCCGCCCAGCACATGCCCGCCTACGCCAATGCCGGGGTGTTCGCCCGCAGGTAACACCAAGCCCCAGCCAAGAAAAAGTTTCCTGTACATTTCTCCCACGGTGGCTCCGGCCTCTACGGCAAAAGCAGCCCGTTCGGCGTCGTAATAAATATGGGTCATCATCGAGAGGTCCAGCAATACCTGCACGGCAGGATCTGTTACAAAGCCTTCCAGGCAGTGGCCGCCACTGCGTACCACGAGCCTGCGCCCGCTGCTGACCGCCTCCTGTACGGCCGCTTTTACTTCGTCAGTAGATGCAGGCAATACAATGTATTCGGGTTTTCCGGCAAAACGTTTGTTGAATCGTTTTTCTGCGAGATCAGCATAACGTGTATCCTGCGGCGTGATTTTTTCCATAGCATTCGTTTAATAAAGATATGTTTGTCGTGGATAGCACTTTGTAAGATTCGCCGGAGACGGCGCACATGACGTTGAATAAAGATAATACTTGCCGGAAAAATTACAAACGTAAACCCGATGAAGAAACAGGGAGCATGATAAATTAATGAATACGGTATATATTGCAGCCGAAAACCAATACGACAACCAAATAACAATTCAGCCCAAAACTATATTTCTATGGCAAAAACCGGTGCGGAAAAAGTAGATGCATTCATGGAGCGTTCCGAAACATGGCGTGAGGAGTTTGAAAAACTGAGAGATATACTACTCGATTGTCAGTTGACAGAAGAATTAAAATGGGGGGTTCCCTGTTACACCTATAACGGCACAAACGTGGTGCTGATGCACGGATTTAAGGAGTATTGTGCGTTGTTGTTCTTTAAAGGCGCATTGATGGCCGATCCGGAAGGCATCCTCGTGATACAGTCAGAGAATGTGCAAGCCACCCGCCAGATCCGTTTTACGAACGTAAAGGAGATTGTAAAAATGACACGTATGCTGAAAGCTTACGTATTTGAAGCCATCGAAATAGAAAAAGCAGGTTACCAGGTGCAGTATAAAAAGACAGAAGAATTTAATATGCCGGATGAGTTCCGGCAAAAACTGGATAAATTACCGGCCCTGAAAAAAGCATTTGAGGCGTTAACACCGGGACGGCAAAGGGGGTATCTGCTTTATTTCTCGGCTGCCAAACAAGCCAAAACACGGATGTCCAGGATCGAAAAATACATGGAACATATTCTTGATGGAAAAGGATTAAATGACTAAAACAAAACAGCCTCCGTCAGGGAGGCTGTTTTGTTTCCTTTATTCCATACCATTAACGGTGCAAATCGAAGCGGTCCAGGTTCATCACTTTATTCCACGCCGCCACGAAGTCAGTCACAAATTTCTGCTGCCCGTCTGCGCTGGCATATACTTCGGCCACGCAGCGCAGTTCTGCGTTGGCGCCAAATACCAGGTCGGCGCGGGTACCTGTCCATTTTACTTCCCCCGTGCTGCGGTCGCTGCCCTCGTAGATTTCTTTATCAGGGCCGGTTGCTTTCCAGGCGGTCCTCATATCGAGCAGGTTAACGAAGAAGTCGTTCGTCAGCTGACCCGGCCGGTTAGTGAAGACACCGTGTCTGGAACCGTCGAAATTGGTTTCAAGTACACGCAGGCCACCTAGCAAGACTGTTAACTCGGGAGCGGTGAGTGTCAGTAACTGCGCTTTGTCGATCAGCAGCTCTTCTGTGGATACCGGGATTTTAGCCTTGCGGTAGTTTCGGAAACCGTCTGCCAGCGGTTCCAGGAAGCCAACAGACTCCACATCGGTCTGGTCCTGGGAGGCATCCATACGGCCGGGCGTAAACGGCACGGTGATATTGTGCCCTGCGTCTTTGGCGGCTTTTTCAATGCCTGCGGCACCGGCCAGTACAATGAGGTCAGCCAGGGAGACTTTCTTCGTGCCGTTAAATTCTTTCTGAATAGCTTCCAGCTCGCTTAGTACTTTTTCCAGTTGAGAAGGATTGTTGACCTGCCAGTATTTCTGGGGGGCCAACCGGATACGGGCGCCGTTGGCGCCGCCGCGTTTGTCGGAGCCGCGGAAAGTGGAGGCGGAGGCCCATGCAGTGGATACCAGTTCAGACACGGTCAGGCCGGAGTCCAGTATTTTAGATTTTAATGCGGTAATGTCACTTTCATCGATCAGCGGATGATCTACTTCCGGGATGGGGTCCTGCCAGAGCAGGACTTCAGCCGGCACATCAGCGCCAAGATAGCGGCTGCGCGGGCCCATGTCGCGGTGTGTCAGTTTAAACCAGGCTCTTGCAAAAGCGTCTGCAAATTCGTCCGGGTGTTCGAGGAAACGTCTGGAGATCTTTTCATATATCGGATCAAAACGCAGGGACAAGTCAGTGGTGAGCATCGTGGGGAGGTGCTTTTTGTTGCCATCATAGGCATCGGGGATGATGCTGTCGGCATTTTTAGCTACCCACTGGTGTGCGCCGGCCGGACTTTTGGTCAGCTGCCATTCGAAGGCGAACAGGTTTTCGAGGAAGTTATTGCTCCATTGTGTGGGTGTTTTCGTCCAGATAACTTCCAGGCCGCTCGTGATGGTGTCGGCGCCTTTGCCGGTACCGTGGCTGTTGGCCCAGCCAAGTCCCTGCAGCTCCATATCCGCCGCTTCCGGCTCTTTGCCTACATGGGTGGAAGGGGCGGCGCCGTGGGTTTTACCGAAGCTGTGACCTCCTGCGATGAGGGCAACGGTTTCTTCGTCGTTCATGGCCATACGGCCGAAGGTGTCACGGATATCTTTAGCCGCAGCGATAGGGTCGGGGTTGCCGTCCGGACCTTCGGGATTTACATAGATAAGCCCCATCTGAACGGCCGCCAGCGGTTTTTCCAGGTTACGCGAGTGGACGTCGCCGTCTGCGTCTTCATCTGTCACCGTTACGCCGTGGTTTTCCGCCACGCCCGGGGAACCATGCGCATAACGGAGATCACCGCCCAGCCAGGTGGTTTCTGCGCCCCAGTATACGGATTCATCTGGTTCCCAGGCATCTTCGCGGCCGCCGGCAAAACCGAATGTTTTAAAGCCCATGGACTCCAGCGCAACATTGCCGGTAAGGATCAGCAGGTCGGCCCAGGAGAGCTTTTTACCATATTTCTGTTTAATGGGCCACAGCAGCCTGCGTGCTTTGTCCAGGCTTACATTGTCGGGCCAGCTGTTCAGTGGTGCAAACCGCTGCTGTCCGGACCCTGCGCCGCCTCGGCCATCACCTACGCGATAGGTGCCGGCACTATGCCAGGCCATACGAATGAACAATGGACCATAGTGACCGAAATCTGCCGGCCACCAATCCTGAGAATCGGTCATCAGCGCATGAAGATCTTTTTTTACGGCTTCCAGGTCCAGGGTTTTGAATGCTTCGGCATAGTTGAAATCTTTATCCATCGGATCTGATAAAGACGAATTTTGACGGAGCAGACTAACTTTCAACTGGTTGGGCCACCAGTCAGGGTTCCTGGTGCCGCCACCGCCAACATTATGCTTCATTGTGCCATTATGAAATGGGCATTTACTGATGTCTTTTACTTCTTTTTCCATTTGTTTCAATTTTGGTATGGAAGGAATATGTGCTTGCACCTTTTCAGATGCGGTCCGGTAAAAGTAAAGGCATTAGGGATATAGGAAAAATCAATTAGTTCTATAATCTGATAGTTAAAAACTATTCTTTATGCGGGCTGTCGGAAAAGGAATCATCTGTCGATATGGATACACACCACGCTGCGACACGGTTTACCGTGTCCTGCTTCTAATATACTAAATTTCAGGATTATTCTCCGCAGTTGTAACGTATGGCGCTGCGGTTTTGGAAAGTGCTGGTGACGCTAACAAAACAGATCACCGCTAATCGAAAACTAATGATTAGCTTTAATCGCAAAATAAGCAGCTTGCATGATCACAAGGCAACGCACCCACTGGTTTAGAATGTTGTTTATCTGGCACGGGTCGGTATTGAAAAAGATTGTGCCCCAGCTAACGATCATCGCTGTGTTCTCCCTGATGATCCTCTATTTCAATGGTACCATCTATGATTATAAAGTCCATCTCAACCCTACCATATTTACACTGATCGGCCTGGCGCTGGCCATCTTTATGGGATTCTGCAACACGGCCAGCTACGACCGCTGGTGGGAGGGCCGCAAGCTGTGGGGATCGCTGGTCATAGAATCACGGTCATTGACCAGGCAGATACTGACGCTGGTGAAGGATACCTCACCACGGGCCGGAGAAAATAAAGCCGGCTTTATCAGGATGATCGCTGCTTTTGCATGGGCCCTGAATGACCAGTTGCGCGGCAAATCCGATACTACACAACTTTCAAGGCTGCTGACTGAAAAACAATACAATGATCTCCGGGAAAAGAAGTATAAGCCGGTGGCCATCCTCGACATGATGGGCGCATGGATCGGCGAACAACATCAGCAGCAAAGAATAGACACTATCACCCTCAGTACGCTTGACCGTCAGTTGAACCTGCTCTCACAGGTAGTCGGTGGCTGTGAAAGAATTTCCAATACGCCTTTACCATTCGCCTATAGCGTTTTACTGCACCGGACGGTTTACTTCTACTGTTTCTGGCTGCCTTTCGGACTGGTAGACAGCCTGGGATGGATGATGCCACTGATTGTGCTGCTGATCAGCTATACATTTATTGCCCTTGATGCTATTGTGCAGGAGATTGCTGAACCATTCGGGGAAGAAGAAAATGACCTGCCGCTGAACAGTATTTGCAAAACGATTGAATATTCCGTATTCGAGCAGGCGGACCTTCCGCGGGAGACGCCGTCCGCCGTTAGCACCTATTTTATAGATTGATGTTTCCTCCCGTTTTTTTCTATATTTTACCTGCGATTCCACCACCCGTTACTCGTTTACAATGAAAAAGCTGGCCTTCTTTTGTTTTCTCGTCCTCGTCTGTTCCTCTGTCTTTGCACAAACCGGCATCCCGTTTTTTAAAGGCTCCTGGAAAGAACTATTGAAGGAAGCCCGACAACAAGACAAGATGATCTTTGTTGATGTGTATACGGAATGGTGCGGTCCCTGCAAATACATGGACAGGGAGGTGTTTACGGATCGGAGGGTGGCACAGAAATATGAGGCGCCCTTCATTGCCTATAAACTGGACGCGGAGAAGGGGGAAGGCGTGACGCTGGCCCGGAAGTATAACGTGGGCGCCTATCCGACGTTTCTGTTCCTGAACAGTGATGGCTACCTGGTACATAAGGCAGTCGGCGAAAGAGAGAAGGCTCCCTTTATCCAACTGGCGGATGCTGCGGTACGGGCGGGGGCTGACAAAAACAATCCTGGTAATCTTGAAAAGATCTTCAAGGAAGGAAACCGGGAACCTGAATTTCTCAAACAGTACCTCCGCAGCCTGGCAGCCGCCGACCTGGACAACAGCGAAGTGCTGGATGCCTATTTTACCACTATTCCCTTGCCGGTATTGAAGGATGATAGCACGTTGCTGTTTTTGGCCCGTCAGATCAACGGCGCGCGTTCTGCAGCACTGATCTACCTCATGGACCACTATCATCTTATGAGCGACGCCTCCAAAGTACAGGTGGGTGACCGCCTTTTTGAGAAACTGATCAGAAAGAGCGCCGGTGTAGCCTTCACAGAGCGGCGGCTGGTTGAGTATAACGCATTGCTCACGTTCGGAAAGCGGTTGTATGGCCTTAATGCCGGCCAGCAGGCGTTCCTGAACCGCCTCGACCTCCTCTATAGCGCACTGGTCAGGGATTACAGCCTGCTGAAAAAAGCAGGTTACAGGATGGCGGAGCGCCCTTTCGGCGTTTCCATGGATTCCATCCGCCAGGAAGACAAACGACGGTATGATAAAATCATACAGCCATTTTTGAGCGGTGAGAAAGACAGCACTAAAATGCCGGGCTTTGCAGAAGAACGGAAAATCGCCACCCGGATTTATTCGAGAGAAATCAGTGATCTGCTGTATACGGCAGCCCATGCTTTTGCACAATTACCGTCGTCGGAGAAACAAGCATTGGCAGATGCCCTGTTGTGGGCCAGGCGGTGTAATGCATTGATGCCTGATACCAAAGTATTTGTAGATTTGATAGAGGAACTGGAAAAGAAAAAATGATAAAAGATTTGATGCTAATTAAATAGTCATACCATGCAAAATACGTTAGCCACACTGGACCAGCACCTTTCGCAATTAAGACCGGAGCTTTACGCCAACCTGAACGCTCCGTTGACAGAAGATGCTATTGCCGCATTGGAAAAGAGTTACGGCATCGCTTTGCCTGCCGATGTAAAAACCTTGTATCAATGGAAAAACGGCCAGCGGGATGATTATTACGAGGCGTTTGTCAATAATTCGACATTCCTGCCTTTGCAGGAAGCGCTGGAGATCGCCAAAGAGCTGACAGGTATGATAGGATATGATTTTGAGATAGAAAACTGGTGGCATGCTGCCTGGATACCACTTTTTCATAATGGCGGTGGCGATTATATCTGTTACGATACCGGCGGCGTTTTCACCGGTAAGCAGGGACAACTGCTGAAGTTCTGGCACGACGACGGCGAACGGAAGGTGATAGCACCCGGACTGGAAGCTTTTTTGCAGATCATTAATCAATATTACGAAGATACCGATCCGGCGGCTTTTGATGAGTTTTTTACGCTGGAGCATTACCCGGAGGGGTATCCCAAAGCTTTTTATGTGGAGTAGGGTATACACCTGGGGCGATGTGGTGACACAGATGATTTCAGCGACCGGAATCACCTCGCGGCCAGTCATGATGGCCAACGGCTGGCGTTTGCCGGAGGGAAACATATCTGGATGATGAATACGGATGGCAGCAACAGGGTACAGGTCACCACCAGTAACGAAGAAGAAGGATACCCGGTGTTCTCTCCGGATGGAAAATACCTGCTGCCGGGCACCAACTATGACGGAGAAAATAACGCCATACAAAACTGGAATTTAACGATCATCCCGGCGGACGGTCAGCAGTATAATGTAACGGACGGAGCGGACAGCCGGGTCATACAGCTGAAGGTGAAAGGGAGCGACATGCTGCAGGAAAACTGTGATGACCTCATGACATGGCGATAGGCTTAATGATGAAGTTTCCTTGTCTGAAATAATCCCTGTTCTGCGGTATTTTCTGGATATATTCAGTATAAAAAATGCGTCCCTGTATCCTGTCACTATTGCTACTGCTGTCATGGGCGGTAAACGCCCAATCACTGTCATCCCGCCTCGATAGCCTGCTGAAAGACTATCACCGGAAAGGGCAACTGGATGGAACCATACTGGTGGCCCGCAAGGGCAAGGTGGTGTATCAGGGGCATTTCGGATATGCCAACCGCCAGTTTAACATCCCAATCGGACCGGATACACGGTTTCCCATCGCTTCCATCACTAAACTATATACGGCTGTTCTGGTGATGCAGCTGCAGGAGGAAAAGAAGCTGGATATTCATCAGCCGGTATCGGCGTATTTGCCAGAGCTACTGCCGGTCGCAGGAAAAAAGATAACCCTGCAACAATTGCTGCTGCACAGTTCCGGTCTGCCCGGGGATAAGGTGGCTGACTACTATGCCCGTTCGACGCCGCGTCCGGCGAACTTCATCCGGAAGAACGTCAAAGACTCAACGTTGTTTGAACCGGGTAGCCGTTTCCGTTATAACAACGTAGATTATATACTGTTAGGCGCGGTAATAGAAAAGGTTACCGGTAAGCATTGGGAGCAGGTATTGAAAGAAAAGGTCCTGGCCCCTTTGCAACTAGCCAATACCGGTGTTGTAGTACAACAGGATATTATCCCACGGCTGGCATACGGGTATCACAACTATACTTTCGGTACCGGTACCGCACAGGACACGCTCTTCAATGATGAAACACCTTACTTTGAAAACTATGCTACCGCCGGTTCGCTGTATGCCACGGCACTGGAGCTTTTAAAGCTCGATGAGGCGCTGTATGGGCACAAGTTACTAAGTCCGGCGGCACTGGCAGTGATGTACACGCCGGCTACGGAACTGGGATATAACAAGTATTCCCGGGGATATCCGGCATTGGGCAGTTATATCAATTCCGTTCCCGGCATCAGGCAGGGCAAAGCGGTCAAAGTGATCGAAAGAAGAGGAAATATTAATGGCTTTAACAGCAGTTTGCTGCGGTGTGTGGAAGATCACAACACCATCATCCTGCTATGCAATACCGACACCGGCAATATGGAGAAAATAGGGGATGACATTCTCCGCGCGCTGTACCGGGAATAGATAACTTACAGGTCAATGTTATAGATAAAATCCAACTGCCGTTTAGCGACGCCGGTGGGAACGCTGCGTAAAAGGAAATTGCGGATACCCACCGCGCAGGCGCCTTTCCAGTTGGTAACCTGCGCCAGCTGCCAGGATATCCGGACGATCTTATGGGTGCGTGCCAGCCGTTTGGCGGCATAGTGCCGGAAGGCGGCTTCATGGTCAGGATGGGAAGACAGGCAGTCTGCCAGCACATAGGCATCCTCAATAGCCTGGCTGGCGCCTTGTCCCAGATTGGGCGTGGTGGCATGCGCCGCATCGCCCAGTAATACTACCCGTCCTTTATGCCATTTGCGGATCGGCGCCAGATCGTAAAGATCGGAATGTATCAGGAGAGAAGGGGTAAGATGTGCTGTGACTTCCTGCATATGGCCGCTGAAATCCGCCAGGTCCCGCCGGATCAGCGCCAATGCTTCTTCTCCGGTGAAGGGGGTGTTTTCCGGTAGCTTTTTGGTAAACCAGAAGTACACTTCGTTACCACCTACATGCATAAACGAAGCTCTTACACCATTGCCTTTGCCCCATACTTCAGCGGAATTCAGCTGCTCTGCCGCGGGCAGGTCCATGTTAATGGTGGCACGCCAGCAGGTCTGCCCGGAGTAACGATAACCCTGGCTGCCGATATAATATTCCCGTACCGCAGATCTGATGCCGTCCGCCGCGATCAGGATATCTCCTTTAGCTTCGCTTCCGTCGTCAAAGCACGCAATCACACTATCCGGAGCTTCCGTGACGGCAATACATTTTTTACCGGTGCTGACCGGCTGTTGCAGCTGCTCCAGCAGCGCAGCCTGTAAAGTGGCCCGGTGTATAGGCAGGCTGCGGCAACCGTATTGTTGTTCCAGCAGGTTGTTGTCGATCTGTTGTAAAATATTTCCTTTGTAATCTTTGATATACACCTTTTCCAGGTGTCCGCCCCGGCGGGCCAGGTCGTCTGCTATGCCCAGCCGCTGATATACTTTCATGGCGTTGGCGCCCAGTAACAGGCCGGCGCCGACTGCTTTGTATTCTGGCGCCGCTTCATATACCTCGTAATGCCAACCCCGTTGCTGTAAGGCAATGGCAGTCGTGAGGCCGCCTATGCCGCCACCGATGATGATCGCTTTCATAAAATATAAATTTAGGCCAAATGTACTAATTTTTTCGAAAAAGGCACAACCGGACTGAATTTTATAAAGAAAGGTTTTTTTGAAACTTGTCAGCCAAGGTAATCACTTTTAGTGGCGGACCATCATTTTTGAGACGAATTATACCCGCAGCTTATAAAACGGTAGTTCTTTTGATATTTCAAATCCCAGTTGCTGTGCCAGTTTGCGCGAGCCTGTGTTACTACCCCGGCAGGCCCATATCGGCTCCAGGCCTTTCTCCAGGCAATAGTCAATCAGTGCGGCGCAGGAGTGATAAGCCAGTCCCTTGCCACGATAGGGGGCACAGGTTTCGATGCCTATTTCCAATACTGCGGTATCTATAAAAGCGGCAAAAGCAATAGCTGCGAGCGCCTGGTCATAATACACACTATAGCCGATACTACGGCTGACAAATTCGTCGGCATTATTCCAGAAAGAAGCAGGAATAACGGTGCCGGTCATACCGTTGAAAGCTTCGCGGGTAACGGTCGTGATCTGTACAGGAGCATCTGCAGGCACAGCTTTGCGTTGTGCAAGGTAGGTGTCTGCGTTGAATGTAAAATTGAGCCGGCTGTCTACTTCCACCTGTTGGGGCTTTTCGGAGAAAAGCTGGTCCAGCACCGGGTCCCAGCTGGCAGGGAATGCCTGCAGCCATTCATCACTTTGTCGTTGTCCCCCGGCATTAAAAGCGTAGTCCCTGATCTCGCGGTGAAACGCCCCGTCGTTGCTGTCTCCCCATAGTAACGACATGCCATAGGGATGTACAATGTAATAAGCGCCGGGATGGGACGGATTATCCGTATATACTTTACCGTTAACTTTTCCTTCCAATACGGCCCGGGCGAACAATGTATTGATAGGCGCGGACTTCAGCGCCTCCGCCAGTAGAGGATAGGCAGTTGGGTCTAATGGTTTCATGGTGCATACTTTTCCCTGCAAGTATACGGATAAATAGGTCCGTTCCTGTAGTCCGATGTAAAGAAGAAGCGTAGTCCGGTCAGGAGGAAAATGTGGCCTGCACCTGTGCGAGTACCCTTGCCTGTTGCTCCCGGATGGAGGATACGATCGGGCTGATGTTCTCCGTGTATCCCTGAAAGTGATGATCGATATTGATGTAACGGATACAGGTCTGCTGCGGTGACATCTCCTGTATCAGCAGTTTTAGCGGCGCTTCTGTCACGGCGGCGGCATCCTGCTGCCACAGGGCATAGAGATAGGAGGGGTGAAAGAAAAACAACTGCCGCGCGTTGGGAACGTGGTATCCATGGCCTGCGAGTATCTGCCGCGGATTGATTTCATGCAGCAACAACCAGCCGTTGTCCGTGATCGCTGTTTTGGCAGCTGCTGTAACAGTCTCAAACGGGTGATCAAGCAATAGGGTATGATAGGCGTTTTTCATCGCTTAAAAATAATGATAGACAAACTTGTCCGTTATGGGTAAAAAATTTATACTGATAATAATTGTTTTACTTGTTTAACAGCTGTTTTAACCGGCCAGAGATCGCGGTGGACCATACTCTCCACAATAGCGCTTTCAAACAAAAGATAGGCGGTATCACCGGTCAGTGGTGCTTTCCCGGCATCTGTTGCCAGCTGGCGGACATATTGCCGCAGCTGCTGTTTATGCGCTTTGATCTGTGCCTGCAGCAGCGGACTTTCACCTGCCAGCTCCGCCTGCATATTGATAAAGCGGCATCCGCGGAAGTCGTTGGCCGGAAGACTGGCTTCCAGGAAACTAAAAATTGCCAGCAACCGCGCGGCCGGTTTCTTTTCTTTTTCCACCACCGCAATAAATGCCCGGAACCACGTAGCCCGCGCCTCTTTCAGATAGGCCAGCGCTAACGCTTCCCGGGAACCGAAATGCGTGTACAGACTGGCCTTTGCCACGCCGGCCTCGTCCAGCAGCTGGTTGATGCCGGTGGCCTGGTACCCCTGTTTGTAGAACAACCGCGCAGCGGTAGACAACAATTTCTCTTTTGGATTTCCTGGTCTCGCCATAACATCAAATGTAAAATTATTTTCATTATAGACAATATTGTCTATAATATTTTTCAGCCGGCTGACCGGATATACCTGGTTTCGTTGTCCGCTTCCGGACAACCGCCGTTCATATGTGGACGGGCCTGCGAGACGAAAAACGCCTGAAATTGCCTGTAATAGCGTATTTTCAGGAAGCGGCAGCATTCTTGTTGCACGGGGAGTCAAAAATATCGATGTCATGCTGAGGAATTATTTCAAGATCGCCTGGCGTAACCTGTTACGCAACCCGGGATATTCCTTTATTAACATATTCGGACTGGCCACAGGGCTGGCCTGTTTTATCCTGATCCTGCTGTTTGTACAGCATGAATGGTCGTTCGACCGTTTTAATACGAACGCGGACGGTATATTCCGGGTAATACAGCAACGCCCTGTTTCCAAAGGGCAGTCTTACTGGTCCACCACTTCTCCGGCGCTGGCCGGCGCATTGGTGCGGGAGTTTCCGGAAATAAAGGCGGCCACTACCGTAGAGCAAACCTTCAACCCGCTGTTAAATGTGGGTGACAAGTATTTTAAAGAACAGGGTATTTTCGCCGACACCACCTTCCTCCGTCTTTTCAGCTTCCCTTTCCTGGAAGGCGACCGTGAAACAGCGCTTAAAACGCCCGGCGGCATTGTTTTAACAGCATCTATGGCACGCAGGATATTCGGTGAAGAAGACCCTATGGGAAAAACTATCCTGTACCAGGGAAACCAGCCGCACACGGTCACCGGTATTATGGCGGATGTTCCCGCAGCATCGCACCTGCAGTTTCAGTACATCCTCCCCATTACCGCCGATCCTCACTATGTGGACTGTTCGGTGAAAGAGCCCTGGATGAACAATGGCGTCTATACGTACGCCCTGTTGGATAACCCGGCCTCGGCGCCGCAACTGGAGCAAAGACTGCATGCCTACATTGATGAAAACCTGTCCCGCTGGCGGCCGGAGGACCGTCTCCGGTTCCTGCTGCAACCGCTTAACGACATCCATCTGCGCTCGCAACACCTTGATACGCTGGACTTTGAAAAAAGCGGCAGTGATAAATACGTGTACCTTTTTCTGGTCATCGGCTTTGTCATCCTGCTGCTGGCCTGCGTAAACTATACCAACCTGGCCGTGGCCCGTTCCGCCCGCAGGGCCCAGGAAATAGGGATGCGCAAAGTGGCGGGGGCCATGCGTGGCCAGCTGATGGCCCAGTTCCTGGGAGAATCGCTGATCATGACAACACTGGCGCTGGTACTGGCATTGGGACTGGTACACCTGTTGCTGCCGTTTTTTAGCCAGCTGATGGACCGCTCTCTCCGCATGGACTATTTCGGCAATCCCTTCCTGCTGCCCGGCTTGTTGCTGCTCGTAATGCTGGTCAGCCTTCTGTCCGGCAGTTACCCCGCCTTCCTGATGACGGCCCTTCGTCCGGCACAGGTGCTCAAAGGCAAAAAGAGTGTCCGCGCCGGCAGCTTCTCGCTGCAACGGGTACTGATCGTAGGACAGTACGCCGTGTCCATTATCCTGGTGGCCGGCAGCTTTATTATCTACCGGCAGATGCAGCTGGTGCAGCGTCAAAACCTGGGATACAACCGCGAACATGTGCTTGCCATAAGGGTAAACGACGAAGCGCTAAGCAGCCATTACAGCACGCTCCGCAAAGAACTGCTCAATCACCCCGGTATTTTGGCCATGAGTTATTCCCAATACCTCCCGACCGATTTTCATACCAATCAGAGCATGACGAACTGGCCCGGCAGCAACGGAGAAAGACTGTCTACCCGCACAACGACGATTGACTATGATTTTCCGGATGTTTATGGCCTTAGCATCGTGGCCGGGCGCGGGTTCTCCCGCGACTTTGGCGCCGATACGCTCGGCGCCCCACTGGCCGTTATCAACGAAACAGCGGCCAAAGCCGTCGGCTGGACGCCGGAAGAGGCCATCGGAAAACCTTTCGATTATTCTGATGGTCACGGAAGAAGAACGGTCATCGGGGTGGTACGGGATTTTCATTTCAATTCTATCCACCACATATCTGGCCCGCTGGTGCTGACACTTGATCCAACCCCTTCGGGCTACATCTCCGCACGGATACGGCCGGAAGACCTGCAGGGCACCCTTGCGCTCTTCGGACAGGCGGTGAAACGATACACCCGTTACCCCTTCGAATACCAGTTCCTCGATGATAAATTCGATCAGCTGTATAAAAAAGATACCCGCCTGGGTAAAATGTTTGGCGGCTTTACTATCCTGGCCATCCTAATCGCTTCCCTCGGTCTTTTCGGACTGGCGGCATATACCACGGAGCAGCGCCGTAAGGAAATCGGCGTGCGGAAAGTGCTGGGAGCTACGGTGGTGAATATTGTAGGGCTGCTGAGCAAAGATTACATCAAACTGGTGCTCTTTGGTTTTATCATCGCCATGCCGGTAGCCTGGTATATCATGGACCGGTGGCTGGAAGACTTTGTCTACCGTATACAAATACAATGGTGGATGCTGGCATTAGCCGGTCTGCTGGCCCTGATCATCGCCTTGCTGACGGTGAGCTACCAGTCTGTCAGAGCGGCTTTGATGAACCCGGTCAAATCACTGAAAACAGAATAACCAACCCATCCTGTTCCCCTAAAACAGCAACGATGAAGCAAATGCTTCATCGTTGCTGTTTTATTAACTGTTCCTTTGCATGCCTGCTTTCCGGATAAGTTTCCGCCGCCATCCTGAAAATACGGCAGCATTTAAAAAGTATTTCGGCTATCTGCCCAGTGAGTTAAAACGCTGATAACGTTTGCCGGTATACGAAAAAATGCGATATTCGCCCTGTTTGTTAACAGGAAAAACTGCATCTATGCAAATCACCATCACCAATAACAGCTTCACCCTGAACGGCGTGGAGATGTCGTTCCCTCTGGATATTCAACAGCTGAAAACCTTGTTGGGAGAAGCCCGGCACGTATCTAAAAAATACAACCACATCTATACCTGGGACGCTCTCGGTCTGCTGGCTTATTCCAAAAACGGGGCTGTAGCGGAAGACCTCCATCTCGATTATATTACCGATGATATGGATTTCTCTCCTGCTATGGTTTTTACCGGCGTCTTTACGATCAACGGACTGGACTACCGGGCCTATTTTGATAAACATAGACAGTCGGCCAGGAAGGTAAATAAGAGGGATGAGGGAGGAACGCTCACTGTTGGTAAATTCGATGTATACGTAGATGTGGAAGACGGTATCATGAAGAGTTTTAGCATCGGCCTGTACGAGCCGCCGGCGCCCAAAGCCTATTCCGATAAGTACAAACATCCGCCGGTGGCAGCGGAGAAGATGGTGTTTGCCGACTTCAACTTCAAACTGGCAGTGATACAGGAACTGATGTACAACAAAGCACTGCTGAAACCAGCTTTTGATTTGTATGAATTTGTGGAGAACTACGCCGGCCGTGAGATAGATATCGAAGAGGAAGGATACGGGTTCATACCGGAAGTGACAGCCTACTTTGAAGCGTTGGAGATTGACAAAAAATATGCGCCTGAAATTACAGCGATCTCCCAGGATGGCGGTGATAATATCTACGGCCAGTTATTGAGGTTCTGGGATGGGGAAGATGACACCTTCAATATTAATAATTTTGACGATATCAGACATTTCCCCAACCTGAAGCGGATGAACCTTTTTCACGCCGATAATCTTTCGGAAATTGCTGCACGGCTGGCTGAGAAAGGGATCACCGTCGAATCAATTTGACGGTCCCCATTCCTTTAACCGGGCATCAGCGTCAAACCGGAAAGGCGTGTCTGTATGTTCCTGCATAAAGTCTTTGGCTGTTTTTAGTTCCTCTATGATCCACTGCCGTAGGGGTACCGGTTCTTCACCGTCGGACCAGGGCTGGTACCGGTAGTTTTTGCCATCCGGGCTTACAATAAACTGTATCCTGTCTTCCCTTTGCTGCCGGGAAAAACCTTGCACGGTATAGTAAGGGAAATCCCGTGTAGGCCGCTCCGTTATTTCAAACTGAAGCAGCAGGTCTTTGCGCGGAGCGTCGTTATAAACATTTACCAGGTGGATATCGTTGATCACCTCCAGCCGCTGCAGGCTGTCGATGATCTGTTGTTCGCCTACGCTGTAGCGGAACGGATAAGGATAATAAGCTCCTTCATATTTGTAATCCTTTGCCTGTCCGGCTGGAAGCGGGTTTACCCGTTCTCCTTTTTTATTGATAAGATAACAGACAGATTTTTTCGAAACAGCATCTATCCACCAGTGTTCTCCGCCGGAATCGTAATGTTTCACCCAGCCGCCTTCATACACAACAGCGTAGCCATAGTTGAAAGGGCTGGCGAAGTCCCATTTCGCCGGAAGGACCTTGTTCCCGCTTTTGTCAGCGAATCCTACTTTACCATTGGCCACATAACGGCGCAGTCCTTCTTCCCAGTAATCTGGACCGTTGTCATAAGACAGCGGATAGTAGAGGAACCTGCCTGTGCGGTCATATACTTCGCCACCCGCAACAGCAGGGCATAGTTTAGGTGTTTTGGGTGAAACAGATACATCGGGGAACTCAATGGTAGGGCCGGTGATCGGTTGGTCGAACGCATAGTTGATGGCCCCGGAAAATTTCGCCGGAACAATAATCTTTCCCTGGTCATTTTTTACACCGACTTTACTGCTGTCGGCCGTGGGGAAATAGTAAAGTTTATCCTGGGCAGAAACAACGGCAGTAGCGCATAACAGGCTGAGGGTAACAAAGCTCTTTCTCATTTTTCTTTTGTGGTTTTTCAGTTGAAAAAATAAGGAAAAACGAGGACACCGCTTTGTTTTATTATGTTAAAGTTTTTTGGCGGATTGAATAACGTGGTCTGCCGGGAGGGGCGCTACAAGATCAGCTGCCCAGGTAAATCTTTCGGGCATGTTTTTCATATATGGTTACGGTTTGATAATTCAAAGATACAGGTAAAAGTTATTTCACTATCTTGCGGCGTGAACCTATAGCATCCGTATCACGACGGTCAATATCGTTGAATAACCTTTTACAAAATAAGCTTTCATGGAAAACAGGAAACCCCTTGCCGGCAAAGTGGCATTAGTCGCCGGTGGAACGCGCGGCGCCGGCAGAGGCATTGCGGTCGAACTGGGCGCCGCAGGCGCCACGGTCTATGTAACAGGCAGGACTACACGCCAGCAGCAATCGGAATACAAACGTCCGGAAACTATCGAAGATACGGCAGAACTGGTAACAGCAGCCGGCGGACAGGGTATCGCCGTGCAGGTGGACCACCTGGTGCCGGCGCAGGTGGAACAACTTATACAACGTATCGACCGCGAACAGGGTCGGCTGGATATCCTGGTCAATGACATCTGGGGTGGGGAAAATCTTATGGAGTGGAAAAAACCGGTATGGGAACACACGCTGGGCAATGGCCTGCACTTGTTCCATCTGCCGGTTGATACCCATCTGATCACGGCGCATTATGCACTGGCGCTGATGATACGACGTCCTGGCGGACTGCTGGTAGAAGTGACCGATGGTACGGCGGAATATAACAACCGCAACTACCGCCTCAATGTGTTTTATGACCTGGCGAAAACGGCCACCATCAGAATGGCCTGGGCACATGCACAGGACCTGGCGCCCCATGGTTGTTCCGCCGTAGCGGTCACACCAGGATGGATGCGTTCTGAAATTATGCTGGAGGCATTTGAGCTGAAAGAAGAAAACTGGCGGGACGCCATTCAGAAAGAACCCCATTTCGCTATCTCTGAAACACCCCGTTACGTAGGCAGGGCGGTGGCGGCGCTGGCGGCGGACGATGGTAAGCAGCGATGGAATGGCCAGTCGTTGTCCAGTGGGCAACTGGCAAAGGTATATGGTTTTACAGATGTGGACGGCTCGCAGCCTGACTGCTGGCGTTACCTGGTGGAAGTGCAGGAAGCTGGTAAACCAGCCGATACAACGGGTTACAGATAAGACAACCTCTTTTTTATTTGACAGCTTCTTTCGCCTCATAGATGATCTTTCCCTGGCGGATGGTGTATGCCACCGCCGCAAAATTCTTCACGTCGTCATGAGGATCGGCTTTCAGCAGTACCAGGTCGGCATCGAGCCCTTTGGCAACACGCCCGCAACGCTGTGCCATGCCGAAACGTTTAGCCGGCGCCGTGGTCAGCGATGTCAGTATCTGATCAAAGGTGAGCCCGGCAGCGCCCAGGAAACGGAGTTCATCTGCTGTATCAAAATCGGAGATATAACCTACATCGGTGCCGAACAGGATCTCTCCGCCTGCTTTGGCGTACATGCCTATCTGTTCTATGGCGGTCTTCACCAGCGGATGATCTTCCGGCGAGGTTACCTTGTTTCTTTCCAGTTCCCATTTGTATAGTTTCAGCGTAGGGATCACCGCGACATGATGTCGCTTCAGTAAATCCACATCGGCCTGTTGCCAGCCGATGTAGCCATCAGGCGCCACATGGGCCAGGATGTCCACCCCACCGGCAACGGCTACACGCCAGCCGGTATCGGAAGTAGGATGCGCAAAAACGGGTTTGTGATACTTGTGCGCTGTACTGGTAGCGGCTTTTACAATGTCCAGCGGCATGGCCACCACTTTGTTGTTGCCCACCGGCGACGCTGACCATATCTTGACAGCATCGGCGCCGGCATCGAGTTGTTTCTGAACGTAAGCTACTGCTGCTGCCGGTGTACTGATCTCCGGCAGTTTTATCGGGTGTACGTAAAAAGGGCTGCCGTTCGGTGGCACGAAAGGCTCACCGGCAGATAACAGGGCAGGACCGTCTACCTCGCCGGACCGTAGCCGGTCCCGCAACGCCCGTAGATTACGGAAATTGAGCGTCGCCAGATCAAAAGCATAGGTGAAGCCGTAGCGGGTAAGCATGTCCGTCATCTGACGGGTCAGCTGTGCAGCCGGCAGGCTGTCGGCATGTTCCCATACAGCACTCATAAAATGTACATGAGAGTTCCAGAAACCGGCCATCAATACCAGCCCTTTGCAATCCACTACCCGCAGGTGTGCAGGGATTTTTATCTGGTGCTGACTGCCAACCGCCGTGATCTTACCGGCTTTGATCAGCACCACGCCATTTTCCAGTGGCGGCGCTCCGGGCGACGGATAGATGCGGGCGCCTGCAAGCGCCAGGTCCGATTGTGCGTTGGCTGACAGGAAAAAGCAACAGAGTATCGCTAATAGATACGTTTTCATATGAGGGGTGTTGAGAAGATTCAAGGTACGTTTTTATTCTTTGATTTGTTTAGTTTTGACATCATGGGAAAACAGGAAACCATCGCGGCGTTTTATGACAGCAGAGGCATCATCGGAGAAGGAGCCCGTTTGTTCAATGTCTTCGAAAACGGGGGCCATTGCACGGTGCCACATATCTACAACCGGCGGGATTATTACAAAGTTTCCCTGTTGCAGGGGCAGAGCAGGTTGAGCTGGCACGATCAGGAGATATTAATAGACCGCCCCGCCCTGGTATTCTTCAACCCGCATACCCCTTTCGGCTGGGAACCGGTTTCGGCTGAACAACCCGGTTTTTTCTGCATGTTCCAAAAGACTTTTTTGCAGCCTGCGGAACGGAGCGAAAGCATACGTCAGGCGCCGCTCTTCAAGGCCGGCAGCAGCCCCGTTTTTTTCCTGGACCCCGCACAGGAACAACGCGTCAGTGGCATCTTTCAACAGATGCTCGAAGAAATGCGGTCAGACTATCTCTATAAGTATGAGTTGCTGCGCAACTACCTGCAGCTGCTGATACATGAAGCGCTGAAGATAAAACCGCATACCATCAGTATCCGGCAGCAGAATGCGGCCGAACGCATCACCGCCGGCTTTTTTGAACGCATGGAACGGGAGTTTCCGATCGACGCTCCCGGGCGCCAGCTGGAACTACGCTCCGCCGGCGACTATGCGAAAGCACTGGCGGTGCATGTTAATCACCTGAACCATGCGGTGCGGGAGGTAACAGGCAAACCCACGACCATGCACATTGCCGAACGGATACTGACAGAGGCGAAAGCGCTGCTGCGCCACACCGACTGGCCCGTAGCCACCATTGCCCATAGCCTGGGCTTCGAATCTCCCAACTACTTCTACAACTTCTTCAAAAAACAGACAGGGCAGCCCCCCGGACAGGTGCGCATGTCCATCCTTTGATTTTTGTACTTTTTGCTTTGAAAGCGTGAGACAGCATACCCGTCAGCCCTATAATTTTACAGGCTGAAAAAATGCTGTTATATGACGAAAGTTACGGGCTACGCTGCCAAAGCGCCTCACGAAAGACTGGAAAAATTTGAATATGCATTACCGGAAATCGGTCCGGAACACGTCGACGTCCGGGTAGCCTATTGCGGCCTGTGTCATTCCGATCTGAGTATGATCAACAACGACTGGGGCTTTACACAATACCCGCTGGTACCCGGTCATGAAATAGTGGGAGAAGTTATCCGCACCGGAAGCCTGGTGAAGGGGGTAAAGCCTGGCGATAAAGTCGGCCTTAGCTGGTTCTCCGAATCGTGTATGCATTGCCAGCACTGCCTGGAAGGCAACCAGCAGTTATGTGCTACCGCGGAACAGGTGGTAGTGGGCCGCCATGGCGGTTTTGCAGATATTGTGCGGGGCCACTGGTCCTGGATCATACCGCTCCCGGAGAAAATGGATATGGCGAAAGCCGGACCGCTCCTGTGTGCCGGACTGACCGTCTTCAACCCCCTGATCATCGAAGGCGTAAAACCAACCGACCGGGTGGGCGTGATCGGTATTGGCGGCCTCGGACACCTGGCGTTGCAATTCCTGAAACACTGGGGCTGCGAGGTGGTGGCCTTTAGTTCCAATCCTTCCAAGTACGAAGAAATTCTGCAGATGGGCGCATCCCGTGTGGTCGATTCCAGGAATCCGGAGGAACTGAAAACAGTACAGGGCCAGCTGGATTTTATTTTAAGCACGGTGAACGTACCGCTGGACTGGCAGGTGTTCCTGGGATGCCTCGCGCCGAAAGGTAAACTGCATACGGTGGGTATCATTCCGGAACCGATTCCGGTGCCTGTCTTCGATATGATAGCAGGACAGAAATCCGTGGCGGGAAGCCCTGGCGGCGGCCCTGCCATGATGCGCAAAATGCTCGACTTCTGCGTGCGGCATAATATTTATCCTGTCGTGGAGGAATTTCCGATGGTGCAGGTGAACGAAGCCATCCGTCATCTGGAGCAAGGCAAGGCGCGCTACCGCGTTGTCTTAAAGAACAATTGATCCACAGAAAGTAGGTGGGGAATGTGTTTAGTTTTCGTAAATTGACGGCATTAACCACCTACTATGTTGAACCAGTCGGCTGCTGCACGCAACGAGGAAATGGAACATTTCCGCAAGTTTTTTCTATTGTCCAATGATTTGTTCTGCCTTGTAGGCAGCAACGGTACCTTTGAAATGGTGAACCCCGCCTTCTCCAGGGCGCTGGGCTGGAAACCCGAGGAAATACTGGGCCGCCCCGTGTTTGATATCATTCACCCGGAAGATGTGGACAGTTCCGGGGAACAACTGAAAGGGCTAAACGAAGGTATCGATACGGTCAACTTTGTCAACCGGATGCGGACAACAGCCGGCGAATATGTATGGCTGCAATGGATGGCTTCTCCCGAAGTGTCCAGCGGACATATATTTGCGGTGGGCAGGGATATCTCACAGGTAGTCCGCCAGGAACGCCAGCTGCAGGAAAGCGAACACCAGTTCAGGGTGTTTTTTAATAACTCCAGAGGCATGATGTGCATGCATGACCTCGATGGAAAACTACTGGCAGTAAACCGCGCCAGCGCTGAAAGTCTCGGTTATCAACCTGCGGAGCTGATCGGCAGAATGCTCTGGGAGATTGTACCCCCGGCTTTCAGGGAAGGTGTTCAGGAATACCTGGGCACCATCGAAAGCGAAAAACAGGTGACTGGCCTGATGCGTACCCTTCATCGTGATGGCAGCACACGGATCTGGCTGTATAATAATGTACTCGAATATTCTATCGACGGAAATCCCTATATCATTGCTAATGCGCTGGATATTACAGAGCGTCATGCCCTGGAGAAAGACCTGAAATGGACCACTGAGATGCTGGAGCAGACCAACAGCGTAGCACGTATTGGCTTCTGGCATCTCGACCTGGAAAAACAACTGCCTTATTGGTCAGATGTGACGCGCCATATCCATGAAGTAGGAGATGACTTTGTGCCGACACTGGAGGGGGCGCTGGCGTTTTACAAAGAACCTTATCGCGCTGTCATTGAGAATGCCGTGAACAGAGGTATCGAATTCAATGAACCCTGGGATGTTGAACTGGAAATCGTTACCGCCAAAGGTAGAAATATATGGGTCCGCTCTATCGGCAGCCCGGAATTCCGGGACGGCAGGTGTGTCCGGTTGTATGGCACCTTCCAGGACATCGACCGGCAAAAACGGCTGGAAGAAGAGATACAGCGGTCCCGCAAGCTGCTGGAGGATATCCTGCAATCGGCCACAGACGTCAGCGTCATTGCAACAGCTTTGGACGGGACCATTACGTTGTTTAACAGGGGAGCGGAAAACCTGCTGGGGTATTCTTCCCGGGAAATGGTCGGCAAACAAACACCTGTCTCATTCCATGAACCGGCGGAACTGTCGGAAAGAGCTGCCGCTAAAGGTGTGGGCCTTGTAGACATATTTGCGAAGGAAGCAGTTGATCAGCGCCCCGGCGCGCAACAGGAGTGGACCTACATCCGGAAAGGCGGCTCTGCGGTGAACGTTTCGCTTGTTATCTCCGCTATCCACAATATGAACAATGAGCTTACCGGCTATCTTCATATCGCCACCGATATCACAGACAGGAAAAAAGCAGAACAACTGCTGCTCGACGAAAAAGCCAAACTGTCCGCTTTCGTGAAACATACTCCCGCAGCGGTGGTGATGCTGGACAAGCGTCTTCGTATTATTGCCTATAGTAATGCGTGGCAGGAAGACAACCAGCTGAAGGGCCAGCAGCTCTACGGGAAAATGGTCTATGACCTGCTGCCCAATATCCCCGCAGGATTCAAACAGATCTACCGGGACACACTGGCAGGTAAAGTGGACAAGAACGGTGAATTCATCTGGCGGCCGCCGGGATGGGAACATGATCAGCACCTGCACTGGGAGGTACGGCCCTGGTTCCATCACGACGGCGGCATAGGCGGGATCACCATCCTGACAGAAGATGTGACGGCCAACGCCATGCACCAGGAAGAACTGCAGCAAGCCAAACAGCTGGCGGAACAGGCCAGTGTGGCCAAATCGGAATTCCTCGCCAACATGAGCCACGAAATCAGGACCCCGCTCAACGGCATTATCGGGTTTACAGACCTCGTATTGAAAACACGGCTCAACGAGGTGCAGCATCAATACCTTTCCATCGTTAACCAAAGCGCCAGCACTCTCCTTAATATCATCAACGATATCCTCGACTTCTCGAAGATCGAGGCCGGCAAACTGGAACTGGATATCCAGAAACAGGACATCTTCGAAGTCAGCAGCCAGGTGAGCGATATGGTGAAGTTCCAGGCTCAGAGCAAAGGCCTGGAAATGATCTATGACGTTTCCGCAGACCTGCCCCGGTTTATCTGGACCGACCAGCTGCGGCTGAAACAGATATTGGTCAACCTCCTTTCCAACGCCGTTAAATTTACGGAGAAAGGAGAAGTCGGCCTGAAGATCTATCCCGTATCGCCGGCGAATGCAGCATTCTATCGTACGCTCCGTTTCGAGGTGTCAGACACCGGTATCGGTATCCGCAAGGAACGACAGGAAAAAATATTCGAAGCCTTCTCCCAGGAAGATATATCCATCACCAAAAGATATGGTGGTACCGGGCTGGGCCTCACCATCTCCAACAAGCTGCTGGCATTGATGAACAGCCGGCTGCAGCTGGAGAGCATCCCCGGCGAAGGAAGCACCTTCTTTTTTGAAATAACCGTGGAAACAGCCGACGGACCACCGGTGACCTGGCAACATATTGAAGCGGTGAAAAAAATACTGGTGACAGATGACAATGAACATAACCGTACTATCCTGCAACAGATGCTGTTGCTGAAAGGAATTGAAACAGACATGGCCCGCAGCGGCTTTGAAGCACTGCAGCTGCTCATGGAAGGGCGCACCTACGACGCCGTTTTGATGGACTACCACATGCCGGTGATGGATGGCCTCGAAACACTCCGTAAAATGCGGCAGATGGCCGACCAGCTGGGTACCTGGACACCGGTCGTATTGTTGTACAGCTCTTCAGATGACGAAACAGTGCAACGTGTATGTGAAGAACTGAAAGTAGAACAGCGGCTGGTGAAACCGGTCAAAATGCAGGACCTGTACAACGCCCTGGCGCACCTGTCGCTGAAAGATCCCGAACTCATGAACACCGCGCCCGACGCTGCCCACAAGCGACAGCCGGAACGCACTTCGTTAAAGGTGTTACTGGCGGAAGACAATAACGTCAACATGTTGCTCATTAAAACGATCATCACCCGTTCGGTGCCGATGTCTACCATCGTGGAGGCAAGGACCGGACTGGAGGCGGTGGCGCTGTATGCTCAGGAACAGCCGGACCTGGTGTTTATGGATATACAGATGCCCGAGATGAACGGATATGACGCTACCCGCCGTATCCGGGAACTGCATCCGCAGCAGCATACCCCCATTGTGGCACTCACCGCCGGCAACACCAAAGGCGAACGCGAAAGATGTATCGCAGCCGGTATGGACGACTTTCTTTCCAAACCCTTCGTGGAAGATGAGATACTGGCGCTGGTCAATAAATGGGGGAGCGGCGAAGAACAGGCTGTGCGGGAAACGGCAGGTAACCAACCACTGGAACTTTCCGTACTCATGGGGTACCTGGGCAGCGAAACAAAGCGGGACCCGCTGCTGCGTGAAACCCTTTCCCTGTTGCTGGACGACTGCAAATCAGTAAAACAGGAAATGGAAGGACAGGACATGAGCCAAAAACCTAAAAGAATCAGGGAGATATGCCATAGTATGCGGAGCGTGACTACCTACGCCGGCCTTACCGGGCTGGAAAAAGCGATCCGCGATACTGAAGCAAACGGCCCTGCAACAGAACAGTTACAGGTATTGGCGGCAGAGCTGGACAAAGCGATCGTAGCGGTACAGCTGGCGCTGGACCAGCTGCCCTGATATTACTGCACATAGATCTCATCACAACAGATAGCCGGCCGTTTGGTCTCCGGAGCTTCCCGCCAAACGGGCATCTCCGTTGGGCAAACGCCGGTGACCCGGATATAACGTACAGCCTTTCCGGTTAGCCGGAAAGACACCGGTGTGTTTTTGACATCATAGTCTTCTCCCTGCAGCGGTGTAAGGGTCTGCTCACCCGCATCAGTAAAATGGACACCGTCGTCGGACACCGCCACCGTAACGCGGGACGGGTTAAAAATATAATGCCTGGCATCCTGCAGAAAATGCATGAAGACGGTATTGACCGGTTTGGCCGCACCCAGGTCAATGACAGCTACAAGGTCCTTTCCATACAGGTACAGCCAGTTGAGACTGAAATCTTTACCGCCTTCCAGTCCGTCGGTAAGCGTCTGCGCTCCTTTGCCGGGAAACTCAGGCGGTGGCGGGTTTACCAGCGATACCTGCGCCCTGAATGCCAGGCTGCTGATCCATTTACGGGCAAACAGACTGTCCCATTCCTGCTGGTAACCATCGGGACTAACGCCGCCTTCGGCCAGCGCAGTAACGCCTGCTTCTTTGCAGCGTGCCGTAAACTTCCGCACCCGCTCCGGCCAGCGTGGATTTACCGTATATTCTTTGCCGTTAGCTTCGAGGTATCCGTGTGGTTCTGTGCCAGAAAAACGGGCCTGCTGCAGCACTGTGTATTCCAGTGGCAACCGTGCCGCATATACGCGTTTTAAGTGCGCTGGCTGCCCTTCCGCCGCCGCTTCGGCTTTATCAAGCAACTGGCTGTATTTGTCAATCGCCAGCGGGGAAAGATAATCCCGGTGATTGTTCACCGGATTGCCGTAGATATCAAGCGGGGCATGTGTTTGCTGAAGAGTGGATGCCAGCGCATCTATATATTGCCGGATATTTTTACCGGCCTTTCCGTAATATCCCTGTAAGAAGTCATCCTGCACTTTGTCTGCATCCGCTTTGGGATTCCAGAGGTATTTGGCCTGCACATAAGCGTTGAACTCCGCCATGTCGCTGTGTGTGTCGCCGCTGCCCTGGGAGAAAACGCCGCTCACTTTATGATCGGAGAAGTATTGCAGGTTAGGCTTTAGCTGTGGGTAGTCCGGAAAAGGCGCCAGGTAGTTGGTGAACTGCGTAGTGTAATCCCATACAAACAGCCGGGAGGTTGCCGCGCCCCAGGCCTCCAGGTTTTTGCGGAAGCCGGCAGCCGACGGGGTCTTGCTCAGCGGCTCCTGCCGCAGCGCATCAATGGAGCTGAGCATGATGATCACATTGTCGGCGGGTTTGGTCTGCAGCGGCGGCTTGGAAGAAT
The DNA here is from genome assembly GCF_900167135.1 of Chitinophaga eiseniae. Taxonomy (GTDB): domain Bacteria; phylum Bacteroidota; class Bacteroidia; order Chitinophagales; family Chitinophagaceae; genus Chitinophaga; species Chitinophaga eiseniae. The sequence goes on along the minus strand of NZ_FUWZ01000006.1, from coordinate 372,744 downwards.
ACAGGTAGGAGAGCGTGGTAAACTGCTGCTCCGGAAACTGTGCGGCCACTTTGTTCACGAAACGTATCAGGGAGCCGGAAGGACCGCCTTCTTCTGTGTCCACTTTGCGACAAAGGTCGCAGGTGCAGTATCCGCCGCCATCTTCCTGGGAGATGGACCAATACATAGCGTCCGGGTTACCGGCAATGGCCTTGCGCAGGGAATCCACCACCAGGCGGAATACGGTTTCATTGCTGAGGCACAGCTGTGTCGGCTGCCGTATGCCTTTCACCAGCGCAAAGTACTCCGGATGTGCCGCAAACCAGGTGCGGGGTGGTACCAGTTTAAAGAACGAATGCCCCCATAGTCCCCACAGATCTTCAAAACGATGCAGCTTATGCCATTCCAGGTATTCATTGTCAAATGCAGCGGGGTAGTAGGTTTCACGATAGGTGAAAGCGGGCTCCTGTAAATCGTGGAGCTGCGCCGGCACACGCACGTCTTTGGTAACAGGCACGGTGGCCGGCGCCTGGCTGTATTTACGACAGCCCAGATACTGCTCCAGCAAAGTATAAACGCCGTATACCACCCCTTTGCCACTGCCGCCGATAATATATACATCGCGTGCATCGGTAGCCAGCATAAAACCTTCCGGCTTTATTTTGCCGGTATTGATATTGGCGGCATGATCCGTATGACCGATATAAATAGCCGGTTGGTCTTTATCTTTTAAACTGTTCTCTTTAACAATATTCAACGTAGCACCGGACATCCGTTTTACATAGTCCTTCAGTACCTCCGCGGCATGCTGGTCGTTTTTGCCGGCGTCGGCAGGCAATACGATCACATAGTTGCTTTTGCCGCCCGATACCAGCGCAATATCGCCGCCGGTAAGAGACTGGCAGCCATAACCCAACAGCGTCATGATGTAAAGAAAATATGTCATCGTCCTGTGCATAAAAATGGTTAGAATTTTCGTTGTACCGTCACAAAGATATCGTACTGGTTCTGAAAAACGGTGGGACTGATTTTCTGGTTGATCCAGGTGCCATACAGTCCCAGGGTGGTGCGGTACCGGATGGTTTTCTGGTAGCCGGCGCCCACGCTGCGGGTCAGCAACCCGGACAACTGCGGGAACTGCACCAGGCGGCTGCGGTCATCCGGAGAAGTTCCCAGCCCCGCGATGAGTGACAGGTAGTCCTGGTCCCGGTTCATATAATACCTGGTCGTCAGGTTGAAGGAGGTGTAAAAATTGGGCTGGTCACTGATGAAGTAAGCCCGGAAGTTCACGTAAAAATCATCGAACCTGTTGGCGACAGATACCACGCCGGAGTAGATGTTGGCGCTGTCTGTTTTCAGGTAACGGCCACCCAGTTCTCCTTCAAAGCTTTTACCAAACGTATGGAAGATGGAATATGCCAGCCTGGCAGTGGGGAACACATCTGAATTGGCATAACTGGCAAGGGCATACGAATAGGTACGACGGGAATGCGTATAGTACAATTCTGCTTCTCCCATGATACCGGTGCCCTCGGCCGCCCGTCCGCCATAGTTCAGCCGTGCGGCATAACTGCCCCGTTTGATGAAGCGCCGGTATTCGGCGGTGGCGATGTTGTACCAGCGGCTGGTGCCATAGTCGTAGCTGGAGCGCAAAAAGAACAGGCCGAACTGATTTTTCAGTGTTTTGCTGCGCAGATAATCCGCATAATCGCTGTGGGCCGTGGTGTTGTTGTAGCGCAGGAGGGAGTCTGCAGCCAGTGAGGCGGCTGAAAAGTCTTTTTTGTTTTCAAGGGTAACTACCCTTTTCTCCAGGAAAGCAGGATTGTTCGGGTAATACCGGAGGCCCTGGCCGGCATATGCCAACGCGCTGTCATAGGCGCCTTTGCCGTTGTACAGGTTGATCGTATACAATAAAGCGGCGGAGTCTTTCCGGTTGATGGCCAGCACCTGCCTGAAAGTCTGCAGCGCGCTGTCCGGCTGCTGATTCCGCTGTGCGGCGGTTCCTGCGGCCAGTAGGTTGTCCGTATAGGCGTTACGGTATTTTATGGTAAAGGGGTATCGCTGCCGCAGGCTGTCGAGAATAGCACCTGCAGCTGCATATTGCTGACGGGTACTGAGGATGCCGGCTTTTTTGAACAGCAGGTCACGGTTGTGCGGATCGCGGGCTAACGCCTGGTCCAGCCAGGATAATGCACTGTCCGGCTGTTGCATGGCGCTTTCGGCGTTGACGAGGTACTGCAGGGCTTCCGGCTGACCGGGCTGTAGTGCCAGCACCGCCTGGAACTGTTTTTTCGCCTGCTCGTACTCTTCGTTTTGTAACAATATCCTGCCTGCGCTGAGATGAATGTCCTGCAGTAAGGCAGTGTATTGTCCGTTGACAGGATAGCGCTGCAGCAATGATTCCAGGATAGCTGTCGCCTGGTCGTACTGTCCCATGTCTGCCAGTATGTTGGCTTTTTTCAGCAGGAAACGTGCGTTGTCAGGATGCTGTTGCAGTGCCCTGTCCAGCACGGCGACGGCCTGCGCCGGTTTTTTCTGCAGCAGGTAGGTATTGGACAGGAGGTCCGGCGCCGTCGTGTCGCCGGGGGTAACACGCAGGGCGTTTTCGAATTGTTGAAGCGCTTCGGGGTATTGTTGCTGGGCAAGATATTCCCGTCCGCTGGCGAGGTAGAGGCGGCCAAGGCGTTCGCGTTCGGTGGCGTTGCCGGGCTGGCGTTGCAGCAGTTTCTCCGCCAGTATGGCGGCCTCCGTATATTTACGATCGCTCTCCAGCATATCTGCTTTCAGGCCCAGCAGCCGGAGATCGTCCGGATGATTTTTCAGGCCCAGGTTGATCCAGTTCAGCGCTTCCCGGTAGGCGCCGCGGGACATGCTCAGCCCGATCAGCTTCTGTAAAGCTTCGGCGTTACCGGGGTTCTTTTCCAGTATGCCCTGGTAAAGCGCGTAAGGATCGGTGTTGGTATAGTAGGCGGCAGCTTCCATGCGTAAGGGTACCTGCTGGCTGCGGGCTTTATTGTCTCCCGGAAAACGTTTAACAATGTTTTCCAGGTGGCTGATCGCTTCGGGATAGCGGTGCATCGCACGCAGCATCTCCAGCTTGGTCATCTGCAAATCGTAGGAGTTAGGGTGGCTGGCCAGTTCGGCTTCTATCCGTTCCAGCGCGGCGTTGTAGTTGTTGTCGCGTATATCCATGCCCGTAAGTGCCTGCCGTGCCTCCTGGTTGGAGGGATCGGTCATCAGCGCTTTTTCGTAATTGCTGCGGGCGAGGTTGTTATAGTTGTTTTTACGGAAGTAGGCGCCCGCCAGCAGGAAGTGGCCGGTGACGGCCTTTTGCACGACGGTGTCGGCGTCATACCTGTCCAGCAGCGTATTGGCGTAGTTGCTGCCCTGGTAAAACTTACGGGCTTCATCCATCACGCCCAGTTTCTTCAGCATAAACTCGCGGTCGCCGTTGAAATATCCCAATGCCATATCTGCATAACATTCGGCTTCCTCGTATTGTTGTTGCGCCAGTTCAATATTGATGGCATACAGATAGGCGTCCCTGTATCGGGGGGCGGTGGTCAATACCTGCCGGATATACTTTCGGGCGCTGTCGTGCTGATTGGTAAGCTGGTACAGTCTTCCCAGCAGCAGCTGCTGGTCCACAAAGTCCGGCTGCAGGTCCAGTGCCTGGCGGGAGAGGCGGATCGCCTCGGGGTACTGTTTGGCCCGTGTGGCTTTGACGGCGTCGTCGTAAAGCGTTTCAGCAGCCCTGCTTTTACGGTTGTTCTGCGCCATGGCCGGCAGTACTGCAACGGTGGCGGCGATCAGGAAAACATATTTCAACACGGGTGTCCTCATCTATAAAAAAGTTTGTACTAAGCGTTTGCGGTTTTCTTTTTACCAAAGCCCTGGCGCTGCATATTGCCCCAGGAGTGTTTTTTGCCGGTCAGGAAATAATAATAGCCCTTCAATGCAAAAAAGACGATCAGCGGATGATAGAACAACGGTTCCAGAAAAGCCATCAGGGCCAGTCCTATCACTTCCCGCCAGGTCTTGTAATAATGGAAGGTCATATGGTCCCACCACACCGCCAGCGTGGTGATCATCACGGAATACAGGTATACAAAAAGTAATAATATCAGGGCGTAATGCCAGTTGATCTGGCTGGTGACGATCAGGTAGATATAAAACAGGATGCCGGTGAACTCAATAATGGGCGCCAGGAATTCAAAAAAGAAATTGTAGGGCAGCACCACCATCCCCAGTTGTTTGTATCTCGGGTGAAAAAGGACTTTGCGGTGCATGGTGATGATCTCCGCCAGGCCACGGCCCCAGCGGGTACGTTGGCGGCCGAACACTTTCAGGTTCGGCGGGCCTTCCGTCCAGCACTGGGAAGTGGGAATATAGCGGATGGCGTATTTTAGTTTGTTGTCGATCATGTAGGTACACATGCGGGTCACGATGTCCATATCTTCTGCGAAGGACTGGCTGTCGTACCCGCCGGCTTTAATGGCCACTTCTTTATCGAACAGGCCGAGGCCGCCGGATACGTTAGGGACGCAGTTGATCAGGCTCCAGCCCATTTTGCCGAGCACATAGGCGCGGATGTATTCCATTTCCTGGAAGCGGGGCAGCCACTGCCGGGGCGGCCTCACACGGGTGATCACCCCTTCGTCCACCTCGCAGGAGTTGGCCAGCCGTAAAGTAGCGCCGGTCGCAATCACCCGCACACTGTCTTCTTCAAAGTGTACATAACCACATTCCGGACAGGGTTCACCCACGGCTTTGACCCGTTGGTGTTCTTCGTCCATAAAAGGTTTGATGAGCCTCAACAGGGTGTCTTTTTCCAGGATACTGTCCACATCGGTGCAGAGAAAATAATCGTATGCGGCGGCGTTGATGCCGGCATTGGAAGCATCCGCTTTGCTCTTGCCGTTCACCTTATCAATGACCAGCAGTTTATCGTAAACATTGTTGACAGATTTGAAGACACGTTTCACTGGCTGCGATTTGATCCGCTCGTTGTAGGCGAAGTCCACTTCCTGTAACTCAAATTCTCTGATGAGCTTATCGAGGGTGTCGTCGGTACTGCCATCGTTGATGATGATCACTTCGTATTTGGGATACACCAGCGTCAGCAGGGAACGCACGTTGGCGATGATGGTCACGCCTTCGTTGAAAGCCGGCGCAATTACCGAGATGCCGGGCGCCAGGGGGGAGTCCAGCATCTTCGTATAGTCCACATAGCTATGGCTGCGCTGGAACCGCAGAATGCCCCGCAACGAGAGCAGGGCCAGCAAGGCATACATCAGCAGCATCACGCAGCCAAACACAAAAATGAAGCCTTCATAAAAATCTTTAAACCATTCCACTATATCGGCAATTTAAAAACTGATCAATTGGCAGCGGCGGTGCCGGAAGCCTGTTGCTGGAAACCACGCCGCTGCATGTTACCCCAGCTGCTCTTTTTCTTACTGAGGAAATGATAATACCCCCGCAGCGAAAAAAACACGATCAGCGGGTGATACAAAAACATTTCCATCAGCGGGGTGGCGCAGAGATAGATCACTTCCCGCCAGCTCTTATAATAACGGAACGTCAGCTGGTCCCACAGGATAGCCAGGGTGGTGATCATCACGGAATACGTATATATGAATAACAGCAGTAACAGCGCTGTGGGCCAGTTGATCAGCCCCAGCACCGCGCCGGCGATATAAAATATAATACCTACCGCTTCTACAATAGGCGCCAGCAGCTCGAAAAAGAAGTTGTACGGAAAAATGACCATGCCCATACGGCCATAACGGGGATGCATAAACATACTGAAGTGCGCATGCATCAGCTGTGCCAGGCCCCTGGCCCAGCGGGTACGCTGCCGGCCGAAGATACGTACTGTTACCGGCGCTTCTGTCCAGCAAAGCGTACGGGGAACATACCGGATGGCATAGTCGATTTTGTTGTCGCAGGCGTAACGGCACATACGGGTCATCAGTTCCATGTCTTCCCCGAAAGAGCTGAAGTCATACCCGCCGCAGCGGATAGCCACCTCCTTGTCAAACAATCCAAGACCGCCGGACACGTTAGGAACACAATTGATCAGGCTCCAGCCCATTTTACCCAGTACAAAGGCGCGGATATATTCCACTTCCTGGAAACGGGGCAACAGCTGTCGTGGCGGCCGCATCCGGGTCATCACCCCCTGGTCGAACTCGCAGGAGTTGGCGATACGGAGTGTGGCGCCGGTGGCGATCACACGTTTGTGCGGTTCCTGCATCACCGGTTTGATAAGCTCCATCAACGTATGCTCATGTAGGATACAGTCCACGTCGGTACATACAAAATAGTCATATGATGCAGCGTTAATACCCGCATTCACCGCATCTGCCTTGCTCTTGCCGTTCACCTTATCAATGATGGTGAGCAGCGCATATGCGGGATTAGTGGATTTATAGATATGACGCACCGGCTGCGTAGGGATCTTCACATTATAGGCGAAGTCCACCGGCACGAGTTCAAAAGCTTCGATGAGTTGCTCCAGGCTGTTGTCTGTGCTGCCGTCATTGATGACGATGATTTCATAACGGGGATAGATCAACGTCATGAGCGAGCGCACGTTATAGATGATCGTCAGCCCTTCGTTAAAGGCAGGGGCCAGCACGGTGATACCCGGCGCCAGCGGGGATTTGAGGAGTACCTCCACTTGCTGTGACGCTCCCTTTTTGGCGTAGGCCCGCACGGCAATGATGGAAAACAGCGCTAACAGGGCGTAGGTACCCAGCAGCACGGCGCCGTAAACAAAAATACCGGCCTCAAATATATTCCTGAGTATTTCCCAGAAGGTAATGTCCATCAGCAGCTAGAATTTGATTAACGGGTTCATACAATGTTTCAGGATCAGTTTGTTCTCCCGGGTAGCGGTATCTACCAACTCCTGGATAACGGGGCCGGCGGCCCATTGATTGTTGATCAGCGATTTGGCGGCGTGTTTACGGATCTCGAAATCCGAGGAATGCAGGAACTCCTGCCGGAGGAATTCTACCTGTTTCCCACTACTGATGCGCCCGAAAGCCTTCAGTATTTCTGTCCTGCAATGGTGCGGCTGACTGTCGTACATGCTCAGCAGTTTATCTTCCACATGTTCAATCCTCAGCTTACCGAGGCAATTGATGGCATTGGCCCTCAGGTAGTGGTCGCGGGTGTCCAGCAGCTTTATAACAGCAGGCACGGCGCTTAACTGCTGGTAGTGTTCTACCAGCTTCAGGCAGAAAGAGATAATGCTTTTATTGGAAGAGTAGGTGATCCACTGGGCGAAGTTCGGAATGGAGATACGGTCTGTGGTGGAGATAATACGGAACAGCTCCACCTGGTCCCAGAGCAGCAACGGCTCCGTGGCGACGTCAAAAAATTTGAAAGGCTCGTTTTTGCTCAGTTTGATATAGGCGTGCCGGGCAGTGGCGCGTAACTCACGGTTACGGCTATTCGTTAACGGAAGGATGATCACATCGGCGATAGGCACGTCCATATTGGTGAGCTCTCCGAGCGCCTGTATTTTATGGTTCCAGCGGCTGGACTTCAGCTTCTTAAGCGAGTCCTTGTCGAGCCCCAGCTGCAGGTAGAGACTACGCAGCTGGCCGCCCATGGCGCCCTGCACGTTGTCGCGGTATTGCATCAGCCGCTGTATCAGCACCTGCCGCGCCCACCTCTTTTCAAAAACAGGTTTGTCAAATACTTCCACCGGAACAGCAGCCTCTACCGGTTCATCGGTATACAGCGCTTCGTTCATTAATATATGTTCGGTGAGCAAATCATCGATCATCGGGTGTAAAGCCGCCAGCTTTTTGTCCCGCCGGTAGCTCCGGTAGCGGTTGATCAGGATGGAGATATAGGCGATGGCCGTCATCGAAACGGCTATCACGGTAAAAGCTACCGCGATCTGAATGACGAGCGGGGCATAACGGAACTGATCCACCGTAGCCGAAAAAAAAGCCGGTATGGTTTTCATGGTCGCAGGAAATGGTCAATAAAAATAACGCGTGGCAATGGGGATAATTACTGATACTGCATCAGCAACCGTTTTACCCGGATCAGCAGTTCACCGGGGATGACCGGCTTCTTGAGAAAGTCGTCCGCCCCCAGCTTAAACCCTTCCAGGATCATATCCTCGTTGCCCGCATTGGAAACAATGATAACGGCAATTGGTTTGCCTTCCTTTCTGCCTTTCACCCTACTGAGGATCTCAAAGCCATTGGCGTACGGCATCATGATGTCTGTAATGATCAGGTCGTATCCATAGTTGGTTTCTTCCAGCTTTTTGATAGCCTCTTTCCCATTGACAACATGGTCCAGCTGATAGGCTTCCTTATGAAGGATCCGCTCAATAATTTTGGGCATTACTTCATCATCTTCAATAACAAGAATCTTATACATATACTCGATTAGCGGTTACTCATGGCGGTTATGGTCACTGTATTCAGTATAATAAAGATAGGGATTATATGTAAATGTCTGCATTTTTAAGCCCTATATTTGCGATGGATTATTTTAGTTATGACCACGAAGTTTAAGATATTACTGGTAGATGACCACAAAGCCAATCTTTTGGTATTGCAGCGTATGCTCGAAACAGAAGGACGGACATTTGTACTGGCCACCACCGGCCGGGAAGCCCTGGATATCGCCAGGGAGCAGGATGATATAGGCCTGGTAATGCTCGACGTGCAGATGCCGGACATGGACGGCTATGAGGTGGCCCGCCAGCTGAAAGCTCATCCGCAGACAAAAGATATCTCCGTCATTTTTGTAACGGCCACCAACAAAGACGAAGAAGATATGCTGAAAGGTTTTGAGAAAGGGGCGGTAGACTACCTTCCCAAACCCCTGCACAAACATCTTACCCGCGCCAAAGTGGATGTCTTCGAACGGCTGTATTATTCTCAGCGCGAGTTGAAAATGGCGCTGAAAGCCAAAGAGCAGATCAACGGGCAACTGGAGCGTTTTATGCACGTGGTGGCCCACGACCTGAAATCACCGCTGTCCGGCATTACCAGCCTGCTGCTGATCCTCCGTGAAGAAGAGGAGCTGCAGCAGTCCACGGAACTGCTTTCTTTCGTAGACATGGCGGTAGACGCTTCCCATAAGCTGGCAGATATGATCTCCGCTATCCTGGAATACAGCCGCGCGCACCAGGACAACCAGCCGGAGGAACTGGTAGCAGTGAAAGAATTGCTGGCTACACTGGTACAGCTGTTGTTCCCGCCGGCCAATGTGCATATACAGATAACTGACGACCTCCCTGTTTTATATACCAGCCGCCAGAAGCTGCAACAGGTATTCCAGAACCTGATCAGCAACGCTATTAAATATGTGGATAAACCGCAGGTGGAAATCAGTATAGGCGGAGAGGATAAAGGCGAATACTATGAGTTTTTTGTTAAGGACAATGGGCCAGGGATAGCCGACAAAGACAACGAACGGATTTTCCGCCTGTTTGAAAAAGTAGACAACGACGATGACAATGGCAAAGGGACCGGTATTGGTCTCAATATCCTGAAACTGCTGGTGGAAACACAAGGCGGCAAAGTATGGGTGGAATCGGTAAAAGGAGAGGGCAGCTGTTTTTATTTCCAGTGGAGAAAGTAATTATCTAAACAGATATCCCCGGGCTTACTGCCCGGGGAATGCTTCAATATGGCGTAAACGCCTTCCGGGGGCGCAATACCTGTTGTTTGACCCATGGTCCCGCTATTATAACGGTCATCAATACACTTAAGCCGATAATCATCCAGGCATAATAATCCATCGATGCGCGTAAACCTGTTTGCTCCTGCAACAGGTGTTTGGCTGCGCCGTCCGCCAGCTGCCGGGCAGTGGCCATGTCCCGGCCATTTGCCAGGAAATGTTGCCGGAACTGTTCCAGCACATCTTCCCGCATGGGATTAATGTCGGTGAACTGCTCCCTGAATTTATTGTAATGGATGCTCCTGGCATACAGTTGGAAATAGTTGGCGAAAGCGAGGCTGCCGCAGAAGCCGGTGAAACGGGCGGCGATACCGATGAAAGATACGCTGCCGGCCATCGCAGCCGGAACGGTCCCCACCACATACATCACAATAGGAACAAACAACGCCCCTGTTCCAAAGCCTTGTATCCACATGGGCACCAAAAACTGGCTGGTGCCGGCGACCCGGGAAAACAAAAAGTACATCCAGATATGAAACAACAGCAGGAACAGAAAGCCGTTGCCCAGTATCCAGCGTGTATCCGTTTGGTTAAGTACCAGTCGCGATGCCACCACCATGCCGATTACGATACCGGCGATGTTGCTCAGCCATATCGGAGTAAGGTGTATCGGATCTACCTGTAGCACGCCTTGCAAATAGGCATATACATGCCCGGTGGTACCCTTAAAGGTGTAATAGGCAATGAGCAGCAGCAACCCATTTCTGAAGCCGGCAAAACGAAACAACCGGAGGTTCACCAACGGGCGTTTTAAAGCGAACTGCCTTACACAGAAAAGGAGCCCGCTGGACAGCGCAATGAGCAGCAACCAGCGCAGCTGCGGGTTGGAAAACCAGTTGAGCTGCTGGCCGTAAACAAAGATATAACCCGCTATACACAGCAGCGTAGCGTATAAAACAGCGCTGGGCCAATCGAGCTGGTACAACGGGAATTTCTTCCGGAAGCGCACATTGTTTGTAATCAGGAGTATCAGCAGGATGCCGGGGATCTCCAGCAGCACAAGGAAATAAAACAGGTGGTTGAATTCAACATAATGTAATAACCAGCTACAGAAGAGCGCACCGCCGGGGATGGAAACCTGCAGGCTGCCGTAGAAAACGGAATAGCCTATCACGCGCGCCCTGTCAGTACGTAGCCGGGAGAAGATCATATGCAGGCAGATGCTGCAAAAAGGAGCGCACATCACCCCCTGTATAAAACGACAGATCATGAACACCGATATGTTCCGGCTGCTGGCGCATATAAAACAGGTCAGCGTATTCATAACTGCGCCAATAATAAGATAGGGCCGGGGCTTCATATACTTCACCAGCCGGTCGTCTACCGGCAGAAAAGCCACCAGCATGGCATACATCAGTATAACGGAATACTGTACGTCCGCAGGCTCCATGCCATAGTAGCCGGCGGTTTCCGCGCCATTGCTGAAATAAAGCGCAAAGATGCCCAGTGCGGGCAGCAACACCAGGAAGATGCTCACACGGATCAGCCATTCAGGGACCCAGGGTTTAAAAAGTGGTAATATAACAGAGGACATAAGCGGCTATTTACTGACAGAGACATTGGCATTCATACCGGCAACGAAACGTGCCTGCACGGTAGGGTTTTCCAGCAGACGGATACGTACAGGTATCCGCTGGATGATCTTGACGAAGTTCCCGGTGGCATTGTCCGGCGGCAGCAGCGAATAGCGGGAGCCGGTAGCGGGCGACAGGGAGGCGATCTCGCCGTGAAAGGTCTCTCCGGGAAAAGCGTCTACCGTAATGGTTACCGGTTGACCGGCCCGGAACTGCTGTACCTGCGTCTCCTTGAAATTGGCCACCACCCACTTCGGCGTGTCATCGTTGGAGATGAAAGTGAGCGGCTGCCCCGCCTGTATCAGTTGCCCTTCCTGTATGTTCTTGCGGCCTACGCGCCCGTTGTAGGGTGCGCGGATAACGGTATAGCCTACACTGAGCTGGTGTTGCTCGGCCACCGCTTCGCGGCGTTTGATTTCCGCCGTCACGGCGGCTGACTGCCGGGCTGCTTCTGCGATACGGGCTTCGGCGGAGGCATGATCACGCAAGGCAGCCTGGTATTCGGAGGTGGCAATGTCCAGGGCGGCTTTTACATTGTCATACCGCTGTTGCGTGGTGGACTCCTCAGCCAGCAGGTTGGCGAACCGCTGATATTCCTGTTGCTGGTGCGCCAGACGCGCTTTGGCGGCGTCGATACGGGCAGCGGAAACAGCGGCCTCGTTTCTCAGGGTGGTGATACGGCTTTCCAGCAAGGCTGTCTGGGCCCGGGCGTTTTCCAGGGCTGCCGCCGCTTCGGAGGCTTGCGCTGCATAGTCCCGGTCGTCTATGATCACCAGCGTGTCGCCGGCTTTCACGAATTGGTTTTCTTCAAAACGTATTCGGGAGATATAGCCTGATACACGGGCGCTGATGGGATTGATATAGGCTTCTATTTGCGCGTCGTTGGTTTCTTCATAGCGAAGGAGGCGCATGCAGTACCACACCCCCCAGCAGCAGAGGCCTGCGGCTGTAAAGAGCGCTGCCGCCCGCGTGCCGTAGAGGATAAACCGGTCGGTCGTTGTCAGTTGTTTGTTCATATTCTTCCTGTTAATCTGAGTAGTTGATAATGTTGTACCTGTACTTTCACCAGGGCGGTGGTGAGGTTGAATTTGGATTGCAGCAGCTGTGTTTCTGCGTCCAGCAGGTCGCTCAACAGTGATTGCTGGTTGAAATAGGCGTTGCGCAGGATGCGCAGGCTCTCCGTGGCCTGCAACATATTGCTGCGCGCCACCGCTGTCTGCTGGATGGCTTCCTGGTAATGCAGGAAAGCCGCGTGTATGTCCTGGCGTAGTTTGTCCTGTATGCTGGCCGTCAGTGTCTGCTGTTGCTGCCACGCAATGCGGGCGGCCCGGGTTTTATGCCGGTTCTGATAAAAGGCGGCAACGGGCACACTGAGGCTCAGGCCTGCCTGGCCGGCGGACCAGGGCACCCTGGAATACGGATAATATGATGTTTGCGGATAGGTGTAACGGTATTCCGCGAAGAACCCGAGCTTTGGCAGTGGTGCGGCTTTTACCTGGTCCAGCTTTAATGCGCCGAGACTGGTATGTTTCAGCGCCAGTTTGTATTCAAGGGCATCCTGGCTGGTCGTGTCGGGGGCTGGCGCAGCAGTTGGCGATAATTCCACGATAGGGTACAATGCGCCGGTATCGGGCCTGCCCATCAGGTAGTGGAGTTGCTGCGTGCCGATCGCGATGTTGTTGTTGATCTCCGTCAGTGACAGTTGCTGATTGGCAATCTTCACCTCTTCCCGCAGCACATCGCTTTTTAGTACCAGCCCGTTTTTATACAGGTGCTTTATTTCGGAGAGCTGCAGCTCGCCGGCACGGATATCCTGTTCCAGCAGCATTTTGAACTGCTGATAGCGGTATAGGTCGAGGAAATGTACCGCAGCTTCATAACGAATATCGGCTACGGAGCGTTGCAGCCTTGTAACGGAGATGGACTGTTCCGCTTTGGCCATGGCAATTTCCCGCGTGGTCTGTCCGCCATTGTACAGGTTGACGTACAGGTTACTGCCGGCGGCATAGTGCTCATGTGAAACGGGAAACTGCGTAGGGGCGTGCAGGATACCATCGGTGTACAGGGGCATATTGCTCAGGCGGGAGTAGGTACCGTCCACATTGAGCGACGGCAGTCGGGTGTCGCGGGCCGCCAGCACTCTCTCCGCGCTGCCCGCCAGTTCCTGTTGCTGCACGCTGATCTGCCGGTTACCGGCTTCAGCCTGCTCCCATACCATGGCCAGCGTAATGTCGCCCGGACGGGGCTGCTGGCCGTAAACGGGCCATGGATAAGCGATGACCAGCAGCAGGGATAAACGTAATGTATCGTATTTCATCATCTACAGAAAAATGGTTAGTGCAAAATTGACGATTGAGGGAAAGTCTTATTTGGTATAATAGGCCAAATATTTACTAATTTTGGCCACGTATGGATGTCTTCAAAAAATTCAGGAACGAAATAGACAGCAACCCGGAGGCGATCTATGTATTGAATGAACCGCTGGAGAACCGCTTCCCCATGCACTGTCATGATAAAAGCCAGATATTGCTGGTGGAAGGAGGCATTGCCTACCTGAATACGCACGATAAACAATACTACATTCCCGCACAGCATTATGTATGGATCCCGCCGGGAGTGGACCACAACATCAAATTCAACAGCTCTTCGCTGGTGATCCATAATATCTATTTTATGGATGAAGAAGATGCCAGCGATCCTTTTTACGGCCGGCTGAGCATTTACCCGGTAACAGGCGTGGTGAATGAAATCCTGCAGCTTTCTGCGGCGTGGCGGGGTGATATCCTGCCAGGGTCCTGGCAGCATGAAGTATTAACAACGTTGAAGCATATACTGCCGCATACCAGTGGCCAGCCTTTTTCCATCCTGTTGCCCACCACGGAAGACAGCCGTATGCAGGATATTCTCCGCTATCTGCATGACAATGTCAGTGAACCGCTGATGTTGCCGGAGGTGGCGGCACACTTCGGCCACAGCGTACGGAACCTGACAAGGCTCTTCAAACAAACGCTGAACACTTCATTCCTGCAATATGTAAAAATGCTGAAGATGATACGGGCCATGGAACTGTTGTTGCAAACGGAAATGAATGTGAGTGAAGTGGCTTATGAGGTGGGGTATTCGGGGATCACTGCGTTCAGTAATACTTTTCAGCAAATGCTTAACATGCGGCCCAGCGATTTCCGGCTGCTGAAATAAAAAATCAATGGAACTAAAGGAAGCCATACAACTGATTAAAGCGGATTATACAGCGGGCGCCTGGGCAGACCTTGGCTGCGGCAGTGGTTTGTTTACCTACGCGCTGGCTAACCTGTTGCCCGCCGGCAGCACCATTTACGCGGTTGACGCAGCGCCGGTAAAGCTGACTGCACGTCCCCATCCGGCGCAACAAAAGATCGTCCCGCTACAACTTGATTTTGTTCAAAATACCTTGCCGGTAGAAGGCTTACAAGGCATTCTTATGGCTAATTCGTTGCATTACGTGAAAGATAAACAGGCGCTGCTCCGTCAGCTGAGCAGCCGGCTGGCGCCTGGCGCCCAGTGGATATTCGTGGAGTATGATACCGACGTCGCCAATGCGTGGGTGCCATACCCCGTCCGGCGGAATGCGCTGCAACAACTGCTGGTGGCCGAAGGATTTTCACGGGTTACCTTCCTCGGTGAACGGCCGTCGGTGTATCGTTCCGGCAGGATGTACGCCCTGACGGCAATGAGGATATAGAGGATACAACAAAAAGCATAGCGAAGCCGCTATGCTTTTCTTTTGTAACAAGTCATCGGTTAACCCTTATCTATCCATGTTGATTCGTCGCTTGCTTTGGTCTTTGGTCTTTCCAGGTTTTGGTATGTTGTTATTTCGCACCGGCTCTTTCCGGAATACCGGCCATTTCTTTAAATCCCCGCTGCCGATCCAAAATTACACCGGTCCTGCTCCCTGGAATGGTAATAATTATCACTATCATGGTACTTTTCGTTACTTTCTGTGTAAGCGCTTTTTTGTGATATGCATAAACTTACCTAACATTGCATCGCCGACACACTCATTAAATCCAGACCATTTCATGAAACGACTGCAATATATAACGGGCATCGCCCTGATGGCTGCTTTACTGCCCTCTGCCCTAAAAGCGCAAACACAAAACGAACCACTTCACATCAGCCATCTGGCTGGTAACTGTTACGTATATACGACAATGGGCACGCTGGAAGACGGCTCCCGTTTTCCGTCCAATAGCATGTACGTCATAACCCGCCAGGGAGCGGTTATGATAGACGTTCCCTGGGATACTTCCCAACTGACGCCGCTGCTGGACACCATCCGGCAAAGGCACGGTAAAGCGGTGATCGCCTGCATTGCCACCCATTTTCATGATGACCGCACCGCCGGTCTCAACGCGCTGGCCGCAATAGGCATCAAGACCTATTCCACCGCCCATACACTGGCGCTGTGTAAAAAAGAAAACAACGATCAGGCGCAATATATCATTCCGGAAGACACCACTTTCCGTTTCGGCGACCGCCGGCTGGAAGTATTTTACCCGGGCGCAGGACACAGTCCGGACAACATTGTCATTTGGGTACCGGATGACAATGTGTTGTATGGCGGCTGCTTTGTTAAAAGCACCGATTCCCGCGACCTGGGCAACCTGTCAGATGCCAGCCCGCGGGAATGGAAGAAATCCATGCTGAAACTTAAAGCCCGTTATCCGCGGCCAGTGGCTACGGTGCCCGGGCATGGTCCGCTGGACAGCCGTCATAACGCCTGCGATCATACGCTGGAACTCATAAAAGCATACGAGGAGAAACATCCGTAATGAAAATGGATAAATAATGGGGCCGTTAATCAGACAGAGGAGGAGGTCCGTAAGCAGGGGCGATAGGTTATCCCCGGGACGATCGTCCCGGGGATAAGGCTCGGTTTAATCTCCCGTGTATTTCTTTATGCTGACAGGCTTCAGCTGTTTTCCTTTTTTAACAATGGTTTTAGCTGCGTCTGCGTTGAGGGCGTCTTCTGTGGTGGTAACGACCTTATTCAGCAGCCAGTCCTTTTTAGCGGGCACATAACAGAAGGTGGTCTCGGTGCGGGTCCTTTCCCGGCTGCCATAATATTGTTCAATGGTAAAAGAACAGTTGTCGATGGTCGTGCTGACATAAGGGTCGCCCAGTGTGCCGCCAATGTCGGCCGGGAGGATAATGTCCTTGTTGGTCACCGCCAGCGACAGCTGATGCTGGTGGTTGCTCAGCAGGATCATGAAGGGCCGCGATTCCGGCGCGTCGGAGGAGGGGGACGCTGCTTTAGGCTGCAGTACCAGTACTACGTCCGGAACATGATCGCCATTGAGGTCGCCGTTTACCACGTCCCTGACTTCGTACCCGGCTGGAATGAACTTTTTGTAAGCTTCATCGCCTGCAGGCTGCTGCGCCCGTGTAACCGTTGTAGTGAGTAGTGCCAGAAAAAGGAAAGCTATTTTCATGCTGCTGTTTTTAATGTTTTGGAGCGGGTTTGCCGGGAGGCGTCTGTCCAGGGACCGGTTTGCCAGCCGCCCCGGCCTGGCCCGGAGCTGCCGGTGGCGCTTTGGACTTGTCGTCTTTTTTGCCTTTGGCAGCGTCCTGTTTACCATTCCCGCCAAATTCGTCCAGTACTGCCTGTGCGTCTGGATCGGCGTCAACGGAGATGCAATTTGCGTCAAATTTCTTTGTTTTTTTACTATAGGCGCATACGGACTGTGCGGATGCTGCCTTGGTCAGCGCGTCTTTGAGCTTTTGTTTGAATTTTTCGTCCTTCGAGTTTTCCAGCAGGTACCGGTAGTGATCGTATACCAGCAATTCTTTGCGTCCGTTCAGTAGTTTGGTATAACGGTCCTTGGTGCCGTGGTTGCCGCCGTTGATCACATTGGTCACGCCGGCGAAATTTTCATCATCTGACTTGCTCTCAAGTTTTGAGCCGCTTTTATAGGTGCTCCAGAACCATACCGCGCTTTGTACGGCATACTTTGGATCGGCCTTGTCGCTCAGCAGGTCGGAGTTACATTTTTTAACTCCTTTTTCTTCCGAGGTGGCAGTGAAATCCAGCGTGCTTTTTTCGTTGTTGAAACCGGTCTTCTGGGCAAACTCGGTAAATGACGTATAGGCGGGCTTGTGAGTGAGCTGAATAATGCCGTGGCCGCGGAAGTTGTAGCCGTCGTCGTTGTCTTTGCTGTTCCCGTCTCTGCCACCGTATTTGCGGTTGCCTACAATCCGCTCGTCCGCCCTGTGTTTGACAAGGTTAAGTTCAATTTTACTTTTACCGTCGCTGCTGGTAAGTTTGACAGTGCTTTCCTTGTTGGTGTTACCATATATATAGGCGGGGTTCAGGCTGTAGTCTTTGTACTGATCAGCCACCGGGGCGGCAGGTGCGGCCGCCGGCGCCGCGGTTTTGGCGTCCTTGCCTTTAGCGGCGGGCTTGGGAGCCGCCACGGAAAAGTGGGATTTGTGGGCGGCAATATTGGCGTCCGTAAGGGCGATGAATTCGTCTTTCTTCCAGTAGCTGGTCAGCGTAGAAGGACGGTAGTTGAGGTCTTCTTCCAATACACTGAAGCTGCCGGATTCGTGCAGGGCCTGCGCTATAAAGTGTGCTTTACGCACGCAGGTATCTATTTTATGGTCTGCCTTGTAGAGGTTCAGGTATTCCAGCAGCTTGGTCACCATAGCCTCGTTTTTGGCGTCGATAGTGGTGATAGCCTTTATCTGGGCCAGCGTGATATCGTCCTTACAATGCGGGCATTTGGTATCGTCGGTCTGTTCTTCTTTTTCGTTGACGGCGGTACCATCATATTCACTGTCTTTTTTTTCATCCTTTTCCTCTCCGTCTTCCTCTTCATTCAGTCCTTTAAAATCGGTGTCGTAGCCGTCTTTGTCCGCATCCGGCGTGGCGTCTGCGGGCGCCGCTGCGGGCGTGGGTTGTGTGCGGTTGGGGTCCGGTACTGGTTTAATGCGCGCCATGGGTATGTTATTTCGTTTGAAGTAATTGGATGATCGCCTGCGTGCCGGCAGCCGCCTTTTTATCGTTCTGGGGCTGTGCACGCCTTTTCCGCGCAATGTCCAGCGCAGTGAGTTGCTGGGCGCTGCCGCCATCAGTCATATCGTCTTCATGATAAAACCAGGTAGTGCGTTGCTTGGCGGGAACGCCGGCGGCCAGCAGTTTTTTTACGGCGGCCAGATCGTTCTGGTATACGGCATAGTGCAGCAGGTTAAACCCTGCATCCTGGTAAAGGCGGTAGTGGTGTTGCTCCAGTATCTCCAGCTGTTTAACAGAAATCGTATAGTCGCGGGCGTATTGGTGACGGATGGCGTCTGTCACGCCCCCGGTACCGGCGCCCTGGTCCAGCAGCCAGGAGAGCAGGGCAGACGGACAGTTGCCACGCAGCGCGGCGGCAGCCAGCCGGTTACCTTTGGCCGTGCCGATACTGAACCTGCTTTGTTGTACAATGCTTTTGAACTGATCTGCCGGAGGATCGGTCAACAGCAGCAGCTCCAGGTCTTCCGCCGAAAGATGATAACCATGCCTTATCAGCAGCAGGGCATAGCGGGCCTGTTTGCGTTTGATGCGTTCATAACTGTTTTCACCCTTACAATCGTCAAAAAAATGATGCTTCGGGTTTTTGTTATAGTCGATCACATAGGTGAAAGGCGTATAGCGTTTAATGCGTATCGGCAGCGTGCCCAGGTCGCTGTACTGCACACTGGTGTCCGGCAGGATGACGGCGTTGGGGTTATACCCTTTGGCCAGCAGCTGTAACAGCCGGGTACTGTCGCCGCTGTCGATGGCTTTCATGAAAGCATCGGCCGTATCGACACGGAGTGTATGGATGGCCGTTACCGGCAGCAACCGTGCAAAAGAGGGCGCGGCAAAGCTCAGTTGCAGCAATACCAGGATCAGCAGGGACCGTATGCCGCGGTTGCCGAAGGGATTGAGCGGTTGCCACACGCCGCCGGGTTGTTGGGGATTGGGACGCAGCGGGTTGGATGGCAATTGTGCAGGGAGTTGCCATGGTGATTGCTGTCCGGCTGGTTGTGTACCTCTTCGCTGGTCTATAGCCCTTTTCCATGGGTCATATATCTCCACCTTGCTCAGTTCAGGCAGCGGGTCTACTTTCACGAAGAACAGCGCTTCTTCTTTGGCGTCGAACTTTTTCCTGGCCATCTTGCCGGTGCCTGTCTGCACACGGTAGATATTGAGCAGCTCGGGGATCTTATCGATCAGCTTATCATTGAGTGCTGTGAAATAGGCGCTTTTACCGCCGGTGAGCGTCTGAAAATAACCACCTTTGCCGTCGCGGATACCGAGACAGCCTTCCAGGTCGGCGGAGACAAAAGGGTCTATGGATATACCGGCGCGACTTACATCGCCCCGTTTTTTCGCTTCCACGATCGTAAGCGCGCTGGTATCGGTTTTGTCCAGCACCACCCTGAAACGGGGCGTGCTGGATACGGTATAGTTAAGGGCGTAATATTCGGGTTGACCGTTAAATCCGGTAGGTGGTACGGGGCCACCGTTTTTCATATAGTCGGTATTGTTATCCCGGGTATGCCTTGCTATCTCCAGCATGAGGGCTGCCTTGCCGTGGTTGTTGGCGTTGATGTCCTGTTCTGCTTTTTGTTTGGCATCACCCGCATTTTCGCCTTTGTAGACATATAGTTTGTAGGTAGGGTAAGCATTGGTGAATACGCCGTTGCGCAGGTAGAGCGGATAGGCGGAATGCAGCTTCTCGTCTGCGGAAGCAAGCTTGTTGCCATAGTCCGCCGTTTGGGATACGCCTTTTTTATAGGTGGTCTGCACGCCTTTTTCCGTATGGTAAAAGATCGTATTGTTGCCCGGGTCCGGCTGTAGCTGCGCGATAACGGCAGCGGTGAGTTTGGCGAGTTTAAAGGTTTTACCTTCCACCTTGTACCATAGGTCGGCCGCTGGCACATCGTTGTATACTTCATTGCTGGCGAGCCATACGACTTCCTTGTTTTTCACTTCCAGTGGGGCGGCGATGGGCAGGTCCTGCGCGGGTGGGTTGATGTTCTGTACGGTGGACTGTTGTTTGCCGCTGGTGATGGTGATTTTGCCACCACCGGCAGAGCACTGGTTGGTGGAGCGTTCGAGGATAAAGTGGGCCTGGTCGCCCATGTTTACATCGGCGGCGATATCCTGCCATTCCATCAGGGCAGGTTGACAGGGACTATTGCGCTGAGCGGAGCAGGTACCGAAATTAGGCGTAATGGTTTTGTCTTTGGAGGTGGCTTTCAGCACGTCCTGCAGAAAAACGCCGGGGTTGGCGGTCACCTTGAGTTTAGCGGGACTGCTGCCACAGGAACATTTAACGTCAGCCATATCGCGGACATACTTGTTGCCTGCGGTGGAGGATTTTTTTTCCTCTTTTTTCTCTTTGGCCTTGTCCTGTTGGGCGCCCTGCTTTTTTCCCTTCTGTTGAGGTTTTTTAGACATGGTGTGATGATTCAATCGGGTTAATATGAAATCTGCATTTACGCTGATAAACCGTTCCCATAGCAATGTTGTACTGAAGGAGCGCTTTCTGCGGGATGCATGTCTGTTCGTCCAGGGTATAGTGACCGGCATACCGTTGCAGCAGCAGGTCAGTCTGTTCCTGTTCGGAGAGTGACAGTTCGTGGTAAGCGTAATGGCCTACCGCTGTAGTGTCCAGCCGGGGTTCGTCTATGTTGCCGCTGATGTCTACCCGGATGCTGTCCGGCAGGTTTTTAATGGTCCTTGTTTCCTGCACGGGTAAGGCCGCACTGCCAAAGACCGGGAAAATATCCCGCTGTGTGGTGTGCCTGCCCGTATAGGCATATTGAATATTAATATGATTAAGGAACAAACCATACAGGTTGTATTGGAGGAGGGAGGCGGTAAGCGCCTGCTTGTTGCGCAGCCGGTTGTCATATCCTTCCGTGAACTGTTGTATTTCCGTGCCTTTATAATCGTTCCATAACTGCTCTTTTACAATGGTCCATTTATCGAGGATGTCTTCCCAGTTGGCCAGTGTAAGCGTTCCGGTAGGTTCATGCAGATAAAAATGCACCTCGCGGGTAACGTCGCTTACGGCGCGGACGATATATTCCAGGTGCGAGGACTGATGATCGAGCAGCAAACGGTCTTCCCCGGCGCGGATGGAATATACGGCCCGCTCCTCCGGTGATGCTGCCGGAAGATATTCCAGTTCCAGTTCCCGGGTAAATTCGTTCTCGGTAGTTTGTTCTTTTACCCTGGTGTAGCTGGCCATGGTAAAGCGATAAGCCTGCCGGTAGGGTGCTTTCAGCCGAAGGTCGGTATTGGTGAACAGGATCGAAGACATCAGGACCGGGATTGAGGTTTGCGGGAGATGTCATCGCTGGTAACGGCAAAAGGGTCCCTTCGCGGATGACAGGGAATATAACCGGTGATACGCCGGGTAGCGGCGTGGCTTTTCAGACTGGTTAGCGTCGTCATGGGTGTTGTTTCAGGTTAACAGGTCGTTGCAGCTTCCACTTTATGCAGTACAACGAACCAGATATGAAAATAATGTTTTTTTATGAAGAAAAATTTGCGCAAGTAAATGCTTGCTTATATATTTGCAATCAAATACTTGCATATTGGAAATCAGGAGAGACGTTTTTCAGGCGATAGCCGACCCTACGCGGCGGCAGATTATTGAAATGGTGGCCCGTCAGCCATTGAATGTGAACGCGATAGCGGAGAATTTTGACGTGAGCCGCCAGGCGGTCTCGCTGCATGTCAAAATCCTGACGGAGTGTGGTCTGATCGTTATCAAAAAGCAGGGGAGAGAGCGGTATTGTGAGGCCCGGCTGGAGCAGCTGCAGGAGGTAACTACCTGGGTAGACCACTGCCGGCAGTTCTGGGCTACACAGTTCAAGTCGCTCGACAATTATTTACAAAAAATGCAAACCGGAAAAAATCAGACCAATGAATAACCATACATCCACAGATTTTACAATGGAATACCGGTTCAAAGCTACGCGGGAGCAGGTATTTGGTGCTTTTTCCAATGCTGAAGCGCTGAACGAATGGTGGGGGCCTGTCGAAATGCGCAACAGCGTGATCAGCCTGGATTTCAGGCCGGGCGGTATTTTCCATTTCAAAATGGAAGGGCAGGGGCAGGTGAATTACGGCCGTTTCCTGTTCCGGGATATCCAGCCGCCGCACCTGCTGGAATTCACCAATGCTTTTGCAGATGAGCAGGCGCGGGTGGTGAAAGCACCTTTTGATATGCCCTTTCCGCTGGAGGTCCTGTACCGGATCACCTTGCGGGAGGAAGGAGAAGAAACAATATTATCGCTTACCGGCAGCCCGCTGGAGGCCAGCAGGGAGGAAACAGCCTCCTTCCTGGCCATCAACGGCAGTATGCAGGAAGGCTTTGGCGGCACATTTGGTCAACTGGCCATTTATCTCCATAAAACAAACAGCATATGAGAAAACTGAAACTGCAGATGCAGATTTCCCTCGATGGCTTTGTGGCAGCAGGCCCCAACGATGAACAGCACTGGGTTACCTGGGCATGGGAGGAAATCCGGAAAGAAGTATTGGAACTGGCGGATAGCTGCGATACCATCCTGATCGGCCGAAAACTGGCAGTAGACTATATTCCCTACTGGGAGGGTGTTTATACCCGGCCGGATGATCCGATGTATGAAGTAGCGCAGCGTATTGTACCAATGCAAAAGGTTGTTTTCAGCAAAACAACGGACCAATCCTCCTGGAGGACACTACCGTGGCCAACGATCTGGTGACTGAAGTGAACCGGCTGAAACAACAACCCGGAAAGGACCTGGTGGTATACGGCGGCACGTCATTGGTATCGGACCTGTTGAAAGAGAACCTCATAGACGAATATTACTTTTTCGTAAACCCGGTGGCGTTAGGGCACGGCGACCAGGTTTTTGGCGGACTGTCCGACTTCCGGCAACTGACGCTGAAAAACAGTATCCGGTACGACTGCGGTATTGTACTGATGCAGTACGCGCCACGGTGAAATGATCGACAGTAGTGATTCCCGCAAAGTTTCGTTGCTGTGCTGTCAAGCATAAATGCGGGCCGTTGCATGCCGCACCGCCGCATCGTATAAGGGTAACAGTTATAGGGTTGTCTAGATAGTTAAAAAGACGAAAATATGGGTGACAATATTTATTTTACACTGTTATTGATCTAACGTATCATGTCATATCAAGCTATATTAATACCTGCAACCTATCAACTTTAATCAGCTATATACTGTTTTCAATGAAAAAATGGTCCCTTGTACTTATGATAAGCGCCATGACGCTGGGCGCGCGTGCGCAGGAGCAAGAAACGCCCCGTTTCCGGATCGTGGTGAACGGCGGCTACAGCTACCGCGTAGGTAAACTGCCCTCCGGCTTCTCCGGAGAAACCCGCGATTATATGAAAAAACTGAAATCCGGTTTTAATATAGGCGCAGATGTTCAATACTATTTTAATGACTCATGGGGCATCGGGCTCAAATACCTGCGGTTCCAATCTTCCGGAAGCGCTGTTATCCCTGTGGAAACGCCTACGGACTACGGACGCGCCGCTACGTCGGATAACATCGGCATCAGTTTTTACGGTCCTACTTTTCTGGGACGCGTATATACGACAAATGACAACAGCCAGGCGTTTATCATAGGAGCGTCACTGGGATATATGCGATATAAGGATAATGGTAAGGTAGCCACCTACCCGGTGGTGATTACCGGAGGCACAGTAGGCTCCGGAGTAGACGTTGGTTACGACATCCGGATCGCGCGTAAATTATATGCAGGCGCCCAGCTATCCTACTTTGCCGGAAGCTTAAGTAAATACACCATCGAACAGGGCAACCAGACAACGACGAGAGACTTAAAAGACGATGAAAGAGAAAACCTGTCGCACCTTAGTATATCTGCAGGGCTGCGGTTCCACCTTTAATCTGTCTCATTCCTTATACAATCCCGATATAGCCCCTCTACTCGTTCACCAAATGTGAGACGTTGCCAATTGTTCCTTATCTTAGCGCTTATGCTTACAGAAATATTAATCAATCTATTTGAACGGGACCTGAGCCGGTTGGAAGATGAAATCACCGCTTATGAAACCGAAGAGGCCATCTGGCGCGTGCCGGAAGGCATTAAGAATTCCGCGGGTAATTTGTGTCTGCATTTGTGCGGCAACCTGCAGCATTTCATTGGCGCCATATTGGGTCAGTCAGGCTATGTAAGGGAAAGGGACCGTGAGTTCAGCGATAAAAATGTGCCGCGGCAAGACCTGTTAGCACTGGTGGGCGTTACACGTCGTGTAGTGCTGACCGTTATCGTCGGGCTGACACCCGAAGTGATGGCCAGGCAATATCCTGAGCGCGTGCCGGGAGACATGACTACTGACAGTTTCCTGGTACATCTGTACGGGCATCTGAACTATCATCTCGGCCAGATCAACTATCACCGCAGGTTAACGCAATAGCCTATGCTACAGCCAACGTTTGCGCAGCGGCTGCTGCAGGTGTACCAGCAGCTGAAAATGCTGATATGGCCGTTTATAGGACTGGTGACCATCGTGTTGATGCTTCGTAGTATTTACAGCAGGGAAGAAGTCTACTTTTATGTCAACAGGCTACATACCAGCTGGGGTGACTGGTTCTTTCCCCGCATCACTGAACTGGGTAGTACCGGGGCTTGTGTGGTGCTCACTGCATTGCTGTTTTATTTTAACAAGCGACAAGGTATTGTACTCGCGGCAGCTTACCTGTTTAACTCCATGGTAAATTTCGCATTGAAATTTATGGTGGCATTTCCCCGGCCCAGCCGTTTTTTTTCGGAAAAGCTGCACGACATTTACTTTGTGCCTGGCGTAGAGGTACTGGATAACTTCAGAAGCTTTCCTTCCGGACACAGCGTGTGTGCCTTCACTGCAGCCACCGTGTTCTCCTACTATGTAAAAAATAAATACTGGTCGTGGTTGTTTCTGTTGCTGGCAGCAATGGTGGCCTATTCCCGGATGTATATGAGCCAGCATTTCCTGGAAGATGTGACCGCAGGCGCCACGGAAGCTGTACTACTGACGATGCTGTGGATTACCCTGATAAAAGATAAAGCCCCCGCGAATTAACGGCATACAACACCACAGACAGATGACGAATGAGATACCATATGCATCCGTCATCTTTTTTATGCCTGGTTGTCCAGCAGAAGTATCTGGTAAAGGAGGCCCGGTTTTAGTTCCGCTGGATCTATTCCGCCAGTATGAGGTGGGGGAGGCGTTATGTTATGATAGTAATGGGGAGCCGGCGTGTAACGCGCCCAGAGAATTTCGTAACCGATGTAGATGGAAGTCCCGTCCCCTTGTACATGATCTGCGTGACCCAGCCGCCGCTCATCGCCGGGCGCCAGGTTTTCGATAAGGCGTATGCTGCTGGTAGTGCCCATCGGCGTACGTACGATCTGTCGCATGGCAACTGTCACAAAACGATGTGTAGATACATTACGGACGTTACGCAGATAACGTGAAATAGTAAAAGCACTGTCTGATATACCGGTGATGGCAACATCTGAGATGGCATCGTCGCCCTGTGGCGGCGCAGGCAGCTGCGGGACAACAGGAAAGGAAAAAAGGCCGGCTTTATAGACGGCATATGCTATTGTACAGACAATCAGAAAAGAAAGGGTCAGGACAATGTACATAAATGGGTTATGGTTAAATCTTGGTCGTCAAATATACTACGACTTGATTCCCCAAATGTAAATCCGATGTTAATGCATCGTTATTTGATAATATTATTTTCAGGATAATAGATATAGAATTAACGGTACGGCTTTTTTAACAGGATTAACAATTGACTCACAAAAAAAACAGAAAGAAACCCCCAATTTTGCCTGACGTTTTTTTAGGGTGTTTGTAACCTTGTGCTGTCTTTAGTTTTACGTATCATTAAGTGTCTGTATTACCCCTATTTTTATGAATACTGGTTGTTACCGCTTCCGCATAAACGGTGTTACGTTCTATGTGTGCCGGTGACCGGGAGAGTACCGCTATGGCCGGTAAGCTGCCTGTATGATCACGTATGTAGCAGCGTTATCGGCCATATAGCGATACTTTAGCCAATAACAGAGGATCAGGTATGACAGTAAAAGCATACTATCAAAGTGTTGTGCCCCTGGAGGGCTACTCCCCGCCGCGGTCCGTCGTTTTGGACAGGATCATCTCAGCGGTTTGTTTCGTATAGCGGTTATGGAAGATAAACGTGATCACCAACCCCAGTACGCAACCTGTCAGCACTGATATAACACGTCCTACAGCAGTATCCCATAAATGTGCTCCCGCTTCGTGGGTCATCACGATGATCGTAGCTGCCAGCGCAGTGCGGGTCGCCGCTTCCAGGCTAAACAGATTGCAGAGCACTACGGTAATGCATACTGCAATACTCATCGTGATCAACAGGTTGGGATGAAACAGCAACAACAGGAATCCAGATATCGCCCCAATCACATTGGCCTTAATACGGGTCACCGCCAGCGTAAGAGCGTCGGAGCCATCCGGCGATAATACCAGCATCACCGAAATTAACACCCATACCACATCCTGGTAGTCCAGCAACCAGGACAGGAATAAAACCACCAGTACGCCACTGACACATTTGGCAGCGTAGATCAGTATCCGTTGTATGCGCGCGCTGTTCATCATATCGCAATGTTAGGACTTTTGTCACATATACCGCTAAACATATATATAGCGGATTGAAGTTTAGTTTACCTACCTTTGCGCCTATTTCGTTAACCAACTGATAACCATGAGACTACGGAAATTATGCTACCTCGCGGGGCTCATCGGGTCATTACAGGCCTGTATTAAGGATGCACCCATGAACCCGGAGGCTGACATTGAAAAGGTAACCTTCGACAAAAGCCTGATGACAGGTGATGTATTCATTGACCAGGCGAATGGCCTGATTATGCTGTATCTGACGCCCGAAGCCTATGAAAAAGGAATTGCGCCTCAACTGACACTTTCCTCCGGCGCCAGCGTTATGCCGGCTTCCGGCGATTCCATCCGCTTTAACAGTACGGAAGTACACCAGTATGTGGTAACGTCGGCCGACGGGCACAACAAAAAGACCTACAAGGTGGTAGGCGTAAACATCGGGACCTGGAAATGGGACTTCGAAAAATGGATACAGAACGAAGACTATGGGTACCAACATCCGATCGGCGACGAAGATAGCGCCACGGTTTGGTCTTCCGGTAACCCCGGGATTGCTTTTTCCGGTGTAGGTGAAGACCCGCAGGCATATCCGCTGAGGACCACCACAGATGCCTACCACGGAAAATATGCCGCTGAAATGGTGACCCGTGAAGGTACTGTGCTGTCTGGCTGGGTAGGGATTAAACTCTTTGCCGGTTCCCTTTTCCTCGGTGTATTTGACATCGAAAAAGCTTTCGCCCACCCGCTGGAAGCTACCCAGTTCGGGCAACCCTACCGCGGTGAAGCTGTGCGGTTTACAGGATACTATAAGTACCAGCCCGGTCCTAAATACCAAAACAAAGCAGGCGACATCGTCCCCGGCATGATAGACTCCTGTTCTGTCTATGCAGTGCTCTACACCGGTACCACCCGTCTGGATGCCACCAACATCCATACCTCAGACAGGATCGTGGCCACGGCTGCACTGCCGGAAGGTTCTGCCAAAGCCAACTGGACACGTTTTGATCTTCCTTTTGTCATGAAAAGAAAGGTTAACTATGACGAAAAACTGATGATGGCCATTGTTGCCTCCTCCAGTCAGTACGGCGACAAATACGAAGGCGCTATTGGCAGCCGCCTCGTACTCGACAGCCTGGAAATTGTTCACTAACAAAGATTTGACATTCACTCATGAATATAAAAGTAAAAGGCCTGATGGCCGCGTTGTTACTTACAGCCGGACAACTTTGCGCCCAACAAAACGACCAGAAAGAAACCTCCTTCACCCCGCATCTCGAACACCGGATACTGGCAGGATTTAACTTCGGCGCCACTGCACCGGTAGGATTACCGAATACTATCCGTAAAATCAATAGCTACTGGCCTGAATTCAGCCCGTCGCTGGGATATGAACTGGGCTACCGTATCACGCCGAAATGGGGAGCTGCCATTGGGGTAAAACTCGACTACAAAGGAATGGGCACCAAAGACGAAGTCATGTACTTCCCGACGATCATCAATACGAAAGACGGCGGTACTTTTTCGGGCACCTTTACCGGTAAAAACAAAACGACGGTACGTAACGCTTATGTCGCATTCCCCCTCAGCGCTACCTTCACACCCAATAGTAAATGGCGCTTCAGCCTCGGTGGTTACGCCGCCTGGCTCTTCAGCTCCAACTTCTATGGCCATGTGTCCGACGGCTACATCCGCAGTGGCGGTCCCACCGGAGAGAAAGTGATCATCGACCACGCAACTTTCGATTTCGGCACCGACGTGCGCAAATTTGATGTCGGCCTTCAAGGTGGCGCCCTCCGCAAGGTAGGACGCAAACTGGAAGTGATGGGTAATCTCAACTGGGGACTGAGACCCGTGTTCCCGGATGAGTTTAAAGGACTGGATTTCCCGCTGTATAATATCTACCTGACATTGGGTGTGGCGTATAAAATCTAACGCTCGCGGGTTCGCGGAGTTTTCTCGCAAAGCACGCAAAGGAGCAAAGAACGCAAAGATTTTTTTAAGTTTAAATAAGAAAGCAAAGGAGCGAAGATCAAATCGATTTGATCTTCGCTCCTTTGCTTTCTCTGCCCGCTTATATTTTATTCTTTGCGCTCTTTGCTCCTTTGCGTGCTTTGCGAGAAAACTCCGCGAGCGTTAGTACTTCGCCGGTTGACCCGCTTTCGGCAGCGACTTCCGGATAAACTCGCGGATATCCTCGTTGCCCGTGGCCAGGTCATCTTTCCGCAGATACATCATATGCCCGCTGCGATAGCCTTTCCAGGACAGTCGGCTTTTGAGCCGTCCGCCGGGGTCGAGCTGCCACATGCTGTACTTGGCGTTGAAATAGTCGCACGCGCCGTCGTAGTAGCCGGACTGTATCATCACATGGAGGTAGGGATTCGCTGCCATCGCCTGCCGCAGGTTTTCGCCGGTCCTGTCATTGCTGCGGTCCCAGGGATGTACCGGGCCAAACATCATATACTTCAGGTCTGTGCTGAACTTCAGCTCATCATGCAGGTAGATGTGCATAGCAGGTGTAAAGGCGTGCAGCCAGGACGTCAGCTCAGCATTGTAGTCAGGAGACCCGCCGGCGTCTTCCCTGTCCTGCCCGAGGTAGCGGGAATCCAGGCGGCCTACGGTATAACCGCGGTCACGCAGCAGTTCCTTCCAGAAGAAATCAACGGGGATGTTGAGGTTATGCTGCATAATAACTTTCTCAGAAAGACCGGAATAGCGGGCCATACGCGCGGCGATATCTTTTCTTTTCTGATCGTCGAGGAAACCACCCTGGCTGATGGCCGGTATCAGCTCCTGGATAGTGAAGTTTTCCACTTCCGGCAGCATAGCGGTAAGGTCTTTCTGTTGCAGGTCTGCCGCCAGCGCTTTATGGAACCAGGCAGTGGCCGCAAAGTAAGGGAGCGATAGTGCCTGGTCTACCGGACCGCTCCGGGCAATACCCAGATCGGTAGGGGACACCAGTATCACACCGTTGAGATACATCCACTGGGCGTTCTGCAATTCCAGCGCAAGGCCGGACGCGCGGGTGGTACCGTAACTTTCGCCGATCAGGTATTTGGGAGAAGCCCAGCGGTTGTGACGGGTCACGAACGTGTTGATCCATTCGGCCAGGTATTTGATATCGGCATTGGTGCCGAAAAATTTCTCCCGTGGCGCATCTTTATTAATCCGTGAATAACCGGTGTTGGCCGGATCAATATAGACAATGTCTGCAATGTCGAGGATAGACTGTGGGTTCTCCCGGATGCCGTAAGGTTGTATGGGATATCCTTCGTCGTCGATGTTCAGCAGGCGAGGGCCGGTATAGGCGATCTGCATCCATACGGAAGGGGTGCCGGGACCGCCGTTGAAGGAGATGACCAGTGGGCGGGAAGCACGGTCTTTTACATCCGTCCTTTCATAGTAGGTGTAGAAAATCCCCGCTACGGGCTTGCCGTCCTGGTCCCATACAGGCTGTGTACCGGCAATGGCTTTGTAGGGAATTTTCTGTCCTTTAACCGTAACATCGTGGTAGCTGGTGACAGCAGTGTCCGGGTTGAGGGAGAGTACCGGGTTGGCGCCGGTAATCGCTGCTTTGGGCGCCTGTTGCGCCTGTACTGCGGACGACAGGCAGGTAAGGCCGGCCATGAACAAAGGCATCCAGGCCTTGTTGAATACGCTCATAATTAGATCAGATATTTGGTGATAAGCTGTTGTAGCATGCTATTTATAACCAAATATCCGGAAATCCAAACCGGTCATCCCTTTCCTGTCTCCCGCAGCTGGAAGTCGGACGGCCGTTTGCCCACCAGCTTAAAAAAAGTGTTGCTGAAGGCGGACACGCTGTTGTAACCGGTATCCCAGGCGATCTCGCTGATGGTTTTCTCCGTTTCCAGCAGATAACCCATCGCCCGGATCATACGCGCCAGTTTCAGGTACTGGAAAAAAGAGATGTCCATGGTGGAGCGGAACAAGCGGGTTAACGTACGCTCGCTGATATTGAATGCAGTGCTGATCGAGTCAAGCGTCAGCGGTTCGGCCAGGTTCTCATTGATATAACGCAGCACCGGCTGCAGTCGCTTATTATCTGTGGTCGGCAGGTTAATCGGCAGCGGCGAGGTACTGATGTCCGGTAGTATCTTTTTAATAGCTTTTACGAACCGATAGCCATTGGAGCCTGGCATTACGTCCTTGTCCCATTTGGTGGTGTACAGGATCATTTCCAGCAACAGGTTGTTGACCGGATATATGCCCGTCTGACGGTAAAAAGGCTCCTGCTCATCATCCTCATCCCGGAAAAAATAGATGGTACGGACAAAATTAGCAGGGTACCGGTGCGCAAAGTAATGCTCCACACCCGCAGGCACCCACATGTAATGCCGCGCCGGCAGGAAATACGTCTTATCCCGCGTATATAAAAAAGCCACACCCCCCTCAACATAGGTGAGTTGTCCTTTGTCATGCTTATGGAAAGGAAAGTGATGCTCCGTTTTCCAGTGCCATATGTAGGCGGACTCCGGTATCCTGTCCACCTGCTCGAGAATCAGTGCTGGTTTAAATTCTTCCATTTGGCCGGATTTAGCAAATTAATGGCAATTTATAACAAATAATTTAACCGGGATGAACTGAACTTTGCAGCTTCATCAGATTAAATATGTCTTCAATCAGTAAGAAATGGCTTGCGGGAATAATGCTCTCTGCATTATTGGCCGGCAATACAGCCGTTTGTCAAAACCCTGAGCAGAGCCCCCTAACGTTAACGGATGTATGGAATAAGGCTGCCGTGTATAACAAACAACTACAGATGCAACAGCTGCGGGTGGCCGGCGCACAGCAGCAGGTAAAAGCGGCACAGGACGAACGACTGCCGGAGATAAAGGCCAGCGGCTCCTATTCCAGGGTATCCAACCTGCCAATGTACGAAAAGGGCATCTTCAACACGCCCACACAGTTCCCGGTCGTGCACCAGTCGTATTCCGCAGGCGCCGACGCTTATCTCAATGTATACAATGGCGGAAAAACATCCCGCGAAATCATGGTTAAACAAACAGAGAGCGAGCTGGCAGCCGAACAGCGTAACATGACCAACGCGGAAATAAAATACAAAGCGGCGGCATACTACCTCGATATATACCGTTACCGGATGTACGAAAAAGTAATGCTGCAGGATATCCGTGACAGGGAGAAAGAACTGGAGGAAATCAGACAGCTCCTAAAGAACGGCGTAGTGCTGAAAAGCGATGTATTGCGCGCGGAACTGAAACTCTCCCAACAGAAAATGACCCTCCTGGAAATCAGGAACAGTCTTATCATCGCGAACCAGCGGCTCAATATTATGATTGGCCAGCCAGACAGCATCAACAACCACTTGGCGCTGGATACCCTCGCCATGGCGGCCATGCCGGAGAAAGACTACAACAGCTACCTCGCGGAAGCCTGCGAACACGCCTTCGCCTTTAAGATTTCAGAAAAGGAAACAGCGCTTAGTGAGCTCAGGCTCAAAGCAGTAAAGTCCAATATCCTGCCTAAAGTAGGACTGTTCGCGGAATACTCCTACGCCTACCCGCAGATCCTGTTTTATCCCTATGCCATCAGTCTGTATGGCCTCGGACAGGTAGGCGTGAAAGCCGGATTGCCCATATCTGCCCTGTATCAGAACAGGCACAAAAAGGAAGCGGCAAAGATAGACCTGGAACGACAGGAAATAGAACACGCCGATACCAAAGACAAAGTCAGGCAAGAAGTACGGGCCGGTTATCTCCGTTATACCGAAGCGCTGGAACGTATCCGCGTGGCGCAGGAAAATATTCTCCAGGCACAGGAAAACTTCCGGATCGTCAACAATACCTATTTCAATCAGCTGTCACTACTGACAGACCTGCTGGATGCGGAAACACAGCTGCTGCAGTCCCGCTTCGATCTCACCAACGCGGAAGTGACCGCACAACTACAATACTATCAATTATTGAAAGCAACAGGCAACCTTTAATATATGAGCAACACACACACGAACACGAATACGAACAAAACAGACAGGATGATATCGAGGATCACCACCGTGGTTGCCTCCATTGTGGTGATATGTCTTGCCATATGGGGCATAAGAACGCTGTTGCACCAATGGAAATATGAAGAAACCAACGACGCCCAGGTCGATGAATATATAAATCCCGTGGTGGCGAAGGTCACCGGTTATGTGGAATCCATCCGCTTTGAAGAAAACCAGGAAGTGAAGAAAGGCGACACCCTGGTAGTGATAGACAACAGCGAATATGCCGCCCAGCAGCAGGAAGCCGATGCGGCGTTGCTTAATGCCAAAGCACAGGTGAGCGTTGTCCAGAGCGGGGTGACCACCTCTTCCGAATCGGCTAAAGTATACCGGTCCCAGATTGCCGCGGCCAAAGCAAAGCTGCGCAACCAGGAACAGGAATACGATCGCTATAAAAAGCTCTATGACGCCGAATCAGCTACCAGACAACAAATGGAAAAAGTAGAAGCAGCGCTGGCAGTAGCCCGCTCTGAATACAATACTGCCATAGACGCCTACAATGCGGCCCTCGCCAAAATCAACGACGCCCGCGTACAACAGAACGCCCTGGAAGCCGAAATCAAAAGAAGGGAGGCGGTCGTGAAAAACAGGGACCTCACGGTGTCCTATACGGTGATCACAGCACCGTATGACGGCAAAATGGGACGTCGCACCATCCAACCAGGTCAACTGATACAGGCCGGGCAAACGCTGGCCTATATCGTAGACTGGGAAGCCGGGAAATGGGTGGTCGCTAACTTTAAAGAGACGCAGATCCGCCACATGTTTATCGGGGAAACAGCCAGCATCGTGGTAGATGCTTTCCCGGGAAAGACGTTCACCGGAAAAATAGAATCCCTGTCCGGCGCCACCGGCAGCCGGTTTTCATTGCTGCCGCCGGATAATGCGACCGGCAACTTTGTGAAAATAGCTCAACGTATTCCCGTACGGATACGGCTAAACGGCAACCCGGAAGAACTGAAAGCCCTTTCGGCCGGCATGAGCGTCAACATATCTGTATCTAAAACCCGCCGGTAATCATGCGTAAAGGCAATCGTATATTGAGGTCATGGGCGCCGGAATGGCTGGTCAGGCTGACGATCTTCCTCGTCCTGTTTCCTACCGTCATGCTGTTTGCGCTGTCAACGGCCAACATCAACGCGGCAACAGGGTTTTATGGCGTAGAACCGGCAGACATGCAGTTCTCCATGCTATTGTATTATGCTGCGCTGGCCAGCTTCACCCCCCTGGAACGCCGGTTCTTCAGCCGTGTTTCCACCAAAGAGTACTTCCTGATATGCCTCGTGCTGCAGGTGCTCATCAGCTATGCCTGCTATCATACCCGCACACTGCCTGTGCTCTTCGCCTGCCGGTTCCTGCAGGGGATGGTCAACTGCGGCGTTACAAGTATCTGCCTGACATTGCTCTTCGGGAGGTTAAAATCAGAACATGCAAGGGAAACAGGATACACCATCTTTTACTCCATGATCCTGTGTTCAGCCTCGCTCACCTCCCTGGTGACAGCCCCGCTGGTAGATAACTACGAGTACAACGTATTGTACAAGATGATCATCTACACTTTTGTGCCCGGTGGGATACTGTTGCTGCTGATGATGAAAAAAGTGCACCTGGTGCGAAAAACACCGTTGTACCAGCTGGACTGGGCCAGCTTTTTCCTGTACAGTCCCATGCTGATACTGATCGCCTATGTGGTCACTTATGGACAGCAATATTATTGGTTGCAGGATGATACCATCGTATGGAGCCTCATCTGCATCATATTCCTGGCCATTGTGTTTGTGACGCGACAGTTGGTCCGCAAGCGGCCTTTTATACACCAGGAGGTATTTCAGTCGAGGGCTTTCGTGTTCGGTATTTTCCTGATTGGGATGTTATATTTAATAAGAGGGGCTTTCTCTATTACCACTACCTATTTCTCTGCGGTGCTGGGGATGGACCCCATCAACCTGTATGAGCTGCTGATCTATAATATCATCGGCATCATTATAGGAGCGGTTATCTCGGGGCGGCTGATCATTAAAAAACGTCCGTTACAGTTTATCTGGCTGGCAGGTTTTTCCCTGTTGTTATTATTTCATGGCGGGATGTACTTTTTGTTTGCCTCCGAAGCAGATATGAATACCTTTATTATACCCCTGCTGTTACAAGGTATGGGGGCCGGTATGGTGTTTACGCCAATACTGTTGTTTACCATTTCTTCCGTACCGGAAGCCCTGAGCCAGTCGGCGGCAGCGGTGGGTGTATTTGTCCGCTTCGCTTTTTTCGGTATCAGTACGGCGCTGATAAATTACTTTTCCCTGTTTTATGCAGGGACACATACGCTGCGGCTGACAGACCACATTTCAAGGGCGGACAATGGCCTGGAAGACCGGTTGAAGTTATACCAGTCGGCCCTGCACGCCCGGGGAATGGAGCCAGACATGGCGGGCCATGCGGCTACGGGGTTACTGGACAAGGCCGTGAAGAAACAAGCCTTTCTGAAATATGCGATGGACTATAATGAACTGGTCGTTATGCTGATCCTGGGGGTAATGCTGCTTATCATTATGGCGCCGTTTATTAATCGAACAATTATTGACGTTAAATCCAAACAGCCCGCTGCGGCTACATTCTAGGGTTACAGTACTGTGTGAGATGAAAAAGTGTAATCAACTGATTGTGATAACGATATGGCTTACAAAAGAAAAGACGCATGAACTGCGTCTTTTCTTTTTTTGATGATTTTATGTGGATGCTCTTACGGCATCAGTTCTTTCAGTTTTTTATCGAGATCGCCGCCTTCGAGTTTCTGGGCGATGATTTTTCCTTTCGGATCGAGGATGAACAGGGTTGGCAGCACCTGTACATTGAACGTATTTTTGGAGACCTCGCTTTTAGCGTCATGAGCTTGCGGCCATGGGTTGTTTTCATCTTTCACCGCTTTGAGCCATGCGGCCTTGTCACGGTCGGTGGAGATGCTGAGGATCTCAAAATTTTTGTCTTTGTACTGTGCATACAGTTCACGCATGTGTGGGAAAGAAGCGCGGCAGGGACCGCACCAGCTGGCCCAGAAATCGATCAGCAGGTATTTCCCCCGGTAGTCGGAGAGTTTCACTGCTTTTTCTACTTCGTTCATCAGCGTAAAGTCGGCCGGTGTGGCGCCATTG
The DNA here is from genome assembly GCF_900167135.1 of Chitinophaga eiseniae. Lineage (GTDB taxonomy): Bacteria > Bacteroidota > Bacteroidia > Chitinophagales > Chitinophagaceae > Chitinophaga > Chitinophaga eiseniae. The sequence goes on along the minus strand of NZ_FUWZ01000006.1, from coordinate 336,585 downwards.
GCGCTGAGTTTACGGGCGGCTATTTCTGTTTTAATGGCTTCTCCTTCCCGCAGTGCTTTGATGCCTGGCGTAAGGCGTTCGTACAGGGTGGTCAGTGTTTTGCTGTCCAGAGAGCCGCTGTTGCGTTGTAAGATCACAGCTGATGCATAAGACCCCGGGTGCTTGCTTACATGACGTTGTACCAGTTTAGCGGTGGCTGCTTTCTCCATGGTTTCCATGTCGGTAGCTGCGGCAGCATTGGGATTTTTGCCGTAAAGACTTTTCATCACATCCTCACCATATTTCTGCTTCATAGCCTTTTCTATTGTTTCCCACGCCTTGTCCTGCTCAGCGGAGAAGGCGGCATATACCTGTTGAGCAGCGCCGTCCACAGAGGAGTAATGGGTGCCATTGCTGTCTATCGTAGCGACTACATGATAAGTACCGGGCTTGTCGATCAGTATCGCCTGCGGCGCATAACCGCCTCTTACCTTTGAGTCATGGAGTGAGGCAAACAGCAGGCGGTAGGGCGCCTCAAAGGGCACTTCACCTGAGAACGTATTGTTGACCACATTCATGGAGTCGTAGCGGTCCGGGTTACGGGAGTACATATCCATACGGTTGTAGCCACGGGTGTCACCGACTACGGTACCTTTTATGACAACAGTCTTTTGCTGTGCATAGGCCCCTGTGCTTAAGGCGGTGAACAGCAGCAGGATACGGGCGCTTGTTGTTATTTTTTTCATATTGACAGATTAAATGGTTGGCATTGTAAGTTAATTTATCCCGGACGGTTGCGTTAATCCCATTCCGGATTTTGTTTCAACTCCTTTCCAGCCGGGTACTTATTAAGCACATCTATCGGGATGGGGAACAGGTACATCTTCGGCGCCACAAACACCCTGTCTTCGATTTTTGTGCGGGTGTAGGTACGTTTACCGTTAACAACGGTGATGACCATGCCATATACCGGCTGACCGATGATCTGCGGGCCTTTGTTCCAGCGGCGTACATCTGCCCGGCGTTGTCCTTCAAAGGCCAGTTCCACCGTCCTTTCCCGCTCGTATTTATCCCAGGTCATTTCCCCCGCAGCGATCGTTGGCATACCAGCGCGTACCCTGATCAGGTTCACGTAAGTACGGGCCTCTTCTGTATTGCCCATTTTCAGTTGGCACTCTGCATAGTTGAGGTAAATTTCACCCAGCCGTATGATGACCGCGTTGTTAAGGTTAGGATTGGAGATGTTCTTCAGGTCATAAGTGGTGTCCAGGAATTTTTTGAGATAGTAGCCTGTCGGTGTGCCGCGTTCGGCAGGGTTGGCAGCGCTGCCTTTCTGCAGGTCCAGTATCTCCCCGCGGAACAGCATACCGTCATACAACACGCTGCTGTACAGACGCGGGTCGCGGTTGTCGTAAGGATGTTCGGGATTGTAGTACGGAGACTCGTTCCAGGGTTTACCGTCTTTCATCAGGAATGCATCTACGATGTTCTGGGTCGGATCATTAACGCCGCTGGCGAAACCGGTGAAGTTGCGCGGATACTCATAATCGTTCAGGTCATGTTTTTGTTTGCTTTGCAGGCTGCCAAACTGTTTGTCAAAAATAACCTCCACATTGTTGTCATTGCCTGGTTGGAACATGGATTTAAAATCCGGGAACAGTTTGTACTGGTTCAGGTCCATCACCTGTTCGGCGGCGGCGGCGGCACGCGGATAGTCCAGTTCATTGAGCAGCAGCCGGCATTTCAGGGCATAACAGGCGCCTTGTGTGGCGCGACCTGTCTGTGCCGGATCGGAATATTTGGCGGGAAGGAGAGTGGCGGCTGTTTCGAGGTCTTTCAGGATGAAGTTCACGCATTCCTTGGCGGTAGCACGCGGAACGGCCAGTTCATCATTCAGTCCTAATGCTTTTTCAATGATAGGAAATGCGCCAAAGTGCGCGTAGATGTCCATATAAAACAACGCACGGAGGAAATATGCTTCTCCGCGCATCCGTTGCTGCAGAGAAGGGCTGAACGGGGCTGACTGTAGCTGTTCCAGGAGCGTGTTGCATTTGCGGATGCTGGTATAATTATCGGTCCATACCTCGGAGAACACGCCGGTAGCGGAGTTGTATTGCCCGAAGTTGACCAGCTGTGAATTCAGATAGGGGCGGTTGGCTTCGCCTTCGTCGGTGTAGCTCATCGTCAGGGCATCGCCGGCTCTGTCATATTCGGTGATAATACCAGAATAGATGTTTGCCACGTAAAGGTTTACGAGGTTACTGTCTTTCCAGATCACTTCATCGGTGAACTTGTCCAGCGGTCCTTTGTTCAGGAAATCCTTCTGGCAGGCTGTCAGACAGTAGGCCGCGAGCAAAAGGAGAAATATATATTTTTTCATGATGACTGTTATTGGTTGGTTACAGTTGAATGTTGATGCCGGCATTGTAGCTGCGGATGATCGGATAAGCTACGGTACCGTTGGCTGCTGCTTCCGGGTCTATTTGTTTTAAGCGGCTGAAAGTGAGCAGGTTGTTACCATTAAGATAAACTCTTACTCCTTTGATACCTGCGAGGCGCAGCCACTGGGCGGGCACGTTATACGCCAGCTCGGCATTTTTCAGACGGATGAAAGCCGCATTGCGTAACCAGAAGTCGGATTCCTGTGTATTGTTGACATAAGCGACAGACAGGCGCGGGAATGCTGCATTGGGGTTATCCGGTGTCCAGTAATCTTTATGTATCTCCTGGGCATGACCGTCAGCATAGAACGGGAATGAATAAGTGCCATATACATAGGCCATTACATTACCATTTCCCTGCCACAGCAGGTTGAGTTCAAAACCTTTGTAGCGGCCCCCCATGGCGATACCATACTGTATTTCGGGATAACCGCCGTTGTCGGTGATGATCTTGTCGTTGTTGGTGATTTTACCGTCGCCGTCAATGTCCACATAGCGGATATCACCGGCAGATACGGTAGGGTACAATGGCTTAGGGCCTTTCTCTACTTCATCCTGTGACTGGTACAGGCCATCTGACACGAACTTCGGTTTAGGGCTGATGCCATTGAGCTTGATCGCTACCGGTTTGCCGGTCAGCCGTTGCCACTCCGGGATGCTACTGGCCTCCGGATAATAAACCATTTTGTTGCGCGCAAAGGTGATGTTGGGTTTTACGTAGTAGGTAAATTTACCTGCGTTACCATTGTAACCTGCGCTGATTTCGAAGCCACGGTTGTCCACGATACCTGCGTTTTCCACCGGCAGGGTGATACCGATAACATCCGGAACGGCCTGCGCACGCGGGGCGAGGATATCTTTGGTGCGTTTGTAGAAGTAATCTGCGGTAATGCTGATCCGGTTATCCCACAGCTGCATATCGAAGCCAATGTTGCTCATCACCGCTTTTTCCCAGGTGAAGTTAGGGTTAGGCAGTACATTCAGCCGAAGGCCCTGGTAATACACCGGGTTGATGCCTCCGAAGGAATAACCATGGCTTACACCATAAATATCTGTACCTACAAGACTGTAGCTGGCGAGGAACTGGTAAGGATCTACACGGTCATTGCCCAGTTGGCCCCAGGAACCGCGCAGTTTAAGATAATCGACCAGTCCACGCTGCGGGAAGAAGTTTTCTTTGGAGATCACCCAGCCGGCGCCGATGGAAGGGAAGAAGCCAAAACGGCCATCCCGGGGGAAGATGTCAGAGCCATCATACCGGAAATTCATCTCCAGCAGGTATTTCTGTTGGTAGTCGTAAGTGAAACGGCCTACCACCCCTTGCCTGTACTGACGGCTGGCGGTGCCTTCCACGGCTGTATTGGTGGGATCTGCAGCGTTCAGGATTTCCAGTGCTGATGACACGAAGTTTCTGCCCGTAGCGCCAAAGTACCGCTCGTTGAAAATCGTTTGCGTATAGAGCACCATTCCACCTACGTGATGATCTTTGAAAGAACGGTCGTAGTTCACGGAGAATTCGCTGGTAGCGTAATAGTTCTGCCGGTTGTTCTCTGTCAGTTCAGGTGCAGTTGGCGCGTTGTTGGCCTTCTTCATGTTGCCGGCATTGTCCATAGTATATAATGCATATGGCTTGGCGAAGCTCCGGAAGTTGATTATGTTCCTGTCGTAAGCAAAGGTTCCCTTCACGGAAAGACCTTCTGCAAATGGCAGCTTATATTGTAACGACATGGTCCCGTTAAAGGTGTTACCGCTGTTTTGTCTGTAGCCGTCTTCTCCGCGGGACTGCTGATAAATATTGCCCCTGGCGGCGGGAACAAAACCATAAAGGCCGTTACTGTATTTGTTGGTATAATACGGTGGGCTGGAAATAGCTATTTTCATGATAGTGCCGCTGGTGGCACGGGCGTCCCTGCTGTCAGACATAATGCCAGCCATTTTAACGTCAAACAGCAGGCCTTTGGCGATCTCTGACTGGAGGCTGCTGCGCACGTTATACCGTTTGTAGGTCACCATCGGGTAGAAGCCACCTTCGTTGTTGTAGCCTGCGGAAACAAAGTAGCGCGTCTTTTCATTGCCACCGCTCACAGACAGGTCGTACCGCTGCTGTACGGAAGTGGGAGCAAGGATATCATTGTACCAGTCCGTGTTAGGGTGGCGGTCAGGGTCGCTGCCGGTTCTGAACTTTTCCAGTACCTCATCGGTGTAACCTTTTCCCACGGCGGGATTGAAGCTGTTCTCATTTTTAAGCGCCACATTGTACATACCTGCATACTCATAAGAACCCAGTGGTTTAAGTGCCCTGGTCTGTTGCTGAACTGTCAGGTTGCCGCTGAAGCTAATGGACGGTTTACCGGATTGGCCGGCTTTGGTCGTCACGAGGATCACCCCGTTGGCTGCCCTGGCGCCGTATACGGCGATAGCAGAAGCGTCTTTCAGTACGGAGATGGTTTCCACGTCTGTTGGGGCCAGGTCGTCCAGGCTGCGGTTGGGAATACCATCTATTACCACCAACGGTTCGGAGTTGTTGGTGGTGCTGATACCACGTACATAAAAAGTAGATCCTTTGCCGGGAGCGCCGTTGGCTTTGGAAACAAAGAGACCTGGTACGCGGCCGGACAGGGCGTCGGTGACCCTTGCTACGGGCGCTTCCGTAATTTCTTTGCTGTTGACCGTAGCCACTGCACCAACTATTTTGGCTCTCTTTTGTTCACCATAACCTACCACCACCACTTCTGTCAGTTCTTTGGAAGATGCAATCAGCTTCACGTTTACGGGTGCAACACCGGAGGCTGTTACCTCTTGTGGGGTATAACCCACGCCACTGATCATCAGCTTTTTATTGGCGGCATTCGGTATTTTGAAGACGCCATCAGCATCCGTATAGGCGCCGGTGGTAGTGCCAGCCACCTGAACGCTGATACGTTCGAGGGGAGCGCCTTTATCGTCGGTGACACGTCCTCTTGCTGCGGACAAGGTGGCCGCAGGGAGGGATGAAGACTCGTCCTTTTTAGTCTCATTATCAGCAGTCAGCACATGATTGCTTTTGTCTTTGTTGACGGTAATGGCGTAGTAGTCCTTTTTAATATAAAGGAACAACAGGCCATTGGGATAGAGGATAGCTTTCAGCTGATCTTCTACGCTCTGACTGCCGGCTAGATCGGGGTTAAAGGAAGTGTACTTTTCGTTGGCCAATGTTTTGTCATAGACAAAAGTGACACCGTATTTCTTTTCCAGTTTTTTTAATGCCGCATCTACGGTCATTTTTTCCTGTCGTTGTTTGCCGGCTGGTACGGTTTGCTGCGCCATGGCCCTTTGCGGTAGGGTGGTGGCGTTCAGGCAAAGCAATACCATTCCCATAGGGAAGAATAAGACTTTCCTCATCGTTAGTTGGTTTTATGATTTTGGTTAGCGTCGCGCTAGTCCTTGTTTAGCATACAGTCGGGGAATGGTGGGTGCTCCGGACTGGATGGTTGGTGTTTGATGATTGTTTGTAATTTTTATTTTCGGTTACTGAAATACATAGTGTCGTTCTTGCGGCTGATTTGTATGTCAAGTACATTGGAGATAATAAAGAGAATGTCTGCTTTGTTCTCCAGGTATATAATGCCTTCTATTTTCCTTTCTTTTATCTTTTCATCGTTCACCACGATTTTTTCTCCGTAGTTATTTTCCAGAATATCGATGATGTCGGACAGGGGAGCGTCTGTTAATGTGAGCTTACCCTGTGTCCAGCTGGTATAGCTGCTGTCGGCTTTTGAAGCGGCCACTTGCCGGGCTTGTGCGTCATATTCCACCAGATCGCCAGGGGAGAGGACCCTGCTGGTGCGCTGTGGATCATGAAAATCGACACGCACTTTCCCTGATTGCAGGAAAATAGCGGTATGGTGTTTTCGTTGCTTCAGGTCAAAGGTAGTACCCAGTACGGTTACATCAGCATCCGCGGTGTGTACGACAAATCCGGCTGCTTTTTTATCCGGATTTACACGGAACCAGGCCTCCCCATGCAGCCACAATTCCCGCAGCTGTCCGTTCAGGGAGCGGCGGTATTGCAGGGTGGAGTTGGCACGCAGCGTTACCAGGGAGCTGTCGGGAAGCACTACCTGCCTGATTTCCCCGAAGGCGGTAGACACTTTTAACGTTGTTTGCTGCCGCCAGATATAAAAGGCGGTAGTACCTGCTACTGCCAGCAATCCGGTCCAGATGGCGGCACGGCGCCAGGTAAATACAGCGTATAGCCGTCGGCGTTGAACGGGTGATTGCCGGAGTTGCGCGATGTTGCCGGTAAACCTTTGATATGACTGCGTTACCATTTCTTCAGTGGGTACGTGTTCCACAAACCGTATCTGTAAAAGCAGTTGCTTTGCCGTTGTTGCAGTAGCGGCATTTTCCGGGTTGGCCGCGGTCCAGCTTTCCCATCGGGCAGTCACCGTCGGATCTTGCTGTAATGCCCATCTCACGAAAGAAGGATCACCCAGCAAGGCTGTTACACTGTATTTTTCATTGTCCGGTTTATCGCGCTGCATCCTGTTTTAGCTGTTTACTGATATATATAAGTCGGCATAGGGAGATATTACCCCATGAAAACGAAAGTTTTTTTTATTTTTTTTGTTACTGCCCGATAAACAATAACCGAAGCATAGGTAGCAGCAGGTAGAAGGGGATGTTCACCAGTTGTTTGAGTTCATCCAGTGCCCGGGCCATGAGTTTGTAAGTGGCTTTAACGGAGATATCCATCACCGTGGCAATCTCATCATACTGCATGTTTTCATAGAAGCGGAGATAGACGGCTTCCCGCTGCCGGGGAGTGAGCTGTTGTAACGCCTGTAATATAGCAGCTTTCAGCTGCTGGTCCTGTTCCCGGAGGATCAGGATATGATCGGCGCCGAATTCGGGGGCGGCGGACCGGCTGGCCCGCTCTTCGCGCTCCATCCGCCTGATGGCGTCTTCGTGATAGCGGAACAGTTTGCGGCGGAAGCTGCTGTATACATAGCTCTTACTGGCATCCATGGCTGGGTTGCGGCTATGGACCTGCCACATGGACACAAATACATCATGAATGGCATCTTCGATCAGACTGTTGTTGTCCGTCAGTTTCCTGCCATAGTTGTACAACTGCCTGTAATGCATTTTATAGGCTGCTGCCGCCTCTGGGGAATCCGGAGCATTAAATATGACGTTGATATTCCGTTGTTCATGAGTGTCCATCAGCGAGGCTAAAGATAGAAATTTTCCGGTTATTATCTTGTAGGCCAATGGGTAGGCGGCAGATAACAGGGAAGAAGCAGAAATATTTTTGTCAGAGCGGTAGTTTTTTTTATTTTTGTATCGATCATTACAAAAATGAGAGGAAGACCAGTAACATATGATAGCGACGCGGTTGTTCTAAAAGCCCAGGAGGTATTCTGGGAGAAAGGATATAGCGCTACCTCCTTGCAGGACCTTCAGACGGCCACGCAAATGGGAAGCGGCAGTTTATATAATACTTTTCCTGGGGGCAAGAAGGAACTTTTTTCCAAAGCATTGCGGCAACGGCGGGAAGCCTTTCAGGCTTTCAAAAGAGAACTGAAACAGCATGCCTCGCCGGTGGACCTTATTAAAGACTTCTTCAGAAGCCTCGCTGACGCTGATGAACACACGCACCTGAAAGGATGTATCATCGCCAATACAGTGACCGCACTGGCTTTTGTGGACCAGGAGCTGGAGACGGAAGCGGTGAGTATCCTGAAAGATGTGGAGCGGATGTTTGCGGAAACGATCCGGGAGGCTCAGAAGTCAGGCGCCATCGCTAATCCCGCGGATGCCGCTGTTTTAGGCAGATACCTGGTCACTTGTTGGAATGGCCTTAACGTGACCCGAAGAATGTATCCTGATAAGGAAAAACTGAAAGAGCTGATTGAAATGCAGCTCAGCATACTACAATAAAAATTTTTTTACTAATTTTTGTAATGATTATTACAAAAATATAATTCAGACTGAAAATATGGATTTACAACTAGCATCGAAGCGTGCTTTCATCAGCGGGTCCACACAGGGAATAGGGTTTGCGATAGCACAGTATCTGGCACAGGAAGGAGCAGCCATCATCATTCACGGAAGAACGCAGGCGAAGGTAGATAAGACCGTAAAGCGGCTCTCAGATTCGTTTCCAGGAGCGGTGGTCATGGGAATAGCGGCAGACCTGGCGGTTCGGGAAGAGACGGAAGCATTGCTGCAGCAACTGCCGCCGGTAGATATACTCGTCAACAATGCGGGTATATTTGAAGTGAAAGATTTCATGGATATCGGAGATGACTCCTGGCACAATTTCTTTAATGTCAACGTCATGAGCGCTGTGAGGCTTTCCAGGCAGGTATTGCAAGGAATGCTGTCCCGCAATTGGGGCAGGATCATCTTTATCAGCAGTGAATCAGGACTCAACGTTCCAGGCAACATGATTCACTACGGTACCACCAAGGCGGCCATGCTGGCGCTTGGCAACGGGTTGTCAAAATTGACGAAAGGCACACGGGTAACGGTTAATACTATTCTCGGAGGCCCCGCTTATTCCGATGGTGTGGCGACAGTAGTAGAACAAATCGCTGCCAGCCACCAGCAATCTGCTGAAGCCATCAGGCAGCAGATCATGCAAAGTGCCAATCCTCACTCATTGCTGGAACGTTTTATCGACCCCGCAGAAATAGCCAGTCTGGCGGCCTACCTGGCCAGCCCGCTGTCATCTGCTATTAACGGTGCTTCTATACGGGCCGATGGTGGTGTATTAAGAACGCTGTAATTTTAAATTAATGTGGGCAATAGCGTTTGGGACTGGTGGAGTAACAGCGCTATTGGAACACGCCATACTGAAAATATTCCGTTGGGTAAGCGAAATGAAGGCCCTGAGAATCGCGTATTTCGCGGCCTGGTTGATCCTGCAGAGGTATACAGAGTCGACATAGGCGCAAAATAGACAGTCGACAGTGAAACCCTGGATATGCCTTCTTGATCTGCTTTGCCGACCGGTTACAAGGCAAAGGAGTAATTAATGGAAAAAGTATTGCTTAATCGTATTAAGTCGGTACATGGTGCCGAAATGACGCCCAACCAGATGTTAAAACTCTCTTCATAATTGCTGACGTTTTGGATGTAAGCGTTAGAATCTTGCTTGTCGATAATAAGGCAAAATAGGGGCAATAGGGGCCGCCCAAGTACACCCGTTTAACTGTAATTTTTGTTGGTATTGGTTTTTTTGCTAGTTTGAAAGAACTAGTTCTTTGACAGCTGTTACTACGCAAGCGGGGCAGTGGTTAAAATAGGCCGTTTATTGTCTTAACTCGCTGATTATCATCACGGGTTAAAGTAAAAATACATGTAAAGGAGAACTTATTAATAACGTTCTCTTTTTAATGGGTTATTCTATTTAACATAATGTTTATTATAGGAATAATTGGCAACCGTGATATTTATCCTCTCAAAGCGAGAAAATTTATACCGAAATGAGGTGAGATTTTCATGAAATGAAGCCGCTGTGGCTCGTCTATACGGATCTCTGCTGGCCCGATGTACAGATGACCGATTCTCAGCGCACTCAGTTTTGATCGATGCTGCGCTTTTGGGGCTGCTGCTGTTCTTTAAATCTGGTTGAACGGGAACAAACTAAAAAGCCGCCAGGCTGACCCATACCCCGGCGGCAAAAAAAATTAAATAAAAGCAATGAATTCGATCACTTCTCCATCCAGCCCGTACACCAGTGCGTTGCGAACATTCAAAGGCGGCAATCCAAGCGATAATACGCAAGGTTCGACGCAGATCGTAGCGCCGAGCGATAATGCGTGCGCACAGGCGGCGTCCACATCATCGACTGTCAGCGCCAGGTGCAGCAATGCGCCCGCCACAACACTTTCTCCTGGCGTTTTACGGCGGCCCTGCGTGGCCACATTCGCGTCCTTGTCGAAGATCTCAATAAAGGACTGTGTACCCGGAATCCGCAGCAGCGCAGCGTGCGTGATATTATACTCCGGAAGCGCCCAGGAATGGAAAGGTTCCAGGCCCAGCGCCTCGTAAAATCTGCAGGTGGCGGCAAAATCATTGGCCTGTATCGCCAGATGATGAATCCCTGTGATATTCGTCTTCTTCATGCATCAAACTTACTGCAAGACAAGTACGTAGATATCGGGCTAACAAAATTGTTAGTGCTACAACCAGCTACCATGGCTGATCTAATGCTCAAATTTTGACACCATCAGCTTCTGGGAGGCGTATATACCGGAATGACCGCTGAAATAATACGCAGTGAAACACGCAACGGCAAAATACAACACATGATCGGCGCCAAAAAGTTCTACGCCCATCAATGTACAGGCCAGCGGGGTATTGGTGGCTCCGGCAAAAACGGCGATGAATCCGAGTCCGGCGAAAAGATCTACCGGAGCGCCCAGCAACAGCGCCAGCGTATGACCCAGCGCGGCGCCCATAAAAAACAGGGGGGTCACCTCCCCTCCTTTAAAACCCATTCCCAGCGTCACAGCAGTGAAAACCAGCTTCCAGAGCCAGCTCCATTCAGAGATATGTGCTGTATCCCGGAATGCATTGACGATGCTGATCCCGTCGGGTGACTGGCTATTCACACCCAATCCCAAATAATCACGGGTGCCGACGACGAACGTCATGGCGATCACTATCAACCCGCCCACCACCGGAATCAACCAGGGAATTTTAATATAGGTGTTAGCGTTATATTTGATGGCATGTATCAGCCATGAAAATAGAAAACTGGTAAGCCCGAAAGCTACACCACAAACAATGACTTTCAGTAACAAGAGCAAATCTGCTTTTACGAAAGGGATGTAAGGCGTCAGATGTGTACCGGTATATAATATATGGTAATGGGTATGGGATATTCCCCAGGCCGAGCAAACAATATCGGCCAGTACGGCAGCTATCAGGCAAGGTACCAGCGCATCGTACCTCATAGCACCAATGGCCAACACTTCCAGCGCGAAAACAGTCCCTGCAATGGGTGTACCAAATACAGCCCCGAAACCAGCTGCAATACCGGTCATTAATAATATGCGTATATCCCTCTCCGTTAGCCCCAGCGTTTTTCCAATCCACGCAGCCATGCTGCCGCCTATCTGTACCGCTGTTCCTTCCCGCCCGGCGGAACCGCCAAACAAATGGGTGATTACCGTCGTCAGCAACACCAAAGGCGCCATCCTCGCGGGGACACCGCCACCAGGCTGGTGTATTTCATCCATGATCAGGTTGTTACCTCTCTCTGCGTTTTTGCCGCCAAGACGGTACAACCAATAGATCAAAACACCTGCTGCAGGCAATAAGTATAATAACCATTCGTGTTCAAAACGAAGCTGGGTCGACTTATCGAGCAACCATAAAAAGAGGGCTACCAGGCTACCCACGATCAGGGCAACGGGTAATACCAATACTGTCCATCGCAGCAGCTGATACGCCACTGTCACCTGTTCCGGTTTATTTGTGTGTTGTTTCATGTCCTACAAACAGCAATTTACAACGATACACTTGTATCGTCAGGTTTGTTTTGTAGGCGCCATCAGTTCCGGAGGACCCGGAACGGTTCTGAGCAGGAAGACACCATTTCCTGTGTCGCAAAAATAAAACTAATCTGCTAATAACCCAGCATAATATGCTGCGCCCCAGAGGGCCGACTTATCATTATTGACAATATGTATCGGAACGCTGGCCAGCAATTCGGCCATCCGGTCGCCTTGCAGATAGTGATGATAGAATTCTCCCGTCTCCAGCAACCGCGCTATCTTCGGTGGAATGCCGCCGCCAAGGAACAGGCCTCCGGTGGACTTCATCTTCAGCACCAGGTTGCAGGATTCGCGGGCCAGATAACGGACAAACAGCTCCATGGTTTTCACACAGATGGCCGCTTTTCCTTCCATCGCCGCGTTACTGATAACCGCGGCATCATCACCGGCCTCCATCTCAGTCACCAGTGCCGCCGGCGCTTCCATGCCTTTCACGTCACGAAGAAATTGGTAGATGGTTACTATGCCCGGTCCCGAAATCACGCGCTCCCAGCTGGCAATCTCATATTTCTCCTGCAGATAACGCAACAGAGCGATGTCCAGTTCTGTCCGGGGCGCAAAGTCACCATGGCCCCCTTCTGTAGGAAACGGATGATGGTGCTGCCCATCCCAATATAACCCGGCCATCCCTAAACCTGTACCAGGCGCAATGATCGCCATATTACCACTGCTGTCGGCCGCACCACGGTGCAGCGTAGTCAGCTGCCCGGGAGATAAGGTAGCCAGACCATAAGCCGTAGCCTCAAGGTCATTGATCAGCGCTACGGCGTTGATCCCGGTAGCCTGACGGATCTCGTCTTCACTCAGCTCCCGCGCCAGATTGGTCAGTTCCACCTTTCCCTTCACAACAGGCCCGGCTACGCCAATGCATATACGCTGCGGCTGCTGGTCGCCCTGACTGATAAAATACTGAATAATCTCTGAGAAACTGGCATAGTCACGGGAAGCATATTTATCCTCACGCACCACGTCCAGATCGCCATCGGCCAGTCGGAACAGCGCCAGGTTGGTTTTGGTGCCTCCCAGATCGCCTGCCAGCAAATACAGGTCACCCCCCTCTTCATATACGGGTGCTACAAACTTCGGCAAATAGTGCTGCTTTTTGATCGTATGCATAACATCGTAAACTTATCTCCTAAAAATAGTCAAATTGGAACAGCATTTGCCTCTTGTTGAACAATTTTCCGAAAAAAATGTAAACCCAATAAATTGATTTTTAATGGAAAGACATACCTATCAGACTGGACTTATCGGTAACTGCGCCTTCCTGGCGCATATCAACAAAGACACGAATGTAGATTGGCTCTGCTGGCCGAGGATGGACAGCTCCTTTATTTTTGGCGGGCTGCTCGACCGTAAAAAAGGAGGTACCTTTTCCATCCTTCCTACCGGTGATTTCGACTCCCATCAATATTATATGGAGAACACCAACGTGCTCTGTACCGAAATCAGCACACATGAGGGCAGCTACCGGGTGACGGACTTCGCCCCCCGCTTCCTGCAATATGAACGTTTCTTTAAGCCGCTGATGCTGATCAGGAAAGTAGAGCCGCTGGAAGGCTCTCCCCGCGTACGGGTGAAATGCACGCCCACCTGCGACTATGGCGCAGCCCAGTTGCATCCTGTCCGGGGCAGCAACCACATCGAATTTGCCGGTTGTGAAGACAACATCAGGCTGACCACCAATATCGCCGTCAGTTATGTTTTTGAGGAAGAATACTTTGTATTGAACGAAACCAAGTACCTGATACTCACCTACGGGCAACCGCTGGAAGCGGCGCTGACCAGCACAGCTGAACGGTTCCTGCGGGAAACCATCACCTACTGGCACACCTGGATCAAACACTCTTCCATCGCCGGTTATCATCAGCCCTATGTTATCAGGGCCGCACTGGCGCTCAAAATTCACCAGAACGAAGACACCGGCGCCATCATTGCCGCCAGTACCACCAGCCTCCCCGAATTTCCCGACAGTGGGCGTAACTGGGATTACCGCTACTGCTGGATGCGCGACAGCTATTATGTAATTACCGCACTGAACCATATCGGGCACTTCGAGGAGATGGAAAAATACTTCAGCTATATCACCGATATCTCGTTCTCCGACGACTTCCGTTATCAGCCCCTGTATGGCATTACCGGTAAAAAGGACCTGGTGGAAACCATTCTCCCCCACCTCGACGGCTATATGGGCAACCAACCCGTGAGGATCGGTAACCAGGCTTACGAGCATATCCAAAATGATATCTATGGACAAGTGCTGATTTCTATGCTGCCCCTATATACTGATCACCGCTTCATTTTCTCTGAACGAAAAGATTCCGATCGCTGGATCAACCTTCTGCTGAAGAAAATAGAACGTACCATCGATGAAAAAGACGCAGGTATCTGGGAGTTCCGCAACATGGCTAACGTACACTGTTATACAAACCTGTTCCAGTGGGCCGGCTGCAACGCCGCGGAAAAAATGGCACGCACCATCGGCAATGAGGAATTGATTGAAAGGGCCGTGGCATTGAAAAACCGCGCCGCCGCCCATATCGAGAGCTGCTACGACCCTGTCCGTAAAGTATATACCAACGCTGCCGGCAGCCAGCATCTCGATGCCAGCACGCTGCAGCTGATCATGATGAACTACCTGGACCCCGCATCCGAAAAAGCGCGTGATCACCTGGCGGGCCTGGAAAAAGAACTGAAAACACCGGAGGGACTTTTTTACCGTTACCGTCACTCCGATGACTTCGGGCTACCCAGGACCACTTTCCTCGTATGTGCATTCTGGTATGTGGAAGCGCTCGCCTGCGTTGGACGTGTAGAAGATGCGCAGCGCGAATTCAGCAAATTGCTGCAGTATTCCAATCACCTGCTGCTCTTTAGTGAAGACGTGGAATCGGCCACCGGCAGCCAGTGGGGTAACTTCCCGCAGGCATACAGCCATGTGGGCCTGATGAATGCTGCCTATCGCATTGCCATGAAACTGGACAGGCCGATATTCCTGTAAACATTCGGACCTCCGGATATCCGGATATTTTACCGGTGTTTATTATATATATAAATATTAATAATAAACACCGGTAAAACATCTGGCTATCTACCTTCCTAGACTTCTAAATGAACTGTTTTCAGGGTGCGCAACAGATGCCGCACCTCATGATGACTGCGGAGATAGTATTGTGCCGCAGACACCTGGCTTCCTACTTTGATCGTAATCGCCTTTGGCGGCAACGCCTTGAAAATATCTTCATCCGTCACATCATCGCCCATGGCCATAATAAAATCGTATTTCTTATGATTCAGCCAGCTTAGCGCGGCCTTTCCCTTATTGATCTCTATATTTTTTACCTCAATAACCTTGTCACCGGGTAATACCTGCAGCCCTTTCTCCTGTGTGTAATAACGCAGGGTGTTCATCAGCTCATTGGCACGCAGTTCCCCCAAACCGGATTCCACTTTACGGTAATGCCATACCAGCGAGTAACTTTTCTCTTCCACGAAAGAGCCCGGTGTACGATCAGTAGCCTGCTCCAGCATGGGCAAGATTTCCTGTTTCCATTTGTCAGTCAGTCCTGGCAGCTGGTACCACTCCCCTTCTTTTGTCTTCTGCCAGGCCCCGTGTTCGGCAATCAGGTCCAGCGGCAAATGCCCGAACCACTCTCCCAGCGTTTCATGTTTTCTGCCACTGATCATAACAATGTCATTGCCCGGATAAGCGGCCAGTTCGCGCAGCAACTGGTAGAGGTCCGGGTCGGGTGCGGCCATATCGATATTGGACTGGAAACCCACCAGCGTGCCGTCATAATCCAGGAAGATAATGCGCCTCTTGGATTTCCTGTATTGCTGCCGAATCAACACTGCGGTCTCCTGGTTGACCCTGCGGGCCAGCATATTCTGCTGCATTTCATTCACTTCCTCCAGGCGGGTCATGAACAACTTCACCCAGTGATTAATATTGAATTTGGACACCAGCTGGCGCATCTGTTTCATGCGTCGCTGTTGTTCCGGCAATGGCATATTCAACGCATCCACAATCGCCCGTGTGATAGCGCCAATGTTATTAGGATTGACGATGATCGCGTCGATCAGCTCTTTAGATGCTCCTGCCATTTCGCTGAGGATCAGCACCCCGTCGTTATTATTGCGGCTGGCCACATACTCCTTGCTGACAAGATTCATCCCGTCGCGCATGGGTGTCACCAGGCAGATATCTGCATAATTATACAAAGCTGCCAGCACCTCTACAGGGAAGGAACGGTAAAAATACTGCACCGGGTGCCAGGAAAGGGTCCGGAAACGAGCGTTGATGTTGCCCACCAGTTTGTCTATTTCATCGCGCAACTCTTTGTATTGCGGCACAGTGTCCCGGGATGGCACCACGATCATATACAAGACAACTTTACCTACATATTCCGGATGCAGTTGCAGCAGTAACTCAAAAGCTTGCAGGCGTTGCAGGATTCCCTTACTGTAATCCAGGCGGTCGATGGAAAGCACCATCCGCTCCTGCTGAAAATTCTCCTGCAGGTTTTGCAGCTGGTGTTTTACCCCCGGGTCGTTTCCGAGGGCGGAAAATTTGTTAAAGTCAATACCCATCGGAAAAGTCTCCACCACTACAGTACGGTCATTATAGGAAACCACGTTGGCACTGGTGTTTACCGGGAGAATACGGCTGACGGCATTAAGGAAGTGCCGGGTATCATCGAAAGTATGAAAGCCCAGCAGGTCGGCGCCCAGCATCCCTTCTACCAGTTCTGCACGCCACGGAATAAGGCGGAACAACTCATAGGAAGGGAAAGGAATATGGTTAAAAAAGCCGATGGATATCTCGGGCATCTCTGCCCGCAACATGCCGGGCAACAGTAACAGCTGGTAATCGTGTATCCAGATGATGTCTCCCTGTTCAGCAACCTGCATCACAATATCGCGGAACTTTTTGTTCACCTGATAGTAAGCATCCCAGTAACCCTGATCGTAACGGGCATACACGGCCATGTAATGGAACACCGGCCATAAGGTCTCATTGGAAAAACCTTCGTAGAAATTATTGATTTCTTCCTGTGTGAGAAAAACGGGCATCAGGTTCATCTGCCTGAGCTGCCTGGTGATTTTCTCCTGTTGTTTCGGATCTGTGATTTCCTGTCCCGGCCATCCCAGCCAGATGTTATTGCCTTCTCTGTAAATAGATCCTAAACCGGTTGCCAATCCCCCTTCACTGGCCTGTAGTGAAAATTCACCATCTTTCTCTGTAATTTTTACCGGTAGCCTGTTCGAAACAATAATAGTCTTTCTCATAGTCAGTTTATATCTCTAATTATCAATTACGTGATTTGTGCGCAGCAACAAAAACAAATAGCACACCCAAAAGAGCGGAACCGATACATATAAATAAATATAATGCTGCTAAAGCGGCTGTGGTTCATCAACAGGGACTATCCGGAGTTGGACAGCGGGATTTCCTGCAAAGTGTGATCTTCGCAATATAGTGATTTTCAGGGGCAAAAGAAAGGGAAATATCTCCCCTTCCTGCGAAATACTTGCTACGCAGGGGTTTCAACACATATAAATATAAAAGGTATTTGTCAACCGAGCAGTTGTTCCATTAGCTGCATGCCCTTAACGGCATCTTCCACCGAAGAGGGATTAGTCCCCTCACCGCGGAAATATTGCACCACTTCAGCAATAAGAGGCGCCTGTACGTTAGCCGGCGTATCAAAATTGAAATGCTCCGTTCCGGCGGCTGTCTCCAGCTCTGCCAGATGAAAATCCCGGAAGAAATGAAACCGGATAGTACCGGCATCTCCCGTGAGGATACAGTTATCTTCCTCTTCTCCTGCAGGTGCGGTGAAGTTCCAGCTACCATTAAAGCGTACGCCGTCGGAAAATAGTATCTGTCCGCTTACCTGGTCGGCTATACGCGGATCAGTTCCGGTACTGGTACCGGTTACCCGGACAGGTTCTCCGAAATAATACAGGAGGATATCCAGCTGGTGTGGCGCCAGGTCATGGAAGTGGCCACCGCCCGACAAGGCAGGATCCAGGCGCCAACCGGCATTTTCTTTCGGGGCATTTTTCCGGAGGCGCAGCTCCGCGGTGCGTACCTGGCCAATGCGGCCTTCGGCCAGCCACTGTTTCACGGCAACGAAAGCAGGCAGGCGCCGGCGGTAGTGCGCCACACTGGCACGAACACCGGCTGCACTCACCGCAGCGGCTATACGACGGGCAGCCGCCAGATCTATGGCAACCGGCTTTTCTATGTAAACCGGCAAGCCCTTCCCTATGGCCGCAAGGGCATATTCTTCGTGACTGCCAGGCGGCGTGGCTATATAAACAGCATTTACATGAGGGTCCTGCAACAAGTCATAAGCATCATCATAATAACGGTCCACCTGGTGGCGCTTCGCATAATCCTGCGCCAGTTCCTTGTTCCGGCGCATGACGGCCACTACATCGCTGTTGGCGGCCAGCCGGAAACCCGGTCCGCTTTTTACTTCTGTCACATTCCCGCATCCAATGATGCCCCAATTGATCCTGTCCATAATAATATCGATATGATTATCCCGACAAAATACAAATTACTTTTTTAACGTCATCAGCACTACACCAGCGATCACGATGGCTGCCGACGCACCCACCATGCTGTCAACCACTTCATTGCCGATGGCCCATCCGAGGAACATAGCGACTACCGGATTCACATAGGCATAGGTCGACGTGAGCCGTGGCGGCGCATTCCGGGTAAGCCAGCTGTAAGAGGTGTACCCTATGAGGGAACCGATCATGACAAGATAAATATAGGCCAGCCAACTACGTTGAGACATCCCCGGTAGTGTGCCCCAAGCACCAGGCTCCAGTAAAGCACTGACCAGCAAGGAGAAAGCGCCACCAGCAAGCATCTGTATCGCGGTGCTGATCATCTGCGTTGGCATGGACAATCGTTGTACAAGCAACGAACCGGTAGCCCAACTAATGCTTCCTGTCACCACTACAAGAATAGGCCATAACGGAAAACTACGCGTAGCATGAGCTGCAGCAAAAGGATTGAATAACAGAAACAGCCCCACAAACCCCAGCACAATTCCCAGCGCGGTCAGCAGCGAAGGGCGCTTCTTACTGAAAAAGGCCCAGTCCAGCCCCACGAACCAGGCCGGCATGGCGGCCACCAGTAAAGCTACCAAACCTGACGGCATGTGGTGTACCGCCAGCGCCACGGTTGTATTGCCGATACCTATCAGCAACACGCCCACGAAGATAGCAGACAACAGTTGCTGGCGGGTGGGAATACGCCGCTCTTTCGAATAACCAATTGCCAGAAGGATACCACCGGCAACAAAAAAGCGAAGCGCAGACAATAAAAAAGGAGGTACGGTTTCCGTGGCGATCTTCAATCCGAGGTAGGTAGATCCCCAAATAATATATACTGCCAGCAGGTAAAGGAAAGTCTTTGAGCTATAGCTGGCAGGTGCTGATGACGTGGTCATTTTGTTTTCTTTTTATTACGCTGATGAAATTGCTGTACTTTATGAATATCACCACAAACACTCATACTGCACCACTTCCGGGAGCCGTTACGGCTTTTGTCGAGGAACAACCATCCACAGGCCGGGCATTGACGGACCTGTTGCAGGCTTTTTCCGGTGTACAATTCAAGGGCCGACTTTACCAGCCACCAGGTCAACTGCTCCAACGCCGGAGCGTTGAACAAAAGTTCCCCCTGCCGTTGCGCCGGTCTCCATGCAACCTCGATGTTAGCATATGCATCGGCCACATAGGTATTGAATAAAACAATGTCTGAAGGGTCGGGTGCTTTCCGATGGATAGCAGCAGTAAAGAGCCTTAATAACAACTCCCGGAGTGCGATGCATTTGTCAAAAACGACCGCCGCTTTTTGAGGGTACCCCTTCGCCAGCCGTTCCAAAGTATGAGACACTTTGGCAGTAATTACTCCTGTGCGATCATACCATTCCAATAGTTCCTTAAAACCGGGGAGGTAGTCAAAGAGCACAGGCTTGTTTCGGTTACTAATCGTGTTCACAAAATCCAGACACAGTATCCCGCCGTCAAACCGTAAAGTGGAGATGCTTTTTTCCATAGACATAAACAGTTGTTTAAAATGGTCCTCTGCACAAATGTAAGGCATTAAATTAACCAGTAAAATTAATTTTGGTAGTTAATAAAAACAGGAAGCTTTGCCGTGGTTTCAGCAACTTAAACTACTACTTCATCATAATCAATAAAAAATATTCAAAATCAATCTATTAAAAAATAAAAAACAGCCATTCCAAATGGCTGTTTACTTGTAACAGTAATAGTATTTTAAGGCAGATTTCGTTTAGGGGGAAGATCGTTTTTGGAAGTGCCTGTCTCCTGTTGTGCTGAATAGCGGACGGCAGCAATAATACACTAAAAAACGGAAATATCTATATGAATTTACAAATACAAAATATAAATATATTAATAAATATACAAATATTTTTTTGAATTAATTATTGGGGACATAGTCTGTCAGGGCACGCTTATGGAAAGCCAGGATTATTATGACATAATGACCTGATCGTTTCTGATGAAGACTTCAATAAGAACTGACATTTGTCGCTTACACCTTACAAAAATGGCGACAAACGAAATAAAAAAAAGAACGACATTTGTCGTCCTCTACCTACAAATTTAACATTTACGGAAGGTCGGGAAGATCATTCCGGGGTGGACAAAACACGGTTTATCATTCATGTACCCTTACCACCTGCCCTGTAATTACCCCTTCGATGGTCCTCAAATAAGTATTCACCAACCTGCTCATCGGCACCGGATTAAATCCGGGAAACAGATGCCCGACAGCGCCGGCAGAATCCGCCGCCAAACCCCGGGCTAACAGCATTGATACGCATACCCCGCTGCAGCTCCCCGGTAGATATACCAATTAAGTTGAGCGAGGTAAACAGCCGGTGTTTCAGTAGGTTATGCTACGCTACCAGCAGATAATTGACAAACATGACAACCTGGTTACGGATGGCTATAAGATAAAATAAAAACGGCACCGTCCTTGGCGCCGTTTTCTATCGTACTTCAATACAAATAATATATATATATATATATATATATATATATATATATATATTTATCTTAAAGTATCCACTTTATGCAGGAACGCGTCTGTAACCGGACGTGGCGCGCCTTCTGCCACATACACTTCGATCATGGCATTGGTAGGCCGGCGAGGCGCCAGGAACGAATCCACCAGCTGATAGTGTTGTTGCAGTTCTCCTCTCAGGGTAAACGGGAAAAAGTTGTTTAACGTTGGCGCATACTCGTAGAGCACAACATCATAATGATGGGTGCGTACTTTCTCTTTGAACGCCGCCAGCTGGCGGTTGAACATCCCTACGCCCAGGTGGTACCACAGCGGGTAATCCTGGCCCGTTTCCAGTTTAAAAGGCATCGCTGCGGCCAGCGGTGTCAACTCGGTCATGTTCAGCACCTTAATATTGTCTCTTTTCTGCTGTACGACCGGCAGCGCCATTACCCGGTCAATACCCGCTACCGTTGGCGCCGGCATATAAATCTTATGAAACACCGGCAATCTGGAAAACGTCCACTGCGATACAGGTACATCCGTTGTATCAGTATTGACCATATAGTTACGACGCGATACCACATTTTCATGGGTGGAATCATTCGGTGCGTACACTGCTTCTTTCACGGGGAACAACCGGTCGGTATACCGGCCGATATATTTCCACCAGGTACCAGACCACCAGAATAAAATCAGCACCGTAGCCAGGGCTAAGGAACTGCCCGTACGCAGCGGAACTGACAACAACCGGCACAACCAGCTGGCTATGAATGCAAAAGCGAAACTGTGAAAGAAAATATTATTGTCCGGTGGTGTGTAGCTGGTCACCTGAAAGATAGCCGCCTCTCCTAAAACACCCAACGTCAGCAGGGCAAACAGTACTTCCCTCCGCTCATGTATAAAAGCGCCCCATTGTTTTACCCCTGCAAACAAACAAAGTGCTGCCAGCAATACATAGATCTTGATCCAGTTAGATCCGCCCATGATCTCATCGGTAAAATCGTTTAGGGCTAACCGTGAGCTGTGAGGCGCCTGCCCGTGGTTGAACCAGTAGGCAAATCCAGGCATCAGCGGAACGATGAACAATGCGGCTATTACCACAAATAAAACGAGGAACACCGGTATATCCAGCCAACGGCGGGTTTCCAGTGAGTTATAGGCCAGCAGCGCCAGGCACAGCATGAGCGCCATGCCGCCACCATCCTGTTTGGTAAAGAGCGATAAAAAGACAAACAAGGCCGCCAGTGCTATCAACAGATAACGACCGCCCTTACCTTCTGCAAAGAAGGCGCGCAGCAGAAAGCTGATAGCCACCAATTCGTAGACGATCACCGTATGGTTGTACCAGGGCCAGAAGTTAAAGAAGGAATAAGACATGACAAACACCAGCACCGACAGCAGCCGTACACCCGGTGTCACATGCAGCGTTTTCAGAATGGATCGGAATGACAGGCCCGCGATAATATTAATGAACACCTGCGCTTTCACCAGTGTGATCATCTGTGGCCCGAACAACTTGAAAAACAACGCGGGAATGATCCAGAAGCCATATCCCAGCGGTGAACCATAATCTTTAAAAGGTACCTGCCCGGAAGACAGGCGGTAAGCGCCTTCCCATGACAGGAAGATATTTACACGATAGGGAAAGGTGGTAAACAACGGTACCAGTGCCAGCAACACAATGATCAGGATTTCTAAAACCGCCCATTTGCGGGCATTGGGAAACGAATTGGACATACTGTATCTGTTATAAGGAGGTGTTATCCTTTATTTCTGAAAGGTTTATATACGGGGTATTGCGCTAGTGCCAACATGGGTCTGTCGCCGTTAGTGTCGCCATAAGCATAGATATCCGTATAGTCGTAAAGGTTAAACTGCTGCCGGATGCGGACTACTTTCTCCTGGCCGTTGCAGTTGACACCGGAGAGCCTGCCGGTGATCAGGCCGTCGGCCACTTCGAGATTGCTGGCAATACAGTCAACCCCCAGCGTCTCACACCAGGGCGCCACCCAGTCACGGGCCGAAGCGGTCACCACCACCACCTGCCGGCCCTGCTGCTGATGTTTCCGGATAGCTGTCAATGCCGGTTCCCGTACCAGCGCCGGCAACCTTTCGCGGCAGAAGCGCTGACAATTCTCGGTAAACTGCGCCTCCTGCATGCCGCCAAAGAAGTGCCGCAGCACTTGTTCTTTGCTTTCCTGCGCTGTCCGCCTGCCTAACTTAAAACGGACGAGTCCCGGCAACAGGCTGACCATACCGGTGTACAGCGCGGCGCTTCCCTTCTGAAAACGGATGATCTCCCATAGGGTGTCCCTGTGGGTGATCGTGCCGTCAAAATCGAAGAATGCAATACCCGTCACAGTTTTAATTTTTTAAAGATAAACTCAGGTATCAACTTAATAATCAGCATAATATATTTCCAGGGCCATTTTACAAACAGTACATTTTTCTTACGCTGCACGGCTTTGAACACCGCATTGGCCACCAGCTCCGGCTGCGCCGTCAACAGTGGCGGCAGAGTCAGATGCTGCGTCATAGCGGTATTCACAAACCCCGGCAGCACGCTCACCACGTGTACGCCACTACGAAAAAGCCGGTTGCGCAGCCCGCTGAGGTAAGCCGTGAACCCCGCCTTGGCGCTGCCGTATATATAATTGCTTTGCCTTCCCCTTTCACCGGCCACAGAACTGATGCCGACAATAGTACCAGCTTTCCTCGCTTCATACGCATTGGCCACTACATTTAATATAGATACGGCGCCGGTGAAATTGGTGTCCAGGATGCGGGCTGTTTCCGTCCAGTTTTGCTGCGCCTGTTCCTGGTCCCCCAGGTAGCCAAAAGCACAAACAGTAACGTCCGGTGGCTCCGGAAGCGTGGCATAAAAAGCAGCATGGGTATCGTAGGCGGTTGCATCGAATGTGTGCACGGAGGCGGTTATACCATACCGTATCTGGAGGTCCTGCTGCAATGGCTGCAGGGCAGCGGCCTGACGGCCAGCCAGTTGTACGTTATATTGAGCGGCGGCAAACCGGCGCGCAATGGCCACTGCCATGTCCGAGCCTGCGCCTAAAAGAAGTACTATCGGCATGTAGGTGTTTGGTTAATAAGGGGAAACTATTTTGTCAGTAATAATCTTTCTGATTGGAGCGACTCAAACCGCTTACCGGGATTGTAGGTGTTTACAATCTCCGCAAAACGACCGGCATTGGGGTAACTCTTCCAGAATACCTCCTGCTTCATGCGGGCGTCTTTTGAAAGATACAGACGGCCACCGTACTGCAACACGATCTCATCCAGCTCGTCCAGAAAGGCGAACAGCCCTTTTCGTACCGGGAAATCCAATGCCAGCGTATACCCTTCCATCGGGAAAGATATCAGGGAGTCCTGCCGGCCAAACACTTTTAATACTGCCAGGAAAGATCCCCACCCTTTGTCGCTGATACGGCGGAGAATGGCGACCAACCCTTCTTTTTGTTCCAGCGGCAGTACAAACTGGTATTGTATGAAACCCGCTTTCCCGTAACCACGGTTCCAGTGCAGGATAGCATCCAGTGGGTAGAAGAACGGCTCATAAGGCACCACATTGTTGATCTCCTTTTTAAAGTTCTTACCGTAGTACAACCAGTTGAAAGCCTTTACCGTAAATGTATTCAGGATAAAAGAAGGCAGGTTGAACGGTACCGTCAGCCGGGGTTTGGCTGGCAGCTGCAGCGGGGCCTGACCTTGTTTGGCGTTCAGGTCCGCTTTGGTGGCGTGCTCTCCCACGATCAGGATACTGCGGCCAAAGGAATCTCCTTTCTGCAGGCAGTCGATCCATGCCATGGAATAGGTGTAGTGTTTATATTCGTCAAACAGCCGTATCACCTCTTCGAGGTTCCGGGCTTTAATCTGTTTCTGTTTGATGTACGCCGTCTCTATTTTTTTCAATCCGAACTTTACCCGGGTGATCACCCCGGTAAGTCCCATTCCTCCGCAGGTAGCCCAGTACAGGTCGGCGTGCGCCACGGGGGAACAGGTGATGGTGAGGCCGTCGCCGGTGATCACATCCATCTCGGTAATGTGGCCGGAGAAAGCCCCTTCCATATGATGGTTCTTACCATGCACATCAGAAGCTACCGCTCCGCCGACAGTAATAAACTTGGTCCCCGGTGTTACCGGCAGGAACCACCCTTTGGGAACGATAATATCCAATATCTTGTCCAGGGTAACGCCGGCCTGGGTTTCCAATACGCCGGCAACGGTATCGAAAGAGAGGACCTTGTCGTATTTGAGCATCGACAGGGTGTGCTTCCCCAGAGAAGCATCACCGTAACAACGGCCATTGCCGCGGGCAATAAACCCATGATGAGCCACTACGAACGACCGTAGCTGCTCTTCCTGCGTATAAGCACTTTCTTCTGATATGATGGCGGGGTAATTACCCCAGTTAGCTAACCGCTTTTGCATTATTCAAAAAAAACTTTATTAGTGGGCCAATAAATCAGCACATAAAAACTCAGCACCCACAGGAGTATGGTTAATTGAATAAAACGGTCTTTATATAGGATCTTGGTGGGAGAACCAGTGTTGTTCTCCACGTAGGTTATTTGCAAATATCGTAATAATCCGCCAATTACAAAAAGGGTTGTGTAATAGAGACGGTAAGTATGAAAGCGGACCTGCGTTTCCGGGGCCATGGTATACATCAGGTAACACACAATAATCACCGCCGACACCAGTGCCAGCATTACATTGAGAAAATCCGGATTATACCCTTTGGCAGCCTTGCGCATCTCCTGCCCTGACTGCAGGCGGATCAGTACATCGTCGCGGCGTTTGGCGATCGCCATGAACAGCGCCAGCAGGAAGATCATTACCATCAGCCATTCGGATATGGCGATGCCACCGGCAATACCGCCGGCTTTCACCCTCAGTACAAAACCGATAGCCAGGATGATGATGTCCAGGATCGAGATGTTTTTCAGCCCAAAGCTGTAAAACAGGTTCATGAGAAAATAGATGCCCAGCACAAAGGCGAACTTGGCGCCCACCATCCATGCCAGCGCACCGCCCACTGCCAGGCAACCAATGAACATGAGCAGTCCCGCCGGCCGGGATATTTCTCCGGAAGCCAGGGGCCGCTTACATTTCACCGGGTGTTGCCGGTCAGCCTCAATGTCCTGGTAATCATTGATAATATAAATACTGCTGGCGGTGATGCTAAACGCCATAAAAGCGAGCAGCAGCTCCAGTACTTTGGCTACATTGAAGATCTCTCCGGCAAAAAACAGCGGAATAAACAGGAAGGTGTTCTTTGCCCAGTGCGCGGGCCGGAGTAATTTGATGTACTTCATGATGGGGATCAGGGTAAGTCGCCGTGCCAAATTACAATTTTATTCTTTTATCCCCTGCCTATAAAAAAAATGTCCCACCCTTGCGGTGAGACATTTTTCTATTGTAACAGATTGATTGTACGTTGTTGATCAAGCGGCTTTTTTCATGCCTGCCGGTGTTACCATCGCAGGTTTCAGCTTGATGATGCCCAATACATTGAACAGTTTCATCACCTGGTAGCTCGGGTCCAGTTCATACCATTTTTTGGCGAAGTTAGGACTGTCTTTGAATTTGTGGTGGTTGTTCTGGAACAGTTCGCCCAGCAGGATGATCCCCCAGGGAGAAGTGTTTTTGGATTGATCACCGTTATCAAAGTTGCTGTAACCATATTTATGACCGCACCAGTTAACGATAGCGCCCTGTACAGGTCCCATCAGGAAGTGGATCGGGAGCAGCAGGTACAAATACCACATGCCGGCAGGTACAAACACTACGTAGAACGCCACGTAGATGGCCATCCAGGCGATGCGGGTGATGTTGCTGTCGCCCACTCTGTCCATCGCTTCCCATTCAGGCAGCGGCTCTTCGAGGAATACAGCATCCACGGTGCTGGTACGGGTCACGAAACCATTGTAGATCTTACGGGTTTGTACCATCATGGTCCATACGTCCTTAAAGAAATGCGGAGAATGCGGATCTTTCTCTGTATCGCTGAATTCGTGGTGCATCCGGTGCATCACCCCGTAAGCACGTGGGATCAGGTAGGAAGACCCCTGGAAAAACCAGGTACAGAAATAAAAGAAACGTTCCCAGAATTTATTGGTGGTATACATCTGGTGAGATGCATAACGGTGCAGATAAAACGTGTGGAAGAACAGTGACAAGAACCAGTGCACACAAAAGAATATCAGGATCGCCGTCATTAGAAAACTTTAAAAATTGACAAATAATCTCCAAAGGTATACTTAAATACCGGGCTTTCACGCAGTTTTACAAATTGGTATAGTGAATGAAATGTTAAAAAACTATTTCTTGCGTACAAACCGCAGGTCCAGCAGGTTCATACCATTATTATATAAACCGGACACATGAGGCTGTACCAGCCGCATGGCCTGGTCATAGAACAGCGGCACCACCGGCGCGTCCGCGATAATCCGGCGGTCCATCTCCTGGTAAAGCAGGTAACGCAGGCTGTCGTTGTTTTCCTCCAGCGCCTGCTCATACAGCCTGTCGAAGGCCGGGCTGGCGTAGCGTGTATAGTTCGGTGGCGCAGGATTGCGGCTGTAGAACATCGCCAGGTAACTCTCCGCATCCGGATAGTCAGCAATCCAGCTGCCGCGGAAAAAGAGCGCCTGCGACTTGGCCGTCTGCTCCAGCAGCAGGCTTTTCTGCACTACCTCCACCTGTATACGGATACCAATCTCCTGCAACTGGTTGGCTACATAATCGGCCATATCTGCGTAGATGGGAATCGACAATAACTTAATGACCGGCAGCCCTTTACCTCCCGGATAACCGGCTTCAGCGAGCAACTGCCGGGCTTTGCCCGGATCGTAGGTGTATCCCTTCACCTGTGCGGTATCAAACGATGGCAGACCCGCCGGTACAAATCCTGCTGATGCCGGCGTTCCTTTTCCGTTGCGCAGGTAGGTGACCATTTTCGTACGGTCGATACCGTAGTTGATGGCCTGCCGTATTTTTTTTATCCGTACAGGGGCATTTTTTACCAGCGCATTGTTGCTGTCTGCCAGGAAGCCCAGGTATTCTGTATTGAGGAAAGGCTTCTTGTCGAGCACCATCTTATCGCTCCACTCCTGCTTCAGCACGCCCTGCTTGGTCAGTATTTCATCTTTAAACGAAGCGTCGATATCATTGATAAAATCCAGTTGCCCCTGGCGGAACAACAGGAACTCGGAGGCTTTGCTGTCCAGGAAACTGATCTGGACAGCATCGAGATAAGGCAGACGGGTCCCTTTTGCATCGCGTTCAAAATAAGTCGGGTTACGGTGAAAGACCAGGCCCTGGCCCTCATCCCAGAAAAAGAACGTAAATGGCCCGGTACCACAGGGATGGTTCCGGAAATCTTTTCCGTACTTCTCCACTGCCTCGTGTGGTACTACCGAACAATATTGCATGCTGAGGATTCCCAGTATCGGATGGAAAGGTCTTACCAGCGTCAGTTGAAAAGTGGAGTCATTCACCGCGCGGAAGCCGCTGTCTGCCGCAATACGCCCGTTGAAGATCCAGGCGCCCGGAGAAGCCGTGGCCGGATCGGTGATGCGTTGCAGACTATATACCACGTCCTGTGCCGTCATCCGCCGCCCTTTGCCGCCGGGGAAAATATCGCTGTCATGAAAATAAACGTCCGTCCGCAGGTCGAAGGTATAAGTGCGGTGGTCGGCCGACACCTGCCACCCTTTGGCCAGCGAAGGACGGATGGCCAGGTTGGTATCGGGCGCCACCAGCGTATTATATAACTGACTTACCGCCCAGATGACTGCCTGGCTCTTGGCAAAGGCAGGGTCCAGGCTGCTGATCCCTTCTGTCTGATTATACCGGAACACCTGCTGATCGTGGTTTTCCGCCTGTCCGCAGGAACCAAGCAACAGGCTGCAGCCTCCCAGCAGGCAAAGAACAGATATAACCACCTGACAATAACATCTTTTCATTTGGCAGTAAATTAATATCTTTCCGCATAAAATAGCTCATTAATTATGCGTGGCATTACCATGTTTTGTATGGCACTGCTGACAGCCGGTACCGTCAGTGCCCAGCAACCATTCACCAAAGCAGATACCTTACGGGGCTCTATCACCAAAGAAAGAGCCTGGTGGGATGTGACCTCCTATGACCTCCATGTACAGGTCCACCTGGAAGACAGCACCTTCAGCGGATTCAATACCATTACCTATAAAGTGCTGAAACCGGATACGGTGATGCAGATAGACCTGCAGGTACCGATGGTGATCGACAGCATCCTGCAGGACAAACACTCACTGCCCTTTACCCGCAACGGTAACGCCTGGATGGTGAGGATGAAATCTCCGCAGGTAAAAAATAAAACCAGGCACCTCACCGTATTTTATAGCGGCAAACCGCATAAAGCTAAAAACGCTCCCTGGGACGGCGGCGTGGTATGGGCACGGGATGAACAGCAACGCCCGTGGGTGGCAACTGCTGTGCAGCACTTCGGCGCCAGTGCCTGGTGGCCCAACAAAGACCACCAGAGCGACGAGCCGGAGAATATGAGCATCCATGTGACCGTGCCGGCTGAAATGACCGACGTGTCCAACGGACGGCTGAAGAAAAAAACAGATAACCCTGACGGAACGGTCACCTACACCTGGTATGTCAGCAACCCTATTAACAACTATGACGTGGCCATCAATGTGGGGCACTACAGCGAAATAAAAGACACCTACTCCGGCGAAGGCGGTAAACTGGACCTGAGCTACTGGGTGCTGGACTACAACGTGGACAAGGCGAAAGAACATTTTAAAGTGGTGAAACCCATGCTCAAGTGTTTTGAGTACTGGTTTGGCAAATACCCCTTCTATAAAGATTCCTATAAACTTGTAGAAACACCGTTCCTGGGGATGGAGCATCAGAGCGCTGTTGCCTATGGCAACAAATTCAAGATGGGCTACATGGGCCGTGACCTTTCCGGCACCGGCTGGGGCCTCAAATGGGACTTCCTCATTATTCATGAAAGCGGCCATGAATGGTTTGGCAACAGCATCACCAGCAAAGACATTGCCGATATGTGGATACATGAGTCTTTCACCAACTACTCCGAAACGCTGTTCACCCAATGCCAGTACGGTATGAAAGCCGGCGAGGAATATGTGGCCGGTATCCGCCAGATCATTAAAAATGATGTTCCGATCATCGGACCTTATGGTGTGAATGCAGAAGGCAGTGCCGATATGTACCCCAAGGGCGCCAATATGATCCACAACATCCGGCTGGTCATGAACAACGACGAAGCTTTCCGCCAGATGCTGAGAGGCCTGAACAAAACATTCTATCACAAAACGGTGACCACCCGGGAAGTGGAGCGGTTTATGAGTAACGCCGCCGGCTTCGACCTGGGCCGCGTTTTCGACCAGTACCTGCGGGACACGATCATTCCTACGCTGGAGTATCGGATCATCGGTCAACAGGTACAATATCGCTGGATCAACTGTGTGAAGGATTTTAATATGCCCGTGCGCGTTAAGCTGAGCGAGAACGGATATAAACTGATCTATCCCGCTACCAGCTGGCGCACCGCCAGCATCACCCTGCCTGACCCGAATCAGTTTGAAGTGGACAAAGGGTTTTATATCCATGTAAAGAAAAGAGAGGCGACAGATAATAAATAGCGGGAGAAATACACTGTATATAGTATAAAAGCAAAGCGGGTAACATAGTATGTCACCCGCTTTGCTTTAGGTAGATGTATACCTTACTTCTTTAATAATTTAAACGCGTGTCCGCTGCTGTTATGCAGATACCCGTAGGCGGTCCATAATACGGCCAGCGGTTCTATACTGCGGCTCATTTCGATGTGCCCCATGTCTGCAACATCTTTCCAGCCAAACTCATTGAGCAGGTCTACGACAGTTTGTTTCGCTTCGGGGTTGTTGCCGGCGATGAACATAGTGGGAGAACCTTCTGTAAAATCGGGGGACAGCATGTGCTGGTATCCGATACAGCTAAGGGCTTTTACTACCCTGGCATCCGGGGGAAGCCAGGCCTGTATCTGTTCACCGGCGGAGTTGGTATGTCCGACCAGCAGGTTAAGACGGCCGTGTTCATCGGGCCCTTTGCCATCTACGGGGTTGGTCACATCTACGACGGTTTTGCCTTTGAAGTTCCAGATGCCGGCAGCCTCGATGGCTTTTTTAGTGCCGGGCCAGCTGGTGCAGATGATGATCAGTTCCCCGAATTCAGCAGCCTGGCGGAAGGTACCGGCAGCGGCCTGCTGCCCCTGTTGCCGGACCCATTGCTGTAATCCCTCCCTGGCAGGGTTACGGGTACCAATCGTAATATGGTGGCCCGTCTGAATAAGACCTTTGCCAAGCGTGAGCCCAACAGGACCACTGCCGAGGATACCGATTCTCATGACCGCGGGAGTATTTGTTGAACTATGAAGTTAACTCATTTGCGCATTAATTAAAATGCCATGAAAGGGATTTCATGGCATTTTAATTAATCAGATAAGCTGTCCTTAAATTCCCAGGTCCCGGATATAGGACAGGAACTTCTGCATACCCTGGCGTTTGGCCGGGGTGATCGGATAGCTGAGGTTATGCACGTAATAAGTGGTAAGGTCGTACAAGTCGTACGGGTTCTCCGCTACCACGGCAGGAATATTTTTGATGCCGATGCTGGTCGCGTCGTTGAACTGTTGTATGAAATCCTCCGGCAGCTGTTTGTTGCTGATCCATGCCGCAAAGAGGAAAGGCAGGCTGGTAAAGCGCATCCAGTGTTCGGCGAGGTCAAAAATAAAAGGAGACACTTTCCGTTGTGCCAGGGCGCGGTCGCCAATGACGAGTCCGGCGTCGGTACCTTTGATTTTGTCCTCATAGTCGCCGGTGGTGGGCACCAGCTCCACGTCCAGCTTCCAGTGTTCTTTTACCAGTATTTTCAGCAGGGCTACAGAGGTACGGCTCTGGTAGTCCAGGTAGATCCGTTTAATTTCGTTCAGGGGCACATCGCTGTAGAGGCATACGGAGGCCACCGGGCCTTCTGCGCCAATACCGTAGTCCGCTATAATATGGTGTTCGTTCAGTTTAGGGATAATAGCCACCGGCACAAGGGCCACATCTACCTCACCATCTATCAGCTGCTGGGCGATTTTAGCAGGATAATCCACTGACAATTCCATCTGTTCCATTACCGGATGATTCCTGAATCCGTATAATAAAGGCTTCGTATTCAAATAACTTACAGCCGCAACTTTTACTTTCCGTTCCAATTTCAGTAATTTTGAAGCTGCAAAAGTAACTAAATCCCGGATAACAAGTTCCAAATCCTGATTTCCCCCTGAAAACAGGTGGTAAAGGCGGCCTTGTTTTTCCCGCAGGCTTTTTTGTAAAAACTGGAATACATATATATTATGCAACTACAACCATTAACTGCCATTTCCCCGCTGGATGGGCGCTATCGTAAGCAACTGGACGAGCTTGCGGGCTATTTTTCCGAATTTGCGTTGATCCGTTACCGTGTGATGGTAGAGGTGGAATATTTTATTGCGCTGTCTGAACAGAAGCTGTTTACCTTGCCCAAGGCCAAATACGCTTCCCTGCGCAAGATCTACCAGGAGTTTACCATTGAGCACGCACAGCTGATCAAAGACACCGAGAAAATCACCAACCACGACGTGAAGGCAGTAGAGTACTTCCTGAAAAATGAGCTGAAGAACCTCGGCCTGGAAGACAAGCTGGAGTGGGTACACTTTGGCCTGACCTCCCAGGACGTGAACAACACCGCTACCCCGCTGTTATGGAAAGACGCCGTTGAACATGTGTACATGCCTGCGCTGGCCAACCTGGTACTGGCCCTCAGAAAGCTGGGCGAATCCTGGATGAAAGTGCCTATGCTGGCCCGTACCCACGGCCAACCGGCATCTCCTACCATCCTGGGCAAGGAAATACTGGTGTTTGTAGAACGCCTTGAAGGACAAATCAAACTGCTGGGAGAAATTCCGTTCGCTGCCAAGTTCGGCGGCGCTACCGGTAACTTCAACGCCCACAACGTAGCCTTCCCTAAAATCAACTGGGAAAAATTCGGAGAGAAGTTTGTGAACAATACCCTCGGCCTGCAAAGGATGAAGTATACCACCCAGATTGAACATTATGATAACATCGCCGCCCAGTTTGATGCCCTCAAACGGGTGAACAATATCCTGATTGATTTCTGCCGCGACGTGTGGACTTACATCTCTATGGACTACTTCAAACAGAAAATCAAAAAGAACGAAGTAGGGTCCTCCGCGATGCCGCACAAAGTAAACCCGATCGATTTCGAAAACGCAGAAGGCAACCTTGGTATCGCCAATGCCGTGTTCGAGCACCTGAGCGCTAAACTGCCCATCTCCCGTTTACAGCGCGATCTCACCGACTCCACGGTGCTCCGCAATGTAGGCGTGCCTTTCGGTCATACACTGCTGGCCACCAAGTCTATCCAGAAAGGACTGGATAAACTGATTCTCAATGAAGCCAAGCTGAAAGAAGACCTGGAAAACAACTGGGCCGTGGTAGCAGAAGCTATTCAGACCGTATTGCGCCGGGAGAATTATCCGCAGCCATATGAAGCACTGAAAGAACTGACCCGTGGCGGTGAACATATCACCCAGAAGAGCATGCATAAATTCATTGATGGTCTGAAAATCAGCGCAGCGCTGAAAAAAGAACTGAAAGCCATTACGCCGCATAACTATACCGGCCTCTGGTAAATAATTTGGGGATTTTTCGATTTACGATTTTTTGATTTTGGGGAACAAATGTAGTCTGCCAGAAATCAAAAAATCGTAAATCAAAAAATCCCCAAATCCATATGACTCCCGAAAGCATTAAGACAGCTTTACTGTCTTATTTCGATATTTTTCTCTGCGACCCTTCCGGCCACGGTTACACGGGCAATATATTCTCCGGCTGATAATCCGGTCAGACATACCAGTTGCCCCGCTGGCAGACTGTTTTGCGCAATTGGGATCATGCGCACAGGTGAGTGATGATTGTCGAAAATTGTCAGTAACAGGTTCTCTTCTCCTTCCACTGTTTCCATCTGCACAAAGAGACGCCCGCTATAAGGCTGTTCCTGGATGATCCTGCACGGTAAGCTGCTGTTGACCGCTACCGCTCCCACTGTCTGTTGAATAAATACCATCAAGCTCCATAAGTTCATAATAATAGTTTTTATGATGAACAATACCTTCAAAGGTGTTGTACGGAGTTTTTCCAGGGAGATGATTATGATAGCTGACCCGGTTTAAAACGGGTTTGTGATAACATCACAGGGGTCATTTTTTTTGCACGGCAAAGATATAAAATATCTTTTTATTAAACATAGATTATAAGTGTTTATTTTGTTAAGTATTGGTTAACGTAATACGTTGCTAAAACACGCCCAATGAGGACGTCGCCCCCTTTATCCCCTGAACCTCAGCTCACAGATTTTCTGCAATCGATGTAAACCCTAACTTGTTAATTCAGCCGGACTCAGAACACGTCCCGCAGGTGCAACAGTTCATGCCCCGCCGCAGTAAAAGTAACAGCAATAATATCAAAGCGGATCGCCTCCGGATAAAGATGGAAGTACTCGAGGTAAGCTGCGGCCACCAGCTGTATATGCGCCTGTTTCCTGCGGTCCACCGCCTCCTCCGGCCAACCGAAACGATCGCCGTTCCGGGCTTTGACTTCAATAAAAAAAAGCGTGCCGCCGTTTTCGGCAATGATATCAATCTCTTTTCGGCCGCATTTCCAATTGGTATGACGGATGGTACAAAAGCGGCGCACATATTCCTGCGCAATCCTTTCACCTTCCTGTCCTGTTTCCTGTGGGTGCATCGGGAAAATGGTTTAACAAACAATCCCCTTTAAGATACACATTTTCAGCGTCAGTCTGTTGCTTTTCAACTATTTAGCGACGTGGGGCTTAAAAATCTGAATAATTTGACAGTAATTTGCACTGGGTTATCACCGCCCGCTGATCGCAGCGTGACTGCCGCGGACACGAACGATGAACAAACCGTTAAAACCATAAACCCGTAAATCGTCTTTATGAAATTATTCAGACTGGATGGAAAGATTCAGCATTATGCCTGGGGTGGATCTACTTACATCCCTGCTTTGCTGGGAATAGCCCCATCAGAAAAACCCAGTGCAGAATACTGGATGGGCGCACATCCGAGCGCGCCTTCCGCTATTACCACCAGCAATGGCCCGGTGCCCATGAATGAACTGATACAGCAAGACCCGGCAGGCATCGTAGGACCACAGGTATGGCAACAGTTCCAGGAACTGCCTTATCTCTTTAAAATACTGGACGTAAAAGACATGCTGTCCATCCAGGTGCATCCCACCAAAGAAGAAGCGGAAAAAGGGTTCGCCCGCGAAAACGCCGCCGGCATCCCGCTCAACGCACCTGACCGCAACTATAAAGATGCCAACCACAAACCGGAAATCATGGTGGCCCTCAGCGAATTCTGGCTGCTCCACGGTTTCCTGCCAGAGGATAAACTGCAACAGGTATTGCTGGACACACCTGAATTTACCTCACTGGTAGGCATATACGAAAAAGAAGGCTACTATGGTCTGTATAAAAGCGTGATGGAAATGCCGCAGGCACTGGCCAACATTATCCTGCGCCCGCTGACAGACCGCCTCATACCTGACTACAAAGCCGGCAAACTGTCCAAATCCGATCCGGCCTTCTGGGCGGCCCGTGCGGTGCTCAACGATCCGAATGGCGCCGATAATCTCGACAGAGGCATCTTCTCCATTTACTTCTTCAATATTATGCATGTGCAACCCGGACAAGCCGTATTCCAGGATGCCGGCATCCCGCACGCCTACCTCGAAGGCCAGAATGTGGAACTGATGGCCAACTCAGACAACGTGTTGCGCGGCGGCCTTACCCCCAAGCACATCGATGTACCGGAACTACTGAAACATACCCGTTTTGAAGCGGTACACCCGAAAATACTCGCTGGTGACAGCATCTCCGGCGGACTGGAAAAAATTTACCCTACGCCCGCTCCTGACTTTGTCGTGAGCAAAATCAACATCAGCGCAGGACAGGTGTACACCTACACCGCCAAAGCCGCCGAAATCATGATCGTCATGAGCGGCGCCGCCACCATCAAAGGCTCCGACACGCTGGACCTCCACAAAGGACAGTGCGTAATGGCCGCCTACGGCGAAAGCTATGAAATCACTACCACTACCAGCGTGGAAATATTTAAAGCGACCGTGCCGGTTAAATAACCGTCACCCTGGCATACAAAAAAAGCAGTGTAGCCTACCTACACTGCTTTTTTCTTTTTATGGTAACCAGCCAGTAATTACATAATGATCACGGTCTTCCCGGTAACCTTTCCTTCACGGCTGGCCACGATAGCAGCCGGCACGTCTTCCAGCCTGATCCTGTTTTCCACCGGCACTTTGATCTGGCCCTGGTCTATCAGCCGGGAGAGCTGGTCCAGCGCTGCCGGGCCTCCTTCCGTCTCGAAATTCCCCCCATGCAGGTTCCTCGCCTTCAATGCTTCGTCGTCGGCGACGAATAAAGTGGTAAATGCCCCACCCCCTTCTTTTACCAGCTGCAGGTTGTTTTCAAAACCGGCTTTATCGCTCACCATGTCAATCAGTCCGTCAATCCCCTGCGGGAACTTCGCTTTCACCTGGTCGGCCAGCGGCGCCTTTTTATAATTGATGGTGACGGCCGCTCCCAGCTGATGCATCCGTTTAGCACCGGCCTCATCTCCCACGGTGGCGATCACTTTCAGGCCTTTTGCAGCCGCTATCTGCGTAGCGAACGAACCCACGCCGCCTGTAGCGCCGTTGATCAGGACCACATCCCCTTTCTGCAGCTTCAGTTTGTCGATCATCTGCAGGGCGGTCATACCGGAGGTGGGCACCGCTGCCGCTTCCTCAGGGCTTATTCTCATGGGGGCCATCGTAAGCCCCGCTTTCTCGGGTACAATGGCATATTCCGCGTAAGAGCCTTCACCTATCGGCATATGAATGAACTGTCCATAAACGAGGTCTCCTTTTTTGAAGTGTGTCACCCCTTCTCCCACTTCTTCTATCACGCCGGCGCCGTCCACTCCCATGATCAGCGGAAACTGATGCGGTGTTTTTCCATTATTCATGATCCCGTCAATCATTTTCCAGTCGAAGGGATTGATACCTGCTGCCTGTACCTTAACGAGTACAGTACCGGGCCTTACGTCGGGCCTGGGCAAATCCATCAAAGTCGGGATACCTTTAAATTCAGATACGGCTATGGCTTTCATATACTTCTTTGTTTGATGTAATAGTAACGGATTACAACCGGGGGTCTACCGGTTCGCTTTCGAGCGCTAAGATACCGAAAACGCACTGATGCACCATTTGCAGTGGCTCCTTGCTTACAAATCTTTCCAGTCCCTCCAGTCCCAGCGCAAATTCTCTCAATGCCAGGGAACGTTTGGCTCCCAGTCCGCGGGAACGCAGCCTTGACAGGTTTTCGGGGGCATCATATTCCGGGCCGTAAATAATACGGAGATAATTTTTCCCACGCACTTTCACGGCCGGCTGTACCAGCCCCCGCGTATCTCTGGTCAGGAAGCTGTAGGGCTTCATCACCATACCCTCGCCTCCGGCGGCGGTGAGTTTTTCCCACCACTGTACCGCGGCCAGTTCACTTTCCGGATCGCCGATCTGCACCACCTGGTAAGCTGTGGCCAGCAACAGTTCCGGCGCTGCCTCGCAGATTTTGCGGATATGAGCCATATGCCATTCATGGTCTTTATCGAAGTAAGTTTTCCCTTCTGTGGCCATGATATGGAAGGGCGCCAGTTTATAGTCCTCCAGCCGGTGCACCGGCCAGCAATACTGACGGTAGGCGGCCACATAATCTGTTACCTGCTGCTGACGACTGCGGTACTTCTCCAATAACAGCTGAGCAGGAACATTGTTGCGGACAGCCTGTTCCAGCGCGGCTGTCACAGCCGGCAACGCCTGACCGGCAGCCGTTCCCACGGCGGCATACTGCTGCTGCAGCAGCGCTTGCGCCTTGGCGCTCCACGGCATCAGCTCACAGTCCAGGCATACCCAGTCGGATTGGAAATCGTTATAAAAGCCGGCGCTTTCCAGCGCCGCATTCATACGGGCGAGGAACGCCTGTTCCAGCCCTTTGTCAGCAAAGAAACTACGGCCAGTACGGGTATACGCCACACCGATACCCTCCCCGTCTACCCCAAAACGTTCGCGGGCTACGTCTTCATTACGGCATACCACTACGATAGCACGTGATCCCATGTGTTTCTCTTCACACACCACCTTTTCCACGCCCGTTTCCCGGAAATACTGCAGCCCTCCTTCGGGATGTTCCAGCAGGCCGGGTAAAGAAGAAGTCTCCACCGGCGACATGGTTGGCGGCAGGTAAATCATCCAGCGGGGATTGATCGCAAAACGGCTCATCACTTCCAGCGCCGCAATACTGTTCTCTTCGCGGATGGTGATATTATGGCTGTAACGGGTGTTGACTATTTTTTTACCGATGAAGTCCGCAATGTCCAGGACGCCGTCGTACTGCTGCTGCACACTCAGGCCGCTGTCGGCATTATAACCGATGGGGCGCGCCGGTACAGCGTATTGCTGCAGCGCAGATACGGATACAAGCTCTTTCTCCGGGTAGCGCAATGCGGTGAGGCTGCCACCGAAAACGCAGCCGGTGTCTATGTCAATGGTGCGGTTCAGCCACTGCGCCTGTGGCACAGGCGTATGTCCGTACACCACCATGGCTTTGCCTTTATATTCCAGCGCCCAGTTATAGCGCACCGGCAGGCCAAACTCGTCGATCTCTCCCGTGGTTTCGCCATACATACAGAACTCCCTCACAGCGCCGGAACCGCGGCCCTGCATATTTTCCTTCAGGCCGGCATGCGCAACTACCAGCTTACCATCGTCCAGTACATAGTGACTGATTAATCCGTCAATGAACGTTTTGATACTTTCCAGGAACTCCGGCGGTTCGGCGCTCAGTTGTTCCACGGTCTTCTCCAGGCCGTGTTTCAACTGTACCTGCTTACCGTTGAGCCATTTGAGCAACTTGGCGTCGTGGTTACCGGGCACACACAGTGCCGCCCCGTTGCCAACCATATTCATCACCAGTCTCAATACCTGCGGCGATGCCGGCCCCCTGTCTACCAGGTCGCCCACGAACACCGGTTTACGAACACGCGTATATCCGTCTTCGTTAGTCGTCTGCGGAGCGCTTATCAGCTCCGCATGTTCACGGTCGATACCATAGCCCAGTTGCTCCAGCAGCATACAGAGTTCATCATAACAACCGTGTACGTCGCCGATAATATCAAACGGTCCGTGCTCTTCTCTTTTATTGTTATATAAAGGTGTGCGAGTGATGGTTTCCAGCATGGCCACGTCTTCCTCGGAGCGCAACTCGTATACCTGGCGGAAGCCTTCTTCTTTCAGGTGGCGCAGGTTGCGCTTCAGCTGACTGATCTGCTGCGGGATCACATGCCCGCCAAAGTTACGGTCCGGGCGGGTCTTGTTTCTTTTACTGCATACCTCTTCCGGCAGGTTCAATATGATGGCCACCGGCAGCACATGGTATTCCCGCGCCAGTTTAATCCAGTCCTTGCGGCTTTCGGATTGTACGTTGGTAGCGTCTATAACTGTGAGCAGTCCGTTTTTGAGGCGTTTGGCGGCTATAAAGCGCGCCAGCTCAAATGCGTCAGCCGATACCGCCTGATTGTTTTCGTCGTCACTGATCAAACCACGGCATACATCGGAAGAGATGATCTCCGTAGGTTTGAAGTATTTCCGGGCAAAGGTGGACTTGCCGGCGCCTGACGGCCCTACCAGCAGTACCAGTGACAATTCCGGAATGGATATATGAGACAGGTTATTTCTTCTTGCCATAAAACGCTTCTCTGATCTTGATGAGCAGTCGCCGTGTCAATACCGGGTCCGGGCGTTCCGGAAGATCTGACTGAGCGTACAGCTCCTGTATATTGGTTAATTTCTCCGTTGCCATCTCCAGCAACTTATCGTAGGCAAATTCCCCGTTGCGGATACGCAACAGGAAATCACGGTCTTCCCGGAACACCCGTACCTCGCGGTAGCGGGCAATCTCTTCAGCCATTGTGAGCAGGCGGAAGGTGTGCATCATGTGTTTGCTGTCGTAGTCTGCCCCTAACGCCTGGTTATGCTGATAGCGCGCTTCGTTGCGATGCTCCACCCAGTCCCAGTAGGCGGCAAACTCCTTACAGTACACCGTATAGCCGTCCTTGTTAAAATGCATGATTGCCGCCGGCACCACGCCTTTGGGGATGGCGCTTAACTGCACATCATTGGCATCCGGACCGGAGAACAGCCCTTTCAGCTTTACCGGCCGGGGAAACTGGTAGCGGTGAAACAAGGCATAAGCATCCCGGAAATGATCGATCCGGGAAATGCCACAATCTTCCTGTTGCAGCTGATGCGCTTCCAGCCACTGCTTCAGCGGAACGCTCTCACTACCCTGCACGACATAACAAAACTCCAGAATATCTTTCCGTGTTTCCGGGAAGGACTGGTTAATCTTTTTATTGAGGCCACGCGCCCTTTTGATCTGGGTTTGAGCATACCCTGCAAAAGTATCCATGCAGAGGCGCGACAGAAAATCTTCCGGTTTGATCAGGTCCATCAGCGGATGGCGGAACAGGCAATTCTCCCGCTGCGTACTCAGCAACTCCAGGATATTCGGATTGTTTTTCTCCAGCAGCTCCAGGAAACGTTTTATCTCAAAGTACACCTCATCGTTGCTGTCATTGGCTACCTGGTCGGTAAAGTCCATACCATATACCTCTGATTGCGGCAGTATGAAAACGCCTTTCAGGTCTGTATCGGACGAAGGTACCTGCAGGTTATAGGCTTTACTGCCGCTGATACATTCCAGCAGCAGGTATTCCCTTTGTTCCTTTAAAGTAGTATACGTCATCATGCGGTGTCGATTGTAAACAGTGCCAGTTGGCTGGGAGCGCCCACGGCGTCGTCCCATTCGCCCAATGGCCTGAAGGTAACGGTATATCCAAAGCGGCCGGCGACTTCCGTGGCCCACGCTTCAAATTCAGGTCTGGTCCACTCAAAGCGGTGGTCACTATGCCGGAAAGTTCCCGCAGTCAGCGATTCATATTTAATGTTATACTCCGCGTTGACCGTCGTGATAATCACGAGCGAAGGGCGGGCGTATTCAAATACTACTTTTTCCATTGCGGCCAGCCGCGGCGGGTCCAGGTGTTCTATCACCTCCACTAAGGTGGCGGCGTCAAAACCGGACAGCCTTTTGTCTTTATACAACAGGGAACCCTGTATTAATTCCAGCCGTTTCCGCTGTCTGTCGGTCATGCGGTCCAGCTTGAGTTTTTCACCGGCGATCTCCAGCGAGCGATAGCTGACGTCCATGCCGAGGATACGGGTAAACACGGATTTCTCCGTTAGCAGCCGGAGTAGTTTGCCTTCACCACAACCCAGATCTGCCACGGAGCTGACCTGTTGCTCCAGCAGCAGGTCCCTCACGGTTTGCAGGCGCAGGTCATGCAGGCGTATTTTTTCCGCCGGTTCAGGTATTTCCTCCACCTCTTCCGGTGTTGCTTCGTCTTTCATGATAAGTCCGAGTGCTTCACGGGTCAGTGGTCCCAGATGTTTCATATAGCGCCGGACGATCAGCTCGTTGGCCGGATGGTCTTCCAGCCAGCCGCGGCCTTTCTCCATGAGTTTTTCTATCTCGTGGCTGCCCACGAAATAATGTTTATCGTTGTCGCATACCGGGATCAGCACATACAGCTGGGACAGTAACATCCACAGCGGCAGCGTATTCTTCAGTGTCACCTGGTAATAGCGGCTCTGCCCCCATTCCGGATACTGTGTATCTAACGGGAAAGCCTGTACGTCTACCTCATAACCGAGCGGTTCAAAGAGGCTGCGCAGCAGTGGCTCGCCACCGTTGACGGGCAATACCGACAAACTCACCTCCAGCGGAAAGGCGACGTCCACCAGTTCCGGTTTGTCTTTGCAACGGCCATTCATGGCCGACGAATAAGCCTGTGATATGGCGGCACTCATAAAGGAAGAAGCCACGTAGGGCCGGTCGTTGACATACGCTTCCAGCGCAAAGTCATTGCCGCCGGGACCTGACTTACGGGTAAGCCGCACCGGGTCCAGGTCCAGCAGCAATGCTGCTGTACATTTTTCCGCGGTGGCTTCAGGATAAAAAACATGCACATCACCGGCTGTAAGGGGAAAAGTTTGCACCTTAGCCGGATGTTTGTGCAACAGATAACCAAGGTCTGTAGCGGGGTTACGTGTAGTGGTAATCGTTAATAACATAGGTTCACTAAAACAATCGTCAAATGATCCCCCGAAGATAACTGTTTATTTAATATCCACTTTTTATATCCACCGGGCATTTGGAAATCTAAATTAGTCTACTATATTTGTAGACTAATTTAGCTACCTTAACTATTAAACATCCAGATTATGTCCAGGAAGTTACACTTCGAGACCCTGCAGGTACATGCCGGGTATAGCCCCGACCCTACTACCAAATCGGCTGCCGTACCTATTTACCAGACAACCTCCTATACGTTCGACAGCGCGGAACATGCTTCCGATTTGTTTGAACTGAAGCAGTTCGGCAACATCTACACCCGAATCATGAACCCCACCACCGACGTATTTGAAAAAAGAGTAGCGGCGCTGGAAGGCGGTGTGGGCGCATTGGCGGTAGCATCCGGACAGGCGGCGCAGTTCATTGCGCTGCACAATATCCTGCTCCCGGGTGATAATTTTGTGACTTCCTCCTACCTCTATGGCGGTACCTACAACCAGTTTAAAGTGAGCTTTAAAAGAATTGGCGTAGACGCCCGTTTTGCCGACCTGGATAACCCGGAGAGCTTTGAAAAACAGATCGATGAAAACACAAAAGCGATTTACGTGGAAACCATCGGTAACCCGGGCTTTGCCATTCCCGACTTTGAAAAGCTCAGTGCCATTGCCCGTAAACACGACCTGCCGCTGATAGTGGACAATACTTTTG
Source organism: Chitinophaga eiseniae (assembly GCF_900167135.1). Taxonomy (GTDB): domain Bacteria; phylum Bacteroidota; class Bacteroidia; order Chitinophagales; family Chitinophagaceae; genus Chitinophaga; species Chitinophaga eiseniae. The sequence continues at coordinate 293,443 of NZ_FUWZ01000006.1, read as the reverse complement.
GTGCGGCCGGTTATCTCTGCCGTCCGCTGGAACATGGCGCCAATGTAGTGGTGGAAGCGGCCACCAAATGGATCGGCGGGCATGGCACCAGTATCGGCGGTATCATCGTGGATGGAGGAAATTACAACTGGGGCAACGGGAAATTCAAACAATTCAGCGAACCCGATGATGCTTACCATGGTATGAAGTTCTGGGAAGTATTTGGCTCCCATAGCCCGTTTGGCAATATTGCCTATATCATCCGCGCCCGGGTGACAGGCTTACGCAGCTGGGGCCCTGCACTGGCGCCACAGAACTCATTCCTGTTCCTGCAGGGATTGGAGAGCCTGTCACTGCGCGTACAACGAACAGTAGACAACGCGTTGCAGCTGGCGCAATGGCTGCTGCAACAACCACAGGTGGAGTACGTCAACTACCCCGGTCTGCCAGGCAACAAATACCACGGACTGGCGCAGAAATACCTGCAGAATGGCTTTGGAGGCGTATTGAGCTTCAAAATAAAAGGTGGCAAAGAAGCAGCCGATAAGTTCGTACAGTCATTACAGTTAATATACCACCTGGCAAATGTGGGTGACAGCAAAACACTGATCATCCATCCGGCCACCACCACCCACTCGCAGCTCAGCGAACAGGAACAGCGGGCAGCCGGCGTAGAGCCTGGCCTGCTACGTATATCCCTTGGCGTAGAACATATAGACGACATTAAGGAAGACATCCAACAGGCCTTTGGCGCTTAATCGCCTTTGCCCAGTTTGATCTTTACTTTTCCGTCACTACCTGAAACGGCGTGGAGATGCAGGATAATACCTTTCCTGCTTCTGCGCCGTTTTTCTGCTTTATCGGTAATAGCGGAGTCTTTGGCAGGGTTGCGCAACGGCACGTCGAGGTTGATATTGGTGCCGCCGGCAAGGCCATATACCCCATTCACATCAATATTCACGGCGCTGGAAGCTATCCGCATCGGTGGTATCAGGATCTTACTTCCCTGTATCTGCAGGGTATTGCTGAGGTTATCAAAGGTAATGCTGTCCAGCCGCCGGCGACGGAACACAAAGTTACCGATATCTTCCAGCGGCCCGAAGTTGACAAGTGCGCCATTGCGCAAATTAAAGTTGACCGCACCATATAAGGCATGTTTCGCCAGCGTCCCATTGTCCAGCACGTTGCCTTTAATATCCGCTTTGGCTGACACGATGCCCCGCAGATTGTCGGACTTCAGCGATTCCATCCCAAAGTTGCTGAAAGCATAAAACAGTTGTGCGATATGCACGTTGGATATATTGGCGTTTATTTTAAAGGTATTATTGGCGCCCTGCTGATGTACGCTGCCCGATGCCTGGGCCGTACCGCCTGCATGCTGGAAACCAATTTTACTTAGCTGGATATCCGATTCTGTCATGGCGATGAGCGCTTTTACATTCTGTGCAGTGAAACGCTCAAACACGATCTTGTCCAGCGCTACATCCATTTTCACATTACTGGCTGCCAGTACCTTGTCGAGTTGCCGGCCTACCCTGCTCTCTGTTCCGGCCTTTTTCTTATGTACCGCCTTCTTCCCTTTACGACGGGCGGTGAGGAAACTCCTGAATTCATTAAGGTCTACCAACGCGCTTCTGATCTTCCAATCCAGCTCTATTTTCTCCGGCGCCGTAAAATACAGGTTCAGCATATTACGGACGGTCCCTTCCATCTGCAGGGCGCTTTTCCGGGACTGGATACGCACATTACGCACCAGCAGGTCCTGCCCGGTAAATTGCAGCGTAGCGCTACAGTCATGAAACGTCAGGTCACGCGGCAGATAGGTAAATCCGCCCCGCTGCACCTGCACCGTTCCTTCCAGGGCCGACGGGGTATTGTCGTCTTTTAATACCGGCCCCGTGTAATACAGGTCTGCCGCCGCAGTCCCCTCGCTGAACAGTATCGGCACCTCGCTGGCGGCAGTATTGAGGTGCGACAGCGGGAACTGCGACCGGAAATGCCCGCGCAACAGCGGATGTTTGAGGTTCACCACCCGGATGGTATCTGCCTCGAGCGGCACCTCCCCGAGGGAAGCTTTCAGGCCGAAAATATTCACGGCGGAGTTTTCATCGTTATGCCCGGCGCCCGGCAGCACTTCATTGTTGAACCGCCCGGTGAAGCTACAGTCGCTCCACTCCCCGGCGGCCGTCACCAGCGTGTTTTTCGTCGTCTTCCAGGTTACCGCCACCCGGGGCGTATCCCTGAATTTCATATGTCCTTCGAGGTTAGCCTCCGCGTCCAGCGGCGCCGTCAGGTGGATGGCGGCGAGCTTTCCGGAGATATTGGGTGACAGCCAGGAAGCAGCGTCCTGCAACAGCACCTGGTTGGCGTTGATCTTCAGGCGGAACGGCGGCGGCTTCTGTGAGAAATCAAAGACTCCGGCTATTCGCACCGGTGTCTGGTCTATTTTTATCTGCTGCTCCGGGATGATCAGCTGTTTAGAGGTCTTATTAAAGAACAGGGAGAGGTCGAGGCCCAGCGTCTTGTTTTTCAGATAGCTCCCTTTGTTGGTATTAAACGCAAAGCTACGGGCGAGGATCTTCGACCGCATATCCAGGTGCATACCGGAGTCGCTGCTCTTTAGCTTACCATCCATCTGCTGTATGTCCAGCTCGAAAAGTTTAAACTTCTGCCGGTTGTCGATCGTAAATGTGATCTGTGACAAGCCAATGTTCCGGATATCAGCATCGCGGGACGTGTCCTTTTTCTTGCCAGGCTTACTGGCAGCGAGCGCCGAGGTATTGGTGTAACCGGTACTGTCGGTAAACAGGTAGATATTGCCTTTCTCCAGGGCCACCTCTTTCACATCTACGTGTTTGCGTAACAGTGATAACGTGTTTACCCGTACGAAAACATAGTCGAGATCCAACAGGGCGTGATGGTGCTGCTGCCACAGGCTGTCGCGGAGGACCACTTTTTTGAGGGCGATGGACACATTGGGGAAGCTTCTGAAAAGGGATGGCTCCATATCTTCCACAGATAGCTGGCCATTGATATTATCATTCAGCTGGTCGGTAATCTGCTTCAGAAAAGCAGCCTTATTACCTTTAATATACAGGGCCAGTCCAACAGACAAAAGAATAATCAGGGCTACGAGGCTTCCTCCTGCAATCAGCACAACTTTGAGCCATTTACGCATGTAATGGATGTTTAAAGGGTATAACATTCGAACACGTAAACAGTTTACGAAAAATTCCGCTTTTCCGAAAAATAAAAACAGCGAAGATTCCGTAGAACCTTCGCTGTTATCATCTGAAAATTTTTAATTTCTAAATTTTGTTCATTAGTCGTCCAGTTTAAGCACGGCCAGGAACGCTTCCTGCGGTACTTCCACGTTACCGATCTGACGCATACGTTTTTTACCTTCCTTCTGTTTCTCCAGCAGTTTACGTTTACGGGAGATATCACCGCCATAACATTTCGCGGTCACGTCTTTACGCATGGCGCTGATGTTTTCGCGGGCGAGGATTTTAGCGCCTACGGCAGCCTGGATGGCGATAAGGAACTGCTGGCGGGGCAGCAGGTCTTTCAGTTTTTCGCAGAGCTTACGGCCGAAGTCCTGCGCTCTGCTGCGGTGGATCAGCGCACTGAGGGCATCCACCTTGTCACCGTTGAGCAGGATGTCCATTTTCACGATATCGCTGTCGCGGAAACCGATCGGCGTATAGTCGAAAGAGGCATAACCACGGGTCTGGCTCTTCAGTTTATCGTAGAAGTCAAATACGATCTCTGTCAGCGGTAATTCAAACATGAGTTCTACGCGGGTAGTGGTCAGGTAGCTCTGGTTGAGCAGGATACCACGTTTACCAAGGCAAAGCGTCATGATGTTACCGATATATTCCGGTTTGGTAATGATCTGTGCACGGATGAAAGGTTCTTCGATCCTTTCCAGTTTGGTGGGGTCCGGCATTTCGCTCGGGTTGTTCACGATCACCACGCCTTCTCTGGTGGTGTGCGCAATGAAGCCCACGTTCGGTACGGTAGTGATCACCGTTTGGTTAAACTCCCTTTCGAGGCGTTCCTGGATAATTTCCATGTGAAGCATACCGAGGAAGCCGCAACGGAAACCGAAGCCCAGCGCTTGTGAAGTTTCCAGTTCGTAAGTCAGGGAGGCGTCGTTGAGCTGGAGTTTGTCCATACATTCGCGCAGCTCTTCAAAGTCTTCAGTTACTACCGGGAAGATACCGGCAAATACCATGGGCTTCACTTCCTGGAAGCCTTTGATACCTTCTTCGCAAGGTCTGCTTGCCAGGGTGATGGTGTCCCCTACTTTTACTTCTTTGGCGCTCTTGATACCGGTGATGATATAACCTACGTCGCCGGCAAATACCTCTTTACGGGGCTCCAGTCCCAGTTTAAGGATACCTACTTCATCGGCTTCATATTCTTCCCCGGTATTGACGAACTTGATTTTATCTCCTTTTTTGATGGAACCGTTGTACACGCGGAAATACGCGATGATACCACGGAAAGAGTTGAACACGCTGTCAAAGATCAGCGCCTGCAACGGCGCTTCGAGGCTGCCTTTGGGTCCCGGGATACGGGTCACGATCGCTTCCAGGATGTCTTCGATGCCGATACCGGTTTTACCGGACGCCAGCAGGATGTCTTCGTCTTTTACACCGATCAGTTCAATGATCTGGTCTTTCACCTCTTCGATCATCGCGCCCGGCATATCAATTTTGTTGATGACAGGGATGATCTCGAGGTCGTTCTCCAGTGCCAGGTACAGGTTGGAGATGGTTTGCGCCTGGATGCCCTGGGCAGCGTCTACCAGCAGCAGTGCGCCTTCACAGGCGGCCAGTGCGCGGGACACCTCGTAGGAAAAGTCTACGTGGCCGGGGGTATCGATCAGGTTAAACGTATATTTTTCGCCGTTTTTGGCGGTATAGTTCATTTGGATAGCATGGCTCTTGATGGTGATGCCTTTCTCCCTTTCCAGGTCCATGTCGTCCAGCACCTGCGCCTGCATATCACGATCGGAGATCGTTTTGGTAAATTCCAATAATCGGTCAGCCAGGGTACTCTTACCGTGGTCAATATGGGCAATGATACAAAAATTGCGAATATTCTTCATATGTTGATTTACTGGCTCCGTGGCGGTTAAAATGCCAGGTTAAGCCTTTTCAGGCCGCAAAGGTATTAAAAATTGTTTATTAGTCAGCGGTTTAGGGCGATTATGTTTTGATAAACATGCTACATGCGGATTGTCAATTTTTCATATATTAGATATAAATCCCCTCGGGGGTATTATTTGATCTAAAACCTGAATGTTATGGACCTGACCGCACAATTTGAACAAGCGGCTGCTGAAAGCAAAACCCTCTCTGAGAAGCCGTCCAACGAGATACTGCTGCAATTATACAGCCTTTATAAACAGGGTTCCACCGGCGATGTGGACACTGATGCGCCGGCCAACCCGTTTGACTTTGTGGCGAAGGCCAAACATGAAGCCTGGGCGGCCCTGAAAGGCAAATCCAGGGAGGCGGCCATGCAGGAATACATCGACCTGGTAAAACGTCTGAAAGGCTGATGCCTCCAGGGTTAAGATACTGCGGCTGGCCTTGTGGGGCCAGCCGCTTTTATTTTATAGCACCTTCACATTGTCAGCCGGATTTACGTCCGCCGACCAGGTGCCGCCCAGCGTTACTTTACTGACTTTTTTGGACGTGGTGAAAGGAATGATCACCGTTTTGTTGCCTTTCTCCCAGCAGGCGATGCTTTTATGCAGTTGCAGCCTGGTCTGATCCTCGAACGTCACCGTCAGGTCCACCGGCACCGGTTTGCTGCCTTTAGAAAGGATAGTCACTTCGTAACGCCGCCCGTTGCGGTCCACTTTCCCGATGGCCAGATCGGGATAACCCTCATCGAAGAACCAGCTTTTCCAGAACCAGTTCATGTTTTTCCCGGCACCTGCATTCATACAGTTGAAGAAATCGTAAGGCTGCGGATGTTTCCCGTTCCACGTGCGGATATAATGGTGCAGCGCTTTCAGAAAGAGGCTGTCGCCCAGCATATCTTTCACATATAAATAACCCAACGCCGGCTTGGGATAAGCGTTGGTCATATAGGCGTCCGTCTGTTGGTTGGACGGTGTCATGATGGGCAGGTCCTGTGCTTTGCCCGCAATCGCATTGTAGTTGGACATGCCGTAATTGTCCACGATCGTAGCGTCGATCATCGGTGAAATGAGCCACTCCCCAATGGTAGCCCAGCCTTCGTCCATCCAGGCATAGATCGTTTCGTTGGTGCCCATGTAAAAGGGAAACATCGTATGGAAAATCTCGTGATCGGTCAGTTCAATGGCGCCCGCCTTGTCGGGAACGGGATTGTCGTTCACCATCATGGGGTATTCCATCTGGTCCAACCCGTCGAATACGGAAATATGCGGATAAGGAAAAGGCCATTTCGGGAAATGATGACTCATCATATCGACTGTGGCACGGGCGTAGTTGATCACCTCGAAATAGTCCGCATGTGCTGTGTTAAAAGCCACGTCTACCCGGGTACGGCGTTTGGTGGCGCGGTCCACCTCCACGCTGGTGGCCTTCCAGCAATAGTGGTTGCTGGCAGCGAAAGCAAAATCCACGACATTGGAAGCTTCGAACCGCCAGGTATTGAAGGGGTTGCGGGGGGAAATATTCCCCTTCCGGATATCGGTACTGTCAATGATATCGATAATGCCATCATTCTTTTCCGCCCGGGCAATCCTTTCCAGGTAGGTACCGGTGTATACTTCCGGCCCGTTTTTCAGATCGCCGGTAGCCCATACCTGGTAGTTGCCGGGTACGGTAATCGCTACTTTAAAATCGCTGAAATCGTTGTAAAATTCTGTTACCCCGCTGTAGGGGATCATGTCCCATCCGTTGATATCATCATATACCGCCACTCTCGGGAAGAAGTAGGCCAGGAAGTAGGCGCCGGTGTCTACGGTGCCGGTACGGATATGGGTGTTTTCGTTCAGCGTATAGGAGAAGTCGAGCGTGATTTCCGCCTGTTTTCCCGGCGCCAGGTCGTCTATGGCGACGGGCATATTGGTACCCGTAACCGCCGATACCTTGCGGGCCGTGCCGTTGATTTTAAAATTCTTAATGGCCACGCCTTTGTGCAGGTCTTCCGCCGTCACCTTCATATTACGGACGGCGCCGTGCTGGAAGAGGTTGGCAAACAACTTGAAATTCAGATACCGCAGTGTGTCGGGGCTGTTATTGGTATATACAATCGTCTCTGAACCGGATACCAGGTTCGTGGCGGGTTCAAACTTCACCCGGATATCGTAGCCGGCTTTGTTCTGCCAGTATCGCGGGCCGGGGGCGCCGCTTTCGCTCCGTGTTTGTTTCTCATAAGCCTGACGGATATTCCGGGGCATGAACAGGGATTGGGCCGTAACCTGTTGCCAGCCCGCCAGCAACAGTAAAAAAAGAAATCGCTTTTTCATCATACATCAGTCGTAAAGTGCCTTCGCAACAGAAGGGCTTGTTTTTCAAAAATAGGGATTTTCCCAGTGACAGTGCGAGGTCAGGGTAGTTAAGAGGAACAAGTTATACAGATTGGCTGCGGTATAATGTCCATGACGCCGTTAGCGGTTGCTGTCTGCCGAAAACCGGTGCGTGCTGTCCGGTGGGGTACGCAGGCTGTCTGCCGGTTGCGGCAAAGGGGCGCCGGTACTATCTGTCGGATGTGCGCTGGAGTCTGCGGGAGCAGATTCACCGCCGGCTTTTTTAACCGGAGCGGTGGGCGCGGTATTTCGTCTTTTACTGTTGTAGTCAGATACTGCCCCCCGGCGTTCCATATCTTTCATCGTCTTTTTATCGAAGAGGTATTTGGGATGTTTTTCGGGACGCAGTCCCTTATCGAACTGTGCTTCCGCGCCGATGGCGGGGGCGGTATAAATTTTCCGGGAGGAGTTACAAGCCCATAGCAGCACTGAAAGCAGCCAGGCGTATCGCATGGATCTCATGAAAAACCAGATAAGAAGTGAGTAGGTTGGGACAAGGGGGACTATTAGGAAAACGGCAATCGGGACCTTTTAGTATGGTGGGGATTTTGAAATTCAGGGAAGCTGTATTAAATTTAACTTACATTCAGCGATTGTCATCCCCTTGTTTATTAATATTTTATATATTTAAGCCCTGTTTAGTATCATGATGAAACCCTCATCCCGGCTAAATTGAGAAAACAACCGTTATTATCAATACAACACTATGAAAGTAACTACAACCAGTTTCCCCAGCGTTTTTGAGACGGCCTTTGGGAACACCGAAAACTCGAGCAAAGATTTACTCAACGGCTTGAAGATCAAAAAAGATGAAACCTGGTATCTGGTAGGCAACCTGGCCAAACGGGGAGGCATTAATCCGGGTAGGATCACCAATGCGGCTCCTACTGAAGAAGACTATGAAATTCTGTTCAAAGCAGCGCTGCTCAATACGGCCGACAAGGTACAGCAGCCTATTGCGCTGACCATGGGTTTTCCCTTTTCCACTTACAACGTCTACAAAACCGCAGCGGAGCAGTTTCTGAGCAAGCGGCATTTCCTGATCGATTACGATACGCAGACTTACAATACGAAAGGGTCTTACAAAAAAGCGATGTTCGACATCGAAAAGTATGAGATCATCCCTGAGATCGTTGGCGGTATCATCGGTCTGAAAAAGACGATCAACGAACCCCAGCTGGACAACTTCATCGCCATCAGCTTTGGTTTCGGCACCATAGAAGGCGGCATGGCCACCGGCGACGGACTGGTACACCGTACCTGCTTCAGTTCCCACGGCATCCGTTACGCTATCAACAACCTGACCCGTGAACTGAACCAGAAACATTACCTGGAAATGAAAAACGAGCATCAGGTGGACGATGCCTTTATGAAAGGTTCTATTTTCACCAACCGCAAGCGCATTGACCTGCGGGAAATGCGTAAAGGCGTGCTGACACAGTACTACAAAGAGGTGGTGTCTCCACTGATGCGCAGCTACTTCACCGATCTGGACTTTGAAAGCTGCGAGAAAATATACCTGATGGGTGGCGGCGCTTACTACAAAGAACTGACCGATGCTTTCCAGGAAGAATTCCGTGATTTTATTCCGGTTGAGGTAGCGCCTGATCCTGAAAAACTCATGAGTATTGGTTATCTTTATAACAGTCTTCGGATTTCAGACAATAAACCACAAAGGAGCGTTGGCCTCGATCTCGGCAACTCCAGTTCTATTATCTCTACGTTCGATGACGAGCATCAACCAGTCGTAAATAATCCCATAACCCTCTAATTCGTTTGTGTGATAAGTGTGAGACATTTTTTCCGAAACATTATTGTACCGGGAGCTTTTCGTATCCCTAAAGAAGTAACCGTAAACGGCAGCATCGACGCTACCATTTCAGGACGGATTGACGGAAACGTAAAGGGCAACGTAAAAACGACCGGCAAACTGGTGGTTAGTGAAACCGCCAGCATTAAAGGGCATATTTATGCGGCCGACCTCGTTGTACACGGGAAAGTGTATGGAGACGTTTATATCAGCAACAAAGCGCATATCAGTAATAAAGCCTTCGTCAAGGGAGATGTGAATGCCATTGTCCTGGAGTTGGAAGAAGGCGCCGTTGTGGAAGGCGCCATCCGGAAAAATGTGCTGCCCACACCCAAAGCGGAAACACCGCCTGTTACAGAACAACCTCTCTCTCCGGTAACGGGAGAAACCATTCCCATAGCCGCTGCAGCAGCTCCTGCCGCGCCGGCCGCCAACGAAGAAGAACAGACCACCAGCTGGTTTTAACAAGTCCTGACTAAAACAACGTATATACTTAAACGTTATTTGGAGAGGCTGCCCGTTAACGAGGCGGCCTCTTTTATTTCCGGTGGTCCTTATTTTTTCAGGGGAGTCAGCAGGTGGCTAAGCCCATTCATTTTGATGACCAGCATGGTTTCCAGCATCATGCCCAGTTTCCCTTTGGGAAAACCGTTGCGCTGAAACCACTCCAAATAACTGACCGGCAAATCGCACAAAATAACGTCCTTGTATTTCCCGAAGGGCATTTTCATGGTTACCAGCTGTTGCAGTATCTCCGGGTTCGGTTGGGTCATCTCCATAAAAATCAACGATTAAGGGGGCAAGTTAGGCTTTTATCATACTTCTTCGTAATTTGATTTTCTCAGCACTAATTCCCTGCAATGAAAACGTACTGTGCGATTTTATCTCTTTTCCCGGTAACAGCCTGTGTACAGCCGGGAGGAAAAATACCAGTTCCCGGAGGACAGAACCTGCTACGACCGGCCTTGCCGCTAACGGCGTAACAGCCCGTTTCTCTGCAGGGCTTCCGTCACCACTTTAGCGTAAGCGGTAGCGAACGATTCGAGGCTATTGGGGTTGTAGGTTTCCGACTGACCGGACCATACCAGTTTTCCGTCTTTGGTGAGGTCGTACAGGTTGCTCTCAAGGAAATACACTTTGTCGGTGGTATAGTACCCCGGGGAGTACACCGAATTGTACATGTAGCCGTAATAGCCCCAGAAGCGGCCATACCAGCCATAGGCAGGATAAGGCGCATACATCACGGTGCCCGGCACATACCGGGTTTCAGATTCTTTGTTGACCAGCGTCACCGTCAGCACCGCCTGATAACCTGCCGCAGTAATTTTTTCGGAGGCGGTTTTTACCGATTCTTCTTTTTTCGGGTCAAAGTTGGGCGGAAACAAATCGATGCTCTTTCCGGCCACGATGCCGTGCTGTTGCAGTTGGGCAGCCAGTCTGCTTTCCACCGTTCCCCTTGCCGTCTGATTGGAACTGAGGCCCGCCACCAGGATGTTGTGATAACCGCCCATTTCGGCGCCGGGATCTTTCCAGGTACCTGTCATGTGAACGGAAGTGCCGCAGGCTGCTATAAAAAGCGCTATCGCCAGCAGGGCAACGGGTCCCCGGAAGCGGCGGCTAAAAGATACAGATGGAGTACGCATAAAATCTTTTTTTAACGAATCGCTGTAAAGCGGTTTTCGATCCTACAAGGATAACATCCACAATGTCAAAAAGTTCAGGAGAAGAATAGTACATATAGGCGTGAGCGTGAAGGAATTATAACCGGTTTTGCGCACCTTTTATTCAGATAATTAAGCGTACATTTATAATCTGGAGACCGCTATATGCAATACAAGGACTATGGGAAGCTGAAAACGCTGCTACTGGTGGACGATGATACAGACGACCAGGAGCTATTTAAACTGGCGCTGGCGGAACTGGATCATCCCGTAAAGTGCCTCACGGCCGGCAACGGCCAGGAGGCGCTGGATAATCTTTGTACCCATGCCTACCGGCCCGATCTTATTTTTCTGGACCTCAACATGCCGCTGATGAACGGGATCGTATTCCTGAAGCGGATCAAAGATATCGACCATCTGAAAAATATCCCGGTGATCATTTACAGCACCAGTGACGAACCACGGGAGATTTCCGCCGCCCGCTCTATGGGGGCGGTAGACTATATTACCAAACCTACGCGGTTTGACGAGCTTTGCAGATTATTGAAAGTGGTATTGGCCGGAGACACTTCCTTACATTAGTCTGACATGCGGCGGGCAAAAGCTACCCGGTAAAACTCGTATCCCTCTTCTTTCTCTCTTCCATTCAGGTAAAGCGACCGGTATTCATCCGCCCCCAGGTCTTTCAGGAGGGAGAACCCGTGGTGCTGCAGGAAGGCAGGCAGTGAGGATGGGACGAAGCCAAAGGTCCATTTTTCTTCCAGGCCGGCTACATCCTTCAGTAACTTCTCTCCCCCGGTGAAAGCCGCAGGATTATCCAGCACTTCCTGATGAATATAGGTAAAGATGACATGAGAACCTGGCGCAAACCGCTGCAGGAAAGCGAAGGTGTTGTCAATCGCTTCCGCTGTGAGGTAGTTGGTCACCCCTTCCCAGACGAAAGCCGTTGGAACGGAAAAATCAAAGTGATGCTGCGCCCCCAGCTGATCGAGGCTTTGTTTATTGAAGTCTATCTGGTAATAGCGGATATGCCTGGGGATATGGTGCCTGCTGAGCCGGGACAATTTGTACCTGGCTGTGTTAGGATGGTCAATTTCAATGACGGGCATGCCGTGCAGGAACGGTAGCCGTAGTCCGCGGGTGTCGAAGCCGGCGCCCAGGATCATTACCTGGCGGGCGCCTTTACGGACAGCTTCTTCCAGCAGCTCATCTATCAGGCGGGTCCGGGCGATACCGGAAGTATAAGCACCGGGAATCTTTTTATGGATAATGTTTTCAGCTACCTTACGGAAAGCGCGCAGATGGCTCAACCGTGCCGCTACCTTTAAACCGGGTGGTAAAAAGAGATGGGCGTATTTATCGGTAAACAGTCTTTTTGTTTTTGAGCGGGTGGTTTCCATTGCACGGAATAGTGCCATATACTGCGCGGTTTTACTCGAGGCAGATTCCTTCATAATGTGTCTTTTTGGAGATATACAATATACGTCATCAGGACGACATTATCAACTTTTCGCTGTCGTGTTATTGTAAGGAATATCGTTTCCCGGACTACAGCGTATATTCGTCACCGGTAGCCTTCCGCAACGATAAAGGAATGCCGGAGATACGCACTTCCGTACAGGTGCAAAACCGCTCCCCGGAAAAAACAATTCAAAGAAGCCTGGAATTCATATTTTTTTGCGATTATTGCAAAAAAATGCATATTTTTAGAAAATAATCTAAATCGCCCTGCGAAAATGAGCCACTCTTTAAATATTGACAAATTAGATTTACAGATCATTTCAGAAATGTCAACAGATGCCGGTATCTCTTACGCCGAATTGGGGAAAAAGCTGTTTGTATCAGGCGGCACCATCCACGTGCGTATTAAGAAACTGCATGAAATGGGCGTGATTAAAGGTACACGGCTACAGGTCAATCTTCGTGCGATTGGCTACGATGTGCTGGCTTTTATTGGCATCTACCTGGAAAAGAGTTCTCTGTATGAAAACGTGGCCAGACAGTTGCTGAAGATTCCGCAGATTGTGCGGCTGAATTACACGACCGGCGCCTACAGCATGTTTGCCGAGATCATCTGCCGCGATAGTGCCGAGCTGCGTAAAATTCTGCAGGATGATCTGCAGCATATCAAAGGGATTGAGCGTACGGAAACAATTATCTCGCTCGAAGAAAGTTTCTCGCGCCCTGTCAATGTCAGCGAAATCAGTTAACGGATATAACAGTGAATGAAGGCCTTGCCGCCTTCATTCTTTTTTTCGATCTCCTTCTTCTTCCCGGATAAACCTTCGTTCCGAAAGGAAATTTGGCAGATTCCATTTTTTGATTATTTTTGTACCATTCAGTACAATTTAACTATTATTCCACCATGGCAGGAAGGAACCGCATATTTGACGAGCAGGAAGTGGTCCGTAAGGCCACTGCCGTATTCTGGGAACGGGGCTACGAAGCCACGTCTACGGAGGACCTTCTGGCAGCTATGGGAATTGGTAAAGGCAGTTTTTACAACGCTTTCCCCGGCGGCAAACAGGAGCTCTTCGAAAAAGCGCTGGAGCAGTTCAGCACCCGCGCTTTTACCGAACTAAAAGCGGCGGTTGCCACGGGGGATGACCCGGTAGCTGCCGTGCTGGACTTCTTCCGTGATATCGCCAAAGAAAGCCGCGCCGTGCATATGAAAGGCTGCTTTATGGGCAACACCGTGGCGGAACTGTCCCACACCGAACCGGCACTGGAAAGGAAAGCCGTTCACCGGTTGCAGCAGATGGAACAGCTGTTCACCACTATCCTGGAAAACGGGCAACAGAGCGGCCGGTTGAAAACCAAAACGCCGGCGCCGGTACTGGCCCGGCACCTGGTGAACCTGTGGAACGGCCTGAATATTACCCGGCGGATGTATCCGAATACCGAAGGACTCTCCGCTTTAATAGAACTGAATCTCTCCCCTATTCATTGACACTTTTTTTTCATCAATTTTGTACCAAATAGTACAATTTAAAACCAGGATATATGAGCGCCACTTTTTATCGTACCGAAACTGTTAACAACCTCGACATCTTTTACCGGGAAGCTGGTCGCCCGGGCGCCCCGGTAGTGCTGCTGCTGCATGGCTTTCCCGCCTCTTCCCACATGTACCGGCATCTGATACCGGCACTGGCGGACGACTACCACGTGATAGCACCCGACTATCCCGGTTTTGGCTACAGCAGCAAACCTTCTCCGGAAGAATTCACCTACACCTTCGATCATGTAGCCGCTGTGATGGAACAGTTTATCCTGCAAATGGGGCTGACGAAGTTCCATCTCTATATGCAGGATTACGGCGGGCCTATTGGATTCCGGATCATTACCCGGCACCCCGAATGGGTGGCGTCGCTGCTGATCCAAAACGCTAACGCCTATACGGAGGGGCTGGGGCCGGATGTGCAGGAAATAGGCCGGCTGCAGCAGGCCGGTGATCCGGCGGCGCTGGCCGCGGCAGTGGATCATAAGCTGACCGCCGAAGGCATGCGTTCAGACAATCTCGTGGGCGCTGCAGATCCTTCACGCATTTCGCCTGACAGTTGGACATTCGACGCAGCAGTCATTGACAAGCCCATACAACGGGTCTTGTTTGCCAACTATGGCACCAACTTCCCGCTGTACCCACAGTGGCAGGCATGGCTGCGCCAGCACCAGCCGCGAACGCTGATCGCCTGGGGTAAAAACGATAATATTTTTCCGGGGGAAGGCGCCACCGCTTATCTACGCGATGTGCCGGATGCAGAGCTGCACTTGTTTGACGGAGGGCACTTCCTGCTGGAGGAATACGGCGACGAAGTGGCCGCGCTGATCAAAACATTTTTAAAGAAAGGGGTATCCTGAAGAAAGAACAGGCCGGCAAAGGTACTTTGCCCGGCCTGTCATGCTATTCCTGCGCCTGTTTCCGCACATCGCGGGTACCGGCATACAATTCATATTCCAGCAAACGGCAGTCGAGCGTACTGTTGTAAAACTCAATCCTGCGTTTGGCTTTGAGGCCTATTTTCTTGGCCAGGTCGAGGTTACCGGTGAAAATGTAGCCGGTGTAACCGCCACAACGTTGCTTCATGAAATCGCCGATACGGCCATAGGTTTCTTCCAAAGCGGTGATCTCCCCGAGGCGCAGCCCATATTCTGGGTTCATGTACACCACTCCCCCGCCATCGGCCGGCACCGGCGTAGCGGCGAAGTCGCAGACGGAGAAGATGATCAGGTCCGCTACACCGGCAGCCCTGGCATTTTTGCGGGCATTTTCCACCGCCTGCGGACTCAGGTCTGTTGCGATGATCTTCAGTCCCGGCACATCCACGATCTGGCTTTCCAGGCGGCCCCGTTCTTCGAGATAAACCGCTTCGTCGTACCCCAACAGATGCATAAAAGCATAGTTGCTCCGGAAAAGTCCCGGCCGGCTGTTGGTGGCTATCAGTGCCGCCTCTATGGCTACGGTGCCGGAGCCGCACATCGGATTTACAAAAGGAGAACGGCGGTCCCAACGCGTGGCCAGAATAGTGGCCGCCGCCAGTCCTTCCAGCATAGGCGCTTTTCCGGGTATCTTGCGGTATCCGTGACGGCCAAGCGAATCACCGGAAGTGTCAATGAATACTTCTGCATGTTCATTTTTCCAGAACAGATGTATTACCCCGCCACTCAGCTCAGCGCCGGTGGAAGGACGTTTGCCCGTTTTTTCCCGCATACGGTCTATCACCGCATCTTTCACCCGCAGGTTGGCGAACATGCTGTTATTGATGGTTTCGTTCTGAACGTTGCTGGTAATGGAGAAATACCCGTCAGCCGGCAAGACCGTTTCCCAGGGGAAGGATTTTAATTCGCTGTAAATATCATCGGCGTTGTGCGCCTCAAACTGACGGAGGCTGTATAATACCTGGCTGGCGCAGCGCAGGTGGAGATTCAGGCGTATACATTCATTGACGGAAGCCTGCAGGCGCACGCCCGTAACAAAAGTTTCTTCAACGGTAAAACCCAGTTCTTTTATTTCCTGTTCGAGGTAAGGCGTCAACCGCTTGTGGCAGGTAACTGTTACCGGAGCTTTCTCTGTGTATAAAGACATCATCCGGCAAATGTAGCCATTTTGGTATTCAGGTATCGGGTTATTTAGATATTTGGTTATTTAGATATTTGGTTATTGAAGGAGGTACTTTGCCGGCACCCCATCAATAACCAAATTTCTGAATGACTAAATCTCGTTATCGGCGGTGAGAATAATAGGTTCGCCGTCGGTGATCACGATCGTATGTTCGTGCTGGGCTACAAATCCGCCTTTATTGCCGATCAGTGTCCAGCCGTCGTTTGCCTGGTTGGCGTAGTTGGAGCGGGTGGAGATAAATGTTTCTACGGCCACGACGCTGTTTTTGCGAAAACGCTCTTTGTTGCGCCGTTCGTAACAATTGAGGATATCTTCCGGCGGCTCATGCAGGCCCCTGCCCACGCCATGTCCGGCGAGGTTACGGATGACGGTAAAACCAGCTTTGGCCGCTTCTTTTTCAATCAGTTTGCCGATGTCGGCTATTTTCACACCGCCGCGGATGTTGCGGAGCGCTTTGTACAGAATGTTACGCGAGGCATTCACCAGTGGCAGATGCTGATGCACGTCGTTGCCCAGTACAAAAGAACCGCCGTTGTCCGCCCAATAGCCGTCCAGCTCAGCAGACACGTCGATATTGACCAGGTCCCCTTCCCGCAGGATTTTTGTAGCGTGAGGAATGCCGTGCGCTATCTCATTGTTAATGCTGATGCAGGTCCATCCCGGGAAGCCATAGGTGAGCTTCGGAGCAGATTTGGCGCCGTACTTCCGCAATATCTCTCCACCGTATTCATCCACTTCTTTTGCAGACATGCCTGGTTTGGTATAGTTGCGCATCTCCCTGAGCGTGATGGCCACCACTTCACTGATCCTCTTCATTCCTTGTAATTCCGCTTCTGATGTAATTGACATAGCTTCTGTTTTTGATCGTAATAAAGGTAGCGAAAGCAGGGCAAACTGTCAAAAGTGGCGACGCAGGTCGCCACCGGCTAAAACGCGATGTATTTTACCGGCACGTGGTCTGTCAGCCAGACGTTGTTGGCCGACCTGAAAAAGGGAATGCCGTCACGGAACATACGGCCGCTATGAACGGTGAGAATCACCGGCAGGCCCCTGCGGGCGCCAACTGCCGTGGCGGTATCCCTTTGTTCAGAGAGATGTACATGGTGGCGGCTCATTTTAAGCAACCCTTCCTCCCGGATCGCCTGCATGAACTTCCCGACGGTACCGTGATACAGATATTCAGGTGGCGTTGCCACCTCCAGCGCCAGTTCTACGTTAACGGAATGTCCCTGGTTGGCACGGATACGGGTATGGTCCTCATTCAGCGCAAAACGTTGTTTTTCACATTCCGCCACTACTTCCAGGAGTTCTTCCATGTTGAAGCGCTGGCCCCTGCGGGCGGCTTTGCCCATGAGTTCCGGGACATCGGCCCAACCCTGTTCATCCAGTTGCAGGCCGATGGTCTCCGGACTATGCCGGAGTATAAGACTGAGGAATTTGCTGATATTTTTTCTTCTTTTCTGGTCCATGATGATTATAGTTTGTCCCTGACCGCCATGAGTGCGTAACCCAACAGGTTCTGGCCTCTCCAGCGCAAGGGGTTTTCCACATGTTCGTGATCGGATTTCATGCCGATGCCCCATATGGTATCAACCGGACTGGCTTCTACCAGTACGCGGTCTTTTGTGTTAATTAAAAATTCTTTCAACTCCGGATGCTGGGAAAATTTCAACAGATTCCCTGCTATCACGATATTGGATTTGTGTTCGTCCCAAACGGCGGGATCAAACTGCCTTACCTGGCGGCCCAGCTTTTTTGCTTCTGCGGGCGTTTTGGCTTTCAGGATGCGTTGCAGCACCACCTCGTCGTTGAACAAACGGGCTTTTCCGGCCATCATCCAATGTTCCGCCGTAGGATAAGTGATACCGTTTTCCCGGAAAGGCGCTACCCACCACTGGCTTAAACAGCTCTGGGTGACAGTCCCGCTGGTGGATTCCCCGTGTCCCCAGAAAAACAGGTACTTGATTTTATCTTTACGCTGATACCTTTCGATCAGCCACTGGTTATGATAGTTCATGGTTTGTCAGTTTGTTTTTAAATGTACGGATCGTGTCTTGTTTCTCTGTAGTGTCATACACCGCAAACACTACTTTGGAAAACCGGTGACGGAAAGTGTCGCTGTTCAACAGCGTGGCGAACCATCCGGCCACGTCTTCCCTGTCGTTACGGAATACGCCACAGCCCCAGGCGCCAAGTATTAAGGTGGTTTGCCCATGTGCGGCGGCTACGGAGAGCAGTTTCTCCATCCTCCCCAGCATGACCGGCTTGATACGACTCACATTTTCCGGTTCATTGTCCTGCACGGCGCCGGCATTGACGGCTGGCGCGGTGATCACCGATACCGTATAATAGTCTTCCAGCAATTGATCTGCATCATTGCGGAACACCGGTACCAGCGGCGAATAGATCATGTGATCTGTATAGAGGCAGCTGCCGTAGCTCCTGTTGATCTGATACATGTCGCTTTGCTGTTGCAGACAGGTATACAGCCCACTGGCCCGGGCCAATGCTTCCTCCTGTGCATGCGCTCCTTTCAGAAAACCTCCACCGGGATTTTTAGCGGAAGCAAAATTCAGGCAGCATACGTTTTGCTGTTTCTCCGTTACCACCAACCGATAGGCGGCGGCGTAGGTGCTTTCTCCTGTAACTTCAATGAGGCCTTCGTGTAGGGCAGATTGTTTGTCACGCTGCCGGAATACTGTTTCAAAATCTTCCGGCCGATATAACAAGGTGTTACTGGCGGCATATTGCAGGGCGGACTGAATACGGATTGTTTTTCCGCGGGGATTAACATAATGGCCATTGGTCAGGATATCCAATGTCTCCCAGGCTGTATTTGCCCTTGTTTGTTTTTTCATCTTATCATCTTTTATACACCAGGTAATTGAAAGCATATCCATGGGGTTTCGCCTCCTATGCTGGTGTTTTGTTTACGTCATTCTGACGCAAAGTAACAGGATTTTATTTTAACAAACAATAATTTTTTCTTTTGGATTCATGAGTAAGTATGTTTTTCCGGGTTGGCGGGAGGCATAACTTATTCATCTCTTTCAAAAAAATATTTGGATTTAAATTGTATACAATTTAATTTTACACTACTAAAATAAAATAAAATGATCATCACAGAAGCCATTTATACGGCGCAAGCCACTGCCACTGGCGGCAGAAACGGGCATGTCAGCACCAACGACGGCATACTGGACCTCGAAGTAAGGATGCCTACGGCCATGGGCGGCCATGGTGGCGCCTACACCAACCCCGAGCAGCTTTTTGCCGCCGGTTACGCCGCCTGTTTTGACAGCGCGCTGAACCTGGTCATACGGACACAGCGGATACAGACCGGTACGACCAGCGTCACAGCAGAAGTTAGCCTTGGCAAGAACAATACAGGCGGTTATGGGTTATCTGTTAAGCTACAGGCGCACATTCCGGGAACAGACCGGCAGGTGGCGCAGGAGCTGGTGGAAAAAGCGCACCAGGTATGTCCTTATTCACTGGCTACCCGTGGTAATATTACCGTTGACCTTGAAGTGATTTAAACTGTTTTTTATGAAAGTATTAATTGTACTTACCTCCCATGATACATTGGGTAATACCGGGGAGAAGACAGGTTTCTGGATAGAAGAATTTGCCGCGCCTTATTATGCGCTGGCCGATGCCGGCGCTGAGGTGACCATTGCATCGCCCAAAGGCGGACAGCCGCCTATTGATCCGAAAAGCGCGCTGCCGGATTTCCAGACGCCGGCCACGCAACGATTCAACGGCGACAAAGCGTTGCAGGACAAACTGGCGCACACCGCCAAACTCAATGAAGTGGCTGCAGATGACTATGACGCGGTCTTTTATCCCGGCGGCCACGGTCCACTATGGGACCTTGCCAGCGATCCTGTATCCATTGCGCTGATTGAGACTTTTTACAAACAGAACAAACCTGTGGCCTTCGTTTGTCATGCACCGGGCGTGTTAAACAAGGTGAAAGCACCCAACGGCGAGCCGCTGGTAAAAGGTAAAGAAGTAACAGGATTCAGCAATACGGAAGAAGAGGCCGTGCAGCTGACGAAGGTTGTACCGTTCCTTGTAGAAGATGAACTGAAAAAGAACGGAGGTATTTACAGCAAAGAGAAGGACTGGCATTCCTATGCTATCCGGGACGGACTGCTGATTACCGGTCAGAACCCGGCATCCTCCGAAGAAGTGGCCCGTATTTTACTGGAAACATTGGCGTAGTTTTGTGTTGTTAAATTGCGAACATTGAAACAGCTCAAATTCTCCCATCAACTTTGTTTTCCGATATATGCCTTATCGCGACTGATCACCTCCCACTATCAGCCATTGCTGGGCGAGCTGGACCTCACCTATCCGCAATATCTGGTGATGCTGCTGCTATGGGAGCATCAGTCTATGAATGTGAAGACCCTGGGAGAAACGCTGATGCTCGATTCCGGCACTTTAACACCGCTACTGAAGCGGTTGGAGGCCAAGAAGCTGATTAAACGGGTACGCAGTAAGGAAGATGAACGGGTGGTCAACATTCAGCTGACCCCGCAAGGCGTAGCCCTGGAACAGCAGGCAGCGCAAATACCGCTTCGCCTGGCAGACAGCCTGGGGGTTACGCCCGCTGAAGTCCAGGAATTAAAAGATGCGGTTACCCCTTTGTTATACCGGCTTAAACCGGCGCTGAAGTGCTGATGGAAAAAGCGTACAGCCAGCAGCGTTATAGCCATAATATTCTCCAACTGTCCTTGTTATAAAAATAACCTGGCCTGCAGACCTATAATTCATAATATTTTTACGTATTTTGTTGTTATTACAAAAGCGTAGAAATCCTATTTGTCCACCTAACGCTTCCAATGAACAGATGCAACAGAAACAAGTTCCGTTGTCTGCTGCCGACGCTCAACTGCTGAAAGAACTGGAGATTATCCCGGGCACGTATGAAAAGACTGTCTGTAGCGGGCATCTGGTGAGATTGGAACTCGCCGAAAACCATACCCTCCGTTATTATTTTGAAGATGGCCAATTCGTACAGGCCTTCCCGTTGTTGCCTGTCAATGGTACTGCTGCACTGCCGCAGTTGACACTGGCAACAGGACTGGTACATCAGCCGGTACGACTGGAAACCGTCCGTAGCGGCGAACGCACCTGGCTGTTGCCCGACGTGTGGTACGAGGCCCATCCCGCCATTTTGCAGGAGCAGCCGATGCTCACGGCCGCCCGTTCTTCGTTGCTGAAAGACACCGCGCTGGTTGCGCTGGTCTTTGCAATTATTCTTTCTGTACTGTTTTACGTGATCGGTATGCCGGACCATTTCAGCACGCCCGCCGTACTGCTGGGCTGGACGCCCCCTGCCATCGTGGTAGGCGCTGGTTTGTGCTTTATGGTCAGAAGATACCGGCACTACCTGAAAAGCATCACCCACCGGGCACTCATCAGGGGTATCGTCACCGAGCAGCTGCAGGGTGTTATGAATGACCGCACGTATACCTGGTACCGCATCGGGGCACATGCATTCTATAGTATGGAGGCGCTACCGGCAGGTCCGGGACAGCCGCTGCAACTGACGATCGTCACTGCCCGCGATGGTTCCCGGGCTTTCCGCTTTCACCTGCAACAAGAATCCGCGGCCATTTAAAAGCGTGTGCTTATTTTCGCTGTATGATTAATGCGATCGATCAATCTGGTATTTTGGCCATCTCCACGCGCCTGCAACGCCTGGGCGAGTTGCTGCGCAAAGACGGACAGCAGATTTACAAGGCCTACGGCATTGACTTTGAGCCTAAATGGTTTCCCGTGGTATACAGCCTGGCCGCCAATGAAACCCTGAGTGTGGTGGAAATTGCACATGAGATCGGCTATACCCACCCCTCTACCATCAGCCTGCTCAAAGAGCTGGAAGCCAAAAAACTGGTGCGCTCCCGGAAAGACAAAACAGATACCCGCAAAAGAATGATCAGTCTGACCGAAAAAGGCCAGCAACTGGTGACGGAAATGAAACCCATATGGGACCTGATCACCGCCGCCCTCACTGATCTGACCAATTCGTCCAATAATATTATGAACGCTATCAATGAAGTGGAAGCCCGGTTCCGGGAGAAGAGCTTTTTTGAAAGAGCGGAAGAGATCCATCAGCAAAAGTCCCGGGACTGAAACCTTGGCGGCTTTTTCTTTACATCACCTCTGCCTCCCCTGAAAGATCCCATGTCTTTACGTTTACTTTCCGCAGCCTCTCCATGACCCTGCACCATCCGGGACAACAACTTTCCCGACCCTTCCGACACGCATATACCATAATAAGTCACTTTCCAAGCCATTTTTCAAATTTTTTTCTATTTATGTAGTCAACTACATATCTTTGTGGGAAATAAATAATAATCACATGGCAATTACCTATAAACCGATTGGCAATGATTATTCGGAGGAAGTAATCAATCTGATACTGCCGATACAACAGCAGGAGTTTAACGTGCAGGTAAACCTGTCGCAGCAGCAGGACCTGCTGGACATCGAGCAATACTACCACCAGACCGGTGGTGGCTTCTGGGGCGCTTTTGACGGCGACCGGCTGGTGGGTACCATTGCGCTCATCGCCTATGCGCCCGACGGAGGCGCGCTCCGGAAGATGTTTGTCCGGCAGGAATACAGAGGCAAGGAGCATGGCATCGCCACCGCATTGCTGGACACCCTGCTGAATTACGCCGCCACGCGGGGCATTCACGACATCTACCTGGGCACGGTGAACTTTCTCCATGCCGCCCGCCGCTTTTATGAGAAAAAAGGGTTTGATGAAGTTACCCCTGACCAGCTGCCGCCCACTTTCCCCAGAATGAAAGTAGATGATGTCTTTTACCATTACCACCATTAGTATCGGCACGGCGGTCAATCGAGCCATTGTGGTTGACCGCTGCTGCTTCTTTCCGGCAAATAGCGGAAAAAAATCCCCAAACGTATAACGCTGCCCGTTACCCCTTCTGCCCTTCCCCACTGCCGTTTCCGTCCGCTTAACACGCTATGGGCCTGAAAATATGTGTATTAAGTTGTGTTTCGAATAACAAAAAAGACCGTTTTTTGTAATATTATTGGGCTCTGATTTAGTTTTATTTAGTTAAAAATCGGCAAATGGATTCCAGCAACGGACAACCAGAAAAACCAGTCATATCACCCGGAGTTGATCGTTTTTTCGTCAGCGTACATACCACCTTCCTTTTCGTAGCCCGGTTCTTCCGGGAACTTTTCAGGTTCCCTTTTGAAACCCGGGAATTCATACGGCAATGTTATATGGTCGGTTACAAATCGCTGGCTCTCATCAGTTTAACGGGATTCATTACCGGATTGGTATTCACTAAACAGTCAAGGCCATCCTTGTCAGAGTTTGGCGCCACCTCCTGGCTTCCGTCGCTGATAGCGATCGCTGTTGTCAGGGCGCTGGCCCCGCTGGTAACCGCATTGATCTGCGCCGGTAAAGTTGGCTCCAGTATTGGTGCGGAACTTGGATCTATGCGGGTAACCGAACAGATAGATGCCATGGAAGTATCTGCCATTAATCCGTTCAAATACCTGGTGGTAACCCGTGTACTGGCCACCACCGTCTGCCTGCCGATACTAATGGCATATACGGCCCTCGTAGGCCTGATGGGTTCTTATCTTGATGTACACATGAACGAACAGACCAGCATGACCTTCTTTTTCCTGAAGGCGTTCAGCGATATTACTTTCCTGGACCTGTTCGCTTCTACCTTTAAAGCGATGGCCTATGGTTTTACGATCGGCATCGTGAGCTGTTACCAGGGATACAACGCCTCTCAGGGTACGCAGGGCGTGGGTAAAGCCGCCAATACCTCCGTGGTGATCTCCATGTTCCTGATTTTTATAGAAGAAGTAATCATTGTTCAGGTAGTAAATTCAATCAGGTAGATGAAACAACGTAACCCGGAAATAGACATGAACGACGTCGTGATTTCGATCAGGGACCTCTACAAGTCCTTCGGTTCAAATCATGTATTGCGAGGTATTAACTTAGACGTTCACAAAGGCGAAAACGTAGTGGTACTGGGGCGCTCCGGCACCGGCAAATCTGTATTGATCAAGATCATCGTCGGGCTGCTGTATCCCGATTCCGGCACCGTGAACGTACTGGGGAAAGATATCAGTTCCCTGACCGAAGCAGATCTCCGTGAACTGCGGATGCAGGTGGGCTTCTCCTTTCAGAGCGCCGCGCTGTACGACAGTATGACCGTTGGCGAGAACCTTGCCTTTCCCCTTCGCCGCAACAATAAACATATCAGCAACGATCAGGTGCGCCGCATGGTAGACATCGTACTGGACGCCGTGGGGCTTTCACAGGCCATTAACCAGTTGCCCGCGGAACTCTCAGGCGGCCAGCGTAAACGTATCGGTATCGCCCGTACGCTGATCCTGAAACCGCAGATCATGCTGTATGACGAACCAACGGCCGGACTGGACCCCATCACCTGCATTGAGATCAATAACCTCATCAATGAAGTGCAACGACGGTTCAATACCAGTTCCATCATCATTACCCATGACCTGACCTGCGCCAAGGAAACAGGCGACAGCATTGCGGTAATGCAGGAAGGACAATTTGTGGCACAGGGCTCCTTCGACGAGGTGTTCCAGAAAGAAAATGAACTCATCCAAAGTTTTTATCAATACAATTTCATACAGTAAGCTATGATTAAAGAAAGCAACAAACGAACAGTAATAGTTGGTATCTTCATTTTTGTTGGACTGATCATTTTTACTGTAGGTATTCTGTTCCTCGGCGGACAGCGCAAAGCTTTTGTTTCCTCCATTCGTGTTAAAGCCATGTTTCACGACATCAACGGCCTGGCAGCCGGAAACAACGTCTGGTATTCCGGCGTGAAAGTAGGCACCGTTAAAAAGATCACGTTTGTGCAACACAACGTGATTGAAGTGATCATGAACATAGAAAAAAGCTCCCGGCAGTTTATCCACAAAGATGTAAAAGCCAAAGTAGGCTCCGACGGGCTGGTGGGCAACAAGATCGTGGTGCTGTTCGGCGGTACCGAAACCACGCCGGCCGTAGAAAATGGCGATGTGATCGTAGCCGAAGCGGCGCTAAGCCCTGACAACATTATGGCAACACTGCAGGTCAACAACGAGAACCTGGTAGAAATCACCGGTAACCTGAAAACCATTACCAAAAATATTGCGGAAGGCCAGGGCACCATCGGTAAACTGCTGAAAGATGATTCCGCCTATACCAATATACAGGCTACGCTGAACAACCTGAAGGCTACCGCCGCCAATACACAGCGACTGACAGACCGCCTGGCGGATTATGCCTCCAAGCTACAGTCCAAAGGCTCCCTGACCAATAACCTGATTACCGACACCGTTGTGTTCAGCCGGCTGCGTTCCACCGTTACCGAGATGGAGGAAGCCGCGCAGAAAGCCAACGGCATGGTAGCTGACCTGAAAAAAGCCAGCGCGTCTGTGAGTGAGAACCTCACCAGCGACCAGTCCCCTGCCGGCGTTTTATTACACGACCAGGAGTCTGCCGCAGCCCTGAAGAAAATTATCACGAACCTGGAATCCAGTTCCTCTAAACTCGATCAGAATATGGAAGCGTTGAAGCACAACTTCCTGCTGAGAGGATATTTCAGAAAGCAGGCCAAGCGCGAGAAGAAAGAGCAGGCCGCAAAAGAGAAAGCTTTAAACCAGGTGCAGGGCCAATAAGCCCCGCACCTTTTTATTTTTCTTCCACTGTGGTGAGCAGCGGAGAATTAAACATACTTACCGGGGAGATGATCTGTTCCGACAGTGGGATATTGTTACCGTAGATCTGTTTCATCTGCTCTTTAACAGCCGGACTTTTCAGGTCAAAGTCCTTCAACTGTTCCAGCTTCCCCAGCTCCAGCCCTGTGGTCTCTTTATATATTTTCCAGACCAGTTCAGAACAGTAGATACGTTCATCGGACCAGCCAAAGTAAAAGTCGTAATTCTTGCCGTTGTATTTTTTCCCGGCGTCTACCATTTTTTGTACAGTCGTTTGAGTAATTACGCTGTCTGCATTTTTCAGCCGCTTGATCACATAGTGCCCTTTCCGGCCACGGTTGATCCATTGCTGCAAAGGAGTGTAACGGACCGGTTGCAGGGCCTCGTAGACGAACAATTGCCCGTCTTTCGGAAGGATAATGCCGCAATGGCTGTATTTGGAATGCGTGGCCTCTTTAATGGCTGTGCTGAGGTCTGACATGGATTCCTGAAAGATGACGTCGCCGGCACGCGCAGCAGCCGGGGGGTGTTGCAGCGCTTTTTTCACTGGCATGCCGGTGAGATAGAAGGCGCCGCCAATGAGTGCCGTTAACAGCAGAGCGATAAACAATGTTATTTTTTTCCAGCTGGCCATACATTTGGGATTAGTAATAAGCGTATTATTTTGTAATGATAAAACTTTTATGCAATATTTGTCCCTGTATTTTTAGCCCATGAAAGCAAGGAAACGCTGGCTGTATTTTGTACTGATCATGTTGAACATACCCCTTGGATTAGCCACCAGATGGGCCCCACAGTACTTTCCTTCCCTTATCCGCACCTATGGCGGTGATGTTTTTTCCGCTACCTGTATTTTTTTCGGTTTTCGCTTTTTGTATCCGGTGAAGTCTCTCCTTCAGGTTTCCCTGATCAGTTACCTGGTGTGCATCGCCATTGAACTGCAACAGTTGTACCAGGCGGAATGGGCGGTGAAGTTGCGGAATACGCCGCTGGGTATTTTACTGGGGCATGGATTTCTGTGGAGTGATTGCGTGTGTTACCTGGTGGGGACCATGATCGCCGCAGCGCTGGGGTTTGTACTGGAGCGCCTGCTTCATTTAGAACGTTAGGGATTTACGATTTTTTGATTTGGGCTGGCGAGGCTGCCATTTTTATTCCCCAAATCAAAAAATCGTACATTAAAAAATCGCGAAATAATTAAACGGCCAGCTTGATGACCACTTTCTTTACCGCGGCGGGCTGGTCAATCCGGAGATTGGGCATGTGCAGGTCCGTCGGGAAAAAGATGGCGAAATGCTGCTGATCGAGACGGGTGAAGAAAGCAGGCTTTTCGGCGAACAGCATGTAATCTTCGGTTTCGCTGTATGCCCTGGAAGGTGTTTGTTGCTGCAGAAAATCATGACCGATCAGTTCTGCGCCTTTCACGATATACTGTATATCGATGTATTTTTTATGTGATTCCATTTGCTCACCGGATGGATCTACGGTATCGTATTCATTGACGATGGCAAAGAGATGGTCGCCGTCTATTTCATACTTTCCTTTTTCGAGCGCATGAAAATCCGTCGTGGCAAGGTATTCAAAAGCCCTTACAAAACGGGGGCCCAGGCCGTAGTAGAGATGGGCGTTGTTGATTGTATCGAGAACCATATGTCAGATTAGCATAAAAAAGATGAAGCTGTAAAGATATTTAAAAACGGGAAAGTGTTTATACAATCGTCACTTTAATACCCATATCTTCCATCGCTTTCACCAGGTGTGGGGAAATGCCGGTGTCGGTGATCACTTCATCCACGTCTTCCAGGCCACAGATGCGGCCGAAGCCTCTTTTACCAAATTTAGTGGAGTCCGCCAGTACGATGATTTTCTGTACAGTAGCGATCATTTTCTGGTTCAGATGCGCTTCCATGATATTGGAAGTGGTCAGCCCGAACTCGAGGTCTATACCGTCCACGCCGAGGAATAACTTACTACAGGAGAAATCCTCCAGTATTTTTTCCGCGTAGGGTCCGGTGACCGACGATGAGCTGGTGCGGAGCTGACCGCCCAGTTGTATCACTTCCACGTCGGGGATGCGGATAAGCTCCAGCGCTACGTTGAGCGCGCCGGTGATCACCGTCAGGTGCCCTTTGGCATGAATATTTTTGGCCAGTGCCAGTACAGATGTGCCGGACGCGATGATGATGGCGTCGTTGGGCGCAATGAGCGCCGCAGCTGCCAGGCCGATGTTATTCTTCTCCTCGCTGCGCAGCTTCTCCTTCTCGTTCACCGGTTTATCGTTGGTATAAGGATTATTAATGGAAGCGCCGCCATGCGAGCGGAACAGCAGGGCTTTGTCTTCCAGCAGTTTCAGGTCCTTTCGTATAGTCACACCCGATACGTCCAGCTCTTTACAGAGCTCTACAACGTTCACATATCCTTTTTCGGCGAGCTTATCCAGTATATACTTATGGCGTTCAGCAATATTGATCATAGACATATCACATAAAAATAAAGTATTAAAACCTATCCGCAAGTTTTTTCACACGCAAAGAAAGCAAAGAGAGCGAAGCGCGCAGAGAAACACTCTTTCGCTCGCAAAGCAGGTTCTCCTCGCTCTTTGCGCGCTTCGCTCTCTTTGCTTGCTTTGCGTGCCTATTTCGATTTATTTTTAATTATTTCCTTTTTATCCAGCAAGCCTTTCATTTGGAAGAGTCCGAAATATCCCGCCATTACTCACTGTCAATTTCCTTTCATCCAAAAAATATTTCACTTTCTCGTTTATTTTTCTATTTTAGTTTCGAATTGTTTTATTTTCTTTTATTTTACACTCAAATATAACAATTTGAAAGTAATTAAAAGAAGCACTATAATAATATGAATCGACCGGAATCAATCAAAAGTCTGCGATCCATGCCAGCCCGTACCTGGGACATGATCATCATAGGAGGAGGCGCCACTGGCCTGGGGATAGCGATGGACGCCGCCACCAGGGGGTATAAGACACTGCTGCTGGAACAAGCCGACTTCGCCAAAGGCACTTCCAGCCGTGCCACCAAACTGGTACACGGCGGTGTGAGGTATCTCGCACAGGGCGATGTAGCGCTGGTGAAGGAAGCCCTGTATGAAAGAGGGTTATTACTGAACAACGCCCCTCACCTGGCACACAACCAGCAATTTATCATCCCGCACTACTCCTGGTGGCAGGGCCCTTTTTATACGATCGGTCTGAAGATATACGACCTGCTCTCCGGCCGCTTAAGCCTGGGCAAGTCCAAACATATCAGCAAAAATGAAGTCACCCACCGTCTGCCCAACATACAGGCGGCAGGCCTTAAAGGCGGTATTGTTTATCATGACGGCCAGTTTGATGACGCCCGCCTGGCAGTCAACATTGCACAGACAGCCGCCGAAAACGGCGCCGTGCTGCTCAACTACTGCAAAGTGGACGGACTGCTGAAAGAAAATGGTAAAGTCAGCGGCGTCACCGCCACTGACCTGGAAAGCGGCGAATCTTTCCGCCTGGCTGCCCGCACGGTAATCAACGCCACCGGCGTATTCGTGGACGAGATCCTGCAGCTGGACAATCCCGGCGCGCGGCCGATGGTACGCCCCAGTCAGGGTGTGCATCTCGTGCTCGACGCCTCATTCCTGCAGAGCAGCAGCGCCATCATGATCCCGAAAACATCCGACGGCCGCGTACTGTTTGCCGTGCCCTGGCACAACAAAGTGTTGCTGGGCACCACCGACACGCCGCTGGAAGCACATAGCATGGAGCCGGTAGCGCTGGAACAGGAAATTGATTTTATCCTCGCCACCGCTGCACAATATCTCACGCGCACGCCTACACGTGCCGACGTACTCAGCGTATTTGCCGGGCTGCGGCCGCTGGCAGCGCCACAGAAAGAAACCGGCAGCACCAAGGAAATATCCCGCAGCCATAAAATTATGGTCGCTCCTTCCGGTCTGATCACCATCACAGGCGGTAAATGGACCACCTTCCGTAAAATGGCGGAAGACACCGTGGACGAAGCGATCCGCCAGGGTACCATCACCCCGGCCAAATGCAACACCAAAGGCCTACGTATCCACGGTTACCAGAAGCAACCGATGGCGCAGACACCGCTGGACGTTTACGGCAGCGACGCCGCGCCCGTACAGGCCCTCGCCTCCATGCAGCCGGAGCTGGCCAAAACACTGCACCCACGGCTGCCTTATATTAAAGCACAGGTGATCTGGGCGGTAAGACAAGAGATGGCACGCACGGTAGAAGACACCCTTGCCAGAAGAACGAGAGCGCTCTTCCTCGATGCACAGGCCGCCATTGACATGGCGCCGGAAGTAGCCGCACTGATGGCTGCTGAACTGGGCAAAGACGAAGCATGGCAGCAACAACAGGTGAAGGCGTTCAACGCAGTAGCAGCGAACTACCTGCTGAAAAACGTCCGCACACGGGAACAGTTGCCTGTAGGCGCTTAATAACATCGTTATTCCACTATCAACTATAGCGAATTAGATTATCCACGCAGAAAAAGAAAGACATGACCAAATACGTAATGGCGCTGGATCAGGGTACCACCAGCTCAAGAGCCATCATCTTTGACAAAACAGGGGCCATTATTTCCGTGGCACAAAAGGAATTCACACAGTTGTTTCCCGCGCCGGGATGGGTAGAACATGACCCTGCGGAAATATGGAGCAGCCAGATCGGCGTAGCCACCGAAGCCATGGCCAAAGTAGGTCTTGAAGGCGGTAATATTGCCGCCATCGGTATCACCAACCAGCGGGAAACGACGATCGTATGGGACCGGGAGACCGGCAAACCGGTGCACAATGCCATCGTATGGCAGGACCGCCGCACCGCCGCTTTCTGCGACAGCCTGAAAGCCGGCGGTAAAGAAGAACTGATCCGTTCCAAAACAGGTCTCGTGATAGACGCTTATTTTTCCGGCACCAAAGTAAAGTGGATACTGGACAATGTCAGCGGCGCCCGGGAAAGAGCCGCCGCAGGTAAACTCGCCTTCGGCACGGTAGACGCATGGCTGGTATGGAACCTTACCCACGGCGCAGTGCATGCCACCGATATTACCAATGCCTCCCGCACCATGCTGTTCAACATCCACACGCAGCAGTGGGACGAAGCGCTGCTGGCCCTGCTGGACATTCCTGCTTCTATGCTGCCGGAAGTAAAAGAGTCCAGCGAAGTATGCGGTCATACTGCTCCCGGCGTTTTCGCAGAACAGATACCTATTTCCGGCATTGCCGGTGACCAGCACGCCGCCTTGTTCGGGCAGATGTGCACAGCACCGGGCATGGTGAAAAACACCTATGGCACCGGCTGTTTTATGCTGATGAACATCGGGCCCAAACCCATCCTCAGCAAAAACAACCTGCTGACCACCGTAGCCTGGAAAGTCAATGGCCAGACCCACTACGCCCTTGAAGGCAGCATTTTTATTGCCGGCGCGATCGTACAGTGGCTGCGTGACGGCCTGGGCATCATCCGTTCCTCTTCCGAAGTAGAAGCGCTGGCAGCCAAAGCAGCACAGAACGACGGCGTATATCTTGTACCCGCCTTCGCCGGACTGGGCGCTCCTTACTGGGACCAGCACGCCCGTGGCACGCTTGTAGGCATGACCCGCGGCACCAACGCCTCCCACATTGCCCGCGCAGCACTGGAGAGCATCGCTTACCAGACGATGGACGTGCTTAAGGCCATGGAAGCCGACGCCGGCATCAGCATCCAGGAGTTACGCGTAGATGGCGGCGCCACCGGCAACAACCTGCTCATGCAGTTCCAGGCAGATATCCTGCAGGCCAAAGTGGTACGTCCGGGCATTACCGAAACTACCGCGCTCGGCGCAGCCTACCTCGCGGGACTGGCCACCGGTTACTGGCATGACCTTGAAGAGATCCGCAGCCAGTGGCAGATGGAGAAAACATTCACACCCGACCTGGAACAACAACATCGCGAAACATGGATCAGTGGCTGGCATAAGGCCGTCGACGCCGCCAGGCACTGGGCCCGGCAATAATTATCAACCAAACAGCCATCAACAAAATCATCAATCTCTATGTCTCCGATTTTAGCTGAATTTATAGGCACCGCATTACTGCTCCTGCTGGGCAACGGCGTAGTCGCCAATGTAGTGCTGAACAAAACAAAGGGCAACAGTGGCGGATGGATCGTTATAACCACCGGGTGGGCGCTCGGCGTATATGTAGGCGTGGTAGTAGCCGGCCCTTACAGCGGCGCGCATCTCAATCCCGCTGTATCCGTAGCGCTGGCTGCTGCCGGCAAGTTCAACTGGGCAGACGTGCCCATGTTTGCACTCGCACAGCTGGCAGGCGCCATGCTGGGCACCTCCCTTGTATGGTACAACTACAAAGACCATCTGGACGCCACGCCCGACAACGGCCTGCAACGCGCCTGCTTCTGCACGGAGCCGGCTATCCGTAAACCGCTGCGCAACTTTATCTGTGAAGTGACCGGAACGTTCGTCCTGTTGTTTACCATCTTCTACTTTACCGGCGCTGAAATCGGCACCGACAAAACACCCGTGGGACTGGGCTCCCTCGGCGCTGTGCCGGTAGCGTTCCTGGTATGGGCCATCGGTCTGTCCCTTGGCGGCACCACCGGCTACGCCATCAACCCGGCCAGAGACCTGGGCCCGCGTATTATGCACGCCATCCTGCCGATGAACGGTAAAGGGCACAGCGACTGGAGCTACGCCTGGATACCCGTCGCCGGCCCGCTGGCAGGCAGCGTACTCGCTGCAGCGTTATACCTGATGCTGAAATAAAAAGACTTTAGTAACCATAAGGGATATACGTATATAGCCCACGTTTGAACAGAATGCTTACACCTGTAACAATTTACCAAACAATGAAAAAACAAATGAATGTCCGGCTGATGGCCTGCGCCATGGCAGCTGCCGCCACTGTTTTTACAGCCTGTAAAACATCCAGGACCACTACCGCTGCACAGCACAAGGACCTGCCTTCTTTCTTTAAAGTGGGGCACCGCGGCACACGGGGACTGATGCCGGAAAACACCATTCCGGCCATGTACAAAGGCCTGGAGACCGGCTCCAATACTATCGAGTTTGATGTGCATATCACCAAAGACGGACAGGTGGTCGTGTATCACGACGCCTCTTTCACACCGTCCTACACCACCATGCCGGACGGCAAAGACATTCCTGCCGCAGAACGCAGCAAGTACACCTTTTACCAGATGAACTACGCCGATATCCGTCGTTTTATCATCGGGGAAAAACCGTACGCTGCTTTCCCCGAACAGGAAAGGCTCCGCTCCTATGCACCGCTGCTGGGGGAAATGATCGACTCCGTAGAGCACTATACGAAAAAACACAACCTCCCGCCGGCATATTACCTGCTGGAAGTGAAATCTTCCGAAAAAACAGATGGCACCGAACAACCATCCCCGGAAGAATACATGAAGATCATGATGGCCGTAAAACAACTGAAGCCGCTGGGCCACCGCCTGCTGATACAGTCGTTTGACATGCGCCCGCTGCAGGTGCTGCACAAAACACACCCGCACATCAGGCTCGGCTTCCTGACCGGCGACAAGAACGTCACCTTCGAACAGAACATGCAACAGATAGGCTTTACACCTACCTTCTACAATCCGCACTATCAGCTGGTAACACCGGAGCTGATCAAAAAATGTCACGATAAAAATATGCTGATTGTACCCTGGACAGTACAGGAACCAAAGGAAATGAAACAATTAAAAGCCATGGGCGTAGACGGTATCATTACAGATTATCCCAACAGGCTGGAACAAGCGATCAAATAATATCAACCAAAAAAAACAACACAAGCTATGAATTTGCGAACACGATTCCGGGCATTACATCCGGCTGGAATGCTTATGCTATGCCTCGGAATCATCCTTACCTCTTTCACATCGCTGTATGCGCAGGATGTAAACATCACCGGTAAAATTACCGGGACCGGCGGCACGCCATTACCCGGGGTCAGCATCCAGGTGGCTGGCACCAGCAAAGGCGCCAGCACCGGCGCGGATGGACAATTCAAACTGAGTGCCCCTACAGGTTCTACGTTAAAAATTTCTTTCATTGGCTATCTCACCAAAGAGATCAAGGTAACCAATGCCAACCCGCTGAGCATCACCCTCGAAGAAGACGTGCAAAAACTCAACGACGTAGTGGTGGTAGGGTATGGTACTCAGAAAAAAGCCACGCTGACCGGCGCCATTACTACCGTGTCGATGGCACAGCAGGAAGGCCGTCCACTGACCAACGCCAGTAACGCGTTGCAGGGCGTCCCCGGTGTGTTCACCAACCTCGGCAGCAGCCAGCCCGGCGTAGACCGCAGCACCATCCGCATCCGCGGCGTCGGTACGCTGAGCAACAACGATCCGCTGGTACTGGTAGACGGCATCGAGTATTCCATGGACGAACTGAACCCAAACGACATCGAGTCCATCACCGTACTGAAAGACGCTGCCGCAGCCATCTATGGCTCCCGTGCAGCCAGCGGCGTTATTCTCGTGACCACCAAAAAAGGGAAAGGCGCGTCTAAAATCAACTACAGCTATTATCGCGGTATGCAGAAAGCGACTTACCTGCCGGACATCATCGACGATCCGATTGCGTATATGAAGCTGAAGAACCAGGCCAACCGGAATGAAGGCACCACTAAAGTGGATTATTCCGATGCACAGATCGCAGAATACGAAAAGGGCATGCTGACCGATCCGATCACCTACCCTTCCAATAACTGGTATAAGATCGCCCTGAAAAACGGGACTATCCAGAAACATGACCTGAGCGTGGCAGGTAGCACCGATAAATACCAATATCGTCTGTCATTGGGTTACCTGGACAGGGAGGGTATCCTCTTCGGCCCCGGCAACCATGAAAAGAAATACTCCGTTGGCCTTAACGCCTCCATGCAGGTGACTCAAAAACTGAAAGCCGGTATGACCCTCGACGGATACTATCGTAACTATACACAGCCTTTCTACGCCTCTACCTGGGAGTACCTGGCCCGTGCCCTGCCGATCCTGACCGATACCCTGGCAGACGGCCGCTATGGCAACTCCTGGATGAGAACTTCCGGCCGCAACAACTGGGAAAACCCGCGCATGCTGGCTTACAACGGCCTGAAAACCAAAGTGGTGCAACGTTTTCTCGCGACCGTTTTCGCAGAGTACAAACTTCCTTTTGATATCAACTACAATATCAAATTTGGTGTAGACAAATATGATGGTCTGCTGACCCAGTTCACTCCCCGGATGCAGACATTTGATCCTAAAACCAACGCCCCTATCAACTGGAACAATCCAAATACAGCTCCGCGTTCGTACAAGACGGATTACAATGACATGAACATCCACTTCTATAATACACTGGACTGGAAAAAAACCTTTGCAGCCAAACATAACCTCAGCGTAATGCTGGGCGCCAGCTACGACAACTTTGACAAAGACTTTTTTGAGGCCAGCATGTACGGTTACCTGGACGGCACCCTGGACGCACTGAACGCCGGTGTATACTGGAACGCCACCTCCGGCACTCCCACCCGCGACGTACTGGAGTCTTACTTTGGCCGTGCTAATTATGATTATGACGGCAAATACCTGTTTGAAGCAGCTTTCCGTTATGACGGTTCTTCCCGCTTTGCTCCCGGAAAACGCTGGGGCTTTTATCCTTCCGCTTCTGCCGGATGGCGCATTGATAAAGAATCCTTCTTTGAGTCCAGCCTGATCGACGTACTGAAACTCCGCGCCTCCGCAGGCCAGCTGGGCACACAGGCGGTTGCATTGTACAGCTACACTCCTTCTGTAAGCATGGGTGAAGATTACAGCTTCGGCGGTACCAGCCCCGCACTTGGCTCCGGCGCTGCTATAACAGCCGCTGTCGATCCCGATATCAAATGGGAAGTTACCACCACTTATAACGCCGGTGTGGACATGAACCTGTTCAAAAGTCGTTTGGCCGTTACCGTTGACGTCTACAAAAAAATCACCGACGGTATCCTCCGGCAGGTAGCCATTCCTTCCCAGGTAGGTAACCTCGCCGGCCCTAAAAGGAACATAGGCCGGGTAGACAATACCGGTATAGAGCTGGTACTCCAATACAAAAACAACATCGGCAACTTCGACTATAATGTGTACGGCAATGCTTCCTACAATAAAAACGAAGTAGTAGACCTGAGAGGAGAAAGAATCATCAGCGGTAATACCATTACACAGGCAGGTCATCCGATAGACGCTTACTACGTATTATTGTCAGACGGTATTTTCCAGTCTGACGAAGAAGTGAGCAAAAGCGCTTACCAGAGCGGCAAGACCAAAGCCGGTTACATCAAGTACAAAGATATCAACGGCGACGGTATCATTAACGGCGACGACCGCGTGATACTGGATGCTTCCTCTTCCGTACCGAAATGGACATTTGGTTTCGGGTTTAATCTCGGTTACAAAGGCATCACCCTGAATGCAGCTTTCCAGGGTATCGCCGGCGTAAAAGCTTATCCACAGGGTAACCTGGCCCTGCCTTTCGTAAATGGCGCCAACGCCACCAAGGAATGGCTGACCGATGCCTGGACACCTACCAACACCAATGCGCGCCTTCCGATTGTCACCACCGGCACCGCCGGCGTGGACAACTTCCGCGGTTCCGACTACTGGCTGCGTAACAACTCCTATGTAAGAATGCGCAACCTGCAGCTGGGTTATTCCCTGCCCGACAGATGGTTGTCGAAAGTTAAAATCAGCAAAGTGAATGTGTTTTTGAATGGCGAAAACCTGCTGACGTTCTCCCGTTACAAAGACTTCGATCCGGAAGCTGTCCTGGACCAAAGCAACCTGTATCGTTATCCGATGCTGAAGACTTTTAACGGCGGCCTGAACGTCACTTTTTAATCTTATTCAATCATGATCCAAATGAACAAAATACATATCGCGATCGTAGCCATGGGGCTAATGGCATCCGCCTGCAACAAAAGCCTGCTGGACACAGAACCGCACGATAAATACACAGAGGAAACTTTCTGGAGAACGCCGGAAGCGGCCAATGCTGCATTGACCGGTTGTTATTCCATATTGCGTAATGACGGCATTTACGGTGGTAAGGGTTCCAACAACGCCACCGCCCTCTGGGAGGAAACCATGTCTCCCAATGCCTATTACAAAACCAACGGGATGGCGTACAACTCCATCGCTTCCGGTCAGCAGATGCCCAGCAGCGGCGGTATTATCAGCTCCCGCTATGCCGACTGCTACGGAGGTATTGGCCGTTGCAATACGTTCCTGAAAAAAGTGGACGAAGTGCCGGGCATGGATGAAAAACAGAAGAAAATCATGAAAGGACAGGCGCTCTTCTTACGCGGTCTTTACTATTTCATGATACAAAATTACTACGGCGGCGTGCCCCTGATCCTCGACCCGCCGGATATGAACACCCAGAGCAAACTGCCGCGCAACAAACGTGAGGAAGTAGTGGCCCAGGTGATCAAAGACCTGGACGATGCAGCAGCAGCGTTGCCGCTGACCTACGGTGCTTCCGACAGAGGCAGGGCTACCAAAGGTGCAGCCATGGCGCTGAAAGCGAGAGTGCTGCTGTATGAAGCCAGCCCGCTGCTGAACCCCGGCAACAATGCTGCGAAATGGGCCGCCGCTGCTGCCGCTGCCAAAGCAGTAATGGACCAGGGCGGCACCGGCTACGGATTGTTTTCCAACTACCGTAACCTGTTCCTCAAAACAAATGAAAATAACAAGGAAGTTATATTTGACGTGCAGTACATGTTCCCCAACCAGGGTAACTCTTTCGACCTGATCTGCGCGCAGTACAACTCCAACGCACCTTTGCTGGGCCTTGCGCAGGCCTACTATATGAAAAACGGATTGCCTGTCACCGATCCGGCTTCAGGCTATGATGCCACGAAGCCTTATCTGAACCGTGATCCCCGCTTACAAGGCACCATTACATTTCCTACCGATACCTTCCAGGGAAAATTTGTGGATTCCAGCCGCTTTGCCATCACCGGTTACGGTGTGAAAAAATTCAGTGTGTACGATACGCTGGCGCCTGCACAGGCAGAAAAAGACCTGAAAGGCGGTCAGTCTGAAATCAACTTCATCGTGCTGCGTTATGCAGACGTCCTGATGATGTACGCAGAAGCCCAGAATGAAGCCGCTGGCCCGGATGCGACTGTATACGCAGCGCTCAACCAGATCCGCGACCGTATAGGGATGCCGCATTTTGCGCCCGGCCTCTCCAAGGAAGACATGCGCAAAGAAATACGCCACGAAAGACGCGTGGAGTTCGCAGGCGAAGGTTTGTATTACAGCGATATCCGTCGCTGGAAGACTGCCGAGACAGAGCTGAACACAGAGATCTACGACTTCGCCGGCAATGTGCTGGAAAAACGGACATTCAATCCTAAACGCGACTACTGGTGGCCTATCCCGCAGACAGAGAAGGACCTCAATCCTAATCTGGAACAGAATCCGGGTTATTAGTATTCATCCAGCTATTTGTCCGTTCATACAAAAAAAAGCAGCATTATTGCTGAAACGGAATAAACTTAGCGGTTCTGGCCGGAGGGACCAGGACCGCTAAGTATTTACAGCTATATAGAAATCTAAAAAAATGACCAGACTAAAACTCTCCGCCCTGCTGATGGTGGGCGCCTTCGCCTTAGGGCAGGCACCGTCGGCAATGGCTCAAGCTCCGGAAAGACCCAAACTAGTAGTGGGCATTGTGGTTGACCAGATGCGCTGGGATTACCTGTACCGTTATGCCGACCGTTACGAATCCGGCGGCCTCCGAAGAATGCTGAATGAAGGTTTCTCCTGTGAGAACACGACCATCAGTCATCTACCGTCCTTTACCGCTGTAGGACACAGCACCGTATATACCGGGTCGGTGCCCGCCATCCACGGCATCACCGGCAATGACTGGACCGATCAGCTGACAGGCAGAAAATGGTATTGCACCGAAGATACCGTGGCCCAGGCAGTCGGCAGCACTTCCAAAGCCGGACGGATGTCGCCGCGCAACCTGCTGGCATCCACGATCACGGATGAGCTGCGTTTCGCCACCAACTTCCGCTCTAAAGTAGTAGGCGTGTCCCTGAAAGACCGCGCCTCCATCCTGCCCGCCGGCCATACGCCCAACGGCGCCTTCTGGCTCGATGACGCCAATGGCAGCTTTATCACCAGCACCTACTACATGAAAGACCTTCCGGAATGGGTAAAACGTTTCAACGCCAGGAAACTGCCGGAGCAGCTGATGTCCAAACCATGGGAACCGCTGTATCCGATCAGCAGCTACGCGCAAAGCACCGCTGACAACGTATCCTGGGAAGGCACCTTCGGCGGCGAAAAAACGCCTGTGTTCCCGCATAACATGAAAGAGATCTACAAAAAAGATCCGGGCAGCCTGCGCTCCACGCCTTCCGGCAATACCCTCACCCTGGAATTTGCCACAGCAGCCGTAGAAGGCTACAACCTGGGCAACGGGGAAGCAACCGACTTCCTCACTATCAACTGCGCCTCTACGGACTATGTAGGTCACAAATATGGTCCTAACTCCATCGAAGTGGAAGATACTTATCTCCGCCTCGATAAGGACCTCGCAGGCTTCTTCAGCTACCTCGATAAAAAAGTAGGCAAAGGCAACTACCTCGTATTCCTTACCGCAGACCATGGCGCCGCCCACTCTGTAGGCTTTATGAACGAATACAACGTACCTGCCGGCTTCGTAAAAGACAAGCCCATGATGGCCAGCCTCGACAGCCTGCTGGCTGCACGGTTCGGCGTAAAAGGCCTCGTACGCTCCGGCATGAACTACCATGTGAACTACGACGTGGCCAAAATAGAAGCCAATAAACTGGACTATGACGCCATCAAAAAAGAAACCGTTAAGTTCCTTCAACGCCAGCCCGGCATCCAGTTCGCCGCCGATATCGATAATCTCGGTAACAGCCCGATACCGCAACCCATCAAAAGCATGATCGCCAACGGCTACAATCCTAAACGTACCGGCTCCGTGATGATCATCCCCGAACCAGGATGGTACCAGGGCTTCGAAAAAGGTACTACCCACGGCAACTGGAACCTGTACGACATCCACATCCCGCTCGTATTCATGGGATGGCATGTGCAACACGGCGCCACCAATGAAATCACCCACATGACAGACATCGCCGCTACCCTCGCTGCCATGCTGCATGTGCAAATGCCGAATGGCTGCGTAGGCCGCCCGATCGAAAGCGTTATAAAAGGAAAATAATCCGCTGAAGATATTTGTATCCCGTGTTGTTGTCGGTGGAAAAACGTATCATCGTTTTCCACCGGCCCAACACGGGATATTTGTTTTTACACATGGGTATCATTCATCGATTAGCAACCTCCCCCGGACAAAGGGATGAAGTCCCCAACCTTGATTAATTTTGTTCCGGCACCACCTTTTCTCCCAGCCGCAGGTTTTTGCGGATCACCCGGTAAATATCCATTTCCTTGAAAGGCTTCATCAGCCAGTCATTAAAGCCTGCCCGCCTGAAATCGCGTACGTCCTGCTCCGTGATATCTGCTGTGAGCGCCAGCACCACTACGCCTGCTTTCTGCGGGTCCGCATCTTTCCTGATACGTTCCACCACCTCCAGCCCGCTGAATTTAGGCATATGCAGGTCCAGCAGCACCAGGTCGTAACGATGCTGCTCCAGCAGCCGCAGCGCCGTTTCTCCGTCACGCGCCATATCAAAACGGCATTTCCAGCGGGTAAGCATCATCTTCATCAGTAAGAGGTTCATCTCCTGGTCTTCTGCCACCAGGATATAACGGCCTTCCATAAACGCGCCCACCGGTTGTTCTGTTTCCGCCACGGTTATCGTTGTATGCGCTTCTCCGCTGGCCAGTTCATAGGGTATCTGACAGATGAATTCAGTACCCTGTCCGGGCTCGCTTGTAAAGGAGATATTGCCACCATGCATCTCTACCAGTTTTTTGGTGATGGCCAGCCCCAGACCAGTGCCTTTGACGGTCACCCGGGCGGGGACCGCCTGGTAAAAACGTTCAAACAGGTTGGCCTGTGCTTCCTTGCTGATGCCTTCTCCCGTATCTTTTACCCGGAAGGTAAACAACCCCTGCTTATCCGATTGTATTTCCAGTATGCCCGTTACCGTTACACTGCCGCTGGGCGTGTATTTGACGGCGTTACTGATCAGGTTGAGCAGGATCTGTTTAAGGCGGAAAGCATCTCCGTTCACTTCACGATGTTCCCCGTCAAAATCGGCCTTAAACTCCAGGTTCTTCTGAACAGCCAGGATACGGGTAGTATTGATTACATCTTCAAAAGTATCGTACAGGGAGAAGGGTTCGTGCAGGATAGAAATATATTCTTTTTCCAGTTTGGAGAAGTCCAGTACGTCGTTGACCACCTGCATCAGCATATCCGCCGATGTTTCAACAGAACGCAGCAGGTCCCGCTGACCGGAAGAGAGATTGGAATATGCCAGTTGTTCACTGAAGCCTACCACCGCATTGAGCGGTGTCCGTATCTCGTGGCTCATATTGGCCAGGAATTCCGTGCGTACCCTGGCCTGTTCCCGTGCAGCCGTTTCACTGGCCTTCAGCTGCACTTCCTTTTTGTGTAGCAGCCAATACGTACCTAACGCCATGACGATGGCCAGCACCAGTGAAATGAATCCCCATACCGCAATGTTGCGCATGGTACTGGTATCTGCATATACGGTAGTTTTGGCCTGTTGTTTCTGCTGCGCCAATGCGATGGCAGCATTCTCCCTCAGTGCCACGATCAGCGTATCCAGTTCCCCCAGCATGGAAATGTTGGTGCCGGCCAGCGACTGTTCGTCCGCATCTATCTTCATGCGGTTGGATAACTGCGTACGCAGTACCTTTTTATAGTATCCGTTGACGTCCGTAATGATATCCTTCATCCGCTGGGCGTCGTAGGTTTCCTTGTCGATCACTTTCCCGCTTTTGGTTTTCACCAGCACGGCCATCTGGGCTTTTACGGTGTCGCCTTTGTTTTTGTTGGAAAAAGCGTTACCCAGGCGCTTAAAAAAGCCTTTCTTTTTCTCCGGCGCTGCCTGCACGTTGCTAACGGTATCCATGGTCACCTCGTCTTTCTTGATCTGGGTGACTTTGTAGGTGGGAATACTACTCAGTAGTTTATCGATGCGATCATCGGTAAGGGAGGTAGACAACATGGAGTCGGTCGCTTTTTTCATCTGGGCGATCCGTTCGGAGACCTCCGTCTTTTTGTTGACCAGCCCTTCGAACTGTTGATTATCAGGGCTTTTAGCGAGCATGCCAGCCACAACGTCCACCGAAGACAACACTTCCCCTAACTGCACAGAGAACTGCTGTAAGTAGTTGCGTTTATAGGTAATGGTAAACATGCGGAAATTATTCTCCGCGCGACTGAGCGTCAGCAGCGCGTTGTCCATGATGCGTATACCGGGATGGTCGCGGGACAGGGTATCTGCGGAAGCCAGCAGTTTTCCTGCACTGCGCTGGTGGACATCATATCCAAAAATGAACAGCACGCCAATAGAAAAGGCAGCCAGGGCTAAAACAAAGAAGAAAACGGTAAGTGATCGACGCATGTTAACGTATAGTTGGTTGTGTGAATAAACAAACAGGGGTACGGTAAAAAGAGGTCTTTACGTACAAATGGTTACTGATACGATTAAAACGATACGATTAAAAATATGGTTATTTAAAAACGATGAAGGACATAGTCAGCGCTTTCAGCTGCTTTGGGATGGGAAGTTAAAGAAAAAAAGGGAATTAACAGCCGGGGCCGCCAGATTTAACAGCCGAAGGCTCCCGGGTTCGTTTTATGAGGATCAAAAATACCAGACTTCATCGGGATGGGTGGAGAGAAACACGGTATCGCCTTTTTTCACCTGTGATTTGGCTGTTCTCACCACCACAGTATCTTTTGCGAGGCTGACCGCCGTCTCGTAAAAACTGCCGTAGAAATGGACGTGTTTCACTTTTCCTTTCACGGGCGTTTCGTTTTCAGACAACAGCAGGCTCTCCGGGCGCAGGAAAAGGTTTTTACTGCTGGCCTCTACTCCCGGCAGACCGGCCAGTTTCTTCGCTTTGGCAGGGCTGAAAAGATTATAGGCGCCCATTAAACCCGCCACATATTCGTTGACCGGCTGACCGTACACCTGCTGCGGCGTGCCTTTCTGGACAACTTCGCCGTCTTTCATGATCAGCACCTCATCGGCCCAGGAAAGGATGTCCAACGGGTCGTGGGAA
Organism: Chitinophaga eiseniae; assembly: GCF_900167135.1. Lineage (GTDB taxonomy): Bacteria > Bacteroidota > Bacteroidia > Chitinophagales > Chitinophagaceae > Chitinophaga > Chitinophaga eiseniae. The sequence continues at coordinate 250,306 of NZ_FUWZ01000006.1, read as the reverse complement.
ATCAGCATACAAGTGATATCAAGGTTCTCCGAAATATCATGGATGACTTCCTTCAGTTTATTTTTATGGATAAGGTCCAGGTTGGAATAAGGCTCGTCCAGCAGCAGCAGGCGGGGTGCGGTGACCAGTAGCCGCGCCAGCGCGATCCGTTGTTTTTCCCCACCGGACAACTGGTCCGTTTTTCTTTTCAGCAGATGGGAGATCTGGCACAATTCATACAGCTCGGTGGCCGATTCTTCGGTGAGTTTATTGTTGTAGGAAAGGATCTCCTCCACACGATAATTGTTGCGCAGTTCAAAGTGCTGTGACAGGTAGGCGATGCCGGGCTGTCCCGGGATCAGCACTTCCAGCGGCCCTTCTACCCTTACCTCCTCAAAAGACACCTTACCGGCGTCGGGTTGCGCAAAACCGCCGACGATTTTCAGCAGCGTGCTTTTACCCGAACCGGTTTCCCCGGCAATGGCCACTTTTTGAAATTTTTCCACCGTGAAGCTGATGTCCTTCACAACTGGTACGCCCAGTTGGTTTTTGCTGATATTGGAGACCGTTAAAAAACTCATAATTCCTGTTTATAGTGTTAGCCGGAGGCGGGCAAAGATAGCAGAAAATGGCCAAAAGGCAACCCCGGCAGGGCTATATTCCCAACCTGTCCCCCGCTGGCAGTGAATTACACCCACGTAAAGAAAATAGTTAATACATCATCTGCAGGGGGTGTATTTACGCCAAACGGAGGGGTTGATCCCGACAAATACCCCGTTTACCTTTACTTTATGAAGCACATATCTATCCTGGTTCCCAGAGGAGCCGTACTAGGCAGTATTGAAGGACCTCGTCAGGTGTTTACGGAAGTAAACAAGATGTTGAAAAACAATGGCGACGCCCCAATGTTTAAGGTGCAGCTGGTAGGGCTGACCCAAGAAGTGCCCGCTTGCGGGGGGATGTATACCGTCTACGCGGACGCTACCATTAAGGAGGTCCCCAAAACCGACCTTATCATCATTCCGGCGGTAGACGGCGATATGCCTAAAATCGTTGAACAGAACCGGGAGTTTCTCCCCTGGATCGTGCAACAGTACAAAGCCGGCGCGGAAGTGGGCAGTCTCTGTGTAGGCGCTTTCCTGCTGGCCGCCACCGGTCTTGTGAACGGGCGCAAATGCGCCACCCACTGGATGGCAGCCAACGAGTTCCGGAAAATGTATCCGCAGGTGGACCTGGTAGAAGATAAAATACTCACCGACGAACATGGGATCTATTCCAGCGGCGGCGCTTTTTCCTACCTCAATCTCATTCTTTACCTGATTGAAAAATATTGCGACCGTCAAATCGCTGTCTTCTGCTCCAAAGCATTCCAGATAGATATACAGCGGGACAGCCAGTCGCCCTTTATGGTGTTCCGCGGCCAGAAAGACCACGAAGACGAACCAATCCGCAGGGCACAGGAATTCATCGAAAAGAATTTCACCGAAAAAATCACCGTCGACCAATTGGCCGGCATGTTCACCCTCGGCCGCAGGAACCTGGAGCGGCGGTTCAAGAAAGCTACTTCCAATACGGTGGTCGAGTATATCCAACGGGTAAAAATAGAGGCTGCCAAAAAGAGCCTCGAGTCTTCCCGCGAGAATGTGAATGAGGTAATGTACAATGTAGGCTATACCGACCCCAAAGCATTCCGGATCACGTTCAAGAAAATCACCGGCATGTCGCCGGTGCAATACAGGAACCGGTACAATAAAGAAATAGAAGTCGAGTCATAACATGACCGACCTTCATAAAAACAGCAACGCCTTCCTGTATAAGGGAGGCGTTGCTGTTTTATAACATCGGAAGAACAGCGTCGTTGTCACAGGCTGTGAACTGCGATAACGACGTTCTTCTTCCTGCCTGCTTAATTCTGCGAGTCAGGCTCCATGAACATGTACTCCCAGTGGTGCCCGTCGAGGTCCAGGAAGCTATGGCCATACATAATACCGTGGTCCTGCGGTGGCTTGGGCGTGGTAGCGCCGGCAGCTACCGCTTTGGCCACAATACTGTCTACCTCTTCCCTGCTGCTGGCAGAAAGGCAATTGATACATTCGGTATGTTTGCTGGTATCTGCGATACCGTTGTTGGTAAAGGTTTTGAAGAAAGGTTCAGTGAGCAGCATCACATAGATGGTATCGGAGATCACCATGCATCCCGCTTTATCGTCGGTGAACCGGGCATTAAAAGTATATCCCAGTTGCGTAAAAAACTGAATGCTTTTCTGAAGGTCCTTCACCGGCAGGTTGACAAAAATAGCTGTAGCCATAGTTTGATTTTTTTGTTTGATGTTGATGCAAACTTATACCGAATTTCCTATTCATACAGCGTGTAAAAACGACAATATAGGTGGTAAAATACGACCGTGTGACACATTTCGGTACAGATCGTATATTTATGAAAAATAAACAGTACAGATTTGGGCATCAAAACATACCGCCACGAAATATTTACCCGTGACATTGAAAAAAATATCCGGGAGGGCCTCTGGCAGCCAGGCTACAAACTGCCTTCCGTGCGGGCCCTGAAAGAAAAATACGGCGCCAGCATAAGCACTATTCAGCGTGGTTATGAAGACCTGCTGATGCGCGGACTGGTAGAGAGCCTGCCGCGCTCAGGCTATTTCGTGAGCCGGCAGCCGGCGGTGGCGAAAGCGGAAAAAATAAGCCGGCAGCCGGTGGTGAGAGATGCCGTTTTTCAGCAGGGACTGACACATACCACCGCCCAGCCCGGCAACCGCCATACGTTATCTGCTTTTAATGTGGCAGCGCCCGGCGATCTGATGATACCCCAGAAACTACTGCTGCGTACCCTGCAACAGGTGGTGCGTGCAGAGGGGGCCGGTTTGTTGCGCTACTACCCGGCCAGTGGTTCACCAGTGTTGAAACAACAAATCATACAACGGGCCGCGGGTTATGGCGCCCGGTTCCGGGAAGAGGAGTTGTTGATTACCGATGGTGCGTTACAGTCGTTATACATTGCGTTATCGACGGTATGTGTGCCGGGTGATATAGTGGCGGTGGAAAGCCCGTGCGTGTTCTCCGTGCTGGAAGTGCTGGCCGTGCTGCGGCTACGGGTGGTGGAGATTCCCGTCACCCGCGACGGGTTTGATGTGGACGTACTTCGCAAAGTAGCGGTCCGTACAAAAGTACGCGCCATTGTGTTAACACCGCATTTCCACAATCCCACAGGCAGCAGTATGCCGCTCCCGCAACAGCAGGCTTTAGTGGCGCTGGCACAGCAATACGATATCCCTGTTATTGAAAATGACATCTACGGTGACCTGCATTTCAGCGGCGCACGCCCTTCTCCGCTGAAATCGCTGGACGACAGCGGCCTGGTGATGACCTACTCCTCTTATGCCAAGACGCTGGCGCCGGGTATCCGGCTGGGATGGTTGTCGGCCGGCCGTTATCTCTCCCGGGCGGAACAGATCCGGTTTGCCCTCGGCAGTTCGGTGTCTCCTGTTTTCCAGGAGACGGTGACACAGCTGCTACGCACCAACAGCTACGACCGCCACCTGCGTTCATTCCGTACCCAACTGGCTAAAAACGCCTGGCTTACCCTTCATCTTGTCAGCAGCTCCTTTCCGGAAGGTACTTCCATGATACGGCCGGCCGGCGGTTACAATTGCTGGATACAACTGCCTCTCCGTACAGACATGGGCGCGTTTTACCAGGCCTGTGAGCGGATCGGGGTGCGGTTCACCCCCGGCAATGTTTTTTCCTTCTCCGGTTCGTTCAGTCATTGTTTCCGCCTCGTTTTTGCCGATACCTATACCACTGCCAGAAAACGGGCCCTCAAAAAAGCCGGGGCTGCATTGCTGTAACCACCGACAACTGTACCGTTTCTTTTTTCAGGATGTGTACTGCAGCATTCATCAGCAGCGGGGCTACCTTTACAGCTTAACAATGACAAAAGCAATGGAAACCACACAGACTATCACCACCCGCTTTGTGGTGGTGAACGAAGCCAATATACAGGCCCTGTTCTCGCTGATCACCACGCTGGGCAAAGAGCAATACGGGCACTTGTTGACCGGCAAACAGCTGGATGCTTATCTTGTAACCTTTACGCCACAACAACTGGCATCCGACATCAACAATTTCTCCAACCAGTGGCTAATGGTGTATGCCGGTAGTGAGCCGGCAGGTTATGCGCTGATTACTTCTGCCGGTAGCCGGCCCGACGATCTCACCGATAAAAAAGTAAAACGGCTGGCAGGCTTCGGTGTATTGCAACAGTATGCCGACAGCGGTTGTAAAGAAGCGCTGATAAAAAAGTGTCTGCAAATCAGTCAATCCTACGACGCTTTGTGGATGCACGAATACACCGGTAATCCGCTGCTCCCCTTCTTTGAAGAAAACAAATTCCTACCGACCGGCCAGCAGGCCGCACTGGATAATCTTCCGCTACAGGGCATATACCTGATCAGGCGAAAATGATTATATTACCGGGAGGTTGGTCCAACCAATAGTACTTTCCAACGGGCAGACCGACTTCCCTGTATCATCAATTTTCGTACTAACAGCTATGCTTATACGTAAATCCTTCAGGCCATTACTACTGGCCTTTGCCCTCTACAGCCAGGCAGCCACCGCGCAGGCGCCCAATATTCCCAACGCCGCAGAAATCCGCTCCATCGATCCGTCGGATGACCGCTATGCCGACCTGGAGCCGTTGCGTACCGCCATCGGCCGCTCCCGCATTGTGATGCTCGGCGAACAGACACACGGAGAAGCAACCACGTTTCTCGCCAAAACACGGCTCATCAAATTCCTTCATGAAAAGATGGGGTTTGAAGTACTGGCTTTCGAAAGCGGCCTGTATGACTGCGCCCGAATCTGGGACAATACCATCAAAGGGGGTGACTATTCCAAAGAAATCATCGGCAGCCTGTTTTTTATGTGGGCTACAGGTAAACAGATGCAGCCGTTGCATGACTATGTAAAGGCCAATGTAAAAAGCGCCACCCCGTTGGTTGTTACCGGTTTTGAGAGCCAGCATTCAGGAGAGTTTGCCAAAAAACAATTGTTCACCGACTTCGGGCAGTTCCTCCGGCAAAAACATCTTTCCCTGCCCGACAGCAGCTGGGAGCTGTTCCATCGCGTATCAGTAGCTACCTTTGCGTCTAACGCTTACCGGCCTACCGCCGCCGAGCAGGCCACTTTCTTCAGGGTGCTGCATCAGCTGAAAAGCGTGTTGGCCAAACAGCCTGACAAGCCGGCCCACTTTACCGCCTCTCCCGGTTTCTGGCTGAAGGTCACGGAAAGTATAGCATCACAGGCACTGCGTTATTGGGGGCTGGTCAATGGCAATGAGCTGAGTGTGAGAGACAGGCAAATGGCAGACAACCTGATCTGGCTGGCGGAGAAGGTGTTTCCTGGTAAAAAAATTATTGTGTGGGCGCATAACATTCACATAGCTAAAAATACCAGTCAGCTGAACGACGCTAATGACAAGCCCGTGCCTTTCCTGCAGACATACGTGCCCATGGGCGTTACGGTAAGTAAACGTTTTGGCAAAGCGGCTTACGCAGTTGGGTTTTCCGGTTCTGCAGGCACTTATACCGACTTCACGAACAACCAGACGGCCAATGTGCCGCAGGCAGTGCCTGGCAGCGTGGAAGGGCAGCTCGATGCCGCCGGCTATGCCCAGGCATTTACCGACTACCGCACCGCCAAAGGCTGGCTGCTGCAAAAGCAACAAGGCACCCTGTTTGACTTCATTCCACAGAGGGGTATCTGGCCGACTGTTTTTGATGGCCTGTTTTATATACATACCTCCACGCCGGTGGACCGGTAATCATTCGATGAATTTAGAAATTTTTTGATTTAGGGATTTTTTGATTTAGGGATTTTTTGATTTTGAGGAAGTTTAGGTCGCTTTAAAATCAAAAAATCCCTAAATCAAAAAATCCCTAAATTATTGTTATCTTAGTATAATTCCGCGTCGCAGCAACCAATAATCAATTTAACCATATGACCACGTCCATACAGTTCGAGAACGTATCCGCCATTCTTGCAGAAAATCCAGGGGTATTCAGTAAACCCGCCGCAGAAGAGCTGTCCCGTCTGACTTACGGAGACACGGTTTGTCTGTTTTTTGTTTATGGTTTTAGCAGCACGTCGGGCCGCAAAGCCGAGCGGCTGATGGCCAGAGTCACGGCCGTGGAAGCCCACCAGTTCAAAGGTGTTTTGCTCTCTCCCACCCGGCATATACAAGACATACAGCCGGGAGATGAAATCACTTTCTCCGGAGAGCATATCGCCGCAGTACTCGCAGCGAGCCACTGTTAAACGTTTCCCCTTTTATTTTTTTGTCTTGTGAGCAACAGCCTGTCTGCTGCTGTATACTTTTTTTTATACTTCGCCGCAAACACCCCCTTAGAATGTCGGATTTACACAACATTCGTTATTACAATTGACACTACTTTTGTATCAGTCCATCAGCGCAAGGTTTTCCGGAAGCGTTGCGATGACACAGACAAAAACTATCTGTTAAAAACCTAAACTTAAAAAATTTACACACATGGCAACAATAACTGCTCCAACCAAATCTGTCCGCATCACCGGTAAAGTCATCAGCATCCTGGTGATCCTTTTCGCACTGTTCGATGCCGTTATGAAAGTGATAAAGAACAAGTATTCCATGGAAGGCTCCGTGGCATTGGGCTGGCCTGCTTCACAAGTACAATTCATCGGCTTTGTGTTGCTGATCGCCACCATACTTTACGCTATTCCCCGTACCGCCGTGCTGGGCGCAATATTGATCACCGCTTACCTGGGCGGCGCCGTGGCTATCATGCTACGCGTGGGAGAACCTTTCTGGTTCCCTGTGCTCTTCGGTATTCTTACCTGGGCAGGACTGTATCTTCAGGACAACAGTGTCCGTTACCTGATACCACTGCGTAAAGACTAATTACACACTTCTAATGTAATATCCGGGGAAGCTGGCCAATAGCCTGTTTCCCCGTTTTTTTTCAGGACGCTGTATACTCTTCCCCGGTAAAAAACTGTGTGGATTTAAGATGTACGTCCGGCCGGTATACCTCCATGAGCAACGCCGCATTGTTCGGGGCTCTAAAGCCATAACTTCTGTACAACTCGTGTGCGTCCAGCGTATTCAGCATCAGGCGGCGCAACCTGCCTACCCATTGCTGATCCATCAGGAAACGCATCATACTTTTGGAAATGCCTTTGCCACGGTAAGCCGGTAACACAAAAACATCCGCCAGCCAGCCAAAAGTATTATAGTCTGTAATAACACGGGCAAACCCTATTTGTTTGTCATCCAGAAATGCTCCCATACAATAAGAATTTTCCAGAGACGCTTTCACTAATTCAAAAGAGATCCCTTTGGCCCAGTAGGAATCGTTCTGCAGGAACTGGTGGATGGCGGTAAGGTCCATGTTCTCCAAACCTGTCTTAATCTCCAATTGATTGATCATCCGAAAAAATTTTCAACAAAAATCGAGGAAATCGGCACACGGACACAGTTACAATTTTTGTATTTTTGATGGACACAGTTAAAACCCGGGACCATGAAAAAGGATTTTATATATAGCCAGATAGCGCAGAACATCGCACAGTTGATCCGCAGCGGGGTATTAAAACCGGGAGACAAGCTGCCATCCATCCGTACTATCTGCCTGGAGCAGGGTATCAGTATGAATACGGCCAAACGTGTTTACCTTGAACTGGAAAGCAAAGCGCTGATCACTTCCAGGCCGCAATCCGGTTATTTCGTCACCGAAGGGGCTTACCGGCAGCTCCCTCTGCCTGCGGCCAGCCAACCATCCGAAAAAGACAGCCGTTCCATACCGGACCAGCTCATCAGCAAAATATACGGAGGACCGGCACGCAAAGGCATCACATTGCTTTCCATCGGCGTACCCGCGGCCGACCTGCTGCCGGTAGCAAAACTCAACAAATGCCTCTTAAAAGCATCGCGGGAATTTAAGGACAGCAGCATCGGCTATGAACCGCTGGCAGGCAGTGAGCGGCTGCGTCAGACTTTGGCCAAACGGAGCTTTATGTGGGGCGGCCAGTTGTCGGCCGACGACATCGTCACCACCAATGGCGGCCTGAATGCGATCAGCCTCTGTATACAGGCGCTCACCAAAAGCGGCGATACCATCGCCACGGAAAGTCCGCTGTTCTCCGGTATCCTGCAACTGGCGCAAAGCCTGGGTTTACGGGTGGTAGAACTGCCTACGCATCCGCAAACGGGCGTTGATCTGAAAGCATTGAAAGCAGTCGTGAAAAATATCAACCTGTGCCTGCTGGTACCCAATTTCAGCACACCGCTGGGTTGCTGCATGCCGGATGACCATAAAAAGGAAGTGGTACAACTGCTGGAGCGACACAACCTTCCGCTGATAGAAGATGACCTGTACAGTGATTTATATTTTGGTCCTTCCCGGCCGGTTTCCTGTAAGACTTTCGATAAAACAGGGAACGTATTATGGTGCGGTTCAGTTTCCAAAACGCTGGCGCCGGGATACCGTGTGGGATGGGTGGCGCCGGGCCGTTACAAGGAACAGGTGCTGCGGCTGAAATATGTACATATGTTGGCCAATCCCACGTTGACACAGGAAGCTATCGCCCTGTTCCTGGAAAGTGGTGGTTATGATCTGCATCTGCGTAAATTAAGAGACACGCTCTATACTAACTATCTCCACTATACGAATACGATTGCGGCCCATTTCCCCGAAGGCACGCGGATATCACGGCCACAGGGAGGGCTTTCGCTCTGGGTGGAACTGCGTAAAGGCATTGATACGGTGGAGCTGTACGAACAGGCCATCCGGCAAAAAATCAGTATTGCGCCGGGGCGGATGTTCACCCTGCAACCGCAGTTTGACAACTGTCTGCGGCTATCGTTTGGCCTGCCCTGGTCGGAACAGCTGCAACGGAAGCTGCAGCAGCTGGGCAGGATTGCGGGTAACTTATAGTTCCTTGAACTGGTAACGGTCTTCCATCTCCTCAAAGGCTTCTTCTGTGCGGCTGCTGGCAAACAATGTTTCACTGACACGCCCTTCCTTATCGGGGAAGTACCATACCAGCGTATCCCGGTGCCAGTAAATGATCAGGTTCCCTGGTTGGTTAACGACCATCTCCCACTGTTCTGCGTCTTTCAGGACAACAGCGATGTCTTCATCATCCATGCCTGGATAAAGGCCGCCTACCCACTCGTAGCCGCCTTGTGCAAACTGGTAGTACAGTGTCATTTCGAGAAAAGCAGTCAGCCGGTCATCTTCCGCGTACCATTGGTCATCCGGGTAAGGGCATTGATATACCACCGCCTGATCGTTGTCCGTCTCATTTAACGCCAGGCCCCATACACATACGCCCTGGTTTTCTTCCAGGAAAACCAGTTTATCATTCTCAACCGACAGGTCTTCCGGTGGTGCAAAATGCTGGAACACATCCATCACGGTTTTTTCCATTCCGGCGCACAGGTAAAATGATTTTAATACCGGCGCCAGCTGAACACCCAGTTTTTCTTCCGCTGCTGCTATTTCCGCTGCCGGAACCCCATCTTCCTGTTGGAGACTTCTGCCCAGCAGTCTTTCTATAATAAACCTGATTTTGTTTTCCATGGCTGCAAAGAAGAGATAAAAACGGACAGAAAAAAATGTTTTTCGCCGGACAACCTGATTGGGTGCGGGTTAGGTGCTGATTTGGGCAACTGGTCAAAAGCAGTTAACTTACCATGTATAAACCATCGCCATGAACGAACTCCGGCAACTGAAAGTGATTGTTACCGGTGCCAGCGGTATGGTGGGTGAAGGAGTGCTTCATGAATGCCTGCATCACCCGCAGGTAGCGCGCGTGCTGATCATCAGCCGTAAACCCTGCGGTATCAGCCATCCCAAACTGACAGAACTGATCCATCACGATTTCCTGGAGATGTCTCCCATTGCCGCGCAGCTACGGGGTTACGACGCCTGTTATTTCTGCCTCGGCGTGTCTTCGCTGGGCGTCAGCCAGGATGCCTATTATCACCTTACCTATACCCTTACCCTGCGGGTGGCCGGCGTGCTGAGCGAGCAGAACAACGATATGGTCTTCTGTTATGTGTCCGGTGCGGGGACAGACAACACAGAAAAAGGTCCGCGTGCGTGGGCCCGCGTAAAAGGTAAAACCGAAAACGATCTGATGAAACTGCCATTCGGGAAAGTGTATGTTTTCCGGCCGGGGTTTATCAGGCCCACCAAAGGATTAAAAAACACCCATACTTTTTACCGGTTTATCAACTGGCTGTATCCTGTGGGCCGCATGATCCGCCCTAATTACTTCTGTACGTTGCGTGAACTGGGGCGGGCCATGGTACGTATTACTCTGGAGGGTTATCCACGGCAGATCATCCACGGAAAAGACATCATCCGGCTGGCCAGGGGCGATGGTGAATAATTCCAGCAATTTTCCTTTAATTTTGCGATCATGACAACTCATGAGCTTCCTCCTATATATCAGCGGCTGATGAAAAAGTATCCGGTGGTAACCCCGGAAGAATGGCTGCTGCTGGACAGCATTGCCGCGGTAAAACATATCCGCAAAGGAGAATCTTTCCTGCGCTATGGTAAAGTTGCCCGCTATTCCGCTTTTGTGCTCTCCGGCATGTTCAAATTCTCTATCCTCGATGATGAAGGCAACGAGAAAATAGTCCGTTTCGGTTTTGCGGATGACTTCCTCGCCAACTGCGAGAGTTACAATAAAAAAGCGCCGTCGGCCGTGAGCATTACCGCTATGGAAGATGCGGTGATCTTACGGATCAATATTAAAAAGTTACAACCGCTGTACGATCTCCATATGAACCTGCTGCATGTGAACCTGCAGTTGTTCCAGGAGATGACGGAACAACAGTCAGAACATCAATACATCCTGTCCCTCAAAACACCGCTGCAACGGTATCGGTTCCTGCTGGAAAGGCGCCCCGCCATTATCCAGAAAATTTCCCTGACCAATATTGCCCGTTACCTCTACACCAGCCGCGAAGCCTTAAGCAGAGCGCGTTTGTTCCTGCTGGACCAGTCCCGCAATTTTTGTGATTGAGATCACGGACGTAAAAAGAACGAACCGCTAGTTTTGCTTCAAAAAAATATATGAAGCAAAGCATGATTTTATTACATGGTCTTTTCGGCGGGCTTAGCAATTGGGAAGGTGTTATACAGCATTTTGAATCACGCTATGACATTCACATTCCGTTACTTCCTATTTTCGATTACCATCTTCAGGATAATCTCGAATACCTCGTTCGTTTCCTGGAACAGTACGTGCAGCAGCATGGGCTGGAAAATGCTGTTATCATCGGCAATTCCCTCGGGGGACATGTAGCGATCCTCTTTACCCACCGCCATCCGGATAAAGTATCCCGGCTTATACTGACCGGCAGCTCCGGTTTGCATGAAAACAATAACCTGGGCAGCTATCCGAAACGGGGCAATTATGAATACATCCGGGAGCGGGTGGCGTATACCTTCTATGACCCCGCCATCGCCACTGACGCTTTGGTCAGTGAAGTATTCCAGACCACTCAGAACAGGATAAAATGCCTCCGTATTGTGCAAACCGCCAAATCTGCGCAGCGCAATTATGTGGCGCCTGTTTTACCGGAGATACAGACGCCCTCCCTATTGATCTGGGGAGAAGAAGACCGTATTGCTCCGCCCGAAGTAGCCCGTGAATTTCATCAGCTGCTCCCCCATGCAACGCTGGTGATGCTGCCTGCTTGCGGCCATGCCCCGATGATGGAGCGCCCGGAGGAATTTAACCGAGCATTGGAAGAGTTTCTGGGAAAGTAATTCAAACGTTTGCATAATGAACTGGTTTTTCTTACATTAGAGCATTCATCAACCAATCTTGCTTCTATAGGGGGGATGTTCAACGCGTATGAAAGAGCTGGGGGATTCCGTATTACTCGACAAACTAAAACAGAACGATGAAGCTGCCTTTACCGAGTTATATAACCGGTACTGGGGCAAAATGTACGTCATTGCGCTCAACCGGCTGAACAATCCGGCGGAAGCGGAAGAAGCCGTACAGGAAGTCTTTTATAATATCTGGAAGCGAAGGGCCGAGATCTCCGTTACCCTTTCGCTTCCCGCATACCTGGCCACTGCGGTGAAGTACGAAGTGCTGAACACGCTGGCGCGCCAGAAACGTTTTCTCCGGTATGAAAAATACACGGTCTACACCGGAGCGGCCGCCGACGAATCGGCCGGAGAGCAATTGCAGGTAGCGGATATGCAACGACAGCTGCAACGGACCATCAGGGCGCTGCCGGAGCAATGTCGCCTGGTATACCGGCTGAGCCGCGAAGGCGGCTACTCCCGTAAAGAGATCGCCACCACCCTCGATATTTCAGAAAAAACCGTCGCCAACCATCTCACCCGGGCGTTAAAAAGCCTGCGGGGCACCTTCACAGAGATTTTCAGAATACTGATAATTTTTTGCTGACCCACTAGGACATCTTTCTTTCTTATTTGTCATTATAGATAAATCCACCAATGCAACATCCACCACCAAGGATCCGTGAGTTGGCGCAGAAATGGCTGCAAGGCAATATTTCTGCAGCGGAACTCGCCGAATTCAACGACTGGTACAACCAGTTCGATGATGAAAAACTGATACTACCGGCAGACAGTGATACGCCGGCCGTTATACGCGAACGCATTCTGCAGCGGCTTACAGCGCGGATACAGGATGAGCAGTCCCTGTCAGCGCCCGCGCCTAAACGCAGCCGATGGTATGCTATGGCCGCGGCAGCCTGCCTCGGCGGCCTGGTGATAGTGGCAGGACAACACTACGGCTGGTGGTCATCCGCTCCTGCTATTCACCAGGTGAACAGCGGCATGGCGATGCAGAAAGTCATCCTGCCCGACAGCAGTATTGTGTGGCTGAAACCAGACAGTCACCTGCAATACCCGGATCATTTCGGGCCGAATGTGCGCCAGGTGAAGCTGACCGGCGAAGCGCTGTTTGAAGTCACCCAAAGGCCCCACCAGCCTTTTGTCGTGGAAGCCGGCGGCTATACCGCCAAAGTACTGGGCACGAGCTTTAACCTGCGGGTAGTTCCCGCTACTAAAGGGGTGGAACTGAGTGTGCTCACAGGCAAAGTAGCCGTAGCCGGCAGCAAGGAAGGACAACCAAAACAAACCGCCGTGCTGGCGGCAAGACAAAAACTGGTGGCAGACAGCAACCAGTTTACCGTGAAAGCCGTCGTGCCCCGGGAGCAGTCACTCCTCGAAGCAGGCACCCAGTACAACATGAACTTTCGCCGTACGACTTTTGCGGAAGTTATTCAGCGGCTGGAAGAGAAATTTAACATCAGCTGTCAGATAGAAAGCGAAGGACTGCCACACTGCAGCCTTACTGTAGACCTGACAGACCAGTCCCTCCGGCAGTCCCTGGACCTCATTGCAGCCACCAGCAACGGCAGGTACCAGATGCAGGACGGAAACATCACCTGGAGCGGAGAAGGCTGCCGGTAAAAAAAATAATTATCCACCTAATATATAATCAGCGTCAGCATGTAACAAACAAAAACAGGGATGCGCCAACATCCCTGCAAATGGCTTAGTCACTACATTTTATTAACCAAACCACTACGAAGTTATGCAATTAAATGATTGTATAAGTAAGCTATTGCTTATAATTATGCGTACTACCATTCTACCTTTACTTATCGTGATGCTGGGGGCGGGCCTGTTGTATGGCAGGGATGCCCGCGCGCAGAAATCGCTGAACGCACGTATCACCATTTCGCTTCATCATGAGCCGGTAGAACAGGCGCTGGAGCATATCACCGACCTTACCGGCCTTCGTTTTTCCTATACGACCAATCTCTTTCTGTCTTATCCGGAGCTGAACGGAACTTTCGTCAACGAGAAACTCAGTAATATCCTGGAGAAAGTCCTCGCCCCTGCCGGCGTGGTCTTTGAACCCCTCGGCAAACAATACATCATTCTGAAAGCCAGACCGAAAGTCAGCGGGCTCGAACAACTGACCGACGGCGAACTGGAAGCGCTTTCCAAAGACATCCCGCTGGCGATAGATACCGGCATCACCGTTACCGGCAAAGTCACCGATGCCGCCGGCAACCCGCTTCCGGGCGTGGCGGTACACATACAGGGCACCTCCAAAGGCGTGTCCTCCGCTGTCAACGGCCAGTTTAAAATAGTAGCCCCCAAAGGGGAAGTGCTGGTATTTTCGTTGATGGGTTACCGTAAGATGCATCTTACGGTAACCGACAACACCCCTGTGAAGATGACGCTGCAGGAAGATGTGAAAGGGCTGGATGAAGTGGTGGTGGTAGGCTATGGTACCGTCAAACGCCGCGACCTCACCGGCTCCATCGCCTCCGTCAAAGGCAGCGACCTCGCCAAAGTGCCCGTACAAAACGTAGCACAGGCTCTCGCCGGCCGCGCCGCAGGTGTACAGGTATCCGCTGCGGAAGGATCTCCGGGCGCAGGCATCTCCATTAAAATAAGAGGTGGCGGCTCCATCACCCAAAGTAACGAGCCGCTTTACGTGATCGACGGATTCCCGCAAACAGACGGCCTCAGCTTCCTCGACCCTACCGATATAGAAAACATAGAGGTCCTGAAAGACGCCTCCGCTACTGCTATCTATGGCGCCCGCGGCGCCAACGGCGTGGTACTGGTGACGACCAAAAAAGGTGTCAGCGGCCGCACACAGGTATCCTACGATATGTACTACGGCGGCAAACAGGTGACCAGCAAGATCGATATGATGACGCCCTACGATTATGTGCTGATGGACTACGAAAGAAGCATGGGCGACGCCGACCTGCTACAGAAATTCATTACCCGTTACGGCGCTTTCAGCGACCTGAAGACGCGCTACGAAGGCAGACCGGGCATCGACTGGCAACAACAGCTGTACGGCGGCAACGCTACCACGCAGTATCACAAAATCGGCGCCAGCGGCGGAAATAAAAACACCCGCTTCAACCTGTTCTACTCCTTCAACAATGAACAGGGCATCATGGTCAACAGCGGCGCCAAAAAGAACGTGGCTAAACTCAGCATCGACCATAGCGACAATAACAGGCTGAAAGTATCCGCCAGCGTGACCTATACCACACAGAACATCTACGGCAGCGGCACCTCCGAAGGTGAAAACCGTTTCAACAAACTGATGAACATCCTGCAATACCGTCCTACCATTGGTAAAAGCGGCAATGACATAGATCTTGTAAATGCTGATGAAGATCCGGCCCTCCAGGACGATAACGGTAACGTGATGCAGAACCCGCGCACCAACGCCTTCGCAGAATACCGCAGCACCAATCTGAAAGCGCTGTACCTCAACGGTGCACTGGAATACAAGCTGCTGAAAAACCTGACTTACAAAGGCGTGGTGGGATTAAAAGCCAATAACCGCGATGCCAATTTATTCAATGGCGACCGCTCCGTCAACGCCCGCCGTACCGGCGGCCCTAACGGCTCCATCGGCCTCACACAGGGCAGCAGCTGGAACTACTCCAACACCCTGACTTTCGACAAGTCCTTCCACAAAAAACATAAATTGAATGTGCTGATCGGACAGGAGCAACTTTATGCCACCTCCCGCTTTGTGGAAGCCAGCGCCGCTAAATTCCCCAATGGCGACATCGGTCTCGACGATCTTTCACAGGGCGCACTGGCAGGCATTCCCCGCTCCTTCCGCGACGATGAAAAACTGATCTCCTTCTTCGGCAGGGCCAACTACAGCTATAAAGACCGCTACCTCGTTACCGCCAGTATGCGGGCCGACGGCTCTTCCAAATTCGGTTCCGGCAACAAATTTGGTTACTTCCCGTCTGTAGCGCTGGCATGGCGCGCCATTGAGGAGAATTTCATGAAACAGCAACACCTGCTGTCCGACCTGAAATTCCGCCTTACCTATGGCCAGTCCGGCAACAACCGTATCAACAACTATTTATCCCTCTCACTCCTGGGCACCAACTACTACCCGCTGAATGATCGGCCGGTCATTGGCGTGGGTTCCACCACACTGCCCAATCCCAACCTGAAATGGGAAACAACCATCTCCCAGAACATCGGCGCAGACATCGGTTTCCTCGACCAGCGGATACAGCTGACAGCAGACTATTACCGCAATAATACCCGAGACCTCCTGCTGAATGCACAGGTGCCTTACCTTTCCGGATATACCTCCGTGTTAAAAAACATCGGCGAAACCATCAACCAGGGGCTAGAGTTGACGTTGAACACCGTCAACATCAGCAGAAAACAGTTTGAATGGCGTACCATCTTCAACATCTCCTTTAACAAAAACAAAGTGAAAGCACTGGCCGGCCCCAGCTTCTTCTACGGCGAATCCGGCTATGGCGCGCTGAAAGAAGGCGATTACCTGGTACAGGTAGGTTCCCCGGTGGGACTGATGTACGGTTATAAATCCGACGGTGTATACCAGGTCAGCGATTTCGACTACGATCCGGCTACCCGGAAATACACCCTGAAGCCAGGTATCCCTTATAACCCCAACGACTATCCCAAACCAGGCTACCTGAAACTGCAGGACGTTTCCGGCCCGGGCGGCAAAACAGACGGCCTGATCACTTCAGACGACCGCACCGTGATTGGCGATGCCACCCCGAAACACTACGGCGGCATCACCAATACTTTCTCCTATAAAGGATTCGACCTCAGCATCTTCATCAACTGGATGTATGGCAATAAAATTTACAATGCCAACAAGCTGGTGAACAGCCAGACCTACCTGGCCTATCGTAACGCCTACGCCTATATCAAAGACCGCTGGAGCACTATCGACGGCAACGGCAATAAGATCACCGATCCGGCGCAGCTGGCGGAGGCCAACAAAGGAAAGACGATACCGTCGCTCGAAGGCAGCGGCCGCGACCTCAAGTTCTACGACCAGATGGTGGAAGACGGTTCCTTCCTGCGCATCAACAATGTCAGCCTGGGATACAATCTGCCCAAAAGCCTGCTGGGCCGGGTGAAGGTCAACAGTTGCCGGCTTTACTTCACCGCGTACAACATTCATACGTTCACCTCCTACAGCGGTTATGATCCGGAAGTAAGTACCCGCAACCAGAGCGGTATCACACCCGGCGTTGATTTTGGGGCTTACCCCAGAAGCCGTTCCTACACTGTGGGCGCCAATGTTGCATTTTAAAACCATTAAACACTCCTCCGATGACTTACCATAAACTGACTGCCCTGGGTAGTGCCATATGCCGGAAACTGACGCCGTTTGCTGCTGCCGGGCTGATGATGATGTCCGTTGCTTCCTGTGAGAAGCAACTGGAAGAAGATCCATACTCCTATTATGCTGCCAATACTTTCTTTAAGAATGTGAATCAGGCCACCATGGCGACCATGGGCGTGTACGATATTTTAGGGGAACAAAGTACCTACGGTTTTTACCTGTCACTGGCCTATGCCATTGATACTGACATCGCGCAGGTGCAGGGCAATGTGCTGAATGACGAAAAACGCATTCTGGCCCACTATGGCGTGTCTCCCACCCATCCATGGCTGCGCGAAACATGGCGCGTGCTGTACATCGGTATTGACCGCGCCAACCTGGTGATCCGGAAAATACCGGAGATGGAACTGTATAAAAACGGGACCGAAGATCAGAAAAAAACACTGGACCGGCTGCTGGGTGAAGCACAATTCCTGCGGGCATTGTATTACTTCGACCTGGTCAGGTTATGGGGAGACGTACCCCTGAAGACCACCCCCACCCAGTCGCCCACCGAGCAGCTACAGCTGCCCCGGACAAACAGGGAACAAGTATATGACCAGATCATCGCCGACCTGAAAGCCGCTGCCGCCACTGTGCCCTGGAATTCCGCCAAGGGGCAGGACGAACGGGTGAGCAAAGGTGCTGTGAAAGGTATCCTGGCACGTGTATACCTCTATCGCGGCGGTTACTCGCTGCGTCAGGACGGTACCATGAAACGGCCCGACAACTACCGCCAGTATTACGACAGCGCACTGACGCAGACCAAGGCGATTATCGCCTCCGGCGAACATACCCTGAACAACAGCTATGAGCAGGTGTTCCGTAACTATTGTTCGCTGAAACTGGAGCCGAAGGAAAGCATGTTCGAAGTGGCGCTGTTTAACCCGCTGGGGCAGGCCTCCAACAGCGGCGTAATAGGAACCTGGAACAGCCCGTTGTGCGATGCCGCCAGTCCCTATGGCCGCGCCAATTCTTTCTACGTCACTCATCCGTTGTTCCAGAAGACGTTTGAAAAAAATGATCTTCGCAGGGACGTCGCCGTAGCCAACTTCCAGATCGACAAAAACGGGAATACCGTACCGTTGACCGGTACTGCCGATGCCAAATGGGCGCCCGGGAAATGGCGGCGTAACTGGCAGGGCACCTCTCCCAAAGATCCCAACAACACTGATATCAACTGGGTACTGCTGCGTTATGCCGATGTGCTGCTGATGCAGGCCGAAGCTGAAAATGAAGTGAACGGCCCAACGCAGGTAGCTTACAATGCGGTCAATGAGGTGCGTCACCGGGCCGGCTTACCGGATTTAACACCTGGTCTTGCAAAAGAGGCTTTCTTTAACGCACTCGTGGATGAAAGAGCGCATGAGTTGTGCTTTGAAGGTTTCCGCAAGTGGGACCTGATCCGCTGGAACATGCTGGGCGCTAAAATCCGCGCCACACAAACCGCGTTGAAAGCATACCGCGCCAATTTCCCATACGTGGCAGGCGATAACTTCCAGGATGGTAAACACGAGCTGTTCCCCATCCCACAGCGCGAGCGTGATGAAAACCCAACCCTCACCCAAAATCCAAAATACTGATCCATGGCACGTTTCATAAAAACTCTCCTTCCGCTGCTGTCTGTCCTGCTCCTGGCAGGGCAGCTGCACCTGACGGCCCAGTCAGACACCAGTGTATTTTCCAGGCTTGACCTCGACCGGAAAGGAATGGAAAAAGTTAAAGCCAGCTGGCTTAAAAAAGATTACCACGAAGCAGCAGTTCAACTATTAGCGTACTACCGTCAGCGTAAGGACGTACACCATCCGGAAGTGGAAGCCACGGGCGCTGTACCTATGCCTGACGCAGAAGAACGGAAGAAAGCTGAAGACGGCCTGAAACATGTGTTCTTCGCCCATAAAGGCTATAAACCGTATTTCTATGGCGACGACATCAACTGGCAACTGTGGCCGGTAAAAGATAATGAGCTGCGCTGGCAGCTGCACCGGATGTACTGGTGGGAACCCATGGGACAGATGTACCGCGCCACCGGCGATGAACAATACGCTAAAGCATGGGCCAGCCAGTACCTTGACTGGATCGTTAAAAACCCGAAGGGCCTCTCTCCCGAAAATGACCGTTTTGCATGGCGCCCCCTGGAGATCAGTCACCGGGTAGAAAGCCAGACGGCCCAGTTCCAGTACTTCCTGCATTCACCTGCGTTCACACCGGAATTCCTCCTCGCATTCCTGCGTAACTACTACGCCCATGCCGACTACATCGTGCATCACTATTCCGGGAAAGGCAACCACCTGCTGTTTGAAGCGCAGCGTATCGTTACTGCCGGCACCTTCTTTCCGGAATACCGCGACGCCGCTGCATGGCGGGCATCGGGCACCGGTATCCTCAATAAGGAAATAGGTGTACAGGTATACCCTGACGGCCTTCAGTTTGAACTGTCGTTCAACTACCACATAGCCGCAATACAGATTTTCTGCCGGGCGCTGGAAATATTGCAGATCAACGGTATTGATGACCAGTTCCCTGCATCCTATAAAGCTACTGTAGAGAATATGATCATGGCCGTGACGGAATTCACCTTTCCGGACTACACCTATCCCATGTTCAGCGATGCCAAGCTGGAAAAAAAATCAGGCTTGCTGAGAAACTTTAAGGGCTGGGCCAAAGTATTCCCCCATAATGAAGTGATCCGTTATTTTGCGACCGGCTTCAAAAAAGGAATGCCGCCGGCACATGAGTCGAATGCCTTAAAAGACGGCGGTATCTACATCTTCCGCAACGGCTGGACACCCGATGCCACCATGATGGTACTCAAAGCCAGCCCGCCGGCCTTCTGGCACAGCCAGCCGGACAACGGCACCTTTGAACTGTACATACACGGCCGCAATTTCTTCCCGGACGCCGGGTGTTATGTCTACGGCGGCGACGAAGCCGTGATGAAGGAACGTAACTGGTTTCGCCAAACGAAGGTACACAATACCCTCACGCTGAACAACGCCGATATGGAAGTCAATGCAAAACGCCTGCAATGGAGCACTTCCCCCAAACTGGACCAGCTGGTGTATGAAAATCCAAGCTACAAAGGACTCACTCATCGCCGTTCCGTTTACTTCGTGGAGAAACGTTTCTTCGTGATCATCGATGAAGCTATCGGAGATGCCACCGGCGAGGTGGCACTCCACTACGGCTTCAAAGAAGGGCCTACAACCGCGGACCAGCAAACGCTGAAAGTGACGACAAACTTCAACGATCATAACAATGTGCTGCTACAGTGTTTTCCGGCACAACCTGCTACCATGGCCAAAGAAGACAGCTATGTATCCTATGCTTACCGGCAGAAAGAATCGCGGGACGCGTATGCTTTCCAATCTGCCAAACAAGATGGAAAGACGCTGCGTTTCATTACCGTGATATACCCGGTGAGCGGCAAGGCACCTGTTATCCAGGCTGCATTGAAGACCGCTGACGAAAACCGTGTAAGCGCTACCGTTACTATTGATCACCAATCCTACGAACTCGGATATAACCTGAAACCATAAACGAAACATATGCGATCAACGCTCCTTCGCAACGCCCTTGGCGCTTGTGCCGGGCTTGCCATGCTATGCAGTTGTCAGCCCAAAAAGCCGGCGAAACGGCCCAATATCATTTTTATCATGACAGACGACCACACCACGCGGGCAATGAGCTGTTATGACACCTCGCTGATCCGCACACCCAACCTGGACCGTCTGGCCCGCGAGGGCATGTTGTTCCGGAACTGCTTTGTGACCAACGCCGTTTGCGGCCCTTCCAGAGCCACTATTCTTACGGGCAAGTACAACCATATCAACGGGCTGACCGACAATGCCAAAATTTTCGATAGCAGCCAGGTAATTTATCCGCAGCTGTTGCACCAGGCAGGTTATCAGACAGCGATGATTGGCAAATGGCACCTGGGCTCTCTTCCGGTAGGGTTTGACTACTACAGCATCCTGCCGAACCAGGGGGAATATTATCAACCTGATTTTATAGAGAACGGCGATACTGTCCGGGAGCAAGGTTATGTGACGGACGTGATCACCGACAAGGCCATACGGTTCCTGGAGCACCGCGACAAAGAAAAGCCGTATCTGCTGATCTATCAGCATAAGGCCCCTCACCGCAACTGGATGCCTGCCATCCGTGACCTGGGCATATTTGACAGCGTCACCTTTCCTGAACCGCCTAACCTGCTGGACGATTTCCGCGATCGCGGCCGCGCATCCAGGGAACAGCTGATGAATATCAGTACTGATATGTGGGATGCCTGGGACCTCAAGGTGGCTGCAGCAGACACGTTACGTGCCGTGGAACAGCGGCCCGCACGCCGCACCTTCAAAGACTCCAAAGGCGATGACTACAAACAGGCGAACAATAAGGCGGAAGACCTGCATCGTTTTTTCCAGGTGTACAACCGGTTAACACCGGTCGAAAAAGAACAGTGGAACAAAGCCTACGCCGGCCGTGTAGCGGAATATAACCGGCTGAAGCCCCGCGGCGCTGACCTCTTACGCTGGAAATACCAGCAATACATGCGGGATTATCTCTCCTGTGTAAAAGCGGTAGATGACAATGTAGGGCGCTTGCTGAAGCACCTGGAAGCTACCGGGGAGCTGGACAATACGATCATCGTGTATACTTCTGACCAGGGTTTCTTTCTGGGAGAGCATGGCTTTTTCGATAAGCGGATGATGTATGAAGAATGTTACCGTATGCCGCTGCTGGTGCGTTATCCGCCGGGCATCCGGCCGGGCAGTGCCAGCGATGCATTTGCTATGAACGTAGATTTTGCGCCTACCCTGCTGGACTATGCAGGTGTGCGTGTCCCGGCAGACATGCAAGGCAGGTCCTTAAAACCGGTGCTGGCCAACAACGGCCAGGCGCCTGCCGGCTGGCGTACCGCCACTTACTACCACTATTACGAATACCCGTCGTGGCATATGGTCAAACGGCATTACGGTATCCGTACGGCACGTTACAAGCTGATTCATTTCTACAACGATATCGATGAGTGGGAACTGTACGATTTACAACAGGACCCGCATGAAATGAAAAACCAATATGGCAACCCGGCCTATGCGCCGGTGACCGACAGCCTGAAACAACAGCTGCTGGCTTTACAGCAGCAATACAAAGACACTAATCCCTCAGAAAAATGAACAGGATCTTTCAGCAATGGTTATGGTGCCTGGGAGTTGTCTGGGGCCTGCATGCCACCGGGCAAACGGTCACGCCTGCACGCCCCAACATCCTTTGGATCATCACCGACCAGCAGACCGCGCAAGCCATGAGTATTGCCGGCAACAAGGAGCTGCATACGCCGGCGATGGACCGTCTCGCTGCCAGAGGCGTGCGTTTCACCCGTGCCTATTGCGCACAGCCGCTTTGCACACCATCGCGCATCAGTATGTTCAGCGGCCGTATGCCACACCAGATGCGGATCACCACCAACGCGTCCGATAAAGAAAACCGTTGGCCCGACACCGTAATAATGGCCGGCCGGCTGATGAAAGCAGCTGGCTACCGCACGGGTTATGTCGGCAAATGGCATATCCCGCTGCTGACAACCGACAGCGCACGACACGGCTTTCAGTATATGAAAAACATCCGGATGCGCGACTGGATGGATGCTGCCACGCCCGCTGACTGTGCCGCATTTATCAAACAGAACAGCCGTCAGCCTTTCTTCCTTGTAGCCTCTTTTGTAAATCCGCATGACATCTGCGAATGGGCGCGGGGCGACGACATGAAAATGGACATGCTGCCCCCTCTGCCCGACAGCAGCCATTGGCCGGCCCTACCCGCAAATTTCAATATCCCTGCACAAGAGCCGCCCGTTGTACGGGAACAGCAGCATTCCAACTACCGTACCTATCCCACCCTTCAATGGCAGCCGGAACAATGGCGCGCATACCGCTGGGCCTATAACCGGTTGACCGAACAGGTGGACCAGTATGTGGGCATGGTACTGGAAACGCTCCGTAAATACAAGCTGGAAGACAATACCATCGTGATCTTTACCAGCGACCACGGAGACGGCTATGCGGCGCACCGCTGGAACCAGAAGCAGGTGCTGTACGAAGAATCTGCCAGCGTGCCCCTGATCATTGCCGGACCGGGTGTTCGCAGCCGCATTCTCAACGATCAACTGGTATGCAATGGTACCGATATCATCCCTACGCTCTGCGATTATGCCGGTGCGGCCAAACCTGCCTACCTGGCGGGCCGCAGCCTGCAACCACTGCTCAGCGGCCGGCAACAACAGTTCCGTGACACGCTCGTCATCGCCACCACCTTCGCCGACAATGAAAAGTCGCTCGATATTGACGGCAGGGCCGTTATCACCGCCCGCTACAAATACATTGTGTATGACAAAGGCCCTATCCGGGAGCAGTTGTTTGACTTACAGCAGGACCCGGGAGAGATGCACAGTCTTTCCGTTGACAAACGTTTCCGGCAGGTACAGGAACAGTTCCGGCGTTACCTCCGTCAGTGGTGCCTCGCAGCCGATGATCCTTTCACCCCCTTAAAACCATAAGATGCACCGTTCTTTTCGCTGGCCGGCCTTTTTTGCCGTGATGCTCTCCCTGAGCGCTACCGCGCAGCAGCTGCCCGATGCCAATCAGAATATCACCGCACCTTTTCTGCATATGCGGGAGCGCAGCTGGCCATTTCCCGCCAATGGCGCTACCGATCCGCAGGCGTTATTATGGCCAGCCGTAGCCGGCAGGAACACCCGCTATGTGGTCCGATACAGCCAGGACAGCCTCTTCCCTGCCGGCCGTACCCAACTGAGCGACACGCTTCCATGGGCGATGTACGCCCTGCACACACCGCTGCCTGCCGGCAAATGGTACTGGCAATATGCCTCCCGCGCATACGACAAAGATGAATGGCGCTGGTGGCCACGGCAATACTTTTTTGTGTCCGCTCCTACGGCAACGCCTACACTACCGCAAATGATGGAGAAAGCACGCAAGCCGCATCCCCGTTTGTGGAACATGCAGGCGCAGCTGACCGGTTTCCGTCATGCCAACCGCAACGATGCGGAAGCCATCGCCCTGCTGCGCTCCGCAGACAAACTGCTCAACGCCCCTCTCCCGGAAGAAAAGCCTACCCGGCCGCGTGATACCACCGGCATGACCACCCGGCAGCAGGAAAAAATGATAGAATTTATGTACCACGGCTTCGGTGAAAAAGTGGCGCAGCCTGTCCGTCAGCTCTGCATTGCCTACTGGCTCAGCGGCGATGCCCGTTACGCCACGGAGGCCGTTCGCCGTGCAATGCACCTGGCCAGCCTGGACCCTGCCGGCTACGGCACCCGCGATGATTTCAACAACGGCAACGTCATGGAAGGCATGGCCTGGGCCTATGATATGGCATACGACCGCCTCACCGCCGCACAACGGACAACGCTGCAACAAGCGATCCTCCGCCGGGGCAGCGGCATCTATCGCAACCTGACCAACCGCTTCGAGCTACAGCTCTGCGATAACCATATATGGCAACATATCCTGCGTAATTTCACCATCTCAGCGATAGCGCTGGCGCATGACGCGCCCCCGGCCAATCAGTGGCTGCAATACGCCTACGAAGTGTGGAGCGCCCGCTTCCCGGTGCTGGGCACCACCGATGGAGGCTGGCATGAAAGCAACGGCTACTTCCGGGTCAATTTCGTATCGCTCGCCTATCTCTCACTGCTGTTCGGCGACCTGAGCGGGGTGGACTATTTCACTGCCCCCTGGATGCAGAACCTGCCTTACTACCTGTTATATTCCTACCCGCCGGCATCCGCTTCCGTAGCTATGGGCGACATGCATGAAAATCTGTCCACTACCGCCCGCACACCGGCGGTATTTGCAGAAGCCCTGTCCCGCAAAGTGCATAACCCATATTTTAACTGGTACGTACATACGATACAGCAGCAATTCCCCGACTACTTCCGCAGAGACAAAGACTTTGTGCTGTTCCGACTGCTGGTGAAAAATACGCCGCGACCCGAAATCATCTCTCCGGCTGCCTTACCGGCCTCCCGTACTTTCCCGGATATAGGGCTGACCATGATGCACTCGCATATCGATGATGCCCGTAAAGACCTGATGGCCTCCCTCAGTGCCAATCCCTTCGGATCTTCCGGTCACGGCCATGCCAGCCAAAACGCTTTCAACGTCAACTACGGCGGTAAGCTGATCTTCGGTGGCAGCGGCTTTTACAGCAACTTCAGCGATGCCCACAACCTGCTGCATTACCGCAACACCCGCGCTTACTGTACCATACTGGCCGACAGCCTCGGACAACGGATCGGAGAAAACGGCTATGGCTGGATGCCGCGGCACATTGCCGGCAAACGGATACAGTACACGCTGGGCGATGCCTCCAACGCGTATGGCCCGGTAACGGCCCCGTTCTGGTTAGGACATTTCGAACTCAATCACCTGCAGCCTAACCGGCAAAACGGATTTGGCGACGCCGGCGTCACCCGCTACCGTCGTCATATGCTGATGCTCGACAGCAATATTATCGTGCTGTATGATGAGCTGGCGGCCAAACAGCCCGTTAAATGGACCTGGCAGGCCCATAGCCCATACACTATCCGGCAGGGCGACGGCAATACCTTCTCCGTCAACGAACCGAATGTAAAAGCCGGCGTACACGTATACGCCCATACGAAAACCAGTATGATCGTGCACCAGCGTTTTAACGCACCGGCCATTAACTGGAAAGGCAAGACAGACGACGAAGGCAACATCGTACCGTTTACCGATCAATGGCATTGCGGCATCACCACAGCACCAAGCCGGCAGGCACGCCTGCTGACTGTAATGCAGGTAGGCGCTCCCGACGTGGCCACCCTCTCCGTTACGCAACAAAACGGCGAATGGCGGGTAGGCCCATGGCACATCGTAGCGGAACTGGACGACAACAAAGCGCCACTGCTCTATATTTTCAACGACGATCAAACCACTGCCCTGCATTATGGCAGCGGACATTTCCCACAGGGTCAGCACCGCTACCAACACAGCACCGTGCTTACCGAAAACGGGCAGTCTGCCGAAACTATCGACGTACTGCCAGCTATTATAAAAACCCGATAACATGACGATAACTACGATCCGCAATCTGGCCGCCTGCCTGCTGTTATGTTTGCTCAGCGCCGCCTGCGCTCCCAAAAAAAAGAGGCCCAACATCCTCATGATCATGTCCGACAACCAATCATGGAACCATGCCGGTTGTTATGGCGATAAGACCGTGAGAACGCCCAACATGGACCTGATAGCCCGTCAGGGCGTAAAATTTACCAACGCCTTCTGCAGCTCTCCTTCCTGTTCACCGGCCAGGGCCGCCATGCTCACCGGTCAGGATATCTGGCGCATCGAAGAAGGTGCTAACCTGTGGGGCGTTCTTCCCACCAAACTTAAGCTCTATACCGACCTGCTGGAAGCCTCCGGCTATGAACTCGGCTTCCAGGGCAAAGGCTGGGGACCGGGCAGTTTTACAGCCAACCAACGCAAGCGGAACCCGGCCGGTAACGAATTCAATAACTTCGGCGACTTCCTCTCCGCCCGTAAAGGCGCGCCCTGGTGCTACTGGGTGAGCAGCCACGAGCCGCACCGGCCTTATGAAGTAGGCAGCGGGGAACGGTCAGGCATACACGCCGACAGCGTGCAGGTGCCCGGCTATCTGCCCGACTGCAAAGACGTACGCACGGACATCGCAGACTACTACGCCGCCGTGGAAACTTTCGACCGCGAACTGGGCGGTATCCTGCAACAGCTCCGGGAAAGCGGCGACCTGGAAAACACCGTTATCATCGTGTGCAGCGACAACGGCTGGCAGATGCCACGCGGGCTGGCCAACCTGTATGACTTTGGCACACATGTGCCCCTGATCATTTCCTGGCCCGGCAAATTCAGGGAGAATGAAACCACCGACCACCTGGTGACATTGAATGACCTGGCCCCTACCTTCCTGGAACTGGGACAGGTGGCGGTACCAAAAGAGATGACCGGCCAAAGCCTGTTGCCCGTAGTCACCAAAGGACAGGCAGCCCCCGCACGGGAGTATGTGGTGCTGGGCAGGGAACGCCACGCATTTGTACGGCAGCATGGACTGGGTTATCCCGGCAGGGCTATCCGTACACAGGATTATCTCTATATCCGCAACTACGAGCCAGACAGATGGCCGGCCGGCGACCCACCGCTGTATGGAGACATTGACCCTTACATGCTGCACTACCCCGGACTGGCCAAATGTTATATCATGGCCCATAAAGACAGCGCAGCCATCAAGCCTTTCTTTGAACTGGGTTTTGCTAAAAGACCGGCGGAAGAATTATTCGACATTAAAAACGATCCGGACGAACTGCATAACCTCGCGGCCGATCAACGTTATGCGAAACTGAAAGACTCCCTCGCCGCTAAAATGCAGGCACATCTTGTGGCCACCGGCGACCCGCGCGTTACCGGCGGGCGGCTGATCTGGGACACCACCGGGTATTTCTCGGAGATTGACAAAACGCCGCGGCCCAGCCCGGAAGCGCAACGACAGTTTAAACTGGACTCTGTATACAACTACCTGAAATAACAACGATATGAAAACAGGAAAATGGAGCTGGTGCATGTTGATCTGTTGCACCGCCATGAGTTACAACGGCAAAGCACAAACGAAAAATAGGGTCATGCCGCCTGCGATGAAACAGACCGTAGATTCGGCGCTGTCTTTCTCGGTACGGCAGTACAAACACATGATGACGGCGTTGCCGGACGACAGGTTTCCCCGTACCACCGCCAAAGACGGGACATTGATGACCGCCGAATCCCGCTGGTGGACCAGCGGCTTCTACCCAGGTACGTTATGGTATCTCTACGAATACAGCAAAGATCCGCAGATACTCGCAGAAGCAAATAAGCGCCTGCGACTGCTGGAAAAAGAGCAGTACAACCGGCAAACCCACGACCTCGGGTTTATGATGTACAACAGCTATGGCAACGCCCTGCGTATTGCGCCACAGGCGGCCTACCGGGACATCCTGCTGAACAGCGCCCGTTCACTGGCATCCCGCTTTAATGCCAGGGTGAATTGCATCCGGTCATGGGACCACGGCAACTGGCAGTTTCCCGTCATCATCGATAACATGATGAACCTGGAGTTGCTGACCTGGGCCACCCGTCAAACCGGCGACTCTACGTATTACAACATTGCTGTAAATCACGCCAATACCACGCTGCTGCACCATTTCCGTAAGGATTTCAGCACCTGGCATGTCATCGACTACGATACCCTCACCGGTAAACCTGTGGCCAAAAAGACTTTCCAGGGCGCAGCGGATTCGTCGGCCTGGGCAAGAGGACAAACCTGGGCGCTGTACGGTTACACTATGATGTACCGCGAAACCCGTAACCCACGCTATCTGCAGCAGGCGGTGGCCGTAGCAACTTTTCTGTTGCACCATCCTGCGCTGCCGAAAGACAAAATTCCTTACTGGGATTTTAATGCGGCAGATATCCCGTACGCTTACCGCGACGCTTCCGCGGCGACCGTCATGGCTTCTGCCCTGCTGGAACTGAGTACCCTCACCAAAGGCAAACAGTCGGACACCTATTGGAAAACAGCAGAGCAGATCATCGTCGTCCTTTCGTCCGATACCTACCGCGCAAAAGAAGGAGAGAATAACAACTTTATCCTGATGAAAAGCGTCGGTTCATTGCCGCATGGCGTGGAGATCAATGTGCCGTTGTCGTATGCTGATTATTATTTCGTAGAGGCGTTGATGAGATACCGCCAATATACCCGCCATTGAGAGATACAGCGGAAAGGAAAAGGCCCGGAACAAACTTTCCGGGCCTTTCTGATGCATTGTCAGTCTGTAACAGACACATAATACCCGTCAGGGTCCCTGAGGGAGAATTCATTTCTGTGGGAGTTGGCATTCACATGCGGCGGCTCTTCCACCGTTGCTTTCAGTTGCTGCGCTTTTTTCCAGGCCGCATCCAGGTCCGTCACCCGGAAAAAGAGGATCAATCCATTGCCGGCTGCCGGTGCAGGGTCCAGCATGGTAGGATGTCCGTGAGCGCCCCATTTGTGCAGGCATAACACAACCGTATCGTCTTCGGGATCGGCGAGAATTTCGAATGTACCGCCGCCGTGGCGGCTTTCACAACCCAGCAGTTGCTGATACCAGGCGGAACTTTTCTCCACGTCTTTTACTGCTATGATAATTTCAGGTCTGATCATTGGTATATTTTTTTGCCGGTCAGATTTCCCTGTTCCGTATTTTTTCCTTGTGCCCTATCCCCCACTGCACCAGTTCGTGCATCACATTGCGCAGCGAGTCTGCATAGGCGTTACGGACGTACAGCACGGTGCCGTTGTCGAGCGTTTTCCTCGAAACAAGGCCGTTCAGCTCCAGGTCTTTCAGCTCATTGGACAACACCCTCGCGGAGATGCCCGTCAACGTCCGTTGTAATTCATTAAAACGTTTATCGCCACTGGCCAGTGCTATAATGATACGCACTTTCCACTTTCCGGCGATGATGTATAGCGCGTCTTCCGCCGCCGGCATCACCGTCCGGCATTTGTCTGTGCATGTTGCTGTTTCCATATCTCTGGATTACTAACCCACAGGTTAGTGCTAACCTATGGGTTATGTTGATAATATAGCTTTTAATGACTGGTACATTTGTACCATCAAAAAAATACTCTCTGCAGAACCAAACAAAAATATTCAAAAAAACGGATCATGGGAAACATCTTGCATATCATATCGAGTGCGCGCGGGGAATCATCCAACAGCATACTGCTGGGCAACCGCATTGTAGAAAAACTGCGGCAACGGCACCCCGACAAGGAAGTGGTTGTCAACGACGTCGCCGGCCAGTCCTGGGAATGGTTACATACCAACCTGGTAAATGCCTACAGGACGCCACCCGATGCACTTACCAGCGAACAGCTGACCTTGCTGGAAACTTCTGATATGGCGGTAGCGCAGCTACAGGCGGCCGATATTGTTGTCATCGGCGTGCCGCTTTACAATTTTAACATTCCCGCCCCACTCAAAGCATGGATAGATCACGTGGTAAGACCTGCCAAAACCGTTACCTATAAAGACGGAAGACCTGCAGGGATGCTGTCGGGGAAAAAAGCCTATCTCGCCATTGCCTCCAATGGTATTTATTCCGAAGGGCCGATGGCTGCCTTTGATTTTGCAGCGCCTTACCTGCGGTATATGCTGGAATTTTTAGGCATTCCGGACGTTACCACCTACCGGATAGAGGGCGCCGGCATGACCGCCACCAGGGAAACGGCTGTAGAGAAGGGATTAGCCAGTGTGGAAAGTCTCTGATCTTATCTCTCCTAAAAATAAAGTTGGTTCTTTTTTTGGAGAACCAACTTTATTTATTCAATTTTGTTATGATAAAAGACGTCGGCATTGGAAAATTACAGAGACAGAATAGAGAAACTGAGCACGGCCATGGAAAACCTTGGCCTTACTCCGGTAGCAGCACGGGTGTATGTATACCTGCTGTTATGCGAAGGCCACCAGGCAACGTTCGAACAGATCGTAGAATACTTCGGAGTGAGTAAAAGCGCGGTGTCCAATGCCATTAAGATGCTTGAAGCAACAAAAATGATTTCTGCCAAAACGATGGGTGGGCAACGGAAACGTTATTTCTCCGCGAATGTCGTTAGTATGTTCAACGAGGATACTTTCACCGCGAAGATTAAAGTGTTTTTCCACACCCTGGACGAAATCAGGTCCATCCGCCAAACGGATGACGAACTTAACCAGGAACTGGAAGAGGTGTCCATGCTCTACAAAATGATGCTGGTGGAAATGCCGTTGATATTCGAGAGATGGAAACGGACCATCGCGCTCAACAAAGCCAGCTCTTAAGGCTTTTTTTTGTCGCGCTTGGTTCTTTATGTTCAGAACTAAAAGAATCATAATCACTTAAAATGAAAACAGGTATCCTTTTACTGTTGCTGGCCACTTATATCCGGGTGGCGGACGGACAGACCATGCCTGAAAAAGACACCGGTCAACCTACGACTACCCTGAGTCTGCAACAGTGCCTCGACTATGCCGGCACTCATCATCAGGAATTACTGGCCAAAGCCCAAACCGTCGCTGCCGCCGTGCAGGACCGCAAGGCCGCTATGGCCAAACTACTCCCGGACATTACTGTCACCGCAGCTGTGAACAACTACTGGAAAATACCCGTACAGATATTTCCCGGGGAACTGGCGGGCCAGCCTGCCGGCACTTTTGTACCGGTACGCATGGGCACCCCGTGGATGGGCAACTATGGCGCGGAAGCCTCCCTTCCGCTGGTAGACGTTAAAACATGGCAACAGATCAAACTGGCCAGGCTGCAACAGCAGTCCGGCGCCAGCGAATACCGGTCCCTGCAACGGTCCCTCCTGAAAAACGTACGCATGGCCTATTACAGCGCACAGCTGCAGCAGGACTATCTCACCGTAGCCCGGCAGTTGTACCGCAATTACCAGCAGATCCATGACCTTATCAGACTACAATTTGAAAAAGGCCTGACGGACAAAATTGCCTTTAACCAATCCGCCACCCTGTTAAAAAACAGGCTACAGGCGGCACAACAGGCAGACGTGTCTCTCCGGGAAGCATACCTCGACCTTAAATTCTGGATGGGCTTTCCGCTGGACAGCCAGCTGGCCACACAAGCCACCGACCCGTTGCCGCCGCTGGAAATCAGCCAATACAACAGTTCGCAGCTACCGGACTATGAAACGGAACAGCTGAAAGTGGCGGTCGCCGCACAACAGTACCAGCACACAAAAGCGACCTGGTATCCCAGCCTGCATCTCAAAGGTTCTTACCAGCAACTGGGCTTTGGCGATCAGTTGAATTTCATTACCCGCTCCCCCTGGTTTACTGTAGGCTACGCCGGTGTAGAACTGCGTTTCCCGTTGTCCTGGGCCAACTTCTCCGCCAAACCACGTAGTGCAAAAGCGCAATGGCAGGCAGCTTCCAGCCGGTTCAAACAATACGAATCCGAACAGGAAAAGAAATACAGACAGGAGCAAATGCTGCTGGAAAAAGCATCCGCCGACATACAGTTGCAAAAGGAAAACATCCTGCTGGCACAAGAGAATGAAACCCTGAGCACGCAAAAGATCAACAAAGGCATTATTGATATGGTACAGCTGAAAGAGATACAACAGGACCTTTACGACGCACAGGTCAAACTCAACGATGCCCGCACCGACTTTTACAAACACTTCACTGAACTTAACTATCTGCAACATCAATAAAGATCTGCATGAAAACATTGCTCTCCATCGCAGGGATGACGCTGCTGCTCATTGCCTGCAAATCCAAAACCGCTACCTACACGGTGCAGTCCCGTGTGTTGAATGAAGCGGTATATGCTTCCGGAGAAATCATGCCTGAAG
Source organism: Chitinophaga eiseniae (assembly GCF_900167135.1). Taxonomy (GTDB): domain Bacteria; phylum Bacteroidota; class Bacteroidia; order Chitinophagales; family Chitinophagaceae; genus Chitinophaga; species Chitinophaga eiseniae. The sequence continues at coordinate 217,592 of NZ_FUWZ01000006.1, read as the reverse complement.
CTTATTATTTCCTGAAAGCCAATTCCGCCGACCTGCTGCTGAACGTACTGGTGAAAGAAGGCGATAATGTCCGTCAAAATGAAGTCCTGGCCGTACTGGGTACCCCCGGTCAGCTGGAACAGGTGGATATCCTGCAACGGCAGGTGGCACTCGCCGGCAGCGATGCACAGGAGCATTCCGCCGCGCTCACAGAACTGAAAAGCCGTATCGCACTGGCAAAAACAAAAAAGGAACAGGACGCCCTTAACGCCGACAGATATACGGAGCTGGCACAAAGCAAAGCCGTGTCTGAAAAAGACGCAGAACAGGCCCGGGTACAGGCTGCCACCAGCGCTACGGAATACAAGACATTACAGGACCAGTACCAGACGCTGCAAAACAACCTGTCCGGCAAACTGCTGGAGGCCAGACAGCAGCTGACAGCCAGCACGCAAGGCCGCGAAGGAAAAGTGCTGAAAAGCCCTATCAACGGGCAGGTGTACAAAGTATACCTGAAAACCGGTGAGCTGGCGCAACTCAATGATCCGGTGGTGATGGTCGGGCTCCCCGGACAGTTCAAACTCGAACTGCTGGTAGACGAACGCGATATCAGCAAGATAAAAACCGGGCAGAAAGTATATTTCGAAACCGATGTTTACAAAGGCAAACAATTTTCCGCTACCATCAATAAAATCGTTCCCCTGCTGCAAAAGGAAAGCCGCAGTTTCCAGGTGGAAGCGGCCGTGCAGGACACTGTCCGCTTTTATCCGCAATCGTCGGTAGAAGCCAATATCCTTATACGGGAACGCATCAACGCACTGGTAGTGCCCTCCGATTACCTGATGAAAGGCGACAGCGTGTACCTGCAGCAAGGCAGTGAGCTTCGTAAAAGCGCCGTGGTTACAGGTGTCCGCAGTGGCGACTGGGTAGAAATCAAATCCGGTCTGAAAGCAGGCGATGTGATCGCCATAAAAGAAGCACGATGAAAATATTCACCAATATCAAACTGGCAGCGACCATTGCCTTCACGCATATGCGTGCCCGGTTGAAACAAACAGTGATCGCCACGGCAGGCGTCACGTTTGGTATCACGGTGTTCATCTTCATGGTCAGTTTTATACAGGGCTCCAACGATTTCGTACAGGCGGTAGCGTTTGAACAGTCGCCGCACCTTCGCCTGTATAACGAGATACAGACTGCTTCGTCCAATATCCTGGACAGGGCGGAACCTGACGCCATCAACGCCGTGAGTCATGTAAAACCCAAAGACATCCTGCTCAGCCTGAAGGACGGCCCTCAGATAGTACAGGAACTGCAGAAAGACCCGCGCGTGGCCGCTATTTCCGGCTCCGTGAGCTCGCAGGTATTTTACCGGCTTGGCTCCAGCAGTATCAATGGTACGATCAACGGTATCCGCTTTGAGCAGGAAAATGCGCTGTTCAACTTACAGGCAAAACTGGTAGAAGGCAGCTTCAAAGAGCTTTCCACATTGCCCAACAGCATCGTGACAGGCGTTGGGCTGGCCAGGCGGCTCAACGTTAAAACCGGCGACCGGCTGGAAGTGACCACCGAAAAAGGCAACAACTTCTCTGTAAAGGTAGTTGGCATCTTCAAGACCGGCCTTACCGACATCGACAAACAACAGAGTTACGCCAGCCTCAATACTGTGCAGCGTTTCCTCGAAGTGCCCGCCTCCTACATTACCGACATCAAAATAAAATTGCACGATATGGAACTGGCGCCGGCCATGTCCGGGGAATTGCAGGCCAAATACCACTTCCACGGCTCCGACTGGAAACAGGACAACTCCGCGCTGCTGGAGGGCGACGCCCTTCGCAAAATGATCGTATATGGCGTAGCCGTTACTATCCTGCTGGTAGCAGGATTCGGCATCTTCAACATTCTCACCATGATGATTTATGAGAAGATGAAAGACATCGCCATCCTGAAAGCCATGGGCTTTTCCGATACCGATATCCGCTGGGTATTTCTGATACAGGCGCTCATTATCGGGCTGACAGGCGCGCTGATGGGGCTGGTGTTCGGTTTCCTGGCAACGTATGGCATCTCCAAAATGCCTTATAAAAGCGATGTGATGATCACGCTGGACCATTTACCCGTGAGTTTCAGCCCCGTCTATTATGTGACCGGCTTCACCTTCGGTATTCTCACCACTACGCTGGCCGGTTATCTGCCATCCCGCAAAGCGGCCCGTGTAGATCCTATCACGATTTTAAGAGGATAACCATGAACCTGATAGAAGTAAGGAATATCAATAAATATTTTGACCAACCGACCCGGATGCAGGTGCTGACGGACGTGAGCCTCGATATAGAGAAAGGTCATTTTGTTTCCATTACCGGAAAATCCGGTAGCGGAAAATCCACGTTGCTGTACCTGTTGTCCACCATGGACACGGCTTTTGAAGGCAGCATCCGCATCAACGGTGAAGAGATGCAGGGCAAGCGCAACCGGTGGCTGGCGGATTTCCGCAATCATCATATTGGCTTCGTATTCCAGTTCCACTACCTGTTGCCCGAATTCAGTGTGCTCCGCAATGTGATGCTACCGGCGCTGAAACTGGCGCGCTACTCCCCCGCCGAGATTGAACAGAGAGCCATGGACATTTTAAAGTTACTGGGGGTAGATGGGCAGGCCACCAAGCGGGCTTCCCTGCTCTCCGGCGGACAACAGCAGCGGGTGGCCATTGCCCGCGCGCTGATCAACGAACCGCTGATCATTATGGGCGATGAGCCTACCGGGAACCTGGACAGCCAGAACGCCGCCATTGTGTTCGATCTTTTCCGTCAGCTTTCTTCGGAACGGGGACAAACCATCCTGACCGTCACGCACGATGATGATTTTGCCCGCCGTTCTGACAAGGTGATCCACCTGGTGGATGGCAGGATCGCCGGATGACAGGGTCACGCAGCTTTCTGTTGAGAAGAAGGCGTACCCAGGGCCACGCCGCCACCCCCTAATACACGGTCCCGTATCTTCAGTGCCGGCTTTTCAATCAACAGGCGGACCAGCCACGCCGCCAGGATGCAGGTTATCGTGCAACAGAACATCATCCAGCCGCTGTTTTTAGCCATGCCAAGGCCACCCAGCAGATCCTGCGTTACATGTATCACTCCCTTATGGCTCAGGTAGATGGCATAGGAAAGCGCCGCTATCAGCGTAGTGACACGGGATTGGATGCGATATAGCCAGCAACGGGGACAGACCGCCGCTGCGACGATCGCGCCATACCCGGCGGACACTAACGGGAAACCATATACGGTCGATACCGGAGAAAAACTGTTTTCCGTTACAAACCAAGTAGCAGTCAGTAATACCACACCTGCGATGAACAGACCGTTGGCATAACGATTGACCCATTCTTTGGCCAACGGTCTGAACTGAAACAGCGCGGCTATCGCCACGCCGGCAAGCAGCCCGTCCAGCCGGTTGTATACCGGATAATAGATGGCGCGGTACCAGATCACCCAAAAATTGGGGTCGTCGCCTGCAGGCGCTACCTGCCAGGTATATATCGACCAGCGGCAAAGAAAACCTCCTGCAAAAAGCACCGGTATCAGCCAGAAAGCTTTACGGCCAGCCTTCACATACAGCAACAGGGAGAGCAGGCAGGGAAACAAAATGTAAAACTGCTCCTCCACACAGAGCGACCAGGCATGAGAGAAAGTACCGTGTGTTTTGAGGTTTAGTCCGAAGTTCTGTGTAAACGTAAGAAATTTCCACAGGGGCGGCAACATTTCTTTCTCCCTGAAAACAGGTAGAAAAAAATACAAAGTTAGTACTAACAGGTATGGTGGAATGATGCGGAAAAAACGTTTGATATAAAACGGTTTCAGTTTAACCGTCCCCGTATCTGCCACTTCCCTGAACAGCTGGCCGGCAATGAGGTAACCGCTAAGGACGAAAAACAGGTCCACCCCTGTCCAGCCAAAACGAGCCGGCGTGTCCAGCCATTCAGGATGCGGAAAAATGCGGTAGTGATAATAGAAGACAAAGAAAATAGCGAATGCCCGCAGGTGATCGAGTGATGCGATCTTCTGTGGCAACGCGTGAACAGCGTTCCGGAATTGGGTGGACATAAACTTATGTTGGGAGATTTTTTGTATATGCCAAATGTAACAAACGATTTATTCTTTTTATTTTTTTTCTGCGGCAACTATTCCTGTAAATTACAAAGACGAGCCTCCGGTCGTAATTCGTAATTCGTAATTCGTAATTCGTAATTAATTATGCTTTCTACCCACCATCAGGTTTTTATTGAAGTGGCCCGGGAGAAAAGTTTCTCCAAGGCCAGCCAGACCCTGTTTATCTCGCAGCCGGCCATCAGCAAACATGTGAAGTACCTGGAAGAATATTACAGAACGCGATTATTTGAGCGGAAAGGCATCCAGATATCGCTGACAGACGCCGGCAGCTTTTTACTGAAACGGCTGTTGCAGGTCGCTAATATTCAGGCTGATACAGAGTTTGAGATGGCCGCTTTCAGTGACAAGCACCAGGCCAAGGGTTTGCTGAAACTGGGCGCCAGCACTACCGTTGCCTTATACATACTGCCCAAGGTGCTGTCTGCCTTTCAGCAGGAGTATCCGCAGGTGGAGATCAATCTGCTGAACCGTAATGCCGAAATCGTGCTGGCGGCCTTATTAAACCAGGAGATCAACCTGGGTATTATAGAAGGCCGGGGCAAGCTGACCAACGTGGTGTACCACCCTTTTATCAATGACCAGGTCATTGCCGTTTGCGGCAGAAAAAGCGGGTTATCCAAAACGAGACATTATCCGCTCAAAGAAGTATTGCGGATGCCTGTTGCCCTGCGGGAACGTGGCAGTGGCACCCTGGAAGCGCTGAAAGACGCGTTGCAGAAACACAAGACCGGCATTGATGAATTACAGATCAAAGCGCGGTTAGGTGGCACTGAGGCGCTGAAGAACTTCCTGATAGAGTCGGGCTGCATCGGATTCCTGCCCAAACGTTCTGTGTTCAAGGAACTGAAGCAGGGTGACCTGACAGAGATTTCTTTTGAGGGACTTCACATAGAAAGAAGTTTTTACTTCATTCAGCGGAAAGGCGAGACCAGTGAGCTGAATAAAAAACTGATCCGTTACGCCAGAAGCATATATAACCAATAGTTATAGGTTATAACAAAATCGACCATCTGTTTGTTATAGGTCATGCCTACATTTACAAGGAATGACACTCACGAAAAAGAACATATCGCATCTCACCACTTTGTTGTGCCCCCGCTGCGGAAAGTTATACGACGCCACCGTGTTGCAGTCGTACGCCACCTGCTGCCAGCAGCCGCTGACAGCTGCCTACACCTGCGACCTGCCTGCACCTGATTTTATGAAAGGCCGGGACCACAGCATCTGGCGGTACCGCGAAATGCTGCCGGTAGCTGACCCCCGTCATATTGTAAGCCTTGGGGAAGGCGGCACGCCGCTGACCACCCTGCACACGCTCAGCGCACGCGCAGGCGTACAGATATTACTGAAAGATGAAAGCGTAAACCCCACCGGCTCGTTCAAAGCCCGGGGCATCAGCGTGGCGGTATCCAAAGCACAGGAACTGGGTGTCAGCCATTGTATCATCCCCTCCGCCGGGAACGCAGGCGGCGCCTTAAGTGCCTATTGCGCCAAAGCAGGGATGAAAGCGACGGTGATCATGCCGCGGCATACGCCGGCAACCCTGCAGGAAGAGTGCCGCCTGTACGGGGCAGAACTGCTGCTCACCGACGGACTGATAGACAGCTGCGGCCGCAGGGCACGGCAGCTGGTACAGGAAACCGGCGGCTTCGATATGTCCACCTTAAAAGAACCCTACCGTCTGGAAGGAAAAAAAACGATGGGCTATGAAATCGCCGAACAGCTGCACTGGCAGTTGCCCGATGTGATTATTTACCCCACCGGCGGCGGCACCGGCCTGATAGGCATGTGGAAAGCCTTCCGCGAAATGCAGCAGCTGGGGTGGATTACCGGTAAGCTGCCCAGAATGATTATTATTCAATCTCAAAATTGTGCTCCCATGGTACAGTACATCGAAAACGGAAACCTACCGGATGACTTCAGCGGTTATCCGTCCATCGCTTATGGACTGGCTGTTCCACAGCCTTTTGCAAAAGACATGATGCAGGAAGTAATCCGGCAAAGCGACGGGAAAGCGCTGACCGTCACGGAAGAAGAAATGGAAGCCGGCATCTCCGAAATTGCCGAAGCAGAGGGCATATTGTTATCGCCCGAAGGCAGCGCCACCTATATGGGGCTGAAAAAACTGATTGAAAAGGACTGGGTACAGGAAGATGAACAGGCCTTGCTGTTCAATACCGGCTCCTGGTACAAATACCGTTGATCATGGAAGCCTTAGGGCTTTCCTGATCAACTCAGGCCTGGCCTTCTTCCCACCCCTGAAGAAGGTCGCGCAGGAACTTTCTGGATTTGTTGGCTTCATACCCGAAGCTCAGCCTCACCATCAGGTAACCGAATACCAGCATCGGAAAAGGTACCAGTAACTGTGGTTCAAATTTACTTCCCGCACGGACTCCATTAATGATCGCTCCTACGCACAACACCAGGCCCACCACCACAGCCCCAAACCATAGCGCCATAAATATCCGCACGAACAACGCCAGCTGCATGTTGATCCTGACAGCGGTATGTACTACCTCATGGCTGACTTCTCCCCTGATCTCCGGCAGAAAGGAATTACGATAGCTGATAATACGGCTGATGAAAAAACCGTCCATACCAACCGAACCCTGGTAAGGCTTGGCAGCCTTAGGTTTAGACCACCCGATCCGGATCTGCAGGTTGTTACTTTTAGGCTCCACATTCGCCTCCAGGCGTGTCTTTATTTCCCCCGGGGAGAGTTTGGTTAACAACGTATAACGTTCTATCGGTAAGAATTTCATGAATGATTATTGAGCTTGACTAATCTAATATTGTTGGCAGCCAGTTCATCCGTCTAAAGTAAGATTTTCACCCGATGTCGCAAATACCCCTTTACAAAGTCGCCTCATCCCCCCAGCGGAGCGGCAGGAGCGTTTTACCTTTGGGATGTTATCAAACATCTTCCATCCTTCGTTGTTAAAAAATAAATACTATGGCAAACAAAATCATCACCCAGAGAATTTCACCACACCTGTGGTTTGAGAACCAGGCTGAAGAAGCGGCCAGGTTCTATACGGCTATCTTTAAAAATTCTTCCATAGGCAACATCACCCATTACACCGAAGCCGGTCACGATATACACGGAATGCCGGCCGGCGCTGTGCTGACGGTTGACTTTACGCTGGACGGGCAGCATTTTATAGCGCTCAATGGCGGCCCGTATTTTAAATTCAACGAGGCCGTCTCCTTTATGGTCAACTGTGAATCACAGGAAGAGATAGACTACTACTGGGAAAAACTGCGTGCCGGCGGCGACCCCAAAGCTGATCAATGCGGCTGGCTCAAAGATAAATTCGGCCTGTCCTGGCAGGTAGCACCGGTACAAGTGAGCGAAATGCTCATGGATAAAGACAAAGAACGCCTCAGCCGCGTGATGAACGCTATCTTCAAGATGAAAAAGCTGGACCTTAAAGCAATAGAAGAAGCTTATGGTGCACCGGTCGGCGTCAAATAATCAATTACTTCTATATATCAAAAGCCTGCCGGTGAAAAATACATCGGCAGGCTTTTTTAAATCGTGGCAATACGATAACTTCCCTGTCACTATCGGAAGTAACCTTATGAAATACATCGGTTGCCTCTTTATCGCCCTGTGGCTGCTCCCCCACAGTAGCAATGCACAGCTGCCGGCATTAACCACGAAGCAGCAGGACGCCATCTCGCAGCACTACGTCAATGTCTGCTGCGGCTGCAACACAAAGTGGAAACACAGGCCGTCATGCAGAAAGCCTATGAAGATTTCAGACAGGGTTATACGTTTACGGAAGACAATAAAATATACGAGACGTACCCCTACCAGGTCAGCGCATGGATGTACCCCGCAACATTCAAAAAGTAACTTATCTCCTGGTGATTTTTCTGAAGACAATTTCGCGGCGGGTCGCAAAGCCCATATGCTCATAGAGCCTGATAGCACGCTCATTGGCCACAGACACGTGCAGCATGGAAGTAATCCCTTCCCCGGCATGCTGCCGGCACAAACGGGTAATCAATTGTTGCGCAAGCCCTCTGCCGGTATAGGCCGGATCGGTAACAATAGCACTCAGCTCCGAGAACCCTTTCATGCGCATCCTTTCGCCTGCCATGGCCACCAGACGGCCTTCCTGCCGGATGCCGTAATAGGTGCCGAGCAACGGTGTCCCGGGATTGAAATAACCCGGTTGCACGCGGTTCACCAGGTCGTACATATCAGCACCATCGGCTGCGGTCATCACAGAGATGTCCACCGGTGTTTTCACGGGCACGTCAGCCATGTCCTGCAGCACCATCTGCGCACAGGGCAGTTCATGTACCAGCTGCCAGTTCGCCGGCAGCGGGGGTAACGCTCCGATCAGGTAAAACGATTCGCCTTCGTGTATCCATGGCTGTAACTCGTCCAGCGAATGACCGGCTGCATGATCGCAGGCAATAAAAGAGAGAATTTCCTGCCGGTACCGTTTACAGTGATCGGTACCTTCCGCTAAAGGAGCCTGCACGGTTGTCAGCGCGCTCCAGGCAGGATTGTCCAGTGATTGTTCGGCTGTCGTTTCCAAAGCTGTTTATATTAATCTCTTACAAATTTAGCCATTTAGCCGAAACTCCCGGCAACGATCACATATACATTTTTACGGCTTTGGATAAACCTATCGGTCAAGACGAATACTGGTACCATCTTTCAACCTAACAGCGGATACTGTGTGATAATGATAGATCATAAGTACATCCGTCGCACTCGCTCCATATTAACTTAACGTTAAGATCCTGGCTAAACAGTCTGAATGCACGCAAAAGGCACATCAAGATAATTTAACCAGGATCTTTTTTCGGAGATCAGTGAGGTTCCCGAACAACCCTTTCTTTCAACAATATACTTGACAGACTAGAAGCTGTATCTACAACCGATCTGGAACTGGAAGGGGTTACCGGTGGGCTCTACGGACCCATCGGTATTCACACCGTAGTTAAACCGCTGGTTAACCACGTCAAAGCCTTCTCTTTTGTACAGGCCCTGGTTACCCAGGTTTTTATACGTTCCCCATTTTTTGTTGAAGACGTTGGCTACGTTAAACAAGTCTGCTGAAACTTCGAAGCCCTGCTTTTTGGTTTTTCCGAAAGAGAACTTCTTACTTGCCCGCAGGTCGAACGTACCATAGAATCCATTGATACCACCGTTTCTTTCGGCCATTCTGCCGGCATACCTGCGGATATAGTCCTTGATGCTGGGGCTGGCCTTGGGATTATCCAGCACTGCCTGCAGGCCGTCACGCACGTTCTTGGGCACTGCACTGCTGTTGGGATCGAAGATATATGCGAGATCGTTGGTGCCGTTTACAAAATCGCCGTTACTGTTCACGCCGGACAACAGGCTGTAACGGGTACCGCCTATACCGGAATAACGGATGCCCAGGTTAAACCCTTTCCAGGTGGGCGATACCGCGTAGAACACTACTTTGTGCCTGAACTGGTTATCTGAATAGGTGATATTACTTAGGTTGCGCGGATCATCTTTCACGGGCAGGGAAAGCGTAGCCGAGTTGGCCACGTTTCCATTGAAGGAGGTGTTGTCCTTCGTATCATTCCAGGTATAACTGAAGGACAGTTCACCGTCTTTGTAATAGTTATAGGACACATCCACTACCACTGCCATCTGGTTTACCTTTCCGTCACTGTTCAGTTCCAGCACACGGCCCAGGTTTTTGCTGATACGACCGTCTTTCCAGTTGGGAATTCCGTCTTTGGTCATTGTATTCAGCGGAACGAACACCCCGCGGTTATCTTCGTCTTTCAGGGTAAAGAAAGGTGTTTGCGCCATATTACGGTCTACATAGAAATAGTTGTTTCTTGCCAGCGTGAGGTATCCGGTAATGCCGGCCCTCAATCTTTCGGTAATAAAGCGTGTATAGGAAATGTTGGCTTTATATACGACCGGCACCTTTGCATCAGGGCCGTTCGTATTGATGGTAGGCAACTGGAATTGTGCCAGCGTGGGTTTTGACGCGGGGTTATCGCGGAAACCGATGAAGTCTGCCGCCGGAACATCAGCGCCTCTTACATCCACTGTCCCGAAGTGTTTGCCATCGAAAGTGAGATTATTGATCACTACATAGTTGTTGATGTCTGAAGCAAATACGCCCGCGCCTATACGAATGTAGTCGCGGTGATTTTCCTGCACGTCCCAGGTCAGCTGGAAGCGCGGCTGGATAATAAAGGAGCGCAATTTATGGTCCGTCCGCACCCCCAGTTCATCAAACACCAACTGGTTAAAAGGTGAGGTAGGATAATGTGCGTAATCTCCCCGGAGACCGGCTGTAATTTCCATACCGGTGGCGATTTTCGTCTGCAATTGTCCGTAAAAGCCAATGTTGAAAATATTGGACACCACGCTGGGATCATCCATCAGCGGCACCTCCCGATAGAAGTTGTAAGGTTTGTTGGCCATTAACCCGGAAATGGTGTTATAGTGAAAACGGCCGTTCACTTCACTGCCGTAAAGGGACCTGGCATGTGTGTACATGAAGTCCACCCCGAACGTATAGCGGATGCTGTTAGTATTGTAGTAGAGATTGTTCACCAGTTGAAAAACGTTGTTCCTGAAGAACTCCTGCGCAAAACGATGACCTCCGAACTCAACGTTGGTAGAACGGTTACCGGTAGCGGTAACGGAAGAAATATTTTCTACAATGGCTCTGGGAATATTGGATGCAGGCAGCTGATTGCCTGGTTCGCTGCTCTGGTAAGTGTACAGGTGCTGCACCTTCAGTTCGTTCGTTAATTTGGAATTAACAGAAGAACGAAGCGTTACCAGGAAACTGTTGTCAAAGTTAAAGTCATTCCCTGTCGACTCATAAAGATTGATGGGCGTGTTATCCACGAGTCCCAGCTTGTTATTATCATTGGTGAGATTGTTACGGATCGTCAGCAGGTTGTTTTTGTTGATCTGCCAGTCGAGGCGCAGAAATACGGCATCGGATGTACGTTTTTTATCGAAAGAGCCGTACTGTCGCTGGGTGGGTGAAATGCCATACTTTTCGCGCCCTATTTGCACCACTGAATCGAGTTTAGCCCGGGTGATCTTGAAAAAGTCTTCATCAGCCGCAGTTTGTATATCGGCAATCACCAGGGATCGCTTGTCCACCTGGCGGTCCCAGGTAACGAAAAAGTGCAGCTTATCCTTGATGAGCGGGCCACCCAGCGAGAAACCAAACTGATAGGTGGAATAGTCGTTAGCACGTTTGTTACCTTTGATGTCGTATTTACTGGTCAGCCAGTTGGCCCGGCCAAAGCCAAAGACGAAGCCGGTGAGCGTGTTGGTACCGGACTTGGTCACGGCGCTTACCGTACCGCCGCCACTGCGGCCGTAAGTCACATCGTACTGGTTGGTCACTACTTTAAACTCGCGTACCGCCTCAATGGAAATGGAATAAGGCGCGCCGCTGCGACTGGTAGTCGCGCCCGCAGAAGTAGGGTTCTTGGCCGTCATACCATCGATCGAGAAGTTGGTGGACGAGCCCAGCTGACCGGAAATATTGCCACCTCTGCTCAATGGGGAGAGGTCCATCAGGTTGGCGAAATTCCTGCCGTTAACCGGCATTTTGTTCATCAGCTTGGGGGACACGGACGTCGCAGCGCCGAGGTTCTCTACTTTTCCTTTTGCGTTGGCATTGCCCGTCACCGTGATACCCGCTATTTGTTTTACGCTGGAGCCCAATGTAAAACTGACACCGATCACATCGCCCTGGTTAAGGTTATAACCGTTTTTTTTCAGCTCTTCATAGCCCAGGTAACGCGCCACAATCGAATAAGGTCCTCCGAGTGGCAGCTCCTTAAATACATAGTCGCCTTTGGCATTGGAAACCGTCCGGCTGGTGAAACCGGTAGATTCGTTGCGGATCATCACCGAAGCACCGGGCACCGGTTGCTTGCGCTCATCGGTAATCGTGCCCTGTATGGATGCCTGCGTGGTCTGGGCCGCCAGGGGCTGCAGAAAAAGGCAATATGTCAATAAAGACAATAGAAAAAGAAAGTGACAGATAGGTTTCATATGGTTTTAAATTTTTTCAGGTGGACGAAAATATAGTTGGTATAATGAAAATCATACGCTTACGTCGATTCATAACGTAAAATTCACATTGCCACCTGTCTTCGGCTTTTCAATTTTGGTTGAATATGATTAGAAAAATAAGAAATAAAAACATAAAAAGAAAACAAACAAAACAAATCGAAACAAACTGATCATTAATTTTTTTTTAAAAAAATATAGGGAGATGATCACCGCCTGCTGTTTTACCTCTCTCCTGCTGTCCTAATTTTAAGTGGATTTATAATGATGTTTACTTTAAGCTTATGACAAGAGACTTTTAAACCCAAGCCCGACAAAACATGCTTATTGGCGCGACAGCGCCGTTACAACGAACAAGAAACCCTCAAAAACTATTGAAAATCTTATTTAATGCTGTCACATGTACACATCCACCCAACCCCGCATTACGACCCTCTTAAAGGCGCCCCTGCTGGCAGGTACCGCCGGCCTCACCAGCCCGGAAGAAAGACGCCCCGTGGTCCTCTCCAATTCACTGGCCCTTATCGTTACCCTGATGGTACTGGGCATCGGCTCTTATTTTTATGCATTGCATCCCACACCGTTTATCCTGGTGCCGGTGGTAACAGAAGCCGCCGGCTTTATGATAGTCATCCTGCTGAATCATTACCGGCAGTATTTCAGGGCCAGCCTGATCATGTTGCTGATACACGGCATCTTCGCCGTGTACTGGAGCTGCCTGCTGGAAGACGCCATCCCCACCGACCTGGTAGTCGCTTTCCTGGCGGTGATTGTCTTTCATCTTTGCAGTACCTTTTTTCTTAACAAGGAGCGTAAGGTGTTATTGTCCACACTGGTGATCACCCTGTCTTTGATAGCGCTGGTGCATGTCAACCGCAGGCATCCGGTGATTGTGCCGCTGCAGCTGAGCGACAACGCCGAGTATATGATGCACCTGCTGACATCCGCGGGCTTCGTGACCATGATGGTGCTGGTCATGTCGTTTTATATCGGTAAGATCCATGCCCTGCTGCAGTCGGAAAGAAAGGCTAAAGAGGCGTCCATCGCTAAAAGCACATTCCTGCGGGAAACCTACCACGAGCTACGTACACCCCTCAACGCTATTTATGGTATCGCCCAGTTGCTGCAACTGCGTAAAAGCGACCAGCAGAATACGGAAGAACGCCGCGAGATAGACGACCTGTATTCCGCCTGTTATATCGCGCGCAATATCATCAACAATGTGCTGGACATGTCGCGCATCGATGCGGGCAGGTTTAATACCGTTATCCGGGAATCGCTGGACCTGAAAGAGTGTGTAGGGCATTGTACAGCCATCAGCCGTTATATAGCGCACTCGCGGGGCATTATCATTCGTGAAAGCTTCGACCAGCAACTACCGGCCATTATCCGCAGTGACAAAATCATTCTCACAAAAATCATCAACAACCTCCTCTCCAACGCTGTGAAATTCGCTACCGGAAACAGTATCGTGTCTGTCACCTGCGAACGTCACGGGCAGCAGATTCTCTGTCGGGTCATCAATGAAGGCATTATTCACCCTGAAAAGGCGCAGCATATCTTTGAAGCCTTTGTATCTGAGCGTAACCAGATCACCGAGGCTACCGGGCTGGGACTGTCTATCACCAAACACCTCGTCACCCTGCTGGGTGGCCGTATCTACATAGAACCGGACGAGATGAGCACCCATACCATTATTGCTTTCACGCTGCCGCTGGAAACAGCCCGGGGAAGCAGTCATACCCCCATCAAACAACATTACCGGCGGAATGTATTTCCGGGAGCAACAGCGCTGGTCATAGAAGACGACCCTGTCAGCAGTGCGCTGCTCACCAAAATCCTGGCCCATATGGGCATCATTCCCTCCCTTTGCCACGACGGCGAAGCTGCGCTGCACCGGATACGGCTGGAGCGTCCGGACATTATTATCACCGACCTTCACATGTCCGGTATGAGTGGCCAGGAACTGCTGTGGCAACTGCGCCGCGACAGTTTTCTGAAAGACATACCCGTACTGATAGTATCGGGAGACGCTTTTGTCTCTGTAAAAGAAGAGCTGTTACGCGCAGGCGCCAGTGCCTATATTTCGAAGCCGGTACATTTCAACGAACTCTATCAGGCCTTGTCCGCGCACCTGCCCCGTTTTCAGACACCTGCCTGACAATGCCGTTCTGCCAATGTCCCCTGCCTCTTGCGGAGCCTTCTCCGTGCGTCATATTTTTTTCTGCATCTTCCATTAATTTCGTACTTTTTACGGCCCTCAACGCTTACGGATATAGGAAAAATAAAATTATTCAGCACTAAACACAATACTATGAAAACAGGATTATGGCCCATACGGTCAAACAAGCAGGTTTTCAGGACAGTAGCCCTGGGCCTTTTATTACCGTCTGCCATGCTGGTGCTCCACAGCTGTAACAACAACCCTGTCAAAGAGACGCCTAATGAGCCGGCCGCCGACACCGGGAATGTAGGCCTGGAACTGCCGCAGGGCTTTGGCGCACTTCGTTTTGCCGATAGCACAGGCAATGCCCGGCATCTGACCGTCAGCCCGAACGGGATAGTGTATGTAAAGCTGGAAAACCCGATCAACGGTAACGCCATCGTGGTACTGAAAGATAAAAACGGCGACGGCCGTGCAGACGAACGCTCGGCATTTGCACCTTACGGCGGCACCGGTATCGCCGTTAAAGACGGCTACCTGTACGCATCCTCCAACACCAGCGTATTCCGCTACAAGCTGAACGAGCAGCAGGAAGTTGCTGACCCGCATCATCCGGACACGATCGTCAGCGGCCTGATAGACCGCGGTCAGCACAATTCAAAATCTATTGCCCTGGACAATAACGGCAACCTCTATGTGAACATCGGCGCTCCCTCCAACGCCTGCCAGGAGAAAGACCGCACCAAAGGATCACCGGGCATGCAACCCTGCCCCCTGCTGGATTCCGCCGGCGGCATATGGCTATTCAAAGCCAATGAACTGAACCAGGGATACCATAACGGTAAACGTTATGCTACCGGCCTGCGTAACGTGGTGGGCCTCGACTGGAACAGCCAGGCCAACGCCCTGTTTGTGATGCAGCACGGCCGTGACAACCTGCACGACTTCTTCCCGGAACTATACGACGCCAAACAATCCGCTGAACTGCCTGCCGAAACCATGTACAAACTGCATGACGGCTCCAACGCAGGCTGGCCTTATATCTACTACGACCAGGTGCAGCAGAAAAAAATCGTTTGCCCGGAATACGGCGGCGATGGCAAGAAAGCGGTCACCGACAAATATGACGACCCGGTAGCCACCTTCCCCGGTCACCTGGCGCCTAATGCCCTCTTGTTCTATACCGGCAGCATGTTCCCCGAACGTTATAAAAACGGTGCGTTCATCGCCTTCCACGGCTCCTGGAACAGAGCTCCGGAACCGCAACAAGGTTTCTTCGTGGCTTTTGTGCCGTTTAAAGACGGCGCCCCTTCCGGTAAATGGGAAGTATTCGCCAAAGGCTTTGCCGGCAAAGAAAACATCGCCGCTCCCGGTGACGCTGCACACCGCCCCTGCGGCCTCGCCCAGGGCCCCGATGGTTCCCTGTACGTATCAGATGATAAGATGGGCACCATCTACCGCATCGTTTACAAACCATAACTACGCGCCTTGTCACTATAAAAGAAGAGTAGCTTTAAATGCAGGACCTCAAAAAAGTTAGACACTTTTTTGCGGCCCCGCAAAGAGTTGCTCTTTTTTTATTTCTTTGCCTTATCCAATTCCGTACCTTGCAAAGGTTAATAAAGGTTCTTCGTGTAGCCGCCAAACGTTATACCTATGTACGGCCGATCACTGCTTCCCTTACTGCTGTTACCCTGCCTTTCCATTGCGCAGGCCACCTTACCTGTAAAAGATTTCACCACTACAGACAGCCTCGCCAGGACCATCTCCTACTATGGAGATCTCCGCCAGCTTACCCATGAACCAACCGACGGCCATCGGGACCAGCTGTCAAAAACGAGAGCACTTTTTGTGTGGGTGACACATAACACACTGGCGGGCATTCCGGTATAAAGTCGTTATCGACAGGTCACCGCGACCATCAGCGGGTCAATAACCCTACCTTCCGGTCTTTCATTACCACCGCGATCTTGTTCCGCCCGCGGTGACAGGCAATCTGCGGCGCCTCGATATGGTGGATAATTGACGATACCTGTGCAGTCACCGGCAATTCGGACAACTGGTCTACGACCTCCCCCGTGCGGTAGTTGATGATACGGGGAAATCCTGCCAGGTCCCAGGTATAAGTGTCGTCTATAGGAAAGATATTGCCAAACACTCCCCTGACAGTCACAGGCGCCGACAGCTGATTTGTTTCCAGATTCCAGATGGCCAGTTGACCAGGCCGCAGCGCATCCGCATTTTCCGCTTCATCGTCCATCAGTTCCCCTTCTCCAATGGCGCCTATCAGCACTTCATGATCATTGATAAAGCCCGCCACGCCTACTTCGGCATTTACATCCGGATTTTTCCGGGCGTTGTCCAGCAGTAGCGGGTTTTGTATACAGGCTTCGATATTGAACGCCGCCACCATATCCCAGGGATGCCATACCCAACCCTTGCTGATCAGCCATTGGTTGTTGTCACTGACCTCCAGGCGGGAATAAAAATAATCATCGGGATTGCGGCCCTCGACACGTGTGATCACCTCTCCCGTTTCCACATCTTCAAAGTCAAGCTGGCAGTATGCTTGCGGACAATGAGCGAGGTAAGTTCTGCCGTTGGGCGCCGCAAAGAAAACCGCGGGATATTCGTATACCCCTGCCTGATAGTAAGAGCGGTTCACTTCCCGGAGCATCTGACCATTTTTCAGCAGCAGGCCTTTCGTGCCTTGCTTTGCAAAAAGCAACGCATATTGTCCATCGGCGGAAGTGATGGCTGCATCGAAGTCATAGGCGTAGTGTAACTGCTGCTCCGGCCATTCGCCGGCGCCATCAATCTTTTCTCCCGAAGCCCAGTCTACCAGATCGTTCCGGCGCCAGGATATCGTTTTCGCATATACGTCAATTATCTGGAGTTGCATAGCTGGCTGCTTTGGGGCAGCCAGCAAAGATACCAAAAAACCGTCAGCAGGAAATTACCGGGGGCGCTTACGCTGCAGATAAATACCAGCGGATTCGCTCATGGTGATCAATGCGCCGCCCATGATCACAACATCTTTCAGTACCATTCTCCCACGACCGGAGAGATAAGGGAACCCCCAGTGATGGTCTGTAAGATGCGGTACCCATGTTTCCGGCGTGGTGATTAAAAATGATAAGGTGCCTAACGACATGATAAATACCAATGCACTGCCGACGATACTGGCGAGCGGCGAGATGCGGTATATGGCCAGCAGAACGCCCAGTGTGATCAGGAAAATCCCCAGGCCCCGTGAAAACCCGTAGGTGTTGTTGTTCTCATGCCAGGTGTGGTTGGCTGCAATCAGTTCCCCTTCCTTATTCATATGGGGCTTATACTCGCCGGGCGTACTGTAAAAGAAAGACATAAAAGGGCTATTGGCCACAAAAGGGACGATGCCATCCGCTTCATAGGTCACGAATTTTAAGGCGCCTATCCAGACAAAGACGATAACGATGCCCCAGCGCACTACCTTTTTCCCCGGCCGGTCAAGATGAACGATGGCATGCAGGATTTTGTTCATGGTTTTCATTTGTTCGTTGAAGAATATATGACGATACAAATGTAAACCGGGCGCTGGCGGCAGACCATGGAGGGAAAATGCTATTGCATGGACAAATCTGCCACGATGGAAATGCCGGTACGGCGACGGAACGTCTGCGGCGACACGCCGGTATGTTTTTTAAAAAAGCGGCTGAAATAAAACTCGTCATCGAACCGCAGCGCATGGGCGATTTCCTTGACGCTCTTACGGGTGAGGTGTAGCTGTTTTTTGGCTTCCAGCACCAGCCGGTCCTGGATCAGGCGGGAAGGTGATTTTCCAAAATAGCGGTTACATTTTTTAGTGAAGTGGTTGGGCGAAACCGCCAGCAGTTCAGCATAGTCTGCGGGTTTATGCAGGGTGAGATAGTGCTGGTCCAGCAGTTGCCGGAACTGCTCCATTTGTTCATCCGCCGGAGGACCATCTTGGCCGGCTGCCAGCGTCTTCAGTTTGATAGCGCTGGATTTGGCCAGCAATAGCTGCAGATAAGCTTTGAGTACAATGCCTGAAGGTTCCGGCTGTTTAAATTCCGCCTGTAGCTGGGCTATCAGCTGGGAAAAGTCGCGCGCTTCCGCTGAAGAAAGCTGCACAAAAGGTTGCTGATAAATGTTGTTAAACAACAATCCGTTACAGGCCACTTCCGCGCGATGGTGCTCTATGCAATAAAAGTCGCCATGAAAACGCAGCAACGAAAAAGGCACCTCCTCTTTTGTCTCAAGGCGCAGCAGCTGAAACGGCGTGGCAAACAACAATACCGGCCCGCTGAAAGTAAAAGTGGTAAAGTCCGCATGAAATACACCTTTCCCTGCGGGAACAAACAACACCACATACTCTGCCAGCTGCAACGGTTGCGAAAAAGCAACCGACGACGCCTCTGTCAGGCTGAAAAGCAACTCCTTTGTGTCTGCATGTATAGCTTTCATCTATATTGATTTTATCGCCTGACAACATCTAAATAAAACAAAATCAATTGATTTTAAATAAAATTAAAAATTATTTAAAATTCATGTCCTAAATGGAAATATCAGGTTGTCATCTTATCAAAACAATATTATTCAAAATTAAAACGATAAAAAATGGAAGCAAGAATTTCTTTCGAAGATGTAAACAAAGGATTTATGGACGGGCTGTTTAAAACCGGTGCTTATCTGCGCCAGGGGCTGGACCCCAAGTTGCACGAACTGATCAACACCCGTATGTCCCAGATCAATGGCTGCGCCTATTGCCTGGACATGCATTATAAAGATGCCGTTCATCATGGAGAAAATCCGCAGCGACTATATTCTCTGCCGGCGTGGCGGGAATGCCCCTATTATTCTGAAGCGGAAAGAGCGGCATTGGCTTTTGCAGAAGCGCTAAATGCCAATCAAATGGAGGAGGAGATTTACAACGAACTGGCGCAGCATTTCAGCAAATCACAGATTGCTGACATTGCACTCTCAGTAGCCATGATCGGTACGTGGAATAAGCTCAACATCGCTTTCCATACGGTACCGGGCGGTTACACCGTAGGCCGGCATGGTTGATCCACAGATCGCGCTGTTCCTTGTTCAGCGGGCCGGACAAGGAACAGCGTTGATTTACATATATCCCTGGCCGTTATCCTGCCGGCATGGTCGCCGGCCAGCGCTGCCAGCCGTAATAACCTGCAGCCCCCGCAAAATAGGCGGCCACATCCAGCCAATCGCCGGTGTAACGGGCAGAAAACAGGGGCATAACCCCTTCAAATACGACTGATACATACACCGCAATAAACAGCACATATCCCAGCGGCAACCAGTAATCCTCCCGTTGTATCATCCAGCGCCGTACCACCACCAGGCACACCTGCGCTATCAGGGGTACCACCACCAGGTCGGTGAGGTGCCCGTTGACATAAGGCAGCGGCTGCCCCCACCATCGCGCGATGTGCACCGCCAGCCAAAAAAAGGCGCTGATGCCGGATAGGTACAACAGTCGTTTCATATCACAAGGCGAATGATACCGCAATCGCCAACAGGGCTGTTACCACGCCTGCTACACCCAGAAAAACCCCAAAGCCAAGCTGTTTCATCACTTTCTTCAGAACGGAATCCTCCGGTTTAATCGGCAATACACTGTCCCTCAGGCGTTGAATAAAAGACTTCTTATCATCTTCCTCTTCGTTCATGGTAGTATACTCGTTCATCGTTTTTTATTTTAGGTCAAATGTACTATTTTTTATAACAACTACCATGCTGGGAGAAGATTTTAACAATTGGTGCCCGCGAAGGGAAAGAGGAAACACCTGCGTTTATTTTGCAGGGCCACACGTACGGTCCGCCACGGCTATACCGGGATTTTTCCCGTAGTTGATAATTGTTGCTTCTTTTCCATTGCCATCCCCTTAAAATACCTTTACTTTAAGCCTCGTCCCTTTAACTGTCTCCAAACAACTATCTGTGAACTACAACCCAACATATGAAGGGACTATTCATTATTGCCATTACATTGACCATTTTCACCGGACGCTCTTTTGCCTACAACTATGGGGAGCATAAACTGATCGGCGACGCAGCCTTCCTTCGTTTTCTCCGGTCGCTGCCTGAAAACAACAAAGCACAATTGTTACATTACCTGGACATCCGCAGCGACGAAAAAGGCCGCTATTATTTTGGCGCCTTTTCAGGACCGGGCCAAAGCAGTATCTCCTATGGCATATTGAACGGCCTCAGCGGCGATCACGAACGCAACCCGTTGTTACTGGAGGAGCAGTTGCACTATCAGCATTCCGTAATGGAACAGATCATCCGGTTGCATGATCAATATATTGAAATGGGCTACACGGCAGCGCCGGATGCAAAGCTCTCCAAACTGGATTTCAGCTATGCCCTGAAAGCGGCGGTGAACCTCTCCCATTTTTATGAATACCGTAAAGGTTTTCCCGAGCAGCTACGGCATTTCAGCAAAGCGTCTGTCCGCCTCTGCGAAAAACCGGCACTGGTGGACAGCATCTTTAAAAAGCTGGGACGCACCAACGCCATCAACATGTATGTTACGCTGCATGTGCTGGCCATAGACCTGGCGGAACAAAGCGGATTCCTGTCCCGGCAAAACGAGGCAGCTTCCCGGCAGCTGCTGTTGTATGCTATGTTATTCAACGCGTTCGCAGACCATTTCCTGGAAGACGCTTTCTCCGCGGGACACCTGGTGGTAAACCGTACCGTATTTGAATCCATCACCAACAACAAATCACTGCACGACTTTTACAGCGCCAACGGCGCCACGGTAGTAAACCGCAAAGGCGAAATCTGGCATGCCTATGGCGACGGCCAGTTCAACAATCCACACCATAGCTGGCAGAAAGACACTACGCTGAAGGATATACGTTACGCTACTTTTACCCCCGAAGCAGAACGGATCATTCATGCTGTAACATTATCCCTGCAAGACCTCAGCGAGGCCTTTCAGCGCGGCGCGGCAGGAACAGCCTTCACGCCTTTCCTGGACAGAATTCCCGACAACAGGGCCGATCAGCCGTTGTACCTGATCCGCCATATTCCCAGCCTCACCTGGGTACCCATTCCCTACCGCTCCGATATGAACCCGCTGTTCGATCATCCCGGTACCATCACCGCCGCCATGCGACAAGCCAACGCACCGCTACGCTACCGCGATTTTGTTCGCAGCAGGGTGGGCAACTCCTTTGTGATAGGCCTCACCAGCGGCCCCGCCTTCATCGGTCATTATATACAGGGCCCGGAAATAAGGATCAATGCAGGCAACTTCCTCAAACATTTTGACTACAACAGCGACGGCGGCAAAAAAGGCCTGATGGACTACTGGCTCGGCTATACGGTGTCCGGCAGCTTCGCCAGCCTCAAAGACAGAAACGCGGAAAAGTCCACTACGACAGCGCAGCAGGTAAGGGCTGGCATTAAAGGAAACTTTGACTACTGGGTGAGCAACAAACGATTCATCGGGTTATATACTTACGTGGAAGCCGGCGCACAGTTCACCTCCAGCCGCACCACCTTTGTTTTTGTGCCCTCTCTCGGCATACAATTATCATCACTGTTAAACATTAACGTGGAAAATATGAAAAGCTGGGCCCGTATCCCGTTGCAATTCATCCTTCCGTTGAAACTACGGTACGGCGTGGTAGTTTCCGGACATGAAGTTCCCCGGTATTTCACGTCAGCAGACATAGACATCCTGCTATAACTACCGCGCCACCTTGCGGGCCAGCAAATGCCTGCAGGTGGCCGCTTCCTTCGGCCATATCTTCCCTGCGTCCAGCGAATCGTCTTCAAAACGGTTATGCCCCAACGTCGTATAATCGATCATCTTTTTACCGGAAAAATAATAGCGCCCTTCGAAGTTCCGCTCAAGAGAGTCTGTGCGGAGCTCCCCTTTCTTTTCATCATAAAAGAACAGGTCTGACTGCTCATATACAAACAGCAGTTCGTTGTTCTTAAAGTAAAACTCCACCACTTCCACCCCGCTGGAATAGCCGATCCAGCGAACTGCTTTCACCAGCGTTTTGTTTTTATAGTAGCCGGTCAGGCTGCCACCGCCGTCCGGCATTTCCGTCATCCACTCCTCGTTGGTGAGCGTTACCTGCTTCAACGCAGTATCGCGGTTGATCTCCCGAACCGCTTTTCTTATCGCCGGATGACCGGTCTGCCTGTTCTGAGCCACTATAACACAGGCGGCGAGTAATAGTCCCGCCAGCAGGCACTTTGTTTTATGCATAGCCTGATACAATTTTCCGGAAGATAAATAATTAGGATAACTTGCGGTAATGAATTCCATGCATAACCCGACAACGGAAACGCTGATGCAACTGCATGCCGCCGTACTGTTCACCTATAACACCACGGGCAGGATGCTGCAGGCCAATGAACCCTGGCCTGACCGAGGCCCTGCTCCCCGGTTCTTTTTGGGTGTTCCTGTAACAAGCACGCCTGTCCGCAGATACCGGGAAGATGTACCCGAAGCGCTGGTACAGGCCCTGGAAACCGTGGCAATTCCCGAAGCCACTGCAGGCGCGCCCGACGGCGCACCGCTGCAGGCTACGCCATACCAGCAGTTACTGCAAAGTGATCAATGGGAAGCCGGACCCTCTTTTCTTGTTCCCGCCACTTTCACAGCCGCTACGCCCGCTATTCACCTAACAACGGAGCATATACCAATGATAGGTCCTGAATTTCCGTGGCTGGCGCAGGAACTGGATATTGTACAACCCTGCGCCGCAGTGGTGCAAAACGGACAGGTAGTATCCGTATGCCGCAGCGTACGCATCACCACCGCTGCCCACGAAGCCGGCATCGATACGCTGGCACCTTTCCGGGGTAAAGGTTACGCCGCCGCTGCACTGGCCCTTTGGGCCGTCATGGTGCGCGATATGGGTGCGTTGCCCCTCTACAGCACCTCGTGGAGCAACAACGCCTCCCGCAACCTGGCCCGTAAAGCCGGCCTTATTTGCTACGGCAGCACCTTCTCTGTCAGCTGAGGGGTAACTTTCGTATTTTCGCAACACAATATCACCGCATGGCAAAACAAGACCGGAGAACACTCTCCCCTTTTCAGCAACGCTGGCATAACATTATTTTTGAGGCGGACACACCTGCTGGCCGCGGGTTTGACATCGCCCTGCTGGCAATGATCCTGCTCAGCGTAGCTGTGGTGATGCTGGAAAGTGTGGTCAGCGTACAACAGCGGTACGAACGGCTGTTCACCCTGCTGGAATGGGTGTTTACCATCCTTTTCACCCTGGAATACCTGTTCAGGATATGGTGCAGCTACCGCCCCAAAGCCTATATCACCAGCTTCTACGGTCTGATAGACCTGCTCTGCATCTTACCTACCTACGTGGAGTTTCTCTTCGGAGGCGCCCATTTCCTGCTCACCATCCGGATACTGCGGCTGATGCGGATCTTCCGGATCTTTAAACTGGTGCCTTTTCTCAATGAAAGCAGACAACTGGCACTGGCGCTGGAACACAGCCGCCGCAAAATTGCCGTCTTCCTTTTCTTTATCCTGCTGTTGACAGTAGTACTCGGCTCCCTGATGTATGTGATAGAATCGGGGCATAATTCGGGTTTCACCAGCATCCCTGTCAGCGTTTACTGGGCGGTAGTGACCCTCACCACGGTGGGTTATGGCGACATTGCGCCCATCACCCCTTTGGGACAGGCATTTTCGGCCCTGATCATGATTATGGGCTATGCTATCATTGCGGTGCCTACGGGGATTGTAACGGTGGAAATGAGCAGGCTGCGGGACAAAAACGAGGTGGATCAACGTATATGTCCGCATTGCATGCGTGAAGGCCACGATGCGAATGCGGACTACTGTAAATATTGTGGTACTAAATTGTAGATCAGTTAATGGAGAACAGCGGTTTTACGTCCAGCATCGCTTTGTGATAAGCCGCTTCAAAAACTTCCCATTTACCGGTGATGGCCATACGTATCGTGGAGCCGTCCAGCAGTTCAAACACCGCCACTTTTTTATTGAAGCCTTGTTTGCCCCTGCTGAAGTTGGTAATATCCGTCAATGGGAATTCTTTAATGACTTTTTTCCGGGTCAGCAACCAGCCGATGACGCCAAACAATAAAAATGCAGTCATCGATTTGCCTTCTACAACAATCCTTTCGTTGGTCAGGCACAGGGCTCCGGGTTTTGCCTGCCATTTGCTTTTGAGGTACGAGCCGTCTACTTTGAACAAAACGGTTTCTTGCGGGTTAAGTGCAAACTTTACTTTAATCTGTTTCATTATTATTAATTGGATATGATGATAAGCGCAAAAATATGGTATAATTGTTAATTAAACCGCAGTCTATGAAGCTGAATTCCATCCTGGACAACGATTTCTACAAGTTCACCATGCAGCACTGCGTGATCAAGCTGTTTCCGAAGGCGCGTGCCCGTTATAAATTCATCAACCGCGGCCATCATGCTTTCCCGCCGGGCTTCGACAAACTGTTGCGGCAGGCGGTAGACGATATGCAGTACCTGCAACTCAGCCAGGAGGAAAAAGAATTCCTCTCCGTTACCTGTCCTTATCTGGACCCAACTTACCTTGATTTCCTGCAGGGTTACCGCTACAACCCTTCTGAAATACATATCACCCAGCATGGCGACCAGCTGGAGGTACATGCCGACGGCCACTGGTACCGTACTATCCTCTGGGAGGTGCCGCTGATGTCGCTCATTTGTGAGCTCTACTACGAAGCCACCGGGCAGCAGCGGGTACCGGACGAAGAAGTGATGGCTATCACCCGTGCCAAAATAGAACAATACAAAGAACTGAATATTACCATCGCCGATTTCGGCACCCGGCGCAGGCATTCCCTGGCCGTGCAGAAGTTGGTGGTACAGACCCTCCGCGAGTACGGCGGCCATACTTTCATTGGCACCAGCAATGTGCACCTGGCCATGCGCAATGGCGTAAAACCGGTAGGCACCCATGCCCACGAGTGGTTCATGTTCCATGCCGCCAAATACGGTTTTAAAATGGCTAATATGCTGGGGCTGGAGCACTGGGTCCAGGTGTACCGCGGCGATCTGGGCATTGCTCTGTCCGACACCTATACCACACCGGTGTTCTTTGAACAGTTCGATAAAAAATTCGCCAAGCTGTTTGACGGCGTCCGCCACGATAGTGGCGACCCGCTCCGGTTTGCCGACGACACCATTCTCCACTACAAGGAAAAAGGTATCAACCCGCTCTCTAAGACCATCATCTTCTCCGATGGCCTCAACTACGACAAAGTGGCCGCCATAGCGGCTCACTGCCGGGGAAAAATCGGGATCTCGTTTGGCATTGGCACCAACTTTACCAATGATGTGGGGCTGACGCCGCTGAATATTGTGGTAAAGATGTATGAAGCCCGGCCGGAGGACGCTCCCCGCTGGACACCGGTGGTCAAGCTGTCGGATGAAAAAGGTAAATACACCGGCGATGAACATATGCTCACACTGGCCAGGGAGATGCTGGAACTATAACAAGATAGCCCGGAACGTAGGTCCCGGGCCATCTGCTTTTATGTGCTATTTTAATTATCGTCCTGCCTGTCCCAATCCGATGCCGGTATCTCCCTGTGACAGGTCGCCCGAATCGAATCCTTTTTTAAACCAGAACATTCTTTGCCGGGAAGTGCCATGCGTAAAGGCATCGGGCACTACGCGGCCGGTGGCAGCTTCCTGCAGTTTGTCATCGCCCACGGCGCTGGCTGCATTCAGACCTGATTCAATATCGCCGGCTTCCAGGATGTTACGCATCTGCTGCGCATGGTTAGCCCATAATCCTGCCAGAAAATCGGCCTGCAGTTCCAGCTTCACCGACAATTTATTGTATTCCGTTTCGCTCAGCCTGCTCCGCATCGCCTGTACCTGGCGGCTGATGCCCAACAGGTTCTGTACATGATGCCCGACCTCATGTGCTATCACATAAGCTTTGGCGAAATCGCCTTTCACACCGAAGCGGTCCTCCAGTTCCTTAAAGAAGGTGGCGTCGAGATACACCATCCGGTCGGCCGGGCAATAGAAGGGTCCCATCGCTGATTCGGCAGCGCCACAGCCAGAGGTGGTAGCATCCTCAAACAGCACCATTTTAGGACGCTCATACTCCATATTGAGCCGTCTGAATTCATTGGCCCATACGTCTTCCGTACTGGCCAGCACTTTAGAGGAAAACAATTCGATGGCAGAAGCATTCTCTTTGCTGAGCTGTTCTACCTTTTCAGTGCCGCCCGGGCCCTGCACCTGTTGCAGTACCTGGTTTACCTGGTTGGGGTCCTGTTTAAACAACAGTGCGAGCACAATGACGATGACGCCGCCGATACCGCCGCCAATCAAGGTGCGCTTTCCGCCTCCGGAACGCTTCTCGACATTGTCACTTAATCTTTCATCATCCAAACGCATAGACAGTTAGGGTTTAGTGGTTAATTACGGCCCTAAAATACATTATTACCCGGTAATTCCCATCAGGAGGTGTATATTCAAAATAGCTTAAACAAAAGTTGTTTTTGCCCGTTAAGAAAGATATACCGTCAATCCTTTTTTATGAAAATACAACAGATCCTTTTAAATGAGCGTCCCGAAGGCCTGCCTGCTGCCGATACCTTTAAAACTGTCGATGTGGAGCTTCCTGACCTGCGTAACGGCGAGGTGTTGCTCCAGCCGCTTTATTTTTCGGTAGATCCCTACATGCGCGGCCGCATGAGCGACGCCCGCTCCTACATCCCTCCCTTTAAAGTACAGCAACCGATAGAAAGCGGTGGCGTAGCCACCGTGGTGGAGAGCAAAGATACCCGGTTCGCCGCCGGCGACCTGGTCATGCCCGGTGGCGGCAAAAACTTCTTCCCCTGGGCTACCGGTTTCGTTTTCTCCGGTGACCATCTCCGGAAGATAGACGCCAGCATCCCTCCCAGCTACTACCTCGGCGTGCTGGGCATGCCCGGCCTCACCGCCTATTTCGGACTGATGGACATCGGCAAACCCAAAGCCGGCGAAACCGTCGTGATTTCCGGGGCCGCCGGCGCAGTAGGACTGGTAGCCGGTCAGATCGCCAAAATACTGGGATGCCGGGTGGTAGGCATCGCCGGCGGCGAAGAAAAAGTAAAGCTGCTGACCAGCGATTTTAATTTCGACGCCGCCATCAACTACAAAGGCAACACCCACCTGGCGGAGGCCGTGGCCGCCGCCTGCCCCAACGGCGTGGATATCTATTTCGACAACGTAGGCGGCGAAATTTCAGACGCCGTTATGGAGCACCTGAATTTTTTTGCCCGGATACCGGTATGCGGGCAAATCGCCTTGTACAATAGCACTGAAGTGCCCATAGGGCCTCGGATACAACCTACGCTCATCAAGTTCAGCGTCCTGATGCAGGGCTTCACCATCGGCAACTATGCCCATCGCTACCTGGAGGGCATGCAACAACTGGGGGAATGGATACGCGCCGGCAAGATAAAATATACCGAAACCGTCATCGAAGGGTTTGATCAGCTGCCCACTGCACTACTGGGATTATTTTCCGGGCAAAACAGTGGTAAGATGATCGTGAAAGTGTAATTTTAACTATGACAAATGCTGTTGTTCATACCCGTATTAAAAAAATCACCGCCGCAGGAGTAACCGATACCGAAGATATCCTGGCAGCAGAAGAACCATTGGAAATAAGACTGGAGCATGGGCCTACCCACAACCGCCGCCAACAGAACATTGCGGTGACCATGCGCACGCCGGGGCAGGATGAAGAACTGGCCACCGGCTTCCTGTTTACCGAAGGGATTATTCCTGGTCCGGCCGCCATCCGGCAGGTGACACTGACAGAGACGCCCGGTGGCAGCGTCGCTACCGTTGCGCTCAGGGAACAGGTGGTACCTTTCCTGGATAAAAGCCAGCGCCATTTTCAGGCTACTGCCGCCTGTGGTATGTGCGGAAAATCTTCCATCGAAAATATTCATACAGGCGTTAACGTTAGCCAATCTGCCCGGCGCATTCCCGGTCAATGGCTTCCACAACTTCCGGAACAGCTGCGGGCGCGGCAGGCGCTCTTTGAGCATACCGGCGGCCTTCATGCAGCGGCACTGGTAAATGAGAACGGCGAAATACTGTTGTTACGGGAAGACATCGGCCGGCATAATGCTGTCGACAAAGTCATCGGCGCAGCACTGACACAACAACTCCTCCTTTCACAAAGCCTGCTGCTGCTGAGCGGCAGAGCGGGGTTTGAACTGATACAGAAAGCCGCTATGGCAGGCATTCCCATCATCGCCGCCATCGGCGCTCCTTCCAGCATGGCCGTAAAAATGGCGGCCGAATGGAATATCACCCTGATCGGTTTTTTGAAAGAAGACCGGTATAATCAGTACACATAAACCGTAACTGTGATGGCCATGATTATCGCTGATTTTGCTGATCGGCACCATTGATTTTCCTGATAACCGGGAGAAAAACGTAGCTTGCCAGGAAAACAAAACGATAACTAAAACAATCATTTAAACACTAATTGACATAATAACTGATGGATAGCTTACATAACAGGCATTATTAAAACAAAGATCCAAATCAGAGAAATCAGCAATAATCATGTCTACCACGGGGTTACAGTTCACGCCGGTAAAATTCACCGGCCTCAGGCTCACTAAACCGGCCACAGTGGCCGCCGGTATTCCGGCGGTCGTTTCCAGTATGAAACATATGCTGGAAGCCATGAATGCCTTCAGGGCCATGAAAGCCCTGCTGGAACTGAACCAGAAAGACGGTTTCGACTGCCCCGGTTGCGCATGGCCGGACCCTGACGACGAACGCTCTCCGATTGCGGAATACTGTGAAAACGGCGCCAAAGCCATCGCTGAGGAAGCCACTACCCGTAAGCTGGACGCAGCCTTCTTTGCGACCAACAGCATAGATTCCCTCGGACAGCTTTCGGACTACGATATCGGCAAAAAAGGGAGGATTGCGCAGCCTATGTACCTCGCCCCCGGCGCCGAACACTACACGCCCATATCCTGGGATAACGCTTATCGTAAGATTGCGGAGCACCTGCAACAGCTCGATACGCCTGACGAAGCCGTATTTTATACTTCCGGCCGCACCAGCAACGAGGCCGCTTTCCTCTACCAGTTGATGGTCAGAGAGTATGGCACCAACAACCTGCCGGACTGCTCCAATATGTGCCACGAGTCCAGCGGCGTGGCCCTCAGCGAAGCGGTAGGTATCGGCAAGGGGTCCGTCACCCTGGAAGACGTACATCAGGCGGAAGTGATCATCATCCTGGGCCAAAACCCGGGCACCAATCACCCGCGTATGCTCACAGCACTGCAGAAAGCCAAAGCCAACGGTGCAGTTATCATCGCTGTCAACCCCCTGAAGGAAACAGGGCTGCTCAATTTCCTCAACCCTCAAACAATAAAGGGCATCCTCCAGGTGAAAACACCTCTCACCGACATCTTCCTGCAAATAAAAATCAACGGCGACATGGCTTTGCTGAAAGCACTGGCACTGTTGCTGCTGGAAGAAGAAGATAAACATCCGGGCACGGTATTCGATCAGTCATTTATCAATAGCAGTACCAGCGGATACAACGAGTATCTCGCCCACCTGCGGCAACAAAACCTGCCCGTCCTGGCTGCCGCCTGCGGTATCAGCGAAGCGCTGCTGCAGGAAGCTGCAGCGGCGCTCATGCATAAACAAAAGATCGTTGCCTGCTGGGCCATGGGACTTACCCAGCATAAAAATTCCGTTGACACCATCCGCGAAGTCGTCAACCTGCTACTGCTTAAAGGCAGTATCGGCAAGCCCGGCGCAGGTACCTGCCCGGTGCGGGGCCATAGTAACGTACAGGGTGACAGGACCATGGGCATCTATGAAAAACCGGGCGATGCCTTGCTGCAAAAACTGGAGGCAGTATACGGCTTTAAACCGCCGTACAAACACGGCCACGATGTAGTGCACGCCATCCACGCCATGCACCGCGGCGATGCCAAAGTATTTATCGCCATGGGCGGCAACTTTCTTTCTGCAACACCCGATACGGCCTACACCGCAAAAGCCCTGCGTAATTGCCGGCTTACCGTGCACGTATCTACGAAACTGAACCGCAGCCACCTCGTACACGGCAGAGAAGCCATCATACTCCCCTGCCTCGGCCGCAGCGATAAAGACATACAACAACAGCAGGCCCAGTTTGTCACCTGTGAAAACTCCATGGGCGTAGTGCAGATGTCTAAAGGCAACCTGCGTCCCATATCGGCCGACCTGAAAAGCGAACCGGCCATCGTCTGCGAAATGGCCAGGGCCATCCTCGGAGCACAGAGCAAAGTGCCGTGGGAGCAATACACGCAACACTATGATCATATCAGGGACGCGATAGAAAAAGTCATCCCCGGTTTTAACGACTACAACAAACGCGTACGCCATCCCGGCGGCTTTTACCTGCCCAACGGCTCCAGGACCGGCCAGTTCAATACCAATACCGGCAAAGCCAATTTTAACGTGGCTCCCCTTGCCTCCACGCAGCTGGCCCAGGGGGAATACCTGATGATGACCATCCGCAGCCACGACCAGTTCAACACTACCATCTACGGGCTGGACGACCGCTATCGCGGCGTACACCATGAACGGCGCGTCATCTTCATGAACCCGGAAGATATTGCCCGCGGCGGGTTTACAGCCGGACAGGTAGTGGACCTCTATAACTATCACGGTCAAACGGAAAGAATAGCACCCGGCTTTATCATCGTGGCATATGATATCCCGGTGGGATGCACCGCTACCTATTTCCCGGAAACCAATGTGCTCGTACCCGTGAACACGGTTGCCGACAAAAGCAATACACCCGCCTCCAAAAGCGTGATCATTCAAATTAAATCATCCATCATAAAAAGATAAATCATGGGACCAGTAGTATGGCAGGCCACCCAATGGCCAGCGACGGAATTTTTGACGGTGACAAAACAGGAACACAACAACCTGGTCAAAGGGATTATCAACGGCTGCACAGACGCAGAACCATTTTCCATTCAATACGAAATAGAGGTGACACCGGAATGGAAAGTGTCTTCCTTCCACATCCGGCGGGACGGCCTTCAGCCCACGGCGCTAAAGCTGACCACAGACCTGAATGGCCACTGGTTTGACAAAGACGGTAACCATATTGAAGCATTTGACGACTGTACCGACATCGATATTTCACTGACCCCTTTCACCAATACTTTACCGATACGCCGGCTGACGTTCGAACAGGGAGAGAGAAAACTATTGCAGATGTTGTACATCAAACTACCGGAGTTTGAGCTGCAAAAACTGACACAATACTACACCAAAATGGAGGACCGGCTGTACCTCTATGAAAACGGTGACAGCGGCTTCAGTGCAGAATTACCCATTGACGAAAATGGTATCGTGAAAGACTATCCGGGCATTTTCACGCGGATTTATTAAAATAACCGGAGCAAATACCCTGGTATAATGTGGCCGGGGCCTACAGCCCCGGAACTACCATATCTGGTACCATTCGTACTCCCGGCATTTAACGCCATAAAATTCCGGACAATATTTTTTCAGCGGCAGTCCGCATCGCTTCCATGATCACGGCAGCCGGCAGCGGTTTCGCCAGTTGCGCCGCCTGCCCTGCATACATAACAATGAAATCGGGGTTATCCAATTCCTTCGCTACCTTGCGGACAGCCTGCGTCAGCGCATCCTGAACAGGATAAACATTCAACGGCAGTCCTGAAGCCTCTATCCCATCCATCAGTATATTAGCAATCCCTCTGGCCCACCGCCCGGAGAAGGCCCGGGTAATCCGTGTGCCTGTTTCCGTAACAGCTCCCACCCTCTCTTTATGATGAGGCGTGGCCGCGCTCTCAGGACTCCTCAGCAATACGCTGCCACATTGTACGCCGCTGGCGCCCAGACAGAAAGCTGCGGCAGCACTGCGGCCGTCGGCGATACCGCCGGCAGCAATAACGGGCACGGTTACCCTGTCAATAATCTGCGGTACCAACGCCATGGTAGCTACCTGTGGCAACGGTCCGGGTAAAAAGGAACCCCGGTGGCCACCCGCTTCGATCCCCTGCGCCACAACAGCATCGCAACCGGCTGCCTGTAGCGCCAAAGCCTCCTCCACCGATGTGGCGGTACCCAGCAACAGGCAGCCTTTAGCTTTCAGCAGGGCAATACTGGCGTCGTCCGGAATACCGAATGTGAAACTCACCAGGGAGATGCCGGCCTCGAGTAATACGGGTAACTGCTCCTGGTAAGCATGTGTTTTTACCGTGTCAAAAGCGACCGTAGGCACCGTTAGTCCGTTTGTCCTGTACAGCTGCTGCAGGTACTGCTGCAGCTGGTCAAACCGTTCCGGTTGGTCAGCCGGCGGTACTTCATAGGTAAACAGGTTCACTGCGAAAGGTCTGGAGGTAAGCGCTTTCACTTCTGCTATCAACGCGGCCACCCTGGCAGGCGGCAGTCCCCCCACCGGCAGCGACCCAAGCCCGCCGCCATTACTCACGGCTGCTACCATCGCCGGTGTGGTAATACCCAGCATAGGCGCCTGTACAAAAGGATAATCGATGCCCAGCAATGATGCCAGTCTGTTTTTCCATTCCATAGTCTTCATTTGTTCAGTTAAACAGTCATTAGAAAAAATTCAGGAAAGAAGGGGCTTTCAATGCCGAGATGTCAAACCTGAAATCAACAATGGTGGTGATCTCCAACAAACTCTTCGGCTGCAGTGGGGGCGCGTTCGGGAAATAATATCCCGACACCTTGATGGTATTGAGCGAAAGGTTTTCGTTCTTCACACGGAAACCACCACCAATGCCCATATAAACAGGGTTACTGAACAGGTTGTCATCTTTGGCGGTAACCATAGCGGCCTGCAGGGAAGCGAAGAAGTTGAACTTAAAACCGAGAAACCGGAGCGGACTGTAATAAACGGTTTCAGAACCGAAATTCAGGCGCTGGTAACCATTCAGTTTGGTGTATCTGTATCCCCAGATACCGTTGTCGTTGTTGATATTAAGCGGTTTGTAGAAAAACGGGTTGGGACTTTCCAGGTAGTCTAAATTGAGGAACTGGCGGAAGCGGGCCTTTCTGATAGAGAACAACCGGCTGTAATATTCCGCCCGGGCATGAATAACGGCATCTTCCAGTTTGCCGCCCTGCCAGAAGGTGCTAACGCCGGCGGACGTATTAAAGAGGCCCTGCCTCCTCGTAGTCCAGTATTTCTGGGCCTCCAGGCCGGTATAAAGCCGGCGCCGGTCCTTCCAGGTCTCCCAGCCTGTGGCCGCCTTCAGGTTATAACCCAGCGGAATATCCTCCGTTCTGCCAAAGCCGAAGAACTGGCGGGTCTTAAAATAGTCCAGCCGGTACACCTGGAATTCCAGCAGGTAATAGCGATGATCGTTATATACCGGGTCTTCTTTAAACTGCACCTGGTCAGGCGTTCTGGAGAAGTTAAGGTTAAAATGCCGGAACAACACCGCGAAATTGGGCTTATGGCCTATAGTTCCGTTATGTTCATAATTGTTGATGAAGTTATAGCCTGCCCAACCGTCAATAACGGTATAGCGGTAATCGCGGTATAGCAGGCTGTCGATCGTCTGTTTTTCCCTGCCAAGGATGTTGATTGACCAGTTATTGGCCAGCGTCAGGCCTCCCACCCATTTTGCCGCGTTACGGTACAGTGGCCGGTTGAAAGTTACATAGATCGTACCTTCATATACGTTGGTATCCAGCGGCGTAGTATTGTTAAGGGTAGAGTACCCGACGCCTACATCCACGAAAGAGCCCAGGAGATTGTATTTGGTGTAACGGGCTTCTGTATTCCAGGTGGGCGTGTAGTCGCTGCGCCACTGAAACCCCAGCTGTAGTCCCTGGCCGGCGCCCAGCAGGTTATTGTTCGACACCCTGGTCTTGATATTGGTAGCGCTGAACTGCGACAGGTCTACACCATATTCAAATACATCTTTGGTGATCACCTCCACATCCACCGAATCGGAGTCCGGGTTGGCGTTCCGCACGTGAATACGGGCATCGGAGAAAAAGGGACGGTTACGCAGGTAACGTTCGTTATCGGCCAGCTCGTAAGGGTCTACACGGGTCCCCTCCCTGAAAAACAGCGACTGGCGGATCACCCATTCCCGGGAATCAAAATGCAGGCGGTTGGCCAGGTGAATCAGCTTCATGCTGGTGGTGAACGTAGTATCGTTGATATTCCGGGGACCGAACACCTTCACCTTCCGGTAGTAGATGTTCCTGATGACTTTTCCCACAAAGGGGGTAAAATATGCCTCACTTTTGGTGATGACGCTGTCAAGATTCTCGTCGGACGTTTCCACATCCTGCCTGGTAATACGGCGAATAAAAGACTGGCGGTATTCTTTATTCCGCAGTGAATCACGGTATTCTCCGATCTTTTTCATCAGGCCGTTACCCCGCTTCGGGACCGTGTCAGTCACGGGCTTATCCTGGGCAAACGTCAGCTGGCACCAGCAAAGGAGCCAGCAGGTAACAGAAATAGCAGCTAATATTTTTAGTTCCGTCCTCAAAGGTTACTCGAAGGTGACAAGTATATTAAAAAAAAATGGGATTGCGTGTAATGCAATTATTGTACTGGACCGGAATAATAATTGAATGAAGCAGAGCAGATAAGAAAGCTTATTGCAACCAGTATTATATATTGTTCACCTTAAAACCTTCTGCTATGTTACGTTGGGCATTGATATTCTTTATTGTGGCTATTGTGGCAGCGATCTTCGGGTTCGGCGGAATCGCCGCCGGCGCCGCCTCCATAGCCAAAATACTGTTCTTTATTTTCCTGGTGCTGTTCCTCATCTCTCTGTTGTCAGGACTGCTCAGGAAGTAAACAAAAAAAACAGGGACCACAAGGTCCCTGCTTTTGTTATTTTACGATGCTGGTCTCCCAGCCGTCATATTCTGCGTTCACCTGTTGGGCCAATTCCCAAAGGGTCATGACCACACTGTCTATCGTGGCTTCGCTGGCCTTGTCTGACCGCGACACACATAATTTGAACGGAAATTCAGGATTGTCATTCTTCATGTCATGGGCAATCTCAAAACCGTTCTCACGGATATGCTCCCAGTAGGTAGCCTTGTCTTCTTCTGTTCTGAAATGAATCCAGTGCTCAATAGGACGCTCCCGCTCTGACATGTCGCCATGCTGACGCAGCATCCGCAATACTTTCCTGTTTTGAATACGCTGAAATTCATACACGTCGGGAAACAGGAAGTCGAAATAGAGCTCCCAGTTATTATCTTCCTTTACCCCGTAGTCATAACGGTAGTCCGGGAACCTGATCATTGCATCCGCAATGAATTTATCATGCAGCAACAGGTCGCCTGTATAAAAATAAAAGTCGCGTACACCATTGGAAAAAGTACGGCCCACAAAATGTGCGTCCAGATTGGTTGTTAGCTGTTCTACCAGGCTGTCCTCTATCTCGCCCATAATGGCGAATTCATCGTTCTGTGGAAATCCGTCTTCCCGTGGATTGTTCAGGTATACCGTAATATATATCGCATTCGGCTTCTCCTTCAATGGTGCAAATCGTCTCAGATCAAGGTCAAGGCCTATTACTGCTGGACTTTCTTCAATATGGCACGTGTAAATATCCCAGTCCGGTCGGTAATCCTTATGCATATAAAAAAATTAAAATAACGCAACAGCTGGCTGTAAAGATACGTAGCTATCTGTTACCATTGAAATCATTTTCTCGCAAAGATGAATATAAGACCTGCGTTTTTTTGGTAAGAACGCAAAGAACCGGAGATCGCTTGTTATTTCTTTGTAAGCTTACCGATATCTTTTTATGCTTTGCGTTCTTACCAAAAAAGCACAGGTCTTATGCCGCTTTGCGAGAGCTTAACACTATTTAACACTCGTGGATTTTCAGGCACACCCTTTGTAAAACCATTACCTGTAAAGAATTCTGTAAGATCCCGAGGTCAGAACATGTTACTGTGGTGGATTCTGACACACCTTTCATCCTAAAAAAACGTTTTTCTTCCGCCATTACAACTAAATTTACCGCCGCTATAAATTGTTGGACGCTAGTAAAAGAAATTATGAGAAAAGTTGTATTGCTATTGACAGGATGGATGTTCTTGTTTAACCTGACATTAACGGCACAACAGCACGGTAACAAACCGCCTGCTGGCAATGCCGGAAATATCTACGGAAAACTGCTCGACGCACAAACAGGAAAACCGGTAGAATATGCTTCTGTGGCCCTGCTGCGCCCGGATTCCTCCGTGCTCACCGGTATGCTTTCCAAACCCAACGGTGATTTTAACTTCGAAAACCTCGCGCTCGGAAAATATATCCTGAAAATAAACTTCATCGGCTATGAAGTTTTCTATAAACCAGCACAGCTCAACGCCAAAAGCACCACGCTCGATGCAGGCAATATTAAACTTCGCCCTAATGTAAAGTCACTCGCCGCTGTCAATGTAGTAGGTGAGAAACCAGCCTTTACCATGGCTATTGACA
This sequence comes from Chitinophaga eiseniae, assembly GCF_900167135.1. GTDB lineage: Bacteria > Bacteroidota > Bacteroidia > Chitinophagales > Chitinophagaceae > Chitinophaga > Chitinophaga eiseniae. The sequence continues at coordinate 180,695 of NZ_FUWZ01000006.1, read as the reverse complement.
AAAGGGTGTTCAACGTGGAAAAGAACCTCGCCAGTATCGGCGGCACGGCCACGGACGTACTGAAACAGGTGCCTTCTGTCAGTGTGGACATAGACGGTAATGTGAGCGTACGCAACGGCGCCCCCACCATCTTCGTGGACGGGCGACCCACCACCCTCACGCTGGACCAGATCCCGGCAGACGCCATCGCCAATATCGAAGTGGTGACCAATCCGTCGGCCAAATACGATGCAGAAGGGATGAGCGGTATCTTAAACATCGTCCTGAAAAAAAATAAAAAAGCAGGGGTCAACGGACAGCTCAGCGGCGGCGTGTCCTCTCTGGGCAGCACCAACACAGGCATCGATTTCAACCTGCGCCAGGATAAATTCAACTTCTTCATCAACTACGGCACCCGTAACCGTAAATCCCCTATGACCAGCCGTCTCTCCAGGAAAAATATCCTGTCAGACACCACCAATTACATCGATCAGCTGCAGGACGGGGATTTTTACCGCAACTTCCAGAACGGCCGTATCGGCGTGGACTGGTTCATGGACAACCGTAACACCCTCACCATTTCCCAGGGTATCACCGGCGGCAACTTCAACCGTTACAACGATCAGACCCAGAACGAATTTGACATTCACCGGGAGCTGGTCCGTTACGGTACCGGCATCAACAACAGCAAAAACGGGTTCCGCAACTACTCCACCCAGCTGGGCTATAAACACACCTTTGCACGCGAAGGCGAAGAACTGACGGCAGACCTCACCTACAACCGTGCCACGGGCGACAACAGCTCCGAATATTCGCTGCAATACTATAACCTGAAAGGCGATACCATCAACAGCCCGGTAAAGCCGCAATACCGCTATGGCAACGGAGAAGGTAAAACGACTTATCTCACCGGACAGGTGGACTATGTACGCCCCTTCTCAGATAAATCGAAAATCGAAATGGGCCTGCGCACCAACATCCGTAAGTTCGACAACTTTACCAACACCTACGGGCAGAACTACCCCAGCGGTACGTTCACCATCGACTCCGCGTTGTCCAACAGCTACCACTACCAGGAGCAGATCAACGCTGGCTATGTCAGCTATAGCGGCGCCCAGGGCAACTTCGGATACCAGGCAGGCCTGAGAGCGGAGCAGTCCAACTATTCCGGTGAAACCCGCTTCGGCGACAAGGCTTCCTACAAGATCAACTACCCGATCAGCCTTTTCCCCAGCGTGTTCCTGTCCCAGAAATTTAAAGGCGATCATGAGCTGCAACTCAACTACAGCCGCCGTATACGCCGCCCCTGGTTCCGCGATCTGCTGCCCACCATCGAGTACAGCGGACAGAATGCCAGCCGCGGCAACCCGGACCTGCGCCCGGAATTCACCAATTCCTTTGAGCTGTCTTACCTGAAAGACATCGCACATAAACACAACGTACTGGTATCATTGTACTACCGCAATACCGATAATGCCATCACTGACTTTTATGTAGATACCACCCTTAACCTGAACGGACAAACGCAAAGAGTGCTGCTGTCTTACCCGATCAACGCCAGCACCCGCAACTCCTTTGGCGCTGAGTTTACCGTAAGAAGCCAGCTCACCAAAGACTGGGACCTTACCGCTAACGTCAACCTGGCACAGACAAAAATCAGTGCCGCCAACCAGGAGAATAATTTCAGTAACTCCGGCTTTACATGGTTCGGGAAACTCAACAGCAATACCAAACTGCCCTGGAACCTTACCCTGCAGATCACCGGCGAATACGAATCCCGCCAGATCCTGCCGCAGGGCGAAAGAAAACCCCAGTACTCCATTGACGCAGGTATTAAAAAAGATATGCTGAAAAATAAAGCACTGTCCATTTCCCTCACGCTGAACGACATCTTTAACTCAGACCGTAACCTCAGCTATACCAGCACGGCCTTCTCTGAAACAGAGAACTACCGTAAACGCCTTACCCGCGAGCTTCGCCTCAATGCCACCTGGCGCTTCGGAAAAATGGACTACAACCTGTTCAAACGAAAAAACAACAGGTCCGGTAAAGACAATAACAACGAGATGGGCGGCGTCGACAAAGGCGAGTAGCTCACGCAAAGAAGCAAAGCAGCAAAGCCCGCAAAGGGAATAATAAGAAACAAAGAAAGCAAAGGAGCGAAGATCTATCCAGATGGATCTTCGCTCCTTTGCTTTCTTATTAGTCTTAAAAAAATCTTTGCATGCTTTGCTGCTTTGCGCCTTTGCGTGAACTTATTACATTCGTGCTACAAACAACTTTACATGGACTCTATTTATCATACCATTACCCTGCGTTTCCTCGCCGAACCTTCTGACGTTAACTTTGGCGGTAAAGTTCACGGCGGCTCCGTGATGAAATGGATAGACCAGGCGGGTTATACCTGTGCCGCCAATTGGAGCGGGCAATATGCAGTTACCGTATATGTAGGCGGCATCCGCTTTTTCAAACCGATTGCCATCGGCGACCTGGTGGAAATTACCGCTACCATCATCTATACCGGTAACACCAGCATGCATATCTCCATTGATGTTTTTGCCGGCAATCCGCGGCAACAGCACAAACAGAAAACCACACACTGTGTAATGGTGTTCGCTGCAGTAGACGATAACGGTAAAACCATACCGGTGCCTAAATGGACACCACGTACGGCCAATGAGATCAGTATGGAGAGTTATGCTAAAAAACTGATGGACCTCCGCAAGGACATCGATGAAGAAATGAAACCTTATATGTAGCCCGCTAGTGGCTGAACTGCATCTCGCTCAACATACGGTACAGCCCTCCGTCTACCCCTATCAGTTCCGCGTGGGTACCTTGCTCCACGATGTGCCCTTTGTCCAGCACAATGATTTTATCTGCCTGCCGGATGGTAGACAGGCGATGCGCAATGACAATGGAGGTACGTCCTTCCATTAGTTTATCCAGCGCGTCCTGTACCAGTCTTTCCGATTCAGAATCCAATGCGGAGGTAGCCTCGTCGAGGATCAGGATACGCGGATTTTTAAGTACCGCCCTTGCGATAGCGATACGCTGACGCTGACCACCGGACAGCTGAATGCCCCGTTCCCCTACGACCGTCTCCAGGCCGAGCGGGAAATGTTTGATAAACTCCCAGGCGTTGGCCTGGCGGGCAGCCGCCTCTATTTCCCCGTCTGTTGCATCCGGCTTGCCATAAGCAATATTCTCACGGATGGTGCCTCCGAAAAGGAACACGTCCTGTGGCACTACCGCCATCTGAGAGCGAAGTACCGACAGGGGTATGGAAGCACCCGGTTTGCCATCGTATAATATGCGGCCTTCCACCGGATCGTACAACCGCAGCAACAGCGACACGATAGTGCTCTTACCTGCGCCGCTGGGGCCTACCAGCGCCACTTTCTGGTCTTCCTCCACCTCAAAGGAAATATTTTCAAGAATGGTCAGGTCGGGCCGGGATGGATAATGGAAAGAGATATTACGGAAAGAGATCTGTCCCTCCAGCTGCTCGCCCGGCGCTATCTGCACAACTTCCGTAATCGCCTCTTCCGGTTCATCCAGTATTTCAAGAAGATTTTCCGTAGCGCCGATGCTTTTCTGCAGGCTGGTATATATCTCCGCCAGCCCTGCGATAGAACCGCCAATAAATACCGAATACAGGATAAATGACAGCAGCTCGGGCGTGCTCATGCCCATTGACACCCCTCTCCAGATCACCGCCACCAGGGCGCCGAAAATACCGAGAATAATAAAGGAAGAGAAGGCTCCGCGGTATTTACCGCTTTTCATGCCGATGCGGGCTGCCTCATTGGTACGCTGCCGGTACCGGGCTATCTCAAAAAACTCATTGGCGAAAGCCTTCACGTTCACAATCCCCTGCAGCGTTTCTTCCACCACCGTGTTGGCCGCTGCCACCTGCGTTTGTACCTGTTTGGAGAACTGCCGGATGAACTTACCGAAGAAAACGGCAGCCACCATCATCACGGGCAGAATGGCCAGCATAAAGGCGGTCAGTTGCCATGAGGTGATCAGCAGAATGATCACGCCACCGATGATGATCACCATCTGTCGGATAAACTCTGCCAGCGTGGTGGTGAAGGTGTCCTGCAACAGGGTGATATCGGAGGAAATACGGCTGCTTAACTCTCCCACCCTTCTTTCCAGGAAAAATCGCATCGGCAGCCGGATCATATGACTGTACACATGCTGCCGCAGCGCCGCCAGTGTTTTTTCAGTGACGTTCACAAACAGGATGGTGCGGAAAAAAGAAAAGATGGCCTGTCCTATCAGGACTGCCACCAACAGCAGCCCTGCTCTGTTGAAGCCATGGAGAAGGTCTGTGACACTTTTGGGATCAACCAGGTCGCCCAACAGACGGGGAAACGCCAGCCCTGCCAGGCTGGAGATCAGCAAAAAGACGAACCCCAGGGCGAATTCAACCCAATAGGGTTTTACATAACGGAACAAACGAAAGGTTTTTTTAAGGGATGTCCATTTCAGACTAGGTTTGGGAGCCGGGACGGCGGCAGTGGTTTCATTTTGCATTAGGATATATACTTTGTTAATGGGGACGATATACCGGCAAATATATTGTATAAAGGAATGCCTTACTTCGGATAAAAGCAATTTTTATTCCGTAGTAAGGCATCAGTAGGGCTACAGGTTATTGTGATTTGTGCCCTGGATTTCTGGAGGAATCTCCGGCGCCGGTACCAAAGCGGGCTGAATCTTCGCCCGGATTAATGGCTCCCGGAGGAATTTGTGCGGCCGGCGCAGTGTCCGGAATGATAGCGGCTGTGTCTGTAGTGCCGCTGCTGTTCAGGTTCATCGAATCCTGATTGTTGTTTTGTGCGCCATTGCCGCAGGCCGTCAACATAGCCACAGCGATGCCGGCAGCTAACAGCAGGTGAGATACTTTCATGGTCCAGTGTTTAAAGGGTGAAATAAACAGTTACATGGTATAAACAAATTTCATCCCTTTAAAGGCTTTACTGGCGTGAAGTATCCGGTTTGGTCATGGTGCTGTCCACTGGCATGACACTGGTGCTGTCTACCCTGGGTACGGTTACCGCAGCTGAATCTGCTTCGCGGGAAGCCTCCTTACTGCTGTTACAGGCAAACAAAAGGATACAAAGGATTCCTGTAACGCAAGTCACCATAAAAAATTTATATACGAAAGGCTTCATATGGCAGGTATTTATTGTTCTTAATCAGGTAGATGCAGGAAAGAATTGTGCCAACCCTTACATTTGTAAGGGTATATTTCCCCTTTTCGATATGAAACATCTGTTACAAACAATAGAGGAAGACCAGATCCTGAAAGTATGCATCGCCCTGCTGATCGGCGCTATCCTGGGGCTGGAGCGGGAATACAAAAGAAAGGCGGCAGGCATGCGTACCATGACCCTCATCTGCCTTAGCAGTACCATCTTCACGATCCTGTCTGCTGAACTGGGCTACCCTAACAGCTCCGACCGTGTAGCATCCAACATCCTCACCGGTGTCGGTTTTATTGGCGCGGGCGTGATTTTCAAAAATGATTTTACCATCGATGGCATTACCACTGCCGCCTCCATCTGGATAGCCGCGGCCCTCGGCATGGCCATCGGCATGAGCCAGTATGTGCTGGCAATAGGCGGACTGGCAGGCGCTTTGATCGTGCTTATCCTGATGGAGTTCACGGAAAGAAGTATTGCGGAAGTCAATGACAAACGTTACTACACGATCTATTTTCATGAAGAGAAATTTCCACAGGTAGACGTTGAGCATATCCTCAATACTTTTGGATTAAAATACAAGCGGATGCAAACCGCCCGCAAAGGAGAACTGATCGAAGTCAATTACACAGTCCGTGGAAACCGTAGCAAAATGGAACGATTAGATGAATTTTTGCTACAGAACAAACATATATCACAATTTCAGGTACAACTAAACCCACTGTAACCCTACCATGCCCTCTTATGCAGACATGCCGCTACATTATGGTCACGTACCGCCCTGGCTGGCCAAACGGATGGCCCTCCTGGGTGGCGCCATTGTAGAGGCTATTGTGACAGATTACGGAAAAAGTGAAGTGATAAGGCGGCTGAGCGACCCCTGCTGGTTTCAGGCGCTGGGATGTGTGCTGGGCATGGACTGGCACTCTTCCGGCATTACCACCAGCGTGATGGGCGCCCTGAAAAAGGCGGTCAATCCACGTTCGGAGGAACTGGGTATTTATATCTGCGGCGGCAAAGGCCGGCACAGCAGGGAAACACCGGCCGAACTGATGCGCATCGCCGATAAAACCGGCCTCCCCGGCGATCAGCTGGTGCACAGCAGCAAACTCACCGCCAAAGTAGATAACACCGCCATCCAGGACGGCTTCCAGCTATACCTGCATTCCTTCGTTTTATCGACCAATGGCGACTGGGCTGTGGTGCAACAGGGCATGAACGACGCCAGCAGCATGGCGCGCCGCTACCACTGGCACTCCTCGGCTTTCACTTCTTATACCGAAGCACCGCATACCTTTATCTACGGCCGCAACCAGGGCATGATCCTCAATCTCACCGATACGCAGGCAGCAGCTACCAAAACCGGTATCCTGCAACTGCTGGAGGAAAAACCTGCACACCTGTTGCCCGAAATACGCAACCTGGTGATGCCCTCCCATCACGAGGTACGCGCGGAAAATGTCAATCTCAAACGCCTCGGCAGCGTGCTGGCGCTGGCGCATGAGGTGCATCCCGTCAACTTCGAATCCCTCCTGATGCTGGAAGGTGTGGGGCCCCGCACCCTGCAGTCCCTCACCCTGGTCAGTGAAATAATACACGGCACCCCCTCCCGCTTTGAAGACCCGGCACGGTTTTCTTTTGCGCATGGCGGAAAAGACGGACACCCGTTTCCCGTGCCCACCCGCATCTATGACGAAACGATCGAGACGCTGCGGGACGCGCTGAACAAAGCGAAAATAGGCCATACCGACAAACAGGAGGCTATCCGCAAGTTGTCGACGTTAGCGCAGCGCATAGAGCAGGATTTTGAGCCCAACGCCAATTTCGAAAAGGTGATAGAACGGGAAAAACAGGACTCGTGGAAGTACGGCGGCCGTACCGTATTCGGGAAAGCTGCTCCGCCGAAAGACGGAGAACAATTATCTTTATTCTGAAGCAACAGCGGATATCCATGAAAGATTACAACACCCTTAGCGTACCCGAAGCCACCCTGTTACAGCAGGAGATGCGCCATCAGGTTGTCACCGCTCCTTTTAACGGGAAAATACAACTGATTGCCGGAGCGGACATCTCTTTTAATAAGTTTAGCACCACCGTTTATGCGGGTATCGTACTGATGCGGTTCCCCAGCCTGGAGCCAGTGGGCTATAGCCTTGTTGTGAAAGAGGTCACTTTTCCTTATGTGCCCGGATTTCTGGCTTTCCGCGAAGTACCGGCCCTGCTGGACGCCTGGCAGCAACTGCCACAGAAACCGGACGTGCTGGTGGTGGACGGCCATGGTATTGCCCACCCGCGACGCATGGGTATCGCCTCCCATTTCGGAGTGCTGGCCGGCCAGGTGACTGTTGGCAGCGCCAAGAAAAAATTGTACGGCACCTATAAGGAACCCGGGGAAGAGAAAGGCGCACACACCCCGCTCACCGACAAACAAGGCGTCGTTATCGGCACGGTGCTGCGCAGCAAACAAAAAGTAAAACCCATCTTCGTCTCCCCCGGCCATCTCATCGATGTGGAAGGCAGCCTCTCACTGGTGGAACAATGTGTCCGGAAATACCGGTTGCCCGAACCTACCCGGCTGGCGCATAATGCGGTCAACCAGTTCCGGCTCGGCACCCTTGCTGCCGGTTATACGCCGGCGGACGTTTAAAACTGTATCCATGCCACTGCCGCTTTTTTCTCCGTGCCCTTACGGCTGATCATCACGGTAGCGTATACACGTTGTGTCACGTCATAACAGGAAGCCCCCATCATACAGTAATACCCTTTCGTTACTTCCGGCGCCCCGAACAGGAAAAGCCGCTCCATCTTACCGTTGTAAAAACGGTAACATACAAAGTTAGCGTCTGCTGCGTACTTCAGCGGCTTCTTCACTTTATCCTGTCCGCCGGTTTCCAGGTATTGCAGATAATCGTTGAATAGCACAAAGGTAGCGTTGGGAATATTGACATAGTCGTAAGACAGGTAGGTGTTGGTATTCAGCGCGGCAATCTTGTTACGAAACACCCATTCACTCTTCATTCTGCGGTGCAGGGAAAAAGGTTCACATACACCGGTGATGGACTGGTATTTGGAAACCGCCATCGTTTCATTCTCCCTCCCGCTGCTGTCCAGCAAAGCCACTGCTATATCGCCCATGTTGGTATGTAGCTTGTTGATCTGTGTATTGCCTTGTTTGTAGCGGGTAAGGGCTTCCAGCAACAACGTACCGCTGCCGTCACCATGCCAGTACACCCGCTGCGGCACGCCCTTATAATCTTCTTTGTAACCAAGGTTGATCTGTACATTTTTGCCCAGCTCAGGAAAAGACAACTGCTGATGTTTTCGCGGTTTACCCGAAGCCAGCAGGGTATTGAGGAAAATGCCACTGCTGCCGTCCGCCCGTTGTCCGGGCACGTAGAGCATCAGCTTCACTTCATTGCGTGCCGGCAGGAACTGCTGATACCCGCTCACATCGCCGAAGTTGGCCGTATAGTCAAGCACGTGGTGGGCGAATGTAGCGGAATCGGGCGACAACGCTGAAAAAATGACCTTCGACCAGGGCTCGTTTCCCTTCCTTTTCGCATTAAACCCTACGGTACTCATATACACTTTCTCTTTACCATGCACCGACAGGCTGATGTAACTGAAATAGCTATACGCCGTATCCGGCAGATAATAAAGCCCGGTATTGATCAGCTCATGGTCCGGAGAGAAATGCATGACACGGATGCGCTCCCGGATGCTGTCGTTGCGCTGTATTTCCCCGCCGTTGAAAAACGCCACAGCATAGTAATCGCTGTCAGGGTCTTTCTCCACGTAACAATCATGCGATGCCAGGTTTTCCTGGACATACACGCTGCGGTGCTGCACCGTGGGCAGCTCCCCCAGCCTGTCCTCCCGCAGTAGTTTGCCCGTTTGCGGGTCCAGCACCAGCCTGAAAAACACCGGAACATATTTCACCAGCTGCTGCAGGAAAATCACCGGCTGACCGTTGATTTCATAAATACCGTCAATTTCGGTGGACTCCAGGTCTGCCGCGTTCCACAGGCTGCCTGCCACAGCATCGGCCGCTACCTGTTCCCGTTGAGGGTTGTACACCGTTACCCGCAACCCCTCCTTTTTGGAGAAATGTAACCAGAAGGTATGCCCGTTTTTTAACTGCATGAGTTTGTCCCATCCGTCCAACGGCTCTGCCACGGCGGGCCCCAGCGTCACAACAGGTACCTGTGCCCACAGGCCCGCAGGAATGAAAAATATGCACCAACAAACAACTGATCTGATATAGGACATCATCTTCTTATTAATTATATATTTCAAATATATGTAATTATATATAATTATTTATTTGTCAAATATGTTATCTGTTTTTTACCCTCCATCCGTAGAAGATGGATATCTTTACAGCATGAGAACTGTTTTTCCCGCCACTTATTCCACCCTCTGCCCCACTGCCTTATCAGCTTTCCTTTCCGAAAAATACGCGCTGAAAAACGTACAGTGTGAGCTGCTGGTGCGCGGCGTAGGCGACACTTATCTGGTCCAGTCACCGGGCGACCGTTTTATACTACGGGTGTACCGCTCCTCTCACCGCAGCCTCCCGCAGATACAGGAAGAAGTAGCCCTGCTGCAGGCACTGAAAGCCGCGGAAGTATCTGTGTCCCACCCCCTGCAGGATAAAGCCGGAGAAACGGTCCAGCGGCTGAACGCCGTGGAAGGAGAAAGATGTGCAGTGCTGTTCAGCTACGCTCCCGGGCACCCGGTGAGGATGTTAAACGATCAGCAGTTATACCTGCTGGGCAGGGAAATGGCACGCTTTCACCAGGTATCCGCTGCCTTCGGCGCCGGAAAAACCAGGTGGACGTTTAATGAAGACAGTATGTTCGTCCGCCCGCTTGCCCAGCTGCAGCCTTTTTTTGCCAATAACGCAGCAGATTATACGTGGTTGCAGCAGGCCGCTGCCACCGCCGCGGCAAAACTGTCTGCCACGAAAGGTTTGTCAATGGGATATTGCCACTTTGACTTCCTTCCGAAAAACATGCATTTCGATACTAACGGCATCACGTTGTTTGACTTTGACTTTATGGGATATGGCTGGCTGGCCAATGATATCGCTTCCTTCTGGCAGTACCTCGCGCTGGAGGTGTACACCAAAAGAATGACGCAGGAGGAAGCCGACCGGCAGTACCACCTGCTGCTGGACGCCTACCGTGAACATCGCCCGCTGAATGAAAGAGAGCTGGAAGCAATCCCTTTCATCTCGCTCGGATGGTGGCTCTTTTATATGGGTTTTCATACCACCCATGACCAGTTTCACGCTTTCGTACAACCGGGACATTTAAAGCTGTTCACCGGTTTGCTGCGCCACCTGGCCGATACGCACTGGAAATAATCAGGGCTTCTTGCCGAAGAAAAAATCGATGGACTTGCCCTCACCGGAAATGGTCACCTTCAGTTGTTCATCCGTCTTTTGATACACGATCTTTTGGGGGAAATCATGCGCCGGGTTTTCACAGGTAAAGCCACCGGCAGCGATGGCCGTAATTTTAAACCAGACAAGCCCTTTATTTTCGGCCACGTCGGCTACATAATACAATGCATTATCTTTCACCAGCAGTTGCAGCCCTTCTTTAAAGAGGGTGTCGTTATCCTTCATGGTGACGCCGATGCCTTTCATTGCTGCAGCGGAAGTCTGTTCCCATTGCTCCAACCCTGTCCTGCCAGGCCTGGATACCTTTTTTATCCAGGTACCTTCCAGCCAGTGCAACTTTGGAAAATCGGCGGCTGTGGGGATTTGGGCATTAACGGTAGTCATCACCCACAGCAGCAAACCGGATAAGAGAAAAGCTTTCATCATACCATAGGAATTTGTTCCCGGAATATACAACAAAACCAGGCGAAAAAAACTGCGCTCCCATTGCAGAGCGGATGATTTTATATTATCATTTGTTCCTAAATTAGCCGCATGAACTGCCTGATAGTAGACGATAATAAACTCGCCCGCACAGCCATGAAACAGCTGGCCAGCCATGTGGAACAGCTGCATGTGACCGGCGAGTGCAGCAGCGCCATGGAGGCTTACAACCTTATCCGGAAGGAAAAAATCGACCTGCTCCTGCTCGATATCGAAATGCCGGGCATGAGTGGTCTCGAACTGACCCGCAACCTGGGTAAAAAGCGGCCCCTGATTATTTTCACGACGGTCAACAAAGACTATGCAGTAGAAGCTTTCGAGCTGAACGTGGCTGATTATCTCATCAAACCGGTCAGCCCGGCGCGTTTCATCCAGGCTATCGAAAAAGCCCGCGAAATCATCGACAGCCACCACCGCGAGATACAGGTGTCCGATACCGAGTTCGTTTTTATCCGCGATAATGGCATCCTCAAAAAAATACGGACTGAAGATATCCTCTTCCTCGAAGCCATGGGCGATTATGTAAAGCTGTACACCGCGCAGAAATTCCACGCCATCCATACCACGCTCAAAGCACTGGAAGAAAAATTGCCGGCCAATAAATTTATGCGCGTACACCGCTCCTATATGGTGGCGCTGGACAAAATAGAAAGCATAGAAGACGGTAATATCATCATCCTGAAAAATGCCATCCCGGTAGCAGACACCTACAAAGCGACCCTCAATAATAAATTAAACTTTCTTTAACAGTTGAACGACCATTTCCCCGTTTTGACCGATACCTATTGCCCGTTGAACCATAAATTAAATACGCCGACCTTTATTATCGTATTTTGAACCGCCTTTCCTTCATCAGCGTTAATAATGTCATGCAGCCGAAAAGAATAAAATATTACCTGTTAGGCCTGTTTATCACAGGAATGATTTTATTCGTGGTATTGCAGTTCAATTCGGCCAGGAATATCCGGAAGCTTATTTCCGGTAATGAACAGCTGCTACAGGAACTCAACGTAAAAAACGAGATCCAGAAGCTGCAAACCTCCCTCGCCAAAACAGACAGCAAAGTGCGCGGGGCCGTCATCTCCCGCGACACCACGCATATCACCGGCATTGAGGTGGAAATCGCCATCATTAAATCTGACCTGAAGGAAATCAATAAGATCGTTAAAAATGACAGCACCGAAAAACTGCTCACCCAGCTCAACTACCTGGTGGATGAGAAGAACAGCTTTAACCTGCTGATACTCGATACCTTTTACAGCAGCGGGAAAAGCGCCGCCGAGAAAATGATCAACAACCAGCGGGGCAAAAGGCTGGGAGAAGCCATCACCAGCATCCTCCATCAGCTGGACACCACGCGGCAGACAGAAGTGAACCGCACCACCCGCCTCATTGATACGAGCGGACAGAAAGCACAAAGCTGGGGCACCGTGCTGGTGCTCTTTGCCTGCCTCACCAGCCTGCTGGCATTCCTCTATATCACCAGCCGCATCCACCGCCAGGAGCAGCTCATTGAAGCACTGGATGAATCGCAGCGCCAGGAGAAAAACCTGGCCGCCGTAAAAGACCAGTTCCTCGCCAATATGAGCCATGAGATCCGCACGCCTATGAATGCCGTGCTCGGCTTCACGCACCTGCTGCAGGCCCAGCCACTGAATGACAAATCAAGAGAATACGTTAACGCTATCTCCGGCGCCGGTCGTAATCTCCTCGAAATCATCAACGATATCCTGGACATCTCCAAAATAGAGTCCGGCATGATGCGCATTGAAGCCACTTCTTTCAGTCTCCGCGGCGTACTCCATTCCATCGACACCCTCTTCCGCGCCAAAGCCGAGGAAAAAGCACTGCAACTTAATATCAGCATACAGGAAGAAGTGCCGGACATTCTCTACGGCGATGTCATGCGTCTCACACAGGTGCTGGTCAACCTCACCAGCAACGCGATCAAATTTACCGCTGAAGGCGAAGTGAATATTTACGTGACCAGGACATGGTCGGAGGATAAAAATGTTCGTTTACTCTTCACCGTGAGAGACACCGGTATTGGCATCGAAGCTGCCCAGCTGGACAGTATCTTCGACCGGTTCAACCAGGCGGAAGCCTCTACCACCCGCAAATACGGCGGTACGGGCCTCGGGCTTACCATCGTTAAACAATTGATAGAACTGCAGAATGGTTTCATCTCCGTGGAAAGTACACCGGGCAAAGGCACCGCCTTTAAAGTGGAACTGCCTTATCTGCTGGGCGAAACGATGCCGGAAAATACCGATATCCTCTGCACCGAAAAAGACCCGCAGCCTATACATCCTAATATCTGGCTGCTGGTGGCGGAAGACAACCGCATGAACCAGAACCTGCTGCGGCATCTGCTCAGCAGCTGGCAATTGCAGTACCGGGTGGTCAACAATGGCAGGGAAGCGCTCCAGGCGCTGGAAAAACAGGTCTTCGACCTGGTGCTGATGGACATACAGATGCCCGAAATGGACGGCTATTCTGCCGTCACCCACATCCGCAGGGAGATGCATTCCAATATCCCCGTCATCGCCATGACAGCCCATGCGATGGAAGGGGAACGGGAGAAATGCCTGCAGATGGGCATGAACGATTACATCTCCAAACCGATCGACGAGAATACACTCTATCGCATGATCCAGGTATATACCGGCAAATTCTCGTCCCGGGAGATGCCGCCCGCCGCCGCTCACCCGGCCGAAAACGGGCATTCCCACCTACTGAATATGCAATACCTGCAGGACCTTTCCAAAGGCGACAAGGCCTTTGAAAAAAACATGCTGCAACAGTTTATCACACAGCTGCCGGAAGACCTGGCCATGCTGAAAAACGCAATCGTCATCAACGACCCGGTAAGCATCAGGGCTACTGCCCACAACCTGAAGACCACGGTGTCTTTTACCGGGCTGGAAACACACCTCTACCCTATACTGGAGCAGCTGGAGCAAACCGATGAAAATAACTACAACGCAGATACGGCCAGCGAACTGTTCTATACGCTGAAACAGCTGTGTTTACAGGCTATACAGGAAGCTATCGACATCACTATTTAAAGCGGCCATCCTCCGGTACGACCGTTCATTTTTCCTTTTTCAACGACAGTAATACCCGGTTCACCGAAACGCGCCCTTCCTGCGTCGTTACCGGCATTATTTTTACATCACAATACTGAACAAAACATCATTAATCATTTAAAAAGACAATCATCATGAAAAAAATTATCGCTGCCGCACTGGTACTGAGCATTTCTGCTGCTGCTTTTGCACAGGCTCCTGCTGCTAAACCTGCAAAGAAAGAAAAAGCGAAAACTGAAGCTAAAGCTGAAGCGAAAACTGAAGCTAAACCAGCTGCTGACGCTACCAAAAAAGCACATCACGAACACAAAAAAGCGGAAGCTAAGCCTGCTGCTAAGAAAGCCGCTTAATTTACCATTATACAGCGTTTGAGTTAAAGAATAGCTCCGGGTAGCCCCGGAGCTATTCTTTTTTTGCCCATGACTTCAGCGTCCGGGATGCAGCCATGCAGGCACAAAAAAAATCCGCCGTTGCCGGCGGACTTTTTCTCAATTATAATGTATATGCTATTTACTATTTCAGTGCCTCCAGTTTCTTTTTCACTTCTTCTACTTTCGCAGTCTGGTTTTTGATAGCGTAGATTTTCTGCAGGGCATACAGGCAGCTTTCGTAAGTCTGTTTATCGCCGGCATCCAGGCTGCTGGCTTTAGCAGTGAAGCTGGCGTCAGCTTTCTCGAAGAAAGGCAATGCCTGGTTCATGAGGCCTTCTACTTTAGTCTGCAGTTCTTTTGCTTTAGGAGAAGTCTGTTGTTTGCTGTCCAGTTCGTTCAACTGTTTGTTGAACACAACAGCTTTGTTGAAGTACAGTGCGCCCAGCTGGAAGTTGGCAGTAGCGTCGTTAGCGTTCAGCTCCAGTACTTTTTTATAGGCGCTTTCTGCTTTACCGATCAGCTCTTCGTAGTTAGCCGGTTTCGGAGCATCGTTACCTTTTTCGTCGCGGGGATTAGCGAGGTTGTCTACACGGATAGCGTAGTCCAGCACAGCGGCTTCGTCGTTAGGATTGTCAGTCATTTTCTTTTCCAGCATGGACAGTAATTCGTTGGTTTTACCGGTTTTGCTGTAAAAAGCCATTTCCATATCGTTGAAGCGTTTATCCTTAGGGAATAAAGCTTTACCCTGTTCGATGGTTTTGAGCCAGTTAGCCTGGTCGCCTTTTTCTTCATACAGCTGACCCAGTACTACGTAAAGTGCAGGTTCGCCTTTGAATTGCAGGTCGGCGGCTTTTTTCAGGTAAGTGAAAGCGTCATCTTTCTTGTTAGCCTGGTTAGCAGCGTAACCGGTGTAGAAAGTCAGTGCGGTATCGGTAGGGATAGTGGTACCC
Organism: Chitinophaga eiseniae; assembly: GCF_900167135.1. Classification (GTDB taxonomy): domain Bacteria; phylum Bacteroidota; class Bacteroidia; order Chitinophagales; family Chitinophagaceae; genus Chitinophaga; species Chitinophaga eiseniae. The sequence continues at coordinate 165,200 of NZ_FUWZ01000006.1, read as the reverse complement.
AGGTTTTTGCTGTTGTAGAATTCAGCGATTTCAAAGGCGTTTTTGAAATCCACCAGGGAGGAGTCCCATTTCTGTTCGTTGAGGAAACCGTAACCAGCGTTGGCTACAGTAGCGTATACGTTGAACATTGGTCCGCCCATCTCCAGGATGGCTTCTTTCATTTTAGGATCGATTTCCAGTGCTTTTTTGAAAGAAGCGTAGGCTTCGAGGGCAAGGTTTGCGCTTTTTTGTTTGGTGCCCATCGCTTCCAGGATCTTGCCGTTTACCAGCCATGTCTTTGCATCGTTTTTGGTTTTATCATGCTGTAACGCTGCATCGATATCTGCTTTGGCTTTCTCCAGATCTTGTTTCTTCAGGTTCTCATCTGCGCTGCTTACTTTTGCTCTCTGGGCCATCACCGATACGCCGGCCGTACAAAAGAGAAGAGATACCAATAATTTTTTCATGTCTCTAGTTTTTAGTTGCTGATTACAATAAGAGTATGGTGCTCCCAATAATCCAATACAATCGGACTCATCGTTACCACTAAAGCCGGCCGTACTTTTTTTATCAGTTTAGGCAGGAGACACCTTTTGAGGGGCACCTCCTGCCATGAGCGGGTTAATTTTTTCCGTCTGTTGTGAATACTATTCCTGCGGAGTTTCAGGTTCTTCCGCTACAGTATCCTGTTCGGTGTCAGTGTCGTTGGCGGAAGTGCTGTCGTTGGCTACAGTGCTTTCTTCCCCTTCCACTCCTTCTATGGTTTCTTCTTCTTCCTGTTCGTCCAGGCGGGCTACTGCTGCGATTTCGTCAGCGTCGTCCAGGCGGATCAGGCGAACGCCTTGTGTGGCACGCCCTGCTTCGCGGATATCGGCCACCGCCATGCGGATGGTGATGCCGGACTTACAGGTGATCATCAGGTCGTGTTTCTCTGTTACGTCCAGGATGGCGATCAGGTTACCGGTTTTTTCGGTGATATTGATGGTTTTCACTCCTTTACCGCCTCTGTTGGTGATACGGTATTCTTCAATATTGGTCCGTTTACCGAAGCCTTTTTCAGAAACCACCAGCACTGTCCGTGATTCGTCGTCTTTGTTAACACAAATCATACCAACTACCTCGTCCTTTTCGCTGTCCACCTCAATACCTCTTACGCCGATGGCGCCGCGACCGGTGTCACGCACGGTATTTTCGGGGAAGCGGATGGCGCGGCCGCTCTGGATGGCCATCATGATCTGGCTGTCGCCGGTGGTCAGCTTGGCTTCCAGGAGCTGGTCCCCTTCGTTGATGGTGATAGCGTTCACACCGTTCTGGCGCGGACGGGAGAATTCTTCCAGCAGCGTTTTCTTGATGATACCTTTTTTGGTACAGAGAACGATATAATGGTTATTGATAAAGTCTTTATCGCCCAGGTCCTTGATGTCGATGATCGCGCGGATCTTATCGTCGCCAGGCAGCTGGATCATGTTCTGGATAGCGCGTCCTTTGCCGCTCTTCTCGCCTTCCGGTATTTCGTATACCTTCAGCCAGTAGCAGCGTCCTTTTTCGGTAAAGAACAGCATGGTATGGTGCGTAGAGGCCACGAACAGGTGTTCGATGTAGTCCTCGTCGCGGGTCCTGCCGCCGATAGCGCCGCGGCCGCCGCGTTTCTGCTGGCGGTAGTCGTAAGCAGAGGTGCGTTTGATATAACCGAGGTGGGAAATGGTGATCACCACGTCTTCTTCCGCGATGATATCTTCGATTCTCATTTCGCTGGCGAGGTACTGGATTTCGGTTTTACGTTCGTCACCGAATTTCTTCTTCACCTCTTCCAGTTCTTCCTTGATGATCTTCATACGGAGCCCTTCGTCATTGAGCACGTCTTTCAACCAGGCGATGAGTTTCATCACCTCGTCGTATTCCGCGCGGATCTTATCGCGTTCCATGCCGGTCAACCGTTGGAGACGCAATTCCAGGATGGCTTTGGCCTGTATTTCAGAAAGTCCGAACTGGCTCATCAGGCCGTCTCTCGCTACGTCCGGTGTATTGGAGGCGCGGATCAGGGCGATGACTTCGTCCAGGTGGTCCAGTGCGATCAGGTAGCCGGCGAGGATGTGCGCCTTCTCTTCTGCTTTGCGGAGGTCGAAGCGGGTCCTTCTTACCACTACCTCGTGGCGGAAGTCGATGAATTCGGCCAGCATCTCCTTCAGGTTGAGGATACGCGGACGGCCTTTCACCAGCGCCACGTTGTTGATACCGTAAGAAGTCTGGAGTTCGGAATATTTATACAGCTGGTTGATGATCACGTTGGAAATAGCTTCCTTCTTCAGATCGATCACCAGGCGCATCCCTTCACGGTCACTTTCGTCACGCACGTCGGTAATACCTTCAATGATCTTATCGTTGACCAGCTGCGCGATTTTCTGGTGCAGTACCGCTTTGTTGATCTGGTAGGGCAGTTCATAGATCACCAGTCTTTCGCGGCCGTTTTTAGCCGTTTCCGCGGTGATTTTACCTCTTACCACTACTCTGCCCCTTCCGGTCTCGAAGCCCTGCTTAACGCCTTCAAAACCATATATAGTGCCACCGGTGGGGAAGTCGGGGGCTTTCACGTGTTTAATCAGTTCTTCGATAGTGATTTCCCGGTTGTCGATATAGGCTATGGCGCCGTCCACCACCTCAGTAAGGTTATGGGGCATAATGTTGGTAGCCATCCCTACCGCGATACCGGAAGCGCCGTTCACCAGCAGGTTCGGGATGCGGGTAGGCAACACCGTGGGTTCTTCCAGGGTGTCGTCGAAGTTGTTGGTAAAATCCACCGTTTCTTTCTCGATGTCTTCCAGCATCGCTTCTGCAATACGCTGAAGACGGATCTCGGTGTAACGCATCGCCGCGGGCATGTCACCGTCTACGGAACCGAAGTTACCCTGACCGTCCACCATGGGATAACGCATGCTCCAGGGCTGGGCCAGACGTACAATGGTGTCGTAGATAGAGGCGTCACCATGCGGGTGGTACTTACCCATTACCTCACCCACCACACGCGCTGACTTCTTGTAGGGCTTGTTGCTGTGATTGCCCAACTCGTTCATTCCAAATAAAACGCGGCGGTGTACAGGCTTTAAACCATCTCTCACATCGGGCAAGGCACGACCCACGATCACTGACATTGAGTAATCGATGTAGGCCGTCTTCATTTGTTCCTCGATATTAATCTGGACAATTCTCCCTTCCTGCTGATTTTCCGTGTGCTCTGTCATTTTGTGTGTTGATTTACAGTTTTTTCTGCTGAAAACAGATAAGGGCAAATATAGCCATTTCGGCCCTTATTATGGCCTAAAATCGAAGAAATGTGAATAAAAACATCATTGTGTTATTCAATTATATAGCGTATTGCATATATGACTGATTTTTCCCATAAAGAACAACCATTTTTTACTTTTCTGCGTTAGTATGTGTAACGGGTTAATTTTACTTTATCTAAAATATGTATAAATAGGGAAATATATCGAAATTTAAATATTGGCAAAGTATTTGTTTTTAATCGACTGATAATCAATAGATCAAATCACCCAAAGTTAGCTATTGGGCGGAATATGCACCGAAATTTACTGTCTGTTCGAACATAAACATCAAAAATGCTGTTATTCCCCTGATTCTTAACCTTTTCTTAAAGAAACTATGAAGAATATTCTGTTGTTTGGGGCCGGAAAATCGGCGACCAGTCTGATAGATTATCTGCTGGCGAACGCACCTAGACAAAAATGGCATATCACGGTGGCCGACCATGACCTGATGCTTATCAAATCAAAAACCGGCAAGTCATATTACGCCACCCCGGCCGCCATCGACATCAAAGACCAGACCGCCCGGCAGCAGCTGATTCAGGAAACAGACCTGGTCATCTCCCTGCTCCCTCCCCACCTGCATATCACCGTGGCTAAAGACTGCCTCCAGTTCCGGAAAAATCTCCTCACTGCCTCCTATATAGACCCCGAAGTACGCAAACTCGAAAAAGACATTGAAAAAGCCGGCCTCCTGTTCATGTACGAAATGGGCCTCGATCCCGGGATCGATCATATGTCTGCCATGAAACTCATTCACTCCATCGAGAAAAAAGGCGGACAGATTTTTTCGTTTAAATCCTACTGCGGCGGACTGATTTCCCCCGAAAGCCTGGACAACCCATGGCAGTACAAAATATCCTGGAATGCCCGCAATGTGGTGATGGCCGGCGCTTCCGGCGCCATCTACCGCGACAAGGGCAAAACCCGGGAGGTTTCCTACGAACAGCTCTTCGATCATAATAAAACCATACAGGTACCCGGACTGGGAAAACTTGCCTACTATCCCAACCGCGACTCCCTTGGCTACATGGAATCCTACCGGCTGGAAAATATCGCAACCTTTATGCGCGCCACCCTGCGCTTCCCCGACTTCTGCGAAGGCTGGAACGCCCTGATAAAACTGGGCCTCACCGGTGAAGACGGCAAAGTACAGACAGACCAGCTCACCTGCTTCGACTGGGCCACGCGGCATATCGACGGGGCCGACAAACAGGCCGGCCATGAAGAAGTGATGGCCCGCTTCCTCGGCGTCAGCAGTAAGTCGAAAGTTATCCGGCAACTGAAATACCTGGGGCTGCTCAACGGAGATCAGATCAACCTTGGGGAAAAAACAGACGCTGAAGTACTGCAACACCTGGTGGAAGACAAACTGAAGATGGAACCGTCCGATAAAGACATGATCGTGATGATGCATGAAATAGAATTCGAACGCCGCAATATGGCCACCCGTATACACAGCTATATGATCACACAGGGCGAAGACAACGTCCGCACCGCCATGGCCAAAACCGTGGGCCTGCCGCTGGGCATCCTTGCCAAACTGCTGTTACAGGAAAAAATAACGCTTACCGGACTGCACATCCCGGTGATGCCGGAAGTATATAACCCGGTATTAAAAGAACTGGAAGAATTTGATATCCGTTTTGAAGAGAGTTTTGAGTAACACGATATGGTTATCCTGTGATAAACACTAACGGAGAAGAAAGGACTGGTGAGAGCTCCCCGCATTCGCCGGGGAGCTTTTATTTTTTACAAAAGGGTAAGCAGTTCCGCCACGCCGGCCGTAGCCGGCTTTTCTATACAGACAAGGTTTTCGTAGTCCTCTACGGACGGCAGCTTTTTATCGATCACGTAAACGCTGGCCTGCGGCCGGATGTAGTTCAGCAGGCTGGCAGCCGGATACACCTGTAACGAAGTACCGATCACCACAAAAATATCGGCCCACATCACCTCCCGTACGGCCTGTTCTATCATCGGCACCGCTTCGCCAAACCACACAATGTGCGGACGCAGCTGGCCGCCGTCTTCCGCCACGTCGCCCAGGCGGATATCTTCCCGGATATCGAAGATGGTCTCTTCGTTTTTCACACTGCGCATCTTAAATATTTCCCCATGCAGGTGCAGCACACGGGAAGAACCGCCGCGCTCATGCAGGTCGTCAATATTCTGTGTGATGACGCGCACATCATACTTTTCTTCCAACTGCGCCAGCCCCGTATGGGCGGCGTTTGGCTGTGCATTTTTCACATCCCGGCGACGGCTGTTATAAAAGTCCAGCACCAGTCCGGGGTTCTTCTGCCAGCCCTGTGGCGACGCCACTTCATAGACATCATAACCCTCCCATAACCCGTCAGTATCACGGAAGGTCCGGAGGCCACTTTCAGCGCTGATGCCGGCTCCGGTCAGCACCACTAATCTTGGTTTCATATGTTTTCGTTGTTTAAATGAATCAGGCAGTTGTGAGGGATTGTTTTTTTCTCCAACGCCTTCTGATAAATATAAAGAGAAAAACGCCAACCGCCATCAAAGGCCACCAGCCCATCAGGTCGATCATAAGTCCCAGTACATTGTTCCAGCCGTTACGCAGCGCCAGCCAGGCGCGGGAGAAGAAGCCCGGCGCTTCCGGCATGGAAAGGGCCAGCACCTGGTAGTATTCGAGATGGATAGTGCTGTAGCTCACCAGGCGGTCCATATACAGCAGCCGGCCTTTGGCCGCCTCTATCTCCTCCCGGATGGATTTCAGCTGCGCTTCCACTTCCAGCACGTCTTTTACCGTACGCGCCTGCTTCAGGATCTCCAGGTAACGCTGTTCTGTAGCCACCCGTGTGGTCATGCGGGCGTTCAGGTCCACATATTCCGCCGTGACGTCCTGGGCGTTGATGCTTTTTTCGTCCAGTCGCGTTACGCCACTGGTGAGCCGGTCCACACAGCTGTCGAAAGCCGCGGCCGGCACTTTAATATCCAGCTGGTTACGTTTCTCCGTCCCGTCTCCATGTTGTGATTCGGCTAAAATGTACCCACCGGACTGACTAACGATGCCGGCTACACGTTTTTTTGCTGCCGCAAAATCTTCCACGGAATAAATGATACGGGCTGTTTTAATAATCTTCTGTTCGGGGGAAGGCTTTTCGGGGGAAGGCTGACCGGGAGGAACCGCGTCTGCGGACAGGAATGCTTTTTCGTCTGCGGGCGCGTCCAGCGCAACAGGCGCGGCTTCATTAGCTGTAACGGCCGGAGACGCACTATCCACGGTGGCTTCGGATTGGGGTTTATGACTACAGGCAGTCAGCAGCCAAATAGCAGAGATAAGGGTTATATACTTCATTGTGATGGAATTTCCGGTATGATGCGGACATTTCAGAAACTCCATAATCATTTCGAAATTTTTTGATTTGGGGATTTGGGGATTTGGGGATTTTTTGATTTTGGGATTTTTTGATTTTGAGATCACCTTACCTGGTCACAAATCCCGAAATCAAAAAATCCCAAAATCCCAAAATCTCAAAATCAAAAAATCAAATCCTATTTCATCCCGCCCATTTCGAGGATCACGTTGAACTGGTCTTTGGTGACATCGCATACCGACAGGCGGCCCTGGCGGATCAGCGAGAGGTCGGCGAGCCTTTTTTCTGCTTTCATTTCAGCGAGGGTAACGGGTACCTTCAGGGCTTTGACAGGTTTCAGGTCCACCACTACCCAATTCGGGTCCGGTGTGGTAGGGTCCTGGTAGTGTTCTTTGGCCACTTCAGCAATGCCCACTACGGCAAGGCCTTCATTGCTGTGGTAGAACAATACCTGATCTCCTTTTTTCATGGCCTTCAGGTTATTGCGCGCCTGGTAGTTGCGCACGCCGTCCCAGAAAGTCTTTTTATCTTTTACGAACTGTTCCCACGAATATTTGAAGGGTTCCGATTTAACAAGCCAGTAGTTCATGTGTAACGTTTTTTGTTTACCATCCACTCGCCAGTACATCGGCGATGTGCATCACTTTAATAGGAGTTCCGTGTTTACGGATATAACCATCGAGGTGCATGAGGCAGGAAAGATCGGTGGAAATGAGGAAATCGGCGCCGCTGTTGACAGCGTTATGTACTTTTTGTTCGCCCATTCCTATGGAGATGGGTTCAAATTTCACCGCGAAGGTGCCGCCGAATCCACAGCAGACTTCACAGTCGTTCATTTCCTTCAGCTCCAGGCCTTTCACTTTCTCCAGCAGTTTGCGTGGCCCTTCCTTGATACCACATTCACGCAGGGCGCCGCAGGCGTCGTGGTAGGTACCTACCCCGTTGAGGGTGGCGCCCAGGTCTGTCACATGCAATACGTCCGTCAGAAATTCGGTGAATTCGTAGAGGTTTTTGCGCAACAGTTTCACGTCGTTATGGGCAGCGGAATTATCAAACAGTTTGCTGTAGTAGTTGCGGACAAATCCTGTGCAGGAGCCGCTGGGGGCCACGATATAATCGAAAGTCTTAAAATCCCTGACAAATTTGGTGGCTACTGTTCTGCATTCATCCTGATAACCGGCATTGTAGGCAGGCTGGCCACAGCAGGTCTGCTCCGGGTTATACATCACATTACATCCAAGCTTCTCCAGTACCTTCACCATATTGAAAGCGGTTTCCGGGAACAGCTGGTCTACGAAACATGGTATAAATAACTGTACATTCATCTTAAAATCTTTTAGCGGTGGACCGTTGGTTGTGCAGAGGGCCGGTTACGCCGGGGGCATGGACAAATGACAACCATTGGTATGGTGCTAAATTCCTCTCGCCAGGTCTCTTTGTAACGCGATCATCTTCAAAGCGGTGATAGCGGCTTCTTCTCCTTTATGTCCATGTGCGCCGCCCAGTCTGTCGAGCGCCTGCTGTTCATTGTCTACCGTCAGTATACCGAATATAACGGGAACGGGTAACTGAAGGTTCAGTTGCAGGATACCTTCCGTTACAGCTTTACACACATAGTCAAAATGCGGGGTTTCGCCGCGGATCACGCAACCGAAAGCAATAATAGCGCCAGGCTGCTGACCGGTACCTTTGGTGTTCTCCCAATACTGTTTACAGGCGTAAGGCAATTCAAATGCGCCCGGCACAATGATCTTATTGGTTTTGGACACTTTGTACTGTTGCAGTGATCTTTCACAACCGGCTACCAGTTCATTCACAATGGCATCATTCCATTCGGTATATACCATAACAACACTGGCATCCTCCAGGTTGAGAATGCCAGCATCATTTAACAAGCTTTTATTGTGCTCAGACATACGTTCAATTTGGAATTACGAACAACGGATTACGAAGTCCGTAATCCGTTATTCATAATTGATTAGTTTTTTACATCTCCCAGTCTCGCCAGGTACTTGTCCATTTCACGGCCTTCGTTGGTGAGGGGGAATTTCTCTTTAATTTCTTTATAGATGGAAACGGCTTCCTGTGGTTTGCCTGCTTTTTCCAGGGCCATACCGGCGCGGAACAGGTAAACGGGGGAAGTCAGTTCATTATCATTATAGTGACCTGCTTTTTTATACGCTTCGATACCTTCAGCGGTTTTGTTGAGCTCCATGTAAGCGTCACCGATCAGGCCCAGAGCGGTAGGCTGCAGCAGCAGATCGTCAGAACTGAAGGATTTTAGCATATCGATACCTTTCTGATATTCGCCCATGCGGATGTAGCATACGCCGGCGCTGTATTTTGCAAGGTTACCGGCCTTGGTGCTACCGTATTTGTTTACCACCTGCAAGAAACCGTAGTTGTTACCGTCGCCGTTGAGCGCCAGTTTGAAGGAATCCACTGCAAAGTAGTTCTGTGCATGGAAAACCATTTCCTGGGCTTTGTTTTCGTTGGGTTGTTTAACGAAACGGTTATAGGCGAAGAAACCGCCTACCCCTACTACTACTGCCAGCACGGCGATAGTAATAACATTTTTATTTTTAACGAAGAAGTCTTCCGCTCTGTGCATGGACTGTTCCAGGTCAAAATTAGTTGCAGGTTGCGGCGTGGTGGCTTTATCTTTAGTTTCTGCCATTTTAAAAGGTAATTGTGATTGCTTGGTTATTTAATAGGTATCAATGAGCAACAGTTAGCTTTCAGCCTTTCAGTAAAAAGGTTAAAAGCTAACTGCTGCGTACTATTAAGCTTTAGTCAACGATGAAAGGATAATCCTGCTGAACATACACGTCTTTCAGCAGCTCATCGTCAGACGGCCAGGGGGATTCTTCAGCGAACTGAACGCATTCTTCCACTTCCGCTTTTACGCGGTCATTGATCGCTTCAATTTCCGCTTCAGTTGCCCATTTGTTTTTCTGAATAACAGCCAACACCTGGTTGATCGGATCTTTCTGTTTGTACTCTTCCAGCTCCTCTTTGGTACGGTATTTAGCCGGATCGCTCATGGAGTGGCCGCGGTAGCGGTAAGTTTTGATTTCCAGGAGGGTCGGGCCACCGTTTTCACGGGCGCGTTTTACCGCTCTTTCCACTCCTTCGTGCACCGCTTCGCAGCTCATACCGTCGATAGAATCGGCCGGCATTTCGTAAGCATCAGCAAGCTTATAAATATCCAGTACGTTGGAGGTACGTTCTACGGAAGTACCCATCGCGTACATATTGTTTTCACAAATAAAGATCACCGGCAGTTTCCAGGTCATCGCCATGTTAAAGGTTTCATGGAGCATACCCTGACGGGCGGCGCCATCACCGAAGAAACACAGCACTACGTTGTCAGTACCCTGGTACTGCTCCGCCAGCGCCAGGCCCGCACCGGTACCGATCTGGGCACCTACGATACCATGGCCGCCAAAGAAGTTGTGCTCTTTGGAGAAGAAGTGCATACTACCTCCCTTACCTTTTGAACATCCGGTTGCCTTACCGTACATTTCAGCCATACAAGCCTTGGCAGAAATCCCTTTGGCGATAGCCAATGCGTGGTCACGGTACGCAGTGATGAATTTATCTTCCGGTTTCGTCGCAGTCATCGCACCAGCAGCAATTGCCTCCTGACCGATGTACAGGTGACAAAAGCCACGGATTTTTTGCATTCCGTACAATTGGCCTGTCTTCTCTTCAAAGCGGCGCAGCAAAAGCATCAATTCATACCAGTACAGATATGTCTCTTTGGTGAATTTCGTCTTCACGTCTGTTTTAGTTTGCACTCTTTCTAAATTTGTTGGCAAATATAACAGGAAAATCCTAAAATGTAAATATCAAATCCAATTAGTATTAAATTATGCAAATTCATCAATTTCAAACAGTTTTGCATTTAATTGCAGTTTATTGGCAGATAAAGGCCCAGTGACACGGATGTTTATCAGTTATAAATATTGCAGAATTTGCATATTTTTTTATACACATAATTATTTTCTTTGCTACATATCCGGAAAATATCGCTCACCCAGTTTAAAAATTATACCCGGCAGGACTTTCGGTTCGACCAGCGGGTGGTAGGCATCACCGGCAGAAACGGCTCCGGCAAAACCAACCTGCTGGACGCCATCTACTACCTCTGCTTCACCCGCAGTTACTTTACCAGCAACGAAAGCCAGAACACCCAGTACCAGACCAACGGCTTCCGGCTGGAAGGCTATTTCGAGAAACAGGGACAGCCGGCTAAAATTGTCAGCACCGTTAAAGACGGGAAAAAGGAAGTGGCCCTCAACGACGAGAAGTACGACCGCTTCTCCCGGCATATCGGGCAGTTTCCGGCGGTGATCATCGCCCCCGACGATGCCGAAATCATCCTTGGCGGCAGCGAAGAACGCCGCAAATGGCTGGACACCCTCCTCTCCCAGCTGTACCCCGACTATCTCGAGCATCTGATCGCCTATCAGAAAATACTGGTGCAGCGCAACACACTGCTGAAAAATATCACCGGCTCCGGCCAGGAACAACACAGCCTGCTGGACGTGTTTGACGAACAACTGGTCCGCCACGGCATCCCCGTCTTCGAACAACGCAAAGCCTTTCTCACTGATTTCATTCCGCAGGTGCAGCAGCTGTACGATTATATCGCCGGCACCCACGAGGTGGTGAATATCCGCTATCAGTGCACGCTGCAGGAAGAAGATTATGCGGCCCAGCTGCGGGCGGCCCGCTTTAAAGATCTCCAGCTGCAACGGACCTCCACCGGCATCCACCGCGATGACCTCCAGTTCCTGCTCAACGACCATCCCATGAAAAGCAGCGCCTCGCAGGGACAACGCAAGAGCTCTCTGTTTGCCCTGAAGCTGGCCCAGTTTGAAGTGATCAAACAGTTCAAACAATTTGCGCCGCTGCTGCTGCTGGACGATGTGTTTGAAAAACTGGACCAGGAACGCGTCACCCGCCTGATCGCCCTGGTGGCCGGTCCCTCCTACGGCCAGGTATTCATTACCGACACCCATGCGGAAAGGCTGCAACACAGCTTTGAAGGAACAGATCAAACTATACAGCTTATAAATATTTAGGGATTTTTTGATTTACGGATTTTTGATTTACGGATTTTTTGATTTTGGGAATATAAATGAGCGTAGTCCAAATCAAAAAATCCCCAAATATTCGTAGCTTTGGCCCCATGCGCCACGGAACTACCAGTATCGGAGATGCTCTCCGGGAATTTATGAACAAAAGCCGCCTCAAACCCCGTCTTACTGAAGTCCGTATTCAGGAGAACTGGGAGAAAATTATGGGCAAAACCATTGCGCGTTACACACAGGGCATCCAGCTGATTGAGCATAAGCTCATCATTACAACTTCGGTAGCACCGTTAAAACAGGAATTAACTTACTCGAAAGACAAGATCATCAAACTGGTGAATGAAATGCTGGGGGAAAATGTGGTAAAGGAAGTGATGATCCACTAGTAAAATATCAGTTGGAGGCAAACTGATTGATCAGTCGGTTGATATCTGCAATTTTGAGATTCGTTTCCAGGTTCACCATCGTAAATTCATTGGTATCCTGTATCAGCATCACCACATGGCCCAACTCGTCGTCTTTCCCTTTATTCAGAATATGTACCAGGCTGCCTTTGTCCCGCACTTCCATCAGGGTTTCAAAATGATCGCGGTCCTGTAACCTGCGCTTGAGCGTGGCCACATCATCGCTGCTGATACTGGCGCCATGCAGGTTTTCAATGGTATGCACCTTTACTTTCCGGATATCCCTCAGCAGCGCGCGTACATTTTTAACATCTTCATCTTCTTTGTCGAAAGACATGACCCATCCGGCCAGGCGCAGGGACATACCGCCTAATTTGATATGGGTTGTTTCAGCACAACCGCTGTATTTATGCCGGAATTCACGCAGTGATTTTTCTTGTGCGACAACGGTGGAAACACTGGCCAGCAGTAAACAACCACCTAACAATAGCTTTTTCATGTGTGCAGATTTCTGGGTTACTTCTTTTTAAGGTTCTTGAGTTTGTCCATCCCCTGGATGTTGACGGAGCTGGCGATCTGTGAGATTTCATTCAAATCGATGTCCCCCACCAGGCTCATGGCCATAAAGTCATTGGTACCACCAACGATCATGATCAGCTCGTTGATGTTTCCCCTCGCATTTTCTTTTACCATAAACTTCAGGTCGCTGTCCTTGTCCCTGACGGTCATCAGCTCTTCGAAGTCTGAAGTCAGGAGCACGGCGGCTTCCTTGTACAACCGCTGACCGTCTTTCGTGTTGTCTTTCGCCAGGATACGCAATCCTTTCAGCTTCTGTACCACCCTCATCAGGTTTTTGGCATCGGGATCGTTCATATCCAGTTTGGAAAACATGGAGAACATCTTGGGCGTAATACTGACCAGGGTAAAATTCCGGTCATTTTCGTACTTCTGGAAAAAGCGGTCAATGCTACTCTGCGCAAAGAGGTGCATACTGGCAAAAACCGCGACCAGCAATAAAAGTGAACGTTTCATCGTCTCTCAATTTTTATATCAGGTTTTAAAATGGGCCTTGTTAATTGGTGCCGGCAATGATGCCGGTCGCTTCGTTGAAATAAGACAGCTTCTGCATCTTCTCTGTTCCCTTGTTCAGGTTCTTTGCCAGCAGCTGCAACGCTTTCTTCGTTTCCAGGTAAGCCATCCTTGTCTCCTCCTCCATTTTCTTTTGCTGTACCTCGGCCAGGCGGGCTTTGGTTTCCGTCCGCTGGAACTGTTTCATGGCATAGCCCATGCCCACGGCCATCAGCAGTACCGCCGCATATTTCATCCAGTGGCGGAATGGTGACAGGGCCACTACTTTGGCGACAGGGCTGGCTTCTACCCTTACCGACAGCGTTTCTCCCAGCATCTCTTCTCTTTCCATTTCCTCCCGGAAGAACCCAAACAACGGGGCTGCTTCCTGCAATGGCTCCGGCATATCGGGATGGGACTCGCTGAAAAACCGGCGTAACAACGCCTCTTCCTCCAGGGTGGTTTCCCCTTCCCAATAGCGCTCCAGTAACGCGATGATGTGGTTATAATCCATATACCTGTATATTTTGAAGTTTCTCCCGCACGGATTTACGTGCCCGGTGCAGGTTGACTTTTACGTCGTTCATGTCCAGTTCGAGGATGTCGGCAATTTCCTGGTAAGAATAGCCGTCCATGTCTCTCAGCTGAATGATGGTCCGGTATTTCTCCGGCAGTTCGTTGATGACGCGCCTCACTTTTACCATCACATCGTTTTTCTCTGCCATGGCGTGCGGGCTCTGCTGGCTGGCCGGAACTTCCCCTGCCCTGTCCAGTTCATCGGCGAGGCGGTACTTGCGCGACTTGATTTTGTCCAGCGCCAGGTTACGGGTGATCCGCATACACCAGGCTTCCATGTTCTGCAGCTCCGTCATTTTCTCCTGTTGGCTCCACACCTTCATCAGCGCGTCCTGCGTAATATCCTGTGCGTCTTCTTCGTTGCCCAGCAGACGGTATGCAAAGCGGAAAAGCTTTTGCCTGACGGGAACGACCTGGTTAAGAAATAAGTCCAATGACATGCGGGATATTGCGTTTTATAATGAGAAGACGACTCACTAAAGACGATGTTACAACATTTCTAAAAAAAATTCCCAGGGCGGTGACCCTGGGGCAAGATATTATTACAGACACCTGGTTATAAGCGGGTCACAGTTTAATTCTGGGGTCTACCACCGCATACAACATATCGGCCAGAATGTTGACCAGCACAAAGATACCGGCGGTAAACAGGATGGCGCCCATCACTACCGGGAAATCAAACTTGTCCAGCGCATCTACCGTTACCTTCCCGATCCCTTTCCAGCCGAAGATATATTCCACAAAAAAAGCGCCGGCGAGCAGTTCGGCAAACCAGCCGGTGATAGCGGTGATCACCGGGTTGAGCGCATTCCTCAGCGCATGACGCCAGATCACCACGCGGCGGGACAAGCCTTTCGCATAGGCGGTACGGATAAAGTCCTGGTGCAGCACATCCAGCATGGCGCTGCGGGTAAGCTGCACAATGATCGCCAGCGGCCGTATGCCCAGCGTCAGCGCCGGCAGGACCAGGTTGCGCAGGTTCAGCACCCTTCCGCGGAACGGATCTATATCGAACAGGCTGCCGGTCATATGCAGTCCTGTGTAACTGCTGAATACAAAACCCAGCAGGTAAGCCAATACGATACCGGCAAAAAAGGAAGGCGCCGAAATACCGATCACACTGGCGAATACCGCGCTGGTATCCATCCAGGTGTTTTGTTTTACGGCCGACAGTACGCCCAGCGCGATGCCCGCCACGGTAGCGAAGAGCATGGCGGCCACAGCCAGCAACAAGGTGCCTGGCAGCGCTTCCGTCAGTATTTCCCACACCGGCTTTTTGCCCTGGTAGGAACGGCGCAGATAGGGTGTTTTAAGTACCAGCACCTTTTCACCCGACAGCGGGGCCAGGGTGACATAATGCAGGTTCTCCCGCGCTTCGGTCAGCGGATGCACGCCGATGGGCGAGAGATCGTTGATATAAAGCAGGAACTGCACCCCTACCGGCTGGTCGAGGTGCAGTTCTTTACGGACGTTTTCCAGGGAAGACACATCTGCCCGCTGGCCGAGCGTCAGCCGGGCCGGATCGCCGGGCAGCACGTTGAACAGGAAAAACACCAACACTACCACGCCCAGCAGTACCAGTAACCCATATCCTGTTTTCCGGAGAAGAAAGCGCAACATAGTGTCTTACGGAATATCGTTATAATGCCATTTGCCTTTGATGGTCCCCTGTTTCACCTCGATCAGGCATGGATTGCTTCTGCCGGCGGTTTTAATCGCCACGCCATCCATCTGTACAAAGGGGAATTCCAGCCCATGCTGCTGCCTGAACGCAGCGATCTGGTCTTTGGTAGAAGCAGAAACGCCATAAATCAGTATTTCCTGGTTCTTCCACTTCTGCTGCAGGGCTTTCATTTTGTTATCCCAGCCCTCACCGGCTTTCTCCACGTTTTGTACCAGGAAAAGGAATACCGGTTTGGTTTCACTAAGGATCGCTTCCGTTTGATTTACACCATCCAGATCGGTAAGGATGAAGTCTTTGATGGCCGGTTCAGCATTTCCTTTTTTGATCAGTTTATCCTTACGGTCTACAAACACCCAGGTGCTGTCTGACCAGGGATAGTTATCGGCGGTGAATTCTTTCTTCTCCCCGTTCTTCTCGTAGATGAAGATCATCTCGTACACGTCCGGCGTAGCACCCGGGGGCAGCTTCATTTTCTCCGGTATATTATTGCCTACTTTGTAAGGCAGGCAATCGATGAACGGCAGGTGGCGGAGCGTATACCATTGTATACCAAACGAAGCGATGGCAGCAAGGAGCAGTACCAGGCCCGCTCCTTTGAACAGAGGCTGTACCCGGTTACGGTACACATATATTACGAGGATCATCACCAGCAGGGCTACGTCTTTCCAGAAAGTCTGCTCCGCCGTGAGTTTGATACAATCACCAAAGCAGCCGCATTCCCGGATGGTGCCACTGAAAAGAGCATAACCCGTGAGGAAGGTAAAGAACAGGATCAGCAGCAGCAACAGTACAGAGAAGATACGCATCCGGTACCCGATCAGTACCGCCACGCCGGCAATGATCTCAAAAGCGTTCATGATCACGGAAAAGGCAAGGGAATAAGGCGACAGAAAAGTGAGGTGGAGCACCTCGAAGAACTCTTCCATCTTATAACTAAGGCCCAGTGGATCATTAGCTTTGATCAGGCCCGAAAAGATAAATAGTACGCCAACAATAATCCGCAATAGGTTCAGGACAACTTTCATAAAATAGTTTAATGGTTAATGAATTGGATATTCCGGGGGCTGAAGCCCCTGGCGGCTAGTGGCCCGGGCTTTCCTCGCCGATCCTGATCAGCGCAAACAGTGCATAATTAATGATATCAGTATAGTTAGCATCGATCCCTTCCGAGATAAGGGTCTTCCCCTGGTTACGGAGGATTTGTTTAATACGCAACAGTTTCGTCAGGATGAGGTCTACAAAAGACTCCTGGCTCATGTCCCTCCAGGCTTCGCCATAGTCGTGATTTTTAGCCTCCATCACGGATTTCACCTGCCCGATGTAATGTTCATAGAGCCGTTCCACTTCTTCCACCGGCAAATCCGTATAGGGGTTGCCGTGCTGCTCCATCTGTATGAGGCCGATCACGCCATAGTTAACGATCCCTTTGAACTCCCCTTCTATATTGTCTTCTACTTTCTGTACGCCTATCTCCTGCAGGTTGCGGATACGCTGCGCTTTGATAAAGATCTGATCTACCACTGAAATGGGACGTAATACCCTCCAGGAAGTACCGTAATCTTTCGTCTTTTTGATGAAAATGTCTCTGCATCCCGCCAGCGCGGCGTCGTATTGTGCTAATGTATTCATGGTCCTATAACGTAACAGTTCATTACACCCGAAGGAGCAATCTGATAAAGATCGTAAACAAAACGTACAAAACAAAGTCTGTGATCTTTAACCATTTTGCTGCTTTACATGTGTAATTCCTTTATTTTGCATTACTTAAATTTGTGAACAGCGATTCAGGGGGCAAAATAAAGAATAAAAACCATTAAATGAGATCACACCATATCAATACCATAGGGGAACCGTCCATCAATTGCCGGGGACAGCTGTTATCGCTGGCCACGCCGGTGGTGATGGGTATTATCAACGTAACGGATGATTCTTTCTATGAAGGCAGCCGGATGCACGGACTGCACCAGGTGGTGGAGAAGGCAGGGCAACATTTACAGGAAGGCGCCGCCATACTGGACCTCGGGGCGCAGAGCTCCCGTCCCGGCGCTACCATGCTGGGCCCGGAAGAAGAGCTGAACCGGCTCCTGCCGGCCATTCATGCTATTCTGAACCATTATCCTGAAGCGATCCTTTCGGTTGACACCTGGTACGCCGCCGTGGCAGAAAAAACGGTCCACGCCGGCGCGGCCATCATCAATGATATCAGCGCCGGGGAGCTCGACAAAGAGATGATTCCTGTAGCGGGAGGCTTGCAGGTGCCCTACATCGCCATGCACATGCAGGGTAAGCCGGCCACCATGCAACATAAACCGCAGTATGAAGACGTAGTACGGGAAGTCCTTGATTATATGGTGGCCAAGCTGGCCGTCTGCCGCGCCGCCGGTATCCGCGATTTCATCGCAGACCCCGGGTTCGGTTTCGGAAAAACGCTGGAACACAACTATGCACTGATGAAAGACCTGTCGCTTTTCCGGGACATACTGGGCGTACCGGTGCTGACAGGCATTTCCCGCAAGACCATGATTTATAAACTATTGGACATCACCCCGGCGGAGGCGCTGAATGGCACCACTGTTCTTAATACCATTGCGTTGCTGCACGGCACCCGCATCCTACGGGTCCATGACGTAAAAGCGGCTGTAGAAGCAGTCAGGATCACAGAGAAAATGAAAGGCAATTAAATCTTAGTATTTTTACAACTATGAAGGAAGTAATACAATTTTATGGATATGAGTTTCGCTGGCTGAACGTTCTGGACCTGCTGATCGTAGTTTTTCTGATTATACAGTTATACCGGTTGCTGAAAGGCAGCCTGGCCTTCAACATTTTCGTGGGCCTGCTGATGGTATATGCTGCCTTCTTCCTGGTACGCGCCCTGCAAATGCCAATCCTTACCAGTATCCTGCAAAACTTTATCAATGTCGGCATCATCGCCATCATTATTATTTTCCAGCCGGAGATCAGGAAGTTCCTGCTGGTACTGGGTAAAAAAACACCATTGAGCAAAGACAGCTTTCTCACCAAGTTGTTCCTGCCCGATAAATTCAAAAGCTATAAAGACGAGGAGAACATCATCAATGAGGTGATCATCGCAGTGAGTCATATGCAGGCCACCTTTACCGGTGCGCTGATTGTGATTGCCACTACCTATCGCCTGAAGTTCGATACCGCTTCCAGCATCACCATTGAAGGGAACGTAAGCGCCAAACTGATAGAAAGTATTTTCGATAAACACAGCCCCCTGCACGATGGCGCGCTGATTATTGTGGGCAATAAGATACTGGCTGCCAAGGTGATCCTGCCGGTTTCCGAGAATCCTAACCTGCCTACCCGGGTGGGACTGCGTCACCGTTCTGCCGTAGGTATCACCGAACATAGCGACAACCTCGCTATTATTGTTTCGGAAGAAAGAGGCACCATTTCCTATGCTCAGGACGGGAACCTGGTGACCAACGTGTCGCTGGAAGATCTTAAAGTAAAACTGTATGAGGTGCTGATCGATGGTTATGCATGAGGCATTTAACGTAAACGGCACAACGATTTAACCGATGGACATTATCTTATTTGATGGGGTCTGCAACTTCTGCAATGCCAGTATCAATTTTGTGATACGGCACGACCGGCAGGGCCATTTCCGCTTCGCGCCTTTGCAGTCAGCCACGGCGGCCTCACTGGGTGCTGCTCATCAGATAGATACGAGCCAGCTTGCCTCCTTTGTGCTGGTGCAGCACGGAAAAGCGTATACGAAAAGTACGGCCGCACTCAAGGTGGCCCGGCAGCTGCCCTTTCCCTGGAAACTGCTGTATGCCGGCATCGTTATCCCCCGTTTTGTCCGTGACGGTGTTTATGACATCATTGCGCGTAACCGTTACCGTTGGTTCGGCAGGAAAGATAGCTGTATGATTCCCACGCCGGATGTCCGGAGCCGGTTTCTCGATTAGTATATTACCGTTCGCCCCGACATATACAATAACTACACAGGTATAACCATAAAAAAAGCCTCCCTTTTTCGGGAGGCTTTATAATTTACTGCCGGAGCAGGATGATTATTTAGCAGGAGCCGGAGTTGCAGGAGCTGCAGGTGCCGGAACGCCGGATTTAATGTCTACCAACTGTACATCAAAGATCAGGATAGAGTTACCCGGGATTGCCGGAGGGCTGCCCTGTAAACCGTAAGCCAGTGTGGACGGAATCAGCAGGGTAGCTTTGGTGCCTTTCTTCAGGTCTTTCAGACCGGAGTCCCATCCTTTGATCACGAAGCCCATGCCGATCGGGAATTTGATAGGCTCTAAAGGCATACCCGGACGCAGGGTGGAATCCTGGCTGGAATCAAATACTTTACCGGAAGTCAGTTTACCGGTGTAGTGAACCACTACGGTATCGCCGGCGTTGGGAGTTGGACCGGTACCTTCCTGCTGGATAGCGATGTAAACACCGTCCGCATTTTTGGTAGCTTTGATTTTGTTTTTGTCCATGTATTCCTTGATCGCTTTCTCATCTTTATCTTTCTGGGTAGAAGTAGAGAATTTATTTTCTACTGCGAAAGTGATTTTCAGCTTATCGCCTTTTTTACCGAAGGGAGGACGTTCGTTAGCAGGTAATGAATCCCAGGGAATTACGAAAGTAGCACTGTCACCTTCGTGCAGCAGTGCAAGCCCTTCCATCAGGTCGAACTTATTCTGAGGTTTGGAAATCAGAACAGGGAGAGCAGCACCAACGATCTTGCGGGATTCACCCAGAATGGAATCATTGATACGCTGCGTCACATTCATCAGGGCAGTATCTCCCAGCTTCAGTTGTGCTCCGCTGCCGGATTTGTGAACGATATATTCAATACCGCCTGGTGTCTTTTTAACGCCACCCGTTCCGCAGCTGGCTATCAATAAGCCGAACGCTGCAACTAATAACTGATTGTTTCTTTTCATTTGATTGTATTAGTAGTTGATATACTTCTTGTAACAGTCGTCTTATTGTAAAAGTGTCTCGTTTTCTTCCACGGCCTTGATGAACCGGTTCACCGTTTTCTCCAGGGAGTCGACGCTTCTGCCGCCGGAAGCATTGAAGTGCCCTCCCCCGTCGAAATACTTGCGGGCGAAGGTATTAACGTCGAAATTGCCTTTGGAGCGGAACGACAGTTTCACCTCCGAGTTCCGGTCGATGATCAGTGCGGCCATCTTGATTCCCTGGATAGACAGCAGGAAATTGACCAGCCCTTCCGTGTCACCGGTCTGCAGGTCGAAGCGCTTCAGATCGGAATACGGGATGGCGAGCATTGCCGTGTTATACTCATAAAACACCTCCATCCGGTTCAGCAGGCTGTGCCCGAGGAAGCGGAGACGGTTCTCCAGGAAATTGTCATAGATCTCCTGGTGGATGATCTCGTGACGCAGGCCCCTGTCCATCAGGTCAGCCACCATCCGGTGTACCCGGGCGGTAGTGGACGCAAAACGGAAAGAACCGGTATCGGTTACCGTACCGGCATATATACACTGGGCAATGTCCAGGTTAATCAGTTTTTCGTCACCCAGCTTGTAGATGGTTTCATACACCAGTTGCGCAGTAGAACTGGCGGACGTATCACTCACCCCATATTCAAAATCAGGTTGTGGCTCCAGGTGGTGATCAATCAGTATTTTAGTGCAACCAAGGGCTTCCAGGTGCGGCGCCAGGTTCTTTGTTCGGTATAACGCGTTGAAATCGAGGCAGAAAAGCAGTTCAATACCTTTCAGCGCTTCCAGCGCTTTGTCTGTAGAAGATTCAAAATCAATCACGCCCTCCGCTCCTGGCATCCATTTTAAAAAGTCCGGGAAATTAGTAGGAGAAATGACCGTCACCAGATGACCTTTCTGAATCAGATAATGATATAATGCCAGTGAAGATCCCATCGCATCTGCATCGGGTTTCTGATGCATCGTAATGACTACTCTCTTGGGCGTGTCCAGTAAAGGCTTAATTTCCTCGATCGGCTTCATTCAAAAACTGTAATGTTAAAACTAAATTCTTGTCACAACCAATAAATTGCGGCAGAAAATGAAGTGCGAAGATCTTTATTTGAGCCAGAATTTCAAAATTTTTTACCACTAAAGAAAATGTAATTATTTTTGCGGCCTAATCTGTAATTCGGAATAAAACAAATATGAGCAACAGAACATTTACAATGATCAAGCCTGATGCGGTAGCAAACGGGCATATTGGTGGCATCCTGAACATGATCAATGCCGCAGGTTTCCGCATCGTAGCCATGAAAATGACGCAGCTGTCTGCAGCCAAAGCGGGTGAATTTTATGCAGTGCATAAAGAAAGACCTTTCTACGGCGAACTGGTAGAATTCATGAGCAGCGGCCACATTGTAGCAGCTATCCTGGAAAAAGAGAATGCAGTGGAAGATTTCCGTAAACTGATCGGTGCCACCAACCCTGCCAACGCAGAAGAAGGTACCATCCGTAAAAAATACGCAGAGTCTATCGGCCGTAACGCCGTTCACGGTTCCGACTCTGATGAGAATGCTGTTATCGAAGGCGACTTCTTCTTCAGCGGCCTCGAAAAATTCTAATCTCCGTTCATCGGAAAGCAAAAATAGCCTGGCATTTGCCAGGCTATTTTTTTGTCTTATAAATTATAATTAATCAAACACAACAAATTGATCTTGATATAATTAAACACCATTAACAAAAGTAAAACTTTACACAACCGGACATTTGGCGATATCTATGCGACAAAACGGAAAAACAGCTTGATTCTCAAGCGTCCAAACACCGTATTTCTCCCCCGCAACGCCTATTTTTCAGTTAAAACAAAATAAATATAATAGATTGATTTTAAAATATTTACATCCACTCTATTAAACCAACCTGATAAATAGAAGCCTATTTCTCCATTTCTACCACCAAATCGTCCTGCTGGACCATACTTCCCTCCCCTAACAATACCGCCTTCACTATCCCGTTTCGGGTAGCCGTTACCGTTGTCTCCATCTTCATCGCCTCTATAATAAACAGCGGCATATTCGGTGTTACCGTCATCCCGGCACCCACCAGCACCCGTGACAAACGACCGGGCAAAGGCGCCCCGATCTCCACCGCAGGGTCAGCTACCTTCCGGTTCACCACCGCCACACTCTTCACGGCATGGTCCCGCACCTGCACCCGCCGGGCATACCCGTTCAATTCAAAGACCACCGTCCGCATCCCGTGCTCATCGGCCGGCAATACGTACAACAGCTTCACAATGATGGTCTTGCCTTTGCTCAGGGTGATCAGTATCTCTTCTCCCTGCTTTAACCCATAAAAAAATGCCGGCGTAGGGATAGCCTCCACATTGCCAAATACCATAGCATGCTGGTAGTACTCGTCAAACACCTTAGGAAACATCTGGAAGCTCAGGTAGTCCAGGAACTCCGCATGGGGGTACTTCTCCCGGAACGCCATAAAGTCCGCCTCAAAATCTACCGGTGGCAGCTGCGCATTGGGACTGCCCTCTAGCTGCTTGTCGCCTTTCAGCACAATCCGTTGCAACTCAGCGGGAAAACCACCGTAAGGCACGCCCAGCTCTCCCCGGAAAAATCCCTTCACCGAAGCAGGGAACGCCAGGTTGCGCGACCCGTCGAGCACATCCTCCGCTGTCAACTGGTTGCTGGTCATAAACAAGGCCATATCGCCGACCACCTTGGAGCTCGGCGTCACCTTCACAATATCGCCAAAGAGCTGGTTGACCACCGCGTAATTGCGTTTGATCTGCTCCAGTTTATCCCCCAGGCCCAGCGACTCGGCCTGCTGCCGCAGGTTGGAATACTGTCCCCCGGGAATCTCGTTCTCATAGATCTGCGCGGTACCGGCTTTCATATCTGACTCAAAAGGATAATAATACTCCCGCACGTCTTCCCAATAGTTGCTGTGCTGGTTCAGCGAAGCAAGGTTCATCTCCCGGCCACGCGGGTGTCCATCCATGATGGCAATCAACGAGTTAAGATTAGGCTGCGACGTTAGTCCGCTCAGCGAGGCGATGGCCGTGTCCACTACATTCACCCCGGCCTCGATGGCTTTGAGGTAGGTGGCCGACTGCACCCCTGCGGTGTCGTGGGTATGCAGCACCACCGGCAGCCGCACCGCCTCCCGGAGCGTCCCGATCAGCACCGCCGCGGCTTCCGGTTTCAGCAACCCTGCCATGTCCTTCACCGCCAGCATATGGGCGCCGGCATCCTCGAGGCGACGGGCCAGGTCCGTATAATATTGCAAAGTGTATTTATTGTTGCCCGACCGCAGCACATCGCCGGTATAACTGATGGCTGCCTGCGCAATGGCGTTGGTACGTTCCCGTACGAAACGGATACTCGGCGCCATGGCTTCCACCCAGTTGAGCGAATCGAAAATGCGAAATACATCGATGCCGTTCTCTGCGGCCTTTTCGATAAAGGTGGCGATCAGGTTTTCGGGATAGGCCGAGTAGCCGACAGCGTTAGACCCGCGGAAAAGCATCTGCAGCAGCATGTTAGGCATCGCCCTGCGCAGCAACTGCAGCCGCCGCCACGGGCACTCATGCAAAAAACGCATGGCCACATCAAAAGTCGCCCCGCCCCATACCTCCATGGAAAATATCTCCGGGTTGGTTTTGGCGTACGCTTCGGCTACAGCCAGTAAATCCTTCGTGCGGACACGGGTAGCCAGCAAGCTCTGATGCGCGTCCCGGAAGGTGGTATCTGTATAATACACAGGCTTTTCTTCGCGCAGCCACTGCACAAACGGCTCCCGTCCCATTTGCTGCAAGCGGTCTTTCATTCCGGGAGGGTAAGGCGGCAGCGGGTCGCTGACCGGGACCACCGGCGTGCGGAACAACCTATTCTCCGCTTTGCCTTTTATGTCGGGGTGACCGTTCACTGTCACATCGGCCAGGTACATGAGCGTCTTGGTGCCCCGGTCCCTGATCTGCGACAGCTTGAACAGCTCGGGATGATGGTCAATAAAGGCGACGGTACAGTTACCTTTCCTGAACACATCATTAGTGATCACGTTCTCCAGGAAACGGATATTGGTCTTCACGCCGCGGATGCGAAACTCCCGCAGCGTACGATGCAACCGGCTGGAGGCGCCCGACAGGGTGCGGCCCCAGGCCGTCACCTTCACCAGCATGGAATCAAAGAAAGGAGAAATCTTCACCCCTGAATAAGTGCTGCCTTCGTCCAGCCGTATGCCGAAGCCGCCGGCATTCCGGTAGGCGATCACCGTGCCGTAGTCCGGTTTAAAATTGTTCTCCGGGTCTTCTGTCGTGATACGGCACTGGATAGCAAAACCATTGAGCCTTACATCCTCCTGTCCTTTGAGGAATATTTCAGGATCAGACAGCCGGTGCCCCTGTGCAATCAGTATCTGCGACCGTACGATGTCGATACCCGTTACCTCTTCGGTAACGGTATGCTCTACCTGGATGCGGGGGTTCACTTCTATAAAATAGATATGATGTGCCTTGTCGACCAGGAATTCTACCGTGCCTACGTTGTTGAAGCCTACCTTATGCGCAAGGCGTAAGGCATACTCATACAGTTTATCGCGGGTAGGTTGCGGCAGGTTGGGCGAGGGCGCTATCTCCACCACTTTCTGAAACCGTCGCTGCACGGAGCAGTCACGTTCGTAAAGATGTACGATGTTGCCATGCTGATCGCCCATCAGCTGCACTTCGATATGTTTGGGCTCTTCGATGAATTTCTCGATGAAGATGGTGTCGTCGCCGAATGCTTTGGCGGCTTCGCTGCGCGCCTCCAGGAAAGCTCTTTCCAGCGCCGATGCTTCCGTGACCATGCGCATCCCGCGGCCGCCGCCGCCGGCGGCTGCTTTCAGCATCACCGGAAAGCCTATACGCTGCGCTTCCTGTAAAACGACGGCCACGTCCGTAAGCGGTACCTGGCTGTCGGCGATCAGGGGCACTTCCGCTTCGCGGGCGATGATCTTCGCTGCTACTTTATCCCCCAGCTGCGCCATGATCTCCGGCGAGGGCCCAACGAAGATGATCCCTTCTTCCCGGCAGCGGCGGGCGAACTGCACATTTTCACTGAGGAAGCCGTAGCCGGGATGAATGGCATCCACCTGTTGCGTTTTCGCCAGGTTGATGATCGCCTCAATATCGAGATAAGGCTTCAGCGGTTCATCATCACGGCCAATCTGGTAGGCTTCGTCTGCTTTGTAGCGGTGCAGCGAATAACGGTCTTCATACGTGAACACGGCGATCGTCCGGATACGTAGTTCGGCAGCGGCCCTGAGCACCCGCACGGCGATTTCGCCACGGTTGGCCACTAGCAGCTTGTTTATTTTTCTGAAAGCGGGGGCAGACATAACAAGATTTGGTAGTGATAAATGACTGGGTATGAATAAAGATGGTATCATTAAAAATAGGATAAAACTTTTAACTTGCCTTCAATTATGTGGGAATCATTCCGGAAACTATTTAAGGGATATATGAAGCTGGAGCGGTCGCTATCGGATAATTCCATAGAGGCCTATCTGCGCGACGTAGAGAAACTGGAGCAGTACCTCCAGGCGCATGGCGGGGAGAAACTTCGGCCGCAGGACATCACCCTGGCAGACCTGCAGGGCTGTATACAATGGGTGTCCAAACTGGGCATGACGCCTGCCTCCCAGGCAAGGACCATCTCCGGCATCAAGGCATTTTATAAATTCCTGTTGCTCGAAGACATGACCAACGAAGATCCTACGCAGTTGCTGGAAGCGCCCAAGCTGCAACGCAAGCTGCCCGACGTGCTGAGTTTTGAAGAGATCGAAAAAATTATCGGGCAGGTAGATCTCAGTACCCCTGAAGGCCACCGCAACAAGGCCATCCTGGAAACCATGTACAGCTGCGGCCTGCGTGTCAGCGAAGTCATTAACCTGCAGATCACCCAGCTCCATATGGACGTGGGCTTTATCCGCGTAGTGGGTAAAGGCAATAAGGAAAGGATGGTGCCTATCGGCCGGGATGCGATGCGGCATATAGACACCTATCGCCGGCATGTTCGTGTACTCCTGCCCGTTAAGTACGGCGAAGAAGATACGCTGTTCCTTAACCGCCGCGGCGGCCCCCTCAGCCGCGTGATGATTTTCCTGGTGATCAAGGAGCTGACCCGGCTGGCTGGCATTGAAAAGAACGTGTCTCCCCATACGTTCCGTCACTCTTTTGCCACCCACCTGGTGGAGGGCGGCGCCGACCTGCGGGCGGTGCAGCAGATGCTCGGGCATGAAAGCATTTCCACCACGGAGATCTATACCCATCTGGACAGGGAGTACCTTCGGGACACTCTTTCCCGCTACCATCCCCGGTTCTAAAACAAACAGCCGCCTAAAGGCGGCTGGTACACGATAAAAAAGGGGTCAAACAAAATACTTTGAGGGGGATTAAAACAATGCGTCGCTCAGATGCCACTGTTCGCGTTTCTTCCGGCTTTTGCCGGTGAACATTTTCATATCCTGGAGCCATCCCTGTACCTGGCCCGAGGCCCATTTCATCACGGAGGACCGATAAACCAGGTTAACACAGCTACAGGGCGGCAGGTCCTGCCTGTCGGGCGCGGTGGCGTGTATTTCATTTTCTGCCAGCACAATCCTGTCATTACTATATATGCGGAAATAGACGTCTGGCCCCATATGCCGGCGGCCTTGTTTAATAAGCTGTAACGCGCCATGGTACAGGTCTTTCCGCGAAAAACGCAGGGTATAGCGGCCATACTCGTTGGTAAAGGCGGTCCCGATCATTTTACCGGAGAGGGCGTTGTAGGCTTCCACCCGAAGCTTCGGCGGCTCCTGGCCTGTTTCCCGGTGTTGTTTGACGGTACCGGTGATTACCCAGGCGCCCGCTTCACCACGGATAACATTCCAGATATCGGAAGGCACCACATAGGCATATGCGCCGATATAACCGGTCGCGCTGCGCTTCCAGTGCAATACCGCTGTACAGAGATGAAAATTGCGGGGTAGCCGGACGCCGGTCTTGCCCGGGAGCGTATCCAGGCAGAGGTCCAGCTCAAGGGGCTCTGTAAAAAGATGTTCCTGTTTCCAGGACAGGGTGAAATTGCCCTGATCGTCCAGTGCAGCTTCCGCCAGCAGGCGGTCCGCTTTCATCAATACCTCTTTGGCTGACAATGGTTGCAGGTCGCTGAAAATTCCTTGGGAGCTGGCAGCCGGGTAACGGATGTCCGGCAGGTAAACACGTATCCGTGCATTTGCGAGCGGCTCAATGCAATCGTCACAGATAAGTGCAGAGATGTTTCCAATTAACAGGTAACTCATGTTTTTCAGTTTTATTGGGGTGGTGACAGAACCCGCTGCATACTAAACTTAAAAACAAACATGGTAGAAAGGCCCTATAGTGCTGACTGATCCAACGCGCGTATAACGCCGGCGCGTATCATTCGATCCGGTTGCTGGTACAAAGATTAACAACATCAGGATGGTAATCAAGCGTTGTAAACCTGAAAAAACGGAATGCGTATTTATACGCATTTTTTAGTGGCTGTTACGTTATTTCAGTGTTCACCGTTAACCTCTTTTTTATCTTATTCCCCGCCCCTGCTGCTTTTTCCATTCCAGGCCCGTTTTAGCCGTAAAAAGCGGGTTGCTCAAACGATCTTGCAAACATGTAATATTGTGATAATTTTACCCCAAAACCTTAAACTACCCACAATTATGAGCGATTCTACAAAGAGACCAGTTCCTGCCGATGCAGGAGGCTTCATTTCCCGGGCGGAAATGGAGGAATTATGTAAGAACCATGACGACGAACATGTCCAGCAGAAATCGATGGGCACGCACGTAAAAGCCATGTGTTTTGGTAAGGACAAAGTGTTGGAACTGCTGAATCAGCCGGATTGCACTGCACTGAGGATTTACTACGGTCTGAAGATCGACACTGACGGTGATGGTATCAAAGAAAAGAAAATGGTGCTGGTGGCCGTTGACAGTGAAGGTAACGATATTCTTCCGCCAGCAGGAGATCCTGCTACCGGTTCCGTTGCCAAAAGCATGTCCAGCGCCCTCATTCTCGACCAGGGCCTTCCCTGCCCTAACTACTGCTCCGGCGGCGGTACTAAACCACCCACTCAATAAAGGAACATCGTGAATCTGAATATATTCCTTGGTA
This sequence comes from Chitinophaga eiseniae, assembly GCF_900167135.1. Lineage (GTDB taxonomy): Bacteria > Bacteroidota > Bacteroidia > Chitinophagales > Chitinophagaceae > Chitinophaga > Chitinophaga eiseniae. The sequence continues at coordinate 136,601 of NZ_FUWZ01000006.1, read as the reverse complement.
TATTTTACACTATGATGGGGATCGAAGCATTAATTTTGATCCCCTTCCTGTTAAAATTCAAGACGTTGGACGCTCCCGGCAGATGGATGTGCTACTATATCATCAGTAGCGTCTTCTTCGCCCTGGCCTCGTCCATAATGGCAAACCTCAAGATAAACAACATGTGGTTGTTCAGTGTGATGAACTTCGTACAGTTCGTCATTCTGTCCTTCTTTTACTGGACGATCATTAAACACCCTACCGTCAAACTAATTATTACCTGGCTTCCTATTCTGGTACTGGGACTTTGTATTGCCGACATCCTGAAATTTGAAGGCTTTAAATCCTACAACTCTATCAGCGCCGGGCTAAAATCCGGTATCATCATCGCCTACGGCGTCATCTTTTTTCTGCAGCTGCTGACAGACAAGGAAATCATGGAAAATGCGGTGTATATCAATACCCTGTCGGTATTCTGGTATAATTCAGGCATCTTCATTTATTTCTGTAGTTCCTTCCTCTTCTCCATCAGCTATAACCTCATCCAGGCGCAGGAAGCAGAAGCGGCTATCAAACAGAGCATGGTACTTACGCTGATCAGTATCAATTATGTTGTTGCTATAATTAACATGTTTCTGCTGTATATTGGCCTCACAAAAACTAAAAGGTTAGGGTATGCAGACAATTGATATTATTGTAATCGGTACTACAGTAATGTTAATCCTCGGGGTGATTGTGATATTGCTCGTGATGTTTCAGCAAAAACAGGTCATACAACATAAACTGCTGATCAGGGACAAAGACCTCCAACTGCAACGGGAGCGGCTGGTGGCTGTATTACAGGGCCAGGAGCAGGAACGCAAAAGAATTGCAGAAGACCTGCACGATGAAGTGGGCGCGCAGTTGTCTGTACTGAAACTGAGTATCGGTGGACTGATGCCCCTGCTCAAAACCGGCAACGGCGAAGCAGAAAGACTGAAAGAAACCAAAGACTTTACCGACATTATTATACAGCAACTCCGGTTCATCTCCCAAAGCCTGCACCCCCAGGCGCTGGAAAACCTCGGCCTGGCCCATGCGCTGGATTCGTTCTGCAGCCTGATGAACAAAAACAAAGCGGTGAAAATCCATTTCCGGGTAGCCGAAAACCACCACCCGGTAGAAATGGAAAAAGCGCTCAACGTATACCGCGTGGTACAGGAACTGATCAACAATATCCTCAAACATGCAGCAGCAACGGAGGTCACCATCACCTACCAGACCACCCCTTCCCTGCTTACCATCACTGTAGCAGACAACGGCAACGGGCTGTTGCTGCCATCACTGGACGCCAACAAAAAGAAAACCGGAAGCCTTGGCCTTAAAAACATCGAAAGCCGCCTTAATATAATCGGCGGAAAGATTAACTTCGCCGCGGGCGATCCGAAAGGCACACTCGCCACTATTACCGTAGAAAATTATCAGGCTTAAGTACAGAATAGTGAATGGATATGTTGTTTTATTACTAAATTGCCATCCGGTTTTGTTGTACCCATATGTAACAACATGACTTACAGTAATTTATTAACAAAAAAATAATTTATTTCTCTATAAACTGTTCACTATGGCACACATTAAGGTGGCCATTGCTGACGATCACAAGATCTTCCGCAGTGGGGTGATCAACACGCTGGTACCGTATGATAATATCCGTTTCGTGTTTGAAGCGGATGACGGTTTGCATTTGTTGCAGCATATGGAACAGCATCAACCGGATGTGATACTGATGGACCTGAAGATGCCTAACATGGACGGCATCGAGGCCACCATTAAAGTAAAGGAGAAGTATCCCGACGTGAAAGTGATCATCCTCACCATGTACGAAGATGACAATTTCATTGTTCACCTTGTGGAGAACGGCGCCAATGCCTATTTGCTGAAAAATGCCGATCCGGAAGAAATTTATGAAGCCATTTGCACCACTTATGAGAAAGGCTTCTATTTTAATGAAAACGTAAACCTGGCCTTATTAAAAAAAGTTCTACACAAGAATAAACAACAGTTTAAACCGACACTCAAAAACGAAATACAGCTCAATGACCGCGAACAGGAAGTGCTGAAGCTGATCTGCCAGGAGCTCACCACGCAGGAGATATCCGAACAGATATTCCTCAGCCCCCGCACCGTGGAAGGCATCCGTCAGAAACTGCTGGAGAAGCTGAACGTCAAAAACAGTGTGGGCCTTGTGTTATACGCGTTCCGCAGTGGACTGATTGAATAACGCCGGTCCTTTTCCTTTGCCACCAATTATACACTACATATGAAAACTTTCAGAAACCTTACGGCATCAGCCGCTGCCATGCTGCTGTTATATGCCGGTACCACTGTAGCGCAAGGTATTAAAATGCCTGCACCCAGCCCGGGCCAGACTGTAAAACAAGACTTCGCCCTTTCCAGCGTGGAACTGAACTATTCCCGCCCGGCAAAAAAAGGCAGGGTGATCATGGGCGATATTGTTCCCTACAACAAAGTATGGAGAACCGGCGCTAACTCCCCTACCGTTATCACTTTCGGAGAAGATGTGAACTTCGGTGGCAAACCGGTAAAAGCCGGTAAATACGGCCTGCTGACCATTCCGGGTGCACAGCAGTGGACTGTTATCCTGACCAGCAGCCTTGATGTAAGCAGCCCCGCTGCCTACAAACCTGAAAACGACATCGCCCGCGTGCAGGTAAAACCCGTAGCACTGGCGGCGCCGCAGGAAAGCTTCACCATCGGCTTTGAAGACGTGAAAGAATCTGCCATGAACCTGGTGATCAGCTGGGACAAAGTAAAAGTACCGGTAGCCATCACCGCGGACATCCAGGACAAAATCCTCGGCCAGATCGACGCTGCCATGGCTGCCCCCGGCGAGAAAAAACCTTACTTCCAGTCTGCCGTTTATTATCTCGAGCACAACCTCGACATCAACAAAGCCAAAACATGGATAGACGCTGCTGTAGCACAGAGCCCTGAAGCATTCTGGGTTTGGCATCAGAAAGCAAAAATCTACGCGAAAGCCAAGGACAAAAGCGGAGCTAAAGAAGCTGCCCTGAAGTCCATCGAACTGGCGAAAGCTGCGAAAAACGACGACTACGTAGCACTGAACAACAAACTGCTGGCCACTATCAAATAATTTTGATCCGGCTAACAATATGCGACTTATAAAAAATGCCCCGGGTAACCCGGGGCATTTTTTATCGCCTGATAACAGGAATGATGAATGCCTAGCCGGCGATTGTTTTTTGTTTCACAAACGGTTGTATCATCAGGGCAAATATCACTACAAGCACACAGCCGATGGCGTTGAGCCAGAGGAAAGACACTTTCTCGGCCCCGTACATCGCCAGCACTACCGCTTCTGCAGCAATGGCCGCCCAGAAAGTAGCAGTGCCGCCCACCCGCTTCAGGTAAAAGGCCACCATAAAAATGCCCAGCGTAACGCCATAAAACCAGGAGCCCAGCACATTCACCACTTCAATCAGGCTACCCAGCCCGCTGGCAAACTGCGCTACCACAATACAGAACACCCCCCATATCAGCGTCCATAATTTGGACACCTTCAGGTAGTGCTCCGGAGAGGCATGACCGTTATACAACCGCTGGTAGATATCGATCACCGTGGTAGATGCGAGGGAGTTGAGGGCCGCCGCAATGCTTCCCCATGCGGCCAGGAAGATAATGGCTATCAGCAGTCCCACCAGGCCTTTGGGCAGGTTATTGACCACAAAATGCAGAAAGATGTAGTTGGTATCGTTGGTATCTGCCGCCGGATCGGCTTCTTTCATCAGCGACAGCGCCGCCGATCTCACGGCCTGCGCCTGGTCATCGGTCTGCTGCAGTGCTTTTTTGGCCGTTGCCGCTGCTGCAGCATCTTCCTGTTCCAGCGCCGTCGCCAGCTCTTTTACCTGCTGCTGTTTCCGGGTGGCCAGCTGGTTGTACCGGCTTTCCAGTTGCTCCAGCGCCGGCCCCTGTGCCGTCCCCCGTACCCGCGCCAGCTGCGCTTCGTTAAAAAATATCGGTGCCCGGAAATACAGGTAAAATACAAACACCATAGCGCCAATCAGGAGGATGAGAAACTGCATCGGCACCTTCACCAGTCCATTCATGAGCAACCCCATACGGCTTTCTTTTACAGACCGTGCGGTGAGATAACGCCCCACCTGCGACTGGTCGGTTCCGAAGTACGACAAGGCCAGGAAAAAACCTCCTATCACCCCGCTCCAGATATTGTATTTGTCGTTCCAGTCAAATTTGGTCACGATGACATTCAGCTTCTCCATTTTACCGGACACCTGTAACGCCTGTTTGAAGCCAATATCCGCCGGCAACAGGTGGACCACCATCCAGCCGGCGAGGAACATACCGCCGAAGATAATGGCCAGTTGCAAGGTCTGCGTATAAGCCACCGCACGGGTACCACCCGCCACGGTATAGATGATCAGCAGCCCGCCCATGATCATGTTGGTCCAGTACAGGTTCCATCCCAACAGCGAAGAAAGGATAATAGATGGCGCACAGATACTGATACCCGTAGACAGCCCCCTTTGTATCAGGAACAGGGATGATGTCAGCGTTCTGGTCTTGAGATCAAAACGTTTCTCCAGGAACTCGTAGGCGGTATATACTTTCAGCTTATGAAAGATCGGGACAAAAGTGATACAAAGCACCACCATGGCCAGTGGCAGACCAAAGTAGTACTGTACAAAACGCATCCCGTCGGTATATGCCTGGCCGGGAGCGGAAATGAAAGTAATAGCACTGGCCTGTGTGCCAATGATAGACAACAGTACAATGTACCAGGGCATGGACTGGTTGCCAAGGAAGTAGCTTTCCATATTCTGCTGCCCCCGGCTCTTCCAGACCCCATATAATATAATGATAGCGAGTGTGGCAATCAATACCACCCAGTCTAATGAACTCATGAATATGTTTTGGTGAATAGATAGAAGAGTATGATCAGTAAAGCCAGCCAGGCGATCACCAATACATACCAGTAACCCCAGGTGGGAAACAGTGGTGGTTTCTCTTCTTCCGGACCTATAGCCATTTGGAAATTTTAAAAATGTTAAACCGGATTATTTGTCTGAGCTCCTGGACCAAAGGCTCCCGGTCAGCAGCCCCAGGCCGATGCCAATCACAAGTCCGACATGGACTCTTTTTATTCCAAATCCAATGAACAGCCCCAGCAGAATACAAAGGATCGCTGCTATTCTCATCCGGGGGCGGTTCTGTTCGTGTTTTTCAGCCATTGGTTTTAATGTTTCGCGGAAATCAGGTTCACGAACAAACGGTAAGCGCCCGGCACACCAGCGGGAAGCTCGCGGAAAAACGCCAGCCCGGTATATACATACCTGCCTTTGCCGTACTGCGCCACAATAGTGGAACCCTCCATTGGTGATTCGCCTTTATCGTTCATCGCAAATAATTTCTCGTATGCTTTGTCAATGTTTGCAGGGAAATATAAACCTCTTTCCTGCACCCAACCGCTGAAATCCGCGCTGGTGATCTCATTGGGGTAATGCATCACCGCGTTGTCGGGACGAAGGAAGGTCACCGCTGCATTTTCGTCTGTCACGCGGTCACGGGAAAGACTAAACGGAAACGGCCCCAGGTTTGTCGTCACCAGCGGATTGTTCACATTATACTGTACCAGCAGGGTGCCGCCTTTGTGAACATAGTCCATCAGCTGGCTTTGCCAGTATTTCATGCGGGGATTGGTATTATAGGCCCTCACCCCTACGATAACAGCATCGTATTGCGACAGCTGGTTGCCCATGATTTCCTTTTCGCCCAGCTCTGTTACGTCATAGCCTACCTGGCGTAGGGAAGCCGCCACCATATCACCGGCGCCGGGAATATATCCCAGTTTGTTGCCATTGTGTTTCAGGTCTACTGTCACCAGTCTGGCGGAAGCCTCGGGGAACAGCGTGATCAATGGAATATGATCATAACGGATATGCCGGATGCTCTGCGTATATTCCTTACCGTTACAGCTGACCACTACCGTGAACGTATCTACGTGATTGGCAGCAGTAGCAGCAACGGGATGAATGGTAAAGCGTAATTCCTGCTCGTCGCCTTTCTTCTCCATCCGGAAGGCCTGGTTACCTTCTTTCACGGCGAAGCCGGCAGGCAGCCGCAGCCGAACATTGCCGGTAACGCCGTCGGCAGAAGCGGCGAGTTTCACCGGTACCGTTTGCGGTTGGTTGTTGGTGAAGATATATACCTGGTTGTTCAGGTTGGCCACCACCGGAGGAGTTATCACCAGCGGTTCATACAGCTCCCCTTTTACCGGATCGGTGTATTTATACTGCAGGGGACGTTCTATCAGGAATTCCTGTCCGCCTATTTGCAGGTAAATTCGTGCCGTCAGCGGAGGCGTATTTTCCGGGTTGCCCACCTGCAGCGGATCAGGGATTGCATAAGTACCCAGGGGATGGGCTTCTGCCAGCCAGTAAGGTTGTGAGATTTTTGTATCGGCAGGCACGGTCAGCGACTGGGAGATGCTGTTGAATTTGTTGTAGGACAGCTCTCTGGCACCGGCAGCGTCCGGTTTACCAGGCAAGTCCACCTTACGGAGCTGTACGGGGAAATGTCCGCGGTTGATCAGCTGTACGGTGGCTTCCATATTGTATCCCGGCACTACGGTGGGCGTAGTACTGTAGGCTTCTGCCCACAGCCCTGCGCAGGCGTATATCAATTGTTCGGTCTCTTTCAGTTTCAGGTTGCGCCAGTAGCCTTCCGGCAGCGCCTGGATGGCTTTGCGGATGCTGAGCAGCGCCGGCACGGAGGCAGCCGGATCTTCCATATTGTAATCGCGGATGGCCTTGTCTACCATAGTGCCGATGGCTTCACCGCCGGTAATGCGGGACCAGGATGTATTAACGCCGTCGAGCAGCTGCTGCCGGGGGGCGTCTCCCTTGATAGTCATGAAATACTCCATACTGGAGCCTCTGCCGGCGGGTACGCCAAAGCCCTGGCTCTTATGCTGGGAGCGGCTTTCTGCGGCAATTTCGCCGTAACCTTTACCCAACAGGTAGTTATAGGCGCCCACGTCTATTTTGAACTGGTCATCCGAAATGGTGTTGGCGGAACCGAAATTGAAAGTGTTCCACAACAGCCGTGTCGTCTTCCAGGGTTTTACGTATTGGAGTTGCTCAGGGTATTGTTTGGGATCTGCGGCGGCGGCGAAGGCTTCAGCGGCCAGCATGGCGGAGGCGGTGTGATGCCCGTGGCCGGCGCGGCTGTCGGCCGGAAAGCGGCAGATGATCACATCCGGCCGGAATTTGCGGATCATCCATACTACGTCGCCGAGGATTTTTTTCCTGTCCCAGATGGTGAAGGTTTCAGCAGGATTTTTGGAGAAGCCGAAATCCTGCGCCCGGGTGAAAAACTGTTCGGCCCCGTCAGTACGACGGGCAGCCAGCAGCTCCTGCGTGCGGATAAGGCCCAGCAGCTCGGACTGTTCATTACCTACCAGGTTCTGGCCGCCATCACCGCGGGTGAGTGACAGGTAACCGGTACGGTACAGTTTTTCTTTGGCCAGGTAGGCCAGCAAACGGGTGTTTTCATCATCAGGATGGGCTGCCAGGTACAACACGCTGCCCAGCGTGTCCAGCTTTTTGAGTTGAAGCTTAATGTCGGCTGCATTCCAGACAGGCGACGGCTGCGCCATGGAAGGGACGCCGGCTGTCAGCGCGATCAGTAAAGCCAGTGCGGTGCGGATTTTTAGAAACATGTAGTCAAACGTGATTTACAGGTCGCCAAAAATAGGAATAAATTTATGCGGAGGAAACGTTTATTGGTTGAACGGTGAATAAATAAAAAAAGGTCCCGGTGTGTAACCGGGACCCTACAAGCAAAAACCAACCAGCTTGCAAAAACCAATTGTCAACAAAGGCGGTTTAGATTAGTTGTATCCTTCGTTTTGCTGGTGGCGTATATTCGGATTGGCATCCAGCTCCCTTTGAGGGATGGGTAAGATTATTTTCGGACCGGGCAAAGCCACGGAGATGGTTCTGTCACTAGCCAGGAATTTTACAAAGGGTGTCCCGGTGCGGGCAAGGTCAAAAAGCCGGTGGCCTTCAAAGGCAAGCTCTTTGCGCCTTTCCAGGGCGATGGCATCCAGCAGCGCTTTTCCGCTGGCGGTTACCGGCGCTGTGCCCGGATTAGCCCGTAATACAATGCTGTTGAGCGCCTGCCGTGCATCTCCCTCCCTGCCCAGACGGCCAAGGGCTTCTGCCCGGATCAGGTACAGCTCTGCGAGCCGCATCACCTTGATGCTTTCCGCAAAAGTGGTGACGTCTTTATACTTCGTGATGATATTGGCAGGATTCTCTCCCCCATTGCCTGCCCTTTTATCGCGTTTGATAAATCCGAGCCGGACATCTTTCTCGTTGTATACGTTCCGTAAATCATCGGTCGCCAGCACGTCTCCATAGGCCGTTTGGTTGAACATGGCACTCAATGCGTCTGTGCTGCGGTTGTCTACCGATGTGTTGATCACTTCAAAGATCGTTTCGCTGTTACCCGCCTGGTTAAAATCGCTCACGGCCTTGTCTGTCGGCAGCAGTTCGTATTTACCGCTGCTGATTACCTGACCGGCGGTAATTTCCGCCCCTTCCCAGTCGCCTTTATAAAGCAACACTCTGGCCAGCAGGGCTTTGACGCTGTAGGCATTGATCCGTCCGGAACTGAAAGCGGTGCTTCTGCTGTCGCTAAACAGGCGGATGGACTGGCGGAGGTCCCGGATGATCTGCGCATAGGTGTCTTTTACACTGCTGCGGGATGGGGACTGCACCTCCTCTATGTCTGTGAAGATGGCCAGCGGTATGCCCATATGCGACGCATCGGGTGTGTAATTGTAGGCCTGGGCGTACAACCGGGCGATGTCGAAGAACACGAGCCCGCGCACGGCGTAGGCTTCAGCTACGATCTGCATCGCTTCCGTACTGTCGGCTACAGAAGGCGCCAGCGCTACGGCCGGTCCTTTCTGTATGACCATGTTGGCATTGGCTACCACGGCGTACAACTGGTTCCAGGTATCCGTGATGTACGTATCATTTGCCGTCACAATGTACTGGTCCAGATTACGGTACCTGTTACTGTTGAGCACACTGATGTATTCATTGTCTCCCCGCAGGTCGGGCAACAGTAACATGGTACGTCCGTAATAGTTTTCATTTTGCATCAGTGAATACACCCCGTTAATGGCGGCGCGAAGGCCTGCCAGATCTTTAATAGCATGGCGTGTTTCCGTTGCTGCCGCAGGGTCCTGGTGGAGGAAATCCTTACTGCAACCGGTAACCAGTGCAGTAACCAAAACCCAGGCAATATGTTTATATCGTTGCAACATGCGTGTTAAAAGTTAACGTCTACTCCAACGAGAAAGGTTTTAAAAATCGGTGGCCGCTGATCGTAGTCACCAGTGACGGGAACTTCCGGGTCCATGGTCAGCTGTCCGTCTTTTACGAAAGTCCATAGATTATTTCCCCTGAAGTATATGCGTGCTTCGCTCAGTCTCGCTTTGGACAACCATCCTTTCGGCAGGTTGTAGGCCAGTAGCAGGTCTCTCAGGCGGATAAAGCTGCCATCGTAGAGGAAACGGGAAGACGCCTGGTTGCTAAGGCCTGTCTGTGTACCGCCATAGACGACTTTCGGGATGTTGGTCACGTCTCCCGGTTGCTGCCAGCGGTGTTCGTAGATCCGCCGCGAGAGTTTGGAGGTAGCGCCAAAACCGCCGCTGCCATCCGATTCTGTAAAAGAGCCCCAGTTGTCGTACACCAGGTTACCCCAGTTATAAAAGAACTGAAAGCTAAGTTCAAAACCTTTATAGGCAAAGTAGTTGGTAAGTCCTCCGTAGAATTTAGGAAGGGCGCTTCCCTGGTTAAAACGTTGCGCCTCACCATATACCTTCGTGGTAGCCGTTTTAGTGGCATTGGTATACCAGAGCGCCTCGCCTGTCTGCGGGTCTGCGCCGGCGTAACCCACCAGGTAGAACTGATAAAAATCACCGCCGACTTCCCTTTTATAGATGCTGGTCATCGGGTTGTCCAGCCGGGTGATGGTATTCTTTAAGGTAGAGAAGTTAAAGTCCGTGCGCCATGAAAATGATTCCGGATTGTCCGGCAGTATATTTCGCGTGGTGAGCGTCACTTCCCATCCGCTGTTACGCATCTCGCCGTTGTTACGGAATACCGTGGTGATCCCGTTGGTGGAAGATACTGGTACGTTCAGCAGCAGTCGGGAGGTAACCCGGTTATAATATTCAACGGTACCGGATATACGATTTTTTAATACCGCGAAATCAACGCCGGCATTGAAGGGTTTGTTCTGCTCCCATGTAAGATAGGGATTGGGGTATTGTCCTAACACATACCCCGGTTTTCCCTCATAATCATTAGCCGGATTGTACAGCGACAAAGAGGCGTAATTATCAATAGCCTGGTTTCCGTTGCTGCCGTAGCTAGCACGTAACTTTAATTCGTTGATGCCGGGAATATCATGCATGAAGCTTTCTTTATAGATATTCCAGGCGATGCCGACGGACCAGAAATTGGCACCGCGTTTCTGCGCGCCAAACCGGGAAGATGCATCCCGTCTGATGGAGCCGGAGAGATAATATTTTTGCTGATAGTCATATCCGGTGTTGAGGAATACGCCTGTCAGAGAATTGGCGACGTTGACCGAACTAATGGATTCGGGCTTGGAGGCATCAGCAAGTTCGCTTTTACCGGGCAGGAAGTTGGTGGCCGAAGCGGTGTTGCCGGTATTACCGGTGCTTTGCGCTTCAAATCCTGCAAAGGTGTTCAGGCCGTGTTGGCCCCAGCGGTGCTGGTACCGCAGAATACTGGTGGATACCCAGTTGTTCCACAGATTATTGTTGACATAAGCCCTGCCATTGGTATTTCTGCCGTCGCCAAAAGCGGGCGGATAGAAAGAGTGGCTACGGGCATAGTTCAGATCAAGGCTGATCTTGGACTCAAGAGACAGGTCGCTGGTGATATTATATTTAGCGCCTGCGCCGGCCAGCAGTCCGTAGATGGAACCGCTCCGGGTCACCTCCGTGAGTACCGCGATCGGGTTGAAACTATTGTTGTAGCTAAAATCGTACGAGCCGTCCGGGTTGTACACTTTCAGCCAGGGCTGCATGCGGGCGAGTGAGCGGACCGGGTTGGCCAGTAGTCCCACATCCCCTACTGCATTGGCTTTCTGGTATACCAGCGACAGGTTGACATTAAAAGAGAACCTGCTGGTGGCCTGATTGCTCAGATTGAGTTTGCCGGTCATCCGCTGGTAGTCGACCCCGCGGAGTGCGGATTTGGAATCATAAAAACCGCCGGACACATAAAACCGGGTTTTGTCTGTACCGCCGGCAGCAGAGAGATTGGCCTGCGTGTAGCTGCCGGAGCGGGTCAATAACTTTATCCAGTCGGTATTGACGGTGCTGTCGATGCCACGGGCCTGTAGTTCCCGTATAAAACCGGCTTCCCCGGTACCATCGTTTTTGTTGTACCAACCTTCCCGCAGCAGTTCCATCATCTCACGGTTATTGAGCGGATAGTTGCTTTTGGGGATGGTCAGGGTGTTCACGCCCTGTTGTGCGCTGAGGCTGATCCGCGTGCGTCCCGGACTGCCGGTTTTGGTGGTGATGAGGATCACGCCGTTGGCGGCGCGGGAGCCGTATATAGAAGCTGCCGCAGCGTCTTTGAGCACAGAGATGGACGCGATATCAGCGCTGTTGATACCGGCTAATGAATTCACATTAAAGTCGGTGAGGTCGTCTGTCACTACCGGTACACCATCCACTACGTATAGCGGGGTGCTGCCGGCAGTGATAGAGCCTATGCCACGGATACGGATGCTGGGCACCGATCCGGGCTGACCGGAACCATTCAAGGATTGAAGTCCCGGGACATTTCCCTGTAAACTTTCCTGGAAGCTGCTACGGGGGGCTTTGTCGTACAAGGCCGAATTAACCATAACAGCTGAACCTGTCAAAGAACCTTTTGTTTGAACGCCATAAGCCACTACCACTACTTCGTTCAGTCCCCTGGCGTCGTCCTTCAGGACGATATTCAACATCGATCTGTGACCGATCGCTATTTTCTGTTCTTCATAACCGATAAAAGAGCAAACCAGTGTTCCCGTTGGAGGGGCCATCATCCGGAACTGCCCGTCAGTACCGGTGGTTGCGCCTTTATTGACGCCGGCAATCCGGATGCTTACCCCTGGCAGCGGGTGACCGGTATTATCAGTCACCTGACCGCTGACGACGATATCCGGGATAGCTGCCTGCGTACCGGGTACGATGGCAATAAGGCCATTGGTCAGCGGTTTGTAAGTGAGCCCTGTTCCCTGCAATATCTGCCGGAGGGCTTCCTCTGCTGGTTCCTCTTTCAAGTCGATAGTAACCCGGACATGTGCGGGTATCAGATCGTTGCGGTATACGAAACGATAACTACTTTTTTTCTCCATCAATTTTAACAGGCGTGTCAGCGGCATTTGATCTGCTTTCACCGATATCCGCTCACTTTGACCAAATACGCGGCCTGTTATATGCAAAGAGGTAATCAGAATAATAAAGGATACCAGTTTCATTAGCAGTACAACATTTTCCTTATGTATGTGCAAAAGGATGACAAAATGTATGTTTTTTTTGCATACATTTAGGTTGTTAAAGGTCAATAAAACGACGACAGTACTACATTGCCAAGTGAAGCTACCTGCCGTTGGATCTGAACTAAAGGGTAAATGTTTGCAGCATTTGCCCTTTTTTTATGCCAATGGTATCTTTTCTCTTTTGTCAGACATAATTATGCTACTGGTTGATAAATACCTCGTTGCCTTTTATCTCGCAACGGAAAGATGATGTAACCTTCAGCGCTTCCAGAATCTGCGGAAGCGATTCATTTTTAAAGGTACCTGTAAACCGGTATGCCTTCAGTTTTTTATCTGTCAGATAGACCTTCACGCCAAACCAGCGTTCCATTTTCAGTGCCACGGACCCGAAGTTTTCGTTGTCAAAAACCAGGATGTTGTCGCACCAGGCGGTTTCGTTGATAAGGTCGTTCTGCCCGTTCATTCTCACCTGTTCCACACTGTAACCCAGTGAGGGTCTGGCATTGCCGTCCTGTGTATGTCTGATAATAAATTTCTGATTGGGTTGCAGCTGTACACGGCGTTCCTGGTCGTTGGCCGGTACTACTTCCACCGATCCGGAGATCAGGGATGTTTCCGTTTGCTCTTCATTGGGGTAGGCTTTTACATTAAAAGCGGTCCCCAGTACATTGACCTCCAGGCGTTCGGTTTTCACCACAAACGGGTTCTCCGCGTCTTTGGCCACTTTAAAGTAAGCCTCCCCGGAGAGGTACACTTCCCTTTTCTGCTGTGTGTTCATATCGCGCTGGTAGGTGATACGGCTGCCGCCGTTGAGCCAAACTTCAGTACCGTCCGGCAAGGTGGCGCGGGACCGGGAGCCATTCCTGGTCTGAATCTCCGCCATTTCCGCCGGCACTTTCGGCGTCGTTTTGCTGTTGAGCAGGAAAAGACAATACCCGCCCAACAATACCACCAGCGACGACAAGGCTACCAGTACGCCTGCCCTGCTTTTCCGGTGACGGACGTTGTTTTCTGCCGGCTGTTCCGCTGTGCCCAGATCGCTACCGATCCTGAGCAGGTGTTTTTCCAGCGCCAGTTCGGTTTTTTCTGTCCACGCTGGTGTCGTTTCCGGCACGGGCATACTGCTGAGCACCGACACCTGGTACCGTAACTCCGGATATTGCACCAACAATTCCTCCAGCTCGCGCAATTCAGCCATAGAGGCTTCGCCCGATACCTTTCTTCCCAGCAATAACCAAATTCTTTCCTGTTCCATGTCGTTGATGCAAAAGCATGATTGTAATAGAAGGACATGCAGATTTTCAAAATCTACTATTCCCTCCTGAAATTTTTTTTATTTTTTTTTAGCGGGAGAAATGAAGGTGGATGACTTCACTGATTTTTTTGAGCGCCTGCGCCATGTGCACATCGATGGTGTTCACGGAAATGTCCAGTATCTGGGCCACTTCCTTGTACTTCAGCCCGTCTTCCCGGATCAGTTTGAAGATCATCTTCCGTTTGGGAGGAAGTTGGTTGATGGCCGCCTCTATTCTTTTGACCATTTCCCCGGAGATAAATATTTGTTCCGGCGTGGCATAGCCGCCGCTGACATCCACTTCCAGTTCGTCGAGACTGAAATGCTGGGTCCTGGAGGCACGGGTGAGGTAATTCAGGGAGATATTTTTAGCGGAGACGTACAGGTATACTTTAATATTCTGCACCTGCAGCAGCCGTTCCCGGTTTCTCCATATATTCATGAACACGTCGGAAGCCACTTCTTCGGCCGATTCCCATGATTTAACAATGGAGAAGGCAAACTGGCTCAGTGGTTTATAGAACAGCCGGAACAGGGCCTTGTAAGCCTGTTCGTCGCCCAGCGACGCTATGCGTTCCACCAGCAATTGTATATTCGCTTCCTCCCTCAATTTGGATGGCCGGTTATTTTCAGGTTGATTGAGATGCAATGGCTAAAGATAATCAGGAATCGCGAAAATCCCGCTACTTTTTAAACATAAAATACACGGCGCCGATAAGAAAAGCAAAAGAGACCAGGTAATTCCAGCGAAGCGGTTCCTTCAGAAAGAAGACGGCGAAAACGCTGAAAACGGTGAGGGTGATGACTTCCTGAATGGTTTTAAGCTGGAAGCCGCTGAAACCTTCCTGTGCGCCCAGACGGTTGGCCGGCACCATAAAACAATATTCAAAGAAAGCGATGCCCCAGCTGATCAGTATTACCTTCCACAGGGCAGTATCCTGATGTTTGAGATGTCCGTACCAGGCGAAAGTCATAAAGGTGTTGGAAATAAGCAACAGGATAACCGTGCGCATAAATTAGCTGTTAATTTTTTTATCTTCTGTGAGGGAGCCCGGTGTGATCAGCGGTAACAATGCATGATGCAGGAAGGTACCTCTGAAAGTGGCGAACATAACGCCTCGCGCGGTAGAGAGTGCGGTACTGTGAAGCGTTTCGACGAGATCATCCGGCATATCCGGCTGTCCGGCCGCATTGAGCCTTACCACGTCTGCAAAATTACTCATGGTAAAAGTGCAGTTGATGGTGAGGCTTCCCAGTTGACTGGCAATGGTTTCGTGGTGCACACCGATGGTCACTACCACCAGTACCTGGCTTTTTTCATCGTCTGCTTTACTGGTGATATGCACATCAAAATGAAAGCTTTCGAACGGCGGATGGTCTCCCGGATAGTGCAGAGAACTGTCCAGCAGGTCTATCGATAGCAGGACCAGGTGCTGCGGTCCTGTTTTTGCCGGTGAAGATCGTTTAGTCATGAGCGTAAATTGGCAATAAATTCGGATAATGCCACTCTTCCGTTTCAGGTGGTTCCGTTAAAATGTTACTGCATGGCAGCAAACATCCGCAACGATCGGCCTTATCAGCGAATGTTTGTCACCGGTGAAAATGAAATGATGTCTTTCGGGATATTTCCCGAGCGGACAGTCAGCCGCACATCCCTGACTACGCGGGGTTGTGCCGGCGAAAAGAAAGTCGCCACCGGCACTTCCAGCGCAATGGCAATTTCCGACAGCGTATCCAGGGTAAAGTTATGGGTACCGCTCAGCCAGCGCGAAATCTCAGAAGGGTTTTTGCCCATCCGGGACGCCAGCTCCTTGTTGGACATATGCCGACTGTCCATGATCCCGGCGATACGGCCCGCCAGCGCAAAGCGGGTTTCCACCTGAAGGCTCTCCAGCGGCGTGATGCTGGCCATCACATCGGCGATAATTTTACTGCTGTATTTCCTGGCGCCCTGATGATTGTTTTCCATTTGTTCAAATTATTTTCCGTCTGTTCTAACCGATAACGATGTCCTCAGTAGCGGCTGCTTCCCGCTGCTCCTGTTATTTTTCTTCTGTCCTGAACACCAGATCTCCACACAGCCGGGCTTCCTGCGCCGACCAGTAAATATCTCCTGCCCGGATTTTGCGGCGGATATCCTGCGAGATACTGGCCAGCATTTTTTCCGGCACTCCCTCCCCGCCCCTTCTGCCTGGCCTGGGCATGCCTCCTCCTATAATCAGTGCTGCCGTGCCCACCCGGTAACAATATAACCGGAGCTTTTTCTCCGGGTGATCAAACAAAACACAAACCCCGTCCTGGGGCATCCCCCGATCCACTTTAAAGAACCTGCTCTGCATCCCGTACCGGTTTCCAATATAAGAAAGATACTGGGTAATGCTCCTTACTTCCAGGGCATAATCCCTTACATGCGCTTTCACAAAATGCTCAAACAATGTCAGATTGTCGTCCGCAATCATAACAGAATAAATACCAGCGCGCTTCCCGGAGAACTGCTGCATCTCGATGATTTCGTAATTCACTTAGATCAGTTGGGTTTAACGATGTCAGATAATGGTTGGTTGATGTGACAGCTATTATATATGACAGCTATATGTAACCTGTAAAATAACCTTTAAGTGCATTTGCTCCAATCCGTCAAAAACCAGGGTTTGGAAGAAAGAGCCGTTTCCGGCTCTTTTTCTGGGGCTTTAACAAACGGACATGGATAAAATAAAAAATTCATTCCGATGCGAATACAGGAACAAATGTAGGAAAGTTTTTCAAACTGAAAAAATAATTATTGCATTATAACTCATTTTTTTATTCAATTATATAAAATAAATCCACAAAATACACATATAACTAAATTATTTCCACTTATGGGCATAAAAAAAGGGGGGCCGAAAAAGCTCCCCTGAGATCAAACCAAAATGGGTTTCCATTTTAGGATGCTATTGAATTGTTGGATGCTATACAGATTTATTGTTCCAGCTTAATTTCGCCGAGATCGGTAGCTTTACCATCCTCTACTTTAACATCCTTGATAATAGCGCTTTTATAAGGCGCTTTACCTACGATGGTGATGGTATAAGTACCAGCTTTGGCGGCCGGAATTGCGAAAGCGCCCTGTGCAACGGCACCTTTCAGTTTTTCAGTACCGTTGTCCGCTTCTACTTCAGCAGCGCCGTCGGCAGGTGTAACTTTACCGCTAATGGAGCCGCCTTCAACAGTACGGAGAGAATCCATACCTTTTACGGAATCCATACGCAGGGAGTCGTTACGGAAAAGAGAGTCCATCCTGGACACAGAATCAATACGGGAGAAGGAATCTACGCGGGTAAAAGAGTCTACGCGGGCGAAAGAATCGATGCGGGCCACTGAATCAATACCGGCAATGGAATCCAGACCCATCAGCGAATCTATCCCGGTGGAAAGGGAATCAAAACGCGCTACTGAGTCAACAGACATCAGTGAGTCCATTCTAACTGAAGCGCTATCCAAAGACTTTACAGTCGTTGCATCAGCACTCTTAAACGAAGACATCCCTACTACCATTGCAGCTAAAGCGAGCATTCCTGTGATTGTTTTTTTCATGGCATTCAATTTTTTGTATGGTTAAAATAATGATGACAACCGTGTAACCAGTTGATTGTGCATGATTTTTGCGATACTGCAGCAATTCATTAACCGGCTGTATACTAACAATACATTCGACAATGCACTTACCATTAGTGAAAGAAATGTTAAAGACAAAAAATTCCGGAAATACTGAATGCGAAGTGATTAAAATTTATCTTCGCACTGGCGGAAACAAAAGATCAAAGCATGTTGCAACTAAGTAACGACGAAATAGTAAAAGGCATCAGAAGCAGGAATAAAGCGGTGTTTGAAGCAGTCTTCAAACAGTTCGCTCCTTCTATGTATAATATTGCCTTTCGCTATGTAAAAGATGAAGATGATGCCAATGACATGGTGCAGGATGTATTCCTCAATTTGTGGAAAGGTGCGGAAAACCTGGATGAAAGGGCCCCCATCAATCATTACCTGGCCCGCGCGACAGTCAACACCTGTCTGAACCGCATCAAAAAGGAACAACGGAAAGAAGTATATGCAAAGGAACAGTTACTGACAGCCGCTCCGGCAGAGACCTCCCATTCCATGCTGGAACACAAGGAGCTGGAAGCCCAGTACCGGTCGGCTCTCGACAAGCTGCCGGACCAATGCCGCCGCGTGTTTGAAATGAGCCGCCTCAAAGGCCTGTCCCCCGCGGAAATCGCAGCGCAACTGAACATCTCTATTAATACAGTATATGCTCACCTTACTACCGCGCTGAAGAAATTACGGGTGGTGCTGATCAACAAAGAATAAAAACAACCAGAATTTTTTTGGGGTTCCACTAATGGTAACATCTTTTCCGATTGTATAGTTAATAAGTAGCCATGAATAAGAAAACTGATATAGATATAGTGATCCGTTACCTGGAAGATCCGGACAACGAGCAGCATAAACAGCAGCTCAATGACTGGATACAGCAGGACACCGCTAATCTGGATATTTTTCTGGATATGAAAGCGATGTGGCAGGGAGATCCGCTCCCGGCAGCATCTGCCTTCGACACCCAGGGCCAGTGGCTACAGCTGAATGCTACCCTCGACGCCCTGCCATCCACCACTACTACCAGCGCCACAGCTACTGCCGCCTCCCGCAATACACGCGTCTTTCAGATGAAAGCCCGTTACTGGTGGGCCGCTGCAGCCGTACTTGCCATTGGCCTTACCTGGACCTGGCTCGGCCCCGGCAGCTATAAAACCATTACCACCGCACAAAACCTCGACAGCCTCCACTTGCCGGACGGCTCTATGGTATATATTAACGCACACAGCACCGTCCGCTACTCCCGTACTTTTGGCAAAAACAACCGCCATATCAAAATAGACAAGGGAGAGGCTTTCTTTGACGTCGTGAAAAACGATGCCCTCCCCTTCACCGTAGACGCACCCGACGTAGAGGTGGAAGTACTGGGCACCGCTTTCAACGTAAAAGCAGCCGGTTCCGGTGTGAAAGTGTTCGTACAGTCCGGGAAAGTAAGCGCCGCCTACAAGGGCAAAGGCTCCGATAAAAAAGTTATCCTGACACCCGGTCAGGAAGCTTCCCTCGCCCGCCATGGCAGCACCATCGACACCCGGTTTTATAAGAAAAACAATAACATCCTGGCCTGGAGAACAAGGACCCTCACCTTCGATGATGCCCCGCTCACCGAAGTAGCCGCGGCCTTGTCCGATTTTTACCATGTACAGGTAGACATCAGCAATCAGCAGCTGAACGACAAAAAATTGCTGGCCACCTTCCCCAATATGCCGCTGGAGGAAGTACTGGACATTATGCGGAAAACACTTCAAATCAACATCACCCATAAAGACAACCTGGTAGAAATCTACTAACCGGCGCCCGACCCTCTTGCTTATGCAGCATGCTATGCTACAGGTGCCGCGCTCTTATACCAGGTCAAGGTGCGTGCCTGTCTTCCTCTTATACTTTGTTATCCTGGTTTTTACCGGCTCCCTCGCAGCCGCTCAAACCCCTGATGCCCAACCGAAAAGAATTTCCCTTCAATATGTCAATGCCAGCCTGAAGACAGTTATCCGTGACATCGAAAAACAAACCCGCTATACCTTCGCCATTTCCACTGATGAACTGGAGACCCGCAAAGGCGTCAGCATTCACGTACACCACGCACTCCTGCAGGACGTACTGCGCCAGCTCTTCCCTACCACCCGCTATAAAGTGGAAGTCAGAGACGGACAAATCATCGTCATCCCACAGAATGCAGTACATACAGACGTACCCGTTACCAACGACCGGCCGGCCAACAGCAACCGGTGGCTCGTTACCGGTGTCGTGACGGACGGGCAGGAACCCCTCAGCGGCGTGTCCCTGCGGGAAAAAGGCACCTCCAATGGTACCGCTACCAGTGAAAACGGCAGCTTCAAAGTAGAACTCGCCTCCGGACAAGCGGTCCTCTCTGTGTCGCTGATCGGCTTCGAAACCAAGGAAATCGCCGTTCGCGACCGCCACAACATCTCCGTCACCCTGCAACCCGACCTGAAAAAACTCAACGAGCTCGTTGTGCTCGGATACGGCCTGCAAAAACGCGCCAACATCACCGGCGCCATTGCTCAGGTAGACGGCGCCCGGCTAAAAAGCAGGCCGGTCCCCAACGTCATTGCGGCCCTGCAGGGCACCGCCACCGGCCTGGTGGTTACCCGCAGCAACGGTCAGCCCGGCAAAGAAGGCTTTAACATTCAGGTGCGCGGCGTCAACTCCGGCAGCAACAACACGCCCGTCATCATCGACGGCGTCCCCGGCTCACTGGCTGTCCTGAACCCCGATGACATTGAATCCGTTTCCATCCTGAAAGACGCTTCCGCCGCGTCTATCTATGGCGCCCGCGGCGCCGGTGGCGTAGTATTGGTGACCACCCGCACCGGTAAACCCGGTAAACTGGCGATCGACTTCAATACCCTCGCAGGCTTTGAAACGCCCATCCGCATCCCGCACCGCCTTTCTTCCGCCCAACAGGCGCGCATGGAGAATGAAGCCACCACCAATGCCGGCGGCTTTGCCCCGTGGCAACCAGGAGAAATCGACCTGATGGAAAAAGGTAACTATTACGCGGAAGACTATACGAAGCCGGGATACTACCGTTACTACTATAATTTCGATCAGCTATCGCTGCTTTCCAAAAAGAAAACCAGCGTACAGAACTATAACCTCTCAGTGAAAGGCGGTGATTCGCTGAACCAGTTCTCCGCTTCCTTCGGCTATTTCGGCCGGCAGGGACTATTTGTGGAAGGCCCCGACAGGACCCGCCGTGTAAACGCCCGTTTTAATCTCAACAATCGCTTCAGTAAACATATTAGTCTCGAAACACGCCTGTCTTACGCGCAAACCAACACGTTCTCCCCGTCTCAACCCGTAGAAGGGCCACAGGGGCTGCTGGCAGGACTTTATCGCGGACCGGGCAACGTCCCTGTTTTTGTACCAGGCACCAACCACCTCGCCTTCGGTGGCGCACCTGTCTACGCCATGCTGCACGACGGCGGCATCCGCGAAGAAAAAAACAACTACGTCGACGCCGTCTTCACCCTGCGGGCCGACAGCCTGCTGGCCAAAGGGCTCACCCTCCGGCTGGTATACAGCCCGCAGCAACACACCCTGAACGACAACCTGGGGCGTAACAGCATTCAGCTGTGGAACCAGGTAGCCCCGGTGGAAACCCTCCAGGAGCACAGCCTGCTACAGAAAAGCAAACTGCAGGGCAAAGGCGGCAACCTTCAGTTACTGGCCGACTATGACACCAGGCTCAATAAACACAACATTCATATCCTTGGCGGCTATACGCAGGAAACCTATAACACCGACCAATACACGGCCGCGTCTTACGACCTTTCTCCGGATAACGTCAACGCCTATCATTTTAACGGCGCGCCGCAATACAGCATGACCCGCTTTACCAACGGTACGTTGCTGTCATTGTTCGGCAAGTTCAACTATAACTACGACAACCGCTACCTGCTGGAAGCCAACCTGATCGGCGGCCGCCTGTCGCAGCGCAGCAGCGCCTTTCCGGCAATGGAACAGTGGCAGGCCTTCCCCTCCTTCTCTGCCGGATGGCGGCTCAACAACGAGGAGTGGTTTTACCATGCCTTTCATTTTTTCAATGAATTCAAACTTCGCTGGTCCTGGGGCCGGCTAGGCAATGTCAACAGCTGGAACAGCATCGACAATGACGAACGGTTGAGTACTTTCACGTTCGGATATAACCGTCCTTTTACACCATTTGTCTATAAGAACCCCATTCCGCAAGCATCAGGCTGGGAGAATATATCCACTTACAACTACGGCTGGGACGCTACCCTGTTCCGTGGGAGGCTCACCCTATCTGCAGATTATTTTGTGAAACACAACCGCGATATGCGTATCCCGGTACAGTTGCCTTCCACTGCCGGTGCATGGCCGCTGCGCTTCAACTCCGGAGAAATGAGGGCCTGGGGCTGGGAGGTAAATGCAGGCTGGCGGAGCAGCCATGGGCCTTTTACCTGGTACCTGAACGCCAACCTGTTCAACAACCAGACGAAAGTACTGGCCAATGAAGGCGTAACGCCACAGGCTGGCTGGAATGTGGGCATTCCCGGTTACCCTTACGCATCCCTGTTTGGTTATATAGCAGAAGGCTATTTCCAGACGGCCGGCGATGTACAGCAGCATGCTTTCCAAAACGCCCATGCCGCACCGGGTGATATCAAATACCGCGATATCAATGGCGACCAACAGATTGATAACCGCGACCTGGTTTACCTCGGCAGCACCGATCCGCAACTGGCCTACGGCATCGATGCCGGCTTCTCCTGGAAAGGCCTGGAGTTCTCCATCTTTTTCCAGGGGGTCAGCAACCGTAAAGTGATGCCTGATCCCCGCTACAGTATTCCGTTTACCGATGGCTGGCAGCAACCCTGGGACATCAACCAGGATTACTGGACACCAGAGCGCCCCCATGCATTGTTTCCACGCCTCTATCTGCATGATGAACAGAATACCGTCCCTTCCAGCCACTGGGTAATGAACGGCTCCTACATCCGCCTGAAGAACCTGCAGCTGGGTTACAATCTGCCGGCAGCATGGCTGAAACGCGTCCCTGTCAAGAGCCTTCGCTTCTATTTCTCCGGACAGGACCTCTGGGAAAACACAAAGATGAAAATCCGTTATTACGATCCGGAACAAGCCGGAGGTTATAACGGTAATGTATATCCGTTCTTCCGGTCTTATACGATCGGGCTGAATGCCTCCTTTTAACAACGAAACAGGCCGTCTCACTTGAGACGGCCTGTTTCGTTCAGTCTGTATCGTTTGTTTACTTTATTGAAGGTCTTGTTTTTTGCCCGCCAGCAGGTACAAAGCGGCCATTCTCACTGCAACACCGTTTTCTACCTGGTCCAGTATGATGGACTGGCCGGAGTCCGCCACATCGGAGTTCAGTTCCACACCACGGTTGATCGGTCCGGGATGCATGATCAGGATCTCCTTATTGAGGCTGTCCAGCAGCTGACGGTTAACCCCATATGCCAGCGAGTACTCCCGGAGGGAAGAAAACAACGGCGTGTTTTGTCTTTCCAGCTGGATACGGAGCACGTTGGCCACATCGCACCATTGCAACGCTTCCCGGATATTGTAGCTTACATTGACGCCGAGGGCCGCGGCGATGTGTTTGGGAATAAGTGTGGGCGGACCTACCACGGTAACTTCCGCACCGAGTTTTTTCAGACAGTAGATATTGGAAAGGGCCACACGCGAATGCATGATATCTCCGCAGATAGCGACTTTCTTTCCTTCCACAGCACCGAGCTTTTCCCGGATGGAGAAAGCGTCCAGCAAGGCCTGTGTGGGATGTTCGTTGATACCGTCACCTGCATTCAGAATGGGCACCTGTATATGGCGCGACAGGAAATGCGGCGCCCCGCTGGCGGAATGACGCATCACCACCACGTCCACTTTCATGGACAGGATATTGTTGACCGTATCGATCAGCGTCTCCCCTTTTGACACGGAAGAACCGGAAGCAGAGAAATTGATGGTATCTGCGCCCAGCCTTTTTTCTGCCAGTTCAAAAGAAATGCGGGTTCGGGTTGAGTTCTCAAAAAATAAATTAACGATGGTAGTGTCGCGCAGCGTGGGAACTTTTTTAATCGGCCTTTGTAAAACCTCCTTAAACTGGTCGGCTGTTTGAAAAATAAGTTCTATATCCTGGCGCTGCAGATCGCGAATTCCGAGTAAGTGTTTTACAGAAAGTGACATTAATGTGCAAATATAAAGGGTGAAATCCGATTTGAAAAATCCGGTTTATGTTAATCAACCAGAATGACTTCATCTTTGCCATCCCTTTGCTCCCATAATACCCTTACTTTCTGGGAAATAAGAGCATCGATGGTACGCCCGGTATAATCGGGCTGAATGGGCAGCTGACGGCTGAACCGGCGATCTATCAACGCCAGCAGTTCCACCGAGGCCGGCCTGCCGAAGTCGAGCATGGCATCCAGTGCCGAACGGATCGTTCGTCCTGTATACAATACATCGTCGATCAGCACCACCTTTTTATTTTCTATGGAGAAATTAATGTTGGTTTCACTGGGCACATGGAGTGTTTTGCCCTTATTGTAATCGTCCCTGTAAAAGGTAATGTCCAGTTTGCCGTAGTGAATAGCAGTACCAGGCAACAGTTTTTTCAACGTTTCATAAATCCTGTCTCCCAGGTAAATGCCACGCGGCTGCAAACCTATCAGCACTGTATTTTCAAACTGTAAATGATTCTCGATCAGCTGATGGCAAAGCCTGTCTATCGTAATAGCCAGCTGTTTGCCGTTTAGTATGGTCTTCAAAACTATACGCTTTTAGTCGCCAAAAATACGGATTAATGCCACACTTAAAAAGATGAATATCAGAAAGTCGCAAGATAAATATCTGCCTCTTTCATTTTTCCGCCTGAAAGATTTCGTTTATATAGCAACAAATTCATATTCAATCATCCCGTTTTATGAAAAAAGTTATCATCCCTCTGCTGGCAGCTGCCGCCTTTCTGAACAGCGGTCAGCTGTTTGCCCAGCAAAAGAAGAATTTTATCAGTGTCGCCGCCGGATATTCCGATGCAAGTAACATCTACGACTATGGAACCGGTCTGACCAAAACAACTACCCGCTCGCTTAATATCGGTCCTGCTTATGGCTATTACTTCCGGGAAAGATGGGCCGTCGGCATTCAGGGTAGTTATAATAACTACGATAGTGATAATGCTGTTCCTATGAAAAGCAGCGTATGGAATGTGGGCCCTTTTGTGCGGTATGAGCAACCTATATGGGATAACCGCTTGTCCGTGTATACCGATGGTTTTGTCTATGCAGGTTTTGGTAAGACAGATAGCTATTCTGAGGCAGGCGGCGCACGTTATTACAGAGAGCGGACGACCACCAGCTTTGACCTTAGTATCACACCAGGACTCCTTTTCCATTTAACGCCGTCTTTTTCGTTGATTGCCAACATGGGCCCTGTTTTCAGGGCAGGCGTACAGACAGAAAAAGTAAGCGAGGTAAAGGCCAACTCCTCCAATGTAGGTCTGTTTAAGGGTTTTGGGTTGAACAACGTCATGTTCGGGCTCAACTTCCACTTCTAAAACAACAGCGGGAAATTAGTTGCACTGATTTCCCGCTATCTGTTGTACTTTAGTTGTACCAAACTATTTGGTATGAAAACACTCAAGCTAATCATTGCCATGGCCGCTTTTTTACAATTCTGGGGTCCGTCTGCCGAAGGGCAACTCAAAGTTGGGGACAAAGTCCCGGTATTCAGTCTGCAGGACCAAAACGGGAAAACATTTGACATCAGCACTGTATTGGGAAAACAGCCCCTCGTCATCTATTTTTATCCGAAAGACGAAACCAGCGTATGTACGAAAGAAGCCTGTTCTTTCCGGGATTCTTACCAGGACTTTCAGCGCTACGGCGCCATGGTGATCGGTATCAGTTCCGATAATGTAGCTTCCCACAGGAGCTTTGCCACCCACCATAACCTTCCCTTCACTTTACTCAGTGATCCTAAAAACGAAGCCCGCAAGCTGTTCGGCGTGCCTAAAACATTCGTGATTCCCGGGCGTGTTACTTATATCGTAGACAAAAACGGTGTAGTGGTACATACGTTTAATAGTCTCCGCGATGGCGAAAAGCACGTTACAGAAGCGCTGGCGGCGCTAAAAAAAATGTAGGGATCAGCGCTTACGGAGATCTCTGAACGAGGAGATTTCTTCCTTCAGCTGGAACAGGTGTATGCTCCAGATAAGTCCCTGTACCAGGGTATAGGCGGTGAGTGCGAGGAAAACGGAAAGCTCTTTCACGTTGCCCATTTTATCTGCCATCATGAGTATTCTCACCAGGAAAATCGCCGCTAATGCCAGGAATATCAGCACTTTGGTGCCTTTTTTCTTCAGCTGCCGGCGGAAATAGGCATCATAAGCCAGACATGCCTGTTGCGCCGCTTCCTGCGGGGCATAGCCGCCGGCGATGAGGCGTTGTTCCAGGTCGGCCACCCGCCACTGTTTATGTGGTTCCCCGAAGTATTGTTGTGCGATCGTGCTGACGGCTTCTTTTCCTGTCTCCATGTCTGGTCATTTGTTTCATTTACAAAATAAGTAAAAGGCGATGAATAAACATTCATCGCCTTTTGTTTATCATGAACATTTGAAGTTCTTATGCTTCTTTCAGGAACGGGTACCGGTAGTCGGTAGCCGGAACGAAAGTCTCTTTGATGCTTCTGGCGCTGAGCCAACGGTACAGGTTCAGCATGGAGCCGGCTTTGTCGTTGGTACCGGAAGCACGGGCGCCGCCGAACGGCTGCTGGCCTACTACTGCGCCGGTAGGTTTGTCATTGATGTAGAAGTTGCCTGCGCTGTTTACCAGTTTCCGGGTAGCCAGTTCCACGGCGTAGCGGTCCTGCGCGATGATAGCGCCGGTGAGGGCGTATTCGGAGGTACTGTCTACCGTATGCAGGATGTCTTCAAATTTCTCGCCATCATAAACATAGATCGTTAACACGGGGCCGAAGATTTCTTCGCACATGGTCACATAGTTGGGATCAGTAGTTTCGATGACAGTAGGCTCAATGAAGTAACCTTCTGATTTGTTGTAGTTACCGCCGGCGATGATTTTCGCCTTGGGATCTTTTTTCGCGTTATCGATATACTGCGCGATCTTATCGAAAGAGCGTTCATCGATCACCGCATTGATGAAGTTGCTGAAATCCTCTGTTGTGCCCATTTTCATGGACTTCAGATCAGCAACCAGTTTGGATTTTATCTGGTCGGCAAGATTGTTTGGTATGTATGCGCGGGAGGCGGCAGAACATTTCTGGCCCTGGTATTCGAAGGCGCCACGGGCGAGTGCGGTCGCGGAGGTGTCCACATCGGCTGATTTGTGTATCACAACGAAGTCTTTACCACCTGTTTCACCTACGATACGGGGATAGGTTTTGTATTTGTGGATGTTTTCGCCGATGGTTTTCCACATGGTCTGGAAGACGCCGGTGGAGCCGGTGAAGTGGATACCGGCAAAGTGAGGATCGGCAAAGCAGATATCGCCGATCAGCGGGCCACCTGCGTAAACGAGGTTGATCACGCCTTCAGGCAGGCCTGCTTCGATCATGATTTTCATGAACATGCTGGCGGCAAACACCTGGGTGTTAGCGGGTTTCCACACCACTACGTTACCGCACATGGCAGCAGAGGTCGGCAGGTTACCGGCGATGGCGCTGAAGTTGAAAGGTGTTACTGCCAGTACAAAACCTTCGAGTGGGCGGTACTCCACGCGATTGTGGGTCAGCGGGGCGCTCACAGGCTGCTGACGATATATTTCGCTCAGGAAGTGAACGTTGTAACGGAGGAAGTCGATCAGTTCGCAGGCACTGTCGATCTCAGCCTGGTAAGCGTTTTTACTCTGGCCGAGCATGGTGGCCGCGTTCATGTGGAAGCGGTATTTGGTGGCGATCAGGTCGGCAGCGCGCAGGAAGATGCCGGCGCGTGTTTCCCAGTCCATGTTCGCCCATTTCTCACGTGCTTCCAGTGCAGCAGCGATGGCAGCTTTCACATGGGAAGCGTCTCCCTGATGGAAATGACCCAACTTGTGCTTGATTTCATGCGGCGGGCGCAGGTCTACCGTGTTACCGGTACGAACTTCTTTACCACCGATATACATCGGAATATCTGCCACTTCAGCTTTAAATGCTGCCAATTGTTTTTTCAGCGCAGCTCTTTCCGGGGAACCGGGTGCATAACTCAACACGGGCTCATTAGCAGGTGCAGCGTATTGAAAATATCCTGTATTCATTTCCTCAGATTTTGTTGGTGTATCTATTAACAAAAAAGTTTCCGCTGCAAATTTACGGTCAAATTTGCAGCAGAAACCTATTAATTATTTACCTATCATTATCAATTATTGTCCTCTTCCTTCTGCATCATCAGGTAAGCCTTGATAAAACCGTTCAGCTCACCGTCCATTACAGGTCCCACGTTACCCACTTCAAAATCGGTGCGGTGGTCTTTGATCATTTTGTAAGGATGGAACACATAAGACCGTATCTGGGAGCCCCATTCGATCTTACGTTTGTTGGCGTTGGCAGCGTTTTTCAGTTCTTCGCGTTTCCTGAGTTCCTCTTCGTACAGGCGTGATTTCAGCATGGTGAGCGCTTTTTCGCGGTTCTCCCCTTGCGTACGTGCCTGCTGGCATTCGATAATGATGCCGGAAGGGATGTGTTTCAGGCGCACGGCAGTCTCCACCTTGTTCACGTTCTGTCCGCCTTTACCGCCCGACCGGTAGAATTCCCATTCCAGGTCGGCAGGGTTAACAGCGATTTCGATCGTATCGTTCACTAACGGGTATACATACACGGAAGCGAAAGAGGTGTGCCTGCGGGCGTTTGAGTCGAAAGGCGAAATACGTACCAGCCGGTGTACACCGCTTTCCGCTTTCAGGTGTCCATAGGCAAAATCGCCGTCGAACTCCAGGGTGGCGGATTTGATGCCAGCGCCGTCGCCATATTGCGTGTCAATTTCCGATACTTTCCATCCCTGTTTTTCTCCATACATGCGGTACATTCGCAGCAGCATTTCAGCCCAGTCCTGGCTCTCCGTACCGCCGGCGCCCGAATTGATGGTCAATACTGCCGGCATTTCGTCTTCCGGCTGGTTCAGGGTGGATTTGAATTCAAGGTCTTCCAAAGCGGTCAACGCAGTGCCGTAGGCCTGCTCCACCTCCTCTTCCGTTGCCTCTCCTTCTTTAAAGAAATCATTGAGCACGCTGCTGTCTTCAATGGCGGTATGCACATTGTCGTACAGATCTACCCAATATTTGTTTACCTTAATTTCCTTCAGGATAGAAGTCGCTCTGGCATTGTCATCCCAGAATCCGGGGGCCAGGCTCAGTTGTTTGTCGTTTTCGATTTTAGCTATTCGGTCAGGGACGTTAAAGAAAACCTCCCAGGACATAAAGACGGTCCCTCATAGCTTTAAGTTGCTCTGCTGTCATAGCGGGCAAATGTATGTAAAAATGTGCAATTCTGCTAATGTATTCACAATTCTACGGAACGTCACTGCTATCCTTTAACATACCTTTAGCATAATTTTTGTAGTAGGAGCGGGGAAACCACATCGGTAATATTTTAAATAATATTAAAAAAAGTTCCTATTACAATGATGGTAGCCCATGAAACCCTTCATTACAAAAACAAATCGGTATTCAACACCCTCGCTTTTGTGCTTATGATAGCTACCAATGCGCTGTCATGGTTGCTGCCCATCAACGGTAAAAATACCGGGGAAATATCCGATGAATACCCCAATCTCTTTGCACCGGCGGGTTTCACTTTCTCTATCTGGAGCCTGATTTATCTTTCGTTGTGCAGCTTTGTGATTTATCAGCTGTGGCTGGCCTTCTCTGGTAAACGTCCCGGCACGCTGGCACGCGTGATGAGCGCTATGAAGGAATGGTTCCTGGTCAGCTGTGTAGTGAACGCCACATGGCTCTTCGCCTGGCATTATGAACTGATACCAGTCACCGTAGGGCTCATACTCATTTTGCTGGCAGCGCTTTTTATCATTCACATAAACTTCGGCATCGGCCGCAGTAATCCCGGCATGGCGGAAAGACTGTTCATCCATGTGCCCTTCAGTATTTATCTCGGCTGGATCAGTATCGCCACGCTTGCCAATATCACGACACTGCTGGTGTACGCAGGATGGACCGGCAGCGTCACCTTCCAGGTATGGTGGACCATCAGCATGATCGCGCTGGGCACGCTGATCAGCATAGGGATGATATTGCGGCGCAACAATATCCTGCACGCGCTGGTGGCGGTATGGGCATTTTACGGCATTCTTATTAAAAGACGGGAAGCAGGTATTCCTGAACAACAACCCATCATTCACAGTTGTATAATAGCTATGGGTATTATCGCCATTGCAATTTCCTGGCATTTATACAGGAAGCCTAGATCTTAAAAAGTAAAAGATTATTTTTGAGGCGCAATTAACTAAAGCTATTATATGTTTCCATCTACCAGTCCAGTAGCCACCAAAGCGTGGCAGGCATTGCAAAAACATGCCGACGAAATGAAAAAGGTACAGATGCGTGCCTTGTTTATGGAAGACCAGGAGCGTTTCAAAACGTTTTCGCTTCAACTGGAAGACACCCTGTTCGACTATTCCAAGAACCTGATCACAGAAGATACGCGTGCCCTGCTGCTGTCACTGGCCGACGAATCCGGCGTAAACGCCGCCATCAAAGCGATGTTCGGCGCAGAGAAGATCAACTTCACGGAAAACCGCGCCGTGCTGCATACCGCGCTGCGCAATTTCTCCGGCAAACCGGTAATGCTCGACGGCCGCGACGTAATGCCGGACGTACTGGGCGTACTCAATAAAATGGACCACATCTGCCGGCAGGTACACTCCGGCGAATGGAAAGGTTATACGGGCAAGCCTATACGTTATATCGTCAACATCGGTATCGGCGGTTCCGACCTCGGCCCGGTAATGGTGACCGAAGCGCTGAAACCTTACTGGAAACCAGGCATACAACCTCACTTTGTGTCCAATGTGGACGGTACGCACATCGTGGAAACGCTGAAACAGGTGACGCCCGATGAAACGCTCTTCCTCATTGCGTCCAAAACATTCACCACGCAGGAAACCATGACCAACGCACACACGGCGCGCAACTGGTTCCTCGAACACGCACAAGACGAAAAATTCGTTGCCAAACATTTTGTGGCGTTGTCTACGAATGAAAAAGCGGTGACGGCTTTCGGTATCGATCCCAACAACATGTTTGAGTTCTGGGATTGGGTAGGCGGCCGCTACTCCCTGTGGTCCGCTATCGGCCTGTCTATTGCGCTGACCATCGGTTATGAAAATTTCACAGCACTGCTCAACGGCGCACATGCGGCAGACAACCACTTCACCCAGACACCACTGGACCGCAATATACCTGCTGTCATGGCGCTGGTGGGACTCTGGAACGGTAACTTCCTCGGCGCAAACACAGAAGCCATCCTGCCGTACGATCAATATATGCACCGCTTTGCGGCCTATTTCCAACAGGGCAATATGGAAAGCAACGGTAAACATGTGGACCGCAACGGTGCCCCTGTGCAGTATGAAACCGGCCCGATCGTATGGGGCGAACCCGGCACCAACGGCCAGCACGCTTTCTACCAGCTGATCCATCAGGGAACCCGGCTCATTCCCTGCGATTTTATCGCACCGGCTATCAGCCACAACCCTATTGGCGATCATCACGTGAAACTGCTGTCTAACTTCTTCGCACAAACGGAGGCGCTCATGAACGGCAAAACCGAGGCGGAAGTGTTAGCAGAACTGCAGAAGGCCAACACCTCCGAAGAAGAAATCAAACGGGTGTTGCCTTATAAAGTATTTACCGGCAACCGCCCGTCCAACTCCTTCCTGCTGAAGCAGATCACACCACGCTCCCTGGGTATGCTGATCGCATTCTATGAGCACAAGATCTTTGTACAGGGTGTTATCTGGAATATCTACAGCTTCGATCAGTGGGGTGTGGAACTGGGTAAACAACTGGCTGGCAAGATACTTCCGGAGCTGCAGAATGAAGATTACATTGCTAACCATGACGCCAGTACGAATGGTCTGATCAATGCCTTCAAAGCTTACCGCAAATAGACATAGTATAACCATCTGAAAAAGAGAATCGCCCACTGAAATATTCAGTGGGCGATTCTCTTTTATAACTTAATACGACGGTGACTCCTTCATCATGTAATCAATGGGAATCATGGAAATCACAGTTACCATTTGTCTACCTCGTCAGCGCTATGTGAAGCCTGGGCGGAAGCCGCAATCGGAGCTGCAGTGGCAACTACTTCAGCGGTACGGGTTACCTCGCTGTCGCCTTCTGTTTCGTCCTGGTCTTCCTGCACATAATCGTGATTGTAGGCATCAAAATCAAAATCGGGCATCAACTCAGTTTTAACGTAGTTGATAGTTTCGGTCAGTGCGTTCAGGAACTTGTTGAAGTCTTCCTTGTACAGAAATACTTTGTGCCTGTCATAACCGTTGTCATTAAAACGTTTTTTACTTTCTGTGATGGTCAGAAAGTAATCGTTTCCCCGAGTGGTCTTTACATCAAAGAAGTATGTCCTTCTTTTGCCCGCTTTCAATCGTTTAGAAAAGATGCTATCATTGTTTCTTTCCTGTTGATTGGTGTTTTCGTACGCCACAGTTGATAGATTTAAGTGTTAACGAATCAAATCCTGTTACAATAAGGAACAAATATACTATTGTTTTACAAATATCAAAATATTTTTAAATGATTTTGAAAAATCATAAAACCGGGCTGTAACAGGCCGTGGCAGAGACTATACAAGAGCGTGATTGTTATTCAGTTACACTTTCTTCGTCACCGGATTGCTGTCTTGTGTACAGTTCAGCATAGTATCCATTCAATGATAATAATTCTTCATGTGTCCCCTCTTCCACGATGCTGCCTTCATCCAATACGATGATCTTGTCAAACTCAAACAGGGAGAAGATCCTGTGGGTAATGATAACGGCCGTTTTGTTTTTCAGGTAGGCGTACAGGTTGCCGATGATCTCTTTCTCCGTACGGGCGTCCACGGCAGAGAGACAGTCATCAAAAATCATGATGTCCGGGTTCTTGATCAGCGCCCGGGCAATGGATATACGTTGTTTCTGCCCGCCGCTGAGCGTAACGCCCCGCTCTCCTATCGCTGTATCAAACCCTTCATTGAAGCCGAGAATATCCTTCTCCACCGAAGCCTGCCGGGCAGCCTGCTGCACTGCCTGCAAATTGGCCGCAGGATCACCGAAACGGATGTTATTGGCAATAGAGTCTGAGAAAAGGAACACATCCTGGGGCACATAACTGATCTGGTTGCGCAGCTGTTCCAGATGCATATAACGGACATCGTGCGTATCCAGCATCACCCGGCCCTGCTGCGGATCGTACATGCGTATCAGTAGTTGCGCCAGCGTACTCTTCCCGGAACCGGTGCGGCCGATCACCGCCACTTTCTGGCCTGCGGCTATATGCAGGTTGATATTTTTCAACGCGGTTATACCGGTATGCGGGTAGGTGAAGGTAACATTCTCCAGCCGCACCGCTCCCTCCAGCTGCACCGTATGGGCAGTGGGTTCGTCTTTGATCTCCGGTTCAATTTTCAAAAATTCGTTTATCCGTTGCTGTGAGGCAGCGGCACGCTGTACCATCGTAGCCACCAGCCCGATGGACAAGAAAGGAAACATCAGCATGTTCACATAGATCACAAACTCAGCAAGGTTGCCAACGGTGATATTTCCCTCAATCACCTGGTAGCCTCCGATGAAAATGGTCAGTATCACGCTCAGCCCGATCATCAGCGCCATGACAGGCTGAAACAACGCGTCGGTTTTGGCAAGGCTGATGGAACTGAGCTTATACGCTTCGCTGGCACTTTCAAAATGACGTCCGCTGGCTTCCTCCTGAACGTAGGATTTGATCACCCGGATACCGGAGTATGATTCCTGCGCGATGGAAGTAATGTTGGATAACTCTGCCTGTATCCTTTCACTTTTACGATGAATGATTTTGTTTACATAGTAGATCGTCAATGCCAGGAAAGGCAGCGGAGACAAGGTGTACAGCGTCAGCAGCGGATTTACGTCCAGCATCAGGTAAACGATGATGACAATCAGGAACAGGGTGCGGGAAGCGTACATAATCGCCGGGCCAACGTACATGCGCACACGGGATACATCCTCCGTGATGCGGCTCATCAGGTCCCCTGTGCGGTGCATCTTAAAGAAGTTAAGGTCCAGCTTCTGATAATGCTGGTAAATTTCATTCTTGAGGTCATATTCAATATGCCGGCTCATCACAATGAGCGTTTGCCGCTGGAGGAAGAGGAAAAAGCCGCTCAGCAGCGCAAAGATCAATATGCTCACCCCGTAAAAAGCGAGGATATGGGAGAAGTCAGACCGGAAAGCACTCTTAAGGCCGGTATCACTGAGCAAACGGTACTCGTCCAGATTATGCGACAGCAGGTCGAAGATCTGCCGGACCATGATGGGCTGAAAAACGCTGAAGACTATCGATATGGCCGTAAACAACAGCCCAAGGATCAGGCGCCATTTGTTGGCCAGAAAATATTTATTAAGCGCAGCAAGATGTTTCAATCGGAAAGTTTTGCCACAAAAATAAGCCAAAGTAGCTTACGAAAAAGAGCGGAGGTCAAAGCTAATGCTCCGGCCTCCGCTCTTGTATACTTCAATTGTACTGATTACAGCTGTTTCAGCGCTTCGATAATTTTCGCTTCTGCTACTTCCGGTGTTACATCTTCTTTCACGAACTTGCGGCCGGTAATGTTTTCAAACAGTTCGATATAACGTTCGCTCACGCTGTTGATGAACTCGTCGGTCATTTCAGGCACCTGCTGGCCATCTTTACCCTGGAATCCGTTTTTCATCAGCCATTCACGCACAAACTCCTTGCTCAGTTGTTTCTGTTGTTGCCCGGTTTTCTGGTTCTCTTCGTACCCTTCTGCATAGAAGTAACGGGAAGAGTCCGGCGTGTGGATTTCGTCGATCACATAGATGGTATCGCCGATTTTTCCGAATTCGTATTTGGTATCTACGAGGATCAGGCCACGTTCTGCCGCCATCTCTTTACCTCTCGCAAAAAGGGCCAGGGTGTACTTTTCCAGTTGCTCGTAGTCTTCTTTGCTCACCAGCCCCCTAGCGATAATTTCCTCACGGGAAATGTCTTCGTCGTGGCCTTCATGTGCTTTGGTCGTAGGTGTGATGATCGGCTGGGGAAAGAAATCATTTTCTTTCAGCCCTTCCGGCATGGTAACGCCGCAGAGTACACGCTGACCGGTTTTATAGGTCCTCCAGGCATGCCCGGTAAGATTGCCGCGTACCACCATTTCCACGGGGAACGTTTCGCATTTCAAACCTATTGTTACATTCGGCAGCGGCGTGGACTTCACCCAGTTAGGTACGATGTCTTTGGTAGCTTCCAGCATAATGGCGGCCACCTGGTTCAGTACCTGCCCTTTGTAAGGAATAGGACGGGGCAAAACTACATCGAACGCAGAGATACGGTCGCTTACTGTCATGACCATGAGTTTGTCCCCGATGGTATATACATCACGTACTTTCCCTTTGTAGAAGGCGGTCTGGCCCGGAAATTTGAAATTTGACTCTAACATGAATTATGAACTTAAAAATGAGTTATCACTGATTTGCGTGCAAAAGTAAACCATGAATGGCATGATTTCAATTTTTTTCCGCCATTCATTTTGGGGAGGATGCCAACTGTTGCCCGTTGCCGGCATACGGCCGCAATAAACCGACGATGATTTCATTCTCGGGGTACTGGGTAAGGTGCGGCCTTAGTAGTTCGGCATCGGTTGTTTGGAGGTGCACTGGCACATAGCCCATACCATAAAAACGGCCTTTCTCCATGAGGATGCAACTCTGTTCCCCGGTGTTACGGCCCTTGTCCAGTATCACCACGGAAGGCTGCTGTTCCTGCAGGAAGGCTATCGCCGCTTTTACACGTTCATTATAAACAGCCGGCAATTCCGCCTTTTCACAGGCGCCATGACAGGTAGCGGCTGTTTTTCCGGCACAGGTGCCCCCTCCCTTCTGCAGAAAACACAGTTTGGGGCACAACTCAAACTGCCGGATCAGGGCCCGTAGCAGCCGGTGCCCGTCTATCAGCAGGTTAAAGGCATGTACCGGGTGGCTGAACTTACGCTTCTTCTCGATGGCGAGACGCAGGTATCCCTCCTGGTCTTCAAAAAGGTAAAAACCATAACGGAACTCCACCCGCTTCTGTGCTGCATTAAAAGCAGGCCACAGCCGTTTGATCTCCACCGACTCGAGGATACAGGCCATCAGGTCCGTGGCGGTTTCCTGGAAGGTGATATTATAAACGGTATGCAGGAAATTCTGCCGCTGACGGCTGGCACTATGCCCCGTAAAGTGGCTGTTAACACGCTTTTTCAGGTCTTTAGCTTTCCCCACGTACACTACTTTTCCTTTGATATCATGGAAATAATAGACACCGGGCACCTCCGGCAGTTGTTTCACTACTTCCGGTTGCAGGTTCGGCGGCAGGAACTGTTCTTTCGAACCCGCTTTCAGCGCTCCGGCAATGGCATTCTCTTTGTCATGCTGTAACAGCAGGGAGAAAAGCTTTGTAGTCGCCTCCGCGTCGCCGCCTGCACGGTGACGGCCGTTGATCGGGATTTCCAGATGACGGCAGAGGTTGCCCAGGCTATAAGACGGCAGCCCGGGGAAAATTTTCCTGCCCAGCCTGACCGTGCACAACTTCTTACACTGAAGCTCCAGCCCGGCAGCCGCCAGGTGATGTTTTACGAACGAATAATCAAAGTTGACATTATGCGCCACGAAAATTTTATCGTGCAACAGTTCATAGATCAGCGGCGCCACTGCTTCGAACGGCGGAGCTTCTGCCACCATGCTGTTGGTGATACCCGTCAGCGACGCTATGTAATAGGGAATGGGCACCCCAGGATTGACCAGCGTCTGGTAATGCTGCGTGATTTCCCGGCCATCAAACAGGTAGATGGCGATTTCGGTGATGCCGTTGGCGCTGGCGTGCCCCCCGGTAGTTTCTATATCGACGATTGCGTACACCTTACAAAGATATAGGTTGTTGCTTTTTATTCAATCGTTTTAATCCCCATAATGCCATCAAAAGGTAAAACATCCATAACAGCAGCAGGTGTATCACCGATCCGGCGTGGTCCTGCAGGGTGCCCCCGGTCTGAACGATGGACGTATACACCTTCACGAAAGGTGTCAGCGGCAGCAGGGACGACAGTCCCTGTAACAACGGCGGCATCGACTCGAATGGCCAGGCATAACCGCATATAAGGAAAAAAGGATATGTCGAGAAGGCCATCAGCTGGGCGGCCAGCAGCTGACTTTTAAACAACGTCCCTATCCATACGGCCATAGGAATGAGGGTCGCAACAAACAGGAACAACAACACAGCGAGGTCCCGGTAACTGCCCCGGAAAGGCAGCTGCAGCACCTGGTAGTTGACCGTCATAAAAAACGCAGCATAGGCCAGGTACAGCAACAGGTAAAAAGCCGCTTTGCCATACAGCATGCCCGACAGTCCCCCGCCCACCTTTACCAGCCGGCCGATTTCCCCGTTCTCCCTTTCCAGGGCAACGCTGCCGGAAAGGCCCAGCAGCAGTGTCTGCTGGAGGATCAGCACCAGCAATACCGGCAGCAGAAAACCGCCATAGCTGGCCTGCGGGTTATAGAGCGGGCGGTAGTCTATATTGACCGGCATCGCTTCCTGCAAGGCCATAGCGGAATTCAGGCCCATTTTTTCCTGGTACTGCAACCGCACCCCCGCTCCGATCGTCAGCCCCAGCTGGGTGATGGCGCCGGTCAGCTCACTGGACGGCAGAAAACGCGCGCCATTCACCGCCAGCACCACATCAGCCTGTTGCAGGGAGAGCACCTTGCTTTGCATGCCTTTGGGGATGTAAAAGTACCCCTGCGCTTCTCCCCTGTACATCCGCTCCTGTGCCGCCTCCAGCGACGAAGCCCGCAGCACGGACACTACCTGCATATTGTTCATCTGCTCCACAAACATGCGGGACATTTCACTGCGGTCATCATCGGCAACGGCCAGTACCACTTTCTCCTCTACCTTGTAACTGTAGATGGTGCCGTAAAAAAACACATAGAACAACGGCGCGAGCAACAGCGTGAGCAACAGGCTGTGATTGCCGGCTATCAGCTTTATTTCCCGGAGGAACAGCTGTCCCATATTATTGTTACGCCCGTCACGCATGTTGCACAGTTGAAGGTTGAAGGGTACGCTGGAAAAGCAGGATGGCCACCGGCAGCCCTACCACGGTAAACAGCAGCATGTGCGCCATTTCCAGCCTGACATAACGCAGCGGCAGGTCCATAAAATACACTTTGAAGAACGCGTCCACAAAAGGCGTCAGCGGCATGATCATCGCATAATACTGATCGTACCAGGGCATGCCCCAGCGCGGAAAGGTAAAACCGCTGAACACAAAGGCCGGCGAAGTGTAGAAGATGCCTACGTCACAGGCCAGCAACAGGTCTTTGAAAATGGCCGACACCATCATGCCTACACTGATACAGGCCAGCATCAGCAAAGTAAAAATCGTAAACAGTCCCCAGCTGAACAGCTGTGCCCCGGAGGCAAACAACGGGTAGATAATCAATGTAATGATCATATAGTCCAGCCAGGCGACACCAAGATAGGCGAGCGACTTCCCCATGACGGCGTTGGAAGCCGATCCGTTGCTCGCTTCGTATAGTGCTTCCAGCGACCCTGTTTTCTGTTCATAGTTCAGCGCCAGCGCCACCACCATGATCATCATCATCTGCATGGCCACTGCTATCACGCCCGGCACGAGGTACTGCTGATAATCGTACCGTGGATTATATAAAGTAAACGACTGTAGCTGTACCGGCATTACCAGCGCCATAGCCTTCCCTGCGGGCATGCCCGTTTTCACCAGCTTTTGCAGCTGCACCCCTGCCGCGGCGGTAAGCAGCACCTGGGCCGCATCTTTGTACAATAACTTGGCCGGTACCAGGTAGGATACATTGGTATAGATGGTGACATACACCGGGCGACGGCTTTTAATATGTTCATCCATCCGGCGGGGGAAGTGGATAGCGCCCATCACGGTGCCGCTGTGCAGCATAGCCTGTAGTTCCCCTTCGCTGTGCACCTGCTGTGTGATGTGAATGCTCTCCGTTTGTTCCAGCATAAAAGTGAACTGCCGCGACAGCGGCGAATTAGCTTCGTCCCAGATGGCCACCGGCAGGTCTTTCGCGAAATGTTTATTATAGATGCCCGCATACAGCAAACACAACACCGGCGGCAGCACCAGCATGGCGATGTAATACACCGGGAACGTAAGGATACGTTTCCATTCCCTGATCATAACCTTGAAGATGGCGGGTCTCATGGCATTTGCAGCGAGGCCGTCATGCCGGGGCGCAATCCCTGCACGTCGGACGGGTTAACGGGTTTAAGGTCCACGGTAAAGGTGCGCAGCTCGAATTTGCCTTTTTCCTTTACCGGTATCCAGTTCGCGAACGTCAGCGACGGCGCCGCTTTATAGACCACCGCCTCAAATTTCCCGGGGGTGCAGCCAGGAACATCAAGCCGGACTTTGGCGCCGACCGGCAGCCTGTTCATATCATCCTGCCGGATATTAAACCGTACATGGTACGTATTGGGCTTCTGCAGGGTCATCAGCGGGTAACCGATAGACACGATCTCTCCTTCTTCTATGACCATAGAAGAGATAATGCCGTCGGACGGCGCGTGGAGGTAGGTGTTATCCGATAACGCTTTAGTAAGATTATAACCTTCCTGCGCCTGTTTGAGGATAGCGGATGCCGCCTGCAGCATTTCGGGGCGGGTACCTTGTTTCAGCATGTCCATATTCAGTTTGGCGGTTTCCATTTCTTTTTTGGCAGCCTGTAGTTTAAAATACACCAGGTCTTTTTCCTGTCCGGATATCACCTCATCGCTGAAGAGGTTTTCCATCCGCTGATAGGTTTTCTGCATGAGCTTATATTGCTCCTGTGTGATGTTATAGAGATTATCGGCCGCTTTGATGGCTTCCGGACGGGCACCTTTCTCCAGCAGCTGCAGCTGGCTCTGCGCCGCCTCTATGGCTGCCAGCGCCTGATTACGGATGGCATTGATCTCAGTGGACCGCAACACGCCCAGCAGCTGCCCCTTTTTCACCGTGTCCCCCTGTTGCACCAGCAGGCTGTCCAGCCGGCCGGGGAATTCAGCGGCCACGTCCACATAATCGGCGTCCACCATGCCGATCACCGTATTGTCCGCGGCGGCCGGTTTCCTTAGGAAAAAAATCAGCGCAATGATCAGTACCACTAAGGGTATCAGCAATGCCCAGTAATTTTTTAGTACGGCTTTCATGTATATGACCGGTTTTAATTGTTAACGTATGTGGCGAAATATTCCGGTGTGCCTACCACGTTCCAGTACTCGGCCAGCGCGAGGTAGTAGCCCAGTACAGCGGTGTAGTATATTTTATGCATCTCTTCTTCCAGCAGCAGCGCATCATTTACGTCTTTCACGGAGGAGAGCTGGTTCTCCATGCGGTCAGTCACCAGTGAGGTAGTGAGGCGCGCCTGCTGCCGGGCGCTGTCCAGCGAAGCCACATCATGCTGTAGTGCCTTCACTTTATTGGCGGCCACACGCAACTGCAGCTCAAGGGACGTTTTGGTATTTTCAGCAGCCATGGCAGCTTCTTCTACCAGCAGTTTGCTGGCTTTGGTACGCTTATTACGCTGAAAGCCGTCGAACAACGTCCATTGCAGCTCCACGCCTATCAGCCATGGCGGTACCGTCACCGGCAGGTCCTTCTGATAGAGTGATACATTGCCGATGGCGAACAGGTTGGGCAGCGACAGGGAGCGTGTAGCCTTTACCGCTACCCTGGCCAGGTCTGTCTTGCTTTCCAGCAGGCGGTACGACGGATTGTTGCGCCAGAAGGCACTCTCCTCTTCTGCGGTGACATTCGCCTGTTCATACCGCAGCGTATCGCTGATAACGATGGCGGTATCTATGGGTCTGCCCAGCAGCTGGTTCATTTCAAGCAGCGCGTTTTCTTTTTCCAGTTCCAGGTTGCTGTAGCGGTTCGTTGCCTGGGTGTAGGACACCTTCGCCCAGTTGAGCAGATAAGGCGGTAGTATCTGGTTGTCTTTCAGCGACACGGCGTAATCCCTGTTTTTCCGGAAAGCCTCCACCACAACCGCTTCATGGGCCAGGATGGTATTAAGGTACATGATGCGCAGGTACTGGGCGCTGATCAGAAAATACAAGCCTTTCTCCACCACCTGCCTGTTGAACTCCCCGGCGGTTACCTGTGAGCGGGCCAGGTCCTGCGCAGCGGATATTTTTCCACCAAGATAGATGGGCTGGCGCACGCCTACACCTGCCACGAAATAGGATTGTTTGGCCAGCTGCGGGTTATAGTTGGGGTAAAACGCGTTGATCAGTCCTTTTGTGGCATTGGAGATAGCGTCTTGCACATTTTGTGGCAACGGTTGCCCGGTGATCTGCTGAAAGACGGTGTTGGCGGTGTTAACACTCTGCGCCGCCGATCCGTTCACCACCCCGTCTTTTACCTGCTGCAGATTGATTTCAAGCGGTTTTCCAAGGTAGTTGTAACCGGCCAGCAAATCTACTTTGGGGAACCAGGCACGATTCTCGGCCTGCAGGGAATATTCTCTCGCCTGCAGCGAGCGTTCCGCCTGTTTTACCAGCGCATTACGCTGGCGGGCGAGTTCATAACAATCTTTTAAAGTCAGCTGTTGTCCTTTCTCCTGCGCCAGGGCAAACATCGGCGGCAGGATGAGTGTTAATAACAGGAGATGTTTCATAAGATATCTTTTCGTCCGGATTTTCCTGAGTACCAACACACTTAAACAATTTTTCATGCTTAATGTTTATATTATTCAAAAAAATCGTATATAATCTGATAATGAGTAAATCCCGGGGCAATCGTTATCTTCAGATAGAATAAAAAAAAGTACATCGTTATATTTATTTAATCCATTTCCGTCCCCTGTGCTTTAACGGACATTTGCATCAACAAACATCATCCTATTCATAAAAAATAAAACATCTTCATCTATGGCAAAACAAAAATGGGTCTCCGACGCAGCACACAGCGAACTTACTTTTAAGATCAGGCACCTGATGATCACCAATGTTACCGGGCGGTTCAACAGCTTCCAGGTGGAAGCAGAAACAGACGGGGACAATTTCCTCAACGCCATCGCCACGGCCACCGTAGACGTAGACTCTATCACTACCGCCAACAGCCAGCGCGATGAGCACCTGCGCTCCCCGGATTTCTTCGATGTGAACAAATTCCGCAACATCACCTTCAAAGCCACTAAAACAGAAAGCGTGGACAACGATGGTTCCTATACGCTGTACGGCGATCTGACTATCCGCGACGTGACGAAAAACATCAAACTGGATGTGGAATTCGGCGGCGTGGTAGCTGACCCCTGGGGTAATACCAAAGCGGGCTTTACTATCCATGGTAAAATCAACCGCAAGGATTTTGGACTGAACTGGAATGCTGTCACCGAAGCCGGCGGTGTGATGGTGAGTGATGAAGTGAAAATTCAATGTGAAGTACAACTGCTGAAACAACAATAAC
Source organism: Chitinophaga eiseniae (assembly GCF_900167135.1). Taxonomy (GTDB): domain Bacteria; phylum Bacteroidota; class Bacteroidia; order Chitinophagales; family Chitinophagaceae; genus Chitinophaga; species Chitinophaga eiseniae. Next base: position 94,330 of record NZ_FUWZ01000006.1, on the reverse strand, counting down.
CGAAGGGTATTTGGTTATTCAGGCAGATCGTTTAACGGGCGCCTGATGCACCTGTTCTCCGGAATATCTGGATAACCAAATATCAGCATAAAAAAGTGAAAGGTATGGACAACGCAATAACAGGACTGCATCATATTACCGCTATTTCCGGTAATGCAAAGAAGAATTTTGATTTTTACACGAAGACGATGGGGTTACGGTTTGTAAAAAAGACTGTAAACTTTGACGATCCGCATACCTATCATTTTTATTATGGCGACCAGACCGGCACGCCCGGAACGATCCTTACGTTCTTTCCATGGCAGGATATTATGGCCGGCCGCAGAGGCACGCACATGGCTACGGAAGTGGGTTATTCCGTTCCCGAAGGCAGCCTTGATTTCTGGCTCAAACGACTGGACGCCGCGAACATGATTTACAATAAACCGTCTGCCAAGTTCGGGGAGATCTACCTGACCTTCCTTGATCCCGACGGTATGAAAGTAGAGCTGACCGTCCCTGAAAAGACGGACGACCGGGTACCCTGGGAGACCGCCGAAGTGAGCGCAGCTAATGCTTTACGGGGATTCCATCACGTAACGCTGACCCTGGAAGATATTCAACCTACGGCTGATCTGCTGGTATCCGTTTTTGGTTACCAGCTGGAAAAAAACCTTGCGAACCGTTACCGCTTTAAAGCGCCTGCCGGCGATACCGCCAATTACATCGACCTGGTGGAAGCCAAAGGAGAACAACGCGGGCATGTAGCTGGCGGCAGCATCCATCACATTGCTTTCCGCATGAAAGATGATGCACAGCAGGCATACTACCGGGAGAAAATCGAAGCGCTGGGCCTGCACGCCACACAGCAGCTGGACCGCAAATATTTTCGCTCCGTCTATTTCCGGGAGCCCGGCGGCGTATTGTTTGAACTGGCCACAGACACTCCCGGTTTTGCCGTGGATGAGCCGGTGGACCAGCTGGGTACGCATCTGATGTTGCCCTCCCAGTTTGAATCGCAGCGGGCGGAGATAGAACAGAAACTGATAAAACTGGATTAAGATGGATTTTAAGCACATGAAATGGCACACTTCCTGAAAGAGCTGTCGGTTTTAACGTCAGCAGCCATCACATCAACACCGGACATAATTTAATTCAACAGGATATTGACCTGGCCGCAGGCTGGGTGAAAGAAAATTTCAGGTAATTACCACATCATGGACGAAGAAGTAAAAGTAAGCATCGAAGGAATACCGTACCAGGTTTCCATTTCCGCGAGGGACCACCGCTGGCTGGCAGACGAACCAACTGATATCAACGGCGGCGATACCGGGCCCAATCCCGGGGAACTACTGCTGAGCAGCCTCGGTTCCTGTACCGCCATCACGCTGACGATGTACGCCGCGCGAAAAAAATGGCCTGTAGAGAAAATAGATATCGACCTGCGGTTCGACAGTGCCGCCAAACCGGACCCGGCTACCACCGTAATAGAATGCCTCGTGCGCATCAGCGGTAACCTGGATGAAGCACAGCGGAAAAGGCTTATGGAGATAGCCCATGCGTGCCCCGTTCATAAACTGCTTACCAACCCCGTTATTATCAATACTAAAGAAGATTGATATGAAAGACATTACCAAAAAATACAGCAACGGCGAAGTCACCATCGTATGGAAGCCGGAGGTATGTAAACACTCCGAAATATGCTTTCATGGCCTACCCGAAGTATTCGACCCAAAGGCCAAACCATGGATCAACGCTGACGGCAGCACGACTGACCGGATTATGCAGCAGGTAAAAAAATGTCCTTCCGGCGCACTGACTTTTTATCTGAACGATGAAGCAGATAAAGCCACAGAGATCACTGCCAGCAGCCTCTCGGAAACAGTTCCCAACGGGCCGCGCCTGATCTACGGCAACGTACTGATCAAAAATGCCGCCGGAGAGGAAACGCCTTTTCACATGGTAACTGCCATGTGCCGCTACGGCAGCTCCTCCAACATGCCGTATTGCGACGGTACCCACATCACTAACGGATATAAAGACACTCAATAATTATGGACCTCACCATTCTGCAAAACACCGAAAAACACCAGTTTGAAACAACGGTCGACGGCCACACCGCCTTTATCGTCTACAAGCTGTTCCCCGGCGGGATCGCGTACATTCACACAGAAGTGCCGCCTGAACTGGAAGGCAAAGGCATCGCCTCCCAAATGGCCAAATACGTCCTCGACTACGCGAGGGAAAACCATTTAAAGGTAAAGCCGTTGTGCCCTTACGTACACGCCTATATGAAAAGACACCCGGAATACAACGATCTTCTCTGAAATAACAAATGACGAATCCGGGCGCCCTCGCCGACACCCGGATTTGTCATTTATTATCATTGATTTATTTAAGGGCGGATTTGATCGCCTTCGCGGAATCCTGGTGAGTCCTTAGCGTAGGCAAGGTTTTGCCGGCCCATGATTTTAAATCCGCGTCTTCCAGGTTGTTGGCAGCCTTATCAAATTCGTTTACGTCTTTGTCATGGTCGTCTACCATCATGTCCATATAATCTTTGTCGAAGTCCTTTCCGGTTTTCTTAGCCAGTTTGTCCATATGCTCCTTGGTTTCTGTAGATAGCTCTGCCGGCAGGGCAATGTTCTTTTTGCCGGCTAATTCTTTTAGTTCATCGTTTGCTTTTGAATGATCATTGACCATCATGGTGGCAAACGCTTTCACTCTGGGGTTCTGTGCTTTCTCCTGTGCCAGTTTGCCCATTTCCACTTCCATCATGCCACCGTTGGCAGCCTTTACAGCGAATTCAGAGGAATTGTTATCGACAGGCTTTACTGCCTCGTTCACATCCTGCGCAGAATCTACCGGTTTTTCGCTTTGCGGGTTGTTTGCATTGTTGCACGAGGACAGTATCCATACGCCCAGTACGGCCGTGGCCAATAAGATTGTTTTCTTCATAGCTGATGAGATTTATTGGGTTTAATGTTTGATTTCGGCTAATCATCTGACAAAAAAAATACCATGCGAACGCATGGTAAGGGTAAGATAACAGGGTAGCCGGTTTACACGGAAGAGATCACCTCAATGGATAAACCGTCGTGGATGCTTTGTCGTAGAGGCTTTTCCCCAGAATGTAAAAAAACAAACCGGGTGTCCTTCCATACGCAAATGCATATATGAAAAGTCACCCGGAACAGGAGGGTTTCTGTAGGATGAATAAACTACTGCGAGTTCCTGATCGCCCTGGCGGAGTCCAGATGTACCATTATTACCGGTAGTGCTTTCCTGGCCCATTCCCGCAGGCTTACGTTGCCCAGGTTATTGGCAGCATCGTCAAATCGCTTCAGGTCCTGGTCATGGTGGTCTACCATTTCGGCAATGTATTCTTTTTCAAAACGTTTCCCGCTTTTCTTACCGAGCTTTTCCAGGTGATCCTGTGCGGCGGCTGACAGCGTGGCCGGCAAGGCGATCTTCCATTTTTCCGCAATCAGTTTAAGCCGTTCATTTCCCCGGGTACGGTCGTTGACAGACATGGTGGCAAAGGCTTTCACCCGTGGGTCTGTCGCCTTCTCCATCGCTAATTTTCCCAATGCCACCTCCATCATGCCGTCATCGGCCGCATTTACCGCAAAGGAAGCAGACAATGAGTCAACTGTTTTATCTGCGTTATTGATAGCTTCCGCCGAATCGGCCGGAGTAGCCTGCCGGGCATTACTTCGTATATTACCGTTACCACAGGACATGAGCCACCACATGCCCGTCATTACCACTGCAAAAAAGGTTGTTCTTTTCATAAGCTATAGCAATTTATCGGGGGGTTAAAAACCAATCTGCCACAAATGAACTGACAAAAATCCTTATGCAAACACATGCTTTTAATAACCCTGCAGTGCGCAGGAAAAAAGGAAGAGCTCCTTGAGAAGGGAATAGCGGCGAAGGCTTTGATGTAGAGGGTTTTCCCCAGTATGTAAAAGAAAACTGCCGGCAGTTTTTCCGGCAGTTTTCGGCATTTATTCAGGTTGAGCGAAGCACACATACAAGACCCATACAATGGCGATGATCAGTACGATCAGCCCGACGATCTTGGTCCAGCTGTAGGGCCTGTCGCCCGTGACTTCCCCGGTATTGGCGTTCACCACAAAATGATACAGCTTGTTATTATAGCGATAAGCGCTCAGCCACACGGGTAAAAGGATATATTTTAGCCCGAGTTCGTTGTAAGCCACCTTGTAGCTGTCTATCGACTGTTCATCACCGCCGATATCGTTACATATTTCATCCCGGATGATGGGGTCCATTCGTTTTTTGGCGATGAGCAGCCCCTGTTCTGCGTCTGTCTGGTACAATTCTGCCCGGAAGCCGCTCAGGTAGCGCCCATCATAGGCTTTCAGCTGGTCCAGGTGCCAGGGTTCCAGTATTTCAGCCATTTTGCGGGGTAAAGAAGGGCTGGCAGATACCAGTACGTCCCGGAAAGTATTGTCTACCACCCCGGAAGTGTTGTACCAGGCGGTATGGCGCACCTGGCGGGTGCGTGTTTCTGTTCTGCCGTTCACCTCCTCCGTATAGGTTTCAGTGGTATAATAGTATTCTCCACGCTGTCCGCTGTAGGAAGTTACGGTGTCTGTATCGTAGCTCCAGTGAGGGATATAGATACCTTTCAGCTGATGATAGGACCTATCCTTCACTTTCTTTACCAGGTCAGACGGTGCAAACCACAGTTTACTCATCCACTGTTGGAAGAATTTACCGGCTTCTTTATCATCCACGGCAAAGGGCAGCACATAGTGCGGCTGGAGGACGGCCGTAGCGGCTCCCTGCTGTACCACCAGCGGTGAAGCGCAGAAAGGGCAGGCATCTGCCGTCACGTTGGGCAACATGGTGGTAGAAGCGCCGCAACTGGTACATTTTACCACAACGGCCTGTTCGGTGTGTTCGGTATGGCGTTGCAGATCGGTGATGAAAGCATCGTAGTCGAAAGCATGAATGCCTTGCGGCGTAGCTTCTTCTTCAATGGTGTTAACGGTCCCGCAGTACTCGCATTTCAGGCTGTTGGTGCCGGGCGCATAATGCAGGATGGCGCCACAGTTCTGACATTTCAGCGAGGATACCGTCTCTTTGGTTTTTTCCTCAAAAGACATAGGAATATTATAATGAGTTACGCATGATACCAGCGGCTGTTGAAGGCCCGGGTATCATGCGTATAAGAAGATTAGTTTCAGGGCAGTGGCGGTGGTATGGTAGCCAGCACCGGCGCCAGTTCAGGCACCGCAGAAGCGGCAGTCCAGGCGGCCATACCGGTTTTCCATACCAGCGTCTGGTGCTGGAGACTGCCGGAAGCAGCCAGCTGACGGAGCTGGTCCATGTTGTAAGGGCCGGACTGTTTACCTTCCACAGCCACGAAGAAAGGCGCTGTGCCGGGCAGTGGCGGCGGAACACCCGCGCCGCCGGCCGCAGGCTGCTGGTTGGCCTGGTTGTTCTGGAACACGTTACCTACCTGGCCCATCATGGCGGCGCCCATGCCGGCGCCAAGACCAGCAGCTGCCAGTCCGCCTCCGGACGGATTTTCGGCCGCCTTTTCCATGGCATTGGCAGCCTGGAACTGTGCATACGCGCCGAGGTTGCCCACGATACCCATGCTGCTGCGTTTGTCCAGCGCTTCCTCCACTTCGGGTGGCAGGGAAATATTTTCAATCAGAAACTTGGTCAGTTCGAGGCCCAGTTCATTAAACTCGGGCCGTATTTTTTCGGTGATCAGCTGCGATACCTCATCATATCTGGCAGCCAGGTCCAGCACCGGGATTTTTGCTTCTGCAATGGCGTCCATACCGCGGGAAACGGCAAGGTTCCGCAGTTGTTCGTTGATACCGTCGACGGTATATTCAGGATTGGTGGCGGCGATCTCCTTCAGGAACTGCGCCGCGTCTTTCACGCGGAAAGCGTAGCTGCCGAAAGCACGCAGCCGCAGCGGGCCGAACTCGGCATCGCGCAGCATGACAGGGTTTTTGGTGCCCCATTTCTGGTTGGTGAACTGCCGCATGCTGATGAAAAACACATCGGCCTTAAAGGGGCTGTTAAACCCATATTTCCATCCCTGTAACGTAGTCAGAATAGGCATGTTCTGCGTTGTCAGCGTATACATGCCAGGCTGAAAAACATCCGCTATTTTACCTTCGTTCATAAAAACAGCCACCTGCGATTCTCTTACCGTCAGCTTGGCGTTCATTTTTATTTCATTCTGGTAGCGGGGAAACTTCCACACAATGGTGTCGGCGGACGGGTCTGTCCACTCAATAATGTCAATAAATTCATTCCGGAGTTTATCAAATATTCCCATAGTAACAGGTTTTAAGAAACATCTGCACCAAATGTATAGAAATATTTACTGGAAATGCTAATAATGAAACGTTATAATTTCAGCAATCTGGCGTTGATAGCTACTATGACGGTGCTCACCGTCATCAGTACCGCACCGGCGGCGGGACTTAAAAGTACGCCCCAGTGATACAGCACACCGGCTGCCAGCGGCATGGTGATAACGTTGTAACCGGTGGCCCAGGCCAGGTTCTGGATCATTTTACGGTAGGTAGCCTTGCCAAAACGCACCAGGCTGACGATGTCCTGCGGGTTGCTGTTGACCAGCACGATGCCTGCTGTTTCTGCGGCGATATCTGAACCGGAGCCGATGGCGATACCAATATCCGCCTGGGCCAGCGCCGGGGCGTCGTTGATACCGTCGCCGGTCATGGCCACGAACTGACCCGCGTCCTGTAGCTTTTTGATTTCTTCCAGTTTCTGATGCGGCAGTACCTCTGCGATATAGTTATCCAGCTGGAGCTGTTGCGCCACGGCAGCCGCCACTTTTTTGTTATCGCCGGTGAGTAGTACGCTGGCGATATGTTCTTTTTTCAATGCCTGGATAGCAGGCAGCGACTCCGGCCTGATTTCATCCGCCAATACAATATAACCGGCCGGCTGGCCATCCACGACCACAAAAGACAGGGTGCCGGTATCCGTTTGTCCTATCGTCGACTGCTGCGGGAATTGTTCCTTCACATAAGCAGGACTTACCACCTGTACTTTTTTCCCGTTGACGGTGGCGCTGATCCCTTTACCGGCCAAGGCCTGCATGTCGCTGGCGGCGGGTATCTGCAGCCCTTCGGTGCGGGCCCTTTCTACGATGCCGGTAGCGATGGGATGCTCCGATTGTTGTTCCACCGCCGCCGCCAGTGTCAGTATTTCCTGTTGGCTGTAGCGGTTGTCGAGCGTTTCCAGCTGCACTACCTGGAACTTACCCACGGTGAGCGTGCCGGTTTTATCGAATACCAGCGTGGTGATTTTACGGGCATTTTCGAAGGCGGTCCTGTTTTTGATCAGCAGGCCGTTTTTGGCAGCCACAGTGGTGGAGCGGGCCACTACCAGCGGTACCGCGAGGCCCAGGGCGTGCGGGCAGCAGATAACGATGACGGTCACCATCCGTTCCATAGCGAAGGAGATGGACTGTCCGTCGATGCGCCAGTAGGCGAACGTAGCGATACCTGCTACGATGGCGATAATGGTCAGCCACCGGGCGGCCTTATCGGCCAGCAATTGTGTATTGGATTTGGCCTGCTGCGCGTCGTTGACCAGTTTGATCACCTGCGACAGGTAAGAAGCAGCGGCGTTATGGGAGACTTTGATATGCAACGCCTGGTTGCCGTTGATCGACCCGGCGATCACCCTGTCGCCGGTACTTTTTTTCACCGGTTTGGACTCTCCCGTCAGCATGGATTCATTGAGATAGCTGCTGCCCTCCGTCACGATACCGTCGGCCGCCACCTTTTCTCCCGGCTTTATCAGTACCATGTTACCAGGTTGCAGGCTGTCGGTTTTTACTTCGCGGATATTGCCGCCTTCCACCAGGTGGGCTTCCGCCGGCATGAGTTGTACCAGCATTTCCAGTTCGCGCGAAGCGCCGGCTACAGACTTCATTTCAATCCAGTGTCCCAGTAACATGATGAGGATCAGTGTGGCCAGTTCCCAGAAAAAGTCCATGCCCTGCAGGCCAAACAGCGTAGCCACGCTGTATACAAAAGCTACGGTGATAGCGAAGCCGATCAATGTCATCATGCCGGGGTTGCGCATCCGCATTTCGGACCACCAGCCGGAAAGGAAAGGCCAGCCGCCATAGAGGAAAATTACGGCCGACAGCGTACACAGGAGGTAATTATCACCCGGGAAACTGATATTCAGTCCCATCCAGTGCTGGATCATTTTTGACAACAGCATGACCGGTATAGTGAGCACCAGCACTACATAAAACCGTTGCCGGAAATCACGGATCATGGCCTGATGATCATGTCCGGCATGACCTCCGTGGCCTGTATGACCGGAGTGGTCATGCCGGGAATGGTCCGTATGGTCATGCACGTGACCGGTGTGCGCGTCGGCCTGTGGCTCCCGATCGTGATGATCGTGGTCCATGTGCATATGCATATGCTGATGTTTCTCCATAGCGATATCCGGTTTTAAGTATTACAACTGTGTGTTTTAATTGTTGTAAAGTTGCCGAATATATCGCCGGGAGATTTATATAATCCGGGGAGAGATTTACAGGATTATCGTGTACCGGCGTGCTCCAGCCATTTGGCTGCCAGCGTGGGCCATACTTCTGCGGCGCTGTTGCCGGGGCGGAGTCCGTAACCATGGCCGCCTTTGGCATAAAAATGCAGCTCTGCCGGAACGCCGGCATCGCGCAGCGCGCCGGCCATAACGAGGGCGCTGTTGCCATAGGTATCGTCAGCAGTAGCAAAAAGGAACATGGGAGGCGTCTGTTTGTCAATGTGCAGTTCCGGTGTCAGCGTACGTCCTTCTCCCCTGTCGAGATAGGCAGGATAGATCAGCATGCCGAAGGCAGGGCGGGCGGACAGCGAATCTGCTTTATCAACAGGCATATATGCTTTTACGTTATACTGCGTTGCTGTCCGCGCGGTAAGGCTTCCGCCGGCTGAAAAGCCCATCATGCCTATTTTTTCCGGGTCCAGTTTCCATTCTTTGGCCCGGCTGCGAACAATACGCATGGCACGCTGCGCATCCTGCAAAGCGCCGGCTTCTTTTTTGGGTACCCGGTACTGCAGCACAAAAGCGGTATAACCCAGCTGATTGAGCCACTGCGCAATTTCATAACCTTCCAGGTTAATGGCGAGGATATTGTAACCACCGCCGGGGCATATGATCACGCCCACGTTTTTGGCGTGCGCCGGATTGGCCGGATATACCTCCAGAATCGGGTCTGTCACGTCCGTGAGACGTACCACACCGCGACTGGTATCCGACGTAGGAACGGCTGCGTGGCGTGCGGTGGTTTCACCGGGTACGGCATCCGGCCATAAATGAATGGTTTCCCTGTGTTGCGCATGTGTTATAGCGTATGGTGCAAGCATCAGCATGAAGATAATAAATGGTTTCATAACGGGAATTTCGTGTATCAACAAATGTAATAAACGTTTCCCGCAAATAAAAGGGACAGTCTTCCTGTGAAGACCGTCCCTCCCTCTAATCACCACTGAACCTTTTTTCTTATCCCGTCTGTTTAAATGGCTTTAAACGTAAGCACCACGGTGCGCGGCGTCGGATCATCGTTATAGTGTCCGGTGCCGGTTATTTTGTAACTGGTGTTGCTGATTTTTTCCGCACGGTAGGTGCCGGTAAAATCATCATCGTCCCCGCGGCCTTCCAGTGTGCCATCCGCCTTGAGGTCCCAGTTAAAGGTGCGTCGCTGGGGACTTGCGGGGGCACATTTCGTCGGACCTTCATCTTCCGCGGCTGTTCCATTTGCGAAATACTCCGTGAAGTCGTCTTTGATACAAGCGGGGAATACCGCGTAGAGATCTGTGACCACCCGGCCTTCACCGTCCTCAATACCGGGATTGGCGGTGTAGGCGCTCAGCTGCCATTTTTTTCCGATCAGGAATTCTTTGAAGGCAGGATCTTTGGGGTTATCCTTTTTGTCTTTTTTGCACTGGGTGAACAAGAGCATCCCGGAAACGGCACATAACGCCATCACTGCTTGGGGGAACCATTTTTTCATGACTAAGTGTTTGTTTATTCTGACGCAAACCTACTACAGGCGGCCTGTTGAGGTTTCAGTAGAAACACTTAATTGAAAAAACAGGGAGTTTATGCAGGCAGTGTAGCTACTACCCTGCCTGCATTATTCTTTATTTAACGCACCGGAGCCAGGCTTCCGCCATAAGCTGTGCACCGGCTACGCTGGGGTGTACGCCATCGGGCGTCCAGTAGGCTGCCGGCGCCGCCTGCAATGCTTTGTCATAGATCGCCTGGTAAGGAATGAAGACAGCCTTGTATTTGTCTGCCAGTTCGCGGGCGGCAGCGCGGTATTCGTTGAACGTCGGATACCATCTGTCGTCCACGGCTTTCACTCCTTTCACAGCATACGGTTCTCCGATGATGAGCTGTACATCCGGCAACGCTTGCCTGGTGCGGTCCAGCAGCTTGTCATAATCGTCGTGGTACACTTTGGAGGTGCCTTTGTAGTTGCCATTAAGCGTATGCCAGAAGTCATTCACGCCCACGAGGATGCTCAGCACATCGGGCTTTAGTTGCAGGCAGTCTGCATCCCAGCGGTCGGCCAGCTGGAACACCTTGTTGCCGCTGATGCCCTTGTTGTAAAACTTCAGGTTATCGCCCGGCCGTTTCAGCAACAGGTGAGCGGCGGCGAGGTGTGGATAGCCTCCACCCAGGGCAGAGCCGTTATTGGCCTCCATGGCGTCGCGCTTGCGGCCCACGTCGGTAATGGAATCGCCCTGGAAGAGGATGACGCCCTCTTTCTTCAGGGTCACCTTTTTACCTTTGTCAGCAGACACGGCAGCAGACACAATATTGGGAATACTAATGGCAGCGAGGCTTCCCAAGGATACATTTTTCAGGAAATTTCGACGGTTCGATGAATTCATAACGGATTTTTAAAATAATAAAGGGCTCCGCCCATACCCGGGGAAGCCCTTAAATCTATAAAAAGATTCTGATTTTTTATACAAAGGCGCTGGACCCGGTAATGGCCCTGCCGACGATGAGCGAGTTAATTTCTTTAGTGCCTTCATACGAATAAATAGCCTCTGCATCGGCAACAAAGCGGGCCACGTTGTATTCCAGCAGGATGCCATTGCCGCCCATCACCTCGCGGGCGCCCCGCACCACGTCGCGGGTGCGCAGCGTACAAAACACCTTGGCCAGCGAGGCGTGTTCATCTTTCAGCCCTCCCTCGTCCTGGATCTCCGACAGCCGGTAGACCATAGTCTGCATAGCGGTCAGGTTGGAGAGCATCTCCACGAGGTGGCCCTGTATCAGCTGAAAGGATGCAATCGGTTTTCCGAACTGCTCACGGGTACGGGTATACGCCAGGGCATTTTCGTAGGCGCCGCGTGCACAGCCTACCGCTTCCCAGGCTACGCTGGCGCGTGTCATGCGGAGCACCCTGCTGGTATCGCGGAAGTTATTGGCCCGCTGCAGCCTGTCAGTTTCCGCCACACGGCAGTCTTTCAGGCTAATCAGGCCGTTCTGCACGATACGCAGTGCCATCTTATCATGCATCTTTTCTACTGACAGTCCCGGGGTGCCTTTCCTTACCAGGAAACCTTTTACCTGGTTATCGTCCACGTCCCGCGCCCAGATGACCGTTACGTCCGCGAAGGTAGCATTGCCGATCCATTTTTTCTGGCCGTTCAGTACCCAGGTATCGCCTTCCCGTTTAGCCGTGGTCGTGAGACCTCCGGCGGCGCCGGAACCAACCTCCGGTTCTGTAAGGCCGAAAGCGCCGATAATATTAAGCTGCTGCATCCCCGGCAACCATTCATCTTTCTGCGACTCCGATCCCAGCATATAGATAGATCCCATGGCCAGCCCGCTTTGCACACCGAAAAAAGTGGCGATGGAAGCGTCTACCCGAGCCATTTCCATAGCGACAATGCCTTCCATAAGGTAGCTGCGGTTAGGGCAACCGTAACCATCGTACGTGACACCACAGATATTCAGCTCCCTGAATTTGGGGATGATCTCAAACGGGAATTCCGCTTTGAGCCAATATTCATTAACGATAGGCTGTATCTCTTTTTCCATAAAGGCCCTCACCTTCAGCTGCAGTGCCCGGTCTTCCGCCGTGAGCCGGCTGCTGATATCATAAAAATCACCATCTATCGGCGGCAGCTTCTTTTTGGAGCCTCTGCTGGTAAGCATTTTCATCAGTCCATTCAGCTGGTTGTCATCCATTTTGGCTACTGAGGCCATCACCTGCGACAGGTCCACCTTCTCCGACAGTTTGGCCAGCATTTTAAAATCGATGCTTTTCAGCAGCTGATAGGCGTTCTTCAGTTTTGTGAAAGTTCCGGACATACTACATGGTTTTATGTGAAAATACGAATTGCGGGCCAAAGCAGGAACGATACAAGTATCATTCCCGCTTTGGCCCGCTGTCAACTGGATATTGACTATTTTTAGGATCTGACGAACTTCCCTTCCCGCGTAATTTGTAAGGTGGTACTGCCCAGATGTAGCGTCACCGGGCCTTTCCAATCGCTGACACGTTGCTGATCAAGTGTTCCTTTCGGTGCATCCGGCAAACGAACGCCCCGCGGATTGAATAAAACATAACGGTCAACAATTTGGTCTTTTTCATTGAAGGTGAGCAGTTCCGCCACCTGTGCGCCTTCCCAGTGGTAAAACGCAGCTTTTACACTGAACCCCAAGGGAGAACGGTCCCGCAGGGAAAACAGTTCCTCCCGCAGCTGAAGATCTTCTTTTTCAGCAAAGTTGTCCTTGTTTGATTGAAAAACTTCCTGTATAGCCGCGTCGGAAAAACCGGGAACGGTGTAGGTGACCCCGTGTATTTCCGCCTCGAATTTCCCGCCGGCGCCGATATGGTAGGCTTTGAGGCGGGACACAGTGCTGCCCAGCTCCCACAACGTCATGTCTGCTACGTTACTGCTTGACTCTTCCAGCATGACACTGCCATCTTGCCGGACAACCGCATTCCGGCTGCGTTGCACGTTGCCCTCCCCTGTGATCGTGGTGTATAGCGGCAGCTGGTCGATCGCAGTTCCATCAGTTTTGCAGGTAATGAGCTGTAATGTCGTGTCCAGTTTTTCTCCGTCATCATAGCTTGTCGGTCCATAAGCGTATAACAGCAACAACGGCTTGCCTGGAAGCTGTATCTTGCCGTAGTGATACATATCCAACTGATCATATCCTATCACCCAGCGGTAGGAATACCAGGGAGAAAAACGGGAAACGCGCTTCAGTGTTGTTATTTCCGGCCGGCCGGCGGCAAATGGCGCCTGTAGGTCCGGAAACCGGGCGGCATAAGTTTCAAAGGATGTTCGCTCTAACGGCAACGCATGTATTTGTCCCGCGGCTGTCAGTGTAAAATACTGCACCTTCGCTTCATCGCCTAAAGACCTGGCCCAGCGTTCTTCCCGGACCTCCACCACCGTATCATTGAGCAACATCGGCCACCGGTGTATCCACCGGGGACTTTCTTCGCTCGCCGGATGCTGAAGTCCCACTTCCTGCCGGGCAATCTCTTTTCCATCAGGCGTAAACGTCACCAGCAGCATCCTCGTAGTGTCTCCCTCACTGATTTGATATTTCACCAGTACAGGAACAAAATCCCGTTTGCCCGGCAACTTCCCGGCGAAGAGTTGAAAAGGCTTCAGTATAACGAAAGGACCGGGATCTGCGTTCTCGTTTACGTCCAGATATGCGTGGCTACAGCTGACGGCCGGCAACTTGTCCAACCAGGACTTTACCGCTGTGGTATCGGCATGACTACTATCGGTTCCTGTTTGCCGGTGACCGGCTTCCGGCGTACCACAGGCAAACAGGAACAACAGGGCTAACAAAAATAACAGGTCTCTCATGGGCGAATTATTGTGCCTGGAATTTTCCTTCCGGCGTAATCAGCAACACTTTATCTTTCAGGGTAATAGTAACAGGTCCGTTCACAGGCAGTTTATGAACGGTATCGTCTCTTTCAATTTCACCATCCACAGAAACATTATCACGCGCCGACACTTTCTCGTAAGGTGTTTTCTTCAGGTTGTTGTACACCACATAACGGTCCAGCACCCGCAAATCAGTACCTACGGTATAGATCTCCACCAGCTGTTCACCGCCGTTGTCATAAACGTGCATCCGTACATATATGGTTTCATCCCGCAGTACGCTGAAGAGCGACTGTTCAAATTCGGTATCCAGGGAAGCAGCGTCGTAGTTACTTCTCCTGGTAGCCAGCAGTTCTTTCATGTCCGCCGGATTAAATTCGGCACTGTTAAAGTTTTTTCCTGCCAGCTCGCGCTTGAATTTCCCGCCGGCTTCAGGTGTGTACACAGCCAGTTCTTCCGATTTGAAGATAAAGCCGACCTCACCGCCAACACCATCTTCGTCATTGGATTCTTCTGTCACCCGGATGGTACCGTCTGCGGCAACGACTGCGTTTTTAGATGCGCTGTAATATCCTTCGGAGCCAATATAGCCGTTCAGCCGGATACTGCTGCTTTCCTTTCCGTCGGTGGTATGGTATACCAGTTGTACAGTGGAATCCATTACGGATTCTCCGCCCTCCAGGGAGCCGACAGCATACAATAAATACATTCCTTTTCCCGGGACCGGTATTTTACCGTAGTGGAATAACTTGATTTGTTCGAAATAAATCAGGTCGCTGAAATCAAAGTAAGGCGTCAGCAGTGACACCGGCTGCAGGCCTGTCAATGAATAGGTGGCGGTAAAAGGCGTTGCGAGCGTCTTAAAACGTCCTGCATAGGTGTCGAAAGGTACCGTTTCCTGGGGAACAGCATTTATCTGTCCCTGGTAACTGATACGGTATTGTTTGATACGCGCCTTGCTTTCGCCGTTGGTAGCGCCTTTCTTCAGGGTGTACCAGGTTTCTTTCACCCAAAATGTACTGTCGTTAAGAAATTCCGGCCATTTGTGAATGGAATTGCTTTCATCGCCCCTGGTTTCTTCTTTGCTCATACCAACTTCCTGCCGGCCAATCTCTTTTCCATCGGGGCTATAGATCAACAGCAGCATCACGGAAGAGTCGCTGTCTTTTTTATAAAAGCCCTGCGCCGCAATGGCAAGATAGTTTTGCTGCCGGGCCACAATACCTGCCGACACGCTGGCAAAACCGCTCTGGGCAAAAGGGCCCAATGCACTGTCTATGCTTTCCAGGTCATAACCATGTACCGGGTGCGGGATCGTTTTCAGGTGTTTCAGCCAGCCTTTAAAATCAAAAGCAACGGTTTTTACACTGTCGGCAACAGGCTCTTTGGCCGCACTGCTACTATGGTTACATGAAAAGAAGGCCATCGCTGGCAACAGGATTAACAAGCTTGCTAATCTTCTCATAGGGAAGTTTTTTGGGGTGGCAAGATAGTAAAATATGTGATATGTCCGTCTAACCGGAAACCGCGAACGAAATATAACGGAAAACCCTGAACGAAACCTGTTGATGGCGGTCCCGTTCAGGGCAAGTATTTTATCAGGGAACGATGGTAAAGTCTTTCCGCAGGCGGATATCTTCGGAAGAGCTGCCCATCAGCACTTCAAATTCTCCCGGCTCTACAGTGTATTGCATGTTTTTATCCAGCAGCGCCAGATGATCGGGATGCAGGGTGAACTGCACCGTTTTCTTTTCGCCCGGCGCCAGCGTGATCCTTTCGAAGCCACGCAGCTGCATCACGTAGGTGGTCACGCTGCTGACTTTATCTTTCACATACAGCTGCACCACTTCATCGCCTTTTCGTTTACCCGTATTAGTTACTTCCAGGCTGACCCTGATATCGCCCTGCGGGGATTGTTTTTCGGGAGATACCTGCAGGTTGCTGTAAGTGAAAGCTGTGTAGCTGAGGCCGTAGCCAAAAGGATAGAGCGGGCCATTCACGCTGGTGCGCCCGAAGCCGTTATTCCCCGAAGAAGGCTGGCCGGCATGAGATCCGGGCTTATAGGGGAAGTTGAGTTCTATCTGCCCCAGTGATTTGGGGAAAGTAACCGGGAGGCGGCCGCCGGGGTTGTAATCTCCGAAGAGCGTTTCCGCGATGGCCGTGCCTCCCTGCGGACCAGGGAACCAGGCTTCGAGGATGGCGGGCAGGTTTTGTTGTTCCCAGTTGATGGTCAGCGGTTGCCCGTTGATCAATACCGCGATGACCGGTTTACCGGTGGCATGCAGCGCCTGTAGCAGTTGCAGCTGGCGGCCCGGCAGGGACAGGGCCGTGCGGGAAAGGCTCTCCCCCACTCTCTTTTCATCTTCTCCTACCACCGCGATGATCACGTCCGACTGGCGGGCCATGGCTATAGCTTCGGCGATACCTGCCTGTTCGGTGCTGTCCAACGGCGTGGGTATTATTTCGGTGCCGGGCCATCCGGGATTGACGATATCGCAGCCTTTGGCATATTGTACGTTGACAGACGTGCCCACATGCCGGCGGATGCCGTCCAATACGGTGGTCACGGGGTTGTTGGACGGGCCGTAACGGCTGACGGCGTGCGTGGAGGCGGCGGCCAGCGGGCCGGTAACGAGTATGTTTTTGAGCTGCCCTTTGTCGAGCGGCAACGTTTCCTTTTCATTTTTAAGCAGCACCAGCGATTCGCGGTTCAGCTGCAGGGCGAAAGCCTCGTCGGCTGCGGTGTGTACGCCCTTATCAGCCAGTTGGGGATCGGCATAGGGCTTGTCAAACAGGCCCAGTCTGAATTTCACGCTTAAAACATCCGCTACGCGGCTATCGATTGTTTTCATGGAAAGCCGTCCTTCTTTCACCAGTTCCCTTAACGGCAGGATATACTCTTCCGGTGGCGTAAAATTGGTGCGTACGTTCAGGCCGGCTTCCACCGCCTGTCTTACGGCATCTTTATAGTCTGCCGCCACATGGTGTTTACTGAAAAGGTATTCCACTGCCTCACTGTCGGACACCACATAGCCGTCGAACCCGAATTCCTGGCGGAGCAGCTGTGTCAGGAAATAGTAGCTGCCTGTCACCGGTTCCCCGTCCCAGTCATTATAGCTGCTCATAACGCCCATGGGCCGCGCTTCCTGTATCACGCGGCGGAAGGGATATAAAAATACCTGGTGCATTTCGCGGGGCGCCACGTGGGGATCGGTGCGGGCATCGCCATCGCGGCCGCCTTTGGGTACACTGTATACCGCGTAATGCTTTAATGTGGCGGCGACTCCTTCGCTTTGTACGCCGAGGGTCATCTGTTTGCCGAGCTCAGCAATCAAAAACGGGTCTTCCCCGTAACATTCCACTACGCGGCCCCAGCGGGGATCGCGGGCGGGATCGAGGATGGGCACGTAGATGTTGGTGTAGCCAAGCAGGCGGGCTTCACGGCCGGCAATGTGCCCCGCACGGGCCACCAATGTTTTGTTCCAGGTACTGCCAATGCCTATGGGTGCACAAAACGGGGTTGCACGGTCGTGGCACAGTCCGTGGATGGCTTCGTTGGTGAAATCCACCGGTATACCGAGGCGGGTTTCTTCGATGAACCAGCGTTGTATGGTGTTAATGGCTCCAGTGTGTTTGCTGTAGGGAAATGACCACTGCGTTTGTGCTTTCCGGTTGAAGGGAAGGCTGTTCAGCTCCTCGTCGATATTGGCAATACCGTCTTTCCACACTTTATTTTTCCAGTCCGGGGTGGGCATTTCGTCTTTCAGCACCCGTCCGTAGCCGTAGAGGGTTGCCATCTGGCAGGTCTTTTCGTCGAGGGTCATCTGCGAGAGGAGGTCGGTCACCCGGCTATTTACCGGCTGAGCAGGATCTTCAAAGACATCCTTCTTTCCGTTTTTGTTAAAATCGATCCAGCCCTGGCGGTAAATAGCCGGCTGCTGGCCGCGGGCCTGTCCTCCCAATAATGCAAGGGCGATGGTCGCCATGGAAAAATAACTGATTTGTTTTTGCATATTCGATACGCCCGTTCATAGGCCGGGCCTAAAATAAAGGGCGCAGGGGCCGATTGCAAATAATGCCGAAAATTGCACCAGTATCGGGTAAGATTATAGAAAAGTCAAAAAAAACGGTTGCATAGAGAATATGCAACCGGTGGTAACTAAAAAACACAAACTAAAAACTAAAAAGGACATTACAGCATATAGATTAAAGGACGATAACGCATATAGGCTTAGGCGTTATACTAAGAATAAGACGCAGTTTTTCTCATATCCCCCTATTGGCTGAAAAATAAAAAATTGCCTTACATTAGCGGCGATCATTTCACTACTTAAACGCTATGAAGGCTAAATGATAACATCACCTTCTTATCAAGCCTATAATGAGCTTTTCCATTCTCTGTACAGTGAGCTGTGTAACTATGCCGCCAGTTTTCTGAATGATGATGCTGCAGCCGAGGATGTGGTACAGGAAACATTTATACGCTTATGGCAGAAGCACCGCGAGCTGATTGAGATACCGAATATTAAAGCCTATTTGTACAGGGCAGTACGTAACAATTCTATTTCAGTATTGCGCAAGCGTACCGCGGAGGAAGCGGGCAATAAAGGCTTTGAATGGGTAGCCGACGTCAGTGAAGATCCGGGTGCACGGGAAATATCGGAGGCCAAGCCCTTTTACGAGCAGCTGATTTACGAGGCTATTGCCAATCTTCCGCCACAATGCCGGGAGGTGTTTACCTGTTGCCGGCTTCAGGGCATGACCCACCAGCAGACCGCCGAAAAGCTGGGCCTGTCAGCCAAAACCGTGGAAAACTATATGGGAAGGGCACTCAAGCTGTTGCGGAAGTACCTGGGCCAATATGGGTTACCCGTATTTTTATTTTTTCTGTTAAATTTTTTTAACAATTAGTAGAGGGCGCGAGCGGTTCTTTACGTTTTAATATCAGAGCACACACTGTACAATATGGATACCTACATATATGAAATAATTGCAAAGCAACTGTCATCTGTCTCTACCCCCGAGGAGGATGCCATCCTCCGGGAATGGCGGGAAGCCTCCCCGGACAACGAAACCGCTTATATCAAAGCAAAGCAGATATGGCAGGATGCGCCCCGCAGTCTGCCCGTTTCCCGGCAAAAGCAGTTCAACGCTGCAGCGGCATGGAGCAAGGTAGACCAGTTGCTGCAGCAGCAAGAGGCGCCGGCCGCCAAAACGGTACGGATGCCTGTTTTCAGGATCGCCGCCGCAGCGGTATTGCTCATTATGCTCAGCGCCGGCGCCTGGTGGCTGGCCAGCCGTCCTTCGCTGAAAGTCCGGGAAATGGCGGCCAACGAGGGCAAAATCAAAAGCGTGGAATTATCCGATAAGTCGGTGATCACGCTGCGCCCCGGCGCCAAAATCAAATATTCAGAAGGTGCTGAGCGGGTGGTGACCCTGGAAGGTGAAGCTTTTTTTGAAGTGGCAGCAGACCCGCGTCATCCTTTCCTGGTGAAAACGCCCAACCAGTCCGTCGTGGAAGTGCTGGGAACTTCTTTTACCGTAAAAACAGCCGATGCCCATACCACCGTTATCGTTTCCACCGGTAAGGTAAAACTGGGCAGGGCAAACGATACTTCCTCCGTTATCCTTACCAGTGGCCAGAAAGGCGTTTGGGGAAATGGTCAGCTGAGCGCAGCCGACAACGACGACCCTAACTTTATGGCATGGAAAACAGGAATTTTGCAATTTAATGATCAATCACTTCTTGAAATATTGCCGCAATTAGCCGATTTTTACGGCAAAGTCATCAGGATTGAGGATGGCTATCAGGCTACTGCGGCACAGCAAAAAGCTACGATCAGCTTCCAGGACCAGTCTTGCGACGAGGTTTTGCATGAATTACAACTTTTGCTTGGTTTCAATTACAAACAAGAGGGCGATACGATCGTCATCGGCAAGTAGACTGATAAACTACTTTTTTACAGGCCTATTTTACTGTTTGCTGGTGCTGGCACCGGCAACGGCTTTATATGCACAATCCAAAGAGGATCCCATTCTCCAGGCGTCTTATGCCCCTCCCTTCCGGGAAGGCTCTATCCTCTTCTTTATCCAGGACATCCAGCGGCAGACCGGCATTCCTGTCTCCTACAGTTCCAGCTTCCTGCATCTCAACAAAAAAGTGCAGCTAACCGGCAGCGAACGCAGTACCGGCCAGGTACTGAATACCATCCTGCAGGGAACCGGCATACAGGCGGCTGCGATCAACGGAAAAATATTCCTGCTGCGTGAATCCTCCCAGACCCAGTATTATACCATCAGCGGTTTTATCAAGGAAGAAAACAGCAAAGAAGTGATCATCGGCGCTTCCGTATATGATCCTGTCACCCGGCGCGGCGCCATCAGCAACCCCTACGGCTTTTTCAGTGTGCAGGTGCCCGACAGCTGCACCAGCCTGGTGTTCTCGCACGTAGGCTATGAAATGCTGATCCAGCGGCTTCCCCTTCCGGACGACCGCCAGCTCGAGATCCATATGCAGCCCCGGAACCCATTGCAAACCGTGGTGGTAACGGGCGACCAGGATTCTGTAACCCTCCAGGCCGGCTACATCAAAATGCCGGTAGGCTATGTGGCTAATTTCCCTGCCCTGCTGGGAGAAAAAGACGTGCTTAAATCGCTGCAGCTGTATCCCGGCACCGGCAGCTCACTGGAGAGCAGCAGCAACCTGCTGGTCCGTGGTGGTGGCGCCGACCAGAACCTCTACCTGCTGGATGGAGTTCCCCTCTATCATACCGGGCACCTTTTCGGCCTCTTCTCCGTCTTCAACGGAGACGCCGTCAAAGACGTGTCATTGTATAAAGACGCCTTCCCCGCCCGCTATGGCGGCAGGCTTTCCTCTGTGGTAGACATCCGCACGCGCGACGGCAATATGAAAGCATGGCATGGTAAGGTCACCCTCAGCCCCGTATCTGCCAGCACCGAACTCGAAGGACCGCTGGCAAAAGATAAAAGCGCCATGTTCCTCTCCTTCCGGCGGTCCCTGATCGACGGGCTGTATGGTAAACGGTTCAACCAGCAGTACGGCAAGTATGCGCTCTACGATGTTAACTTCAAACTCAATCAGATCATCGACCATAAAAACAGGGTCTATATCACCTTTTACAAAGGGAAGGACAACATGTTCATCCCGAAAGACAATTCCCCCTTCCCGCTGTTGGACGATTATAAGTTCGCGTGGACCAATATCACGGCAGCCTTGAAGTGGACCCGTGTCATCTCCCCGAAAGTCTTTACCAATACCACTGCCACCTACAGCCGGTTTTATAATTTCTTTTCCCAGAGTTCCGATTTCAAACTGTCGGCGATCGCACCTGTTTCGCTGAACGGCAAAGGCGTATCCCGTGTCAGGGACATTGCCCTTCACAACGAAACGGAATTTACAATCAGCAACATTCAAAAGCTCTCTTTCGGCGGCGGTTACACCTATCACAACTTCGCCCCTACCGCCTATAGCACGAATGTGGATCGCGGCGACGCCATTCAACGTCCCGCTCCCAAATATTACATGTCAGAGTTTATGCTCTATGGTGAAGATGAACTGCGCCTGTTCGACAACCGGCTGACACTGCGCCCCGGCGCGCATTTCGGTATGCTGGCCCAGCGCGGCTCCCTCTATGCCAGCCTGCAGCCCAGGTTCATGGTCCGCTGGGACCTGCCCAACCAGCAGTATGTACAGGCTTCTTTTGCGCAGATGACGCAGTTTATGCACCAGCTGACCACCCCCGTGATCAATCTTCCCACTGATCTCTGGGTGCCCAGCACAGAAAATATCAAACCGGAGAAAGCCTATTCCTATAGCCTGTCTTACCAGAAACAATGGGAGAGCGACTGGCGGTTTAATATCAACCTGTATTATAAATTGCTGAAAGATATTGTGACCACCAATACTGTCCTTAACATCTTTGACAATTCCGACCTCTGGGAGAAAAAAGTGATCAACGGCAACGGATTTAACTATGGGAGTGAACTGCTGCTGGAAAAAAATACCGGCAGGCTCACCGGTATTTTCAGCTATACGCTGGCCTGGGCCTGGCGGGAATTTGGCTGGATCAACGGTGGTAAAATGTTTCCCTATAAAGAAGATCGCCGGCACAATATATCTATGGCGCTTAAATACCGCCTGAAACCGGGCTGGAGCCTCTCCGCTTCCTGGAAGTTCTCCAGTGGCGCCCCTTTCACCCTGCCCACACAAATTTTCCCTGATTATGACTGGGGCCGTAACATCAACGGTGAACTGGACGAACGTTATTCCCCGTTTGCCAATAACCAGATTAACTATCTGCCTTATATTACCAGGCTCAATAATTTCCGGCTCAGGCCCGTACACCACCTCGATCTGGGCACCACTGTCTACCTGGGCGCCACCCGGTCTATCCATCATATACTGACGGCCGGCGTCTATAACGTGTACTCCCGCAGCAATCCTTTTATCGTCAGCTATGACCAGTTTGTGACCATGTCTTACGATGAAATTTATCCGCTGCAGTTATATCAGTATAGCCTGTTCCGAACGTTACCTTATATCAGTTATACGCTTAAATTTTAGGGATGAAGTATCTGTTTCATATAGGATGTATTTTCAGCGTGGCTGCATTGACAGGATGTATACACGAACTTCCTGTGCCTCCTTCCAGTGGTAAACCCAGGGCAGTTGTGTACAGTGAGCTGGTCGCCGGCAAAAAGGCGGAGATGCGGGTAGGCAAAAGCAAACCCGTTGGTCCGGACATCAACAATTTTTTTGCACCGGTGACCAATGCGACAGCGCAACTGCTGAGTGCCGACAGCCAGCTGCTGGAACAGCTGCATTACGTAAAAGATACCGCCTCCAATATGGCCTTTTACAGGGGCAATACCCGGATTGAGTCTAACAAAAGCTATATTATCCAGGTGAAAGTGCCCGATACCAGGGACGTCACCGCCAAAACCACCATTCCGCTTCCCATCAAAGTGGACCTGCTGGACACGGTGCGCACCACGCTGAACGGCCGGCCGGTATTGCGGTTTCATTTTAATGTACAATCACCGCCCGCCAATTCGCGGCAGTTTGTGGTGATGGAAGCGCTGAAACAACTGGTACAGCTGGATACCATCTTCATTTACCGGAATGTGCGTTACCGGGTGCGGGATAAGCGCGCGTTGTATGAACAGGTAAAGAATGAACCAGGCATCAAAACATATAAAGACACCGTGTACCTCAACAGTTACCTGCGTATTCCCGTGTACACGCAGGACGAAAACGCCGACAACAACCAGGTAGGCGGACTGAATGAAAACTACAACAGTATACTCTTCACGCAGCGGGCCAACAAGCCCCTGAACACCCGGTTATATATCAACGCCACCGCACTGACCGCCGGCAGCATCGATGCAGACGTGCCTATCGGCCGGGTGCTGGTATTTGTGAAATCCGTCACGCCGGAATACTATGCTTTCCTGCTTACCTATGAAAAAGTAAGGCGCAATCCCGGCCTGAACAGCCTGATACAGGCCATCCAGATACGGAGCAACGCTTTCGGCGGGCTGGGCGTGATCGGCGGCTGCAGTCAGGTTGCATACTATCTCTATTACGACGAATTATAGTCACGCAAAGGAGCAAAGAACGCATAGGAGCGAAGATCAAATGATTGTTCTTCGCGCTGGTTCTTATATTTTCTTTGCGTTCTTTGTTGCTTTGCTCCTTTGCGAGAACAATTCCGTATTTTTGGGATATGATACCAGCATTTACGATAAGCGAAAGGACGCAGCATTTTCTCGGATTGGAAGAACAGTATGGCGCTCACAACTATCATCCGTTACCGGTGGTATTGGAGCGCGGCGAAGGTGTTTTTTTATGGGATGTAGATGGTAAACGTTATTACGATTTTCTTTCCGGATACTCCGCCGTTAACCAGGGACACTGCCATCCCCGGATTATTGCGTCGCTGATAGAACAGGCGCAGAAGCTCACCCTGACCTCGCGGGCATTTCACAGTGACCTGCTGGGAGAATACACACAGTATATCACCGGTTATTTCGGTTATGATAAAGTATTGCCCATGAATACCGGCGTGGAAGCGGTGGAAACAGCGCTGAAGCTCTGCCGGCACTGGGCCTATATGGTAAAAGGCATCCCGGAGAACAAGGCGAAGATCATTGTCTGCGCCAACAATTTCCATGGCCGTACCCTCAATGTTATTTCCTTCAGCACCGACCCGGTGGCCCGCAATAATTTCGGGCCGTTTATGGCGGGCTACGAAGTGATCCCCTACAATGATCTGGCCGCGCTGGAACAGGCGCTGCAAGACAAGACCGTGGCGGGCTTCCTGGTAGAACCCATTCAGGGCGAAGCCGGCGTGGTCGTTCCGGACGACGGTTACCTGTCCAAGGCGCGCGCCTACTGCCAGGATGCCAACGTACTGTTCATTGCAGATGAAATCCAGACAGGGCTGGCCCGTACCGGCCGCATGCTGGCCTGTGACCACGAGAATGTACGTCCTGACATCCTGATACTGGGCAAAGCCCTCTCCGGCGGCGTATTGCCGGTGAGCGCCGTTCTTGCCGATGACGAGATCATGCTGACCATCAAGCCCGGAGAACATGGCTCTACCTACGGCGGCAACCCGCTGGCCTGTAAAGTAGCCATCACCGCGCTGGAGGTACTGAAAGATGAGAAAATGACGGAAAATGCAGCCGCTATGGGACAACTGCTGCGCAAGGGACTGCAGGACCTGCAATCGCCCTATATCAAAACCGTGCGCGGAAAAGGCCTGCTGAATGCCATCGTGATCAGCCATACCGATCCCGAAGCAGCCTGGGACCTCTGCCTGACTTTAAAAGAAAACGGACTGCTCGCCAAGCCCACTCATGGCGACAAGATCCGGTTCGCACCACCACTGATCATGAACGCTACCCAGGTTTCTGAATGCGTACAGATCATCCGGAAAAGCATCGAAAAAGCGTTTAGCTAACAGCAACGTATGACAGCACCACACAAGGCCATCCGCAGCTCCGGATGGAAAACTGACTTCCTGATCGGCTTTCCGGACGGATTGTTCCTGTTGTTTTTTGCCACACAGGTCATGCAAACCTTCCCGCTGGAAGTGCAGACCTTCTATAACATCCAGCTCGGTATCCTGCTGGCAGGCAGCCTGCTGGTGATGTACAGCGCCTACCAGGCCAACAAGGGCGACGCCCAGCATGACAGCGCCCTGCTCTCGGACGATGAACGCCGGAAGCTGGAACATCTCGACATCAACGACCATACCATCGCCCATATCGCCGATGAAATGCAGAAAGATGCCGTGATGTGGGAAACAACGCTGCAGCAGGAACAGGTGGAGGAAACTACGTTTAGCCGTCCCCGTGCTATCCGCAGTGCACTGTTTGCCGCTTTCTTCTTTTTATTGGGAGGCGTGTTGTCGGTAGGGCCTTATTTATCGAACGAGAACTTTACGGCGGCTTCTCAAACCAGCATACTGCTGGTTTTCCTGGGGTTGACCGTATTCAGTTTTATAAAAGCGAGGGTAACCAACCAGCGCCCATTACCTATTGTCATTCGATATTGGCTAATGGGCGCCGGTATATGGTGCGGGGCCTGGGTATTACATAAAATATTCTGACCCCGGCAGATATTCTGCGATTTCGTTATTTAGAGATTTCGTTATTTTTTACGACCGGATTACGGGTAAGCAGCACGCAGACGAAAACCACCACGGCCGCTACCACTGAAATATACAGCGCGATACCTGTCTGCGGGCATATGCCGGCTTCACAGCGGGAAAACAGCAGCATGTTACGGAAAGACCATGCCAGCAGGAAGCCTGACACAAAAAGGTTCATCCGCATTACCCATTTATTCTTCACCAGAAAAATAATCACGGCCAGTACCGCCAGGAAAATATTCAGTTTCCCCGGTTCCCCAAAACGGGAGCCCGTCGTGTTTAATCCTGTAAATACCAGCTGACGGCTTTCAATCGCCGCCCACGGGAAAAATGTGCAAACAATCGCTACCACCGCGGCAATAATTCCGATAACAGAAGTCTTAGACATGTAATTCAGTTTAATAAGGAGCGCAAGTTAGAGATTTTTTGATTTTCGATTTTTTGATTTTCGATTTTTGGAGGTGATCGAAGCTCCTTTATTCCCGAGATCAAAAAATCGAAAATCAAAAAATCGAAAATCAAAAAATTCCGGAATTATTTCCCACCCGGTTCACAATGCTCCCGCAGGTATTTGGTATACAGGGTAGACAGGTGGGTGAAAGTACCGTCTCCTTCTGAAATGCTGTGGGTGCGGTTGGGATAAGCCATGAACTGGATTTGTTTGTTATACCTGATCAGTTCATTGAGCAACATTTCCGCGTTCTGGTAATGTACATTGTCATCTCCGGTACCGTGTATATACAACAGGTTACCCTGCAGGTTTTTTGCATAGGAAATGGGGGAACCTTTTACGAAGTCTTCCCTGTTTTCTTCCGGCAATCCCATATAACGTTCCTGGTAGATATTATCGTAGGTCAACTGATTACCTACGGCGGCAATAGCGATCCCTGTTTTGTAGATCTCCGGGTACTGGAACATCAGGTTGAGCGTCATGGAGCCACCGCCGCTCCAGCCCCATACAGCGGTACGGGCGGGGTCGATAAAAGCGTATTTTTTCATAAGCGCCTGTGCGGCCTGTGCCTGGTCGCGCGCGTTGAGCACTCCTACTTTGCGGTAGATACTTTTACGCCAGTAGCGGCCTTTGGGCAGAGGCGTGCCCCTGTTGTCCAGGGAAGCATAGATATAACCATCTGCCGCCATGTCGCCGTCATAGAGGAAGTTACGGCCGGTGCCGGCTACATCCCGGGTGGTGGCCCCGGCAGGTTCGCCGTATACATAAAATACGATAGGATATTTTTTGGCAGGGTCGAAATTTTTAGGCTTGCGCATCCAGCCGCCGATGTTAATGCCGTCGGCCGTTTGCACTTCGAAATAGTCGAGGCATTTTCCGCCATCAACGGATTGTTTGAGTGCCTGTGCCACTTTCGCGCTGCTTTTATGGGCAGGCAGCTCCACATTTTCGCTCACGGGGTACATGCACGCGTTGCTGAAAGCGTGTACAGCCCAGTTGCTATACGGGGAAATGCTGTACTCATGCGATCCCGGCTGGTCTGCCGGTGTGATGCGGGTAGCTTTACCGCCGGCCAGCGGTACCCGGTAAAGATATTCCTGCACGGGATTGTCCGGCGAAGCGGTGAACCAGATCTGTCCGCCGGCTTCATCTATTTTGGAGATGGTGATCACATCGTAGTTGCCCGGTGTAAGCAGCGTGGCTTTGCCGGTTTCCATGGAGATGCTGTACAGGTGGCGCCAGCCGTCCTGTTCGCTCACCCAGATAAAGTCCTTACCGTTGCGGAGGAAGTCCCATCCGGCGATGTTGTCATCGTCCCAGCGGGATTTCACGTCGATCCAGGCGCTGTCTTTTTCCTCGTACAACGTATGTACTTTACCGTTAGCCGCGTCACAGAGCATGATTTTACTTTCGTTCTGCTTGCGGTTGAGCTGCTGGATAATCAGTTGTTTTTTGCCTGGCACCCATTCCATACGGGGGATGTAGTGCTGTTGCTGATCACCGGGAACGTTCATCCAGCGGGTATTGGCGGTGGCGATGTCCACTACCCCTATGCGGCAGGCAGAAGGACTTTCGCCCGCTACCGGGTATTCTACCGGCACGTTGAAGGAATAGATGGAGTCCGTATTGTTGATCATGAGGAAGTCGCGGATTTTGGTGGCGTCTATCTGCCAGTATGCGATGCTTTTACCGTCGGGGCTCCAACGGAAGCCGTCGCGGCAGCCAAATTCTTCTTCATAGGCCCAGTCGAAGGTACCATTGATGAAACGGCGGGTACCGTTGGTGGTGAGCGCTTTGATGGCACCGGTGGCCAGGTCTTCCACATAGAGGTTGTGGTCACTCACATAGGCCACTTTGCTGCCATCGGGCGACAGTTTGGCGAACATCAGGGAAGATACGGCACGCCCTTTGCCTAACTCCTGCAGTTTGCCGGTGGTAAGGTCCAGCAGCCAGTAGTCGCCGCGGGTGTCATAGCGCCATACTTTTTTTGCATTGGTGTAGAGGAGCAGTTTTTTTTCATCTGCCGAAAAGGCGAAGTCGCGGATCTCCAGTGCTTTGCCGGCGCCGGGGAGCGTGTACTTTTCCGCCGGCACTATGATGGCAGGCTGGGCGCCGGACAAGGGAATAGCGGTAATGCCCATGGGTTCTGCCTTTAATGTGGCCCGCCCATCGCGCGACCATTTGATTTTTTTGCCTGGTTGTGCGAACACGGTGATGCAACTCACCGCCAACAAGGCAACCAATAGTGTTATTTTCTTCATTGTGGATATATAAAACACAATGGTAACCAAATTTTTAAAAGTAGAAAGGAAGATTATGGCCAGCGGAGCAGGGAGGGTATCGGAAGGTCAACTTCTGAAGATATAACCTTTTTTAATCTTTTTTGTCCAATGTGGATAAAAAACAGAACATATAGGAAAAAAATTATTTCTTTTTTTCTATTTTTATGCAAATATTAATAATTAATTAATGATTATCAGTTGGTTAGTACGCTTATCAACAACGCTAAAAACTATCTCAAATCCTGGAAAAACCATTTGTTATGATACAAGTTACCTTATCTTATAAAAACCGCGAATTCTTTCATTTTGAAGATACTTTTCTGGCCCAGATAGCAGAAAATACCCGGAAATTGCTCTACGCCCTGCTGGAAGACATTTACGACCTCCTGGCGCTTGAAAAAGGCCGGTTCCGTATCAATCTTGACCATCAACCCAAGATCGAGGTAGAAGGTTTCAGCAGCGATCTCCGTAATCAGATAGAGCGTACGCTGCGTGGCGAATACGACTACGATTATTGATTGCCCGCCGGCAGCGCGGATATTCCTGCAGACTGATTATCTTAGCGCGAAAATCAGACAGGGGCATGTCACTGACCTTTATACAGGGGCTGGAGCTATCCGGCACCTTTGCTTTTGCCGTCTCCGGCGCAACGGCAGCCATCAATAAATCCTACGACGTCATAGGCCTGCTGGCCCTGGCTTTTATTACCGCTATCGGCGGCGGTACCATCCGCGATCTCCTGATTGGCGCTACCCCGGTAGCCTGGATGACGGATGAACTCAGTAATACCGCCATTATTGCGGCAGCCGTTATTGCGGCCCTCTTCTTCTCCTACGTAAAAATACTTCAACGCTGGCTGAACATCTTCGATGCCATCGGCCTCGGCATGTTTACCATCACCGGTATCAATAAAGGCATCGCTGCCGGGCTGCCAATTCCCGTATGCATAGCCCTTGGCGTTATTACCGGCGCTTTCGGCGGCCTGCTCCGCGATGTGATCACCGGCGAACAACCCGTGCTCTTCACCCGGGAAATATATGCGGTAGCTTCCATCGCCGGCGGTGCGCTCTTCGTGCTGGCAGGCTTCTTCACCCATCTGCCGGCCGATCTCACTCAGAGTATATCCGTTACCGTTATAGTAGGCATACGTTTGTTAAGCCTCCGTTATAACTGGCAGCTGCCCCGCATCCGGCAGTAAAAATAATCTTCCGGGAAACTGAAATTTGGGAAATTACGAATTAATAAATTTCCTATATTGAGGTATGATGTCTCTGTTCGATAACTACTTTGCATTTGCCACTACTGTGTTCATGGGATTGCTGGCGATCGTGAACCCTATTTCCGCGATACCGGTTTTCATGGAGCTGACTTCTTACATGGATAAAAAAGCCAAACGCAACATCGCCACCAAATCGGTGCTGATAGCCTTTTGTATTATTCTTGTCTTCAGTGTGGCCGGCAAACTGATCTTCCACGTATTCGGCATCACGCTGGCGGCACTGCGGGTTACCGGCGGTATACTGGTATTTGTTATCGGTTATGAAATGGTCAGAAGCAAGGAGGAAAGCGCGCAGGCGCAGAAGCTGGGCGACCAGCCGGTGAAGGCCGACCAGGGCATCAGCGTGGCTATTACGCCGCTGGCGATGCCTTTGCTGGCAGGTCCCGGCGCTATCACCACGTCCATGAGCTATTCCGCTGCCAAAGACCTGACCCATCTCGCCATTGTTATGGGCGTATACGCCATTATATGTTACATCACCTATCTGCTCTTCATCGCCGGCGAGCGTATTGTACGGGTCATCGGCACCAATGTAATGATGGTGGTGACTAAAATGATGGGGCTGATCCTCGCTGTAATCGGCGTCCAAATGCTGGCCCTCGGCATCAAAGAACTGTTCAATCTGTAATTTTTATTTCTTGTCAACAATTTCAAAACGTTTCTTGTTATTTAAGCAATGACGCTGGCGAGACAGTTTTGTAATTATTCTGTGATTTGATAAACAGCTATTGGCGTTGACCACTTTGAGTTCATCCATACATATCATCCAGGGGCTTGTTGACCCGGTGTCACAAAATTTTAATTATTGCAGGGCAGTCTGACTTAACCACTCCTCCATTATTTCAGTTATACAACGATTCCATGCCAAAAGGCATGTCAGGATATTCATGTAAAATTTTTAGTTGAACAACAGGTAAATATCCGTTATTGATTACTAGGTGGATGTTACCGTTCCCTTTTTTCAATAGGAACAGAAGAAATCAATATAGACGGAACAGTTAGCAAAAAGCCGTCCCGAATCATCGGGACGGCATGTTTTTTTTCAGACAGGAGACATCAATGAATGGCAATACCATCCTTGATTTCATCGGTCGCCCGCACCACCACTTCTTCACCCGCTTTCAGGTTACCGAATACCTCTGTGGAATCGTTATGATGATTTCCCTCCTGTACATCTACCCATTGCGTACGGTGATCTTTTACCACGATGACATATTTTCTTTCTGTAGACATTACCACCGCAGATGCGGGGACCACCAGCGCCGATGCGGAGCCGTTGACCGGCATCGTAATTTCCGCATACATGCCCGGCTTCAATTCGCGGGAAGTATTTTGCACGTCTACCTCTACCGCTTCGGAGCGGTACCGGTCGTTCAGCGTGCCTGCCTCGCGGGACACAGCGCCTTTGAACACCTTGCCCGGCATAGCGTTAACGCTGAAGTTCACCACTGACTGACCCATCAGCTGACCGCTGTAAATTTCCGGCACCTGCAGCACCAGCCTGAGTTTATCTTCCTGTTCCAGCATCAGCATGGGCTTGTCCCCTACTTTGGTATCCGGTCCTACCAGTGCGCCAGGGTGGATATTACGCTCTGTGATAACACCATCGAAAGGGGCCGTCACGGTGAGGTAATCCCGCATCACCCCACGGGCGCGGAAGTTGGCCTGTTCGCTGTTCATCAGCGCACTGTCGCCCAGCATACGGGCTTTGGACAACTCGAGGTCATGCGCCGAAATCGTACCCGGCGTTTCGTCGGCCGTGGCCACCGTCCGCTCGTAGTTGTCTTTGGTAGCGGCGTACATGGCAGCGGCCTGTATGTATTTGGATTGCGCCGCATAATACTGTTGCGTAATTTCCGGCGCTTCCAGTACCAGCAGCACCTGTCCTTTTTTCACACGGGAACCACGGTCAACCATTATACGGCTCACAAAACCGTTGACCCGCGGATAGATGCTTACTTTCTGAAATGCTTCCAGTGTGCCCGGCAGGCGGATACTGCCTGACAGTGGTTGCTGTACCACTTTGGCCAGCTGGTACTGCCGCTCATGCGCCGTCGCTTTATATTCGGGTGCAGCCGCCGAATGGCAGGCCGCCAGCCCCGCCAGCAGTCCCAACATCATCCAATTAGCAGTCATATTTTTCATATATATTGTTTTTATTTTGATTAAAGATCTTCAGGCATTAAAGAGGGAGATGCCAGCGTAGCTTTCTTTTGCATCCGTGCGTATACCAGCGGCAATATCAGCAGGGCCGCCAATGTGGAAGCGATCAGCCCTCCTATCACGGCACGGCCCAGCGGCGCCGTCTGGTCGCCGGCCTCGCCCAAACCGGTGGCCATAGGTATCATGCCGGCTATCATGGCCAGGCTTGTCATCAGGATAGGCCGCAAGCGGATACCCGCGCTGACCACCGCTGCCTTACCGGCATCGTTGTAGGACAACCGCAGTTTTTCCGCATTGGTGACAATCAGGATGGCGTTGGCCACTGACACACCAGTAGACATGATCATGCCCATGTATGACTGCAGGTTGAGCGTGGCGCCTGTCATCAGTAAAGCCAGCAATGCGCCGGCGATCACCGCGGGTACGGTCACCAGCACGACCAGCGACAGTTTAAATGACTGATAATTGGCCGCCAGCAGCAGAAAAATAACAACCACCGCCATGGCCAGCCCTCGTTCCAGGCTCTCCAGCGTATCCACCAGCAGGCTCGACGCGCCCTTCAGCTCCACGATCAACCCTTTGGGCGGCGTACCTGCCTCACGCACGACTTTCTGCACTGCGGCAGTAGCGGCGCCCAGATCTTTACCGGTGATATTGGCACTAACGGTCACGAACCTACGCGGACCGGCGCGGTCGTATTCCCCCGGCATTTCAGTGGTCCGGAAAGAAGCCACATCGGCCAGCACGGGCCGCGGCCGTCCGGGCACCAGCGGAATCTCCTTCAGGTCGTTGATGGCCGTCATGCTGTATTCCGGCACCTGTACCTGCACCTGGTAGGTATACGCCACTTTCTCATCCAGCCATTGGTTTTTTTCTGTAAAACGGCTGGAAGATGTGGAGGCTGTCACCGAGCGCGCCACCTGGTAGATGTTCAGCCCCATCTGCGCCAGCTTAAGCCGGTCGATCTCAATACTGATCACCGGAAAATGCAGCGGCTGCGCAATCTGCACATCGCGCAGAAAAGAAATCTGCTTCAACCGCGATACCAGCCCTTCGGCATATCCTGCGATCTGCTTCATGTCCTTACCTGCCACCCGCAGCTCTATCGGCGTGGAAGCACCCTGCGCCATGATCTTCTCGGTGAGGTCTATCGGTTCAAAAGACAGGCGCATCTCCGGTATCTTCTCCGTAATGTTGGCCCTCAGCTGGTCTTTAAGTTTTTCTATGTCTGTTTTGTAATCCTCATCGAGGTTCACCTGCAGCACTGCCTCGTGCGTGCCGCTATTGAAAATGTAGAGGTTACTGGTGCCATAGCTGCTGGGGATCAATCCCACATAAGCCGAGCTGATGGCCACATGGCCATCGACGGTACTGTCGATAATATTCAGTACCTCGTGCAGTCCCGCCTCGGTACGCTCCAGCCGGGTGCCGTCGGGCATACGCAGGCGCAGCTGAAACTGACCCGCATTCACATGAGGCATGAGGTCTTTCCCTATCCACCAGTAACAGCCGCCAGCCAATAGTAGTGAACCGATGACGTACACCCCGACGATAAGCCCGGAACGTTTCATGGCATTTTCCAGCACACGGACAAAGCCTCCCTTGAAGCGCTCGAAGCCTTCTTTCTTTACTTCCGGTATCGACGCTTCCTCTTTCAGATGTTCATTAACCTCCTTCACCTCCGCATTGTCCAGCGCCAGGCCCACATGACTGTGACCGTGGCTGAATTTCTCCGCTTTCAGCCACCAGTTAGACACCACGGGCACCAGCGACTGCGCGGCAAAGAAAGAAGCGATCATCGCAAAACCGATGGACAGCGACAAGGGCAGGAACATGGCACGAGGTACGCCGGTCATGATAAAAGACGGTGCAAAAACAGCGAGAATACACAACAGGATCAGCACCAGCGGGAAAGCAATTTCCTCGCAGGCGTCATAGATGGCACGCCGTACCGGCTTGCCCATTTCGAGGTGCTGGTGTATGTTTTCTATCGTCACCGTAGCCTGGTCCACCAGGATACCGATGGCCAGCGCCAGTCCGCTCAGCGTCATCAGGTTGATGGTTTGCCCTGCCAGTTGCAGTCCCAGCACCGCACACAATACTGCGATCGGAATGGTGATCACCACTACAAGGCAGCTGCGCAGGTCTCGCAGGAACAACAACACCATCAAACCGGTGAGCAACGCACCGAGCAATCCTTCTGTGATCAGGCTTTTCACAGCGTTGATCACGAACACGGACTGGTCGAATTCATAAGAGACTTTTACATCGTCGGGCAGGAGGCTTTGCATCTCCGGCAGCTTGGATTTCAGCGTTTTCACTACTTCCCAGGTGGAGGCGTCTGCGGTTTTTACCACAGGGATGTATACAGAACGTTTCCCGTTGATCAGCGCATAATCCACCGTCACGTCAGTAGCGTCGGCCACACGGGCCACATCTTTGATGAATACGGTGGCATTGCCGTTGGTCACAATCGGGATCTCTCCGAAATCTGTCACTTCCTTTTCGAGGGAGTTGATGGTAGTGACATACATGGTATTATTGATACGGATATTGCCGGACGGCGTCATCACGTTGTTCCTGGCGATGGCTTCCACTACCTGGTCGGCCGACAGGTTGAAGGCCCGCAGGCGCTGTGGGTCTACGTTCACCACGACCGAGCGGGAATTGGCGCCAAAAGGCGGCGGCGCGGACAGCCCCGGTACCGAAGCAAACATGGGCCGGATGCGGGTGGCCGCCAGATCATAGATCTCTTTAAGTGATTTATTGGGGCTGCTGAAAACCAGTTCCCCTACCGGCAGCGACGAGGCGTCGAAGCGCAGCACCTGTGGCGGCAGGGCCCCTGGCGGGAAAAACTTCATGGCCCTGTTCACCTGCAAAGCCACCTGGGCGGAAGCTTCCGCCATATCGGTATTTTCGTAGAAGGTGAGTTTTAATAACGTTAACCCTTGTATGTTTTTAGTGGAAATATTTTTTACGCCGTTCACATACAGGAACTGGTCCTGCAAACGCGTGGCAAAAAAGCCTTCCATCTGTTTGGGCGACATGCCGCCGTAAGGTTCTATTACATAGATTGTCGGCAGGTTTAGTTTGGGAAATATATCGATGGGTATGCTGAACATAGCCAGTAATGAAAACAGCAGCAGACCGGCAGTGAGTACCACTACCGTTACCGGCTTTTTCAGGGCTGAAGAGACTAAAGACATAAGCGTTACTTTAAAATGAAAACCGGTATCCTGCTCAGAGGCTGCTGATCAGCTGTCCGAGGTTATTGTCGGCATAGGCTGCACGGAACAATGCTTTCCAGGCTTCGTCGTGAGCCTGTACCAGGTCTGTTTCCGCCCTGTTGAGCACAAACAGCGCGTTGGTGACTTCGATGATGCTGGTGAGACCATGTTTATACAGCGCCATTTTCTGTTTGGCTGCAGCTTGTGCAGCCATCAGTTGCAGGGGCAGCTCTTTCAGTTTAGCCTGCGCCGTTAGTATGTCGGCCTGCGCCTGCTGATAAAGGCTTTGCAGGTTGGTCCGCGAGGTTTCCAGTTCCTGCGCAGCAGCGGCAGATTTCTGCTTTTGCACCGCCATCCTGTCGCGTGTATGTTTCAGGTCGGCCACATTCCAGGTGATGCCCAGTCCGAGGAGGTAATTGTAGCGGCTGTAACCGAGGCCGCTGAAGAGGTTTTTATCATACACATCATTGAAGCTGCCGCTGGACCCGCGCATCCATCCGGCCGCCATCAGGTTTACCTTCGGCAGTTGTTGTTTGCGCACCACCTGTTCCTGTGCCTGCTGGCGCTGGTAGAGCGCGTGATAGTATTCCAGCAGCGGGTGGCTGTCTGCAGGCCGCAGTGAATCAGGCTGCAACAGTTGCGGCAGCGCTGCGCCGCTGCCGAATACAGGCAGCACCTGTGCCGTGTCCAGCCCGGTAAAGGCCGCCAGTTCTATACGGACCTGGTTGTAGCGGTTAGACACCTCGAGGAGACCGAGTCTTGCTTTGGACAGTTCCGCCGCTGCGATGGCGCTGTCTACCCCGGGCTTCAAGCCATGCAGCACGATAGCTGTCACCGCGCGGGTCATTTCGGCGTTACGCCGGATATTATCTGACTGTATTTGCCGTAGTTCGTTTAGCCGTAACAGTTCGAGGTAGTCCCGGATAACGGTTACGGTAAGCTGGTTGGTGGTATTGTTAAGGTCCGCTTCGTTCACATGCAGATCCTGGCGGGCGGCTGCCTGCTGCGTGCCATAGGCGCCGAAGTTGTAGATCTCCCACTGCATGGAAGCCATGGCAATATTGCCGCTCATGAGGGCGGCGTTGTTGTCTGCCCGGATACCGCCGGAGGTGGACGGGATCATGCCCATGGTGAAATAGGAACCGTAAATACTGTTATCGGTACCTGCATCCACCTGTTCATGCAGGCGAAGCGCGGGATACCAATTGTGTTTTACATCGGTGATATTGGCCTGTCCTGCTTTCACAAGCGCCTGTTTCGCCTTCACGGCAGGATAATGGGTCAGTGCCAGGTCTACGGCCTGCCTGAGCGAAAGGCTGTCCGCGACCGGGCCGGCGAATAAAGAGGAGAAAGGCAACAGACATAGCAATAGCCCATACCTCTTTTTCGCGGTCATATGTATACGCATAACTCGCTGAAAAGATTAGTAAAAAAGATTTACGGATTTTACGATTTACAGATTTTGTGATTTTGTGATTTCGTGAAGATGAACAGGAATACCTTTCAATCTTCGTTTTACCAAAATCAAAAAATCGAAAATCAAAAAATCTCAAAATAAGAGTTACGCTGTAATTGGCGGGCCTCGCCAGCTTCGGAGGGGAACGGGTACGCTGAGATAAGGGTTACAATGATATCCTATGCGGGTATCATCTACATAAATAAAATAAGGAGGAAGGGAGGCGCAGTAGATGGAACATACCTGGCTATGACTGTCGTTAATACCTACCGGACGGCGCTTCAACTTTTTGATGGTCGACTTGTACCGGGGGGTATGTTTCAGCACATACTGCGTGATACCGACGGTATGTTGCTGCTGGAGGGAGCGCACATAACCATCGCTGTGCTCCACTTGCGGGAGCACGCAGACAGTAATGAGTACAAGGAATAGCAGCCTTAATATTTTCACATCCAACCAACTTAATGCCCACTAAGATATTGAATGCGACCGGCTTTTGCCAGACCACTCATCACATTTTAATCACATTTTAATTCTTGCGAAATCAGAAAAAGCAGACCAGGCACAGTTCTTCCATCTTCAGCACCGCGTTGGCGAGGCGGAAGTCCTGCATGGGGAAACAGGAGAATGACTGGTATTCATCCAACGCAGGCCCGATGGCGACAATCTTCAGGTCAAAGGCTTCGAGCTGTTCGTTAAAATAGTCCAGCAGTGCTTTGGCAAAATCTTCCGCGGCCAGCATCGCTTCATAGTCTTCCGGCGTGGGGGCTTCCAGGATGGCACCTGTCCGCACCAGGGGCGACAGTTCATTGAGGGCAAACACGCCTTCATCAGACAAAGCTCTCCATTCAAAATCCGTGAGGTTGCCCGTTTGCTGCAATGCCACCTGCAGTTCTTCCCAGATGGCCGTTACGTTAGCGGGAACGGTTTCCGGCAGGTTATTGATCTGCTCTTCCGCCTCGTCTTCTTCGAAAATATCGAGGTAAAGCTGGGACAACAACTCACGTGCATTACCCTGTGCCTGGAGTTTATCGAACATTTTCAGTTCACGCAGCACAGCGTTCCAGCGCAGCGTCAGCTCTTCCACATCTTCTGCGTCCAGTTCATCCGCTATCATGTGTGCGGCGTCGCCCAGTTGGTAATCGTCCAGCCGGCTTTTTTTCACCACCAGCGTCGTTCCTTCGAAAGACAGTTCATAGGTAGCGCAGTTCAAAAAGCGTGTCCCGATTACTACTTTGTCCGGAAATATCTCGTGTATAACATCTTCTTCCGTATCAATACGGGAGTTACCGCCCTGTTGGCCGAATTTATTGGTCAGCCAGTTAAAATCCGCCTGTGATATACCTGTTGGCATCATCATAAAATGAAATTGATCACCAAATGTAGTGAAATTAGCTGAGGGCACGCAGGTCCATAAAAGTCCTTACATTTAGAGTAGGAATTATTGAGTGCAGCAAGACTGGAAGAAAGCCTGAAAGCCGGTGGCCATAACGGAATGGCGCGATATGACACGTTCCAGCCGGAATACAATCTATACGACCGGGCCGGTTTCGAAAAAACGTATATGCCTCTCTGTGAGCTACTATTCGCTGGCCAGTGGTTTCCTCAGCGATAAATACCGCACCGAGGCCAATATCACCAAAAGCAGCGCCCGTGGCAGGAAAGCGCTTAGCAACCTCAATGACCGGGGCCGGCGTATCCTTGCCGCCCTTGATACCGTAGCTTCCCGCTATGACAGTAGGCCGATCGCCGGTATAATACTATTTCAGATTTTAATGAAGAAGCCGGTTAAACTGTTGGGGCACTACAATAAAAGTGGCGGCTTCTTCATTAAAAATCCAGGTGTGGTATGATTCAGATGGCGGAGGATGATATTCATCTTCCCGCATCAGGCGAATCAGCAACAATCATGACCATCACAGTTTTATTTTGATGCCTGCGTTCGCGCCTAACCCACCGATATTGATATACGATTTCAGATCGTTGGACGGTTCGTTGTCGTTACGGTAAAACACCTTACTGCCGATCTGGTTGACTGGCGTATTGGAGTTTTTATCCAGCGTAGTCACGTATTTGGTGTGTTTTTCCGCTACGCTCAGGTCGCTAAGGCCGCGGGTAGGTTGCGTAGGCAATGGCGCCACTACCGCGCCGGTAGAGGCGTTGACGATATTATTGGTTTGCTCGAAGGCAGTGACTTCTTTTTCTTTACTTCTTACCGGCACATTGCGATATTCCCCTTCCACGAAGATGTCGATACGGGGGCTCACGTAAAAGGATACACCGATAGCACCCTGGAAGCCGATGGTGATATTGGGTTTTACTTCTTCCTTGCGATGGATAACGGTATGGACCATGGTGCCGGGCGGAATACCGGCAGGGCTGGTCAGCTGGTCCACATCGGTATCGATGTACAGTCGGCCCCAGAGCGGTAACACCATACCCACACGAACATAAGGGTTCACCTTTTCGAAACCCGGATTCAGTACGAGGGCCGGCGCGAAGTCCACCGCATTTACATATCCGCGTGACTCCACACTGGTGAGCTGTTTACCACTACCCGCCGCCGTGGTGAGGTTTTTCGTCATCAGGTTTTTACGGCTGTGGTAGTAATTAAAAGAAGCTTCCACTGCCATGTATTTATTGATATTGTACCCTACAGCGATACCACCTCTCGCACCTTCACCGTATGAGCCTGTAAGTACTTTACGGCTGATGGTGTCCAGCGGGTTGGGACGCGTGGGATTGTATTCAGTATGCAGGTCCTGTGGTGGAAATGGGCCAACATTCGGGAACTGTCCCGGGAAAACGCTAAAGAAGTAACCACCCGTTACTTTAAGATAAAACTTGGATGGAGAAGCAGCACTGGAATGGTCCTGGGCCCGGACGTTTCCTGCGAGTGCCAACGCCAGCATGGTGGCTGAAAACAGGTGCACTTTTTTCATAAACAGTGGTTTTGGTGAGATGGTTTCGTCGTTATCGGAAGTTAACGATTTGTTATCAAATAACAATCAGCTCACCAACTTGTTTAGAAAGCTTCCGCCAGGGACAGGTATAATCCTTTCTGCCTGCTTTCACCACTGCGCTGCTCACCAACGGCATAGTCTATACGAATTGTGAGTTTGGCATTTTCATCGTAGAAGTAACGGATACCTCCGCCGAAGCTGGGCTTAAAGCCATTGAGCGCAAAATTGTGGTTATTGAACACGGAGCCTGCACCGGCAAAGGCGGCGAGCGCAAATTTAGGCCGGATGTCCACAAACCATATTTTAATATGCATTTTAGGGTCGATGAGGTAACGGTATTCCGCCTGTCCCGCCAGATAGTTCTGATCGCGGTAACGGCCGGTGTAGTAGCCGCGCATCATATTATCATTTCCCATTTCGGGCAGCAGGTAAAAAGGCAGCTTATCACCCTGGAGGCTATTAAACACACCATTCAGGCCGATGGTGCTTTTCGGCGACAGGGAGATAAAGTGGGAACCCTGTGCTTCCAGCTTGAACAACGGTTCTGAGCTGATGAAGGCAGGCGCATAAGCCGCATTTAACCGAAGCCACCAACCTTTGCGGGTGTAGTTCTGGTTATCGCGGTTATCGAAAATGCCCGTGAGGCCGATAAACGTCACATGGCCACCCTCCTTCCCTGTCAGCGACATGGTGTTGTAAATTCCTTTATCGTCCTTACTGCTATAAGCATCATTCTGATATAACAGGGAAGCGCCGGCGTAAAAGTGGCCGGTAATGCGGCGTTCCGCCTCCAGTTGAGCCTTATAGCGGGTATTGTTTAACAGGGAGCGGTCGTCGTGACGGGTTTCATTACCGATCCCGAAAAAATACAGCGGGAAGTTATGATACCGCAGGTTGCCTTTGTAATGCCAGGTATTGCTCCGGGTCCAGATGTTGGCTTTCAGGTCAATTTTAAACTGACTTTCGGTGGTAATGGCCGGTATCAGGTTGAGCGTAGAGTTACGCGTCGTGATGTCCGGATTTTTATTGTCTGTATAAAAAGAATACAACATGGCGGCGCCAATCTCCAGTCCTTTCTCCTGGGAATACCCCAGTACCGGCAGCGGGAAAAAGCTGCGCTTCCGGAAGGCAAGGCTGTCTTCCCGGGGAGGGGTATTACCGTTAGCAAGCGTATCCTGCTGCGCCTGGGTACCGATGGCCAATGAAACGAACAACGCCGTGATAGTAAGTGCTTTATACATGGGCGCAAATGTACTAATCAATTACGAATTACGAATTAGGAATTGTGCCCCCGATTATCCTGGTTACTAAAGTGACCCGCCACCGGGCAGCGCTCAATTCGTAATTCGTGATTGGCTACCGGTCGGAATGGCCCAGTTGTTTATCGGGTGCTACCAGGTCCCGCACCAGCTGCTTCAGGAATTTTATTTCCGGGAAATGCCCGGCCTCTTTCCGGTCAAAAACCTGCTGATCGTTCAGAAAGATGGTATAGGTACCGGCGGTTTCGCTGGGCTTCAGGGTAACCCCTCCCAGTTCAGCGGTGAAAGTGGTGAGCAGTTCCTGCGCCATATAAGCTGCGCGGAGGAGCCAGCCGCACTTCGGGCAATATTCGATAGTAATGACAGGTTTCATGTTAATGAACTGATGTTTAAGATTTTAAGCGGCCTGGCCGGCTCGACAAGTTTATCCGTCACCGGTAGTACGGCTGCTGCCCTGAAAGATACAACTGTATTCGGATTTCAGGGAGCATAACACAAAAATCACACGTCCTGCGCCACAATTTATTGCCGGTTCTTTTGAATCGTCCGGCTTTATCTTTACTTTTATGGCATAATTAAAGCGTACGTCCCCGAATCGCTCTACTATGTCACAGCCAACAACAATACCTTATGCTGCCGGCCATACCTTTGAAAAAATGTATTTTTATTCCACTATGTTTATTGCTGCTGTCTCCTTCTACCAGAGCGCAACAAAGCGGAATCGACAGCCTGCAGCTCAACCTTAATGCACATACGCAGCGGGACACTATCAGGGTGGACCTGCTGAACAAACTATCACGCCTATACTTTACCAAAGATGCGGGCATTGCAGCGCGTATGGGTGAAGAAGCCCTGAATATCAGCAATGAGCTGGGATATGTGAAGGGGAAGATATGGGCTACCCGCAACCTCGCCCTCGTGGAAAACACCAAAGGCAACCTGGACAAACAACTGCAGCTTACGCTGACTGCCCTGAAACTGGCGGAGGCGGAGGGAGAACCACGCACCCTCGGCATTCTGAACAATGATGTGGGCAACATTTTCACGGAGCAGAACAGTCCCAGGGACGCATTGATTTATCTGCAGAAATCCCTCCAGATAAAAGAACAACTCAACGAAATCCCCGAAATCAGCAAAACCCTTAATAATATAGGCTCTGCCTATATAGCCCTGAAACAAACCGATTCCGCCTTACTGTATTTAACCAGGTCCGAGAAGCTTAAAATATCACTGCGCGATGAGCGCGGTCTGGCCTACACCTATGAGAACATGGGCATTGTAGCCATGCTGGAGCACCGGTATGAGACCGCCCTGCGCTACCATCAGCTGTCGGCCCGGTATTACAAGGACACCGACAACCAGCCCGGTATCACCAAAGCCAGCCTGAACCTGGCGGAGGTGCAGACCATACTGGGAGATCTGAAAAGTGCGGAAAAAAACCTGGATACCGCCAGGGCCATCAATGAAAAGCTGGGCAACTTCAAAAACGAGATGATCTACTATAAGATCCGCTCCAAGCTGGACTCTGCGCGGCATGACTATGCCTCGGCCCTGAAACACTACCAGGCTTTCAGTGAACGCAACATCGATTACTTCAACATCGAGAAGAGCCGTCAGATCAACCGCTCCGCCACCAAATACGAAGCAGAGAAAAAACAGCGGGAAAATGTGATGCTCAAAAAGGAACAACAGCTGCATCTGGCCACCATCCAGCAGCAGCGTGTGCTGGTACTGTCCGGCGCCGCCCTGTTCCTCGCACTGCTGCTGATCACGGCCATGGTATACCGGTTATACAAACATCAGCAGGAACTGTACCAGCAGCTGAACAGCAAAAACCAGGAAGTGTCCCTGCAAAACCGTATCATCCTGGAACAGAACGCCACCCTGGAAAATCTCAACCAGGTAAAGGATAAAATTTTCTCCGTGATCTCCCACGACCTGCGGTCTCCGCTGGCCATCCTGGAAGGGCTGCTGTTCCTGCTGAAAGATGATAAGATCGATGCCCGGCAGTTCAGCTTCTATACCGATGAACTGTGGCGCGACGTAAAAAACACCGCCTATATGATGGATAACATGCTGCAGTGGGCCAGCAACCAGATGAAAGGCATCAGTGTAAAAGCAGATGATTTCGACCTCACACTGCTGCTCAACCAGGAGTTTGAGCTGTTGCAGACCATGGCCAGGCAGAAAGACGTGAAGCTCACCCACGAGCTGAAAGGTGCTATCCTGGTGTATGCCGATCCCGATATGATCCGGCTGGTGCTGCGTAACCTGATCAACAACGCCATCAAGTTTACGCCCGGCGGTGGAGAAATTGTGCTCCTGGCGCAGCTGGAAAAGGGAGAAGCGCGGGTGTCCGTAAAAGATAACGGTACCGGTATCCCTACAGAAGATCAGCATCGTATTTTCTCCAATATCTATTACTCCACCACCGGCACCCGGAACGAAAAGGGTTGCGGGCTCGGACTGCACCTGTCCAAGGACTTTGTGGAGCGCAACCATGGCCACATCTGGTTTGAAAGCAAACCCGGTGAAGGCAGTTGTTTCATTTTCACCGTTCCCCTTTCCGATGAACAGGATATTAACGCCCGCGGTTATACGGTTGTATTACAGGACAATCCTGTCAGCGGCATGAGCGTGCTGCGGCGGTAGTTACACCAGGCCGAAGGCCGTTGTATGTTTGATCTCCGTCATTACGAAGGAACTGTGCACCTGTGCAATGTTTTCGATGGCCGCCAGTTTATTGGTCAGAAACTGCTGGTAGCTGCGCATATCGTCCACCACTACTTTCAGCATATAGTCGAATGTACCGGCTACGTGGTAACATTCCATCACTTCTTCCATCCGGCCGATGGCCGCTTCAAATTTTTTCAACAGTGGCTGCGAGTGCAGCTGCAGGGTGACACTGCAGAACGCCATCAGTGTTTTACCGATTTTCTCCGGATGCAACAGGGTGACGTAATTCCTGATAACACCCATTTTCTCTATTTTCTTCAGCCGTTCGTAGGTTGGGGTAACGCTCAGGCCTATACGGTGCGCTATCTCTTTGGTATTGAGGCGGGCGTTTTCCTGGAGCACTTCCAGGATGCGGCGGTCTGTTTTATCGAGTGTGTCCATGACAGAAAATTTTATCTGAAAAAGCGGGCGCTGGCAGGAGCTTTTAGTTCAATTAAACTACAAAAAAATCGAAAATAGTATATATTTTCCAACTTTACTACAACGACAGTTAAATTCAATGGCATTTGCATAGCTTCGCAGCATCATACACCTGTAATTGCCGATTATGAAAGATCACCCGTTACCTGCCGCTGATGCGGCCATGCTGGACCGTTTGCTGACCGAAGTACAGGACCACACCCGGCATTTCCTCGGATACCCGGTATCCAAAGATTTTGACTACAGTCCGCTTTTCCCTTTTTTACAATATCCGCTTAACAACCTGGGAGATCCCTTTGTGGATGCTACCTATACCGTTGGTTCCCGGGAGATGGAAAAATATGTGGTGGAGTTTTTTGCCCGGCTGTTCCGTGCCCCGGCCAACGACTGGTGGGGGTACGTGACCAACGGCGGTTCGGAGGGCAATCTCTACGGGCTGTACCTGGCGCGGGAGCTGTATCCCAAAGCGATGGTCTATTATTCCGAGGCTACCCACTACAGCGTACAG
The DNA here is from genome assembly GCF_900167135.1 of Chitinophaga eiseniae. Classification (GTDB taxonomy): domain Bacteria; phylum Bacteroidota; class Bacteroidia; order Chitinophagales; family Chitinophagaceae; genus Chitinophaga; species Chitinophaga eiseniae. Next base: position 49,995 of record NZ_FUWZ01000006.1, on the reverse strand, counting down.
AAGAACCTGCACCTGTTGAACATGCCCAGCATTATGATCCGGACGTTGCCCAACGGGGAAATTGACTATGATGACCTGGAGCAGACGATGGGCATGAACCGGCATATGCCTGTGATCATGCTGGCCAACATTGGCTCTACCATGACCGAAGCGCGGGACGATATAGGGCGTATTAAAGATATACTGAAACGACTGGCCATCCGGCATCATTACATCCATGCTGACGGTGCGCTGTCCGGCAGTTATTGCGCTTTTTTAGACCCGAGGCCTGCTTTTGACTTCGCTGACGGGGCAGACAGCATCGCCATCAGCGGACATAAATTTATAGGCTCCCCTATCCCCTGCGGCGTCGTGGTGGCCAAAAAGTCTTACCGTGACAGGATTGCCCGTTCTGTTGCCTACATCGGCAGTATGGATACCACCATCACCGGTTCAAGAAACGGCCACAGTCCGTTGTTTCTATGGTACGCGCTGAAAAGCCTGGGCCTGGCCGGCCTTGAGAAAAGGGCCCGGCACAGCCTGTCCGTAGCCGCGTATGCAGTTGACCGATTCAGGGAAAACGGTATCAACGCCTGGCGCAACCCCGATTCCATCACGGTGGTATTTCCGGAGCCGCCCGGAAATATCCGCCGGAAATGGCAGCTGGCCTGCGAAAACGGCTGGTCGCATATTATCTGTATGCCAAATGTGGAAACGTCACAGGTAGACGCCTTGCTGGCAGAGATGACTGCTGCTTCGGTGCTGGTTTAACCTTTGCCACCTTCTGCAATAGCGATGATTTCCGTATTGAGCGCCCGTTTAATGAGGCGCTCTTTTTCTTTGTCGGGGTGCGGCACCAGCAGCTGCAGTTTGAACTGTACAAAATCTTTTTTGATCTCGAGGGTTTTGAGGGAGAAGCTTTCCTCGCGGTAGTAGCGTTCGTAAGCTTCAATAGATCTGCGTAAGCGCGCGTCCAGCTCTTCCAGGGTGAACTTGTGTTTATGGTCCAGCTCAAATTCGAGCGTCAGTTTTTTGATGTTTTGTTTGGACTGGTTCACGATAATGCTGGTAAACACCACAGAGTTAGGAATAATGACGATATCGTCGTCATCATTCTGCAGCACCAGGTTGATCAGGGTGATATCCATGATCCTTCCCCTGAACTCTCCTATCCTGACCTGGTCGCCCAGCGAGAGCTGATCGGAAAACATGACGATCAACCCGTTGATCATATTGGAAATATAGTCTTTTGTCAGCAGGGCGATGGCAGCCGCCACGATGGTGATACTGGTGATGAGCTGCATCAGGTCTTTCCCGAAAAAGATGGGGATGGCCAGCAGGAAAAAGAGGGTATTTAACACAGAGGTGATGCGGTTAATCCCCAATATGAAGTTATCTTTCTCCAGTGGCTTTGTACGGTGGCGGCGGGTATACCAGGAGAGGATCACGAGCCACGCAACGGAAATGAGGATATTGGCGCCCAGGAAAAAGGACAGGGCATTGGTGACTTTAAACAACCATGGAAAGTTGTCATAAAATGCCGGATGTTCGAGGTTGAAGTATACGATGCCGGAGTAGATCAGCAGTTTAACAACAAATATGATCCGCTCCCGGCGGTTGGTGTTTTTATAGGTTTTATCGGTTACCATCATCATAATGATCCCACACGCTTTTCCGCAAAAGTACAAAAGGCGTGCGGCTAAAAAAAGGGGATCATGAGAGGAGACTTACAGATCTTCCATTTTATTGAGTATTTCCGTCCAGATGATGCGGGCAATTTGTTCACTTTCCACAATACGCAGATTCACTTCCGGGGTGTCTGTGTGATCGATCATAAAGGTTTGGGAATGGGGTTGAAAATCGTCCAGCACATGTTCGCGGACATCGGGGATCACTTCATAAATCGTTTCATAAGCGACCCTGTTGATGCTAATGGTCAGGCCGTATGGTTTTCCTTTAATCATCACCGTTATACTATGTTTTTCCATACAAACTGGTTTTGATCCACTATTAAAACTGCAAGGCCTGTGCCACATAAAAAAGACCGGTGACACGCGGTTACCGGTCTTTTTTTGTATATAAATGGAAGGATAAAACGGTCTGTTTCAGGCAGTAGCCATGGCGCGGCGTCCGGTAGTTTTCTTGCGGGCGGCAGCGCCTTTTTTGGCGGTGGATTTTTTAACAGATGTTTTACGATGGGTCGTCTTTTTTGCCGCGGTTGCTCTTTTGGCAGTTGTCTTTTTGGCAGTTGCCTTCTTAGCAGTAGCGCGTTTTGCCGTCGTTTTTTTCGCCGTCGTTTTTTTGGCGGCTGATTTTTTCGGCGCCGATTTTTTAGCGGCCGTTTTTTTGGAAGTTGTTTTTTTTGCTGCCGCTTTCTTCGGGACTTTCGCCCCTTCTTTTCTTGCTTCAGACAATCCGATGGCGATAGCTTGTTTGGGGTTCGTTACTTTTCTACCGCTACGGCCACTTTTTAGTTTGCCTTCGTGCATCTCATGCATGGTTTTTTCCACCTTCTCCTGAGACTTCCTGGAATACTTTGCCATGATTTGAAGATTTAAATGGGTTAAAAAAAGAAGTAACAGGTGTATGGAAAACAAATTACACGCCAGCTGACAGCAGGCAAAATCGGTCGGAAATATGGGGAAACAGGGCTGAAACTGTGTTAAAAATTCTATGCATTGTGGAACGAATTGCCCCATCAACAGGTGGACGCAAACCGAAAATCCCCTGTACACGGCCATTCGGGCGGTGGCATGTATATTGATCGACTTCTACGCAATATTGTTCACTAAACTATTAAAATCCAGGATTATGGAACACATCAGGTATCAACAACTCGCACCGAGTGCCGAGAACCACGAGAAGAGTCCTACAGACAAACCCAAACACAGTAAACGGGGATTTGCATCCATGGACCCTGAACAACAACGTGCTATTTCGAGGGAAGGCGGCAGAGCAGCCCATCAACAGGGCGTTGCACACAAGTTTACCTCCGAAGAAGCTCGTGCGGCCGGTAAAAAAGGTGGCGAGGCTGTTAGCCGCAACCGCGAACACATGGCGGCAATAGGCAGAAAAGGTGGCACTAACCGCGGTAAAAAGAAGAATAATGCGACCACTGAAGAAAATAACTTCTAGAGAATTGAGGGATGGCGGAAGGTGAATGAGATTCTCAGCTCAAAATTCGCTTTCGTCATCCGCAATTCGTCATAATTCTTCTTATATTTAGCATAACCATCAAATTCAAGGTTATGCTAATACTGGCCAAGTTCCTGATCGCATTCGTCATGCTGGAACACCTCTACATCATGTGGTTCGAAATGTTTGCCTGGACCACCAAAGGGCCTAAAATCTTCCAGAAATTCCCCAAAGCACTATTCCCTGCCACCAAACCACTCGCTGCCAACCAGGGCCTGTACAACGGCTTTCTGGCGGCAGGATTGTGTTGGTCATTGCTCATTTCAGATCCGGAATGGGCACGGCATACGGCGGTCTTTTTTCTCGGCTGCGTGGCGGTAGCCGGTATTTACGGTGCGCTGACAGCCGAGAAAAAGATCTTCCTGGTACAGGCACTGCCCGCACTGGCGGCCCTGTTATTGCTTCACCTGGCGTAAATTGCGACCCAATGATCGACGAAGCAGATATCAGGATTGGTAATTATGTGTCTTATTTTGACTACAACATGGAGGAATCAGTCTTTGTAGTGGAAGGCGTACTGGATGGTTATATCTATAATTCCGGGCTTCCCCGCAGCAAAATTTCCTGTGAAAAGGCCAATCCCGTCCTGCTCGACCTCTATCAGCTGATTAAATTCGACTTTATCCGCGGCGTTCCTGAAGAAGGGGAAGATGAGAACATCTACTCCCTGAAGTACAACCGGCTTAACAGCCTGCATATCCGCTATGAGAAAGGTTGTTTCCAACCGGTCACCGAATCGCCGGCCGGATTTGTTCCCTACGGGCGCCCATTGGTACATGTACATCAGCTGCAAAACCTGTTTCATGCCCTCAGCCGCGACGAACTAACCCTCTGACACCTGTGACGGCACAAACACCGCCAGGGCGCGGGGCATTACTTCCGCAGCCACTTCATTCACCTTGCCCATATACTCCCCGTCAATCTGAAACTCAGCCTTCCCGGGTGTGTGGATATACACCTTCCGCGCCCGGATGATCTCTGTCTTATGCGGGTTAAAAGGGCGGCGGACAAACAGCATCTTCAGCGTTTCCAGCAGGGAAAGTTCCTTTATCAGCACCACCTCGAAAATGCCGTCGCTCAGGTCACTGACAGGGTTGATGCAAGCACCTGTACCATATTTACCGGCATTGGCCAGTACGATCATAAACGCTTCGCGCGATAATTGGTCAGCTCCGTTGTCTATCTCCACGGCAAAACGCTGCCGGTACCAGAATGTCTTCAGCACTACCCTGGCATACCCCGTCATTCCCCTCACCCCCGACCGCTGAAAATATTTTACCAGCAAAGCATTCAGCCCGATATCACTCAGGTGGATGGAAATATCGCGGCCATTGATACGTATCACGTCTATTTTACGGACATGCGCCTGCATCACCAGCTCCAGCGCCGCCTCCCACGATTCCGGGATACACAGGTCGCGCGCCATGCCATTGGCCGATCCTGCCGGCAGGATGCCTAACGGGATCTCCTTATTCAACAAACAAGTGGCCACCATCTTCACCGTGCCATCTCCGCCGGCAGCCACCACCCCACTCCATCCTTCTTCCTGCAACAGCTGCTGCAAACGCGCTTCATCGCCGGCAGGATCGCCTGTCAGCAACAGCAACTCCCCCCGGACTTCCGGCCGGTGCGCTAAAAAACGTTGGACTGCTTCTTGCGGGGCAACTTTCCGGGCAGCTCCCGCAGCAGGGTTAATGACAAATAATAATCTTAATTTCTTTTCCATTTCAGTAGCATGCTATGCATTCTTCCGGCAAACGCAAATATGACGCCGTAAAAGACAACCGCTCCCGGCGATGGTGGGCGCGCACCGGCGTCAACACCAGTACCGTCGTAAAAGTTTATCGCGGATACGGCCATACCGGCGAGTTACAGGTATTTGGACATGTACTTTCCCGCAGCCCTTTTCCGGAGGGGCGTACCCGTTATCATCTGCTCGGCAATATCCGGGCGCTGCTCCGGCTCTTCATGGTAAAATCCAAGCCACTGGCGGAGGTCCAGCTTCAATGGCAGGGACAGACCATTCACACGCGGACAGCAGACGACGGCTTTTTCCACTTCCAATGGAAACCGGAATACCCCACTCCTGCAGGCTGGCATCCGGTAACGGTCACGCATACACAAAACGGGGAAAATATCGCCGAAGGCACCGGTGAGGTATATATTCCCCACCCTACCCAGTTTGGGTGCATCTCAGATATCGACGACACCTTTCTGATCTCTCATTCGGAACATGTCTTCAAAAAACTCAAAGTACTCTTTACACATAATGCCTCCAGCAGACGCCCTTTTGAAGGCGCCGTGCTGCACTATCAGCTGCTCAGCCACGGGCATACCCTGCCGCTCATGCCCAATCCCTTCTTTTATGTTTCCAGCAGTGAATGGAACCTCTATGACTACATCCGGGAATTTTCGGACGCATGGCAGCTGCCGCAGGGCGTTTACCTGCTCAACCAGCTGAAACATTTTTCCCAGCTGTTAAAAACAGGACGAGGGAAACACCACACCAAATTCACCCGCATCGCCCGTATCCTGGAAAGCTATCCCCATATGCGTTTCGTACTCCTGGGAGATGATACCCAGCAAGACCCTTACATCTACGAAGCTATTGCCAGCCATTTTCCTCAACGGATCATCAGCGTGTACCTGCGACATCTCTCTGACGAGAAAAAACCGGCGGTGCTGGCCGTCATCCGTAAACTGGAAGCATTAGGTATCGCCTGCTGCTACTTCAGGCACAGTGAAGAAGCTATTTCCCATTCGCGGCGGCTCGGACTCATCGCCCGCCTGCCGGCGTCTTCGTAGCCACGATGCAGGAGATGTTGCAGGTTCCGGCTATCAATGCTATGGCGGAAGAGGGCGGAAATCATACTGCGATACAGGGCAAAAAAAGCAGTCAGGCCGCTGACCTGACTGCAGGAAATGATAAACGGTAAAGTATATACGAAATGTTAGTTTTTATTGCCGTGCATCAGCTGGTCTACCACCTGGTGGAAAGACCCTGCGTTCGTAACGGCGCCGTCGTTGACAAAAAAGATCTCATCGGCGTTTTCGATAGTATTCAGCCGGTGCGCAATAATGACCCGCGTAGTAGTGGCAGGCAGCTTATCCAGTATCTCGCCCAGCAGTTTTTCCGTCACGGTATCGATATTGGCCGTAGCCTCGTCCAGTATCAGCAGGTCCGGCTTTCGCAGTACCGCCCGCATAAAGGCGATCAGCTGTTTCTGGCCCAGGCTGACACCCTCTCCCGCCGACTGCACCGGGGTTTCCAGCCCTTTTTCAAAGAGGCCCAATAATTTTTCCAGGTTAGCTGCCCGGAGCACTTCTTCCAGTTGGTCGTTGGTGTAGTTTTCGTATTCCTCGTTGCCATACAGGATATTCTCCCTGACCGTACCGGTGAACAGGATGGGGTCCTGGAGGATGAAACCTATGCGGCGCGTACGTTCCGCGGCATTGTAGGAACGGATGTCTTTCCCGTCCAGCAGCACATTGCCTTTCACCGGATCATAGAGGCGGGCTATCAGCGACGCCGTGGTGGTTTTGCCACCTCCGGTGGGGCCAACCAGTGCGTAGGTTTTTCCCTGTTCCAGGCGGAGATTGATGTTATGCAGGATTTCGCGGTCTTCCGTGTAACCGAAATGCACCTGTTGCATTTCCAGGAGGGGTGCGCCTTCCTGCCTTGCATGCGTTTCGATGGTGCCCATGTTATTTTCCAGCACTAATATTTCAGAGATCCGTTCCCATCCTGCCATCGCCGTCTGGAAGTTGGCCCACAGCGCCGCCAGTTGCCGCAGCGGGCTATAGAAATAATTCGCATAGGCGATGTAACTGACCAGCAGTCCTATCGTAAAAGAGCCGGTGCTGATCAGGTATACGCCATAGGCGAGTATCATCAGCTGTGCGAGGCTGGCCATCAGGCTGTAAAACGGCATAAATACGTTGTTGGCGATGCCCATCGCCGTCGCTGAGGTGTAGTTTTTCTCATTGGCTTCATTAAAGCGCTGCATGAAATAATCCCTTCTGCCGAAAGCCACTACGACTTTGAAGTTGCTGAGGCTTTCCTGGATTTCGGCACTCAATCCGCCAACCGTTTTCAGGTTTGCAGCGTTTTTCTTTTTCACCCAGGGCGATAGCAGCCGCGTGAATATCAGCGACAGCAAAGCGGGTATCAACGCCACGGCGCCCAGTTTCACATTGAGCGAGAACAGGAAAATACCGGCGCCGGTCATGGAGATGATGCTTCCAACGAACTGCATCAGGGACTGGGAGAAGAACTGGTTAAGTTTGTCTGTATCATTGTTGACACGGGAGATCAGGTCTCCGGCTTTGTTCTGGTTAAAGAAGGCCACCGGCAGCTGCTGCAGTTTGTGGAAGACAGCGTTGCGCAGGGTATAGAGTGTCCGTTGCCCCACTGTGCCCATTAGTTTTGTCTGCAGATAGTTGATGCCGAAGGATGCGAAGTACACAGCCAGCAGGATGCCGGAATAGACCAGTACGCCGTGATACTGTTTTTGCATCACATAGGTATCGATCGCGTAGGCGGTGAGCAGCGGCCCCAGCAGGTTCAGCCCGGAGGTACCGATGGTTGCCAGCAAAGCTACTGCCAGCTTGCTTTTTTCGTGCGAAATGAGCCGCAACAAACCTTTGAAGGCCGTGTAGTTAGACACTCCTTTTACCGTAGCGGGTTTATTAAGATTGTAATTCATAGTTGCTGGTGCTTTGCTGGGAGTTAAAAATCTGTACGTAATCCGGGCTCTTTTCCATCAGTTCTTCATGGGTGCCCGCCGCGATCATTTCGCCCTGCATCAGCAGGATGATCTGATCGTAATGGGTAACGGCGCCTATTTTCTGGGTCACAGACACCAGCGTGAGGTCCGGGTAATTGCGATGCACATTGGCCAGGATTTTTCTTTCCGTGCGGGTGTCTACACGGGCGGTGAAATCGTCCAGCAGCAATATTTTAGGATTGAGCGCCAGTGCGCGGGCCAGCATGAGGCGTTGTTTCTGGCCGCCGGAGAGGCTGGTGCCCCGTTCGGAGACGGTGGTGCTGAGTTTTTCCGGCAGCTGGTCGGTAAACTCTTTCACTTCCGCGGTGGTGATGGCTTTTTCCAGTGACGCATCGGTGACGACATCGCTAAAGGCGATATTTTCCCGGACGCTCATGTTAAACACCACGCTGTCCTGAAATACAAAGCCCACCTGCTGGTGAAAGGACTCGCTCTCATAGGCGGCGATGTCTTCTCCGTCCATCCGGATGGTGCCTTCATCGGGTTTGATCAGCCGCATCAGGAGATAGAGGAGCTGTGTTTTACCGGCGGCCGTGGGGCCGATGATCGCAATTTTGGACCCGGCTTTTACGGAGAAGGAAATGTCTTTCAGGACGGGCTTTTCACCATAGCTGAGCGATACATGTTCGCAGGTAATGTCGCCCTCCAGGTTTTTAACGAGGGAGCCTGTTTCCAGCATATCCGGGGAGTGCAGTACGCCGCTGATGCGCTGGTAGGAAGCCGTTGCCTGTGCTATGACGTTGCTCATAAACCCGATCACGAGGATAGGAAATATCAGCAGTGTCAGGTAGCTGTTGAATGCCGCGAAGTCACCAATGGTCATGCTGCCATCTATCACAAAACGGCCGCCCAGGGCAAGTATTGCCAGACCGGTCATATTGGCCGTAAAAACGATTACCGGGATCAGGCCGGCGAACAGTTTCAGGATTGAAAGGCCGAAGTCCAGCGCTTTCCCGTTGGCATCGAGGAATTTCTCATACTCCCGTTGCTGCGCGTTCACCACATTGATGAGTGCTGCGCCCAGGATGCTTTCGTTGATCACTTTATTGAGGCGGTCCATGATTTCGCGGCTTTTCATGAACAGCGTTCTTACTTTCTTCAGCACGAAGAAAAACGCGGTGCCCATGATGGGAATGGCGGCTATCACTACCAGCGCCAGCTTCCAGTCGATGGTCAGCAGCAGGATACTGGCGCCGATAATAATAAAGATCGACGATACCAGTGATACGATGGCCTGGGACACGAACAGCTTAATGGAATCCACATCTGCGGTGAGATTGGTGAGCAGGCGGGATGGGTTGGACTGCTCCATCCAGGCGTAACTCTGCCGGGATATTTTTTCCGCCAGTCGTTCACGCAGGTTTTTAGCCACCTTCTCGGACGCGTACGTCTGAATAATGTTTTGGAGGTAGGTAAAGACGAAGATCAGCAAAGCGGCCAGCCCGAATTTGATGATCAGCGGCTTATAGACGAAGTGACCGTGTGAAAAGTCATCTATCCCCTGCCCGATGATTTTAGGCAGCCACAGATTCAGGCTGTTGCCCATGAGGGCAAACAACACGAGCAGGGTTATTAAACCTTTGTATGGCCGTAGCAATGTAAAGATACCTGAGGGTTTTTTCTCCTTTCCTGAAGGTTGTTTCATATAGTTGGGCGGTGATTAAAGTATGAGGTGCATGGTAGCGATCATACAAACTTAAAAACTTAAACTTTTAAAGTCAATACTCAGACGAAGACGAATTGCCTGGCGAAATATTGCAGTCACCAGTACTTTTTTTGACAGCACAAAAATATTGAACAGTGTTCAAATTTTTAAACAATATTATAAATTATTTAAAAAATTATATTTTCTTCAGCGGTGGAACTTATGATCGGGTACCGGGGAAAGCAATACTACCGGGCAATTTTGCGTACCGGGCAGGGGCAGTTGTCCATTTTGTGCGATCAGGACCTCGCCGGTGAATACATTTATCCATTTGAGCGGTGCATTGGCCGGCAGGGTCAAGGGGGCCAGGTCGTGTTTGCCGAAGTGCGCAGCCGGCAGCAGCGGTGTCACTATAATACACCAATCCTGCCGGTACCTGCGGGCATAGGCAATCTGGTTGTTTCGTTCCCCGCTGGACAGCGGGATATATTCTCCCTGGATAAACAGGGAGGCATGCGCATTCCTGAGTTGTAACGCTTTATTTACCAGGTAGAGCTTTGCTTTTCCTATTCCGGCATGGGCGCCGGCATGTTCTTTCGGCCAGCCCGGGGCGTGATCATTGTCCTGCCAGGTAGCCAGCAGCTTCCGGCGAAGGGGGTAGTTAACGGGGTGATGCCCGTCGTTGTTACCCGCACTGAAATCCCAGAGTTCGCAGCCCTGATAAATATCCGGTATACCGGGGGCCGTTATTTTAATCAGCGTTTGTGCCAGGGAAAAGATATGGTCGTGTGTGCCGAGTTTTTCTGCCAGCTGGTGCATTCCCTCAAGAAAAGCGCTGCCGGGCGTTAGTATCTTTTCGATGAACTGCAGGCAGGCCAGTTCGTAGGCGGTATCCGGCATCAGCCATGAGCTGTGCACTTTAGCCTCCCGCACCACCTTCAGGAAAGTGGCGGCGATACGAGCAGAAAAACCGGTGTCTGTTTCCCCGGAAGCAGGCAGGCAGGCGAAAACCGTCTGGTAAATAAAATATTCGTCGTTGAGGTCCGGCGCCGGTTTTTCATCGATCAGCGCGATGAGGTCGTGATGGGCGGTATGCCAGGCCTGTACCTGTTGTATCCACAGGTCCGGAATGATGGTCAGCGCGTTGAGCCGGACACGGGCATCTTCTCCCCAGCGGGTGTCGTGGGTAGCGGTGGTATTGAGGGAGAAAGGCGACAGGTACTGCCGTACGGTCATTCGTTCGTGGAAGTCGTCGAGCGTGCATTTGTTTTGCACCGGTGAGTCGCCGGCTTCGTTGTGCGACAGCAATGCATTGTATACGTAGAACAATGTCTCCTCGATGCTTTCCCGGTATAGTTGTCCGGCGAACTGGGTAATTTTTTTCAGCAGCAGCAGCGCTGCCGCCGTCTGCAGTTGTTTTTTATCGGGGTCCCAAAAAGAGCGGATCAACTCCAGTGCGGTACCGGTAGCGGGATTGCGTAAGATGGCATCTTCTATGGCCTGGTCCAGCTGCCGTATATCTGCTGCCGGCAGGGGCCATCCTTCCGGATAGATACGATTGGCAGGCAGGCATACTATAAATTCGCTCATGGCCATTTTCAGCCGGCCCTTATCCGTCTCCGGCGGCGCCAGCTTCAGACGGAAGACTTCCCGTACCAGGTTGTCCCATTCGCCGTTCATATGTTTTTCCAGCACCAGCTGTTTTTTACTGCGGGCCAGTTTCGAATATAGGGCAAGGCCCGGGAAATGGGTGCGGTAAAAGCGGCCCAGTTTCTCCATGCCCTCTCCGTCGGTCAGCAGCTGGCTTACGCCAGCCAGGAAATCGTAGCCGGTGCTCCCCTGCAGCGCCCATCGCTCAGGCAGGTTTTCATGACCGGCCAGTATTTTCTCTGCGATAATGTAACAGTTATTGCCGAACAGTTCCCGGAGATGATAAATATACCGGGCAGGGTCCAGCAGCCCATCGACCTGGTCGATGCGTAGTCCCTGGATAATGCCTTCCTGGTATAGCCGATGCAGAAACCCATGGTATTCCTCAAACACTGCTTTGTCTTCCATACGCAGCGCGATATGTTCGTTCACACCAAGAAAGCGGCGGTAGTTGATACGAAAATCTGCTTCACTTCTCGCTGTAAAAGTATAATGCTGTATCTCCAGCAGTTCCTGCAGGAGCGCTGTATGATTGTTCACCAGGTCCAGCAGTGGCAGGAACGTTTGCTTACGGGGTGGTTTCAGCAGGGACTTCATCGCTTCCCAGTCCGACAGGGAGCGGCGTTGTAAGATATTCCCCTTCATCTCCGTCAGCCAGTTTTTCACCGCGTCCATGCCCGGCGGCAGCACGCTGAGCAGCCATTGATAGCTTTTGGCAGACAGCGGGTAGCACTGTCCGCCGGTAGCCATGCTCAGCCCCAGCGTACTGTAACTGAGACGGATGCCGCCGTCAGCGATGGTTTCACGGAGATTTTTTTTCAGAAAAGGCACCATCAGCTTTCCATGCAGATCGGGGTCCGGATGATGCCAGTCGATATCGAAGTAATTATAATAAGGGGAAGCCGTGCCTCTCTCCAGGGCGTCCATCAGTCGTGCATTCTGGCAATGGAACGCCATATAATTGGGCACGATGTCCTGTATCCAGCTCATGCCCAAAGAGCGGAGCCTTACATGCAGCTGCCGCATATGCGCCAGCGAGCCGATGGCGTTGTTGATTTCGCGGGGATTGGTGATATCGTAGCCGTGGCGGCTTCCGGGCGCTGTTTCAAAAACCGGGGAGGCATAAATAGTGGTAATACCCAGCTGGTGCAGGTAATCCAGTTGTTTTTCGAGGTCCGTAAAGGTAAAATCCCTGTTAAACCGAATGCGGTAGGTGGCTACCGGGGTAAAGAAATCACTCTTCATGATGCGCCATTTCATATACGACAGCCGGGAAGGGCTGCAGCAAAATCGGTTCATTTTCCAGTATCTCATCAGCAGCTTTCTCACCCGGGCCGTTCCACATTTCATGTGCGGAATCAAATATTTTCTTTAATGGTGTCGGGGCCACATGATGATAAGTTTGCATTCCCTTATCAAAATTCAATAATATCAACACCGTATCCTGTCCGCTGGTTCGTTTTATGACGAGTAATGGCAATTGAACGACAGGATGTATCTGTAGCGCGTCTTTTGAAGTTGCCCGCATAGCGGGCCGATGATTGCGGAAAGCCATCAGAAAAACGGTAGCAGGCCAGCAGGGCGGTAGCCGCGCTGTTGAAGTGTTCCATTGCAGACGGTTGCGCAGGAAGGCGTCCGGTGTTAGCGGAAAGCACGGCTACTGGTACGTTATACCAACACCGCAGCAGGCTGCACTTCCGGAACCGAAGCCGGCTGTTTTCCGCTGACCGTCTCAAATATCAGCTTCAGCCCGTCACGCAGCGCATGCAGATTGGAAGGTTTAACCATCCAGTCGGTAGCGCCCATAAATTTCATCCGTGTCATATCTTCCGGGTTAAAAGAGGCTGCATAGAAAATCACCGGAACATCTGCCAGCAGCGGAGACTGCTGAAGCGCTTCCAGTTGGCGGACGCCGTCTAAGCCCGGTTGGCGGGTATGCAGGAAAATATAGTCCGGTTTGCCTCCCTTTTGGGCGGCATAGGATAATGCATGGGTGGCGTTATCAAAACAAATACAGGCCCGGGTTGCCTGTAACAGATCGAGTGCAAGGAAAAACTGGTTTCTGTTGTCACGAATTTCATCAATCAAAAAGCAGGAAAACTTCTGTTTCATTGTAACGGATAGTTTATTCACATGGTAAACAAAAATGGTTAACAACCGGCAGGTCTCAAAAGAAATGCCGGCGCAAAATTACGGTATAATCGCTATCTTATTTTCTTTCCTGTAGATAAAAATCCCGTTTCGTGTAACGTACGTGTAAAATCATCGCGAAGGGACCGCCCGGAGGCCGCCAGCAGGGAAAATAAAATGGAAAATAAAAAACCGGCAGTCATTTTTTGATGACCCCGGTCATGTGCCGGATAAGATCCGTTATCCCATTGCGCTGCTGTAAATATCTTCCTGCTGCGCCGGATGATGATTCTGCCCGAATATTTTTTCTTTCGTATGTGTATCATCTTCCATAACACCGGCAGAGCGGTCAATCATCCTTGCCTTCCCTTTTCTGACCAGGTAGAGAATTAAACCTGCCGCCGCAGTTCCTACAATGGTGGACGCTAACAATATCTTTTTCATGGTGATGAGTTTTAATACTGTAGTTGTCCGCCAAGAGTTGTGCCATGAAACCGCGGTACGGCAGGATTTAACATTTTGCTGGCAAACGGGGCGCCGCCTGTTTATTTCCCGGCGGGTATCAGCCGGATGCGCTGCAGGTTCATGACGCCCAGTCCTGGTTTCGTCAGGGCTTTTACCAGTACTTTATTCACGCCTTTTTGGGGCAACGTGACAGTTCCCAGGTCCCAATCCTGATACGCGCTCCAGCTGTTGTCCGTACCTTTCACCACGCCGGTCAGCTTTGTTTTCCCGGCGCTTACGGCCACCTTTGCACCGGCCGAAGCGTCCGTACAGGCAAAACGCAGCACCATCCTGTAGCGGCCCGGTTGTTTCACCTGGATGTTCCAGGCTGCCGTACCATCGACAGACATCCAGTTGTAGATAGTGGCCTGCTCCCCCACCGACAGCCCTACCCCATTGGTAAGCACCGCGTCGCCGGCCACCAGCTGGTAGCTGCCGTCCGCTTCCGGGAAAACGCCCTGAGACACCAGGGAGGTGCCGGTAACCTCCAGCTCCACCACCGTTGCAGCACTATTTTTAAATGGAGCATTACCGACATCGATAAACAGCCCGCGTTCGTCCGTGGTTATTTTTAGCGGCGTACGCGCTGCATCAGCCAGGAAGAAGGCCTGTGGCGATATACCGGCGTCGGGCAATAACGGTACATGCAGTCGGTTATCCGCCGGCCAGTTGAAAATATGCAGGAAAAATTTCCCCGGCGCAGTGGTGATACGTCCCCAGTTGACCCTGCCGATGCTATTGGCGCGCGTACCATATATGGATTCCCCGTTGACCCTCATCCAGTCGCCGATGCCCTTCATCAGCGCTACGCTCGTTTCCGGAACGGTGCCATCTCCCATCGGGCCCACGTTCAGCAGGTAGTTCCCTCCTTTGGAAACAATATCGATCATGTTGCGTATCAGCTCTTCCTTCGTGTGCCATTTCTGGTTGTTACGGCTGTATCCCCAGGTACCGTTCATCGTCATGCAGGACTCCCAGTCCATCCCTTTAAAGCCGGTTTCCGGGATGAACTGTTCCGGCGTCACCAGGTCGCCATGCGCGCGGGTATATTCGCTGTTATTATCAAAGGCGTACAACCGGTTGTTCATGATAATATTGGGATGATGTTTTTTCAGCATCGCCACCAACGCATTAGCGCCCCATTTTTCGCCCTGTATCTCTTTGGAGCTGTAGTCCCACCACACCACATCGATAGGACCGTAATTGGAAAACATTTCCTCCGCCTGCTGGTGCATGTAGGCGACATACTTCGCGTTGTCGCGGCCCTCATTTTTCACACCGCCTGGCGTGGGCATTCCGTGTTCCACATATGCGTCCGGGTGATGCCAGTCCAGCAGCGAAAAGTAGACCCCTATCCGCAGTCCCTGTTCATGCAAGGCGTTGACAATTTCGCGGAACAGGTCCCTGCCGGTTACGTCCATCCCATCGAAGGTGGTGGTTTTACTGTCGTGCAGCGCAAACCCTTCGTGATGCCGGCTGGTGAAGATCACGTAGCGGCAACCGGCGTCTTTGGCCATTTTCGCCCATTCACGGGCGAAACCTTTTTTGGGTTTAAACAGGGGCGTCAGTTTGGCGGCATATTCCGCTGACGGCACGTTGGCCATGTTCTGTATCCATTCCACACAGCCATCATAGTCTTTCCCGTTCCATTCTCCGGCGGCGGCACTGTACAGACCCCAGTGGACAAACATGCCAAAGTGGGCATCGCGGAACCAGCGCATGCGTGCGTCGCGCAGGGCTTCCGGTTCGTTGGCGTTGGCTGCCAGTCCGGCGTCCTGCTGTGCGGTGGCGGTGGCGGCTGAAAACAGTAAGGCCCCGGAAAAACATATCTCTAAAAATCTTCTTTTCATTTGTTCAAACGATTAATGTTGCTATCGGTTTACCAGTTCGGATTTTGTATCATGTTGGGATTGGTGTTCATTTCAATCAGCGGGATAGGCCACACATAATCGCGGCGGGCGTTGAACTTCCGTTGTTCCACGACCACCGCCTTTCCGGTGGCGGGGTCTACGGCGCCCTTAGCGGCCTGGTTCAGCAGCACCTCTGCGGTTTTCCATCTACGGATGTCAAACAGCCGCTGTCCTTCGAATGCCAGCTCCACCTGTCGCTCCCGGCGTATTAATGTGCGGAGCGCCGCCTGTGAATTGTAGCGGCTTACGTCCACGTCCGGCATGCCTGCGCGGCGCCGGATCTGGTTGAGATACTTTACGACGTCCGGATGCTGCCACTCATTTTTTTCTACCAGCGCTTCCACATAATCCAGCAGGATTTCCGCATAGCGGATGATCATAAAATGGAGGGAGCCGCTCCATGGCGCGCCGGCATCCTGGACATCCAGGTATTTCCTGGTCCAGAAACCGGTCTGGGTGGACTGAGTGAGCCCTATCTGGTCGGCGTTGCCGGCGGTGAACGGCTCCAGCTTGCGGTTGACGAACGTTTCGCCCGGCACGATCACGCTGGCGGCTAAACGGGGATCACGGTTATTGTTATACCGTGGGTGGGCCTGGTAAATAGCCAGGCTGTCCGGTCCCAGCTCTTCCAGCGTTTTACCCTGCAGGGTTTCATAGGCATTGACCATCGCAGCGGTAGGATTGGTGGTCGCTTGTCCACCAAGGCTTTTAGGCGCGTTGCGGAAAAAAGCTTCGTTTTGCCCGCCCCTGCGGAACAGGATACGTTCTTTATTGACCATACCGCTGTAGGAGAACAGCGATGCATAGCTGGACACACCGGGTTGTGCGCTTTGATAGAGTTCATATACATTGAGGTCGATCACTTTTTTTGCTGCTTCCGCACATTTGGCGTAGTCGCCTGCATTCAGGTAAAGCACGGTTTGCATAGCGTAGCAGGTGCCTTTGCTCATACGGTATACGTCGCTTTCGGGGTAAGTGGCCGGTAATTCTGCTGCCGCAGAATCCAGTTGCGCAGCAATGAAGCTGACCACCTCTTCTTTCGTATTGCGTTTTACGAACTGCAGTTCCGGCGGTAATGAGTGGCTGACAATGGGAACAGGGCCATACAGCAGGAAAAGGTCCAGGTGGTACCATGCGCGTAAAGCGCGCGCCTCACCGGCATAACGAGCTTTACGGGTAGCATCTTCCACATAGGCGCGGTTATAATTTTCCAGGAACCGGCAGGCGCTGCGGATATAGGAATAGTGTTTTCTGTATATCTCTGTCACGGAATTCGTCTGACTGGTGGCCAGTCCCACGGGGAAAGTCTGCCAGTCGCCGTAGTTCCCGCGGAACACTGCCTCGTCGGTCGTACCGGCCAGGTGCATCCTGCAGTTGGACATAAAGCCATAATCACTCAGCGTACCTGAGGGCAAGCCGCCATATATATCCCCCAAAGCATTTTGCAGGTCTGATTCGAGGTTCCACCATTTTTCATCGGTGGTGGCGGTAGGATTATCCCGTACCAGGAAATTTTTCTTGCAGGCCGTAAAGCCCAGCAGCAAGCCGGCCGCAATGATATAGTATTTCTTCATCGTCATGTTTTTAGGATCAGAAACTGATATTTAAGCCGGCGGTATACATTTTCATGATGGGGTATTTTGTTTCATCTCCCCGTGTTTCCGGATCGCTGACTTCCATTTCCGTTATCGTCAGCGGATTCTGTGCATTCAGGTATACCCGTATGCTTTTCAGCTTGATGCGCCCGGTTTGAGATACGGGCAGTTGATAACCTATCTGGATATATTTGACGCGTGCATAGGCGCCGTTTACGCTCCAGAAATCAGACACTTTTTCGTTAGGCCCCGGTGATGGCAGCAACCGGGGGAAACGGGCGCCCGGGTTTTCCGGCGTCCAGTAATCCATATGCCATGTAAGCGGCGTCCCTCCTTCACTGGCAGCGTTGAAGGGGATCGCTATGCGCCCATTGTAGAAATTAACGACCTGCCCGATACCGGTGATCATCGTTTCGAAATCGAAACGTTTCCATTTAACGGAGATACTGCCGAAGTAGGAACTGTAGGGTTCTGTGGCGCCTAGTTTTACTTTATCGTTGTCGTCGATGACACCGTTGTTGTCGATGTCTGCATAACGGATGTCACCTGCCGCCTGTCCCGGGATGATGGCGATGCCTTTTTCTATATCTCCCTGTTGGATCAGCCCCAGGCTTTTAAACCCATAGTATTCCGCGAAGGCGCCCCCCACTTCGCGGATGGTGTTGCCCTCGATCAGCGGCAGCGTTTGCGCCATCTTCAGCAAGGTGGATTTATTACGGGAATAACCGGCGTTAACAGCGATGTTGACATTCTTTCCTACGTTGGTATTGTAGGATAGTTTCACTTCCCAGCCTGCGTTTTTCATGGTACCTATGTTTATAGGGGTAAGGCCGATAGCGGAAGTAAGCGTCGGTTGCGGCCGGAGTATCAGGTCACTGGTTTTTTTGTTGTACCAGTCGAACGTAACGTCCAGTTTATTTTTGAAGAGACTGATATCGGCGCCGATATCGAGAATCGCTACTTTTTCCCAGGTGATATTGGGGTTACCGAACGTGCTTTCTTTACCATTGCCCGGGTCTACGGTCGACTGGTACATATAGGGATCGATCGCGTTGTTGCCCAGCCGTCCGTAGGAGCCCCGCAACTTGAGCTGATCGAGGAAAGTCAGCGGTTTCATAAACGCCTCGTTGCCCAGGTTCCAGCCCACGGCGATGGAAGGGAAATTGCCCCACTTTTTGCCGGGAGCAAAAATGGAGGAGCCGTCTCGCCGCATTCCCGCTTCCAGCAGGTACCTGTCGGCATAGCTGTAATACACTTTCCCAAAAACCGATGCCAGTGTTATTTCCTTCCACGGGTCGGGGTTGTTCATTTCTTTTGAATAGCCCAGTACCGCATTTACCCGGTGTTTTCCGAATGATTTATTATAGTCGAGGTTACCGCCGGTATAATAATAACCCGAGCGGTTGCTGGGGCCGGCGGATTTTATGTCTGTGAAATCGCGGCCTGTTTTCTGGTTAGTGAAGTAATCGAAAAAAATATAGGCGTCCCGGTTAGTTTTGTCTGCGCCGGAGGAGACACGATAGCTGAACTGTCCTTTCAGGGTGAGGCCGGGGATGATCTCCCATTTGGGGCGCAGGTTGATCAGTATTTCATCCCGGACCCTGTTGGAAACACCTCCCCTTTCTGTATTGGCCACCGGGTTCCAGCTTTCGCCATAGGTACCGTAATAGGTGTATCCCGGCCGCTCGGGCTTATCCGGGTATTTGGCAGCGATGTTAGGCGGAGCCGTATAGGCCCATCCCAATATACCTCCCGCCCCTCTACCTAATGCGTAGGGCTGATTTTGTTCCTCGCGGGAGGCGAAGAGGTCCATAAACACCACGATATTTTTACTGAGGTCCACGCTGGTGTTCGCCCGTACGTTTCCTTTGTTGAAAGAGGAGTTTTTCACCATCCCTTGTTGGCTCAGGTAACTGGCAGTTAAGGCGAACCTTGCCGCGCTGTTACCACCAGACACCGACATGGAGTGTTGCTGGATCTGGGATTGCTGGTGTATTACCTCGTCTTTCCAGTTGGTGGAAGGGTATTTTACCGGATCGGACCTGTCGGCGGTTTGCCGGATCACGTCTTCTGAATACAACGGATCTCCCCCATTGTTCCTGATGGCTTCATTGGTCATGCGCATATAGGTAGCAGCATCTACGAACTCCGGTGAATACACGGGTGTCTGCGTACCGGCGTAACCGTTATATTGCACATTAACCACGCCGGGCACCCCTCTTTTGGTGGTGATGATAATAACACCGTTGCCGGCGCGGGCGCCGTAGAGGGAAGCAGCCGCTGCGTCTTTCAGCACTGAAATGCTTTCGATGGTATTGGGGTCCAGTTTATTCATATCGAAGGGAACGCCGTCTACCAGCACCAGCGGGTCTGAGCTGAGGAAGGTGCCCACGCCCCTGATCTTGATGGCGGCAGCGTCGCCACCGGGCAGTCCTGAGCCCTGGTTGACATTGATGCCGGTGACGCCTCCCTGTAAAGCCTGTGACAGTTGCGTGATGGGTTTGTTGTTTACATTTGACAGATTCACTGTAGCAACGGAACTGGCCATGTGTTTTACCTTCTGCTCCGAGAAGCCTGTCACCACCAGTTCATTGAGGCCGCTGACATTTTCCTGCAGCGAAATCACGAGATTACGTTGGTTCCGTTGCACCGTATATTCTTTAGGTTTATAGCCGATGACGCTAAATACCAGTACTTCATTCGCTTGGGCTTTCACTTCGAAAAAGCCGTCCGGGTCGGTGATCACCCCTTTGGTGGTGCCTTTTACGGCGACGGTAGTACCGGGGATAGGTTGCGGCGGCTCTTCCTGTGTGAGGACCCTGCCTCTGAGCACAAAGGAGTCGACAGCCGGTTTACCCGCCGCTCCGGTGTTTACGGAGATCATAATGTTATTCCCTCTTTCTTTCCAGGCATAACTTCTTTTCACCAACAATGTATTGAGCACGTCTTCCAGGGGCGTGTCGTTAAAAGCGGCGTTCACCAGCTGGTTACCATTC
The DNA here is from genome assembly GCF_900167135.1 of Chitinophaga eiseniae. Taxonomy (GTDB): domain Bacteria; phylum Bacteroidota; class Bacteroidia; order Chitinophagales; family Chitinophagaceae; genus Chitinophaga; species Chitinophaga eiseniae. The sequence continues at coordinate 29,604 of NZ_FUWZ01000006.1, read as the reverse complement.
ACCTGTGTGGCGTTGTAGGCGAAACGTAAAGGGGTGGCCTGCTCTATTTTACGCAGTACCTGTATCAGGGGCTCGTTCCTCGCCTGCATGGTCAGTTTTAACGCCTTCAGTCGCTGGGCGGCGGCCTCCTCCGCCTTCAACGCAGACACGGCGACGGTCAGTAACGCCAGTAATAGAGATGAGATTCGCATGACGGCAACTAGATTTTGGCTGATAGCACGGCGTGGCAGGGCGTTCCGGCCATAGAGCGGCCGTGCTATTTCATTTACGTGAAATTGCATTAGATTTGTAGTGGGTTTTATGTTACGCAAATAGAACTCCGTACAAGCCGTCCTGTCTGATCACGGGACGGCTTTTTTGTTGTTTGTTTTCTCTTCTGTTGTTCGCTGTTTTATTTAGAGATTGATTGATATCGTTTTATTTCCTGGTCAGCATAATTTGTCTGCTCTTTTTGTCTACTTCATAGTTGATATGGTTTACTTCACAAAGTATGGCCAGCAGCTCTTCCAGTGTTTCATGACGGTTAAGACTGCCGGTGTAGCGCTCTTGCAGGATGGTAGTATCGCTGGCCTGAATGGTATAACCATACCATTGTCCCAGCAGGGCCATGATCTCCTGCAGGGTCTGATTGTTGCATTGCACTTCACTATTTTGAATATGGTACCGGGCCACCGCGCCTGTGGGTATGTTGTACACCAGCCTGTCTTCCGATCCCAGTGTTCCGATGACCTGTTGTTGTTTGCTTACCTGCACTTTCCCCTCCAGTACAGTGATGCTGATACTGTCTGTATCCGGGTAAGCCTGAATAGTAAAGACGGTGCCCAGTACACAGGTGGAGAGTTGCCCGCTGGAGACGACAAAGGGATGGGCGTGTGCCGTAACGTTGAACTGTGCGCCGCCTTCCAGTAATACCTCACGGCGGTCGCCATTAAACTTTTTATCATAGCGGATACTGCTGCCTGCCTGTAACAACGCCACAGAGCCGTCCGGCAAAGCCACAGTCCGCGGGCCGGCCCCGGCGACCACTGTTTCCATTATGCCTGCCGGCATCAGCAACCGGTATAACAATACGCTGCTTCCGAGCAACAACACAATGGCCGCAGCCCATAACAGGCGACGGTTCCGCCTCAGGGAAAACACCTGTTTATTTACGGCCTTCAGCTGTGCTGCACCCGCCAGTTTGCCCTGCAACGACTGTTTCAGTTCGGCCGTTATTTCCATTGCCTCTGCAGCGCCTTCCCTGAGCCAGTCGGCGCTGTTGTCAAAGGAAGCGTACCAGTTCTCCAGCCATTTCCTCTCTGTCGCCGTCGCTTCGCCATTTAAGTACTTTTCGATAAGGATCAACAGATGATCATTGTCCATATAACAGCCCTTTATCTGATTAACGAACAACTGGCCCACTACCGCCATCCGGTTTAAAAAAAGTTAATATTATCTCATTCTGAGGGAAGATAATATTACCGGGCAGCGCTTTAAATAGTTAAGTTTGAGTACTTTAAAATCTTCACTATCAGCAAACAGCCACTACACGACCAGGACATGCTTTTCCGCTTACTGCTGGAAGGCCGGGAAGAAGCCTTTGAGGCTATCTACGATGAATACGCCCTTCCGCTACTGAATGCCGCCTACAAACGGCTGAGGTCAAAGGAGGAAGCAAAGGAAGTGGTGCAGGAAGTATTTATCAGCCTGTATCTGAAGAAAAACGACATCAGGCATGCCGGCAATCTCGCGGGGTATCTTTTTACAGCATTGAGAAACCGGATACTGGATATTATCAGGACAGACCTTATTCATACCACGCATCATCATCAACTGGGATTACTACAGGAGAAACATGCCGACATGGAAAACCAGCTGGAACAAAAAGAGCTGGAAACCATGCTTCATAAAGCGATCGGGTTACTACCCGATAAATGCCGGGAGGCATTTTTACTAAGTCGCTATGAGGGGTTATCGCACAAGGAGGTGGCGCAACAGCTCAACATCTCTGTCAACACCGTTGAAAAGCATATCGGGAAAGCGTTGCGGTTGTTACGGATGCAGCTGGGGGGAAACGGTATGCTGTTGTTACTGCTGCTACTGGGGTTCAGACAAGGATTATAATTAGAGTATGTCATAAAAGCAAGGCCGCCTCCTTATCCGGGAGGCGGCCTTTTGTCATCCATCATTCCTGAATTTGTTTGGGCTTTATTTCCTGATATCAGCCCAATAAGTACCGTCCTTATCTTTACCGATAGTCAGTACATTACCTTTCTCCAGCTGTTCATTACACCATTTGGCGAATTTCAGCTTGTCTTTGGTGGAGTAAGAATGTTGCCTTACAGCAACGAGTTCTGTGGTGCTGCTGATCGTCGTAGAAGCGCCGACAATGTAAATTCCTTTGCCGCGCTCTAACGCCAGGGTGTATACGTTGCCCTGGTCCAGAGATGCCTCGTAATGTGCCAGAAATTCTTCCACATCGTGGAAATAGACCTGCTGCCGTACAGTTGATGAGGAAATAGGGTCAAGATGGTTTGCCACCGCAGCGGCAATCACAGTACAGTTAACTAAAACGCCTCCTATCAATAAGGAGAAAAACAGTTTTTTCATATGGGTAACATTTTTGGTTGCCTTAAAAATAAATCCGTTTACTGCCACGAAAACACAGGCCTGTCGCTGTTTTGCAGCATTTAAAAATTTCCATCAAAGCAGCAAGGCAGGCCATATGTGTTTGGACGCCCATGGCAGGATACACCCGATGAGGCTGGTGAGAACTTTACCTTCATAATAAATTGCCTTTGTCTGGTAAATATGGGTTAAATTGATATGGATATATACCCAACACGATGGAATACACAGACCTCACCCCGTCTTTACAGGCAGCCATTGCTAAAGCCGAGAACATTGCCATTGAGCAGATACAATTGCAGCGGGATTTTGAACCTTTCATTCTTTCCGGGGACCCGCTCGATGCCATCCAGCGTATAAAGACCCGGGACATGGACGGGATATTGGATATGGCAGAAGAACTGCTGTCAGAAACAGATGACAGTGAAACCGCCGTACTCGCCTATAAAGACAGGATTACCCTCAACGATGGCGCTTTTGATGCTATTGTCTGCCAGATTTACAACGTGGAGGAAGATACCGGTTATAGTTTTGGGCAGTTGTACCAGATCGGGGACGGCAATATCCACTTTCTGAACAAACGGGTGTTTCTCGGAAAGGTTCGGAACCTGCTGATTTTTTAATTTCCGGCAGCGATTGTGGTCGCATTTTTGTGGTTGACTTTCACATCCAAACCGCTACTATATGGTACGAGAATCCCATAAAAGCCTGATTGAAAAAGGGCATCAGCTGGAAAAGGAAGGAGCGCCGGACAAGGCCATACAGGTTTATCTGGCGGCGGTAAAAAAAGATCCATTAAATGCAGCTGCCTATAACCGGCTGATGGTCCTTTACCGCAAAAAGAAGGAACCCCGCAAAGAAATGGCGATCATCAATGAAGCCATCAAGGCGTATGAAGACAACGTGAAAGCGGAACAGTCTTCCTGACTGAAAAAAAACAGGAAGGCAGCAGGCATCAGCCGGGAACTGGTAAAAGCCCTTGGCCTGGCGGACAAAAAGGGTATCCCTGTTAATCAGCCTATACAGATTGTCACCTGGAAAAAGCGGAAAGAGAACCTGCACCACAAGTTATCCCACTGACAACCATTCTTACCGGAGCACATCAAACGCGCGCATAAAGTCGTCGAAGTAGCGACGGCTGAAAAGCAGGGAGCGTCCGTCTTCCAGCACAATTTCATTATCTGTCAGGTTTACCTTTGCCACTTCGCGGATATTGACAATATAATTGCGGTGTACCCTGACGAAACGGATGGCCGGCAGCCGGTCCAGTATAAGTTTCAGCGGCTGCTGCACCAGGTATTTGTCTTTGCTGCAAACGATTTTACTGTACTTCCCTTCTACTTCGATATACTGTATATCATCCAGTGATATTTTGGCCAGCACGTTTCCTCTTTTAACAAAAAAGATATCCTGCAGCATGATGGTATTCTTTTCCTCCATGGCGAACATGCCTGCGGGAGCGCCAGTAAACTTCTCCACAGCCAGTTCAATGGCGTACTCCAGTTCCAGCTCATTAAAGGGTTTCAGCAGGTAGCTGAACGGTGCGGTCAGCTTGGCCGCCTCAAAGGTGATGCGATCTGCCGCGCTGGTAAGAAAAATAAAGGGTTTACGGGTATCTTCATCGTTACTGATCTGTTCCGCGAAGACGAGGCCGTCTTTTTTCCCATGTAAAAAGATATCGATGATCACCAGGTCGGGTTGTTGCACATGGAAGAGTTGCAACGCTTCCGGCAACGAGGTGGCGATACCGCCTACCTCGTACCCATGGTCCCGCAACATACCTTCCAGCAGGCTTGCATCCTGCCGGTCATCTTCGATGATCAATATTTTCACTCCTTTCATGATGCTTCCGTTTGAAGAAAAATCGTTACGGTGGTGCCTATCCCCTGCCGGGCAGAAATCAGCATTTGTGCGCCATTTCTTTCCGCCAGTGTTTTACAGAGCCAGAGGCCCAGTCCGGTGCTTTGTCTTCCGTCGGTATCCGTTTGGTTTCTCACGTGGTTATCTGTCATAAATGCGTGCAGCAGCTGTTGGTCCATCCCTACGCCTGTATCGCTGACCGTCAGCTGGCAGCCGGTGGTTTGCATTGCCGCGGAGATGGTGATAACGCCTCCTGCCGGCGTGTATTTGATCGCGTTATCGATGATATTGCGCACCATGATCCGGAAAGTGTTCAGATCGGCGATGAAAAACACCGGTTCCGGTATAGACCGGTGGACGACGATATTTTTGTCTTCCGCTATTGGCAGCAGATCAAAGCAGATCTGGTTGATTACGCTGCGGAGGTGCAGTTTCTCTTTACGGAAGAACAGCTGTCCTGTCTGGCTGAGCGCCCAGTGCAACAGGTTATCGAGCAGCGCGTAGGTGCTGCCTGCGATTTTTTCGTTGCTGGAGGCCAGCACATCCGCTTCTTCGTTATGGGACTGCTGTATGGCTTTTCTCAGTCTTCCGAGGCTGATTTTCATCCGGTATACCGGTGACCGCAGGTCATGCGCCACGATGGAAAACAGGCGGTCTTTCGTTTCATTCAGCACATGCAGCGTTTCCCGCTGTTCAGCCACGATACGCGTATTCCTTTTCTGTTGCCGGTAGGCATACCCCGCCAGGGCAGACAGGCACATCAGCGCCAGTACCGCCACCAGCAATGTATTCCGTTGCCAGCGTTGGGCAGACAATGCTGCTGACTGCAGGCCGGCCTGTTGTTCCAGTACCCTGATCGCCAGCTCTCTTTTTTCCACGGCCAGTTTTTTCTCCAGTTTCGCCATCTCCCAGATATGGTCCCGGTTCCAGATGCTGTCCTGCAGCGTTTCGTAATGCTTACGGTACTGCAATGCGTCGTAATATCTTTTCCTGTTTTCTTCCACCACCGCCATGTTACGATAGGCATTTCTGCGTACGGCCAGGTCGCCGGACTTCCGGGCAAAGCGCAGACCTGCCTCAAAATACGGGATCGCTTTGCTGTCGAGGTACTGTTCGTAATACAGGTTGCCGATGTCCATGTTGGAAATGGCCAGGCCGGTGGTGTCTTTCAGCTGCCTCTCCATGTCCATGCTTTGCAACAGGTATTTTTCTGCTTCCTTAAACTTCCCCATGTGAAAGAAGCAGAGCCCTATATTATGGCAGACGCTTTTTCTGACCTGCAGATCTGCCAGCGGCATAAAGCGGCTTTCCCATTTATTGAAATATTGCAGCGCCCTTCTGAAGTGCCGTAATTCGAGGTTGATCTCCGCTATATTGATATAGCAGGCTGCCAGCAGCTGCGGGTCCAGGCCTTTGGTACCGCTGAGCCGGAGAAAATCCTGCAGCGCTTCGTTGTATAGTTGTCTGTTATACTGTATGCCGGCACGTAGAAAAAAAGCGTAAGGGTAAAGAGGATGTGTTGGCGCGTTGTCAATGTCTTCCAGTGTTTTCAGGATATACCGGTAGGCATTGTCCGGGTCCCTGTTCCGCAACGATACATGGCTGTTGTGAAAGTGGACCAGGTAAGGCGCCGGGTATTGGCTATATAAAATCAGGCTGGCGGAATCGGAGGGCTTATGCGAGCAAATACTGCATCGCTGCCGCAGTAGGCTATATATCGGACCGGGTGCAGGACCCGGCGATGCCAGCAACTGTGCCGCCCAGAGAAGAGCGACAACAGGAACAGCAAAGAACCGTTTCATGCAACACCTATGCGGGTCTCTTTACGGTAGTAACGGTACCCCTGGATGTTTCCGGGTCCCCGATCCGGTACATTACGCGGATCGCCTGGGCCTGATCACCTTTTACCGCGTAATCGATGATGACCTTCCACAGTGACCAGGTATGGTCCTCCGCCTCGTTTCTCCGGTAGTCAATAATGATCTGCCGTACCCACAAGCGCCCGGCCTCCGTCTCCTCTTCTCTCATATCATCGAAGTTATCATTGATCTCCGGTTCTTGTCCGTCCGGAATATACAGGCTCATTACCAGGTGGTACATATTTGGGAATTCCGCATCCGGGTAAACCGCCACCAGCGGTTCTGTAGACAGCCTTTCGGCCAGCCCGGTCCCAAACAGTTTCTTTTCCTGGTTTTTAATGGTCACAAAAGAGAGCGGAGCAATCTGGCTCATAGAGGATAGTTTGAAAAAGATGAATGGTAATTGAGTTTCGAAAAAGATTATGGCAATTGAGTTGAACAAATATAAGATTAATCTGCATTCCTTTTTTCGCTTATACCTTAAATCCCACCACTTATTCCCATCAACAGCGCGCTTATGCCATGCGCGCCAAACCGGGGCCATGACGGTCCTACCTTTACTTCACATCACCGGTGATACACTTCAGACAACCCTTTTCAATTATCCTTAAAACGCTTATTTATGGCAGACATCAGGTTAAACCTTATCAACCGGTCTAATGACCGCAACAACTCCAGCATCGTTATTTTCCAGCGCAACGAAGCCTCTTCTTTCAATGAGCTGTGTGTTGCCTGGCAGGTAGTTAAAAACCTTGGACAGGGCTGGAACCATCCCTTCTCTTACCCAATGGCGATGTCAGTTTCCGCCAGTGACAGCTGGGGCAACTACAGCCCGCTGAAGACAGCGGAAAACGGTCAGCAATTCCAGGTAGTAAGAGATCCTTCCGGCGACATCCTGAAATACGCCGGCCAGTCCAGCAGCCAGAATGAAGTGGAAGTGCTGAATGCGCTGGACCAGGGCGCCGTGAACGCCAACGTATACCGTGACGGAAAACTGCTGGCCACCAAAACATCGATTGCACCAGGCCAGAAAGCGACCTTCCAGTTCAGACCTACTATCTGGATAGGCGTGGTTTCACAGGTAGTGGAAGGTCAGCTGATCAACAGCGCCATCCTCCAGCAGATCAACACGGAGTTGTCATTATTTGGCATTGCCAGCGCAGACATCGTAATGACCGGCGGCGGCCCCGGCCCTACCTCCACTCCTTTTGAATTCACTTTGCAGAATATCCTGTATGCATAACCGTTACGCCCCATTCCCGCTTCCAACGCCAACAGCCGAGTGAAACGGGGTGGGGCTTCCTTTCACCTTTCAAACTGTAAGCGATGGTTGAGACGACTATTATCAATAACACGTTCAAGGTGGTGTCTGAGCTGCTTGCTTTAGACGGAGAGCTTTCCCCCAAAGGAGTACCGGTGGTAAAATACGAATTTCACTACCCCGTAGACGCACCGGTACCCGTAATTGCCGGATATATCAGCGCCCGGCAGCAGCGGGAAGTGCAGTACTCAGGTACCGACGCGTTCCGGATAAAAGGCCAGCTGATGCTGACAGTGAAAGAAAAGGAAGTCATACTCAACGGCAACCTGTATTACGGATATAATGAAAATCCGGCGCTGCAGCATCATTTCGACGGCACCCTCGCTTTATTCCGGCAGCTACCACCGGCGCCTCCGCCACCACCGGATGATGACGAAAACACGGGCGACTTACCGCCACAGACCGCTATAGATGCTCCGCTTTTCCCTTATATCAACGTGCAGCCATGGCCGGAGGAGGTCCCGGCAGACAGCTGGCTGCATTTCTTTTCCTACGATCCGGCACATACCGGCGCCGGTTCGCTCTACAGTCAGCTGGCAGCTATAGCGCCGCAAAAAGACCGTAAAGCCATGGAGCAGCTGTGCATACAGTTTCTCCAGGACGATGCTCCTTTCACCGGCCAGTACTACGGGAGCCTGCAACAGGTGCCTGCACCGTTCAACAGCTTTCCCGACCTGTATGACGAATGGGTGAAGATGGCGGACTACTGCGAAGGAGATGACGATATCAGCGCAGGCATGGACACCAGTTCCTGGCTGCCCATCATTGACCAGTTATGGCAGAATTATTTTGCGCTCGCCATCATCACGGGCTTCAATGAATCTTTCGCCCTTGCGGTCAATAAGATACTGCTGATCTGCAACGTGCTGGAAACACAATACAGCACACAGCCGCCGCGGGAACTTACCAGCGCCGGCATCAGCAGCCTGCTGCACGCCAACGTGATACTGCCTCCGGAGATATTTCCGCTACCACCTTATGCTACCGCTACGCTGCCCAAAGACAACAGCTGGATAGCGCCTTATGCCATCGGGCAACTTAAAATGTCCCGCTATCGTTTGCTGCGCTACCAGCCCGGGGAAATTGCCGGCATTCAGAATGTAATGAAGGGCGAGCAGAAAAAAATCATGCAGCGGCAACTGAGCAGCGATGAAGAAAAAGTCAGTGAAAGATCTTCCGAAAACACGGACAACCTCAGCAGATACCAGCAGGTAAGCAACGACCTGCTGCTGGAAGCGAAGAAAACGCTGGCCGGCTTTACACAAAGCACCAGCTACGATAATTTCACCACCACCTATGGTCCGCCCACACAGGCGGTGCTTAACGGCAAATGGTCGTCCACCCTGAAACCTGACAGTGATGGCATACAGTCAGACAGCGGGTTTGTGAGCCGTATCCTGAACAGCACCGTAAACCGTATCAGCGAGAACGTTACCAGGACCCGGTCTTTCAGTAAGTACAACGAGCACGAATCAGTGACCAGCAGCCTGTTTGATAACCGTCATGGCGACGGTCACTTCAGGGGGATCTACCGGTGGCTGAATAAAATATACCGTGTATCGGTGGAAAACTACGGGCATCGTTTTTTGCTGGAGCTGAGCATAGAACAACCAGCGCGGGAATATATCCAATCGCAGCAATCGCTGAACGCGACAGACCTGCAGGCGCCGCTGTCGCCGGCGGAAATGGGCATCAGGACTTACACGGACATTACAGCTGCCAATTACGCGCAGTTGCTGAGTTATTACCAGATAGACATTATCCGGCAGCCGCCGGAACCCTATACCTATGCCGCTGTGATACTGAGCCCGGGAGAAACGGAGAAGTATGCCGCCATACCCGACCACTATTTTGCCGTACAGGCTACGGTAACGGGGATCATCGCCAGCGGAGCACCGGTAAGGTCTGTGAGCGGTATTGTGGGCAGCGCCCTTTTTGAACTGACAGATACCGTCCGCACGCAAACGCTGGACATGGACGGCGAGAAAGGTCAGCTGCCTGTTTCCGTTATCGGGCCCAATACGCCCGACGCCCCTCCTTATAAGCCCAATGACTTTACGCTCAACGTCCGCATTAAATGCAGCGTCACCGAAGAGAAAATGAACGAATGGAAAGCGCAGGTGTACCGCCAGATCAACGAAGCATGGCAAAAACGTTTATCCGTTTACATTAGTACGCTCAGCAGGCTTGCCGGTGAAGGCGAACAGAGTAACCCGGAGTTGCTGCGCAATACCGAAAGGTCAGCGCTTCACCGCCGCTGTGCCGCCTTACTGATGCAGGTGTTCTACGTTAAAGTCGGCGACCCCGCCTCAGCAACCTTTCAAATCAACGAGCCCCGCTACTATCAGTTTCTACGCGAGGCGTTGGAATGGGATGAGATGACGTGGTTCTTTGACGACAGCCCCTCCATTTTCAGTTACGCCCTGCAGGGCCGCGACGATTCGCTGCGACCTTTCCTGCAGGCACAGCGGGCACGGGTACTGCTGCCGGTGCGGCCCTCCTTCAACTTCCAGCTGTTGTACTACCTGTCGTCCGGTATCATATGGCCTGCGCCATATCCTTTTGTGCCTGTCAATTCCACAGACACCCGGATAGCCGCGCACCTGAAATCAGCTTATAACGATGACCCTTATACGAAGATCGAGTACACCTGGGAGATAGCCTTGCCTACCGCGATGCAGGTGGTGCAGGAAAGCAGCGAGCTCCCGGAATTCACTTCACCCCATCATCCGTAACACAATGATACCAGCGCCTTTGTATCCCGGCCATTTGCCGGTAATGCCTTCCTGTGTCCCACCCGGAGCCGTGATGGCCTTTGCGGGGAAGATAACGGAACAATATGCTCAGCCGGCAGATTTTGAGAGCATGGTCAATACGTATGGCTGGATGCTTTGCGACGGCCGGACCTTATCACAGCAGGAGTATCCCATCCTGTATCATGTACTGGGGAAGCAGTATAACACCGGTGACGAGAAAGACGATGAATTTTCAGTCCCTGACTACCGGGGGTATTTCTTTCGCATGACCGATATGGGCAGTGCCCGTGATCCTGACGCTGGCAGCAGGAAGCTGGCCAACGGCAATACCAGCAGTGAAGTAGGCTCTATACAGGAAGATGCCCTGCAATCACATCAGCATATCTACAAAGAACCAGGGAAACCGCCCGTGCCCATCGGCAGCAGTGGTACGGGAAGTCCCATCACTGCAGGTGACAGCCTCACCGGCAATCCCACCGACAGCATGGCGCCTCCGGGCAATGTACGCACCAGCACAGAAACAAGAGCTAAAAATGTCTACGTGTATTATATCATCAAATTTCTCTAACAACTAAAACCTTATCTTATGGCTTTTAATGCTTATCATGGCGTACAGCAAACCACTACCAACAGCTGTGGCGCCTTCGCACTGTCCGCTGCCTTAACCCATCTGGGCAGCGCCACGCTCCCCGACATTCTGAATACCGGCAACCTTGCACAGCGTTATACTGCGCCCGGGCCTGCCGCGCTTGCCCAGCGTATTTACCAGATAACCGGTAATCTGCTGCTCAACCTGCTGGCGCCCACGCCTACGGCCACCTACCGGTACCAGGCGCCGGTAAATGATTACAACCCGCCGTCGGCGCTGGCTTTTGTGGCCAGACAGTTTGGGCTGGCAGTCAACAACATCATCGTGTATTACAATAACAACGCCGCCGGTATCCTGCAGCATATACAGGTGACAAATGTGGGCGCAGGCACAGACCTGCTGGCGACAGAGATCGACCTGATCACCACACAACCGGCGTACGGACTTGTTAACGGGCCTGTGAACTATACCCAAAAACCCGGCCCCAAAGAAGCACACCTGGTAGTGGTGGAGAATTTAAACCACACCATTGCGCTCAACGAAACGGAACTGTATGACTCCGCCTACGGCTATGTGGGACCTTACACCCTTAACAACAATGGCCCTCTTCCCCTGACACAGATCAGTTTTACGCTTCCGAGCGGACCGACGGTCAACTATCAGTTCAGCGGCGTGTGGATTAAATTAAACGTATAAAAAAAAGAGGTTGATTCGCTCGTCGAACCAACCTCTTTATGTTGCTATCGTTATGAATAAACTACTGTAATACGTCCAGTATCGGATGGTCCAATCCCTGTACCTGGTTTTCACCAGGTTTAATCAATTCGAGTACGGTAATTTTATTTCTGCCTGTTTTCAGCCATTCCGCAGGCACATACAGCGTTTGCTGTGGGCCTACCTGCCAGTAACGGCCCAGATGATGACCATTGATCCACACTACGCCTTTTCCCCATTTGCTCATATCCAGGTAGGTATCGCCTTTGCTGCTCAATGTAAAACTACCCTCCTTCAGCACCGGCGCGTCTGCTACTACTGTTGAAGGTTTAATTACCGGTTGCTGTTCATACGGCAGTTTGAATTGTTGCCACTGCTGAATGGCCTGCCCGTTAAACAGTACCTGTCCATCTATTCCCTTCCTGTTTTTCAGAAGATAAGGACCGAAGTTGATACGTCCGAGGTTTTCGACCAGGATCTCCAGCGTTACTTTACCCGCAGGCAGGGTGATGGTCGTACTATCCTGTTTCAGGCGCCTGTCGAGAACAGCCACTCTTTTCCCGTTGACGAACACCAGTCCGTAATCACGGAGGTCTTTGATTTTTAAGGTACCGCTGGTACCGCCTTTGAGTGTGGTACGATATAACACAAAACCATAGGCCTGTTTCAGGTCTTCGAACGTTAACGGCTGTACGCTTTTTACGGCAGCGGGCAATTGGCTGAACATCGCACAGCTGCGTTCAAAAGTAATGACGGGTGTTGTTATCACCGGTTTTTTAGCCGGCACTTCCGGCAAGCTCGCTCCCGGCGCCAGATGCCGGGCGATCACTTTTCTGAACTCCATGAATTTAGGCGTGGCGTTGCCGGCTTCATCCAGCGGTGCATCATAGTCGTAACTGCTGATCTGTGGCGAATAGGGAGCAGCATCGCTGTAGTTGGCGCCGTTCATGTAACCACGGGTGGTACCTCCGTGGAACATGTACATATTGATGGAGATACCAGCAGCCAGCACACGGTCCAAACGGGTAAGGAAGTCTTTGTAGGGGACGGTATGGTGTTTCTCACCCCAGGAGTCGAACCAGGCGGGATACCATTCTGCGATATAGAAAGGTCCTTTCCCGTTGTGGTTTTCTCTGACCAGTTGTTTCACTTTTTCGGGATCGTCTACACCGTTCACTGCCGGCAGCAAGCCCGGTAAGTGGCCTTTGGCCACGTCCGCGGCAGGATCACAGGTATACAGCAGTCCGTCGAAGCCCGCATCTGCGAACATTTTGCGATTGATCTCCAGATAAGACTTATCGTTGGAATAGGAGCCGTATTCGTTTTCCACCTGCACCATCAGGATATTGCCGCCGTGGTTGATCTGCAGAGGCGCCAGTTGTTTACCTACCGCCTTAATATAATCATTATAGGCCTTCAGGTACTGTGGTTCTTTACTTCTTACCTCCAGTCCTTTAATTTCCTGCAACCAATACGGGTAGCCACCGAATTCCCACTCGGCACAGGCATAAGGACTGGGGCGCAGGATCACCCACATCCCTTCTTCCTGGCATATTTTTACAAAGGCGGCCACATCGTTGTTGCCGGAGAAATTGTACTGCCCCTGTTCCGGCTCATGCATGTTCCAGAAGACATAGGTACCGATGGTATTCAATCCCATGGCTTTGGCCATCTTTATCCTGTCACGCCATGATTCGCGGGGCACGCGCAGATAATGGATTTCACCGGATATCATCTGAAACGGTTTCCCGTCCAGCAAAAAGGTGGAGTCCCCCAGCTGAAAAGTATGTTGCGCGCTGAGCTGCAGGCAGTATAATATTATACATATTATAACGCTGATTTTTTTCATTGGTTACTGTTTATAGATATTTAATTGTTGTGTTACTGTTACGACAGCGCGCGCCGGCACTATCAGCGTACGACCGTTTACGTTACCCGGCCGCAGGTTGCTTTTTGTATTGGTGGTATAGCTGCGCATACCTCCATGAGGCACACCTTTACCCCGCACCTCGATGGCTGCATCGGCCGCGCCGCTGTTGACAATCACCAAAGCGAGGGTATTGTCTTTATTCCTGTAGGCCGACAGGCAGATATCCCGCGTGGTGTCATCTCCTTTCCACTGCACCGCTACCCTTTGGGCACCGGGTCGTACAAAGCGGCTATAGTTACCCAGTACCCATAACATTTTAGTATCGCGTACCTGACCACCTGCTTTATTTTTATCTATATAAATCAAACCATCTTTATAATCATAGGGTGATATGGCCAGCCACCATTGCCAGGATGCGGCATTGGCGACGGTAAGGTCGGTATGGATCACCCTTGCCACATACAGCGCAGCATCCATACCTAGGTCCACCTTACTGCCATTCATCTCCCCGGCGTTATCGCCCAATATACAATATTCTGACTGCCAGAAAGGAATGCCCTGCAGTGCGGCATACAGCTTTTTACGTATAGCCACGGCCGTATCCTGCGGAGAGGTAGTGAAATAACTGTGTCCGGCTACCGCCTTGTATACATGCGATCTATCGCCCAGGTAGGTGGGACTGTGCGGGTCAAAGAAAGCCGCCGTCTGTGTACCTTTGGCGGGCTTGTCTTCCCCCGCGTAGAGATAATTGAGTTTACCGGCTTCGGGTATTAAAATCCGCGTGGGGAGCTGATATTGGTGAAACGTTTGGTCGATCGATTTTACAAGACCGTAAATTTGTTCGTTGTTATAAGGACAACCTTCCTGGCCGCCATCGCTCCAATCCCACTGAGGCTCGTTCACAGGACTTACAAAATCGAAGGTAATGCCGGTCAACCGCTTAACGCCCAGTACTACGTCTTTCAGAAAACCGGCGACGGCGGAGTATTTTTCGGGTGACAGGTTACATTGTCCTTTGTCGGCAAACGCCTTACCATTGCGGGTAAAAGTGACCGGCGGGCTGTTCAGGAAGCCGAGAAACTGCTGTACGCCCCTTGCTTTGGCGGCATTCAGGAACCATACCTGGCCGGCAGCCTGCTGCCAGTCGTACTGATGGTCTGTACCTAAAAAACAGTCAGCACGGCGCCATTCGTCGCGGATACCGCTGGCATCGCCCTGACCGGCGCTACCGGCGCCTATATTAAACCGCCACATGGATAAACCGATGCCTTTGGGTTGGCCGTCTGCCGTGGTATCGCTGCTAAACAGCCAGTCGGCCAGCTGGTTTCTTTTATCATCCGGCCAGGTGCCGGTAAACTGGCAGGACCAGGCATCGGATGCCGCAAAATTGTGAATGGTCTGTGCCTTCACTGCGAGGTCGATATTTACCCGTATTACCGGATGATGCTGGGATATGCCCTGCTGAAGGACCATACAGCCCAGCAAGGCGCCTGTTATTTTTTTCATGTTCATCATAAGCGGTTGCACGCAAAGCCGCAGGGTATGCAAGGCTTCTTTTGATTAAGCAGTACGATGGCAAGCCTGTAAAGTAGTAAAATAGTTGCTGATTATTTTCCAAATCGCGCGCAACGATATTACTACCTCACAGCAGGCTTGTCGTTGTTATATTATGCGGAGGCCTAGTAGCCCGGGTTTTGCTTCAGGGTAGCGTTGGACGCCAGGATATCTGCTCTTGGAACAGGCAGCCAGTAATTGGCTTCCTTAAACAGGCGGTTGTCTAACGCTACTTTGCGGGCGTAAGTGTAGCTGCCGTTGTTGTTACGCGTAATGCTGATGCCGTAAGCCGGTATATTTTCTGTAACGTTAGCCACTTTCCATCTGCGGACGTCATAGAAACGATGTTCCTCATAGGCCAGCTCCACCTGTCTTTCTCTCCTGATGGCGTCGCGCATCTGGTCTTTGGTCAACCCGGGCGTTAATGCCGGCTGATGAACGCTGGCACGCTGCCGGACCTGGTTAACAGCATTGTACACGCTGGCGTCCGGGCCTGCGGCTTCATTTTGCGCTTCTGCGTAGTTCAGCAATACTTCTGCGTAACGGATATAAATCCATGGCTGTAAACCGGCTACATCCCAGGGATTGTCGATCGGGTTTTTATCGTCCATGAATTTGCGCAGGTAATAGCCTGTTTTGGAAGCATTCCAGTTGGATGGTCCATCTTTACTGTCCTTACCGCCGGGAGTATAGGTTTGTATCACAGATCCCCTGTAGGAGGCGCCGTTATAGAGAATAGTAGCATAGAAACGGGGGTCCCGGTTTACATAGGGATTTTGCGGATCATAACCAGAAGCGGGGTCCGTAATAGGTTTACCGTTGCTCATTTCATAGGCATCCACCATGTTCTGCAAAGGCGTATTACCCGCCCATCCGCCATAGCTGTTGGGGCCGTTGGAGATTTCGAGGCATACGTGGCGGGCGCCTATGGCAAACTGCCGCGCAAAGATGATTTCGTTGTTATTGTTGTTCAGGAACAGCTGCGTATAGTCCGGCGCGATGTTGTATTTAGCGAGTGACATCACTGCTTTGGCCGCATCGGCCGCTGCCTGCCAGGTGCCTGCATTGTAGAGCGGACTGGCGGCATATAACAGCAGGCGGGCTTTCAGCGCCAGCGCGGCTCCCTGGGTGGCCCTGCCGGGCAGCCAGTCGGTGCTGTTATTATCGGCCGGAAGATCTGCCGCAGCTGCTGTCAGTTCAGCGACAGCATAGTCCATTGACTGCTGTAAAGTAGCCCTGTTGAACAAAGCAGGATCGTTGAGATTGTCCTGTAAGCTGTATTCCCGGTCTCCCATCATAACGACGCCGCCGTAATTGCGGATCAGGTCATGATAGCGGTAGGCGCGGATAAAACGCAGTTCAGCCTTCAGTCGTTTGCGGTGCGCAGTACTCATGACAACGCTGTCAATATTATTGATCCCATAGTTGCATTCCCGGATGCTACGGTAGCTTCTTCCCCAGATGGTGCCGGTGATGCCCATATTTTCGGGCGCCAGCTGCCCTTGCTGCACTACCCATGTATTATCGTCGTTGTTGTAAATAGATTCATCTGTGATAGAGCTCCACAGGCCATATTCAAATCCTCTTCCAAATCCGGGGTTACTGCCCTCCCCTTCTTTGTCCTGCAGCCGGATGCTCAGGTAGCGGTTGATCACGTAGTTTTCAAACAAAGCCGAATCAGCCAGTATGGCGTCTCCCAGTATTTTATCAGTGGGCGTCACATTGAGAAAATCTTTCTGGCAGGCGGAAAACAAGCCTGCCGCCACTAACGCTACTCCGTATACGATATTTTTCGTTTTCATGATTTGGTTTTTGTGTGTTAGAACTTAACATTTACACCGAGGTTCACAATGCGCTGTTGCGGATAAAACTGTCCGCTGCTGCTGAAGCCTTCCGGATCGTAGTCTTTTACTTTGGTGATGGTGAAAAGGTTAAAGGCATTGGCATATACGCGAAGGCCTGCTATCCTGGCGCGTGACAGGACAGCTGACTGAATGGTATAGCCGAGAGAGATGTTTTTCAGACGGAGGAAGGCGGCATTGTTCAGCCAGAAAGTATTGGGCCGGAGGCCGCCATTGACAGAGGAGGAAGCGCGTTCATCTACCCGCGGATAAGAACCTTCCGGGTTGGAAGGGCTCCAGCGGTTGTCCGCCCAGCTGCTGTAGAAGTTGCCGATAGTACCGGATTCAGGAAGTACATATTGACTAACATGTGTTTGCCCGGCAAACAATACCGACAGGTCAAATCCTTTGTAATCGGCAGCCAGGTTGATGCCATAGGTGATCTCAGGGATGTTGCCATATTTAGTTCTTACCATATCATCGGCCGTGATCTGCTTATCACCGTTATAGTCTTCATAAATCAGGTCGCCGGGCTTGGCATTGGGCAGATGCGGGTATTTGGCCAGGTCGTCGGCGTTTCTGAAAATACCGATCGCATTGTACAACAGGTAAGTATTCATGGGGCCGCCGGTTTCCCGTTGATACGGCAAGGTGCCCACTGCTTCGTCTTTGAAGATGATTTTGTTTTTGGCATAGGTTACGTTACCCGAAACGTTGTAGTGGAAGCCGCCATCGGTGGTATTGTCGTATCCCAGGGTAGCTTCAATCCCCTGGCTGTTGACCTTCCCGATATTTTCTGCGGGCACCAGCGGATTGTTTTTGTCAAAGGGATTCACGATACCGGAAGTCTGTGTCAGAGAGGTCCGTGGTGTTAATATTTTCATGCGGTGTTGCTGGAAATAGATGAACTCCAGGGAGAAGTGTTCGAAGAGCGTAGCATTCAGCCCCAGGTCCATTTTCCGGGCCACTTCCCAGGTTATATTGGGATTGGCCAGTTTTACCAGGTCGATGCCACTCTGCATTTGCCCGTTGAGCACATACTGGTTATAAAAAGAATAATTGTCGAAGTACTGGAACAATCCCACATTATCATTCCCCAGCGTACCATAGGAACCACGGAGCTTCAGGTTATTGATGAAGGCCACCGGCTCAAACCAGGATTCTTTGGACACCACCCAGCCGGCAGACACGGAAGGAAAGAAGCCATATTGTTTGCCTTCCGGGAAAGTGGAGGACCCGTCCACACGGGCCTGTACTTCCAGCAGGTATTTTTCCAGGTAATTGTACGCGATTCTTCCGAAATAACTTTTCCGGGTGAAGTTGTAGCTGCTGCCGAAATTGGTCCTGTCAGTCGCCGCAGCGCCGCCCTGTGACAATTCCGGGGTGAGCGGGGTTGGGAAATTGATACGGCCGGCGCTGAAGGTATCTACCATGTTTCTGCTTTGCTCATATCCTACCAATGCACTGATATCGTGGGCGCCAAAACGGCGGGCATAATTCAGTTTGATGTTGGTCGTGAGCAGGGACATATTCCGTTGTTGCTGTACCAGTGACGCTTTTCCGTTGGAGCCTCCTACTATCTTCGGCAAATAGGTGTTGGTGGCTGCGTCGAAGGTATATTCCTTATAGGGGGTGGCGAAAGTCTTGGCAAAATTCCAGGCTTTATCGGCCGAGAGGAAACCATCCAGTGACAGCCCTTCTACACCGGGAATAGCGTAGGAGCCTTTCAGGATGCCGTTAAACACCTGGACAGGATTGCGGGCGAGACCGCCGGCATCTGTTACCTGCATCACCGGGTTATTGTTTTCGATGCCGGTGGTTGGCAGGCCGTTGGGATATCTGTCCAGCACCGTCGGGTAAGCGCGGTAAATGCCGCGGAAGATATCTCCTGCCGAGGTGGTGGGATACTGGCGGTCTTCCTGGCGGCCGGACAGGTACAGGCTTACTTTCAGCCGTTTAGTAATGTCGGCGTCGATGTTGGACCTGAAATTGTACTGGTGGTATTGGGTGGCGCCGTTTTTATACAGGCCATTTTGCCCGATCATCCCCAGGGAGACATAATACCGTACGTTTTCCCCGCCGCCATTTACAGACAGGCTGTGCTGTTGCTGGGTGGTTGTTTTCCTCAGGGTGGCTTTCTGCCAGTCGGTGTTAGGATAATTTACCGGATCGGAGCCGTCTCTGAACTTCTGTAATTGCTCTTCGGTGTAGAACTGGTTCATGCCACCGGCGCTATTATTATAATAGCGTATTTCGTTCATGATCTGGCCGTAGGTATAGGCATCGGCCATTTTAGGCAACCTGGTGGGAGAAGAAAACCCCTGGTTGAAGCTATAGTTGATAACAGGTTTGCCTGTTTTGCCTCTTTTGGTGGTAATGAGCATCACGCCATTGGCCGCCCGGCTGCCATAGACCGCTGCGGAGGCGTCTTTCAGGACTGAAATGCTTTCGATGTCGTTCGGATCGAGGCGTTCGAGGCCTCCGATCTGCCCTGGCACCCCGTCCACCACGATCAGTACGTCGTTGTTGCCGGTGGTGGCCAGGCCACGGATGGTAACAGTGGAGCCGTCGTAGCCGGGCTCGCCGGAGCGGTTATTGGCAATAACGCCGGAGAAGCGGCCGGTCAGCGCATTGGACACGTTGGGCTGCGGGCTTTGCACAATATCAGCGCCCTTCACCACAGAAATGGAGCCGGTGAGGGTGGCTTTCTTCTGGGTACCGTATCCTACCACCACCACTTCATTCACTGTTTTACTGAGGGCTGTCAGTACGATCCGCAGGGGTGCTCCCCCTTTTACGGCTATACGTTGCTCATTATATGACATATGATTAAATAACAGGGTATCACCGATGGCGGCGCTGATACTGAATTTTCCGTCACCGTCGGTCAATGCCCCCCCTGTTTTATTCTTTACGCGGACTGTGACACCAGGAACGGGGGCGTTATCGGCCGATACCGTGCCTGTTACAACGGCCTGTTGCGCCTGAATGGCTCCGGCCAATAATAACAGGGGAAGAAAAAGTAAGCAGATAAAAACTGGTTGGCTCCGTAAAGGGACAAATAATCCACGGTCCGTTCCGGATGGAAGTTTTTTCATAACGTAGCATTTAAATGAGTGAATCGGAATGCCGGCGAAACAATTTTGGTTGATTGGACTGTTTCATTTCCAGCCCCTTATGATGACCGCAATGTAATATGAGGTACACAGATGCCAGAGGGGGTAAATCATTTAAAAAGAGGGGTAAAATCGTAAATTATCACAGGGGGCAAATATTGCCCCCTGCGCTCAAAGTCAATATGGTGGCGAATAGAGGACCATTATGCCTCCTCCTGGCCTTCTGTGATATTAAAGTCCCGGTTAAAGGAGTGCCGGTATTTTTTGACGTAACTGGAGGGATTCATTCCAAACAACTTCACGAACTGTTCACGAAA
Organism: Chitinophaga eiseniae; assembly: GCF_900167135.1. Taxonomy (GTDB): domain Bacteria; phylum Bacteroidota; class Bacteroidia; order Chitinophagales; family Chitinophagaceae; genus Chitinophaga; species Chitinophaga eiseniae. The sequence continues at coordinate 9,200 of NZ_FUWZ01000006.1, read as the reverse complement.
ATATTTAATATCTCCTATGCCTACCTGCATGGCTGCCTGGGTAATGGAGTAGTTTTCCCTGAGCAGGAGAACTGCCGCTTTCCGGAGCCGGATAGACCGGATAAAGGAATTGATGGTTTGCCCGGAGATGGATTTTACTTTCTTGTACAGGCTGGAATGGCTCATGCCTATTTCCAGGGTGAACTTTTTAATGGAGAAGGTTTCGTCTTCCAGGTTGTCTTCTATGATTTCGATGCAACGTTTCAGGAAGTCCTGGTATTCCGCCGGCACCCGGATATTAGTGTTTTTGAGGGTGATCCGGTCAAAAAAGTACTGCTGCAGCAGGTTTCTGTTCCTGATGATGTTATTGACCTTTGCCATCAGCAGGTCGTTGTCGAACGGCTTGGTGATGTAATCATCGGCGCCGCTTTCCAGGCCCCTGAGGCGGGTATCTGCGGCGGAGGTGCCGGTTAGCAGGATCACCGGAATATGACTGATGGTGTCCGTCTGTTTGATCTTCACGCATAATGCCACCCCGTCCATTCCCTCCATCTGGATGTCGCTGATCACGAGGTCGGGCATGTAACGTTCCACTGCGGAAAAGCCATTGATGCCGTTGTCTGCTTCATATACCACGAACTTGTCTTTGAACAGCTGCCGGAGGTACTGCCTGATTTCGGCATGATCATCGATCAAAAGGATGGACTTCTTTTCTGTGATGGTTGTAGAAGGAACATCTGCGTCCACGGCGGGAGTTTCCCGGGGCTCCAGGTTCACTTCCGCGCTGAGCTCTTCCAGGAAGGCCGATTTATGCCTGCTGTTTTCCAGCAGCAGGGTGCCGGCAAAATGAGCGCTTCCCTTTTTCAGGGAGAGCCGGAAGGCGGTACCTTCTTTAATCTTGCTTTCGTAACGGATGTTTCCGTGATGTTTTTCGATAAAGTGTTTTACCAGATAGAGCCCGATTCCGAATCCCGTCTGTAGTGATTCCTGGCGGTCCTGTGCCTGCCGGAACTTTTCAAAGATCCGGTCGCCGGCGCCACTGTCGATACCGCAGCCGCTGTCTTTGATCACGATGGTCACCGAGTCCGCCTCCTCGTCTACCTCAAATATGATGGTACCATTGTCGGGGGTAAATTTAAATGCGTTGGACAGCAGGTTAAAAATGGCGATCTCAAGCTTCTCACTGTCTCCGTATATCGTTATCACCGGTGAGGCAGCCTTGAAGTCATATTGAATATTTTTAATCTTTGCCTGTTGGGAGAAGCAGAGATACACCTCCTGGCAAAGGCTTACGATGTCCAGAGGGGCAATCTTCAGCTGCTCGCCTCCCTGGTCGGCCTTGCGGAACAGCAGGAGCTGATCGACCAGGCTAAGCAGGCGCCTTGCATTGCGGTATACGGTCCCCAGGTCCCGGTCGTTTTTATGCAGCAGTTCTTTCAGCGGATTAATAATCAATGTAAGCGGTGTCCGGAATTCATGGGAGATATTGGTAAAGAAAGACAGTTTCTTTTCATTGAGTTCTTTTTCTTTTTCCTTTTCGAGGTAGGCCAGCTTGATTTCATATTTCAGTCGCTCCTCACGGGCTTTATACCGGATATACAGATAGATGGCCGCCAGCGTGGTGCTGATATACAGCAGCCAGGCCCACCAGGTGCGGTACCAGGGCGGCAATACGACCAGGGAGACCGTGCGTATTTCCGGGCTCCAGAACCCGTCGGCATTACTGGCCTTTATTTCGAATGTGTAATGTCCTTCCTGCAGGTGGGTATAGTTGGCCGTCCTGGTTTGACCTACATAGTTCCAGTTGTTATCCCAGCCCCGCAGCCTGTAGGCGTAGCTGATTTTATCAGGCAAGGTATATTCCAGCGCCACAAAATCGAAGGCGATGGTGGCTTTGTCGTAGGGCACGGTCATTTCCTTCACCTCGCCTTCCGGTGTTCTGCCGGATACGTAACTGTCCAGTTCCGTCACCGGCGTATGGTTGATTCTGATACCGGTTAACCATACCGGCGGAATATCTGTGGTGGCGTTCACACTGTCAGGATAAAAGATATTGAAGCCTTTGATACCGCCAAAGGCGAACTCGCCCGAGCGCAATGCCAGCGCTGCGTTGAAGCCGAACTGATTGCTTTGTAAACCGTCGGATGCGGAGAAATTGCGAAATGTGTTCTTTACCGGGTCAAATTTTGAAAGCCCGTTGAAGGTACTGATCCAGATGTTGCCGCTGTTGTCTTCCAGCATCCGGAGGATAGAATTGCTCGGTAGTCCTTCGGTCATCGTGTACCTGGTATAGGCGCCTGTTTGCCGGTTAAAGCGGAGCAAGCCGCCCCCGTCGGTGCCTACCCAGAAATTATTTTTTTTATCGTGGTAGATAGACCGCACCGTATAACCGATATCGAAACGCCGGTGGTGCAGGTGCGCTTTATCTATCCGGATAAGCGCAGTATAACTCCCTCCCCATAGTTCGCCATCACGGTCTTCCGCCAGGCACTGTATGTTGACCAGGCTGCTGTCGAAAAGGCCGAAGCGGTTTTCGCGGGGATCAAAACGATACAGCGTGCCGTTGTTGGTAGTACTGGCCCAGAGTTGTTGTTGCCGGTCCTCATACACCAGCCATACATTGTTTTCCGCTGTACGGGTATACGGATTAAAACACGTGTAGTGTTCAAACTTCCCCGTGGCGGCGCGGTAGCGGTTTACGCCGCCAAACCAGGTAGATATCCATAAGTCGCGGTGTACATCATGAATAATGGACGTAACAAAATTGCTGCTGATACCTTGTGGCTGATGCGCGTCATGATGGTAGGAAGTAATGACGCCGGTTTCTCTGTTCCAGCGTTTCAGTCCTCCTCCATCGGTGCCGATCCAGATATTTTTTTCATCTTCTTCACAAAAGGAAAAAATAAAATTATCGATGGCCCTGGCGTCGGGACTGCGGTTCAGCACATTCAGTTCAAACGGGTTACGCCTGGGCTCTACGATATTAATACCGCCACGCAAGGTGCCTATCCATTTGCGGCCCTCGCGGTCTTCATAAATGGAATATACAGCATTGCTGCTTAACTGCGCCCGGCTGCCCGGACCAGTAAACGAACGGGCCGGCACATCAGCGCCGGTTATCAGGTAAAGACCGTTACCATCGGAGGCGCACCAGGTGACGCCTGCTCTGTCGGTATACAAATGAACGATCTTGCTGTTTTCAGGTAAAGCGTTGTTGGAAAATTTGTTGGTGGCGGTGATGTACCGGAACACGCCGGTATCTGTTCCCAGCAGCAGGTTACCGGCCTTATCGATATTAAGGCAGTTGGCCCTTGGAATTTCGGCGGAAATAACCGTCAATGCCAGCTGACCGGCTTCATACCTGCACAGGCCAATATCCTGCACAAATATCCAGGCGGATTTCCCGGTAAACCTGATACCAGTCACTTCGTAGTCCGTAATGGTTTTACCATTTTGATGTATGGCCATCTGCCGGCCGTTGTAAAGGCTGTTATCAAATACCAGCAAACCATTTTTTTCTGTGCCCACCAGCACAAGCCCGTTTTCATCCGCCTTGATGATATGTATATTTTCATTGACTTTATGCCATGTACCGCTATTTACCGGCCGGTATACCGGCATAGAAAATTTTTCGCTGGCAGGATTAAACACGCTCACTCCTCTCCGGCCGCCCACCCAAAGCTGGTGATGGCTATCGTCCGCCATGGTGTAAATGCCATTGTCCGCAAGAGAGGTGCTGTCACCTATTTTATTTCTGTAGATTTTAAACCTGTACCCGTCGTACCGGTTCAACCCATCGTAGGTACCGATCCACATAAAACCTTTGTGGTCCTGGTATACCGAGGTAACGGCATTATTGGATAATCCGTCTTCGATACCGAGGTATCTGACAGGATAACCGACGGCAAAGGTGGTGGTGGCGATTATCGTCAGCCATAAAATAAAACAACATGTCCTCACAGCGTGCATAGGCTTGATCTTGTCCCAGGAATTCTTTTCCCTTGGATATTAACTTAAAAAACAATCAATATATTGCAATATATAACCAAACCTCAATATCTCCCTATCAAACCAAAATCGACCTCCATCAAATGAAAAAAGTACTGTTTCTATTGCTGGCTGCAGGCACACAGCTAACTGCCGCTGCACAGATTATCAAAATGCCCAAGCTGGAATTCGATACCATCTTGTCTAAGACGAAAGATTCCCTTATTAAGGGGATTAACAACTCAATTGGTAAAAACGGTAAGCCAATTCACCGATTGGTGTCTGAATACACCTTCAGACGGCAATTGCAGAATGATTTCTCTACCTTGCTGACCGGCGATAAGAGTAAGACTACAGTCGGCCAATATGCTGCCGTAGACTTCAATGAGTCGGAACAAATAGTGGCTGTGACACCTTACGCGTTAATTCACCAAAAAGACCCGTTGAAAGGGCCTTTTAAATCCATATTTCAGGTGGATGCCAGCGCATCCACCAGCGGCAATAAGATTTTTGATTTTAAGAACAGATTTAAGGCTACCCTTGGGGTAAGCGCCACGCTCCTTCATTTCGCTGGATACCGCTTCGAGCCACAAGGGAGTACAGCTCCTGTACGAAAACCAGATTCGACGATTTACGCACAACTATACACTAATCTGGCAGACGACTTCAAGCAAAAATTCAGAACCCTCGCCACTACTGTCGATTCTATCGACTTCAAAGATATCGCCGAATCTGAAACCACTGTGAAAAAAGCTTATATAGAGAAAGTAGCTGATTATGAAACGACCCTCACCAAAAAAGTATGGACAAGTAAATTACTGGTTTGGTCTAAATGGTCGGTAAATTTTCTATCCTTTGACAATTTGAATGTGATTGCTGACAGTGATACGGCTAGTTACAAATCGCCTATAGAGAAAAACATATACAATCCATCCCTCCAGGGATCTGGAAGCGGTTATTGGATATTCAGCAACGGTTGGGAATTTTATGGTTCCCTGTGGGCTAAGATAGGCATCAAACATACACTTTCTGAAATATTTACCACCAGCGAATGGAAAAAAATTAAGCCCCTACGGGATTCTGCGATCATTATTGATGATAGTAAGGATGTTTATCAGATAAAGAACGCTGACATAAAAACAAAGTTACGACCTGACTTCGGAGGGCAGTTCATTGTATTCCATAAAATATCGAAAAAATCAAAGCTTGGCCTGGATCTTTCATATACTATGGCCAGCTTCCTGTCGTCAACGGAGGACAATACACCCTGGAGTAATGCCTTCGCTGTGGGCCTGATCATAGGTCTGCAGGATAAGGAGGGCAATACCACAGTTAATATCGAGCCATATTATCAAAGGAAACATTATCTCAACTTCGATAAAGAATCCAGAGACTTAGGAGGCGTAAAATTCAGTATTCCTTTTACGAGCCTCATGAATTAATGACCGCCCGCTCTCTTGCCTGTAAAGCAGCAACAAGCACAATAAGGCTATTTAAAAAATCTAAACCGGGAAATCATCCAGCTAAGAGTGCCATTGGACTTACTGCTCCGCCGGATCTTCCTGCGCGGATAGTATAACTCGGATGGCAGGCTAAAACCAGGATCAGAATCTTGACTTTGTAGGCATTCAACGGAAATATATGAGAAAATTTCAGACTTATTAAAACACATCAACCTGCTGGATTCATTTGATTCCAGACGATAATCAGATCGGTTGGCACAAAGATTATTCAAAGCTATCTTAGAGACCTCTAACTATCACACCTTACTAAGACTACAAATGAAACATTCACAAAGCTCCACATTCAATAGACTATACAACCATTTCAATTCTTTACTAGAAAAAACAATTAAAGAATTCATTTCTTTAGGGGGTGAAATACCACAGCGTTTTCTTACTCTTAAAGAAAAAATTAGACAAAAGCACCTGTTTCTAAAAAAGCGCCTTTCTTATTTTTTATTTTGGTTTAAAGAAAGATTCATTAAAGGTCCTCTGGCAGCAGTCAGTTGCCTATTATCGCTGGGGCTTTTCTTTCTGTTTGGGTTATTTTTAGCGCCATCATATTTGGAAATTTTGGATATACCACTTGATTCCGCTAAAACGCTGTCCTCGGGATTATTTTCCGCTTTTATCGGATCGCTAAGTGCTGTAGTGGCCATTGCAGCATTCATTATGGCAATTTTACAGTTAATCAATAGAAGGATATCAATCAGTGAATTCATTTTTAAAAACACCTACTTTATTCTATTTACTTATTGGGGGCTTTTTTGCATCTCCATTTTAGGTATTCTTCAATTGGTTACACCAACTACTGAATCGAGCGATTTGATCCAATTCCGTTATATCCGATCACTCAATATTATGGCGTATACTTTTGTAATATTTATAACATTTGGATTTATTGTTTTCACCCGCATCTTCCGTTATTTAAACTTCAGTTTACTAATCGAGGATTATCTCCGCCTCATACCTTATCTCTTACTCGAAGAAGGAGAATCTAAAGATTCCAAAGGGGCCAAAAAATTAAGCAAAATAGGCAATGAGATATACGCTGAAATACATAATCTCATAGGCAGTGGAGAAACCATCTTACTTGATCAATACTTGAAGTCACTCCAGGACGTCTTTCGTCGCAAACCAGTCACACTTCTTCTGCAAAATCTGTCCTGGCACATGGTTGAATGGCATTCCAAAGCAATCATTACTCAGGGCAACATCAGTACAATGGAACAATATTGGACGTTACAATCATCCTGGCGGGAATTAAGGAACACGGCAGTGTCATCTGACAAAACTGAACTACGCTCCTATTTTGCAGGAATACCAGGGGCAATATTGGAAAAACTTTATAGTATTAAGTGGAACAGCAGGTCAATAGAAAAAATTGCTGAATCCTACAGTATGAATCTGAAGGAAATGGCAGTTTATCCAATCTGGTTCTCTTCTCAAAAGGAACAAAAATACTCCTTTTACAATCAGATCGAATGGATTCTGGAGGATTTCATTATAATTTTAGAAGTGGCCGCAAAAGAGAACGACTCAAAAACAATTGAGAAGGTACTGATCCAATTGGATCAAATACCAGAAAGGATTTCATTAGACGAGGCTTTCAAATCTAGCAGCGACTTCGCATCCGAAGAAGCTCCTGTAAATGATGAATTTGCCATTATAGGAAACAAACAATTACAAGCACTCAGAACTAGGGTCGAAAACCTACGCTACGCTATTGCTTGCAGATATTTGTTTCCTTTTTATTACCATGGGAACTACACAAGCTATAAACATGAAACTTTTTTAAGACTGCTACCGGATCGATTTAAGTTTGTCAATGCTGTAAAGTCAGATATTCTTGAACCTATTAGCTATAGTTTCCTATACTGGCAACGCTATATCTGGGGACTTGAAGAAATAGAAGATGGGAAATCCTATAGGCTTCCAACTGAAAGTGATGTCCTTTCATTGGGCATCATTGCCATACTCTTAAACTCCAACAGAACTTTTGAAAGCCTTAAACCACACCTGGATTTTGATAACATCAAACACTTTGCAAAGTCGACCCTAGAAACATTGGAAAAGCATTCGAAGATTCATTTCAAGATTATGAATGAAAAGCGACCTTTTGAATTGACAATGGCCGCTCAACGTGTCTTAGAATACTTCCGAGAGGCAGAAATATTAGATAAATGGGATTACAGCCTTCAACTAAGTAATGCAACCGTATCTCCCGAAAAAGTGGATGAATTCAAACAGTTGATGGTCTCCCAATGGAAAAGAAGCAGAAACCTCTACACTGTATTTAAACACTACGATGCCGTAGTTCAAAACCCAGAAGAAGAACTGCTTCAGGTAGGCCCTCCGAGAATGCATCTTCAGAATGGGAAAATGATGTTTGTCAACGAACCCTTGACCAGGAAAATCTATAACATTAATTGGGCGGCTAATGTAAATGTCCTTATTGAAAAAGTTTTCACATCCGTAGTTACAACAGTCTTTAAAAGACGGGGAAGCGATCAGAGTAAAATCACAGATGCCCTAGAGCAAGCGATCAAGAAAAGTAATTTCAAAAATCCGGTAGCTTTTGTCGGCCGAAGATCATTTTCCAAATGGTCAGTAGACCTTTATAATTCCGGAAACTATCGAAGTTCGAACGGTGAAGATGACATTTATCCTTATTCGTATTTCGGAATATACAAGGAACATATTCCCATTGTCGGCATAAGCGATACAGGTTTTACTGATTCTGTCGTGATAATAGATATGGGTAGCGGGATGAATTATCTTCAAAGGACAAATCCCGTTTTCATCGAAAGCCAGCTTCAATTGGAAATTTTGTTTATTGACGATGCTGAGGCCGAAAAAATAGTTAAGGGAGATCCAGAGTTATTAGCTATGAGTAAAAAAGAACCTAACAAAGCAATGAAAATTGCAAAAGCAAACTGCCTTATATTAATTCAAGAGATAATGAATTTCAAAATCATAAAGGAAGAAGCTTTTTTAGTCTTTCATATCGTTGATTAAGAGTAATATATACATAATAAATCAGTTTCATTTTTCTTCAGTTTTTTTGTACCGAAATATTTATCATCTGCTTATCAAAATTGTAAAACTGGATGATTTTTGCGAGGCCCCACAAGCGATCGCTCTAGAACTGCAAGGCTACGGGCAGAGCGACAGACACGATAGATCAGCGTAAGTTTGCTCACCTACTATCTTGTCAATGAGATTTGGAATGCTATGAGTCAGTCTGAGGTAGATCTGGGAAAGAATAGATTTTCCTGTTGTGCTTACAAATTTTCAAAAAAGAGGCAAAATAGATGCAAATTCTAATTAAGTACGATTTGTAGGATCAAGTTGAAAAGTTGGGGGATAGCGTAAAAAATAGTTTTTTTGCGTCCAATTAAGATTGATAGCCGTGGATAAGAATTTTAGCCTTCTGATTGAGGCCCTGCTCCCAGAAGGGATTTTATATTATTTTGAGATAACTGATGCTTCTCAAAATGAGACTGAGATTAGTATTTATTTAGAAGAAAAGAATATTGTTCCCGCTGAGCATCAGCATAAAAAACTTCACGCCAAGGACTTCCTTCCTCCCGTTGCAGTCCAGGATTTTCCTATCCGCAGAAAGAAGGTTACTTTATATGTAAAACGCCGCCGGTGGGAGGTTGTAGCTACCGGAGAAACAGTAACAAGAGATTGGGAAATAGTAAAAAAAGGGACGCGAATGACATTGGA
>NZ_FUWZ01000020.1 GCF_900167135.1 Chitinophaga eiseniae | reverse complement strand
CCTGCACCGGGCGGGGATATACCTGCAGCGATACTTCCTGTCCGAAGCCATTGGTACGGGTGATGCTGCCTCCTTCCCAGAGGTGGCGCACTTCCGCTATCTGCTCGTACATCCGTTGATGGCGCGATGCATAAGGGGCAGACGACAAAACAAAATCGTTCGCGTTCCAGCCGGGGGCAAACGACAGCCCTACCCGGCCGCCGGACAGGTTGTCCACCACGGCCCATTCCTCCGCGATGCGCACCGTATCGTGCAGCGGAGCTACCACGCTGCCACTGCGGATCTCCAGCCGGCGGGTGCTTACCGCCAACGCCGCCCCGATAACAGACGGGTTGGGATACAGTCCCCCAAACTCATGAAAATGACGCTCCGGCGTCCATACCGCCCGGAACCCATGCTCGTCGGCATAACGCACGGAAGACTGCAGAAGATCGTATTTATTGGCGCTGCCATGATCGTAGCTGGAGAAGAAAAACAGGCTGAAGTCCACCGTGGCCGGTGCTTTCTCCGTATAACGGTCAAGGTTGCCCGGGATACGGTCCGACGGATGTATCACCACCTGTACCCCGCGGCAGAGGGTCCACAACAGCTCCAGCACGGAGATATCGAAGGAGGTGCTGGTCATCGCCAGCAGGCAGTCATCCTCCTGCAAAGGCACTTCCCGGTCCATCGCCGAAAAGAAGTTGACCACATTGCGGTGGTTTACCATCACCCCTTTCGGACGGCCGGTAGAACCGGAGGTATAGATCACGTAACACAGGTCTTCCGGCAAAACGGCGTGTGGCGTGTAACCGGCATCGTTATCATCGTTCACTGCTGTCTCCAGTTGTAGTACGGCGCCGTCATAGCCTGCCGGCAGCGCTGTTCCTTCGCCGGCCACCAGCACGCGGGCGCCGCAGTCCTCCAGCACGTAGCTGATACGCTCCGCAGGATAGGCCGGGTCCAGCGGCACATAAGCCGCTCCGGCTTTGAGGATGCCTAACATCCCCGCCATCAGGTGAACAGAGCGTTCCGTCAGCAGCACTACCAACGCTCCTGGTTGTACCTGCAGTTGTTCCGTCAGCAGCCGCGCCACCTGGTCGGACCGTTCATCCAGCTCCCGGTAAGTCAACGCGCTGTCTTCAAAAACAACGGCCGTCTCTTCCGGCCGCAGCAGTGCCTGCCGGCGGAACAGACTGACAATGCTTTCTGTCTGCGGAAAATCATTGGTCGTATTGTTAAACGCAGACAGTTGCTGCATTTTTTCTGCTGATGTTAAATAGTCCAGCACGCCCAGTGCGTGCTCCGGATGTCCGGCGGCAAATGCCAGCAGCAGTTCCAGGTGCGTCAGCAGGTTGCGGACAAAGGAGGCGCTGTAAATGTCTGTATTATAGTTCAGCAACACCTCCACCGAGTCGCCCGTCTCCATAAAAGAAAATTCGAGATCAAACTGGCTCGTCACTCTTTGCATGCCTTCCGGCTGCCGCCATTGTAATCCTGACATACCGCCTGTATTACCATTACCTGCAACCGACGACTGGTTCTGCATAATCACCAGTACATCGAACAGGGGTGAACGGCTGGTATTGCGTTCCAGCTGTAACTGGTTTACCAGCAGGTCAAAAGGATATACCTGGTGCCGATAGGCAGCCAGCAGCACTTCCCTTTCCTGTTGCAGCAGTGCCCGGAAAGTATCTGTTGCCGTAAAACGGGTACGAAGTGGCAGCGTATTCAGATATAATCCGATCTGGTTTTCCAGCTCTTTGAGATCTCTCCCTGCAATTGGGCTGCCGATGATAATATCTTCCTGACCGGTATAGTGATGAAGCAATGCTTTTAATCCAGCCAGCAGGCCCATAAAGAGGGAGGCTTCTTCTTCACGGCACAGTTGCAGCAACGCATGTACCGTCGTCGCGGGCAGCATGCAGCCGATCGTAGCACCGTGATGGGTTTTCACGGACGGGCGGCCTTTCTCCGCGGGCAGGTCCAGTACAGGTATGGGGCCGGACAACTGCTCCAGCCAGTAAGCGCGATGTTTCTCCAGGTGGCTGTCGTTGTTACCGGAGGCCTGCCATACTGCAAAGTCTTTGTATTGGATAGGCAATGCAGGTAACACCGGGCTGACGCCCTCTTTCAGCGCGTTATAGACGGTGGTCATCTCCTTTATCAACACCTGCAGTGACCATCCGTCGCTGATGATGTGATGCATGGTATAGAGCAACGCATGTGCAGCATCATGCAGTTTCACCACTTTGATGCGGAGCAAAGGGCCTTGCCGGAGATCAAAGGGAGCCTGCTGCGCTTCGATAAACATCTGCTGCAGCCTTTCCATGATGTCTTTTTCATGGCTGATATCTTCATAAACCATATCTGCAGGCTGCTCGCCGGCGTCCAGGATATATTGACGGATATTGCCGGCGGCGTCTTCCCGGAAAACAGTCCGCAGGCTCTCGTGGCGGCGCCACAACAGCTCAATGGCCTCTTCGAGCAGTGTTTTGCTCAGCGGACCCTCCAGGACACAGACGCCGGGAACGTTATAAGCCGCCGATGCTTCTTCAAACTGGCTCAGTATCCAGAAACGTTGTTGTGCATGGCTGAGCGGGTAGCTTTCCTGCAAAGGCGCTTTGGGTATCTCAATGATGTTGCGCGGCGCTGCCACGCCGAGGAAAGCGGCCTGTTCATGCAGAACGGGGTAAGTGAAAAGATCGTTCAGTTCCACTTCCAGCTGAAACAGGCTACGGATGCGGCTCAACAGCTGCATGGCTTTCAGGCTATGTCCGCCCAGCAGGAAAAAGTGATCGTTTCTTCCTACCTGTTCTCTTCCCAATACCTCCTGCCACAGGGAGGCCAATTGTATTTCCAGCGTACCCGCCGGCGCTACAAATTGCTCCCCGGATTTGTCTGCCGCCAGCGGGTCGGGCAGCGCTTTACGGTCTACCTTTCCGTTATGGGTCAGCGGTAGCGCCGCCAACTGCATAAACACAGCCGGCACCATATATTCCGGCAGCCGCGCCGCCATGAAGCTGGTCATCGCTTCCCGATCGGGCATTGCCGGGGCAACGATAAACGCGGCCAGGTAGCTACCCTCTCCGGTTGGCTCTTTCCTCATTTGTACCACTGCGTGGGTGATACCCGGGTATTGCAGCAGGGTTTGTTCTATCTCTTCCAGCTCAATGCGATAGCCTCTTATTTTTACCTGTTGGTCGTTCCTTCCCAAAAAGAGCAGATTGCCCTCCGCATCCCACCGGCCTATATCACCGGTACGATACAACCGTTCATTTTTCCGGTAGGGATTTTCGATGAACCTGGCGGCTGTCAGCCCGTTGTTATGAAGATAGCCAAGCGCCAGGCCTTCGCCGCCGATACATATTTCGCCCGGTATACCAACCGGGAGCAGTTGTCCGCGGTCATCCAGGATGAAGATCCGGTTATTGGCAATCGGTTTGCCTATCGGAACGCCCGCCGGCAGGGGTATCGCCGGGTCTACTTTATAGATGGTGGCGCAGACAGAATTTTCCGTTGGCCCGTAAGCGTTATAGTAGTTTAGTTTTTTACTGAAGCGGAGCGCAGTAGCCTTATCTGCTTCCTGTCCCGCTGTGATCAATATCCGCAGCCCCGACAGCTCTTCTTCGCTAAAGAGTTGCAGGTAAGCGGGTGGCAGGGTAATTACGGTGATCTGATGTTGCCGCAGGTATTGTATAAACAGTTCGCGCTCGCGCAATATCGCTTCGCTGATCATCACCAGTGAAGCGCCGGAGAAAAACGCCAAAAAACATTCCGATACAGATGCATCGAAAGACAGTGAAGCAAATTGCAGCACCTTGTCATCCGCCTGTACCTCAAACTGGCGCACCTGGTCCAATGACATATTTACCACGCCGCTATGCGCTACCATCACCCCTTTAGGCTGCCCGGTACTACCGGAAGTGTAGATCACATAGGCCAAAGAGGACGGATCTGCCAGCCCTTCAGGGTTATCCACGCTTTCGTGCAGGCTTTCCAGTTGTACATCCAATGCAAATAAGGCGCCGGTATAATAATCGATCATTTCAAACAGGCGATCGGAGAACGTAAGCACCAGTTTAGGAGCTGCGTCTTCCAGCATGAAGCGGATGCGCTCCTGCGGGTAAGACGGATCTACCGGCACATAGGCGGCTCCTGCTTTTAGTACTGCCAGTATCCCTATGATGACCAGCTCTGAACGGTCTGCAATAATAGCAACGAGGTCGCCGGGAAGGATAGAATAGGTATTGCGCAGATAGTGAGCGAGCTGATTGGAGCGTTCATTCAATTCCCGGTAGGTCAGCTGCCTGTCGCCCTGTATGAGCGCCGGCCTGTCCGGCGTCTGCGCCGCCTGTTGCTCAAACCGTTGATGCAACGTCTGTTTTTCGCCGAAAGAAAAAGCCGTATCGTTGAAAGTATTTAACAGCAGCTGTTGTTCAGCTGCGGACAGGTACGTTATACCGTCGATCGCCTCCTGCGGACGAAGCGTTACCTCGTGCAACAGCTGCAGATAATGCGCACAAAGCGCGTTGACATTGCGCTCGCTGTAAATGTCGGTATTATAGGTAAGTGAGAGGTCCCATCCGCCCGGTGCTTCCACGAAACTAAAAAGCAGGTCGAACTGACTTCTTTCCTGTTTCATTTCATCCGTCTCTCTCCGGGAAAGTCCATCCAAACCCACCGTCTTGTCATATACATTCGTAGACACCTGGTTCTGCATCCCCACCATGATATCGAACAGTGGCAGACGGCTCCTGTCCCTGGGCAGCGGCAGTTTTTCTATCAGCATATCGAAGGGATATGACTGGTGTGCATAGGCATCCAGCAGCACCTGTTTTTCTTTTGCCAGCAGGCTGGCAAAAGTGTCTTTTCCGCTAAAGCGGGTACGCAAAGCCAGGCTGTTGACATACAGCCCTATCTGGTCTTCCAGGTCCTGATGTTCCCTGCCAGCCACAGGGCTGCCAACGATGATATCTTCCTGTCCGGTATAGCGGAAAAAAAGTGCTTTCAGCGCGGCGAGCAGCCCCATAAAAAGCGTAGCGCCTTCTTTATGGCAAAGGGCTGTCAAAGCGCCCATCACCGAAGACGGCAGACTCACCGTGACACTGCTGCCGGGGTGTGTTTTGACCGCCGGGCGACGTTTGTCTGCCGGCAGATCCAGCACAGGGAGCTCACCAGACAACTGTTCCAGCCAATAGCGTTCGTGCGCGCGGAAAGCGGCTGTATCTTTTCCTGACGACTGCCAGGCGGCATAGTCCCGGTACTGCAGCGGCAGCGGCGCCAGCGCGGGTTCGCTGCCTTCACGGAAATGATTATACGCTGTAATTACGTCCCTGGACAGCACTTCCATAGACCAGCCATCACTGATAATATGATGCATGGTATAAAACAACGCAAACTGTTGTTCCGATACTTTCACCACTTTCGTCCTTATCAGTGGTCCCTGGCCGAGGTCGAACCTCGTATGCTGCTCTACGGAGAATATTTCCCGCAGCGCTGCTGCAGCATCCGGCAGGCTACTGATGTCAACGCAGAGCGGTGCCCATGTCAGTTTATCTACCGGCAGCACATACTGGCGTACCACTCCCGAAGCATCCTCCCTGAACACTGTCCGCAGGCTTTCATGCCGGCCGGCGACATATCGCAACACTTTCTCCAGCAATGACGGCACCAATACACCGTCAAACAAAAGGAAACCGGTAACATTATAGGCGGCAGAACCGTCGCTGAACTGGCTTAATATCCAGAGCCTGCGCTGCGCGTGGCTGAGTGGGTAACTTTCCTGGTCGGCTACCCGCGGTATAGCGGCAAACGCCTGTCCGGAAGCGTGTTCCAGGTATGTCGCCTGCGAGGCTATATCCGGACAGGTAAAAATATCCGCCAGCAGAATCTTTGCTTCAAACACCTGTTTTATCCTGCTCACCAGCTGAATAGCTTTCAGACTGTGCCCCCCTGCTTCAAAGAAGTTATCATAGATACCGATCCCTGTCTGGCCCAATACCTCTTCCCATATCTTCACCAAACGCTCCTCCGTTTCTGTACCTGCGGGCACATAGGCTTCACTGCGACTGGCATCACCGGCCCCCGGCACGGGCAGCGACTGGCGGTCTATCTTGCCATTGCCGGTTAACGGCAGCTGCGGCAGGCTGATGTAATAACCGGGCAGCATATAGTCCGGTAATAAACCCGACAGGTAGCTCCGTACCGTGGACGGCGGACATGGCTTGTCTGTGACCAGGTAGGCGGCCAGGTACCTGCTTCCCGTACCGTCTTCACGGGCCATCACCACCGCTTCGCGGATGTCTTCATGACTGAGCAGGGCACGTTCTATTTCGCCCGTCTCAATGCGGAAACCGCGTATCTTCACCTGCGTGTCGCGGCGGCCCATAAACACCACCTCTCCCTTTTCATTCCACCGCCCGAGATCTCCGCTGCAGTAGATGCGGCCTCCCGATATAAGCGGATCGGGCACAAACTTCTCCGATGTCAGCTCCGGTTGCCCAAAATAACCTGCGGACACGCCGGCGCCGCCGATACAGATTTCCCCCATAACACCCGCCGGTAACAGCTGATGATCTTTGTCCAGTATATAGATGGTGCTGCCGGGCAATGGCCGGCCTATGCAGGCTCCGCTGGCAGGCAACACACCGGCGCTGATATCGTAGCTTACCGCCGTGCAGAAGATCGTTCCTTCTGTAGGACCGTAGGTAACCACGATCTCCGCTTTCCGGAAGATGGACGACAGCTTCTGAAGCAAAGTATCGGGGATCGTATCGCCGCCGA
>NZ_FUWZ01000014.1 GCF_900167135.1 Chitinophaga eiseniae | reverse complement strand
CTGAACACTTCCTGCCAGTAGGCTTTGCCCGTTCCCGTGCCGGTTAAACGGCTACGCTGCCAGGAAGCATAATCCTTGTATTGTATGCGCAGGGGTGGCAATGCTTCGCCGCCGCCGGTAAATCCGTTGTAGAGTCTGAGCAGATCGTTGAAGAACACGCCCATGGACCACCCATCGCTGATAATGTGGTGCATCACATAGCTGAACACCCATTTATCAACTGCGATCTGACAGAGGGCCACGCGTAAGAGCGGCCCTTCGTTAAGTGCGAATGGTGCTGCAATATTTTGTTCTATCAGTATGGCTACCTGTTGTGGCGCATGCTGCATATCATGAAAAGCAATATCAAAACCAGAGGCCCCGCCGCTACGGATAAACTGCCGTATTTCACCCTGCTCATCTTCCCTGAACACCGTGCGTAAAATTTCATGCCGCGTGATCAGCGCCTGGAAAGCGCGGGAAAAAACGGATGTATCCAGTCTGCCTTCAAAAATATAGGCGCCATACATGTTGTAGGGGACCGTGTTATTTTCCAGCTGGCTCAATACATACAGCCGCTCCTGTGCGGATGACAGCTCATAACCGCTTTGCCCTTGCACAAGTGGTATCTGCAGTTGCCGGGTTGTTACCTGGTTCAGATAGCTGATGATATCTTCTTTCCTGGCTTTAATTTCGGCCAGCAGTTCCTTATCGATATTACCCTTTGGGTATTTGACGGATAAATTACCATCCGCAATGCTGATATATATGTTATGTTCCCTCAGTAAGGAAAAGA
This sequence comes from Chitinophaga eiseniae, assembly GCF_900167135.1. Classification (GTDB taxonomy): domain Bacteria; phylum Bacteroidota; class Bacteroidia; order Chitinophagales; family Chitinophagaceae; genus Chitinophaga; species Chitinophaga eiseniae. Next base: position 17,932 of record NZ_FUWZ01000014.1, on the reverse strand, counting down.
ATGCCTCCATGCGTTGTTCTTTTAAATTATATCACTACTTCATCAAACCTGTCATCATTCTCAGCGATGGCAGTTTGCATCCAGCTTGCTGTGAGGCGTTGCTGAACGATTTGTTCGGTAAGGCGTTTTACCGTGGCCAGCTCGAAGAAACGCGCCAATGATATTTCGACACCGAAAGCAGCATAGATCCTCGACAGCAACTGCACTGCCTTGATCGAGTGGCCTCCGGAATGGAAAAAATCATCGTTCACACCTATCTTATTATTCCTGAGCAATTCTCTGAAAAGGCTGAGAAGGGATACCGCCAACTCGTCGTCGGCCGTCCCCAGGACTTCGTTTACCCGCAGCACCTGCAACTTTTGTTGCTTTGTTTCCCTGAGGTAGGCAAGGTTAGCATACTCGAGAGCCCTGTATACCTGTTTATGCAGCAGCTGTTCTTCGTTGCAGAGGTTCTTGCGCCAAATCCAGGCTGCCTGCTCCTGTGTATCTGCCAATGGCCTGAAAAGCATATATTCTCCGGCGCCGCCGCTCCACTGCGCGGGATCAAAAAGGGAGGTGTCCCATACCATCCTGAGTGCGCCGGCAGGCAACCCTGAGTCATGAGCGGATATGATGTCCGGCTCGAAGCCCAACAAGCGGAAAGCCTTACGGGTTTGTTCTGTATTATTGCTTGACAGCTGTATTACCGGAGAAAGATTGCCGGGCAACGGGCTTTGAGTACTCATACCGGGATCTTCCAGCAACTCCACCAAACCAACATCCTCCAGGTAGATAAACAATACCGGCAGCCCATTGAACAGCACAGCGGGCTGTGGTGACTTTACGACATTGTACGGGAGGATGGCAGCCAGGTAATCCAACGCATGGCGATGATTCCTTACACGGAAACAGACATGGTAGGGCAGAAAAGAACGCTGTTGCAACATGTTGGCCACAGGCGCCCCGTCTGCTGCTCCCGCCACCAGTTCTATGTTATAACATGCCGGATGCGTGCCCATCCTGAGCGTACACTGCTGTAAAGGATCAAACACCTCCTCTCCCCATTGAAAACCCAGGGCTTCAAACCAGGCGGCACAAACTGACATATCAGTAACGGCGACGCCTATATGATCAAATACAAAATCAGGCGCGGCAGCTTCCCTTCCGGACGGTGCTATACTATCCCCTGGCTTCGGTGGCAGGTCGGAACCTATGTAAACGGCTATGTTGCCATTATCCGCAGGCACCTGTTCAAGCGTCAGTCGATATAAAACGTCATCACCATGCGGGCCGGCGTTCACCCAGCCGGCAGCGGCGAGAAAATCGCTGAAGGGGATATTTTTGATCGTTTGCCTGAAGGCCGCCGTAATACCGGTAACATTACACTGTTGCGCCAGATGTTTGAACACCTGTAGCAGGGCTTGCTCTACTCCCCTCCCCAGTACCCTGCAGCTCAGCAAAAAATTGTGAAGGAAAAGCTCGTCCGACCGTTGTTCCGATATGACAACACCGGTAAGGCCATAGTCGCCAAAACGGTCTCTTACATGCACTACATAACAGGTACAGGCTTTATTTTCCAGCAGTGCTGATATTTCCGGCATGCTTCTCCTGATACCGTTGAGATTAAACTGGTTGGTGCGCAATGTGAGCTGCGCCACACGTTCCAGCTCATCAGCCACCATAGGGCGAACACTCATCTCCAGCTGCAACTGCTCCTGCAACCCGGTCAACCCGGTATCTTTCAATGATGCCGACCGTTGTACTTCCGCTTTGTACATAGCATTCCTTGCGGCATCTTCTTTTGAGACCCTAAGCTTATCGAAGGCAACTACCTGCCGGAAAAAAGGCACAAAATGGTGATGAACATCCGGCAACTCAAGCGTGAGCACTTCAGGCCTTTCCTGCATCATACGGAAGCATTCTACGGGGCTGTCGTCAATAAAAGCAAAGCTGTCGGTTCCCAGGTTCAGCTCTTTCGCCAGAGATAGTATATTGTCCGGTTTGTCCTGCCAGTTAATGCGCGTGCCGGCAAAATGCTCTTTTTTCAGCACCATGTCCGGGTGCTGTTCAAACACCTGCCACACATCCTTTTCATTGTTCTTACTCAGCAGCACCAGTAAAAAGCCTTCTGCATGCTTTTGGACAAAGTACTGCTGTAATGCACGGTGTCCCTGGTCTATGATGATACCATCGAGGTTATCTTCCCCGCAAATGCCTTTCCAGAGAGTATTATCACAATCGAGGGCGATTACTTTACAAGGGTGGCCTTTAATGGCCCTCAGTACCCTGCTGATGTTATAGGCAATAAAATAAAAACCTTCATCAGTAAAGGGGATATACGCTTGTCTGTAACTCAGGTCATCAAACATGGCCAGTCCCGGGTGTAGCTGCGCGTAGTCCCTGAGATCACAGAGATAAACATTACTCCTGTCTTTAAAAACCTTACTGCAATTTTCGTTCAGGCGGCTGACATAACGGGCAACAGCGCTCCCCTGCTGCGTATGCTCGGATGGCGGCAATAGTACCATGACCACCGGCACGGATTGAGCAAGGTCAGAGAGCAACTGCGTCATTTTATCGTACACCATGTCCAGTGTCGCGATGGCATTGCTACCTTCCTGGCCTTGCACATAATCCTCGAACCTGTTCAACAGAATGAAGGTCTGGCCTTTCAGGGGTTGTTGCGTGGCAGACATCAGTTCCTGGAAGACCTGATGGTAGTTGCCGAAACTGATGTGAGCCTCTTGCTCAAAAACCTCCTGCCACCACTGCAGTGGCTCTTCCAGGGGTTCTGCGGTAAAAGAGGCAATGATCCTGAGCCCATTGGACGAGGCGCCGGCCTGTTTCTCCTGTCTGGCAGATAACTGCAGACGCTCTGCCGCCGGAATAAGCCGCAGTTCTTCAAGGCCAGACGAAGGCCGGGCCGCCACTGCGAGCAGAAGTTGTGTATATCGCTCCAGCAACAACTGCATCGTTTGAGCGGTGAAAAGGTTGCTGTTATACTCCAGGCGTAACGATATGCCGTCATCGCCGGTAACAACATCTATTTTAAAGTCCAGCTTGGAAAGGTATTGCCGTTCGTTTTCCTCATACTGTTCAATTTTTATGTTTCCTGGCAGCTCCTGCAGGTGCTTTCGGTCCCCTACTTCATGAAAGATCATCATGGTATCGAAAACTGGGTTACGACCGGGTTTTATGCTGCCACCGAATTTTTCCACCATCAGATCGAAGGGGTATTCCTGATGTTGATACACAGCCATCAGGCTTTGATTAACGGCAGTGGTATATGTGACAAAATCATCAGCGCTGTTGATCTTGATCTTAAAGGGCAGATAATTGATGAATACGCCAATAATTTCCTCCAGGTCGATATGGCTGCGACCGGAAACGATGGTGCCTACCATTACCTCGTCAAGCTGACAGTATTCGCCCAGCAGCAGGCCATACACGCTCAACAGCAGGCTGTTAAGGGTAAGCTTATGGTCGTTCACTACTTTCTTTAATTGCAACAGGCTGTCTGTATTGATCTGTTGCACGCACACGTTACCTTCGAAGGTGAGTGTCTTAGGGCGGCTATAATCCAACGGGAAATTGTTATCCGGTATACCTGCTTTAAAGAAAGCTTCCCAGAATGGCTCCTGTTCCTGGTATACCTGTTCATGCCAACTCACATAGTCTTTATACTGTATACGGAGCGGGGTATGTGCAGCAGGGCGGTTGTGATAATCCGCTTCATAAAAATGAAGCAGTTCCCGGTAGATGATTTCTCTTGACCAACCATCGCTGATAATATGGTGGAGGGTAAACATAAGCAGCTGCTCTCCCGGGGCGAGGGTGATCAGCTTTGCCCGCAGACCGATCTCATTTTCCAGATCAAACGGTGCGATCGCCTCCCTGCTGATTATTTCCGCAGCTTCACTTTTATCGGCAGCAGAAAGGAGCTGCAGGGAAAAGTTCACTTCAGCGGGATCGAGTATGACCTGTGCCACTTCTCCGTTCACCTGTCTGAAAACGGTCCTCAGCGCTTCGTGGCGATTAATGAGCTGTATAAAAGCATTTTTCAGCCAGCCTGTATTCAGCTCGCCTTTAAACAGGCAAAGCTGCGGCACATTAAACACGCTCCTTGAACCTTGTCGCTGGCTGGTGAACCATATCCGCTTCTGGGAATTGGAGAGACCATAATGTGATCTGCGCGGTACCGCTTCAATATACTTAAACGTTTGTTCATCCGCTTCTTTAGTGGCATCGTGAAACGCCCTTACAGTAGGTGCATCAAAAATATCTTTCAGGCTGGTTTTGATCTTCAGCTCTTTCTGCAGGCGGTTTACCACCTGTATTGCCTTTAAGCTATGCCCGCCAAGGTCAAAAAAATTGTCGTCGATACCCATGTTTCCATTTCCCAGCACCTGGCGCCAGACATCGAGTATACCTGCCTCACGGCTGTTCCTGGGCCTGGCGGCAGAAGCAGGCATCACAGCGGCCGGGTCAGGAAGGGCCCTGTAGTCGATCTTACCATTGACAGTGAGAGGTATTTCCTGCACCTGCATGATATAAGCAGGTACCATATAATCCGGGAGCGCCTCCTTCAGGAAGGTCTTTATGCTGTCTGTATCCAATGACGTTGCTGCCGTCACATAGGCAAAGAGCTGCCGGTTATACACCTCTCCTTTTACCGTCAACGCCACCTGCTGTATGCCCGGGTACCTGGCGACAGCCTGTTTAACTTCCCCGGGTTCAACCCTGTACCCCCGGATCTTCACTTGTTCGTCTTTACGACCGAGGAACAGGATGGTGCCATCGGGCAGCCAGGCGCCTGCATCGCCCGTAAGATAAATACGTCCGCCAGCTACGGTATGCTCGACAAACTTTTCGTTTGTCAGATCATTCCTGTTAAAGTAACCCATTGCCAGGCCATGCCCGCCAATACATATTTCTCCGGGCAAACCGGGGGCGACGGGCTTACCGTCGGTATCCAATATGAGCACACGGTTGTTTGAAACAGGACGACCGATAACAGGACGTCGTTTGTAGGCGTCCAGCGCCTGCAGCGGGACCTTATAAGCGACAGTGCCAATAGTTGTTTCAGTTGGACCATAATGATTAATGACCGCAATACCAGGGCTGACCTGTGTATTGAGATACTGCAGATCTTCAGTATTAATGCTTTCTCCTCCCAGAATTACCAATCGCAGCGCCGATGTTGCCAATTGGCCCGCGCCGGCAGCGCGTATCAATACATTGAAAAATGAAGGCGTGGTTTTTATAAAACTGATCCCGTTAGCGGCAATATATGCAGCCAGTGCTTCCACATCCTGTACCTGCGCTTTAAACAGCAGGTGCAAGGCGCCTCCGGACAGCAAAGAGCCCCACAGGGCGGTATATCCCAGATCGAAGGCATACGATGAAAGCAGCAAGGAGCTATCAGCGGCGCATACACCGGCAAACAGCTGCAGCCAGGTGACGTAGTTAACCAGGGCGCTGTCGGGGATCACCACACCTTTCGGCAGGCCGGAGGTACCGGAGGTATAAATCACATAAGCCGGGGTGTGCGGTGTACGACCCGGCAGCTCAATATACGCAGCAGCATCCTCCGCGGGGTTTATCAGGTCCAGCGCTACCAGTGCGGCCGTCGTACCGGAGGCGACTGCCGCCAGCGAAGAATCCGTGAGGACACAGCTCACGCCCGCATCGGCCAAAATATGCTGCACCCGTTTTACCGCATCGTCAGGGTCAATGGGAACATATGCAGCGCCCGCCTTTAGTACAGCCAGCAGCGATATGATCATTCCTGCCTTTTCCCTTTGGATAACGCCAATGTGTTTATGACCGGTCACATATCCCTTGTGAAGCAGGTAGCCCGCCAATAAAGAAGACTGACGGTCCAGCGCTTCATATGACAGGGAACGCTCGCCGTCCGTTACCGCCATTTTTTGCGGGTGCGCTATTACCTGTTGCCTGAAAAGGCTGATGATGTCTGTTGCCTGCGGCGGTATGCTCTCCGGCGCGCTGAACAGGTCCTGCAACGTGCGGTACCTGTTATTCAGCAGCTCAATATTTGCTGCCATAATATTTTCTCCTTGTGTAAGGACCTGCTGCAGCACCGACTGCCACGCGTGGAACAGGTAATCTGCATCAGTGGCGGTATAAGACAGACTGTTATAATACAGTGTCATCTGATACTGGTCCCCTATCCTGCTCACTTCCAGCTGCAGCTGTAAAAGCTGCCGGGCCTGCAGCAAAGAGGCGGGGTGCACAGGCAACTCGGCCGCCAGTTGGTTATAATCCGTGTATGCAAAACGGCAAGGCAGGCTGTCAGTTATAAAACGGTGATAATGCTCATCTTCCTTCAGCGCCTCTTTATGAGTATCAGCCAGGCTCAGTTCCTGTTCATAGTGGCGAACGACAGCAGAAAGGGGAAGATGCCCGTTTATGTTCAGCTGTAAAGGCAACACTTTGGCAAAACTTCCCACCAGGTGGTAAAGCTGCTCAAAGCTTCTTCCATGGTGTACATGTCCCATGAGGAAATTAGCCTGGTTGTTCAACTTCCACAGTACCATATACCAACAGGCTGCCATCAATGATTCAGGAGATGCATGCTGCTGCAAGGCCGTTACCAGTTCATTATCCGGTAAGCAGCTCAGCGTGCGTACATCAGCAGTGCGGTCATGGTGTTTTCCGGCGAACAGGATATCGGGCAGCATGGGATTACCGTGCGAAGTCCGGCTCTGCCAGTGCCTTTTACCTTCGGCCATATCCTCAGATTCGAGCAGCCCGTTCTGCCAGCCGGCAAACTGCAGGTAGTCTATTGGCGGTTCCGGTAAAGCGGCAGCGTTATTATATGCAGCAAAAACATTTATTGCCAGCACATAAACACCCCATACATCGGCGCATAAGGGAGAAGAAGAAAACACCAGCCGACAGTTGCCCCCTGCCGGGTTGCGGTAAAGCGACACATAAAGCAACGCCTCATCGGGATAAGGGCCGCCGTTGCTGTCCCCATGTATCATGGATGCTCCCTGCTCCATGTCCTCCGTTTCTATCAATTCAAATTTTACCTGGTCATCTTCTACCCGCAATTGTATTGGTTCGCTCTCGCCAGGCACCTGTACAAATTTCAACCGGTACGCAGCGTTTTCTTCCAGTACTTTTTTCACGGCCCGGCACATCTTTTCCCAATCGGGCGCGGTCCCGCACCTGAAAACGGCTTGCACCCTGCCGGTGCAGCCTTCCTTTATGCTTAACCAAGCCTCTTTCTGCTGCGGAGACAATGCATATCCTTCCAGCCTGCTCATAATATTTTTTTTATTGTCTGGGTTTATAGTTAAGTAACTCGGGGTACATACGTTCCACCTTTCTCTGCAATGCTTCAAATTCGATACTGAAACCGATCGGATTAGCGATCCACTCTTTTGTCATACGCGCCACATCATCATCAATAAGTTTATATTCGCCTGTTTGCATTGCGATGATGTTCAAACGGAAAGCGCGTTCCAAAGCCACCATGTACATGACAGCGGTTTCAATATTATCGCCGCAGGTAATGGCGCCGTGATTAGCGAGTATCACTGCGCTTTGTCCATTCAGCGTTTGGGCCAGCTTTACAGCATCTTCCGCGTCGTTTACGGGCCCGTTATACTCCCTGAACAAGGCATGATTACCAAAGAACATGCAACAGTTCTGGTCCAGGGGAAGCAACTGCCTGTCCAGCGTAGAGAATACCGTCCCCCAGGGTGAATGGGTGTGCACGATACAATGAATATGCGGATACATTTTATGAATAGTGGCGTGGATGCAAAAACCGGCCACATTCACCGGATGGTCCCCGCTCAGCACTGTTCCCTGTTCATCCACCATAATGAGGTTAGCAGGCGTTACCTCTTCCGACAGCATACCGAAAGGGTTCACCCAAAAGGCATTTTCCCTGCCGGGCACTTTAAGGCTGATATGCCCGCTGATACCACCTTCTTCGAGATTAAAAGCAGCCATCATCCGGTTGGCCAGCGCCAGTTTATATTTCAACACAGCTTCATCGGTTTGGCTGCTCAATTTGTTCAGATAATGCGAGGCCGTCTGTTTTCTTGAATGGCTGACCTGTTTCTGATCAATAGCGCCTGTGGCGGTAGCCTGTTTGCGGGAAGGATACTCGTCGGTCATAGCCACCAGAATACTGCGCTTTCCCTGGTAAGGGTTTCTGCCGTGGGAATACAGGACGTTATCCAACATAATAAGATCGCCGGCTTTCCATTCGAAGGAGAACATGGCCTGACTGTATGCTGCTTTTATCTCCTCCAGGGTTTCTTTTGCGATGCTGCTTCCATCCCCATAATATGCATTCCTGGGCAGGTTCTCCTCCCCGTAATTATCAATTAAAAAACCAGCGACCTCATCTCTCAGATTGGTGACATGGAAAAGGTGTGCCTGGTTGAACCACACTTTTTCGCCGGAAACAGGATGCGCCAGCACTGATTGTGATCGTTGCCGGGTCCTCAGTTCTTCGCTACCTTTCCATTCAAGTTCAATATGTTTCTCTTTACAGTATTCCGCTACTTTTTCCTTATCTGAGGTCTGGAAAAAGTGTTCCCAGCTGATATCCAGTTCTTCGCTGAAGTTGCGCACATACATGACATTCTTTTGCTCAAACTGTTTTCTGACGGGCTCACTGATCAACTTGTATACCGCCCTGCTGTCGCAGACAGGGGTTTGTCCGCCCTGTTCGGCGGGTATATCACAATAGAAAAATATCCGCAGGGGCCAGTGATTGGAATACGAATGTTCATTATGTTGTACGATATATTCTTCGTTGGGAAATTCAGTAGAGGTATAAACTTTCTGGCCTACCTGCGTACGCGGCGTTGAAGGCTCCGTATAATCCAGCAGTTCGCTGCCGGACACCTGTTGTACGATAGCCGGGAACACCGCTTTGTCATCCAGGGGCTTAAAGCCCCTGAACAGCAGGTTTTTATTTTCATCATATGCTGCTGTCACCATATCCATATTTTCGCTGATCCATGTTCCCATATCCAGCTGGGGGTCCGCAGATTCTAATATGGTGAGCCTGGTATACCCGTTGCCGATCACCTTCTTTTCTACTGTTGTCTGCAGTGTTTTAGGCGTTATTGTTTTGGGAACCGTATTTAAAAGCTCCTGCAGGCTATTTTTAGAGGTTGCCATGGTATTTGAGTTTTTTATTTTTTCTGAAGGGTTTGTAATTTTTTCAACAGGCTGTCGCTCGCTGCCTTTTTAGCCGTGTCCAGCTGCTGTTGGTAAGCGGTATTGAACGTATCCAGTGCGCTTACCGGCGTGCGTGGCTGTTTTACCACTTCCCGAAGCAATTCCGAATATGCAGCCGACAGCAGGGCGATGCTCTCCTGTTTATACAGCCGTGACTTATACTCGATGATCCCTGACAGGTGCCGGCCGGGACGCATGACCAGGCTCAGATCGAATTTGGAGCTCACCTCCCGTTCTCCGATAGCCTTCACATCAATGCCGAGCGCCTGTAACCCCGACAGCTCCTCTTCCCGCTCATTGTTCAGCACGAACCTCGCCTGAAAAACGGGGTTCACCCCCGGCTGCCGCTCATACTGCAAGTGGGTCACCAGTTCTTCAAACGGCATATCCTGGTGTTCAAAGTCCTGCAACAGCTGCGCGCCTGTACGGCTAAGCAATCCCACAAATTCCTCGCCTCCATCCAGGTTTGTTCTTACCGCAACCGTGTTCACAAAAAAGCCGATGATTTTTTCCAGACTTTCATGACCGCGGCCAGCCACAGAGGTGCCAAGGATGATATCCTGCTGGCCGCTGACATGATGCAGCAATACGTTAAATGCGCTAAACAGCACCGTGAACAAAGTAGACTGTTGGGCAACCGCCAGCTGTTGCAACCCTGTATACAGCCCGTCATCAAGCGTAAAGTGGAACACGTCCCCTTCCTGGCCAGTTTCTGCCGTGCGCGCGAGCGCGAAAGGCAAGTGCAATACCGGCAGGGCGCCCGACAGCCTTTGCTGCCAATAGCCGGCGGCCTTCGCATAGGCAGGTGACTGCATATACTCCTGTTGCCATACCGCATAATCCTTGTACTGTAAAGGCAGAGCAGGCAAGGCCGCCGGACGACCCTGGTGAAGGGATGCGTACAGCGTTATCCATTCCCTGATAAAAAGCTCCATCGACCAGCCATCGCTGATAATATGATGCATCACCACCAGCAACAGGAAACGGTTGTCAGGGAAACATATGATCCGGACGCGGACCAACTCCCTGCCGTACAACGCGAAGGCTATCCCGCTCTCCTGTTTTACCAATCCGTTCAGGGAAGCTGTATCCGGCATATAGTTAAATTCCTGTATCTCAAAATCCGCAGCGCCGGCGTCCAGCACCTGCTGCCGGGGCATACCCTCTTCATTGACCAGCACTGTCCGCAGGCTTTCATGACGGGCGCGGAGCAGCAGGTAAGCATCTTTCAGCATTGCGACATTCAACGGCCCTTCCATCAGCAGGGCACCGGGAATGTTATAGGACACGGTGTTACCGTGCTGCTGGCAGCTGAGCCAAAGCCGGCGCTGGTGGGTAGACAACTGATAGTTTGCCGCCGGGGCAGCCACGGGGATAAACAAATGGTCTGTTGGCTGCACTGCATTTATCAGCATCGCCATTTCCCTGATGGTAGTGTGGGTAAAAACATCCTTTACCTTAAAACCGGCGCCGGTGATGCTGTTGATGCGGTTCACCAGCTTCACTGCCAAAAGGCTATGCCCTCCCAGGTCAAAAAAACTATCGTGTATGCCGATACTGCGGCGGTTCAGCACATCTTCCCATGCGCCTGCAAGCAGCCTCTCTGCCGGTGTTACAGGCGGCACATACTGCCGGGCGCCTGCGAGCCCAAAATCTTCCGGTACCGGCAAGCGTTTCCTGTCTATTTTACCGTTTGGTGTTAACGGGAGCGCTTCCAGTTGTACGAAATAAGCAGGCACCGAATAGGCAGGAAGGTGTTGCGCAAGGTAGGTGCGCAATGCACCCGGGTCCGCTACAGTTGTACCGGTGAAATAGCCGACCAGTTCTTTTTCGCCCACTGCATTGTTGCGTGCAACCACTACGGCAGCATCGATATCCGTATGATGCTGCATGGCGGCGGCTATTTCTCCCAACTCCAGACGATATCCCCGTATTTTTACCTGGTCGTCGTTGCGCCCCATAAAGGCGATAGTGCCATCGGGCAGCCATCGGCCCAGATCTCCTGTACGGTACATGCGTTCCCCCGGGCGGAAAGGATTAGGGATAAACTTTTCCGCAGTAAGCTCGTCCCGATTGAAGTAACCGCGGGAAAGGCCATCGCCGGCTATACATATTTCGCCGACAACACCAATACCTGTTAACTGCAACAGCGGGTCCACGATACAAACAAAAGCGTTGCAGAATGGCGACCCAAGCGGAATAGTGCCATAGGCGCCCGTCAGAGACACAGGGTTAAGCAGTTTCCCGATCGTTGTTTCCGAAGGCCCATAGTGATTATATACCCGGCAGGTGGCCCTACTGTTATGCAAGAGGGCCAATACGTCGGCGGTGAGCTGCTCACCGCCGAAGATCAGGCATTTCTGCGGCGCAAACACAGCACCTGCCTGTTGCAGGGCTTTCCAGTGCGAAGGCACGATCTTTATACAATCAACCGGGGATGCAAACAGCTCTTCCCCGCTCATTACGGCTGCACTGGAATAAATATGCAGGCATCCTCCTGTAAGGAGAGATGTATAAATCACGGTATTGCCCAGATCGGCGGCAATGGTAGATACCAGGCCAAAGCTGCGGCATTCCCCGATATTTGTTCGTGCAAGCAATCCATAGGTGTAATCCACCAATGCAGCATGGCTGATCATGACGCCTTTAGGCCTACCTGTAGACCCGGACGTGTAAATGAGATAAGCGAGGCTGGAAGGCGACAGGTCAGCGGCAGGATTATCCGCCGGCATATCATCTATATGCCCGTTATCATCCAGACATATCACTGTACCCTTGAAACCTGCTGTTAGCGGAAGGTAACGGCTTTGCGTGAGCAGCACCTTTATACCGCTGTCCTGCAGCAGGTAAGCAATACGGGCTTCCGGAAATTCCGGGTCAACAGGTACATAAGCCGCGCCTGATTTAAGAATACCCAACATGCCCGCCAGCATTTCCATGGAACGGTCCAGGAGCATACCGACCATATTATCTGCGCCCTGCTGATGGTATTGCAGCAGGAGATGCGCCAGCCGGTTAGCATAGGCATTCAGCGCTGTGTAGGTAAGGGTACGGCTTTCAAACACGAGGGCGGTATGGTGGGGCGCCTTACGCACCTGCGCTTCGAACAGGGATACAATGTTGGCGGTACGGTCATAGCTGTTGCTGCTACTGCCAAATGTTGTGAGCAGGGTTGTTTCTTCCGCTTCGTCCAGGTAACGCAGTCTGTTGACAGCTGTGCCGGGATGCGACGTTACGGCACGCAGCAACTGTTCCAGGTGCCCTGCCATATGCGCTACAGTGGTGGCAAGAAACAGGTCACTATTGTATTTTATGTTCACCGCCAGCGCTGTTCCGCTTTCAATGAACTCAAAGGTGATGTCAAACTTGCTTACTTCCAGCGCGCCGCTCTCGTAAGGATGCACCTGCAGTCCACGCAAGCCATGCTCCGGCTTCACTACAGCCCCGTCACGCTGCCGCAATGTCAACATTACATCGAACAGCGCGTTACGGCTTATATCCCGTTGCAGATGGAGTTGTTCCACCAGTTCATCCAACGGATATGCCTGGTGCTCATAGGCTGCCAGTGTTATCTCCCTTATGCGCTCAAGTAAGGCAGTATAAGTCTCGCCAGCATCAAACCTTGTTCTCAGGGCAAGCGTATTCACATAGAACCCGATCTGGTCCATTAGCGCTGCCTGCTCTCTTCCGGCGACGGGAGTGCCAATAATAATATCTTCCTGTTGCGTATAACGGTGGAGCAGGACGTTCACCAAGCCGGTTAAAGCCATGAATAATGTAACGCCCTGTTGCCGGCAGAGCTGGTGCAACGCCTGCACCAGGTCCTCAGGCAGCTGCCTGCATACTACGCCGCTGCTATAGCTCCGTATGGCCGGGCGCGGATAGTCGGTAGGCAGCGAAAGCACGGGCAGCTCTCCTTCAAATTGCAGCAGCCAGTACACCTGGTCAGCAGCAAGCATACCCTCTTCAAGCTGCGCCTGTTGCCAGCAGGCGTAATCCTTATATTGAATGTCCAGTGGCGCCAGTTCATGCAGCTCTTGCTGCGAGTGACTGTTATACATCAGCAGCAGCTCACGGATCAGTATATCCATCGACCATCCGTCACTGATAATGTGGTGCATGGTACAGGCAAAAACCCAACGTTTTTCGTCTGTCTGGTAAAGGTCTAACCTTACCAGGGGTCCTTCTTCCAGGTTGAACGGCTGCCGTGTTCCCGTGGTTACCAGGTCGTTCACCCGCTGCGCCTGTTCATCAGCGCCCCGAAGATCGACGCAATTGATACGAGCCGGAGCTGCGTCCGGAGGCATTATAAACTGTCGTACTTCTCCTGTCTCATCTTCCCTGAAAACGGTACGCAGGATCTCATGGCGGCGGATCAGCTCATTGAAGGCATGGTCCAGGGAAGATAACTTCAGCTCGCCGGAGAACACGTACACACTTGGAATATTATAAGCGATACTGCCTTCTTCCAGCTGACTGAGAAGCCATAATCTGCGCTGGGAGGAGGATAGCACATAACTGCCTTGCTCCGGCGCCGGCATAATGCCGCCGGAGGATGTTCGATGCGTACTGAACAGCATTGCGGCCTGATCTTCCAATACCGGCGTTGCAAACAGCTCTTTAAGGGATACTTTCACTTCAAACACCTTATGCAGCTGACCGGCCAGCCGCGTAGCCCTGAGGCTGTGTCCCCCCAGTTCAAAAAAGTCGTCCTTTACCCCTATGCCGGTGCGGCCCAGTATTTCTTCCCATATGGTGACCAGCTTTTCTTCTGTTTCATTACGAGGAGCTACATACTGACGGCCGGTAGCCAGGCCTAACCCTTGCGGAGCGGGAAGCCGTTTTTTATCGACCTTGCCATTGGGTGTTAAGGGAAACACTTCAAGCTGCACATAATGGTCCGGCAGCATATAAGACGGCAGCTGTTTACCCAGCCAGGCTCTTATGACAACGACGTCCAGCCCTGGCTCGCCGGTAAAATAGGCGGCCAGCTCCTTATCGCCCGCGGCGCTGTTTACCGTCACCACTGCCGCCGATATACCGGGATGTTGTTGCATGATGTGTTCTATCTCACCTAATTCAATGCGGTAACCACGGATCTTCACCTGGTCATCGCGGCGGCCCATAAATGCGATAGTGCCATCCGGCAGCCAGCGCCCCAGATCGCCGGTGCGGTACAGGCGTTCTCCGGGAGCATATGGATTGCTGATGAATTTTTCCGTTGTGAGTTCATCGCGGTTCAGATAACCTTGCGCCAGACCATCGCCGCCTACTACAATCTCGCCTACCACACCTATGGGGCATAGTTGCAGGGTTTCGTCAAGTATATAAGCGGTACTATTGCTAACAGGGTGGCCCAGTGGTATATCGGCCATCACCGTACGCACCGTATAGGTAAGCGAGAACGTCGTATTTTCGGTAGGTCCGTATCCGTTAATGACCTGCATGGCGGGATAGTGCCTGCGCAGGCGGTTGATATGCAGGGCGGATAACTTATCGCCACCGGCGATGATGGTCTTCAGCCCTGCAAATATTGTAATGTCCTTATCTATCAGTTGATGCAGCCAGCCTGCCGTAAACCACATTATATCCACCTGGTGGTTGTTGATCAGCTTCGCCATCTGTTGCTCATCCAGCAGCTCATCCTGACTGCACAGCACCAGTTTACCACCATTTAGCAGCATACCCCAATATTCGAAAGTGGTGGCATCAAAAGATACCGCGCCTGTAGACAATAATACGCGCTGCCCGGTGAGGTCGGCATAACCGGAAGACATTACCAGGCGCACTATGTTACGATGGCTTACCATGACACCTTTAGGCGTTCCGGTAGATCCGGAGGTATACATGATATAAGCCAGGCTTTGGGCTGTTTGCACGCTGACCGGGCTAAAGGTGCTATAACAGCCGGCGGTTGCGCGGAACATTTCCAGTTCTTCCGCAGCGATCACCAGCTTACAGCCGGTGTCCGCCAGCATAAAGGCAATACGGTCTTCCGGGTATACGGGATCAAATGGCACATAAGCACTGCCGGCTTTCAATATACCTAATATGGCGACGATCAGCCATTCGCTCCGATCAAGCTTAACGCCCACCAGATCGCCCGGCATTATCCGGCATTGTTGCTGCAGGAAATTAGCGAAGCGGTTCGATAACTCGTCCAGCTCTTTATAACTATACGCAGCGGACCCGAACACCAGGGCTGTTTTGGCGGGCGTAGCCGCCACCTGCTCAACGAACAGGGCATCCAGGGTTTTATGCGACGGGTAATCAACCGCGGTATTATTGAAGCCTTTTAACAGGCGGTGTTCTTCTTCCGTCGTTAAACACGACAACTGTTTTATAGCCGTTGCCGGGGCTGCAAGCATAGCTGTTAGCAGCTGCTCAAAATGCAGCCCCAGTCTTTCTATGGTCGAAGCGTTGTAAATATCACTGCTGTACTCTATGTTAAGGTTTATCTGTTCACCGGCCGGCTCGAAGATGAAGCACAGATCAAATTTGCTTGCGGTATTACGCCTTTCTTTGTAAGGGTGCAGCGAAATGCCATTGACCTGCGTATGATCGAGCGCTGGCGCAAGCTCAGCATCCTGTAGCAGCACAACAACGTCGAACAAAGGGTGACGGCTCATATCCCGTTGCAGCTGCAGATCCTCTACCAGTTCATCGAAAGGATAAACCTGGTGCCCGTATGCCTGGAGGGTAACCTCCCGTACGATACCCAGGAGCTCCTGAAAGCTGTTATTGCCGGAAAAGCGTAACCTGAGGGCAAGTGTATTCACATAGAACCCGATCTGATCTTCGAAGTCACTATGCTCTCTGCCTGCCACCGGGCTGCCGATGATAATGTCTTCCTGCCGGGTATAACGGTACAACAAGGCATTCACCGCGGCCAGCAGCCCCATAAACAAGGTGCAGCCTGCGGCTTGTGCCTGTGCTGACAACAGGTTGCCAACAGCTGCATCCAGCTGCCGGTTTACCAGTCCGCCCCTATATGTTTTCACAGCAGGTCGCGGCTTATCAGGAACAAGTTCCAGTACCGGCAACTCACCTTCAAACTGCGACAACCACCAGGACCTGTGCGCGGCCAATGCCGGACCTGAGAGCTGGGCTTGCTGCCATGCGGCATACTCTTTATACTGGACAGGCAAGGACGTCAGGCCCGCAGCCGTTCCCTGTGCGTAAATCTGCAACAATTCCCGTATCAACACTCCCAGGGACCATCCATCGCTGATAATGTGATGCATTACAAACGACATCACAGCTGTTTCATCAGCGATCTCGTATACGGCTACCCGTAATAGCGGACCAGCAGCGAGGTCAAAAGGTGCGTTACAGAAACGGTCGATTAATCCCGGCAAGCCAGCTCCCTGACTGCGCACATCCTTGAATAATATCTTAAAGTCGCCGGATGGCGGTAATACAAACTGTCTTATCTCTCCTTCCTCATCACTGTTAAACACCGTACGCAGGATCTCATGACGTGCTATCACCGCGTTAAACGCAGCGGTGAGCAAATCCGGTTGCAACCGGCCTTTAATGACATACACTCCCGGCATATGATAGGCCACACTGCCTTCCTCAAACTGGCTCAACACCCACATACGACGTTGGGAAGAGGACAGGACGTAGCTTGGCCGGTCTTCCAGCGTTGCGATGGCAGTATAATTTTCTTTATGAGTGCTGTCTATGAGCTGAGCCTGTTCTTCGAGCACGGCGGCAGAGAATATGTCCTTCAGGGAGATCTTTACCCCAAATTCCCTGAACAGGCGGCCCATCAGACGGGTCGCTTTCAGGCTATGGCCTCCCAATTCAAAAAAGTTATCTTTTACGCCGATGCCGCTGCGTCCCAGGATTTGCTCCCAAATATGCACCAGCTTTTCCTCCGTCGCGTTACGCGGCGGGAGATATTCCCTGCCTGCAGACAAGCCAAGGCCTCCGGGAGCGGGCAGACGTTTCCTGTCAACTTTCCCGCTGGCATTGAGTGGAAAAGATTCCAACTGAACATAGTGCTCAGGGAGCATATAAACAGGCAGCTGCCGCTGCAGGTGTGCCCGTAACGCTGCCGCCTGCAGAGCCTGGGCTCCTACCACGTAGGCTACCAGTTCGGGTTCTCCATTCGCAGCCGCTTTTACCAGCACTACTGCTGCATCTACAGCAGAATGGCTTTGCAACGCACGCTCTATCTCCCCCAGCTCAATACGGTAACCACGCACCTTTACCTGGTCGTCGCGACGGCCTGCAAAAGCGATCGTTCCATCCGGCAGCCAGCGGCCAAGGTCGCCTGTGCGGTACAGCCGTTCGCCCGCCCGGTAAGGATCAGGAACAAA
The DNA here is from genome assembly GCF_900167135.1 of Chitinophaga eiseniae. Classification (GTDB taxonomy): domain Bacteria; phylum Bacteroidota; class Bacteroidia; order Chitinophagales; family Chitinophagaceae; genus Chitinophaga; species Chitinophaga eiseniae. The sequence goes on along the minus strand of NZ_FUWZ01000014.1, from coordinate 395 downwards.
CTTCTCCGCGCTTAGCTCAGGACGGCCCAGGTAGCCCCGCGCCAGGCCTGCGCCTCCTATACATATTTCACCGGTGATACCAACTGCGCACAGCTGCAAACGGTCGTCTGTTATATATATGTATTCATGCTGCAACGGACGGCCTATTGTTAACCCTGCGCTGCCGTGCAACTCCAGGCTGCTGCTCCAGATCGTCGCCTCTGTAGGGCCGTACATGTTCAGCACACGGGTGCCTGTCAACTCCTGCAGGCGTTCATACAGCGGCACACTCAGCGCTTCCCCTCCTACCAGCAACCACTTCAGTTCCTTCAGCGCCAGCATCCCTTCCGGGCTGCTTTCTACCAGCTGGCCCAAACGAGAGGGCGTAAGCTGCAGGATACTCACTTTCCCTGCCT
>NZ_FUWZ01000008.1 GCF_900167135.1 Chitinophaga eiseniae | reverse complement strand
CAATATAAATTATGATGCCAATGGTAACCTGTTGGCAATGAAACAACGCGGCCAGGTGAATAATGCGGCAGGAGATGTAGATAAATTGAGCTACCGTTATAATGACAACAGCAACCAGCTGAAATCGGTCTATGATACGGTAAGGGCTAAAACCGGCCTGGGTGATTTTACCGATAGCCAGACGGATGGCGTTGATTATGCCTATGACGGAGTGGGTAACCTTACCCGTGACGGGAATAAACAAATCGCATCCATCAGCTACAACTACCTTAACCTGCCGGAACTGATAACCGTTACCGGGAAGGGAAATATACGGTTTATGTACGATGCGGGTGGTAATAAGGTCCGTAAGATCGTTACCGATAATACTACCGGAACCGCTAAGGTGACCACCACAGACTACCTGGGCGGCTTTGTCTATGAAAATGACAGTCTGCGTTTTGCCGGACATGAAGAAGGACGGATTCGGACTGTTTACCAGGCGGGTCAGGCGCCGACATTTGTCTACGACTATTTTGTAAAAGACCATCTGGGCAACACCCGGCTGGTACTCACGGAGCAGACGAACTTCACCATGTATGCCGCTACCATGGAAACGCCCAATGCAGCGACAGAGAACCTGTTGTTCAGTAATATCGACAATACCCGGAGTAATAAACCAGTAGGGTACCCGGCAGACGAAAGCGCCGGTAAAAATGAATCTGTCGCTAAATTGACCGCTACCGGCACTGGGAAAAAGATCGGCCCTTCGCTGGTGTTAAGGGTAATGGCGGGTGATACTATCCAGTTGAGCAGCAAGGCTTTTTATAAATCCAACGGTCCGGTTGACAAGAATAACCCCGTTGTTCCCGCCGAGAATATGTTAGCGGACCTGCTCAATGCATTTGGTGGTGCTACCCCCACGGACGCTACACACGGCGCTCCTGCATCAGTGGCGAGCACGCCTTTCAATGCCAATTTTTACAATCATGATTATCGTCAGCTGAAAGAGAAGAACCCCGATCAGCAGCCCGGTAAGCCGAAAGCTTATCTGAACTACGTTTTGTTCGATGATCAGTTTAAAATGGTAGAGCAAAACAGCGGAGTGAAGCAGGTGAAAGCCGAGCCTGATCAGTTGCAGACACTTTCTCAGGATAAGATGGTCATGGAAAAGAGCGGATTTTTGTATGTTTACACCAGTAATGAAAGTACGCAAGAGGTGTTCTTTGATAACCTGATGGTAGCGCAAATGAGTGGCCCGGTGCTGGAGGAGACGCATTATTATCCATTTGGGCTGACGATGGCGGGGATTAGTTCGAATGCGTTGGTGGGGAAGAACTATCCGGAGAATCGTAGGAAGTATAACGGAAATGAGTTGCAGTTCAAAGAGTTCAGTGACGGTAGCGGGTTAGAATGGTTCGACTTCAATGCAAGAACTTATGATCAGCAAATAGGAAGGTTTATACAGATAGATCCATTAATAGAAAATAATCAGGAAGATTATACGCCCTACCATTTTGCGTATAACAATCCCGTTAGGTTTAGTGATCCTGATGGAAGAATACCAATTGTGATTCCTATAGTAGTAGCTGTGATTGAATTTGGAGAAGCTCTTTGGTTTGGTTATCGTGCACATGCTACATTAAGTACTGCAATGAATTTATTATCAGAAGCAACTGGTAAAAACGGAGCTAAGCCTAAGGATAAAGAAGTAGCGCCTGCTGCTAAAGATGAAACTGCAGTTCGACTTCCAGTGCCAGAGAAAGCCATTGATGAGAAGGCGAAGCCGAAAGTATCTCCTGAGCTGGCTGAGAAGTTGGAGAAAATGGAGTCAACAACAACGCCGGATGCTCCTAAGCCTAATGGAGGAAGTTCCAAAAATGAAAGGCATGGCGACGGGGGTAGGGCAAAGTCGAAGGCGGAAAAGCAAATAGAGCAATATAGAGAACAGTTAAAGACTGCCACAGGAAGAGAGAAAAAGCAAATAGAACAGAAGATTAAAAATGTTCAAAGAGATGCGGCACAGAAAGCAAAAGGAGAGGAACATAGCAGAGCAAATAAACGATAATGTATGTATGAAATAATTCCTTTCAAACGTGTTGGTCAGTTTGAATTCAATACAAGTATATCAAGGTATCTGGATGGAGATAACTTTAATTTTTATCCTAAAGGAGATGGCGAAAGTTGGGACACATATAGCTACAGGGGGGGGGGGATAGATATATATACATCTGATAGTATTATTGAATCTATATCTTGTAGAAGTGATTGTTTTTTAGAAGGGCAGATGTTGATAGGAATGAATATTGAAGATTTTTGGGCTGTATTTAAAATTGCTGTGTCTAATATTAAGATGGAAAAGGTTTACTTTTTTGATGGAAGTGAGCAAGATGTTTATGATGTGGATTGTTTAGGGTTACAGCTTTGGGTTGACCAATATAATACAATTGTTACTGTATTTGTATCAATCTAGGGATTGTTTATAATACTGGTTTGTTCTACAATATAAGCAAAAGCCGTAGGTATATTGTCGAGACTGTAAAATGGATTGTGTCAAAGGCTAAAAAATTAAGACCCTTAATACAGTTTTTTTATGGAACAAAATGGAAAATTTGACTACGAAGAACTCAAACGGAAGACATTGGAGTAATTGCGCTCTGGTAAGTCCCTGTTTGGCAAAGACGGGGTGTAAGCTCACCTTTAAAAGATAGCGATCAAAAATATAAAAACGCTTAATTTTAAAGGAAATGAAAAAGTCAAAATTCACAGAAAGCCAAATCATCGGCATTCTGAATCCTGAAGGGACAAGAGTCGGAAGTGTCCGTAGCTGAGATCTGTCGAGAGTACCGCTGACCAGGCAGAGCGTAGTCTTGATCAACTGGAATCTAACTGGGGTACCCGATATCCCAAGGTGATCGAATCCTGGCGAAAGAACTGGCCACGACTCAGTAGCTATTTTCAGTACAACAAAGACATCCGCCGAATCATGTATACAACCAATATTATTGAAGGATTCCATCGGCGGCTTCGTGCTGTTACAAAATCAAAAGGCGCCTTCCAATCGGAAGACGCCCTTATGAAACTCTTATTCCTTGTCCAGGAGAATATATGTGCCAAGTGGAACAAGCCAGTACACAACTGGAATCAGACATTGGCGCAATATCAATTATATTTAGTGATCGATTGAAACTTAATCTTTAATCACTGTGACACACTTTATGTAATACTACCCTGGAAACGTTGACACAGCTTACTTTACACCGCCTCTCAAAACAATTCATCCAGCATCACATAATACGCCACCCGTTCCTCGTCCCTTTCCCTCCCTAATCTCTCAAACAACCCCGCCGCATAGTCATCGGTTCCGAAATTATGCTTCAGCGACCTTACACACAGCGCAATATCCTGGTAAATATCCGCCACGCCTGCGCCGCCGATATCAATGAACCCGCTCACCTGTCCCTGTTTACCGAAGATATTCGGCAGACAGTAATCGCCATGCGTGAATACCGGCGTGTAGTGCGCTGGCTTGTTTGCAATGAGATGATCCAGCAGTGCCTGTGGGGTAGGGAAGTGGTTATGGCCTTCCCAGTCGGAGGTGTCTACGAGTCCGTGTTGTACATTATACGCCGCGGCTGCCAGTTTCTTGTCGAGGCTGTTGTCGAAGGGGCAATCGTGGATGGGTAGTGCAGAGAGTAGTTGTATGCCGTCTGCCAATAGCTTGACCGTCAGTTCGGGGTTGTCGAGGTAGTGGCCGGCACAGAGCATGTCGCCGTCTACGGCGGTGGTGAGCAGGTAATCGATGCCGTCGTGCGTGCCGAAGTATTGTATTACTGGTACGGGGAGTTTGTCCTGTAGCCAGGTGAGTACGTCGTATTCCAGGCGAAGTCCCTGCCCGGAAGCCTGCGTTTTCAGGTAAAACACGCTGTGGGCGCTGGTGTAGCGGTACACGGCGGCGGCCGAATAACCGATGGTAACGGGCTCGGAGGTGGTGTCTGTCAGCAGGTGGGCCAGGTCTGTAGGGAGCTTGGGCATGGGTTCCTGTTTTGTCTCGCTGTAAAAATAGGATTTTAATATTTTCCTGGTGGGCTTGCATATGTAAAAGGCTTTTTTTTATTTTTATGGCTAAACCTTTCTTGTTTGAAGCACTTGCCGGATACCGCGTTGTTGGAGCGTATGCAGGCATATAATGACAGGGCCGCCTTTGATGAACTGTATCACCGCTACTGGGAACAGCTTTATATGGCCGCATATGCCAGATTGCAGCAGGAAGCAGATGCCAAAGATTGTCTGCAGGAAGTTTTCGTAGCGCTATGGCATAAACGCCGGGAGCTGCGGATTGAAGGGCCATTGGGGTCATACCTGCATGTGGCGCTGAAATACCGGGTGCTTAATCACCTCCGCAGCCACCTCAACTACCAGAAACACCTCGATATCTTTTCCGCTATCCCGCCGGCGGTATTTGACCGGGCGGACGACCGCCTCGCCCTGGCGGAAATACAGCAGATCATCGCTCAGACGGTGGCCGCCCTGCCGGAAAAGACACGCCAGGTATATCTCCTCAGTCGGCAGGAACAGCTTTCTGTCCGGGAAATGGCCGATCAGCTGGGCGTTTCCCAGCAGACCATCAAAAACCAGCTCACCACGGCGCTGAAGCGCCTGAAAGACGCCCTCGCCGGGTTTAAATAAAAATTTTTTTCTCCCCTTTAGTACCTTCTTTTCTGAGCGGTGTCATTACTATAGAAAACGGTTAAAAACGTGCACGACCAGGAAAAAATAGCAGCGATCATCACACGGCTCGAAACCGGCACCTGTACTCCACAAGAACTGGAATGGCTGCATGAATGGTATCAATCCCAGGATATGCAGGACAGTACAGCGTTCCGTCATGAAAGCCACCGGCAGCAGCTCCGCACAGAGATGCTGCAGCATATCCATGATCAGCTGGATACGGCGCCTGTTGTGACGGAAGGCAGGATAGTACCCTTCTATAAGAAGTGGTGGGCCGCCGCCGGCCTGCTGGCCGCCGTGGTATCGGTAAGTGCCTGGTTATGGCACGACTACCGGCAGCAGCACACCCTACTGCTGGTGGAGGTAGGTCCGGGACAGCAACGGCAACTGATGCTACCCGACAGCTCCCTGGTATGGCTCAACGCGGGCGCAAAACTAAAATATCCCCGCACCTTCAGCGAGGTGAGAACGGTGGAGCTGGAAGGGGAAGGATTCTTTGACATACACCCGGATGCACAGCATCCGTTTGAAGTGCATACGCAGGAACTGAATGTACAGGTGCTGGGTACCTCTTTCGATGTGAAAGCCTATAACACCCTGGATGAAACGCAGGTGACGGTGAAAACAGGCATGGTGAAAGTACTCCACCATCAGACGGGCCTCGATGTGCTCAGCGCCAACGACCAGCTGACCTACAGCCGTTCTGCGCAGCAATACATGAAATCCACCGTGGAAAACGACCAGATCAACGAATGGGCCAACGGTATGATCAGCCTGTCGCAAGCCGGCTTCGCTGAAGTGGCGCTCACCCTGGAAAACCAGTACGGCGTGCGCATCCGGTATAATCCGGCGGAGATGAAAACATTCGAATATACCCTGCGATGCAGTAAACAACTGTCGGTCACACAAGTACTGGACATCATCAGCAGTATACATCCGATACTATATGATATAAAGGACAACGAGATTACTATTCACCGCAAAAACTAATGTAGCACCCAGGAGGTTGCACCAGCTATTAACACCGGGATGACAGCAGTCAGATCATCCCTGGCGCCGCTATGACCATATGTGTACAAAAAAAAAACCGCGTCTGTTGCAGCAGACACGGTTTGGATCATACAATGTTTGTATGCATTTAGTAAAACACTAAAATCAACCAAAGATATGCAAAAATCGCTTTCGCTAACGTATATACGGAGCTTAGTGAGATGGAGCGTCGCGTTCACAGTGTTCTCACTGGGAAATATCAGCTTCCTTTCTCCACAGGTATATAGTCAGTCCGTGCAGCCGGTCGCCGTTACCGCTGCTTTTGAAAATGAAACGCTGGCGTCTTGTCTTAAAAAACTGGAACGCAGCTACCACCTGTCTTTCGGCTACGACAGCCAGGAATTGTCCCAATACCGGATCGATAAACAACATTTTGTCAATGAACCGCTGGAGAAGGTGCTGGCAGCCCTCCTTAGGAAAACAGCATTTACTTTCCAGTCTAAAAACGGTGTTTACCTGATCGTGAAACAGCCGTCAGTACCGGCGATGGCCACAACGTCGTCCGGTAAAATCCGTGGCCGTATAACAGATGCCGCTACCAGTAATCCCGTTCCAGGAGTGACCGTGCGCGTGGCCGGCGCTAAATATTATGCCGTCTCCAATCCGGAAGGGGAATATGAACTGGTTTTGCCTCCCGGTAATTATGCGCTTCAGTACTCTTTTATCGGTTACCAGGAAGAAATAAAACCCGCCGTGAAGGTGACGTCCGCCGCTGTGGCAGCGGTACCTGTAGCCCTGGTGGTGAAAGCTTCCCGTTTAACCGAGACCGTAGTGATCGGTTACGGTGTACAGGAACGCCGCAATCTCCTCGGCTCGGTAACCAGCTTCAAAGCCAGCGAATTGCCCGGCCAGATGCCCATCTCCGTGGATGAAGCCATGGTGGGTAAACTGCCCGGCGTATTCATCGCGCCCTCCAGCGGCGTGCCCGGAGCTGCCAGCAACATCACCATCCGTGGTATCAGTACCCTTAACGCCAACGGGAATACGCCGCTGATCGTGGTGGACGGTGTACCCATCTACGGCATCGATCCCAACCTCAACACCGTGGATTATAATAAAGGCGCCTCACAAGGCTTCAGCTTCGGAGGTAACCAGGTGGTGAATGAATACCGTCAGCCGACCACTTTCGAGAAGAACCCGCTGGCCACCCTCAATCCTGATGATATTGAATCCATCGAAGTACTGAAAGATGCTTATTCCACCGCCATCTACGGCTCCCGCGGCTCCGGCGGCGTGATACTCATCACCACTAAAAAAGGGAAACGCGGTAAATCGCGGGTAGACGTGCAGCTGGGCGCTTCCATCGCAGCCCCCCGTAAACTACCGTCCCTCATGACAGGCGACCAGTACGCCGATTTCTATACCCGGCTGTTTGCCCTGAAAGACTCTATCGGCAAAGCAGGGAATCCTTTTTACCGTCCGCTGAACTACCAATTCCCCAAAGGCGTAAACACCCGGTGGCTGGACGAAGTGACCCGCAATGCGGTAGGCAGCGATGCCAACGTTTCGCTCAGCGGCGGCACAGAAAAAAGCAACTACTATGTGAGCCTGGGATATGATCAGCAGCAGTCTTATATCGTTAATAACGACTTCGCCCGCTACCAGGGCCGTGTCAACTTCGACAACCAGATGACCAGCGCCCTGAAAGTAGGTGTGAGCATGTCGATGAACCAGGCTAAAAATAATTCGCTGAACGCACAGGAAGTATACCGCAACGCTATCCAGAAAGCGCCCAACATCGGGATCTACGACAGCACCGGCAATTTCAACTGGCGCTTCGGCAACAATCCCACCGGGCCGGAAGCGGTGGTCAACCCCGTCGCTCAGGCTACCACCGGTAAAAACTATTCTACCGACAGCCGTGTGCTGGGCAACGTGTTCGCCGACCTGAAACTGCGCTCCTGGCTTAGCCTGCACAGTGATTTCGGGGTGGACTGGATCAGTTCCCGGTCTTACAACCGTATTATTGGCCGGCCCCAGATGCCCGGCGGCAACGCCACCGAATCTCAGCAACAGCTGCGTAAATGGGTGACCAACAACCGCCTCGATATCAACAAAGCTTTTGATGGCGGTCATGCTATCAGCGCCATGCTGGGCCAGAGCTTCGAAAAATCAGTAGAGAACGTCAACTCCGTGGCGGGCGACGGCTTCCTGAACGACGAAATGCTGAGCATCTCCACCGCCAAAAACAAACGGGTGGTGAACTCCCTGCAACAACAGTGGGCACAGGTGTCTTTCCTCAGCAGGGTCAATTACGAATATAGGCACCGCTACCTGGTGGGCGTTACTTATCGTATGGACGGCTCTTCCCGCTTCTCTGCCAACCACCGCTACGTAGGTTTTCCCTCTTTCGCTGTGGGATGGATACCCAGCGAAGAGCATTTCCTGAAAGGCAGCAAACTCATCGAGCAACTGAAAATACGGGGTAGTGTAGGCTTTACCGGTAGCGACGGCGGCAACGGCTACTACGGAAACCAGGGCCAGTACGTGGTAGACGTGTACGGCGCCTCCTATGGCAGTGTGTCTGCCATCGGTGTGAAACAACCGGCCAATCCCAACCTGCAATGGGAACGTACCACTACCTGGAACGTAGGGATGGACCTCAGTATGCTTGACGGCCGTATCAGCGCTACACTGGATTACTACAGAAGACAGACATCCAACGCCATCCTCGGCTCCGTACTGCCTTACTTCATGGGCTTCGCCATGCAGAAACAAAACCTGGCAGACCTCAGTAATAATGGTATTGAGTTCAGCGTCACCAGTCAGAATATGGTCCGCAAGAATTTCAGCTGGACCACCAACTTCAACATCTCCGGTAACAGGAACAAAATTATCCGTCTCCATAAAATCAGCGAAGACCAGCTGGCCAATCAGAACGAAATTGATGGCAACAGGTTCTGGCGGGTAGGGCATTCCGCTACTGCCTTCTACCTGTACAACTGGGGCGGTGTTAATCCGGACAACGGTCAGCCGCTTTGGATCGACAATAGCGGTAAAAGTTCCGACAAGCCCATTCAGCAACAGTATCCCAACGCGCCATATGTACACCGCGAATACATGGGCGACGCCATGCCGGTGGTGTTCGGCGGTATGGGCAATACCTTTACCTATAAAGACCTCGAGTTGAACTGCTTCCTGTCTTTCTCTGCGGGCAATAAGATCATCAACGGCGCCAAAGCAGCGCAGTACAGCTACCTGGGAAGTTCTTCCACTGCGAATAACGTATACAACCTTTCACCGGAAATCCTGCAATACTGGCAGTACCCGGGGCAGCAGACGGATATCCCGGCGCTGATCAATAAGTCCAACGCAGCTTCTGCAGGCTTCGGCAGCTCCTACGACTATACGCTCAGCCGTCAGAATTCCCGCTTCCTGGAAGATGCTTCCTTTGTGAAGCTGAGAAGCGTGACGCTCACGTACAATTTCAGCCGCCTGCTGAGACATAGCGAAACGGTGAAATCGCTGCGTGTATTCGCAGAAGGCAATAACCTGCTGATCCTGACCAACTACTCCGGACTGGACCCTGAGGTGAGTGCCTATGGCTCTTCTGCACTGAATATGGGATTTGATGAACTCACCATGCCGTCGCCGCGTACGTGGAGAGTAGGTATTAAAGCATCTTTTTAAAATGAGATTATGAAAAGATATTCCTGTTATATATATGCTGCACTGCTGCTGGCCACCCTGGGGGCCTGCAGCCGGCAGCTGGACCTGAAGCCGGAAGGGACCATGGTAGAAGCCGACCTGCTGAAAAATAAACAGACCACCGAGAGTTTTCTGGCAGATACCTACCTGCAGCTGATGAAGAGCGCAGGCGGCAATGCCTTTATTTTCGGAGATGTGACCGGCAACGTGGCGAGCAGCTTCGACCAGGCGCTGGTGAAAGGCGCTGTAGACCCGCGGGACAACAACTACGACGCACTGTGGTCTACACCTTACGCCACCATCAACCAGGCAAATGTGATCATTACCCAGCTACCGAAACATGCTGACTTTGATGCTGCACTCCAGCAACAGTTTATGGCAGAAGCGAAGTTTATCCGTGCTTTCGGGCACCTGCTGCTGTTGCAGCTATATGGTGACGGCGCTTTGCAGAACAAGCCCAATAACATGGGCATCCCTTTAATGCTGCAGTCCTTTGATGGTTACGATGGCTCCCAGAACAAAGCCCGTAGTACCAACGCAGAGGTATACACGCAGATACTGAAAGATCTGGACGAGGCGATTGCAGCCCTGCCGGAAAAAAGAACCGATCCGGTGGCGCAGGCGAGCCGCGCCACCAAAGGCGCTGCTGCCGCCCTGGCGGCAAGGGTATGCCTGTACAGGCAGGACTATGCGAAAGCAGCTGTTTATGCCAACAGTGTACTGGCTGCGCAGCTTTACAACCTTCAGCCTTCTTTTGTGGCGTTGTGGCCGGATAATGCAAAGGGTAACGGTAAGTACCCGCTCAGCAGTGAGATTGTGTTCGCCTTCCCGGAAAGCTGGAACAGCACCGTCTATGGTAATCATGGTATTTATTATTCCTACGGCTATTATAAACCACTGCCTGATTTTGTAGCCATCTATGAAGCAACAGATGAAAGGCTGACAGACATGCTGACTGCCACCCAGCAAATGCGCAAATTCACCGATCCTAAAATAATGGACAATGTGAACATGGTCCGCCTGCCGGAAGTGATGCTGACGGCCGCCGAAGCGATGGCGCAGACCTCAGGAGTGAATGCTGCCTCTGTAGACCTGCTTAACCGTGTATACGCACGCGCCTACACGAAAAGCCCGGTGCCCAAAGTATATACCGTGGCTGACTTTACCACCAAACAGCAGCTGGTAGACCGCATTCTGCTGGAACGGAAACGGGAACTGGCCTTTGAAGGGTTTGCCCGTTTCGATGCCATTCGCAGCGGTCAGCAGCCTAATCCGCTGCTGCCGGCCAACAAGTACGCCATGCCCATTCCACAACGGGAGATCGATATCACCAATGGCCTGATCGTACAGAACCCCGGTTATGTGCAATAACGTAAAAGTATAAACGATAAACCATGAAGAAAATTATCACCACCCTCTCAGGGGCCTGCCTGGCACTCGGCAGCCTGGCGCAGTCGGGACAGCAGATCACCCTGCAGGGCAATATCAGCGGAGACCTGAAAGGGCATCACAAAATGTATATCTATACCCGTACCTATAAAGACTCCACCGTCATGGAGAATGGGCACTATTCCTTTAAAATTCCTTTCAGCGGACCGGTGTTCATGATGCTGCTTCCGGAATACATTCAGGCGGAACGCCAAATGTACGTACCCTATGGTGTATTGATGGACAAACCCACCACCTATACCGTTACCAGCGATATTACCAAAGGCATGAATGCTTCGACCGTAAAGGGCTCTGAAGCGCCCGAGCTGTACCAGGCCTACGGTAAAGAGAAAGCTGCCGCCTGGAAAACCATCAGCGCCACCCTGAAAAAGGAATTCGGCAAACCGTGGGTACAGGAAAACGATCCGCAATATGAGGCTTTTCAAAAAAGACAGGAAGAACTACAAAAACAATACCTGCTGCCGCTGCTGGAAAAATTGGTGAAACAACATCCCAATTCCTATGCGACGGTATTCAGTCTGAATGATGCCCGCCAGATCGCTACGGTGGACCAACAGGCCCGCCTATACGCCATGTTGTCCATAGAGATGCAGGCTTCCGCGCCCGCAAAAGAATTCCATCAGTTCACCGATGGTATCCGTAACTCCGCGATCGGTAAACAGGTAAGGGATTTCAGCCTGCCGGACCCGCAGGGTAAATTGATCCCTTTCAGTAGCCTGAAAGGAAAATATGTGCTGATCGACTTCTGGGCCAGCTGGTGCGCGCCCTGCCGCAAGTCTTTCCCGCATATGCGCGAGGTGTATCAGCAGTACAAAGACCAGAACTTCGTCATCTACAGTATTTCTATTGATAAGAGCAAAACAGACTGGCTGAAGGCCGTAGGAGAGGAGAACAACCCCTGGTTGCAGTCGCTGGACAATATCAATGTGGCCGGCAGCGGGTTTGCGATCACCGGCGTGCCAACCACTTACCTGATTGCTCCCGACGGGAAAATAATGATGAAAGAAATCGGGTTCGATGAAACCGGCAACGGTAACATCGAAAAGAAACTGGCTTCTCTGTTTGGCGGCGCCGTGAAAAAAGCGGAGGAGAAACCAAAAACAGAAGGTAAAGTGATCAAGGCGATGCCTATGACACCTATGCAATAATTTCATAAACCATCTACATGAGAAAAAATCAACGATCATGGTTGCTGGCGCTGCTTGCAGTTTCCATGACGCTGCCGGCGGCAGCGCAGACAAAAAGGTTTATCACCGTTAGCGGGAAAATTAAATTCCCCCCGCCAAAAGCGCAACAAGAAAAATTCCCTTTTCTTGTACAAAAACAGGTGGGAGACGATCGTGTTACCATTGATACCATCCGCCTGAAGCCAGATGGCTCCTATAGCGTGAAGATTGACGCTACGCGCCCGCAGTTTTATATCCTGAATGAGTTTGAAGAGGACAGGCTGACCATCTGGGCTAATAAAGATAATTTGCAGATCGACTTCAGAGGAGAAGATACTGCGAAGATCAGAATTAAAAACCCTCCGTATGTATACATTCACGGCAGCGAGGAAAACAACCTGATCAACCAGGTGAATTTTATTAACTATCGTAATTATCAGGCGATGATCCAGAACGGCCAGTTACAGTACCAGGCGTCACTGGCAAAAGATACTGCCCTGGAGCGGCGTATGCAGGGCCAGTATGATTGGTTGTTTGATGATATGGGTGAGCGTATAAAGCTGCTGGTTAAAATGTACCCCAATACACCGGTACTATTGTATGCGCTGGACTATCTGCATCCCCGGAAGGACAAAGAGTTGATCAATACAGAACTGGCTAAACTGGTAAAGAAATATCCTTATCTCGAAGAAGCCAGACGAAAACAGGCAGACATTGTAAAGGCAGAAGAGATTGCCCGCAAAACCGGTATTGGCGCTACTGCTATGAACTTCGCACAGAACAACGTGAGTGGTAAAGCGGTTCAGCTGAAAGACTATCGGGGGAAATACGTACTGCTCGATTTCTGGGCCAGCTGGTGCGGTCCCTGCAGGGCAGAGAACCCCAACGTGCTGGATAACTATGAAAAGTATCACAGCAAAGGGCTGGAAATTCTCGCCGTATCGCTGGATGATAAAAAAGACGCGTGGGTAAAAGCCATTAAAGACGACGGTCTTACCTGGGAGCACGTGAGCGACCTGAAAGGCTGGAAAAATGAAGTGGCGAAAGAATACAATATCCGTGCGGTACCCAGCAATTTCCTGATCGACAAGGATGGTAAAATTGTTGCCAAAGACCTCCGGGGTGAGGAACTGACAAAAAAACTGGAAGAAATCTTTGGTAAATAGTGTTAAAATAAAACTGTAAAGAAGCGTTATGAAGCGATTGTTATTATTGTTGAGCATCTGCTGGAGCAGTGTGTCCATGGCCCAGATGCAGGCTGCGAAGAAAATTATTCCCGATTATACCCATGAAACGCAGATCAAAAGCACGCCGGTGAAAATATGGCGGGTGATCCGCGATCTGCCGCAGGTGAAGGAATATTCCAACGGAACGGTCCGGGAGGTGAATGTCCGGACGGTGAACGATACGAAGTACCGCGATCTGACGTTTAGTGATGGCCGTAAGCGTACCGATGAAATAGAACAGATACATGATCAGTATAAGTTCTTTGTGTTTCATGTGACAGACCCGTTGCCGGCAGGTATCAGTAAAGCGATTGTGACCGCGCTGGTGGAATCGCTGCCGGACAAGGACGATGTGTCGGTGGTGCGCTGGAGCATTATCCTGGAGGGAGATAAGGCCGGCAGAAAACCGCTGGTAGACAGTCTTTCCGCTGAGATAGCCAACTACGAGGCAGGATTGAAAAAGATGCTGGAATAGCAAAAGAGAAGGAAGCCGGGTTGACGCCCGGCTTTTTTCATGGTTCTCTGAGAAAATCTTCTATCATGGCTACTGCCAGTGCTGGCATACGGCTGCCGGGTTTGGCGGTCAGCACTTCACCGAGGAATTCGCCGTGCTGGCCGGGCAGTATGGCGAGGCGCCCTTTGGGAAGCAGCCGGTACATGGCTGTGGCGTGCTCCGGCTGTGTGGCGTCCTGGTCGCTGATGATCACCAGCGTAGGTGCTTTAATGGAGCGGATCATGTCGTCGGGCCAGTCTTTAAAGGCCAGCATCCGGTCGTGGTCCTGGTTGAACATCGCTTGCAGTCCTTCAGGGTCTTTGCGTACCGCGAGGTACGCGTCTTTAAAAGGCTGCGGCATATCGCTGAAATGCGCTTTACGCATCATCTCCCAAACAGCCGGGTGCAGTCCTTCTCTTTTGTAAAACGAAGAGATGGAGACGATACGGCGCACCAGCTGCGGGTGACGGATGCCGATTTGCAGGGCGGTACAGCCGCCGTTGCTGAAGCCGAGGATGTCTGCCTGTGAGATGTGCAATGTCTGCAACAGGGCTGCTATATCGTCGGCATCCTGTTCAAAGGTCGTAGGGCCGGGGCGTCTGTCGCTATGCCCGTGACCCTGCATTTCTACGGCAATCACCTGGTGGTGTTTGGCAAAATCATTCAGCACCTGGCCGAAGGTGGTGCGGATGGTAGAGCCGCCGCCGTGTATCAATATCAGCGGGCTGCCGCTGCCGTGTATCTCGTAGTACATTTTGATGCCGTTGACGGTAGCGTAACTGCTGACAGTGTCGGTGACCGTTGCAGGCAAAGGAGTGGCCGTTCCGGGCATGGCATAGCCGATGGCGATGGCCAGAAAAATACTTTTTAACATAAAACTGTTTTTTATAAAGGGAGATTAACGGGCGCCCGTGGGTTGCAGGTGTGCTTCCAGTATGTCGAGCATCTGTTCCCAGCCTGGGTAGGCGCCGGTTCGTTTAGCCAATGCCGTGTCTACCGTCTGGTGCAGGGTGAAGAGCGTTTTATCACCTTGTGCGGTAAAAGTGACAGTGAGGATGGTTTCATCCGGCCAGTCGGGGTCCATGCCTGCTTCGCGGGAAGTGATCAGGCGTCCGCTGGCATCTGCCACCTGTAGTTTACAGACTATTTTCTCCGGCCGTGTGATTTCCAGGAAGGTGGTTCTGGCCCAGCAGTCTTTGTAAGCGCCGGCCGGATTCCGGATACAGGAGAGGAAGCCGCCGCCCGGGCGGATATCAACATCGGCGAAATGAATGGTGCAACCTTTCGGCGCATACCAGTGCTGGAGATGTTCTTCGCTGGTCCAGGCTTCAAATACCAGTTCCTGCGGTGCGTTGATGATACGGGAGATAAACGTATCCTGTTGATTAACGTTTGCCATGCTTTTTATTTTTAGATTGTAGTTCCTGCAGATAATTTTCCATGGAGTCGATAGTGGCGTTCCAGTATTTGCGGCATTCTTCCACCCAGGTGGTGACTTCCTTCAGCTTATCTATTTTCAGTTCACAATAACGTTCCCTGCCTTGCTGCCGGATCATGACCAGCCCGCATTCTGTCAACACTTTAATATGCTGGGAGATGGCCGGCCGGCTGGCGTCGAAATTGTCTGCGATGGCGTTCAGGTTCATGGACTGCCGGGCTATCAGCGAGATGATTTCCCGCCGGGTAGGGTCTGCTATGGCCTGATAGATATCCCTTCTTTTTTCCATTGTGTAAGTATTTGCTTACAAATATATAAAATGTAAGTGAATACTTACGTTTTTTTCAAAAAAAATTTTTCACGGGTTTTTGTGGCGTGTTGGTAACAAATGCATGTTGCCGATCGGCACGCCCATAAGGGCGGTGGTTTTTCTGAAACGAAATATAATCGGCGACGATGCAACGAAGAGGTGATGAACGAGGGCTTCAGGTATTTTACACCTATCTTCGCTGAAACTGATCTGCGAATGGGACCATGGTTATATACCTGCCCGCAATGTGGCGCAAAAAATTATTTTCAGGTATCGGCCATGTTGTCGCCCGAAATCCACTGCCATGAATGTGGCTTTGTGAAGATGAATCCGCCGGAGGTGCGGGAACGTGTTGGTAAGGCGCTGGAGGAGCATAAATGGTATGCGGGGTTCCTGGAGCTGATACTGGCGATAGAGGAGGAGCTGGGGATCTCCTTTGAAGACGCAGATTTTCCGCAACCGTTCGTTACATGGCGGAGGTTGTTGGAAGTAACTTTGCTGCATACCGGTACAGCCATAACAGCGATGCAGGTGATAACAATAATGGCGCGTTATGGCGATATAACGGAAATGGATATACGTGAAAGATTAGATGAACCGATACTTGTGTAAAAAATGACTGTACTGTATAATAGTCAGGAAAACTAATTATAATATTCAATTATTTATTGTGTTGTAATGCTTTGTGGTGGCTTGTTTGATGGTTGTTTACAGGTGCTGTTTTGTTAATCTTTTGAAATTTTATGAAAAAAAATTTGGTGAAATCGGAATCTTATTTATCTTCGCTTCACTTATCCAAACAGTCTGTTGAACAATTGTCCCAAAGTTGTCCCAAAGCATTTGAATATCGTTTTATACCCCAGAAACTATACTTATACTGAGATTGGCTATATCCTGAAATACAATTCCATAGGTTTTACAAATAATATCCCTTCGCTACGGTAACTGTTATCAGTGCTATCCGCTAGTGTCTGTTGGGAACCCGGATTTTTATTGTGTGTGCATGTGAATGTTTACGTAATGTATGGTTACGTACATATGGAAGTGTAGCGCTTATCCCTGCTGCACGCTGCTTGTTTTTCCGTTCTTTAAAACTTAGCTTATTGTTTTAAATCTGACTTCTGATGGAAAAGAAGATCCTATCCTGGACCATGCTTGCTGTGGTCTCGCAGGTGGAGGCGCATGCGCCTGTGCCGGCGGCTACAGCGAATGTCTCCGCGGCAGTGACGGCTCCTGTCACGTTTTTGCGGACTACCGGTAACATGAGTTTTGGCAACACGGCGCCTTCCGGGACAGCTGGTGTTGTGAAGCCGGCTCCTGGCGCCACCCGCAGGATTGCTTTTTATCTTGAACGAAGTACCATCAACGCCGTCATTGTTGCAGTACCAGGTGAAAGTGGCTAGTCGCCAACGAAAACTGATCGGCAATTCCGGCTAAAACCAAAAGGTCCTGTACTTCACCTGGGTGCAGGCCTTTGGTATCCCTGTCAGCAACCCAAAATTTTTTGAAAGATGTATGCAACCATGCTTATGAAACCACTAACCCTGCGCGTGCAGCGGAGATATGAGATAGTCTCTGCCACCGCATTCGCCCTCTCTTTGTTACTGTCCACGGTCACTGTGCACGCGCAGGGCGACGTAATGATCTATCCGAAACGCGTTGTATTTGACGGCGCCAAAAGAACGCAGGACCTCGGCCTGGCTAATACCGGCACAGATACTGCCACCTACCAGGTGTCTTTTGTGCAGATCCGGATGAAGGAAGATGGCTCCTTTGAAAACATAGAGCAGCCGGATTCCGGACAAAGCTTCGCCAGCAACAACCTCCGTATTTTTCCCCGTACCGTTTCTATTGCGCCTAAAGAATCACAAGCGGTGAAACTGCAGGTGATTAACACCGGTAGCCTTCCTCCCGGTGAGTACAGATCTCATGTTTATTTCAGGGCTGTCCCTCGTCCCTTACCTGCCGGTGAAATACCTTTAATGCGGCCAAAAGATACCAGTAGCCTGGAAGTGAAACTGGTGCCCGTATTCGGTGTCACCGTACCTGTCATCATCCGTGTGGGCGCTGACTCCACTGCCGTCGTTATCTCCGAAATGGGCGTGGACTTCAACAACCCCCAACAACCACAGCTGATGTTTTCGCTGAACCGCAACGGTAATATGTCGGCCTACGGCGATCTGACGATCGATTATATCTCGCCGTCAGGCCAGCGAACGCGGGCCGCGGCAGCCAGAGGTGTGGCGGTGTACACGCCGCTGCTGAAAAGGAAAGTCAGGATTGATCTGGATAACACCGCCAAATTGGATTATCATCAGGGCAGGCTGGAAGTAAATTATGAAACCGTTTCCGCCAAACCGGCCACACTGGCCAGGCAGGAACTGGTCCTTCGCTGAGGTCAGCAATCATTGATTAACCCCTTAGTAATAACCCGATCATGTGTATGCATTTTGTACAGCACCCTGCCGGGTGGGCTGCGACGGGCATCTTGTGTCTGATGTATTGTCTGCCCGCTATAGCACAGGTGACTCCCACCATCGTCCAGCAACTTAGTTTTGGTACTTTCTGCGCAGGACAAAGCGGCGGCACCATCAGCGTTAACACAGACGGCGCTACCACCACTACCGGAGATGTAATTCCCATCGGTAAAGGGTCTATGGCCACACCGGCGGTGATAGAACTGCAAGCGCCTGTTGGCAGCAGGATCAGCATCCTGGAAACCAACTCGCTGCTGAAAGGCGGTAACGGTAATTCCCTGTCCCTGCGCATCAAAGCCTCCGACCCGGTGATGCCTTTCATTACCAAAACAGCGCGGACGAGCATCCATATCGGCGGCACATTAACCATCAGCAAGCCCGGACAAACAGCTTCAGGAAAGTATAACGGACAGGTTTTCATCACTTTTTTAGCAGGCGAGTAACCCGTCGCTTATCGAGAAACCATGCACCATGAAACGTCTTCACGATATGATCATGCCCGCTTTGTTTGGCGTGCTCGGTATAATATTCCTCCTCGCGGGAACACGGGCCGGATGTTATGCGCAAAGCCCCGCTGCAGACGAAGAGCTGGTAGTGACCGTGGGGATGCAGGAACTGGGGAACGCTGAGATATCTGCCATTATCCATAACCAGGATATTTACCTGTCAGTGAGTGACCTGTTCGATTTCCTGCAAGTTAAAAATATCATGTCCCCTCAGGCAGATACCCTGTCAGGGTTTATCACCGGCCCGGATGACCGGTATATCATCGAAAAGACAACAAGGACGATTACATACAACAAAAAAACATTCACCATGAACACTGATAAACTACGCTGCACACCTGCGGGATTCTATCTTCGCTCTACCAGCTGGGGAGACATGTTCGGGCTGAATTGTGTTTTCCGCTTCCGCGACCTGTATGTAACCGTAACGACTCAACGTGAGCTGCCCGTTATCCGGGAAATAAAGCAACAAAAACTGCGCGATAATATTAACCGGTTGAAAGGGGAGGAGAAAGCGGATACCATTATCCGCAGGAAAACCAACGCTTTCAGCGTGAATGCTGCCGACTGGGCCGTGATGGCCGCCCGGCAACAGCATACCAACAGCGTGAACCTCAACCTGTCGCTCGGCGGACAAATGGCCGGCGGCGAAACCAACCTGCAACTGAATTATATCGATGGAAGCCTCGACGTGCGTAATCAACAGTTCATATGGCATTATGTGAACAATGATCATCCATTGTTACGGCAGGTTACCGCGGGCAAAATCAATAGTATGGGCATCGCGTCTGTATTATATCCGCTGGCCGGCGTGCAGTTTACCAATGCACCCACGCTCAGCAGGACAGCCTTCGGTACCTACCGGTTGACCGACATCACCACCCCCGGATGGAAAGTGGAGCTGTATATCAATCAGGAGCTGATTGATTATCAGCAGGCGGACGCCTCCGGCTTCTTTGCTTTCAACGTACCCATTATCTATGGCAATACGACGGTGACCCTTCGCTTTTACGGCCCTTTCGGTGAAGTACGCAGCGAACAACGGCAAATTATGGTGCCTTTTAATTTCCTGCCTGCCGGAGAAATGGAATATACATTGACCGGCGGTATGCTGCTCGATGGTCAAAGCAGCCGTTACGCCATGGGCACCTTGCACTACGGCATCACCAGGCGGATCACCGTGGGAGCAGGTACAGAATACCTTTCCTCCATTCCGGGCGGTAAACCCATTCCTTTTGTGCACGCGGCATGGAGACTAACAGACAACCTCATCATCAGCGGTGAATACGCGCATCAGGTGAGAAGTAAAGCATCTTTCTTCTGGCGGCTGCCTTTCGACCTGGAAGTAGATGCGCAGTACCTGCGCTACCAACCGGGGCAGCAGGCAGTGAAATACAACTACCAGGAAGAGCGAAAACTTTCACTGACGCTGCCGGTGCGCAAACCAGGGTTTTCCCTCTTCTCCCGGTTGACAGCGGATCAGATCACCATGCCGCCGGCAGAACAGCTGCCGGTGACAGAAAAAATTCCCGGAACACCCGCCGTTCCGCCAGTGAAATACACTACCGTAGAATGGATAAATTCCGGCACGATCGGCAATGTGAATACCAATGTGACCACTTTCTGTAATTTCAGGGAAGGGGCGGAACCAATGATCTACACCGCCTTGTCGCAGACATACCGGCTTTTCTCCAATATGTTTTTAATGCCCCGGCTGCAGTATTCCTTCGACAGTCACCAGTTTACCAATGCGCGGCTGGAATTGGAGCGGTACATACGGGAACGAACCTACGTAAGACTGTCTTTCGAAAGAGACTTCGTCTATCAGCAGTTTATGGGCGGTATCACCCTCCGTTATGATTTCAGGTTTGCCAAGGTGGGGTTGAACACGATGATAGCGGGCCGTAATTCGTCCGTCACCGCTACGGCGGGCGGGAGCCTGCTGTATGACCGGGAGAGCCATTACCTGATGGCCAGCAACCTGGGCAGCGTAGGCCGGGCACAGCTCACCGTGCTGGCGTTTCTTGACCTCAACGGCAATGGTAAAAGAGATGCGGGAGAATCCAGGCTGGAGGGGCTTTCCATTCAGGTCAACGGCGGCGTGTCCGTGTTCAGCAAAGAGGATACCCTTTACCGGGTGTTTAATCTCGAACCTTACCGTAAATATTTGGTCCGCTTAAACCCTGATGGTTTCCCTTCCGTGGCGTGGCAGCTGAAATATACCTCTATCGGGGTGACGGCGCTGCCCAACCAGTTCAAACCGGTAGAAATCCCCGTGACCGTTTCCGGCGAGGTAGCCGGCATGGTCCGGAGTATAAATAAACAGGGCATGTCCCGCATCCGGATGAATATACTGGATGCCGGCTGCAACACTGTGGCCTCCGTGCTCACGGAGTCAGACGGTTATTTCAGCTACCTTGGCCTTCGTCCCGGCACCTATACCTTAAGCCCGGACCCGGCGCAGCTGCAGCGCCTGCATATGACAGCCCAACCCGCTGAAATAACCGTTACCATTAAACGAAACCCGGATGGAGATGTCGTCGACGGGCTATTGTTTAAGCTTATTTCGAATCTATCCACTAACCCTCCAAAATAGTTTGATCACCCCAAAACTTTTTATTTAATCACTCATTTATTATTCATTTTTTAAAACCCAAATTTTATGAAAAAGGTGTTATCATTAATGGTTATCGTTTCAGCTATCTTCGCTGGTAAAGCAGTTGCACAAACATCCGCTACCGCAACAGCCAATGCATCTGCTACTATCATCACCCCCATCACCCTGACCAAAACGCTGGACATGAACTTCGGTATCCTGGCTTCTTCCCCTATCCCGGGAACGCTGAAGCTCAGCCCTGCCGGTATCCGTACCACTACAGGCGGTGTCTCCACCTTGCCTACTACTGGTACCGTTACGCCTGCGCTCTTCTCCGTGGCAGGTGAAAATGGCTACACTTACGCCATTACACTGCCTATCCTTCCGGTAGTTTTGAACAACACTACTGTTCCCGGTGCATTTATGCTGGCATCAGCTTTCACCAGTTCTCCATCCGTGATTACCGGTGGTTTGCTGACTGGCGGCTCCCAGGCGCTGAACGTAGGTGCTACCCTGTTTGTAGGGCCTAACCAGGCTGCGGGCGTCTATAACTCCCTGCTGCCTTTCCCGGTTACAGTAAATTATAACTAAGCAATTGTTGCGGTTGCTAGAAAAAGGGGTTGTCCTGACTGTAGGGCAGCCTCTTTCTTTTTTATATAGAGGCGGCGCAATTTGGGGAATGGGGAAGAGGAAGCTTGTGGTTATCGTCACCTCCCGGGGGCTTGTCCCCGGGAAGCATTGTATTATTATTGCATGGCGGTTATTTCCGGCAATTGTTTGCTCAGGTAACCGATGAAAGTCCATATTTCCAGTACTTCACTCACCGGCACTTCAAAGGCATCGTATTCTTCGTTGAGAGAACGCAGCAGCAGCGTGCCTGTTTGTTTGATACGGCTGCTGACGAGTTTGAAGATAATGTCTTCCTCCCCGCCTTTCAGTACCAGTACACACGCCGTGTTGTCTTTCAGGTAAGACCAGTCCTCCAGGTATTGCGCAATGATATGGCTGCCGTCGGGGATGGGGTGCATGGAATCGCCTGAGATGGGGAACATGCGGATGGTTTTACCACGGGGCAGTTCCGGCAGGGTGAACTTCGGCAGGCCGGCAATGAACTCCGGATCAGCAAAACCACTGCGGTAGCCTGCTTTAGCCCTTGCAGGCACGTATTCCATGTTCTCTTCATTGTCCTGGTCCACCGTAATAGGCAGAATGCGTATATGCTTGCCCGTTAAGTCCATCGTATTGCCCGCGTCCAGCGCCAGCAGTTGTTCTTCCGTGGCTTGCTGCAGGTCGTTTTTGATAAACGTATCAAGGTCCACCCGGAAAAAATCGGAGATCAGTACCAGGTCTTCCAGCCGAGGATTCCTTGTTTTGCCGCTTTCCTGCGCTGTAATTTTATTTCTGTTGATACCCAGCAGATCTGCCAGATGCTGCTGTGAAAGCTTCTTCCGCGTGCGTAATATCTTCAGGTTCCCTGCCCAGAAAGTTGGCTTTTTCATCATTTTCCGGTTATATTTAAAATAAATTATATTTATAATGAATGGTCACAAATGTAATCAATTACGGATGACGAATGACGAATTAGAAAGTTCTTTTTTAGACAATTCATTAGTCAGCGCTTTTAGAAGGGTCATTAGTGAACACCTGTTGGAAAAGTGTTTTTAGAAAGATTATCAGCAAACCACGCTATCAGAAACCTCTGTATTTGTAATTCGTTATTGATCACCGGTGGTATCCCTTACTATACAGCTCTGTTGCGGTATAGGCGGCGTAAGGGGCTTCCAGCAGGGGATAGTCCCAGCAGCCCATCCGGTGGAACAGGGTTCCGCCGAAGCCGTTTTTGAACTTATACAGCCCGTACAACGGATGTTGCGGATCAGGCGCAGGGGATACGCCGAAGAAGTCATACTCCGTACAACCTTTACGTTTAGCCCGCCGCATGGCTTCCCATTGCAGCATATACGTGCCCATAAAGTTGCGGTGCGTATTGGAAGACGCCCCGTAGAGGTATGTGCCGCGGTGGCCTGCTACCACAAGGAACATGGCGGCCAGCGGAATGCCGTCTGCCTCTGCCAGCAACATCTCTACGTCAGCGGGAGAGGTGCTGTTATTGGCACGGGCGGTCAAAATGGTCCTGAAATAGCTGATGTCTTCCTGCACAATGCCATTGCGTGCGCACGTTTGTGCGTACAGGTTATACCACGTGTCAATATTCTCCAGCCCGGCGGCCTTTACCTGCACACCTTTGCGGCCCGCCAGCTGAATATTGTAACGGGTCTTGGCCTTCATCCGGTCCAGCAGCAGCTGATCGTCCTGCCGAAGGTCCATAAAAATGGTGTTGGAAGGCAGTATGTCGGTGTTGGACTTCTTCAGGTTATGGCTACGGGTGCTGTAATTAAAACGCAGCTCCTGCATTTGTTTGGCCGGTGGCCCCAGCCAGCTGCCGTTTTCATCAAAGTACTGGTCTTCGCCCGACCAGTGCGATTGCCACGCCAGGTCATACCGGATCATGATACATTTCTCCGGCAGCAATGGCCGCAGGCTCTCCGACAGCGCTTCCAGGAAAACGCCCTGGCAGTCGGTGTCCGGCTCTATCTCCGGCCCATAAGGCACGTAGGCGATATAATGCTCATCGCTGATCTGCCGCAGGATCACCAGCACGTCACTGACGGTATAACCCTGGTCTGCCGCGCCGGCAAACAAATCCTGTCGCCGCACCTTAAAATCAAACGCGCTGGTTTCCCAGCCCTGCCGGCTCTTTACCTCCGACCAGTAGGCGGTCTGCTGCAAAATAGCCGTCTTGTTTACCTGCCTGATCTCTTTTTTGCAAATGTCGATATACATAATGCTTCACGGTTGAGTGAAAAAAAGAAGCCGCCTCAATTCCCGCCGGAAATGAAACATATAAAAAATAATAAAATAAATATGGAGTCCCCGATGCGCGGCTGTAAAAGCTTAACAGCCCGGGGTTGGTATATGGAAGTCCTTGAAATTGGAAATGAAGTACAGCTTTTTACAAAAGCAACAAAAGGAGATAGTGGTCGCTATATCCGCTACAGGAACGGAAAGCGCACGATGTTGCCTGGTGTGATATGATAAAAACTGTAACATGACGGGTGCAAAGATACGAAAACTTCCCGGGTCCGGGACTGTCGCGCAGTCCTGGGCATGATTACCGCCACACAAAATGACGGTGCCACGATGCATAAAATCCCAGGGCTTACGCCCCGGGAAAAAATATATTGGTTACAAAGGGACAGGCTTACATTTAAAACCCGTGCGCTGTTTCAGGAGCTACTTTGCCCGGTTTTCCAACGCCTGGTACACCGCCACTTTAAACTCATCGCCGATACTCCAGTAGGGAGATAGATACTCCTGCGTAAATATCAGCCCGATCAGCCCTTCTTTTGGATCTGCCCAGTAGTGGGAATTGAAAGCGCCACCCCAGCTGAAGGTGCCGATATTATAAGGCATAAGGTGGTCGTTTTCTTTTGTCTCCAGGGAGAAGCCAAATCCAAAGCTGAAGGGTTCGGGCTGCGCCGGCAGGGGAGACGGACGTACGCCGGTTTCAAGCTGATTGGTAAGCATCAGCGCCACCGTAGCAGGACTGACAATGGTCTTGTTATAATACTTTCCCTTTTGCAGAAGAAGCGTCAGGAATTTGGCGTAATCCCCTGTGGTGGATACCAGTCCCGCGCCGCCGGAGAGATACGTGCCCTGACGAAGGGGGAACAGCGGGTCTACACCTTCGTAGATAGGATGGTTGACAGGCTGCATTTTACCGTTGACGTCCTCATAAAGGGTGACCAGCTTTTGTTGTTTGCCCGCCGGCAGATGAAAATAAGTGTCCTGCATGTCCAGCGGCGCGAATATGCGCTGTTGCAGGAACACGTCCAGCCGCTGACCGCTCCATATTTCGATGAGATAACCCAGTAGGTCGGTGTTGAGGCCGTAGGTGAATGCCTGGCCAGGATCGTGCATCAGCGGCTGCTGTGCCAGCAGTGCCATTTTTGTTTTCAGGTCAGACGCCATCGTGCCGATGCCGCTGCCGACCCCCGCTTTGGCGTAGATGGCCTGCATCTGTGGATCGCTGAACACGGCAGCATAGGCGATACCGGAGGTATGACGGAGCAGGTCGCGTACCGTGATCTCCCGGCTGGCAGGGCGCGTGGTGTAGCTGCTGTCCTTCGGATCAAAGGATACTTTCACCCGCGGATGCTTAAACGCCGGAATGAACTTCGATACCGGATCATCCAGCTGGAACTTACCTTCTTCCCAGAGTATCATTACGCCCAGACTGGTAATGGCTTTTGTCTGCGAAGCAATGCGGAAGATATGGTCGGTTTGCATGGGCTTGCGGGCCGCCACATCGGCGTAGCCGAAAGCTTTGTTATAAACAACCTGCCCGTGGCGGATAACCAGGGCGGTGGCGCCGGGAATATGCCCTGCGGCTATATGGCGATTGATCACATCGTCGATACGGGAAGTCCGCTGTACGTCCAATCCGGACTGGGCATAGGAAGTAAGGGCCACTACCAGTGCGGTAATGACAGTAGTCATATACTTTTTCATGATGTAGTTTGTATTTTTTGTTTGACAGCACAAAAATGCGCCACTTTTTGGTATAAAGGAAATAGGATAACTTATACCGAACCATAAAATAATTTATATATTTGCTGATGGTCAATTTTGAATGGTTCAGAACTTTTAAAGCTATCTACCAGACAGGTACGCTGACAGGCGCGGCGCATGAGCTGCTCATTTCCCAGCCCAATGTAAGCCAGCACCTGGCCTCGCTGGAGGCTTATATCTGTCATCCGCTGTTTGAGAGACAGCCGCGCCGCATGGTACCTACCGACTACGGCAAACTGTTATATACGCAGATCATCGATGCGGTGGAGAAACTGGAGAACGTGGAAACGGACTTCCGGAACACCTGCGCCCGTGAGGTGCCGCTTACCTGTATCGGGGCGCCGAAAGAATTTTTTCAGACGGTGATCGCCCCGCGTATCAGCCAGTCGGCCGCCAACTTCATCTTTGAGTTCGGAGACACGAAACTGATGCTGGAAAAGGTTGTCCGGGGAGACATGTATTTTACGCTGACGACCGCCTGTGGCCAGGAAAAAAACATCCAGTATGAGCCGGTACTGGAAGAAAAGCAGGTGTTGGTCAGCAATGCCGGGCTGGACGATACCATCTTCCGTAAAGCTATCCGGAAAAAAGACAGCGCAGCAGCAGAAGCGTGGCTGAGTGAACAAACATGGTATGCCTACAGCAGCGATATTCCCGCTACCCGCCGCTTCTGGCTGGAGAATTTCAACAGACGCCCGCAGATAAAGCCCCGCTTTGTAATACCGGACTATGACGGCATACTGAAAGCGCTGGCTGCCGGTAGTGGTGTGACCGTCGTGGCAGACTACCTGGTAAAAGACCTGCTGCGTAAAAAAGAACTGAAACAACTCTGGACAGACGCCCAGGCTCCCTGCCAGACCATTTACCTGGCTTACGACAAAACGAGGGTCACCACCTCACAGGTGAAACAGGTAAAGGCCTTGTTGCATTTATAGATCCTATTGGTTATTATTGTCCTGTAAATATAACCGCTTCCGTATGTCCAGCGTTGGTGAATGGCAAACGAGCATTTCCCGTTATGACGATGAGCAGGCTTTCGCCTGTTTGTTCCGGCATTTTTATGACCGGCTGCTGCACTTCTGCGAGCAATATGTACATGCGCGGGAAGTGGCGGAAGAAATTGTGTCGGATGTATTTGTGAAGCTATGGCATCGCCGCCATGAGCTGGAAAAAGTAGCCAACCTGCAGGTATATCTTTTTGTGGCCGTCAAAAACCATTCGCTGAATTACCTCGAACAGTATTCCAAACTGCGCATCGTCTCCATTGAAGATACGGGCATGGCCGATCTCCGCCACAGTACGGACCCGGAACAGGACCTCGAATGGAAGGAGCTGCGTTTTAAGATGGACCAGATCGTGGCCGCCCTGCCGGAGCAATGCCGGCGCATCTTTAAACTGATCAAAGAGGATGGACTTAAATATAAGGAGGTGGCCGAAATACTGAACATATCCCCACGTACCGTGGAAACACAGCTCTTCCGGGCTATGCGCCGGCTGCAGGAAGGCCTGTCGAAGCTCCATAAAGGCAACAACATGCTGCCGCCGCTCCTCGTCCTCTTTTATATATCCGCCCAGCTCCTCTGAAAGCGCTTCCAAAAAAAATTTTTTCGCCTGTAAGTAATTGTGACCGGTTTACCTGTCCTTGTATTGTACTGGATTCCATTTTATCATGCCAAACGATGCATTTATACAGCTGATCACGCGTAAACTGGCCGGGGTGGCCACTCCCGATGAGATAAGGGAACTGGATGCCCTGCTGGAGCAATACCCGGAGCTAAAGACCCGCTACCATCAGTTGTCCCGCTACTTTGCGGAGGCTCCTCACCGGGAGGCCAGCAACGCGGAACTGGTGCTGCAACGCACGTTGTCTAAAATAAAGGCGGCCCCCTTATCTCCCGAAAAAGAAAAAAGAAAAACCTTCCGCTGGCAATGGGCGGCGGCAGCGGCGGTGGTATCCGGGCTGGCCGCCGGTGTATTCCTGTTGTTCCGGCCGCACCCCGCTACCTCGCCGCTGGCAGGCAACTCCCTGCAATGGCGGCAGCAGGCCAATCCCAAAGGCATCAAATCCTTCCTGACACTGGCCGACGGTACCCGCATCTGGCTGAACGCGGAAAGTGAACTCAAATACCCGCGGCAGTTCGGCGACAGCCGCGAAGTATACCTGGAAGGAGAGGCGTTCCTCGAAGTGGCGGACGACGTAAAACGTCCGTTCATCGTGCACCTGCGGGAGGGCACCGTTAAAGTACTGGGCACCGCGTTTAATATCCGGGCTTATCACAACGAACCGGTGCAGACTGCCGTCGTAAGCGGGAAAGTAGCATTTATCCCCAGGTACAACGATGCCAAACAAACACGGGATACCATCCTGATCACGCCCGATGTGAAAGTGTCTTACACCTCCCGTACCGGCACCCTTGTCAAAGACACCACCACCAGCCTGGACGACAAAGCCTGGACGGAAGGACGCCTCGTGTTCCGTAACAACACGCTGGAAGAGATCTGCGCCAGCCTTGAGCGCAATTTCGGCAAACATGTGGTGTTTGAAGCCGATGCACCACGGCAATACCGGATGACAGGCGCTTTCAGGAACAATTCCCTGCAGGACATCATGTACTACCTGAGCCGTTCCAAACCATTCCATTATACCATCACCGACAGTACGCTGGTGATATCCGAATAAATGCCATTCATTCACCGATTTACTAATTGACCACTACGTTATGAGAAAAGAACTGATCAAAGCGCTTTACGCGCGCACGGTCCGGCCTCCCTTCTTTTCACTGGTGCTGTGCGTTGTGCTGCTGAGCGTATTGGACCTGGATGCCCAGGTCGCCTATGCCTCCGCCACCCGCCGCCAGCTGACAGGAGCAGAGGGACAGGCGTCCGCCCGTGTTCCTGACTATGCCGTCAGCCTCCAGGTGGAAGACCTGCCGCTGGCTGCCGTACTGGAGAAAATAGAACAACAAACGGCCCTTGTCTTCGTATATGCCAACGAAGACATCAAAGCTTCCCGCAAAATCACGCTCAACGTAAAAAACAACAAACTGGACGACGTGTTGCAGATGCTGTTGCTGCCGTTGAACATCCGGTATGAATTCATCAACAACAAAATCATTCTGAAAGATGCCACCGCAGTGGACCTTAGCCGGCAACAACAGGAGCTGGTCATCGCCGGGCGGGTGGTCAACAACAAAGGCGAAGGCATCGCCAATGTCAACGTACGGCTGCAGGGCCAGAGCATCGGCACGGTAACGGATACACGCGGCAACTGGACGCTGAAGGTGCCACCGGCTCAGGCCAACGGTACCCTGGTATTTTCATCGGTGGGATATGTGCCGTCCGAAATCAATATCAACGGCCGCACCAGCATCGTGGCTATGCTCACCGCCGACGCCAAAGACCTCAGTGAGATCGTTGTCACCGCCTATGGCCAGCAGAAAAAGACGCAGGTGACGGCCGCCATCAGCACTATTTCCAACAAGGACATCACCAGTCGCCCCACTACCAATATGTTCCAGGCTTTACAGGGACTGGCGCCCAACCTGATCATCCAGCAAAACGTAGCAGAACCGGGAGCGGCCATCAATCTTAATATCCGCGGGGTGGGCAGTCTTACCGGCAACGCGCCCCTGGTGATCGTAGACGGCGTGCAGGGCGGCACTACCGCCTTGCAAAACCTCAACCCTTACGATGTGGAGAATATCTCCGTGCTCAAAGACGCTGCATCAGCGGCTATCTACGGCTCCCAGGCGGCCAACGGCGTCATCTACATCACCACCAAAAGAGGAAAAAAAGACGAACGCCCCACGGTACAATACAACGGCCTGTATGGCTGGCAAACGCCCACCACGCTGCCCCGGCAGGTGGAGGCATGGGAATACATGACGCTTAAAAATGAAGCGCTGGTGAACTCGGGTAAAACACCGCAGTTCGCCCCCTCGGAAATAGCGTTCTGGCATGACCGTGGTTCGCAGCCTGCCATGCTGCGGGAGATGGTCCGCCGTTATACACCGCAGCAAAATCATAGCCTCAGCGTTACCGGCGGCGGTAAAACCAGCAGCTACCTGCTGTCACTGGGTTACCTCGATCAGGGCAATATGCTGCAGAACCGCTGGCTCCCTTCCGGCCAGGACTTTTACTACAAACGATATAACGCACGCCTTAACGTATCTGTCGATATCGGTAAATACGTGAAAGTGTCCGGTAACGTGGCCTACACCCGCTCCAATATCCGCACGCAGGCTTTTGATATGGGCCTGCTCATGCGCGACGCCATGCGTGTGCCCCGTATTTACCCCGTGAAAGACTCGCTGGGCAACTGGGTGGTGCCTGCGCTTACCAGCAACAGCGTGTTTGCCCAGCTCGGAGAAGGCGGTTACAAACAGAATATCATTGACAACCTGATGGGCGGACTGGATGTAGTGATCACACCCGTACCGCACCTGAAAATAAACCTCAACGCGTCGGGTAATTATAATATCAACGCCGAAACACGCCGCATCAATAAGTACAGCTATGCGCCGTATTATACTACCGCTACCGCGCCGCAGTTCAATGAACTGCACAAATCGGAATACAAAGACCTCTATACTAACGTGTATGCTACTACGGAATATGAAAATACTTTCGGGCAGCACTATGTCAAAGGACAGGTAGGCCTGCGCAGCGACGCGGTGGATGAACATTACGGTTTCCGTATGGACCGCTTCGGCACCACCAACCTGGACGGCGACTGGTCTATCGGCGGGGGCTACAAACCCAATCCTGACGGTACTTTCAACTATGGTAACATCAACGACTACAACGATTTCTCCAATCCCAACCTGTATGCATTGAACTCCCTTTTCGGCAGGCTGAACTACGCTTTCAAAGACCGTTACCTGGCGGAGTTCACCTGGCGTTATGACGGTTCTTCCAAGCTGGCGCCTGGTCACCGCTGGCAGTTCTTTCCCGCCTTTTCGCTGGGATGGCGCGTTACTGACGAAGCCTTTATGGAATACGTGAAGGAACATATCGGTAATGTGAAGCTGCGTTATTCGTGGGGGCGTGTGGGCAACTCCAACATCGGCGGGTTCAACTATCTCGCCAGGGTGCGCCTCACCGACGGAGACGGCGATTTCAGAAGAGGCAACTATTCCTTTAATAATACACCGGCCACCGGCGCTACTTTTTCTACCTACAACGATCTGTTGCAATGGGAAATTTCCACGATGAGCAACTACGGTATCGACGCCGATTTTTTCAACGGGAAGCTGACCGCTTCTTTCGATTATTTTGATAAGATGACCACCGGCATCTACCTGTTCCAGACCGTGCCCGGTACCGCCGGTATCGACGCCCCGCTGGAAAACGTGGGTAAAGTGGACAACAAAGGATGGGAACTGGCACTCACCTATCGCCTGAATACCGGCGCATTCCGCCATGCCTTTGGTTTTAATATTGCCGACAACCTGAACAAGGTGATCCGGTTCGGGCAGGAATCCATCCGTGGTTCTGATGTGCAGTTCATTATTAAAGAAGGGTTCCCCATCGCTTCCTATTACGGCTACAGGTCCGATGGTTTGTATCAGAACCTCGATGACATCAAAAACGCGCCGAAAGTCCCCTTCGCTTATAATCAGCAGGTGATGCCCGGCGACGTGAAATACATTGACCGCAATGGTGACGGCGTGATCGACGAAAACGACCGCTACGTGTTCGGGAATCCTTTCCCGCGCTACACCTTCGGCTTCAATTACAATGTGAGCTGGAAGAACTTCGATTTCTCCATGTTCTGGCAGGGCGTCGGTAAACGGTCGCAGTTCCTGCGCGGCGATATTGTGGAAGCGTTCCATAACAACGAAGACCACGCTATGCTGCAGCACCTGGACCGCTGGACGCCGCTTAATCCCGGCGCCAGTTACCCGAGGCTGACCATCGGGGCCGCCAACGCCAATAACTTCGCCTATTCCGACTATTGGTTGTTTGACACCAAATACCTGCGACTGAAGAACGTACAGCTGGGTTATAATCTCCCCACTGCCTGGACCAACCGGGCAAAAGTACAACAGGTACGCCTGTACGTAAGTGCGCAGAACCTGATCACGATTATGCCGGTACGTTTCCGCGAACTGGGCGTAGATCCCGAGTTTACGCAGTTTGACGACCATATGTCCATGTCTAACTACAACCCGGTGGCAGGCCGTAACTATCCCAACGCGCGGACTTTTGCGGTGGGACTGGATGTTAAGTTTTGATGCTTAAATGTGTTATTGTATGAAAAAATTAACCATCATGATATTACTCGCCGGTGTGGTTGTCAGCTGTCGCAAGCTGGACCAGCCTATTACCAGCGAGTTTACAGAGACTGCCTACTGGCGTAATGCACAGGACGCGCTGGATGCGCTCACCGCCTGTTATGAGCACCTGGCCAAAGACGATTATTTTTTCGGGGATGAAGCGCTGAGCGACAACGCCTATGTGAGCGGCGACGGTATGCTGGCGGTGACGAGGATCGCCAATGGCAGCTACGACGCTTCTAATGCCCGTGACCGTGATACGTGGGGCTACTATTTTACTACTGTGCGCCGTTGCAATATTGTGGTGGAAAACATAGACCGGGTGCCGGCCATGGACGCCGCGCTGAAAAAACGGATCGTGGCCGAGGCCCGCTTTATCCGTGCTTACGCTTATTTCCAGCTCACCGCCTGGTACGGCGATGTGCCTTTCACCACCAAAGTACTGTCTATCGATGAGTCGAGGACTATCTCCCGTACGGATAAAAACACCATCCAGCAGTTTGTGTTGCAGGAGCTGACAGCGATACAGCCCGATCTGCCGCTGAATACGCAGATAGCGGAGAAAGACAGGGGCAGGGTGTCCCGTGGTGCGGCCATTGCGCTGAGTGCCCGGGTACATTTGTTCCGCAGCGAATGGGCCGCCGTGGTGACCGACTGTGAAAAGCTCATCGGCAAAACAGACAACGGCGCTTATCAGCTGTTCGCCGGCTACAGCAGCCAGTTCACCGTTGCCAATGAATACAATCCCGAAGTGATACTGGACCTGCAATACGGCGGGGGGCGTACGTACGACAAACAACGGCAGTTCCTGCCGCAGACGGTGGCCGCGCTGAGAAGTGTGCTGGTGCCTACGCAGGACCTGGTAGACGATTATGTGATGCTCAACGGGAAAGGTATCCGCGAGGCAGGTTCCGGTTACAATGAGAACAATCCCTATACGGGCCGTGATCCCCGCTTTGAGGCTACTATCCTGCATCATGGCTCTAAGATCGTGGATTTCAGCGGTGTGGAACAGACCATTCTTACACAGCCCGGTTCGGTGCCTGCCACCAATACAGTGGACGATCAGGGGGCTTCTCCCACAGGGTACTATTTCTATAAGTACTATGACCGTACCGCTACCGTGTACCAGTCGGGCCTCAACCTCATCCTGATCCGTTACGCCGATGTGTTGCTGATGTATGCGGAAGCGAAGATGGAGCTGGGGCAGCTAACGGCAGGGGTGTGGGACCAGACCGTCCGCGCCTTGCGCGCCCGCGCCGGTTTCACTGACGGGGCGGCGCTCACTTTCGACGGTGGCTGGTCGCAGTCGGAGCAGCGGACCATTATCCGCCGCGAGCGCCGTGCAGAACTGGCGTTCGAAGGGCAACGTATTTTCGATATTCGTCGCTGGAAGATCGCCGATCAGGTGCTGAGCCGGCCGGTGAGAGGTATTAAAGTTACCAGCGGGTCTTTCAACAAAGATCCGCAGGGGTATATTATCGTGGAAAACCGGGTGTTTGTCAATCCCAAACACTACCAGTGGCCGGTGCCCACCTTTGAGCGGGATCAGAACAAAAATCTCTCACAAAACCAGGACTGGTAAATCCATCTCACCAAAAAAAGTCATCACATGAAGTCATATATTATCTATCTCTCTTGTATCCTCGGTCTGCTGCTGACCGCCTGTAAAAAAGACGACTACCGGCTCAATACCAATATGCAGCCGGTGCCGCGGCTGACCGCGCCGGCAGATAACAAGTATGTGAAGCTGCAGCCTACTACCAGCGCCAGTGTTACGTTTGAATGGGACCAGGCCCGCGCCGAAGACGGTTCCCTTGTACAATATGAGGTGGCCTTTGATACACCCAACGGTGATTTCTCTGCTCCTGTAGCGCGGTATACTTCTGACGGCGGCGGCGTGCAAAACAGGCTCACGTTGTCCCACAAAGACCTGAACAGCATTGCCGGTAAGGCAGGCATTCCCTCGTTGGGCGTAGGTAAACTGAAGTGGACCGTGCTGGCTGCCAAGGGGTATAACATCCGGCAAGCGGCGGAGACGAAGCTGCTGGAAGTGGAGCGGCCGGCGGGCTTTGCAGAAGTGCCGGCGGATATGTTCCTTACCGGGGAAGCAACAGAAGCCGGTGCGGACCTGAGCAAGGCGATGAAGATGAAAGCGACTGCTCCTGGTGTGTTTGAGATCTATACGTCCCTGAAAAACGGGAAGTATCATTTTGCCGCACGTAACAGTGGTACGCCTGCCACCTACTCCTGGAGCGGCAGTGCGCTGAAAGAGGGCGGCGAAACGGAGCAGACGGCCGGGACCAGGGTATACCGTCTGCGCCTGGATTTCAACAACGCGGCGATTACCGTGACCCAGATCAACAGCATCGGGCTGTGGTTTGCGCCGCTGAACAAGTTTCTGTTTGAGCTGAGCTATCAGGGCAATAGTACCTGGGCGGCGCTGGGCCAGCAAATCGTGTTCAAGCAGGAGTCCTGGGGCCGTGATGAGCGCTATAAATTCCGTATGGCCGTGACCGGTAGTGATGGCACCGCAGCAGACGAATGGATGGGCAGCAGCAATGCCGACAACAACCGGCCCACTGGTTCTTCGCCATTGTCTTATTGGGAATTGAAGCCCATCGCTAACAACGACCAGTGGAATTACTGTTACAAGTTCGCTACAGAAGCAGATAACAAGAACTGTGATGTGAAAGTGTATTTCGCACCGGATAAAAATTACACCCACGAAGTGATCGTTAAATAAGATAACTATGAAGTGTATACGATATTGTTTAGTTTTAGTGACGCTGTTGAGCAGCGCCGCCTGCCTGAAAGAGCCGGTAGATGACGGGCCGGGGCCTAATCCCGGCAAAGCGCGGTATGTTTTTGACTGGAGTAAGATAGCTGATTCGTCGCAGGTCTCGCTGGTCAGCAACTTCTGGAACCAGGCGGGATATTTTAATCAGAACAGTGCCGGGAATGCCACGTTTCACTATTGGCCCAGCGCGCACGCGCTGGATGTGCTGACAGACGGTTACGTGCGCACCAACGACGCCGCGCTGAAAACCAGGATGGGCGCGTTGCTGGAGGGGGTGAAAACGAAGAACGGCAACAGCTACATCAATTTTTTTTACGATGATATGGAGTGGATGACGCTGGCCTGTCTGCGTGCTTTTGAAGCCACGGGCGATACTCGTTATAAAGAGGCGGCCCAGCTTATCTGGAACGATATCAAGGGCGGCTGGGATGATGTATGGGGTGGCGGTTTCCACTGGAACAAAGACAAAAGCAGGAACTACAAGAATACGCCGGCAAATGCGCCGGCCTGTATCATCGCCTGCAGGATGTACGGCGTGACCCGTAATCCTGATGATCTCGCCTGGGCGCGGAAAATCTACCAGTGGCAGAAGGCCACGCTGGTAGATCCGGCGTCGGGCATGGTGTGGGACGGTATCAACCAGGACGGTAGTGGTACGGTCAACAAGACCTGGTTGTTTACCTACAACCAGGGGGTGTTCATCGGCGCAGGGGTGGAATTGTATAAGCTCACCGGAGAGCAGTCCTATCTCAATGATGCGTTGCGTACTGCCGGCAATGCGCTGGGTTCTTTCACGCAAAACAACATCCTCAAAGACGAGGGAGGTGGTGACGGCGGGTTGTTTAAAGGAGTGCTGGTACGTTACCTGATGCTGCTGATCACCGATGGCAGCATCAACAGCAGTGATGCCGCGCGGTTTGCCGGTTTCCTGCAACAGAATGCAGAAACGTTGTGGCTGAAGGGCACCTTCCGGCCGCAGCTATTGTTTAACAGCAACTGGCAGACCACGAATGCTGCCAGTGACCTGACCACACAGCTGAGCGGGGCCATGCTGATGGAGGCTGCCGCCAGGCTGAAAGCGATGGGACTTATAAAATAATGCTTATGTACCGTTCAGTATGGCTAACGGTGGCGTATATACTGTTTGCGTCCACCTCGTTTGCCCAGCGCAACGAGCAGCGCGCCGGCCTGTTACAGGCGGCGGTTGACAAACATTTGTATGAACCGCGCACCGGCCTTTACATCCAGACCAGCGACCCCGCCAAAAACCATAATCCGCATGCCGACTTGTGGGGACTCTGTGCGCTGGTGCAGGCCGCCAATGAGATGGAGCGGCTGCATCCCGGGAAAGGTTATCTGAAGCCGGTGGTGCGGGCTATTGACCAATATTACGACCCGATACCGCCTGCGCCGGGATACGCGTCTTACGTAGTAAAGGAAAGACGGGAAGACCGTTATTATGACGATAACCAGTGGATTGGGATTGCTTATCTTGATGCCTTCACTCGCACTAAGCAGCAGCTGTTCCTGGAGAAAGGAGCGGAGATCTATCGTTTTATGATGACCGGTTACGATACCGTGAGCGGGGGAGGGCTGTACTGGAAAGAAGGAGATAAGACCACTAAGAACACCTGTTCCAATGGTCCGGGTATCCTGCTGGCGCTGCAGCTGTATGAAGCCACGCACCGGAAAAGTTACCTCGATACGGCTTTGTTGCTGTACCACTGGACCAACAAACATCTGCGGAATGCCCATGGCGTGTTCTGGGATGCGATCAAGCCGCAGGAAAACAACCGGATCGATTCCGCGACGTATACCTATAACAGCGGTACCATGCTGGAAGCCAATGTGAAGCTGTACCGTATTACGCGGCAGCCACAGTACCTGAAGGAGGCGCAGCAGATCGCGGCCGGTACGCTGCAACGTTTTTATAAGGACGGCCGTTTTCATTCGTCGTACTGGTTTAATGCTGTGCTGTTGCGCGGGTACCTGGCGTTGTACCGGGAGGACAAGGACCGGCGGTATGTAGACGCTATGCAGCGCTACGCAGATAAGGTATGGGAAGATGACCGGGATGCCGGCGCTGATATGCTAGGGAAGCGTCCGGAGAAGGAATTGCTGGGGCAGGCTGGTATGATGGAGATCTATGCCCGGCTGGCGGCGCTTAAATAGTTAAATGACCAGAAAAAATGAGCCGCGCTGGTAAACACCAGTGCGGCTTTCCCTGTTGTTGTCGTTGTCGTATGATTAAAATCTTGTAACCAATGCAATACCCTGATACTCGTTCAGGGCGTTTTCATCGAGAAATACCACGTTTCCTCCTTTGTTGATCACCGCGTCGATGACGGGCAATGTAATGTCCGAGGAGCCGTTGCCGTCGCCCACGCTGATGGTGCCGTTATCGATATGGCCGGTGGGAAGGAAGGTTTGTTCGATGTAAAGTGTGTCCGCCTGCCCGTTTTCCGCGGCGGTATAAATATCATTCAGGTCTACCAGTAGCCGTTGAGCAGACTGTGCAGTGTTGATAGCCTGCATGGCGGTTTCCTGTTTACCGGCGATGTATTTCAGGATCAGCGGGAAGGTTACTGTGGCAATTTCCGCATCGGAAGTGTCGTCAAAGCTGCCATGATGGGTAGCCACTACCAGTCCCTTGATGTCCATTACCTCCTGGTAATAGGTGAGATTTTTCTCTTCCCCCAGCAAAATCACTGGCAGGGGGTTCTCCGCGTAGTACTTTTTAAATCGTTTGTCCGCTGTATTAAAGAATTCTCTCAGGAGGTTGTCCACGATCAGGTCTTGTTGCTGACGCATGGGATCGGTTGTATAGTAGCTATTGGTGTATGGAAAGTCGGCGTTTTGTACCTCGTGTTCTATTTTATCGTTGAATGCTTCCAGCAGCCTTATTTTCTGGCGTGAAACGGAGAGAATGTAATAGTGCTCGCTTTGCTGGACGGCTTTCAGCAGGGGGCGGATTTCGAAACGGTCGCCGATCACGTACCGGTCGGTAGTGGTGATGGGCAGGCGTTTTACCTGAACAAAGTCACTGCAGGCAAAGAGCGCCAGCGTATCAAGGTTGTAGGCGTGATTGATGTCGTTTTCAGCTTCCTTTATTTTATCGATTACGGGCCACACGGTCCGTTTATCGTACTGTTCGTATAGTTCTTTCTCCACCTGGGTGATAAGGTTTTTCAGGTGGATGCTGTCCTGTTTGTTGTCCGGGAAGGTGCGGTGGGTAGACAGCAGGATGGTGACAGCCGGCGCGCCGGTGTACTGGCTTAGTTTAATCAGTGCTTGTTCCATAGTATCCTTGGTTTTTCTGGTGTTAAACAATCCGCAACCGGTAATGTTTATCGCGTTTTACCATACAAAAATGCGTGGAAATGCGCACCTGAAAAATGACAAGGGTCAGTTGGCGGACTGATGTTCGTCAGCCTGTCTGCGTCCTTTGGCGGTGAGGTAGGGGTAGAACTGGTTGAACAGGACCTGGCTGTAGTACTGGACGGCTTTTTTGCCTTTGAGGTGCATTTTGATTTCATTGTGCGACAGGGCGAAGTCTGCCATGATGTATTGTTGGATGATGAGGTTTTTCCAGATGTGGGAGGGAATGTCATTCCGGAAGATGTCTTCTTTGATAAGCGTGTTGAAGAGGAGGAGGAACTGCTCCTCGCGGGCTTTGTCCCAGCTGTTGTAAATGGTTTTGATTTCCGGTACGCGGCGGGTCACCTCTACGAAATGGAGGAAGATAAAGCGGTATTGCCATATGAGTTCAATCAGCGCTGTTATCCATTGCCGGAAATGGTCCAGGGTGATGTGTTGGATGGTCTCCCGTTGCATAAAAACACGGGAGAAGCCATCGTTAAGCTCGTTGAAGAGTACCAGGATGATGTCATTGGTGTTTTTATAGTGATACTGGAGATTGCCGTGGCTGATGTCCAGGTCTTTGGCGATATGCCGTATTGTGATGACATCGATGCCCTGATCATTGAACAATTTGAGGGCGGCGTTCCGTATTTTCTCTTTTGTGTCTACCATTAGTACAAATGTACTATTTTTTCTCCTGGCACATATTTTATGTATTCATTTTGATATAATATTACATAATTCCTTAATTTTAAGTTTTTCATTATTTTTCAGGGCGGGAAATGATCCCGTTGTGTTAAACGATAAACCTATCCTAACCTATGAGGCTGTTGTTGTTCCTGGTTTTTGCCTTCGTGCAGCTGACTGTTTACGGACAGACGGCTAAGCCGACGGCTAAAAAGGGGAACCGGGCCACGGAGTTTCAGATGAAGGAAGGTGCCTACCTGGCTTTTGCGCAGGTGAACCTCAGTATGGGGGAGATCGGGTTTCAGGTGGAAGTAGCCTGTGAGCATAAAAAAAGCGGGTCAAAGCTGGAGTTCCGTATTGACAAACCCAAAGGCAAGATGATTGGCTCCCTGGACATTCCCTACACGGGCGACAGTACCTACGCCCTTAAGCTGACCGGCAATCTGCGGCACGCGGAAGGTGTACATGATCTGTACATTGTAGCCAAAGGAGGCGTGGCTTTCAGCGTAACTTCCTTTAGTTTTATCCATAATTATTAGTACATACTTTCTCGTTATTGTGAAAAAAACTTTACTTTTTATTTGGTGAATAAAAATGAGTGCTTATCTTTGCGCTCCCTGATCACAATATCAGTTGCCCAGATGGCGAAATTGGTAGACGCACTGTGTTCAGGTCGCAGCGCCTGCAAGGGTGTGCTGGTTCGAATCCAGTTCTGGGCACTTAAAAAAGAGGCTTGTAAGTTTTTAACTTGCAAGCCTCTTTTTGTTTTCTGTCAAACGGCAGATTCAATCCGGTGGGCCACTATATTAGTGGCAGACGACTCTTGTTCCCTTCATTTACTATGAAATAGTTTTATATCTTTGCGGCAATTGAAGATTATGCTTGAAAATTTGAAAATAGGAATTTTAGGGGGCGGTCAGTTGGGTGCGATGTTAATGCGGCATGCCATAGATTTTGGCCTCAGTGTTTCGTTTATGGACAATGACGCGCATGCACCTTGTTCACGTTATACTTCTTCTTTTTTTTGTGGCGATCCTGCTTCTTTTGAAGCCGTTTTGGAGTTTGGTAAAGGTCTTGATGTTATTACAATAGAAAAGGAAGCGGTGAATATCGCTGCTTTACGTCAGCTCGAAAAGCAGGGCGTAAAGGTTTTTCCGTCGCCTGATACCATAGAAGTGATCCAGGACAAATTTACGCAAAAGCAGTTTTTACTGTCACACCGGGTGCCTGTAGTACCTGGCGAAGCCATCCAGGGCAAAAATGAACTGTATCAATACGAAAATAAGTTGCCTCGTTGTCTGAAAAAACGTCGTGACGGGTACGATGGTTATGGCGTGATGGTGTTGAAGACAAAAGAAGATATTGCAGCAGCTTTTGATGCGCCGTGTGTAGTAGAAGAATTAGTTGAGATTAAACACGAAATTTCTGTCATCGTAGCAAGAAATGAACAGGGCGGCGTTGCGTGCTATGACCCTGTGATGATGGCGTTTTCTGAAGAAAAGTTCATACTTGATTATCAGATAGCGCCCGCTCAGCTGGACGAAGAAATAGTAAAGGAAGCGACAGCGCTCGCCAGGAAAATAGCAGAAGCACTCAAGCTGGTTGGCATTCTCGCCGTGGAAATGTTTATCACCAAAGATGGGAAGCTTTTAGTGAATGAACTGGCCCCAAGGCCACACAATAGCGGTCATCACACCATAGAAGCCAGCACTACATCTCAATATGAGCAATTGCTCCGTGCTATACTCGGACTACCGCTGGGAGCCACTGAACTTCACCTCCCGTCTTTAATGCTGAACATACTGGAAAACGATGCGTTAAATGCGGATAGACCAGGGAAGCTGAAGGGCCTGTTGGAAATACCCGGCGCTCACCTTCACTGGTATGGTAAAAAGGGTGGCAGGCCAGGGCGAAAAATCGGACACGTAACGGTGACAGGCAATACAATGGAAAACGTAATGGCCAAAGCTGAAACAATACGAAAAATTTTAAATTAAAAAATATGAAACAGGTCGAGGTAGGTATTATTATGGGTAGTAGCTCAGATGCACCTATTATGCGTCAGGCAATAGAGGTTTTAAAGAAGTTTGATATAGGGTATGAGTTTAGCGTTGTATCAGCACACAGAAGCCCTCAAAGAATGTTTGAATACGCAGCTACCGCCGAAGAACGTGGTTTGAAAATCATCATCGCAGGCGCTGGCGGAGCGGCACATCTTCCCGGTATGGTGGCTGCTATTACTACCCTGCCGGTCATTGGCGTACCTATTAAATCCTCCAACTCTCTCGATGGCTGGGATTCCCTTTTGTCTATCGTGCAGATGCCGGGGGACATACCTGTCGCTACTATGAGTGTTAATGGCGCCCGTAATGCCGGGTTATTGGCGGTACAGATTTTGGGCACGAGTAACAGCACCATCAGACAGATGCTTGC
The DNA here is from genome assembly GCF_900167135.1 of Chitinophaga eiseniae. Taxonomy (GTDB): domain Bacteria; phylum Bacteroidota; class Bacteroidia; order Chitinophagales; family Chitinophagaceae; genus Chitinophaga; species Chitinophaga eiseniae. The sequence continues at coordinate 171,366 of NZ_FUWZ01000008.1, read as the reverse complement.
AGCATTGAAAAAAGAAAATAACGACAAGGTTAGCAAGCAAAACGAAACATTGGACCAAATCGCATAAGTTGAATATTTTTTATAGAGAAACCTCACGCTTAGCGTGAGGTTTTTTATTTACCCTGCAACGCCACCACCAATCCATATCCTTCTTCCAGTAAACGGTATTTCACAATCAGGTTGTTCTCCACCATAATCTCTGTAACCTCGTTCAGATGTTAACTTCCGGTTAACACTTACCGTACTATCCTTTCTCACTGCATTATTCTTATGCAAAAAGGTTGTTTTTTCACTGCAGACATTTTGCAGTTAATTGTTTTGATCATAACTTTGCGCCCTCATTACCAAATGTTATAGAACAGAAATGTGGGATAGATTTTACTTTAGAGTCATTAGCGTTTTTATTTTATTGAACGGCGCGTTATTTTTATTCAAAGACTGGATGTTGGACAATGGAGTACATCACAACGTACTACTCTTCGGGAACCTTGCCTTAGCCTTACTTTCAGCATTTACCTACAACATGAGCCGCAAAGGCGTTGAGGCTGAAAGCAACAGTGTATTTATGCTCCGTGTTTACGGCGCCATGATCAGCAGAATGATGCTTTGCCTCGCAGGCATTACCGTCTATGCAGTGGTGAACAGGGCTAATACCAGCAAGTACACCATCTTTATGCTGATGTTCTTCTACGCAGTGTATGCTGTCAGCGAGAACGTAAGTCTGCAGAAAATCACCCGGCAGGCGAAAGCAAAATAAGCAGTTATGTATTGAAAGTGCTTGTCAGCAGTAATGCTGCGTGGCCTCTTCATGCATACCAGTGTTGTTTTTTTGCATTCTTTTTCATAAGGAACTAATGCCAACAAGCCCCTGAAAAGGGGTAAAGGGATCTCTTTTCCTTTATCTGCGCAGCTTCTCCGGCTGCGTACAGAGTATTACTGCCGTGTGCTGCGGTTAACTTCAACTTTGCAAACAACGGGTACGGCTGTTTTTAAACAACCGTACCACACAGGTTACTTCAGTCTTAACACGACCTCCACTGGCTGTTGCTGGCGGATAACAGACAACCGCAGCTGACACTTCCACGACACTTCTTTCACAATGCCCAATAGCTGGCTGACAGATTTGACGGATCTTCCGTCTGCCATGCGGGTCACATCACCGGTTTTGAGCCCGGCACTGCTCAACAGACTGTTGGTGCCATCGTTTGGTGAAATGTGGATTTGAGAAGACAATACCAGGAAAAAACAAAATCATACAAGAAGAAGCCCCGCCACCGGAAGCCTACTGCCCACTCGCAGTAACTTATCTTACTTTAGTGGCAGCCCGAACTATCCGTTTCTCCATTTCTTATATTTCTTAACCCAAATCCCCTATTTATGAGCAAACATATCATCTCCCTGTTGCTGTTGAGTGCTATGATATTAGCTGCCTGTAAGAAAGAGCAGCACAGCACTTCAGCTGATAACGCAGTGGCACCTGCTGAAAAAGTGCAGACAAATAACCATCAGGACGAAGTATTGACGCCGGTTGGCTGGGTGTCCAAATCAAAAGTACACCACGTTGAAACAGGTGAATACCTGAGCGGAGAAGGCAACCGGCTCCGGAAGTATGACCGCAACGGCAAAGTGCTGGCGGACTATGGCGTCATCGAACAGGATGCCCGGAAAACGCCGTTCTATCCCGGTAATAACCCAAGGCCCGGCAAAGACATATTCCCGCTGGGCTCCGGCTGGATCACCTACACACACTGGACCAACAGCACTTCATCAGCGATCTCTTATTTTGCCACCAGCTGGACCGTGCCGCCTGCACCGGCGGTGATCTCGGGCCAGACCATCTTCCTGTTCAACGGCCTGCAGAATTCCGGCAATATCCTGCAACCGGTATTGCAGTGGGGGCCTTCCGCTGCCGGCGGGGGCAACTACTGGGCCATTGCCAACTGGTATGTGGGCGGAAATACCGTATACAGCAGCCTGATACGCGTGAACCCGGGTACCAACCTGCAGGGCGTAATGAGCCTCATCGGCGGCAGCGGCAGCACCCGCAGCTACTCGTCCGTCTTCACCGGGTATCCTTCTATCAACCTGACAGTAAACAATATCCCCACGCTGTACTGGGCCGCGGAATCCATGGAGGCGTATGGGGTGGGGACCTGCTCCAATTATCCCAACACCGCCAAAACAAGGTTCAGTGGCATCGACCTGAGAGTAGGCGGCGCTGCGGCGCCCCTGTCATGGTCAGTGGCCAATCCTGTGACCGACTGCGGGCAGCATTCTACTGTGGTGGCAAACGGTACGCCAAACGGTATCGTAGACATCTATTATTGATAGCGCCGGAAACGGTGGCGGGCTATGAAAGCCTTGCAGGAGATTCCTGCAGGGCTTTGTCTTTATTGGTGTGCCCGAACCTTTCCCTACGCTCATCGTGTCTGTATTTTCGTTGTAATTAAATCGGGTGGCCAAAAAATAACTACCTGGTTGACTAGTTGTTAACGGTATCAAACCCGGCGGCAGGTGCAGTGGGGGGCTATTTTTTTGTTATCGAACAGATCCGGTTGTTCAATTAGATGGCCCACGCCTTGTCTCCTTTTTTATAAGGATAGGCGCCATCATAGTGGCCTGGTGTATCGATGTATCGCAGTGCTTTTGTCATACCGACTTCAGAACTAAAATATCCCCAAAGTGTTAATTGCCTTATCATTGTAAAATAATGGGGTGGGAAACTCTCTCTTAAATAAGATGCGCCAAAGTTCTTTCTCTCCTTTTCTGATTTGATCCAATTGTCCTGTTGTCTGTCAAAATCCTCTTTCGCCTTATGGTAGGCATCTGTTTTAACATAGCTGATGGCTTCCTCATATAATTGAGTAAGAAAGGTTTCTTTTTCTGAATTGGTGAGGTTTATAAAATCCTTTTTATGCTTTGCAAGGCAGTCTTCCTTCAGTTTGTCAATACCCTTTAGAATAACGTTCCGTTCATTTTCCGTATAACAATCCGTAATGATTAAGCTCATAAACATCGTCAGATCAGCGGCCTTTCCACCTCCTGAATCAGGAGTCGCGGGAATAATGGTTTCAGCAATTTCGTCCAGCAGTGCCAGGTCTTCCGGCTTGAATACCCCTTCCTTTTTTACAGATGGCTTGCATCCGGCAAGAAAGGCATCAGCGCCGATAATCGTTCCACCAAGCAAAATGCCCACATATGACAATGCTTCTCTTCTATTCATGATTGGATATTTAATGCTATCGTTATTTGATACGCCGCGTTCATATCTGCTGTTTCTTTAGCTCGTTTATCGCGTGGTCCACTGCACGCGCGGTAAATGCCATATACGTCAATGAAGGATTTACACAGCCGGCGGATGTCATGAATGCACCGTCGGTTACAAATACATTGGGTGCATCCCATAACTGATTCCACTTATTCAATACCGATGTTTTGGGATCGCTTCCCATGCGTGCTGTGCCCATCTCGTGAATACCCTGTCCCATGATGCCACTACTATCGAATCCATGCACATTTTTCACGCCGGCTTTTTCCAACATCTCTTTCCCATCGCTGATGATCTCCTTACGCATATTTAATTCATTCTCCTTCAACTCTGCATCAATAGCTAAAATGTTCAGTCCCCACTTGTCCTTATTGGTCTTGTCAAGCGTTACCATATTTTCATGGTAAGGCAATACTTCTCCAAAGCCGCCGATCGATATACTCCATCCGCCAAATTCTGTCAATGCCTGTTTTAAACCTGCGCCTACAGCTATTTCCTCTGCGGCCTTTGTGCCTCTTCCTCTACCTGCTCCGCCCTGGTATCCGAATCCACGGATATAGTCTCTTTTTTCATTATTTAAATTTCTGTAGCGTGGGATATAAATCCCATTGGGCCGGCGGCCATAGACGATCTTGTCCTCATACCCCTCAACACTGCCGGCAGCGCCCGAACCCAGATGATGGTCCATCAGATTGTGTCCAAGCTCGCCGCTGCTACTGCCGAGGCCCCCAGGCCATATGTCCGTGGCTGAATTGAGTAATATCCATGTGCTATTAAGTGTAGACGCATTCAGGAAGATGATTTTTGCTTTGAATTCATACGTTTTGTTTGTCTCGGCGTCTAGTACTTCTACACCTGTTGCCCGCTTTTTATCTTTGTCATATAATACTTTCGTCACTATGCTCCAGGGCCTTAGTGTCAAATTCCCCGTTTTCATCGCTGCGGGCAAGGTGGAAGATTGTGTACTAAAATAGGCGCCAAAAGGACAACCCAGATGGCATTTATTTCGATACTGGCATTTGCTGCGGCCAGGCAGTGTCTCTGTGAGATGTGCACACCTTCCTATGATAATTCTGCGTTGATCAATATCTTTATAGGCTTCTTTCACACGCGCTGCAATATCTTTTTCTACAATGTTCATTTCCATAGGAGGTAAGAACTGACCATCGGGTAGTTGCGGCAGATTTTCAATACTGCCACTAACTCCTATGAACTTTTCGACATGATCGTACCATGGAGCGATCTCTTTATACCGGACAGGCCAGTCAACTGCCAGCCCATCCTTGCTATTGGCTTCAAAGTCAATATCGCTCCAGCGGTAGGTTTGTTTTCCCCATAACAGGGACCGTCCTCCTACCTGATACCCGCGAAACCAGTTAAATTGTTTTACCTCGGAATAGGGCGTTTCTGCATCGTTTGCCCACCAGTCGGGATTTATTTCACTCGGTCCGAAACCTCTGATGCGGTTAGGGTTCGCTATTTTTTGCGCCAATGTAATATTCCCATGGTGTGGAAACTCCCATGGCCCCTTGGTGGCATTTACATAATCTTGTATGTGCTTTACATCTTTACCCCGTTCCAGCATCAGTACTTTTAACCCTTTTTCGGTCAGTTCTTTTGCGGCCCATCCACCACTGATGCCAGAACCAACAACAATTGCATCATAGCTATTATCGGACATAGACAAAAATCCTCCAGACTCTGGACAAGAGTCGAATTTTCAAATTGAGTAAATAAAACGGCTTGATAAGCTACTGCTATCCGGAGATTCCGTTTTCATATCGTGGATTCTAAAATGGAATAGATAACCATAACATAAGTTATCCTCTAATTCCTGGCTAAAATTAGGGTCAAACAAAGGTCCCGACAAATGGTATTTTATTGAAAATATAAAGTATTTTAATCAGGGGGAGGGGTCACTCATTCCCCGTTTCATATACTTCCCTGTCAACAAGTGATATCTTTTCCAGGTCTCCCGCGCTAAGAAAGGCTTTCCTGTAACCTGAAGGGGTTGTGTTATGAAACTTACGGAACTGATTATTGAAATGGGCCAACGTGTTGAAGCCACTCTCGTAACAGATATCGGAGATACTTTTCTGGGTGTCTATCAATAGTTTACAGGCATATCCTATCCTTATTTCGTTCAAAAAGTCAATGTATTTTTTCTTTGTACACTTTTTGAAATAATTACAAAAAGTGGGAACGCTTAATCCAACCGTTTTTGCAATTTCCGAAATTTGAATGGGCCGTTTGAAGTGCTCCAATGTGAACTGGAAGATCTGATCAATACGTTCCTGCTTTTCTGCATTCAATCCTGTCTCCATTTGCGTGGAAAGTAAAGTATAATCTTTACTTCTCGTAATGAGATCAAGGCATTCACATAATAATATGATACGCTTTAGCCCTGTTTGGTTTTCCAGCGAAAGGATCAGCGAAGCCAGCGCGGGCTTACTTTTACCCTCAATGGCAAGTCCATGCAAAGAGATTTCAAACAACTTCAAAAGGTCTTTGCTTTCCGGCAATTTCAAAAAAACATTTCCTAAAAAGTCTGCTTTGAATTGCACGACCACAGCGCTTGTAGCCTGGTCGGGATTTCTCTGGAAAGTATGTGGAACATTTGACCCAATGAAGAAGATGTCACCTGTTTCAAATCTTCCAACATGGTTACCGATAAAACTAATTCCAGCACCTTCTTTTATTAAAATTAATTCCAGTTCGATGTGCCTGTGCCAGGGTACTTCGAAATTGGGGGTACTATAAGTTCGTGCGACAAACGAGGTATTATCGGAAAGTGGGAGCTTCTCAACAATTATTTTCATTTCAGGTTATGTTAAATCTCATCACTAAAACCTTCAGAAAAGGTTTAATCATAAAAATAACAAAAAAACGACAGGCTTAATAATGGTCGCGCTCGTTTTTCGGGAAATTGGAAAAACTCCCCTATGGAAAAGGCCGCCTCCTGTTGTGGGAGCGGCCTTTTTTAGGTTTTATCTTTTCGTCCGGCTTAATGTTCATGCCCTTCGCCGGCATTCGTCATTTTTGCCAGCACAAAAAAAGCGCCTTTCACCACGATCTTCGAGCCGGCGGGTATTTCCTTCAGCAACGTAATTTCCGTATAGCCGATGTCGGTAGTGCCTTTTGCCACGGGTATTTTCTCGAATGTCATGCCGGTACCGTGATTGCTCTCTGCTTTTTTACCACCTTCTTCCTTATGGTCATGCGCTTCTCCGGAACTGTGGTCATGGCCGCTTTCCGTCCCCTGGTGATGTTCGTCTTCTGCGTGTTCATCAGTAACAAAGAAGATATAATCCTGTCCCTGGTAGCTGACAATGGCATCAGTCGGTATCGCCTGCACGGTGGCCTTTTCCAGGCTGATAACAGCGGTGATGTTCATCCCGTCTATTAAGCCGGCCTTGTCACCTTTTACTTTGGCGTGTACGGTCACCGCCTTTGATTCCCCTTCAAAAGTAGCGCCCAGCGAAAAGATCTCTGCGTCGTACTCTTTGCCTGGATTGTTGGTCAGGGTGAAGTGGATCGTCTGTCCGTCTTTCAGTTTGGAGAGATCTTTTTCGTACACAAACAAATCCAGGTGAAGCTGACTGTTGTCTACGATGTCCGCAATGGTGGAGGTAAGGTCTACATAGCTGCCGATCTGCACCTTTACATCGCTGACGACGCCACTGATAGGACTGAGCACAGAAAGGCTGGAGATCAGTTTGCCATTTGACAGCCGCTCAGGGTTGATGCCCATCATCCTGATTTGCTGGCCTAAGGTAGACTTCTCGGTCTGTAAGGTTTTGAAGGCTGTTTCTGCTGCCTGCAGGTTCTTCAGGGCGCCTGCATTGCCGGCCGTCAGTTCGCGTTGACGCGTTACTTCCTGTTCCGCCAGTTTCAGCCTGGTCATGACACTAAGGTAATCACTTTGCGACTGTACGAAAGAAGGATTGCTGATGGTGGCAATCACCTGACCTTTTTTAACGGTGTTGCCCGGCTGGATCAGTAGCGTCTTAATGACCCCGCTGTAGAGCGAGTTGACCGTCGCCTTGTTCTGATTGGGCACCCGTAACGTACCATTGGTTTTGAGCGATGAGGTCAGTTGTTTGCTTTCTATGCCGCCAATACTGATCCCGATACTGTTGATCTGGTTCCGGGAAAATGTGACCGTATTGGGGTTTTCATGCTCTTCTTTATGTCCTTTTTCATCATTGGCCTGCGCTTCTTTTTCTGCTCCGCCGTTGCCGGAGCATGCGGTCAGCCAGAGGGCGCCTGCACATAAGGTGGTGATGATAATTTTCCTGCTCATTGTATACAAAGCTTAAATTATTTACAGATTGTTGAAATAGTTGTGTTGAATAACCGCCTGATTGTAGGCATTCAGTACGTCGAGGTAGTTCTGCCTGATCGTAATCGCCTGTGTAAGGAACTGAGACAGCTCGGCAAAACTGATTTCGCCTGAACGGTAGGCCAGGGCTGCCGCTTTGATGATCTCCTGCGCCTGTTTAAGGCCGGAGCTCTCATAAAAGACGAGCATGCGGTTGTTCTTCTCCACTTCCTTCGTCATCTGTGACTGTTGGGTACTGAATACCTGTTTATTATAGGCCAGCTGTTGCTGCTGCACATCCGCTTCCGCCTGCGCGGCCCTTACCTTGTTCCGGTAGGCGCCGAGGCCAAACAGCGGCACAGAGGCTGTTACGGAAAAGCCACTGAAAGGATCTTTTACGCCATAGAGCCGCTGACTGAAAAACCTGCCGGAAAATTCAGGGCGGTTTTCATTCTTCGCCACCGCTACGCCCGCCGAGGCGATATTCACGTTCTGCTGTTGCAGCGCGAGGGTAGGGTGTACGGTGTCAGTGGCCGGACCGGCAAAAACGAACCCGATTTTTTCGAGGGGCTGATTCACCGGAAGAATGGCGTCTTCGGTATTCAGCAACTGTTTCAGGGACTGCTGCTGGATGGTCATATCGTCATGCAGCTGTTGCAGCTGTGCCTGTAGTTCTTTCTGTTTGGCCTGCGCCGAGATACTGTCCAATCCCGGATTTTCGCCTGCCCGTACCCGCAGCACCGCTGCGTCGGACAGGGATTGGTAGATACTGTCCAGCTGCAGGTAGAGGTTCGATTTTTCATTCAGGTACCACAGTTGATAATACACCTGCCGGATATCTCTCTTGACAGACACATTCAATACAGCGCCATTCACTTCATAATACTTCGCCTGTTCCGTGTACAGTTTTTTCTGTGCCTTGTACAGTCCCGGCCAGGCCACCCCCTGGGACACGCCCACTTTCAGGATGCCGGTATGGTCGCTGGGCCGCAGGTCTTCATTCTCTGCAAATACACCGGTCTTAGGCAACATGCCCGCAGAACGGACCTGTACCTTCGTCCGGTTCACCTGTGCGGCGTTGATGTTATATTGCAGGTTCTGTTGCGCCATCGACAATACTTCGTTTACGCCTAACCGTTTGCCCGGTACTCCCTGTGCGGAAACGGCGCCGGGAACGATCAGCAAGCCAAGCAACGCAGCCGCCGCGACGGCCGGTGGTAATTGGCGTTTGAAGCCTTCGCTGAAGAGGATGTATAACAACGGCAGCACTACCAGCGTCAGGAAGGTGGCCGTTACCAGTCCGCCGATCACCACCGTCGCCAGCGGCCGTTGCACTTCCGCACCCGCACCGCGGGACAAGGCCATGGGCAGAAAGCCGAAAGAAGCCACGGTGGCGGTCATCAATACAGGACGCAGCCTGATCTTCGTTCCTTCGATCACCCGTTTGATAACGTCAGTGAAACCTTCTTTCTCGAGATTATTGAAGGTGCTGATCAGCACGATCCCGTTCAATACTGCTACGCCAAACAAAGCGATGAAGCCTACGCCGGCGGATATGCTGAAAGGCATACCTCTCAGCAGCAGCGCAAACACTCCGCCGATGGCGCTCATAGGGATCGCTGTAAAGATCAGTACCGACTCTTTAATGGAGCGGAAGGTGAAATACAGCAGCATAAATATCAGCGCCAGGGCTACCGGTACGGCAATCATCAGCCGGGCGGATGCCTTCTGAAGGTTTTCGAAGGTACCGCCGTAAGTATAATAATAGCCTGACGGCAGAAGATTGGCAGCTCCCAGTTGCTGTTGTATATCTTTCACCACACTTTGTACGTCCCTGTTTTTGACGTTGAAGCCCACCACAATACGGCGCCGGCCCCCTTCACGGCTGATCTGCGCCGGCCCTTCCTTAAAAGAGATATTCGCCAGCTGGGACAGCGGGATCTGGTTGCCGTCAGGCAGCGCCACAAACAGGTCGCGCACATCGTCAATGGAGGAACGGCTCGCGCTGTCCAGCCTTACAACCATATCGAACTTACGTTCGTTCTCGAAAACGACGCCTGCAGCTTCACCGGCAAAAGCGGTGCGTACGGTACGGTTGATGTCTTCCACATTCATGCCGTAAGCCGCTATCTTGGCCCGGTCGTATTGTATGGTGATCTGCGGCAGGCCGGTGGTCCTTTCGATCTGCGGCTCTGTGGCGCCTTTCACCGATTGCACGATAGCGGCTACTTTCGGCGCCAGGGCAGCCAGCGTGTCTATATTCTCGCCAAAGATCTTGATGGCCACATCCTGCCTTACACCGGTCATCAGTTCGTTGAAACGCATCTGAATAGGCTGGTTGGCCTCAAAGAACACGCCGGGTATTACCTCCAGCTTCTCCATAATGGAGTCGGCCAGCTGGTTGTAGGTCTTCACCGTCGTCCATGCTGACTTCGGTTTCAGCAGCACCATCAGGTCGGTCGCTTCCGGCGGCATCGGATCGGTAGGCACTTCGGCGCTGCCGGTTTTGCCCACCACCATTTTCACTTCAGGGAAAGTGCGGATGATCCGGCTGGCCTGCATGGACGTTTCAATGCTCTGCGACAGGGAAGTGCCCTGCGGCAGGATACAGTGAAAAGCAAAATCCCCTTCTTCCAGTTGCGGGATAAACTCGCCGCCCATACGGGCGAAGAGCAATACCGCGATGCCGAAGATGGCGACGGTAACCGCTATCACCGCTACTTTGAAACGGATAGCCCAGGCCAGTACCGGCGCGTATAACTTATGGAAGAAGTCCATGATCCTGTCGGAGAAATTCTTTTTATGCGATACCGTTTTCGGGAGTATCAGCGCACTCACCATCGGGATGTAGGTCAGCGACAATATCAGCGCTCCCAGGATGGCGAAGGCCACGGTCTGCGCCATAGGCTTGAACATCTTACCTTCTATGCCTACCAGCGTGAGGATAGGGATATACACGATCATGATGATGATCTCCCCGAAAGCAGCGCTGTTACGTATCCTGGAAGCAGAAAGATAAACTTCCTCGTCCATTTCCGCCTGCGTGAGTTTTTGGGTGGATGTCCGCAGCGCCAGGTGATGCAGCGTGGCTTCCACAATGATCACGGCGCCGTCCACGATCAGCCCGAAGTCAATAGCGCCGAGACTCATCAGGTTGGCGCTGACGCCAAAGGCGTTCATCATCCCCAGCGCAAACAACATAGACAGGGGGATGGCAGACGCCACGATCAGCCCTGCCCGGAAATTGCCGAGGAACAGTACCAGTACGAAAATAACGATCAGGGCGCCTTCGATGAGGTTGGTTTTTACGGTGTTGATCGCCCTGTCCACCAGGTTGGTCCTGTCAAGATACGCCTCGATCACCACATCTTCGGGTAAAGATTTTTGGATGGTTTTGAGTTTTTCCTTTACGCGGGTAACAACAGCGGCACTGTTAGCGCCTTTCAGCATCATCACGATGCCGCCTACGACTTCCTTCTCTCCGTTGTAGGTAACGGAACCATAGCGGATAGCGTTGCCTAGCCTCACGTCTGCCACATCTCTTACCAGCACGGGAATACCGTTTACGGACTTGACGGCGATGTTGCGGATGTCTTCCATATTGCCGACAAGACCAATACCTCTGATAAAGTAGGCACTGGGCTTTTTATCGATATAGGCGCCGCCGGTATTTTCATTGTTTTTGGCCAGCGCATTAAAAATCTCAGACATGGTGATGTTCATGCCTTTGAGTTTGGCCGGGTTGACCGCCACTTCGTACTGCTTCAGCAGTCCGCCGAAGCTGTTCACTTCTGCGATGCCCTTGGTGCCATACAACTGCCGGGCCACGATCCAGTCCTGCATGGTGCGGAGGTCCATGGCGGTATACTTGTTTTCTGACCCTTTTTTGGGGTGAAGGATATATTGATACACTTCGCCCAGCCCGGTGCTGACCGGTGCCAGCTCAGGCGTGCCGATGCCTTTGGGTATCCTCTGTTCCGCTTCCTTCAGTTTTTCGCCGATAAGCTGACGGGCAAAATAGATGTCCACATCGTCTTCGAACACCACGGTGATGACGGACAGGCCAAACCTGGAAATGGAACGCATTTCCACCAGGTCCGGCAGGTTGGCCAGGCTTTGTTCAATCGGGTAGGTGACCAGTTGCTCTGTTTCCTGTGCTGCGAGTGTAGGCGTTTGGGTGATGATCTGTACCTGGTTGTTGGTGATATCCGGTACGGCGTCCACCGGCAAACGCAGGGCGCTCCAGACACCCCAGACAATCAGCGCGAGTGTGAACAGGCCGATGATCAACTTGTTCTTTATACTAAAATGAATAATTCTGTTCAGCATACGTAATGGTAAATTGTATAAAAAGGATAGGCCCGATGAGCGCTGAAAAACGTTCATACACTTCGTCATTGCCGGCTGTTTACAGGCATGGGAAGTCCGTTGCACGAACGGGTACGATGCTGCTTTTCACCAATGACAACAATGACACGGAAGTTTACGGGAAGCTGTTTGCCGCATTTGCAGGCAAAAGACAATCAATCAGTAGGGAAAGTGATGGATCAGGCCCGGGGAGGCTGCCATACAGGCTGTGGAAGGTCAGAAATAATGCCGGCGGGCATTTCGGAGTAACTAAAAATGGTATGGGAGGCCGGAACCGGTGCGAAATATACAAGAGAGATAATCACGGGCGCAGCGCAACAGCTGCAGGCACAAAACGGGGAACAGAAATCTTTATGCTCATGCTGATGCGTGGTGTTGTCCGCCTGGTAGCTGCTGCCTGCCATACCGGACAGCGGCAACTCATCGCTGCACGATATCGTGCCAAGCGCCAACAGGACAATGCTCAATATGACTGCAAAAAATCTCACTGGAACAAAAATAACACATTTTGCATACAGATAAAGAACTATTATAATAACCATGTTGCAATTTTGAAGGGATACTTTCGCTCCTGTATCCAAAGCCGGCGATGCAGCGGATATGGTGCTGATACACGCCGGTTGTTCGGCAGAAGCGGTATCCCGGGTATCGCCGGTCAGGTCGCTGATCAGCAAGGGACAAATTGTATATCGACCCACAGGCTTATAAACGAAAAGGGATGCCTCAGCATCCCTTTGGTTATTTGGACTATTAATGACCATTAATTGATAAAAAACACTTTCCTGATTTTCCCGTTTTGTATGTGGTAAACAGCAGTACCTCTTTTCCTGCCGTGGTCATCGAGAATATGTTCTTCGTCGATCACAAAGTTCCCCTCGATGATGCGTTTCTCAATGCGGCAATGAAGCAGGCTGGCCAGGTTAAAAAAGTGATATACTTTCCGCATTTGTTCCTTTCCGCGGCATACCAGTTTGTCGGGAAAGGCAAACAATTCCACGTCTTCTGCGTAGGGTTCCAGGAAAGCTTCCATGTTGCGCGTATTATAGGCGTTGAGCTGTTGCTGTACGAGTGATTCCGTACTATGATGCACCAGGGTGTCCGGACTTATTACCTGTCCTTTCCGGATAACGAGGCGGATATGCTCCAACTGTCCGAGATCGGTGGTGGGGTCGCCCTCCAGCAACAGCATATTGGCGGGTTGTCCTGCCGTGATGTTGCCGGTGTAGCCGGGGCGGTCCAGGATACCAGCGGCGTTGATGGTGGCGGCCTGTATTACCTGCCAGTTGCTCATGCCGCTTTGCTGCATCAGCAGCAGCTCCGGCAGGAGGCTGACGGCGTGTAGTGTGCCGATGTTGCCCGCATCGGACCCGCTGACGATGTGTACGCCGGCATCGCTTAGTTTTTTGAGGTTCTGCTGGTTGAGGCGTACTGCTGCTGCGGTCCGTTCCTGCCGCTCATCGGCCTTCATTTTATACAGGCGGGCGATGGCGGTATCCGGCAGCTGTTTCATGTCATACACGCTGCCCAGTGCAAATGGTTCGGCATAATTCAGTTCGCGGGTAGTGAATACGCGTGACTGGTCGAAGGTGTGCAGGTAGCCGTTTTTAACCGACAGGGCAGGGCAGACGACTATTTTCTTCTTTTTGAGCAGCGCCACGAAGGCGTCGTCGATAGTTTCGGATTCCACGTTGTGAACGAGGTAATCGGCGTCTGCTTCCGCCGCCTGGCGGGCGGTCTCCAGCGTGGTGGCATGTACAGCCACCCGGAGACCGTGGTGATGCGCTTCGTCGATGACAGCCTCCACGATGGGCAGGTAGTTTTTCGGTGCTTCGCTATCGGATGATATCAGCAGTTTGATCAGGTCCGGCTGCCAGGGCAGCTGTTCCTGTACCAGCCTGCGACCAGCTGCGGCGTCGGTGGCCAGAATAAAAGGGGTGTCGTCCTGCAGGCTGTCATAACGGTGGATCAGGCCAGTGGTGATAATAGGGCCGGCCATGTACACCTGTGGTGCGGCAGCCCATCCTTCGATGGCTTGTCTTCGTGTCAGGAAGCGCCGGGTGGTACCTACGTCAAATACAGTGGTGATGCCGTTTTGAACATACCGTCGCAATTGTTGTTCGAAGCCGGCATGTACTGCTTTTATTTCATCGGCATAGGGCCGGATTTTACGAAGATCGATGATGTCCGGCCGTGTGTACAGCCCGCCGCTTTGGAAAAAATGTACGTGGGCGTCCGTTAGCCCGGGCATCAGGTATTTTCCTGCCGCATCGATGGTGGTAGCCTGCGGAGGCGCTTTCTTTTTATGGACGGCGGTAATAAGGCCATCTTTCAGGACTACTGTCATGCTCTGCCGGATGGTCTGTTTAGCAGGGTCTACAAGGCTGGCGTTCGTGATCCAGGTTTCCTGTGCAAGTGCGGCATTTGCTGCCAGGACGTTCATCAGCATAAAAAAAGTCAAACGTTTCATAGTGCGTAAAATACGATCAGCCGGTGCGGTGACACTGTGCTTAAATGCTCAAATTTAAGGTACAGGAAAAAGTCGGACTAAAGTAGTACCTTGTATGACACAAACCCGGCTTGCCAATTACCATGTATTTTACCCGTTTGCCAGATCATACCCAACCCGGCTTCGATGAAGCGCAGCATTTTAATCAGTTCAAAAAGCACAACATTATTTTTCATGCAGAGAGCGGCAACAGCTATTGTGATGATCACGTAGGCTGTCTTTCCATTAAGACAGTGCTGAGGGGGGAGGAGACCTATGGCGTTGATGGGCGGCAACTGCCCGTCCGGCGCGGGCAGTTCCTGTTGCTGAATAATGAGCAGCGCTACTCCTGCCGTATCAGCAGTCAGGAAAAGGCGCGGACTTTATCAGTGTTCTTTAAAAACGAGTTTGCTTCGGCAGTGTTGTCCGACGCCCTCCATGATGAGGATTATTTGCTGGACAATCCGGCTATGGAAGCCGGTACCATGCCGGAGTTTTTTCAGACCCTTCGCCCGGTAACGCCGGACATGGACCGGCAACTATCCGGGTTGGTCCACCTGCTGGAAACCGAAGGGTATAACGAGGCCATGACGGACGAGTATCTTGTCTTTCTGCTGGGTAACCTGGTGGACGCACACAGGTCGGACATGAAGCGCACCGGCCTGGTAAAAGCGTTGAAAGCCGGTACCCGGAAAGAGATATATAAACGGTTATGCATTGCAAAGGATGTGCTGCATACCGCGCATGGCGACGATATTGACTTAAGGAAAGTCGGCGCCGCTGCAGGGCTGTCGGTGCCGCAACTGGTACGGCACTTCAAAACTGTTTTTCATACCACCCCCTACCGTTATCTGACCGGTATCCGGCTGCAACAGGCGGCCGACCTGCTGCAGCGTACAGAAGAGCCGGTGCAGGAAATTGCCTGGACCTGCGGATTTGAAAATCCGGCCGCATTCAGCAGGGCGTTTAAATCCGCCTACGGTGTACAACCCACCCGTTTCCGGGCGGACGGATAATTTGAGCATTTCAGTATAAGGCCAGTGTGCCGGCGCGTGTACCTTCGGCTATTTATTGACCAGAAGTATGATGATCCCGTTCCTTAAATCCGGAAGTTTTATCGCGCTATGTATGACCATCGTTGGCTGGCAGCAGGTCATAGCACAACAGATGGCGATCCCGCTGTATGAAAAGCAGGTGACCGACGCCCGCGCTGCGCCGGCAGGCTTCACAGAACAAACCGATGCCGACGGACGCGTGACCGGGGTTTCCCAGCCAACGCTTCTCCCTTATTTTCCCCGGAAACAGCATGCTACGGGTACGGCTATACTTATTTTCCCTGGCGGAAAACGGGTTTTAAGCCGGAGCATTTTGGGAACACTCCCAGCACAATGGGAGCGTTCCCATGAAAAATATCTCCCGGAATATTTTGTTCCATCAAATTCTTTGTCAAAATTAGAACCGATAGTGTGCTTGTTTCTTCTTTTGACTAACAGATGGACCCGTTAAACAGACGTCATTTTATACGAACGACCGGAATGCTGGCGCTGGGCGCAGCCATTCCATGGAAGTCCTTTTCACAGCATTTTCTTGAAGAATGTGCGGAATATGATATTGTTGTTTACGGCGGAACGAGTGGCGGTGTGATGGCGGCGGTGCAGGCGGCCCGCATGGGTAGGACCGTAGCGTTGATAGAGCCGGGCAAACACCTGGGAGGCCTTACCAGCGGCGGCCTGGGCTGGGTGGACGTGGGTGATCCGAAGACTATCGGCGGATTGGCACGCGAGTATTTTCACCGTGTGTGGAAACACTACCAGGATGACGCTGCCTGGAAATGGGAGAAAAGGCATACCATGGCGGAGCAACATGCACCGCTGGCGCCTGATGATCAGACCATGTGGATCCTGGAGCCGTCTGTAGCTGAACAGTTGTTCGATCAGATGGTTGCCGAAGCCCGGGTGACGGTAGTAAAGAACGAAAGGCTGGACCGCCGGACAGGGGTGGACCTGAAAAACGGACAGGTCACCGCCATGACGATGGAGTCGGGGCGTGTGTTTCGGGCCAAAATGTTTATCGACGCTACCTATGAAGGCGACCTGATGGCTGCTGCAAAAGTCTCCTATGTGGTGGGCCGCGAGCCCAACAGCCGGTATCATGAAGTCAATAATGGTATCCGGCCTTTGCCGGCGGCGGGCCGTTTCCCCGATGGCGTCGATCCTTACCGGGTAAAAGGTGATCCCCGGAGCGGCCTGCTCCCCCGCGTGTATCCCGGTTGGGGTGGTAAACCGGGCGAAGGCGATAAAGGTGTGCAGGCATACAACTACCGGCTATGCCTCACCAACCTGCCAGAAAACCGCGTGCCTTTTGAAAAGCCTGCCGGTTACCAGGACGAACAATATGAACTGCTGTTCCGCTTTATCGCAGCAGGCGGTATGAACAGCGACTTTTTCAGGAACGCGCTGGGCGGTAGCTTTCTCAAGCCGGACCCGTTGCCCAACAGGAAGACGGATACCAATAATAACGGTTATATCTCTACGGATTTTGTGGGCATGAACTGGGACTACCCCGAGGCAGACTATGCTGTCCGCGCCCGGATCGCTGTCATGCATGAGCAGTGGCAGCGGGGTTTTATCTGGACGTTGCAGCATCATCCGCGTATCCCTGCGGAGGTGCGTCACCGTTATGCGCCGTGGGGACTGGCGAAAGATGAATTTACCGATAACGGTCACTGGCCGTTTCAGCTGTATATCCGCGAAGCGCGGCGGATGGTGGGTGATGTGGTGATCACAGAGCATACCGCGCTGGGAAGGGAGGTGGCGCCTGATCCTGTGGCGCTGGGTTCCTACCATATGGATTCTCATGCGATAAAACTTTTTGTGGGGCCCAATGGTTACGTCACCAGTGAGGGCGGCATGTTCGTTCATATCCCCGCACCTTTTGGCATCAGCTACCGTGCCATCGTTCCGAAGCGGGGCGAATGCAGGAACCTGCTGGTGCCTGTCTGTGTGTCCGTCACCCATGCGGCCTATGGGTCTGTCAGGATGGAGCCCGTTTTTATGGTGCTGGGGCAGTCCGCCGCCACGGCGGCGAGCCTTGCCATAGAAAGGAATACCGCTGTACAGGACGTGCCTTATGCGTTGCTGAGCGCGCGGCTGTTGGCAGACAGCCAGATCATTGTTACCTGAGCGCTGTGAAAAAATGTTTTTTAATCCGTCAATATGATACAAAAACTCCGGTCAGCAGTGCTGGCTGTTTCCACGTTACTATCCGCTGTGCTACCGGCTGATGCGCAGGACAGCGCTGCGCATCGGGTGTGTGTTAACCAGACTGGTTACAACACCGGGGCGCCCAAACGTTTTACAGTGCCTACTGCGCTGCAGGGCGGCGTCGATTTTTACATCACCAGGGCCGGCGATAACAAACCGCTGTATAAGGGCAAGACCCGGCAGGGGACGGGTGATTTCACCGGTTTCAGACCGGCAGGCCCGCAGGCATCTTACGTGGTCCATGTGAAAGGAGGGCATTTGCGGGAAGGCCGTTCTTATCCTTTCCGCATCGCGCCTTTCCTGATAGAGAAAGAAGGGCTGGCGCCTTCCGTATGGTTCATGAACGACAGCCGGAGTGTGACAGGCGTGCATCATTCCGCCTATGGAGGTTGTCCCTGGAGAGACGGTACCTATTATTCGTACGAGGTGCCGTCTATGATATGGATGTATCTTTCCAATCCGGCGGCATACAACGCGATGCCCGCTACCATTTCCTACGACAGCCTGAAGGCGATGGTGATGGCCCCTGGTTTCAGGTTGGTGCCGGGGCTGTTGGATTCAACCGTGTTGAGTTCTGCCCGGAAGTATTTTACTGAAGTAGATAAACCCTTGCGTAACGATATCCCGGACCTGCTGATGAATGTGCACTGGGGCATCGGGTACTATCTCATGAACCCTGAAACGCAGGACCCCAGCGGAGATTCACTGCCACGACAGCTGCATCCGCAAACATTGGCGCAGTTTGCTTTTTTCCTGTATGCATACCCCTATATCGATCAGTGGTTTTCCCGGAAGTTCTATCAGCAGGCGTTACAGTTCACCCGTGATCACTGGGCGAGGGTGGGTTTGCTGGATATCCGGCGGGAAGTAGGCACATCCAAGGGGCGTCATGCGCCGGGGTTCTCGGTGCTGCCTAACCTGCTGATGTATGAAGTGGCCAGGAGGGAGCGCCTGCCCGATACCGCCGCGTACCTGCAGGCGGCTCACAGGCAGGTTGCGTGGATGATCGCTTCACTGAACATGGAAGATCCGATCGTCACGAAGGGACAACGTATGAGTGAGCATATGCTGATGTCCGGCATGGCGGTTTACCTGTTGCGTTACAAAGACCAGGCGCCTGCAGGGTTGCAACAGAAGATCGCGCAGTGGGCAGACGTAGTGGTCCGCCGGTCTGACAATGCGTGGGATTTCCGCAAATACGATGATAAAGACACCAGCTGGACGGTGCCCGTATACAATGAGGTGGGCAATGTGGCCGGTTTTCCGGCTTCCGCGCTGCTGGCGGCATCTACCGTAAAAGATGCCGCGAAAAAACAACGGCTGGAGCAGGTCGCGTATGCGCATTTTGATAACCTGTACGGTCGTAATCCGCTGAACGTGCATGCAGCGCATCATCCTGAAAAAGGCTTCCGGGGCATTTCCAAAGGTTATCCCAAAGGTTATTTTGATGACGTCACCGCGCGGCTGGAGCTGTGTCGCGGATCACTGAGCTGTTTGCCCGGATCGGAAATGTATCCTTTTAACCCGCAGGGCAAAGACCGCCACCTGGAAGGATGGATTGCCCACAATACCGCGTGGAATATGAGCCTGGCGGTGCTGAACTGGTATGACAATCACCCGGTGTCCATTACCCGTTCTAAAGCAGGACTGGAGGTTTTGTGGCAGGCGCCGGTGACCGGAACACTACCGCTCACCGTGTTTGTCAACGGTGAGCGGAGAGGAGAAATCCTGCTGAAGGAACACGATACGGTTTTTACAGGCATCCTGAAAACGACTCCGTCGTCCTTGTTGCTGGACCATGAAAAGGTAGTCATCAAAAAAGGGGACCGTATTGATGTCGCTTATGGCGACGGGTTCCTGGAGAAAAAGATGACACTGATATACTGATTTTAGCGTTGCCCGTAGTGGGCTGCCCAGTCATTCATATATTTTTCCAGCACTTGCAGTGGCATGTCGCCGTATGCCAGCAGGGCGTCGTGGAAGTCGCGCAGGCTGAAGCGATCGCCCAGCTGTGCCGCCAGTTTGTCCCGCAGTGCTTTTAAGCGTATCTCGCCCGTTTTGTAAGACAGTGCCTGCCCGGGCATAGCCATATAACGTTCCACTTCTGCAGTAGCGATAGTCTTACTGACAGCTTCATTGGCCATCATGTAGTCGATGGCTTCCTCGCGGGTCATTTTACCGGTGTGGATGGCTACGTCCAGTACCAGGCGGATGGCACGGTGGATTTCGTTGTTCAGTGCGCCCATTTTCTGGTAGGGTTCCTGATAGCATCCCAGTTGTTCGCCCAGTGATTCCACGTACAATGCCCAGCCTTCAAAGTAGGCGCTGAAGGAGGGCTGCCGCCGGAAAGCGGGTATCGCTTTGTTTTCCTGCTGCAAAGCGATCTGGAAATGATGCCCTGGTATGCCTTCATGAAGAAAGGTGGCTTCCATGCCATAAAAGGTGACATTTACTTTGGTAGCATCCGGTACGGGTACGTAGAGGATCGCCGCCCTTTTCCCTGCGATATCTCCTTTGATATAAAAAGGGCCTGCGCTGGCAGCTTCCCGGTAGGCTTCCACGCGGCGCACTTCCATGGGTGTTTGGGGCTGGTGGCCAAATAGCTGCGGAATATAAGGCAACACTTTCCGGTAGATGGCCCTGTAAGCTTCCAGTACCTCTTCCGGCTTTTTA
Source organism: Chitinophaga eiseniae (assembly GCF_900167135.1). GTDB lineage: Bacteria > Bacteroidota > Bacteroidia > Chitinophagales > Chitinophagaceae > Chitinophaga > Chitinophaga eiseniae. The sequence continues at coordinate 150,988 of NZ_FUWZ01000008.1, read as the reverse complement.
AAAGGCATAAGGGAGGGGTTGGTCTTCAGATAGGAGAAAAACGCCGGTAAATCGCCTTTAAAGCCTGTTTGTGTTTTTATCTGTTCCATCGCCGCGCGAATTCTCGCTACTTCTGTTAACCCGGTTTGGTAGATCTGCCCGGGCGTCAGGTCGGGCGCGGTGGTAAAGTAGTTGACATAATAGCGGTAGATACGGTCTCCGCCTGGCAGGGCAAAAAGTCCCGCCTTGTCCTGTGCCGCGGGCAGATATTGCTCTTTCAGATAGGCGGCCAGCCTGGCGTAGGCAGGGCGCATGTGAGTGGCAATCACCGTATGGTACAGCTGTGTGATGCGCTGTTTCTCGGGCGCGCTAAAAGAGGCCGGGAATTTCGACAATGGCTTGTAAAAGATGTTTTTCGCCGTATCTTTTTCCGCCAGTGCTTCCATCTGTGGAATCATCAGTTTTACCAGCGCTTTGGGCAGCACTACACCGGCCTGTATGCCTTTGTTTAAGTTGGCGATGCAGGTGTCTGTCCACACGGTAAAAACAGTCATTCGCCTGGCCCAGCGCTCGTAATCTTTCACGGTGTGGAACGGCTGGTCGCCGTCGCCCGAACCAAAAGAAGCCAGTACCAGCGGTGTGGAAATAAACTGGTTCATCGGGAGATATTCGAGGTGAAGCGACTGGGCCTCCAGGTCGGACTGCAGCGTATATATGAGTGTTTCAAGAGAAAGCCGGTCACCGGTGTTCAGGGAAACGGGACCGAATTTTTTCAGTTCCCCGAGATATTTCCGGTAGAATGTTTTCGTGGCGGCGATATGAGGCGCGGAGCCTTCAATGGCCAGCCGGTCGTCGTATTGGTGAAAGCCGGCGGCGGTGGCGTCTGTCGGAAACAGTTGCATCCGCTCGTTGTAATAATTATCAAACAGCCGGTGCAGCTGCGGGTTATTTTGCTGCGCGTCAGCAGCGGTAGCGGCCAGCATCAGCAGGCAGGTGATTACTCTTTTCATCGTCGTTATATGGCTTTGATCATCCAGATACTGCAGCCGAAATGGACGGCAGCTCCTAATGGTGCAGGTAAGTAACTAAATCCCATTTTCTCGTATAGCGGTATGGCCTGTTTCAGTTCCGGCATGGTTTCCAGGTATACATGACTGTAGCCCAGTGCGCTGGCTGATTGCAGGCAGTGTGCTATCAGTTGTCTGCCCAGCCCCAGCCCCCGTGCTTCGGGCAACAGATAGAGCTTCACCAGTTCGCAGTGTGCCGGCGGCAGGCCGGGTACCGGGAATATGCCGGCGCCTCCCACTAAGCGGCCGGCCGCTTCCGCAATCCAATAGGCGGCGTTGGGGATGGTGAAGGCACTGTACAGTTCAAAGAGATTTTTATCAAAGTAGGCCGTGCCTGGCTTGTTGGCCTTGAATTCCTCCAGCACCTGTTGTATGATAGCGCCTAGTTGTTGGTTATCGCTTTCCTGCAGTGGTCTTATGGTAGTGATGGTCATCATGCCACAAAGCTAGTCAGCCGCTGGCAGCTAAAATTGTACGGGATTAACCTTCTGCTGGCGGAGGTCAGATCTTTCTGTATTGGTTGGGCAGCATACCCGTGATACGCCGGAAGGTCCTGATGAAATGGGCCTGGTCGGTAAACCCGCATTCATAGGCGATGGCGGTGAGCGACGTCTGCTCTTTTTTTATCAGGGAGATAGCCCGCTCGACTTTTATTTTACGGAGATATTCTCCTGCGGAGCAGCCGAAATAACGGGAGAAGTAACGCGAGATGGTCACCGGATGCAGTCCCAGCTCGGTGGCAAGAAAGGGGAGTGATAATGGTGTGTCCCAGTGGTCGTGCATGATATCCCTGATTTTCTCCGTCCACTCCGGGAAACAGTGAAAGTCCTGCTGACGGGGCGCGATGAGGTCAATGCACAGCTGGTCCATCGCGATCGCCGAGGCCGTATCATTAAGATAATGTTCTTTCATGATCCGGACCAGCCCGTTGGTGTTGAGCTGCGCCTTGTCTCCCAGCATCAGCGACGGGGGAGGGCATGCCAGTTCAAAGGTCCGGAAGAAATCGCCGGTCAGTTCTATATTAAAAATGCGGGTGCCGGGGAGATAGTCTGCGTTCTGATGTGCAACGCCGGGATGGTAGTAGAGGCCAGTGCCGGCATACTGCCGGTCTGTTCCGCCTTTCCGGGCTTCTTTGCTGCCGCCTTCCAGGATATGGGAAAAGTGGGGGTTTACATGAAAGTGCCAGTCGGACGCCATATGCGGCGCGAACGAGGTTTCGCTGGTGATAACAGCGCCGAATATACGCTCTTTCACCTTGGTGCCCACGTAAGTGCCTGCTGCAAGCTGGACCGGAAGAGAAGCTGACATGTTTTTTTGAATTGGAGGTTAAAGATAGGTCAATTACATATGATCTCTTAATATTTGTTCTGCTTTGTTCATGAGGGGGTGATGTCAGTGATGAGAAATAAATGAAATTATTGCCCGTGCATTTCTCTAGTTCATTTCTCTTGGCCCAATCAACGAGCTTCTCATTAGGGAAATGAGTATCAATCCTCTCACTCAAACATTTCACTTTCATCGTTTATTTAAATTTAAGGTCTGTTAGAATATTAAAGGGGATTTTTATTTTTCTGTTTTATTTTTCCAATTTGTTTAACAACTTCGTAGTCATCGTAACTAATAAAAACTTCCATGTCGCACTCCACTACTTTGCTACGTAGTTTAAAATAGATGCCAGTGGCGTCTTTTCTGTTATAAGATATGCTGTCAGGAAGCATGTTGTAGCATCTCAGCATCAAATAATCATTGAATGAGGCAATGTTCTCCGGGTTGAGATTAAAGTCTTCTGCCACTCTCGATTTGAAAAAATTTCCGCTGATGTATTTTATGGAGCAATTTTTATGATTATAGGCCACTAAATAGTTTTCGTCAAAAGGAAAACCTAACAAGTGTACAGAATAAGAAGTACTATCTGCAAGATCATATTTAAAACCCGGGAGCAGAATCGTAAATATCTGATAATCCGCATCGGGGTACTTGATATTTCCTTTGTAAGGCTCTATTACTATTCTCAATTTCCCATTGATCGGCATTAGTTGTTGAAAAAGCGGTTTTCCATTGGGGAAAAGGACGTCGTTTTTTCCTACTGGGAGGTCAGCCGGAACGGCATTTCGAATGTGATAACTGATGATGTTATGCTCCAATATAGTAAGATTCTTCCGATCAAGGGATTGTGCTGATGTCTTATTACTAGAAAATAAGAGCAATACGGCTGGGAGGAAAAATCTATATTTCATGGTTTGCCCGCATTTATGTATTGCATAATTCTTGATATTATTTGTTTCCAAGCCTCGGTATAATTATTTTTCACCGTATTTTCTTCCATGTTTGCCGCATGTCCACTGGGATTGCCAGGTGTATGTCCTGGGTTGAGTGAGTTGTTCTCATTATCCAGTTCTCCCCATTTCCAGGCCTCAACTTTGTTCTGAACAGCATATCGGGCGTGTCCAAATTCGTGGCCCAGAACAATTGTGAATGCTTTCAAGTCAGTAATCGATTCGTCGATAATTACATCTATATCGTCCATGGTAATAAACTCATCAGCCTCTTGAATGGTATAAATCTTCTTTGATTTAGGATCTATGCCTTTTGCGTCCCTTTCTAGCCGTTCAGGCCCTAAGTAACTACCCTCTATATCAGCAGAGATGGGATTTCCTCCTTTTCTGAGGATGTTAGTTACCCCAAAGGAGCTGGGTACCCTTCTTTTTACATTTGTTACTCCTTTTGTAAAATTACCAGTGTATGACTTTTCATACCTTTCTGGTGAATTCAATAAACTTGTTGATACATACACCTTGACGGCAGATTCATTTAATATTCTGTAGGCTTCCGGATTTGTTTGCTGCAAGATCGAAAGTGCATTTTGAGTTCTTTTATAGTTTTCAGACCCTTTAGGATTACTATTTATTATTTCTTTTCCATTAGGATCCCAAAACCTTATTGGATTATTATAGGCAAAGTGATATGGACTCCATGCGTCATATTTTTCTGCCAGCTGATCAATGATCGGCCATCGTCCCAATTGCACATCATATGTTCTTGCTCCATAATCATACCACTCCAACCCACTTCCATCACTGAACTCTTCATGCTGTAGCTCTTTTCCGTTATACTTCAGGTAATTCTCAGCATATTTCGTTCCCTTCAACGCATTCGAACTTATGCCTGCCATCGTTAACCCAAACGGATAATAATGCGTTTCTTCCAGCAGTGGTCCGCTAATCTGGCTCACCACTAAATTGTCAAAAAACAATGCTTCTTGCGTCTCATTGCTCGTATATACGTACAGATAGCCATTCCGTTGAATGGCGATTTTGTCGGTAGCTAATGTCTGGAGCTGATCCGGGATTGCCTGGACTTGTCGAACACCACTGTTGCTTTCTACTAATTTAAACTGTTCGTCAAACATCACAAAATTTAAATAGGCGTGTGGGCGTGACGGTTGATTCTTATCGGTGTTGTTGTTTTTTAGCTGTTGATAGTGGTTATTGTAGAAATTTTCATTGAAAGGGAAGAAGGGGCGATCGGTTGCCGATCCATGTGTTGCGGTTAACTGTTCTCCGGACGTAAAGGTACGGACCAGGTCTGCCAGCGTGACTTCTACCGGGATTTCGGTGGGGGATTTTCTGTCGGAAGCTAATGATTTGTAAAATGCTTTTACTCCTAATTGGACGGTATCGCCTGCCATTACGCGGAGTACGAGAGAGGGGCCGATCTTCCGGCTGCCCTCTGCAGAGGAAAGCTTGGCCACTGCAGCATTATCGCCTGCGCTGTCGTCGGCGGGGTAGCCTGCGGGCTTGTTTACCCGCGTATTGTCGATATTACTGAATAAGGTGTTTTCTTTTGCAGCGGCGCTGACCTCCATGGTGGCCGTATAGATGGAAAAGTCCGTTTGTTCCGTCAGTACGGTCCGTACATTGCCGAGATGGTCTTTGAGAAAGTAATCGTAACAGAAAACTACCGGGTTTCCTTCCGTTATTAACGCCCTGATACGGCCTTCTTCATGAATGAGGAATTGCAGCGTATCATTTTGATAGACCATGCCTGCTATGTAATCGGTGGTGGTGATTTTAGAAACACCACTACTGATATCCGTTACTTCCTTTCTCAGTTTGTTGCCAAGCGCGTCGTATTGATAACGGATATTGCCTTTGCCGGGAATGGTAATAGTCTGCGGAAGGTTTAAATGATTATAGGTAATACCTGTGATATGTTTGTTATTATCTGCCGTAAGGTTGCCATTCTGATCATAGCTATAGTCAACACGCTCGTTGTTGTCGGTTTCCCTGAAATCTCCCAGCAGGCTCTGAACATTGTTCCTGCGATCAGTGACAAAAGACAGTTTGTTGCTATTCGCTGCATATCCATATTTCAGGCTATCGATCGTTTGTATCAGGTTTGCGGCCATTCCTTTCTGCGTCAGGGACATGATATTCCCGTTAGCATCATAGGAAAGATCTTTTACAGAGAAATCGATCTGGTCGCGGGCCCAGTTGGTGCTACCGGTATTTTGCTGGGTGAAATCCGTTATGGTGAGCCGGCTCGCAGCGTCATAGCTGTAACCGTAGGCGCGGGCAATACCATCGCTGCGGCTTTTCCATTTGACGCCGGCAATATTGCCATTCAACTGCTTGGCAGTAAACCCCTGGTCATAACTCAATTCTGGTGCCTCCGGGCTTATTTTGTGCAGGGAGAATAATGGCGGGCAGCAGGCATAAAGACAGTAGCCATGAGGAAAGAATGGACTTACGCATACAGATTGGTTAACAGTGAACCTTATTGGGTTACGGACTGCTGGTATTGATAGCCCAGCTGTTTCAGGATATTGCCGTCCTGATCACGGATCAGTTTCAACCTGCCATTGCTGTCGTATTCATAAAAGATGATCTTCCCCGATGGATCTGTGACCGATGTCATGCCCAATTGCGGTGCATAGGTGTAAGTCGTAACCTGCGCGGCGGTGCCGGCAAGACCGGTACGGATCTTATTGAGTTCTGTGCGCATAGCAGCATCGGTGATGTTGTTTTGTTGCAGGACTGCATTGTTAACCAATGCAGCTACAGCTGCATAAGTACTGCCGGTGACTTTCGCCACAGGATAACTGTTGCTGTAGCCCCAGAGGTAGACTTCTTTGGTGTCACCGGTTTTATATTGTTCGGTGAGATTGCCCTTAACATCGTAAGCGGAGAAATTCGTTTCCGTGTAACCCTGAGGGGTATTGTACTGACGGTAAACACCGGGATGGATTTTAGTTCCGTTGAATAAACTGAGGCTGATTTTCCCGCCACCGGTGATGGATGCTCCTGTGGAGTCCACGTTTTCCAGCGGCTGCAGATAGTTTTTGCTCAGCAAGGTAGTTTTCATACTTTGCTCGGCGGGCGTAAGTCCCCACACAAAAGCGCTGTTAACTGTATACGGATAATGATAGGTATTGCTTTTCACCATACCATCACTCTGGGTAGCTAGTACTTTACGAAGCAGCCGTTGGTCTTTATAGATGTCATAATTATTGGTCGACGTGGTCACAAAAGTACCGGCAGGTGTAAACAGAGAGTCTGTTTTGCTATAGGGCAGATAACTGCTTACGGTGGTGTAGTAGTAATTGCAGGTAGCATTGTAGGGTATCTCGCTCGTATTGCGGGGCCATTCTCTGCAAGTGCCGGCGTTATCCATGATATCTTTGTAATACGGTTTAAATCTTACTCCGGGAGCCGCTCCCTGGTAACCGACCTCATAGCTGTAGGTCGTACTTTTTACCATCGTTCCGCTCTCATTATAAAAGCGTTCCTTCAGCAACCATCCTCGCAAATGACTATTGTCCGCCGGAGGGACCAGGGGGAATGCGTCGGAGAGGCCGTCGGGCGTGAAGCTGTAGGTCCTGTCTACCCATCCATTGCCTGCTTCTATCGTTCTTACCTGTGGATACACCACGTATGACCCTCCCTGCGATGCCAGCGGATAAGCAGAAGAGGTATGTAACGCGAGGAAATGACCATTCATCGCCCCCGGATTCTGGAATGTGATCAGATGCAGGGGTGTGATTAACAACCCGCTGGTATAGGCTGAATCGGTGGAGTAGAGTTGGTATTTGTATTGTATGGTATTGACTTGATTGCTCACCGGATCGTAGTCCCTTATCTCTTTTACCCTTACCCCGCCAACGCGGAGATTGTTTTTATTAAAGGTGCCGTTAGGGGTGGTAATGCTGGCTGTGCTTAAAGTGGATTCGGCCCAGTTGCCTGTAAGCGAGGCCATTGTGCAGAAGGCGTCGCTTTTATATATTTCTATCCGGTAATATCCATTGGGCAGGTCCCATTTCATCGCGGGCATATTGATAAGATCGTATAACTGAGTGCCGGAAGCATCGCCGGGATAGCTGAGCCAAAACAACTTAACGTGATAGTTGCTGCAACCAGCGCTGTTGAGGGTGTAGTTGAATATGGCTCCCCCATCAGTGCTGTTAACGGCGAATTCGTGCCGCATACAGGGGAGGGGATCGTTGTTATAGTTAATGAAGTCTGTCCGGGTGAAACCACGTTGCGGCGTATACTGCTCGTCCTGGTAATGTTCAAATACAGTGTTCTGCAGCGCTGTATTGCCTTCATACACAAACTCACGGTACCCTCCCGTGGGGAAGGTGATCTTTGTGAGAATGTTGGCTGCTGCATAGGCCGGTACGGCCGACCTGTCTATACCTGAACGCCTGTAGGTGACACCACCGTACTGGTATACAAATCCGGAAAATGAGTGGGGGTTATATTTGTTATTGAAATACCCCCAATGATCCACTGCATTGGACCCTCTCGCGGGCAGATTGTCCATCTCATTGTAGTCAAATTTATATACTGCACTGTCAGACCCCACGCCACCAGATTCCGTAAAGCCGTTCAGTTTAAGCCTTCTGACTGAAACATCTGCAACAGCACTGAAATAGCCGAAGTTAAACGCCACCCGCTTTCTGAGGGTCCCGTTTAAATCATATAGCTCGATACTGTTCACCTTCCTCGCCCAGATCTGTCCGTCCTGGCGGTTAGTGTCGGTATTTAGCAGGATGTAACCATTGCTGCCGTCAATCCGGGAAAGCTGATATTCATTGATCCCTGTTTGTACCATTGCTACATCCCCGGTAGTATTAAACCCGGTAACGTCTCCCAGAATCGCCACCGGCCAGAAGCCGCCGGAGGCGGTCGTCATTATTCCGGCAGAAGATACGTAACTGTATTTCAGCAGGTTTTCCTCGTTCATATCATATACTTCTGTAAGGTACCAGCTATAGGAAGCGACACCCGGCTTTGTATTGCCGGAGTTATTAACACTGGTGTAAGTGTTGCTGCTGGTGGTGTAATAGGTGGTTGCCTGATTTTTACTTTTGCCGAAATAGTATTTCCGGCCGTATTCATCGGTGATAATCCATTGCCGGATACCGTTGTTGGGAATATTGGCGGTATCATATTCTATCTTAATTCCGGAGTTATCAGACAGCGCGATGCTTCCGTCTTCGCGGAACAGGAATTTTCCGCTCTTACCGTTGAAGTTATAATAGAAGATGTCGGGTTCCAGGTCACGGGGGCTGTTGGTGGCGGCCTGCACGTCCAGCATGTCGCTGCAACCAAAGGCAGAAGGCTTGTATATATTTCTTAACCGGCCGGCGGTTCTGTCGTCTGCCAGTCCATTGACCGTTTGCACAATTCTCCCCGCCCCATCGGAGAGGCTAAAACCCAGGCCTACGCACCCAGGCGCTTCTTCCACCCTGATCCCCCCGGTGCTGTTGTATTCCAGCGATAATGCCGCACTCAGAGGCCCGCTCTGTATACTTATCAAAGGAAAACTGACAGGGACTGTTCCGGTGTAATTACCAACGGGGCGCTCCAGCATCTTAAATAGTGACGCTGCATCTGGCGAAAGCGGCTTGACCTGTGGGATGGCATTTTGAAATTGGGCGGTGGCATGAAAAAATAACATGCATAGGAACAAACCGGGAGTGAGGGATCTACAAAACATAGCAACAATGTATAGGTCAGAAAAAGCTTCAGGATAAAGATTCGATGATAACCGGCGTCTCGCACAGGGATATACGCACTTCACAAACAGTGGCGCTATGGCTCGGATTATGCTATTAAATATAGGGAATTTTTTTCAAACCTGGGAGCTTCCTCTTCTCACATTAACCTATTGTTACCATTCTTATCCTGATAAAAATCCTTACCGGGAAATAACTAATTTCATTACATGCAACTGATAACTTTATTGGAAAACCTGGCCAGCAACATCGATAGTATCTTATACTACAGCGAATCGGAATACCCGCTGACCATCGAACAATGGGGAGTGCTTTCCGCAGTGGCAGTGCCGGCAAAGATCGCCGCCTTGCACGGGGTGGATGCCAACGTTGTAAAACCCGTGGATACAGCAGCTTTTTTCCACGAGGTAGAGCGGGTAGCTGATCCTGCTGACGCACCCATTGCAGCGAACGCGCAGAAGTTTAAAGCCCTGCATCAGTTTCTGAACGAACATTTTACCAGCCTCCAGGTGGTCCGGGTGGAGAACGGTACCCGCATTCCGGTGTACATCGTTTGTCATCAACCGGATGGGACCTGCATTGCGCTGGCTACCACGGCGATAGAATCGTAACCCATCAGCACATATTACAGAAACCCTTAAAAAAACCTGCATTATGAAACTATTCATCAGGCATTGTATTGTCATTTGCCTGGGCGGACTGTTATTTTCTGCCTGTAAAAAAGAAGCGGTCATCGAACCCCGGGAAATTGAAAATCCACGAATCGCTGCTACAGAATCCGTTGTTCTCCTGAATGAAGACTTTGAATCAGGCAGTAAGACTGCCTACGCTGCCGGCAGCGTATCGCTGGGCAGCGGCTCCTGGATGCTGGAGGATGCGTTGATCGGAAACCTGGCGGGCGATCTGAAAAATGGCGCCAAATCTGTCCGTGTGAGAAATACTGGTACCGTCACTACCAATTTCAGTATCAGCAACGCCACCGGCGCTGTTACCATCACCGTGAAACATGGCACCTACGGTTCAGACGGGAACAGCAGCTGGCAGCTGTGGACCTCGGCCGATAACGGGCAGACCTGGGCACAGCTGGGCAACACCATCACTACTTCCAACAGCCTGCAGACCGCTACGTTCAGCCTCTCGGCCACCGGCAGCCTGCGTATCTCCATCCGTAAAACGTCCGGCGGCACCAACAGGATCAATATCGACGACGTTACCGTTACCGCCGGCAGCGGTGGTGGCACCGATCCCGGCGGCTCAAATCCCGGCGACGATAGCAACCTGCTGCTGGGCAACCCCAGCAACGCGCTGGCGGATGTCTCTTCTGAAAATAATTACCTGATGGTAAAACCTTATTTCGCTTTATCGTATAGCCGCGGCCGTGGAACGCCCAACTGGGTGAGCTGGCATATACAGTCGGCAGATCTGGGCTCCGTATCCCGCACCAACGACTTCCGGGCAGACACTGATCTGCCTGCCGGCTGGTACCAGGTACAGAACAGCAGCTATTCAGGCTCCGGCTTTGATCGCGGGCATAATTGTCCGTCGGCCGACAGAACAGCCACTGTTGCCGCCAATTCCGCTACTTTCCTGATGACGAACATGATGCCACAGGCGCCGAACAATAACCAGCAAACCTGGGCCAGCCTTGAGAACTACACCCGCGACCTCGTAAGGGCTGGCAATGAAGTGTATGTTATCTGCGGTTCCTACGGACAAGGCGGCACCGGCTCACTGGGCGGTGTTACCACCACCATTGACAACGGCCGTGTGACCGTTCCTGCCAGCATCTGGAAAGTGGTGGTGGTCATTCCCAACGGCAGCAATGACCTGAGCAGGATCAATGGCAATACCCGCGTGATCGCTGTCAATACGCCCAACCGCAACGATATCGATACCGACTGGACCCAATATAAAACGACGGTCCGCAATATTGAAAGTGCGACAGGTTATAATTTATTGTCCAGCCTCCGACCTTCTTTACAGGACAGCCTGGAGACAAGGATAGACCCGTGACAAGAGCGCAGGAAAACAAAAAAAACGGCTTGTAAGGATTACCTGCAAGCCGTTTTTTTATTGTCCCGGAAAAATTATCTGGCAAATCTCTTTGTCCCGGCCACACAGAGGATCACGCCCACCGTTACCGCCAGCATGCCCATACTTACCCTTTCGTGGAGGAGGGAAGCCGCCAATGCCAGCCCAAAAAATGGCTGCAACAGCTGCAGTTGGCCCACGGTAGCAGTACCACCCTGCGCCAGGCCACGATACCAAAAGATGAAACCGATAAACATGCTGAACAGCGACACATAAGCGAGGCTTACCCAGGCATCCGCAGGAATTCCTGTAAAAGAGGGCGGCATTACGATCAGCATTATCGGCAGCATCACGGGGAGCGCCAGCACCAGCGCCCAGGAAATCACCTGCCATCCGCCCAATGTTTTGGTAAGCTTGGCGCCTTCAGCATATCCTAAACCGCAGAGGACGATCGCAGCCACCATCAGGAGATCGCCCACCGGTGAAGCCGACAGCCCCTGTGCTACGGCATAACCCATCACCAGCAAACTGCCGGTCACGGAAAAAGCCCAGAATACCGGCCTGGGGCGCTCGCCACCCCGGATGATGCCAAAGACGGCCGTCGCAAGCGGCAGTAAGCCCAGGAACACGATGGAATGCGCCGATGTGATGTATTGTAATGCCATAGCGGTCAACAACGGAAACCCGATGACTACGCCAAGGGCGACGATCAGCAGTGGTAAAACATGTTCCCGGGCAGGACGTTTCTCCCTGAAGACCAACAATGCCGTCATGGCAAGCATGCCTGCAATGGATGCTCTGGCCGTCGTCAGGAATACAGGGCTGAAGGATAAAACCGCTACCCTTGTAGCGGGCAGTGAACCACTGAATAACAACACCCCCATAAAGCCATTAAGCCAGCCGCCTCCGGCATTTTCCTTTGAAATACTGACGCTCATCGAATATTGTTTAAGAATGACTTCACAAAAGTAGCAGCGGCGCAAGAAAAAAGAGGGCTCAGTTTCGTGTTTTTCGATGGATACAGTTTTTAGCCGCCGGCCTGAATGACTAGCTCAACTCCCTTTTCGTCCATTCCGACTGAGTGCTGATTGCCAGGCCGGTCTGACTGCTGTTATTTTGGGTCAGTAAATCATTACACCCAACAAAATAACAGACATCATGAAGAACAAAAATAGCTACCTGAAAAACAAAATAGCTACCGGATTATTATTACTTCTTCCCCGATAAAATGAATGAATGGACCTACAGTGGCGGGAATGCGGAGAAGTCGCTGACCAAAGATGAAATACTGGATGACATCACCCTGTACTGGCTGACCAATACAGCTGTTTCCAGCGCACAGTTGTACTGGGAAAATAACAATAACAACTTTAACGCGGTAGAACAGAAAACTACCGACATAAAAGTGCCGGTCGCCATTACGGTGTTCCCGGGCGAGATTTACCAGGCGTCTAAAACCTGGGCAGAGCGCGCGTATCCGAAACTGGTTTACTTCAATGAAGTCAATAAAGGAGGCCACTTTGCATCCTGGGAAGAGCCGGGGTTGTATGCAGCAGAGCTGCGGGCGGCGTTTAAATCGCTTCGTAAATAAACAGACCTTCCAAAAAGCAGGCGCCGTTAACATCGTTAACGGCGCCTTTGTATGTGATATGCGGTAACAGGAAATGCCCGGCGGGCTGTTTTGGTGTATGGGGTATCGTTTAAGCGGTAGCTACAGGATTGGCTGTCAGCACCCGCTCCAGTACTTCAATGGTGCGGTCTACATCCTGCTGTGTATTATACTTGCTGAAAGAAAACCGGATGGTGTTGCATCCTGTTCCTTTGTTCAGCGCACGCATTACGTGAGAACCGCCGCCGCCGCTGCTGCAGGCGCTTCCGCCGGATACGCAGATGCCTTCCATGTCGAGCTGCAATAAGAGCGCATCACTTTCTGCTGATTTCGGGAAACATACGCTCAGGACGGTATACAGCGTGTCGTCGGAACCATTGAAAGAAACCTGCGGTACGGTGGTCTGTAGCTGTTGTTTCATATAGGCTTTCAGCGCGCCAATGGCAGCCTGTTCTTTTTCGAAGTTGGCGGTGGCGAGTGCCAGCGCCTTTGCAAACCCAACGATGCCGGCAACGTTCTCCGTGCCTGCGCGCAGGTTGCGCTCCTGGCCGCCACCCTGGATAAACGGCCGGATCTCCAGGGAAGGAGCGATATACAGGATACCTGTTCCTTTGGGGCCATGGAATTTATGGCCGGAGCCGGAAGCAAAGTGAACGCCGAGGTTATCGAATGCAAGCGGATAGTGCCCGATGGTTTGTACACAGTCGGCATGAAAAATAGCCGCAAACTTTCCGCATAGTTCACCTACCCGCTGCATGTCCAGCAGGTTGCCGATTTCGTTATTGGCATGCATCAGTGATACCAGGCATTTCTTCCCTTCTTTGGTGTATTGTTCCAGTTGCGCTTCCAGGTCGGCATAATCCACCAATCCTTCTTCTTTCAACGTCACAAAGGAAGATGACACCTGGTGTATCGCTGTGAAATGTTCCACTGCGTGCAGCACCGCGTGGTGCTCAATAGGAGAGGTGATGATGTGAGTGCAGCCGAGATCACGGATAGCAGCGGCAATAGCCATATTGTTGCTTTCCGTACCACAGCTGGTGAACAGGATGCTTTTGGGTTTTACTCCCAGAGAAGCAGCCACGGATTTGCGGGCTGTTTCTATCGCGAGACGGGCGGTACGGCCGTACGAATAAGTAGAAGAAGGGTTGCCGTATAACTCTGTCAGATAAGGCATCATAGCTTCGAGTACTTCTTTGTCCAGGCAAGTGGTCGCAGCATTATCAAGGTAAACGGTTTGTTCCATTTTATTTGAAGTGTTTTTTTCTGAATAAGCATAGGACCCCCTGTTACGGGGGCCCGTAATGCATCTGGTTGGTTTTTGAAATCTATCGGTTTTTGCTCGGAAATTTGTACGACGACTGGTTTTTGAATCGCTGTAATTATTACAGTGAAATTCAAAAAAAATTGTGATATAAACAGTAGTTGGTTAAAAAACCAGAAAATATTCGGTTTTTTGGTGAAAAACGGATATTTTTCGGGTGTGAAATGCTGGTGGTCATCACCAAATCCGAATTTTCTCACAATTGACATATGGCACTGGATTCTACCGATATCGAAATTTTACGCCTTTTGCAGGTCGATGCAGAGCTGACCAACAAGGAAATCTCTGTCAAACTGCATAAATCCGTGGCAACGATCCACGAAAGGATACGCCGCCTGAAACAGGAAGGCTACATCAAACGGGTGGTCGCCATCCTGGACAGAAGGATGATCGGCAAGGGCCTGATCGCCTTCAGCCACGTATTGCTGAAAGACCATTCCGCTCATACGCTAAGCTCCTTTGAAGAAGCCGTGGTGCAGTTCCCCGAGGTGATGGAATGTGTTCAGATGACGGGTACCTTTGATTTCATTTTACGCATTGCTACTACAGACATGGAAGAGTACCATACTTTTTACCGGAAACTGGCGGCCATTTCCACGATCACAACGATTCAAAGCTTTTTCGTGCTGTCGGAGGCGAAAAGCGATACTGCCTATCCGATTTAGTATATCAAGCAAGATCCCGCATTTGGCTACAAACTATCAGGATTAGACTACAGCTGCCTTGCTGCGCCTCCTGATATTTGCGATGGATTTTCTAATTTTAATACTGAATTGTATGAAGACGGTTCTGATCACCGGCGCCAATAAAGGCATCGGTTTTGAAACAGCCAGGCAGCTGGCGCAGCAGGGCAATTTTGTTTATATCGGCAGCAGGGACATGACTAACGGCCAAAAGGCGGCAGACACGCTGAAGGCTGCGGGCATCACCAACGTAGCGGCTGTTCAGATAGATGTGACCGACATTGCTTCTATCAGGAGCGCTAAAGAAACGTTGAGCGCGCAAAGCGGCGTGCTGGACGTGCTGATCAATAACAGCGGCATTGCCGGGGAGCAGCCGCAGCAGCTGGCGGATGGCAGTATGGAAAACCTGCGTAACCTGTTCGAGACAAATTTTTTCGGTGCGGTACAGACTACACAGTTGCTGCTGCCTTTGTTGAGGTTGTCAGCAGCACCGGCTATTATCAATGTGTCCAGCGAAGTGGGTTCCTTGGCGATGCATTCCGCTCCAGACAGACGTACCAACTGGAATAGCTACTCGGCCTACGGCGCCACAAAAACGGCGCTGAATGCGTTTACGGTAATGCTGGCCAATGAGCTGCGCGCACAGAACATTACGGTCAACAGTGTTACGCCAGGCTATACAGCTACCGATCTGAATGCTTTCAGTGGCTTTAAGACCGTGGAGGAAGGGGCAAGGCCCATTGTGCAACTGGCGCTGTCTTCAGACAGGACGATCACCGGTAAATTCTTCCAGGACGGAGGAGAAGTGCTTTGGTAACCGTTATTAAAAACGTGGTTCATGACAAACAATAATATCCGGCGACTAAAATCGCTCAGCGAGTATCACCGTACCCGTAGCCTGCCGGCCCCGGAACATCCGCTGATAAGCCTGATAGATTATCGTGATATCAGGCATACCCGCGAGTTCAACGACGTTGCCTGGGTATATGACTTTTACATGATCGCCATGAAAAAAGGACTGGATGCCAAGTTGAAATACGGCCAGCTGCAGTACGATTTTGATGAGGGCACCATGTTCTTTATAGCACCCGGACAGGTATTTCAGATAGAAGTCGTACAGGATGCACCCGGTAAATCCGGCTGGATGCTGCTGATACATCCCGACTTCTTCAGGAACCGGCCGTTGGCGCAGGACATCAAAAAATATAAATACTTCGGATATTCTGTCCGGGAAGCGCTGTTTCTTTCTGAAAAGGAAGAAGCAGTGCTCACCGGCATTGTTCAGAATATACAACAGGAATACCGGGGCAACATTGATAAATTCAGCCAGCAGATTATTATCTCCCAGATTGAAGCCCTGCTCGGTTATGCGGAGCGGTTTTACCAACGACAGTTCCTTACCCGCGAAGTGGCCAACCACCAGGTGTTGGAAAAGCTGGAGACGCTGTTGGATGACTATTTTGAGCATACGCATAAAGAGGGCCTGCCCACGGTCAACTACCTGGCCGGGCAGCTGAACCTCACCCCCGACTATCTCAGCTCCCTGTTGAAAGTAGCTACAGGATTGAATACCCAGCAACACATCCATGAAAAACTGATCGGGAAAGCAAAGGACAAGTTGATCGGCACAACGCTGACCGTCAGTGAAATTGCCTATGAGCTTGGGTTTGAGCACTCACAATCTTTCAGTAAACTTTTTAAGGCCAAAACCAACCTGTCTCCGCTGGCATTCCGGCAGTCGCTGAAGTGAGTGATATTGTAGCCGGCTGTTGCGGGTGGTATCCATACTTTTCTTGTTGGTGATCATCTGCGCATTTACTTCGCAGGAGAGGATGATACAGGTCGCCAGTGCTGCCAGCCCTGCATGGTTTTCGAATGATGTCATGGTTTGTAGTATAAGAAAACAAATATGGTACAAATGCAATGGTGTTGCATTTTGGAAAAAATACCT
Source organism: Chitinophaga eiseniae (assembly GCF_900167135.1). GTDB lineage: Bacteria > Bacteroidota > Bacteroidia > Chitinophagales > Chitinophagaceae > Chitinophaga > Chitinophaga eiseniae. The sequence goes on along the minus strand of NZ_FUWZ01000008.1, from coordinate 134,324 downwards.
CAGATAGTACATACGACTTGTTTTTCCGATTTGATAAAACTTTTTCCGCATCGGATCTGATTATCTATCTGCATTGAGCCACCTTTGCCGCTCAAATCATGTAGCAGCGATTATCATGCGTCATCTATCCAACCATTTTGTTTTTACTGTATTTTTTATGCTGATGGTAATATCAGCAAGTGCCCAACAGACGGGCAGTATCGCGGGTGCTGTGCGCTCGGCCACGGGTCAGCCGCTGGGCGATGTGGCCATTACCTTGAAGGGCACCAACAAGGGCGCCTATACGAAAAAAGATGGAAATTATCTTGTCGATCAGGTGCCAGCGGGCTCCTATACCGTCGTAGCCAGTATGCTGGGGTATACCCGCCAGGAACAGGCTGTTACCGTAACTGCCGGAAAAACGATCACTTTACGTTTTACCCTGGCGGAAGAAAGTCTTTCCCGTGAGGGCGTCACCGTTACCGGTAAAACCCAGAGCCGCCAGCTGAAAGAAAGCGGTTATGCGGTAAACGCCATCGATACCAAACGTTTTGCCAATACCACTTCAGATATCAACAGTGTGCTGAACAGGACCACCGGCGTGAAAGTCCGCGAGCAGGGCGGTATGGGATCAGAGTTTAACTTTTCCATCAACGGCCTTTCCGGCAGGGCGGTGCGGTTCTTCATCGACGGCATCCCTACGGAAGTCATGGGTTCGTCTATGACACTTAATAACATTCCGGTCAACCTTGCAGAGCGGGTAGAGATCTACAAAGGCGTATTACCGGTATCCCTTGGTGCTGATGCACTGGGGGGCGCGGTTAACCTGGTCACTAATCAAAACATCAAAAACTACCTTGACGCGAGCTACAGCTTCGGTTCCTTCAACACACACAGGGCAGCCGTAACAGGTCAGGTGACAGGCAAATCCGGTATCGTAGCCCGCGTGAGCGCTTTCCTCAACTATTCAGACAACAACTACATCATGAAAGCCATGGAGCTGTGGGACGAGGACAAACAGCTCTATGTAAAAAAGGATGTGCGCCGTTTCCACGATCAGTACCGCTCTTATATGACGCAGGCAGAAGTGGGCGTGATGAATAAAAAATGGGCGGACGCCTTTTTCGTGGGGGCAGGATTCTCCGCCACCGACCGCGAAATACAGACCGGCAGCAACCAGGACAATGTGTACGGCGCCGCCATGCAGAACGGCCACGCCTTCAACACCACGCTGCGTTACCGCAAAGATCATCTCTTCACCGATGGCCTCAACCTGAGCGTGTTTGCAGCGCATACAGAAGATAAGTATACCATCACCGACACCACTGCGTACCGCTATTTCTGGGACGGCTCCCGCGTACCTGGCAACCAGGCCGAAATGGGCGCCATCAAACAAAGGACACACATCAGCCGTCCCCGGAACTTTGCCCGCGCCAATTTCAGTTACACACTGAACCCCATGCATGGCTTCAATCTGAACTATACTTTCGACCAGGTAACCAATAAAAACTACAACGAACTGCTGACCGATAAAGACCATAACCCGGGCAAGATCGGGAAACACATGGTAGGGCTGGGGTATCAGCAAACCCTGTTGAACAGCCGGCTTACCAACACCTTCTTCGGTAAATGGTACGGCATGCAGTTACAGCAGCCGGAAATGCTCTCCGGTAACGGTTCCTATGTCTCCGCTTCCGGTTTCAAATCCTACTTCGGATACGGTATGGCCAGCCGTTTCAATATCCTGCCGGTACTGGGCGTGAAAGCCTCTTATGAAAAGGCCTACCGCCTGCAGGAAGTAGGAGAGTTGTTTGGTAACGGCTATGATCAGATCGGCAATACCAAACTGAAACCGGAATCCAGCAATAACGTGAACGCCGGCGCTTTTGTGACGCTCAAAAAGGGACAGCACCGCTTCTATGCGGAAGGTAGCTGGTACTTCCGCAACGCGGCCGACTTCATCTACGCCGTGGTGTATCAATCCAATTCCAGGGTAAGCCGCTATGAAAATACCTCCAAAGTACAGATCAATGGCGTTGAAGGAGAATTACAATACGATTTCCGTGACATTTTTCATACGACCGTGAACGTTAGCTACCAGCAGGCGCTGAATAACACGAAGTATGCTCCCGGTAGCAACGGCGGTACGGTGGAAGCCACCTATCGCAACAAGATCCCCAACCAGCCCTGGCTGTTTGGCAACGCGCTGGCCAGCCTCGGCAGGAATAACCTGCTGGGCAAAGACACCAGGTTGCAGCTCAACTGGGACATGCAGTACGTACATTGGTTCTACCTGACCTGGGAGGCGTACGGCGCCGCCGCTACGAAAAACAGGGTGCCCAACCAATACATTCAGAACCTCGGTCTTACTTACTCCCTGCAAAACGGGAAATACAATATCTCCGCTGAATGCAGGAACTTCACCGACCAGCGGGCATATGACAATTTCCGCCTGCAGAAGCCGGGAAGGGCTTATTATGTAAAAATGCGGTACTTCATTAAATAATCATCACCTTATTATATCATGTCTATTCTTACCAGAAAATTATTTTGTGCGGCCGCGTTGTTGTCGGTGCTGACTGGCTTCAGCGCCTGCGAGAAGTATGACGACGATATCGTTTCCGGCAACCCCGGCAACGGTTCCGACAACTATGCCATATGGATGCAGCTGGGTTCCTGGCCTAATACTACCCAATATGTAGTGGGCGCATCATCACTCACATCCGGCGCCGTCAGCCTGAAAGGCAATGGCGTGGAAGTTACGTCCAAAGCGGACTATGGTATTATCCCGCACAAAGGGTACTACTATTATCCCAGCACCAACTCTACCAACGGCCGTTTATCAAAATACTCGCTGAAAGATAATCAGCTGACGACTATCAAAGAAGTACCTTTTACCTATCAGACAGGTGTCAGCAGTTATACCTGGGTGGACGACGCCACACTCGTGCTGATGGGTACCAACGGCCGGGGAAACAAGCTGCTTTGCTCAGTGGTGGATGCCAACACCCTCGCTATAAAAAATATGGAACTGCCGGTAAACCCTGTCCCGGCGGGTTATGCGGGGATGATGTCCCGCAGCCTGGATTACATCAATGGTAAACTCTACGTTGGTTTGGTGTATACGGCCGATTGGCCGGCGCCGGCTTACCCAAAAGCCATCGTGGCGATTTTCGACTATCCTTCCATGAAACTGGTGGCGCAACTGGAAGACGGCAGATCCGTAGGCATGGGACAGGCCAATATGTGGATGTCTGGTACAGTACTGGACGACAAGGGCGATTATTATCTTCTTTCTTCACCCGGCTGGCTGTCACCCTCTCTGCCATCGGCGGTGTATAAAATATCCGCCGGCCAGCAGCAATACGATGCTTCCTATTTCTTTAATATGAACCAGGCGCTGGGCGGCCCTGCTTTCTCTATGTACAGCATTGGCAACGGCCGCGCTATCGTTAAATACAAAGCGGCAGGAGAAGCCAACACCGATGAAGGCCATATTTACGGCTATGCCATCGTAGACCTGGTACGCGCCACGGTAGTACGCAAACTCACCGAACTACCGCTGGACAAGGGCGAGTCGCTGCAAACCGTGATGGTGGAGGGCAACAACGCCTACATTATGGTCAATGCTGAAACAGGGAAAGATTATGTCTGGATATATGACATCGCCAATGGCACTGTCAACACCGGGCTGGAAATAGCCGGCGGCTACGATTACCTGCTGCGCATCGACAAGCTGAAATAACTACCAACCATTTAACCACAATACTTTCCCGCCTGCCGGGAAAGTATTGTCTTTTATACTGTATCATGAAATTTTCAAAAATCAACGCATGGCTACACCTGTGGCTCGGACTCATATCCGGGATCATCGTTTTTATTGTTTCCATCACCGGTTGTATACTGGTGTTTGAACATGATCTTAAAGACCTGCTGTATCCCTACCGAAAGGCGGCTATCACCAATAACGGCGCCATGCTGCCGCCCTCCGCGCTGATCTCCGCAGCAGAAAAGGCTATGGGCGGGCTGCCGGCACGGTCCATCGAATACCGTCTGCCGGGAAAAACCACCCAGGTCAACTTCCAGTCTGATTCTATCGTTTACGTGAATCCCTATACGGCGGAAGTGGCTGCCGTGGTAGACCATGAAGATTTTTTTCATGAAGTGGAAGAAGGGCACGTTCACCTGTGGCTGCCCCGCAAAATAGGCTCCCGCATCGTGGTGTATGCCACGCTTATTTTCACGGTCCTGCTCATTACCGGTATAGTGTTGTGGTGGCCCCCAAAATGGAACCGGCATAATATCCGCAACGCTTTCACGATTTTATGGAAAGGGAAATTCAAAAGAGTCAATTACGATTTACATAACGTGCTGGGATTTTATACCCTCCCGGTAGCGCTGATCATCGCTTATTCCGGATTGTACATGGGTTTCGGCTGGCTGTCGCGCTCCGTATACACGGTGGCTTCCGGCGGGAAGTCTATGCCGGCTTACTATGAACCGCCTTCTGATACCACAACGGCTGCTGCCGGTCCCAAATGGGTTGTGCTGGACGGCATCTGGCGGCAATGTGTGAACGAGCTGGCGGATAAAAAGAGTCCTGCTGTACTGATCGGCATGCCTCCGGGAAAAGAGGCTTCCGTATACGCCTATACGAATATGGAAGGCGCTTATTACCAGGCGCACTATTTTGATCAGTATACCGGCAAAAAACTGCAGGGTGGCGGCGTAGATGTAATGCCTTTCCGGGAGGCCAACGGAGGAGATAAGCTGCGGAGATTAAACTATTCTTTGCACGTAGGGTCTATCTGGGGGATTCCGGGTAAAATACTGTTTTTCTTTGGCTCGTTAGTGGCGGCCAGCCTGCCGGTTACCGGTTTTTATATCTGGTGGGGAAAGAAAAAGAAGAAAAAGAAACCGGCTCTCAATAGGCAAAAACAAACTGTCTGACTTTATTACTGTTTGGCGGGATATGTTCCCGCCAAACAGCTGTTGTTTTGATTATCCCTTCCCTTGCTCTCTCACGTCGTCATTACTGATTTTCTTTTTCTCCCGCTGTTCGAACATCGACCCGAATTCCCAGTTGAGCGTAATTTTCAGCGCCTGGTTATAATACCTGTTCAGCACTCCTGAGCGGAAAGACGCTGCCTGTATGTATTCCTTTTGCCGGATGGTCTGGTTAAACGGATTGATCGCCGCCATGGTTACGGTCATCCGTGTGGCTTTGATTTCTTTTTTCGCGGAGAAGCTGTAGTAGAACCGTGGTGTTTTATGTCCCTGCAGGGTAACGATGCGGGTATCGTATTCGCCGAAGGCCTGCAGGCTCACGGCGCCCGGTAATTTATAGAGTGCGTTGAGATTAAAGTCGGCCGCCCATCCGGTGTTGACCACCATCAGCGCATCACTTTCGAAGTTGAGATGGTTGATGTTGACATTGCTGTTGAAGCTCCAGTTGGGGGCGGGGCTTACGGACCCGCTCAGATTCAGTCCGTACTGGGTATTGCCTGCCAGGTTTTCTTTGCGGGTGGTGGCGATACCGGCCGCATTGGTGGTGGTCATGTCGATGATGGTGTTGTCTGTTTTTTTCAGGAACGCAGCAGCGTTGATAAATGTGCCGGCGGGGGAAGTCCAGCCGTAGGATAGTTCTCCCTGGTGCATCGTTTCCGGACGCAGCTGCGGATTGCCCACGGTGATGTTGCGCGGATCGCTGGCGTTGGCATTGGGGTTCAGGTCCCAGATATACGGCCGGGTAAGGCGCTGCGTATAGCTGAGGGTGATGGTTTGTGCTTCATTCAGTTTTTTGCTGATGTTGGCAGTAGGGATGAAGTTCAGGAAATCATTCGAGAAAGCGGAGCCAGGTGCGTTGAACTTCCCTTTGATGTGTGTGTTTTCCAGCCGGGAGCCGGCTTCTGCGTTCCAGCCGCGGGGCAGTTTCATTTTCAACAGCAGGTAACCGGCGAGTACATCCTGGGAGTAGATGAAATGATCGGAGCGGTCTTGCTGCGGTACCATGGCTGCCGGTGGCGGACCGTCCGCTGCCCACACCTGGTATTGTTTGTCGGCGTGCCGGAAGATGGATTTCAGCCCGCTTTGCAGGGTATACCGGCCGTCTGTGGTGAGCGGATGCGTATAGTCCGCCTGGAAGGTCCATTCCCGGTTCGTAGTGTGGTTAACGTTATCCTCCCGGTAGCGGATTTTATCATCGCTGTTCTGTTCACTATTGTAAGAGGTGTTTTCTTTGGAGGGCGAGAACTGTGCCAGCAGGGTAATTTCCTGTCCGTCTCTCTTTAGTCTGCGCGTATAGCCGAGCGCGATATCGGCGCCGGTGAATTTCTCTTTTGATTTTATCTGCTGCTGGTATTGATCGGTGATGGTGCCGTCGGGCTGGGTGATGAGCGTATGCTGGCGGCTGTTGTCCGGCCAGTTGCCCAGCCAGCCGTTGACAGACAGGGAGATTTCGCTGAGTGAGTCTGGCAGGAAGCCGAGTGCCAGTTCTCCGGAGCTGTGCGGCATAATATTGTTGCGGCGTGTTTCCTGTTGGATCACCATTGCAGGCTGGCCGTTGTTGAGCACGGTCCTTTCCATTTCGGCGGAAGATTTGTCCTGTATGCGGTGCAGGTGTCCGTGCAGGCTCATGTTCCATTTGTTCCTCGACATGGAGATGCGGGGATTAAAGGCCTGTTCCCGGTTGCTGGCCATCGCTTCCAGGTTGCCGCTGAAGCTTTTGTTGCCTTTTTTGGTGATGATGTTGATCACGCCGGCGGCGCCTTCCGCGTCGTACCGGGCGGAGGGGGAGGTGATGATTTCTACGGAACGGATGATATTGGCAGGCATCATGTTAAGGGCGTCGGCCGGGCTGCGGGCGATCTGCCCGGAGTATTTTCCGTCAATCAGTATCTTGAGCGTGCCGCTGCCCCGCATGGTCACGTTGCCCTGTGGGTCTACGTTCAGCGCCGGTGCTTTGCGGAGCACATCGGCTGCGGTGCCGCCGCGGTTGCTGATGTCGCTTTCGGCGTTATATACCAGCATCCCGGGTTTCTGCTCTATCAGCTGCCGCTGGGAAATCACCTGTATGCCGCTGAGCTGCACGGTGCTGCCGCTCAGGAAAACAGTGTCCAGCTGATGGGTGGGTTTGTCTTTATCGATCAGCAGTGGCCGGCTGACGGGGCGGTACCCCACAGACGACAGTACCAGCTGATAGCGGCCGGCTTTGGCCAGCGACATTTTAAAGGCGCCGTTTTCGCCGCTGTAGGCGGAGGCAGCGGGTGTCTGCTGCTCGTCAGTAATACCGATGGTGACATAGGGGATGACCTGCCGGGATGCGGAATCGGCTACTACGCCGCGCACCGTGTAGGCGCCGGGGTTAGTCTGCGCAAAAGCGCCGGTCGTAAAAGGGATAACTATCCACAGAAGATATCCTGATGGTTTCCTAAACATGCTACAGTAACATAAGTTGGTCAGCTGCAAAGATCAGCAGGGAAGGAAACGGATCGTTTATGTAAAGCGGAGAAAGATTTGCGAAAAAGGGAAATGATGGATGAACGGTAAGCGGAAGGTTTGTAAGCGCCACGCTTACAAACCTTTACTGCACGCCTGACTCCAGCAGGGTGAATGTCTTTTCGGTACAGTTGACCTCTGCCAGCACCCCATAGGGAAGCGTGAACGCGGGGCAGGTATGGCCAAAGTCCATTTGGGTGACCACCAGCATGTCTGTTAAACCTTCTTCCCGCAGCACCTGTAGAATGGCGGTTTCATATTCCGCTGCATATTGGTTGTCATAAGGACGGCCCAGCAGGATGGCTTTCGCCTTCCGGAGGATACCCAGCGCGGCGTAATTTCTCATCCAGTAGCGGATAAGCTCCGGGCGGGCCATTTCTTCGGATGTTTCAAAAAACAGGATGCTGTCGTTCCAGTGATCGTCTTCCGGCCACCAGGCCGTACCTTTCAGAAACTCCAGCACGTCGAGGCAGCCGCCGATGAGCCGTCCCTGTACTACGCCTTCGCCCTGCAGGAATTTCCATCCGGTGTGGGGCTGTAGCTTCCTTTTGACGTCCTGTAGAGATGGATCGAACCATTCCAGCCGTTCGGAAGTCCAGCCGCCGGTAGGCAGGATAGGGCGCACAGGCGCGCCGGAGAAAAAAGTTTGCCTGAAATCGTCCACCTGGTAGGGAAACATGCCGCCGTTTTCCGCAAAGCCTACCAGGAGGGAAGTGCCATAAAAGGAGGTGAGCCCTGCCTTGAGGCAGAGCAGATGCGTGGTGGTGCTGTCGGAGAATCCCAGGAATATTTTGGGGTTGTTCCGGATAACGTCGATATCGATATACTTCAGTATCCGGATACTGTCGTCCCCGCCAATGTTGGAAATAATAGCTTTGATGGAATTGTCGGCGAAAGCCTCCATGAGATCTTCCGCTCTTGCCTGCGGGTTTTCGTAGATCCATTGTGCGGGCCTGAGGGCGTTTTTTGTTTCGGTAACGGTAAGGCCAAACTGTTGTTCCAATTGTTCTTTGCCTTTCCGGTACCGGTGCGGGAGTTCACCCGCTCCGCCCCAGGAGAGGGAGATAGTGGCGACTTTGTCGCCGGCCGACAGCCGGAAAGGCCTGATTAAATTCATCTGTTATTTGATTATCGGGTGATGGAATGCCTGCAAGATATATTTTTTTGATCATCCGGTCTTTCACAGATCATGCCATTATATACCGTATATTTACTGTCGGTTTACACAGGGCCAGGCTTATGAGTATCATTCTTTCACCCGGGCATTACTTTGGTAAGGAGCAGCAATTCAACGAAAACGCTTTCTTCAAACTGAATATCACGGCTTATCAGCCGGATACGAATATTGGCGCGCATTACCATGAGAATGCTTATTTGAGTCTTTTGGTAGCGGGTGGTTATCGTGAGGTGAGCCGCCGTACCGACGAGGTGTTGCCGGGTCAGCTGCTGTTCAGACCTGCAGGGTATACGCATGCCAACCATTTCCGGGAAGTGCCTGGGCGCTGCCTGAATATCGAGTTCAAGCCCTCGGGGATAGAAGCGCTTACGCTGAAGGGTTCTCTTCCGCAGCGGCTGATGATTTACAAGCCGGGTGTTTTCAATGAACTGTACCAGCTGCTATATGCTTTTTTGAAGAAGCCTGCCGACTGTTTGCCGGAAGAGTATATCGTCAACTGGCTGTCTGCTGTGACAGACGTGAAGATCGCCAGCCGTCTGCCGTGGTTTACACAAGCCAAAGAGATCCTGCAAAATGAGTTTGATACGCATCATACCATTCAATCTATTGCCGGCAGGGTGTTTGTTCATCCGATATACCTGGCGCGCGCCTTCCGCGAAAAGGAAGGAATGACTATTGGGGCGTACCAGTTAAAAATGCGGGCGGAGAAAGCGATGGAACTGCTTTTTACCACGCGGCTGCCCGTAACGGATATCGCCTTTACCGCCGGGTTCTCCGACACCTCCCATCTGATAAGGGTATTCCGCTCTTTTTACCGTTGCACGCCTCACCAGTTCCGGCGGCAACTGAATGGTTAATCTGATACTATTTTTTGTCTTCCTGCCGGCGTTACTTTGCATAAAAAAGAAGAACATGCGCCGACTTATCACCCTTTTATATTTGTTTTCGCCGTTATGGCTTGTTGCCCAGCAAAAGGTGGATTACCAGTTGCAGGTACAGGCTGACCTGGAGAAAAAGACTTTCGCCGTTCAGGGTAGCCTTTCTTTTGAAACGACTGCGGCTACCGCCGATTCAGTCAGGATAATGATCAGCAAGGGGAGAGGCCCGGCCAAACTACAACTACAGGGGGGCGTTGCCGCCACAATGGATACAAGTCTCAGCACCTCCGGTGATATTCTCTATCACTGGCATTTTAAAAGGCCAGTACCTGCCGGCACCCGCCTGCAGTACACCTTCACCTACGAACGCGGCGATGCCCCTACTTTTCAATATTATGTCGACAGCAGCTTTTGTATGGCCGGCGGTTATGGTTCCGCATGGTATCCGCAGGTGATGGTCCGCGCCAATGACGGTACGGATGATTACATGCGGGGCACCGGTACCCTGCGGGTGACAGTGCCGCAGCCGTTGATGGCCGTGATGGCTGCTGCTACCGTCAAAACCACGAAAGGCGCCGGTACACAGACGTTCGAGTTTCATTATGCGCAGCCTGATATTTTCTCGCTGTATATCGGAAAATATACCCGGCAGGAATCTTCCGGTAAAATACCGTTTTACACCTATAGTCTGAGCAGGGCGATCAACGGGGAAGAGATATCCCGTAAAGCCTCATCAGTGCTGGAATTCCTGACAGGTGAATTCGGGCCGCTGACGATCCCTAACTTTTCTGTGATCGAATTTCCCGAGGCGGTAGCGGAGCTAACCGGTATCGGCGGCGCCAGTATCCTCGGCGGCGTGGTAATGCCTACCGGGGCGCTGCGGGAATTCAACTATGCATTGTTCGGCCATGAGATAGGCCACCAGTGGTGGGGCAACAAGATCCTGTCGAAGGGGAGCATGGGCGCTGAAATGATGTCTGAGGCGATGGCCCAGTATGGCTCGCTGCAGGTGGTAGAACATTTCGACAGCACACGTGCCATCCTTTACCGCAAAAAAGGCTACCCCGGCTACCTGTCGGACCAGAGCGGCCTCGGCTACCTAAAAAATGCCGCCGCCGGCAACGACGAACCGCTCGCCACCCTCAGCAGCAAAAACGGCCATATCCTCGGCGACAGCAAAGGCTTTATGGCGCTGGAGCTGCTGGCTTCCGTAGCAGGTAAACCGGTATTTCATAAGGCACTGCGCAATATCGGCGACAAATACAGCCATGATGGCGTCACCTGGCAGCAATTCTTACAGGAGGTGTCCGCAGCGCATGGCAGCAGCCTCGATTGGTTTTACCGCCAGTGGTTTGACCGTACCGGCGCGCCGGCCTGGGAAAGCAACTGGAAACAACAGGGCAACACGCTGCAGCTCACAGTTACCCAGAAAGACAGCCTGTACCGGCTGCCGCTGGAAGTGCTGGTGGTATATCGCAACGGCGCCACCGCTTTACAACATATCACCGTGGAAGAGCGTACCAGCCAGCTGCAGCTGCCGGTAAACGGTATCGTGGATTCCGTTCAGATAGACCCTTACTTTAGGGTGCTGCACTGGGACGAAGCACTGACACCCATCGCTTTGGCACAGTCGAAAGTGGCACGGGTATACAACCTGCGTATACAACAGAAGCCGGACGAAGCGATGGCGCTGGCCAAATCCTATCTCGCTGAAGGTATTCCCAACGATCAGTACGGCGTGGAATTCGGCTTGTATTACATGATGGGGCGAATCACCGCTATCCGGAACAAACCGGATGAAGCCATCAGCTGGTACCGGCATGCGCTGCAAAGTGCCACCCGCTCCCAGGACCTGCTGGCGTATACCTATTACCGTATTGCGCAGCTGGCAGCCGCCAAACATGATAACGCCCTGCTGGAATGGGCCTGCAACAACGCTGTTACCGCCGATGCCGCCAATCAGAAAATGGATGGCATGGAAACCAAAGTGTTACTGCTCAGAAAATAAAAGCTTGCCGGCGGGCATCCGCAACACACGGACGCCCGCCGTTGTTATGCCGTCCTGAAGCTGAGCTGGTACATCCTGCCATGGTCCAGTAGTTTCACTTCCAGCTCCCGCATATTGCCCGGTATCAGTTCCAGCGGCACCAGCGCCCTCATGGCTTCGTTGGCGCCGTTGTTAAGATAACCTTTTACAGATGGAAGACGCCTGTATTGTTTTCGTATATGCGGGGCCGTTTCATCGATGATGACAATACGGCTACCACGACGGGCTACCCTTACCATCTCCCGGATGGCCCGCACGCGGTTGTCGAAAAAGTGCAGCCCGCCTGCATGGAATACACAGTCAAAGGTATGGTCCTTGAAAGGGAGATATTCCGCGTTACCCCTGAACAGTTGGACGGTACGGTTCCATTTGGTCATGTTGCGGGCGGCCTGCCGCAGCATGCCGCCGGAGATATCCAACCCGTAGTAGTCGCCGAAGCGGGGGAGGGCTTTGATATTCCAGCCACTGCCTACGGAGGTCTCCAATATTTTATCGCCTGGTTTCACCTCTACGTCTGCCAGCCATTCCCGCCGGAGCTTGTCCATATCTACAAAAAGCGAAACCACCCGTTCGGCAATATCATTAAAGGGACTGAGATTATCGTATAGGCGTTGATGTTTTTTATTCATGCCGCCGATCTTTTCCAGCGCCAGGAAATCAGGAATGCCGTTGACCACAGGGATACGGTTGCCCGAAACATCTTCCAGGTGCTGTTCTCCTACAGGATGCAAAGACTGATGGTTATATGGGTTAATTAACATTGCTGCCAGTTCCCGGATGTTCATGTCTTTTAATTTGTTTTGCAAAACAATACCATCCCGGGGGGATAGAGAAGAGTACCCGTGCGGGAGGCAGCGTATTGTCGGTGAATGGCGGGTTTTCACCGGTGGCGGACCGCTGCATTTTATTTTATCCGTGTTGTACAGCGAGGACAGGAAAAAAACACCGGATACCAAAGCTGCGGGTTTCTGGGAACGGTTCATCAGTCCGGCCCCGAAGAACGTTTTTAAGCAAAGGGCTCCCGGCGGGGGCCCTTAAAATTTTAAGGCTTCCATTTCAGCAATTCCAGGAACGGATCGCCAGGGATGTCCAGCAGGTGACAAAAGGCCGCTTCCGTATTATATCCCTGTGCTTTCAGGGAGATGACCTGCCGTCTGAAATCTTCCCCTTTTTGTTGCAGGATGGCCGCTTCGATCAGCAGGTGGCGGTAGGCCATTTGTTCTTTCACGGGGATAGCCTGGCCAAATACCTCGACCGGCTGTCCGTCTGTCGTAAAGTTAGCCACCACGGCAGGTATCTCCCGGATGGTAATCTCCCGGAGGGCAAAATCGGGGTATTGTTGGAACAATTCTGTTACGCAGGTGATAAACAACTCCTTGTTGTCAAAACAGCAAATGATATCGATGTCGCTGCCGGCGGTGTGCACGTTGATGGGAATACTGCCGGCGAAGACGGGAGAGAACGCGCTCAGGCCGGAGAGCAGCTGCCGGCGCGTGAGCAGATCGTACACCTGTTGATGGAAGGTGGGGCCGTTTTGCAGATAAGCGATATCGGTAAAATCGTGCATAAGCGCAAAGATAACGGCATTGCCGCGTCGTAGCAAGGACCTGCGGTCATCGTTGCCGGGCGCGGAACTTCTCCGTGTGCCCGGAGCCGCTTTTATTCCGTAAAATTGTATTGAAAAAAATAGTTGTCAATTTTCCGGTTGTCCGGCGGACGGGGTAGTCCTACTTTTGTCGGGAAATTAATACAATACACCATGCAATTGAGCTTTGACAGGATGTACCAGGCTTCGCTGGAGAAAGATGTGGCTTTTGAAGGCGTATTTTTTACGGCGGTAAAGACCACCGGCATTTTCTGCCGGCCGTCCTGCCGTGCCCGGAAACCGAAGCCTGAGAATATTGAGTTCTTTCCTACTTCCAAAGAATGTATCCTGAAAGGTTACCGGCCCTGTAAGGTGTGCCGGCCGCTGGAACAGCTGGACCAGACGCCGGATAATATCCGGCAGCTGCTGCAGAACCTGGCTGATGAACCGGGACTGAAAATAAAGGACGCGGACCTGCTGCTGCGGGGCATAGAGCCGCACCAGATACGGCGTTGGTTCCTGAAGAACCACGGGATTACTTTCCATGCTTACCAGCGTATGTTCCGTATTAATTCGGCGTTTAAAAAGATACAGCAGGGTGAGTCCGTGAGCGGCGCCGCCTTTGACGCGGGTTTCGAATCTCTCAGTGGTTTCGGAGACTCTTTTAAGAACATCTTCGGGGTGTCTCCCAAAAAAAGCAAGGCCCAAAGGGTGATTGACCTGAAACGGCTGGAAACGCCGCTGGGCACTATGTACGCCTGCGCGGTGGAAGAGGGTGTCTGCCTGCTGGAGTTTACCGACCGCAAGATGCTGGAAACAGAATTCCTGTATTTATCGCGGGTGCTGAACGCTACCATCGTACAGGGCGACAATCCCCACTTCGCCACGCTGGAAGCCCAGCTGAAAGCATATTTCGATGGACAGCGGCAAACCTTTACCGTACCATTGTACATGCCGGGGTCTGCCTTTCAGCAGTCTGTATGGCGTATATTGCAGGAGGTGCCTTATGGCGCCACCCGCTCCTATAAAGACCAGGCGGCGGCGCTGGGAAAACCTGAAGCGATCCGCGCAGTGGCCAATGCCAATGGCATGAATAAGATCTCCATCCTCGTTCCCTGTCACCGCATCATTGGGGCCGACGGCTCTATGACCGGCTATGGTGGCGGTATCTGGCGCAAACAATGGCTGCTGGAATTTGAGAGGAACAACGACCGCTAACTTTTTCCTTTTTATTTTATGATCATCACTACATCCACCATCAACAGGTGGTATGCGCTGCTTATTGTCCTGACGGCGCCCATGTTGTACGTTATCGACATTTTTATTATCAACATTGCCATCCCTGTTATCAAGGGAAGCCTGCATGCGACCGACGGCGAGGTGCAGCTGGTGATTGCCGCCTACCTGCTGGGCAGCGCCTGTTTTTTGATCACCGGCGGCAGGGCGGGAGATTATCTTGGCAAGAAAAAAGTATTCTTCCTCGGCATGGGTTGGTTTACCCTTGCCTCCTGTATCTGCGGACTGGCGCAGACGCCGTTGCAACTGAATATTGCCCGTTTTTTCCAGGGGGTTAGTTCCGCGTTTATGGTGACGCAGTCCATTGCGCTGATACAGGTGTTGTTTCCCGTAGCGGCGGAGCGGGCCAAAGCCATCGGCTGGTATGGTATTACGCTGAGCATTGCAGCTATTATCGGGCAGATGCTGGGTGGTTACCTGGCGGAGACCCATGGCGTCATTGAAGGGTGGCGGCTGACCTTTTTTATTAACCTGCCGGTAGGTGTTGCGGCTATGTGGGCGATCCACCGTTACCTGCCGGAGACAGAGAGGACTGTCGGCGTGAAATTCGACTATGCCGGGGCGGTGGTGCTGACGGGGGCGCTGGGATGCCTTATTTATGCCATTACGGAAGGCCGGGAGCAGCACTGGCCGGTGTGGAGTTTTATATTGCTGGCGTTGTTTGCAGTGCTCTCGCTGGTGTTTCTGCGGATACAGCAGGTAAAACAGGCTGATAAAAGTGCGCTGATCAATCTCCGGTTGTTTAAGCAGCCTGCCTTTAACATCGGGTTGCTGGCAGTGTTGTTTCATTTTATGCTGCATACGGCTTATCTGCTGATGATGGCGGTATACCTGCAAAATGGCCTGGGGCTGTCGGCGCTGGCCTGCGGTGCGGGTTTTATACCGCATGCGTTGTTGTTTATGTTGTCGTCGGTAGTGGCTTCCCGTTTGCTGGTAAAATATGGAAAGAAGGTATTACTGGCAGGACTGCTGATGATCTTTGTATCTTTTGTGATACAGTTTTTGGGTGTCGGCGATGCTGCGGGGACCATTTCGCTGATAGCGCTGTACGGGCTGGGCAATGGTATGGTGCTGCCTTTCCTGTTGAACATCGTGTTGGACAAGGTGCCGGTGGAAGATGCCGGCGCCGCTTCCGGTATATTTTCTACTTTTCAGCAAACGGCATCGGGGCTGGGCATCAGTATTATCGGCGGTGTATTTTTTGCTGCGCTGGCGTCGGACATACACCCGAATGCCTATACGGAGGCACTGCAATACGGTCTGGCAGCGGGTATGGTGTGCCTGCTGGTAGTCGCCGTTATGTTGTGTTGCCTGCCGGAAAATCGCACCGGCAACAGACCATAAATAAATTATTTTATTTGATGATCCTGTCTTAAATTACAGGATCATCAATACAACCAAAATAGCTGAACCTTTACTACCAACAGTGAATTATATTCCCGTGCAAACATTATCGGCGTGAACAATGGAAAGGGTAATAGTGGCTGTTAACCTTATTGAGTATTACCATCAGCACTAGTACTGACGGGCCTGTAAGCAGGCTGCGGAAAGTTTTGTGCGTTGAAAAATCGTATAAGCAAAGCTGTTAGTCTGCAACCATCAAATTGCGATCCAATGAAAAAAGCACACCTTATCTTTATGCTCATGGCTGCCATGGCCATTTCGTCCTGCGCTAAAAATATGCAGGACGCCCTTCCTGCCGATGCCGCTTCCGGTAATGATAAAAAGGCATCGCTTGTTCCTCCTGATTCCAGTTACGCCGTAGCCCTGGCAGGCAACGGTTTTGTGACCACGTTGCCGGCAGGTGGCGCGGAAGTGATCACGGACAATGGCCTGGGCAACTGGACCAACGCCAACAGCATCACCAGCGCCTATTTCCGGCTGGGCCAAACCGGTCAGCTCAACGTAGCTGTGCGGATGAAAGTACCTTCCGGCAGCAGTACCATCAAAGTGACGGTCAACGGTACCGCTTTCAACAAAACGGTTACCGGTACCGCCTATACGGATTTCACGATCGGGACGGTAAATGTTACCGCCGCGGGATATGTAAAAGTAGATCTGCAGGGTGTTAGTAAAACCGGCAGTTACTTCGGCGACGTGTCCCATATCATCATCAGCGGCAGCGCCACCACCAACAATGTGGTGTACGCAAATGATGCTGCTAACTATTACTGGTCCAGGCGCGGTCCTTCCGTGCATCTGAACTATCCCATCCCTTCCGGGGTGAACGCCGAATGGTTTTATAACGAAGTGACTGTGCCGGCGGGAGAAGACAAGATCGGATCTTACTTTATGAGCAATGGTTTTAACGGTGGTTATTTCGGTATACAGGTGAACAGCGCCACCGAAAGAAGGGTGCTGTTTTCCATCTGGGACCCTGCCACAGGTAAGACGACACTGGTGCGGAAAGGGCCGGGCGTGGTGGACAATGCTTTCGGGGGCGAGGGTACCGGCGGACAAAGTTACCTCGTGTTCAACTGGTCGGCAGGCACTACTTACAAGTTCCTGACGCGCGTTCTTCCAGACAGTGGAGGGGCTACCAATTTTTCTGCGTGGGTGTACACGCCGGAGACAGGTACATGGCGTTTTATCGCCACCTGGAAGCGGCCTAATACCACCACCTATCATGCAGGGTTATATTCTTTCCTGGAAAATTTCAGCGATAAAAACGGTTACCTTGGCAGGAGCGGGCAGTATAACAACCAGTGGATACGTTCCACTGCCGGTGTGTGGACAGAGATCACCAGCGCCAGATTTACGGCAGATGCTACCGCCACCAGCGACCAGCGCAGGGATTATGCCGGCGGCGTAGATAATGCCACCGGCCGTTTCTTCCTGAAAAACGGTGGATTCTTCGCCAATTATGTAAACTACAATACTACTTTTACGCGCACCGCCACAGGCGTAGCGCCAACAGTGAACCTGAACAGCTTACCCTGATTGCAGCCGGCTTTGCTTATTGAACGGGCGTCTTAAAGGCGCCCGTTTTTTTATGCCGGCAGTTCTTTCCGCATGCACACGCTGTTGTCTACACCAATGTACTGACCATAATTTTCCGTGATGGCGTAACCGCTTTTCCGATAGAGTGCGATGGCTTCAGGTTGTTTTTTGCCTGTTTCCAGTACGCAGGCGTTGTAACCGAGCTCCTGCGCCCATTGCTCCAGTTCCCGCAACACTTCCCCGGCGAGGCCACGGCCGCGGTAATTGGGACGTACAAACATCCGCTTCACTTCTGCCTGTTCTGCTGAAAATGGCTTGATAGCGCCACAGGCCACCGGTTGACCGTCGAGGTAGCCTACCACTGCCTGTTTGATCAGATCAATTTTGTTGAATTGGGCGTAGAAGGCGTGGTCGCTGCCGTCACGGATAGCCAGGTCCTGGTCGAGCAACCGTACCAGCGACACAAAGTCGGGATGGCCGGAGTCTGTTCTGATGAGTTGTAGCATAGATAGTCGTTGAACGAGCCATGAAGATACAACATTTCGATACCGGTATCAAAGTAGGAACGGGATCAATTTGCGTGTCCGTTGGCTGTAGGCGGCGTAAGCGCCCGGAAATAGATCGTTGAGCAGTGTTTCTTCCCGGGCAATTTTCAGGTATAATCCGAGCGAGCAAATGACGGTGACAACGATGGCCGGTGTTCCGCCGGTAACGAGGCTGGTGCCCGTCAGTGCCATCAGGAAGCCGGTATAGATGGGATGCCTTACCACCCGGTAGGGTCCTTTGATGACCAGCTCGTGGTTTCTTTTGGCGGCCACGCCGCCGCTCCAGTTGGCTCCGAGCAATAGCCGCGACCAGATACACAGCCCGATGCCGGCAATACAAAGTGCAGTGCCGGCGGCCAGCAACGGCCACCACGCGGGCAACAGCCGGGTGCCTGTCAGCAGCGGCAGGTATAATGCGGTAAAGATGAGAAGGTATCCGATGGCCGCCAGCCAGCGTTGGCGGTTGGTCCTGTACTGTATATTCTCTTTGGTGCGGTTGCGGAGCATGAACCAGCAGCAGATAAATATGAACCAGCAGCAGAGGGTAATCCAGGTGAAAAAGGTCGGGTTGTTCATGAATATAGGACGGGTTTGTTTCAGACGCTGAAGGTACAGCGGATAGGGGATATGGAGGCTATTCATTTTATTCATTTTGGGATGATGTCGGGCAGGAAAAAAGAATAATCGTGCACGTGAAAAATGATTATATTTGGTTAGTTGTGTTAACTTTTTCGGATGCAGTGTAGCCATTGGGTAACCATTTATTAACCACACTTTCCTGCTATGCCTTTGATTGTATCGCTGATATTATCGCTGGAGATCAACCTGTTGTTTAAGGCCGGTCGCATGTAATTGCCGCTGTGCTTTCGCTGGTGCTATGGAAGTGTTCCCTGATCGTATATCTATGAAGAAAGCTGTACTCGTTTTCATTTTTGTTTTGGGTGTTGTTGGCCCTCTTGCTGCGCAACAGGCGTCGTTGCCGGTGGACGTGTCCCGGCTGGAGTTCAAAGCGCGCCAGTCATTGCCGGTGGCGCCGGAAGCGGCACAACTGGGGAAATACGGCAACGTGCCGGTGAGCCTCTTTACCGGTACTCCGCAGATCAGCATTCCTCTGTATACCATCAAAGGACAGCAGCTGGAGTTGCCGGTAAGTCTCAGTTATAATAACGGCGGGTTTAAGCCGGGGGAAGTAGCCACCTGGGTGGGGATGGGCTGGTCGCTGAATGCCGGCGGCGTGATCACGCGAGGGGTCATGGGTAACCCGGACATCCCGGAAAACTACTACAATAACGGTCCGCTGGTGGTACCGTCCAGTTCCGACGTATTTGCCTACCAGGATTTCCTGCGGCAGATGAAGATGGAAGTGCGGGACCTGCAACCGGATGTTTACTATTACAATTTCGCCGGTAAAGCGGGGAAATTTATCGTATTGCCGGATAAAAGCATCGTAAAAAAAGAGCGTGACAACCTCACTATCCGTTTTAACTATCCCGATGAGTTTATCATCACCGATGAAAATGGTACCGTTTACCGCTTTGCAGATCCGGAAAGGACAACGATGCAGCTGATGGATGATGCCGAACCGGAAGCGCCGCCGCGCCGGTACTATCAGTATAATTCCAGCTGGTACCTGACGAGTATGGTGGCTCCCAATGCGATGGAAAGCCTTAACTTTTCCTATCAGACAACAGCGGAAGGGGCTATCACGGAAGAAATCTCCAGGAACAAATCGGTGACGCTGAGTATTATCCGGACACAGGTGCAGCCGCCACAATCCGGATACGAAGAGCAGTTGAGCAGCTTTACCGCTTCTCCGCCTTTTGTTTGGGTCCAGCGTAAATTTTTGACGGCTATCAGCTATCAAAGAAATGGCATCCAGGTAGGACGTATTCAACTGGAGTCGGTGGAAGACCGCCCGGATTCAAATTTTCCACATGACAGGCTGCTGAAAAAGATCAGTATTTATACAACGCTCAACGGCGCTGATAAACTGCTAAGACAATATAGCCTTGGTTATGGTTTCTTCCAAAACCCGGGGAATACTTATTCGAAAAAAAGGCTTCACCTGGATACACTGGCAGAAGTGACGCCGGTGGCCGGCATGACAGCGCCTCCGCCTTATCTGTTTGCCTACTACGAAATGGCTGGTAATACGCCTGAAAGGTTTACCGCTTCGCTGGACCATTGGGGATATTATAACGCGAGTGGAAATTCCAGCCTCGTACCGAATGTAACGTTCCCGAATGGCCGGGTAGTCGGTAACGGGGCGGACAGGGAGCCACATTTTGAAGGGGCTATTCAGGGCGTATTGTCGCGGATCACTTATCCAACCGGGGGGTACACTACTTTTACCTACGAGGCCCATGAGGCGTTGTTGAGTGATGATTCCTCCTCGCGTCAAGTCGGTGGTGTCCGTATCCGCGAGATCACGGATTATTCATATGCCAACAAAAAAGGGACGGTGAAGCGGTATGAATACCTGCAGGAAAACGGCAGGACAAGCGGCCGGAGCGACAATAATTTCCCCCGTTACGATATCACCACTTCCATGCACCGCTGGCCGCCGCCGATTATCAACCCCGGCACGGAAGACCAGCGCACCGCGAATTACACCGTGTCTGCGAATGCTGTATATGGAATGGGATCTGTACAGGGTTCCCCCATCGGTTACAGCCGCGTTACGGAATACCAGTTTGATTTCAATAATTCCCAGCCGTTGGGAAAGACCGTCTATCAGTATCATATCGAGAATATCAACCAGTTCGATGATCACGTAGGTAACGGAGACCTGGAAAAGAAATCGGTATACGACAACAAAGGAAATCTACTCAGTGAACTGACCAATACCTATGTTTATCAGATCATTGGAAACGTTCCGCAGACGAGGGTGAAAGTGAAGGATGCGCAGGATAATCTTATCCAGTGGTGTAAGAAACAGGATGTCAACGGCCTGTTCACCTATGAGGGGAGGGGGACCTGGAAATCCATGAGCGACTGTATAGACACCCGCACCTACTACAAAATCCTGTATGCCGATGGTTATACCATCTGGGCGCAGCAAAAACAACTGGTACAGCAGCAGGAGAAAACGTATGACCAGCTGACCGGCGCTTACCTGACCAGCGTTCGGAAAATGGTTTATGGCAGTGATAAACACACTTTCCCCACGCAAATCACCGATCAAACAACCAATAATGAAGAGGTGGTGACCGTGAAAAAATATGCCGGTGATTATACGGGCGTTAATGGTCCTGCGGCCGGTATCGCGGCGCTCGTGAATGCCGGAATGCCAGGGACGGAGATTGAAAGTATCCAGTATCGCCAGAGCGCGGGCGGCGGCAATAAAAAGCTCCTCAGCGGACTGTTGACGTACTATGACAATTACCTGCCGGTGCAGACTTTCCGGCTGGAAGCTGCCAACGCGCCCGGTACGTGGACAACTTCGTCCTGGAGCGGCAGCAACCTGGTAACGGACAGCCGTTACAAGCCTTTGGCCACTTTCAAATATTCCTTTGGGCAGGTGGTGGAGCAAAGTAAAGACAAAGATGCCTTGCAATCCTTTGTCAGAGACTACCCTGACCGCTATCCGACGATGGCGGCCATGAATGCAGGCATCGCCGAAATTGCCTATACCGGCTTTGAGACAGCCGGGCTGTATGGCGGAAACTGGGTAAATACCGGTGGGCAGTTCGATGGCAGCGTAGCTCATACCGGAAAGCAGTCGCTGAAGTTTTCTGCATCCGCTTCTATACAGTGTACGCTGGCGAGCGCCGTGGCCAAACCCATGATTGTCAGTTACTGGTCCAGAGGGGGAGCGTTGGCGGTCACGCAGAATGGCGCCACCAGTGTCCCGCTATCGGCAACAGGTATTACCCGCAATGGCTGGACACTTTACCTGTATCGCCTTTCCGGCACTACATCAACGGTTCGGCTGGCCGGCGCTAATGTTTGGGTGGATGATATCCGGATATACCCCGCCGATGCACAGGTGACCTCTTACAGTTACGAACCGGGCGTTGGCATTACCAGCACCACCTCCCCGGACAATATTGCCACTTTTTATGAATACGATGGATTGAACCGGCTGATGAACATCCGGGACGATAAAGGTAATATCCTCCAGAACTTTGTGTACAACTACGGGCCGGGTGCTCCCATGACGCCGGCTACCCCCACACTGTTTTACAATGCTGAGGCGTCCAGGGCGATCCTGAAAAATGACTGTACACAGGGAGAACCCACCACGGTGACGTATACAGTGAAATATGGAAGTTATGTATCGGCTGTAAGTCAGGCTGATGCTGATGCTAAAGCCATCGCTGAAATCAATGCCAAAGGGCAGGCTTACGCCAATGCGCAAGGGCAGTGTTTGTTCTATAACGTGTACCGCTATCAGAATTTCTTTAAAAATGACTGTGCGCCGGACATCGGCAAAATCTACAAATATGAAGTACCGGCACGTAAATGGTCCAGTCCTGTGAGCCAGGCTGCGGCCGACCAGCTGGCACAGGATGATATCAATGCCAACGGGCAGGCGGCCGCCAATAAATACGGTTCCTGCGCCTGCTCGGGCGAAGGGAAGAAGTTTATCAACGGCGTCTGCGAGACAGGGACATTGTATTACCTGTCGAGCGTGCCGGAAAATGGGCAATACCGCTGTACATACCAGTATCAGTTCAGCGACGGGACTACCAGCGGAACGTATACCAAATTATCTCCTACTAACTGTGTTAATCCCTGATACCATGAAGCGCATATATACGATCATACAAGTATTGTTTTTATTGCTGTTGACCGGTAGTACATCAGCGCAGCTGAGTACCGGGCATAACTTCATCAGCAGGACGGCGGTCAACGTGCCTGGTGTAAGCACGCAGGCGCAGGTGAACGCGCTGCCGGCTGAAAGCGGGAACAGGAGCGTTACCTACTTTGATGGGCTTGGCCGGCAGGTGCAGGCGATTGTGCTGCAGGGCAGTCCGGATAAAAAGGATATTATCACGCCGACAGAATATGATAATTATGGGCGGACAGTGAAAACCATTCTGCCGTACACAGATATGACGGGCGCAGGGCCGGGCAGTTTCCGGACAGGCGCTTTTGCCGACCAGCTCAATTTCTATAGTCCGGCGAATACAACGCTGCCGGACATTGCCAAAGACGACCGGCCTTTTGGACAGCAGGTGCCGGAGCTTTCCCCGTTGAGCCGGCCGCTGCAGCAGGGAGCGCCGGGACGCAGCTGGCAACCTGGCGGAGGACATACGCAGCAACAAGTGTATGCCGTCAATACCGCCGCTGACGATGTAAAACGCTGGACGATCGGCCCCAGTGCCGGTGGCGATCCGGTCGCAGGCAGCTATCTGGCCGGCGACCTCTTTAAAAATATTACGATTGACGAGCAGGGAAAACAGACCATTACTTTTACCGACAGGGAAGGGAAGGTAGTGCTGAAGAGAACACAGCTGGCTGTCAATCCCGTGAATGCGCATACCGACTGGTTGTGTACCTACTATGTATATGATGATTATAACAACCAGCGTTATGTTATCCCGCCGAAGGCGGTAACAGCACTGGCGGCGGGCGGCTGGACTTTTACCGGTCATCCGGATATCGCAGCAGAGCTCTGTTTTATCTATGAATACGATGAACGGCGGCGGATGATCACCAAAAAAGTACCCGGCGCCGCTGTGACGGAGATGGTCTACGATGTGCGCGACCGGCTGGTCTTTACCCGTGATGGTAATCTGGCGGCACAGGGAAAATGGATGGTCACTTTTTACGATGGTCAGAACAGACCTGTGATGACAGCGTTGTATACCTCCGCCGCTACCCGGGCCTCCTTGCAGGCGTCCATGAATACCGTTTCGGGGACGCAAAGCACCATAACCCATTCCTTTCCTGGTCCGGATAACCTGGTAGTGGCGTCTTACGATAGCCGTGACGCTTACAGGGCCCGCAGCAGCGTGACACTGGAAGGTGGTTTTGATACCGGTACCGGCGCGGACATGGTGGCAGAAACCGATCCTGCGCTGACGGGTGGGACGCAGGCTACAGCAGTTAATAATCCGTTGCCGGGTATTCCGGGTGCATCGCTGCAGCCGCTGATCTATACCTTTTATGACGATTACAGTTACACCGGAGCTTTGGCTGCCGAAACGGGTGATTTGTCCAGGGTGAATGCCGGTGGCGGCGCCAATGCAGACCCGGCGCCGTTGGCGGCGGTGGTGACGGGCAAGGTGACAGGAATAAAGAAGCTGATACTTGGAACGGACCAATATCTTACTACAACCAATTATTACGATGAGAAAGGCCGTATTATCCAGGTAGTATCTGAAAATAACAATAACGGTCGTGATGTGTCCAGTACGCTGTACGATTTCTCAGGAAAGGTGCTGGGCGCTTATGTCAGGCAGCGTAATCCGCGAAGCGGCACTACGCCTGATGTCCGGATACGTACCGTCTTTACTTACGATCATGCCGGCCGCCTGCTGACGGTTGCCAAACAGCTCAACGATGAAGGGACTTCGAAAGTGATTGCCGCTAACCGGTACAACGCCATCGGGCAGCTGACAGATAAAACGCTGGGGAATAATCTCGACAATATCCACTATGACTATAACATCCGCGGATGGCAGCTGGGGGCCAACAGAAGTTACGTGAAAAACAACACGGGTAGTTATTTTGGTTACGAGCTGGGGTATGACCAACCGGCATCTGTGATCGATGGCACCGCATATGCCACACCCGCGTTTAACGGCAACATCTCCGGAACAATATGGCGGAGCAGGAACGATGGCATCTCCCGGAAATATGACTTTGGTTATGATGCCGTCAACCGGTTGACACTGGCGGATTTTAACCAGCAGAACGCCGGGAGTACGAGCTGGACACGTAACCTGATGGATTTTTCCGTCAGTGGCCTGCAATATGATGAAAACGGTAATATCCTCTTCATGAAACAGCAGGGTTTGTCTGGTGGTGCGCGTGTGACCGTGGATGACCTCAAATACGGTTATGTGGCCAACAGCAACAAGCTCCGTTTTGTGACCGACCGGGCGAATAACCCTAACAGCACATTGGGTGATTTTAAGGAGCCGGTGTCTAACGAAACACAGGATTATAGCTATGATGCCAACGGTAATCTAACACAGGACAATAACAAAGGGATTACCAGTATACAGTACAATCACCTGAACCTGCCGCAGCGGATCACCATTACCGGGAAAGGGACGATTTCCTACCAGTATGATGCGGCCGGCGTCAAACTGCGGAAGACGGTTGTGGACAATACGCAGACACCTTCACAGACCACCGTCACCGACTATGCCGTCGCCGGGGAGTTTAAAAACGATACGCTGCAGTTCCTCGGGCATGAAGAAGGGCGTATCCGCACGGTGTGGAAAGTAAATCAGCCTGTAAGCTATGTCTATGATTATTTTGAAAAGGACCATCTGGGCAACGTCCGGATCGTGCTGACAGAACAAACGGACCTGTCCATGTACACGGCTACCATGGAAAGCGCCCGCGCGCCGCAGGAGACAGCTTTGTTCAGCAACGTCACCGAGACCCGTGCCGCCAAGCCTGCCGGTTACCCGCCCGACGAAAGTACCGGTGAGAATGCCTCCGTTGCTAAACTGAACGCCAAAACCGGTGGTCATAAAATAGGGCCGTCGCTGGTGCTGAAAGTGATGGCCGGGGACACCATCCAGATAGGCGTTAAAGCGTTTTATAAATCCCAGGCGCCGGCAGATAAGAATACCCCGCCGCCGGTAGAGGATATGATCGCCAGCCTGGCCCTGGCGTTTCAGGGTACCGCTACCGGGCAGGGGCAGCACGGTTTTGATGCCGCGAATAACACCACGCCATTCACCGCTGATTTTTATAATCACGAATACCAGCGGCTGAAAACCAAAGATGCAGACCAGCAGAAACCGGACAATCCGCGGGCATATCTCAATTTTGTATTGTTTGATGAACAGTTTAACTTAGTTGATAATAACAGCGGGGTGAAGCAGGTGAAGAAGGAGCCAGATCAGCTGCAGACGCTGGCGACGGATAAAATGCCGGTAGCTAAAAGCGGTTTTCTGTATGTGTACACCAGTAATGAAACCCCGCAGGACGTGTTCTTTGATAACCTTGTCGTGACGCAGGCGACCGGGCCGCTGCTGGAAGTGACGCATTATTATCCGTTTGGATTGACGATGGCGGGGATTAGTTCGAATGCGTTGAAGGGTGCGAATTACCCGGAGAATCGTAAGAAGTATAACGGGATTGAATACACGAGCGAATTAGATCTGGATATATATGATGCTCAGTTGAGGAATTTGGATCCGCAGATAGGAAGGTGGAACCAGATAGATCCGAAGATAGAGAATATGGAAGCGTGGTCGCCGTATGCTTCTAACTATGATAACCCGCTTAGATACAATGACTTTTTAGGAGATGAAGGAGAAGATCCCAACAAGAAGGGATTTGTTAATGGTGTTAAGGCAGGGTTCACAGGGTTCTTTAGAAACGCAGGAAATGCGATAGCGAATCCTGGGCAGACAGTAAAGGCTATGTTTTCGCCGAAAGCGCTTCTGGATAATGCACTTAATGTTGCCACAATGGGTGGTTATGGTATGGCGAAAGGTGTTATTGATAATACACGCGTAGTGATTAACGAAGGTGCACATGGTGCAGGAAAAATTGTTGGAGAAAAGGCAGCGGAGTTAACTGTTGCAGTTGTTGCTGAAGGAGGAGCTAAAGTAGTTAATGCATTGAAAGGTGCAGGTAAAGCGGGAGCTGCTGCTGAAGAAATGTCGACTGTTTATAGAGGGGTAAATGAGTCGCATCCTGGATATGGACAAGCTGTAGAAGGTAATGCTTATCCCAGAGGCGGAAATGCGACACCATTAGAGCACAATACAGTGACTACAGAAAGCGCTTATACTTCTTGGTCGACAAATCCAGACGTTGCAACTAATTTTGCATTAAGACCTAATGGCGGTGGTGTTGTTTTGGAAACTACGGTTCCTAAATCATCGCTAGTAACAAGTCCTAATTTGAAATCAGTTAATTTAAAGCAAGCCCCCGGAACAATAGTTAGTGAATCAGAAGTATTAATAAAGGGACCAGTGAGGGGTGCAACTGTTAGATATGTACAATAAAAATGAATATGATGGAAAATTTTCCTTTCTTACAAGGAGGCCAAGTGGCATTGCTTAGGGCTAGAGTTGAAACAGGAAATGTGTTGGATGAAAATCATGAACTGGCTATTGATGATCGCCAGAAGGTCTATACAATATTTGGGGATGTAAAAACAGCTTTACTAGCTGCACAGAATATTATAAAGGGGGATAAAAGTATAGAGTGTGTTATATATGATAAAGAGAGAGCTGTATTACATTATATTACGGTAGATAACCTTTAAGCATATAGTCATAAATGATAAGAGCCTTGCCAATATTAGCAAGGCTCTTATCATTTATGACTATATGCTTTTTTGTTTTTAAAATCGCGAATCATTATATCAATGTGATTGAGTACATAATCTTTAGCTTCTGCAGGTAGGGCATTAATGTCTTCTAATCGTAGACAATACCCAGGCGCCTTCACAGACCACCGTCACCGACTATGCTGTCGCTGGAGAGTTTAAAAACGATACGCTGCAGTTCCTCGGGCATGAAGAAGGGCGTATCCGCACGGTGCTGAAAGTAAATCAGCCTGTAAGCTATGTCTATGATTATTTTGAAAAGGACCATCTGGGCAACGTCAGGATCGTGCTGACAGAACAAACGGACCTGTCCATGTACACGGCTACCATGGAAAGCGCCCGCGCGCCGCAGGAGACGGCTTTGTTCAGCAATGTCACTGAGACCCGTGCCGCCAAGCCTGCCGGTTACCCGCCCGACGAAAGTACCGGCGAAAATGCCTCCGTTGCTAAACTGAACGCCAAAACCGGCGGTCATAAAATAGGACCGTCGCTGGTGCTGAAAGTGATGGCCGGGGACACCATTCAGATAGGCGTTAAAGCGTTTTATAAATCCCAGGCGCCGGCAGATAAGAATACCCCGCCGCCGGTGGAGGATATGATCGCCAGCCTGGCCCTGGCGTTTCAGGGTACCGCTGCCGGGCAGGGGCAGCACGGCTTTGATGCTGCGAATAACACCACGCCATTCACCGCTGATTTTTATAATCACGAATACCAGCGGCTGAAAACCAAAGACGCAGACCAGCAGAAACCGGACAATCCGCGGGCATATCTCAATTTTGTATTGTTTGATGAACAGTTTAACTTAGTTGACAATAACAGCGGGGTGAAGCAGGTGAAGCAAGAACCTGACCAGCTGCAGACACTGGCGACGGATAAAATGCCGGTATCCAAAAGCGGTTTTCTGTATGTGTATACCAGTAATGAAACCCCGCAGGACGTGTTCTTTGATAACCTTGTCGTGACGCAGGCGACCGGTCCGCTGCTGGAAGTGACGCATTATTATCCGTTTGGGTTGACGATGGCGGGGATAAGTTCGAATGCGTTGAAGGGTGCTAATTACCCGGAGAATCGTAAGAAGTATAATGGCAAAGAATTACAACGTGGGGAGTTCGGAGATGGTAGTGGGTTAGAATGGTATGATTACGGGGCGAGGATGCAAGATCCACAAATAGGCCGCTGGTATACTATTGATCCAAGTGCTGAGCATTATTTAAGTTGGTCTCCCTATAACTATGTTGGCAACAACCCTACTAATATTGTTGATTTGGATGGGAGGGATTGGTTTCAGGATAAGAAAGGAAATATTATTTGGAATGACTCCAGAGAGAAAACACTAACTCAGAACAAGACTTCTTATTCTAATATAGGTAATACACTTAATTTTGAGATAAATAGTTATATACATAAAGATAACGATCTAGGTGTACCAGGTGCAGGCGGTGATAAATTAACGACAAAATTTTCATTGACGGGTAACTATGATGATGAAGGTAAGTTTAGCGGATTTTCTGCGTCATCGCAACGAGAAACAGGTGCAAGTTTTGGGCTAGTACCAGGGGCGGATGGTGTAGATGGCGCACCCAATCAGGATGCATATGTGAAAACTTTATCTGATGGCACCGTAGTTGCGGGCGTTGAGCAACATACAGAAGTTAACAAGGTGGAAGCCATTGGTTTAAAAATAATGCACGGAAGATTAGTAGATGTTGCTCAGGATTTAACTGTAAAGATTGGAAAAGATGGAGCAATGAGTGCTACAATAATGCATGGTACCTTTCCTTCTGTAGATGTTAAAATGAATGGAAATACTGCTTATCAGTTTAGACAACATTCTTTCTTATTATCACAAAGCATTTATGGAGGTTGGTACGGTTCAGTAGGGAGAGAAGCAGCAGGGCAACCATATCAACGGACATCTGATGCGGTTAATTTACTTAACCGGTCTAAGCAAGCTCCTTATATGAATTTTGGTGGATTTAATGCCTCACCGGTAAACCCAAAAAAATATTCTAAAATATCATGGTAAAAAATATTATGCTTTATTTATTATTGATCTTACCTGGTTTAATGAGCTGCTCTCTAATCTTTAATACAATTAATGTGAGTGTTCCGAAAGGGAAGCAAGGGTGGTATTATGTTATACCAGTAAAGGATACAGTAGGCTTTACTTTTGAAATATCTTCTAAGAACGTTTATAAAATTAATAAGGATGGAGTTGCCTATGTCCCAGCCAACTTAATGGATAAGAGGGAAGATTTACAAGTAAAAATATATGAGGAAGGAGTGGATGTTACAGCTGATGCTAGATATTTAGGTCGGGTTGAAACGAGTAATACGATTAATGCCAAGCGTTACTATTATATTCATTTTCTCATTCCAACGGATAGAGAGAAAGGTATAGCTGCTGATGAGGCTTACTGGAGAGAAAGCAATTATAGAGAACAAGGGGATTTAAAGTTCGATAGTCTTTTGAAAACAGGGAAAATAATCTTTAAATGATAAAAAGCCGCAGGATATAAACTGCGGCTTTCTTATTGCAATACGTTTTTGATTTTTCTATTAGCAATGAAGGAATCGAGGAACTCATATACGAGTGTCTATGATTATTTTGAAAAGGACCATCTGGGCAACGTCCGGATTGTGCTGACAGAACAAACGGACCTGTCCATGTACACAGCTACCATGGAAAGCGCCCGCGCGCCGCAGGAGACAGCTTTGTTCAGCAACGTCACCGAAACCCGTGCCGCCAAACCTGCCGGTTACCCGCCCGACGAAAGTACCAGCGAAAATGCCTCCGTTGCTAAACTGAACGCCAAAACCGGTGCTCATAAAATAGGACCGTCGCTGGTGCTGAAAGTGATGGCCGGGGACACCATCCAGATAGGCGTTAAAGCGTTTTATAAATCCCAGGCGCCGGCAGATAAGAATACCCCGCCGCCGGTAGAGGATATGATCGCCAGCCTGGCCCTGGCGTTTCAGGGTACCGCTACCGGGCAGGGGCAGCACGGCTTTGATGCTGCGAATAACACCACGCCATTCACCGCTGATTTTTATAATCATGCTATTAATAAAAGCCAAAGACGCCGACCAGCAAAAGCCGGACAACCCCGCGCGCTTATCTCAATTTTGTATTGTTTGATGAACAGTTTAACTTAGTTGATAATAACAGCGGGGTGAAGCAGGTGAAGAAGGAGCCTGACCAACTGCAGACACTGGCGACGGATAAAATGCCGGTATCCAAAAGCGGTTTTCTGTATGTGTATACCAGTAATGAAGCCCCGCAGGACGTGTTCTTTGATAACCTTGTCGTGACGCAGGCGACCGGTCCGCTGCTGGAAGTGACGCATTATTATCCGTTTGGGTTGACGATGGCGGGGATAAGTTCGAATGCGTTGAAGGGTGCGAATTACCCGGAGAATCGTAAGAAGTATAACGGGATTGAATACACGAGCGAATTAGATCTGGATATATATGATGCTCAATTGAGGAATTTGGATCCGCAGATAGGAAGGTGGAACCAGATAGATCCGAAGATAGAGAATATGGAAGCTTGGTCGCCGTATGCTTCTAACTATGATAACCCAATTCGATATAAGGACTTCTTAGGTGATGAGCCAGACGGGCCAGGAGATCCTATTAAACAGGTTGGACTTGTTACAGGTAGGGAGTATAATCTGACAGCTCCAACTGGTATAGGTTCTGCCCTCCAATTTGCAGGCCAATATGTAGCAGGAACCGCGAATGAAATAGTTGCAGGAATAAACCAGAATTTAAATCCTGTTTATGCTGCAGTAAATGGTGCTCAGGCATTGTTTACCGGAAAGGATCTTCAATCAGGAAGAGCTATGAGCACTGGAGAATCTTCTATAAGTATATTAAGTGCAATGCCAATTTCGAAGACTTTGAGTATGGCGGGTAAGATAGCCGGATTTGTAGAAAGTACAATAGCCAACAAGGCTCTGCAAGGGGCAACTAAGACTGCGTTACAGAGTACAGCACAAGAGTTAGTAAGCGCCACTCAGGAAAGAGGAACTAGCTTAACTAGGTTTTTGAATTCAATGGGAACAGATACTAAAAGAGCTAGTGTGTTTTTCGGATGGGGAAATAAAACACAATTAACCAAATCTATATCTGATTTCACAAAAGCAGAGTTATTAGAGAATGGCTGGACAAAGGACAAATTGGTCAAGTTGGCAAGGTCGTGTAATGAACAAATACTGAAAGCACAAGCCAGAGGGGCAGTAAATGAGGCCGCTGTGGTGAGACGGAATCAGGCAATGGAATTAGCAAGAACTTTTTTTGGAAAATAATTTTTTTACAATGATTCAACAAACAAGTTTTAGTATTTATAATAGTTCGGATTCTGATATGGAAATAATACATGAACCTGAAGGATTTGTGTATACTCTTCCCATTCAGGAAGAAATCGTCATAGTAACTGATAGTTGCTTGAATAGTGTACAAATAAAGATATCTTCCGAAGAAAATAAAATTGTGGTCGCAATTCTGGACGAAAAAAGTCTATACAGCGTTATGTATAAGGGAGAAGATGTATTTAAAAATTATTTATAAGTATCTGGTAAATAATTGACCTGAAGGCAGTTTGAAAGATAGACTAGCAGGGATAATATGCTGCTGCTGCTCAGTTGAATAATGCAGCAGATGGCCGGTCTAATAACAAAAAGTTAACAAGTAATACGCTTTTTTGGGATTCTCTTTTTTTGTTTTGATAGTATTAAGTCCAGCGGCCCTAAAATGTTTGATGTGCTTAAATATGGTGAGTGTTTTGGAAAAAGACATTCTCGGAGGCGTGGGTGTATTCGAAAAAATATGCTGACAGTGTAATATCGGTGTTCGAGGAGGTGAATGTACGCAAAGTTTCAGGAAAGAGTGTTGTTATTTTAGCCTTTTATCTGGATGAAAAAGATATTTAGTGTATGTTCATGATAAAAAAGTGACAAATGAGTTTTGGATATAAAAAATGCAAAATTAGATAGTATTAAACCTGGATGGTATTTTGGAGAAAGATAAATAGTCGGACCGCTGTCAGGTAAGAAGTGCCCGGAAGAAGCACCTACTACACGAATAAGTTAAAGATAGTATAGTGCAAGAAATATTTTTCATTGCAACGGAGATGCCGGAAAATTTGGCAATTCCGTTAAGAAGGAGAAAGGATGATTGAAGCTTAGCAGGGATGTTAATATTTCCTTTGGTATCCAATGTTGCTCCGTTTACATTTTTTGTTATCATGGGCTTTAAATCACCTATTCATGGAATTCGACTTTGATGATTGCTATTGGCATGATTCTATTTTAGAAAGTATCTTCATCGATAGAAGACCCCGGTAATAATGATACGATAGAAATGGTTGTTGACTGGTATGATGAGCCAAGATCAAAAATAGTTTTCAATGGGGTATGTTTGTTCAAGGCTGCGATGAATTTCGACATAAATGCCAAAGGATCAATTGATATAGCTTATATCGCTCCCGAGGATGATCCGGATTTGTTGTTTTTCTATGAGAAATGGAAAGGGGCTTTTGATAACGTTCTATTGAAGTGCTATATAATTAAGACCTCGTCTACAGGCAGTGACATAAAAATACTTGCTGAATCGGTTGAAAAGGTTCAGCTATAAGTCTGTGATGACAGAATGAAAAGCGGGGACAGTTGCAGGTACAGACCGCCCCCAGCTTTTTAGATTCCACAACGCTGTTATTTTTGTAGCGTAATAAAGGACTGATAAACTTCTCCAGTCTGCAAAACTATCCTCACAAGGTACAAGCCGTTCGCGCCGTCCAGCCGGAACATATTGCCGCCCAGCCTGTCTTTTTTCACTTCTCTGCCCTGAAGATCATATACCAGCAGTAGCGCGCCGCCAAAATCCGTTTTGCTGTCGATTTTTACTTCCCCGCTGGTGGGATTGGGGAATACTTTCAGCGTCATCGCTTTGGCGGCTGGTGTTGTAAGCATACGCTGCTGCGTTGCACAGGGTGTGACGTAGACGGTCACCGGTTTTCTCTGTGGATAGTCGCATTCAAACCCTGCTGTAACATAATAGGTAGTCGTTGCAGAGGGGTGTGCCACGTAGGTATTGCCGGTAAACAACAAGTTACCTTCGGAAGGAGCGTCATACCACCGGATGGCGGAAAACGCTGAGCGGGGATCTGCCGCATGAAGGGAGACGCTGTCCCCGGCACAAATAGCGATGCTGTCCTGGTCAACGGTTACCGGTCCGGCGAAGCCACCTTGCAGGAACGCCTGGTATGCCGTGTCGGAGGTGCAGCCATTGCCGATCGCCTGTACATATAGTTCTACCTCCAGCGGGTTGTAGGTGATACGCGGTGGTATTACGATGCGGTTGTCATTTAAAATGTAAAAGGTAGTATCCGCTACCGGCCCTAAGAAGCTGGAATGAAAAACACGGACTTTATAATTCAGTCCCGGCTGATGGTTCTGTATGGAGATCACCTGCGTGTCACAGACCATTTCCTGCGGTACGGCAAACACTGGCGCCGGCATAGTTTGCACGATAACTTTCACCGGTTTGCGTTCGGGATATTCGCAGGTAAAAGCGCCGGCGGCATAGTAGGTGGTGGTGGTATCGGGGATGACGAGGAAATAATTGCCGGCTCCCAGCCAGTTCCCACCGACAGGTGCATCGTACCAGCGGACCACGATATCGGAAGACTGAGGGCTGAAGGCATGCAGAAACGCATAACCTCCCTGGCAAATGGTGACGCTGTCGGCATCTACACTTGGCAGACCTCCGCTGCCACCGAGGTGATATACCTGCCTTACCGTGTCGGAGCTACAACCAGTGAAAGGATTTACCGCCTGTACAGCCATATTGACCGTCGCTCCCATAAACGCAACTACCCCGGGCACGGCGATGGTGTCGTTGTCTTTTACTGTCCATGTAGTATCTTTCAGAAGCCCGCCGTTGGCGGCGGTGTATTTTGCATGAACGCGATAGTCAATTCCGGGTTGATGATTGTGTACAGGTAGCAGTTGTTCCCCACAGACCTGGCCTTGCGGAACGCTGTAGGCGGGGAGGGCAGGGGTACCAGTATGGTAGTAGGCATAATAAACGCGGAAGCCATCCAATAATCCCAGCAGACTGCTGCTCAGCGTGATTTTTACCCGGTCGAAGGGCTGTTTCGGGTGCAGGATGACCGTCGCGCGGGAGCTTCCCTGCAACAACCTGAGGATGCTGCTGTCGACGACCTGGGCATCATTATTGGGTGTGCCACTGTTGTATGTTTGTATGCTAACGCCACGAAACAGGTTGGCGGACAAGAGTGTGTTTCCGCTGCCTATGCCGATGACCAATGAATCGCAGCCCGTGCTGCTCGCTGCAGGAAATATCAGGGTCTGTTGTACCGCCACGCCCAGCAAGCCGGCGGTGATGGTGAAAGCGGAATAGTCGTCCCGGTTGGTGTTGACGGCATTGTTCGGATTGACGACGCCACAGAGCAGGCAGAGACCTGTGACGCCGTTCGTTTGTATGTTGGCATAAGTTTGTGCTTTTAACCAGGCACATGGTACGCAAAGCAGTAGCATGATGAGGGAGTAGCATTTGATTTTCATGGGTAGATGTTTAAAGGTGAATCGTACAGCAGTATTTTGAGGACGGTGTTGCGGGTCTTTACCGGGTTGAGTGGACATAATCATCCAAAGCTAAGCCTGGCGGGTGTTTTAATATTGCAGCCTGTTCTCAGATGCTTGTATTATATTTGGGCGCGCTCATCTTCCTCTCTCTCACCGAATGTATCCTCTGCAACGAAGTCATAGACGCTTCGCGGCCCTATGTCGGTTTTCCTCCTTTTACCGGCAATACCAAAGACCCGTTGTACCACTTCAGCGACTGTGCCGTCCATGAAAGCTGCCTGCACAGCCACCCCAGCTGCCAGCAAGTGCTCTCCATCCTCGACGCGTACGATGCCAGTCTTCCTTCACGCGGTGGCGTTTGCGCGGTTGACGGGGAGCTGATCACCGACCCCCATAACTTCCTGTCCTTTGGCCTGCTCACCTCTGATCCGCAGGAGGAATTGTACCGGTTCAATTTTCTTACCTTCAATAAAATGAACATCAGCGGCTGGGCCGACAGGGACGAATTCGTTCGAATAGCTACTGATTTTTTAGATGCCGGTAAATGGGTGGGAACTTCCGGGTTTAACGCGCTCGCCTATATGATTTTGCAGGTCCGGAAAATATACTAGCTTTCTTATCGGACAGGTCGGACAACAGGCGAAGAGGACAGGAAGGGGATGAAGATAACGACGGTGCCGGTGTGTGGTGGTAACAAAGATGGCGGTGTTGCCGGGGTTTGCATAGTACAGCTGAATTCGCGTTTTAGATGATATTTTATTATTTTAATTTATAAATTATTGATATGTAATTATATACATATATTTTGTTGTAATGTTTTTGCCTTGAAGATTTGCTCGCCTGCGAGGCTTTTTTATATCCGGCGATGTTGTATACCTGATTGTACAGGAATTCCCTTATTTTTGACGCCTGACTTAAAAGAATAATAGCTCCACAAGAGTTTATGAATATGTATAAAAATTTGGAAATAAATTTCCAGGAGCAATATTTTGACATTGAGGCACCGATCATTCCCGGGGTAAGTCTTGGTGGCATACAGCAGGGGATGTTGGTAAAAGGCCTGGAGAAGATGTTTCGTACAGACCAGTACTTTGCCCGTGACAAGAAGATCAGCCTCGTGACAACACCTTCCTTGCGATATATAGAATACTGGTATATGGGTGGTATTATTCGCCTGAAAGTGGACATCTATGATGGGCGGATTACTAATATTATTGCCACGAAAGGCTATCAGGGTACGGTTAACGGCGTGCTTCGTGTAGGTATGACCGTGCGTGAGGTCCTGCAGGTGGATGCAGGCTTTACCTGTTATTCTCCTCCGGGCGGATTGATGAGCCCTAATTTTCTGGGTATCTGCCTGTATTTTACACCGAACTTCGACGCAGAGACCGACAGCCTGTCGGACTATATGGACCATAAGATCCTGGGCATTGGCCTGATCAATGAATTTAATGCAGAGGGAGACGATGTGTATGTGATGTTATATGGTTTGAACCATCCCCGGTTTAACGGTTAGTTTTTCAGTTCCATATCATACCGGTCCAATCCCGGACCGTAGAAATCAGGCGTGACTTTCGTTACGGCAAATCCCATTTTCCCGAAGAAGGGGGCGGAGTGTTGTGTGGTGTCCAGCTGGATGGCGCAGGAGGGGCATACTGCCCTGATGGCGGTTATCCTGTACTGCAACAACTTTTTGCCCCAGCCCTGTTTGTGGTATTGCTGGTGAAGCAGTCCCCAGGTCATGACCGCGGTGGTTTTGTCGGGGCGGATATAATAACCGCCGCAACCGATGATCTTCTCGTCTGTTACGATGACGAAATAACATTCGTTTTTATCCGATAGGTCGCGTTTCTCCTGTTGATCCAGCCATTCGCCGAAGTCTTTCCGTTCTTCCGGAGCGAAGAACCCGGGCATGTTGCTGCTGAATGCCTCCAGGCAGGCAGATTTATCGGCCTTGGTGTATGGTCTGATGATCATGCAGTGAAGATAGGCAATTATGCCGTGATCTGTTCCGAGGCTACCTGGTGTAATATCTCCCGGCATCTGGCGCCGAAAACTGCTTCTTCCTCCGGCGTGTTGGCTGGCGTGTGGATGATATCCTGAAGTTGCTGTTGTAAGATGTTGCCTATTTTGCCGCTGCCGTAGAGCCAGGATTTTTCCTGTTCGAAATTGTCCAGGTAGTGTTGTGTGATATCCTGTCTTAATGCGTCAGCCGTAAATTCCAGGCGGATAACTTCTTGTCTGCCTTTGGTGAGGATGATAGAAGAGTATTCCGTACTGCCGTGGACGATGCCATATTCGTCCGGTTTGAGCAATACCTTTCCCTGTTCCACGAAGCGGGTGTAGAGGGTTTTGTTGGGAGACGTTTCGATGACGAGCTTGGGTTTTTCTTCGTTGATGAGTAATGTTCGTCGTTGTTCCGTGAAGCAGACCATCCAGCGCAGGGAGACGCTTTCGTATTGTTTGTCCTGGAAAAGAACGCCTGCATCCTTAAATTGAATGAAATAGGGCTTAGTGAACGGTCTGACATAGCCGGTGTAGTAAAAAGGAACTACTTTTTCGATGGTATATGCTATTTCTTGGGTTTCGGCGATTTGTAATATCATAGTGTTTTCTTTGAGGGCAGTGAAAAAATAACTAACAAGTTATGATTCCAAACTGCTGATGTGACCGCAGCAATGAAAACTTAACATTGGGTGTAATACTTTGCTGTAAAGGGTTTGGTAAGAATCGTTTTGTGTATTCCTGTGACGGGTTTGCAGTACTTTGTGGTAATTTGTATAGATCTACTTATTTGGTCGACCGCCTAAAACCACTTTTGAGATGTCCCTCATCCACACCATGGAGTTTGTTATAGCAAATGCGCCCAGTATTCACCTGGTCCCGGCCGTGACTGTCCCGGAGGCTTATCGTCAGTATACACAAGGGTTTGCCAGGCCTAATTTGTTTACTTCTTCCAAAATAGATATCCTGGTACAGCGGTATGAGGCGAGTGGTACTTCGATTGTCAATATTGTTTTTATTGCGCATGAGAAATCGATTGTAGAGACGCAGGTGAAGGGTGTATTTCATGTATGTTCCTGTATGCTGCAGGGTACAGCGGAGGTATTTGTCAGGAATGTCGGCAAAGTGTTGCTTTATCAGGGGCAGTTCAACCTCTTCGAGATAAAGCCGGAAAAATTACTGCTGTACTTTGAACCAGGAGTGTATGAATGGCAGGGGATGGCTTTCTCAAGGAAACAGATCAGCGACCTGGCCGGACTATCGCCCATGCTGAACAAGTGGTTATCAATGATAGACGGTGCTAAGTTTGTCGCTGTCAGCAAGCATTCCGGTATCATACAGGAGGAGCTGGGAAACCGTATTCGTGAAATGAAAAAGGCAGCTGTGCCTGAGAAATTGAAGCATCTGTGGATGCAGCATAAAATATTCGAGGTGCTGATGTGGGTAGTAGGTTATTTTGAAGGTGAACAACCATCAGACGCGGGGAACAACGAGTTTATGCTGTTTGCCGGTATTAAATCCTATATAGACCAGAATCTCGATATCCCCCATACGATAGCGGAACTGGCACATATGTATAATATCAGTGAATCGAAAATCAAGAGGGGCTTCTCTAAATATTATCAGATACCCATCAGTAAATACCTGATCAAACAACGGATGGAAACAGCGGAACGGCTGGTGCGGGAATCCGGTCTGAGTATGAATAAAATAGCCTACATGCTGGGATACGGCTACCCGGCCAACTTCACCAGGGAGTATAAAAAATACCACGGCAAACTCCCGGGTGCTGCCCGTTAACCTTCCAATGTTAACTTTTTGGAAAAGGCTAAAATGATAAGGTACCATTCCCAAAATGAATATTTTGTTATCTTTTTATTAAGGAACTTTATATTGTTGACGTTGTTGCCAGGAAAATCAGAAAGCCCGAAAAGAAGAACCTAACAACTTATCAAAATAACCGATCTTTTTTCCTGGAGCGCTACCATTAAGGACGAAATCGAACAATTTATCAAAAAATGCAGCGAATAAAATGCGAGGAGGCCTCCTGGCCTCTTGCAGCCTTGCTATGCCAACGGATGCTTTAAGTAATCCCGAATAGTGATGTGTACACATTGTGCCCGTATTATCTGCCAGCAGTTTGTATGGTAATGGCTTCGCATTGCATAAAACAATCCATATGATAAACGAATTGAAGGAAACACACAACCAGAATGTAGATCAGCAAAATGGTTTCCACCACCTGCTTGATGAAATGGGGATATTGTATACGGATGAGGAGGTCTATCTCAATGTAGGAGGACTGCCTTCAGCTAACGGATGGGCATTGTTTTTAACATCCGATGTCCTGCAGGTTCGGGATCTTATTAAGGTAGTTTCTCCTTTGTTGTACAATGAAGGTATTGCATTCAGTGTGATAAAGAATAAGACACTGGCGACAAGGAAGAATGATTTTTGGCATGGACCAGATGAAGTGGGAAAAATGATAATAGTTTTTACTGTTGAAGAGGATATTACCAGAAAAATGATAGCTAGGCTGGCTGTTCTTACTAAAGATTTTTGGGGGCCTGGCGTAAACTATTCGGTCAGAGTGGCGGAAATAATCTACGTGACCTATATAAAATATTTTGATCAACAACAAGACGACGGAAGCGTTGAACGGATTACAAGTCTTGTATTTCCTAATGCCAGGAGGTTGCCGTTTAAGATATGCCGGAAATACCAATACTGGAAAAGGAAAAGGCTCTTGAAAAGAAGGTATGTTCCGTTGCAGATGATCAGCCGTTCGCCGAAGGGAGATTTGCTCAAATCGGTTGATTTGAGGGGTTTAAAGTTTAATTGGTGCTTTATAAAGGAAGGCAAGTATCATGTTTTTAATGATAAGTATGGCAGATATATTAAAGACAGATTGAAATGGCAGGCGAAAGTACTTTGTGAATTAGAAGATCACATTCCGATACCCAAGTTTATTGACTATTTCGAGCAGGGAGAAGAGTGTTATTTGGTTATGGAATTTCTTGACGGTGTAGATCTTTTTAGAAGGATTGATGATATGTATCAAAAAAGAAAATGGAGTGAACTGGACGAGGAAACACAGCAACTACTGATACGATATTATCTGGATGTTTTATTCATAATTGAAAAAATGCATCAAAAAGGGTATATCCATAGAGATGCTACTGCGAGTAATTTTATGGTTTTGACATCAGGAGAGGTGTATACAATTGATCTCGAGCTGTCATATAGTATATACAGAAACGAACCATTTCCTCCGTTTGCAATGGGAGTATTTGGATATGCCTCTCCTGAGCAAATAGCGCTTGGAATACCCACTATAAAGGAAGATGTATATACCATGGGAGCGTTATTGTTACATGTTTTGACAGGTAAACATCCCAATTCGTTTATCAGTAACGAAAGTGAAGTGGATGCGAAGGCGATAGTTGAAGAAGTTAAGGAATTATTTCTGCAGGAAGTAATATTAAGCTGTATTGATTTAAGTCCTGACAAGCGGCCTGAATTAAAAGATGTAAGAGCGGCCGTGGAAAGTATGGTCAAGTAAAAATAAGATATATGAGAAGATACCTGTTAAGAGACATAGCGACTTTCGCTTATATTCTCCTTTTCTCGTTTGTGGCTGCAAGTAAATTAATGGATATGGAAAAATTTGCAGCGCAAATGAGACTACAGCCGCTTAATGCGTCATTGGTGCCGTATCTGATATGGGGGATTCCCATTGTCGAAGTGTTGATTGTGTTGGTGCTGTCGGTACCTGGCTATAGGATTGTCGGTTTGAAGCTCGCAATGGGATTAATGCTTGTTTTTACAGGATATATTTCTCTAGCGAACTTTGGCTATTTCGTGAATCCTCCCTGCACGTGTGCGGGTGTTATTAGTACGTTTACCTGGAATCAGCATTTATGGTTTAATCTGTTTTTCCTGATATTGGGAGTGGTGGCTATTTTACCTCCATTTGAAAAGAAATCTTTGAAGTTAAATTAAGATACTCATGCGCATAGTACAGGTTCGCCGGGCCTGTTAAAAAAATGGCAATATGTTAAATAACCTTTAAAAATCAGATTTATGAAAAAGATTAAAATCGCTTTTGCAGCCCTTACTGCTGTTGCCGGAATTGGTGGTGCTTATGCAACTACTCATCAAGGTTCTGTTAACAGAGCAGGTACCATCTTTAAATGGCATACTGTTGGTAATACCACTGTTTTCGTAGGGACTGTAGCTAAAGCTACTACGTTTGGTCAATGTTTTGGTACTGCTCAAACT
The DNA here is from genome assembly GCF_900167135.1 of Chitinophaga eiseniae. Taxonomy (GTDB): domain Bacteria; phylum Bacteroidota; class Bacteroidia; order Chitinophagales; family Chitinophagaceae; genus Chitinophaga; species Chitinophaga eiseniae. The sequence goes on along the minus strand of NZ_FUWZ01000008.1, from coordinate 93,013 downwards.
TGTCTGCGTGGAACAGCTCCTGGTAAAAATCCAGTTACTTTGAAGAAAGACTAAGCTATTTGTTTCAAGAAAGGAGATGGCGGTTAGCCGTCTCCTTTCTTTGTTAGGAACAAGACAAGTTCGAATGTTATCTCATTTCATGGAAAACTTTTATAAAATAGAGTATTTATGGAAAAGATCAAGATGATATTTTCAGTTTTGGGAACTTTGCTTGGTATAGCCGGAGCATATGCTACCAATAATTCCCGCGAAACGGGAGGCAACGGTGTGATGTATAATTGGTATATATCAAGTGGTGATCTCGCCTTCAGCGCTACTATAGCGGTTGCAAAGAGCGTTTGTCCATATGATGGTATTGATATATGTTTACGTGGAACTGCCTCAGCATATCATCAGGTGCCTGTGACATTGTTTCGTCCCTAACAGGGCATTGATGTAAATGAAAGTCCTGATGTAGGAGAATCAACTAATATTGTTAGAGGCTTAATGTGCATCTTTTAGGATAACAATATTGCCTGGTCTCATTTCAAGATTGATATCCAACCCATAATTGTTTAAGGCATGCCTAATGGTTTCGATGTTTGCTGTTTTAGGAATGGCCAGATCTATCTTTCCGTTGTATCCGGTTTCGTTGATGATGCTGTGTTGTAGTTTGTTGTATAATTTGTTTCTTACAACGGAAAGTATCGCCACGTTTCTGATATAAATAGTATCTCCTTCATCTTGAATATAGCCGGCTGTTTTTACTTCTGGTTTAAAAATTTGGAGGGTATCTTTTTTAAGTCTTGATAGTATATAATACGGGATGTTTCCTTGTTTGATTTCGCTTTTTAGATTGAAAAAATCGTCTAATTCCTTCTGCATCCTTGTTCTGATTTTTGCGTCTGTTGTGTCGCGCATAAATATCTCATAACAAAAGAGGTTTTTTTGCGTTCTGCTGTCCGGGGTAAAATTTAGGGAATCTTTGGATTGGTTTGTCACTTTTATTACCTCCTCGTTTTCTATTTGTGTTTTGCTTCTGTATGTTCTGTAAGCAATTTGATATAATCCGGTTATAGGGGTATTCTGGCATATTATTTTTTGTTCATTGGTCTGTATGTTTAATTGACCTGTAACAAGGCTGGGTACCTGAGGATCTGCAGCCCCTATCCACGAATAATATAGTTTTCTTTTTCCAGCGTTTCTTTCTTCATCGGTCATAAGTAGTGGCTGTCCTCCCATTGCATATTTCTCATCCAGAATATCCTTCTTTTCAGGAATGTTTAAGTTTTCATTAAGCAGGAATTTCTGTATATTTTCCGGGGTAATTTCATAGGATGAGGTGATAGCTTTTACAATGCCCTCTTTTCCTATCCAGACTTCATGGGGTTCTCCTGTGTGAGGGAATAGTTTCTTCAAATTAGAGTTGGAGTGAGCTGAGTAAACTATAGGGTGATTAAAATCTCTGAATTTTTTGTTTCGTTGAAAAAATGCTTTTACATCTTCTTCTTTTTCGCTTGTGGCCAATAGTATATTAAATTGATTATGATACACTTTCTGAAGTGAATCAAGTCGGAGCATGGCTTCAAGGCAAGGCGCACATCTGATGAACCAAAAGTCTATAATAAGCGGTTTGTCGTTGAATGCTGACAATAGATTTGCTTCTTCAGCATTATGATTCATTAATCCTTTTAATCTTGTATTAGGACATTTGTCTCCAATGTTTACTTTTTGCGCGTATATATTTTGATGGACGCAGGTTGAAAGAATGAAAAGGAGAAGTAGATTCTTCATATTGTGCTTATTGAAATTGACTATGAATGATTTGACTCTGTCATTTAGTTGTATCCGTTATTCTGCGTCAGGTTTTTGTTAAGTAGTATCTCCTGGTTGGGAATAGGAAGTAAGGTATCGGTGTCTTGCCAGGAGGACTTTAGTGGCTTTAAAATTGTAGTTGATAAATGAAACCTTTTGAGGTCGAACCATCTGTTGCCCCATTCTGCCATTAATTCGATCCTCCTTTCATGCAGAACGAAGGAAAGTGCTTCGTCTTGTGTAACTGCTGTAGGCAGGTCGGGGACGGTATTGCTGTTACTTCCTCTTGCTCTTTTCCTTATAATGTTTAAATCTCTTATTCCGTCATCTATTTTACCCTGTCTTATTTTGACCTCTGATCGTATCAGATATTGTTCTGCCAACCGTAACATCATATAACTTTCGGTGATAACGGGATCGGCTGCAATGGGGACCTTGTATTTGAATGGATAGTAGTACGTCTTGTTGTTTACGTTTTTTGTGCCTATCCAGGCATTTTTTCTTGGATCGTTGGGCTCTATGGCAGACATTAACTGGGGACTGATCAGAAAGTTAGGTGTCGCTGAGGGATTTCCGGAGACAAAGGTCGCGCCCTCACGTGTATTAATTCCACCTCCTACGGCTGCCAATTGCCATATTGCTTCACTACTGTTGACAAGAAATACTTTGGTCAGATCTGCCTCTAGGGTGTATTGAGTGGAATTGATGACATTGGAGGCCTCAGTTTCTGCTTGTTTCCAGTTGCCTGTGTAAAGGAATATTCTTGCCAGTAAAGCTTCGGCTGTGTGAGTATTGGGTCTGAATCGTCCGGGTGACGGATAAGCTTCGGCTAATAGCGCTTTTGCTTCCTTCAGATCATTTGTGATAAACCTGTATATTTCGTCGGTTGGACTTCTTTCCTGCGATGAATTGGATTCATAGTTGCTGGTTGTAATAAGAGGTACGTCTCCATATAGCTGTACTAAATAAAAATATAGTATACTTCTGGCTACCCTGCATTCTCCCAGTAACTGATTTTTGGTGCGCTGAGATATTCCGTTACTCCCTGAAATTCCCTCTAGGCACGCATTAGTCTGATATATGAATCGATATGCCGGGAACCATATATTTCCCTGGTTTGTTGAGTTTGTGGTGGAAATTGCGTTATTCATATATTCATTGATTTCCACGGAACTCCCTATGTATTTTAGCTCGTCAGAAGCAAGTCCAGTGTATACTGTGGATGCTCCATTTACTATGTTTAATCCAAGAAACGATATTTGCGAATATATTCCAAGTACGGCTGATGTCGCATTTTCATCGTCTTTGAAGAGCTCCTGGGTTGTGATTTTGTTAGTGGGCGGGGGGACGTCTACAAACTTGTTGCATGCTATTGGCATGAGAGTGCCGAAAAGTAATGCCCATAAGCCACACTCTTTTCGTGTTTTTTTCATCAGATGTCTTGCCGCAGGGGCACTGCTTCTTTTTTTATGACAGGTATTTTGCTGCATAAAGCTCATTTGATTTGTTTTCTTGTTGATGTCTATAAAGTAATGTCTAATCCCGCGACAATCGTTCTTAGAGGGGGAATGCCGTAGAAATTTTGTGTTTCGGGGTCGCCGAGGTAATCAGTTATTGTCATAAGATTTTGTCCTTGAGCAAAACAACGCATCCCCTTCAGGCCTATTTTCTTTAGTGAATTTTCTGAGATTGAATAGCTGAGCGAAACATTTTTTAGCCTGATAAATGAGGCATCACCGAATACCCCACTTGAACGTGTAAAAATTGTTCCTTGCTTGTAGGCCGCGCTGCCAGTAGTGGCTGTGAATTTTTCGTAAGTGGTAATGTCTCCCGGATGTTGCCATCTGTCGAAGACGACGTTCGGTTGGTTAAACATCATGCCTGGCATATTGTTCAGGGCGTAAATACTGTATTGGACATTCTTTCCGAATTGTTTTCTGAAACTAAATAATATATTCAACCGAAATCCCTTGAAAGTAAATTCACTTCCTAAAGAACCAAAATAGTCAGGATTGGTTTTTCCTATGTATTGATTGTCTTTGGAATTAATGATATTATCTTTGTTGAGATCATCGAATGTAAATAGTCCGGTTTTAGGATCTACACCGGCGGACTTAATTTGCCGAACCAAATTTATTGATTTTCCGATTTCGTAGGTGTTGGAATAGGTGGATCTTTCAAGACCAGGATAGCTTGCTAATATATTACTTGGAATAGTTAGTACGGATTGTATATTCCATTTGAATGTTTGGCTATTGATGGCCTTGATACTTAACTCAAACTCCCATCCCTTATTTATAATGAGCGCTGGTAGGTTTCTTGTCATTGACGAGAAACCTACTTGTGATGGAAGCTTATAGCTGACGAGTTGACTACTGCTGCTGTTCCTGAAATAGGTAGCGGTAACGAGAATTTTGTCATGCAGCAGGCCTAGATCTACTGCCCCTTCTAATTTTTTATTCTTCTCCCAGTTGAATTCCGGATTGAACGGATTGTCGGGACTAACACTGATTTTTCCCTGATAAGGATAGCCTGGCGCCCAGGTGGAGAGGTATTTGTAGTCACCTATCTGGTCGTTGCCTGTAATACCATAACTTCCTCTAAGTTTACCAAAGCTTAAAATGCCAGTATTATGAGAGAAGAATGTTTCATTCGTAAATACCCATGCCAAGCCTATGGCCCCAAAATTTGAGAATCTCTTATTGGGACCAAACCTAGATGAACCGTCTCTTCTGGCGGTAAGATTCAGTATGTATTTATTGGCATATGTATAGTTAACGCGCATAAATAGGGCTTCATATCGGTATTTGGAGTCATCTGATGATTTGCTGATTACTTCCGGTCCCGCACCAATAGCACCAAGCAGATTGTCGGAGGTGTAACCATTCAGATAGAAATATGCGTTGTCGCGTTGATTACTCTGCCAGGTTATTCCAAGGAGAGCATTTATTTTACCCCGGAGGAGCGGTCTGTTATACTCCAGCTGGGGTTCGATGATCCAGCTTTTGAAATTTGTATTGGAGTATGAGGAGGCGCCGGTAGGGTTGGTTGTGGGATCGAATGACGTAATGGGCATGAGTTGCTGCTCCTTTACATTCATCGTGTTAAATCCTACACTTGTTCTAAAAGACAGCCCTTCCAGTATCTTGTAGTCCACCACTAGATTGGTGAGGAAATTGTTGGTGTTGGCCTGATATTTTGCCTGAAAATCAGCTAATGGATTTTGAAAGGTGACACCATCTTTGATCCAATTTAAGCGACCTGTTGAGTCATAGAGCTTTGGGATGTTAGGGGGAACTAATGTGTTAGGACCATTGCCCGGAATAAGTTTGTTATTGTCAAAATTGGCCAATGAAGAGAGCGAAATCCGAAGCTTTCTATTATTGCTCATATGATTGAGGCCTATTTTGACAGAGTACTTATTGTCTGCTGCGTCTGCGGGTAACACAGTTGTCTCCCGATGAAAGTTGCCTCCGATAGAAAATTGGGTTTGTTCACTTCCTCCTGTAAGCGACAATGCTGCGTTTAATTGGCGTGCGGTTCCTCCATATATTAGTTTTTGTATGTTCGTATATCTGGTGGTATCCCAAATTGTGAGGTCTGGCGCGTACCCTGTAGAAAACGGGGATGCGCTGGGAGTAAGGCCGTCATTTTGGAACGCTTCTTTTCGCATTGCCAGATACTGTTGCGTGTTCATCATTTCTGGCATCCTGGTGGTGTTGCTGAAGCCAGTATTTACATTTGCACGAAGCGTAGTTTTGCCAGCCTCCGGTCTTTTTGTAGTGATAAGGACAACACCGTTAGCACCCCTGCTTCCGTAAATCGCTGTGGCATCGGCATCTTTGAGGATTTCTATGCTTTCAATGTCGGAAGGAGGGATCATACTGAACGGACTGAGACCTCCGTCTCCCTGACTGAGGATAGATCCGAGGCTGTTGATGTTGGCATTATTCGGAGCAAAAGGTATTCCGTCAATAATATATAGTGGCTCAGATCCATTAAACAGTGAACTCTGCCCCCTTACCTGAACTTTTACAGAAGCCCCCGGCCCACCACTGCTCTGCGTAATCAATACCCCCGGTATCCTCCCTTCCAGTGCCGCCAGCGGATTAGATACCGGCTGCATGCTTATCTCCTCTGCCGTCACTTTCCCGATATTCCCCGTGTTCAACCTCCTCGAAGTAGTGCCATACGCCATCACCACTGCTTCATCGAGTCTATTGTCCGCTACCTCCAGCTTCACCTGCATCGGTTCTGCGGTAGCGTTCATCAGTTTAGGCGTGTACCCTGTATAGCTGATCTGCAACAGCGCTCCGCGTGGTACGTTGTTCAATGTGAACTTCCCTTTTTCATTGCTGACAGCTCCTTTCTGAGTAGACTTTACAATGATAAATGCACCAGGCAACGGTATTCCGTTCTGGTCTTTTATAACGCCGGAGATCACGCTTCCTGAGTCAGCAGGTACGATGCCTGCCGGTGCTGTGGACTTTTCGGGCCTTAGTACAATCGTCTTCGTCCGGAACTCCCACGTAATACCTTTGGAAGAAAGGATATCTTTCAGCACGTTATTCAACTGAGCTTGCTTTACGTATATACTTACCCGATAGTTGTCCGGTACCTGGCTGGTATTATAGAGAAACACAAGGCCGGTTTGTTTCTCGATGCCCTTAAAGACTTTACTGACAGGGACATCTTTGAAAGAGAGCGTCACTTTCATTTCACCCTGACCGGATGCACTCACAGGAGGGGAGATGTACAGCATACCGGTAATGAGTACCAGTGTGATCAGCTGACGTACATAATGTGTAAAGTTCATGACAATACGTTGTTAGGTTTGATAGTTGTTGTTGTAATTCAGGTACCTCTGAAATGAAGACAACAGAAAAAAATCGCCGGCCTAACAACGGGAAAACTTTTTTGCGTTAACTTAATGTTACCCGCATAACAGAAATTTAATATGCAAATTCCCAATTGCATTCTTTCTTTGCATTATAGTTTTCATAACAACTGCTTAACATTTTTTCCTTTCGTCCGTTTAGCTGTAGCCTCTTGTTATACCTTATTTTCATCGTAAGATTATCGATATGCTTTAGTGCGTTACACGGTTTACAACAAGGAAAACGCTGTGCAGCGGCGAATTCAACAATAGCCTTATTGTCATGCTTAACATCATGCCGGTACTTTATCGTAACTGGCCTGTTTATCCCTTTGAAGGATGTTTCCGGTGTAAACCCTGTTACAACTGCGTATCTATACCGAACACACAGCCATGAACAAATACGAGAATGATATGATATTATGGCAAAAGCTGAAGGAACACGATCCGGATGCTTTTGGCCATATTTACACCACCTACCGCAAATGGCTGACGGTAGTGGCTTACAGCATTGTACAAAATGAAACGGAAGCGCAGGACCTGGTGCAGAAGTTTTACGTGGACCTCTGGCAGATGGACTGGAGCAATACCGGCGCCCTGACCGGACCTATTAAGAACTTCCTCTTCATTAGCATCCGCAACCGCTGCCTAAATCATATCCGGTCGAACGAAATCATGCGTAAGCGCGTAGCAAAACTGCAACTGCCGCCGGATTACGAACCGCCGGCTGATATTTTGGAAAATAAAGAACTGCAACAGCACCTGTCCGATGCCATTGCGCAACTGCCCGCCGTACGGGCCCGGGTGTTTAAGCTGGGATATCTGCACCATTTCTCCCGCCAGCAAATAGCCAATTACCTGGGCGTCAGTGAAGCCACCGTGAAAACTCATATGGCGCTCGCCCTGAAGGATCTGCGAAACCTGTTGAAAAATAAAGTGTACTAATCGTTAGCCCGCCTTGCTAAAAAAAGTGTCTTATTTAAGTGATGAGAGCCAATTTTAAAATACAGCAACTGATGATGGAGAAAATCGGTCGCGTTATCAACGCTGCCGATGAAGCCTATCTCGACCACCTGATCGAAACAGACAGCGTGGTAGCCGCCGTATGGCACCAGACAGTAAAACTATATGCCCCCGAAGATATCAACAACGGCTTCAGCCGCTTTGATCAGCTCGCGTGGCAGGATATCATAACATTTTCCCATGATAACCCTACACCCGTGTCCATGCCATGGGAAAAGGAAAAACCGGCAGATACCATCATGCCGTTGGTGACACCGGAAAATCTGCCGTCAGATAATGAAGATATTGCTGACAGCCGGCCACGCCGCATACACCCCGCCCTGTGGGCTGCCGCAGCAACACTCCTCATCGGCGCCTTCGCCGCCTGGTGGCTGCTCAAACCCTCCCCGGTAAGTCACCAGCACATTAATCTCGCTGATAAAAAACATGGCGTACAGTTGCAACTCGCCAACGGCAAAGTGGTCAACCTGTCCACAGACAGCGGAAACATCACGCTGCAACAACTGCAGCTGACCAATAACAATAAAACGCTTTCCCTCGCTACAAGTACCATCGACTCGTCGGAAAGAAACGAAAAGTTAACATTGGCCGTCCCGGTAGGACTCGACTATAAAGTGAAACTGCCCGATGGTAGTGATGTGTGGCTTAACTCCGCTACCACCATGCGTTTTTCTGTGCCCTTTCAAGGCAAAATAAGAGAAGTGTCCATCGATGGGGAAGCTTTTGTCAGCGTGGCCAAAGATGCTGAACGTCCTTTCTTCGTACATACGGCACGCAGCACCGTGCAGGTGTTGGGAACATCTTTTAATGTCAACTCCTATAATAACAGCATTATCAAAGTGTCTCTGGTGGAAGGAAGCGTAAAGATGAAGGAAATGGGGAAGGAAGTAACGCTCAAACCCGGTCAGCAAGCCATAGCAACAAACAACGGTATCCGCATCCAACCGTTCGACGAGTCTGAAGAACTCTCCTGGCGCCGGGGTGTCTTCTTCTTCTCCAACACCACGCTCGCTGATATCGCACGCATACTGCCCCGGTGGTTCGGCATACCGGTGATCATGGACAACAACAGCATCGCCACCGAAACCTTCACCGGCAGCCTCGAACGCAGTCAGCCTGTCACGGTGTTCCTGGATAACCTGAAATCAACGACCACCGTGGATTATTACTTTGATAAAAACGGGCAGTTGCATTTTAAATAAACTATTTATCCAGCCACTGTTTAAACAACGGTACTTTCTCTTTGCTGACCAGCACTTCCCGCTCAGGATCGCGCTTCAGCCGGATCTGTAATTTGCCGTTAAAAGAATGGAGTATACGGTCTATACTATGTACGCCGATAATATGCTGCCGGTTGGCCCGGAAAAATTGTACGGGGTTCAGCTGCTCTTCCAGCTCGTCCATCGTCTGGGTCACCACTACATGCGACTTGTCTTTTAACACCAGGTGCGTCACATTGGCGTTGTAAAAAACAAAGTCCACATCTTCTGCCAAAACAGTACGATAGCCATCGCGGAAGGGGAGCATAAAACGCGTACGGTAGGTCACCTCTTTCTGCTTAAAAAACTCCAGCAGCTGCTGCACCATATCGGTCGGACCCGCCTGCACCGGCTCTTTCCTGATCTTGTCCAGCGCCTGCCGCAGGTCTTCTTTCTCTATCGGCTTCAACAGATAGTCAATACTATTTACCTTAAACGCCCGGATAGCGTATTCATCATAGGCGGTGGTGAATATAACAGGGCATTCGAGAGACACCTGCTGGAAGATATCGAACGACAGGCCGTCGGCCAGCCGTATGTCCATCAATACTACATCGGGGTGCGAATGTTCCCGGAACCACGCCACGCTTCCGGTGACAGTATCCAGCATCGCCTCCACCACCGCATCGGGACAAATATCCTGTACCAGGTTCTTTAAACGGGTGGCATTGGGTTTTTCGTCTTCAACGATCACAATTCTCATACAAGTAATTTTAAAAGTCCAATAATGGCAGCGTCACCATAAACATCCCGTTCTCTTCCCGGATATCAGGGGCCTGATCGGAGAGCAGGGCATAACGGTTGCGGATATTTTCCAGGCCCAGTTTGGTTGACGGGATCACATTGGGGATACGCTGTGTATTATTGCTGACAGTTAGTTTTCCTTCTTCGCTTTGATAAATATGAATGTGCAACGGATGCTCCCCGGTAGCCACATTATGTTTGATGGCATTTTCTATCAGCAGCTGCAGCGTGATAGGAGGGATGCCCCGGCCGGAGAGCTCGTCCGGTACCTCTATGCGGATGTCTACGTTGTCGCCGTGACGGATCCGGATCAGGTAACTGTAGGCTTTTATAAATCGTAACTCCTCTTTCAGCGTGATGATGTCATTCGGCAGATTCACGATCATGTACCGGTACACGCGCGATAGATTTTCCAGGAAAGACAACGCGGTATTTTTATCTTCTTCAATCAGCGCGGACAACGTACTGAAATTATTAAACATAAAATGCGGGTCCAGCTGTAACTTGAGCGACTGTAACTGCGATTGCATCGCTATCTGCCGTAGTTCAGACGCTTTAAGCTCCAGCTCGGAAGCCTCCAGCATAGATGTCTTCCAGCGCTGCAGGAAATAGTTGCCCGTATGTACCGCGCTGATCAGGATAGACAACATCACACACACGAAGACAAACTGCCACTCATCCAGCTTTTCAGGAATAGTTACCGGCTCGTTTTCCCGGGGCCCGAATATCGACGACAGCACCACGTAAAAAATGCTGAGCAGGATACCCACGGAAATGATCTGACCAAAAAGCTGGGCCACAAAACGACGTATAGGCCACCGCTCCCAGGGAATCCACCGGTCCATCCAGCGGGCGGTGATCAGGCTCACCTCTGTGATCAGCCAGCAGAAAACCATCATAATGGTGATCTCTATCATCCACTCCTTTGTGCTCTGCTTGAACATCTTCACCCACGACTCGCTGTAGGGATTTACCAGGTAGGACAACAGGTAGTACAGGAGAAATATCATCGGGATGATAAATATCCGGTAATACCTGTTGAACATCTTCTCTGCCATATTATTTTTGGTCATTGCTTGTTTTTAGTGCTTCAACTGGCCCTAAATATAAAGTAATCAGGCTTATCATGTTGTTACAACTATTTCCAGCCGCCGCCGAGAGAGCGATAAAGCTCCACCACGGCACCCTGTTGGGCGCGCTGTACGGAAGCAAGGTCCAATTCACTTTGCAGCACATTGCTTTGTGCTGTGATCACTTCCAGGTAGGTGGCCATGCCACTTTGAAACAGTAAGCCGGCATTTCTGGTGGCGCTTTGCAGCTTGTCCACCCGCAGCTGTGTCATCTCCTGTTGCGTTTTAAGCTTGTCCATCTTCACGAGAGCGTCCGATACTTCTCCTACAGCTGTCAGTACCGATCTCCGGAAGTCGATCGCCGATTTTTCCCATTCGATTTTAGCTATTTCCCAATCTGTCTTTAACTTCTTCCGCTGGAAGATGGGCTGCGTAATGCTGCCGGCTACTGTTTCAAAAAGGCTGCCTGGTATGCTGAACCAGTTGCTGGCCTTAAACGTGTTAAGACCCGCAGTGGCGGTGATATTTAGCGCGGGGTACATGCTGGCTTGCGCGATGCCGGCTTTGGCGTTGGCTATTTTCACGGCCATCTCGGCGGCATGTACATCGGGGCGCTGACTGAGCAGGCTGGCGGGCACGCCGGCCTGTAGGGGACTGCCTGTTACTACGGATGAAGGCCGGTTGCTCCGGGCAATGCTGGCAGGCAGCGTGCCGGTGAGAATGCTCAGGGCATTCTCCTGAAGCGTGATCTGCTGTTCCAGCTGGGGTAACAGGGCGGCAGCCACCTGCCGCTGTGCGGCGGTTTGTTCTATAGCAAGATTGTTGATCAGCCCGGACTGGTACTGCAGCTGCATCATAGACAGCGTGCTGTCGTTGAGCGCCAGGTTCCTGGCGGCGATAGCATGCTGCTGATCAAGCATCAGCAAGTTGTAATAGCCCTGCGCCACCTCGCTGACAATACGGGTCTGTACCGCACGGGCAGCTTCGGTGCTCTGCAGGTAACCGGCCAGGGCAGCCTCTTTCAGGCGGCTGATTTTTCCCCAGGCCACCACTTCCCAGCTCAGGCTCACGTTGGCGTTGTAATCGTCCATAAAGCGGGTACCCATGAATTGATCTGCCATAGAGCCATTCAGGCTGTTCCTGGAAGGATAGCTGCGGTTGGCCTGTATCTGTAGGTTGATGTCCGGCAGATTGCCTAACCGCGCGGTTTTGACGCTCTGTGCGGCGATCTCCGTATTTTTCAGAGCGGTCTGTATGTCGAAATTATGCGCGATAGCGCTGTCGACCAGCGCTTGCAGCGCCGGATCAGTGAAAAAAGTCTTCCATGACAGCTGGCCGATATTGCTGCTGTCTGCCGGCGCAGGAGCATCCCGGTATTTTTCGGGCAGCGCGGTGGCCGGTCTGGTGAACTCTTTGCCCACCCTGCAGGCCATCACCGTGCCGGAGAGCACGGCCATGGCGAACAACAGTGATTTATTGATAGTCATTGTAATACTATTTTTTAGAAAGTGTTTATACTGCTACAGGTTCTTTGACGGCCACCGGCTTGTGAACGGTAACTTTTTCCTGCAGGTATTGGAACACGATAAACAATACCGGGATGATGAACACACCGAGGATAACACCGGACAACATACCACCGGCGGTACCGATACTGATGGAGTGGTTACCCAGCGCTGACGGCCCTTTTACGATCGTCAGCGGCATCAGGCCGGCCACGAAGGCGAGCGATGTCATGATGATCGGACGCAGACGCAGCCTGGCTGCCTCCAGGGCGGCCGACAGGAGCGTTTTGCCCGCACGGCGCCGTTGTACGGCAAACTCCACGATCAGGATGGCGTTCTTGGCCAGCAATCCTATCAGCATCACCAGCCCCACCTGTACATAGATGTTGTTGTCGATACCAGCCATATTGATGGCGAGGAACACGCCCAGGATACCGGTTGGGATGGACAACAGTACGGCCAGCGGCAGCAGGTAACTTTCATATTGCGCTGCCAGCAGGAAGTATACAAACACCAGCGCCAGTACGAAGATGAATACCATCTGGTTGCCGGCGGTTTTTTCCTCCTTGCTTAAACCGGTCCACTCATAGCTGAAGCCTGTCGGCAGCTTGGCGGCTGCCAGCCGCTCAACGGCCTTGATGGCGTCGCCGGTGCTGAAGCCCGGTTTGGGAATGGCGTTGATGGTGATGGAATTGAACAGGTTGTAACGGTTCATCATCTCCGGGCCATACACCTTTTTCAGCGTAATGATACTGTTCACCGGCACCATCTGCCCCTGGTCATTCTTCACAAAGATACCTTCAAGGCTGGTCGGGTTACCGCGGGACTCCGGCTCGGCCTGCACCATCACACGATAGTATTTGCCGAAGCGGTTAAAGTCGTTGGCCTGGTTACTGCCGTAGTAGGTTTGCATGGTCGCCATCAGCTCACTCACACTCACGCCCAGCTGTTTGGCTTTCACGGCGTCCACCATGATCTCGTACTGCGGGAAGTCCGCCTTGAACATGGTAAAGGCAACACCTATCTCAGGAGACTGCATCATTTCGCCGATGAACTTGTTGGCCGTTTCGCTGAACTTGTCCACCGGGCCGCCGGTGCGGTCCTGCAGCACCAGTTCCAGGCCGCTGAAGGAACCGAAGCCGGGCACTGTCGGGAAGGTAAACACGCTGAAGGCGCCTTCCTTGATAGCAGCCAGCTCCATGGTGAGCACGCTCACGATGTCGTCTATCTTGCTGATCTCGCCGCGCTCCTTGATAGGCTTCAGCTTCACGAAACCCATAGCATAAGCCGGGCTGGCACCGTTACTGAGGATATTATAACCGGAGATGCTCGTCTCGGATTCCACGAAAGGCATTTTTTGCAGGATGCTGTCCGCACGTTGCAACACCTGGGTGGTCCTGTCCAGGCCCGCTCCCGGAGGGAGGGACAAAGAATAAGCCACGAAGCTGCCGTCCTCATTGGGGATAAAACCTTTCGGCGTTACCTGCATCAGCCATACGGTGACGGCGGTCACGACAGCCAGTAAGCTCAGTCCTACCCATTTGTAGGAGATCAGCCATTTTACGGCACGGCCGTATTTATTGGTGAGCGCTGTAAAGCCACTGTTGAACGCAGTGAAGAAACGGCCGGCAAAGCCTTTGGGGGCTGCGGCCTTTCCATCGTGACTGCCTTCGCCGGCGTGGGTGTTCTTCAGGAAGAGGGCACACAACGCTGGACTGAGCGTCAGCGCGTTCAGCGCAGAGATCAGGATGGCGATGGCCAGCGTAAACGCAAACTGCCGGTAAAACACGCCCGTCGGGCCTTCCATAAAGCCTACGGGCAGGAACACCGCCGCCATTACCAGGGTGATAGATACGATCGCACCTGTAATCTCGCCCATGGCTGATAGCGTGGCAGCCCTGGCGGGGAGGTGCGATCGTTCCATCTTACTATGCACGGCTTCCACTACTACGATGGCGTCATCCACGACGATGCCGATGGCCAGCACCAGCGCGAAGAGCGTCAGCATGTTGATGGAGAAGCCCATCATCTGAAGGAAAAAGAAAGTGCCCACCAGCGATACCGGTACGGCGATGGCCGGGATCAGCGTGGAACGGAAATCCTGCAGGAACAGGAACACGATCACGAATACCAGGATGAAAGCCTCTATCAGCGTGGACTTCACCTGTTTGATGGAGATGTCCAGCTGCTCCTTGGTGCTCATAGTCACGTTGTAACGTATCCCTTTGGGGAACAGTTTGGACGCGTTGTCCATCACTTCCCCGATAGTGGTCTGGATAGCGTTGGCGTTAGATCCGTTGGTCTGGAAGATAGCCATCGTTACGGCGTCTTTTCCATTCACGCGGTTGTCGGTGGTGTAGTTGGCAGATCCCAGCTCAATACGGGCCAGATCTTTCAGGTACAGCACAGAACCGTCGGGCGCTACGCGGATCACAATTTTTTCATACTGTTCAGGGAGATTAAATTTCCCTTTATAGTTGATCACGAAAGACAAAGGCTCGTGGGTGCCTTCCCCGAATTTACCGGGGGCGGCTTCCAGGCTCTGGTCGCGGATAGCGTTCATCACCTCGGCGGGCGTAACGTTATAGGCGGACAGCTGCTCGGGCTTCAGCCACACCCGCATGGAATAGTCTTTGGCGCCGAAAATCTGCGCCTGGCCTACGCCCGGGATACGTTTGATCTCCGGTATCACGTTGATCTTAGCGTAGTTCTGAAGGAACGCTTCGTCATATTTTCTATTGTCGTCACTCACCAGGTCAAGGATCATGATCATCCCGTTCTGCTGTTTGGTGGTGGTAACACCGGCTTGTATTACCTCGGAAGGCAGCTGGCTGGTTACCTGCGCTACGCGGTTCTGTACGTTCACCGCTGCCTGGTCGGGATCGGTGCCGAGTTTGAAGAAAACGGTGACCATGCCCGTACCGTCGTTACTGGCGGTGGACTGTATATAGGTCATGTTTTCCACGCCGTTGATGGCTTCTTCCAGTGGCGTTACTACCGAACGCAGCACGGTGGCGGCGTTACCACCTGGGAAGGTGGCGCTGACCACTACGCTCGGCGGCGCAATGTCGGGGAATTGGGTCACCGGAAGACGGGTAAGTCCTACGATACCCAGGATAACCAGGATCACCGATATCACGGTGGCAAGTACTGGTCGTTGAATGATTTTATTCAGCATGGCTTCTATTACTTTGGATTTATTTTCCCGCTGCCGGGGCAACGGTATCTTTACTGCCGGCGGCCGGTTTTACCACAGTACCCTCTATCAGGGTCTCGATACCGGCGGTCACGATCTTATCGCCTCTTTTCACGCCGTCGCGGACGATGAAGTTCTCTTCGCTACGTCCTGCCAGGTCAAGAATACGGCGCACTACTTTGTTGCTGTCGGCCACCTGGTACACAAACACCTTGTCCTGCATTTCCAGCGTTGCTGCCTGCGGTACCTGTATCACCCCGCTGAAGAGCTGCTCTACCCTTACTTTTCCGGTATTGCCGGAACGCAGCAGGGAAGCCGGGTTGGGGAAGGTGGCACGCAGACTGATAGCGGCGGTGGTCCTGTTGAACTGGCCGTCTACCATCTCGATACGCCCTTTATGGCTGTAAGTTTCCCCGTTGGAGAGGACCAGCGTTACCGGGCGCAGTAGTTTCAGCTGCTGCTGTAAAGTAGCGCCGGAAGCACCTTTGCTGAAGTTCATGAAGTCATTTTCGCTCATGGAGAAATAGGCATATACTTCGCTGATGTCGGACAGGGTGGTGAGTGGAGCGGCGTCGCCTTTGCCAACGAGATTACCGATCCGCTTAGGGATGCGGCCGATGTAGCCGCTCACCGGCGCTTTGACCAGGGTAAAGCCTACGTTGATACGGGAAGATGCTACCGCCGCTTTGGCCTGTTCTACATTGGCTTTAGCGGTTTGAAGGGTGGCGAGCGCTGTTTTTAACTGCATTTCGGCCATCACTTTGTTATCTACCAGCGGTTTTACTTTGTCTACCTCCAGCTGGGCCGCATTCAGCGCGGACTCCATGGCATGCAGACTGGCGATGTCTTTGTTGAGCTGTTCGCGGTAAGTCTGTTCATTGATCTGGAACAGCGGTTGACCTGCTTTTACATAGCTGCCTTCGTCTACAAAGATTTTATCGAGATAACCATCTACCTGCGGACGAATATCAACATTCACCTTACCCTCCAGCAAGGCGGAGTAATCGCTGGTGGTCATCGCGGTAGTGGTATCCAGGGTCATCACCGGCAGTTCGGGCACAGGAGTTTCCATACCGGCAGTTTCGGCGCCGGCTTTATTACCACAGCTGCTGAGAGCAGCTGGCAACAGGCAGGCCATGATCAGCCCCGGGATCAGTCGTCTGCTTCTTATGTTGCTTCGTTGGTGTGTCATTGCCATCATTTTTTCTTTATAAAGAGCAAATGTGGCCGATTACAGACGATCTCCCGCCGACAATCAGGGTGAACCGGAAAAAATGGGGGGTGAACCGGAAAATGGAGGGAATGAAAAAAGGGGCTCTTGGTAATTTTATGGAGATTAATCCATCCGGAGCAAACGGGGGATATACCGGGCAATAGTCGCTTTTTTGATAAAGCGGAACAGGATACGCTGCAATATCTCGAGGCAAATAATAAGGCATATTGTAAACACCACAGCCAACGCACAGGTAAAGTAAGGAGATACGCGATGTGGTCCGAAAAAGTTGGCAGCAGGCCGTAAGGCCAGTTGCCATAACGTGGCCATCATCAGATAAGTAAATACGATCGTGAAAAGTGATTTTAGTAACCGGAGCAGAAAGGAGTCGGACGCAACTGTCAGTATTTCCAGTGTGTTGACGATAAGCAGACAGGCGGGTAACAAAAGTAGTAAAATCTCTCCCTGTAACTGAATTCGCTGCCGATAAGCGCCAAAAGGCCCGCTGTCAAACCAGGAGGCGGGAATGATTATCGTCAGCCAGTAAATACCGGCTAACAAAACAGTTAGTGCAATATAGGGTAATAGCCGGCGTAAAGTCATCTCGCTTTATTCGGTGAACAGCCAAACTTCTTTTTAAATGCAGTACTGAAATGCTGGATAGAAGAGTATCCCAGCATATTGGCAATTTCGCCGATGGTCTTATGCTGGTCCAGCAGATAAGTGCGGGCAAGGTCCAGCCTTTGTTCGGCCACAAAGCCGAAGGCGGTGGTATGGAACAGCTCTTTAAAGCCGTGTTTGAGTTTATATTCGTTGAGCCCTGCCAGTTTGGCCAGCGCAGAGAGGGTAGGAGGGTTCTCCAGGTTTTGTGCCAGATGCTCGCGGGCGAACTGCAGCCGGTCACGGTCATAGGCCGTCCGTACAACGGAGTTTTTAGGGTGGTGATATTCCTGATAGGCAGCCGCCTCCAATACCAGCATCTCAATAGCTTTGGAATAAAGGAACATTTTTTTGATGCCGCCCTGGTAGCCGCAATGCAGGATTGCATTGATGGTTTGCTGCATGGGAAGCGTAATAGGCATGGAACGGGGAGAAAGTGTGCTGCGTTGACCGTTCAGTACTTTATCGGCAAACCGTTGTAGCACTTCGTCTGAATGTTCGGTCAGCTGAAGAAAGAGTTCTTTGGAAAATTGGAGGATAAATGCAGAAGCTTCGAGCTCCTGAATATTAAGTACGCCTGGCACCATCTTATTATACAGCATATTGTGCGTATTGGTGGTGAAGTGCAGTGGCGTCTTTCCCTCAACCGGCTCCATGACCAGGTCTCCTTTCAGAATAAAATGCAGGTGGACCATATCAGCTTCGGTCTGCCAGGTCAACTGGCTACGGCTGTTGTATTCCCAGTCGCTTCTGATCATGCGGATACCATCAAACTGCCAGGTGGATATCTTCCCTTGGCCAAATTGCGCTGATACCTCAGATGAGTTTTCATGCAACTGAGGCGTATAGATATCCGGTTCGTCGGTGTTGAGCTTTTGCCGTCCGTTCCCGGCGGCGTCCCATTCCATCGGCATGGTACTTTTTTTACAAATCTAATTCCTTTTTATATAAATAAGACTCCTTTTAATGTAAATGTAAAAGGCGGGCAGGGCTGACCTTTGTAGGTATAAAATTTAGCGAGATGAACACCTATTTATTGAGTTTACTGATGCACATTACCGGGCTGTCCATGGTGGCCGGCATTGTCCTGGCAGGATTTTTAGCGAATCGCCGTTTCTGGAAGATTTATGTGGCTGACCGGGTAAGGGCCGTAGCTATCCTCGACCTCACGGCCCGTTTTCCTATGGCAATGGGTATTGGCATGTTACTGTTGCTGGTTTCTGGTATCGCCATGATGGCGCAGGTACATGGCGTTTATGGGGAACAGTTATGGTTCCGGATTAAGATGATCATGTTCCTGCTGGTGATCGTCAACGGAATAATGGGAAGACGGCTGGGCCTGAAGATGAAACCGGTCCTGCAGTCAGCCTCTTCCAATGATAACGTCAGTACTTCGCTGGAGCCGCTGAAGGCACGGCTGAACCTGTATTATATTATTCAGCTCTTGTTATTGCTGACCATCTTCTCCTGCGGTGTGCTGAAATTTACCTGAGTGTCAGGGGCGTTACTTTGCCATGGCGCTATCTATCCAGGCAATAACAGCCTGTTGTTGTGCAGGCGTCCAGATGGCCTCCCGGTGTATGAGCGTATAGGATGACAGTGGCATTTCGCCTTCGGCAATTTGTTCTTTCATCTCCTTAAGTTTATGCACCTGTCGTTTGGGCGTATATTTGCCATACTCATGGAAGTTCAGTTCTCTTTTACCTTCCTGTACATGGTTGTCGAGCCACCAGGCCACCGGTTGGATTTCCGCATACCACGGATAGTTCGTGTAGTTACTGTGACAGTCGTAACAGGCTTGCTGTAGGAGAGTATGAATGCTGTCCGGTATGGAGATTACCTTGCTGATGTCAGCTGTTTGATCATTCCCCTGGTTTTTAACAGGCCGGAAAAGCTGTATGCCGGCGAAAATGAGCAACAATGCGCCCGCGATCAATTTACCTTTTTTCATAGCTATTTATCCCGGGGCGAAAAAGCCCCGGGACGCTTCTAATATAACGAAATAAGTTGACTTGTTTATGGTCTCCCTGTGTCGATCATTTCCTTTACAGACCCGCAGTCGGCCATTTTAGTTCCCATATAAGGGTTCCTTACGGTGACGGATTCGCTGAGCCAGTAGGCGCCCTTATTCTGGTCGTACATGGGACAATGTGTGCGGTACAACGGTTGCCCTCCTCCGAAAGCTTTTACCAGTTCAAACATATCATCGCTCATCATCACGAAATGCTCCCGCTGGTGAGCGATATTGCCCACATTTTTGCTGATATGATCGGCGTGTTCTTTCAGGTCTTCTTCGTTGTTATCGTAAATTTTCTTTTGATCTGCCGTGAAGCGGGAAGCGTCCACCTGCGTCAGTGCGGCGCTCATGGTTTCTCCGGCTTTGGCGGCGGCGGCATCGTCATCAGCGGCGAGGCTGTTTTTCAGTTGCAGGTAGCCGTTCACCACGCCTTTCATGGCCGTGGCGATGGCCGGGTCTACGTCGGTGAACTGCGGCTTTACGGTGGTAACATCCGCAGCGGCGGCCGGTGTGGCATCGTGGTGATGCGCGGTGGCGGCGCTGTCGGTATGGCTGCCTTCATGGCTGGCTGGTTGGTTGTTGCAGGCGGCGAAGGCCAGCGTGGTGATAGTCAGGGTGCTGATGATGATCGTTTTCATGCGTATACGTTAGATGTTATTGAATCGTTTCCTTTACTTCTCCGCAGGTGAGCATCTGGTCACCGAAGTAGGGGTTCTGGATGCCTTTCTCCGTGCTGAGCCAGTAGCCGCCTTTATCGTTGAGGGCCATCGGGCAGAAGTCCACATACAGGGTGCCGCTGCTCACGCCTGATTTTTTCACCAGCGCGATCAGGTCGTTGCTCAGTGATGCATAGGCGGTACGCTGTGCTTCGATATCTGCTGCAGCTACGATAGCGGCGGCGGTGCTGGCGGTCTGTGCGCCGCCGGCAAGGTCTTTGGCGCCCACTTCGATGGCGTTGGCGGCAATACGGGCAGCGCCGGCATCACCTTTCACGAGGGCTTCCGACAGCTGCTGGTATTGCTGGTACACGGCGTTGAGCTGATCATCTTTCAGCTGAAGGGCTGCCGGCTGCGCTGCCGCAGTGGCTGCCGGTTCGGGCTGATGCTGATGGGTGGAATCGGCGTTGCTGCCGGTGGATACGCTGTTGCCACAGGCTGCCAGCAGGAGAGCGGAGAGTACGGGTATGCCCGCTTTTACGAATGATGTCATGTGGATGTTTTTTATGATGAACAGTTGGTCGTTTAATGTTGATGACCGGCGGCTGCTGCCAGCGGGTCTGCGCCTTTTTTCAGGATGTATTCGCTGTACAGCAGGTAGGCGCCGGTGACGACTACTTTATCGCCGGCGGCGAGACCGTCTGCGATCTCTACGGCGTCATAGTTCTCCATGCCGGTGGTCACCATGCGCGGCTCGAATTTGCCTTTGCTTTTTTCTATCCATACGTGGGTACCTTTGCCATCGCGGATAACGGCATCTACCGGTAACGCCAGTACGTCGTTTTTACTTTTAACGGGCAGCAAAATACTGGCTTGCTGTCCCGGCTGCCAGCGGTTGTCCGGGTTGGGAATGGTGCCGCGCAGCTGCATCAGCTGGCTGCCGCTCTGCAGGGCAGGGTTGATGAACTGTACTGTCATCTGCTGCGGTTCCTGCTCCCAGCCGGCCACCATCACTTTTACGGTCTGTCCTGGTTTAACGGCTTCGGCTTCTGCGGGATAGAGGTCCGCTTCCACCCATAACTGCTGATACCCTTCGAGGCGCATCACGGGGCCGCCTTCGGCGACGTACTGTCCTTCGGTGACGGATAGCTCGGACACGATACCGCTCTGGGTGGCGGGATAGGTTACGTAAGGATTTACTTTTTGCGACTGCAACAGCTGTTGAATGGCGGCGTCTGACTGGTCGTACAGCGCCAGTTTCTGGCGGGCGCCTTTTTCTATCTGCGCAAAACGGGCGTCTTCCGGGAACTGTCGCGCTTGTGCTGCGGCCAGCAGGTATTCCTGTTGCAGAGCTGCCAGCTGCTCGGAGTAGATGCGGTACAGCGGTTGCCCTTTGGTGACTTTCACACCGGTTTCCCGCACATAGAGCGCTTCCACACGCCCCGGTACACGGCTGGAGATAACATTGGTCTTCTCCGGATCGACGGCCAGCCGGCCGTTCAACTGTTTGAAGCCGGCCAGGTTACCGGCGCCGATGGTCACGGTGGTGATATTGGCGAGGGCGATCTGGCTGTTGTCCAGCGTGAGGGAATGGTCTTTATTGCTTTTGTCGAACGGCACCAGGTCCATGCCGCAGATAGGGCAGGTACCGGGTTTGTTCTGTACGATCTGCGGATGCATGGGGCAGGTGAACGTTGGCTGCGGGCCCGCCTGTGCGGCAGGTTTGCCGGTTTCTTTGCAGGCGGCCAGCAATACGGCAGGCGCTACGGATACCAGCAATATGTTGCGTAAGAAATGTTTTCTTTCCATGTGCTAAGGTTGTGTTTTGATAAAACTTTCGCTGTCTACGAGGTAAGCGGCATTGGAGGCCACTTCCCAGTCGGCGATGGGGGTGGTGACTTGCACCATGCCACCCACGGCGGCGCCGGTTTCCACGGCCACCGGCGTAAAGGCGCCGTTGGTTTTACGGAATACGAGCGATTGGTTGCCAGAGCGGTACACGGCTTTGACGGGCAGCCACCAGCCTTCGCGGTAAACCAGCGGTATGCTGCCGGTGAGCAGCTGTCCGGCCCGGAAATGATGCGCTCCCAGGTATACCCGCACCAGCGTGAAATTCTGGCCGCTACGGTATACCGGTTCTATCAGTCCGATGGTGCCGGGCTGCATAGCGTTTTTATCATGTACCGGGTAAAACAGCAGGCGTTGCTGCGGTTTTATCTTCGCTGCCAGGGCAGATGGAAACGCAAATTCAGCGACGAGGTTGTCGGCCTGGTAGATGGTGAAGAGCGATTGCCCTGCGCTCACATACTGTCCTTCGCGCAGCATCACGGGCGTATTGGCGGGCGCTGCGGGCGTAGCGGGTGCAGGAGCGCTGCCACCGCCACCACCGCCCATGTTGCCCATACCGTCGCCGGCGGGTGCTGCTGCCGTGCTGGCAGGAGCCATGGCTGCAGGTGCGGCGGCGCTGCCCTGCTCCAGGATATAGCCGTTGGCGTTACTGTACACCGGGATACGGTAAAGGATACGCCCTGTTTTCAGTACCTGCTCTATCTGGCCGGCCTGCATGCCCAGTAGCTGCAAACGCTGTTTGGCGGAGGCCAGCAACGGACTTTCCTGTTTGGCGACAAGCAGTAGCTCCCGCTGCGCGGCCGCCAGGTCGGGAGAATAGATCTCCATGATCAGCTGCCCTTTGCTGACAGGCTGGTAGTTGTATCTGATCAGCAGCCGCTCGATACGGCCGCCTACACGACTGGCGATGCTGGTCTGCCGGCGGGTATCATAGGTAATGACACCGCTCACTTCTGAGGTGTGGATACGCGTGCCGCTGCTGGCTTTGATTACCGGGATGGTGGCAATCACACGGGCATTGACCGGCTGCGTCAGCGCGGTGATGCTGCTGTCCGGCGTTTGTGCGTGACCGGTAGCATGTGTCTGCGCGGGCTTGCGCTGGCAGGCGGCGAGCGTCAGCAACGCCATTGTTGTCACAGACAGGATATTGATATTAACGATATAGTTGTTTCTCATAATCCACGATCATTTCATAGAGTTTCAGTTTCTCGTCCAGAATATTGGACTGCATCATGGTCAGCGCTTCCCATGCGTCGATGACGGTGGAGAGCGACTGTTTATTTTCCTGGTAATTCAGGAAACCGGCATCCAGCGTCTGGCGCAGGGAAGGCACGATCTTGTCTTCCATAGCGGTGATACGCTGCTGCATGGAACGGATCTCGTACTGCATGCCATACAGCATTCCCTGTGTTTCCTGCAACATGGCGGCTTTCTCTTTCTCCATCGCTGCCACACTGTATTCCATGGATTTAATGCCCGACTTGTACATTTTGGATGCCCACGGAACAATGGGGATGCTCACCATGCCCATGGCGCTGAAAGCCTTTGGCATCATACCGCCCAGCGGCTGCATGTGGTCGAAGCGTATTTTGAAATCAGGCTTCTTGTCCCGCTTCATGGCTTCTGCGTTGAGCTGCATGGAACGGATGCTCTCGTTCATCTTCATCACGTCCTGCCGTACGGCAGCCAGTGAGGCGGTATCATAAGAGGACGCCTGTTCAAAGACGGGCTGAAAAGCGGTGTCGATATCGAAGGACTGGTTACCGGGGGCGTTCATCAGGCTGTTGAGCCAGGAGCGTGCTTTGGCAATGGTACCTTCCTGCATACGGATCATGTTGCGGTTGTCTTCCAGTTTGGCGGCGGTTTTATATACGCCGCTGAGTTGTGACTGGTTGTAGGGGAACCGCACTTCTTCGATTTTCTGCATGGTCTGCATGATTTTTTCATTCTCCTGCAGCACCCGGATTTTCTGTTGCGCTACGATCCACGTATAGTACAGGCGTTTGGCCTGTGCCTTTAGTTCGTTGAGCGTAATACCGCGGGTAGCCATTTCCACGTTGCCCTGTGAAGCGATGTAACGCTTTTTGGCGGCCAGTTTGGCCGGATTGGGAATGTCCTGCTCCAGCTGCAGCATCAGGCTGCCTTTATCGCGGTCGTCCATCAGCATCTGTCCGGGATAGGGTGTCATAAAGGTGCCGGCGCCCACCATAGGGGCCATCCAGGCGGTGGCTGCCTCTGCGCTGTGGCGGTAGCTCTCCGCTTTCAGGCCGTAGGATTGCAGCAACACGTTGTTGCCGTCTATTTTCTGCAGGATGTTTTGCAGCGATAGTACCGGCGCCTGTTGCGCAGGAGCAGCAGTTGTCACCAAAGACATCACCAGCATTAAAAAACCGGATACAATCTTTGCGCCTTTGCTGCTTCGCGTCTTTGCGTGCAAATCCTCTATGTGTTTATATTTAGTGATGTACTTCATGTATCTCCAGTTTACCGTGCTTACGCAGTTCATATTCTTTTGTCATGAGGAAGATCAAGGGTGTCACCAGCAGGATATGCGTGGAGGAGGTGAGCACGCCGCCGATCATGGGCAGTACGATGGGTTTCATCACATCGGTGCCTACGCCGTTGGCCCACAGTACGGGCACCAGGCCGAAGAGGGACACACAGACCGTCATCAGTTTGGGACGGAGCCTTTTGGCAGCGCCGTAGATGACGTGGGTCCGAAGGTCTTCCCGGGTGATGGTCTCAGCACTGTTGCCTTTCTGTTTCACCAGCTGCTGCATGGCGTCGTTGAGGTAGATGACCATCACGATGCCTGTTTCCACCGCGATGCCGAAGAGGGCGATGAAACCTACGGCTACGGCCACGGACAGGTTTACGCCCCAGAAATAAATCATATAGGCGCCGCCGATAAGGGCAAAAGGCACGGTGATGAGGCTGAGGAATGCTTCGCGGATAGAGTGGAAGGCGAAGTAGAGGGAGAAAAATATGATGACCAGCACCACCGGCGCTATCCACAGTAATGTCTGCTGGCCGCGGATGAGGTTTTCATACTGGCCGCTCCATTCCAGGTAGTAGCCCTGTGGCAGGATGCCCTGCGCCTGTCCCATTTTTTTGATGGCTTCCTGTACGGTGCTGCCGAGGTCGCGGCCACGTACGTTGAACAGTACGGCGCCACGCAGCATGGCGTTGTCGGAGGTGATCATCGGCGGACCGTCGGTGAATTTCACATCGGCGACGGCGGACAAAGGTACTTCGCCCATGGCGGCAGACATAATGGGGATGCGGCGGATGCGCTCTACGCTGTTGCGGTAGTCCTGCGCCAGCCGCACGCTGATGGAGAAACGCTGCCGCCCTTCGATGGTATTGCCGATGGGGGCGCCGCCCAGGGCGGTTTCCACGGTCTGGTTCACATCGTCTACGTTGAGGCCGTAACGGGCCAGGTCGGCGCGGCGAACGGTGATATCGAGGTATTTGCCGCCGGTAACGGGTTCCACGTACAGGTCGGTGATACCGGGGGTGCCTTCCAGCGCTTTTCTCACTTTTTCGGAAACGGCGGCGATGGTGTCCAGCTGCTGGCCGTATACCTTCACGCCTACGTCTGTACGAATGCCGGTGGCCAGCATGTTGATACGGTTAATGATAGGCTGTGTCCATCCGTTTACCACGCCGGGTATCTGCAGCTTTTTATCCAGCTCGTCGATGATGTCTTTCTTCGTTTTGCCTTCCCGCCATTGTGATTTGGGTTTCAGCATGATAATGGTCTCGATCATACTGATAGGGGAGTTGTCGGTAGCGGTGCTGGCGCGGCCGGCTTTTCCCAGCACTTTCTCCACTTCCGGTACGGATTTGATGATTTTGTCCTGCACCTGCAGGATACGTTTGGCTTCTGCGTTGGAGATGTCGGGCAGCGTCACCGGCATGAAGAGGATGCTCTGCTCGTCCAGCGGCGGCATAAACTCGCTGCCAAGGCTTTTTAGCAGGGGAATGGTGATCACCAGCGCGATGACATTGATGGCGATGGTGGTCTTGCGCCATTTTAATACGCCTTTGATAACAGGTTCGTATATGCGTTCCAGTATACGGTTGACCGGATTGGCATTGTCCGGCCGGAATTTACCTTTCATGAAGAAAGAGATCAGGACCGGCGCCAGCGTAATCACCAGCAGGGCGTCCATGATCATGATAAATGTTTTCGTATAGGCCAGCGGGTGGAACAGCTTACCTTCCTGCCCGGTGAGCATAAACACCGGCAGAAAAGAGGTGATGATGATGATGGTAGCGAAAAACACGCCGCGCGACACCTGCTTGCTGGACTGTTCGATGACTTTCAGTCTTTCTTCTTCGCTGATCCACTGTGGTGTTTTCTTGAATATCTTTTTCAGCCAGTTCATGTTATTTGTTTTTTTGTTGTTCCTGCCAGCTGGCGTACCGTTCGGACAGATGTTTATAAGCGTTTTCACTCATGATGATCCCGTTGTCCACGATCACGCCGATGGCCAGTGCGATACCGGTGAGCGACATGATATTGGAGGATATGCCGAAGGCGTTGAGCAGCAGGAAGCTGGCGGCCAGGGTGATCGGTATCTGTATGATGATGCTGAGGGCGCTGCGCCAGTGGAACAGGAAGATGATCACTACCACGGACACCACGATCATTTCTTCGATCAGCGTGTGCCGGATGGAGTCTACGGATTCTTTGATCAGCTCTCCGCGGTCGTACACGATATCGAACTTCACGTTTTCGGGGAGACCTTTGGCGACTTCTTTCATTTTGGCTTTTACGTGATCGATCACTTCTGCGGCGTTTTCACCGTAGCGCATCACCACGATGCCGCCTACACGTTCTCCCTCGCCGTCCTGGTCGAAGATGCCGAGGCGCGTTTCGCCGGTCATCTGCACGGTGGCTACATCGGCTACACGTATCGGGATGCTGTTCTGGGTTTTGACGGGTATGTCGGCGATTTCTTCGGCCGACTTCAGGTAGCCGGAGGTTTTGATGATATAGCCGATGTCGCTGATTTCAAATTTGCGGCCGCCGGACTCGTTGTTGTTGGTCCGGATGGCGTTGATCACTTCCGGTACGGAAAGACGGTAGTACAGCAGTTTATTGGGATCTACGGTGATCTGGTATTGTTTCTGGAAGCCGCCGAAGGAGGCGATTTCACTGACGCCCTCCACATTTTGCAGGGCGAATTTAACGTACCAGTCCTGTAGTGCGCGTTGCTCGCCGAGGTCCATCTGCGGGGCGTCGAGCGTATACCAGAGGATATGGCCCACGCCGGTGCCGTCCGGCCCCAGCTGCGGCGACACGCCGGCAGGCAGGGTACGGGATACGGTGCTGAGCCTTTCCAGCACTCTTTCACGGGCCCAGTAGATGTCTACATCATCGTGGAAGATGACATAGATAAAGCTCATGCCGAACATGGAGGAACCGCGCACATATTTGATTTTGGGCAGCCCCTGTAGGTTGGTCACCAGCGGATAGGTGATCTGGTCTTCTATCAGCTGCGGACCGCGGCCCATCCATTCGGTAAATACGATCACCTGGTTTTCAGACAGATCGGGAATAGCGTCGATAGGATTTTTTTTGACGGCATAAATGCCCCAGGCAAACAGGGCGGTGGCCAGTACCAGCACAATGAAGCGGTTGCGCAGCGACCATTCGATAATTCGATGTACCATATATGTTAGTTCAATGGGTACCAGAAGATAACAGAAACCGCTGCAGGCACAAGGTCTGTCGGAGACTGCATATACCGGCAGGCGGGTATAACGGCACAGGCTATACGTCACACGGAGGAGTCAGTTATCTCCCGGGAAAAAACAGTAATAAAAGGGTAGTAAATCAGTAACGGCAGGCTTGCCATTCTGTGGAGAGGGGTATCACACGCGGAAAATACAATGTAGTATATAGGGCTGGACCTTACTGCTATAGGGGGGCGCATGGCTCACCGGGTGTGCTGTCGCCAGCGGCACTATCCTGGCAGCCGGCAGCTGCACATAGCTCGCAGGAATGTCTGCTACAGGCATCTGCAGGAAAGGAAGGGCGTGAACGGTCACCTTCTGGTCTTTCTCCAGTTTCACGGTCTTATGCTCGTCCTTGCAGCATTTTTTCGGGCATCCCTTGCTCAGGTCTGTCTCACAGTGGCTGCATTTTTTCTTGTCCCCATGCCACAGTTCTATTTTTACCAGCTTGCCCATGCAGTAGTGCATGTGGAACGTGGCGCCGGTGGAGGTGCCAACGTACAGCAGCAGTAAAATGAGTGTGAGGACTTTCTTCATGCAGACAAAAGTAGCCGTAAGGAGCGGAATGGTTGTTATATAATTTTAAGTTCTTTTATATTTTTTTGTGATGATGTCTGTGCTGCGTTCTGATCGCGGGCTTTTTTGTACCTTGTAGCCATATCGCGCGTACTATGGATGCTAAATCGGATATTCTGGAATACCTCAACGCTCATTTTCCCGCACTGGACAATGCGTTGAAAACACATCTGTCGGAGATAGGCGCCTTGCAGACGGTACCTGCCGGTACGGTGCTGATGCAGCAGGGCCAGTACATTAAATATACGGTGCTGGTGCTGGAAGGCAGGATCAAATTGTACCGCGAAGGCGAAGATATAGGTGAATTTTTTATGTATTATCTGGAACCGGGTGATGCCTGTGCCATTTCCATGGTATGTGTGGCTTCCGGAAAAGCGAGCGAGGTGATGGCCAAAGCCGTGGAAGACTCCGTGGTATTGATGATACCTGTACGGTATATGGAGGCGCTGATGAAGGATCACAAGAGCTGGTACCAGTTTGTGATAGAATCGTACCGCCGCCGTTTCGAAGAGGTGCTGAGCGTATTGGACAGCACCGTATTTAAAAATATGGACGAGCGTCTTTTATCCTATATCCGCTCCCAGGCCACCAAACTGGGCACACAGGAATTGAAATTAACCCACCAGGAGATCGCTGCTGATCTCAACTCGTCCAGGGAAGTCGTTTCCCGTTTACTAAAAAAACTTGAACAGAAAGGCATTGTCAAACTCAACAGGAATTCTATAGAAGTATTGCCTGTGTAACCTAAGTCACAGAGTTTGCTTTGGCGGGTCCGTACTTTTGTATGGATAGTAAAGCAAATATGTAACAAATGGAAATTATAGGTTATATCGCTGCAGCGCTGATAGGCGTATCATTGGGACTCATTGGCGGCGGTGGGTCTGTACTGACCCTCCCGGTGCTGGTGTACCTTTTTGGTATCACCCCGGCGGCTGCCACTTCCTATTCGCTGTTTATCGTAGGCGCCACCAGCCTGGTGGGCGCGGTAGGCAGCTACCGGAAACAACAGGTCAATGTGCCGGTGGCGTTGCTGTTTGGCATACCCACCATTGTGG
Source organism: Chitinophaga eiseniae (assembly GCF_900167135.1). Lineage (GTDB taxonomy): Bacteria > Bacteroidota > Bacteroidia > Chitinophagales > Chitinophagaceae > Chitinophaga > Chitinophaga eiseniae. Next base: position 63,776 of record NZ_FUWZ01000008.1, on the reverse strand, counting down.
CGGTATGGATGACAAGGCGTTATGTGATGCCGGCCCTGCCGGCGGAGCTGTTCCGCATCGGCGACTGGATGGTCACCCGGGAACTGGCGGTCATGCTGCTGTTTGCCGGCCTGATGCTGCTGGCGTCTTTCTCCATGATCCTGGGGCGGACCGCAGCACCGCAGACCGTGAGGCCGATGGGGCCTGCCGGTAAAATACGGCTGGCGCTCTACGGCCTGCTGATTGGCTTTGTGACCGGCCTGTTGGGCGCCGGTGGCGGATTTCTTATCATTCCGGCACTGATCATAATGGCCGGCCTGCCTATGAAAACGGCGGTAGGCACCTCCCTGATGATCATGGCCATGAGCACGCTGATCGGCTTTATGGGCGACACCGGCCATGCTGGCATCAACTGGCCGCTGCTGCTGACATTGACCGGCATTGCCGTGGCAGGGGTGATCGGCGGCGGGCTGCTTTCCCGGAGGATACCGGGCGGAAAGCTCAAGCGCGGTTTCGGTTGGTTTGTACTGGTCATGGGCGTTTACATCATCCTGCTCGAAACAGTGCTGAAATAAGAAAAAGCTTGTGTAACAATTGTCACCATATTCGTGAATGTATTGCTACACCTTTGTAACACAAACACATATCATCATAATGACAATCCTTGAATTTTTACAACAACCCTGGCCCTGGTATATCGCAGGACCGCTGATCGGTCTCACTGTGCCGGTGTTGCTGCTCGTGGGTAACAAATCTTTTGGTATCAGTTCTTCGCTGCGGCATATCTGTGCGGCATGTATACCCGCTAAAGTGCCTTTTTTTCAGTATGACTGGAAGAAGGAAGTGTGGAACCTTCTTTTCGTAGCGGGTATCCTGTTAGGAGGAATCATCGCAGGATCGCTGCTGGTCAATCCGGCGCCGGTGGCGGTGAATCCCAAACTGGTGACAGACCTGGCGCAATATGGTATTACAGATTTTCATTCGCTGGTGCCCGGCCAGCTGTTCAACTGGCCAGCGTTGCTGTCCGTCCGCGGCCTGCTGATGATGGTCGGCGGCGGTTTCCTGGTGGGCTTCGGCACCCGTTACGCCGGTGGTTGTACCAGCGGTCATGCCATCATGGGGCTTTCCACGCTGCAATGGCCTTCACTGGTAGCCACCATCTGTTTTATGATAGGCGGTTTTGTAATGGCTAATCTGATACTGCCTTTTATTCTTTCATTGTAATGCTGACTTTTTATGAATACGTGGTTTAGTCAATTAAAATACCTGGTGATCGGCACTTTGTTCGGGATCATTTTTGTGAAAGCAGAAGTGATCAGCTGGTTCCGTATCCAGGAAATGTTCCGGCTGCAGTCCTTCCATATGTATGGTGTTATCGGCAGTGCAGTCATGGTGGGCATGTTATCAGTGTGGCTCATCAAAAAATACAATATCAAAACACTGGAGGGAGAAACCGTTGTGTTTCAACCTAAAAAATTCAACAAAGGACAAATCTATGGTGGTTTGATGTTCGGCCTGGGCTGGGCTATCACCGGCGCCTGTCCGGGCCCGCTGTTCGCCCAGATCGGTGTAGGCACCACCGTAGTCGCCGTTACTTTGCTGAGTGCCATCGCCGGTACCTGGGTGTATGGCCGTTTCCGTGATCAATTACCGCATTAAAAATATATAGTTATGGAGATCAGACAATTTGAAGATAAGGGGCTGTCCCATTATTCCTATGCTGTGTACAGCGAACAGGCGGGAACCGTCATACTGATAGATCCTGCCAGGGACGTAACGCCGTATGTGGAGTTTGCCGCTGCGAAAAACGCAAAAATCACCGGTGTGATAGAGACGCATCCGCATGCCGACTTTGTAAGCAGTCACCTGGAGCTGCATCAGACCACCGGGGCTACCATCTACTGTTCCGCGCTGGTAGGCGCCGCTTACCCGCATACGGCTTTCGATGAAGGAGATACGATACAAACAGGGGAGTTGACATTCAAAGCCCTGAATACGCCGGGCCATTCGCCGGACAGCATCAGCATTGTGCTGGAGGAAAAAGGCGTTGTGAAAGCGGTGTTTACCGGTGATACGCTGTTCATCGGCGATTGCGGCCGGCCTGACCTGCGTGAGAAAGCAGGTAATCTGACCGCTACCCGGGCAGACCTGGCCAGGCAGATGTACCATTCCCTGCGGGAGAAACTGATGACGCTGCCGGACGATACCCTGGTGTATCCCGCCCACGGCGCCGGCACGCTGTGCGGTAAATCGCTGGGGGAAGCCAATCACAGTACTATTGGCGCAGAGAAACTGACCAACTGGAGCTTGCAGGACTATACAGAAGACGCTTTTGTGGCCGAGCTGTTGTCCCAGCAGCCGTATATCCCCAAGTATTTCCCGTATGATGTGGACATCAACCGGAAAGGGGCGCCAGCCATGATGGCTTCCCTGGGACAGGTAGTGGTGATCACGCCCGACGCTGCGATGAAAGGCGATGTGCTGCTGGTGGACACCCGTCCGGCGGCAGCCTTTAAACAAAGTCATTTGCTGCATGCCATCAACCTGCAGCTGACAGGAAAGTTTGAAACGTGGCTGGGCAGTGTGGTGACGCCGGGTGAAATGTTTTATCTGATAGCGGAAGATATGACGCAGCTGAAGGAAGCGCTGCGCAGAGCGGCCAGCATCGGCTATGAAAGTATGATACGCGGCGGAACAGTTTATTCCGGAGGCTCCGAGACGATGGCCCCCGTGCCGCTGGACGAGCTCCGCAAACACCCGGAAGCATTCACCATCGTAGATGTACGCATGGACAACGAAATTCAGGCGGGGGCTTTATTGCCCGGCTCCATTGCCATTCCGCTGGACCAGTTACGGGAACGGGCACACGAAATACCGTTGAGCAAGCCCATCGTCGTGCATTGCGCCGGCGGTTACCGCAGTGCCGCAGGCAGCAGTATCGTGGCCAGCGCATTGAAAAAACAGGTGCCGGTATACGATCTCGGTGAAGACATCAAAACGTTTTAAAGTGAACGAATATACATCCACGGGCGGCCTGGTTTTCCGGGCCGCTTTTTTTATCGGGTATCTGGAATTTTTACAGATTTATATCAGCATTGTACAGCAAAATGGGGCGGTGGGCGACTTACATTTGCAACAAAACAATTTCGACACCATGAAAACAATCATATTAAAAGGAGCGGGAGAGGTTGACCAGCTGGTGCATACCACCTTGCCGGAGCCGGAGATCGCAACGGGGGAAGTATTGGTACAGGTGAAAGCCATCAGCATCAACCCGGTAGATGTAAAGACCCGCAGCGGTAAAGCAATGTTTGCCAAATTACAGGCAGAAGACCCGATTATCCTGGGATGGGATATCGCTGGTATCGTCACCGCCTCTCATTCTCCGTTGTTCAAAGAGGGAGACGAGGTGTTTGGGATGGTCAATTTTCCCGGTCATGGTAAAGCGTACGCGGAATACGTAGCGGCGCCGGCGGAGCAACTGGCGCTTAAACCGGCAGGCATTTCCTATGAGGAGGCCGCCGCGGCTACACTGGCGGCGTTGACAGCGTTGCAGGCGCTGGCAAGCACCACCATTCATCCCGGAGATAAAGTGCTGATACATGCAGCTGCCGGCGGTGTAGGGCATTACGCGGTGCAGCTGGCCAAAGCGGCAGGCGCGTATGTGATCGGAACCGCTTCCGCAGCCAATCGTGATTTTGTGCTGGGACTCGGGGCCGATGAACACTTCGATTACAGGTCAGCTCCGTTTGAAGAACATTATCATGACCTTGACTTCGTGTTGGACACGATGGGCGGAGAATACATTGACCGTTCCCTGAAAACGCTGCGGCCACAGGGCACCATCATCAGCCTGCCCAGCGGATTGCGGGAGGCAGTGGGAGAGAAGGCCGCCGCTCAGAATAAAAACGGCTATTTTATCATGGTGGCGTCCAGCGGGAAAGACATGCAGTCGCTGGCAGACCTGCTGGAACGCGGAAAGCTGGTCTCTCATGTATCCGCCACTTACCCGTTCGCCGACATGGCGAAAGCACATCAGCAGATCGCCAGCGGCAGCACCCGCGGCAAAGTGGTGGTGACTCCATAACTTATATCTGGTGGTGGCCCGGAAGGATCATCAGTTTAGGGATACGCACATGTGCTGGTTGTTCCAAAATGAACTTCACCGTACGTACGACATCCGCTACGGTGAGGGGGTCATGGATGCCCATACTTTCCCTGGGATGCACGGCCCAGTCTTTGTGCAGTTCCGTCATCACCAGTCCGGGTTCTATACAGGAGATGTTGATGGGGGTACCTGCCAGCTCCATCCGCAGTGCTTCGGACAGCGCTTCCATAGCGAACTTGGTGGCCGCGTAAGCGCCGGCCGTAGGCCGTACTTTCGTTCCCATCACACTCGACAGGTTGATCACATGTCCGGAGCCCTGTGCCTTGAAACGTTTCAACACCAGGTAAGTCAGCCGGAAAGTCGCTTCCACGTTCAGCCGCATCATGGCCGACATCTTATCAATGTCAATACTTTCAATCGGGCCGGCTTCAATGCTGCCGGCGCAGTTAAAGAGATAGTCGCAGCGGCCGTAGGCGTCAAAAACGGTATTGACCACCTGTTCCTGGAAAACGGGATCGGTGAGGTCGCCGGGCATCACCCTCACATGGGCGGCCTCCAGTTCCTGCAGCCGCTCCCGGCGGCGGGCGGTAATCACCACGGTATGGCCGTCTGCCGCCAGGGCGCGCGCAATTGCATAACCGATGCCGCTGCTGGCGCCGGTGATAAGGCTGATCTTAGGTTGTTGGCTGTTTGTCATCTGTATCAAAATAGGTTTCCCAAAATAATCATTTATGGCGGCATATGCCCCTGTATTTGTCGTATTGACACCGCGTGCCGCTGCGGCAGTATTTGTAAGTTTGCAGTACAACTGAACGACGATGGGAACTAAATTCACTACTACCGACGAATACCTGGCCACGCTGCCGGAAACCAGCATTGCAAAGGCGCAGGAGATCCGGGAAATCATCCGCAAAGCGGCGCCCAAAGCTACAGAAGTGATCAGTTATAACATACCAGCGTTTAAGCAGAATAAAGTGCTGGTATGGTTTGCCGGTTATAAAAGCCATATCGGCTTTTACCCCGGTGGTGGCGCCATCGATATCTTCCAGGACGATTTAACTGCTTACAAAACATCGAAAGGCGCTATCCAGTTTCCGGTAGACAAGCCGCTGCCGGCAGCGCTGATTAAAAAGATTGTAAAATATAGGGTGAAAGAACTGGCGGAATAGCTAATGATACCGGACTTGTATGCTAATTCCCCTGATCATGGTGTCACGGGAAGGCGGTTGCTCCTTGTGAACAGATGCGGTATACTTTTCCAGTACCACTGCTGAGTCGTTTTCTTGCCAATAAACACTGTCTAAATAATAAACCGCTACAGAAGGTAGTTTTTCGGTAGCTGTTAAAGTATCAATGGCTGTCATGGCGGTAACCAGGCAGGCATGGTCACCATCCCAGGCGCCTTGCTGACGCTGATAGAACAACAGATATTTACTGCTATCAGGACAATAACTCCTCGATAGTTCTTCCACTGGCCCGACTGGCGTAATGTTGCAAGCCGTTAGGAAAACCAGACAGAGATACAGGGGCAACATTTGTTTCATTTCTACATGGTGATTTTACCTGAGTGTAAGCCTGCAATGTTTACCGTTATCATATTATTGAAGTTTACCTATTACGCTGCGTGGACTCCCTTTCTATCAATTTCCCCGGCAGCACTACCTCCTCCGCTACGAAATTCTTTTTCCGGATATGATTCAGCAGCAGCTGGCAACTTACCCTGCCGATCTCATAGGCCGGTTCTGCGATGGTGCTGAGAGATGGGGAGATGATCGCTGATACCGGATCGTTGGTGAAGCCGATCACGCCCACCTCTTTGCCCGGAATGATTTTCATTTCTTTCATGGCCAGCATGGCGCCGACAGCCTTACGGTCGTTGACCGCAAAAATGGCGTCTGGTTTTTCCGGCAGCTCCCAAAGCTGCTGAAAATCCTGGTATCCGCTTTCCTGTCCGAAGCCGGAGTGAATGATCCACGATTCCTGCACCGGCAATTTATGTTTACGCAACGCATCCAGGTAGCCCTGCAGCCGGTTGGCCGTAAAGGTTAGTCCCTGTGGCCCTGCCAGGTGCGCAATGCGGCGGTATCCTTTGGCGATCAGGTGTTCGGTGGCTTCGAAAGCGCCGTTGTAATCGTCCTGCATTACCTTGCTGGTACCAACATGTTCGGCTACACGATCAAAAAACACGACCGGCACTCCGTCATCTATAATTTCCTGGAAATGGTCACAGGCATCTGCCTGCGACGATACAGATACCAGCATGCCGTCGAGGCTGCTGAAAGAGAGGCTGCGGATGATGTTCAGCTCCCGCTCCGCATCGTCATTGGTCACATGCAGGATAAGGTTATAGCCATGACGGTAGGCTACTTCCTGTATACCGGTAAATACCGTAGAGAAATAGTAGTTGGTGATGGCCGGCAGTAACACCGCCACGTTATGGGAACTGTTTTTTACCAGGCCGGTGGCATTGAAGTTGGGCCGGTAATTCAGTTCTGCCGCCTTGTCCAGTACCATCTGCCGGGTTTCGGCATTCACGTCATAAGTGTCCCGCAGCGCCCGTGAAACCGTTGATACAGATATATTCAACGCCCGGGCGATATCTTTTATCGTAGCATAGTGTCGGCGCATATGCCCGAATATAAGAAATCACGGACGTTTTCGGTAACGTTACCGGTGAAATTCCGGCAAAACGTTTCGAGGCTACGTATTTTGGGGGTACGTTTTAGCAACGAGCCAACCAAGAATCACTCATTAAAATTCGAGCGTATGAAGAACTGTAATTGCCGCGATTTATTCCCCTACCTGCTACTATGCTTGCTAATGGCGCTGTCCGGCCAACTGGCGGCGCAAAATTCACCTGTCAAAGGCACTGTCAGAGATGCTGTCTCCAAAGCGCCGCTTCCCGGCGTTACCGTCGCCGTTAAAGGCACCACGCAAGGCGTTACCAGCAGCGCCGATGGTACTTATTCGCTTGCCGTACCGGCCAATGCCACCCTGGTATTTTCCTTCGTAGGATACACCCGCCAGGAAATTCCGGTTGGCGGCAAAGCGACTATCGACGTAACGCTCAGCGAAAGTTCTTCCAGCCTTAGCGAGGTGGTCGTTACCGCGCTGGGTATCGAACGAAAAACCCGTTCTCTGGGATACGCCACCCAGCAACTGGGCACCGAAAGTATCAACGCGGTGAAAGACCCGGGCGCCAATATCATGAATACGCTCAACGGTAAAGTGGCCGGCGCGGTGGTGACACCGGCAGCCTCCGGCCCCGGCGGCGCGGTGAGAGTAGTGCTCCGCGGCAACCGTTCCATCAGCGGTAATAACAACGCCCTGATCGTAGTGGATGGTGTGCCGATCGACAATACCATGAGCACGGAGACCGCCGGCGGCGGTTCCGCCAATACGGTGGCTACACAGCCTAAAGGCACCTCCAGCGGTTATTCCGGCAGCGATGGCGCGGCCAGCATCAACCCGCAGGACGTGGAATCCATCAACGTGCTGAAAGGACCTGCTGCTGCAGCGCTTTACGGCAGCCGTGCCGCCAATGGCGCGCTGATCATCACCACCAAAAGCGGCAAAAGCGGTAAACTGGCCATGCACTACAACGGTGGCGTGTCCATCGATCAGCCCAACCTGCTCATGAAATTACAGAATACGTACGGCCGGGGCAACGGTGGCCAGTTCGGCGCCCGCGCCGGCAACAGCTGGGGCGCGCCGGCACAGACCTACGCCGGCAACGTGAAAGGCTTCTTTAATACCGGTACGGCCGTGAACAACGCGGTAGACGTGTCCGGCGGTACCGATAAACTCAAGGGATACGCTTCCTATGCCAATAACTCCGTTACCGGCATCTATCCCAAAAACAGCCTGCAACGCAATACGCTCAACCTGCGCGTGAACGCGGAAGTACTGCCCCGCCTCACCACCGACGTGAAACTGACCTACGTGAGCCAGGATATTAAAAATAAACCCCGCGTGGGAGACCAGGGCGTGGCCAACGAAGCCTATATCATGCCCCGCGACCTCAGCCCGGACTCACTGAGACACTTTGAAGGAAGAGATGCCACCGGGAAACCATATCCCATTTACTGGACCAACTCCTCCACCTTCCAGAACCCTTACTGGGACGTGTACCGCAACAGCGTCAACGAATCCCGAAACCGCATCATGCTCATGGGATCTGCCAAATACCAGCTGCGCGACTGGCTCAGCGTGCAGGGAAGATATAGCCTCGACCGTTACGACGATAAAATTACCGCCTCCTACTACGACGGTACGGTCGCCTTCCCCGTACAACCCGGCGGCCGTTACCTCGAAGCATATGTCAACCACTGGGAGCGTAACATGGACCTGCTGTTGTCCGGTAATAACACCCTTTCCAACAGCTTTCATGTCAGCTACAACGTAGGCGGCAGTGTGCTCACCAGCAGGGGATACAACACCCAGTCCATCGCCAATGGCCTGAGCATCCCCAACCAGTTCAACCTGAACTTCGCGGCTGCGCCGGCGTTCTCCAATACCACCGTCAAAAAAGAAATACAATCCGTGTATGGCAGCGCCCAGCTGGATTTTAAACAATACCTCTACCTGGACGTCAGCGCGCGCAACGACTGGTCCTCCACATTACCCAGCCCCTACAGCTACTTCTATCCGTCTGTAGGCCTGTCGGCTGTTTTATCCGATATGATAAAAATGCCCTCCTGGGTTTCTTTCGGAAAAATACGCGCCTCTTATACGCAGGTGGGTAACGATGCAGACCCCTACCTGCTGCTGCAGACCTACAACTACAGCGTAGGCGCCGGCAACGGCTTCGTGTCCAGAAGCTTCACCAAAGCCATCAGGGACCTGAAACCGGAACAGACCAAGTCCTATGAAGCCGGACTGGAAGCTCGTTTCCTCGATGGACGCCTCGGTGTGGACGCTACCATCTATAAAAACAATACCATCAACCAGTTGATCTATATCGGCCTGCCGCAGGCCAGCGGTTTCGATAATCAGTACATCAACGCCGGTAACATCGAAAACAGAGGAGTAGAGGTGATGGTAACAGCGACGCCTGTACGTAATGATCACTTCAGCTGGAATACCACGCTGAATTACGCCACCAATAAAAACAAAGTATTGTCACTGGCGCCGGGAGTGGACCAGGCCGACCTGTCGCCCTCCGATAACTTCGGCAGCCTGCTGATCAAGCCGGGCGGCTCTTACGGCGATATTTACGGTTATACCTGGAGCCGCGACGAGAAAACCGGTCAGCGCATGGTGAATGCCAACGGCCTGCCCATGGTGACGGCCAACCAGAAACTGGGCAACTTCAACCCCGACTTCACCCTGGGCTGGGGCAACCAGCTGAAGTATAAAGACATCTCCCTGTCTTTCCTGATAGACGGCAGGGTAGGCGGTGTGCTGGTATCCGGTACCGACGCGATCCTCGCGGCTTATGGCGTGGCGGACTATACCACCCGTTTCCGTGACGGCGGTCTGGTACTGCCCGGCGCGCTGCCGGACGGCTCTCAGAACAATGTGGCTATCAAGGCTGAAGATCTCTGGACGACCGTGTCACAGGGCGGCCGCAATGCCTACGGTGAGTTTTTTACCTACAGCGCCACCAACTTCCGCCTGCGGGAACTGTCCGTTGCCTATGATTTCAAATTAAATAACAAACTGCTGAAATCCGCCAGGGTAGCACTCACAGGAAGAAATCTCTTCTTCCTGTACAGGGGCAAGTCACTGCTGGATATTCCGGGCATAGGCAAACGTACCCTCCCGGTAGATCCGGAAATGGCTATCGGCGCCAGTAACTACCAGGGCATAGAAGCCGGTCTGCTCCCTGCCGTACGCAGCTTCGGTTTCAACGTGAACGTATCTTTTTAGCCGCTAAAATCAACTGCCATGAAAAAACAATTCCGATATATCCTTCCGCTGGTAATGGCTGCTGCACTGAACGGCTGTACCAAAAATTTCGATGAACTGAATACCAATCCCGGTACGCTTACCGAGGCCGGTCTCAGGGAAATACCATTTATGTTCTCTAAAGCCCAGTCGGCTGCTGCCGTTAACCAGGGATATTACCAGACTACGCAGAACCTTTACGCCGATCTGTATGCACAATATTTTGCGCTGAATACCACCAGCTTCCAGACCGACCGTTACCTGATCAACGACGGCTGGCTGCCGCGCCCGGGTATTGTGACCTATGTACAGACCGTACCGCAGTTACGTACGATCTTTGAAAACACCCAACCCACTTCCGGCGAATATGCACTGGCTGAAATCATGTGGGTGTATGTGTTTCATCATATGACAGACTATTTCGGTCCGGTGCCGTATTTTGATGCCGGTAAAGCGCAGGATGTGATCGCCTATGACGCGCAGGATAAGATCTACGACGATTTTTTCAAACGGCTGGACCACGCCGTGAAAGCGCTGCAACAGGCGGGCGCCGGCAATGTGTTCGGCAATTATGACCTGATCTATAGCGGCGATGTGCAACAATGGATACGGTTCGCCAATACGCTGCGGCTGCGGCTGGCATTGCGCATTTCCCGCGTACAGCCCGACAGGGCCAAACAGGAAGCCGAAGCGGCTGTTGCCGCCGGTGTAATGACCGATATCACACATACGGCTAAACTGAAACGCTCACTCAGCGGCGGCGATGGTAACGGCCTGGCCAGGGTAGCTTCCTATAACGAGTTTAGCATGAGTTCCACCATGTTATCGTATTTAAAAGGATACAATGATCCACGGATGAACAGAATGTACCAGCCAGCGGTAGGAAATGGCACTTTCCGTAGCGTGCGCAACGGTTCCCCGGCAGTGGCGCTCAATAATCCGCTGAACCAGGCGGACCAAACCTCTAATGCCGGTACGTACTGGGCCACCTGGAACGGCACCGCATGGCTGCCTGTGCTGGAAGCTTCCCAGACGGTGCTTTATGCCGCGGAAGCTTATTTCCTGCGGGCAGAAGGTGCTGTCAACGGCTGGAATATGGGCGGCACCGCGCAGGCGCTCTATGAAAAAGGGATTGAGACGAGCATGCAGCAGTGGGGCGTTACCGATGCCGCTGCTATCAACGCTTACAAACAATCCGCTGCCATGCCTGCGGCGCCGGGCGATGTAGCTAATTCGCCGGCCGTAGCAGATGTCCCGGTGAAGTTCGGTTCAGCTGCCAATATACAACGGCAGCAGATCGGCACGCAGAAATGGATCGCCATCTATCCCGACGGGATGGAAGGCTGGGCTGAATTCCGCCGCAGCGGTTACCCGAAGATGTACCCGGTATTACAGTCGGACAATGCAGACCTGCCTGCCGGCGCCTTCATCAAACGGTTGCCTTACCCTTCTGCAGAAGCGACCACCAACGGCGCCGAGCTGAAGAAAGGGATACAGCTGCTGGGCGGCCCCGATAACGTCGCCACCCGTTTGTGGTGGGACGTGGAATAGCCTTGTTTTAAATAGTTAAATTCATTGGATGTTGAATACGATAGCGCAGTTTTTCATGGTCATGTCTTCGCTTTTTCTGGCTGTAGGGCCGCCGTTGCCCAAAGTGCTTCCCGCAGAACGGGAAGATGTTGCCGGCAGGCAGCTGAAGCTGGAAGCAGCTGCCGCCTTTCAGCGGTATACCACGCTTCCGCAAACCACCGAAGGGTGGGCCGCCTGGCGGCAGGAGCTGCGTGAAAGGATCGTCCGGGAGACCGGTATGCAGGAAGACCATACGTTGCCACTCGATACAAAAGAAACCGGCCGCGTACAGCAGCAGGGATACAGCATCCGTAATATCGCTTTCCAGACCCGGCCCGGTGTATACGCTACCGCCAATCTGTATATGCCGGACGGTCCGGGTCCTTTCCCTGCGGTGATCAATATGCACGGCCACTGGCCCGGCGCCCGTACCGGTGAGATGGTGCAGGCCACCGCTCATGAACTGGCCAGCCATGGCTATATCTGCCTGAATATCGACGCCTGGGGGGCAGGGGAGCGAACTACTACGCCCGGTGCGGCCGAATATCACGGCGCTAACCTCGGCGCTTCCCTGATGAATGCCGGCGCCACCCTGATGGGTATGCAGCTGACAGACAACATGCGGGGGGTAGACCTGCTGTGCAGCCTGCCACAGACCGACAAAAAACGGATCGGCGCCACCGGCGCCAGCGGCGGAGGGAACCAGACCATGTGGCTAACGGCCATGGATGAACGAATTAAAGCAGCGGTACCGGTGGTCAGCGTAGGCACTTTCGAAGCGTATATCCTTAACAGTAACTGTGTGTGTGAGCTGTTGCCCTCCGGACTCACCTTCACCGAAGAAGCCGGCATCCTCGCTATGGCGGCGCCCAGGGCACTGAAGATATGCAACGCCGAAAAAGACGTCAGCAAATCATTTTATCCTTCGGAGATGCTGCGCAGCTATAAAGCGGCTGCGCCATTGTTCCGGCTGCTGAAGGCCGGCGACCGTTTGCAATACCAGCTCTTTAACGCCACCCACGGCTATTGGCCGGAAATACGCAGCGCCATGCTGGGCTGGTTTGACCTGCACCTGAAACATACCGGCAACGGTGAACCGGTGCCGCTGCCCAATACGGCATTGCTGCCCGAACGACAACTGCTCACATTTCCGGCCTTGCAGCGGGATAGTAATGTGCTCAGCACCGCCGCCTGGTGCCGCCAGGCAGGCAGCGAATGGCGCGCCAACATGCTGGGCCACGACCGCCTGGATGTGAAAGAAAAAAGAGCCGCCTTAAAAACAGTACTGAAAGCAGAACAACCGCTGCAACTGAAAAAAATACATACCTATACGCCGGAAGAAGGATGGGACAGACTGGCGCTGGAGACAACGGACGGAGAACTGCTGCCGCTGCTGCACCGTAAACCCCGCAAACGGGAAAACGGCTACGTGGTACTAACCCACAGCGGCGGGAAAGACAGTATCCCTTCCGCCCGCATCGACGAGCTGCTGGCGAAAGGTTATGGCCTGGTACTGGCCGACCTGTGGGGGACCGGCGAACAAAGCTCCGAAGTGGCTGCTAAAACAGATGGCAGCCTGCCGCGTTTTCACACCTTGTCACGCAGTGCGCTCTGGCTGGGGCATACCCTGCAAGGCAAATGGACCAACGACCTGCGGTTGCTGACAGGCTTTCTCCGTAGCCACTACGGCGTGAAACGCATTACACTCGAGGGATATAAGGAAACCGGTATGGCCAGTCTTTTTGCGGCCGCGCTGGAAAGCGGCGTGCACAAAGTGGTAGCACATAACAGTCCTGTCAGTTACCAGTTTGCCAACAGGCAGGGTGTCGATTATTTTAACATGGCCATCCACGTGCCCGGCATCCTGCCATGGGGCGACGTGTCGCTGGCCGCCGCACTCACCGGTCGGGAAGTGGAGCTGATAGCGCCGGTAGACATGTCCGGCAACCCTATCAACGGGCTGCCGCTTAAATTCTACCGCGACGAGTTCCAGGAACTACGCAAACGGTGCCGCCAGCGCGGACAGCTCATCGTCCGCACCGCAGATAACAACTATAACGTAGAAAAATAATATGCATATGAAAAATAACCGCAGGGATTTTCTCAAACTGGCGGGCCTCGCCGGTATCGGTCTTACCGGCAGCGCCGTATTGCCGGGCATCGGAACAGCCCATGCCGCCGGTATACCGGACAACCTGCTGCAACAGGCGCAACAAGCCCGTAAGCAACGCTTTAATATGTGCGGCTATGCCGCACCCAAAATCGATACCGTCCGCATCGGGTACGTTGGACTGGGCAACAGGGGCGGGGCGGCCGTGGAGCGTATCACCTGGCTGCAGGGCATCGAAATAAAAGCCCTCTGCGACATCCGCCCGGAAAAAATAGCGGAAGCCAAAAAACGGATCGCCAATAGCGGCTATCACCCCCACGAATACACGGGTTCCGCCGATGCCTGGAAAAAAATGTGCGAACGGGACGATATCGACCTGATATATATCGCCACCCCATGGGAACTGCATACGCCCATCGCCGTATACGCCATGGAACACGGCAAACATGTGGCCACGGAAATACCGGCTGCCTATACGCTGGAAGACTGCTGGCGCCTCGTGGAAACATCCGAACGCACCCGCAAACACTGCGTGATGCTGGAGAACTGCTGCTACGATTTTTTTGAACTGCTTACCCTTAACATGGCCCGCCAGGGCTTCTTCGGAGAAATCATCCACTGCGAAGGCGCCTATATCCACGATATCTTCGAAAGCATGTTCGACAGAACAAAACGGTATGACAACTGGCGCCTCCGCGAAAACGCCAAACATAACGGCAATCTCTATCCTACACATGGACTGGGACCGGTATGCCAGGTGCTCAATATCAACCGGGGCGACAGCATGGAGTACCTGGTGTCTGTTTCGTCCAACGATTTTATGATGCATGACCGCGCGGTGGAACTGGCAGCAAAAGATAATTTCTTTCAGCAGTTCACCAACGCCCATTTCCGGGGTAACATGAATGTATCCACGATCCGCACGCGTAAAGGCAAAACCATTATGGTGCAGCATGACGTGACCTCCCCGCGGCCCTACTCCCGCATTCACCTGGTCAGTGGCACCAAAGCCACCGCGCAGAAATATCCGTTGCCCGCCCGTATCGCCACCAGCCATGAAGGATGGCTCAACGACGCCGATTTCAAAAAACTGGAAGAGCAGTATATGCCGGCCATCGTCCGCAAAGTAGGAGAGATGGCCAAACAGGTGGGGGGTCACGGCGGCATGGACTTTATGATGGACTGGCGCCTGATCGACTGTTTGCGCAATGGCTTGCCGATGGACATGGACGTCTATGACGCCGCCACCTGGAGCGCCGTATGGCCGCTCAGTGAATGGTCTGTCGGCCACCGCTCCAATTCCATTGATGTCCCTGATTTCACCGGGGGATCGTGGAAGAAAAACCAGCCGGTAGATATCTCCCTGGCACAGGGTGGCACCACCGGCGTAGTGAACAAAAGGTGATCATCTCCCGGAAACGAACAATTCAATCGTCACGACTAAAAAAAGCATATACATGAAAATCATCCGATCCAACAACCCGCAGGAATTAGGGGTGACAGCCGGCCAGGATGCGGCTGCCCTGATCAACCAGGCTATCCATGAAGAAGGACAGGCGAACGTGATCCTCGCCACCGGTACCAGTCAGTTTGAAACCCTTCGTGAACTGATAACGGCAGACATCGACTGGAGCAAGGTGGTGATGTTCCACCTCGACGAATATATCGGGCTGCCGGTGACGCACCCGGCCAGCTTCCGGAAATACCTGAAAGAACGTTTTCTGCAAGAGGTGAGCCCGCTGAAAGCTGCTTATCTGATCGACGGAGAAACAGATCCCGAGGCAGAAATCGCCCGGCTGGCGGCCTTGATACAGGCGCATCCTATAGATGTAGCCCTGGTGGGCGTAGGAGAGAACGGCCACCTCGCTTTTAATGATCCTCCGGCCGATTTTACCACCAAAGCGCCCTACCTGGTGGTCAACCTCGATGATGCCTGCCGGCAACAGCAGGCCAACGAAGGGTGGTTTGCAACAGCGGCCGATGTACCGGCGCAGGCCATCAGCATGTCGGTACATCAGATTATGCTGTCTAAACAGATCATCTGTTCCGTGCCTGGCGAAAGAAAGGCGAGGGCTGTCAAAAACAGCCTGGAACAACCGGTGAGCAACCTGTTCCCGGCCAGTATTCTGCAACAACATCCGCATTGTACCTTTTATCTCGATACTGCAGCAGCGGCACTGCTGGCATAAGGCAGCATTGGTGGCTTACAGGCAGCAGGTGTTGTATGGTTAATGGCCTGCTGCCTTTTTTATTTTTACAAATAACCCTAAAAATTGCGACCTCATCCTGAGCGATGCGTTTTCTGGTTAAAAAATTGTGGAGCAGAGGTATTCCTCATTTTTTAAAACCTTAGCTTATGCTTAAACATGCAGGAGCCTTCAGCAGCTTTTCCGTCAATGATCTGCAGCAGGCCAAACAGTTTTACCATGACAAAGTAGGATTGGCTGTCTCCGAAACAGCCGAGGGACTGGAGTTAAAGGTAGACAGCGGACCCAAAGTGTTTCTGTATTCCAAGCCTGATCACGAACCGGCAACCTTTACGGTGCTGAACTTCATTGTAGACAATGTGGATGATGCTGTGGAACAGCTTACGCAGAAAGGCATCCGTTTCCTGCAATATGAAGGTGAAATAGGAACCGATGAAAAAGGCATTTTCCGGGATAAAGAGCGGGGGATGGCTATCGCCTGGTTTGCAGACCCCGCGGGGAATATCCTTTCAGTGCTGCAATCATAGCACTTCAGTATTTTTTATTGTTCTTGCCGCTTTGCTAAAGAAATTGCAATTAACGGATCGTTTAGGCGCCGGGCTGAAGCTGATCAAAAAGATAGTACAGGGGAGCTTCCTCCAGCACGCTGCGATGGGTAGCGGTATTGTTTTTACGGCTCCATTTGATGAGGCGGACGAAGCCGTCGGCGATCTCTATGCCAGTGATGTCGCCATCGCTGAAGCAGCAGCAGCCGGTGTTGAAATAGGTGGGAAAGGCCATGGTTTTAACAAACTGTTTACCGGCATATTCCTCCTGCCGCCGGCGCAGCTCGGCTTGCAGCGCGGTGATGGCGTTCTGGTCATTATCCGCCATGGCCCGTTCCAGTTGTTTGCTGAGCCGGTCAATATGGTCCAGCGAGGCAAAGACAGGTTTGTGTGTATGACCGGAGATAAATAATGTGCGTGGTAGCTGCACGCTCCATTCATACATAATGATGTTGTGGGCGTCTACGAGGTCAAAGGATGCTGCCAGGGTATCGGGATGTATATCCAGGAATCGTTGCACCGGCGTCCAGATGGCTGCCACAAACCACTTGCTGAAGGCATTGCCGTCGCTTCGTTTGTCGCCCTGATGGCCATGCGCCAGAAAAATCCTATGGGCGTTGCCGTTATACTGCGTTTGTAGTACCAGTCCTTCGTAAACCCGCAGTTTTTTGCCAAACAGCGGTTGCAGGAACTGGCGGCGGGGCACTACGTAATACCATTCCAGGTCATGGTTACCGAAGATGCGGTAGTAACGTTTCTTCTGAAGAAAACGTGCCTCAGCCTGTAGCGGCGGGTTGTTGTATTGCATCACAGCCGAGGGCTTGTTTTCCCAGAGTTCTTCGCAATCGCCCAGGTTAATCAACGTATAGCCATGATCGTAATAATGTTGCAGGGCATCTATATAGGCGTCTGCCGCGCTTTTGAAGTCATCAGCGGCATCCCGGCAGCCTTTATGCTGGTCGGAGAAAATAATGAAACGGCCCTGTTGCAGGTCAAACGGCACCAGCAAGCCGCTATCCTTTTTCCCTTTCAGGATACGGTCGTGCAGTTGCGACAGGGATTTGAATACCGCATTTTTGTCCGGGCGGGATGACAGGCGGTCAGACATCCGGATTACCAGCCGGGCCAATGCTCTTTTAATTGGATTTGACAACGGGTTTAGATTAACTTGGGCAACAAGATAATAGAAATTTTCATATTGTGGCAACCTATCCGGCGCGCGGGTCCGAACGGCGCAGCCCAGGGCCCACGCCGTGGGCTGCGAATCCGAAAATTCACAGGTCCGCGGGCCCGCAATCATTACAATGTTTTTTTCAGCGTTTCAAAGAATGCCTTTTGTTGTTCAAACATGGGGAAATGGCCGGAGCCCTGTATCCAGTAAAGGATGGCTGCGGGGTGTATTTGTTTCAGCTCGTAGGTATAGAATGACAGGGCGTCCTGTGCGCCGCCGATCACGTACATAGGGCCTTTGTACCGGGGCAGGGTTTTACTCAGATCATAGTGGATGCGGTTCAGGTCCTGGATCATGAGTCCCTGCATGGTGGTGTTGGAAGGTGCTACATCGATTTGTTTGAGCATGCTGTCGATCATCCTTTTGTCAAAGATATAGGACATGCGGATGATGCGGTTGTATTCAGCTGAATCTGCTTTGGTGGCCTGACGTGCGCTGATTTTCTTTTCGAGTGAATCATAGCGGCTGATGTCAGACAGGCCCATTCTCACCTTGAGGTTGTTGATGTGGGTGGCAAAAAAGCCGGGATCGAATTTGTAATAGCCGGGGCAGGCGAGCACCAGTTTCTTCACCCGCTGCGGGTAGGTAACGGCGAAGTTCATGGCCAGCATGGCGCCCCAGGAATGGCCGTAGATGGTCACGCGGGGAAGGCGCAGATGGTCCAGCAACAGGCGCACATCGTCGACGGCCGCTTTCAGGTTGATGGTGGTGGAGTCCAGCGGCACCGGTATGGAAAGGCCGGTGCCTCTTTGTTCCAGCAGGATGGCCTGGTGCGTTTTGCCCAGTTCCGTTGCCACGCCCGCCTGTTGCAGGCAGGAATTGCCCGGTCCGCCGGATAATACAAGGACCGGTTCTCCTTTGCCATAAAGATGATAGTACAGGTGTCCCCAGGAGGTACGGATGGAATCGGTAGTCTGGGCGGAGCTGAGGAGGGTTGCAGACAATAGTAAAGCCAGCAGGATGGAAAATTTTCTCATAAGAACAATTTCGGGTAAAATCTTCCCGAATTTATATTATTTTCCGGGAGAAGTTTTTCCGCGTTACTGATCTTTTTTAATTATCCTGTTATGGCCATTTTCCAGACTTTGTACCAGGAGGTGATTTCTTTCCTGGGTATCGGAAACCTCCTTGAACTGTACCGTACCGGCAATTATTCCTCGTTGCTCACATTCAACGGTATCCTTTGGGTGATCTCACCGGTGATCCCGTTGCTGTTGCTGATAGAAATCACCCGTGCATTGATTTACAAGCGTTTTAAGATAGAAGACTACAAAATTCCTTTTCTGATCTTTGTGCTTAATCGATTTATCTCCCGGTTTATTTCCATAGCTGCCATCGCATTTTGTATCGGGGTATTTGAGAAAATAGCGCCCTTTCAGACCACGTTTACCTGGTATTGGTTTATCTATGGCTATGTGATATGGGAGTTCGCTCATTTTATTTATCACTACCTGGGGCATAAGGTCCGTATTTTCTGGTGTCTGCATTCCACGCACCATGCGCCGGTGGCGATGAACCTGTCTGTTACCTATGCGCACTTTTTCCTGGAGGCGCCGTATGCGGACGTGATCCGCACTTCCATCTGTATACTGGCCGGTGTGAACCCGCCGATGTTGTTCCTGATCATGTTTATAGACGGCACCTGGGGCGCCTTTATCCATGTGGGGGAGAACATTCTGCCGGACGGCAGGATGGGGTTCCTGAACCGGATTATACTTACGCCGTCGTACCACCGGGTACACCATGCGAAGAACCCGGAATATATGGATACCAATTTTTGCAACCTGCTCAATATATGGGATAAGGTATTTGGCACTTTCCAGCCGGAGAAAAAAGAGGTGAAGATACAGTATGGTATCACCCGGGAGATGAATCCGGGAAATTTGCTGGATGTCTATTTTGGTGAGCTGTACTGTCTGTGGAAAGATATCCGCAGGGCGCCGGGAATTGTCAACAAACTGCTGTATATCGTTATGCCGCCTGGATGGAGCCATACCGGCGATCATAAGACGGCGAAGGTGGTCAGGAAAGCGTACGAGGAGGAGATGTCGGCGGCTGCCGTCTCCTGAACAAAATAGCCCGGAGCAATGGCCCCGGGCTATTCTGTTCAGGAGCGTATTCAGTTCAAAAGAAGAATTGCTCTGAAATGACCTTTCCGTCTTTTACCACGTACACGCAGAGTTCTTCGAAGGTAGCGCGTTCTCTGCCTTTAAACTTCGTGTCCATGGCAAGCGTGAAAGCGATAGCATTACCAGCGATGAGCGGAGGCGATATTTTTACGCCATAGGATGCTTCTATCAGGTCCATAAACAGCTCTCCTTTACGGATGATGTTTTGCAGGCCTTTGGTTTCTTTCTCAAAGCCACCCATGGCTTCCGGTTCAATGCTGATGGCGTCTTCCGCATACAGCTCTTTGTGGGCGCCTGTGTAGTCTTCCTTTTCGCAATAAGCCGCGAGGCGTTGAGCGATTTCCTGGATTGTCATATTGATATGGTTTATAAGTGTTTGGATTTAAAGTTAACAAAAAATCGGGCCGTCTTTCCGGCACTGCGGTCAGATATTGTCCGGCTCGTATTAGTTTTTATCGGTCAAAAAAAGTACCTTCAGGTGGATATATTTGCTTTCGAAGTCTGATTAGCCGGGTAAGCCGGCAGGATTTTTTCTGCACACTATATGCATTAGAAGGGTACGTGCCATCCGCCCTGCAACCGGATGAAGTGCGTGTAGGGACTGTGAACCTATTTACCTTTTTATCAAAAAAATTAAACTCAGACATTGGACAAGATCAACACTATTATTAAAGGATCCGGCAGCTTTATTCCCGCAGTTGCTAAACTGAACAGGGATTTTATTCCCAATCGCTTTTATGATGCCCAGCAGGTGGTTATTGACACACCGGGCGAAGAAATCGTTAATAAGTTCCGGCAGATCACCGGTATTGGCGAGCGCCGTTATGTAACGGATGATCAGCATACCTCTGAAATTGCAGCGTGGGCTGCGCAAAAAGCGCTGGAAGATGCCGGCACAGACCCCGAAACCATCGATCAGCTGATTGTGGCGCATAACTTCGGGGACGTGGAACAGGGTTCTATACAATCGGGCGCCGTACCTTCACTGGCGGCCCGTGTAAAACATATACTGGGTATCCGTAATCCCAACTGCGTGGCTTACGATATTCTCTTTGGCTGCCCCGGATGGCTACAGGGCGTCATACAGGCCGATGCCTTCATCCGCGCAGGCGTCGCCAAACGGTGCCTCGTCATCGGGGCAGAGGTGTTGAGCCGAGTGCTGGACGGCCATGACCGCGACAGCATGATCTTCAGCGATGGCGCCGGCGCCATGGTGCTGGAGGCCGCGGAGGCGACGGCCGGTGGTCCGGGCATTCTCTCTTCTGCTGCGCAAACCTACGCGATACAGGAACTAAACTACATCAGCACCGGCGTCTCTAAC
Organism: Chitinophaga eiseniae; assembly: GCF_900167135.1. Taxonomy (GTDB): domain Bacteria; phylum Bacteroidota; class Bacteroidia; order Chitinophagales; family Chitinophagaceae; genus Chitinophaga; species Chitinophaga eiseniae. The sequence goes on along the minus strand of NZ_FUWZ01000008.1, from coordinate 42,688 downwards.
TCCCCTGAAGACGATAGTGGTATCAAATACGTAAAAATGCAGGGACGGCGGGTGTACGAGTTTGCCCTCAAACATGTGCCTGAAGCCATCAAATCCTGCATAGACGCTACCGGTATCCCCATTTCCCAGATAAAGAAAATATTCATCCATCAGGCCAACGAAAAGCTGGATGAAGCGATCATCAAAGCAATGTACAAATTGTACGACCTGGCACCGGACCTCGCCAGCGTAATGCCCATGAACATTCATGAGCTGGGCAACAGCTCCGTGGCTACCATTCCCACCCTGTTTGACATGGTCCGCAAAGGCGAGCTGCCGGAGCATACCCTGCATCCGGGCGACGTGATCGTATTCGCGTCCGTAGGCGCCGGGATGAATATCAACGCGGTCTGTTACCGGATGTAACCAATTCATCTGATATGGTTAAAAAATAAAAAACTGCGTCTGTTTTAGGCGGGGGAATTGTCGCATTTTTGCTGCTCAACAATCTCCCACGATATGGATATCCGCTTCTTCCAGGTAGATGCTTTTACCAATAAACCCTTCTCCGGCAATCCGGCCGGAGTATGTCTGCTGGAGACACCACTGCCCGATGAAACAATGCTGGCCATCGCCGCGGAAAACAACCTCGCTGAAACCGCTTTCCTGCTGAAACAGGCCGACGGCTACAGCCTCCGCTGGTTTACGCCCAAACTGGAAATAGCGCTCTGCGGCCATGCCACGCTGGCCAGCGCACATGTGCTCTGGAGCAACGGGCTGGAACCAAAAGACACGCCATTACGTTTTTATACAGTGCGCAGCGGCCTGCTGACAGCCACCGGCAAGGACCACCTGATCGAACTGGACTTCCCCGCCCGGACTTATGAAGACGTGGTACTGCCTACGGCCTTACGCCAGCTGTTCCAGGACAACTACAACTATGCGGTGTATAGTCATGACCGTTATATCGTGGAACTGCCGGTAGCCGGCGCGGTCGCACAGTTCGTGCCTGACTTCCACCTGCTGGAGTCCTATCCGGTGGTCATTACTGCCCCGGGCGACAGTGACAGTCCCTATGATTTTGTGTCCCGCTATTTTGCCGTACCACTGGGCGTCAACGAAGATCCTGTGACCGGCTCTGCGCACTGCTGCCTTGCCCGCTATTGGGCGGACAAGCTGGGTAAAACTACTTTTAACGCCTACCAGGCTTCTGCAAGGGGAGGTGAACTGGAGGTAGAACTGAAAGGGGACCGTGTGCTGCTCCGCGGAGAAGCGGTGACGGTCATCTCCGGCACATTTCATGTTAATCATTTATAAACAGGAAACCATGTCTGCTTTCGAACGATTCAAACAATTACATCACCAGGATACCCCGCTGTTGCTGAGTAACGTATGGGACGTGGCCAGCGCCCTCGTGATGCAGGAAAAAGGCATTAAAGCCATTGCTACTTCCAGCTCCGCCATCGCGGATACACTGGGTTATGCCGACGGGCAAAACATTTCTTTCGGGGAACTGCTGCATGTCATCCGCCGCATTGTGGCAAGTGTACAGGTGCCGGTGTCTGCCGATATAGAAGCCGGTTACAGCGATACCCTGGAGGGACTGCTGGCCAATATCGATCAACTGGTGGAAGCCGGCGTGGCCGGCATTAACCTGGAGGATTCCGCTCCTTCCGGCACCAGGGCCCTGCTGCCTGCCGATGATTTTGTGAAAAAAATCACCGCTATCAAAAGCCACCTGGCCGCAAAAGGGCAACATCTCTTTATCAATGCCCGTACGGATACCTTCCTGCTGGACGTCCCCGGTAAACTGGAAGAAACGTTCAAACGTGCACGACTATACGAACATGCCGGCGCCGACAGTCTCTTTGTACCGTTTATCAAGGATGCTGCAGACATACAGGCGGTGGTAGCCGCCACGAAATTGCCGGTGAACGTCCTTGCCATGAAAGGCCTGCCGGGGCTCGATGAACTGACCTCGCTGGGCGTAAAACGCATTAGTACGGGCGGAAGCATGTACTGGGCGCAGAAAAAGGCATTAGGCGCACGTTTGGAGCAGGTAATGACGGACGGAAATTTTGAATCTATCTTTTAATTTTCAGATGCTGGAATTTGAGATTCCGGGATCTTCGGATGACGCTCCAGGAATCTCAAATTCCAGCATCTGAAAATTCCTGTATATCAGAATGTAACTGTTTGCTGACCGCCGTGTAACGCCTTCTCTTTTCCTTCCCACACAAACACCCCATCCAGTCCGGCCGGCAGCGTAATGTCTGCGGTAATGCCATGCGTACCTTTTCGTACAAGCGATACCGTTATATCGCCCATAGGATGCGGCATACGGCCTTTTACCTGTTGTAGCTCACCGGGGGCGGGCGCAATCTTCACCTTTGCAAAGCCGGGTTTCGCCGGAACAATACCACAGATAGTGGCAAGAAAATCATAATTGGGACTGGCGCTCCACGCATGACAGTCGGAGCGGGTCGGTTCCGGATTTTCTGCAAAGGTGGTAAGCCCCATGGCCAGCATATCGCGCCAGGGTTGTAACTGACCATAATACTGATGGGCCATGCCTGCTTTCTTCAATGCCTGGTTCAGGTAAAACCGGTAGTAGAAGGTAGCCTGGCTCAGTGTTGTATCTGTCATCAGGCGGCGGAGGACCGCCTGTTGCTGGTTGACCGGAATAGCGCCTGATAGCACCGCCATGATGCCTGCATGCTGACTGAAAGTCTTTTTCTCCGGTGTATTGGCCATGGCATTGCGGGCCGGATCAAAACACTGACGGTACACGCTTTGGGTAAGCTGCTGCGCCAGGCGGCCGTAATGTTGTGCCAGCGCCTGTTTACCGAAGCCGCTAAACAGTGCTGCGGCCTGTTGTAACGTATACGCATATTGCAGGGTAATCACAGCAGAATGTCCGTTGGTGGCGCCATCGGGCACTCCGCCGGGGAATGCGGTGTTCCAGTCGGTGAAGCCCCACCATTGCATAGGCCCCAGCATCATGCGGCTGCTGTCTATATGCCGCTCGTACCAGTCCAGCACGCCCTGGGCAGCCATAAGATACTGTTGCAGGAAAACATCGTCTTTCCGGTGCATCCAGTAATCGTACAGCATAGACACCCAGTAAAGGGAAAAAGGAGGGATCACCTGGAGACGGTTGCTTGGGTAGCGGCCCTGCGTAAGCCCTTCGGGCACGCGGGAGCAGTAGAAATCGTGGATGGCTTTGCGCATCAGCCGGTCGTCGCCGGCGACATAGAGGGAGATGAGTGACTGGATGCGGGTATCGCCTTCGTATTGCAGTTGCTCATAGTAAGGACAGTCGAAGTACGTTTCGCCGGCACAGAGCCTGGCGGTACGCCAGCCGATGTTCCATATAGCCGTCAGCGTAGTATCGTTGCTGCTGAAAGCAGCCTTTTCTTCAAACGGGTAACCGGTGCGCATACCATAGAGGTCATCGATGCGGAGCGGCTGGTCGCCGGTGGTGATATCCAGTTGCAGGTAGCGGTAGGTACGGAACCATAGGGGCCGGAAAGTGCGGTGGTCGCCGCCGTCGGGCTCAAAGATGTCGTAGTTGCCGATCATCTCCATGCCTTCCACCTGGTTGCGGTTAGCTTTTTGATGGTTGCGGAACAGCGCTTCTGCGTAAGTCATTTTAATGCTCGACGCTTTGCCGCCGGACACGGTCAGCTGTGGGTAGGCGGATGTGTTGTAGGTCTGGTCTACCAGTATGCTGACGGTCTGATGAGCGGGTATCTCGAGTGTACCTGGCCGGCCGGGCCAGCCGGCAACGGGCGTGATACCGCTGCTGCGCCGTACGGCGCCCATACGCTCCGGCACTTCTTCCATCAGCGGGATGCTGCGGGGCACCAGCGTCCAGCGGTTATCGCTGTCGTAGCCGAAAGAGGCAGGGTGCGTGAGAACGCTGGCGGTTTTCCAGCCGCTGTCATCGTAGCCCGATAGTTCCCAGCCCCAGGGATAGGCTGAGCCTTGCACCCGGTCGCCCGGACCTACCACCATATAGCTGCGCATCCGTGCGCCATTGTCGAGGGAACAGGGGGTATAAGCGGTATCGTGATATACTTTCCAGCTGCTGTTGGTATTGACGGCCTTTTCCGCCTCGCCGTCTCCCTGCAACAGCCAGCCGGTTTGGTTGGACACCTGCGCTACCGGCGCATGTTCACCCATATTCCAGACCAAGGCGGCCAGCGTGTTATTGCCTGCCTGCAGGTAAGGGGCGATGTCCACCGATTCGTAATTCCAGTTGTAGAGGTCCCCGCGCGCAGGGCCAATGCATACCGCCTGACCGTTCACAAAAAAGCGGTAGCGGTTATCGGCTGTCAGGTGCACAATAAATTTTGATGGTTTAGCCGCCAGGGTGACCGCCTTACGGAAATGATAGACACCATAGGCCCGCTGGGCGATGCCTGGACAGCTGATCCAGGAGGCCGTCCACCGGTTTTGCAGCAGCGCCGGGTTGGCAGGCAGCTGGCTGTGGCCGGGTAATGCGCTGAGACAGCAAAGCAAGATCAGTAAAGGATATACGTGGAATTTCATGATAAAGCTTTTAGGAGTAAGCAGTGCCGTTAAGTTAATGTCTAATATTTATACCCGGAAGAAAATATGACCGGCGGACAGGACAGTACAGGATGCGCTGCGGGGCGGTTGTAAATAATTCTGTACTTTTGCGCCGCTTTGACCAATTTTAACAGAATGCACATTCATTCGACTAGTCGTACAATTTTCATATTCCTGCTGATGGGCCTGTGTGGCCGGGCAGCCGCCCAGCAGCGCCCCGACACTGCCATGGCCACCCATAACCTCGACGAGGTGATTGTTCATGAGAACAGGCTGGCAGCGCCTTTAAAGGCGGCCAACCGCAATATTACCATCATCAGCCGCAGGCAGATAGACGCTTTGGCGGTTACTTCCATCAATGAAGTGCTGGCCTTTGTGCCCGGCCTGGACGTGCGTCAGCGCGGCCCGGGAGGCGTACAGGCAGATATCGGCATCGATGGCGGTACATTCGACCAGACGCTGGTGCTGCTGAACGGTATCAAAATCACCGATCCGCAAACCGGTCACAATATGATGAACCTGCCCGTTGACCTCAACGATGTGGACCACATCGAAGTACTCCGGGGCGCGGCGGCAAGGGTATACGGTATCAACGCCCTCAACGGCGCTATCAACATCATCACCCGTCAGCCAAAGGAAACGGGCGCAGTCGTCCGCGCCAACGCCGGCAGCAGCTTCAAAAAAGACGAAAAAAACAAATTGTACAGCGGGTACGGTATCGGCGCCACCGGCACACTGATGACCGGCAACGCAGGCCAGTCGCTGTCGCTCAGTGCCAACAGCGGCAACGGTTACCGCTACAACACGGCGTATGACAACTACCGGGCGTTTTACCAGGGCGCCTTTCAGCCGTCGGCCAACCACGATATCCGCGCGCTGGCCGGTTTCGTGAAAAACAGCTACGGCGCCAACGGATTTTATGCCGCTCCTGGCGACAAAGAATCGGAAGAATCCGTGAAAACTTTCCTGGCGGCCGTCAGCGATAAAATACAGATCAGCAAAAAATGGGAGATGACCCCGCGGGTGAGTTACCGTTATACGGAGGACAATTATCTCTATGTTAAACAAAATAAAGCAGGCGCCAACCTGCACGACAACAACATCGTGGACGTGGAGCTGAACAACCGTTTTGAAACGGCCATCGGCTCTTTCGGCGCTGGCGCTGAAGCGCGTTATGAAGCTATCAACAGTAATAATCTTGGTATTCACGAACGTACCAATATCGGTATCTACGGTGAGTATAAAAGCAAGGCCGACAAACGGTTCAGCTTTTCCGTCGGTGGTTACCTGAACTATAACTCTGCCTATGGCTGGCAGTTCTTCCCCGGCGCAGATGCAGGTTTTAACCTCACTTCCGATCTGAAGCTGTATGCCAATATCGGGACGGCACAACGTTTACCAACGTATACCGACCTGTATTATAAAAGTCCCGCTATCCTCGGGAATGCTAATTTGGGCGTAGAGAAAGCTACCTACATGGAAGCCGGTATCCGTAAGTACAGCGGTAAGTTCTCCTATTCCGGCAGTGTTTTTTACCGCCAGATATCCGATTTTATCGATTATGTGAAAGACAGCCTGCCGCAGCCATGGCAGCCGCAGAATTTCCAGCGGGCAGACACTAAAGGATTTTCATTGCAGACCGGTTATGCTACTACTTTTGCTTCCGGGGTGTTTAACAGCTTTGCCGCCAACGCCGGTTATAACTATCTGTCGCCTTCATTTAAGGGAGATGACAACCGTAAAAAGATTTCCCGTTATGTGATCGAAAGTCTGCGCCATCAGCTTACCGCCGGTGTAAGGGCTTCGTTGTTGCAGCACTGGATGGTGTCTGCCACAGCGCGTTACAATATGCGTATCAACTATAAGGACTATACCGTGGTGGATGCCCGTATCGCTTACCAGCAAAGCCGTTTCCAGGTGTATGCAGATGCCAATAACCTGCTGGACGTGACCTATGTGGAAGCCGGCGCGGTGCCTATGCCCGGCAGATGGATAACACTGGGAGGCAGCGTGAAATTTTAGTAAGACGGTGTTTTAAAAATATAGGGAGATGAACAGCTGCTGTTCATCTCCTTTTTTATGGATGTACATCAGTATGATGGCGCTGCGGTTGAGCGCCGGTAATATTTTTTCTCGCAAAGCATACAAGGAGCAAAGAGCGCAAAGATGTTTTGCACTGTTATTGTCCGGATGTATGGACTTTGAGAATGGTGAATGATGAATTTGGACCTGAAACTTATTTGGCTCCGGATGCAAGGCGACAGATGGCCTGTACATGGCGACTACGCGAGGCTACTGTAACGCCTACACGCTACAGAAGCCAGGCGGTCATCGCCCGAAGGGTAAAAAATGAAAAAGAAAAACAATGAAAAGTACCAAAGGACATAACAGGAGAGGGCATCTGCAAAAGCCTGTGTTCCTGGTCCCTAAAAGCAGTGAGGGCAACATCGGAAGAAGTAAACTGGTTGTTTGTGTTTTCATGCGTACATCCGCAGCCCTGCTATCTTTCATTAATATGACCTACCTTTGCGTTTTAAAATAACCTGTTTTGAGTCATTCTGTTTTTTTAATAACACCGCCATTTACGCAGCTGAACACGCCATATCCGGCCACAGCCTACCTGAAGGGGTTCCTGAACACTAAAGGGATCAGTGCTTTCCAGGCTGACCTGGGTATTGAAGTCACGCTGGCTTTATTTTCAAAACAGGGGTTGCAGCAGTTGTTTGACAGCATCGGGGCGGAGCCGCGGGCGGAACTTTCGGAGAATGTCGCCCGGATCATTGCGCTGCAGGACGACTATGTGAACACTATTGACGCGGTTATTTTGTTTTTGCAGGGCAGAAACCCTACGCTGGCGCACCAGATCAGCAAACGCGATTTTCTGCCGGAAGCGTCGCGGTTTGCCCAGCTGGACGATCTGCACTGGGCTTTTGGGTCCATGGGCACGCAGGACAGGGCCAAACACCTGGCCACCATGTACCTGGAGGACCTGTCGGACCTCATTATGGAATGTGTGGACCCGCACTTTGGCTTCAGCCGTTATGCCGAAAAGTTAAGCCGTTCCGCCAACAGTTTCGATGAACTGTATGACGCCCTTCACGAAGGGTATACTTATATAGACCACATCCTGACAGACCTGCTGGCTGCCCGGATGGAGGCGGTACAGCCCTCACTGGTGGCTATTTCTGTTCCTTTTCCGGGTAACCTGTACGCCGCCTTTCGCTGCGGGCAGTGGATCAAAGCCCATTACCCGCAGGTGAAAATAGCTATGGGCGGCGGTTTCCCGAATACAGAACTGCGCTCGCTCAGCGATCCACGGGTGTTTGAATTTATCGACTTCATCACCCTCGACGACGGCGAAGCGCCCATGGAGAACCTGTTTCAATACCTCCAGGGACAGAAAAACATCGAAGCACTGAAACGTACCTTCCTGTTGCAGGACGGTGCGGTGACCTATGTCAACAACGCCTCCTGCCACGATTACAAGCAGAGCCAGGTAGGTACGCCGGATTACAGCGATCTGCTGCTGGACCAGTACGTGTCGGCCATTGAGGTAGTGAACCCCATGCACAGCCTCTGGAGCGACGGGCGTTGGAACAAGCTGACCATGGCCCATGGCTGCTACTGGGGCAAATGCACCTTCTGCGATATCTCGCTGGACTATATACGCGTGTATGAGCCGATAGCCGCTTCCATGCTGTGTGACCGGATGGAGACCATCATAGCGCAGACCGGCCAGAACGGGTTCCATTTTGTGGACGAAGCCGCGCCGCCTGCACTGATGCGGGCATTGGCGCTGGAGATCATCCGGCGTAAGCTGACCGTCACCTGGTGGACCAATATCCGCTTTGAGAAAAGTTTCACGCGCGACCTCTGCCTGCTGCTCAAAGCGTCCGGCTGCATCGCCGTGTCCGGTGGACTGGAAGTGGCGTCTGACCGCTTGCTGGGCCTTATCCAGAAGGGGATCACCGTAGCGCAGGTAGCGCGGGTGAACCGTCATTTTACCGAAGCAGGCATCATGGTGCATGCCTACCTGATGTATGGCTTCCCCACGCAGACAGCGCAGGAGACCATCGATTCGCTGGAAATGGTGCGACAGATGTTTGCAGCAGGTATTTTGCAATCTGCTTTCTGGCACCAGTTTACCATGACGGCCCACAGCCCTGTAGGACTGGAGCCCGCGAAGTTCAGCGTGCAGAAAGAGAGCGAGGCGGTCGGTTCTTTCGCCAATAACGATATTATGCATATCGACCCCACAGGGGCAGACCATGAGAGTTTTAGCTACGGCCTGAAGAAGTCGCTGCTCAACTTCATGCATGGCGCCTGCCTGGATTACCCGTTGCAGAAATGGTTTGACTTCAAAGTGCCGAAAACCAGTGTGGCGCCGGATTTTATCACCAAAGCGCTGACAGAGGAAGAGGCTGGGACTATCAAACCTACCAGCAAAGTGGTATACCTGGGCAAACAACCTTCGATGGAAGTGATCACCAAATCCAAGAAGGGCAGTACCTGGGAGGTGGCATCTTTCACGTTTCAGAATAAAAAAGAAAAGATGAATATCAGCGTGCCACCACCACAGGGGGAATGGCTGGCGGGCGTGCTGGCGCAGGTAGCGGTAGCTAACCCTAAAACCTATACGTTGCAGGAGATCAAAGACAGTTATGAAGCGGCAGGCCTGGAGGATTTTGAACTTTTCTGGGATAACAAGCCGGTGAATACGCTTTACAGGTCGGGGTTGCTGAAATTGTAAGGCGCTTTTTTACACATAAAGGAGTGGTATGAAAAAAATAGGGTTTTTATCATTCGGACACTGGTCCAATAATGCTGCCTATGAAACCCGTACAGCGGGGGATACGCTGCTTCAGTCGATCGATCTGGCGGTTGCAGCCGAAGAAATCGGTTTGGATGGCGCTTATTTCCGGGTGCATCATTTCGCTGCTCAGCTGGCATCTCCGTTTCCGCTGCTGGCGGCTATCGGCGCCAGGACCAGCCGCATAGAGATAGGGACCGGCGTAATCGACATGCGCTATGAGAATCCGCTGTATATGATAGAAGATGCCGGGGCTGCGGATTTGATTTCGGGAGGCCGGTTGCAGTTGGGTATTAGCAGAGGATCGCCGGAGCAGGTCATTGATGGCTGGCGTTATTTTGGTTATGAGCTGGCAGAAGGGGAAACGGATGCCGATATGGGACGTCGTAAAGCCCTGGAATTTTTAGATAAGTTAAAAGGTGTCGGGTTTGCCCAGCCTAACCCATATCCGATGTTTCCGAATCCCCCGGGTTTACTGCGCCTGGAGCCGCATGCCGAAGGGTTGCGGGACCGGATTTGGTGGGGAGCGGCGTCCAATGCTACAGCTGTTTGGGCCGCAGAAAACGGCATGTACCTTCAAAGTTCCACCCTGAAATATGATGAAAGCGGTAAACCTTTCCATGTGCAACAGGCAGAACAAATAAGGCTCTATAAAGAGGCATGGAAGAAGGCCGGGCATCAGCGTGAGCCGAGAGTGTCCGTGAGCCGGTCTATATTTGCGCTGGTAAACGACCAGGACAGGTATTACTTCGGGGGGGAAGCTGACAGGACGGACAAGATAGGGTTTATTGAAAGTGACAGGCGTGCTATTTTTGGAAGAAGTTATGCTGCCGAGCCGGACCAACTGATAAAAGAACTGGCTAAAGACGAAGCGATCCAGGAAGCGGATACGCTTCTTTTAACAATACCCAACACATTAGGAGTTGATTACAATGTGCACGTGCTGTCGTCTATCCTAACGCATGTTGCGCCGGGATTGGGGTGGCGGTAGTATAGGCAGGGGGGCTGAATAAAAAATTCTTATTTTTTCCGTACAAGACCGTGGTTCCGGTTTAGTAATGAAATGATTGCAATCCAGGACTTTCAGGCTTCCCGGATGATCACTCTTGACCCCTGGCCTCAGATGGTATTCCTGGATGCTACCGGAAAGATGACCATCAGTGAATATGTTGATTTTATTGCATGTAAATATAAAAAGGAAGTTCCTGCAGATCTGAATACAATTATTTTGTCGATGATTGATCTGTTGCTTAAAGATGATGTAGTAAGTCTTTCTGAAACTCCGAGAGAGCCTGATTCAAAACATAATCTTCCGTTTAAATAATATAGAGAGACGTTCTTTAATAGGTCTTTTTTAAAAGTAAATGATAGTCAATTAATTGTGATTTTCTACTCTTTTGTAAAGCTTTACAAAAATGTAAATACTTTACAAAAGAGTAAATTTTTTTTGTACTTTTGATTAGAAATACAAAGGGCATGGAGATAGCTCAATTCGAGGTAAAATTAAAAGAGGTGTTTACTAATTCGTATTTGATGGCTGTGATCGAGCCAATGACGTTGGCTGATTTTAAGGTGGTGAAAAAGAGCCGGGAACAATTCGATAAATTTAACTGGAACCAATATAGGCAAAAAGAAGTCTACAAATTACGCCTTAAAGAAGACGATATTATTTTAGGGCTGATGTGCCTGATTGATCATACCGATGAAGCTACTGACGCGATTGAAATTGAGTTACTGGAAGTGTCGTCTGAAAATATAGGGAAGGAAAAGCGGTTGGATTGTATTGGTGGGTGTTTAATTGCATTTGCTTGCAGGGAGTCATTTAAAAGAGGGCATGAGGGATGTGTATTTTTAGTGCCCAAGAGTTCTTTATTAGACCATTATCCGGCTAAGTACGGATTTCAATACATCCCTGTGAAATCGGACAGAAGGCCCAATGGATTTATGATACTATTTGAACCGGGTGCGAGGAAGCTGATCAAAATGTACCTGGATGCAGCGTAACGATCGTCGGGTAATGATCATCATTAACTTTAAATGTGCAGAAAAGAAAAATCGCGGATATGAAATCGTACAAGGAAATCGAAAAGAAGCATAGTCCGGAGGAAATAGCCGAATCACTCGTGTTCCCGGGACCTAAGGACCCTGCCAAGCGGGGGGAGATGCTGTCAGTATTAAGGCAAGTCAGAAAACAACAAAAAGAAAGTCAATCTGAGGAGAGTAAACTGATTTCGCAATTGCTTCAATTAAAATTTCTGATTGAGGATTACCTGAAAGCGGATTCCTTCAATAAGAATTTCTATTTCGGATATTTCTTAAAGGAGTACATTACCCGTCTTGAAAAGAAAAACAGGCAGTTTGCACAAGAGATAGATGTAGATCCCACAGAGTTAAGCCAGATTATAAATAAACACAGAAAGCCTACCGAGAAAATTATCTACCGATTGGAAATTCATTCGAATAGAAATTTCCCTGCGATCATGTGGTTTAAAATATTGGAAAAGGAAAGAGCTTATGAATTGCTTCATGATAAATCGATCGTAAATAATGAGAGAGGTCACGTAAAGCAACAGTTAAAATTCTCTTTGACGTAGGAAATTATGAAACCCACTCGTAGAGTGGGTTCTTAATTTTAGGTATCCATCTGAAAGGATATTGTGCCGGCTAGTGGAGTTTACGAATTTTACACTTGATTAGCTATTGGTACGACCTAGTCAAAATAGCCAGGAGTTAAAAATTTCTGCATAAGTTACTTCACATATTTCCAGTTCCTGATTTTCCCTTCGGCCATCCAGGCTAAAGCGTCTGTGAGGCGGTTATCGCGGGTTGCCGCTGTTTTTGCGCTGGTGATCCATTCCACATATTCCTTTTTGTTGCTGTAGCTGAAGGCATCGAAGGTGGTCCATGCCTTTTTATTTTTTTTAATGGCAGACAGCAGCCAGTCCGGGACCTCCAGTTCTTTTTTGCCTGGGGTGGTTTTTTGGGCGGCGGGTGGTGTGCTGGCTGTGCTTAGTTTGGCGGCGGTTTTCAGGTATTTAATAAAGATTTTATCGGAGGGGAGGTCTTTCAGGCTGGTGATTTTTCCCAGCTGCCCCATGCCGTTTTCGCCTCTTTTCCGGAAGATGTTGTCCGGGTCGTCCATGTGGGCGCCTTTCCAGAAGGTAAAGGAGCAGTGGGCCTTAAAAGCCGCGAAACTGCAGAGGAGTTGTTCGTTGCAGGTAAAAAAAGGCATGCCCCATTTGATGGTTTCGGCAGCTTCGGGGCAGGCTTTGTGGACGAGGTCCCGCAGGTGTTCCAGTATGGGCCGGGCGAAATCGGCCGATTTAAGGATGTAGGCGTTTACACGGGTGTCCTGTTGACTCATGGCCATGGGTTTTGCTGCAATTTATATAAAAGCGGGCTATCATGAAAGGTTGGGCATATCGGTCAGGGGTAAAATTCAGCATGTCAATATATTTATATATTATTGATAGCGTGTAACAGGAAATCTCCCGGGGAGCTACCCGGGGAAAACCCCGGTATAAGCATGAAAAAAATGTTGAATATTTGTTTTCACTAAACACAACAACATGAGCGACAAAATGATTGTCAGCGGTTATACCGCCAATAGCCAGGGATATCTCGAGAATACCACCATCCCTCTCGACTCCAACATGCCTTTTACCGGGGATCCCAAAACTTACGGGATGCCGGTTACTGTGAGTGCTTATTTCGGAATGCTGTTTCATTTTTACAATTACCTCTCCCAGAATCCTGAGGTAAAAGAATTTTTTCAGGGCGTGTACTCTGTAGAGTTTAGCAAGGCTTCCCTTTTCCGGTTGCTGAGCCAGCCCGGCTGTGAATTTGTACGCTTTCATTTTGTCATTCCGGAAGACAACAACAAACTGAGTCTGATGGGCGAGGGGTTGGATGCCAACCATGTCAACATTGGTTTCCCTGTCCTGCTGGAGAAAGCCACCGCAGGTGTGCTGGATAGCGGTCCTGGTGATCCTGGCATTGAAGAAAGAGGTAACGGCGGAGAAAAGAAAGAGCTGATGGACCAGTTGCTGGCGGCGCTGAAGGCCAGCGGGCATCCATTCGGAGCGGTAACCCGACTCGATTTAGAAAATTCCTAAAAAAAATGCTACGCTGAATGAACGGATGGATCTATGGGTACTATGCGATGCTGGTGACATGTTTTGCCATTAGCCTGTTTAACCTGCAGTACACGCAGGTGAAGCAGCTGGCTGTGTTATTGGGTTTCTCCATATTATCAGAGGTGATGGTTGAAGTGATCGGAAAGCGTGGTTCCCATTTCTTTATTGTATACCACTTTTTTGTGGTGCTGGAATATAGTCTGATAACAATTATTTTACGGTCAGGAATCAAGGATGAGCGCTGGCGGTTGCTGATGTGGGTGTCGATATTCGTGTTTGGGGTAGTGTCACTCGCACACAGTTTTGTTTATGGCGGCTGGCGTTATTTTCCGGGTATTAATATCACCATTGAGAGCTTCCTGGTCATATGCTGGTGCCTTTTGTCCTTTTTTTCGATTAGCCCTAATAGTGAAGCGTCTATATTCCGGCATCCAAATTTCTGGCTGACCCTCGCGTTCTTCTTTTATTTCGCGGGGTCCATGTGTGTCAATGGCTTTTACAACCTGCTACTGGCCGGTGATGCACGGTCTGCCAAACATCTTTTTACGATTTTGAACTCATTATCCAATTACCTGTTGTATATTATGCTGATAAAAAGCATCATATGCTTCCGGTCAAACAGGATTTCTTCGTAGCAGTCATATTACTCACCTTGTTGTTTATCATCATGGGATTGATAGTGATTGCGGCGATCATCAACTACAAGAAAAAACAACAGGCTTACCTGCATCAGCTTAAATTAATGAAGGAAGAGTATGATAAACAATTGATGTGGTCACAGATTGAAATACAGGAAGAAACCTTTGCCCACCTGGGGCAGGAGCTTCATGACGATATTGGCCAATTGTTAACCAGCACCAAATTGTTAATCAATGTTACTCAACGTAATCTGACCGATGCACCGGAAACGTTGAAGACCGCGGAAGAAACCCTCAGTACGGCCATTCATCACCTGCGCGCACTGTCCAAATCGTTCAGTCGCCAATGGCTGGATCAGTTTAGTCTGATCGATAACCTGAAGAGCGAAGTGGCCCGTATTAATGCCAGTCGTACCATTAAAGTAAAGTTTACCCACGAGCTGGCGGAGTTGCCGCTACAGTCCGAACCGCAGATCATTCTGTTCCGTATTATCCAGGAGGCCATGCAAAATTGCCTGAAACATGCCCGCCCGCAAGTGATAGACATCAGTCTGCGTATAGCCGAAAGGGTATTGTTGCTGATCATCGCGGATGACGGCGCCGGTTTTGACAAAGCCGGTATGTCCGCCACCGGACTGGGTATCCGGAACATGCAACACCGCACCCAGCTATTGGGCGGATCGATCAACTGGGAAGTGACGGATGCAGGAGGTACTGCTGTGTTGATAAAATTACCCGTTGAACCAAATCAGTTATGAACATCAAAATTGCCATCGCAGACGACCATCAGTTATTCCTCAAATCACTCAGCCTGCTCATAGCGGGCTTTAACGGCTTTAGTATTGTGGCAGAAGCAGTCAACGGAAAAGAGCTGCTGGATAAGATCACAGCGCTGCCTGTCCAACCGGACATTGTATTGCTTGATGTGAACATGCCCGTCATGGATGGGCCCAAAGCGACCGCACTGCTGCAGAAACAGTATCCGGGCATCCGCATTGCGGCCTTGTCCATGAAGGAAAATGACACGACCATTATCACCATGCTCAAAGCCGGTTGCTGTGCTTATCTGCTCAAAGACATTCACCCGGTAGAACTGGAAAAAGCCCTGCGGGAGATACATGAATCAGGCTACTATCACAACGACGCCTCCAATGTCAACTACCGCCGGCTGATCTTGCAGTCTGAACAGCAGGAGACCATCACCGAAAGGGAGAAAGAATTCCTCAGCCTCGCCTGCAGCGATCTTACCTATAAGGCCATCGCGCAAAAAATGAACGTCTCCGAGCGTACGGTGGACGGTTATCGTGAAATCCTTTTCCATAAGCTTAACGTGCAAAGCCGTACCGGCATGGTGCTGGAAGCTTTGCGGCGGCAGCTGGTATCGCTCTGACGACTTCTTTACCGCCCGAAAAATGCACTTTACCGACCTGTACAGGTCACTTACCTTATTTCTCCTGTGTCCTTTGTTGGTTTTTGTATCATTGTAACCTGTTCATTTATCCAAAATCGAGTCAGCACATGAGTAATCAACAAAGGGCAATTCTGGAGGTAGACCAGTTAAGCGTGTCCTATGGCCCTTTTGAGGCGGTAAAAGGAGTATCCTTTACCGTCGCGTCCGGTGAAATTTTTGGTCTGCTGGGACCTAACGGCGCTGGTAAGACGAGCACCCTGAGCGCTATCGAAGGGCTATTGCGGCCACAGGGCGGGCAAATCAACGTAGCTGGTTTCAGCATCCTTCAACAGCCGCTACACGCCAAAGCCAACATGGGCGTACAGTTACAGTCCACCAGTTTTCAGGCGGAACTGACCGTCGCCGAGATCATCCGGTTGTTTGCCGGTATCTACGGCAAAGAATTGACCCCCGAAGAAGTAGAGGAGAAGCTGGTGGAAATCAACCTGCAGGATTCCGGGACCAAACGTTTCGGGCAGTTGTCCGGCGGGCAGCAACAGCGGGTGTCGCTGGTCATCTCCACCATCCACGATCCGCAGCTGGTGCTGCTGGACGAACCCACTACCGGCCTGGACCCGCAGTCCAGGAGGCAGCTCTGGGACCGTATCGAAGCCATCAAAGCCCAGGGCCATGCGGTATTGCTCACCACCCATTCTATGGAAGAAGCTGAAGCGGTGTGCGACCGTATCGCTATCATCGATCATGGACGCGTAATTGCCATCGATACGCCAGAAGCGCTGATAGCGGCACACCGCAACGATCCCGACGTGATCGCCGTTTCCCGTAAAGGGAAGATCACGCTGGAAGATGTATTCATCGGCCTTACCGGCAGGGCTGTCCGTTCCTAACTCTTCAATCCCTACTTTATGCAAACCAAAATACCTCAGACTTCTGCTGTCATGTCCGCTTTATTGCGGGCTGATTTTACCACCCTGTGGCGCAACCGCCGTTCTCTACGGCTCGTGTTGCTGGTCCCGGTGGTGATCGTCATCTCCTGGAAAGGGATGGTGAACATGATGGGGGGCGCTTATGTGCTCTCGGGCGGCATTACCATCGGTCTTATCAGTATCGGCCTGCTAGGCTATACCAACTCCATTGCGCGTGACCGTGACAAGGGCGTGTTCCAGCGCCTGCGGGTGGGCCCTGTGGCCGCCTGGACCATTATGAGCAGCCGTATCCTGGTGCAGATAGCAACCATAATGGCCATGACCATCGCTATTTTTGCCGTTGGCAACCTGGTAGATAAAATAGTGTTGCCCCCATTAGGCTACGTGACAGGCTTCTTCGCCGCTGTACTGGGGGGCGCGCTCTATCTCAGCCTTGGTCAGCTGATCGTGGGACTGATTAAAAATCCGGAAACGGTGAACTCCACTACGCGGCTGGTATATTTTATTTTCATCATGGTGGGCATGCTGGGTAATTTCGGCGTGCTGGGAGATGTCGTGAAAGAATCGATACAATGGTCACCCTATGGTGTGGTTAACCGCGTGATCGCGACAGCGCTGCAACCCGAAACGTGGAACCTGCAGGCTACTTACGCCTTGCTGGCTACGCTGGGTTATACCGTGATATTTGGCGTGTTGGGCATCCGGTTCTTTAAGTGGAACTGATTTCCCTGATGATCACTTCCTCAATCCGGTGTTTGTTCATACTTTTTATTTCGAAGGAGAGCTGGTGGAGCGTTACTTTCTCACCGGGTTGAGGAATATGTTTCAGTTTGCCGATCAGCAGGCCTGCTACCGTAATATCTTCCTCTTCGTACGGGCGGAGCCATTCCAGGTTCAATGTCTCCCGGATAAAAGACAGCCGGGTGATACCGTTGGTGAGCCAGCTTTTGTCCGGCTGTTGTTGTAATATCCGCTCTTTGGTATTATATCCCGGCAGGTTGCCCAGTAGTCCTGACACAATATCATGGAAGGTGACGATGCCTTCAAACTCCCCGTATTCATTGAGTACAATCCCCATGATGGTACCTTCACGGCGCAACAGTTGAAACATATCGTAGATGCCCTGGTTGAGTGACAGGTAGGAGACAGGGCTGACGAGTTCGCGCAGCGGTTTGTCCGGCCGCAGGAAAAAATCCTTGATCATGAGCGCGCCGGTGATCTCGTCGCCTGCTGTCATCACGGGGAAGGTGCGGTGTGTACTTCGTTGGATCGTTGCCGTTATCTCTTCGTGGGACATGCCTTCTTTCATTACCGTAACAATGCTGGCCGGGGTCATGATGTTTTCCGCCGGCATGTCATAGGCGGTGGAGATATTTTTGTGCAGCATAAACTCGCCTTTTTCTATCAGTCCCTGTTTGTAAGCCAGGGTCAGCATGCCGCGCAGGTCGTTGTCGGTCAGCTTCTGTTCGCGGATGGTATTGATATGGAACAGTCCGAGGATGTACTTGGTACCGGAGGTCAGCAGTTTGATAAAAGGGTAGGTGATCTTCGAAAAGATGATCATGGACGGGGTGATGATAAACGCGATTTTCTCCGGGTTGAGCAGTGCGATTGTTTTAGGGATGAGTTCACCGAAGACGATGGTGAGGTAGGTGATAGAACCTACCCCGATCAGCAGGGCCAGCAGATGAGCGCCATAGTTGCCCAGGTGCCAGGAGCGGAATACAGGCTCGAGTAGTGCGGCCATCATATCGCCGCCGTATAGCCCTTCGAGTATGCCTACCAGGGTGATGCCCACCTGTACCGCGCTGAGGAATTCATCAGGGTCGTCAATCAGTTGGAGTACGCTGGCCGCGCGTTGATTACCGCCGTTGGCCTGTATGGTCAGCGTATTTTTGTCGACAGATATCAGACCTATTTCTGCGAGGGAGAAGTAAAAGTTGAGCGCGATGAGTACGATAATGATAGTGATAGATAGCATAAGTCAGCCGCTTTACAGGATAACAACCATCCGGTGCAATTGTTTATAGTACTGGTTTTTAGCTTGTTTGCCAACACTGTCTGAAAAAATATTTCAGTAAAATTTTTTGGAGAATTGAAACGAGTGCTTATCTTTGCGCTCCCTGATCACAATATCAGTTGCCCAGATGGCGAAATTGGTAGACGCACTGTGTTCAGGTCGCAGCGCCTGCAAGGGTGTGCTGGTTCGAATCCAGTTCTGGGCACGTAATAGGTTGTAAGTATTTGACTTACAACCTATTTTTTTTTGTCAATGTCGTTTTTGTACGCTTTTATCCGCTTTTGCCCACTATTTGCGACACATAATTGACACACGACATGACACACGAAAATTATTTCCTCTTTCCCAAGCTGCCTGTCAGTCCTACATTTGAGCAGTATGACACAACGACTGTTGTGTACGAAAAAAATTCTTTCTTTCACTTTGGCCCACTTTCTCACCATTTTGCAAATGGCTTCAAATCCTTACTGACACGGCATACTATTAGTGCCAATGGTTTCACCTTTAAACATCGTGCGGTATGAATCTATTGAAGCGAAAGAACGCAAAAGGTGATAAAACCTATTACTATTATGACTTTGGACGTGGCAAAGGTCAACGCCCCGCGACCGGTATTTTCGTATATACGAAGCCCAAAGATCAGACACAAAAGAACCACAACAAACAGGCATTAGCATTACTGGAAGTAAAGAAAAGCCAGGCTATCATTGAACAACTATCTATAGGCACCGCCTACATTCCACCCCATAAGTTTAAGGACAACTTTCTTGATTACTACGAGGAATACGTAAATACTCATAGGCGGGATGGTAACCGTCACCTACAAAATAGCCTGAATCAGTTCAGGTTGTTTCTGGATACGAAGTTCATTTCCCCCATGGATATAACAGAGGTTCTTTGCAAGAATTTCCGCCGGTATTTATTAGACAAATACACCGGTGAAACACCCTCCGATTATTACACTCGTTTTAAATGGGTATTGGCCGCCGCTACTTCTGATGGTTATTTCCGTGTGAACCCTACAGAAAAGGTGACTGCTAAATCCAATCCCAGTGTCAGATTAAAGGAACATCTGGAAGTATCGGAATATCTGGAGTTACTAAATACGCCTTGTACCAACGAAGAAGTAAAAGACGCTTTCATCTTTTGTTGTTACACGGGGTTGCGTTGGGTAGATGTAAAACAATTAAGGATAGAACAGATTAACGGCCCCACGCTGAGAACGCGGATTATTCAGGCTAAAACAGGCTTACCTGTTACTTTAACATTGCATCCTATTGCGCATATTATCGTAAATAAGCGCCGGGAATCTGCTACCGGATTACTTTTCAGACTACCTACCGCTGACGGAGCCAATAAAGTACTTGCAAAATGGTTCAGCGCTACAAAGATTGATAAATACATAACGTGGTCTTGCGCCCGGTTGAGTTTTGCCATTCTTTTAAAAGATAAACTGGTAGATGACCCTACTATTGCCTATTTAATGGGACATAGCACCACTAAGCAGATACAGAAAACGTACAAACGTCATAGGCCGGCAGACCAGCAAACAACAATCGGGCAACTACCCACGCCAGAGCTATTGCCGTATTTTCTTAATATATGAACGTGCGGCCCTTCATTATCCCGTAGCGACCAGCCAATTCACTGCGGAGGTCGGAGAAACGTGTTTGAATAAAAATACTACCCCGGCTGCGAGAGCCGAAAGGTGTAACAATGTTACATCGTGCATGGTGCCAGCTGGTGAAGCTAAAATGACGCGGGGTGGAGATTTTTATTCAGTACACCCAAAGGGCAAGCCGGCGCGAAGCAGAGGCGCAGCGTTTCGTAGGCTCGTAGCAGTGAATTATTTTTGAGAAGGGAGAATGGAGGTTATTTGTCTGATCTTTTTTTGCTTTTAGACTTGTTGTCCTTTTCTATTGCCTTTGCTACTTCGGCGTCAGGTATAGCTTCGCAAAATGCAATGAATGTGCTCAGTTTCGTGTTCAGGGCTTCAGCAATGGCCTCCAAGGTAGTATACTCCGGACTTCTTTGTCCTTTTGAAATCCCCTGAATAATTGTATAACTGATACCTGAACTGGACTCCAGGCCACGCAGACTTTTAACAAGGTGCCTCCCTGCTTCTTTATCTTCGGAAGCAATATCTTTATTATTGGCTATCCACTGGAGCAAACCTAATCCCAATCTATATTTATAGAATTTCTTTCCCTTTTCCATCAAAGTAAAATGGGAAAATCTCTAAAATATTTTGATACTAGAACGAGTATCAAAACGATTTTTTACTATCTTTATAATACCAGTCCTTTTGATTGGACTTGTTATTTCTCTTACTGATAACAATTAAAAGCATATCAATATGATATTTAGGCTATTTGTTAATACATCCTAATGGTGTAATTTAGCAGCTTCATAAAAATATTAGGCGTATTTGCTTAGTTCTCGGAATCACAAACTACGACAATTGAGACACCGGGGGATCGAGTAAAGCGCTCAC
Organism: Chitinophaga eiseniae; assembly: GCF_900167135.1. GTDB lineage: Bacteria > Bacteroidota > Bacteroidia > Chitinophagales > Chitinophagaceae > Chitinophaga > Chitinophaga eiseniae. The sequence goes on along the minus strand of NZ_FUWZ01000008.1, from coordinate 21,699 downwards.
GCTACTGGCGTGGGCGTCACTATTCGGTGTCGGGGTGTCGTAGCCCAGTGATTCGGTAGGGACTGTCCCACGTCTTTTTTTGCCCCTACCTCTTCTATTCAGCAATACGTCTCCATCGCTGAAAATCACTTCTTCAACCTCCTTGAAAAATCGGTTTCGATAAACCGACCAGCGCGCTATTGTCCAGACTATACCAATCACTTTAAATCTATCTTTATGCACACACAAAACCTTGCAAAGACTCTCCCGGACTGGCACAGTAAACCGTTCCGGTTAACCAGAAGCGAAATCGCCAACCCCTTAACAGTAGTAAAAACCTTCATGACAGACTTTCCTTTGCCGGAAATCCGTAAAACGCTAAATGATTGGTTAAGCCGGGTTTTGATCAGTAATGCACCCGATCCACTGAATTACATTTGGTTCAGGGAGGAACTGGAGCGGTTCATGGAAGCATGTTACACATCTCAGGAAAGAACGGTAGAACCGCTTTCCCGATCATCAAATTTTTTAGCATTGCTAGGCCATGAGCTACAAGGGCAACTCACAGGAATAATTCAGGCGCTAAATTCCATTGGCACACACAAACAATCAGATGGCACCTTTTCGGAAGAAGTCAACGTTTATATTGACTATATCAAAATGATAACCTTAAATGCAAAAACTGTCTATGAAAATATGATAGCTTCCTCTGTGGCTGGGAACGGAAAATTGAAAATTTTGGAGGAAGAAATGCTGGTAGAGCCGTTTATTCAGTCCTGCATAGATTCATTTTCCATACTCAGCAGCCTGCAAAATATACGGATCGACCGCGATGTTTTTATGCCGCCTGGAATCAAAGGGGTAACTGATTTTGTAAAGCTCCGGCAAATATTTTCCAATCTTTTGCTCAATGCTTTTAAATATGCTCAACCGGAAAGTTATATCATTGCCCGCGCCCACGTCTACGGAGAAAAGATGATTTTGAAGGTGATTAGTCGCGGTAAGACAATTCCAACGGAAAAACTTAAAATAATTTTTGAGCCTTACCAGACACTAGACCAAGTCAATGCCGGGGCTGGCTTAGGGTTATATATTTGTAAACAGTTCACTGACTTATTAGGTGGAAACATCGAAGTCAGGAGCAAAAAGGGGCTTACCGCTTTCTCCGTCACCCTTTCCTTCTCATCTGTCAAGCTTGATAAGTATGTCAAATGAGAATACAAACAGTCTTGCTGACATGCACGGCGTTTTTGTCAGAATTCCGGTTCTCTTTCGGGAAAGAATGTGCGAGCAATGCAATTGGAGCATGCCAACTTTCTACCGGAAAATGAGGCAAGCGAATGATTGGGATAAGGATTCCAGCTTAACATCTACCCTAAGTAATGCAGAAAAAACGATGATGAAAATGGTGGCTATTGAAGTAAAAGAGTGGCTTCAAAATTGCCTGATTCAGTTAATTGAAGCGTAAATTAATGCCAGAATATCTAAGATCGGCAGGCTGTTAGTCTGCCGGTCTCATTTTAACTATGGTGGATTTGGTTTCGGATAATCGCGAGTTCCGAGCGATTATTTCCACAAAAGCGCCGACTTTGGAGGCAGCTTTTCAAGTGGTTGTGTAACAACCATACAACTTGCTAGCTGGCGCGTGGGCTAGCAGTGCTTGATATTGGTCTTGGATACCTTGAATGTATTTATTAAATTGAATAAAATGTATTAATTTGCTTTCGAAGGATTCTATTTTGTACTATGAATGTTGTTAATGACAAGATAACAGGATTTAAAAAAGATGTTTTAAATCAATATTTGTCCCCAGAGGAATTATTTCAAAGGTATGTTGTTGATGGCAATACATACTTTTTTGAACATGTACTGAATGATGTTCAAAAAGAATATAAAATCAAATCCCTTATAGCTAGTTATCTAGGCGTCCATATACACGAAGTAATATTTGTTGGTTCTGGAAAGCTGGGCTTTAGCTTAAATCCACAACATCCATGGACGCGATTTGATTCTAAATACGAAAGAACTAGAGTATTTAGAGATAAGTCTGATCTTGATATTGCGGTCGTTTCCCGGTCTCTTTTTGAAAATATTGGTAGGGGTATTCATGAATTTACGAATGGATTCAAAATCAAATGGGAGAATAATGTTTATAACAAGAATCCTTCTCAGATTCCCCTACACTATAAATATTGTGAATATTTTTCAAAAGGTTGGTTTAGACCAGATATGAAACCAGATGGCTTCGAATTTTGTATAAAAGACTCATTCACTCAACTAAAGGGAGAATTATTTACTGAGTTTAACAGACGTACTGGCCTTGGTATTTATCAAGATTGGTATTATTTTAAACATTATCACATAGAAAACATTAAATCTTTAGCGCTCAAGGTTGAAACTACAGTAATATGACAGCGATTAACAAATTACAATTCAGCATTCCTGCTAATAACCAAAAAGTAATTGAGCTTTACAATAAAGTTAAGAGGAAAGAACTTGAGACTTCTCCCAGGTTTCAAAGGAAGCTTGTATGGAGAAAGCAGCATAAGTTCAATTTTATCGATACTATTTTGAATAATTATCCTTTTCCGGAAATTTACATTTCGCAAGGTGAATTAGATACTGAGAAAATGACGATAGTTGATAATGTAGTTGATGGCCAACAGCGCCTAAACACCATCATTGACTATATTGATGAGAAGGGAGTCTTCAGCCAGGATAAGATTCCAGTACCTAAATTTTCGGAACTAGAAAGAGAAGCTAAAGAGGGTTTTTTGAACTACGAGGTGTCCGTTAGATACTTAAAAAATGTAAATAGAGACCAAGTAGGAGAAATATTTCGTCGAATTAATAGCACTGAGTATTCTTTAAATACCACTGAAATTAAAAACGCAGAATGGGGGGATAGCGAGTTTATTTGTTTTGCAAAACAAATAGTAGAAAAGGAACTAGATGGTGTTGACATAGATTTGGTTGCATACAAACTGAATGCCAACCACAGAAAGCAGTTCCTGGATTTTTTTCACTTGAATGAAATTTTTTCTGAGAATGACATAAACCGTATGTTATCACTTCAGTTCATAATGACTCTAGTAGCAACACTATGCGAAGAGCAATACTTCAATAGAAACTTAAGAGTTCAACACTATGTAGAGACTTACTTTGATGAATTTAGTTTGGCGCCAGAGGTAGAAGAGAGGCTGCTAAAAACAGTGGTATTCATCGAATCCCTTAAACTCCCCCCAAGATCCTATTGGTTTAATAAAGCAAATATATTCACATTAATAGTGGAATTGTATAAATATGAAACCAGTTTTATAGATACACAATGCTTAGTAAATAAATTACGACTTCTTGAGATTGAAAACAATCAGTATATACTTGATCTTAGTGAGAATAATCATTCTGAAATACCTCAGGATAGAATTAGATATTTTGAAACTGCTAAAGAAGGCGTTAATGAGAAATCCTCAAGAGAGTATAGAGGTGGAATTGTAAATGAATTTATATCTGGATGCCTCTTGCCAGATCAATAATTATCAGACACTTCATTGACACAAATACCTCACAACTAATTCACCCTTAACTAGATGCGAATCCAGTTCTGGGCACGAGAGTGGACAAATCGATAATTTCTTCGGTTTGTCCATTTTTATTTTCGCTCAAACCCTTATCCAGACTGTAACTTCTAAAAATTCATCTGCGATACTCTCTCCAAAGCTTTACCAGCGAAGTAGGATTAATATCAAACTGCCGGTAAGTATCGGGAATAAACGTGCTATTGGTATGGTTCAATAAAACATCCACGAAAGTTGGTGACAATCCTTTTATAAAAGGGCTAAGCAGCCTGGCCAGCCAGCCAGGCGTGTAACGGATCTTTGTATGGTTATTTTTATTGATCAGGTATATAAATTCGGTTGTGGTCATCTCCTCGCAACCGGATAATTCATAGGTCCCCGGTTTTCCCTTAACAAGTGAAGACAGCACTGCATCGGCTACGTCACCACGATAAACCGGGTGCATTTTTTCCTGGCCCGAGCCAATAACCTGAACAGGTTTATTATGCTGTGGCATAAACAAAACATCGATCCTTGAAGGCTCATGAGGCGAGTCAACAATAAATGGGCATCGGAATATTACTGCCTTCCCGGTTTTTTCAAGTAATTGTTCTGCCATCCCCTTATAACGGAGGTACCAGTTCTTATGCCTTGCGTTTGCACCTGGATAGCTTAAAAATATAACGCGCTTCACTTTGGGCGATGCTGCTGCCTGCGCCACGATTTGAGTACTGGTGAGATTGGCCTGAATATAAGAAGTTTCTTTTTTAGCGTTTATTTCTCCTGTTAAGTGGATAATGATATCTGCATTGGCCAGTGCCTGCTTTGCAATATCCGATTCCATCCAGTTTGTAACGATCTCGGGTGTTCCAACAGAAGCTTCCTTCCTGACCAATCCAATTGTATAATAACCTCTGGCATTCAATTCAGGGATCAGGATCTTTGCAGTTACACTATTGGCACTCGTTATAACTATGTTTTCTTTCGTATTCATAATTTCTTAATTTTATATATAACAAAGCTAAAAGGCATTTTCTTCGGGAGCGATGATCCTAATCAATAAATTCAACTATGACCAGTAATTAAAAATTTATTTTTAAGAACTATATGACTACGCAACAAAACTCAGATTATAAAGCCCTGCATGACCAATTAAGCCGGTTAGCGGTTTTGAACGAAAGTGAATGGTTGTCGTTTTGCCAAATGCTTACAATTAAGGAATTTGATAAGAAAGACGTTTACCAGCAAGCAGGCAGGCGTTGTAATACGGTTGGTTTTGTTCTTCAGGGCTGCTTCAGATGGATAAAAATAAACAATGGTGAAGAAAGAACATTTGATTTTGCCATTGAAAATGATTTTGTAACCAATTACCTCAGCATCATGACCGGGCAACCTTCCCAAACGGAGATCGTTGCAGTTGAAAGATCCAGGGTTGCCTGCATTGATGCCGGCAAGTTGCTGGGTATATTCGACAGTAGCTACAACTGGCAAAAAATAGGACGGCACCTGGCTGAGAATGTTGCCTGCTATAGTATGGAGCGGTTAATAGCTTCTTTTTATGAAACCCCTGAAGCACGGTATAATAAATTGATGAAAACTTCACCCGAATTATTTTTGCGTGTTCCTCATCATATTCTTGCCAATTATCTCGGAATGACAAAAGAAACGCTGAGTAGATTGCGCAACAAGAACCGGTAGTATGCGTACTCCGGAAGAATTGCGCTGGCGCCCATCCATGTAGAACGGTGAGAGCAATCCTGTCCGGTTGCCTGAGCAGGATTGCTTTTTGATCGGTCTGTTAAATGGCATGTACGCCTGGCAAGCTGCTTGGCCTGGGCACAGGTTAATTTTTCCATAACTTCAATTTTTAATATCACATTAACTATATGTACAATACAAATGAAAAAAGCGACTGCATGTATTGGTTATTTAAGCCAAAATACTTGCAAGTCGTTTTTGTCCGCTTCTGCCCACTATTGGCGACACATAATTAACACACGACACGACACACGAAAATAATTTCCTCTCTCTAAAACTGCCAGCCAGTCCTACTTTTGGCAGCATGATATATATCTTACAAGCTTTTTCTAATTTCGATCAGGTAGTAATAAATGCCGGCTATAACCCCTTGAGGTAGAAAAATCTGCTACCGGCCAACAAATTCCATCATGATCTGCCTGTTGCGCTGGATGTCATTTAACATGCTGATATGATTGCCCGCCAACCTGGTAACGTGTATTGTTCCTTTACAGTATTGCTCCAGACCATTCATTTCCTTTCCAAAGTTCCGCTCTTCTCTGCCTATATCGGTCGGTTTAAACAGATGCACGGCTCCTGAATAGGCGGATGGCTGATAGTTGACAATAAGTTGGTTGGCATGCAGCATATCGGTCAGTAACTTCTCCTTAATCTCTTTGTCTGCCGACAGGTCCTGGCCGGCGAGGCCGCTTAGGATCTGTTCCAGTTTATCTCTTGTCATGTTGTGGTCGTATGCCGGGGTATAGAGTCCGGGGTCAAACAGCAGTAGATGGGCGATTGAAAATCCATCTCTTTCGAGCTGCACGGCAATTTCATATGCAATGGTGCCGCCTAAAGACCATCCGCTTATATGCACGCTGCGGTTTTGCGCGATTTTTCTGATATGCGCTATATAGTCAGCCGCAATCTTTTCTATAGACAAGGCGGCTACGTCATCAGCGTTAACAGGTTGCAGTATGGCCAGTGTAATATTGGGAGGAACGGCGTTCTCCAGTGTTTTAATATCTATCTGGCTATTTCCTATAGGTGGGACAAAGAACAGCAGATCGTTATTTTCCTGGTCGTTAACAAGATGGCAGGGCGCCTCTTCGCCTGGTCCTTCCTGCATCCTCTTTTCAATAAAAGCACTAAGTTCCTTTACTGTCGGCCGCATATACAGATCGCTTACCACTATGTCGGTATTAAATGATTTTCTGATCTTGTAGATGGTTTTCAGCGCCAGTATCGAGTCCATACCTATTTCAACGAAGTTTGACAGTACATCAAATTCTCTGTGATCGATCAGATCGCTTACTATTTCGAAAACATCTTTTTCAATGCCTGTTGCAGGTGGCTTTAGATCGCCTTTCGAATGTGTGGTTGCCAGGTTTGACAAGCCCACATAGTCCACCTTGCCGCTTTCGGTAAGGGGTATCTTGCTGATCTCCGTGAATTCATGTGGTATCATGTAGGGGGGCAGTCTTTCTTCCAGGAATGCTCTTAACCCTTGTATCGCTGCAGCCTCTTTTTTAATATAAAATGCGGTAAGCCGGGTATTGTTTTTAGATACGACCGGCACAACGATCGATTTTTTTATGCCTGGGTGCCGCATAAGGTTGGCCTCTATCTCTGCCGGCTCCACACGAAACCCTCTGATCTTAAGCATGCGTGTCTTCCTGCTTTGGAACACCAGTATGCCACCGGCATTCACATAACCCAGATCGCCCGTTTTTACGTGCGGTTTCCCGTTTACAATGATAAAATTACCTTTCTCCAGTTCGCGGTTAATATACCCGGTGGAAATACTCTCTCCCGAAATGGCTATTTCACCTATCACACCGGTGGGTAGTATACCCCCTTGCTCATTTAATACTGCTACGCCTGTGTTGCGGATAGGCTGTCCCAGCGGCAGGTTACGTTTGCTGTTATGGGCGTCATACGTATAATAGACCGTGCCGGGCGCTTCTGTGGCGCCATACCTTCCAACGGTTTTCATGGCCGGGAATGCACTTCTTAATTTGTCAAAGAGTTCAACGGCAATAGGCTCGCCGCTGATCTCGAGGTATCTTAAAGCGCTAAACGTATCCTGTAGCTCAACCTCATGCAACAGCCTTATGAAGGTAGGCGTCAGAAAAAGCCGTGTAACCCGGTAATTCAGGGTCTGCTCGTGGAACAGGGCAGGATGATTGTTCGATTCGTTGGTATAAACAAACAGGGTGCTTCCCTGCATCAGCGGTTCGAACACTTCCCGCATAGATGGACCGAAGCATAGCAGGGTCTTGAAACCATATACATCTTCCGCAGTGGCCGGAAAACAATGGGCGAGCCATAGCACCCTGTTTACGTGCCCTGTATGGTTGATCTTCACCAGCTTTGGAACACCGGTGGAGCCGGAGGTATAGTTAATGCAGCACAGGGCAGAAGGATCAACATACGGTAGCTTGTCAATTTTTTCCAGTGGTGCTATCGTACTGATGGAAAAAGCCGGAGTGTCAACGTTCAGATAAGTCCCTTCGTCCGTAAATACGGCAGCAAGGCCAATATTCCGGTGTATCCAGTCGATTTTTTCATCAGGAAAATCGTGTTCCAGACTTACTACATGACATCCTGATTTAAGTATACCGATGATCACGGCTATCAGGTTCGCAGTTCTCTTCATGCGGATACCTACAGCGCCTGAGATATTTCGGTCCATAAGCAGTCTGCAGATACGGTTACTCATATGGTCCAGCTCCCGGTAGGAAACGCTGTTGTTAACGTCTCTTACAGCTGTTTTCTCCGGGTAACGCTCTGCAGCTTCCATAAATGCATTGTGCAGCGTTATGCCCTCCACATTGCTATATTCGCCCTGCAGGGAAGATCCTTTTAATGCACAGATGCTGAAAATATCGATATCCTTTACCGGTAATTCCTGTATCACCTGAAGGTTATTGAAAAGATTGCCGACAGCCTGGCAAATATCATTTATCAATTGGCCGGTAAAAAGATCTTTCCTGTATTTCACGCGGATAGACAGCTCCCGGTCCCCTTCATACACCAGTATATTGATCGGAAAGTGCGATGATATATTGTTGTCCTGCATGAAATGTGACTGGAACGGGCCCGACTGTTGTTCATCCAGCTCCGACTTCAGGAAGTTCTGGTATACGTAGGTAACGCTGAACAGCTGCTGCTGACCTGCACACCTGTTAATGTCATTCAGTGCCACGTAAGCATGCTCCTGCGATTCCATCAGCTGTAGCTGAAGTGATTTCATTGCGCTCACCAGGTGATCGTCCGTATTGAAGTTCATTTTGACAGGGACGGTAGCAATGCAGGGACCTACAATAGTCTCCATGTCGTCCAGCTCAAAAGGGCGCACGGTAACCGTGTTACCCCACACAAAAGTGTCTGTCCCGTTGTATTTGGACATAACAAATCCCACCATGTAATTGAGGGCTGCGGCCTGTGTCAGGTGCTGCTCTTTCAGAATGCCGGCGGTATCCGGGTGTATGCTGAAGTGATGCGCTGCATCTGCAAATGAGTTTTCGGCGGCTTCGGGCTCCCCCGTAGTCTTGTCCTCCGGCAGGGAAGCCGTGGCGCCCGCCAGCAGGTCTTTCCAGTAACGGAGGGCGTCCGCTTCGTTTTTTGACGCTATCCAGTCGGCATACGTGGAGAACTTATGGGCGGTAGAGATACTGGTAGCAACTGGTTTACCTGCCTGCAGGTCCGATGAGATGTTCAGCAGCTCTTTCAGAAGATACATCACCGAGGTGCCGTCAATAATTATATGATGGCTTGTTATTACAATAATGTTTTTGCCCGCCGGTATTTTGACCAGCGAGAAACGGATCAGTGGTTCTTCGTTTATCCGGAACCCCCGATGTTTTATTTGCTTTAACAGTGGAGGTAGTGCCGTCTGAGGGTTTGCATCTGACAGGTCGTGGTATGCGCAGCTGAGCGTGCCGGCAGGCAGCAGGGTGGACGCAAAATTGCCCGTCTGGTAGTCAAACTCATAACAGGTACGCAAGATCTCGTACTTAACGGTAAGTATTTTGCACACCTCCCGAAAGAAGGCAAAAGATATTTCCGTGCTGCTTTCAAAACAATTCTGGTTGATGTAACTGTTGCTTTCAGGATGGTTGAATGCATAGCTGATCAGTCCCCGCTGAAATGGAGTTACTTTTCCTTTGACAGCTGCCTGGCTGCCTGATAACAGTTCATTTAGATGATGTTGAATGTGTTCTGTAAGCCGTTTACAGCTTTCCGCATCCAGTCCCAGGCTGGGCGCAATGTCCAGGCTGCAGTAAAAAGTATTGCTGTCACACCAGGCATTTACATTCATCTTGAAGAGCGCTGTCCCCTCTGCGCTCCGGCTGCTTTCCATAGTGGAGGAAAAACCGGAGTGCGGGGATTGAAACAGCGTATGCTTCGTATGACCGGTATCTGTGTTGCCGGTAAAAGTAAGGTCGCCGAGGTAATTGAAAAGAATTCCTGATGGGCATTCCAGCTGCCGGTTAATATAAACGGGCCCGTAGTATTTCAGCACATCAAAACCAACACCGCCGTTAGGGACCGCGTTATTTGCCGCCGTTACCATATCCAGCGTACGGTGTAAGCTGTCGGGTACAACGTTATACCTGGTCGGGTATTTACAGGTGAACCAGCCTACTGCGTCTGATACATCGTATTGCCCCAGGGGGGTGCGGCCATGTCCCTCTCTGAATATTACCTGTGCAGCTGTATTGGTCAACTGGTATAGCGAAAATAGCAGGGCGGCCATGCCACGGTTCTGCAGTTCCGTACCGTTAAAGCTGTTGTTGAAAGGGGTGTTTATCGTTGCTGTGTAAACCGTTCCTTTCTCTGTGGGGAACGGTGCTTCCGCTAGGTCCAACTGTGCTAACCAGTAGTCAAGTTCATTTTCCAGCAGCACGTTAACCGCCCGCTGATTATCTTTTATCCAGTTCCTATAAGTTTGCATAATCCGCTTCTTTATGCCGCGTGGTGATTTCAGGCATATGATTGTTGAAATAGTTTACCTCCAGCTCCCCGATGAATATTTTCCATGATACAGCATCCATTACCAGGTGATGGCAGGCCAGGAAAAGAACGGGGCGTGCATGCTCATAGAAAATACGTGCATACAATAGGGGCCCCTTTTCAATGTTTATTATTTCCAGCGCTCTGTTAACAGAAGATGCCAGGTCAGCGGTGTCGTCCTGCGGTCCGCAGTTTTCCAGCAGATGGTCCGTGCCGCCCTGCGCATAGTACTGAACCCACATTCCCTTTTCTTTTTTAAACCGCAGGCTGAATGAATCATGGTTTGCTGTCAGAGCGGCAATACTTTGCCCGATACTGTCCGTGTTGAACAACGGGTGCAGGTAGTAGGAGGCATGCATAATGAAGTTTAACTCCTGTTTGTTATGATCGAAGAAAAACTGCTGAATCGGCGAAAGCATGAAAGTATTTTTTTGCTCACCTGCTGGCTGGTCCTCAATACGACTTTTCTCCTGAGTTTTGCTTTGGCCGATGTCTTCAAGTATATGAAGGTAGGGCTTGCGCAAAAAGTCTTTTATAGTTACCGGGTATCCTTTCTTTTTACATATAGCCACTACTCTTAACATAGAGAGTGAGTCCCCGCCGTATTCGATAAAACTTTTTCCCGGATCGATGGTGTCGATTGGTATGTTCAGCACCTCGGCCCATATCCCGGCCATGTCCCGTGCTTTCGCGGAGAGCGTCGCAGCGGCTGGCTTTGCTGCAGCCACATGGGCCCGGCTGGCCTCGTAAAGACTGATAAGTTGTTTTTTATCCGCTTTGCCGCTGGATGACAGGGGGATCTCTTTGACCAGCAAAAAACGATGAGGGACCATATAGTCCGGTACACACTTTTCGAGAGCCGACCGGATGCTGCTTTCCTGCCCGGCATCCAGCTGCCCCTGTTGTGGTGTTGAAGATAACAGAAACGCCACCAGCTTCTCATCTGTTTTTAACACATGGGCGGCACTTATGCCGGATATCCGTTCCAGGTGGTAACTGATCTCTCCGGGCTCTATCCTGAATCCTCTCAGTTTGATCTGGTCGTCATTTCTGCCGGTGTATTCGATGTTGCCATCCGGCATCCATTTCGCTGTGTCCCCTGTGTGATACATGCGTTCCCCGGGATGAAACGGGTCTTGTATGAACCGCTGCGCAGTAAGATCGGGCTTGTTTAGATAGCCGGCAGCCAACCCCGCCCCGGCGAGGAACAGATTGCCCTCCACACCAACGGGAACGGCCTGCAGACGGCTGTCCAGTATGTATGTACGTGTATTGTCGATCGGCTTCCCGATGGGGACCACATCCAGCCCGGGCGCGCATTCAAAACAGGTGACGTCAATAGTTGCTTCGGTAGGCCCGTACAGGTTTACCAGCCTGGCTCCGGTCAACAACCGGTGAAACCGGAGGTTTAGTTTAGCGGTCAGCGCTTCACCGCTGGCATAAACCCTCTTCAGGCTTTCCAGTTTGTGTTTTAACCGCGGTTCCCCTTCTGCGAAATCCAGGAACCGGGACAACATCGACGGTACAAAATGAAGCACTGTTATGGCGTAACGTTCAATATAATGTATGATCTGCTCGGGGTCTTTTTCATCCCCATCTTTCAATAATGTCACTTTAGCACCGGCGATCGACCACCACAGCAGCTCCCATACAGATACATCGAAGGTGCAGGTGGTTTTCTGCAGGATATTATCCTGGTCCGTCAAACGGTATTGTTTTTGCATCCAGCACAGGCGGTTCACCAGCGAATAATGCCTTATTAAGGTGCCTTTAGGCTGGCCCGTGGTACCTGAAGTATAAATGATGTAGGCAATATCATCTGCGTTACGCCGTCGTGGGTTGTTCTCCTCGGGGCAGCATTGGCGGTGCTGCATAAAGTCTTCGATGGAGGCGGCGTCAATAACATATTTGTATTGGCTGTCCTCACGGATATATTCCATCCTTTTCTCCTGGATGTCCTTGTCCATGGGCAGGTAGATGGCGTCTGCCTTCAGAATTCCCAGCAATGCGATGATCAGGAATTCACTGCGTTCCAGCTTTACGGCAACCGTGTCGCCTGCCATCACCCCGCATTTGCTGCTGAGATAAAAAGCAAGCTGATTGGAAATATTGTTTAACGCTTCATAGGTAATCACCCTGTCTTCCTTTACAATTGCAGCGTTGCCGGGTGTTTTCCTCACCTGTTCCTCAAAAAGCGCTGTTATGGTTTGCTCCCGCGGATAGTCTGCGGCGGTGTCATTGAACGAATAAAGGACTTTCTGCCTCTCACTGTCGCTGATGTAGCTGATATTGTCCAGTGGCAGATGTTCGTTTTCTATGAACTGCCTGATCACTACAGACAGGTGAACGGCAATGTTTCTGACCAGATCGTGAATATAGGCCTGCTGGTCAAACCGGATCACAATGTTTGCGTCCGTAGTGGACACTATCAGCTGGAAGCGATATGCTGTATGAGGCGGTTGGTCGAATGTCACCACGTGGTTGAACAGGTCATTCCCCAGAATGCTTTGGGACTGTATATCTGCCAGGTGCAGGTGTCTTCGTTGAAGTGCTTCCTGTTGCAATCTTTTAAGGAAGCCGCTTACTGTTTCCGTCGGGCTGAATTGTACCCTGAGGGGCATCACTTCGTGCTGCGGCTCGCATATTCCAAATACCACGTCTTCTGTATTATTGTATCTGGCGAGCAGGAATCCCCATGCGCACTGTATGAAGGTCGTCAGGGAGATACCGTTGCGATCGCATATTGCCAGCAGACCTTCGGTTGTTTCTGTCGGAAGTTGTATGGTTTCCACTGTTACTTCCTGGCCCGCAGGAGAGGGCTGGCGTGATTCGAATGGTATTCCGGATATAGCTGTATAGCCCTTCAGGTAATTACTCCAGTATAATAAAGCATCCGCTGAATTCTCCATATGTTCAATTAATAGCTTGTATAGAAAGTTGCCCGGTTTAGTGGAGCACTATTTGATCAATTATTTTTAACAGATGATTATTAAAGGCCTCACCCAGCATCTTTACCTGCATCTTGTTAAACAAAAGCCTGTTGAAATTAATGTACATGCAAAGCTGCTGATCTGTTATGACTCCGGTAAAATTCAGTTTATCGCCACAGGTGGTTTGTGTATCAGCATCCTGGTAGTTGAATTTCACGTTGTGGAATACATTACTGTTATTGCTGCTTAAGCCGGAAGAGAAATCGCCCAGGTAATTGAAGGTGATTTCCGGCTGTACATCCAGGCCGTCCGCGCCGGAGAGGTATTTCAGCAGCCCGTAACCAATGCCTTTTGCCGGGACGGTGTTCAGCGTGCGCTTTATTGCTAACAGCGTATCAATATAGCCGACTGTAGTGTGCAGGTCAAAATAAACCGGGAATATGCTGGTAAACCACCCCATGGTCCTTGAAATATCCGCATCCAACCCGATATCCTCCCGGCCGTGTCCTTCCAGGTTCAACAGCACCTTCCTGGTATGGAACACTTCCTGGAGGGCCAGGCACAGCGCCGTGATAAGTATTTCGTTTATCTCTGTATTGTGTTTGCGGTAACACCTGGTTAACAGGTCGGCAGTTGCGGTTTTACCGATGCTGAATGAAACGATATCCCTGTCAGCGATCGTATTGCTGACGGCTGTCATGGTACTTATCCGGTCTGCCCTGCTGTCTGCCACGTGCAGCCAATAGGGAAGCTCTGCCCGTACCGTGTCCTTTTTGGTATATTCCTGCAGTTTTACCATCCATTCCTTAAAAGAAGCGCTTTTATTCTGCAGGTCAAAACCCGACCCATGCCGGTATTTGTTGTACAGGTTGGTAAGGTCCTCTATCAGTATCCGGAATGATACCCCGTCTGTCAGTAAATGATGGATTACAATATACAGCACGTCTGTCGCGCCTCCTTTGAAGAGGCATACCCTCATCAGCGGACCTTGTTTGATGTTCAGGCTTTTGCCTGCTGCTGCCGTCTTTTCCGGTATAGTGCTTTCATCCGTATAGGGGATGGTTTCAAACGAATAAACATTATCCGGGCTATCATAGTACTGATGCCAGCTTTGGTCATTTTCCTGCCTGTATTTGATGCGTAATGTATCGTGGAACTGAACCAGTTTATCGAAAGCTTTCCCGATACTGATCTCGTCTATCGCCGTTGCCTGGAGCGCAACGGATTGGTTATAATGGTGATAGTTGCCTCTTTTACTTTCAAAGAAGTATTGCTGGATGGGAGAGAGCGTTATAGCACCGGTAAACATATCTTCCTTCACCCCTGTTGTGGTATTCACTTTCACCTGCGCCGTAAAATCCTTTACGACAGGATGTCTGATGATATCCTTCAGTTGCAGCTTATAACCACGCTGCCGCAGGCGCGAAGCTACCTGTATGGATTTGATGGAGTCTCCACCCATTTCAAAGAAGTTGTCGGTCAGGCTGATGCGTTCCCGGTTAAACATCTCCTCCAGTATGCCCACTACTATTTGCTGTATTTCGGTATGGGGAGGCTCATAATCGCCGGATGCTTTCAGCAGGTCTGCGCCGGGTAGTTTTTTTCTGTCCACTTTTCCATTGGAGGTCATGGGGATAGCCGGAAGCGTTGCGAGGAAGGATGGGATCATATAAGTCGGAAGATGCTCCCGCAGGTGTTCCTTCAGCGCCTCGTCCGAGTATCCTTCTTTCACCTGGAGGTAGGCTACCAGTAATTTATCTGAATGCTCATTTTCCACGGTCGCTACAAAACATTGCTTTATGAACGGGTATTGCAGGACAACGGTTTCGATGCCACCGGGCTCGATACGATAGCCCTGTATCTTCACCTGGTTGTCGATCCGGTAGCCAAATTCTATTTCGCCTTTTTCGTTTATCCGTACCATATCCCCGGTGCGGTACAGGCGCTCATTATTGAATCTGACACACTTTTCTTCCGTCAGGTCAGGCTGGTTAAGGTACCCGCGGAAAAGGCCGTCGCCGCCGATCAGCAGCTCACCCCAGATACCTTTTGCACATGGCGAAAGCTCCTCGTCCACTACGTATACGCACGTGTTGGAGAAAGGCTTTCCGATGGGAATGGCCGCTTCGTCCGCGGTGTCAGTTATTTCATAGAGAAGCTTGCCGATCGTAGTTTCTGTGGGGCCGTAGTGGTTGATGATGCGCAGTCCCGGCAGTGCTTCGCGTATCCGGTCAGCCGTGTTTTTCTGAAGTTGCTCGCCGCCAAATATTATCATCTTTCGGGGCAGCAGGTATTGCCCGCTGTATTCCAGCGCCTTCCAATAGGTAGGCACTATTTTGATGCAGTCAATTTCATGCCTGGTAAAATACTGATGTATATACCCTACGTCACGCAAGGTATCTTTTGAGAACAGGTGCAGTGTATTGCCATAAATCAATGAGCCGAACAATACGGTGTTTCCCAGGTCAGTGGCCGGTGTCGACATCAGGGCGCTCGCCTTGTTGGCCGATATGCCCGTCTGCTGGTCCAGTCCTTTAAAATAATCCGACAGGTTTCCCTGTGTGATCATTACTCCTTTGGGATCACCGGTTGTGCCTGATGTGTAGATCACATAGGCCAGGTCTTCTTTTTGGACTTTCCTGTGTTTTTTGTCGGGCGATGCTTTTTGCCATTGTCCCTGCTCATCATCCAGTGGGATCACCTGCAGCGATTCATGGTCAAAGGAAGCCGCATCCAGGGTGTTGGTAATTACTATTGATGCATTGGTGTCCTTAATAAGATAGGCAATTCTTTCTTTTGGCAGGTCGGCGTCAAGTGGAACATAAGCGGCACCCGTTTTCATTATTCCGAGTATGCCGGTTAGTGCATGGTCCATGTGATTATTAAAGCATAACAGCACGCAGGTCCCCGGCTGAACGCCCATGTCGCTCAGGTAGTTGGCCAGCCGGTCTGATCTGTTGTCAAGTTCCTGGTAACTAAACTGCTGTTCGTTGAACACGATGGCTGTCTTCCCGGGATGCCGGCAGGCCTGGTCTTCAATGAGATCAATGATGGTCTCATCTTCCTGGCTGACCGCCTGTACGCGGTTCAGCATCAGGAGCTCTGTTGTTTCCGCAGGGGTAATATAGCTAATGTCCCTGATGCGTTTTACCTCATTTTCCGTCATGCCGGAGAGTACTTGCTGATAATGCCCTGCCATCCTGCTGATGGCGTTGTTGTCGTATGCATCTGCATTGTAGATGATAGACAGCTGCAGGCCATCGTCCGTTGTAAAGGAAAAGCAGATCCCGGGGGGAGGGGCACCCACCGGCGTGTTGCCGTTCAGCGCAACATATACTTCCGGCATGAAGGTAATGCCGGTATTCAGTTTTGCACGCAGCTCGTCGGGCGAATAATGCCGGTGTGTGTAGGCCTCCTGTAAAATATGCTGCTGCAATTTCAACAGCTGTTGAATGCTGATATCTTTATCTATCCGGGTCCTTATCGGTAGCAAATTTTCGCTTTCATTCTTTTCAAAGGGCATTGACATGCAGTTGACGTATGCGCCGGTTATAATATCGCATTGCCGGGCGTACTTGTGTAACAGTACCTGTACGCCAGCTGACAACAACGTGAACAATGTGATATGTTGCTTCTCTGTGAAGGACCTTAGTATCTCCAATGTTTCCTGTGGGAAGCTGTAGTTGACAGATGCACTGCTGTAAGTGGTACATAGCTGCCTGTTTCTGTATCCTGGTAAATTTAACACAGGCAGCTCCCCGGTCAGCTGTGAAATCCAATAATCCTCCGGCGACGCATGACGCTCTTTGCTCTCCACCGGTTCTAACGCCGCAACAAGCGTAGCCTGTTCGCTTTGTATAAAACCTTTATCATGTAAATTCATATCTTTCATACAGTTTTGCATCAATTGGGAAAAGTGAATCAATACAGGGCCGGCACAGCTTTACTGCCTTCCAGGGGCTCCGGCAGGGATAACTTTTCTTTTCTTTCATAGAGGATGTTGTCGCTCCATATATAATTAACATGGTCCCATTCCATCACGCTTTGAACGTCGGGAAAGAATCCTTTTCCTTTGAAGTTTGCACTGGTATTGCATAATAAGGGGACGCCGGTCAGTTCATGATACCTGGTCAACAACTCATATATCATTGCGTTTTCGTTCTCATTCACTGTTTGTAACCTGGCGCTGCCGTCAAGATGTGCAATAGCAGGGACCTTATCTCTCCAGTCGTCTTTTACTATATGTTCGAAAAGCATGTAGGGGTCAGGGGTGCCCGGTGTAAATACTTCCGGTGCCCCGCTTTCCAGGCAGATCGGCGCAACGGGCCTATAGAATTCCCTGCCTTTTACTTTGTTCAGCAGGTCTTTCATGCGGGGATGTGTGGCCGCTGAAATGATGCTCCGGTTGCCAAGCGCTCTGGGACCAAGTTCTGCTCTGCCGTTAAGTACTACTACCGGCTCATTTTTTTCTGCCAGCAATGCGGCCAGTTGTGCAACAGAAAATGGCCTTACCGCATAGCTGTCCTTTAATGCCGGTGAGACTGCCACTCCGGGACCAGCGTAAACGTCCCAGTCAAGCACGGTATGCCCCGATTTGTTTGCCATAGCGCTGCAGGCGGTCCCTATCGCACTTCCTGAATCGTTGGGGAAAGGCGGCACCCACATGTTCCTGAACAGCTGCGTGTCCCTTATCCGGCTGTTCCATTTTATGCTGAGCGCGCAACCGCCAACAAAGCACAGGTTCTCCGTGGGATATGAAAGGGTCCGCACACGGGCCGTAAGTCGTTCTATCAGCAGGCTTTCCAGGAATACGTGGAAGGTGCAGAGCAGATCTTCGTTGCTAATGCCTGTTGCCGGAAAATGTTCTTTTGAACGGGCAATGAACTGGCGGGTGATCCAGTTAACATTCCTGACGGTGATATCCTGGCCTACTGCTGCTTCCAGTTCTGTGTACAGTGCATTGAAGTATTGCAGCAGGCTGTCGTTTACTTTACCCAGCGCGATGTATGCCATTAATTTTCCTGAGGCCTGGTCGTCTCCCTTGATTTTGTCAAAGGGTTCGAACTCAAAGGAGAATTCAGGGTAAACGGCACCCAGCATGAGAAACAACGGGCCGCAATTGATTACCTTTCCATCGGATCCCTGGTAAAAGAACAGCTGCGGCGGCATGCCACCGTCCCACACAAGTACATACGAGTCCTGTTTGCCTTTCGCAAATGGACTGGTGCAGTATGCACAATACAGATGCCCCGTCACATGCATGTAGCTGGAATAGGACATGCCAACTGCCTCCACGGTCGCTTCCACCGGTTTCAATACATCCTCGGTTTCATTTACGAGGATGCCGTATTTTGCCAGCTTCAGGTCGACAGTAAAGTTCTCTCCAAGCTTCGCGTCTTTGGTAATGGAGAATTCTTCTTCTCTTTCGGATTGCATTACCACTTTTTTGTCATTTCTCCAGCCATCAATGGCAACCACGTCCATCGTGCGCAGGCTATACCCGTAGTTGTTCAATATCGTTTCCACCTCAGGCATGGTCAGATTGAAAACTTCTATCCGGTTGTTATTATTTAGTTTTTCCATTTCGTAGGAAAAAATCAGCTTGCCATTGTCTATTAATGCCAAAGCACCATCATGGCTCGTTTTAATGCCTAATATTTTCACGGTGATTAAATTTTTTTATGGAATAATTTATTGCTGGGAATAACTCTTTTGAAATACAGTCGCCTGCGGCAATTTTAAAAAGATATACATACAGAGTAAGTACACAGTTCGCTCATTGTTGGAAATATTTTAAGGGATGGATTAATTGTGTAACTGATTATTTTGACGGTAAATTAAAAGCTGGCAGCGCCAGGTATAGTACGGTTTATATCTCTGTTCTTTTCCTTTCCGGTGAGGTCAGATTATAAACTGTAGGGTCCGGGAATTACAAATATGAAGTTAAACAATCAATAATTTACTATGGAATTAACGCGCTACGTAAACATACAATAAAAATTGTGAAAAAGATTTACACTTACTTTTTTTATTTACAGGATGTATTGTTCCGGTTGCAGCGGAGTAGCATTTATATTCGCTGTGGTAGCGTGTTTGGGTGTGTTGGTGAGAAAAAAATTGTTTTAAAATTGGCAAACTATATTTTTTCTTCTATTATTGTAATCATTAAAAAAAATAGCATTGCAGGCAATATTCCAAACGTAATATAATAGCACAAATGGAATGTAGTTTGGTGATGTTTTAAAGAAGATATTTGTTCAGGAGTTTAGTGGATAGTTGAACGATAAGACACAATTTACTATAGCTGATTTAACCGCAAGATCATTGTTTTTGCTAATCTATTGAAGGCGTTTTCCCTATTTTAAACAATTTAAATTCCAGTGAGAGTTGTCAACGTAATTCCTTTGTAATAATATTTATTGCCCCTTTTAGCTTAATTGTTATGGGATGGCTTTTATTAACTACCGGTAAGGTATGTTTGTAATGGCACCAAGAGTACGCAAACTTTTGTAGGCGCACAAGATGACCTGTTGCCCCAGTCGTAAGCTGCTCAAATAACCAATAAAGTCTGTCCAGTATGCACTCATGCCGGTCTTATTCAATGGCGCATGCTGTCATTGTGTTTAAGGCTGTTGGCACATTTTCGGATTTGCAGGCGTAAGAACTGCAATGATGACGTATTTGTAATTCACACAACTGTTTAATGCAATCTTGATGAACCCAACGAAAAATATATCGACCCTGCAGGATTCCATTTGCTTAACACAACATATTTATCCTCGTTCGCCCTTGTTCAACGTAGGAGGGTATGCCCTTATTCATGGCGCAATACAAATGCCGCTGCTGATAAAAGCAATAACGACCGTGTTGGAACATACGGATGTTATTGAAACGGGATACATGGGGTTTAATGATATGCCGTTGAATAGCAATGCTAACTTTATCAAATATGATATAGATGTTGTCGATTGCTCACAGCAGCAACAGGCGGCAGATGTTTGTCTGAAGTGGATGCATGACGATATGCAATCTGTTTTCGATACGGGAAGGTGCCTGCTGAAGTTAAGGCTGCTGAAGGCTTCGGATGACAAATGCTATTGGTATGCGAAAGTACATCATGTCTTGTTTGATGGCTATGCGATGGCGCTTTTCTTTAACAACGTCTCCAGGTTATATACAACATGGATTAGTGGTCATACAGAAGCAGATGTGCCCTCTTTCAGTTACGGGAAATTTATTGCCGACGAGCTGCAGTATAAATCATCTGATCAATACCAGGACGATCGCCGCTGGTGGTTAGAGCGACTAGGCGGAACAGGCACCTCCGCCGCTTTTCAATCCTGCGTTCACGCCAATAACAGGCATACCATGAGCACACAGCGGCTGGAGATACGTATCGAAGCCAGCCTGTTTTATGAAATTACAGCCTTCTGCAAATTGTATCACTGTACGGCTTTCCATTATTTCATCGCGGTGCTGTTTGTGCTGCATAAACGGTATAATAACCAGGAAGCGCTGTTGCTGGGCGTTCCGGTCTTTAACCGCAGCAGTAAACAGTTTAAGGAAACACTCGGCGCCTTCGTAAATATATTGCCATTCTCTGTTCCTGTAGAGGATGATCGCGTTTTCAGCCAGCTGCTGCCACTGGTGGCAGCAGAACTGAAAGAATGTTACCGTCATCAGCGCTTCCCTTTATACGATATGCTGAAGGAGCTGGACCGGAAGGGGAATATCTATAACGTATCTTTCTCTTATCAGAAGAACAGCTATAATACCAGCCTGGGTAATGCGGCTGCTGCTATCACGTACCTGCCGCCGCCTGAACAGCAGGAAGATCTTTTCTTTCATTTGCTGGAATATGAGGATGGCGCGGATCTTACGCTTGCCCTGGACTACGCAGTAGATCTGTTTCCTGAACATGTAGCGAAAAATATACTGATTCATTTTAAAAATTTGTTGAAAGCAGCATTGCGTACTCCTGACATGGCGGTAAACAGCCTGCCTTATTTAACGGAAGGAGAGGAGTCGGCGCTGCTGGACAGATTCAAAGTAAAATCGCCGGGCTATGATACAGGAGCAACGATCATTACCTGCTTTGAACAACAGGTGGCGCAGTCGGCTGAACGCACAGCCCTTGTCTTTAAAGACAGCTCTTTTAGTTATAGTTCCCTGGATGGTCATGCCAATCAGCTGGCACGTTACTTACAGGAACATTACAGGGTGTCGCCCGGCGATCTGGTAGGCTTGCAGCTGGAACGCAGCGAGTGGCAGGTGATCAGCATCCTGGGAGTGCTGAAAGCAGGTGGCGCATATGTTCCGATTGATCCCGGTTATCCGGAGGAGCGGATCAGTTACATTACCCGCGACAGCGGTTGTAAACTGGTGATAGATAAAACGGTGCTGGACCACTTCCTGGAGCTACGGTGCCGGTATAGCACAGCCGGTTTACCGCTACAGGCAGGTCCTTCCGACCTGGC
>NZ_FUWZ01000025.1 GCF_900167135.1 Chitinophaga eiseniae | reverse complement strand
TGTTCTTTGATAACCTGATGGTAGCGCAAATGAGTGGCCCGGTGCTGGAGGAGACGCATTATTATCCATTTGGGCTGACGATGGCGGGGATTAGTGCGAATGCGTTGGTGGGGAAGAACTATCCGGAGAATCGATTGAAATATAATGGTATGGAATTACAAAGTGGAGAATTTGGAGATGGATCAGGGCTGGAACTATATGATTATGGAGCCAGAATGTACGATGTGCAGATAGCCCGATGGCATACGTTGGATCCATTGAGTGAGAAAATGAGACGTTGGAGTCCTTACAACTATTCCTTTAATAACCCTTTACGTTTTATTGATCCTGATGGAAGGGGACCCGCTGATGTGATTGTAGGTGAAAAATATCAAGCGACGGTTAAGGATCTCTTGTATCAATCTTTTGGAGACAAAGCTAAAGATTTTTCATATGAAAAGAGTGGGAAGCTAGTTTTTGGTGGCGATGTCTCTAAATTTACCAGCGATGAAGCCAAGGCCTTCGGCGAATTAAATGGTTTAATGACTTCTGAAATAAAGTATAATGTCATTATTGAGGAAAATATTTCGTTTGAAAGTAAAAAAGGCGGCATGATTGAGGTTAATACCGGTAATGAAGGCTCAAAAGGAGATGCAGCAGTCTATCCAACTTCAACTAAGAATGGTGAAGGGATCTTGGCAATAAACCCTGCCCCAACGCAAGCGAATGTAATGGATGTTAAATATACAGAAGAAGGAAACCAAGTTCCGGTTAATGCAATGGATATCCTTCAAGGCGGAGGAAGAGGACCATTAAAAAATTTTACGCCTTATGAGAATTTTTGGCACGGGATAGGACATCTGAGAGCTGGTGGAGATCAAGATCAAGGCCGGGCTATGGAAGTGGAAAATATGGGGGGAGCTATTCGTAAGACAGTTATCTACGATACAAATGGAACTTTCAAGTCTGCGACCAGTAATCCGATACCGGCGAAAGCTTATAACCTTGATCACCCTAATAAACAAAAAAAATGAGGTGGATGTTAGTTTTAGCAACCGTATTATGTTCATGTGCGGGAGAAAAAGATATTTTTTCTTCGAAGTTTGACTATGTCAATTACCGCGGGGAAAGATACATACAATCGAGGATGAGTGTCGGTAAGTATAGTCAAAGTGATTTCAATGTCATCAGTATTTCAATAGTCAATCGGAATGTGGATACGATATACATTTTTTCGACAGTATTGGATAATCTCGATATGTTTTATTCAGGAAAAAATATACGGTCGCGAAAGTCTCATTTGATTGTTGATAGTTATTACGATGGATACATGAAAGATGCAGCGCATAGCGGAATTAGAAAGTTTAATTTTTTTCAGGTTCTGCCAGGTGATAGTATGGTAGTTAATTTTGATATTGATCGGTTGGGGCGAATGGTAAATCCTTTGCCCCCAAAAATTGAACTTAGATACTACTACTTTGAGAAGAAAGGACGCAATTTTGATGGATTAGTTAATGTTGAAAAGGGTAAATTACATTGTGGAAGTAAATATGTGTATATCCTGAAGCGCCCTTTGACTCATTAATATTGATATAAGAGCAATGATTCTGATTTAAAAAATGAAGAACCGCACTTTAGCGCTATTACCGTAGTCACAGTTTGGTATGAAGAGTTTCCCAAATAGAGACTAAAATCTTAATGATGGAACCATTAATGTTATACTTCTGTACATTTTTTGTTCATTTAATATCCATAACACCAGGTAAAGACATTGATAGCCTGTTTTTGAATTGGAACAGAGCAACTTTAGGTTCTCTAAATAGAACTTGTTCTCAGATGAAAAAGAAAATGATCGATCAAAGTGTCGAAATCGGTTAGCTACCATTCCCGGCTTTGGGTCAATAGAAGAAGATAGTCTTAATAGGTCATCTATCAGATGGACATTCCTGGAAAAGATGATGACTGATGCTGACAAATTAAGTAAAGAATGGACTATTGTGGAAGTTGTCAAAACCGGAGAAAAAGTTAGTTGTAAGTACCCCATCTAGGGAACTGTTTCATTAAGTGTGTAAACTTAATAGCTGTTTAATCAACTTATCTCTGTTATTTGCTGTGCCTAAGAAAGGGGGGGCCAGATGTAGCAACAAGGATAGAAAAGTACTGAAATATCAACCGCCGGTTACATAATGAAAAGTTGTTACCCAAATAAAAGACCTATGAGAGAAAGAAATCGGTTCAGGCAGTTACGCGTTACAT
>NZ_FUWZ01000009.1 GCF_900167135.1 Chitinophaga eiseniae | reverse complement strand
CAGCCGCGTGTCCCCGCAAACCACCGCTATATTATCCGGTGTGGCCGCCACCTGAGACTCAAACAATGAAGTAACCGTCGCCGTTGCCGGATAGGGCACAGCACTGTTGTCCAACACATGCCGTAAATAATCTTTTTCTGTTGAGGAGAGGTAGTCCAGCTTGCCTACCGCAGTTTCAGGAGCGCTCAGCGCTACTTCCAGCAACTGCAAAAAGTGTTTTCCCATCCTTATGATGGTGTCCCTGTAAAACAAGTCTGTATTATATTCAATGTTTAACCGAAGTTCCGCAGCGGTCTCCTGGAAATTGAAAGTGAGGTCAAACTTGCTGAAATTTCTGCTGATGCCTTCAAACGCTTTAACATGAAGCGTTTCATCGGCTGACGCCTGCGGCTTCACATAATCGTGCACCACCAACGCCACATCAAAAATAGGATTACGGCTGGTGTCCCGCTTCAGGTTCAGCGAATCCACCAATACATCAAAAGGATAATGCTGATGCTCCAGGGCCGCCATCGTAACGGAATTAGCCTTTCCCAGTATGGCGCTGAACGCGTCACTGCCACTGAAACGCAATCTGACCGGCAACATGTTCACATATACCCCGATCTGGTCCTCCAGGTCCGTATGCTGGCGCCCGGCGACAGGGCATCCGATGATAATATCCTCCTGGTTGGTATAACGGAAGAGGAGAATATTAACCAATGATAAAAGATGCGTGAATAACGTACTGTTATTTCTGGCGACAGAAGTTTTAATGCGTGCAAGGTTCGCTGAACTGATCTCCTGTTTTACTATATCGCCCCGGAAAGTTTTAATGGCCGGCCGGAGTTTATCCGTGGCCAGGTCCAGCACCGGCAACTCCCCTTCGAGCAATTGAAGCCAGAAAAGTTTATGCCCGTTTTCATTCTCGTCTTTTAGCAGCTGTGCCTGTTGCCAGGCTGCGTAATCTTTGTATTGAATACGTAACGGGGACAGGGAAGGTTTCCTTTGGTGCAGGAAGGCATCGTAAAAATGCAGCAGTTCACGGATAAAAACATTCACAGACCATCCATCGCTGATAATGTGGTGCATACAGCAAACAAACACCCATTCCTCCTGCCCTGTGCGAAATAGTCCGGCTCGCAGCAATGGCCCGGTAGTCAGGTCAAATGGAGCTGCCGAGAAGTCCGTCAGTTTCTGCAATACGTCTTTCTCCTCGCGGAAGTCTTCATTCCCGATCCTGAAACGAATGCTTCCCGCTTCCAGGATGAACTGCCTGATGCCGTCGCTGCCTTCATCCCGGAAAACGGTGCGCAGGCTTTCATGACGCGACAACATCGAGGTAAAGGCGTATTCCAGCGCCGGTATATCAGGAGCGTTTTCAAAAGTACAGGCTCCGGGTATATTATAGGCAGTGTTTCCTTCTTCAAACTGACTAAGTACCCAAATTCTTCTTTGTGCCGCCGACACAGGATAAGACGCTTGTCCGGCAACGATGGGAATGGCCTCAAATCCTGTATGCAGGCTGTTATCAATGAAGGCTGCCTGCTCTCTGATGGTGGGCAACCCAAGAATGTCCGTTATTTTCAGACTCACTCCCAGGTCCCGTTTAATCCTGGAAAGCAGCAGCAGCGCCTTCAGGGAGTTTCCGCCGGAAGCGAAAAAAGAAGTGTTTCTTCCCAACGATTCATTTCCCAGAATGGCCTTCCACTGTGCGGCTACTCTCTCTTCCGTTTCACCCTGTGGGCGGTCGGCAGCATCGTCCTGTCCGTCACCCGGTCCCGGCAAAAATAACGCGCTCCTGTCCACCTTTCCGTTTTTGTTCAGTGGAAACGCTTCCAGGTGAATGAAATACGAAGGGATGAAGCTCTTGTTCAGCAACGGCGCAAGAAAAGCGTGAAAAGATTCGGCGGCAATCGGAGCGCCGGTGTAGTAGGCAGCCAGCATGAGGGAATTATCCTTTTCATGGTGCGCTTTTACAACCACGCTCGTTACCTGTTCCTGTTGTAATATTGCCAGCTCGACTTCCTCCAGTTCCAGGCGGATACCGTTAATTTTCACCTGATTGTCCGCACGTCCCACAATCTCTATATTGCCATCCGGGAGTAACCTGCCGAGGTCCCCGGTTTTATAAACGATATCCGTAACATCCTGTTGCAGGGGATTCTGCACAAAATATTCGCTGGTCAGGGCAGGATTATTGTAATATCCTTTTGTTGCAAACGGTGTCTTGATATATATCTCCCCTGTTTCACCGGGGGCACAGCGCCTGTCATTGTCAATGACCGCTACGACGGTGTTGCTGATGGGGATGCCGGCAGGGATCTTTCCTGCAGGCAGTTTAGGGCCTATCCTGTAAAAGGTTTTGATCATAGTGGTTTCCGTAGGGCCGTAGAAACTGACGATTTCAGCCTGTTCCCCTTCATACTTTCTCCATTCCACAATATCTTTTCCATAAAGCATTTCACCAGCGGTAAAAATATATTTCAGCTGTTCCAGATGAACGTTTGCCGTTGCAGCCCGCTCCTGTGTCAGCACTCTGAAAAGGGATGGCACACAGTGGATAATAGTGATCCGTTGCTGCTCCAGCCATCGGAGCAGCAACGCAGGCGTCCCTTTGGTGGCTGTATCCGGAATACAGAGCGTCCCGCCGGCGATCAGCGCAACAAAAATATCGCGCAACGATGCGTCGAATGTCACCTGCGCCAACTGCGTAACGCGACAGCCGGCGTCAATATTGAATTCCCGGATCTGCCAGTGGATGAAATGGCTGAGGCTTACATTTTTGCCCACAATAGCTTTGGCTTTCCCCGTGGAGCCGGAGGTGTAATAGATATAACAGGATTCTTCCCCGTTTACTTCCAGATGCGGGTTGTGATCCCATTCGACAGCCGGTGAGGTTTTAAACACGTCCCAATCCTCGTTCTTCCTGGTTAATAAAACGGGGATATTCGTGTCGTCAATAACGATCAGGGAAACCACAACAATATTCATTTCCGCCGCCAGCAACAGGAAATCGTCTTTCCAGGCAGCCGCTACGATGGCGATACCATCAAATGTCTCTGTCAGGACCTGTTCAAGCCGTTTTTTCGGAAATGACAGGTCTACCGGCAAAAAGATGCTTCCCCGTTTCAGAACGGCCAGCAACGCACCCACATAAGGCACAGAGGAAGGCATCACAATATTTACAATATTATCCTTACCTGCACCTGCCTGTTGCAACAGAAACGCGATCCGATTGGCTAATATATTCAGTGCCTGATAGGTAATATGTTCCTTCCCTGATTCTATTGCTATGGCGGAAGGCCGGGTTTGGGCCACCTGCTCAAATACGGCATGTATGGCTTTTTTACTCATGTCTTTGCTTTTTACGTTAATAAATCCTAACAGGATGATATTTAAAACTCCTCACTGATCGCAGCATTGAAAGTGTCCTGTATTGCTGCATCTGTGGGAATATCGGGGGTCTGCTTCATTTTCAGGCCGGCATAGAAGGTGGTTACCATCCTGTGAAAATCCTGCTGCACCCAGCATTGCATGGCGGCAATTCCTTGTTCCCACTCTGTCGCGCCGGACCAGAACAGCTGATTAACGGCAGTATCGTACTTTATCACCAGTGAATTTTCCAGTGTGCAGAGCGTAATAACAGGATGTGCCGGATGAACGGGAACGACATCCGCTATCCCGTATTTTTCCTTTTGCAGCAACCAGCCCTTCACCAGCGCAGTGTTGATGATCTTCACCTCTTTCACGGCAGGCAGTGGCATGCTGTCAGGCGTTTCCCGTAACAGCAAGGTGGCGCCCGCCCTGGTGACAGCGGCCACAGCGACCGCGCGCAGCAACGGATCTTCCAGCTGCACTTCCACTATGTGTTCCGGTTTCAGGTGACAATGATCCTTCAGGTAACTGCAGAAACTTCCGGATTGCTGTTGTAATGCCGCCAGGGCGATGGTGCGGCCACCCTCCACCGCTATCAGGGCTGTTGGGATTTCAGCGGCGTAGGAATCCAGTGTATACTGAAATGTATTCTTCGGATTGAACGAATATGGCTGTTCTTTTGCCGTGGCAATGGCATTCAGCTTTTCGGCGGCCGTCAGCAGATCGAAATGCTCCAACGGAGATGCCGGATCGTCCAGGACAGCAGACAACAGCGTTGCCATATGCCTGCTCATATCTTTCATCCGTTGCTCATGAAAGAGTCCTTTGTCGTAGGTCAGTGTAAGCTGTAGCCCTCCGGGTAACTCTATAAAATCAAACGTCAGGTCAAACTTACTGAATGCCCTTTCGTGGTAGGGATAATTGTCGATCAGCAACTCACCGGCATCTTTAACGGTTTCGATGTAACTCTTATCATTGTTCTGAAGGATGATCATAACATCAAACAGCGGGTTACGGCTCGTATCACGGGCAATATTCAATTCGTTCACCAGCGTATCAAACGGATATGCCTGATAGGAATAGGCTTCCAATGTTATCTGCCTGGTGTGTTGCAGCAGCTCTTCAAAGCTGTTATTACCTGCAAACCTGCTGCGAAGAGCAAGCGTGTTCACGTAGAAACCGATCTGGTGCTCCAGGTCCACATGCTCCCGGCCCGCCACCGGTGTGCCCATTATAATATCTGTCTGGCCTGAATACCTGTACAACAGGGTGTTGACAAGGGCTAACAATCCCATGAACAATGTGCTGTCATGGTTCAGGCAAAGTGATTTCAAGGCAACTATTTCCTTTTCCTGAAAGAAGTGATATACAACATTTCCCTGAAAACTCCGGACGGCTGCGCGCGTACTATCCGCAGGCAGCTCCAGTAAAGGCAATGGACCTTCCAGCTGTTTCAGCCAATAGGACCGGTAAATATCTCCCTGTGACCCGCTGAGCTGTTGGAGCTGCCATAGTGTATAATCTTTGTACTGAATAGCTAAAGGCGGCAATTTCCATTCTTTTCCGGCCACATGAGCGTTGTAGCAGTTCATCAGCTCTTTGATCAGAATATTCATCGACCAGCCGTCGCTGACAATGTGATGCATCGTATATACGAAGATCCATCGGTTGGAAGCTATCCTGTAAAGCGCAGCCCGCAGCAATGGCCCCGTTGCCAAAGAGAAAGGTCTCATGGCTTCTTTTCTGATGATTTCATTTAGTCCGGCTTCGTTGTCAACGAGGTTATTCAGGTTCTCATAAATTATCCTGAATCCTGTAGCCGCCGGGTCCAGGATAAACTGCTTCACCTCCCCGCTACCGTCTTCACGGAAAACAGTACGCAGGCTTTCATGACGGGCTATCAGCCTGCTGAAAGCATTTTCCAACGCTGTATAGTCCAGCTTTCCTTCAAACTTAAATACTCCCGGCATGTTATAGGCCGCATTAGCGCCTTCAAAACGACTCATAATCCAGAGTCTTCGCTGTACCTCCGATAACGGGTAACTATCAGCTTCCGGCGCGGGAAGGATGGGATCGAAAGCTGCGCGGCGTGCAGATTGTATCATGATTGCCTGCGCTTCGATGGAAGGATGGGCGAAAATGTCCTTCAGTCCGATTTTCACCTCAAACGTCTTATATATCTGGCTTACAAGCCGGGTAGCTTTAAGGCTGTGCCCTCCCATTTCAAAGAAATGATCGTGGACACTAATTTTTTCACGGCCCAGCAGCTGCCTCCATATAACCACCAGTTTCTCCTCTGTGCTGTTGCGGGGGGCTATCTGCCGGCTGTTGGTAAGATAGTCATCCACCGCGGGGAGTGGTAATTTACTTCTGTCAGTCTTACCATTGGCCGTTAGTGGCAACTCAGGTATTTGCAGGTAAAAATACGGTACCATGTAGGCAGGTAACCGCTCTTCCAGAAACACACGGATTTCCGGTACCGGTATTGTTGTTGCGGACACCATATAGGCCACCAGCTCCGCTTCTCCTTTGGCGCCGGGGAAAAGCTGTACCGCCACCGATTCAATGCCCGGCCATGACAACAGGGTGGTTTCTATTTCTCCTGGTTCTACCCTGTAGCCGCGTACTTTCAGTTGTCCGTCACGGCGCCCGGTATACGCTATATTCCCATCGGGCAACCATCTTCCCAGGTCTCCTGTTTTATACATCTTCCGACCAGGAAAGAAAGGATCGTCCACAAATTTTTCTGCTGTCAGGTCTGTTTTATTGAGATATCCTCTGGCAACCGCTGCTCCGCCAATACAGATCTCTCCGATAACAGACACCGGGCATAGCTGATGATGGTTATCCAGTATATAAATCTGTGAATTATCTACCGGCTTTCCTATCGTCGGCAGCCGCTGCATACCGGAGGCGTTGTCGCGGCCCATGCGAAGCACCGTTACCACATGGGTTTCAGCAGGACCATAGTGGTTATGCAGTTCCCATTCGCTCTCCTGCAAATACTGTATGAACGATTCACTTAATATCAGTTGCTCTCCCGCCACGATGACATGTTTGACCACGTTTCGGACATTATCCAGGAAATAATCATCTTCTGCCAGCAATTTAAAATAGGCAGTAGGCAGAAACACGGTATCAATTCGGTGCCGGACAATAAAATCGGTGAGCGCCACCGGATCTTTTTTTACATCTTCCTCCACCGGATATAATACGGCGCCGCGAAGCAATGTGGAAAATATTTCCTGGAAAGACACATCAAAACCAACATTGGCCAGCAATGAGACTTTTGTCACTTCGTTATCCGGAAACAGGCCGGTGTGATACAACATGAGGTTGACCATGCTCCGGTGCGGCATCATAATACCTTTGGGAATACCTGTTGACCCCGATGTATATATCAGATACAACAGCTGATCTGCCGTCAGCGCCACCTCCGGCGCCGTTCCCGCAAATCCGGGCAGGGCAGCAACGGCGGCCGCATAGAAATCATCATCTATAATAGTGATACAATTGCTGTCCTCCTCCAGTAGCTTTAACCTTTCTTCCGGACAGGAAATATCCACCGGCATATAGGCCGCCCCCGTTTTTATGATCGCCAGAACGGTAATAACAAATGCCGGATTTCTCTCCATTTTGACAGCCACCAGGCTGTCAGGGACGATCCTGTAGTGGTGCAGCAGATAGTGGGCAAATCTGTTGGACGTCTCATCCAGAGAGGCATAGGTAACTATATCGCTGCCACTTACGATAGCTGGGTTATCAGGAGTACAGGCTGCCTGCTTCCGGAAAAGATCCACAATCGTTCTTTCATCAGGAGCAGTCTGCGGTTTGTTGAACACCTCGCGCAGCAGTCGGCTTTCCTGTTCCGGCAACAGCTTCAGTTCATACAGGGATTTTACAGGGTGTAATATGATATCCTCCAGCAGCTGTTCCAGGTGAGTTACCATCCGTTCGATGGTCTCGTGTTCATACAGGTCCCGGCTGTATTCGATTTCGAGTAACAACCCTTCCGCTGTTTCCATAAAACCCAGCAGCAGATCAAACTTACTGATAGTAAATCCATCTGACGCATAGGGAGTGGCCCGGAGATCAACGAGCTGCTGAAAAGCCTGTGGTTGTACACGTTCATTATTCTGCAATATCACCATTACGTTGAACAATGGGTTGCGGCTGGTGTCCCGGGGAAGGTCCAGTTCATCCACCAGCATGTCGAAGGGATACTGTTGATGCGTATATGCTTCCATCGTAACCTGACGGATATGATGCAACAAGCGGAGAAAACTGTCATTGCCGTCAAAACGGGCGCGCAGTGCCAGGGTGTTCACATAAAAGCCTATCTGATCTTCCAGATCGGTATGTTCCCGGCCGGCAACAGGGCTGCCCACGATGATATCTTCCTGTCCTGTATATCTGTACAATAGTGTGTTTACACAGGCCAGCAAACCCATAAACAGCGTACTGCCGTTGTTGACGCAAAGCGTTTTTAGTCCTGCGGCCTGCTCCCTGCTGAATACGTGCTTCACATTCCCTCCTGTGTAACTTTTAACGACAGAACGAACCTTGTCTACAGGCAGCTCCAGCACCGGCAGGTCTCCTTCCAGTTGCTGATGCCAGTAGCTACGCTGCGCGGCCAGTAACGGACCGCTCAGCTGCTGCTGCTGCCATACCGCATAATCTTTGTATTGCAGCCTCAAAGGCGGCAGCGACAAGGACGCTCCGGTGGCCGCTGCATGATAACCCTGTAGCAGTTCTTCTATCATGATGCCCATGGACCAGCCATCACTGACGATGTGATGCATGGTACAGGCAAACACCCACCTATCGTCAGCCATACGGTACAGGCATGCGCGCAGCAACGGGCCATCGGACAGGGAGAAGGGTTTCAGCGCCATGCCATCGAGCGCCTGCCGGAGCTGCTCGTCGGCATCAGCACATGCGCGCAGGTCCACTTCCTGTAATTGGAACCCGGTATTATCCAAATCAAGGATATACTGGCATATCTCTCCTGACGCATCTTCGCGGAACACGGTATGCAACACCTCATGGCGGGCTATCAGCGCGTGAAATGAAGTGGCAAGCGCCGTAATGTTCAACGCTCCTTCAAAAACATATACGCCCGGTATGTTATAGGCTTCATTACCACCCTCCAGCTGACTGATCACCCATAACCGGCGCTGGGAAGAAGAAAGCGGGTAACAGAGGGACGGCGGCGCCAGCGGGATTTCTGCGTAGGCAGTATGTTGCAAAGACATGATCAGCGCAGCCAGATCTTCCAGCACCGGGTGCAGGAAGACATCTTTCAGTCCGATTTTCACCTCCAGCGTCTTATAAACCTGGCTTATCAGCCTGGTAGCCTTCAGGCTATGGCCTCCCAGCCGGAAGAAATCATCATGGATGCCTACCCGGCTGCGGTTCAGCAGCTCCTGCCAAAGCTCCACAAGGGTTGACTGAACAGGATTAACAGGTGGCTGATAAACTGTATCCGAAGCCAGGGCCGCAGTGGCGGGAGACGGCAGCTGACGCCGGTCCACTTTACCATTGGGGCTGAGCGGCAATGCATCCAGCGGTACATAATAGTACGGCACCATATAGGCAGGGAGAATGTTACCCAGGTAAGCGGTAAGCGCTCCTGCCTCCAGTGGCCGGCTGCCCACCACATAAGCTACCAGTTCTTTATCGCCCTGGGGAGTAAGCCACGCTGTAACCAGGGCGGCATTAATATCAGGATGCGACTCCAGAATGGTTTCTATTTCACCGGCTTCTATACGATAGCCGCGTATTTTCAGCTGATCGTCCTTCCGGCCGAGGAACTCGATATTACCATCAGGTCGCCAACGGCCGAGGTCACCGGTTTTATACATCAGTTCTCCGGGGCAATAAGGGTTCGGAATAAACTTCTCCGCTGTTAGGTCAGGTTTGTTCAGATAACCCCTTGCCAGTCCGGCGCCTCCTACACATATTTCTCCGGTGATGCCAACAGGTACAAGTTTCAGCTGGTCATCCAGTACATAAACAGTGCTGTTTGACACCGGTTTCCCGATCGGGATTTCCACCTCGCCCGCCTGTACCCGGTAGGTCAGGGAAAACGTTGTATTCTCCGTTGGCCCGTAACCGTTAATAACATCCAGCAGCGGATATTCCTGCAGTAGTTTATTCACATGTACGGGAGAAATTTTATCACCCCCTGTCAGGATTTTGTTCAAGCCGCTAAAAACGATAGGGTAACTGTCGGCCAGCTGGTTAAACCATCCGGCAGTAAACCACATGATATTAACTTTCTCGCCGGTTATTACAGTATGTAACAGGGAATTGTCCAGCAGTGTTTCCTGGCTGCACAGTACCAGGCATCCCCCGTTCAGCAACATGCCCCAGTATTCAAAAGTGGTGGCATCAAAAGACAAAGCACCGGTAGACAATAATACTTCCGTTCCTGTAAGACCTGCATAATTCTCGTATTTCACCAGTCTCACCACACTTCGGTTCTCTACCATCACCCCTTTGGGCTTTCCTGTAGATCCCGAAGTGTACATTACATATGCCAGGTGATGGCTTTCTCCCCTTACCGGCAAGACTTCCGCCTCCGGCAATGCTACACCAGCTTCATGTTCCGACAGCCATTCTTCGTCAATCAGTGCGATACAATTACTGTCGGATATCATATAGCCGATCAGTTCCTCCGGATAATCCATGTCCACCGGCAAATAAGCGGCACCGGTCCTGAGTATGGCAATTATGGTGACGATGAGCATTTCACTGCGTTTGAGCTTCACAGCGATCAGATCATCCGGGTTGATATCATACTGTCTGTTCAATACTACAGCCAGCCGATTCGCCCTATCCCGCAATTCACGGTAGGTAAGACGTACATCTTCAAATACCAGCGCTGTTTTATCGGGCGTAAGCCGCGCCTGTTCTTCAAACAATGCAGCGATGGTCTGACCCGCCGGGAATGGCGCGGCCGTGTCGTTAAAGGTATTCAGCAGTTGCTCTTTTTCCGGTACTGTCAGGTAACTCAACTGTTTCAGCTGTAAGCCCGGATCTTCCGTTACAGCATTCATCAGCTGTATAACGTGGTCCCCTATACGGTCAGCAGTCATTTTGGTAAAGAGGCTGTCATCATATTCCAGCAACAGTTGCAGTTCATCGTTTGCAGTGGTGAAGCAGAAGGAAATATCAAACTTGCTGATCTGTTGTTCCTGCCTGCCATAGTCTTTGACCGTCATACCGGCAACGCCACCGGATTCTTCCTCTCCGGAGGACTGCTGCAATACCAGCAGTACATCAAACAATGGCGACCTGTTTGTTGACCGGGGCAGCGGCAATTCTTCCACAAGCGCATCGAATGGATACTCCTGGTAGTTAAGCCCTTTTAATACGGTATCTTTTACCTTCTCCAGCAGTGACAAATAGTTATCTTCTTCTGTCAGCCGGGTGCGCCAAGCAAGGAGGTTTACATAAAAACCGATCTGGCCTTCCAGGTCCGGATGTCTTCTGCCGG
Source organism: Chitinophaga eiseniae (assembly GCF_900167135.1). GTDB lineage: Bacteria > Bacteroidota > Bacteroidia > Chitinophagales > Chitinophagaceae > Chitinophaga > Chitinophaga eiseniae. The sequence goes on along the minus strand of NZ_FUWZ01000009.1, from coordinate 76,579 downwards.
CAACAGGGCTGCCGGTAATAATATCATCCTGACCGGTATAACGATATAATAATACGTTGACCAGTGATAGCAGGCCCATAAACAGGGTATCTTTCTCCCGTTGCAATAAGGATGAGAACCTGTTAAAAAGATCGCCTGGTATCATTTTACAGATCGTTTGCCCGCGATATGATTTTACCTGCGGGCGTGCCTTATCTGTTGGCAGTTGCAAAACAGGGATTTCTCCTTCAAACTGCTTCAGCCAATACAGGCGTTCTTCGCTGGACTGCAGGGACAACTGCTGTTGCCATACCGAGTAGTCCTTATACTGTATGCGCAAGGGCGGCAATAACAGTGTTCGTCCGGAGACGCCTGCATTATAGTATTCCAGTAATTCGCGTATCATGATTTCCATAGACCAGCCATCACTGATAATGTGGTGTATGGTACAGCCCAGCACCCATTTGTCTGCAGCCTGCCGGTATAGTGCCAGCCGGACCAATGGGCCGGCAGACAGAGAAAAAGGCTGTAAGCCTCCGGCGAGGACCGCCTCTTTTACGGATGCATCAACATCTGCGCTCATCCTGAAATCTGTTTCAGGAATATGATAGTCTGGCTGATCTGCCTCCAGTATATACTGGCGTATGTTTCCGGCTTCATCGTCCCTGAAAACGGTCCTCAGTATTTCATGCCTGTCGACCAGGGCATGAAAGGCGGCCTGTAGTATTGGCTGTTGCAGATCTCCTTCCAGCACGTACGCACCGGCCATATTATACGCAACGCTCGCTTCCTCCAGCTGACAAACCACCCACAGCCTCCTTTGTGCCGGTGACAACGCATAACTTTCCTGCGGTGTTGCCATTGGTATGGCGACAAACCCCGTATGCATGGCAGCATCTATTAATGCCGCCAGGTCTGCCAGTACCGGATGTTTGAAAATCTCGTCCAACCCTACTTTAACCTCAAAAGTTTTGTAGATCAGGTTAACCAGCCTGGTGGCTTTTAAACTATGTCCTCCCAGTTCAAAGAAATGATCGTAAATGCTGATCTTCTCCCGGAATAACAACCCGGTCCATATTTCCAGGAGCTTTTCCTGGACCTCATTTTCGGGAGGGGCATACCATTCAAGTCCGGAAAGCTGCTCCGGCGCGGGCAATGGCAGCTTTGACCTGTCCGGAAGCCCTTCTTCGTCCAGCGGCAGTTCGTCGAGTCCGATGTAATATTGAGGGACCATGGCCGCAGGCAGCACTGCGCTAAGGAAGGACTTGACAGCAGCGGCCTGGAATTCCATGCTGCTCTGCAGGTAGGCCAGCAGCACCGTATTATCCGCTGAAACTTTCAGCGCCTTTACCATTGCTGCCGTAACGCCCGGGAAGGACAATAAAACAGCTTCGACAGCAGTAATATCCACCTTACAGCCATGGATATACACCAGGTCTTCTTTGCGGACAGAAAAAGCGATCTCTCCGTCAGCCAACCTTACGCCCAGATCACCAGTCCTGAATAACCGGCCTTTAAAGTCGGGATGCGCAGGCGGCAGTTCCGTTGCACCTGTTTTATCTTCCGGCATCAGGGCGATGCAGATCTCTCCTTTTATGCCAACCGGCAGAAGTTGCAGGTGTTCATCGACGATGTAGGTACGAATGCCTGCATAACCCCGTTGTTGCATCATCACAGCCAAATCTTTGCGGGGCTTATATCCATTGATGATCTTACTGAACGTGCCCAGCAATTGTGCCGCTTCCGCAACGCCCAGATAAGACAATGTAGCCAGTTTTATTTCAGGACCGGCCAATACCGCTGTCAGCAGCTGTTCCAGGTGACGCCCCATCTGTGCTATCTTATCGATGTTGTACAGATCACTGTTATAATCCATTGTCAGCTGCAACGTTCCAGCCGTTTCCCTGAAGCTGAAGAGCAAATCAAATTTGCTGGCCCTGACGGTATCTTCCTGATAATGTGTTACGCTTATACCATTCAATGATGGCAACCTCATCTCTTCTTCTGTCGCATCCTGCAATACCACCATCACATCGAAAAGCGGGTTACGGCTTGCATCCCGAAGTACCTTCAGTTCATCCACCAGCATATCAAAGGGGTACAGCTGATGTGTATAGGCTTCCATGGTTATCTGACGGATATGTTGCAGCAGTTCAAGGAAACTGCTGTCACCGTCAAAGCGGGCACGCAGGGCGAGGGTGTTCACATAAAAACCTATCTGGTCTTCCAGATCGGCGTGTTCACGACCTGCCACCGGGCAGCCAATGATGATATCATCCTGTCCCGTATACCGGTACAACAGTGCATTTACACAGGATAATAATCCCATAAAAACCGTACTGTGATTGCTGACACAAAGTTTTTTCAGCCCGGCCGTCAGTTCTTTGCTGATAGTATGTGTTACGCTTCCGCACCGGTAACTTTTTGCAGCAGAACGGGGAGTGTCTACCGGCAAGTCCAGCACCGGCAGATCTCCATCCAGCTGCTGATGCCAGTAGCTGCGATGCATGCCCAATAGTGGGCCCAGCAGCTGCTGTTGCTGCCATACAGCATAGTCCTTGTATTGTAATTTTAACGGTGCTGCCGATAATGCCGCCCCTTCCACGGACGCATTGTAATGCTGTAACAACTCCGCTATCATAATACCCATAGACCAGCCATCACTGACGATGTGATGCATGGTGCAGGCGAAGACCCATTTATAATCAGACAGATGGTACAGGCAGGCGCGGAGCAACGGTCCTTCTGACAGGGAGAACGGCGCCAGCGCTATGGTGTCAAGCGCCTTCTTCAAAGGCGCCGTAGTATCAGCATATATACGCAGGTCTTCTTCCTGTAAGACGAAGCCGGTATTATCCTCATCAAGAATATATTGCCGTACTTCTCCCGACACGTCTTCCCGGAAAACGGTACGCAGAATTTCGTGGCGGACAATCAATGCCTGAAATGCCGCTGCCAATGCAGCGGCGCTCAACACTCCTTCGAAAACGTACACACCAGGCATATTGTAAGCGGCATTGCCGCCTTCCAGCTGGCTGATCACCCATAACCGGCGTTGAGAAGAGGAAAGCGGATAACTTTCTGCCGGTGCTGCCAGCGGAATCTCTGCGTATGAAGTCTGCTGCAAAGACAAAATCAGTGCAGCCAGGTCTTCCAGCACAGGATGCAGGAAAACATCCTTTACACCGATTTTCACCTCCAATTGTTTATAAATCCGGCTGACAAGCCTGGTGGCTTTCAGACTATGGCCGCCCAGTTTAAAGAAATCGTCCCGGATGCCCACCTGGCTGCGGTTCAACAGTTCCTCCCACAGTTGCACGAGCGTCAGCTGAACCGCATTAACGGGCGCCTCGTAAGTTGCTGAAGATAACATCGACGGCACCGGAGATGGCAGCTGACGACGGTCTATCTTTCCGTTGGGACTAAGCGGCAGCGCATCCAGCGTTACATAATAATAGGGTATCATATAAGAAGGCAGCACATGGCCGAGGAATGCGGTAAGATCATTCGTCAACAGCTGTTTTCCGGTCACCAGGTAAGCTACCAGTTCCTTATCCTGCTGCGGTGTGAGCCAAGCCGTCACCACGGCTGTTTCAATGTCAGGGTGTGATTGCAGGACCGCTTCAATTTCACCGGCCTCTATACGATAACCACGGATCTTCAGTTGATCGTCCCTGCGGCCAATATATTCGATATTTCCATCAGGCAGCCAGCGACCAAGGTCGCCGGTCTTATACATCCGCTCGCCGGGGCGGAACGGATTAGGCACAAATTTTTCGGTTGTAAGCTCAGGTTTATTCAGGTAGCCTTTGGCAAGACCTATTCCGCCGATACATATTTCGCCGGTGACGCCAACCGGCAGCAGCTGATTGCATTTCCCCAGCACATACATCTGTGTATTCCATATGGGGCGTCCAATAGGAATGATGGTATCCGTAGCAGCGGTTGTGTACCAGGTGACATCTACCGACGCTTCCGTAGGCCCGTACAGGTTATACAAAGGGACCTGTACCAGGTTGTACCACGCCTTGACGGTACTGAGCGGCAAGGCCTCCCCGCTCGTCATGATACACCGAAGGCTCCTGAGCCGATGCGGCACATTCTCCCGCTGCATAACGTCTGTAATAAAAGTGAACAGCATAGCCGGGACAAAATGCAGATTGGTTACCTTTTCCTGTTCTATCAGTAGCAATAGTCTTTCCGGAGACCACGTATCGGCTTGCTGACAAAGCACCATCCGTCCTCCCAGGCAAAGCGGAATAAACAATTCCCATACAGACACATCAAATGTGCAGGTCGTTTTCTGAAGGATAACATCGTTGTCCGTATACCCATAGTGCGCCCACATCCATTCAATACGGTTTACTACGCCTCGGTTACGGAGCATACACCCCTTCGGTCTGCCAGTAGAACCGGAGGTATAGATAACATATGCCAGATCATCAGGCGTATTGACCAGGGGCAGGTCTGTAGCGGAGTAACTGGCAGATACACTGATAAACCGTTTTAATTCCTGCTCATCTATCAGCACCTTGCAGTTACTGTCTTTCCGGATATAGTCGATACGCTCTTCGGGGAAATCGGGATCGATAGGGACGTAAGCCGCACCGGACTTTAATATTCCAAGGATGGAAATGATCAACCATTCGCTACGGGGCAGCTTCACCGCCACCAGGTCATCCGGGCAGACCTGATAATGTTCCCGCAGATAGCCTCCCAGGCGGTTAGCCATAATATTAAGCTGAGAATAGGTAAAGCTTTTTTTCTGAAACACCAGTGCGGTCTTTTCCGGGGTGGCAGCTACCCTCTCCCCGAACAGGCCTATGAGTGTTACATCCTGCCGGAATCCGGCCGCAGTATTATTAAACGTTTCCAGTAGGCAGATTGCTTCCGCATCGTCCACCACCGTAATATCCGACAGCAGGATACCCGGGTCTGCCATGACCACTTTCACCAACGACAACCACGAGTGATAGAGCTGACGGATTTTCTTTTTATCGAATAAATCTGTTGCATATTCTATGTCCAGGTATGCTTCCCCGTCAGGTTCAAAATCAAAATTGAAGCTCAGGTCGAATTTTGCGGATGCCGGCAGTTCTTCCATGATGTCACCGCCATAAATATATTTTTCAACAGACGATATTTTGTTAATATCGCTACCGGCAGCAACCGGAACCTGTTGCAACACCATCATTACATCAAAAAGCGGATTACGGTTAACGTCCCATTTACAGTCAATGCTGTCTACAATTTCATCAAAGGGATAATCCTGGTATACCAGGGCGCTGTTGGAATGCGCCATCACCCGCTGCAAAAACAACAGGAACGTTTCCGTTGTATCCATTTCCATCCGCAACGGCAGCGTATTCACATACATGCCTATCTGGTCTTCCAACTGCTTATGCCCCCGGCCGGAGACCGGTACCCCTATCGTTATATCATCCTGACCGGAATATTGCTGCAACAGTATAGTCAGGCAACTACGATAGAAATTGAACAGCGTCACCTGGTGATGGCGGCAAAATAAAGTGATATCCTTTTGCAGCGTTTCCCCGGGGTAAAATCTGCTGATAGCGCCTTTAAAGGATTTACGATCGGGTCGCAAAAAGTCTGTAGGCAAGTTCAGGGCTTCCGGTAAACTGACAAATTCATTTTTCCAGAAATTGGCCGCTGCCGCTCCCAATTCGCCGGTCCAGCGGCTCTCCTGCCAGGCGGTATAGTCTTTATACTGAATCCCCAGGGGCTGTACGGCTATAGCTGGTTCGGTGTCATATTCCAGGAGGAGTTCCTTCAGCAGTAATCCTGCCGACCAACCGTCACTGATAATATGGTGCATACACAGGACCAGCACAGTAGCATTATCCGGCAGGTGTAACAGACGGATGTTGATCAGTGGACCGTTTTCCAGATTAAAAACATGCTCAAAGGCCTGTTTCAAAGCCTGCTGCAGCAGGTTGCCGACCCCGGAAGGATCTGCTATGAAAGAAGAATCTATCGCTATGGCCGCTTCTTTTAGTATGACCTGCCTAATTTCTCCCTCGGATTCACGGAATATGGTCCTCAGACTTTCATGCCTGGCAATCATCCGTTGGAGCGACTGCTCCAGCAATGTTTCATCCAGATCACGGTCGACATGCAGCCCTTTCACCAGGTTATAGGCAGTCTGAGCAACCTCCAGCTGGCATTGCAGCCATATTCTCTTTTGTGCGTTGGAAGCCGGGTAATGCTGTTGCGCTGCGACGGGCAAAATAGGTTCCGGATCTCCATTACCTATGGCTGCCTGCAAAAACGCGAGGAGTTCTTTTTTGCGGGATTTTATGGTAGCTATCAGGTCATCGGGCAGCAGATCCGTATTACCGGACAGCATTAGCTGTCCTCCTTCTGCAGAGGGCACAATATTGTTTGCCCTTAAGGCTGTCAGTATTTCCAGTATGCTCATATTATTAACTTTCAAGGTGCGTTCAGATGATCATTCTCTTTCCTGTAATCTCTGCCTGTTGCAGCCACAGCAGGTTTTCCAGGAGTGATACAAGTGCCGGCAGCGAATTATTATTAAAAATGTCTGTTACCTGTATATTTACTCCCAGGTCGTGCTTTACCGTATTGACCAGGTCCATGGCCTTTAGGGAGTCTACGCCCAGATCACTGAGTTCTGTGTTTTTGTCTGTAATAAGTTGTTCCGGCAGATGTGTTTTAAGCCGCAAGATGCTGACAACATAATTCTGTATGTTTATCGCGTCAGGAAGCCGTTTCACCGCTTCCAACCGGGATGAATGGGTATCTTCATTCACATCTTCCGCTGTTTGTACCAGTCCGGTTTTGGAGCATAGTGAAGAAAATGTACCCGCAGCATAACTTTTCCTACAGGCAAGGCGTTGCAATTTCCCACTGGTGGTACGGGGAATCTGTAGCGGACGGACCAGCAGAATATCGTGGGGATCAATTCCAAAATGCCCATTCACAATAGCATTGACAGCATTGACAGTATCAGACATTTGTTCAGCGGTAGCCAACTGCTTTTGTATTTCAACCACTACAACCATGTCTCCGGCGTAATCGTTGGTAGTAAAAACGGCAATGCCGGTATTTTCCACACCGGGGACCTTTGCCACCTGTTGTTCTATGTCATAGGGATAATAATTCTGGCCGCGTACAACAAGCATTTCTTTTAGTCTTCCATGAACAAACAGTTCGTTTTCATAGGTAAACCCCAGGTCGCCGGTACGAAAAAACAGCTGCGTATCCTGGCTGACAAAGTACGCTTCATTGTTTTTGTTCCAATACCCCCGGGTAACATTTTCGCCGGCAATACATATCTCCCCTTCTTCCAGCGCTTCACATGAACGGTTGCTGCCGGGGGTTATGATCCTGATGGAGGTACCATTGAAGACCGATCCTACACTTACAACAGCTTTGAGGTTGCTGTTTATTTGATCATGCAGGACGATCTTTCTGTGATTATTTTCTTCCGTGCTTATAAACAAGGTGGTCCTTGTTTCTCCTCTTTTTCTTCCGGCGACCAGTAAGGTTGCCTCCGCCAATCCATAACAGGGGCAAAATGATTCTTCCGAAAAACCGATAGATGAAAAACGCCGGCTAAAAAGCGCTATCGTAGATGCATTTACCGTCTCCGCCCCGCTAAATGCGACTTTCCAGGAAGAGAGGTCAACCTTGGCCATATCATCCGTTGTGATTTTATTCACACAATGCATATAGGCAAAATCCGGCGCTCCGCTATGGGTGGCTTTATACCTGGAAATTCCCTGCAGCCAAAGTGCAGGCTTACGCATAAAACCGGACGGAGGCAACAGTACACAGGTACCACCGACATATATTGTTTGCAAGAGATTACCAATCAGTCCCATATCGTGATAGAACGGCAACCAGGAGAAAATAACAGAAGAGCTTTCGCAGCCAAAGCAGGCGCTGATCTGCTGTTCATTATGCAACAGGTTGGAATGGGTAACAACTACCCCTTTGGGGTTGCCTGTTGAGCCGGACGTATATTGAATAAAAGCAATTTCATTGTAAACAGGTGCGGCCGGCGGCAGGGAGCATTCTTCCGCGGTAGTATCATACAAAACAATACATGCGGCATCCCCGCTTTCTGAAAACCGGCGTTGCAACGAGTGCAGCCCTGGTTCATCAGAAAGCACCGCTGCCGCGGAGGCATCCGTAATGATACGCTCCAGCCTTTCTGTATGCTTACGGCCTTTGAGGTAAGGAACAGGAACAGGTATAATACCAGACCTGATACAGGCCAGGAACGAAACAATAAAGTCGTCTGTATGCTGAAACATCAGCAATACACAATGTCCTTTCCAATTTTTTGCATTCAATCTGCCCGAAAGATTTTCTACTGCCGCGAGTAAATCAGTATAGGACAAACGGCGGACCTCTTCTCCATTCTCTCCCAAGGAAATAAAAGCAATCTTACATGGATCTTTTGCAGTGCTAGAGATCAGGTAATCAAAAATAGTTCTACTCATGGCGCAGTCACCTAAATTAGACAGATAGAAATAGCATTCCTTTCCAGAGACACCCATACTTTACGATGCATTAAAGCAAGCGCGAAGCGGGATGACCATGGCAATTCACCATCTACAACTTGAACCGGTAAGGGCATACGAATCCAGGCCAGCACATACTGGCAATGACTCCCCAGAGGCCCAACAGATCACTCACTGATTTTCAAACACGCGTTGGCATCATGCAGCGATAATGCCTGCAGACAAAGTAGCATCATTCAACACAGGTAGTTATAAGCGTACAACAGCAAAACAGGAATATTACACCAGATACAGTGTAACAATGATTATTTTTCTTAAATGGTTATTTATTCCAATCCATAATTCCCCCGATACTATGAGACTCAAGCAATAACAAACAAATCTATCCTTTAACAGCAATGGGAAAATTCATTAAGGCCTATCTAACGGACGTAACAAACCGGCTAACAACGTTTAAAAAAATGTAGAATAAATACTATCCGGCAGTTTTCTTTTTGCAATGGTTATATAAATAGCAACTCGAACGAAAGTAGTAAAAATTAAAATTAAACCGGGAATAATTTTCGGGAATGTTTTCTTGTTGTAAAAAATTTACGTTGACAATTTTCATTTTACAATAATGGAAGGACTCCTCAAAACCTTATACAGTAAAGAATACCAAACAGTTACAAAGAATCCACTGACATTACCTACACTATACTGCGCCCACAATGCACCAACAGGTTAAAATCGTTTATACGTTAACGTTATAAATACATTGCGAATGTATTTCAGTATAATTATTCATATAGGAAATGTCCGGTGCATTTAAACAGCACTTAAGAAAATTTATGCCGTCTATTAGGCAATAGTTTCTATTCAGTCGATCTAAAATCTTGTATACATAATTCGTATCTTAGTAAAAGCTGGTTAACCTGTATAAAGTACGGGAAAGAAATCGGGGTTATATAATACTACCGTAGAGGCCCAACATATCACTAATTATCCTCTTGGCACTCGAACCCAACACCTTTTACAAATCAATAAGTTGTGATAGCCGAAAAATTAATCGATCAGTTATCGAATCAAAAAAAGGCTTCAAAACGAATACGTTCTGAAGCCTTTTCTATTTCTGTGATCCCGATGGGATTACAGAAGTCAGGAAAAGTCTTACACCACTTTACTTAGTTTTACTTTTATAAATTGATTTTCAACACCTTATAAAACCGGTCAATTTTTTAAAACCCCACCTTTATAACGGTTAACAGCATTGAACTCGACCAAAAAATCGACTAAAATTTTTTGAGTATGCTGTTACCAATCAAACTAATCTGCCCAAAGGGTAAAGTGCGCAAAGTTAATGAAGGGCGCAAATCTACTGGACTTAACACGCTTGAAGCGCAAACACCACTGATAAGAAAACGGGCGAAGTCAAAAAACAGAACCCGCCCGAAGATTTTCACAAAAGGAAAAAGGAGATAAATGAATGGAGAAAAAGAGTAGGGTGGATAAAAATGAGCTGCATATATCTGAAAACACAGCCACTATCAGCGTCACCAACCGACTATTGCTGATTTGCCGCTAAAGCCTGATTAACCTCATCTATCAGATAACGAAGCAAACCAGGGCCGGCAAGGCCTTCCCATTTTCCCTGCTGTAAAAAATCTGCTCCGGCCTTCAGAAACGCTTCCCTTTTCTCCCATTTACTTACATTATCAGTATTGAGTACCGTATAGTTAAACTCATACAGCGGTTCATCAGGATCTGATGTCAATAGCCCGAAGAGCAGTGCTTTTCGCAGATCAGTGATCAAAGCACCGTCTACATCACATCTCAGATCAGTTACGGGCGGCCGCTTATCATATATGTCCAGATGATACAACACTCTTTCCTTCAGAGAATTTCTCTCAAAGCATTCGACGTGTATTCCGCTGTCACTGAAAATAAACAAAGGGTCTTTCACATTCCCAATAAGCGGTGGCAGCAAAAAATAAGGTTTCTCTTTATTCAGTACCTGCCCGCACAAAGGGCAGGTACTTTCATTTTCAAAAATGATTGCCATAACTATGGTTTTCTTATTAATAATTTTTGTCCAGTTAACCCCTCAAAAATATACTGTTTACTTTGATTTAACTGCTGCAAGGCCGTAAAATCTGCAGTGCTCGCCCCCGTCACAGCCGGATGAGTATGTCCAAACAAGGTGGTAATTTCTCCTGGCGCAAAGTTAATACCGTGTGTTCCGCCGCTCACCATCACTTTCAGGCCTGGGTAGGGACTATTGGGTCCCAATCTTACAACAGCATGTTCCAGTCCTGTACTGTTTGTTCTGTCAACACCTGACTGTATTATATCTGATAGTGTTTCATGCTCATAAATGTCCCGTACATATTTCATTCGTGTTACATAATTCCCACCATCACCGACAATAATTGAATTATTCACCTTGGGTATCTCCGCCGTGCTGAAAGAAAGTCCTGCTTTAAAATTTCTTGGCCGCACACCTTCTAATCCGAAAAGCCACTGCGTAGCAACATCAACAGCTGTAGCCGAAATCAGCCCCAGCGCTTCTTCATTGGAGGTAGCCGCCAATGCACGTGCGGATAAAAAGTTGGCTCGTGCAAACGGGTTGATCATATAATTTATAGAAGCAGGGTCTGTTCCCGACAACTCTTTGGCCCATGCGGTTTTAAGAGCTGACAGCGATTCTCTGTTTGCCTCCTTTCTGAACCGGTCCAGCGTTTCGTCACTCAAAACACCGTTGCCTGTCAGCCCTCTCGCAAAAGAGGATTCGCGATTGACTTTCTGGTTATAGATAGATTTGGTTAAATCGCTCAGCGCACTGGTACCGAGTTTTGATACAAATTCAACAAACTGATGACCGGAATTGATCATATCTCTTCCCGGATGATAAGTCTTACCCGCTGCCAAAAGTGGTCGGGATCAAAGGGAAACAACATGGGGGTTAGAGCTTTTTCAATTTGCACATTTTCCTTCATACACTTACCGTTTTAGCTGGCAAACATACGTTTGGAGGAAAGCAAAAAAAACTAAGTATACTTAAAGCCGATACATCAAGGCAAAAGATGTGCTATTTCTTCTCCAATTTCGTCTCCAACTCATCTAGTAGCTTAATTGCTAGCGGATAACTTAACTTTTCAAAGTAAGCCTTTGCAACGGATATACCCTTTACTATTTCAGCTCGTTCCTTGAGCGTTAAATTCTTGGGGTGTATAATCCGTCAAAGATTTTCTTTAATGCTATCAGTATCCACTCCGGTTAGCTTATTTAACATTTGAGCAGAAAAGGCGTCAGAAGCAAGCCTTTCGGTGCCTGCCGTTTTGAATAAAGCATAAAGAGTAACTGTCAGTGCTGGAATTTTCGATTGAGTTTTAGCATTCTTAGTTTGGGGTAATTCAACTTGTGCTCTTTTGTGGTTTGCTCGCATACGATCATTATACACTTACCGCAATAAATAAAAATATGCCTTACGGAGATAAAATCAAGACAGAGAACGGAAAAATAACAATCGAAGAGCCCATTTTGGAATGGATGTTTAATTGGTCAAAAGCACCAGATGGTAGTCCCGCCTTTATTTCAAGTACAAACTTCGACATGCAATAAATAGTGAGTATCATAAGACACTAAAATAAATCGACAATAGATATTTCGTATCTTAGTAAAAGCTGATTAACCTGTATGAAGTACGGGAAAAAAATTGGGGTTATACAAAAGGAACTCAACTAAACGCTCAACTAAAAAACAAAACCCCGCGACTAGCGCGAGGTTTATAAGTTGTCTGTGATCCCGCTGGGACTCGAACCCAGGGCCCATACATTAAAAGTGTATTGCTCTACCAACTGAGCTACGGAATCCTTTACTGTATTGCTGTTAAGCGGGTGCAAAAATAGGAATTAAATTTTCACTTCCAAATTTTTTTCGAAAAATTTTTTACGCTAACGCTGAAGCATACACGCTATTCATCCATTCCTCCGCTGTTGTCACCGGGAGCGGTTTTACTGCTGGAAGCCACCATGGTATTGATGCTGGAAATTTCTTCTTTGGTAAAATAACGCCACTTTCCGGGTGCCAGATCTTTTAGGGTCATGTTCATGATACGCGTTCTTTTCAGCGTCACGACTTTATATCCCAGCACCTCGCACATACGGCGTATCTGGCGGTTGAGGCCCTGGGTAAGGATAATACGGAACCTGTCGGTCCCTTCCTGCTGCACAAAACACTTCTGGGTAACGGTACCCAGTATTTTCACCCCGTTGCGCATGGCCTTGATAAATTCCAGGGTAACGGGTTTATCGACAGACACGATATATTCTTTTTCATGCTGGTTACCGGCACGAAGGATCTTGTTCACGATATCACCGTCATTGGTCAGGAAGATCAGCCCTTCGGAAAGCTTGTCCAGCCGGCCGATAGGAAATATCCTCGACGGAAAATTCATGAAGTCGATGATATTGGTTTTATCTTTCAGGTCGGTGGTACAGGTAATGCCTTTGGGCTTGTTGAGCGCGATATACACGGTCGTCTTTTTCTTTTTCAGCGGTTCTCCGTCTACCTCCACCACGTCGCCTGCCTTCACGCGGTTACCCTTGGAAGCGATATTATCATTGATGGTGACGCGGCCCTGCTCTATGTATTTGTCTGCCTCCCGCCGGCTGCAGAAGCCTGTCTCGCTGATATATTTATTGATACTGATATCCATAATCACAATTAAACTGGGACGCAAATTACTTAAAAGGATTTAATTCTGCCGGGGCATCAGGGTAACGGCCACGCTCCAGTCGCTGCCACTGCCGAGGTGATACGCCGCTGCAAGGTTCCCCATATTAAGGGCGAAAGACAGCTGCATCAGGCTGTTGAGATACGCGAGCGGCTTGCCTTCGGCCACAGCGCCAAATGTCTCGCTGTAGGGCGTCTGTATCGTGGTCACCTGCCGCTGCCCGTGATAGAATGTCACTTCCAGCGTATCACCGTACTGCGGCCGCAGCTCCTCCAGCAGGGCGGCGTCGATGTTGGTCCACACATTGCCGTATTGGATATCCAGGATGGGAATGTTCCCCCGGAGCGTCTTCCCCTCCCGCACCGCCCGCTGAAATGGCAACTTAACCACACTGGCCGGCAATACAGGCCCTACCTGGTCAAAAGCGATGGTGCCGGATGCGAGGCGCGCGCCGGTGTAGGCGTATACGTCGCGGCCATGAAAAGTGTAAGATTTTCCGGAGCCTTTGCGGCGGTTCACCGCCTCATCGATCTCCCGCACTTCGGCTATCCCCTCCGACGCTGCTATCAGCGTAAGCGTACCGTTGTCCGGTGTCACGATGAAGTGCCCTTTGCGGGTCTTGAGCACCACTGATTTACGGTTGGTGCCGACACCAGGGTCCACTACCGATACGAAAACCGTTCCCTCCGGCCAGTAGGGCACCGTCTGCTCCAGTCGGAAGGCGGCCTCCCAAATGTTGTAAGCCGGTATTTCATGGGTCAGATCGTACAGTTTAAGGTCGGCAGATACGCTATTGGCCACGCCCTTCATGGCGGAAACAGCCCCGTCCTTCAAACCGAAATCAGACTGAAACACGACGATCCTGTTTTGTGCAGGTAGCACCTGCGTCAGCAGCAGCGCTGCCAGGAACGGAATATATACGCGGATTTTTTTCATAGAAAAATAAATACTTACAACGAATTTAACTGCTTTCCCGACAACCTGTACCGTCGCCCGGAAAAATGAAAGACCTCTTCGCCACGTATAAAACGAAGGCACTACAGAAAATCTGACGGAAAAACAAGTCACTTACATAGATGAAACATATGGTGTTTCATCGGGCCTGATCCATCATCTTTGTACGATCTAAACAACATCATCATATGAAAGCAGTGACCATTAACGCTTACGGCGCTCCTGATGTGCTGGAAGTGACCGACCGGCCCATGCCCGTTCCCACCCCGCAGGAAGTGATCGTGAAAGTGCAGGCGGTGGGCGTCAATTACGCCGACCTCCTTGTCCGTCAGGGTATTTACCCCTTTATTCCGCAATTTCCGGCCATATTACCCGGCGAGGTGAGCGGTATTATCACCGAAACAGGCAGCGATGTACAACACCTCCGGGCAGGACAACGGGTAACCGGATACGCCCCTGCCGGATACGCCGCCTATGCCGCCATTTCTGCCACAGCCCTCACCGTTCTGCCCGACCACGTGGCTCCCGCGGAAGGACTGCTTACCCACGCACTGACAGCCCAACACCTGCTGGAACAAACCAGCGGCTACAGCTCCGTAGTCATCACCGCTGCCGCCGGCGGCGTGGGCGCTAAAGCGGTACAACTGGCGAAAATCAAAGGCGTTCCCCATATCATCGCGCTCACCGGCAGCGCCGCTAAACAGACCTACGTACGCTCCCTCGGCGCTACACACGTCATCAACTACCGCGACGCTGACTGGCTCCAGCAACTGACAACCGTCACCGGCACGCAGGGCGCCGACCTGATACTGGACGCTACCGGCGGCGATACGCCTGCTCAACTGGTGACCGCCCTCGCTGTCAACGGCACGCTGATCATCTATGGAAACAGCTCCGGGCAACCCACCGCTGTCAACCCCCAGGAGCTGATAATGAAATCCGCCCGTGTCGCCGGGTCTACCGTCTATAACATCCCCCCGGAACTACGGCAGCAATGGAACCGCTACCTGCTGGAACTGATCGCCGACGGCCGGCTCCAAAGCCAGGTCAATAACTACGCCTTTACGGACGTAGCCCGCGCCCACAGCGATATGGAGAACCGCCGCAACATCGGCCGCACCGTGCTCACTTTCCCGGATTAAATTTTTTTCAACCCTGCTGACATAAGGTTGTCACTACCCGCCAGTTATCTTTGGACCATCAACATTATTCAACATCTAAAGAAAACAGATATATGGAAAACACGACCATCGCAACACCAGTGACCGCCATCTCCAGCGCCGATTTGCTCGAACATTACCAGGGACACCGCCGCCTTACCCGTCGCCTGCTGGAAGGGTTCCCGGAAGACCGTTTTTTTGACTATTCCATCGGCGGCATGCGCTCTGTAGCTGCCTTAGCCATGGAACAGATCAATGTTTCCGGCATGGGCGTGACCGGCGCCGCCACCCGCAACTGGCAGACCGTTCCTAAAAGAGAACAACCCGCTACCAAACAGGAAATTCTCGACCTCTGGGACGAAAATACCCGGCTGATCAACGAATACTGGCCGCTGATCACGGAAGAACGCTTCCAGGAAACAGACAAAGCTTTTGGCATGTACGAAGGCGTAGTGATCAACCTGGTGCTTTATTTCATCGACAATGAAATACACCACCGCGGACAGATATATGTCTATTACCGCTCGCTGGGACTGGAACCTGCGCCCTTCTATGAGCGCTAACCGGCGGTAAAAGATGACAGGATTTTTCACAGGCGCTTTGACTTACCGTCAAAAAACAGGAACTTCGTGCCTGTTTTAACCCACCTGCGAAAAATCCTGTCATCTTTTTTAGATATGAAACAAGTCCTTATACTGGGCGCCAATTCCGATGTGGCAAAAGAAGCGCTCAAAATGTACGTCAGCCGGGGGTATCACGTGGTAGCAGCCTCCCGCAGCACCGCTGCGCTGGAAACATTCGCGCAACAACAGCAACTCCCTCCAGAACAGGTGACCATCCGCCATTTCGATGCAACGGACTTCGGCAGTCACCGCACATTCTATGACAGCCTTCCTGCCAAACCGCAGATCGTCCTGTACGCCGCCGGTTACCTGAAAGACAATACCGCCGCCATGAAGGACTGGGACGGTACCTTCAATATGATGCAGGTGCATTATTGCGGAGCAGTGTCCATCCTGAACATGATCGCTACCGACAACGCCAACACAGCGCTGGAAAGGATTATCGGGCTCTCCTCCCTTTCGGGCGTCCGCGGCAGGAAAAGCAATTTTATCTACGGCAGCACCAAAGCTGCTTTCACCCAATACCTCGCGGGATTAAGGCAACATTTGTTTGCACGACGTATAACCGTCAACGTGATTGTGGCGGGCTACATCCGCAGTAAGATGACGGCAGGACTGCCCCTCCCGGAGTCGCTGATGCTGGAACCGGCGTTCATTGCCGGCGCCGTAGTGAACGCGGGCAAACATTTCACCATTGTACCGGGATTTAAGTGGAAGTTGATTTACCACGTACTGCGGCTCATGCCGGAAAGATGGGTAGCGAAGCTCCCCTGATCAGTAACGGGTACGATAGAACCGGGACTCTTCGTTGATGGTCAGCCGGTGGTCCTTCACCCACCCGAGAAAACGGTCGAACAGGTCCCCGTGGGCCGCGCGCCAGTCGGTGAAGTCCTGCTCCTGCCCATAGCCCAGTATCCAGTAGTTGTAAGGCTCCAGGAAACCGGCCTCTTTTACCTGCTGCTGATAATCGAACAGCACTACCGGTACTTTCGTCATACTACGGAATTTCTGCTGATACAGCTCCAAAAATCTCGAACGTATATTGTTGAGCGACTGCAGGTTGATGATTTTCTCACCAGCTACCGCTATCGCCAGGTTAGGTTCATAAACACTTCCGCCATAAGGCATCTTCAGGTTCTTCAGCTGCGCCGCCAATGCCTCCGGTCCTCCCTTGGGATCGTAACTAAGATTGATCACATTATTTTTACTAAAGCTGACGCTCGCTGAATCTCCTTCCAGTTTGATCTCTGACTTATACGTCAGGTACAGCATTTTACTGATCTCTACTGTCCGGCGGGTGTTGCGTTCCAGGTTCAGAAATATCTCCCCGTAAATCATTCCCCACACTTCTTCCTGGGTGTAATTGCCGAATATCTTCGCTGCCCAGTAATAGTTGGAAGGGTACATGGGCGCAGCCGCAATACCTGCTTCAAAATAAGCCAGCGCTTTGTTATAGTCCTCTTTCATCACCTCCATGACGCCCCGCTCCAGGTACAGATTACCCGATGCCGGGAATATCTTCAGCCCTTTTTCATAGGTCTCGATGGCTTTCTCCCTTTGCCCGGCCATATCGTAGCTGTTGCCCAGTAGCTGGTACACCCTGTCATTGGCGTCGTCACGGCGGGCCAGCTTTTTAAGGATGTCCACACTTTTGTTATAATCTTTCATCAGGTAACGGGCATACGCCATCTCGTACGGATAATCGAGGTTCTTCGGGTCCAGCTTGGCAGCCTCTTCCAGCAATGGGATGGATTTTTCAGGTTCTCCCCCATCCATCAGTTTGATGGCGGCGGTAGCTTTTTCACGGGCCTGAAGACTGTCTTGTTGGGCATATGCACCGCCGGATACCAGCATGAGCACCAGCGGAAGTTGCAGCAGGGATAAACGCATAAACACAGTATTATTAGGAAAATACTTTACATGTAATTTAGTTGAATTTTATTATATTTGCCGATTGATTATGCCAGAAATTTCTAAACTACCGGAGAAAATATGTCTTTAGCTCCTATTGCGTTGTTTGTGTTCAACAGGGCCGACAAAGCGCAAAAGACCATCGAATACCTGCTGCGGAATCCGGAAGCCGCGGCGTCTGACCTGTACATCTTCAGCGACGGGCCTCGCCACGAGCAGGATGTTCCGCGCGTGCAGGAAGTAAGGGACTACCTCCGTAGCGTGACAGGCTTCGGAAATATCTCCATCATCGAGCAACCGGTCAACCTGGGACTCTCTAAAAGCATTATTTCCGGCGTTACCATGGTGGTCAACAAACATGGTAAAATTATCCAGGTAGAAGATGATATCCTGGTATCCCCTCATTGTCTCCGTTTTCTCAACGATGCGCTGGACTATTACGAACAGGAACCCAAAGTAGCCTGTATCTGTGCCCTGCTGTATCCACTGCGGAAACCGGTGCCGCCCACCTTCTTTATCCGGGGCGCCGACTGCTCCATCTGGGCCACCTGGAAAAGAGCGTGGGACCATTTCGAGGCCGACGGACAACAGCTGCTCGATGAGGTCATGCGGCGTAAACTGACCTTCCGGTTCGATTTTGATGATACTTTTTCCTACACCAACATGCTGAAAGACCAGATCGAAGGCCGCAACGATTCATGGGCCGTAAGATGGTACGCTTCCGCATTCCTGAAAGACCAATATACCCTCTACCCCGGTCAATCGCTGGCGAGAGACAACGGTATGGACAATTCCGGTACCCACTGTACCGACACCAACGACTACGACGTGTCCGTGAGCCAGGAACCGGTAACAGTTGGTAATATCCCGGTTGAACAAAGCAGACAGGGCTACAGCGCCTTTAAGGATTTTTTCTTCAGCCTGCACAAATACCCGTATTTCAAAGGTAAGCGGAAACGCTTCAAACGCTGGCTGAGATATCTGCTAACCGGCGCCTGACCTTTTTCTGATATTGAACGAAACAAGCATGCTTAATTTTTGTACGCTCTTTAACTCATTATACCTGACACGCGGACTGGCGATGTACGAATCCCTGGAGCAGCAATGCCCCGACTTTCATCTGTATATCTTCGCCTTCGACGACCGCTGTCATCAAACCCTTACTGCGCTGCGGCTGCCCAAAGCGACCGTTATTTCGCTTTCCGAATTTGAAGACGAACGGTTACTAACAATAAAGCCTACACGCACCCCAGGCGAATACTGCTGGACCTGCACACCAGCTACCATCGAGTACTGCCTGGAGCGTTACCAGCTTCCCTCCTGCACCTATATTGATGCAGACCTGTTGTTCTTCGACGATCCGGGCATCCTGGTAAAAGAGATGGGCAATAAGTCTGTCCTGATCACCGACCACCGCTATACGCCGGTGTACGACCAGACAGCCCTGAGCGGCAGATACTGCGTACAGTTCATGTTCTTCCGCAACGATGAAAACGGCAGACGGGTACTGACAGACTGGAAAGAATCCTGCTTCGAATGGTGTTACAAACGATTTGAAGACGGCAAATTCGGAGACCAGAAATACCTCGACTACTGGATGGACCGTTTTGAGGGCGTGCACGAACTGCAACACCTTGGTGGCGGCGTTGCTCCCTGGAACATACAGCAATACACCTTCTCCCAACAGGGAGAAACTATCACCGGCACCGAAACCGCTACCGGCAAACAGTTCGGCCTGGTGTTCTATCACTACCAGGATTACAAATACTGTTATCCCAAGGGCTGTTTCCTGGGCCAATATCCCATTACAGACGAACAACTGAAAATCATCTACAAACCTTATATCCACGCACTGGCAAAAGTAGACAAACAGTTGCAGGCCGCCGGCCTGCAAGGCACTTTCCACGAAATGATGGAAATACCCCGCTACAGGCGTTCTTTTGGCACCAAACTGAAATATTATTTTAAAGGACGGGTAGGAGAATTTTTCCGGAGAAGTTATATCACCGGTTGATCAGGACTGTTTACGCCGGCGTTTCCATTCTTTCAGCATAAAACGTACATATACCAACCAGCCGAAACTTTCCCGGATAATGCCCGGTTTCTCCGCCAGGAACACCGTATCGGGGTTGTTAGCGGAGAAACCTGTCATGTTATAACTCACGACAGGAATCGGATAGAACAGTTTTTTGAAACGGGTATCACCCCATACCCTGATATTTAGCTCATAGTCTGAATACACGCGGTAGCGCAGGTTATAGGCATAATGCTGAAACACAGCCGCCGGATAAAGGATTGCCTGATGATTGATCGCGCCCTTGGCCATCCGGTATTTGGAGAACTCCCCGGTAAGCAGCCCCACCGGCGCCCGCCCATCGCTGTGATATTCTCTGGTGATCCCGTAATACACGGCATGTTCATCCTCTAATTTCCCGGCCAGTTCGCTGAATCCCGGCAACACCCGATCATCCGCACCGAGAAAATATAACCAGCGCCCGGACGCCATTTTCACGCCTTTGTTCAACGCATCATAAATACCATTGTCTTTTTCGCTGCACCATTTCAGGGGAAAACGCGCTGCATAGGATTTTACAAGCGCCATCGTCTGGTCGGTGCTGCCGCCGTCCACAATTACCACTTCAAGGTCATTAAAAGATTGCGCGGCAATCGAATCGAGGCAACCGCCGATGTCTTTTGCAGTGTTATAGGTGGCAATAATTATACTAATGGCTGGCGTTCCGCTCATGCTGTACTGTTGTTAAACGGCCGCTAAATTAGCGCAAATTGATTTACGGACGTTGAAATTTACGGATTTCGAAATTTTAATAAATCTTAAACCCGGATTATATGATCTCTCCTGTGATATATTACCGATCTTCGTGCTGTAAATCAGTAAATCAAAAAATTCATACATCCGTAAATCCAATAACCAAATAAAAAAATATCCAAATTTCCAAATGTTCAGGCCTGTACAACCGGCCATCCGCTCAGGGCGCGACCAGGCCACCTACCAGGAATGCCTGCCATCGTTTCCGCTGACATCCTACATTTATTGCTACTGGCAGCTAACGTCTCACCCTTCACTGTCGGAACCATTTGTATATCGCGTGGTGGCCGATGGCTGCATAGATCTCTTTTTCCATACGCATCATCCCGAAAATGTATATGTCATGGGGTTCTCCACCACCTATACTGAATTTCCCCTCGACCATCCTTTTAATTATATCGGTATCCGCTTTCTGCCAGCGGCGTTTCCGTTGTTGTTCAACGTAAATGCCGCTTTGCTGACCAATCGTTTTGAAGCGCTCGATGCCGTGGCGCCCGCGCTGGCGAACGGTCTTGCACAATTAACGAACGGTTTTCACGACCTGGCTACGCTGCAACCGCTGCTGGACCGGTTTTTCGAAAAAATATTGGCAGGCCATACCGGCGATGCCGATCATCGCCTGTTGCAGGCGGTGGACCTGATCCTTCGTGCCGGCGGTAACATCCGGCTGGAAAAAGAGCTTCACAGCGGCGTCAGTCCGCGACAACTGAGACGGCTGTTTGATTTCTATATCGGCGACGCTCCTAAAACTTTCAGTAAAGTAGTACGCTTTCAGCAACTGCTGCATACCACGCCCACGGCCGACAGCCTAAAGGCCAACAAACACTTCTTCGATGCCGGTTACTATGATCAGGCGCACTTCATCAAAGAATTCAAAACTATGTACGGCCTTCCCCCTACCCTGGCGCTACCCTGAGTTTGTCCGTTTTTTACAATACCGTCCCCGTAAATACTTTCATCTTTGTGGTATCATCAAAAAAAGAGAAAATATGAAAATGAATGCCGGTATTATCACAGAGAAAATAAAGGAGAGCAAAGACTTCTATACCGGAGTGCTCGGTTTTGGCGTAACTTTCGAAAATGATTTTTACCTGCTGCTGCACACGCCCGGCCATGAAGCAGAAATCAGCTTCCTGCTGCCGGAACATGCCAGCCAGCAACCGCTGTTCCAGCAAGCCTTTGGCGGCAAAGGCATTTATCTTACCATAGAAGTGGAAGATGTTAAAGCCATCTACGCCAGTCTGCAGGCCAAAGGTGTTCCTATCCGGATTGCTTTAAGGGAAGAACCATGGGGCGATCACCATTTCGCTATCGTGGACCCCAACGGCGTAGGCATCGACATCGTACAATATGCCGCGCCGGAAAACTGAATAGGGTTCCTGGTCCGCCTGGCAGGTTTGAGTAATGCCTGAGTCCCGCGCTTCAGCCGTGGAACGGGGAACGGGCCTTCCCGTTATCCACAGGTGAAGCCCGGGGCTCATCGGTTTACAGTTCGTAAGTCATATAAAAAGCTACCTCGCCAGGGCACCATACCGGATCATACAATTTGAGGTGAACCCCTGACAAACGGAATCCCTGCTTTTGGTAAAAACTGACCGCCGGTACGTTGGTGTTCTGTGTCTCCAGCTCCAGCAACCGCACTTTCAGCGGACGAGCATGCGCTATCAGCGTGTTCATGAGCTGCACACCGATGCCTTTTCTTCTTTCCGAAGCCGCGACTGTCAACTGTGAC
Organism: Chitinophaga eiseniae; assembly: GCF_900167135.1. Taxonomy (GTDB): domain Bacteria; phylum Bacteroidota; class Bacteroidia; order Chitinophagales; family Chitinophagaceae; genus Chitinophaga; species Chitinophaga eiseniae. The sequence continues at coordinate 54,169 of NZ_FUWZ01000009.1, read as the reverse complement.
ACGTACAGTGTGTTGTTCCAGTCCCTTTTCTCCGCGATGATAAATCCCGTTAACCTCCCGCTGTCATAGGCGGCGAAAGAATGCCCCTGCTGCATCACTTCATTCAGTTCAGCCAGCTCTGTTTCACTGGTATGCCAGGTCTTTTGTTTCGGGGACGCCAGCGTTTCCAGCCGAAAAGTAAAACGCATTTCCGCGCCGTCCTGCTGTTGCTCCGCTACCCACGCCTGTGAAGAAGTATAGCCGTTGTGGCCCATTTGTAGTATATCCATGGCCGTTAGCCCCACGAGGGATGATATTGTTGTCATTGCTATTGGTTCCGTTTCCCGAAATATAACAAAACTAAATTTTTAGTTTTAAAACTAAATACTTAGTTTTATAAAAAATAAGTCCACTATGCGAAACTTTATCGGGATCATTGGATGGTTATGTTTATCCGGTACGCTCCGGGCACAAGGAATAGACAGGAACAGGGTCATGGAATACCTGCAGGACCAGCAATATGAAGAAGCCATCACTTACCTCCGGCCGAAAGTCAACCCACGCGAACCACGGGAAATGGCGTTGCTGGGCTACACCTGCTACCAGGGCGGCAAAATGGCCGATGCAGCCGACATCTACGAAAAAGTACTGATCCTCGACAGTACGCTGATACCGGCGCTACAAAATCTGGCAACGATCCGTTCGCAGCAGGAACGTTACGGAGAAGCGGTGCATCTTTATCAGCGCATCGTACAACTGAAACCCGCCAGCGCCGCAGCCTGGAAACAACTGGGCTTTGCCGCTTTCATCGCACAGATGCCTGACTCCGGCTTTGTATGGCTGCAGCAGGCCTACCAGCTGAATCCTGCCGACGCCCGCGTAGCGGCGCGGACCGCCGAAGAATGGATGGAACGGAAAGCCTATCCCCGGGCAGATTCCATTACCCGCGTGTTCCTGGAGAGAGATTCCACAGCGTCCGCTGTGCTGACGACCGCCGCAAAAACGACCTATATGGTGAAAAACTACCAACGTACCGCCGGCATCGGGGAACAACTCCAACGGCTCAACGTAGTATCGCCGAATACGTTTGTCTATGTCATCGCCGCCAACTATGCCCTGAAAAAATACCAGGCCTGTATCGATACCTATCAGTATTTGCTGGACCGCAACGCAGCATCGGAAAGTGTTACCTACTATACAGCGCTGGCCCATACCGCGCTCAGGCAATACCAGGAGAGCAATATGCTGCTGCTGCGATGCATCGGCTTCGCCAAATCATCCAGCCTGGAGAGTTATTACAGCAGCATGGCCGCCAACTATGAAAGCCTGCGGCAATTCAAGCCGGCACTGGCCAACCTGGACACCTCGTGGTATCTTTCTCACAAACCACTGCGGCAGTACAGTATGGGACGGATATACGAAACAGGGCTGCATAACGGCAATACGGCGATGAAATACTACAAACGCTTCCTGCAATTATACAAGCCCGGCTCTTCTCCGGAGGAGACGGAAATACATCAGTATCTGCAATCCAGGATGAAAACTCAGGGATACAGCAAATAACGGATACGCATCTTTTTATACTGCCCCAGCCCCGGCTCCCAGCTGCGGCGGATCTCCGCTTCGGTCTTTCCGGCAATGATCTGCTGACGGAAAGCCGTAGTACCGGCCAGCTTATCAATACTGCCCATCTGTTTGCTGTAAGACTGATCAAAAAACCTCTCTTTCTCAGGATAAGCTTTATACAGTTCGATCATCCAGCCAAGATTAATTCTACCTGCCTTGCGCAAAGGAGCCGTATCAAACGCACGAAGGTCCAGACCATAACAGGCCTGTCCCATGTGCAACGGTGATTCGGCCTTTCCCGGGATACTTTGCGGCGTAAAGGAAAATTCATACCGGCCTTTCAGCGCCGGGGCGCCCAGCACGGTGAAAGGCATATAGGTGCCCCTGCCCTGGCTGACAATCGTTCCTTCGAACAAACACAGGGAGGGATATAATAAGACGGACTGCTGCGTATTCAGATTAGGAGAAGGACCTACGGGCAACGTATAGTCCATACCGTGTTTATAGTTTTTTACGGGGATGATCTTCAGTTTACATTTTCGCTTGTTTTTTAGCCAGCCCTCCCCGTTGATCATGCGGGCAAACTCGCCGACTGTCATACCATGGGTAATCGGTATCGGAAATTGTCCGATGCCTGATTTCAGTTTCATATCCAGGATAGGCCCGTCCACGTAATCATTGGGATTGGGACGGTCCAGTATCACCAGCTCCTTCCCCGCTTCCACGCAGGCTTCCATGATATCGCGCAGGGTATTGATATTGGTATAAAAACGGCAGCCTACGTCCTGTATATCGTAAATCATCACATCGATGGCGTCCATATCCTGTTTCGGTGGCATTTTCCGGACGCCATACAGGGAAACCACCGGAATACCGGTAGCAGCGTCTACTTCATCGGCCACGTGCGCACCATTGCTGGCATTGCCCCGGAAGCCATGCTCCGGGCCAAATATGCGGGTAACCTTCACTCCCAGCTTCAACAGGCTGTCCACCAGCAAACGTTCACCGATCACTGCAGTAGGATTTACGACCATGCCCACTTTTTTACCTTTCAGGTAAGGTATATAAAGGCTGGTCTGCTCAGCCCCTGTCATAATAGGTTTATGAGCAGCAGCGCTGGCTGTCAGCCCCCCTGTCAGCAATAGTACAAGGAATACGCGGAATACAAATTGCATAAGCTTAAAGATAGATATACCCGTAAATATAGCCATTAACCGGTATATCTGTATGTTACAACGGTACCATGCTGCTGCGCGCAAGCAGGGCCGCACTCACGTCCACCCCGAGATAACGCGTATATTGCGACAGCGCATGCTGCGCTCCCATCTGCCCGAAATAATCGGTCAGGGTATTGTTGCGGTACCGGGCGTCCAGCGTGGAGTTGAACAAAACATAATGCAGTGCCTGCTGCATGTAACCAAGGCTATACAACAGCCCTGTCAGCAGCAGGTAGCCGTCCCGCAGGCTCATCTGGTAACCGTCATAAGTGATCATGATCTCTTCTGACGACGGAGAGGGAAGATATAACAGCGACGCCATGATCATGGTAGACACGACCGGGAACTTGGGAATAATATCATTCACATTTTCATAGTGCCAGGCGTTAGGGATCTTGTTATCCAGGTCGGTAGCAAAACCGGTATCCCCGGCGGCCGGCGCCGCGAAAGTAAAGAGATAAGTGCCATCATACCGGATACCTTCCCGCTGCAGGGCTGTCACAAAATAAGAGGCATATACATTGGCGATGTTACCACCAAGACTATGACCCGTTATGATTACTTTTTTGTTTTGGGAAACCGCCCTGGTCTTCAGAAAATTGTAGATATTGGCAGCACCCACACGGAGCTTGTCTTTCATGCCGGCAGCATTATTAAAGGCCCTGTTGGCGCCGGCGCTGATAGCGGCCAAACCATGGGAGGTATAATGCCATGTCGCCAGGGAGATCACATCCAGGTCTTCCAGCACCCAGTTGGCAAAAGCATCCCAGTCACTAAAAATGTCAGTCGGCGGCAGCGAGCCCCGGAAGGCCAGTCCGTAGAACTCGCCGGTAGGATCTGTGGCTATGAAACCAAAATTGCCATCCACCGTTTCATAGCCTTCCCATACAAGGCTCCAGCCCGGCAGATGTTTTTCAAGATCAGCTTTCACGTGTGTACTGTAAGCAACAGCGGATAATAATACTGCTGTTTTGGCATGGGCAGGCATAATGCCCGCTGCTGAAATACGTTCTTGTAATTCCATGCGGTCCTAAGGGTTTTGAGGTAAACAATAACGGAGGTCCTGATAAATGGGGTCATTAATTAACTTTCATCTCAGTCGGGGTGTCCTGGCCATCTCCGTCTTACTAATGTAAGGATTTTTACGCTATCATTTGCTGATTTAAAACAGCCTGGGCCTGTTTCAAATCAAAAAATCGTATCTTAAAAACCTGTAACTCACTACCAACATGAAATGGATGTTTCTTCCGTTGTTTTGGCTGTTGTATAACAGCACTCAGGCCCAACCCCGGCCGGCAGACTATCGCAGGTTATTTCAGCAGGATCCCGCCCTGCACAAGTGGGCGGCCAGCACCCCGCACTTCACACCGGAAGCCTTTGTGTTCTTGAATGCCACAGATTTCGGAAAGCAGTCGCCCGATACACTCAGGGGCGCCGCGGCAACCACTTACTTCGACACTTTCGGCAAATTGATCAGCTACTCGCCTGACAGAAAGCAGTGGCTGGATTTCTACAGCTACCAGGTATCGCTGGAGAAAACAGCCGGAGGCCGCTACCGCGCCACCCTCGAGGCAGACCAGGCCCTGCGGCTCGGTAAAACCAACGACAACACCCACATCATCATTGCCTACATGGGCGCATCCACCTGGATTGAAGAAACCGCGTGGGTAGACAACCATACGTTTATCGCCGTAGGCGTCAATAGCGCCGCGGCATTTCATCCTTTTATATTTATCGGGGATACCAATACCCGGAAAATATATCATTATAGTCCCCGCGATAAGCGGCTGGACCGTAGTGGTGGTTATGTATCTTACCAATGGGCGAAGATGAGGCCCATGATTATTGAGGAGTAAGGCGGTAGTTGCAACCCGGTTAAACAGGCAACCGCTACTTTACTACGGTAGCGAGTATACGAATTCCTTCTTCCAGTTCCGCAGGTGTCAGCGAAGCATACCCCAGCCGCAATGCGTTCAGCGGGTTACCATCAAAACAGAACAATTCTGTGGCCATCACAGAAACGCCTTTCTTTAGCAGGCGTGCCGCCAGTTGACTGGTGTCCGTCGGTTTCACGAACTTCACCCAGAAGGCCAGCCCGCCCTCCGGTTTCTGGAAGATCACCTGTTTGTCGAGATACTGATGCAGCAGCTGGTCCATTTTTTCCCGTCTTTCTTTATAAATATTGGATGCCCTCCGGGCATGACGGTTGATAATGCCCTCTTCCATCAGGCCGGCTACGGCCAGTTCCATGATAGGATCGCCCTGGCGGTCTATCAGCCGCCTTAACTGCGCCAGCGCCGCCACGAAGGCCGGCGGCCCTGTCACGTAACCGATCCGCACCGCCGGTGCTACCAGTTTGCTCAGGGAGCTGATGTAAATCACGTTGCCTGCACCTTCGTGGCTTGCCAGCGGCAGCAGGCTCCTGGCGCTGAAATGGAATTCGTGATCGTAGTCATCTTCGATGATGGCAAAGCCGTAGCGGTTGGACAGCTCCAACAGTTTAAGGCGCCGCTCCACTTTCATGCTGACGGCGGTGGGAAACTGGTGATGCGGTGTTACATACACCGCCTTCAGCGTTGTGGTGCGGCATACCTCTTCCAGCACGTCTGTCATCAGTCCTTTCTCATCCACAGGGATATGCACCATGCGGGCCCCGGCGTTCACAAACGTCTGCCGGGCCGGCAGATAGCCCGGCGATTCAATGGCGACGGTGTCTCCCGGCTGCAGCAGCGTTTGTGCCGTCAGGTACAGCGCCATCTGGCTGCCGCGGGTGATGCAGATCTGCTGCGGGTCGGTGTTCATGCCTCTTTTAAAAGACAGCATGCCCGATACCGCGGCCCTTAGTCTTTCATCGCCCTGTTCATGACCGTAGCCCAGCATACGCCAGCGCGCTTTCTGCTGAAAAATACGCTTGTACGCCTTGGCCAGTTCATCGAGCGGCGCTAACCGCACATCCGGCCAGCCGTCGTTAAACACGATGAGGTTGGCATTCACCTCCTGCGGTATAGGACTCAGCCGCTCATGATCGTTGAAGGTGAAGCCGGCTGTTTTCTTCGTCGGCTGCGCCTTCCTGTCGGGCAGTTCCGTGGAAACAAAAGTGCCGCTTTTGTCTGCTGTCTCCAGCCAGCCTTCCGCCGTCAGTTCTTCATAGGCCAGCACCACTGTTTTCCGGTTCACGCCGAGATCTGCTGCCAGTATGCGCGTTCCCGGCAGCGGGGTGCCGGGTTTCAACCTTCCTTTCTTTATCTCCTTCACAATACCGTCCGCTATCTGCCGGTATACCGACAAGTGCGGATTATTAAAGTCAAGCGTTAATATCGTTTTCCAGGGTCTGAGCATCTGGACCATCTATTTAAGTTAAAACTGGATTACCATGATCATCCAAAATTAGACAAATTTTGTGGCTTCAATATACAGGGTGAAAATTCCTGCAGACAAGGGACGCAGGTGCAGGTCCCGGTTAAAAGATGGTATTGAAAAATCTGCAGCCCTGCAGCGCTATACATCCAGCAGGCTGCCAGATTATTAAGGATTGCATGTAAACATTGCCCCGGGCCTCTGCCCGGGGTATCTTACGTTGATGGTAATCCACCGGCGTCTTCACAACAGATAGATAAAATAACATGCGTATTTGGTTATTTCCCGAAATTTATTTTCCTTGGCGGACGAGACGATATGCAGGAACTGGCCGACATACAACTGTTACATTTACTCCGCGAAGGAGACGAAAATGCTTTCACCACTATCTACAAGCGTTACTGGAAACTACTGTTTTCCGTGGCTGCCAACAAACTGGACAACCTCGGGGAAGCGGAAGAACTGGTACAGGATGTTTTTTCAGATGTATGGGACCGCCGCGAAACACTTACCCTGACCGGACCGCTGCCTGCTTATCTCGCCGTGGCCATGAAGTACCGCGTCATCAATCTGCAGGCAAAGAAAAAAAGGGCCAGGGCTTACTCTTCCTATGCCATGGAAAATATATCGCCCGAAGACCATTCCACCGAGCAATGGCTGCGTTTCGAAGACCTGAAAGACCTGCTCTCCGGCCTGGTGGCCGCTTTGCCCGAACGTTGCCGGCTTACTTATCAGCTGAGCCGCGAAATGGGCCTCTCCCATAAAGAAATCGCCCAACAGATGAATATCTCCGAGAAGGCCGTTGAACACAATCTCGCACGGGCAGTCAAAACATTAAAGACCGGCCTTAAACATCTCTCCGCTTTGTTGTTCGCCACGCTTCCCTGATACAATTTTCCCGTTTATTAATTTTTTTTATTGATTCGACGATAATTTTTAATTTTTTTTAGAAAAATATGGGGATTTGTTCTTTTCGATTGACTTATTATAAAAGACCTCTTTTGTATGAGCCAGGAAAAGGAACAAAGCCGGTATGAAGTGCTGGCGGAGAAATGGCTGAAGGGCACCATCACGCCGGAAGAAGCGCAGGAATATGCCGCCTGGTACAACGCCGGTCAGGATGACGCGGTGGAGATACCCGTGTCGTTTGCCGCCAGTGAGGCAGAACAGGAAAACAGGATATGGAATCAAATAGCCGCCCGGACAGGTATTCCGGGTCATACGGCAACGGTCGCGCCATCGCGCCGGCGCCGCTGGTGGGCAGCCGCCGCGGTAACAGCCGCCATTGTTACCGCCGGCTACTGCTGGCACCACTGGCACACCAAAACGCCGCTATCTCAACAGATGGCCACCATTGTACAAGACGCCGCACCGGGGTCGGACAAGGCCGTGCTCACCCTGAGCAACGGCCGCCAGATCCTGCTCGACAGCGCCGGCAACGGCGCACTGGCGCAACAGGGCGGCGTACGCATCATCAAAAAAGAAGATGGCTCCATTCTCTATGTAGATGAACACTCCGGCGCACTCACAGACACCTTGTATAACATCATGTCCGTCCCCAAAGGCGGACAGTATAAACTCGTCCTTCCGGATGGCTCACGCGTATGGCTAAACGCTGCCAGCTCGCTGAAATATCCTGTCGTTTTCAGCAACAGGGAGAGAAGCGTGGAACTGAACGGCGAAGGCTATTTTGAAGTGGCTGCCAGCGCCTCCAGTCCTTTCAGCGTGAAAGTACGCAACACACAAATCGCCGTACTGGGCACCAGCTTCAATATCATGGGTTATGCCGATGAAAACGGCATCCACACCACGCTGCTGAACGGCGCCGTAAAAGTAAAACAGGGAACAACAGAGAAAATACTCGCGCCAGGCCAACAGGCGGTAGTGAACAATGAAAACGGCCACATCTCCGTCGGAGAAACGGAAACAACCCTCGCCACCGCCTGGAAAGACGGCCAGTTCCGCTTCTCAGGCAACAATATCCCTATGGTACTACGCCAGATCAGCCGCTGGTACAACATCGATATCGTCTACCAGGGAAGCGTACCACAGGGACATATAACGGGCAAGGTACCACGAAACATGAAACTGTCCGGCGTAATCCGCATCCTCGAACTCAGTGGTATCCGCTGCAAACAGGAAGCGGGCAGGCTCCTCGTATTTCCCTCATCCTGAATTCCAACGCCGGCATTTATTCACCTTTAAAAACTACGGTATGACCAGTCATTATTAACCAAAATCAACAAACGTTATGAAAAATGCGCGGCACACACTGCGCCACAGGTAGCCCATAAAAAACCAGGAGCGCTTGGAACCGCCCCTGGCTGAATGTCCGGGTTACCGTAAAACAATATCCGACTAAGATTATTGATCTCTAAACCCAAACACTGCAAATCTATGCAATTGGATTGTTATGTTAAAACCGTGCCCGAAACACGGTTTTTGTTCACCGGTCGCCCGGGAAGGCGACAGGCAACAAAGCCCCTGGGCAGTTGCCTCCGTAATAAAGTCATCAGGGTTATGAAGCTAACCACCTTACTGCTCACACTATTCTGCATCAATGTATCCGCCGGTGTATCTGCGCAACAGCTCTCCGTGTCGGTAAAAAACAAACCACTCGAAAGCATCTTCGCGCTGATAGAACAACAAAGCCATTACACCTTTGTATACCGCGACGAATGGCTGGCCGGAACAAAACCGGTCAACCTCAACATCTCCCGCGGCACCATCGACCAGGTGATGAAAGCGGCCCTCAGTCAGCAGCCCCTCTCCTACGAGATTATCGACAACACCGTGATCGTGACCCGCAAAACAACTCCGGGCACCCCGGCTCCCGCTGCTGTGGCAAACACCATCAGCGGCCGCGTGACCGATGAAAAAGGGAACCCGCTGGCCTACGTCAGCGTCGGCATCAAAGGCACCCGGCGAGGCGCCCACACCGACGAAAACGGAACGTTTAAACTGGAAGTCAGCGAAACAGACGTACTCATATTTTCTCTCGTTGGCTACACGCCCCGTGAAATCGCCGCAGGCAACCAGACCACCCTGCAGGTGACGCTTACACAGGCCATCAGTGATCTCAACCAGGTGGTGGTCGTAGGCTATGGCACACAGAAAAAAGTGAACATCACCGGCTCCGTTGCCTCCGTAAAAGGACAGGAAATCGCCAGATCCCCCGTCACCAATGTCAGCAACGCCCTCGCCGGCAGGCTACCGGGCATCCGCGCAGTGCAGAACAGCGGCGAACCCGGCAAAGACGGCTCCCGCATCGATATCAGAGGCTTCGGCGCTGCCCTCGTCATCGTGGACGGCGTTCCCTCCACCTTCGAACAACTCGATCCTTCTGAAATAGAAAGCATCTCCATCCTGAAAGACGCAGCAGCAGCGGTATACGGCATCAAAGCCGCCAACGGCGTAGTACTGGTCACCACCAAAAGAGGAAACGTGTCCAGGCCAAAAATTACCTACAATACCTACTTCGGCCTCCAGAGCAATACCCGCTATCCCCGTTATGTCAACGCCGCCGAATTCGCCGAGTTGACAGACGAATCGCAGCTCAACCAGGGCCTGGCGCCCGTGTATGGCGCCGATAAAGTACAAAAATACCGTGAAGGGCAGGCCGGCTATGAAAGCACCGACTGGTACAACGCCGCCATCCGTAAAAACACACCACAACAATATCACAACGTGAACGTCAGCGGAGGCACCGAATCCACCCGCTACTTCTTCTCCCTCGGATATCTCAACCAACAAGGCATGTGGAAAAGCGGCGATACCCGCTTCAACCGCTACAACTTCCGCAGCAATATCAGCACTAAAATCAACAAACGGCTCACAGCGGAACTCAACCTCGGCGGCCGCCTCGAAAACCGCCACTATCCTGCAGCAGAAACCGTAACACTGATGGACCAGGTGCAACGCGCCTATCCTACCTATCCGCTGTACGCCAACGGCAACCCGGACTACTACGCTGTGACCAACTTCAGCCAGAACGTACTGGCTTCCATGAACAGTGATTACTCAGGATACTCCGCCCAGAAATACAAATACCTGAGCGGCATCGCCTCCCTTGCCTACGACATTCCTTTCGTAGACGGACTCAGCGCCAAAGCCCTCTACTCCTACCAGTCCGGTACCGCCAACAACAAAAAATGGGTGAAACAATTTAACCTGTATAACTATAACGCCGCTACGAATAAATACGATGTGGGATATATCGGCAACGCCCCCACGAACCTGAGGCAGGACGAAGTACAGGAAGAAAACACCCTCATGCAGCTGTCGCTCAACTATACCAAAACGTTGGCGCGTGACCATCACCTCAAAGGCCTGCTCCTGTTTGAACAAAGGCAAACGACCGGCAGTCAGTTTGAAGCCTATCGTGAGTTTATGCTCGACGCGCTGGACCAGCTCTTCGCCGGCGCCAATACCAACAAAAACAACAACGGCAAAGCCAGCGAAGCCGCCTATATGGGCTATGTAGGCAGGGTGAATTATGATTATAAAGACCGCTATCTGCTGGAACTGGGTTTCCGCTACGACGGCTCCTATAAACTGGCGCCCGGCCACCGATGGGGCTTCTTCCCCACTGTGTCTGCCGGATGGAGAATGAGCGATGAAACATTCTTCCGCAATATGACCCGCCTGGTCAATAACCTCAAGATCAGAGGCTCCTGGGGCCAGATGGGCGACGACGGCTCCGCCGCCCCCTTCCAATACCTTACGGGCTACCGCTATCCGGATGGCGGCTATATCTTCGGTAAAAACATCGTAGGTGGACTGACTCCTTCCGGGCTGCCTAACCCTCTCATCACCTGGTTTAACGCCACCACCGCCAATATCGGGTTCGAAGCCGGCTTCCTGCAGAACACGTTCACCGTTGAACTGGACTTCTTCTCCCGCAAACGTACCGGCCTGTTCGCACAAAGAGTGCTTTCCCTCCCCGGCACCTATGGCGCCGGATTGCCTGCGGAGAACCTGAACAGCGACCGTACACAGGGCTTCGAACTGGTACTGGGCTATAATAAAAAAATCGGCGACGTGGTACTCAACGTATATCCCAATATCACCTGGACGCGCACACGTAATCTGTACCAGGAACGCGCCAGCTCCACCAACGCTTTCGCCAACTGGAAAGACAATAACAACAACAGATGGAGCAACATGATCTGGGGATATAACGCCGTCGGCCAGTTCCAGAGCCAGGAAGAGATTGCCGGTTGGGCCATACAGGACCGCAAAGGTAATACCACCCTCAAACCCGGCGATCTCAAATATGAAGATCTCAACGGCGACGGTATCATCGACGGCAACGACCGCAAGGTAATCGGCCGCGGCAACACACCGGAATTATACTACGGCCTCAATCTCGCCGTTACCTGGAAAGGCTTCAGCCTCTCCATGCTGTTCCAGGGCGCCGCCAACTACAACATCCTGATAGACGGCGCCATGAGAGACCCTTTCAGCAACGGCTCCAATGCCTTTGCCTACTTCACCGACCGCTGGCACCGCAAAGACCCGTACAATCCGCAAAGCGAATGGGTGCCGGGCAAATATCCGTCTACCATCTCTAACGGCCTCGATAATAACAAAGGCGTATCCTCCTTCTGGCTGAAAGACGCGTCCTACCTGCGGTTGAAAACCATGGAACTGGGCTACTCCCTGCCTAAACCCATGCTGTCGAAAGCCGGTATCGAACAGGTGCGGTTCTATTTCTCTGCACAGAACCTCCTCACGTTCGACAACCTGAAATTCATTGACCCGGAAATGCCCACCAACGACGACACCAACGCGGCCGGTAACGGAAAGTACTATCCGCAGCAACGTGTACTCACCCTGGGCATGAACCTGCAATTCTGATCCTCTTAACTATTCACCATGAGAAAAATACACAAACAGATATCCCTTGCGCTGCTGCTGACGCTGTCGGCCTCCTGCAACAAAGATTTCCTGGAAAGAAAAGCACAGGACATCATCTCCGATGATGCCGCCTATGGTTCCGTTTCCGGCGTACAGGCGCTGACCGCCAACCTTTACAGCAGGATGCAAACGGAAGCTTTCGACTACTGGGTAGAAGGCAACCAGGCCGCTTTCCCCAGCCAGGCCAGCGACGAAGCAGTACGCTCCTACAGCTGGGGCGCTACCCTCGATCCCATCCTCGGCGATGAAATGTTCGCCTGGTGGCAGTACAATTACGTGAGAAATGTCAACGATTTCATCGAGAAAATCCCTGATGCCCCAAACATCTCCGCTGAACAAAAAGCCGGTTTCCTTGCAGAAGCACGCTTCGTGAGGGCGTTCTACTATTTCTCTCTCGTAAAACGTTACGGCGGCGTGCCCCTGATCACCAAAGTACAGCAGTACAACGGCGATCCCGAAGCGCTGAAAGTGCCGCGCAACAAAGAACAGGAAGTTTATGACTTTATCGCTTCCGAGCTGGACGCCATCACCGACCAGCTGCCGGAAGCCTATAACGCTGATAACCGTTACCGCGCCACCCGCTACGCCGCCCTCGCCTTAAAATGCCGGGCCATGCTGTATGCAGCATCTATTGCGAAATACGGCTCCGTGCAACTCGGCGGTGTCGTTGGCATTGCGGCTAACGCAAACGGCTACTGGCAAAAAGCCTACGACGCCGCACAGAAAATCATCAGCTCCGGAAAATTCCAATTGTTTAACGGCAATGGTGATAAAACCACCAACTTCCAGCAGCTGTTCATCACCGGCGCCGACCTGGATAAAAACAAGGAAGTCATTTTCGTGAAAACGTACCAGTCGCCCGACCTGGCACATGGCTTCGACTTCTATAACGCGCCACAGAGTTTCAAAGTAGACTACGGCTGCGCTACCAATCCCACGCTGGAGCTGGTGGAAAGCTTTGAATACACTGACGGTTCGCCGGGGAAACTGAAAGTAAAAGATGCAACCGGTAACCCTATCGTGTATAATAGCACCGCCGATCTGTTTAAAGACAAAGATCCCCGCTTTCTGGCCAGCATCCTGTACCCGGGTGCTCCCTGGCAGGGCGGCGTCGTGGAACTGAGAAGAGGCGTGATAGACAATGGCGTACAGTTCACCGCCGCCAACCTCACTGACACCTATGGCAGCGGCGCCCACAGCATCCCTCGCGTAGGCAAGGACGGCCCGCTGCTCAGTGGCGATCCTACCAAAACAGGTTTCTATGTAAAAAAATTCATGGACCCTGTCAACAGACTGGCAGATGGCCGTTCTACCACCCCCTGGATCGTATTCCGATATGGTGAAGTACTGCTGAACTACGCAGAAGCCGCTATTGAGCTGGGGAAAACGGCCGAAGCGCTGGGCGCCATCAACCTGCTGCGCGACCGCGCAGGCATCAAAACCCTCAGCAGCATTACCCGTGACCAGGTACGCCACGAACGCCAGGTGGAACTGGCCTTCGAAAACCACAGATGGTGGGACATCTGCCGCTGGCGCATCGCTACCGACCTGCTGAACAATACGCAGTTCCATGCATTGTACCCCTGGCTCATGTGGGAAAACGGGAAATCCCCTGCCGATATGAAATACACCTTCCAGATCGTGCCGGCGCCGAAAAACACCCGCACCTTCCTCTCCCGGATGTACTATCAGCGAATCCCTACCGGCGAGATCGATAAGAACAGCAACCTCGTGCAAAACCCGGGTTTCTAACTAAAACAAAAAGGACCAACACATGAAACAACATCTCATCAATAGCTGTATGGCGCTCCTGCTGGGCAGCGCAGCGTTCACCGGATGCAAGAAAGACAATTACGCCGCGCCCGATGCCAGCATACAAGGCCGGCTCACGGACATCAAAACCAACGAAGCCGTGCCTGTGCAAACATTTAACGGCGCCGTGATCCGCTATTACCAGGTAGGATACAGCAGCAGCAACCCCAATCCGATCAATACGGCAGTGCATCCTGACGGTTCCTACGCCAACAACCTGCTCTTTACCGGGAAATACCGTATCGTGGCTGAAGGGCCTTTCTATTACAGGGATACGCTGGTGGTGGACATTGCCGCCAATACCCAAAAAAACATCCCCGTAACGCCATTCCTGAAAGTAACGGCAATCACCGGCAATGTCACCAACAACAGTGTAACGGTGAAGTATAGTGTTAAACACAACGGCAACACGCAGAAAATAGCAAGACTGGTAGCTGTTATCGGCACCACCGAAGGTATTGACGTCAACAGCTATACGCTGAATGACATACAGGATGTGCAGAACATACCCGATGCGACCGTGGAAGCCACTATTTACGAGAAAACATTCACCGGCCTCAAATCCGGTAGTGTATACTATATCCGGGCCGCCGCACGGATCGGGGGACAGGACAATCCTGCAGGGTATTACAACTATACGCCTGTTATCAAAATAACAACACCGAAATAAAATCATCGCTACCCCAATGCGCTCCGTAGAGGCAGGTCAGCAGTGACTCCACATCATCCGGGACACGCTGCCGCTCTGCATAATTATAAAGGGCTGGCCAAAAGTTTTCACTTTTGGTGCAGCCCTTTTCCATGGATCGCCGTCAAAAAAAATCAGGGCCTGTGCCTATTCATTCACCCACAGGGTCCAGTTGTTATCGAATTTGTACCACTTGCCGTCGGATCCTTCCCACTTCCATTCGGGTACTTCTGACCATGACTTGCCGTCTGTGCTCCACACCAGTTTGTGTTCGTGTATCTTGAGCCATTTGCCGTCTTTGTCCATCCAGGCCCCTTCCTTAACGGCAGCCCATTTTTTTCCGTCCGCGCTCCACCAGAGGCCAGCTTTTTTGTCGAGCTTGTACCACAGCGTTTTACCGTCTTTCATGGCCGGCCAGGTAGCAGTGGCGGATTTGGTCCAGTCACGCACTACAACAACAGGCATATCGGTCCTTGAAACAGATGACATACCTGCTGCGAACTGCATCGAAATTGGCAGACATACGGCCAACAGGATAATTGCTTTTTTCATAACTATTAAGATAAAAGTGAGAAATGATGGTTTATACAATAAAGGGTTTTACGATGGCCAGTACCTGCTCAGCAGTGAGTGGTTCGTCAAAACTTTCGCTGGCAGCATTGGCACTTACAAATTTGGTGATATCGACGCCCGCCTGGTTCGTCAGTTCTTCGCCATTATAACTGGCCTGCACAGCCGCTCCAATCCCTCCCGTATCTTTGCCGGTAATCCACGGCTTCAGACCAGCTCCTCTCGCCTTCCGCATCTGGCGGATATGAGATGCATGTCTGGCCTCCACGGAATGTATCTGTAACGCTGCCGTGAGCACGGCGTTATTAGTGATCAGCTCTGCCGCCCTCCCTTTATAAGCCCTGACGCCGGTGTCTTCAAATGTCTGGGCTACCGCCAGAAAGGTATCGTAATTGGAAAATATGTTCGCGAATGCTCCGCCGGCGGTAAAGTCGAAAGTAGGCTTAGGAACCGGCGTGGCGCCCATGGCATTGAGGGCATTTTTAAGAAAAACCACATGGGCGTTCTCATGATCGCGGATAGTGTTAATGGCACCCACTGCCGGTGTCCCTGCCGGTACCACTCCTGAAGCCGCGCCTTTCGTATAAAACTCCGCTTCAAGGTATTCGAGCGTCAGGGCATAGTTGAGTACCGCTGTTATACCGCCGCCGGAAGACTGGCCATATGCTTTTTTAAACATGCTGCCCAGTGCAAAAGGTACCGCCGCCAGTGCCAGTCTGCCTCCCCAACGGGTAAACTGCCGCATCGCAGCCCGGCGGGAGTCAAGACGGTCGTACACCTCAGAATCGAACTGTGCTATTTCCGAGATAATATTTTGTATGTTCATGACTTTATTTTTATGAGATAAAACAGATTACGCCGTGGGCAGATTCCCCGCATATAATACCGATTTCAAAAATGGCTTCGCCGCCATCAGCACGTCTGCGGGTTTGCTGGCCAAATCCAGGCCACTGGCATCGACAACGGTATTATCCGCAAAAGACCCGTTGCTGATCAGATCACGGATATAGGCTGCATGCCGCGCTTCTACCGAAACTATTTTACCTGCCAGCAACAGGTAAGCAGGATCTGTTATCAATTGTCCTGCACCATTATAGGCCGAAACGCCAAGATCTTCGAAGGCTTTGGCAGTAGCCAGTACACTATCCCTGCTACCGAAATTGACAGCGGAGAAGTTTACCTCGAGACTCACGATCGCTTTGGTGCCTAAAGCTGCCTTAAAAAACTCCCGGTGCGCAACTTCATGGTCCCGGATGTCGGTCAGCAAGGCAAGCTCGCCGGCAGTTATTCCGGAATATGGACTGGCGACCACCTGTGTGTAAAAGGCGGCTTCCAGCTGCTCCAATGCAAAGGCATAATTAAGAATCCCAATGTCTCCCATCCCCAGGTCAATACTACCCGCAGGCGGCATATTGTTATTATCCTTGTCCTTTTTACAGGCTGCCAACGTAGCGGCCGATGCTGCCAAGCCGCAATAAGTAAGGAATTTTCTCCTGCCGAGCTTATCGGGCAATAGACGGTCATTATTGCCCGCAGAGGGCAAAACCGGATGCAAGTTTTCCATAAGAATAAAATTAGAAGCTAAAAAATGAACAGTAATTAATCAGGATAACTAACTATTATAACTCCAAACACATAATCAGATACGAGATAGTTTGTTTAAAAGTTTGGGTTGATATTATTTTTTGAACGAAGATTTCGTTTAGGCCTTTACTTTACCCAACACAACCATCTGGTCCGATGTGGGCGTGGGATTCCCACCGGTCTTTTCTAGGGTGATGGCAAATGCCTGCGCCTGCTGAACCGGGGTTACCATGCACAGGTCGGTACAATTTGGATTTAACAGCCCGGCAGACACGGGTTTTCCATCAACTATCGCCCACAACTGATATTGTTTCCCAGGCGCCGGCGCCGGCAGATGATTGGCAGTCAGGTACACGTTTTTTGTTTGTGTGTTCCAGTAAAGTGTCGCAAAGTAGTCTTCCCTCCCGGAGACACCGGCCAGCGGCACTTTTATTGTTCCGGGGGCGGTAATAAACCGCAGGTCCTGTTCAAGAACGGCCAGTTTTGCCTGAAAGGCCTTGTTGTCTGCAGCCATCATGTCGATCCCGGATTGAAGCCGGACAAAATCACGGCTGGCATTCCGATAGTTGTTATACAGATATACATTCAGTAACCCGCTGACAGTGAGCAATAACAATAGTACCGCGGCAGCGTATTTAAACAGGTCCCTGCGGTAGTAGCGTAGGTCAGGCGCCTGTTTTTCCGGTTGAAACTCATGCTCCAGGCGAGCAAGCAACTGTGTTTTCAGCTCCTCGGGGGCCGGTAGCGCATAATGGTCCGCAGTTTCCCGGAGCCACTGTTCCCCCCCGGCAACCGCCGCTGCTATTTCAGGATAGGTCTGGCTTAAACGCTGCAGCTCATCCGCTTCCTGCGGAGTAGCTAAGCCTAAGACATAGCTCTCGATGATGCCACTTTCTATGTATGCCTTGATATCCACGTTATCGCTTTATCTTTTTTTTCAGTTGCAAAATAGCAGCCCGGATTCTTGTTTTGACCGTGTTTACAGGGATATTGATCAACCGGGCGATTTCCTCCTGCGTATAGCCCTGGAAGTAAGACAATTCCAATACCGCCTTGTGTTCGTCTTTCAGCGTATGTACAATTTTACGTAAGCCGAGCTCATCGGAAGGAAGAATGTTGTGATCCGCCAATTGTTGACTGCCCTCGGTCAGTTCGCTGTTCCGCAAACTATTTTGCCAGCTTTTGCTGCGCACGTGATCGATGGCCGCCGTTCTTGCAATGGTAAACATCCAGGTGTACAACCTGCCCCTCGAAGGGTCGTAGTTGTCAATCTGCCGCCATATTTTAATGAACACTTCCTGTAAGAGGTCTGTTGCGGTATGTACTTCCGGGATAATGTTACGGATGACGCCGTTTAATGCAGCGGAATAATGATCGTACAGGTAATTAAAAGCCTCCTCCCTGCGTAATTTCAACGCAGTAATCAGCTCTTGCTCGGTATATGTTGATAGTTCCTTCAATACGATTATCCACTCAGATGGTATTAGATACGGGGCGATTTTTGAAAAGGTTTTACCTCATCCGTAATTTTTTGCAAAAAAAAGCCGGTCCCTGAAGACCGGCCTTTTTTCCGCTTTATCATATAAGGATAAAAAATACGTTATTTCCTGTCGAGATCGGTGATCAGCAGCGCATTCTCAGCATGCAGCCGCTGCAGCAACAGCTCACACTCCGCTGTAGTAGGGTTCTTCATCAGCGACTCATATTCGTTGGTGGTGATGCCTACCATTTGCAGAAAAGTGACTTGACCGTGCGGCGTGGTGATTGTTCCCAGCTCCGGGTCTTTGATGAAAGCAAGGGCCGTAATGTCTGTATCGTATTCCAGCCTGATAGGGCCATTGGCCGGGATAAAATGAAATTCTTCAAACCATCTGCCGGAACTGAACACGTACTTGGCGATATTCTGCAGCAAATTACAGGCCCAGTTGGGATCTTCTGTTTCGGTGGCTTTCTTCAGCCTGAACGTGAGCTCAAAGCCGAACTTGCTGAATTCTCCGCCCGCTGCCTCCTCATCATAATAAAGCTCAGAAAAACCGTAGGTCACAAAATGCAGGTGATCGGCCTGTTGCCGGCTTTCATAAACGCTGATGCCATCCAGGGGATTGTCGCCACCCAAGGCATAATATAAACCCGGAGCATAATGCCTGGGTTCCTGCCCCGGGTAAAGCTTTTCCATAGCGCCGTCGATACAGTCCCATCCCACTGCGTCCTGCTCGTCAAATTGCTGTTTGTATTGTTCAATGTCCATACGGTTAATATTTATCGGTACTAAACTATGCTGTCACCTTTACAAACGAAGCCAGGTTCGTTTCAATGTACTTTCTGAAGCGGGCCACTTCTTCGTCCATGATATCATAAAAAGCATTATCCAGGGGCTCAAACGCTGTGAACTCCTTATAAAGCGCGGAAAAAGCCTCAAGCTCGCGCTCCTGTTCCAGGAACGCTTTATGCCCGGTATAAATGGCTTCAGCCTTTGTAAGCAAGGCTGCAGTCTTGTTCAGCGACCATCTCCCGAGGTCTTCTATAAAAACACCGTCAAAAACAAACTGCCCGTAGCCGTTGTGGATCAACTGCAGAAAGCCACCGTTGGTGACCTGTCCGTACAGCGCATCGTAGATCAACAGGGTATGCTGGTCATCCGTCAGCTGATCAAGGATCGTTTCTTCCTCCTCCGCTTCCTCAATGGCATCCTGGTACGGTTCAAGCACTGCATAAATAAACGCCCAGTCATCGCTGCCTGCAGCAGCTATTACTTCCTTGCTGATAGTAGGTAAAAACTCCATATTATCGTCTGATTTTATCTTGTTAATTCGTCTTCCTCGTCATATGCCGAGCGCACCCATTCATCCCCGATAAACTTTCTGTCGGCAAACTCCCCGCAGGGCAGGTCATACAGTGCATTCAGCGTCCCGTCTAACGCGATCACATCCCGCAGACAAAGCAGCACCGCCCCCTCTTCAGCACGTGCCAGCTCTTCTTCTGTCGTAACGTTCATAAACTCCGCGGTCAGGAACTGCCAGTACCCGTCGTGCTCATGTACAACACGCAATACGGGCAACAATCCGTCCACAAAGCCTTTGGTGCTGAATACGCCCAGCGTTGCGGATTCCCGGAATTTAAATTCAGTGGGGTCTTTCATGCTTTGTTAATATTCAAGTTTTACGCCATCGAGGACCAGCTCCTCGCAATTCAGCGTCATAAAGGCGCTGCCGTAGTCGCCGGTCACCTGGTCGTTCATCGTCTCCAGTACAGCGGATTTAAACGCGATCTTCCTGCCGGGAAGCTTTCCGAAAGCATCTGTTACCGTTATCTCTCCATCGAGGCCTTTCTTGTTTTTCATAAACGCCTGCAACAGCGGAATGTTCTGCTTTTCAAAATCGGCCGACAGGTAATGGCCCCGGGGAGATTCGGCCGGCGCCGGCTTACCGTTGACAGTGTCTTGTGAGGCGTTCAACGCTCTGTTGTAAGAAACCGTAAAGGACCGGACCAGGGCGGATACCTGGCTGTTGCCCGTTTTCACCGTCAGCTCAATTTTGATGCGTTTTTCTTCCGATTGTTGCGCATAGGCCGTTTCCACGGAAAGATAAAGAAAAGTCAATGCAAAAAACCAAAACTTCATTTTCATAATGTAAATATTTCTTTGACAAGATTAAAATTTTACATGCAGGCATCCCGGTTTCAATTGGTGTTTGTACACTCCCGGTTGTTATTTGGAAGCATATGCCTGAAATCCGGAAAACAGGCTACCATCGTGGCTTGACAATACCGTCAGTATATTTTGCCAGTCATGCAACAATCAATATCTTAGCCATCATTTCATCTATATGATTGTAAGAGGGCGATTAAAAAAATATGGTGGCAGTATCCTGCTTTGTATACTGATAGTTGGCATTGTCAGGGCACAGGGAATATCTGCTGTAGAAAAATCAGCCCGGGAAGGCTACGCCAAAAGGTTTACAGATTCTACGGCCAGCATCCGGATACAGCTGGAAGCACTCCACCTGGCGGAAGAAAAGAAGAACAAAGCCGATCAGGCCATTTGTGAAGCCTACCTGGCGATGACACACCGGCGGCTCCTGCACCTGAAAGAGTTTACCCGTTATGCGGAGCTATCCCACATGACGGCAGACGCCACGGCCGACAAGAGGGCCAAAGCATTTGCTGCCTGGGCCATGGGATCGCTCAAATCGTATATAGATGACAAATCCAAAGCGCTGGACTACCTGCTGGAAGCATACGGGCTGTTTACACAGCTGGAAGCATATGATTTATGCGCCAAAACCGGCGCCGATATCTCCTATCTCTTCTCCCCGGGATCGGAAGAAAAAGTAAAAAAGTATGCGGACGCTGCGCTGGCATACGCCATGCAATCGGGCGACCCGGAAAACATTTTGCACGCAAGACTGGCGGTGGGCGGCTATCTTTCGGACCGTACCGCTTCCGGCGATCGCGGCCAGTGGCAGGAGGCGGTTGCATTTTTCAAAGAAACCATCGACCTGGCGGAAAAACAAAACGCAAAAATCATCAGTAAGAGCAATATCGGCATCGCCTATATTAATCTGGCCGTACTATATCTGAATGGCCCCAAACCAACGGACGAACAGTCCTTTCTGTCCTGCCTGGAGAAAGCGTCCGCCATTGGCCAGCGGTATGAGCTGAGGAACGTGTACAGGAGCGCTATCGGACTGCGTGGTCAGTTCTTCCTGGAAAAAGGAGAATACCGGATAGCGGAGAACCTTTTCAAAACAGGGATAGCCTATCAGCAGGCGCTCCCCTACAAAGACAACTACCTGCTGGCCGCCTTCTACGGGTGCCTGAAAGAGCTGGCCGCCCGCGAAAAAGACTATGCGGCCTATCACGCCTATGATGTTCCTTTTGTCCGGTACAACCAAATGAAATACGATGAATCCACGCAACAAATGCTGCAAAATGCGGATGCCAGGTTCGAGTCAGATAAAAAGGCAACACGGATCACACAGCTGGAGCAGGAAAACCATCTCCAGAAAAAAAACAAACTGCTGGGGTATGGAATTGCCGCTGTGCTGCTGACAGGACTTGTATTTATGTACCGGTCTTATTATTACCGGCAGCGTTATTATCAGAACAGGGAAGACATCCTCCGGCAACAGCAGGCCAACAACGAACTCCGGATGCAGCTCATGGAAAAGGAAACACTGGAAAACCTGGCTGAAAAGCTGTCGCTGGAAAGAAGATTGCTTCAGTCCCAGATGGACCCCCACTTTATCTTTAATGCTCTGGGAAACATCCAGGGGATGATCCTCCAGCAGGATACAGCGCTGGCGGTGTCCTACCTGTCCAAGTTCGCGCGGCTGAGCAGGCGTGTTCTGGAACACTCCCGTATGGAAAAAATCACACTGGAAGAAGAAATAGCAACACTGAAAAATTATATCGAATTACAACAGCTACGACTGAATAAAAGCTTTGACTATCACATCAACTGTGAAGCGTCGGTGGACTTACAATTGCCACCCCTGCTGATACAGCCGTTCGTGGAAAACGCCATAGAGCACGGCTTAAAGCCGCTGACAGACGCAAAGCGCGGGCTGCTGACCATCCGGTTTAACGAGCGGAGCGACGATCATATTCTGGTGTGCACCATTACCGATAACGGTATCGGACTCACGGAATCCCGGCGCCGCAAAACCGATGCCCCGCATCAGTCACTCTCGACAAAAATTACAGATGAACGCCTGCTGCTGATGCTGAAAGACAATCCGCACAGCCGGCTGGAAGTACGGGAGCAACCCGCGGCTGACGGGCAAGGCACTATCGTAACATTATACATCCCCATAATATAAAATGATGTACAGGACCGTTATCATAGAAGACGAATACCGCCTGCGGGAGGCCCTTTCCATTTTGCTGGAAATGGTGGCCCCGCAACAAGTGCAGATTGTCGGTTACGCCGAAAGAGCAGACGAAGCCGTCAAACTCATCGACCGGCTCAAGCCCGACCTCGTATTTATGGACATCATGCTGAAGGAAGGAACAGGGTTCGATGTACTGCATCAGATAACCCATAAGGCATTTCACCTGATATTCACTACTGCCTACGAAGAACACGCCATTCGTGCGTTTAAGTTCAGCGCCATCGATTACCTGCTGAAGCCGGTGGATGCAGAAGAACTAAAAACGGCGCTGGAGCGGATAACCGCCTTGCAGGGACGGTTCCTGGCTGAAAAGCAGCTGAATGAACTGGACAGCAGCCTGGAAAAGACGCCCCGGAGGCTGGTACTACCCACGCAGGAAGCCATGCATGTCGTCAAGATCGACCAGATCATCCGTTGTGAAACATCCGGCTCGTATACTACCTTTCATCTCACACAGGGGAAAAAGATCATTGTCTCCAAACCCCTGAAAAATTATGAAGACATCCTGCTACCGCCGGAATTTTTCCGGATACACCAGTCCCATCTCATCAACACCAATTATATTAACAGCTATTCCAGGGAAGGGCTGGTGCAAATGGAAGACGGTGCCGAGGTGCCCGTTTCCAGGGTCAACAAAGAGGCTTTCTTCAAACTCATGAAAGACGGATAACGACAAATACAAAGCCAAAGCAGCCGAACAACCATCCACAGTTCCTGCATTTGCCGCCATAGCTACCTTTGTCAGCAAATGATCAAACCATGAACAACAAAACCATTTCTATCCTGAGTTATGTGACGATTATCGGCTGGATCGTCGCTTATGTAAAAAGCAAAGACCTCTCCCCCAAGAGTGACCTGGTCGTTTATCACTTAAAACAAGGCCTGGGCTTTTTCATTCTGTCGGTGCTCATCAATGTTATTCTTTCCACTACCGTGAGCATTGTTCCCTCGCTTGGTTTCCTTACCTATATCGGGCTTGTGCTGCTGATCTTATGGATATTCGGTATTATCAACGCCGTCAATGAACAAAAGAAACCTATCCCGGTAGTGGGCAAAATGTTCGAGGATAAGTTTGCCTTCCTCAACTAACGACCACCGGCTTTTCTCCATTGGTTAATACAGGGTGTATTCATCATATTGGTTATCAATATGATGAATACACCCTTCTCCTTTTTTTACCGAAAAGTCATAAAAAAATTTGCGTAGTCAAATAACTACATATATATTTGTAGTCAAATAGCTACACAATGAATTTAAGAAGAGATGTATTCCAGGCTATCGCCGACCCAACAAGGAGAGCCATACTCGTATTGGTAGCCACCCATGCCATGACGGCCGGCGCCATTGCAGCGAATTTTGATACCGCCAGGCCTACCGTATCCAAACACCTGGCGATACTCACCGAATGTGAGCTGCTGAAGCAGGAACAGAACGGCAGGGAAATTTATTATCATTTAAATCCTCAGAAAATGAAAGAAATAGCCGACTTCATTGAACCCTTTCGTAAGATGTGGGATGATAGATTTAACAAGCTGGAATCAGTCATGAAAAAATATCAAACAAAAAAATAACAGCATATGGAACTAAAAACTAAAGTCCACGCCGAAGAAGGCAAACAGGAACTGATCGTCACCCGGGAATTCGACCTGCCGCTGGAATTACTTTTCAGAGCATATACAGAACCGGAAATCGTGGAAGAATGGATGGGGACCAAAGTACTGAAACTGGAAAATAAAAAGCACGGCAGCTGGCAATTTGAGACCACCGATCCTATGGGCAACAAACATGGCTTCAGCGGCGCTATCCACGACTTCGTGCCCGAAGCGAGGATCGTCCGGACATTTGAAATGGAGAATACCGGTTTCGGCGTACAGCTGGAATTCCTGGAATTTGAAAAACTCACTGAAGATACCAGCAAACTCCGGATGCACATCCTCTACAAAACACTGGAAGAAAGAGCACAATACCTGAAGATTGGCATGGCCCGCGGCATGGGACAGGCACACAACCGCCTTGAAAAAGTAGCTATCAAATTCAAAAAATAATATATCATGTCAAAGACAAACAAAATCATCTACTGGATCGCCACGCTCTGGCTCTCTCTGGGCATGATCTCCACCGCCCTTGTACAACTGTTGCAAATGAAAGCCGAAACTGATTTTATGACCCGTCTGGGTTACCCCGCCTACGCATTGAAAATACTGGGCGTCTGGAAAATACTGGGGGTGATCGCCATCCTGGTACCAAGATTTCCCCTGGTAAAGGAATGGGCTTACGCCGGCTTTTTCTTTATGATGTCGGGAGCGTTCTGTTCACACCTCATCGCCGGCGATGCCATGAAAGACACCTTCCCTTCTCTGCTGCTGCTGGTGCTCACCATCATATCCTGGTACTTCCGCCCGGCTAACAGAAAGATCGTAACAGCCGCCTGATCCATGTGAATACGCTATTGAAAACCACAACTGCTACCTGAACATCTTTCCATCACAACAAGCCGGCTATCATAAACAAATCCGTCACCGGAGTCCCATCTCCGTTGGCAGAAGATTTCCGCTGCTCATGGACCACACGGAAACCATGCGCTTCCAGGACCTGATGAAGCCAGGCGCCTTCGTGAAAATACTGATAGTAATCGTCACCCGTACTGGACTTCCGCCAGCCTGATTTCGTATAGTCGTCTTCCATAGTACTGAGGTACAGCACGCCTTTCGGCCGCAGTATGCCCACGGCGTCCTGTATCAACCTGGTCAGCGCTTCCCGGGAGAGATACGGCAGCAGAAAACCGGCCATGATGCCGTCATACCGATCGGGCAACGAAGTGATATCGGCGCAGTCCAGCAACTGGAAAGTGACGCCGGGATTGTTCTTACGGGCCAGCTCCAGCATAGCGGGCGCCAGATCGGTACCCAGTATACGGAAATCCGGCCGCCGGTGCAGCAGGTACTGCGTAATATTACCGGGACCACAGGCAAGCTCCAGGATGTTCGCCTGTTCCCGGGCAATATTCCCGCAAAACACATCCAGTGTATCGTGGTACTGTTGTGTGTCCATGAATTTTTCTTCGTAGAGCCGGGCGTTTTTGCCAAACAACTCCACGACTAAGGCAGTCTTGTCATCCATAGGAAGTTGTATTTACCTAAAGATAAAAAAAAGCTACCAGCAAACGCTGGTAGCTTTATCCAATACAACACCCGGTAACTAATACCCGGGATTCTGTTTTAACACTCCGTTGGCAATATCCACTTCCTGCTGCGGGATAGGCAGCCTGCCCCTCTTGGTAACATCCCAGTCCATATTGAAACGGCTCTGGTCTCCGTCATAGTCCGCTCCCCTTGTGCTGGAGGCGTCAATCGCTTTTTTCGCATAGTCCAGACCGTAGCGCAGCAGGTCCCAGTAACGGATCCCCTCCCCGGCAAACTCCACCCGACGCTCATGGCGGATACTTTCGGCGGTTGCTTTCACCTCCGGCATCTTCACGCGGTCACGCACCAGTTTCAGATAAGCGTCGGCTTTACCCTGGTTATCGCCCAGCCACAGTTCTGCCGCCATCAGCAATACATCGGCATAACGGATCGAGCGGTAGTTGTTGCCCCAGTTGGCATCACTGTTGGCGCCCGCCTTATATTCAATATGCGTTGCGTATTTTTTATTGAAATAACCGGTATACTGCCAGCTCTTCGCAATGGCGCTGAAATCACGGCCATAGAGGATGGTCTGGTCGCGGCGCGGATCATTGGGCTCAAACTCATCATACAGTGATTGAGTAATGGTACTATAGCTCCAGCCGGCGGTATACACCGGATCGTTGATACCCCTCGGGGCAAACATGTGCACGCTGAGGTTACCCTGCCCCAAACGCTGATCGTTCACATTGCTGACAGGGATCAGACCACTGTGCGACACCTCGAACACTGACTCAGTACCAAACTCGCCCGCCTTACGCCAGATACCGGCGAAGTCCTCTGCCAGTTTAAAACCACCATTGTTAATGATATCCTCCAGGTAGTCGCGGGCCACCGTTTTGTTGATCGTTTTGGCGCCTGTCTGTAAATCCTGGTTGTACACGCCTTTATAGAAAAGATACACACGGGCCATCAGGGCTTTAGCGCCCCAGTGAGTGGCATGGCCGCCTACCTGGCGCTGCGTTGTTTTCGGAAGATCGGCCATCGCTTCTTCCAGGTCTTTGGCAATCTGGTTAAAAACCGCTTCCGGTTTGGCCTGGGGCTGATTATACTGCGCAGCGTCTACCAGTGGCACCGTCACCAGCGGAACGTTTTCATACCAGCGCACCAGCTCAAAATAAAAATAAGCGCGCAGGAACTTGGCTTCCGCGATGGTGGTCCGCTTGAATTCATCCGAAGCGGTCACCTTTCCGATTTTATCAAGGTACACGTTGGCCCGGGCAATACCGGCATAATAGATAGACCAGAGGCCCCGGTAAGTCTGGTCCCCGATGGTCACCGTCCTGAACTGGTCCAGCCCTTTGATGCCTACACCATCACTCTGGCTGCCGCCGCCGGAGTAAGCGTCATCAGATGCAGCCTCACTCCAGCAATGAGAGGGATGGAATCCCATCCACTGGTTCCATTGCAGTACATGGTACACCCCGGCCAGCGCCTGGTTGGCTTCTTTTTCATTACGGAAAAAATTGCTCTCGACAATTTGTGACGGCGGGTCCAGCTCCAGAAAAGATTTGGAACAACCACTACCCACCAGCAACAACGATACACATACGTGTTTTATATAACGGAATCTTGTTTTCATACTTGTAAGAGGAATTATAAGTTAACATTTACGCCTGCACGGAAAGTTCTCGCCTGCGGATAAACGCCGCGGTCCACACCCAGGTTGAGGGCGTCACGGGCGCCGATCTCAGGATCAAAACCGGTGTAACGGGTGAAGGTGAACGGATTATCTACGGCAACGTACACACGCAGATTATTCAGTTTCGCTTTCTTCACCAGCCCCTCAGCCAGCGTATATCCTACCTGGATATTTTTGATGCGCACAAAGCTGGCGTTCTCTACATACACATCGGACACGTTATTGTGGTTGCCGTTGTTGTCCGCAAAAGTAAAGCGGGGGTATTTGGCATTGGAGCCTTCTTCAGTCCATCTGTCGAGGTACTGGCGCGGCATGTTGGCCATCTTAATGTCATAACGGTACAAACCGTTCAGCAGCTGATGCCCGAACATACCTACGGCAAACATGCTGAAGTCGAAACGTTTATACGTCAGGTTCAGGTTCAGACCTGCGGTTACGTCCGGATTGGGATCGCCGATGATGGTCTTGTCATTGTTGTCCAGTTTACCATCGCCATTGAGGTCCATGAATCTCAGGTCGCCCGGCACCGCTTTGGATTGTATCTTCTTGCCTTCAGGGCCTACGTACTCGTCCACTTCTTTTTTATTCTGGAAGATACCATCGGTGCGGTAGCCCCACAGGTAACCGATAGGATACCCTACCTGCATACGGGTAACGGCACCGGCGCCGATAAACCCGGTACCTGCTACAGCTTTCGCGGCGTTGTTGATGGCGGTTACGTTATTTTTATTGTAGGCGCCGTTCACCGTCACATTGAAACTCAGGTCTTTATTCACCTGCTGTTTGTAGGTAATGCCCAGTTCCACCCCTTTGTTGGACACAGAGCCACCGTTTACGTAAGGGGAAGGATTACCCACGATAGCGGTGATGGGAGGGTTAAACAGCAGGCCGATGGTGTTCTTGATATAGTAATCCGCCGTTACTGCCAGTTTGCCTTTCCACAGTTCCATGTCTACGCCGAAGTTGGTCTGCTCGGAGGTTTCCCATTTAAGATTGGGATTAGGTACGGCGCCGGAGGCCACCCCATTGAGGTAGTATTCCTCGCCGGTAGGCTTGATAAACGTATAGCCGTTACCGAGCACCATGCCGGCTGCCCACGGGAAGGAGTTGTCGCCGATATTTTCATTACCGTTCTGGCCCCAGGAAGCACGCAGCTTCAGGAAGGTGACGGTATTGGAGGCATAGAATTTTTCTTTGGACAGCACCCATCCGCCGGACACGGAAGGGAAAGTGGCGAACGGATTATTGCGGCCGAAGCGGGAAGAGCCATCGCGGCGCAGCGTGGCGGACAGCAGGTATTTGCCGTCGTAGTCATAAGCTGCACGGCCAAAGTACGACAACAGCGCTCTTACGTCTGCGCCACCGCTCACCTTATTCAGCGTTTCATTGGTGGCCAGATCGATATAGGCCATGTCCGGATCGCTGGTGATCAGGTCCGGACGGGAGCCGTTCATATTTTCGAAGCGGGACTTCAGCGCGGTATGTCCTAACAGCGCCTGTATATTGTGTTTTCCGAATTTGCGGTTGTAAGACAATACGTTCTCCACCTGCCAGGTATAGCGGCGGGAGAACCCTTTGCCCACCAGGCTTACATCTGTTTTGGAAGCGCTGTTGAGGTAATACTGCGGGGTAAAGCTGCTGCTGCTGTAGTTATTAACTTCAATACCCAGCGAAGAACGGAACTTCAGTCCTTTCATCAGGTCTACTTCACCGTAGGCGTTGCCCAGGACCTTATCGTTTTTGTTTTTGCCGTTGGCCAGCTGCATGGCGGCCAGTGGGTTGGTTGGTCCGTCGGTGATGATGGTGGAGATACCGTAAATCTGATCGCCGTTGCGGATGGCGTTGATCGGGTAATGCACCGGGTTGTTCAGTTTGGTGGGATCTGTTTCATACACCGGTGTCAGCGGATCGAGGTTGATGGCGTTGTTCAGCACACCGCCATAGTCAGCATTGGCATTGATGCCGCGGCTGGTAGTGTTCATATAACTTAAGCTCACGCCTACACGGAGAAAGTCTTTTATTTTCTGGTCACCGTTGAGGCGGATGGTATAACGTTCAAACTGGGAGCGTTCACCACCTACGATGCCCTGTTGCCCGAAATAGGAAAACGACGTGAAGTAGGTGGAGTTTTCGCTGCCGCCGCTCACGGACACGTTGTGATTGGTGATGGGCGCGTTTTTGGTGAAAGTGGCGTCCTGCCAGTTGGTGCCTTTACCGTATTGTTCCGGGTTGGCGAAAGGCGCTGCCTGGTTGGCGTTGCGGGCGCCTTCATTCATCATTTCAGCGTATTCGGTCCCATTCAGCACCGGCACTTTGCGCCAGGCGTTCTGAATACCGTAATAGCCGTCGTATGCTACGCGGGCAGGACCCTTTTTGCCGCTTTTGGTGGTGATCAGCACCACGCCGTTAGCGCCACGGGCGCCGTAGATCGCTGCGGAAGCAGCATCCTTCAGCACGTCCATTCGCTCAATATCATTAGGGTTAAGGTATTCAATGTCATTTACCGGGAAACCGTCTACAATATATAGCGGGTCCGGGTTCTTGTTGGTGCCTGTACCACGGATACGGATCATCGGTTTTTCACCGGGCTGACCGGAAGGCGTAAGTACCAGTACGCCGGGAGCGCTGCCCTGTAAGGCTTGCTCTGCACGGAGGATAGACTGCTTTCCGATAAAATCGGTGTTCACAGTGGTGATGGCGGTGGACACGTCGCTTTTTTTCTGGGTACCGTAACCGATGACTACCAGCTGGTTCAGCTCTGTGGCGGATTCTTTCAGTTTAATCAGCAGGGATACTTTCTCTCCTTCGGCCAGCTTGTGGTTGCGTGATTGCTGTTTGATATAACCGATGGAAGTAAATGAGATGGCATACGGTCCGCCGGCAGGAATGCCGGTAATGAGAAATACGCCCTGTGCGTCGGTAACCTGCCCTTTGCGGAAAGAAGAATCGGCGTTGATGATGCCAACGGTAACGCCGGGCAACGTTTCGCCTTTTTCATTTTTAACGACGCCGGTGATGGTGCCTCCACCGTTCTGCGCATACGCCGTTATTGCCAGCAGCCATAGGGAAATAAAAAGCCAGCTGCCTCTTTTAAGGGACTGTTTTGTAAATCTGATCATCATAACGTTTGTTTTATGGCATAGCAGTGCCCCGCTATCCAGCCTTACGTGAATAACCTGTTATCTGTAGGTGACTTTAAAAAGACGGACTATTTACGGATGTGATAACCGGTGTTATCTTTTGTCAATGTTAGTTGGTTTAATGTCGCTATCGTGTGAATAATATCATCGGCTTCCTGTTGCCCTGCCAGCGTTCCACTGAAGAAACAGCCTTTCAGGTCTCCCGGGTCTGCGGAGATTTGTATCCCGTATTCCCGGTGTAATACGTTAAACACCTCTTCCACCGCACATTTGACAAACTCTATCTGTCCGTCATGCATCAGCACTGTTGCATCGGGCGCCACTGCGGGATTGACGGCGGCCGGCTTTACCGGCTGCTTCCAGGCATATACAGACAGTTTGTTATTGTCTTCATTCCAGGCCAGCTCCTGCCCTGGCGCCAGATAGGTACCCTTACTATCTTTCGTTTTCACCACTACTTTTCCGCTCAGCAACCGCACTTTCACATGATGGGTATGTTCCGGCGCGCTCACCATAAACACGGTACCCAATGCGGTGGTGCTCACCGCTCCGCTATGCACGGTAAAGGGTAAGGCTGCGCGTGCCGCCACGTCGAAAGTGGCTTCACCGCTCAGCTGCAGTTCACGATGCTGCCGTCCATAACCGGCATCATAGCGCACTTCCGCCGACGACCGCAGTGTGGCATTTGTGCCATCCGGCAGCCGTACCACACTGTCTGTGGCATGATATACCCGCAGGACCGTGATGACAGGCGCCGTGACAGCGGGCGCCTGTGCCATGACCGGCATGGTTTTATGGACCGGCTGCTCGGCGGCGGGCATGGTCCACCATACCCATCCGGCGATGGCCGCAGCGGCAGCAGTGCCGATAGCGGGCCACAACAGTCTGCGGCGACGGGTATGCACGGTCTGGCGACGGATAGCTGTCAGCATTCGCTCCGATTGTTCTTCGGGCAGCGTCATGTCTGCGCCCCATCCCTGTTGGTCCAGGAACTGTTCCAGTTCCTCAGGGTGGCGATGCAGATAATCAGCGATCTCCCGCTGTTCGGCCGGTGCACAACGGCCTTCCAGGTATCGTGCGATCTGTTCGGTTGAAATAGGCATTTGATAAGGTTATACGTACGAAGTGGCAAAACACCCTTGCTCCGTATAAAATTTTTTTTCAGATTTTTTTTCAGAGCTGGCAAAACCACAGTAAAACGAGGTGCAGCAGGCCTCCCAGGCGATGACGGAGGAATTTCAGGGCTTTGGACATGTGCCCTTCCACTGTCTTAGGGGATATCGACAGTTCTTTGGCTATTTCCGGATAGGTCAATCCCTGTACTTTGCCCAGCAGAAATACCTCCCGGCGTACGGGCGGCAGCGTGTCTATAACGGTGGAAACCTGCCGGAGCAGTGCAATGTCTCTGACACCAGGCGCAATGGCGGCATCTTCCGCCAGATGCTCCGTCATATTAATATAACGGATACGCCTGCTCGTGCGGCGGTGATAATCGATAAATACGGTCTTGGCTATCTGAAATAACTGCGTGGTGAGCGCCAAGGCGGGATTCAGGGTGCCGCGGCTGGTCCACAGCTTCACAAATACCTCCTGTACCAGTTCCTCACAAACATCCGCTTCACGGGTATAGCGCCACATAAACGCGTACACACGCGTATGGTATCCGCGGTATACGGATTCAAAAGCGGCTGCATTCCCCAACTGTAACTGTAAAATATCAGGCATCCCCACACGGTTGATCAGCGGGCAATTTAGTAAAAATGACTGGTTTAATTGCGTATATACGTCCCTGATAACATTTTATTAAAAAACAGGGCAAAAAAAAGGGCCTGCTATTGCGGGCCCAGGAATTTAAACGGGTTAGTCCTTTTAAAGGAGCCGGAGACATCGCCGGCATATATCTCTCCTTTGGTCAGCGATAATTTCTTCACGCCTCCCCTCGGTGAAAAGTTCACATCTTTCAGGTCCACCCAGAAAGTATTGGGTGTAAGGGCAGACTCAAAATAGTACACCAGGTTCTTCTGATCAGACACCGTTCTCCAGCGGGTGGAAGAAATGTTCGGCTGATCGGGCGTGCTGATTCCATATGGCACGGAACAATTGCGGATCACGCTGAACACGCTGGCTGCAGCCAGCCGGGAGTCCTTCGTTTTCGGAATAGCGTTGGTGTAAAAAGAAGCCCGTACAAAACGGTCTGCCGCCCTGTTGGTGCCCGGCAACATGGTAGTACCGCCAATCTCTTTCCAGTACTCATTCAGCGCTAATTGCTTATCAAATACCGGTGAGTTGGTCATCACCTGGTAAGCAGTATCATGATGGACCACCAGTTTACCTCCAATGTATTCGAAGATGGCGTTGTCGCCACTGGGATCTGAAACAGATAAATGCAGTGTGGCCAGTCTGAGCTGTCCCGGCACATTGTCGGACACGATGGTGAAACGCTCCTGCTGCAGCTCGTCCACCGCTTCTTTAACGGTAGCAAAATTATCGAGCACATACTGTACCCAGGCGGCGATGGTCAGGCCCGGCTTCTGATGGTCCCATTGCGGATATTGGGATTCTGCCAGCCAGAGGAGGTTGGCCACAAGTCCTTTTTCATTCATGCCATCGGTGCTGCAAATGTTGTACGCTGCAGCTATTACGCTACCGTATTTGGACTTCCATTTAACGGTCTGAGCACCGGTTTCTCCGTTGCGGGCCATGCCACGGGGGAAAATCCAGAGGTCCGTTTGTGTATCTTCCTTCCAGTCCATAGAGCGGGCGGTGAGGTACAAGCCGTCGAGGCCTTTGTAAACGACACGGGTACACGCACGTCCGGGGTTAATGATAGCAATTGCTGTCAGCGAGACAATAATCGTGAGGGCGAGGGTTTTGAAAGTTAACTTCATAGTGGTTTAAATGTTGGGGTACATTTCTCTAAGAAACAACTTTTTCGCCAGATTGTTGACTTCAGGACATTATCTTTAACTGAAAGGCCTGCTCGCCATATATCTTCCCGTTTACCTGAATACTGATCAAATGTTTACCTGCATAGTGCTTCCGGGTGGTCATGTCTTTAAACACCTGTTTTTTGGAGAATGACAGCAACTCCCCTGGCTGCAATGTCAACTCTTTTAGCTTGAACACTTTCTGCGATAACTCACCGGATGACTTCGGATAGTGGACCACGTAGTCTATTACCAGTTTTTGGGGAGACGTCTTTTCGCTTTTCAGCTGAAAAGTGAAGGTCAGCGCATCTCCCAGGCGGATAACGGCTGCGCTCAGTTTGAACTGTGCCAGCTTTATTTTCACCTGCTTTTCAAAATTGAATACGCTGAGGGAGTCCTTATCCCCTTTTTTGATGAGCGTGCGGCTGGCATGTTTGATGATCCAGCCGGTATGCGGATGCTGCGTGTCCCACCCTTTTACCAGCTGCAGCATATAGGCGCTGTTATCTTTTGAAATATCGTTCAGGTGATTGGCCACGGATTTCCGCACATACAGTGTTTCATCTGTTTTGAGCGACTCAAGGATATCCCGCGTCAGAGAAGGATCTTTAATGACGGCATCGAGCTTAAAGGACCAGGGCAGCCGGGGGCGGCTCCCTTCGGAGGCCAGTCTTCTTACATGATGATCATCGTGACGGGCCCATTTTTTCATGACGGTCAGCGTGCGGGCGAAATCCGCTTTCAGGAACTCCCGGATGGCAAATTCCGCAGAACCGAGTGTGGTAAAGTATTGCAACACCTCCATAGAAAGATCGAAATGATCTTTACCATACAGGGCCACAAAATCGGGTAATACCAGGGCGGTATAACCGGTCTTCAGTGATGGGGCTGCTTTCTGCAAAACTGCCACTGCCTTTTTATAATCTCCAGGAAGATGTTTACCCAGCATCATCGCCGTATGGCGCAGGCGCCCGTTCAGTTCGCGGGTTTCCAGCTGGTCGGTGACATCTTTATAAAAACCGTTCCGGTCAAATTTTTTATCTGCGGCCGCAAAAACATCGGCAAAATGCCGGTAGAAATCGCGGTTAAACATCTCTTTGAGTGGTTCCATACTATTCGATATTACAAACTATGTTCACAGGCCAGCTTTGATGCATCCGGCTGGTCCCTTCTTCCAGGCCGTTGACGGCATCGTAAAAACGTTTCCGAAGCGATTCAAAACCGCTTAACGTGCTGCGGATAGCGGTGTCATTCAACCCTTCCACCACCGGCAACGTGCCAATTTTCTGTAACTGGCGCCGACAGATAGCCGCGTCGCGGTGTAGCAGACCGTATTTACTCAGTCCGAAGAAACATTTAGGGTTACCACCAAGGTACTTCCATATCCTTTCAATGTTGGGCTGCATTTTTTTTGTGGTGGCGGTATCGTAAAAAGATTCGATGGTGCGGCCCAGGAGATGGCAGGAATGCAGATCTTCTACGGCGGGCAGGGCTTCGCCGTAATAAGTAGTTGGTACCAGCATGTATTCGCAGACGCCACGCTGCTGGAAGATCTCGGCACAAAGCGCGGCCATATAATAACCGTTGTCCAGCTGAAAAGCCAGCAGGTCGTAAGGCTGGAAATAAAAACGGGTGACTTTCCGGTATTTTTTCCTTGCCCTGATTTTTGGGTTAGGCTGACTGATTTTTTTCCAGTAGCGGTCCAGTTCTTTTTGCCTTGCTTTTCCGTCGGGGCCATTGGGGTCCCATGCTTTGATAAAAGCGCCTTTATCGATAA
This sequence comes from Chitinophaga eiseniae, assembly GCF_900167135.1. Taxonomy (GTDB): domain Bacteria; phylum Bacteroidota; class Bacteroidia; order Chitinophagales; family Chitinophagaceae; genus Chitinophaga; species Chitinophaga eiseniae. The sequence continues at coordinate 18,918 of NZ_FUWZ01000009.1, read as the reverse complement.
CAGACCTGATGAATGCCAGTTTGTTTTCATCCATCAGGCCCGTTTCCCAAAGGGCAAGCCCACAGGCGGTCACATACAGCTCGTAGTCCAGCGCGTCCTGGCTATATTCTTCATTCTCCAGCGGAAAAGTTGCTTCCACAACAGACAGCTCTTCTCCGCCGTCGTACATGTCCATAAAGCCTCCGTAAACATCGTGGGCGGTGTCACTGTCAATAATCTTAACGCCATCAATTGCCATTGCAGAACAGGATTTTTGCAACGGCAAGTTAAGCAAATTAGATATTGATTGCGCCCTGGCCAGTGGCGATAAGGTAAGCGTCCTTTAATGCTTCTGCGTACGTGGGGTGTGCATAGCAGGAACGGATCATTTCCTCTGCTGTCATCTCCTGTTCAATGGCCAGCACGGATTGCGCGATCACATCCGCCGCACGGGGGCCGATGATATGTACGCCCAGTATTTCTCCGTATTTCGGCGACACCAGCACTTTCACAAAACCGTCTGTATCCATGGAAGCGCGTGCCCGGGCGCTGGCCATGTAAGGGAATTTGCCGGCTTTGTATTCCACGTTCTGTGCTTTCAGTTGTTCTTCCGTAGCGCCAACAGCCGCCACTTCCGGCCACGTATATACGACGCCGGGCACCAGCGCATAGTTGAGATGCGGATGCAGGCCGTGGATCGTTTCAGCGGCAAAAACGCCCTCCTCCTCTGCTTTGTGGGCCAGCATAGGACCTTCGATCACATCCCCGATGGCGTAGATGTTAGGGACATTGGTCTGCAATTTTTCGTTGACGGTGATCTTCCCGTTTTTCGCCGTCTGAATACCCACTGCCTGTAAATTGAGCCCGTCAGTGTAAGCCCTGCGGCCTACAGCCACAAGGCAATAGTCCGCCGTGATCTCCTGCGACGCGCCCTGCTGGTCCAGGAATTTCACCGTAGCAGTATTGCCGTTATTCACCGCCGATTGTACCTTGCTGCCCAGCAACAGGTTTATCTTCAGCTGGCGGAGCGATTTCTGCAAAGCTTTACCCAGCTCGCGGTCCATCGTAGGTATCAGGTTGTCGGTATATTCTATGATGGTAACGCTGGTGCCTATACGCGCATAAACAGACGCCAGTTCCACGCCGATCACCCCACCGCCGATGATCACCATGGAGGCGGGTTTCTCCGGCAGAGACAGGCTTTCCGTAGATGTGATGATTCGTTTCTTATCAATGGCCACGCCTGGGATGGTAGAGGGTTTGGAGCCGGTAGCGACGATAAAGTAGCGGCTGGTCAATACTGTTTCCGTGTTATCTGCCGCCTTTACTTTCAGGTGCGTGGCATCGGTAAAGCTGCCCAGGCCGTGATATACCTGTATTTTGTTTTTCTTCATCAGATACACCAGTCCCGCCGTATTTTGTGACACCACTTCTCCCTTGCGGCGGATAAACTGGCCGAAGTCGAGGCTGACGCCGCCGGTATTAATGCCATGCGCTTTAAACTGTACTTCTGCCTGGTGGTAGTGCTCGGAGCTGTCCAGCAGTGATTTGGCGGGAATACAGCCTACATTGGTACAGGTACCGCCGAGCGTACTGTATTTCTCTACGATAGCTACCCGGTAACCCAGCTGGGAAGCGCGGATAGCGGCTACATAACCGCCCGGGCCGGAGCCGATCACCACAACGTCATATTGATTTTCCATATACTTTATATTAATCTGGACAACAAAAGTACAATTTATATACCATTCGGTATATTTTATTTTAAAGGATTTGATGACATTATGAAATCCGCATCATCGCGGCGCAAAATGCCGCAGCGGCCTGCAAGGGTAAACTCGAAAAGCAACACCTCCATCAAATGGATCTTAACGTATACCGGTTGCTGTTGCTGCGCTTCCACCAGTTGCCGGAATGCTTCTGCTTTCGTCACTGGTATAAGGTTAGGTTAACAAAAAAGGGGTGCATCAAAATAATCTCCTTTGTATGACAGCAACGAAAAATCGCGCTGTCAGGTACATTACTTTGATACACCCTTACTATTAAATCTCGGTGTATTTAACCGTCACCACCGGCGTGGTCTGTGTTACCTTTTGCAGGTAAGGCTGATACCGGAAAACATCCGACGCGTCCTTATAAGCAAAATCAAACTCCTGGATGTACCCGGAAGGAAAATTGCCTGACCGGTCGAGCAGTTCACGGAACTGCTCTTTATAAGCCCTGCGTTGTTTTTCCTTTAATACGGTTTTCCAGTATTTCATCGCTTCAAAGCGCGATAACCTTCTGCCTGCGCCGTGGGAGCAGGAATACAATGCCTCGGCGGCGCCGGGCAGGTAACCGGCTTTGGCCAGCAGGCTGCCCCTGGACATAGACAGCGGAATCACCACGGTCCTGCCCTGTTGCAGCTCTGTGCTGCCTTTGCGGTGCACAATCTCCTTATCGGAAAAGCGCAGGTGATTGTGAATGGAATCTTCCAGTTGATACGGTGTTCCATACAACACCCCTTCGCTGCCCAGGTCTTTGTAGTTGCGCTGCAGGTAGCCCTTGTCAATGGCACCCTTATTACATTTCAGATAATTGGCGTTCTGTAAAAAGATCATCGTCTTAACACAGAAATTCTTGCGCCTTTCATAACCGAATTGCAGGATGTCCTGGTAATACCGGAGAAAATCCGGCTGTACAAAATCGCGATGCACATAGTCTACCTCCCGGCCGTACGCCTGCGAGAAGTCGCGGGTCAGCTGTATACAATGCTGATACAGGGCAATGCCCCTGTCCCGCGTTCCGGTGTGGCATATAATATAGACGGCGTCGTTATCTTCCTCAATGGAGAGAAAATGGTTACCACCGCCCAGACCGTCGTCGGTCATGTGGGTGTGGGCCTGCGCAAACGCCCTGTAGTGGGCGTCTTTATCGAATGGCCGCAGCCAGTGCTGTTTATCGATTTTAAGATACATCACGCCGCACCCGATGTCTTTACCGGTGATCAACGGGTAAAAATAATCGCTGGTTGTAAAAGCCACGCCTACCGGCAGGGCTTTCTCGGCGCAATAGTGAATATCAGTAAACGCGCTGATGCTGTCTACAAACGGTTTTTGGGAGTACTGCTGCAACTGCTCCATAGCGTTGCGTTCAACACTATGTGCATCACAATAGAATGCAATAGATCGCATGTTCTTTAATTTGGGTAAAAAAGAGTAGTTCGTGGGGCGTTGGTAGGAACATCTGCCCCTTGCAGTGATGTCAGCAGCCTGTTATCGGCACCGCAAATATAGAATAATTATTTAAAACAATAAAAAATTAACGCATTCGTCTCCAATAACAAGATATATACCCTCATGCAATCGCTCCACGCCTTCTTCGCGCAACATCACCCGCTGCAGGCTACTACCCTGCAGCAGGTAGCGGCGCTGTTCTCACCTGCTACGCTGCCTAAAAACCACTTTTTTGTCCGGGACGGTGACATCGCCAGAAACATGGCTTTCCTGGAAAGCGGGATCGTACGCGGCTTCTACCGAAAAGACAATGGTGAAGAATTCAATAAAGTACTCTTTTCCGCCCCGTCTTTCATCGGCGACTATGCTTCGCTCATCAGTGGCCGGCCTGCACAGGTATCCCAGCAGGCGCTGACAGATGCCCACATCTGGGTGGCAGACTACCGGCAGGTTACCCTTCTTTACGAAACATGCCCCGACCTGGAACGTTTTGCCCGCAAATGGGCAGAATCTATTTTTGTGCAGAAAGAACAGCGGGAAATAGAACTCACCTCTCTCGATGCTGCAAGCCGGTACCACAATTTCAGGAAGGCATTCCCGGACGTGGAACAACAGATATCACAATATCATATCGCCTCCTGGCTCGGCATCTCCCCTTCCCATCTGAGCCGTATCCGCCGGAAAATAGCCGGCGCCTGATTTCTTTACCTATGTCAAGGGATTTGAGCATCACCGGGAATAGTTTTGTATTTCAATATCAGTACTATGAACTATACAATTATTCTTTTGGTAAAAGCCACTCCGCAATGGCTGACGCTCCCCCGGCCGGAGCGCGACCTGTTTGTGCAAACGGAAGTCCGGGCCGTGCTGGACAAATTTGCCGATCAATGCAGCATCCGGCTGTTTGACTGCGATTTTACCCATGCGCATGTTTCCGATTTTATGATCATCGAGACGACTAACCTGGAACAATACAGTTATCTGATAGGATATCTCCGGGAGTCGAAGACACTGGCAGTTCCCTATTTTGAGATAAAGGACATCATTGTGGGCGTACCCAATAATTTCAGGGGACCTATGAATATCGATGATATCAGGCAGGCTGGCTGATCAGTGCCCCGGGATAATCTGCAAACCGGCAGGATCTTTCACCGTCGGGTGTTCCAGGGCCCATACCCTGGCAAAATGACGCCCGTTGTCGCGGATATAGAGGTAGTATTCGTAGTCATTGCGGAAATAACTGAACATCGCATAGGTGGGACGATACTGTTTCATAAATGCCTCCAGCGCTGGTGATTCAAGACCGGTGATCTTTTTCACCAGCGCTTTATTAAAACGATGATCTACATATTTTTCCTGCTCATCCCGCTCGAGCAATTCCCGGAAAGCTTCCATGCGTTTTATTTTTTTCGCATTAAAGATCATATCCAGGTTGATGCCCACGCCACCCGGACCACTGGTGCCACCGAGCAACGAGGGCGCATAATCGAAAACTTTCCGGTATTCGTCACGGAATGCCGCAGAGTCGGCAGAATAGTCTTTTAACCGGTTCGTGGAAACCACCACTGTAGGTAGTGTAGTGACATCCACATGCAGTTTCATATCAAACGGACGGTTAGGATGGATCTCATTAACAGGGAACTTCATGGTGGCCTTGCCCTGGTAAGAAAAACTCAGGGAGTCTGCCAGCGTAAGCCGGATCACGTAACGGCCCATCGAGTCCGTCACGGTACCCGCACCGGAAGTGCTCATGACACTTACCCCCGGCATCCCGAAACGACCGGAACGGTCGTATATCGTTCCACTCACACGTACCTGCGCCCTTGCCGCCAACTGCAACAAGAGCATTAACAGGAATAATATCAGCCATCTAAACGGGTTATAAGTGCTCATTTCCGACTCAATCTAACACAGGATCAATATATAAGCAAACCATCCGGCAAATATTAACAAAACGTTGTATCTGTCGGCAGGCTTACCAGGCTTGCATCCGGGTCTTATTTTTTCGTTTTTCTATCGATCTTGTCTTTCAGGGAAGCTATCTGTGCAATACACTCTTCCAACCGCTGGTAGTGCACGCTGCCATCAACGGCCAGGTCTTTTTTGGTAACCTCCACGCCGTCGAGAAACGCCTCCAGAAAAGACAGGTAACGGGGCTGCTGTCCGTACAGCGCTTCATACATGTCCTCGTTCAGCTTATCCCCTTCCTTGCGGAGATCGTTGCTGACCAGGTCGCTCACATTCCGCATATCATTCATCACAGTACTCATTTTGGTCTTCAGGTCCTCCAGGCGGTCGGGATCTTTTTTGCCGGGTGCGATATTATGACGGAACAGGCTGTCAGACAGTGTTTTCCTGGTTTTCATATATACCTGCAGGTCCTGCTTCAGGTCACCCAGGTGCCGGCTCAGGTCTTCGCCTTTTTCCGGTTTGTAATATTTTTCAACGTCGTTGTTTAGGTGTTTGGCCCAGGTCAACAGACCGGTGGTCATATCCGATACCGGCGGGGTAGCCGTTTGTGCCCCGGCGTGGCCGGCCATCGCCAGTTGTAGTACCAGGGCCAGTGCTGCGCAAATTTTGCTAATCGTCATATTCTTTTCGGGTTGTTCATTTGCCGTACAAGATAGTAAATCTGCCGGTTTATGGCCAGCCTGCCCGACCAACTCGCCAGACAAATCGCTTTTTGCCTATTTTTATACCCTGAATGAACCATTCCATGCGAACCACCCTTTTTCTTCTTTGCTGTATTTTTTTCACCACCGTGCTGAAAGCGCAAAGCCCAACCGATAAACGGTACCTCGACAGTCTCGAATCCGTTTTTGCCAGGGCGCGCACCGACAGTGAAAAAATACGCGCTGCAGTACAGATATCCAGTTATTGGGTGTATACCGATACCGTTAAAGCCATGGCTGTCATAGACAAGGTTGCGCCGCTGGCCAAAGGCAAGCCTTATTACGAAGGCCTGCTCCTTTCCGTACGCGCCAATGCCAGCGTGTTTGTCGATGATTTCGAAAAAGGTCAGCAACGGCTGATGGCGGCGGAACGCATCTTCGAAAGGTTGGACACGCCGGAAGCATACGGGCAGCGGGCCCGTCTCTGGTACAACTATGCCTTTATTGAACAACGCCGGGGACACGACAGGGAATTTCTCCGCATTATACTGGAACGATGTATCCCCTATGGAGAGAAATCACAGGAAAACGGGCTGTTGTCTCAGTATTATTCCGCCGTAGGAGTGGCATTCATGAATGAACGCGAGTACGACAAAGCCATTCACTATCAGCAGAAAGCCATCGACAGATATAAAGAGGAAGGACAAAAAGACGATTTCATCATCTGGAACTATCTCCGGATGGCCACCTGTTATATCTACAAAAAAGAACTGCCGAAGGCCAAACAAAACCTGGACATCGTTTCAGCGATGCCCGAATCCAAAGAAGAGCGGTCTTATACCTCGCTCTACTATACCACCTATGCACAGTACTACGGTGGCATGAAACAGTTCGCCGCCGCCCTGCAGGCTATTGACGCCGGCATGAAAGCAGCGCAGCACCTCAACCAGGGCCATCGCTACAGCGCCCTGCTCTATCAGAAATACTCCCTACTGAAAGACCTGAAACGGTACCGCGAAGCAAAAGCCATACTGGTAACGCTTTCCACTGATAAAACTTTTATCGGGCATGAGAAAAACCAGCTGACGCTGAAAAAAGAAATGGCCGAAACAATGGCCAGCCTCGGCGACTATAAAGGCGCTTACGAGATGATGATGGCGCATAAAGAACAGAACGACAGCGTCAACAACCAGGTGGTACGCAGGCAAGTGGAGGAGCTGGAAATTCAATACCGCAACGCAGAACACGAAAAGAAAATAGCCGTACTGGAATTGGAAAAAAAGGAAGCCGCGGCCAGAGCCCGCAACCAGTCGCTGTTCAGCTGGCTGCTGAGTACCGTGGCGCTCATCCTGCTGATACTGGCCGCTTTCTCCTGGTTATTTTACCGCAACCAGAAAAAACTGTCTGTCCAGGAAGAAGTCAACCACCGCCAACAGGTAAAGGAAATGCAGCAGCAGCAACAGCTGGTAGCCACCGAAGCCATGCTGGAAGGCGCCGAACGCGAACGCCGCCGGGTGGCCCGCGAACTGCACGATGGACTGGGCGGCCTGCTGTCGGGCATCAGGATAAAACTGAGCGGCGTGTCACGGTCCCACGAAGAGCTGGATAAAATTATCCACCAGGTAGACAACGCAGTCTCTGAAGTGCGCCGCATTGCCCACAACATGATGCCGGAAACCCTCGCCCGCTTCGGCGTGGAGACAGCCCTGCAGGAACTGTGCGACTCGCTGCAGACACCACAGACCACCATCCATTTCGAAGCTTTCGATATCCGGAAAGACATGCCCGTTTCCGCTCAACTGGCCATTTACCGTATTGTTCAGGAAGCCCTCTCCAACGCGCTGCGGTACGCCGAGGCTAAAAACATTGTCGTGCAATGCAGCCAGAACGGCCACACTTTTTTTATCACGGTGGAAGATGACGGCAAAGGCTTTGATCCACGACGCCCGCAACGCATCGGTATCGGCCTCTCCAGCATGGAAAACCGCGCCCGTTACCTCAACGGTAAACTGGAGCTTGACAGTCAGCCCGGAGCCGGCACCACCATTCATGTGGAACTGGACCTGGAAACAAAAAGCAGGGAAATCAATACTTTACAGGAAGTCTGAAAAATATTTTAGTCCCGATGTCCAAATCCGGATCACGGGATACGTCATAGTAACAAATTCAAATACTATGACAAACAAAAACATCGTCAAAAAGTACTTTGACAGCATCAACGAAAATGACTTCGATGCCATCCGTCAATACCTCGCCGAAGACCACCGGTTTTACAACCCGGCCACAGAACAACCGCTCGATACGGCCGGACACCTGGGCATAATGGAGCGCCGCGCTGCCGCCTTCGACGGACAATATGTTCTGGAACAGGTACTGGCAGAAGGCGACTATGTGACGGTCAACGGCCGCTGGGAAGGCATCCACAAAGGAGCATTCAATGGCATTCCCGCCACTGGCAACACCGTTGTTTTCCGCTGGATCGATCTGCTGGAAATAAAAGACGGAAAAATCTCCGCAGAACATATTGAATTTAATCCTGCCACTCTCGTGGCACAATTAAAAACACCCGCAAAAATATAAGGACGATGCAGGAATTTTTAGTGATCATCCGGGGCGGAAAAGACCCCGGCCTTGGCTCCCCGCAGGAAATGCAGGAACATCTGCAACACTGGCAGCAATGGCTCGGCGAATTGATGGCCTCCGGCAACTATGTCGCTGGCCAGAACCTGGAACCGCAAGGGCTGACAGTCCTCAGCAACGCCACCGTTACCGACAGGCCGCTGGCTGAAGGCAAAGAGCTGGTGGCAGGCTACCTCGTATTGCGGGCCGACAACGCCGCCGCGGCGGCAGAACTGGCCAAAGGCTGTCCGGGACTGCCTTTCGGCTGCACCCTTGAAATACGTGGCATCAGACAGTTACATTAAAAATGACCGCATCCCAAAACATCGACCAGGCAGTGAACCATCTTTTCCGACAGGCGTCCGGAAAGATGGTGGCTGTACTGGTAAAAATATTCGGTACAGAAAACTATGCCCTCGCGGAAGATGTGGTGCAGGACGCACTGCTCAGTGGCCTCGAAACCTGGAAGTTCAACGGCATCCCCAACAACCCGGAAGCCTGGCTTTTCCGCGTGGCCAGGAACAAAGCGATCGATATTATACGCCGGCGAAAACATCAGTCGGACGTTGACTTCTCCAACCCGGACCAGCTGCCGCCATCCGCTGAGGATACACTGGAGCAGCACTGGCAGGACGAAAATATAAAAGATGATTTCCTGGGGATGATGTTTGCCTGCTGCCATCCCGATATTTCCCCAGAAAACCAGGTCACCTTTATCCTGAAGTCACTGTGCGGTTTCAGCACCCGGGAAGTGGCACGTGCTTTCCTGACCTCAGAAGACACCATCTCCAAAAGGCTATACCGGACCAAAGCGTTTTTTCGGGCCAGCCGGATAAGGCCTCATATTCCGCCGCCGGCGCAGCTCTCCGGCAGGCTGGACGCGGTGCTCAACAGCCTCTACCTGTTGTTCAATGAAGGCTATAGCGCCACACAGCATGAACAGCTCATACGGGAAGATATTATTGCACAGGCTATATACCTGTGCCAGTGCCTGCTCGATCACGCGCATACGCGGCAGCCACGCGCTGCCGCACTCATGGCCCTGTTCAGCTTCCACGCCGCCCGCATTCACAGCAGGCTTCATATTGACGGCACCATTATCCCCCTCTCGCAGCAGGACCGGCAGCAATGGGACAAGAACCTGATCGCTACCGGCAACGAATGGCTCAACAAGGCCGCCGTTGGCACCGCCCTGTCCCCTTTCCATCTCGAAGCCGCCATCGCCTATGAGCATTGTATCGCGCCCAACTATGCAGCCACCAACTGGAAAATGATCCTGTCTTACTATGATGCATTACTGCAGCTCACGAAAGACCCGGTGATATTGCTCAATCGCAGTGTGGCCATGCTGGAATATGCCGGCGCAAAGGCCGCGTTGCAATCGCTGGAAGCGTTGGAAGGCCACCGCCAGCTAAACCGTTACTACCTCTATCATGCTGTACTGGGTGAAATATACAAACGGATGGGCGAGAAAGAGAAAGCCGTGGCTTGTTTTGAACAGGCACGCCTGTTAACGGCTGCACAACAGGAACAGGAATTCCTGGCAGCTAAAATCGCGGATACCTGAGTATCCATGCCTCTTTCCAGTGGGCAATTCATTACCTTACAACATGACTGCAACAGAAGTATTTAATACCCTGTTTGTTGCGCAACATGGCCTGAGTAAGGACGATCACAGAACCAATGACCTTAGTCGTCAGTTAAGCTCCCCTGGTTGCTGCTGTAAACTTTTGGCGATGGCCAGTTCAGTAGCGAAGCCGGTCGCCATGGCTTCCGGAAGCTGTACGCCTTTGGATGCGGGCCAGGATAAATGTTTCATAGGCCAGTCGCATTGCGTTAGGAAATTTTCATAAGCTACAGTCCGTTCGTTTGTCACTTCATAGGAATTACTCCAAAAGGCATTACCAAGGCGGTAATTGTCGCTGAAATCTGCGAAATCGTCAAATAGTTCGTATACATAATCCGCTGCCTGCAGGATATTTTTCCAGGCTTCTTCCGCTGTGATATGCCCGGCCATATAAGCGTCCCGGGAGATGACGATCAGCCGCCAGCATTCATAACCCCAAATCAGCTTAGGCGGACGCCCATCAGGCCGGTGTTCCAGGCATGAAAGCACATAGGGCTCCGGCAGGCTGGTCAGTGCAGCCAACCGGGTGCTGACAGCGCTGTCATTATTCCGCAGGGACAATGTCATGGCAAATGCTTCCGCATGGTATCCCTTCGTCAGCAGCTGCTGCGCCACCTTCCGGTAGTTGTCCGTAGTGAGAATGCCCCAGCTCTGGTCGAGGTCTTTTTTATAAAGGTTGGCCTCCGCCGGTTTGAAGGTGTGGTACTTTCCCGGGCCCTGAAAAGCCACCAGCGGATAGTATTCCAGTGTTTCGCTCCAGTAACCGCCTTTATAGATATCCACCAGCTCCAGCCGCAGGGCCTGCCGTTTATCTTCGCTCAGCCAGGTGGTGCCGCTGGCCTGGTAATAACGTTGCTGCTCCCGTAGCGGCAGGGCAGACATATAACGCGCTACAAAGAGAAAAAGGCCCACCAGCGTCACAAAACTGCCGATCAGTATCCACTGGGCGGCAGTGAGTTGCATTGGGTCTTTGATCAGCTTTTGTATCAGCATTATCAGAAAAAAGAAATCAAGGAGGGCGAAAGTGACCAGCAGCGTGGCAATAGCATATAGTACGGGCTGTTGTCTGCGATATTTTTCATAGTAGCGCCAGTGGGGCCGGACAGGGAAATTCAAGTCACGCGGGTGATTCTGTAACAACGGTTTCATTATATATATAAATTTCGAACTACGAAAATACAACAACTTTCAGGCTTTAAACCGCTCTCCTGCTTTTCTTAAAATAAAAAGCCGCTTCCGTGTGAGGAAAGCGGCCCTTCATGCGAATAATATTATATCGGCATTAATGCATCGGTGTTTCTCCCATGGAAGCAGCACCTTTGATAACGCCGGCCAGTTCAGGGTTCTCTCTTTTTTCGCGGGTCAGCACCTTATAAGTGATGATCACGCTGAGCATCATACATACCGCCCCGATCAGGAAATGCATACCGGGGAAATAGAATGGCGCCTGGGCAGAGGTAAAGTAAGCAAAGGTGCCGTTCATGATCAGCGGACCAATCACCGTGGTCAGGCTCATGAGGCTGGTCAGCGCGCCTTGCAGTTCTCCCTGCTGGTTCGGGGGCACATGGCCGGATATCACTGATTGGAGAGAAGGTCCGCAGATACCACCCAAACAGTAAGGTATCAGGAAAGCGAACATCATCCATCCTTGTGTGGCGAAAGCGAACAGCAGCAGGCCGAGCGCATATAAAGACAGGCCGAGATAGATACTTTTTTCGTTCCCGATTTTCGGGTTAATGACCCTGGTGAGCCCTGCCTGTACAGCACCTACCAGCACGCCTACTACAGCGAGGGAGATACCTACCATTTTCTCGCTCCAGTTGAAACGGTAGATGGTAAAGAAGTTCCAGTTGCCCTGTACCGCCTGGCTACCGAGGTATATCAGGAAGAAGCTGAACGCCAGTCCGCCGATTTCGGGGTGACGGGTCAGAAACTTCAGGGAGCCGAACGGGTTGGCCCGTTTCCATTCAAACGGCCGGCGGTTTTCTTTGGTCAGCGATTCCGGCAGCAGGAAATAACCATAGAGGCAGTTGAGCAGGCAGAGCGCAGCGGCGGCGTAAAATGGCGCACGGATGCCCCAGGTGGCCAGCAGCGCGCCCAGCGCAGGGCCCAATACGAAACCGAGACCAAAGGCGGCGCCGATAAGCCCGAAGTTTTTGGCTTTGGAAGTTTCGTCAGTGCTCACGTCTGCAATGTAAGCAGTGGCAGTGGTAAAGCTGGCGCCGGTAATGCCCGCTATCACGCGGCCAATGAACAACCATCCATAGTGAGGCGCCAGGGCCAGAATGATGTAGTCTATACCGAATCCTAAGAGGGACAGCAGCAACACAGGGCGGCGGCCGTAGCGGTCGCTCAGGTTACCGATGACCGGAGCAAATAAGAATTGTGTGATGGCAAAAACAGATAATAACAGGGCGCCGTAGGTACTGGCTTCATTGACCGGAATGTGCTTCAGCTGGGCAATCAGATCAGCCATCACCGGGATGATCAGCCCCCAACCCATCACATCAATCAGCAAAGTGATAAAAATAAAGCTAATCGCAGCTTTTTTGGAAGTGGTATGCATAGTAGTGAATTGCGATAATAGAATGTTTTTCAAAAAACGGGGAACAAAATACGTTGTGTTATGCTTTTCTCATGGCTTCACGTGTTTTATAGGGTCACAAAGGTACATCCGATCCGGCTATTACAAAGCATTTTCCGGTTGAAATACATTCGGCTATCGGTGAAAACCATTATTTGACCGGTAAAACCGCCAGGTATTTGTCAACTCATGTCGGCTCCCCTGTCGAGCCAACTGTTAAAAAACATAACCTTAACATTTTAATGACTAATCATTAATGACTAATCATTAAATTTGATTAAAAACCGACAGACTATGAAACGTTTTGAGAACAAAGTGATGTTGATTACCGGTGGTATCTCCGGCATAGGTAAAGCTACCGCCATACTGGCAGCACGTGAAGGCGCCAGCATAATGATTGCAGACCTGCGGCTCAACCAGCAGGCACTCGACGACATACTACAGGAAGGCGCTGAAGCGGCCTTCATTGCCTGCGACGTCTCCAAACCGGAAGACATGGAAAATGCCGTGGCCGCCACCGTAGCGCAGTTTGGCCGGCTCGACGTGGCCATCAACAACGCCGGCATCGTAGATGCCTCCCCCATACACGAGAAAAGCATCGAAGAATGGCAGAAAGTCACCGGTGTAAACCTCAACGGCGTTTTCTACGGCATGAAGTATGAAATAGCCCGGATGCGCCGGCAGGATACCGGTGGCGCTATTGTCAACGTAGGTTCCATCATGAGCCAGGTCGGCGAAATCGGTATCGCTGCCTACACAGCCTCCAAACACGGACTGGTAGGCATGACCAAAGTGGCCGCATTGGAAAACGGTACCAGCAACATCCGCATCAACACGATCGGTCCCGGCTATATCGAAACGCCGCTGCTGATGGACAACGCATCCGCTGACAGCCGTGCCTACATGGAATCCAAACATGCCATGAAAAGACTCGGCAAACCGGAAGAAATAGCCAAAGCCATTCTCTTCCTCGCCTCCGACGATGCCAGCTTCTGCACAGGCGCTTATCTGCCCGTGGATGGAGGTTACCTCTGCCAGTAAACAACTTTTTGTAGTTTTAGGCTATGAAAAACACGGAAATACCTGTCCGGAGAAAACTAGGCCTTAATCTTCTCCGGACTTTCAACTGGTCATACGACCAGTCACAACTCTTTTTTGCCAACTACGAACTTACATCCCAGCAATATAACGTCCTCAAAATACTTCACATGGCCAGCCAGCCACTCTCTACTTCCGAAATACTGGAACAGATGGAAGAGAAAAACGCGGGCGTGTCCAGGCTGGTTGACCGGCTCGTCCTCAAAGGTTTTGTCAGCAAGACCGTCAATCCCGCTGACAAACGGCTGGTAGCAGTCAGCATCACCGCCAGCGGATTGGAAAAGGTAAAAAAGGTAGATCGCAACCTGGACAAACTGGACCAGGTATACGCCGCGCTGAATGACCACGAGGTGACGCAGCTCAACCGGCTGCTGGAGAAAATAAGGGCAGGGCAATAACTTTTTCCGATACCGGTGCGGCCGTTGCACGGGAAGGGACTTCCTGAGCCCGCCCCTACTCCCTTTTACCGGTGAAATACGCGTAAATAGACATGGCATGCCCATGCCCCAGTTCGTATTCTTCTTTCAGCCACGCTACAATCTGCCCGGCTTTCACACCCGGCTTAAGAGCGCCGTTTTCCAGCAACCCTTTTTTGGTGGCCAGCTTTTGAAAATCCTCCGGCGTTTTACCGGTTTTCTTTTGGATATTATCCAGATAGGCTTGAAAAGACATCGTTTAACTATTTTGCGGGTAATTGTAATTCAGCATCCATTTTATACCAAACCGGTCTTCACACATAGCGAAATAAGCGCCCCAGAAAGTCTTGTTGACGGGCATCTCCACTTTACCACCGGCCGACAGGATATCGAACAGCTGCTCCAGTTCCTTTTCTGAATCGGTATTGATCACCAGGTGTATATTATTGCCCACTGCCAGCCGCTGTTCCATAGACTCGAGAAAGTCAGTGGCCATCAGTACGGCGCCGCTTTGGGTCGTCAGGCTCATATGCATAATCTTGTTGCGCTCGTGCGCCGGCATTTTCTCGCTGCCGGGCATATCACTGAAACGGGACAAAGCGGTGATTTCTCCTCCGAAAATCGTCTTGTAAAAATTCAGGGCCTCTTCTGTGTTACCCATAAAATTAAAGTAGGTGGTGATTGCCTGCATGATCATTTCTTTTAGAACGATACAAAGGTAAATACCAACCCCCATCTTTCTAACGGGTGAATACGACAACCTTAGGTAGGTAATTGCGTCATCGGTTCGGCTTATCTTTGGGACATGGTCCACATCTACATCCTCACTGTACGCAATGCACTGGTAGCTTCTATTGCCGATTGCCGGCATTTATTCGATAGTGTCAACGACTTCCTGGCTGAAAAAGGAAAGCCGGCGCTCTTTGACGTGAAGCTGGCCGGCATAACAGCAGAAGTACAGTATGAGAACGGGACTTTTTCTATTCGTCCGGACGTACTGCTGGAAAAGATTACAGATGCAGACCTGATCATCGTGCCGGCACTCACGGGAGATTTAACCACTGCCGTGATGCTCAACCGGGAATACACCCTTTGGGCAGCCTCCCAATACAAAGAAGGCGCGGAAGTGGCCAGTCTGGGCTCCGGTGTGTTCCTGCTGGCATTTTCGGGATTACTGAAAGGAAGACAGTGTACCACGCACTGGTCCTGCGCCAATGAATTGAAATTCTATTATCCCGCTATTGAAGTGGTGGATGAACGAATGATCACCGATCAGCAGGGCCTCTATTCCAGCGGCGGCGGCAACGCCTACTGGAACCTGTTGCTGCACCTGGTGGAAAAGTATGCAGGGCGCGAGGTGGCCATTTACGCCGCTAAATATTTCGCGGTGGACCTGGATAAAAATATGCAATCCCCTTTCATCGTCTTTCACGGACTGAAAGATCACGACGACGATATTATCCGGGATGCCCAGGCCTACATAGAAAAACACTACCGGGAAAAATTCACCGTCGATGAGCTGGCGCTCCGCTTTAATATGAGCCGCCGCACGTTTGAAAGACGGTTCAAAAAAGCCACCCGTCATACGGTAGCAGAATATGTACAACACGTCAGGATTGAAGGCGCCAAAACCCAGCTCGAAATCGGCAGAAGGTCCGTTCAGGAGGTAATGATCTACACCGGTTATACCGACATGCAAACTTTCAGGGAGGTGTTTCGCCGGATTACCGGCGTGACGCCGGTGGATTACAAAAATAAATACGCCCGCCGGTTGACCGACAGCTAGTCCGCTGCCCCGCCCCCTTTTTACCGGTAATCATCTACCTCTTTCACACAAAAAAACTTTCAATATTTTTTGAAAATACCGAAACTTTAAATAGTTTTGACATTAGAAAAGCAAACTTACAAGCCATGAACATCCTTGCCTATCTGATTTACTTCGTTATCACTTATCTGATCACAGTACATGTAGGACTTCGTTTTTACCGGAACGGCAGGGTTTTCATTCACGGCCTGATACCACAGGACACAGCGCTGTGTGAAGCCATCAATAATATCCTGCTCACCGGCTATTACCTGGTGAACATTGGCTACGCCACTGTGATGATCTCCTTCTGGCAAACGATTCATACAGTTACCGGACTGGTGACGCAAATAACGGAGAGCACGGGGTTAATTGTCCTCACGTTGGGGTTGCTGCACTGTTTCAATATGAGTGCGATCTACTACATCAGCAGAAAAAAACAATTACTTCATCCCATAAAACCATAACATATGCATCCCGCATTTAACTTTTCCGCCTACATGATTTATCTGCCCGTAGTCATTGTCGTTACGTGGCTCGTAGCCTGGATACTGTTCAAAAACAGTAAAATATTTATGATTGACATTTTTCACGGGAAACAGGAACTGGCACTGGCGACCAACAAACTTTTTGAAACGGGGTTTTATTTGCTGAACATCGGGTTTGCTTTCCGGATCATGGAAATCGGGCAGCATCTCGAGACACCGCGTGAACTGATGGAAGTACTGAGCACCAAGCTGGGTGGTTTCTTCATCTATCTCGGTATGATGTTATTCCTGAACCTCTACCTGTTTTTCCGGGGAAGAAGAATTTCCAAAGCCCGTCAACATCATACAGACCCTGCTGCCGGCCTTCATCCATTATCCTGATACCTTAAAAGGCAGGTGTTTGCAACAACACCTGCCTTTTTTATTTTCTGTTAAAGAGAAACTGCACGGTGGTATCAGGAAACTGCAGCTCGATCCGGCTACTGTCCCGCCACATCTGCAGCACTTTCACAGATTGAATGTCTTCCAGTTTAGCGGTTCCAAGATCTCTTTCCAGCAGATTCATATTCGCTGCTCCCTCCAGTCTTTCCAATGGGCCCAAGCCCTTCATGACTTCAAAAATACGATTGCCGATAGGGCTTTTACCCCCCATCTGAACACGGTAATTATCGGGCAGTACTTTACGGAACCGGGTATCCTGCGCGAAACCCACACTCACAATGGTAAGAAAGGGTATCATCATGGGAAGCGTAGACAACAGGGTTAGCGCGACTAACACCCACGTATATATTTTAACGAATCTCTCCTTGTAATAAGTGACGATAATGTATACCGTGCCAATGAGCCAGAGGTAAAATAATATCCGGTCGGGCCAGTAGCCGCGGATACTGAATCCAGCGCCTACATCAAGCACTACATTCAGGAACAGCAAACAGGTGATGACAGCATATGCCTGTTTATCTCTTGCAATACTCATAGAGGGAGTCTCATTTCGGCCAAGGTACAAAAAAAGCTGTTCCGGAAATGAAGTGCCCCCTAAAAGTTAGACACTTTTAGGGGACATTTTTTATGAATAAAAGAATCAAATACAGTTATCAACAAAAAATAGGTGCAGTACAGTCAGTGATCTCTGGTAAGGACTCTCTGGCTTCTGCGGCACGTAAAATTGGAGGAAACGACAAGAGTATTCAGCGCTGGGTAAATCTTTACAATCAGTTTGGGAAGAAGGGGTTGTTGCTTCGCTCTGGCAGCTATGAGGGCGAGTTTAAAGTTCGGGTTATAAAATATATGCTAAAAAAGCACCTATCTTTATTGCAGACATCAGCACTCTTTGGTATTGCTAACGATAGTGTAGTAGGTCGTTGGTTAAAGATATATGAAAGCCAGGGAGTAGGAGGTTTACTGATGGAAAACAGAGGTAGAAAAAAGTCAGCAATGCCTAATAAGAAAAAAAAGACCACTAGAATAGTGTCTAACCCCGAAGCGGAAAAGCTTGCTGCCTTGCAGGCAGAGAACGAGTATTTGCGCACAGAGCTTGCATTTTTAAAAAAGTTAGACGCCTTAATTCAGCAGGAAAAAGCTGCCAAAGCACAAGGCAGGCAGCAAAAGCCATCCAGGAATTAAGGCGGTCCTACGATCAGGAAATATTGCTGAAAGTAGCGGGGATGGCACGGAGTACTTTTTACTATTACTTGAAAAAATCGGTACAACCTGATAAGGATAATCACGTTAAAACTTCAATAATAGCTATTTATCGTCAGCATAAGGGTAGATATGGTTATCGCCGAATAACGGATGCTCTAAAGAGCAGTGGGATGCATATCAACCATAAACGTGTTGCCAGACTAATGAAAGAGTGCGGTCTAAAAAGCCTTGTTAGAAGGAAGAAGTACAAATCTTATAAAGGGCAGCAAGGAAAAATTGCCCGGAATCTGCTGAATAGAGATTTTAACGCCCGGAAGCCTAATCAAAAGTGGGTGACCGATGTAACGGAGTTCAATGTGTCAGGTAAAAAGTTGTATTTATCGCCAATTATGGACCTTTACAATGGAGAGATAATCAGCTACACCTTATCGAAACGGGCAACGTTCCATCAGACTATGGATATGCTTGAAATGGCGCTAAAAAAGTTGCCTGAAAAATCCAGACCGATCCTCCATTCTGATCAAGGATGGCAATATCAAATGAAAGGGTATCAACAAAGGCTGCGAAAAAGAAGAATAAGGCAAAGCATGTCAAGAAGAGGCAATTGCCTGGATAATGCAGCTATGGAAAGCTTCTTCGCCATTCTGAAATCTGAAATGTTCCATCTGAAAAAATTTACATCAATCGAAACGCTTAAAAAGAATATTGTCAATTATATTCACTATTACAATAATGACAGAATCAAACAAAAACTTAACGGCTTGAGCCCAGTACAATACCGAACTCAAGCCGCTTAATCAAAAAAGCTGTCTAAACTTTTGGGTTCACTTCA
>NZ_FUWZ01000024.1 GCF_900167135.1 Chitinophaga eiseniae | reverse complement strand
GAGCTGTCTTTAAAGACAAGGGCTGTGCGTTCAGCCGACTGCGCCACCTGTTGTTCAAAGCAGGTGATGATCGTCGCTCCTGTATCATAGCCGGGCGATTTTACATTGAATATGTCCAGCAGCGCCGACTCCTCTCCTTCCGTTAAATAAGGCAAGCTGTTTACCGCCATGTCAGGAGTATGCAGCGCTGCTTTCAACAATTGCTGAAGATGCGCTGCCATGCGATGGATGGTCGCTGCCTCAAACAGGTCGCTATTATATTTCAGGTAGATGACAATGCCTTCTTCTGTTTCCTCGAACTCAAAAGTAATATCCAGCTTGCTTATCTCCTTTGTATGGTTTTCATATGCGCTTAAATGCAGGTTATTTAGGATACCATCCCCACTTAGCACCCGGCGTTCATTATTCTGCAGTATAACCATTACATCGAACAGCGCATTACGGCTCATATCCCGCTGCAGCTGCAGCTGTTCCACCAATTCATCAAAAGGATATGCCTGGTGCTCGTAGGCAGCCAGCATATTTTCCCGTATCTGTTTAAGCAGGCTGACAAAATTCTCATTTCCGCTAAACCTTGTCCTCAAGGCCAGTGTATTTATATAAATACCTATCTGGTCGGAAAGATCTGCATGCTCCCTGCCAGCGATCGGGGTACCGATAATAAGATCTTCCTGTTGTGTGTACCGATGCAGCAATACATTCACCAGCCCAAACAGCCCCATAAACAGTGTGGCGCCCTGCTCTTTCACGAGCAGCTTCAAAGCGCCGGACAGACTGGCAGGGAGCAGTTTTACCACCACGCCTCCATTATACGTTTTGACAGCGGGACGGGAATGGTCCAGCGGCAACAGCAGCTGCGGCAGCTCTCCTTCAAATTGCTTCAGCCAGTAGGCCTGTGCTGTAGCCAGTGAGCCATCCGTTAACCGGCACTGCTGCCAGAAAGCATAATCCTTATACTGGACAGACAAGCCCTGCAAGGCATGGGGCTGGCCTGCCGTGTGTACATTGTAGATATGCAGCAGCTCGCGGAGGAGTACGTCCATTGACCAGCCATCACTTATAATATGATGCATGGTATAGGCAAATATCCAGCGATGATCATCTGTCTGGTAAAGTCCGGCCCTTAACAGCGGCCCCCTGGACAGGTCAAATGCTTTTCCCGCTGCGCGTTCCACCAACTGCTGCAAACGCGCCTTCCGGTTGGCGATATCACGCAGGTCAACATATTCAATGTTGAAAATGCTTTCATCCGCCTCCAGAATATACTGCTTTACTTCTCCGTTCTCATCTTCATTAAATACCGTGCGCAGGATCTCATGACGGCGTATTAATTCGTTAAAGGCATAGGTTAAAGAGGATATGGCAAGGACTCCTTCAAACACATACGCTCCGGGCATATTGTAAGCGACGCTGCTTTCGGCAAACTGACTTAATACCCATAAACGACGCTGTGAAGAAGACAGCGGGTAGCCTGATTGTTTCGGGGCCGGCATGATACTGTTATAAACAGTTTTCCGGGAACGTTCTATCAGGGCGGCCTGATTTTCCAATACCGGCGCACCAAACAGATCGTGCAAAGCTACTTTTACCTCAAATACTTTATATATCTGGCTTTCGAGACGCGTGGCCTTTAAACTATGACCACCCAACTCAAAAAAGCTATCTTTTACGCCAATGCCGGTACGCCCCAGCACGTTTCTCCAGATGTCCACCAGCTTTTCTTCGGTGGTATTTCGGGGCGCAACATATTCCCTGCCGGTTGCAAGGCCGGCGCCCTGCGGAGTTGGCAGCCGTTTCCTGTCCACCTTCCCGCTGGCATTCAACGGTAATGTATCCAGGTGTATATAATAGTCCGGGAGCATGTAGGCGGGCAGGCGCTTGTCAAGGTAAGCCCGTAAAGTGGCGATGTCCAGCCCGGCGTCACCGGTGAAGTAACTTACCAATGTCTTTTCTTCAGCCGTTGCGCCCTGTGTTATTACCACGGCCGCCGAAATACCGGGGTGCTGTTCCAGGGCATGCACTATCTCCCCCAGCTCAATACGGTAACCACGCACCTTTACCTGGTCGTCGCGGCGACCTGCAAAAGCGATCGTTCCATCTGGCAGCCAGCGGCCAAGGTCGCCTGTGCGGTACAGCCGTTCGCCGGCCCGGTAAGGATCAGGAACAAACTTCTCCGCGCTCAGCTCAGGACGGCCCAGGTAGCCCCGCGCCAGGCCTGCGCCTCCTATACATATTTCACCGGTGATACCAACTGCGCACAGCTGCAAACGGTCGTC
>NZ_FUWZ01000026.1 GCF_900167135.1 Chitinophaga eiseniae | reverse complement strand
AACAGGTCCAGGACAGTTTTTCCCGGTGCATAGGTGACGGCAGTGTCATTGAAGCCTTGCAGCAATTGTTCTTTTTCCGCGGCGGTGAGGAAATCAACGGAATCGATCGCCTGCCCGGGGTCCGCCAGCATAGCGGAGGAGAACTGTTTAAAGTGTTGCATCAGGCCGGCGATGAGGTCATAGTCATATACGTCGGAGTTGTATTTCAAACGGAACATGATATAATCGCCTCTCTCATAGAGACTAATTTCCATATCAAACTTCGCATAACGCATGCCCAGGTCCACGATGCTGTTCAACTCTTCCTCTGATTTGTCCGGCGCCTCCACCTTGCCTTCGAAGTTCTGCAGGGCGATCATAATATCAAATAATACATTGCTCCGGCTGATATCCTTGCGCACCTTCAGATCTCTTACCAGTTGAGAGAAAGGATACATCTGGTATTGAAATGCTTCAAGGGTATGCTGTTTTACCTGGTCGTACAATGACAGGAAAGAACCTTCGCCATTGACCTGGTTCCTGATAGAAAGTGTATTGATATAGCAGCCGATCTGATTTTCCAGATCGGGATGCACCCTGCCGGCATAAGGCGCACCGAGTATGATATCTGATTGCCCGGTATAACGGTACAGCAAGGCATTCCAGGCCGCCAGCAGCGTCATGAACAGGCTGCCGTTATGTTTTTTGGTAAAATCATACAGCTGTGCGGTGAGCGCTTTCGGCAGATAGGTACTCAGATACCGGCCATGGTGGGTTTTAACGGCAGGCCGTTTGCGGGCTGCCGGCAGGTCGACAGGCGGTATTTCTCCTGACAAATGCTGTATCCAGTATTTCCTGTGCGCGTCGTAATGCCCTTGCAGTATCTGGTCCTTTTCCCAAACAGCAAAATCTTTGTATTGTATGTCCAGCTGGGGCAGCGGCGCACCTGTTCCCAGCCGCTCTTTCTGGTACAGCGCCCGTATGTCGCGGGCAGCCACTTCTGCCGATATACCATCTGTGATGATATGATGTACCAGGTAGTAGATATAGTATCCCTGCGAAGTATGGAACAAGGTGATACGGAACAGCGGACCATTTTGCAGATCGAAAGACCGGTAGAGATCATTTTCGAATATTGCATGATAGATATGCTGATGCGGATCTGCTGCCTGCCGGATATCCACTTCCTCTATCACATAGTTCAATGCATGGCTGTCCAGCACGTATTGATGGGGTATCCCCTCTGCATCTGCACGGAACACGGTACGCAGTATTTCATGCCTGTCGATCAATCCCGCCAGGGCTCTTTTAAAGGCGGCAGGATCAAAGTCAGGTTCGGCGGGGCTCACCGTAGGGATATTGTACGCGATCAGGCCATCCTTCACCTGGCTGAGCGTCCATACCATTTCCTGGGCGCTGGACAAAGGATACCCGTCAGCCGCGGCCGCCGGAGCAATACGCTCGTATACTTCTCCTTCCCTGTTATGTATCAGTGCTATGTGCGACTGTACTGTAGTATGCTCAAACAGCTCCTGTAATTTCGGACGGAACCTGAAGGTGCGGTAATAAGCAGCAATCAGCTGGGTGGCTTTCAGGCTATGTCCGCCTAATTCAAAAAAGCTATCGGTCACGCCTATCCCGGTAACACCCAGCACCTCCTGCCATATAGCTACCAGTTGGAATTCCATGGGGGTCACCGGCGCTACGTACTCACTTCGGATCATGTCGTCTCCACTCACCGGGGGCAGCGCTTTACGATTGGCTTTGCCGCTGCTGGTGAGCGGAATATCTTCCATTTCCACAAAATAGGCCGGCACCATGTATTCCGGCAGCTTCTGCTGCAGCCAGCTTTTCAGCTCGGATTTATCAGTTACCGCGACAGGCGCGTAATAGGCCACCAGCACTTTGGCGCCGTGCACCTCCTGTGCGGTCACCACCGCCTGACGGATATGTATATACGAAGACAATACCTGCTCTACC
>NZ_FUWZ01000027.1 GCF_900167135.1 Chitinophaga eiseniae | reverse complement strand
GCAGTTACCTGGATTTGCTGCACAGCGTGAAGGACACCACCTTGCAGGCGTATGAGCATCAGCTGTATCCTTTTGATGAACTGATAGAAACATTGCGGCTGAAGCGGGATATGAGCCGCAGTACACTTTTCGATGTAATGGTATTGCAGGTCAATACCGATGTGCAGCTAAGCGGTGAAGGAACAGGCAGCCTGGAGAATGTACAGGTACGCCCCTACGGAGAACGGTTTAATACTGTCAGTAAATATGATCTTACTTTTTATTTCAGAGAAGACGGAGATGATATCTCCATGCTGATAGAATATAACAGTGATATTTTCCATGCGGCTACAATAGAGGGGCTGGCAGCGTATTTTAAGGTGCTGCTGCGGCAAATGCTGCTTGCTCCGGTTAAATCGCTGGATGAGAATATCTGTCACAGTATATTGCTGACACCTGCGCCTCCTGTGCGTCCGGCAACGCCGGCAGACAGCATGATAGCGTCTGCTCATCAGAAAAGACTGTGGTTCATAGATCAGTTTGAAAAAAATTATCTGTACCCGCATAGCCCAGTGTACCACAACTTACCATTGTTGGTCAGATGGAATGAGCAACCGGATATAGACAGGCTGCAACAGGCTGTGGACGATGTTTATAACGACACAGACCTGCTGAGATCTGTGGTGGTGACGGAAAACAATGAGCCGCTGTCATTAATTACCGGTGCGGACTCACTTATTGTACGTACACATCATACGCCCACGCCGTTGTCGGAAACAGGGCTTGCCGCATGGTGCCGGCAAATAATAGAAGCCCCTTTTGATATTGATCAGCCGCCATTGATCCGGTTTGACATCGTGGACAACGGTAACGGTTATATTTTTATCATTACGGCGCATCATCTCATTGCAGACAGAAAGACACTCCGGCTGCTATACGAAAATATCTGGTCCCGGTATGCTGCACATTCCGGCGCCGCCTGCGCTACGCCTGCGGAGACAGGACTGTATACAGACTATGTGTCCCGGCAGCGTCAAATGATGGAGGATAGTCTTGCAGCAGCCTCCTTTTACTGGAAAAGGAAAATGGTCAATGCGCCTGTACTTGTGCTGGATACTGATTTTCCAAGAGAACATATCCATGTGTATTCATATGGGTGCGAGCAGACACTTATATCCGGCGAATTGTCTGAACGCATCAACACATTTGCTGCTAAGTATGGAAGTACTCGTTTTCTGCTCCTGTTGTCCGCATTCTCTGCTTTAATGCAGCGGTATACGGAAAGTGAATCTGTAGTGTTGGGTACCTTGTATGAAAACAGGAGCCTGCCCGGATTAAAGCATATAAACGGACCGGTTGCCAATCTGCTGGCGTTGAAACATGACTTTTCAGCGAAATCATCTTTCCTGGAAGTGCTGACCGAAGTAACCGCTGACTACACGCAGTCTGTGGCATTTTCAGCTGTTCCGTTTGAGCAGGTGGTGCTGGATGTTAATCCCGGTAAGGACATGAGTCGTACTGCACTGTTTGACGTATTGGTGCATTATGAAGATATGACTGAGGATGCCGGTATTGATATCCTTGAACTGAATATGGGATTAGGTAAGTATGACCTCAACCTGTTGATTTCGTTGGAGGATAATATCCTGCTGACATTAAGTTATAATGCCAGGTATTTCAGTGCACAGCGGATGGGCCAACTGCTGAAACATTATACGGCTCTGCTCGATGCAGCGCTGAGCGCTCCTGAAACTGCGGTAGGCAAGCTGGACTACCTCTCCTCCACAGAAAAAGATTATTTACGGCATGTGTTGGACAACAGTGCCGTGTCCTATCCGGCAACGGCGACGGTTACTTCATTGTTTGAGTCTCAGGTGGCGGCCACACCGGATAATATAGCGGTGGTTTGCGGGGACACGCGGCTG
>NZ_FUWZ01000028.1 GCF_900167135.1 Chitinophaga eiseniae | reverse complement strand
GATGCAGCGTGGCCTGCCGCTCAAACAGCCGGTGTACCGTTGCCTCCGAAGGATATCCTACCTGGCTGTGGTCCAGCGACAGCAGCAACGACGATCCTGCTTCCGCGGACAACAGCGGGATATCAGCCAGCCTAATCGATGGACAGGCAATCACGGTGTTGATGATCTCCCGGAAACAGCCTATAAACTCTTTGATGGTGGACTGTCTGAAAAGCCGGGCATTGTATTCAACATTCAAGCGAAGATGATCTGTCATTTCCTTCACCGACAGGGTCAGGTCAAACTTAGCGATAGTGTGCCCGGTATCGTAGGCCGACAATTTCAGCCCCGGTATTTCCAACACAGCGACGTCATCATTCTCATAAGTAAATACCGTATCAAACAAAGGGTTTCGTTGCAGGCTACGATCGATTTTCAAATCGTCTGTCAATTGTTCATATTGGTATTCTTCATGCTCAAGGCAGGACAATACATTTTGTTTTACATCAGCCAGGAACGCTTCAAAAGTTAATGCGCCCAACGGGTAGTTCCTGACGGGAAGCATGTTCACAAACATGCCAATGATATGCTCCAGATCGGGATGCGTACGCCCGGTCACAGGCGTACCTGTTACCACATCTTCCTGGTTGCCCAGCCGGCCCAGTAAAATATTATAAACGGCCAGCATCACCATAAACATGGTCGCGCCATTATCGGCCGCCAGCTGCCGGAGCCGGGCGGTTGACGCATGATCGAGCGCAAAGCTGCACACACCTCCTTCATCAGCCTGTTGCGGAGTGCGGGCAAAGTCTGCCGGCAGCTCCAACACGGGTACGCCCCGCTTAAATACAGACATCCAAAATTCCCCATGCCCCTTCATCTCCGGTGATGCCATCCGCCGTTGCTGCCATTCGGAATAATCTTTATAGTGAAGTTTCAAAGGCGGTAATGTTTCTCCCGCATAGAGCCGTATAAAATCCTTTATCAATATTTCCTGCGAAACCCCGTCTGTGATAATATGATGCATATCCACCATCAGCAGGTTTTCATCGCCTGGCAGATTCACCAGTCCTACTCTCACCAGTGGAGGTACGGCCAGGTCAAACGGTTTCCGGAAGTCTTCAATGCCTTCGCACAAGGTGATATCGAGTGAAAGATCGCTCGCTATCCTTTGTACCGGCACTCCTTCCGCCAGTTCAAAATAAGTACGCAACGCTTCATGGCGCTGAAGCAGCTGGTTAAAAGTACCGGCAATACGGTCTTTATCCGGCTGGCCTTTTAGTTTTATTACCTGCAGCATGTTATAGCGCAACGAGCACTTGTCCAGTTCGTACAGAAAATACATTCTCCTCGCAGCTGAAGAGAGGGAATAACATTCCTGTAAAGGGGCCGGCTGCAGAGAAATAACATCTGCTTTGGCTGTAACACTGCTGATATAGCTGATCAGGGATGCTTTATGCTGCTTTATCTCCTCCAGCAGCTCGCTTGTCAGCACTCCATTCGGAGCGCTGGCTCTCAGCTTGTTGTCTACGAGATTCAGCTCCACTCCCAGCTTCCTGAGTTTAGTGATGATTGCGTTCATAATACAAATACAACCTGTTAATCAAATAAGTATTCTTCATCTGTCGCTATTTCCTGCCGGCCGTCTTTCTTAAGCCACGTCTCATTGTCTATATATTCCGCAGCTTTTTCCAGCGTGCTGTGTTCAAAAAGGTCTTTCAGCGTCATTTGTACTTTAAATGCCTGATAAATCCTGTTCCGGAGTACCAGCGCATTCAGCGAGTGTCCGCCCATCGCAAAAAAGCTGGCGGTGGCGCTGATGTCCGACACGTCCAGTTTCAGTACATCGGCCCAGATGGCCGCCAACCGGATAGCAGTATCGCCGGT
>NZ_FUWZ01000030.1 GCF_900167135.1 Chitinophaga eiseniae | reverse complement strand
TTATATGCACACTGCCGGCGATGGCAAATTCAAAACATCTCCCTTTAGCGCACAACAACAGTTTTATCAGAATTCGGGAAGATATCCGGGAGAGAAAATATATTATAGTCAGACCGAATTTGAGGCGTCTCCATTGAACCGGGTGATGAAGACTTATGCCCCAGGCAACAGCTGGGCTACCCGTCCGGTGAGCCATCAGTACCTGGTTAACACCGCACAAGATTCTGTACGTATCTGGAACATGGGTTCTACCGGGCTGCCTGTTAGTCCCCGCGCTTATGATCCTGGTCAGCTGACGGTAGATGTGAGTATTGATGAAGACGGTGGTCAGATAAGGGAGTATAAAGACAAATCCGGTCAGCTGGTATTGAGAAAGTTAAAAGGAGCCAATCCCGGCACAGCACATATGGGTTGGTTTTGTACCTATTACATCTACGACGACCTGAACAACCTGCGCTTTGTCATCCCGCCGTTGGGCGTGGAGAAAATAACGACTACCTGGAATGTTGCAGCCATCGCAGATGGTCTTTGTTTTCAATATACCTATGACGAAAGGAACCGGATGGTCACTAAAAAGGTTCCCGGCGCCGGCGTGGTGGAAATGGTGTATGATGTCCGCGACCGGTTGGTGTTCACCAGAGACTCGGTTCAACGGGCACAGAATGTATGGCATGTCACTTTTTACGATCAGTTGAACCGGCCGATAGAGACAGCGTTGTATAACCGGAACATCTCCCGGCAGGTGTTACAGGGACAGATGAACGGAGCTGTTAATAACAGTGGCACCAGCAACTACGTTTTTCCGGGTCTTGCCGACCTGGTTACTGCGTATCATGAACCGGCGCGTATCGTTTACGAGGCAACTAACTCCGTAACGCTGGAAGGTGGCTTCGATACCGGCAGTGGCGCCAATGTAGATATGTTAATTAACCCGTCTCTGAGGAGGGACACTGCGAATATTATTGTCAGCAATCCCTTACCTGATATCTTTAGTAATGGTACACTGACACCGTTAACATATACTTTTTACGATAACTATCAGTTCCCTGG